>NZ_PGFT01000001.1:0-3072783 GCF_029872915.1 Psychrobacter pocilloporae
TCAGACTACGTGCCAGCTGATAATCGGTATCCTGCACATCATCAAACGGATCCATGAACGACATCACACGTACCAATCGATACTCTGCCGTGGTCACCATCAACACTGCGCCACCAACGGCTGCCGCACCCAATGCTAAGAAATGCTTATAAGGTGCTCCAGCGATATAAAAAATCGCAAATAGCGTCCCCAAAATAACGACAAAAGAACCAAAATCTGGCTGCGACAATAGCAGTATCGTTATCAGTACCACCACTAGCATAATGCGTAAAAAGCCGTCTAGGCCATTACGAACCTCAAAAGAGCGGCGCACCACAAAATCAGAGACAAACACAATCATGACAAGCTTAGCCAACTCGGCTACCTGAAAGTTAAAGCCTCCCAGCGTGAGCCAGCGCTTAGAGCCGTTAATGGGTGTACTAAACAGCGTTGCCACCAGCAAAATACCAGTAATACCCAACAAAAGAAACTGCGTTTCAGTCTTATATAGCGTCCGTAACGACACACCATAATAAGGGATAATGGCGACGATTAACCCAATCGTCATGTAAAGTAGCTGATTATTGAAAAAATACAGCTCCGTCATACCGCGACTGAGCGCAAAAGGAATAGAAGCAGAAGCCACCATCAGCAGACTAAGTACCATCATGCAACCTACGCTCGATAGTAAAATTGCGCGCGCTGATGGCATAGAAAGCACACCATCTGAGCCAGAGGCTTGCTTGGTTTTGGGCGAAGAACGAAAAAAAGAAGAGAGCGCCATAATTTTATATACACTAACAAACGAAAAAACACGACGTCTATGAAACGCCACCGTTTAAAAAATCATAAAGTAAATCTTACTAGATAGACGATGATAAAAACCCTCAATCATCAAAAAATGCTTGAGCAATCATTTATCTAGCAACCAGAGTCATTACGATCGACAGTAGCAGCAATTTATAAGCAAAACAATCATTTATACGAGAAATGCTGCTTTGGTTAATAAGTAACTCACATGCTACTACACTATCTAAGCTAATCTGTTCGAGCCCATAGCCATTTAAAACTTTTAACTGATAATCGTGCTATCTGATTGTGCCGTGTCTAACTGAGCAACCAATCGACTGAAATGCTCACCGCGAGCCGCATAACCACTGTATTGATCAAAACTGGCACAGGCAGGTGACAACAATACCGCTTGCACTTGCGATAGGCTGCTGGCAGTGACTTGCTGAATAGTGACAAAGGCGTTTTCTAATGTTTGGCATTGATGCAATGCCACATCGTCGCTTAATTTCGTTGCGCGTAAATGCTGCTCAATCTGCTTGCCATCCTCACCAATAAACAGCACTTGGCTGACATACTGATTGATAAAGGGCGTCAACTCGCCAAACTGCTGACCTTTACCTTGCCCGCCCAAAATCAATAATAGCTTACCATCTTTTGGTGCATAGACCGCGCCTAGCCCTTCGATAGCAGCCATGGTCGAGCCAATATTGGTGCCTTTAGAATCATCAAAATAGTCGATATTAGCAAAGCTCCCTATATACTGGCAGCGATGCTCAAGACCTGTGAATTGCTGTAACGTTTCGAGCATACTCTCAAGGGGCAAACCTGCAAGCTCACCGAGCGCTAAAGCTGCTTGCGCGTTTAGCAGATTATGACGTCCTTTCATCAACAGTTTGTCTGCGGACAGTAACCTTTCTGTACCACGCGCAATAAATGTTTGACCTTCCCCATCTGTTATCAGGCCGTACTGTCCTTTGTCAGGCGCATGGATGCCAGTACTGATCCTTGGCAGATTGTCTGCAACCAATGGACGGGTGAGTGCATCCTCACGGTTGATGACGACGGACTTAGCGCCTTGGAAAATACGATGTTTGGCCTGATGGTAGCCCAGCATATCACCATGGCGATCGAGATGATCTGGTGACATATTGAGGACAGTGGCAACCTTTGCCCCCAAATTTGTGACGGTTTCTAGTTGAAAGCTAGATAGTTCTAGCACCGCCAGCTCCATGTTCGTATTATCCAGCAAAGTGAGTGCTGGTATCCCTATGTTGCCGCCTACACCCACATTGATACCAGCGTCTGCTGCCATTTGCCCAACTAAGGTGGTCACGGTGCTTTTGGCATTGGAGCCTGTGATCGCCACGATCGGCACCGTACAAGCCTCACAAAAAAGCTGAATGTCGCTGACGACGGGAATATTTGCGTGACGAGCTGCTGCAATGGCAGGTGTGTCAAGCGAGATACCAGGACTGATAATAATGCGGGCAGCTTGCTGCAATAATTCTGCGTCAATGGTACCAAACTGACGAACCTCAATCTCATCTGGCAATTGTGCTGCCAGTGTAGGCGCGACCTGTGCATCTGTTACCGCCACTTGATAGCCTTGTTTGGCAAGATAATGCGCGACCGATAACCCAGACTGTCCCAAACCAACCACGACCTGTAGACCATTACCCTTGTGGATCAAGGTTTCTGTTGCGTTATGAGCGGTCATATCTATTCCTTCTATTGAACGAGCGAGATGTCATCAAGCACACTGATGCGGATAGCGACTCCAAATGACACCGTCGAGATGACAAGCATCATAACGGTATCGTTCAGATTTCGGTACTGATTTTTTATGTGTTTGTGCTATTATTCGCCTATTTTTATATTCAGTGGCTAATGCTATAATAGCTAACTTAATTGATGCGTGACACTGCTATATGATAAAGCAGTTCACCCAAGCATTTTAGTTTATCATGTTGTCACATTAATCGCGCTATTGTCACGTCTCTTTAGCAATGATTCATGTGTTACAACGAGATGTCAGACCCGCATTCTTTTCTGGCAGATTATTGATTACCCTCTACTGCAGCAAGTGATTGCTGATTCTATGTCTTACGATAGGTCTTTTTTATAGCCTATTTTAAGCAATCTGGTTCAAACCATATTTTAGGTAGTTTTATTGCTCTTATCATCTTTTTGAATATTGATGAGCGTATTTGTGATACCAAAAAAATCAGTAGACATACTTATGATTGACCTTTCACATTCCAACACGGCAACATGACCTGTGCATGTTGACGTAAAAGAAAAATGAATAGCTATTTTTAGTGACACGATCATTTTATAAATGAGTAATGATTACTTTTTTTGCCTCTAACCCTATGTAGTTTACTTATGATATCTTTTGTTGATAACTTGCGTGACGAGTGGTTCTCCAACGTTCGCGGTGACGTTTTATCGGGCTTGGTTGTCGCCTTGGCGCTTATTCCAGAAGCCATTGCTTTCTCTATTATCGCAGGTGTGGATCCAAAAGTCGGCCTATATGCCTCATTCTGTATCGCTGTGGTGATCAGTTTTGTCGGTGGTCGTCCAGGTATGATTTCGGCAGCAACGGGTGCTATGGCCTTAGTCATGGTTGATTTGGTTGCCGATCATGGTTTGCGGTATTTACTGGCTGCGACCTTATTGTGCGGCGTCATTCAGGTCGTCATGGGCATCCTAAAGCTTGGTAATTTGATGCGCTTTGTCTCGCGCTCAGTCGTCATTGGCTTTGTCAACGCACTGGCAATATTGATATTCGCCGCCCAGTTACCAGAATTAAATCCCATGACTGAGCGTGTCGGTATGACGGTATATATCATGACAGCTGTGGGTTTGGCAATTATTTATCTGTTTCCACTTATCCCTAAAATAGGCCGTGTGATTCCCTCTCCATTGATTTGTATCGTTGGTTTGACAGCGGTCGCCATGTATATGAATCTTGATATTCGTAACGTCGGTAACATGGGTGATTTGCCAGATTCGTTGCCTGTGTTTTTATTGCCTGATATTCCATTGAACCTAAATACATTGTTGATTATTGCTCCTTATTCTATTGCGCTTGCCATTGTGGGTTTATTAGAGTCTATGATGACTGCGACGATTGTCGATGAGCTGACCGATACGCCAAGTGATAAGAACAAAGAATGCCGTGGTCAAGGCATAGCTAACGTGGTGTCAGGTTTCTTCGGTGGTATGGCAGGCTGTGCGATGATTGGTCAGTCAATGATTAATGTAAAATCCGGTGGACGCACGCGCCTTTCTACCTTGATCGCAGGTGTAGTACTGCTTATCATGGTGGTGTTTTTGAGTGAATGGGTCAGCCAAATCCCAATGGCAGCCCTCGTTGCTGTCATGATTATGGTATCGATTGGCACGTTTAACTGGCAATCTATTCGCGAATTCAAAACCCATCCGATGTCATTCAATATAGTGATGCTAGCGACGGTATTGACCACTGTCTTTACGCACAACTTAGCTTATGGCGTTGGTGTTGGCGTGTTGCTATCTGCCTTAGCATTTGCCAATAAGATTGGTCAGTTCTTAACCATATTCAGTGAGTACGATGATAGTAGCAATACCCGTTATTATTATGTTCAAGGACAGGTATTCTTTGCCTCTACGACACAGTTTTTGAATAGCTTTGATACCAAAGAAGCGGTAGACAGCATTCAAATTGACGTCAGCAATGCACATTTTTGGGACATCAGTGCTGTTGATACCTTGGACAAGCTGGTCATGCGCTTGCAACGTGAAGGTATTAATGTCAAAGTGGTAGGACTCAACAATGCGAGTCGAACACTGATTGACCGCTTCTCTATTCACGATCGCCGAGATATTGGCTTATTAGATTAAGCAAATCTACGTCTAACTTGTCATTGATGTATGGCAAGGTTGTATGGCAAGGTTTTGTGAATCGATGGATAAATAGACAGCTGCGTTGGTCAAAAGAGTTGGGTATGTACGTGATGCCTTAGCCCTACGCTGAGTGGCTGATTTTGATGATTAGAATGATGTGGCCGTTTTATGAGTAACTTAAAACCAGATAGTGTCATTGCTTGCTTGGACTGTCCTGATCATGTTCAAGCTGTATTAGAGGCCAGCATGTGGGCTTCTATTCGCTTGCGCGCGCCTGTAGGACTGCTACATTCAGTCCCAAGCTTACAGCAAAAAGCTGCAATCAATTATTCTGGTTGTCTCAATATCGATGATGAAAATGCCTTGCTTGAGCAGTTCACAACCAAAGAGCATTTGGGCAACTGTGAACTAAAAGCACAGGGCAGACTATTACTGTCTCAAGCTACCACGTATTGCGAGCAAAAGCCTCATAAGCTTAAAACTTATACCTTGCATCGTCATGAAAACCTGAACCAGAGTATCGATTACGTCGATGACAAAGCACAATTGATCGTTATCGGTCATCATGTCACGTGCAAATCGACATTAGGACAACTGATTAGAGTCAGCCACTGCCCCATTTTGGTGACACATGCACCATTTTTGCCCCCTACTACCGCTTTGTTTGCTTTTGACAACAGTCCAACATGCCATAAGTTACTTAATTGGTTGTGTAAGACCCCGCTCGTGCGTGCCTTGACCATTCATATTGTCATGATCGGTAAAGAAACCTCTGATAACTGTGACGCCCTACGTGAAGCATACGCGAAGCTCAAGCAAGCAGGTATCAAATCTAAAAAAATATTATTAGACTGCCGTGATGTTGCGGCGGCTTTAAATTACTACCAAAACCAAAACGATATCGGCCTACTCATAACAGGCGCGTTTGGCCAATCGCGTTTACGTGAGTTGCTACAAGGCAGCGATACTAAGAAGTTATTAGGCAGCACCAAAACACCATACCTCCTTTTTCCTAAGGCTTAAGCATCGTTTTATCTACACACATAGCCTATCTATATAAGCGCAGAGCACCAATGACTCTTTTGGTCTCTGCCGCTTACCGCGACCTCTCCTCTATTTAGCTTTAATCAGCTGTCATCAAACGTTCATTTTATTACTAAACTCAAGTTAGCAAATCGTCACATGAAATAGAGGGATAGCCTCCCCAAGCACCTACAAAGTTGGTTATAATAAAGTTTTCATTAACCAAACGCTAAAGGTTGATTCGCTTTTACTATGTTTATAATGATGGCTCTCATCATTACATCGTCACCCATATACTCTGTTGCAACCGCGGTTATTTTTGAATAAATAAACCCAATTCTACCTCCCCCTTGAGTAGGTTGGCACAGTTCTTGAATAACTTATCGTAAGCAAAGCAGAGATACGACGATGCACCATAATGCCTCTATCAATCTGCGGCATCACACAAATAAGGAATTTTTTATGAAGCTAATCACTGCGATCTTAAAACCGTTTAAGCTCGACGATGTGCGTGAAGCGCTTTCTGACATCGGTGTTAAAGGTGTTACCGTCACTGAAGTCAAAGGTTTCGGTCGTCAAAAAGGTCACACAGAGCTCTATCGCGGCGCAGAATACGTGGTGGACTTTTTACCTAAGGTAAAAGTCGAAGTCGCTGTGATCGACGAGATGGTCGAACCTGCTATTGAAGCAATCACTCGTATCGCTAGCACTGGCAAGATTGGTGACGGCAAAATCTTCGTCACTGCGCTTGAGCAAGTCATTCGTATCCGTACGGGCGAAACCGGACCTGATGCTATCTAGATTTGAGGCCATATCTATAAACATCGATTTATAGAGAAAGGCTCTTACTGCATTTTTATCTATCGGTCATACCGATATCTATATTGTAAATTCAAGGGGAATTTAAATGGAAAGTCAAATCTTTGAGCTCCAGTATGCGCTCGATACGTTTTACTTTTTGATCTGTGGGGCATTGGTCATGTGGATGGCAGCTGGCTTCACTATGCTAGAGGCCGGATTGGTCCGATCAAAAAATACGGTCGAAATCTTAACTAAGAATGTCGCGCTATTTGCGACCGCCTGTACTATGTACATGATATGCGGCTACGCTATTATGTATGGTGGCGATCTGTTCTTGAGCGGAATTGCAGGCGGCGACACCTTGGTAGAAGACGCGTTAGCAGCCTCTGCCGAAAATGGCTTTAGTGGTGACTCTGTCTACTCTGCAGCCTCAGATTTTTTCTTCCAAGTAGTCTTTGTAGCGACTTGTATGTCAATCGTTTCAGGTGCTGTTGCTGAGCGTATGAAGCTATGGGCTTTCTTATTATTTGCTGTTGTCATGACTGGTGTTATCTATCCATTAGAAGGCAGTTGGACTTGGGCGGCAACGATGTCTTTGGGTTATTTAACCTAGGTGACATGGGTTTCTCTGACTTTGCAGGCTCTGGTATCGTCCATATGGCGGGCGCTGCTGCTGCTCTAGCAGGTGTATTACTCCTAGGACCCCGTAAAGGTAAATACGGTCCTAAAGGTGAGATACGTGCGATTCCTGGCGCCAATCTTCCACTTGCGGCGCTTGGTACATTGATCCTATGGATGGGTTGGTTCGGTTTCAACGGTGGTTCAGTACTCAAGCTTGGCGATATCGCCAGTGCCAACTCTGTTGCCATGGTATTCTTGAACACCAATGCTGCTGCTGCTGGCGGTGCTGTGGGTGCTCTGATAATCGCTCGTATCATCTTTGGTAAAGCGGATCTAACCATGCTCCTAAACGGTGCATTAGCCGGCCTAGTCGCCATTACTGCAGAGCCATCAACCCCTTCTGCGCTACAAGCCACTCTTTTCGGTGTTGCCGCTGGTGTCATCGTCGTATTATCAATCTTAGCGTTAGATAAAATCAAAATTGATGATCCAGTGGGTGCAATCTCAGTTCATGGCGTGGTTGGTCTGTTTGGTCTACTAATCGTACCAATTACCAACCCAGCATCTACCTTCATCGGTCAGATTGCAGGCGCTGCGACCATCTTTGTTTGGGTATTTGTTGCAAGCTTCATCGTTTGGGTCATCATCAAAGCTGTCATCGGTATCCGTATCTCTGAAGAGGATGAATATGAAGGTGCTGATATTGCAGAGTGTGGTATGGAAGCTTATCCAGAATTTATCAGATAAGACCTCTTAATAGTCTAAACCCTATCGTTCGATACGCTGATACTACTTACCGTAGTGTCAGCGTTTATTATTTTATTGAGTAACCTCCCCTTACTGACACAATAAAATGTAAAACATAAAAAATCCCGCAGTACCTTTCGGTAGTGCGGGATTTTATCTATTAAGTACAGATCTGATAAAAAACTACTTGATCGACTTATTTCTTTTTCCACTCTTGGCTACGAGAGAATGGACCAATATAGCCTCTTAGCTTCAAAGTATTACCACTTAGATTTGCCGTCATACGATAATCTTTGCCTTTTTCAGGATCAGTAATCGTACCACCGCTGTATTTACCGCCACCATCAGATTTTAGACCTCTAATAATGGTCGTGCCTATATGCTTTTTGCCTTTGGCTGAGTTAGTAGCAATAAGCGTACCTGTCAGTACCCCATTTGACTCAGTAATTTTTACCGTACCTTTTGGCTTGCCTTCATCATATGTCTGCCAAGTCGTATTGGCTAATGGGTCAGCAGCAAATGCCATACTAGCAATACCAATACCAGCAACGGCTAACGTGGTTTTTGTAAATAACTTCATAGATTGACTCCCTTCATACAATGATTGCTCGAAACATTATGTTTCTGATCTCCTATGCTTATCCTTTGCTAGAATCTTTTATTACAAGCTTTGCGATTCCCTACTTATAAAGCGTAGGTTATCGATATTGCTCATAACTCTTTGTCAAAGATTTTGAGCGACATAAGCGATGTCTTGACTCATTATAATCAATTTTCCGACTTTGCCTAGTAATTTTTTTATACTTTATTATTTCTATAAAATAAAACCATATCAAAGACTTACAAGAAGGGATTGTCGATATCTTTGCCCAATTGGTCATCATTTTCCTTTGACTTATCATCATTATTATTATAAAGGTTTTTACTTTCAAATATGTTTATGACCCGACTCATTAGCTCATGCAATTGCTGAGCGTGTTCATATCCGGATGCATCCAAAGTCAGGTCAATATCACCATAGATGATGATTTTGTCCTTTTGGTTTTCAATAACAAGATCACCAACCTGCATGCTTTGGTGATCATTGGCGAATGGGTCAATCATGTGTGTATCCTTATGGTGTATTTAAAACTCAAAAAGTATTCTACGTTTTGCTCTATGCCTTTAACTGCGCAAGTAACCACTCCAAAATAGCCCAGACGAATAGCATCCAATCCGGCTCCTGAGCTGACGCATCAGTTGTGTCTGAACTCTCACCTGCCTTCAATGGCAAATCCAATGCTTCTCGCTTGGTTTGAATGTCCAACATCGGCAAGACATCGATACCGGTTTCAGCGGTCAGCTCATCGATACTAATAACATCAATGCGTTCAGATTCGTCATTTGGTGCGTAATATACCCCTGCCTGATTGGTCGCGGGTATATACACTGCTTTGAAAAAATGGCTGGGTACAAGCACACGATTGGCAAGCTGCTTGGTCTTTTTATTGGTAAATGCGACGCCAGTAATGGTATAAACCTCACCGTATTGCTGGGTCAAATAGCGAGTAGCAGACTCAATATTACGCCAAATATAACGATTATTGCGCGGCGACTGCGGCGCGATATTGGCCAGACTAAAACTATCATATTGCTGGCTGCGCGTTGCCATATTGGCATTTGGTGCTAGGTGTCCGCGATCATAACCAGAACCTGAATAGTCAGACAATGACGCGCGTGCTGTTTCTGGGAGCTTGCTTTCTTCGTGAAAACTGTCTTCACGGTCGATCTGTTTGGCTTGCTGCAGACGCGCACGATCTAGATGTTCTGCTGACCACAGCGGTGTCCGTGATACACCAGAGTACATAACGGCAAAGCCATCCATGCATAGTGTTTGTGTCTTATTACTTAGCTTGGTGTTGGTAAATTCAGGATAGATACCACCATAAAAAGATTGGCTACACTGCGTGAAATTATCAGCATGTGCCTGATTAACACCTATTACAACTGTCATGACAGTCATTAGTATGCTGTGTTTAACTCCATATGTGCGCTCACGGAAACTTATCATTCAATCTTCAACCATTTATACTCATCATTGCGTATCTGCTATCCTAGCAGGCAGTTAGCAATAAAGAAAGATAGCGCGCAAGTCGTGACATTTTAAATGGTATCCGCTATACTTAGGCGTTCAAAAAACGGTGAAGTGGGTGAGTGGCTGAAACCGCACGCCTGGAAAGTGTGTATACGTTAATCGCGTATCGAGGGTTCGAATCCCTCCTTCACCGCCAATCTTATAATATCCTACTTTTCCCACCTTGTCCCAAACGCTCCCATATACCTTTGCAGCCCTTTATAAATAACGCTTCTAGCGTTTTTTTTATGCCTACTACTTTCCCAATCTATCCGAACATAACCCACCTATCCCGCGGCTTGTGTTGGTCTATTCGTTGGTCTATTATTTCATTAGACCTCAAAAAGACCAACATTTAGGCTTTATGATTCAGCATTAGACCAACGTACTTGTTGTATTTCTTGATTCATATAGCTTTAAGCCATAGGGAATAGACCAACATGCTAAGCGATAGTAAGATCCGCAAGCTTAAACCTAGTGAGAAATGCACACCTTCACGTCCTGACAAATACAGTGATCAGCAAGGCTTACAGCTATTAGTACGCAATACTGGCACAAAGACATGGATAAGCGCCTATCGCTTTGATAGTAAGCAGACACGCCTCACACTCGGTACTTACCCCATCATGTCGCTTGCTGAAGCTAGACAAGCCAATACTGACATTAAAGCGCTGCTCGCTGATGGTATCGACCCAAAAAATAAAAAGCGTCAAGACAAGCTTGCTAACATCCACGCGCAAAAGTTCAATAACTACGCCTTAGACTGGCTCGCTGAGCGCAAGCGCAACGTTAAGCCGCGTACCTATCAGCAAGACTATAACCGGATGCATAAAGACGTATTGCCTCATTTTGAAGGCATTGCACTAAAAGATGTAAGCTTTGAGGATTGTCGATCGATGGCAGATGAGATCGAAACGCGTGTGAACACAAAAGGTGAGCCGCCACGTGAGGTGACTAGACGCACTATTGATCTGGTTGCTAATGTTTTAAGACGTGCCAAACGCGAACGCATCATCGACCAAAACCCAATCGATGATCTAAAAGCACTCTATCCTAAAGCCAAAAGTCAGCACATGAAGCATGTAGATATCAATGAGCTGCCTGCCCTACTCCAAGCTATCGAAGGCTATCATGGTCACGACCAAACCCGATTAGGTATGAAATTCTTAGCATATTCATTCTGTCGTACCATCGAGCTGCGTATGATGAAGTGGAGTCATATCGATTTTGCCAATCGCTTATGGCGTGTTGATATTGATAACCTTAAAATTGCGCGTAAGCATGTCGTACCGCTATCAGATCAAATGCTGGCAGTATTAGAAGAGATGAAAGCAATCACAGGGAAATATGAATATGTGTTTTACCACACGGGTATGCATCAGCCGTATAGTGAAGAGTTTATCAATAATGCGCTCGATATCTTGGGTTACGCAGGCAAACAGACAGGTCACGGCTTTCGTCACATCGCCTCTACCAACCTAAACGAGCTTGGCTATATGGGCGATGCGATCGAAAAGCAGATGGCGCATGATAAAAAAAGCAGCATTCGCGCGGTTTATAACCACGCGCAGCACTTAGAAGAACGGCGTAAGATCATGCAGGTCTGGGCGGACTTTTTAGATCTGCTCCGAGACAAAGGTAAGGTAGTAGACTTTCAAACAGCAAGGCAGCAAATTGAGAGGTCGTTAGGTAGTTATCAAGCTGATGGCCTTGAAGCAATTGATAAACAACACCTTATTCAAGCGCTTATTAATAAGGGTATGACGAAAGTAGAGTTGCAGGAGCTATTAGAATAATTTGATAATTTTTTTATAAAGTTAGCCATTCAAAACATTAGATCAAACACTTAATAATTACATCAAATCGAGTGGCTTTCCCTACTAAACCACCTAGTTTTTGTTGAAAACTTTTTTATATTCATTTTCAATGATTTGACTTATAACCTTGTTGGCAGTCGTTCCTTTAGCTTTCATGATAGAGTCCAATTGATCTTGATTTTTCTTATATATCTTGACTTCACTTAAATCTTCATTTTTGTTGCTCGTTGAGAATTTAGCCCATGCGTCTTTCATGTTCTCTATAATTTTGGCTCTATATGATATTTCAGATATTGACTCAAGATCAACTGTAGGGTCGCTCATATCTATATTTTTAGTAAGAGTCTCATATGTGTATTTTGCATTTGATAGGACATCAAGACTCGCTAAGATTAAATTATACTTGTCCTCTATAGAGGAGGGTATGAAGATATCCTGAAGTATAAGGTGATCTCTCTTGTCTGAGCTTAGATAATTATAAGCCCATTCAATTTGATCACTATCATCACCCTTGAGCCACTTAATTTCTCTATCAGTACGATTTCTAAAATATACAGATTTAATAGTTTCTATACGCCATATTAACGGAAGATTGTTTTCGACTACATAATTTGCATAATACGGAAGGGTGAGTGGAGTGTAGTTGAAATGCATAATCTCATATTTTAAATAATTCGAAATATGAGAAATTAACTCAGTACCTCCAACCATAGTTTTATTGTAAAAAAACCCTTGAACTAAATAAGCGATGTGCAGGGCGCTACGAAGATCACCTTTTATCCAGTTCAATGAGCTATCTGGCAGCTGGTTGTTAATTTTAAATCGCATTAGCTCGTGAAAGTATGGAATTGGATATGGCTGAGACTTGAATATGCTGATCAAAGTGGATTTGAACGCTCCCTTATCAAATTCGATATTAGCTGATAAATTTCCCAAATATACATTGTGCGCAAATACCAAGCTCTTGCAATCCTCCTCATTAAAACTTCCAATCGTTTTATAAAAATCCTCATGGTTTTTCCAGTTTTGCTTTGCATGGTAAAAATACAAGTCAGTACTAAATTTATATTGCTGAGCCTGATGATATGCATTAGCTTGATTTAGCACTTCTTGATTTAAACTAGTAGATGGCTGATTATCGCCTTCTACTACAGCCCCATTATTATCAGATGTAGCTGTTAAAGCCATAGAAGCACATCCACTTTTTTCAACCGGGATTTCGTAATTGTCGTTCAATCGATCATAATTATGAGCCGAGTTTCCATCATTATAATTCGAATTATTAGCGTATATCATAGCCAGATTTCCTTCAAAAAAACTCTTAAAAAGTGGGTTAATAGTCTATTTTAGTAGGAAAAAAGTATGTATTTACTACATAAGAACTCCCTAATATAGAGGCGTGAGCAGTCTTACACCGTTTTTTAGCTTAAAATAGACTGAATTTATTCTTTCATCTTTCTGCTTTGACTATACCTTGTATATAAGTTTCGTTCTAGCAATAAGTGTGAGTGATTTCGGCCTAATATAAATGCTTCGTTTAGGTACTATCTGCGTGCCCTTGAATGGATGATTTCATCACTAAGCGGGATGGGCTCCACTAAGCAAGAACAATATATGATACGTTTTGACAACCCCAGTCAGCTAACTCCATCCTAATCGGAACTCTAACGCAGACAGCAATACTGCATCTGCTCCGATAAAAAAACATCAAGCACACAAGCAAAAAGCTGCTCTTTGGCAGCTCATCCTTAGTGGGTTATTTATATTATTAATAATGCCATTATCATTTATTCTAGTGCTGAGAGCGCAACTCTCAGCAGTTAATATTATAAAAATACAGACTGACCTTACCCTATGAAACCAACTTCATAGGAGCACTACCATGCCGTATTCACATCTTAATCAACCTCTAGTTGTCGCTAATGTTCACAGTCTGGTTACGGACATACTGGCGAACACCATCAGCTTTAATGAGACTATGGATAAACTGAACGGGTTGTATTACCCGTTCATGAATCATCTCAATACTGAGTTATTTTATACACAGCCAGTCTTAGCATTTTTTAGTAGCACTCAAGCGATCGTTGGTGATACCTATCCAGAAAATGTGATTTGGGATCATGATAAAACAAAGCGTTTTATCAACATACTGTCATGCTATAAAAATGATATTGAGAATGAACGTCAGGCGTTCATTTATCAAGAATCGTACAATAAAAGGGAATTAAAGAACTATGTACACAGCCTGATTAATCATTACTCACGACTGCTCTTTATCCGTATCGACCTAAAATACGTAAAAGAAACCAGCCACCATGTATCTATTGAAGATTTTGACTGTCACATGAGAAAATTTAGAGATCTTATCGGTAATAAGAAAACATGCTTTGAGCATCTGCAAGGCTATGCATGGGCTCTTGAACAAGGTGGTATTGAGGGCGGACTGCACTGTCATTTACTCCTAATATACGATGGCTCAGAAAGACAAAATGACTGGTATCTAGCAAAAGAGGTAGGTGAAAAATGGAAAATGATGACAGGTGGTTTAGGTGAGTACTATAACTATCACGATACAGAGACTAAGCAGAAGTATGAGAAAAATGGCAAATTGGGTATTGGCATGATCTATCGTGATAATGCTAAGAAAGTTGAAAACGCGGTAACGTCAGCTTTATACCTAACCAAACCAAGCAAGCATGAGCAGCAGCTTAAATTGTGGGTGCCAAACATGCGCACCTTTGGTCACGGTATTTATAGAACCCCAAAACGTAGAGGCATAATCTCATAGCAAAATAATTTCAGATATATAGTATTTCCATGAGATGAGCATCGATGTCATCGTTGCCTTATCAATCTAACCCTAAACGCATCATCAAGGCCTGCTTTATAGCAGGCCTTTTTATGCCTCATTATCAAGGAGATCCTATGAAACCCATCTGTCCCAATTGTCACTCTTCTCATGTCATCGAAAATATAGATACCAGTATGCAAAGCATTTCAGAGCATGTGCTCTCACCAAAGCTGTTAGTCAGTCTTAGCGTGAGCGTCTGCAAGTACTATAAGATCAATCCTGTGATTGGCATGGTCGCAGGCAGCGCCCTTGCCACCGTCATTAATCTGGCACAACAAAGACTAATGCAGCCTCCACTCATTAGAGCGGCTATCCTGCCTCGCTATTTATGCCGTACCTGTCAGCATACCTTTAGCGTCTGACATGCTCATTTATTGAAACCTTCAATGACTCATGTAGCAAAGCATGAAATCAGTCAAACCACTTATTTTATTCAACAATAAAAGGAAATATTCTTATGGCACATTTACTCGAATCTATGGCGTACGTCGGTGACACCCCCTGGCATGGACTAGGGCAAGAGTTATCCCCCAAGCAGCCTATTGAAGTCTGGGCCCGTGAGGCAGGTATGGATTGGCGTATTGAGTCCTCAGACGTCAGCTACATGGCAACCAATGATAAAGGCCAAAACCTGATCATGCCTTTTGATAGCAATAAGGTGCTGTATCGCAGTGATAACTTGGAGCCGTTGTCAGTGGTCAGTCAACGCTACCAAGAAGTACAACCGAGTGAGATTCTAGAGTTTTATCGGGATCTCACCGAACAAGCTGACTTTGAGCTAGAAACAGCAGGAGTGCTTAAAGGCGGTCGTAAGTTCTGGGCACTCGCTCGTACTGGTCAATCAGCAACACTACGAGGTGGTGATGTCAGTCATGGCTATCTACTTCTAGCAACCGCTTGTGATGGGACGCTTGCGACCACAGCGCAGTTCACCAATATTCGCGTGGTGTGTAATAACACTTTAGCGATCAGCTTGGCTGATGGCAGCGGCGGCGTTGTAAAAGTACCGCATAGCACTAACTTTGATGCTGATAAGGTCAAACGGCAACTAGGCGTATCTGTCAGTCAGTGGGATGCGTTTAATTATGAGATGAAGCAGCTAACCAACAGACGAGTGACCCAAGCAGAAGCGGCCAATTATTTAAACCGGGTGTTTAACGATGTCAAAGACGATGGCCTTATTCTGTTTAATACCGCTAAGAAGGAGAAAGAAGCGGTTCCGAATGCTCGCGCTATGAATCAAGTGATGACTATGTTCAATGGACAAGGTCGCGGTGCAGATTTAGACTCTGCCAAAGATACTGCTTATGGCCTGCTGTCTGCGATGACAGAGTTTGTCGATCATGAACGCCGTGCTATGTCGAGGGATCATCGCTTAGACTCAGCTTGGTTCGGTGCAGGGGCTAAACTTAAAGATAAAAGCTTAGATGAAGCGCTGCGCTTAATTGCTTAATCTCTTAATGACTTTGTTTACTCAATGAATCAACCACGCCTTTGAGCGTGGTTTTTTTATGCCGCTAATCAAACAAAGTACCGTATTACTTATGAATAATAAATCTAACGAAGGAGTTCATCATGAACATGATCGCATTAAACAATACAACAATCATTCAGCCAAGAGCTAAGCGTGTAACCGTTAAGAGTAAGGCTTCAATCAAAGCTCGGCACAATAGCGAAGAGTTGCCAACGCCTAAAGTAGATAATAAAGCGGTTAAGCCATCTGCTAATCAATCAAGCACGGCTAAGCGTTTGGTCAACACCAAAAACTTAAGTCGTGAAGAGTGGCTAGCTGTTCGCAAGCAAGGTATCGGCAGTAGTGACGCTGCTGCCGCTTGTGGTATCCATCCGTATCTATCGATGCTTGAGCTATGGATGATTAAGACAGGACGCATGGAATCAAGCATCGATGAAAGCTTAGAGGGCTACTCACCTCTTTACTGGGGTAACACGCTAGAGCCAATGGTGGCTAAATACTATCAAGAACATACAGGCAATAAGGTAAGGCGTGTGAACGCTATCTTGCAACATCCTGAGCAGCCATTCATGCTAGCAAATTTAGACTATGCCATTACTGGTAGTGAGGAGGTACAAATCTTAGAGTGCAAAACCGCTGGTGAACATGGTGCCAAACTTTGGAAGGATGGTGTTCCGCTCTATGTCACCTGCCAAGTTCAGCATCAGCTGGCGGTGACGGGTAAGCAGGCAGCGCACATCTGCGTGCTGCTTTGTGGTCACGAGGCTAAGATTTATAAGGTTGAGCGCGATGAAAAGTTGATCGCAAGCATCATCGAGCATGAGCGTTTGTTCTGGCAATACGTGCAGACCGACACCCCGCCAACCCCTGATCATTCAGAATCTGCAGCTCGAGCATTAAAGCAGCTTTATCCAGCGCCTCAGCCGTCAAGCAAGGTCGACCTGCGAGATGACGACGGAGCCAACAAACTATTTGAGCAGTTACTGAGCTACCGTGACTATATGCAAGAGTTAGAGCAGCGTCATAATCAAGTTAAGCATCAGCTGCAAACACTGATTGCCGATAATGAAGTCGCTGTGTTTGAAAAAGGGGCTATTTCATGGAAACGCTCGAAAGACAGTGTCGGTCTTGATAGCAAAGCGGTTATCAAAGCGCATCCTGAGCTACTAGCGAAGTTTAGTAAAACTAAGCAAGGTAGTCGCCGCTTTGTCATCTTAAACGATTAAGCTATCTATCTCTTAACTATCAATATATTCATCAAACAATCAAAGCCAATCAATCGAAGTAAACACATAACCGCCCAGCCATCAAAGCTGGGCTTTTTTATGGGCAAACACAATTTATTAAACCTATAAGGAATATCACCATGATTAAAGGTCTCACCATAACCCCGCCCGTACTTGGCCGTATCAGCATTGGACGTGTCATTCAAAAAGACGGCAAACGTCTTCCTGCTAAAGACGATCAATTCACCATCACCAGCCAAGTTCAAAATAAAGACGGCTGGATCAATCATCCACTAGACGAAAAGCTACGTGCAAATAATGACGGTAAGCTCAGACATATTCCCGTACGTATGTTGTTTAACGATCCGACACTAAACCTACGAGCTGAGTACACGCTATTTGATCGGCAAACGGGCAGACCGCTATGCGTAGGTGACGGTGAGAGCTGTCAGCGGCGCACAAGCAAGGGTGTAGAGCAACTGCCTTGTCCATCCCCTGATCGCTGTCCACTCGCGCAAGGTGGCGCGTGTAAGCCATATGGTCGCTTGTACGTTAATCTCAGTGAAGACGATGAGCTTGGTACGTTTATCTTTCGCACCACAGGCTTTAATAGCATTAGAACGCTTGCAGCACGGCTGAGCTATTTTGCAGCAGTATCAGGCAATAAGCTGTCCTGTTTGCCACTGCAACTAACCCTACGAGGTAAAAGCACGACGCAAAGCTATCGAACGCCGATTTACTTTGTGGATTTAACCTTGCGTGATGGTGTGACACTTAAAGATGCAGTACAACATGCCAGAGCGATTGATAATGAACTGAGTGAACACGGCTTTGATCAAGCGGCATTAGAGGAAGCCGCGAAGCTTGGCTATGTGAATTCGTGCTTTGAGATTGATAGCGATAGTCTACTTGATGTGGTCGAAGAATTTTATCCAGTAGAGACTGATGATGTCAGTAGTGTTCAGCAAGGGAATTATCAAAACAGGTTAGCGACTCATAACGTGACTAGCATTGAGCAAGGATTACGGCAAAGTGTTACAGCGGTGAGCTAACGCATTCAAAGCAGATAGGTGACATAAAAAGGAGCGGATTCATTCTGCTCCTTTTTTATTACTTCAACCCAAGACTAGAGAACGGACTGTATAGGATGCCGTAAAAAAATATGGGACTCCCTCACTGTATGAGAGATGACGCTCTCATTAACTAATAAGGAGATATTCATGGAAATTTTAAACACAGGCACTCAACAAAACGTATCAACACGAAGCATGCCGCAAATACCTCGCATGCTACCGCTAAAGCAAGTCGTACATTATACAGGGCTTAGCAGCACTACGATTTACGACATGCTCGATAAAAGATCAGACCGTCACGATCCCACCTTCCCCGTTCAGGTTAAGCTAACCAAGGGACGTGTGGCATGGGTCGAAAGCGAAGTTGCTAAGTGGATTGAAAGTAAGATAGCGACTCGAGTTCATTGATACGCTATAAAAAAATAAGCTGCGTTACGCAGCTTATTTTTTTCTTTAATAGCATCAGAGCAACTTATCGATTTATATCAATGAAAGCTCCAACAGGCACGTCACCTTCAAAGTCATCGTGCGCTAAACCCTGCTTTGCCATTTGTTCAGTAATATCATCTTCAAGCTGTTGCTCTTCTGGTGTAAGCTCTTCATCTTCAAGCTGTTGGTCTTGTAATGTAAGCTTATCAAAGTCAACAATATTTTCTATATGATCATCACCGTATGGACTATCCATCGTACCTTCCTTATACTAAATGTTAGAGTGATTAGTATTAGGCGACTAAATAACTATTTCAAGTCTTTTTTTTGTACTAATTTCATGCTTAATAAACTAGGTATTCTTAACTAAGAGACAAAACCACTTTTTCTCTCTGCAACAATTTTTACTAGCTGATCAAAACTCATTACTTCTATATAGACAATATAGAAAGGCACATCATGAATAGATTTATTTACAAATAAATCGATCACTGGCAAAACGTCAGACTCAGACAGCTACTAGGCTCTTTTTAAAACACTTTAAATAGCTAAACCTAGCTAGGCTTAGCTGTTTTTAGCTATCCTTAGCTATTTGGAAGAGACCAAGACCAACCCTCCGAAACGACTAAACCATCTCGGCGCATTTTCTGCAATAGATTACGCACCTTGTTCTTACGCTGTTTATCATCCAGTACTTGCGGTAATTTATTAGCCAGCATTTTATCAAAATCAGCTAGTCTACCTCGTTCAAACGTCTTGAGGTATTCTACGATCAAACTTTGATAATGCATATCATCTAAGCCACGCATTTGCATATACTCCGCCTGCTGCTCAGTATGCTTAGCAACATCAGCGGCGATGATATAGCTATTTTTACGTCCTTCTATCAATGACTTTTTGCGTAACGCGTCGGCTTCTTCTTCAGTAACGCTTTGCCCTTTCTGGACTTTATCAAGCGCTATAATGTCATGCAGTGTGAGATTATCGACGGTTGCTAACTGCTTGGCGTACTCTTGATCAAGTACTTTACCTGTAAACTTCACGCCTACTCTTTCACGGGTTAAGTCATAATCTGGCAATGGGAAAAAGCGCTTAGACTGAATCTGATACATTTTTTTGATGCCGCTACCGATGGTGTCCATCATATTTAGATTGACCATGGCATTGACCAAGAACGGATTGCGGTAACTCGCTTCAGGCGCATCTTGTAGCAAGACATTTTCAATGGTCTTAGGAATAAACGCACCGCTGTTTTGAAACAATAGCGTTGAGTCTTCTTTTTCAACTACTATGATACGTCCACCTAGTCGGTAGTCTTGATGACCAATGGCATTGCTTAACGCTTCACGAATGATATAAGGATCGTATTGCTGCACCTCTTCAGGAAACAGCGTACCTGACGCCATGTAGCGATAGTTTAGGTTACGGATTTTGTTATACACCTCATCTAAGACTAACAAAAACGGCGGTTCAAAATGCTCATAGTCTTTTTCAATGCCATCAACGCCCTTTAAAATCCATGTGATATGCGCTTGCGCTGGACTCAAAAAACTCGTGGATTCATAACGACCTAATAAGATAATCGCCGTGTTGGTGATTTGACCATGAATGGTAATTTTGGCTTTATTTAAAAAAGTGATGTCATCCCATTCTTTAACATCTTCAGCCAACCGCTTGTTTTTATCCGCAAAGACTTGTCTAGCAACAGCGATAGCTTTAGGATCAAGATCTTCAAGCGTTGCCTCGTGGCAAATCTCGGCACTCCAGTCATCGGCTTGGTTTTGCCAGAGCTTACGGCTTTGATCGGGATAATGCTTGAGCAGTTTTGTGACGCTACCAATACGAATATAAGGCTCATGCAAAAAGCTAATGGGCGTATCGGTAGCTGCTGGAATCTCAAACAGCACCACTGCTTTACCATCGATCTGTAGTTCATGAATGGTAAAATGAATCTTAGGACTTAGACGGCTGACCAGCCAATGCTCTAAGTCCTCGTTACCTTTGGCTTTTTTTGTCTTTGGGCTAAAGCTTGTGCCTACGATTTCATGCGTGCCGTCCTCTACCCCAAACACTAAATAGCCGAATTTCTTGCCAGCCAAGCACGCGCCATTGGCTAGCGCAGAGATACGCTTACCGATCTCTTCAGGGCTATGAAAGTTATGCTTAAACTCAAGCCATTCTTGTTCGGTTGGTTGCTGAGTTAGGCTTAGGGCAAGGCTTTGGTAGTGGTTGGGCATAATGAGAGCGCTAGAAATGATTGAGTATGAATGATTCTGTTTTATTTATTATACGCTGTCAATTATGCAAAAGCAGTGTATCATTGGCAAAACTATAGTTTACAAAGAATGCGCGCGACACTATGTGACGCATGCTGTATCAATTTGATTGTGAAAAACATCATTTGCTTTAAAATTAGAGGACGAAATGGCTAACAAATCAAGACCCTTAACCTTTTACTACAAAACCATCAAGTTAGACGACGATATTACTTTTCAACAAATACTCGAAAGTTTGAATAATTTAAGTCCAGATCAGAGAAAACTTGTGGAAGGTAAGAAGACTTATCTTCTTAATAATGTGATGGACTATGAAGGCATGTATTACGGAGAGATTGTCTGTTTCGAGACAGATAAGGTTCAAAGTATTATTCATGATGCTGTCAAAGAAAATAATCTTTTAGAAAGTGCGATAACGACTAAAGACGTTGCTGCCAATGAAGCAGAACTTAAAAATAGCACCAGTGAGTTCGTCAATTCACGTATCATATTTGGTTTATCAGATAATCATTTAGCGATCAACCCTTCAATGCTTGGTATTAATAGGTTTGTCACTTACTTTAACTTTTTACTTAATACTTATTATTGGAAAGACCCCAAAAGTGCTAAAGTACTGTTAATTAAGGATGTTTTTCAAAAACCGCTTAAAGAAAAGCTCAAAGAAACACATGTTCGTAATGTCAAGATTGGACAGGGCGTACTCACTAAACATTCTGATAAAGCTACTGAAAAGCCTTTTAAACTAAAAGACAAATCGTTATTAGGTAAAATTACCGACGCTGTAGGAAAGAGCTTAGGTTTTAACTCTGCAATGGATGATTCTAACTTACGAGTAAACGTAACCATTGACTACTGCCGAAATACCTCTACTGAAGGTCAGAAAGTATTAGATGACTTAACAGTAGCGCTAGCAACACTTGACGACAGTTATATAGAAATTGATTTTGCTGACGGTTCAGACTATAAACAAGGTAATTTGAGAGTAAAGGGAGTAATCAAACAACAGATACTTGACAACAATAGCTTCGATAGAAATAGATTAGTTGAAGAAATCCATAGTTTTCTATATCAGAGTATAGAGTAACAAGACGAGGTTGCCATGAAAATTATATTTATTGGCTTGATGATGAGATGTCCTCTTATTCTGAATATCACTCTCATGGCTCTGATTTCTACTATACTTTTTATTTTTTTTAAAGACGATTCTAATTAGACCTCTTGCAAAAGTCATAGTCTAAGCTCGGAATTAATGATACCAGCAAACAGCTTCATTCTAAGATCATAGCGCTGACGACGGTTGCGATATTTATGAGCCACGATTTTGAACAACTTGATTAAGCCTATTTTGTGCTCAACCACAATACGGAACTTTGCCAGATAGTGATTGGCCTGTTTGCATATCTCCAATAACTGACCACCACGAGGTTTCTTAAATGGTGTGAAGGTTTGCTTATGTAGATTTGCTATACCCTGATAACCACTGTCTGCTAGATAGTTAGTATTCTCAGGCAACCAATCAGGACAAGTATCTTTATACAGCTTAAAATCGTGGATTGACCCTTTGCAGGTTTGTACATCAAGTATCAACCCTGTTTGCCAATGAACGATAACCTGCGCTTTTAAGGTGTGTTGTTTTTTCTTACCGCTATAGTAGTCGCTTTGGTTTTTTTTGGACGCTCAATAGGGGTTTCGGTGGCATCGACAATGACGACTGACCAATTGGTATCCTCATCGACACGACTAGGCAGCTTTTTAGGCAATTCAAACTTGCCAGAGTCAATCAGGATGTCTTCTACTTTACGAATGATACGGCTAGCAGAAGACTCATGAATACCAAAGTCCATACTGATATGATAAAGCGTGCGGTATTCACGCCAATAAGTCAGGGCTAATAGTATTTGTGCTTTAAGACTGAGCACACTTGGTCTGCCTGATTTGGTCTTAGATGCTTCATGCTCTTGCATGGCCTCAAGCATGTCATAAAAGGTGGCTTTATGAATGCCAGTGTAGCGTTTAAAACCAGCGTCACTTTGTTTGAGTAGCTTATTTATGTTTGGCATGGTTCCTAAAAAGTTATGAGTGTCTTCCTATTTTAATTCCCTTTGCTACTTTTGCAAGAGGTCTATTATATACTGATTAATTTCAGATGGTTCTTTACAGTAGCTGGTATTACAGCTGCTTTACTTGCGCAAATATACTTTAAGCTACAGGACACTAAATATATATCGAATGCTAGTGTTAGTGAGTTAAATCGTATTACTGATTTAGTTAAGGAATATTCCAGACCTGTGATGAAGCTAATCTTTTTTCATCTCTTTTTTGGGGTTGCTAGCAATATTGCTTTTTCTTTAAAGCTAATACCAACTGCTGATGCAATTGCTACATCAATTGCTCTTTCCTGTATACCGTTATGGGGAGTCAGTCTGTTTTTTGGATATGTAATATATGATGAAATTACAAGTTTTAGCTCTGATTTGACCAAAAGAAATCTTGAAAGAACTAGACGACAAGAAGCGCTCGAAGCTATGAAAAAGTGATAGTTAAAGACACCAATACCAAACTCTCCTACTCTAGCTTACCCTCACCCAAAACAAACGCTCTCAACGCCGCATCGACCTTCATATTGACCTTAAACATAGGGATACTGCTGCCTTCAAGTGTTTCAAAATACGCTTTGGCTTTTTCTTTATCCACAGTATTTTTTAGCTCATCAAAGCGTCCAAACTCGTTAATATTGGCCTCAGTCACAGCGCTGTCTAAAAGCGCTCGAAGCTGAGCCTCATCCAGCCCTAAGCTATCTGAAAACTGCTGAATAGTATCGTTCTGATCTTTTACTTGATAGTCAACGATATAGTCTTTAAAGGTACTATTTACTTCGACTTTGATCTTACCTCGCTGTACATCATTCAAGAATATATTAGCGTATTTTTGCTCATCAACACTTAGCGTCGGAAAGGCTTTGTGTAGCTCATTTAGCGCTTGCTCGGCATCGCCGAGTTCAAGTGATTCGATATATTTATTAAAGCGCTCGTTTAGATACGCCGTATCTATTCTGTCGGTATTGATCTGGGTCAAGTGCCCTGAGATATCAAAAGGCACATCACCTGAGCCGCCCGATGAGCCACCTTGAAACAGCTCTTTATAGCGTATAGCGAGTACTAAATAAATTTGTTCATCAAAGTTTAAGGTGACACTAGTATCTTCAAAATCATAGCTTAGCTTATCCCAAGTAAAACCTTGAATCTCTGCCGCCTCCAAGTGGTCGTTAAGCTGTTTAAATAGCTTGGCAAATTTAGCTTGGCTTGCCTCAGTACTAGGCAGGGCTTCAAAGTTTGCTATCCCATCTGCACTAAATACCGCTTGAATCTCAGCAAAAACAGCATTCATCTTAGCCAAATTATTCTCAAGCTTATCGACAAACAGACCGATGGGCTTATTACCAGAATACAGCTTGATCGCCGCCGCGATATTACGCTCCATGGTATGAGGCTTGCGATAATAGCGAATTGTGCCAAAGGGCTTTTCACGACCAAATAAGCGATTGGTGCGCGAGAACGCTTGAATGATATTCTCGTAACGTATGAGCTTATCAATATATAAGGTATTGACCCATTTAGAATCAAATCCTGTCAGCATCTGCTCAACGACAATCAATATATCCAGCTGCTGATCTGGGGTGCGCTCAATAAACTGATACGGCTCTTTATGGGCTAAGCGATTGGCAAGATCTTTTTTAAACTTGCTATGGCTGGCTATTTTAAAGTCTTTGTCATATTGGCTGTTGTAGTCGGTGATGATCTCAGCCATGCCGCGCTCTTTAAAAACGGATGTCTTCTCGTTGCCTTCATTGGCATCAAATAAAGCGCTGATTTTTAGATTAAGACCTTGCGCCTTGATTTGTGCTTTTAATAAACGATAATAAGTGATCGCTTCCGTGATACTACTGGTGGCAAATATGGCATGGAATTTACCGCCTCGGCTCAGCGTTGGAAAGTTATCTAAGATGTCTTCGACCACCATAGTTTGGTGCGTGTCTGTCAGATACTGCTCTTTTGGTAGATAATCCTCAATGCCTTTTACATACGTGCCATCAGCTTGCTTATGCCCTGCCATGGCAACATCATTGATAAACTCATAATACTTCTTTTTTTTAGCATCATCTGCTAAGGCTTCTGATTCGGAATCGGCTTTGGCTTGCTGCAGTGCCACTGCGCGGCGCACGTCTTTATCCTTAAAGGTCGCTACGCGGTACAGATCAAAGCCTAAGACGTTTTCGTCACGGATACCATCGGCGATACTATATCGGTGCAATTCATCACCAAAAATATCAGCAGTGGTATTCATTTTGCGCTGGTTTTCATCGTGAATGGGCGTGCCGGTAAAGCCAAAGAATATCGCATTTGGGAAGGTTTGCTTAATCGTTTTTAGCATATCGCCAAAGGTTGAACGATGCGCTTCATCGACAATAAATACCAAGCGCTTATCCTGCATCATGCTCAAGTCATGAGCGTTCATGCCGCTGCTATCGGCTTCGATATTACTCATTTTTTGAATGGAGGTGACGATCAAGGTATCCTTTGGATCACTGCTTTTTATTTTAGTGATTAAGGCGTAAGTATCCTCTGTGTCTTGCACACCTTCCTTATCATCAGCAAAATTTTGATATTGGGCGAATGATTGCGTGCCAAGCTCGATGCGATCCATCAAAAAGATCACTTTATCCGCATCTTGTGAGCTGGCAATCAGTTGTGCGGACTTAAAGCTGGTCATGGTCTTACCTGAGCCTGTGGTATGCCAGACATAACCACCAAGCTGAGTATTGTTTTGCCATTTGGTAGTAGATACCTTATCAGAGATGGCATTGGCAGCGTAATACTGGTAGCTACGCATGACCTTTAGTACACCATCTGCCTTGTCCGCTACGGTATAAAAGCCGATCATCTGATGCGCCATAGGAATAGACAGCAAGGAGCCTGCGATATCCTTATAGCTGTCATACGGCTCATTATAAAAGTCCGCCCAGCTGAAATAATAATCATCATTAAAGTTGCCATCGGGATTGGCAAAATAAACCGACTGCTCAGGATTCATCGCGACAAATATCTGTACGAGGGCAAACAGGCCAGTAAAGATACCCGCATCGGCATATTTTTCGATTTGCAAGCATGCTTGACTGACGGGAACGCCGCTACGCTTAAGCTCAATATGAAAGACGGGCATGCCGTTTATCAGTAGCATCAGATCACCACGGCGATCTCGCAATACGGGCGACTTGGTCGGGAATTGCGGTTGCTTGACGATCTGGTATCGACTCTGCCCTGCGGCAATCTCATGGCGATCATATATCTTGAGGCTGATCTCTTTGCCGAGGTGCAAGGTATCATGTGGATTGTCACGTGTGATAGCGACGGTCTTCCCATTGATAAAGCCGTTAAGCTTAAGCGGCGTCTTAAGAGTATTAATCTGCTCAATAAGCTGCTGCATCTCGCTGTCAGTCAGCGGTACGTTATTAAGACGGTCGATACCGCGATTGTTTTCAAATAAGATTTGCGCCCAGTTATCAATCAGATCTTGCTCAGTGGGTCGGTTAATGACCGCCTCTTCCCAGCCTTTTTGTTTTAGGATTTGGATGAGGGCGTCTTCAAATTTGTCTTCGGATGCAAAGGTCATGGGCGAGCCTTATATGATATATGAGTTATACAAACATTTTTGCCAATAAGGCTTTTTTTAGGTTTTCTAAGCTTTTAAGCTGCTTGGCTTGTATGCTGACCGTGTCATCAAGCTGTTTAAAGAATTGTCCGATGGCGGTTTGTTCTTTTTTTGAATTGGGTATGAATACTTTTACTTTTGCCATACTACTCCAATCAGCTCTAGGCATTTTTGACCCTGAACTTACGTTAGTAGCATTCAAAAACGCATTTGTTTGAACTAAAGCATAGATAAATTCGCTTTCGATCAGTTCAGAATAAAAAGCCCATATTTCCCCACTTTTCACCCCTTCTACATCTGCTAACCACCATTTTTTGAGATATGGTCTAAGCCTTCCAAAAAGCACATCACCTCTTGCAAAATAAGAGTTTGCTTGCGTTCTGACACTCGTATTACCAATGATAATACCTGTTTCGCTTTCAATATTTTCTAACTCAATATCAACATCGAAGTCATCAGAATCAACGGACATACTTCTGATCAAAAGTACATTACCTAACTTAACCTCAACCCAATCTCCACTAAAACCTTTTAAACGAATCTCAGGCTGCTTCTGCCCTTTTTTGGGGAACATTTTACCCAGTAGTGATTTTTTAAGCATTTGCGTTTGCTCATGCTTACGGCGCTGTAGCGCAATGGTTTGGTCGATATTTTGGAAAAGGTTACCGATGGCGGCTTGTTCGTCGCTTTCTGGCAAATAAAAGCTCATTGCCTTAAACATACCACCAGTGATTTGGTTGATTGTCGCACCTAAGTTTTTACTAACTTCATCATGAAATTCTTGGGTATCGAGTAAGGTATTAAAAAACGAGGGAACGGGCGCTCTAATACCCGTCATAAACGCCCCTATGACAGTATTACTCATAGGCTTTGTGATCATCGCATGTTTGCCAATAAGATTTCTAGAACCGTTTCTGACTACTACGATGCTATCACCAACTTCTACGTTTTGAGAGTTTACGACTTCAGATTTTACATAAACATTATCATCTAACGTGATAGCTCCATTTTGTACGTTAGATGAACGAAGTACCAAAGTACCTAATTTGTCGACCACGTTATTTGGTGTATAAGTTAGTCCTGAGAAAAAAGTAACTTCCTCAACTAGCTTTTTTTGTACCCAATCCTCATTAAAGCCTGAAAAACGAATTTGTGGTGTTTGTTGTCTTATACTCATATTACACTCGATTCATAATAGCCAGAATGGACACAAGTAAATAAATGCTTTTTTTACCCATATTTGCATAACATGCGTAAATTTCCTAGTTTTTTACGCATATAAAAGCATCATCACTTTATAGGTCACGTTATTTCAATACTTTAATAATGCCTGTAACGCTTGCAGTCCAGCCATATCAAAGGTGTCACCCGTTAAGTGGTCAATCATACCTGCCAGCTCATTTTCAGATTTTTCTAGCTGCTTTGTGGTGTCCATATAAGTATCGGCATACTTATCAGCAAGCGCTTGCGTCTGAAGCGTTAGCTCACTGACCACATCGTCTGCCAGCTGCATCATGGCTTGGTCGAGCGGTACGATCCATTTATGGTTCAGTAAGTCATTCACGGTAGCATCGTCCAGCGCCTCGATGGTTTCTTTGGTTTTTTGATGCAAGGCATCGCTATCGGCTTTGATCTCAAGCTTGAGCGTTTTTTCTTCATCCAACGAGTCACTGATCTGAACGAGCCTAGCTTCATCGCTATCTTTTGTAAACTCATGCGTAGCTTGTAAGGTCTTGATATAGGCACTGACTTTAGACTTACCATAATCACCGCCTTTGTTCGCCTCGATATTATCCCAATTAACTGCTAACTCATTGGCAACATAATCAAGCTTAGCAGGCTTTTTGGGCTTAGTTTCCAAAAAGTCTAGGTAATCATTTAATGCTGTAATCTCAGGGGTTGCAATATCGGCATAAGCGGTATTCAGCGCTTTATTCACATCACTCACCGAGAAGCTGCTACCGCTGTCGTTGAGTAGGTTCTCTTTTTGCTCTTCATCCAGCTCATCGATGAGCGCGTCAAGCTCACCGCTCACCACACTCAAGCGGCTCTCTTTATCTTGCAGCTGCTGCAACTCATCGCTAAGTAGCTGTCTTTGTACCAGATCAAAGGGTAAAACATGCCCAACCCAGCCTTCTTGAACCTCTTCTTCCTTATTTTTTACCTTTTTTGTCACCATATTTGGCACAACTTTTTTGGTAGCGGTAAAGCCTTCGGTCTGAATAATCTCAAGATCGATCATGATGGTCTGCCACAGATCATCGAGTGCTTGATAAGCGCTGTATTTATCAATCAACTCAAACCCTTGTAAGCGAGCAAAGATATCATTTGCCAGAATGGTTTCTTGCCTTGCGATTTTTAGCGTGGTGACTTGATCAACCAGCTGCTGATATAGGTAATCAGGGAAATTTGCAAAAGACGCTCGGTAGCGATCAAAGAAGGCTTTAACGTCTTGATTTTGATAAACGTGTTGCTCGATGTCTGTGGTTGCTAATTGGCTGTTCGTCAACTGGTTGTTTTTCAACTGATAATAAGGCGTGTCCTCTACTTGCGTAAATAAAGTCTCTCGTAAGCTTGGGAACGTTTGCCAGTAGCGCTGCAGATAATCAATTTCATGCTGAGGAATACCGCCCAGCATGGTGGCGTAAATGTCCCACGTCTGAGCATCGTCGGATGAATCCACATAGCGCGGTATGTTGAGGTTATAGTTTTGGTCGCGTATATCTTTTTGACTGACCACGCGTGCGTACTTGTCAATGTTCTCACGATTGATCACCGCATCAGTGATTTTTTTAATATCTGATGCGCGTAGCTGATTGTCTTTACCTGCCTTGATAAAGCCTTTTGATGCATCAATAATTAAGATATCTGTGTTCGATCGTTTTTGTTTAAGCACCATGATGATGGTTGGAATTCCTGTACCAAAAAAGATATTGGCAGGAAGTCCGATAATGGCGTCGATGTGGTTATGCTCAATCAGGTTTTTACGAATAGTTTCTTCATCACCGCCACGGAACAGCACGCCATGAGGCAACACAATGGTCATGATGCCATCGGGCTTTAGGTGATATAAGTCATGCAATAAAAACGCGAAATCCGCTTTGCCCTTTGGCGCAAGTCCAAAGCGAGCATAGCGTGGATCAGACTCTTTATTTTTAGGTTGCCACTCTTGCGAGTAAGGTGGGTTTGATACCACAGCATCGACATATAGCGGCTGATAACTATTGACAGGATCAGACTCATTAAAATATGGCCAGTCATCTTCTAACGTATCGGCGTTACGGGTAACGATATTCGCAGGCAACACACCGCGCATGATAAGGTTCATACGAGTGAGGTTATAAGTATTTTGTTTAAGCTCTTGGGCGTAGTATTTAATATTGTTTTTGTCATCGATATGACGGGACACTGATTGACCGATATTGATAAGCAGTGACCCGGAGCCACTGGTCGGATCATAGATCTCAATCTGATTACGATCTTTTAAATGATAGGCTACAATCTCAGACATTAGTACTGAAACTTCATGCGGCGTATAAAATTCCCCTGCTTTTTTGCCTGCATTGGCAGCAAACATCCCGAGCAAATACTCATAGATAAAGCCTAGTACATCATAGTCTTGCTTGCCTTCCATTGGGATGTCTTTGATTAAATAGATCAAGCTGCTGGCAGCATTACTCTGTGATTTGGCGTTTTCGCCAAGCTTACTTAGCCCCGTTTGTAAGGTATCAAAGATTCCTTCAAACACCTTTTTATGCTTGATGTTGCGTGAAAACGCCGACAAGGCATCGCGCACATCAGAGATATCAAAATCACTGCCTTTGTTTATCCATGTTGAGAACAGATGAGGATAGGCGATAAAGTAGCCGATACCGTTTTTGATAAAGTCTACCGTCTCAGTATCTTCTTCGCTAAGGCTTGCAATGTCTTGATCGCTAAAGTCATTCGCTCTTAAAAACTGCTCCTCTTTATCTGATAAAAACTTGTAGAACACAAAGCCAATGATATAGTCTTTGTATTCATTGGCTTCAATCTTAGAGCGCATTTTGTTGGCAGATTGCCAGATTTTTTTAGCGAGTTGTTGCTTATTCATAGGGCTTATAATCTATGTCATTGAGTAGGTATATGACGACAGATTGTAGCGGTTCGCGTGTGGCAAGGCAAAGCCTTATTAAATGACTTTATATGGTGGTTTTTGTCTAACTGACTTTTTTAGGAATAGACAGTTGCTCACGAGCTGGTTTTTCTAGCAACTCAACGTGTATCTGATTGGCTATCAGATCTAATGCTGGCTGTTTAATTTTATTAAAGTAAGGTACTTCGCTAGTTTCTAACTCAAAGGACTTAACCCGATTATTCATTAGGTTTAAATAACCTCTATACTTGGTCAATAATGTAGCATATTTTTGATGGCTATCCTCGATTAAGGTTTGTGAGAGCTGGTACTGACCAAGTCTATGCGAAAGAATGTGTTCTAAATGCATACCTACTGGCAAAATTTCCATCATCTGCTGTACAAATTTAAGCATTAACCCCAGATGTTGCTTATCTTTAATTTGTCCGGATTCTATCAGGCTTATTAAATTTGAAATAAAAAATAATATATGGCTTTTTAGCTGCATCGATTCTGCGAGGACTGAATTGGCGAGCGACTCGATCACTTCAATATCTTCATTAGATTGCAAAACCAATTTAAGATTTTGTACAACTGATAAATACTCGCTTACTTTATCTGTATAAAATAGTATATTTTGCTCGTTTACTGTCTGTGATACTTGTAAAACCGCACTTCTTACGACCTCTATTTTTTTACTAAGTATCTGTGTTTGTATTATAGTTGCCATCATAATTGAAGCAGTTGAAATAGCTTGAGCTGCTACAATAGTACCTTGCAAGCTTGACTGCATTGAACCAAGGCTTTTAATAAAAGTCTCTGAAGTCAATGTCTGTACCTTCTTGAGAGGTACATGTTGAATAATGCCTGTTGACTCTAGTCCCTTTTTCCAATAAGCAACACCATCTCTAAATATGACTTGATTATTTTTTAGTGCTTTGATTAAGACTTCACTAAAACGAGCTTCATCAAACGCGAAAATTTCCGTTTCCATAGTTATCCTTAAAATTCGTCAAAGCTAGCACTATTATTAGTATATTTTGTACGCATCATAGCAATGATACAGACAGCTGGTATGGTTACCCGATAGGCAGGAGCAGAAAAATCTTTTACGGTAAGCGGCAAGGTAGCAGCTGTTACGAGAGGGTTTACTTTAGCCAACTTGGGAAGCATTTTAATACCAGCAAAAATCGCACTTGCTCCAGCTGCCGCACTAGTATTACCACTTAATCCAGCACCGTTCTTAACAGTATTCCAAGGGTCAGATTTGAGAGATGTCAAACCAAGCAAACCTTTTTTATCTAAAGTTTGATAAATAAGACCAATATCATCTAATGTCGTTACACGACCAAATAAACGTCTTAGTACTTTTTCTTCTATTTGTGCTACTGAGGTAGTACCTTTATGAAAGTCTGCTTTAACTTTTTTGGCTACATCATGCAGTATTTCTTCATATAACACTCCCTTACGACGGGTAAGATTTGCGATAGTATCTCCACCAAATAGTTGCAATTCAGCTGCGATAGCTTTCCAGCTATTTTGGTAGGCTTCCGCTTCACTCGTTTTATACATACCAATATTCTGAGCAAGAGTCTTTTTAAGCTGCCCAGTCCATTGCTCAGTACCACTATGATCTTTTATTAACGCTTCTGCTAGCAGCTTTAAATCCTGCCAGTCCGCATATTGTAAGAAAGCTAGGTCTTTATCTTCACGAAATTTTGATTCTACTGCCATGATGAAATCGCCAATTTAAGTTAGTGAATAAACTAGGGGCTGTATAGAATTGAGAAAACATTGAAAAAAATAAGCAACGCCTTACTCTAATGTTTACCACAACAAAGAAATAAGGCATCACTTATGACTCGCACCAAGCTCAACGATGAACATTGGCACAAGCTATTTATTATATTGCGACAAATTAACGTATATAACAAGCCCAATCTAAGACGTACCGTTGAAGGCATGTTGTACCGCATACGAGTAGGCTGTCCATGGCGAGACTTACCTTCTTATTTTGGTCATTGGTCTCGCATATATCATCAATACCGTTACTGGCGTAAAACCGGTAAATGGCAAAAGCTCATGAAGATAGTCACAGCAAACTATGATAGTGAATGGTTATTTATAGACGGTAGCGTGGTCAAAGCTCATCAGCATAGTTCAGGTGTAGCCAGTCATCTTGATGAGGCCATTGGTAAAAGTGTTGCAGGTAATAGCAGCAAACTGCACTTAGTGGTCGATGCTTGTGGTAACCCTATACATATTGAGCTGACAGGTGGGCAAGTGCATGACGCTAAGATGGCAAAGACGTTGATAGATAGCACGATTAATAACCAGACTAAAGCGGTGATTGCAGACAGGGGCTACGATAGTAGTGATATTAGAGAGTGTATCTTCAAGCACTGTACTGAGTCAGTCATACCCGTTAAGTCGAACTCTAAAAACAGCAACAATGACACACTAGACTGGTATTTGTATCGTTGCCGTCATTTGGTAGAAAACGCTTTTGCTAGATTGAAACATTTTAGGGGCATTGCCACGCGATATGATAAGCTCAAAGATAGCTATGCAGCGGCGGTAATGCTCGCTTGTGTCTTTATCTGGTTGCCACTCATTTGAGTTCTATACACACCCTAGTGAGGTGCTCTTCTTTTTTCAATCACTTTCGAAGTTGAGAGTGGGGTATGATATAGGTAATAAACAACATACCGTGTGCCATACCGATGTATTTCACACCTTCTGGAATGTCCATCATATATTTTAGTGGCATGGCGATGAAGAGCAATAATAAGAAAGAGGTGCCTTCTAGATAGCCTATAGTCAGCTGAATGTAAAAATGTTATGGATTTAAACGCGCTACTGGTATAAATTTTCTTTGCGTGCTGCTTACACAGAGGCTGCACAAAATTCATCCCAGTAGCACTGTATCATTTTTAAAGTGGGTTAACTAGACAGCTAAAAGGATAAAAAATGACCAAACCTAATCCAAGAGTATTAGAAGTAAAAGGCGTATTCGTTGAGCCTGCATCGGCGGCTTCAATCGGCGGTGCAATCCGTGATATTAAAGCAGGTAAAATCGCTGAAGGTTCGGTGATCGTTTGCACAGTGACGGGTAATGGTCTAAAAGATCCTGACACTGCGATCAAACAATGTGCCGATGCCGTGATGCTCACCATCAATGCCACATTGGATGATGTCAGAACATCAATCCTATCAAATATGGAAAAATAATTTTTCATGCTTTGCTCAGAAGAAAATACTTAAAAAGCCAACCAACTGCGGTTGGTTTTTTTTATTGCATCGTGCAGAATATAAACTGTATAAGAATAATTCCTATTTACAAACAATTTGATACAGTTTGATTTGTTTTGGTGCAAAATCAATAAATCGCCCAATATTTGTGCAATACAATAATGCTTCAAAGTTGGTTTTGTAAGTTATTGCAGTTTTATTGCAAAGAAATAAGATAAAACAGTAACTTAATAAAGTTGGCACGCCCTTTGCTATTTCAATAACAAGTTCAGAGTCAAATCATTTCGATTTGAACATTTGTAATAAACAGCTTGGGGGAATACCAACATGAACTTTAAACTTTCTACATTAGTGGCTGCATCTTTACTCACTTGTGCAAGTGGCTTGACTATGGCAGCTGAAAGCGATGTATCATTCTCTGGTACTGCAGCAATGACTTCAGATTACCGCTATCGTGGTATGACACAAACTGAAAGCGACCCTGCCGTTCAAGTTGGTTATGGATTAACCCATAGCTCTGGCTTATACGCAGGTGTCTGGGGCTCGAATGTCGGCTTTGGTAGCTCATTAGAGCTCGATCCATATGTAGGTTATAGCACTGAACTTGGCTCTTTGGCGTCTAAACCAGTTTTAGATGTCGGTTTATGGTACTACGGCTATCCAAGTGCTTCTGATTTGAATTGGCTTGAGCTGTATGCACGTCTAGGTTTTGCAGACACCATCACTGTTGGTGACAGTTTGCTTGCAAGCGTGAATTTCACTAATGATTTTTTTGGCTTAGATACTGATGCATGGTATTTAAACCTGACTTATAGCATGCCATTGAGCGCATCTTTCGGTGGTGTAGCAAGCTTAGGTTATACCACTGCTGACGATTATGATTTCAGTGATAACGCTAGTGGCGATGATAACTACATCGACTGGAAAGTTGGTGTGACTTACAGCTTTGCTTCTGTTGAAGACCTGTCAGCTGAGCTTGCTGCTGTCGGCACAAATATTGACGCCGACACCAACCCATACAAACGTGGTGTAGAGACTGGTGCTGTATTTACAATTACTAAAGCATTCTAAGTTGTAAATAGCATAGGCTAGAAAATTAGCCTTGCGATAAAAAAATCCTGTCTTACTTCAAGGCAGGATTTTTTTATGGAGAATTGGTTCTAAATACGTCTTGGCATGTTAAATGCTTAATATTTATATCGAATAAAGATTGTTTGAATAGATTAAAAAGAAGGGGCTGTCCTAGATGAGTAAAATTAGGGGCTGTAGTAGATAAGGATTAAATATCACACCATTTTCTCAGGAATTTTAGCTGATTAGATGGTGAACCATAGTTAAATCTAAACTCACATTCTTTTAAAAATAAATGGAAGTTCTTCTTATCGATTCCATTATACTTTCTGAGTGTTCGTTTAGACTGATTCCAGAAGTTCTCAATGCCATTGATGTGATTGTTTTTACCGCAAGTGAACTCTTTAGAGTGATTGACTCTGAAATGTTTAAACTCGCTCACATCCAGTGCATTGTAACTTCGATAGCTATCCGTATAAACAAAGCTGTCAGGCTTGATTTTACGCTTAATAACAGGCATTAGAGTAGTCTGTTTGGTGTCTGCTACGACAATGGTATACACCTTACCGTTTCGTTTTAGAATCCCAAATACAGCGGTTTTACCAGCAGCCCCGCGACCTCTTTTGCCTTTGCGTACACCGCCAAAGTAACTTTCATCTAATTCGACCTCACCATCAAAAAGCTCATCAGCTTGTAATGAGAGATGGTAATCTATCACAAGTCTTATTTTATGATAAAAAAGTGCAGCACTGTTAGGCTGGATATTAAGCAAATCTGCGGCTGTTCTAGCAGTCACTTCAGCCGTAAAAAACTCTAACAGCCTTCGCTGTATTTTTTTACTTAGTTTACAATGGGTTATCTTCATAAAAGTAGTCTAGCATAGTGCTTATCTACTACAGCCCCTAGATTAAATTCAACCAAATCAATTACTTACACCTATAGTAAGACTTCCTCCTTCACCGCCAATCTTATCTATTCTGAGAAACGCACTAGTTTTTCTGTACTGTCATACTCTATCCTAAATAAAATCCAGACACCTTAACAGTAAGACTGTCAGTCTGATCGTCTAATGCTGCCTAAATGGTGATTTTTATCCTATCTATCAAAAAAAACCACCAATAAAGAATATTGCTGGCTCATATCACTGCTCTATTGCTGCTAATATCTAAATCTACAGCTGTTTACTGCCTATACATCTCTTTATTGCTTCTTTTTCACTGTCACTTAGATTCATATGTAACTTGTTCAACCCCAAACTTATGCGGCAGTCTCGTCTGATTTTTTTCGTTTCAGCAGACATGACTGGTTTTGGAGTCGCGTTTACTGCTTCTGCAAAAGCAATGCTTGGTACCATCGCGTTGGCTGAGTAGCCTATTACACTGAATAAGGTGATAAATAGTACGAACAAGGTTTGTCTCATGGGCGCTCTCAGTCGATTTTTAAGATGATTATTTAGGACAGTCAATGAATATTTAACATCACTGGTTTGATTGAAAAGCACTACTTGAGATAACTAGCGCGCGCAGATGATGTTAATACTGTCTCTTATCATAGCCAGTTCCTATGTTAAGTAGCTTGATGAAAGTTTAAGAAACGTTAAGGTGTGAGCGTTTTGCATATCTGCTAAACCGTAATATCTCTTCAAATAGAGATACAAGACCAGATATATCACAACTACTAGCCAAACCATTGCACATAAAAATGACGCCTACTTAGGGCGTCATTTTTAAATAATCAGATATCACTTTTAAGAGCGGTGTCTGTAGTCGTTTTTGCTTTGTTTATCGTTTTTATATTTGCCCTGATATTTGTCTTGATGCTTTTCTTGTGCTTTATGCTTGGCAGCCACTATTTTTGCTTTTTGCTGTGATACCTTTGCCTTGTTTTTGACAACTTTATGTTTACTACCTACTTTGGCTTTAGCATCATGCTTTTGATGCTGTACTTGAGCGGCATGAGACTTTGAGTAGTCAGGTGCAGCGTTGGCTTGACCAACCATAGATAAACAAGCGGTAGCGGCTAAAATCGAACTTACTATTATCTTTTTCATTGTTTTTTCCTAATGTAATTCATATTAATAAATGATGATTAAAGATACCTTATGAAGTATCACGATAAAGCATCGCTCTATCGACAAAGAAAATGATAACTGGTTCTCGTATTAAGTAGCTTTATGAAACTTGAAGAAAGGTTGCGATTGTTACCTTTATTTGGCATATTCGTCCACTAAACTGCAGACAGTTGTATAGTTGTGCCACTGGTGTAAATAGACGGGCAGACCTAGAAGTATGTATAACGCTTTTGGTCGCTGTTGATGTGGCTGTAGCGTTTAATATTTGATGCTGAATGTTTGACACTTATATAGAAAGCGTGATTGATCTATCAGTGCTGACAGGATAAAAAATTTATGTTTGGATTATTACGTATCGTATTGATAGCGCTTGGATCCATACTCATCATTGACTGTACTGCTCTGATGGCCGTAGATAAGGTTAATTTTGGTACAGTGCTGCCTTTTTTGATAGGCGTGGTTTTTGTAGGGCATGGACTAGGTGCTCCTTTAATTATAAAAATACTTGCTAAGAATCCTTTACTGCGACGTATTTGGTACGGATTGTGGCTAGCGTTTGGGTTATGGTTCATAAGCTTTTTGCTCTTTGTTTATTCATTGCAGCAGCAGATTGCCCAGGGCAGACAAGATTTGCCACCTGTAGCAGCTATTATTATACTCGGTTCTGGGACGGTCGATGGCAAGCCGACCCCTACCTTAGCTAGTCGCTTGGATACGGCAGCAACACTGATTGAGCAGCAACCACAGGCATTGATTATTACCAGTGGCGGTATGGGCTATGAGCACACGCGCAGTGAGGCGGACATCATGGCGACTTACTTGGCGCAAACCCATGACATTCCACTAGATCGTATCTATCAAGAAGGGAAAAGTACCAGTACTGAGGAGAATTTGGCGTACAGCCAAATCATACTTGAACAGCATGGTATTGATAAAGAGGTACCGATTGCGATTGTCACCAGCGACTTTCATACCATCCGCGCAGCCGCCATTGCCCTCCATCAAGGTTATACGCAACCAATCACGCTTGCCAGCCCAACCCCACTGTCTATTCGCTACAATGCATGGTTTCGAGAGTATTTTGCCTTTGGTAGCGGTTGGCTACTACAAGAATACTGATTAGTGGATGCCGTAACAAAAATATTAAAAGGCTCTCAACTGGACGCCTTTTTTTGCAAAATATAAACCACAAACTTGGCCTCTGTATTAAATGGCGCGTGCTTACTAAGCTCCAGTAACGCTTGTCTTTTTTCACTACGTGCGCGGTAGGCATACGGGGTCATGGTCATTAAATCAGCCAAATCATCCGCTGATAATGTCATCTCTGTACTAACATGGTCAGTCCCCATCAACGTAAAGTATGGCGCCAACTCGTGTAAAAACTTATCAGAATCATGCTCACGCACATCATCGAATAAGGCATCTCGCATCGTCGCCAAGTGTCCGGCATCTGGTTTGGCAATGATTAAATAACCATCATCGGCCAATACCTCAGCGAACGCTTCAGGTAAAATAGGACTAAAAATACTGCTAATACCCGTCACACTATGAGAGCGTAACGGTAGATGCGCGGCGCTGGTCACTAGCGGATAAATCACCGTTGTTTTGGCAGCATTAGTATTATTGCGCTGATACCAAAGACGACCTGCCGCCTTACTGACTTTAGCCAATTCCACCAATGCAGGTTTGCTGATATCCGCTGCGAGTAAGTTATCAATAATACCTGAGCCAAGTTGTGCCATTGCCTGCATGTAGTAGCCCTCGCCGCAGCCAATATCAAGCCAATTCACAGACTGAGTATCCTGCTCCTCTATGGCCTCACTTTTTGACAGTAGCGCTGCCATCTTTTGGCTAATCAGATTCTGTAACGGCCCATAGTGCCCATGGTTCAAAAATCGCTTGCGGGCATTGATAGATTCTTGACTGTCGCCAGGTGCTTTTGATTTCTTCTGCTGTACAGGCAACAGGTTGACGTAACCTTGGCGAGCCACATCAAAAGGGTGTGAGGTGTTTTTGGGGTGCAAACTACCGTCACAGCGCCACGTATCGGCTGCAGGCTGCATGGGTGACTGGCAAAGGGGACAAATAAATAAGGACACAGGTATCTCAACGTCATAGCAATATGACCCACATTTTAACAAATTTCGTGTTGCTTAGACGATAAAAAGCCACCTCAATAATCATCGAGATGGCTTCTAAGCAGGAAAGTTAGGTATGTTTGAGGCTTGTTTTTCTAACGCAGCTTCAAAGTCATTAACCCAAGGATGACGAGAATGATGGCGATAATCCAAAACCGCGTCACCACTTGCGTCTCTTTCCAGCCAATTTCTTCAAAATGATGATGTAGCGGAGCCATACGGAAAACGCGTTTTTTGCGCAATTTATAAGAGCCAACTTGCAGCATTACTGATAGCGCTTCAGCGACAAATAGACCACTCATAATGGCAAAGGCAATCTCTTGTCGCGTCATCACGGCAATCGTACCGAGCATCGCACCCAGTGCCAACGCGCCCACATCACCCATAAATACTTGTGCAGGATGCGCATTGAACCACAAAAAGCCAAGACCCGCCCCGACCATGGCGCCACAAACGATAATGACTTCAGAGTTATAGGGAATATACGGAACGTGCAAATAATCCGCAAAGCGCACATCGCCTGACACATAAGCCATCGCACCCAAGCCTGCTGCGACAAGCACTACTGGTAGGATTGCTAAGCCATCAAGGCCATCAGTTAAGTTAACCGCATTGGACGCACCATTGATCACAAAGTAGGTAAAGATAATAAAACCAATACCAAAAGGTACTGCCGAAAATGGAATCATCCAATCTTTAAAAACCGGCACCAACAGATCTTGCATCTCGTGAGTCGTATTGATATCCGGCTGTAGTGTGGCGATGTAGTATAAAGAGACGCCGACGAATAATGCGCCCATCGACAACCAAAAATATTTCTTGCGCGCAATCAGACCTTTGGGATCTTTATACTTGATTTTGAGCCAATCATCCGCCCACCCTACAGCACCGAAGATCACCATAACAACGAGCAAAATCCACACATAAGGATTGTTCAAACGTGCCCATAGCAGAGTCGATACCCCAATAGCACTGAGAATCAATACCCCGCCCATGGTTGGCGTACCGGTCTTGACCAAATGCGATTGCGGCCCATCATTGCGAATGGCCTGACCGTATTTGAGCGCACGCAGATGCTGAATGACCCGCCCGCCAAAAAACATACTAAACACAAGCGCTGTGATAACCGCAAGCAGCGCTCGCAACGTCAACGAAGAAACCGCAGAAAACGGTGTATAATACTGGCCAAGCCAGCCAAACAACCAAACTAACACCGCCTACTCCTCTACTAGCGCATGAATAAGTGTTTCCATTGTCATGGAACGCGAGCCTTTGAACAACACCGTACAAGGTTTTGCTTGGTGCGCTTGTAAATACGGCTGCAAATACTGCAATAAGCTGTCTTTGTCTGCGAATGCCTGAGCATTGATATCAGCAACCTCTTTCGCACCAGCAACGGTGGCCTTGGCATATTCGCCAACACAGAGCAGCACATCGATACCTGTGGTCGCGATAGTACGGCCGAGGCTTTGATGCTCACTAACTGCCGCCTCTCCTAGCTCGCCGATATCACCCAACACCATCACTTGCGTACCCGTTTGTGCAGCCAATACTTTGGCAGCGGCGCGTACCGAGTGTGGGTTGGCGTTATACGTATCATCAATCAGACGGTGCTTACCCAGTATCTGACTGTTCAGACGACCTTTGGCTGGACGCGCGTTTTCAAGGCCGATAACAATATCACTGACGTTGATATTTAATGCATGCGCACAGGCTGCAGCAGCCAAAGCATTATTGACATTGTGCTCGCCTGCTAATGGCAAATTGATATCATGAACCTGATTACCGATATGTAGCTTAAACTCACTACGCTCAGGCTCTACATCTAGATGGCTTGCGCTCACATCGGTATTACCAAACCCAATCACATGTGACGTGTGCTTTTCAGCAATGCGGCGTAACTGATTGGTAAAATCGTCTTTATCAGGAACAATCGCAAACTGCGCATCCGTTAAGGTGTGATAAATCTCCGCCTTGGTTTGGCAAATACCTTCACGGCTACCGAACTCACCCAGATGAGCCGTACCAATATTTAGGATACAGGCCACATCAGGGCGCACAATCTCAGTCGTATAGGCGATCTCACCAATGTGGTTGGCACCCAATTCTAAAATGGCATAGCGATGATGGTCTGATAACTCAAGCAGCATCATTGGCACACCCAAATCATTATTGAGGTTACCACGAGTAATCAATGTCGGTGCCAATCGACCAAAAATACTGCCTAGCATTTCTTTGCAGGTGGTTTTACCGCTAGAACCAGTAATCGCTATCACGGTCAGATCTTTATGCTGCTGACGACGATAGCTTGCCAACTGCCCTAACGCCAAACGGGTATCACTGACAACCAGCTGCGGAATCGCATTTGACTCAGATAAGATAGGACGAGACACAATGACAGCAATGGCACCTTTTGATGCTGCCATATCGATATAGTCATGACCATCGAAGTTCTCACCACGTAACGCCAAAAAGATATCACCAGGCTTTATCGTACGAGTGTCGGTCGCAATACGCTGACTGGCTAGGGCTGGCTGGCCTGCATCTGTATAGTCTTGTGGCAGTTGCCAGTGACCATCGAGCGACGCTGTCGCCTCGAGCATATTATCCATTTGCCAGACATAAAGCCCTTGCGACTGGATGGTGTTATCGTTGTCGGCTGTCATAATGGTTACCTTATATAATGACTACTCAATTTTTATATTTAATGTTTAATTTTTTGATAATAGGGGTATCGATAATCACTCGACTATATACGGCCCGCTTGCGCTAACGCCTGCTGCAAAATCACACTGTCATCAAAATCGTAACGGACGTTGTTAATCTCTTGATAGGTCTCATGGCCTTTACCAGCGATGACGACAATATCGTCTGGACCTGCCTGACTGACGGCATATTCAATGGCCTTTTGGCGAGCAGGTTCTATATGCGTACGTTGATATTGTTCAGCACTCATCCCAGCCTGCATATCCTGTAAGATGGCATTAGGGTCTTCGGTACGTGGATTGTCAGCGGTCAAGACAACTTGATCAGCACCTGTGAGGCCCGCTTGCGCCATCAGTGGGCGCTTACCTGCATCACGGTCACCGCCACAACCAAACACTGCCCATAGCTGACCTTTACAGTGAGTTTTCAGGCTCGCCAGCACTTGACTTAAGGCATCTGGCGTATGTGCATAATCAACGATAAAACAGCCATCATTCGATGGCACGCGCTGCATACGCCCAACTGCACCTTGTAGCTTAGGAACAGCCGTCGCAATATGCTCGGTACTGATGTCTGACTTAGCACCGAGCGCCGCAGCTGCCGCCATCGCTGCGATCAAGTTGGCAACATTAAAGCGACCGACTAATGGACTGACAATCTCGATAATATCCGTTTTCTCATCACCAACTGTTTTATCATTAAAGTCAGTACGCAGACTTATCTTGACGCCCTGTAGACTTGGCTCGATATCAGCAGCGACAAAAGTAGCAGATGTTGCAGGCTCTAGACTGTACGTCCATACCGTCAAATCACTAGCAGTGGCTGTATCCAACATAATCTGAGCATGTTCATCATCGACGTTGATGATGGCATGGGTCAAATCTGGGAAGTGAGCTTTATCAAATAGCTTGGCTTTGGCAGACGCGTATTCTTCCATATCAGCATGATAGTCTAAGTGGTCACGACTCAGATTGGTATAAATCGCAATGCTAACTGGCACGCCTTGTAAACGCTGCTGATCCAGACCATGAGAGCTGGCCTCTAATGCCAATATTTCAGCATTCTCGGTACCCATTTGATATAAAAACTGCTGTACAGCCAAAGCGTCTCCAGTGGTATGGCTGGCTTGCACCAAAGCGCCAAGGCGACCATTACCTGCCGTACCCATCACTGCACTGCTCATGCCTGTTAATTGGGTCAGCTGTGCCACCAATTGACTGATGGTGGTTTTACCATTGGTTCCCGTGACAGCGACTACCTTTGGCAGGGTCACTGGCTGCTGATATTGCAAATATGCTTGGATTAAGCTGCCTAAGAAATCACGAATATTAGGAACGTATAAGATTGGGCACGGCAGCGCTGCTAATTGCTGCTGTGCGTTAGACTCACCATCCATCTTCAGAGGGGTATTTGCTTCGCTAATCAAGGCAGCAGGATCCATCTCTGAGAGGACAAAAGCAGCCTTCTCAGCGGCTTGTAGCAAATAATTTCGGCTCTTTTGGTAATTTGGATTGTGGCTTTTTAAAAGGATGAATACGTCATTATTGGATAGTTGACGGCTGTCTAGTTGGAACTGCTGAAAAGGAATATGAGCAATTGATTGAATCTGATCCGCCCCTGACTGACTCGACGCCTGTTGAACCGATGCTGCGATCATCGCGGTTAGCTGTTGCGCCAGCCTATTATCGCTAGTATGGATAAGCTGCTGTAGAGTGGCCGTCGTAACAGTGGCGCTATTTGGCGATAAGGTAGGCATGGTCATGAGCAAATCCTAAACAGTTAATACAAATCAGCCCTTAAAGAGCTGACTACTTAAAATCATTGAACGCCTACTGTGGTTCTGTTTTGAGCGGCTTATCTAAAGGCACATTATACAATCGTAACGCTTCTTTCATCACGTTGTGGAACACAGGTGCGACCGTTAGACCCGCATAAATCTGACCGCGCGGATCTTCAATGAGCATGACGCCCACAAGCTTTGGATTAGACGCTGGTGCCATACCAGCAAAGACATTGCGATACTGGTCAGAATAATAGCCACCCTCTGGGTTGATACGGCGCGAGGTACCCGTCTTGCCTGCCACACGGTATCCGTCAATGGCGGCAGCTTTAGCTGTTCCACCTGCCTCGGTCACGCTCTCAAGCATCTGTACAATAGACATCGCCTGCTCGCGCGCCATAATACGCTTGCTTGGTTGCGGTTTGTCATCTTTGATCAAAGTCAACGGGTGCATCACTCCGCCTGCTGCGAGGGCTGAATAAGCCTGCGCTACCTGCGCTAGTGTCACTTGTAAACCATAACCATAGCTGACTGTCGCACGGCGTGAGGTTTCTTTCTCTTTTGGCGTCACAATCAGACCACTGCCCTCACCTGGGAACTGTAAAGGCGTTTTTGAACCAAAGCCAAACTGTCGTTGCATATTAGTAATGGCATCAGGCGGTAGCGACAACGCAATCTTAGTTGAAGCCACGTTACTAGACTTCTGTAATAGCGTCGCCATGTTGATCATGCCCAAGTTATTATGATCGCGGATGGTATAGCCACGCACGCGAATTGAGCCAGGATTGGTGTCAATTAAAGTGGTCGGCGTATATTTGCCTGAATCTAAGGCTGCCGCAACGGTGAACGGCTTCATCACCGAACCGGGTTCAAACACATCCAATAGCGCACGGTTACGCTGGTTTTCACCGGTCATCTCATTGAGATTGTTTGAGTTGAATGATGGCCATGTGGAGAGCGCCAGTACTTCACCAGTCTGTACATCGACGATCATACCCGTCGACCAGCGCGCTTTTTGCAGACGCCCTGCTTTTTCTAGCTCTTTGTAGAGCAAGTATTGCAACCGCGAATCAATCGTCAGTGCCATATCTTTGCCTGGTATCTCAGGCTCAAGTTGCTTGATCTCTTTTAAGCTGTTTTGTTTGGCATCTTTTAAAACAAGCACTTTGCCATCGTCGCCTGCTAAATCTTTTTCATACTGGCGCTCAATACCAGCACGTCCTTCGTAACCACCCTCAGGGTCGTTGGCGTTTTGCCCCATAAACCCTAACAACTGCGCGTTAGATTGCGGCTGCGGATAATAACGCTGAAAGAAATTTTTCTCATGGACACCAGGGAAATCAAGCGAGCTAACACTTTGCGCAATCTCAGGTGTGACTTTATTGAGAAGGGGTAAATAATGCGAGCCTGCACCAGAGGGCAGCGCCGCTTTGACTGCTGCTTCATCGGTCACATCAATACTGTCATCGATTGCCGTGGCTTTTTTTAGCTCATCGACAGAGATGTTGGCAGCCGCAGCCAGCGTCGTCAGATCCATATTGTCCAAACGCTTTTGCATACGCGCCTGCAATTGTGGACTATTAGGATTGGTCAAGATAATACGTTTGAGCTCGTAGTATTCGCTCGCGTAATCATGCGGGCTAAATGACACGGTCGCCAGCGGTGCGCTCACTGCAAGTGGTAAATCATTACGGTCAGTAATCATACCGCGATAGGATTTTTGCGTGCGCTCACTGGTAATGAGCTCATTACCTTTGTCTTGATAAAACTGCGCGTTGGCCACCTGAATATAGTAGGCACGGCCAATCAATAGCACCAATATAACCAGCGCCAAACCCCAAACGGTACGAAAACGGTTTTTGTCCTGCTCAAAGCCGCCACGAGACGAGGCGCCAGAGGCTTTACCTAAAAACCCTCTTTTGCTCTTTGGGTTTCTGGCACTAGCATGCGTCCCTTTCGTGTCACTCTTTTTGATACGATCAAATAATTTGGCTTTACGACTGCCTGCCGCTTTATCACTCGTTTGTCCAGATTTAGCAGCGCTCGCACGGCGTAATGGTTTGGTCACCTTGCCACTGGCTGGTTTTTTACTGGTATTTTTTGCTGATGTGGATTTAGGTTTTTTGTCGCTCATTGTCCTGCCTCCGCTACCGGTTCTTCAGGGGAGATATCGGTAGAGGCTCGTGGTCCGACCACATCTAAATCTAACTCATCGTCGTCATCAGAGACTACTGGTGCCAAGGCGGTGGCGACACCAGGCTGAATAATCAGCTTATCCTTTAGTGTCGGTGAGTACATACCCAATTCCGCCACTGCACGACTGGCGATTTGCGGCGTGGCGCTAAAAGTTTGCTGCTCAATCAATAGACGCTGATGTTCTATTTGTAGCTTACGCTCTTGTTTTTTCATGTCTTGCAAGGTTTTATAATCCTGATGATATTGCTGAACGGCTTCGGCAGTCTTGATGCCGCTCCATACGATTGCGGCTGCCAAGAGCAGTAATACGACCACATAAATGCTCACCACATTGAACCGACGCACGAATAGCTCGCCGATATCGGTGTTATAGGGCGCGACGGCGCGGCGGTTTGCAGGTTTGTCAGATATTGCCATGACGATCTCAAAAAGTGAACGTAAACGATAAAGTAGATAATGGTCTGCAAGCAATGAACGCATCATTGCTCAGCCATACCATTGATAAAAATAAAACCAAAGATGACCGTCTTATAGCGGCAACAGCCTACCGCTATAGCGATATGTCATATCAAAACCTGCTGTCTTACTAAACCTGCTATCTTGCAAAGTCGAATAGGTCGAATAAATAATCACGTTATTTTAGAGTAAAGAATGATTGAGTTGCTTGATATCTCAGACACTCTCAACTAATAAATGACGGAAAATTATTTGCTGAGCCTAACAGACAATATTTACAGCTTTTTAACAGTGGCGTAGCGATTAAGACATTTATGCATCATTCAGACAAACAATAGCAATCATATGCGATTTACTCAGTGTTTTCATCCATGATTTATGGCGCGACTGTCTGCTGATACTCTGTGTCGGTGCGAGTTGCCATACGCAACCATGCACTGCGCGCGCGCGGGTTTTGGCTCGTTTCAGCTTTGCTGGGGCCAACGCGTTTTGGCTTGCTAAAATAGCGCGGACGATTGGGCAGCATCGGTAGATTTTCATCTTCTGGATATTGCCCTTTGCTATGTCGCTGCAAAAACTGCTTGATGCGGCGATCTTCTAATGAATGAAAGCTAATGACCGCAAGCTGCCCGCCTGACTTCAAGATAGCAATACTTTGCGCTAAAAATTCGTCAACATCGCCCAGCTCATTATTAATAAAAATACGCATGGCCTGAAAGCTTTGCGTGGCTGGGTGCTTACCGCGTTGCCAATTGGGATGCGCCTCTTTGATTACCTCTGCCAGCTCAAGCGTAGACTCGTAGCTCTCCATCTGTTTGATAGCGCGCGCAATACGGCGACTATGACGCTCTTCACCAAATTCATAAAGCACATTGGCCAATGTCTCATCGTCAACCTGCTCAAGCCACTCGGCAACTGACTGGCCGCGACTGGTATCCATACGCATGTCCACTGCCCCATCGCGCATAAAGCTAAAACCGCGGCTACCATCATCAATTTGCGGTGATGAAATACCCAAATCCGCCATCAAGCCATCCACTTCACTAATGCCCATAGCAGCCAGACTATCTGTCAACGTTGCAAAGCTGTCATGAACCACATGCACACGGCTGTCTTTACTTGCCAATTCCTGCGCCACACTAATGGCTGTCGGATCTTTGTCAAAGACAATCAGTGTGGCGTCATCGGCAAGCTGACTTAATAGTAACCTGCTATGACCGCCACGACCAAAGGTCGCATCAACGTATATACCGCTTATATTTAAGCCATTTTGGTCGCCGTCTTTTTGCTTGGGTAGGGATTTTACCCCTAGCACGGCAGCGACGGTCTCCTCTAGCAGTACCGCATCATGGACAAAACTTAATTCATCAGACGTGATATCACGCTCACTATCGGATTGAGTCGGGTTTAGGGGTTCATCTTGCATGGTGACATCCTCATTAGAGAATGGACTGGGCGCTGATTCAGTGCGGTCAGTGGGAGCAAGACTGGCTTTCGATTTTGGCGTAGACTTTGATAGGGACACAAACAACTCAATAGATGACGACCATACTGGCCAGTAATTGGATGAAAATAAACAAGTTATGACTTGCCTAGCATTATTATCGCAAGGATACACGGGTAGTCAAGCACTAGAAGGGCTTTTCATTAAAAATATCACATGTCTCTGTTATACTAGCGCTATATTTTACGCTATTTCTTAGCACCCTCTTCATATCTTTCATCGCTATTTATACTAATAGCCTATATTGATAGTAAACTTTGAGACTTTTATCATGCAAACCTCTACTGACAGCAAGCGCCCTGTACGCACGCGTATCGCACCTTCACCCACGGGCTTTCCACACGTAGGTACTGCCTATATTGCCCTATTTAACTTGGCTTTTGCCAAAGCACATGGCGGCGAATTCATCCTACGTATCGAAGACACTGATCAGACGCGCTCGACTGAGCAATCAGAGCAAATGATTTTGGATGCCTTGCACTGGGTTGGCCTAGACTGGAGCGAGGGTCCAGATATTGGCGGCCCGCACGCCCCTTATCGTCAGAGCGAGCGTAGTGATATCTACAAAAAACACGCCGAGATACTCATAGAAAAAGACCATGCGTTCCGCTGTTTTTGTACCCCTGAAGAGCTCGATGCCATGCGCGCTGAGCAAATGGCCAATGGCGAGACGCCGCGTTATGACGGTCGCTGCGCACATCTTGCTCCAGAAAAAACCGAGCAATTAGTAAGCGTGGGCAAACCACACGTGATTCGTATGCGCGTGCCGACCGAAGGCACCTGTCAGGTACAAGACATGCTACGCGGTACAGTTGAGTTCCCTTGGACCCAAGTCGACATGCAAGTACTGCTAAAAACCGACGGTATGCCAACCTATCATCTCGCCAACGTCGTCGATGACCACTTGATGGAAATCACTCACGTCATGCGCGGTGAAGAGTGGCTGAACTCTGCGCCCAAGCATCAACTGCTGTATGATTATTTTGGTTGGGAAATGCCAACACTCTGCCATATGCCACTACTGCGTAACCCTGACAAATCAAAACTGTCTAAGCGTAAAAACCCAACCTCTATCACTTACTATCGTGATGCAGGCGTGCTGCCTGAAGCGTTGCTCAACTATCTGGGTCGTATGGGTTACTCCATGCCCAATGATGCTGAGAAATTTACCTTAGATGAGATGATTGCAAGCTTTGATATTCAGCGTGTGTCGCTTGGTGGTCCTATCTTCGATATCGAAAAGCTTAACTGGGTCAATAGCGAGTGGCTACGTGCGCTTAGCCCTGAAGAGCTAAAAAATAAAATCCTTGAATGGGCCAGTAACAGTGACAAGCTGACCGCTATCGCCGCTGCGATTCAGCCACGCATCGAGCTGTTGTCTGACGCGGTCAACTGGGGCGGCTTTTATTTCCAAAACCTGCCAGACATCACCGCTGAGAGCTTCACCCATAAATCGCTTGAGCCTGAGCAAATCATCGAGCTGCTACAACTGGCGCTTTGGCAGCTTGAGACCCTGCCGACGTGGTCGGAGGAAAACATCTATACCACGCTAAAAGGCCTCGCCGCTCACCTCGATATCAAGATGCGCGATTTTATGGCGCCGTTCTTTATCGCGATTGCGGGTAGCACCTCATCGACGCCCGTTATGAACTCGATGGCGATTATCGGTGCGGATATGACCTTGACGCGCTTGCGCCATGCGGTTGATGTACTCGGCGGTCTTGGCAAAAAGAAACTGAAAAAACTTGAGAAGCAGGCGGCAGAGTTGCCAGATTTTTTGGCTGCTGCTGAGTAATTCAGAAGCTGAATAACTTATCTACTAAACAGTTAATTAGCGAAACTTGTCGAATGTAAAAGGGTCAAGCCATCTCTGACCCTTTTTTTGTTGTTAGTCAATACGGCTACTTCCATATCATCAAATTTTTAATTGGAAATAAACATGGCCGCCAAAACCGTCACGATAGAAAGCAAAGATTATGTGTTTAACACTCTAAAAGAAGCGCAAAAATACTACGATGCCATCGTAAAAGAGCTTTTTGAGACAAACCTTACCCAAACCACAGGTCGGGATTTTGAAGATTTAAAATGGATATACCGCACTTACTGCGGTTATACCAAGCATAATCTAGATAAATTAGGCAAATATGACATCATTGGGGTCAAAAGTATCAGAACGATCCGAGAAAAAGGCGGTCAATATGTGCCAACCGAATGCTGTGCGATTATTTTGTCTGATGGTAGCGAAGCAGAGTTTTATACCGATAAAGCCATTAAAGAGATCGCGCTTAAGCAAAATCTACGCTAATTTGGACTTCTTGGGCCTTTAAAATAGGCTAAAACGCTTTTTTTTGCATATTTATGCATTTTTTTAAAAATATCGGTTGACAAGACTGCTGGTCTTACCTAAAATACGCACACTCTTAGCGAGGGGCTATAGCTCAGTTGGTAGAGCACTTGCATGGCATGCAAGGGGTCAACGGTTCGACTCCGTTTAGCTCCACCATACTATTTATCGCTCAACGGATAAATATTGCTTTGAGAACAATGTCAGCACCTAGGCAAGGCTTATTAATAAATAAGCGCTCTGATATTGTGAAGTACCGTTATAACCATAGGTTATAACACTCTATGCGTCCCCATCGTCTAGAGGCCTAGGACACCGCCCTTTCACGGCGGTAACGGGGGTTCGAATCCCCCTGGGGACGCCACTATTCGGCGTCACTTATTAGCACTTTTGCTTAGCATCAGGTTAGACTAATAAGCGAACACTAAAAAATCCCAGTCATCATCCAGTGACTGGGATTTTTTTCGTTTGTCGTTTATAAAAATCATCGATATGAGCTGCTCATGACGACCGATACCAGGTAAACTACGAAATAAACGATAAATAAAACACTCCCCTATTATTGCTATCACAAGGAAGTATGAGCCATGTTCGGTATCGAAAACTATCTGGGCTTTGTCTTGGCGGCGATTTTGTTAAATCTCACTCCAGGCACCGATACGATGTATATCATTACCCGCAGCGTCTCACATGGCAGCGCAGCAGGGTTTTATTCTGTCCTCGGTATCATTTCAGGCATCTTGGTACACACGGTATTCGCCGCATTGGGTCTATCGATCATTTTGATCAACTCGCCTCTGGCCTTTACGGTTGTAAAATATATCGGTGCCAGCTACTTATGCTATCTGGGTATAAAAATGCTGATGAGCAAGCAGCCTTCTTTACTGGCAAATCATTTACCAAAAAGCAGCCCATCTGCACCTGCCAACTCTATAGCGCACTGGCAAATATACAAACAGGGCGTATTAACCAATGTCTTTAACCCAAAAGTCGCGCTATTCTTCCTCGCATTTTTTCCGCAGTTTATCGATCCTAGCTATGCTCATAGCGCCTTGTCATTTCTGATCTTAGGATTGAGTTTTGCGCTGACGGGCTTTGTATGGTGTTTGTGCCTTGCTTTATTGGCATCAAGATTTAGTGCCAACTTAAGAAAAAACCCAGCTATCGAAGTTCTGTTAAATAAAATAAGCGGCGTGGTTTTTATTGGTTTGGGGGTTAAGCTATTGACTGAGAAGGGTTAAAAAAGCTGCTATAAATGTCCAAATAAGCTACTTTCTATAAAATCTAACTACCCATAAAAAAGCCCAATCCCCTACATTAAGGAGACTGGGCTTTTTCGTTGTAAGTCTAACGAACCACTAAGCAGCGCTCTTACTCTCCGCCGCTAGCTGACGTAATACATAGTGCAGTACGCCGCCATGACGTACGTATTCGCGCTCTTTTGGTGTCTGTAGACCGACATTGACCTCAAAGGTTTCAGTCGAGCCATCGGCGCGGGTGGCAGTGACTTGAGCGGTTTTGCTCTCGCCATTGTTTAGGCCAGTGATGCTCAGCACTTCAGAGCCATCGAGCTTGTAGGTTTGAGCGTCTTCGCCATCTTTGAAAGTCAATGGCAGCACGCCCATACCGACGAGGTTTGAGCGGTGAATACGCTCGAATGAGGTGGTGAGTACCGCTTTGACACCAAGCAAAATCGTACCCTTCGCTGCCCAGTCACGGCTAGAGCCTGAGCCATACTCCGCCCCACCGAGGACGACGAGTGGACGCTTATCTTCTTTATACTTCATCGCTGCATCATAGATGGCCATTTCTTCGCCATCTTGTAGCGTCGACTTGTCATCTTTGAAGTAATAGGTATAACCGCCTTCTTTGCCGCCCATCATTTGGTTTTTGATACGGATATTGGCAAAGGTACCACGGGTCATGACTGCATCATTACCACGGCGTGAGCCATAACTGTTGAAGTCCGCTTCCATGACGCCGCGCTCTTGCAGATACTTACCTGCTGGCGAGTTTGGATCAATATTTCCCGCAGGCGAGATATGGTCGGTGGTGATTGAGTCACCAAACAGACCTAAGATACGCGCACCTTCGATATCAGGGATACCCTCTGGCTCCATGGTCATACCATCAAAGAACGGTGGGTTTTTGATATACGTTGAGCCTTCATCCCATGGATATAGCTGACTATCGGCTGAGCTAATCGCATTCCATTCTTTACTACCATCGAACACTTCACCATAGTTTTTGCGGAACATATCAGCATCGATATTATTGGCAATCAGCTCGTTGATTTCATCTGACGTTGGCCAAATGTCTTTTAGATAGACATCATTGCCGTCTTGGTCTTGACCGAGTGGGTGGGTAGTCAAGTCAATATCGACTGTTCCTGCTAAGGCATAAGCGACAACCAATGGCGGCGATGCTAGGTAGCTGGCCTTGACGTGTGAGTGAATACGACCTTCAAAGTTACGGTTCCCTGACAAGACCGCGGCAGCGACCAAATCGTTTTCTTCAATGCCTTTTTCGATCACATCAGGAAGCGGACCTGAATTACCGATACACGTGGTACAACCGTAACCGACCAAATAAAAGCCTGTTTTTTCTAGCTCATCCATCAGTTTGGTTTTTTCTAAGTAATCCGTCACTACTTTTGAGCCGGGCGCCAATGAGGTCTTAACCCAAGGCTTGGCTTTGAGGCCTTTGGCAGCGGCTTTTTTGGCGACCAATCCAGCACCAATCATAACGGCTGGATTTGAGGTGTTGGTACAAGAGGTAATAGCGGCAATCACCACGGAACCATCGCGCAATTTGTGCTCTTTGTCGTCAATATTAACGCTTGAGAACACGTTATTGGCTGGCTGGTAGCCTTTGCTATCGTCAGTTTCGGTATCAACGTCGATGTTGGGTTCAGCTGCCAAGTGTTCCGCTTGCTCTTGCTCGCCGCCTTCTTGATCAAAGCGTACTTTGCCTTCAACTTCTGCCTTGCGGTCCTTGGTCATCTTCTTAAGCGTTTCGCCGAATTTTTCGTGCATATCAGACAGGTTGATACGCTGCTGCGGCAGATTAGGGCCTGCCAGTGCTGGCTGGACAGAGGACAGATCGAGCTCTAGCTTACTTGAGTAAGTCGCCGCTGGTGTATCGGCATCATGCCATAAGCCTTGCGCCTTGGCATATTTTTCGACCAGCTCAATTTGCGCTTCGTCACGGCCTGATAGACGCAGATAATCAATCGCCATTTGGTCAATCGGGAAGATACCACAAGTCGCACCATACTCAGGCGACATATTGGCAATCGTCGCCCGATCCGCTAATGGCATTTGATGCAAGCCTTCACCGTAGAATTCGACAAACTTACCGACTACGCCATGTGCTCGTAGCATCTCGACCACACGCAATACCAAATCCGTCGCGGTGACGCCTTCACTGAGTTTGCCTGTCAGCTCAAACCCGACGACTTGCGGAATCAGCATAGAAGATGGCTGACCGAGCATCGCCGCTTCAGCTTCGATACCGCCAACGCCCCAACCCAGTACGCCAATACCATTAATCATCGTCGTGTGACTGTCGGTACCAAATACCGTGTCAGGATAGGCGGTCAGCTCGCCATCGACCTCTGCTGCCATGACCACGCGCGCAAGATACTCAAGGTTGACTTGGTGCACGATACCCGTCGCGGGCGGGACAACGACAAAGTTCTCAAAGGCATTACGGCCCCAATGTAAGAACTCATAACGCTCATTATTACGCTTAAATTCAATCTTTTCGTTGAGATCCAGCGCATCCTCACGGCCATAAGCATCGACCTGTACCGAGTGGTCGACGACCAGTTCACTAGGGATAAATGGGTTGATTTGCTCAGCACGACCTCCAAGCTCGACCACTGCATCACGCATCGCAGCCAAATCAACGACTGAGGGCACACCGGTGAAATCCTGCAATACCACACGCGCTGGCATAAAGGCGATTTCTTTTGACGCCTCGGCGCCTGCATCCCAATTGGCAACCGCTTCGATATGGTTTTTGCCGACTGACTGACCACCGTCTTCGTTACGCAGTAGATTCTCTAACACGACCTTCATACAAAATGGTAGCGTTTTGATATGCTCGTAAGTTTCGGTAAGTTTGGGCAGGCTGTAGTAGGCATGTTCCTTGCCAGCAACTGAAAGGGTGTCTTTTACATTAAAAATATCACTCATGATAGCTTCCTTATCGTTGTTATAGATCCTAGACATAAATTCTTATAAGTTTATGTATAACGGGTGGCTCAATAGATGATCGATATATCTTTAATCAGCAGAGCAGTTTAATAAAACGGTCTGATGTGACTCTGTGTTAACAAAAGAGATAACCATCTCTTTGCTGTTTAACAGAAACGTCCTTTTACCATAACAAACATATGAGGCTTTGTTAACGTCTGGACGTTGTCAAATCGTGGCACAATCGTAAACGTACCAAAGGTTTGGCTAACCGATCTTGAGTGACTCATTCCTTTTTATTCTTTTGGCGTCGACCACTGCGAAATACATAGCTGTCTTCATAAAAGCTAGGTTCTGCGTTTTCTGCCCAGAAATGCGGCACACCTAAGATTGGCAATGGCGCAAGCTGGCGCGGTGTCACGTCATCTTTTGATAATAATGTGTCCATGTATTCGGCAACTTTGTCATCCAAAAAACGTATACACTCAGCTAATGGTAGGGTAAAGAAACGTTGGGTCACATGGATGACAATGCTGTGCGCACATAAGGGTTTGCGCGGATAGAGTAACTGCTCTAGTAAGGCATGCCCAAAGATATACACGGCTGCCTGAGCGCTGTCATCAGGCTGTGTTGGATCGTCCCATTTATCACGGGGTCTCACCAAACTTGACTGCCAGTCGAAATCAACCAATGCCTCACCAATATTAGGGTCTGCCGTGACCAGAACTGCCCCATTCTCATCAAACACCGTAATAGTGTCGCGAACACGCCCTCGGCGCTCACTGATGCCTTGTTTGGCGATTTCCAGCATATGGTAATAATTCAGCACCGCTTTGGTCTTGGGAAACGTCAGCCAAATACTGCCATTAAATAGGTCATGCAAGTTATCACGCGTCGGAATGTTTCCAGTTGTACCGATGAAATGCTCGTAAGCCTCCCCTTCAGGCAATGCATTTTGAGAGACAAACTGTAGCGTTTGAGGCGTTTGGTTATGGGTAGGTTTGGTCTGCGGTAATGGCTGTTCTAAATGACTGGCCTTCTGCTGCATCGCCGTTTTTAAGACGTTGGCAATCGTGTCAGGCGTGCTGATGTTACAAGCATTGATACCATGCGTATCTAGACTTTCTGCATTATCCAAACTATCCAATTCATTAAAGCTATTCATCTGCTGACTTGGTCTACTAAGGTGCTCAATAGTGGTGCTCAAGTAATGTCGTTGAGTAATGTGCAACAGCCACGGCGCTTGCCAATCAATCTCAGCAAAGCTGTTATCAAGTGTGCCCTCTATTTTAGACGGCGGCTCAATACAGGCGGTAGAATCAGGTTTGGTAGGTAAATCACTGGCAGGCATAGGCGCTATCTCTTAAAGGCTATCTCTGTTAGATGTCTGGCTACTCTATGGTATCATGGGGCGCTTTTTTACAGCTAGATGCACCGCTCGAAAGGTCTTTTTGAGCGCTATGGATGAATGAGTTTTATGGCAAATTTTAATACCCACTTAAATGTCGCTTTTATGGTCAGCGGCACTCTGAGTTTGACGGTTTATAAGGCAGGCTTGATTGATGATTCAGGGTTTTTAGTATGCGTGGCGCTTGGTACTATCGGTGGATTACTACCAGATTTGGATTCAGATAATTCAACACCGATTAAGCTCGGTTTTAATATCACCTCGTTTGTCTTTGCTTTTGGTCTGGTCATGCATTGGCGTAGCGATCTGAGTTTGCTCGCATTGATCGCATTATGGCTCGCGGGGTATGGTTTTATGCGCTATGTGATCTTTCATATTTTTACCACTATGACGGTGCATCGCGGCGTCATCCACTCTGTGCCTTATATGGCGATACTTGGACTGGGGTTAACCTGTCTAAGCTATTATGGTCTGCATCTACCGCTGACAACCAGTTGGTTTTATGGTCTGTTTTTATTTGGCGGCGCGATGGTGCATTTGGCACTGGATGAAATCTATAGCGTCAATCTGACAGGCATGCGCCTAAAACGCTCGGCAGGTACGGCGATGAAGTTTTATCAGCACAAGGATAAATGGTGGTATTTGCTGATTTATGGCGTACTGGCATTACTGATTTATGCTGCACCGCCTTTTGCGCCTTTTGTGGACGATGTCAGTGACCCCACCCATTGGCAACAGTTGCGCCAAGGCTTGCTGCCGACACTGCTTGAGACGTGGTGGACGCACAAAGGCTAGTTTTATTCATCTATTAAGGAGCGTCTATGTCCGTCTGTCCCTGCCGTATCACGCCGCCGTCTGTTAGTACGCAAGATAGCAGCGCGTCTTATGAAGACTGCTGCCAGCCATATCACGAATCACTTGCCGCGCCCGATGCCGAGCGCCTGATGCGCAGCCGCTATAGCGCCTTTGTATTGCAGCTGCCTGACTATATCGTTAAGACCACCGTACCTGCACAACAAGCGCTGCTGGATAGTGACGCGATAGCGCAATGGGGCAAAGACACGGACTGGGCGGGACTTGAGATTGTGCAGCATCGACCTAAACTGGGCAAACGCCACGCGCAGGTAGAGTTTAAAGCCTATTTTCATACCGATAATGGTGTGCAGGCGCATCACGAACTGTCAGGCTTTGTGAAGATTACGGATAAAGACAAGCAAGCGCGCTGGTACTTTATCGACCCGACCGTGCGCATGACTGTGAGCCAAAAACAGCCTTGTATTTGTGGCTCAGGGGAGAAATTTAAACGGTGTTGTGGGATGTATTTGTAGCCGATTGAACATCAATAAGTCCTAAGCTTTTGACACTCTCAATAAATGAAACGATTTCATCAGTGGTTTGTTCAATCCACTGTGCTCTGTCATTATTATTAGCAATTTTATAAAGACTCTTAATTTTATCAAATTGTATAGGCTGTGTTGGTTTAAGATCTCCTCCTAAAGCCCATTCTTTAGTATTACCAACTATTGGTATATTCAAGCTACCGATTTGAGTTGCTAGGTTATTTAAAGAAGATGGATACCCAATAGGTCTGCCCTCTCGAGAACTAATCATACCGAAATAAACATTCTTATAGACCTGTATAAAACAATTAATATCGTACTCTTCTAAACTACCAATTTTACACTGAATACCGTATTTTCTAGATGGTTTCTGAGGTTTATAGTAGTTCTTAATTTTTTTATTCCTATCACACAACTGTAGATTCTCATCACAAAAATTGAAATCATAGCCTTTCTTCTTTAATACTTCTTGTAACTCTTGCCAAAGTTTCTTTTGTAAATCAATTTGAAAGCTGACAAGCGACTCGCTCAGCTCATGCGCCAGTTTAAAATTGTCTTTTTGGTATAACAGTTCAATATGCGCTTGTTTCATTTTTGCCGACCTTGTATCACCCGTCAATTTTCCAACCAATCTTCTGTACTGTAACAATGTGTGCTCAATATGGGGATATGGTTTTGCCTCAATAATACAAGCATCTAACCAATTTGCCACATCCTCTTTATAGCTTATTTGCGCAAAATCACTGTCTTTTAAATTCCCTTTACTATAAGTACTAACTGGATCACCATATTTATTTAAATATAAGATATAGATATTTTCTGGTTCATAGTTCATATTTCTACAAGCTTCATAATAGCGCTGGAGCTGTGCTCTTTGATCATAAGCATTGATTTTGTTTTCAACAACGATGATATTTTCGTTATTTTTTAAAATAATATCTATCCGACCAGAATTTGTGATAGCCACTTCAGTTTGACACGTATAGGGTTGATTTAGACAAAGTGGCAGACGTTTTTCATCTTTATTTTTAAAAGCTACATTCACTACCTGATCGATAAATAGCTTTTGAAAGGCATCCATACCATGGCTACCTGTTGGACTTAAAAGCTCCGCTAAAAACTTAGAATGTAGACCCACTTCTTCATCATCTCTTCTCAAGATAGAGAATATATTGAAACCATACTTTGTATTGGATGCTTCTTCTGTCGCTGCCTGATCAATTTTCTCTAACGCTTGGAAAAGATTGTTGTAGACCATAATCGCTCGTTATTTTTTGTAAATGTTAATGTTGACTGCCACACTGATTCCTAAACACTCGCCCCCACTTCCCGCGCAATGGCGATACCTTCATCAATGGTCAAAAATTTACGCAGGCTTGGGCTGTCTTTATAAATGACGTCACCATCTTGAAAGATTAAGCATTCATTGACGGCGAGCTGCTGCCACTTCTCATTTTCAGTCAATGGCACGGTCACCAAAATCGTCACCTTATCGGTATCGGTGGTGACATCGCTAAAATTAATCGCCATATCATCGTCCGCCAGTTTGGCTTCACCAAATGGCGCTTTGCGCGTGAGATAAAACAGTAAGCTACCTGCATACGCCAGTTGCCACCTGCCATTGGATATTAAGCAATTAAATAACCCATTGGCCGATAGATAGCGACATTGGGTGGTCAAAAAATTAAACAGTGTCTTGTCATCAGGACGGGTTTTAAAGCTGCTCTTTAAACGATTGACCAAATAGCAGAATGCCATCTCAGAATCAGTACTGCCTACTGGTTGACAATGCGCGGCATTGCCGTTGTCTTGCAAGCGCTGACAGCGTTTGATAAATTCGCTATTCATCTGTCCATTGTGCGCAAATACCCACTGTTCGCCCCAGACTTCACGGACGAATGGATGGGTGTTTGCCAAGCAGTTCTGCCCTTGCGTCGCTTTACGAATATGCGCAATAACGTTCATGGCTTTGATTGGATAGTTGTTAACCAAATCAGCGACTGGCGATAGATGGCTTGGACGATTATCATGAAACAAACGCAGACCCGTTGAGTCATTTGCCGTCTCATCATTGGTTTTGTCATTATTGCTGCATTCGCTGCGCTCAAAAAACGCAATACCAAAGCCATCTTCATGACTGTCCGTCATACCGCCGCGCTTGCGAAACCCTGCAAAGCTAAAACCAATATCTGTTGGGGTATTACAGTTCATTCCTAAGAGTTGACACATTTATAAAGTACCGCCGTTATTGTCATCTATTATTGAGTTACCTTGAGTAGCATTGCCTTGAGTAGCATTGCCTTGAGTAGCATTGCCTTGAGTAGCATTGCTTTGATTGGCAGATAGCGCATCAAAGTCAGCATCACTCATCTCATCAAGCAAAGCGGCACCATCAGTTGGGATGGTATCCAAAATGCGCTGAGCTTCTGCCAAGACGGTGTCTTCTACCCAGAGAACGATACCCGAGTTCATACCAGGGATTGCGCTGAGCGGCTGCAAGGACACGGTTATGCCGTTATTACGTAATAGATTGGCATGCAGCTCGCCTTGTATATTGGTATCAAAGCGCGCCAGTTTGTGCCAGTTGTCAACGTGATCGGTCATGGGATCGCCTTCAAAGTGTTGGTAGGTACATACCTGAGTAAAACATACTTATGCCAATTGGTCTAACGTATATGTTTCAATCGTAAAATCATTGGTGTTGGTTAAGTGATCATGTGCTTGCTCAGCTTGGGTAATACTGCTAAACACACCGACTATTTGATTGTCTGGTTTGCTTAATAGTACAAATACGGTGTTTTGCGACTTTTCAACATGCGCCCAATGGTAAGCGGCCAGACGCTTCATTAGGTCAGGGTTTTTGACCATGATGTTATCACCCGTACGACCTTCGGTACGGTTGTAATGAATCACATTGAGGCGCAATAACCAAAAAATCACGGCCGCTTTTGCTAGCATCACAGGTAGTGCACGTTTTTCCTCACCATTGAGTGGACGTATCGATTCATAACCTTGTAAGAACGCTGCCATTTTACTGCGGTCAAAGTTCACAGATTCACCTTGTTCTGCGCCGCCCCACGTGGTACAAAAATCATTGATAGTGATCGCAATATCCATCACGTAATGCTCGACGCTGACTTCGGTGAAGTCTAGTAGACCTGTCAGACGCGCCTCGCCTTTTTGTAGATTCCATAAGGTATTGTCGGCAAACATATCTAAATGGCATAGACCTTTTGGCAAGGTATCTAATGGCAGCTCTGAATAAGCGCGCCAAATATCGCTCATCAGCTTGCCTTCGTCACCTGGCATGAACTGCATTTCACGGTCACGCACGTCGCTCCATGGATACAAAGGCACGCCGTACTGCTCACTTGGCTGCAATGCTTGCAGCGTCTCATGTAGCGTCGCCAATGCTGCGCCAATATCGTGACACATCGCTTGCGTAGTTTGCTCGGGATGTGAGCCTGCTAGACACGGCACTAAAGTGATGGCTTTGTCTTCATAATGGATGACATAGCGTTTATCATCACCATCTGTTCGCGAACCATTTGACTCAATAACGGCTAACGGTGCGGCGACTGGTAATTTGCCATTTAACTGATTGAGGATAACGGCCATTTTTTCGATATCAGCAGGAGGACGCTCTTCAAATAATGTAAACACGTAAGAGTAGGTGCCGTCTACATCGTCAGTCGTTTGAATAAACCAGTTTGAGTTTTTAATACCTTGAGTGATCGGAATCGCGCGGGCAAACGATACGCCAAAACTTTGGCAAAAGGCGGCAAACTGATCATCGGTTAACTGGGTATAGACGGACATGACATCTCACTTATAGCAATTGGGTAAAGAGGTTAGATAGAATAAATTGATGCGGTAATGACCGCAATTGTACCGCACATCATAAAACGATGGTGAAAAGCGTAATAATCTTGCGAAAACCTGCCTGAAATAGCAGTGATTTTGCTAGACTAGCGCCTATGAATTGATTATAAGGTGAAAGACCCTATGTTAGCAAAGCGTATCATTCCTTGCTTGGACGTTGACAATGGCCGCGTGGTCAAAGGCGTACAGTTTGTCGATATCAAAGACGCAGGCGACCCTGTCGAAGTCGCTCGCCGCTACAATGAACAAGGCGCTGATGAGATTACTTTTTTGGATATTACTGCGACCAATGACGAGCGCGATACCACTTATCATACGGTCGAGCGTATGGCTGAAACGGTATTTGTCCCACTCACCGTAGGCGGCGGCGTGCGAAAAATCGCTGATATCCGCAATTTGCTCAATGCGGGCGCAGATAAAGTCGCAATTAACTCAGCTGCGGTATTTACGCCTGAGTTCGTCGGTGAAGCCGCGCAGAAGTTTGGCAACCAATGTATCGTTGTGGCCATCGATGCCAAACGCGTCGCTGACATCAACGTCGATGGGATTACTGTGCCGCGTTGGGAGATTTTCACCCATGGTGGCCGTAAGCCAACCGGTATCGATGCCGTCGCTTGGGCGAGCAAAATGGCTGAGCTGGGCGCTGGTGAATTGCTGGTCACCTCAATGGACGGTGATGGCACCAAAAAAGGCTACGATTTGGCACTCATGCAACAAATTACGAGCCGCGTCAATGTGCCCGTCATTGCCTCAGGCGGCGTCGGCAACCTGCAACATTTGGCAGAAGGCGTGTTAGAAGGCGGCGTCGATGCGGTACTTGCCGCCAGTATTTTTCACTTTGGTGAGTATACCGTGTCGGAGGCCAAAGCCTATATGGCAGCACAAGGGATACAGATGCGTCTGTAGCACGCTCGTAAAATACAAATAACACCCAAAAAAATGCTATCATAGTGCTAACCATTTATTTTCGTTCAATTAACTAGAGCAACGCCAAAATAATAGGCGGCCAAGTCGATTGAACGCATCAGACTGTTTAGCTATTTATTGATGCCTATATTTCAATTGAACGCTTATTAAGCAAAGGATTTTTTATGTCGAATTTACAACAGCAGCGCAACGACGTGACTCATATCGATGGTAACTTGCATCAAAACGCTGACGCGCGCATTGGTATTGTCGTCGGTCGTTTTAATGGTTTTGTCGTTGAGTCATTGGTTGATGGTGCGATTGATGCCCTACTCCGTCATGGTGTATTGGGTAGCAACATTACTGTTATTCGTGTGCCTGGAGCATTCGAGCTGCCACTTGTGGCCCAGCGTGCTGCGGAATCAGATCGTTTTGACGCCATTGTGGCATTGGGTGCAATCATCCGTGGCAGCACGCCACATTTTGATATTGTAGCCAGCGAGTCGGCCAAAGGTTTGAGCGCTGTGGCAATGGATTATAATATTCCTGTCGCCAACGGTATCATCACTACTGACAGCATCGAGCAAGCTATCGAGCGCTCCGGTACCAAAGCAGGTAATAAAGGCTCTGAAGCTGCGATGGTCGTATTAGAGATGATTGCTGTTCTATCACAGCTTGATATTGATGATATCGATGAAGCTTAAGCCTTAAAGCTCAAATTTATTAGTCTAACTGGTGCTGCTATTGAGCAATAGCAGCACCTTGTAACATGACGCCAGCTATCAACACACTGGCTATTTTTTGAATTTTCGCCGTATTTCTATACTCTTTAAAGTTTTAAATAAACAAAGCTAAAAAGCTACTTTGTTAATTTATATTTTGACTGGGTATCATCTCAAAAAATTTAGGTACAGACCCCCTATGACTGACCAACTCAAGCGCGCGATTCGCGCTGCGAAAACCGCACAAGCCAATCAAGCTGAAGCTACCCGTATAGCGAGCAGTAGTGCAGGTGATCAAACCTTCGATATGAGTGAGTCTTCTTACAAGACCAGTCATACCGCTATCCGTAAGGCGCGCCGCTTTGCTATGCAAGGTCTATACGAGTGGCTTGTCACCGACCGCCGCTTTGATATAGATGGCAAGCTTGGCTGGAAAGACAATGCGCCGCATGATATCGCGGCACGCACGCGCGCAACCAACGCTATGCACACCGTCCATATCGGCTACTATCACGAAATGATGCGCGATATCCCAGAGCAGATCGACGCCCTAGACGCGCTTATCAGCCAACACCTTGATCGTGAGATTGATAAGTTAGATACGGTTGAACACGCTATTTTGCTGATTGGTGCGTACGAGCTACAAAACCGTATGGAGATTCCTTACAAGGTTGTACTCGATGAAGCAATGAAGCTGAATAATCACTTTGGCGCGACTGACGCTCACAAACTGATCAATGCGGTACTGGATAAAATGGCTGGTGAGCTACGTGCTTTAGAGGTACAAGCAGATACCAATGCCAACCTACGTACGTCACAAAAAGCGGCGGCTAAACAATCTGAAGCGAGTTCGGCTGAAGTAACGGTAGCTGACAATATCGAAGCGGCTGCTGAAACAGAAAGCGCGATCGATAATGCGCCGACTGCATCAAATAAGCCACGTATCAGCGCTAACAAAGCTAACGTTAAACGCAGTAGTGCCAGTAAAGCTAGTGCCAATATCAGTGACTTCAAGGCGAGCAAGAAAAGCGCTAACGATACCAAAGACTAAGACTAGTTATGAACGAGTTTGAGCTGATTGAGCGTATATTTTTGCAGCGGCAAGCGGCACAGAGCGCAGCGGCTGGTACTAAAAACAGCATCGAAAAAGGTATCGGTGATGACGCGGCTGTGATGGCATTGCCAGCAAGATCACGCTTGGTTAGCTGCATTGATACATTGGTTCAAGGGCGTCACTTTCATGCTGACTTTGCACAAGTAGATAAGCTTGCGTTTGAAATTGGTTATAAAGCTGTTGCGGTTAATGTTTCAGACATTGCAGCGATGGGCGCGACGCCGCATAGTATTTTGCTAGCGTTGGCATTGCCTGAGCGTCTAGCGAATCATGAATGGCTCACGACATTTGCCAAAGGATTGTTTCATGCCTGCCAGCTGTTTGGCGTGACGTTGATTGGCGGTGATACCACGCGCAGTGCGCAATTGGTGCTGAGTGTCAGTGCGCAAGGATTGCTTGCCGCAGGTACACCAGCTGTTTATCGCTCAGGGGCACAAGTTGGCGATAAAATCTATGTTTCAGGCACCCTTGGTGATGCTGCCTATGCCCTCAAGCACCCCGATAGCCCTATTGGTAAGCAACTGGCGCATCGCTTGCACATGCCGACGCCGCGCATTGCCTTAGGTGCCGCCTTGGCACAAGCTGGCGCAACCTCGATGATCGATATCTCTGACGGTCTTTATCAAGATCTTGGACATATCTGTCAGCAAAGCTCAGTCAGTATGCGTATTCATTTAGATCAATTACCGAGTAGCAAGTCACTAGCCACGGTAGAGTTATCTGAGCGTTTGTTATGTCAATTAGCGGGTGGCGATGACTACGAATTGGCGTTTACCTTGCCTGCACATATTGAACCACCTACTTCTAATACGCCTGTCACTTGTATTGGAGAAATCGTTGCGCGCGCAGATTCTATTGCGACAGATGCCAAATCGCCTAATCACTCACGTCTTGAACTGTTTTATCAAAATCAGCCAGTCACACCGACTCAATCTGCCCCCTTCTCTACGTGGCCTAATCTCACCGGTTATCAACATTTCACAGGCTAATTCATGACTGATCAACACTTATCTAAGCCTGATATTCGACAAGCAAATGACTGCCCGCCTCTACCAATCGGTGCCAGTATGCTTGACCGCATGGTTTATTGGCTCGGACTAGGTTTGGGCAGCGGCCTACCTCGACGCGCGCCCGGTACGTGGGGCACGGTTGGTGGTCTGATTGTGGGTGTGCCACTGATGAGCTTGGGTTTCGTTCCTTTTTTAATCTTGACGATTTTGTCGTGTTTGGTTGGTGTTTGGATTTGCGGGCGTACGTCTGAGTTGATGCAGGTACACGATGATCCGCATATTGTGTGGGATGAATGGGCTGGCATGTGGATTACCCTATTGCCGTTATCTTATATATTATCATATGTATTTCCTACGTCTGAAAATACCTTGTCGATAATGATGCTGCCGATGTTTTGGGGCTGGCTACCGACTGCTTTTATCCTATTTCGCGTATTTGATATTTTAAAGCCACCACCGATTGGTTGGGCAGACAAAAAGGTTGCGGGTGGCCTTGGGGTAATGTTGGATGACATTATTGCAGGGGTTATGGCAGCAGTGATTTGGTTGATTATTTACATCATTGTAATGATGTTTATGTCTTTTTAATATTATTCCGCGGAAATCATTACTTCGGTTTAGCCATCTTACGTATTTGATTTTACTTGCTTAAGTTTTGGGTATTCAAGTTACAAAGCTTGCACGTCATAATTTTTTTTGTGCAAGTTTTTACGCTATAATTCAACATTATATTTTGTTACATTTGTAGGCTTATTATGACATCTCCTCTTTCTGTGATTATTTTAGCGGCCGGTAAAGGCACTCGCATGCAGTCGGCAAAGCCAAAGGTTTTGCAGACCCTAGCTGGTAAGTCATTATTGGCCCACGTATTAGATACTTGCAATCAGCTCACTGTTGATGAAACCATCATTGTCCATGGTTTTGGCGGTGATCAGGTAAAGTCAGAGATTACCAACCAATATACACAGTCGTCGTTTACTTGGGTTGCTCAAACTGAGCAGTTAGGAACAGGTCATGCGGTCAAAGTGACACTGTCTGATTTACCGAAATCAGGGAAAAGTCTCATTCTATATGGTGATGTGCCATTGGTCAGCTGCCAGACATTAGCTGCTTTAAAAGCTGCCAATACTGACGGTATGTCTATGCTGACGTTGACTGTCGATAATCCGTTCGGGTTGGGTCGTATCAAACGTGACCAAAACGGCAACATTGAAGCCATCGTTGAGCAAAAAGATGCCAGTGCTGACGAGCAAAATATTAAGGAGATCAACAGTGGTATCTACTGCGTAGACAACGCCCTACTGCATAAGTATTTGCCAGAGCTCTCTAACAATAACGCGCAACAAGAATATTACCTCACTGACATCGTCAAAATGGCCGTCGCTGATGGTATTACGATTGCCGCGATTGAGCCTGAGCATACGTTTGAGATTGAAGGGGTTAATAACCGCCAACAACTCGCAAGCCTAGAGCGCACGTGGCAACGCAAGATAGTCGCCGACCTACAAGAAGCGGGCGTTCAATTTGCCGATCCCACGCGCGTGGATATTCGCGGGTCGTTGAGTGCCGGACAAGATGTGTTTATTGACGTCAATGTGGTATTTGAAGGCGACTGCACTTTAGGCGACAATGTCTATATTGAAGCAGGCTGCGTCATCAAAAACGCTCAGATAGGCAATGCTTGTTATATTAAGCCTTACTGTGTGATTGATCGCGCTGACATCGGAGCTGGTGTCGACATAGGACCTTTTGCACACCTGCGTCCTGATACGGTATTGTCTGACAACAGCAAAGTCGGTAACTTTGTTGAAATCAAAAAATCAACAATCGGTCAAGGCAGTAAAGTAAATCACCTAAGCTACATCGGTGATGCAACTGTCGGCACAGGCGTCAATGTCGGTGCAGGTGTCATTACTTGTAATTACGACGGTGTCAACAAGTCGCAGACCATCATTGGAGATAATGCCTTTATTGGTTCCAATGCAAGCCTAGTCGCGCCAGTAACCATCGGAGATACGGCTACCATCGCTGCAGGTTCTGTCATTACCAAAGACGTTGATAGTAGTGCTTTAGCATTTGGCCGAGCTCGTCAGGTACAAAAAAATGACTTTCAACGACCGACTAAAAAATAACTGATTTATTGAAAGTTTGATCAATCGTCGTCATTCTTGAGTAAACCTAAGCAGTACGGCAATCGTGGTAGTACTGCTTCATCATACTTTTGAGCTAATAACTGAGCATTGGTAGCTAACGACACTTATTAGTCTTGTACCATCATATATTGAATTATTAAAAAACAAATTTAAGGAGATGCCATGTGTGGAATCGTTGGCGCAGTTGCTGAACGCAATATTGCGAATATCTTGCTTGAAGGTCTTAAGCGTCTAGAATATCGAGGCTACGATTCGGCTGGTTTAACCGTCATTCGTGATGGTGAGCTACATCGCGAGCGTCAAGTGGGCAAGGTTCAAGCCTTGGTCAATGCGGTTGAAGCCAGTACCGATTTTTTTGATGGGCATATTGGTATCGCTCATACTCGCTGGGCCACGCATGGCGAACCTGCACAGCGCAATGCCCATCCGCACATATCTGGTAAGATTGCCGTCGTTCACAATGGTATCGTCGAAAACTACGCTGAACTCAAAAAAGAGCTCATCGCTAAAGGCTACGAGTTTACCTCACAGACCGACACCGAAGTGGTGGCACATCTGATTCATGACATTTATGAGCAAACCAATGATTTGCTAGAAGCGGTACGCGCAGTGATTCCTAAGCTGCATGGTGCATTTGCTTTAGGCATCATTCACGTGGACACACCAGATGAGCTGGCCGCGGTACGTTTAGGCTCGCCTTTGGTCATCGGTGTTGGTATTGGTGAAAATTTTATCGCCTCAGATCAGCTGGCACTACTGCCAGTCACCAACCGCTTTATGTACCTAGAAGAAGGCGATATTGCCAAATTGACCCGTGACAGTATTAAAGTCTATGTCAATGGCGAGGAAGTCAGCCGCGAAGTGCATGAAATCGATGCCAAGCAGCATAATGCTGACAAAGGCGAGTTCAAGCACTATATGCTCAAAGAAATCTATGAGCAGCCAGATGCAGTCGCGCGTACGCTTGAGATGGCGATTGATAACCGCCAAGCATCAGCCCTGCGTGATGACTTTTTAGCACGCAATGAAGCGCAATTATCAGGCGTACAGCATGTACAGATCATCGCTTGCGGCACCAGTTATCATGCGGGGATGGTTGCTAAATATTGGTTTGAGAGCTTGATGCGCCTATCCTGCTCTGTTGAGGTTGCTAGTGAATTCCGCTATCGCAATCCTGTAGTACTCGACAACTCGCTGGTGATTTGTATCTCTCAGTCTGGTGAAACAGCCGATACCTTATCAGCCCTGCGTGAGATCAAAAAACAAAACCCAGCAGGACTGGTTAGTCTAGCACTATGTAACGTGCCTACCTCATCCTTGGTTCGCGAGACAGACATATTCTTGCCGACCCTTGCAGGTCCTGAGATCGGTGTAGCATCGACCAAAGCTTTTACCACCCAGCTGGTCGCACTCATGCTATTGGTCTTAAAAACAGGCGCAGTACAGCAGCGTATCGACAGCGCAAACCTAAGCACCTTACTTGGCGAGCTACAAAAGCTGCCCGGTCAACTCTATGCCAGCTTGCACCTTGATGCTCCGATCAAAGCGATGGCGGAGCACTTTGAAGATAAGAAAAGCTGCTTATTTTTAGGGCGCGGTCTACAGTTCCCTATCGCTCTGGAAGGCGCATTGAAGCTCAAAGAAATCTCTTATATCCACGCTGAAGGCTACGCCGCAGGTGAGCTCAAACACGGTCCGCTAGCGCTTGTTGACAAAGACATGCCAATCGTCGTGCTGGCACCCAAAGACAGTATGCTCGATAAGCTCAAAGCCAACATGCAAGAAGTACATGCCCGTCACGGCGAACTGTTCGTCTTTGCTAGTGAAGATAGTCACATCAATGCTGAAGACCGCCTACATGTAGTATATGTTAAAGCAGTTTGCGAGACGCTTGCCCCTATCGTCTACAGCGTACCCATACAGCTACTGTCTTACCATGTGGCCGTGATGCGCGGTACTGATGTCGATCAGCCACGCAATCTTGCCAAATCAGTGACGGTTGAGTAATACAAGTTATTGATTTTATTATAATTTTTATTAATAAATTACCCGTCACACTATTGTGTGAGGATTCATCCTTTGCTATCTTGTATCAACGAGGTGGCAAAGGATTTTTTTGTGAATAACAAAAATAGAAAAGGACCCACAACAACTGAGTCTTCGAAAGATTATCAGCCATTTGTCAAAATAGCTGATATATTCTCACTTGGAAGATCTCACCGTGTCTTTGGTCACAAGACTAAACGAACACACCACTATAGGCCTATGTCAGCAACCAAGGAAGAGATAGCTGAGTTCATGAAGTCTGAGTTCCCTTAAGCAAAGTACAAGATTGAGGCAGTAAATAGCAGTAGGTCAATTTTATCCCATGATATTGGTTTAGATGATTTGAGACCTGGAGGTACTGTATCGGGACCTTTCATAACTTAGATTAAAGCGCTAGCTTATCCTTATAAGAACACATGCCTTTTAATGCATCATCTATTAACGCTTTCATTTTAGATAACTCTAGAATCTTAACTTCAATTTGCTTGTTTTTTTCTAGAAGCTTTTCACCCATTTGTGATTGCGTCAGGTTGTTTGAATACAATAGCTCTGTTAGCTCTCTAATCTCTTTTAAGGTGAAACCTAACTCCTTCGCCATAATAATCATATTGAGCTGTTCTACAATCCTGTTATCGTAATCTCTATAACCATTAGATTTTCTAGATGGTGACGAAATTAATCCTTCCCTTTCGTAAAAACGAATGGTATCTCTGCTTAGTCCGACTGTTTCAGTTAATTCTTTTATATTCATTAGCGAGCACCCTCAATTAACGCTTGACTGTGGAGTAATGTCCATAGTTTATAGTAGGCGTTAATTAACAACAAGTAGGTTCTTTTATGGATATAAATATTCTGACGGACGACAACGTCGAGCTGCGTGCAACCCTCTATAAAGCGAATAACCCTAAGGCCGTTGTTCTAATAAATCCAGGAACCGCTACTAAAACTTCTTATTATTTGCCGTTTGCTAAATACTTAAGAGAGCATGGTTTTCATGTCATTCTTTGGAACTATAGAGGGTTTTGCGATTCTAAAATAAGTCATCTAAAGGAGTGTCATTACCAGTATTCTGATATTGGGCGCTATGACATTCCAGCTGCCATCGATACAGCTAAGCGCCTATTTAAGGATTTACCCTTGTATTGTGTGGGTCATAGTACTGGTGGTCAACAGGTAGGTCTGGCTCATAACGCCGATCAATTAGATGCTCTAATTGCAGTGGCTGTCTCAGCAGGATACTTTAGCTATATGCCGCTTCGCTATCGTCTTAAGGCTAACTTCTTTTTCCGTTTTTTAGCCCCGCTTAGTAATAAAGTCTTTAATTATGTGCCGGCTAAAAGCTTCAAACTCATGGAAGATTTGCCAGCTGGTTTTACAGATGAATGGGGGGCTTGGTGCCGAGAAAAAGAGCTGTTTTTCTCAGATAAATTCTATGGGAAAACCATTCCCCTTGGGACTTACAAGAATTTTAATGTGCCAACTTTCGTCTTCACTGCCGATGATGATGAAATCTGCACTGAACGCAACCTGCATAATTTTTGGAAAAATGTGACTAGCGATCAACCCATCACTTTTAAACGCTATACCATTAGCAAGGGATCAGACCAATCAATTGGGCATTTTGGCTATTTTAGAAGCAAGAACACTCATATTTGGCAAGATATTTTAGAGACGATCAACAAGGTACACCATGATAAATCGTTACAAACATTATAAGACCTTAATTTTCATTGTATTACTTAATGTGTTCTCGAGCATTTTGCACTATGTTCATAATGTGGTTTATTTTGACCACTATCCTGAGCCTGATTGGTTATCCCCTCATCTGGTAGATGCTTTTTGGTTCGTCATGACACCAATCGGTATCTACGGCTTGATCGTGGCTGTCAAAAGCCAGATGAGCAAGGGGCATTGGTGGCTTTATTTGTATGCCTTGATGGGTTTATTGTCACTACTACACTACAACGTTGAGACTGATAATATTATGACGATCACCATGCACAGTCTTATCTGGTTTCAAGCAATATGTGCTTTTTGGTTAATCGGCTATGTAACGATGTATTTTAAAAATAAAAGCAAACATCAAGAACACTAATTGATAAAACTTTGGTCTTTATAAGAATGAGCTAACCTCTTATTTATCGTTTTAAGGAATTGAAAATGAATGTTGAAGAAACTATAGCAACATGGGAAACAGAAGAAGCACTCATTAGAGAAAAGCTAGGTGACGCTGACGTCATTCCATTATCAGACTTAACCACTCGCAGCGGTATGGACATTTTTAACGCTATGTTTGCAGGAGAGCTGCCTCATCCTCCTATTGGTCTAACGCTCGACTACACTCCTATTCATATGGAAAAAGGTATTGCCGTTTTTCAAGGGCGTCCAAAGCGTCATCATTACAACCCATTGGGTACAGTCCATGGTGGCTGGTTTTGTACGCTTTTAGATTCTGCTGTTGGCTGCGCTGTACATACCCTTTTACCAGCAGGAAAAACCTATACAACTTTAGAGATAAAAGTAAATATGGTGCGAGCTTTGACAGTGGCAACACCTTTAGTACGGGCTGAAGGTAAAGTCATTCATGCTGGTCGAAGAACAGCAACTGCTGAAGGAAAAATTGTAGGGCCTGATGGCAAGTTGTATGCTCATGCCACCACAACCTGCATCATTCTTGATGTTTAGATAGAATTTTCGATATAGTCAATACACTCTAAAAATGTCATAGCGCTACTGGGATGAATTTTGCGCAGCCTCTGGGAACGCAGCACGCAAGTAAAATTTATACCAGTAGCGCGTTTAAATCCATAACAGTTTTACATTCAGCTAACTATAGTTAATGAAGCTTACCTGACAGTCTCAAGTCTAATAGCTTCTAAACCAAAGAAAACCGCTAAGAATATAATGGATGTTATAGTGAAACCATTATAAAAATGGTATAGCAAGATTAAACGCTATTTTTCGCAGCCTCTGGAGACGCAGTCACAGCAAGTAAGAAAAGTAGCATTTTATAACAGATTACTAAACTAGGCGTGATTTTCAATATTAAGCAATATCATATCGTTCTTAGTCTTCATATTTCAAACACACCAATCCAAATCTTCAAAATAACCCTTTATACAGAAAATAAAGTCCCACTACGAATAACAATACCGAAAAGCACTTCTTTAACAGGGGTGGTGAGAGCATATGAGCAACTTTTGCCCCAACTTTAGCGGTAAAAAAGCTCATACTCGCAATGCCCAAAAAGGCATAAATATGCACAAAGCCAATGGTATTGGGTACATCAACTTGCTGCTGCATACCAAAGAACATAAAGCCGAGCGCACCAGCAATGGCAATAGGCAAACCACACGCCGCCGACGTGCCTACCGCCTTTTGCATGACCACATTATAACGGGTGAGATACGGCACCGTTAAGCTGCCACCGCCAATACCAAAAATGGCCGAAGCCACACCAATAATACCACCTGCCGCAAGTTGCTTGGGTTTAGACGGTAATACCACAGGCGTATGACTCGCATCACTCATATGTGTACGTCTTTTACCAGCGGTAAACATTCTATAAGCGACCCACAGTAAAAACACCCCGACAATCAGCTGCAGATATAACCCTGATATTTGCCCTGCTATCCCTGCTCCCAAAAAACACCCTAGCGCCAAACCAGGTGCTAGATTTTTAAAGACCGGCCACATGACGCCGCCCTTTTTATTATGCGCCATCAAGGAGCTGATCGAGGTGACGATGATGGTCGCAAGCGACGTTCCCAAAGCCAGATGCATAATGGTATCGGCATCGTAGCCCATTTGGGTAAAGACGATAAATAACAGCGGTACGATAATGGTGCCACCGCCCACGCCGAAAAGCCCGGCCGCAAAACCTGCTAGTGCACCTATGATTAAAAAAATGAGTAGTTCCACGGGATAGTGTCTTCTTATATAGATTTATTTTCTGAGCAAGTGCTCTATATTAATGCCAGTTATGACTTATACAAGCTCAACTTGACCGACGTAATGATAAGCACGGTTAAAATACACTAAACTCTCATCTTGCCCGCTTGGGGATTCTGGAGGTTTGATAGCGACCACTCGGCACATCAGCACACTATGCGTACCCACTTCTTGAATGTGCTCAATCTCACAATCAAAGCTCACTAGCGCATCTTTCAGGATAGGCGCGCCTGTCACAAGCTCAGTCCAAACCCCTTGCTCGAAACGCTCATCTGAGCTTAGTTTAGAAGCAAAAGCATTGGATAAGTGTTCATGCTGGGCACCAAGCACATTGACGCTCAAGACTTTATTATCCACAAAATGCCTATGCGAGCGCGCGGCTTGATTCATACACACCAGCAGTGTCGGCGGTGTATCAGTGACGCTACATACCGCCGAGGCAGTAAACCCATGAGTGCCTGACGGACCATTGGTGGTGATCAAATTGACCGCCGTGGGCAATAGCGCCATGGCATCTCTAAAATCAGTGGCTTCAATCATATCTTTTATCATTACTACAATCCTGAGAAACGTTAAATCTATAAGTACCTTGTTAACTGAGGCCACTCATAAGCTTAAACAAGCCAGAACTTGTTAAGTTTTGCTAAACGCTCAGCTCTTGCCGCACGATTGCCGCACCAGCGCTCAGCGCATGTAGCTTGCCGCGTGCCACCTCACGAGACAACGGCGCCATACCGCAGTTGGTCGAGGGATACAGCTTGTCCGCATCGACAAATTGTAAGGCCTTGCGTAGCGTATCGGCTACCTCCTCAGGAGTTTCAATATCATTAGTGGCGACATCGATTGCACCAACCATCACTTTTTTACCGCGGATGAGCTCTATCAAATCCATCGGTACGCGCGAATTTTGACATTCCAAAGATACGATATCGATCTTTGACTGCTGCAGTTTAGGAAACGCTTGCTCATACTGACGCCACTCTGAGCCCAGCGTTTTTTTCCAGTCGTTATTGGCTTTGATGCCGTAACCGTAGCAGATATGTACTGCTGTCTCACATTGAAGTCCTTCTATAGCACGCTCTAACGTAGCGATACCCCAGTCGTTGACATCATCGAAGAATACATTAAATGCAGGTTCATCGAATTGGATAATATCCACACCAGCCGCTTCCAATTCTTTGGCTTCCTGATTAAGAATCGTCGCAAACTCCCATGCCAGTTTTTCACGGCTTTTGTAGTGACCATCGTACAAGGTATCAATCATGGTCATCGGCCCTGGCAGCGCCCATTTGATCGGCTTGTCAGTATGCTTACGTAAAAACTTGGCATCTTCTACAAACACAGGTTTTTGGCGGCTCACGGCACCAACCACTGACGGTACGCTGGCATCATAGCGATCACGAATTTTAACGGTTTTACGGTTTTCAAAATCGACGCCGTCTAAGTGCTCAATAAATGTAGTCACAAAATGCTGACGGGTCTGCTCACCGTCACTGACGATATCGACGCCTGCTTGCACTTGCTCTTGTAGCGATACTAGCAGCGCATCCTGTTTTGCCTGAAGCAATTCTTCACCGTCAAGTTGCCACGGCGACCAAATTTTTTCAGGTTCTGCCAACCAAGAGGGTTTTGGCAAGCTGCCAGCGGTCGATGTTGGTAATAATAAAGTCATGTCGTATTGTCTTCTCTATTTTAGGTGTTATAGCGTGCGCTTTTATATTTGGATTTTTTAAGCGACGTTCTTGTTTACAGCGTAATTGGCTGCCCATGCTTCAAGAATATCTTGGTAAGGCTTGATAAAATGCGTTTCGGTAAATTTGCCTTGTTTGACCGCCATTTGGCTACGCTCTTCACGGTCATAGACAATCTGCGTGAGCGAATAGTCTTGGTATTTTAGGCTTGGCTGATAGACCTGACCTGCCGTTGAATTGGCGTTATAAATCTCAGGACGATAAATCTTTTGGAACGTCTCCATCGTGCTGATTGCGCTGATCAGCTCAAGATCGGTATAGTCGCTGGTCAAATCACCCGCAAAATAAAACGCTAATGGTGCAGCGCTGCCCTCAGGCTTAAAGTAACGTACGACTAGGCCCATCTTATGAAAATAATCATCGGTCAATGAGTACTCATCTTGCTTGTATTCTACGCCCAATACTGGATGCTGATTGGCAGTACGATAATAGGTCTTGCTGGTTGAGACACTCAAGCAAATCACAGGCTGTTTGTTAAAGTGGGCTTTGTAGGCCTCTGAGTTCAATAAATATTGAAACAATTTGCCGTGTAAGTCGCCAAAGTCGTCAGGCGCTTTGGTATTTGGATGCTTATTAAAATGCTCCAGTAGCACCACGCTAAAATCATAATCGCGCACGTAAGATGAGAAACTGTTGCCAATCATGCCATCGATGCGCTTGTTTTCTTTATGGTCCACGATGGTGGTTTGTAGCATCTCAATCACAGGGAACGCATCGCCATTGCCCTCGATATCCATGTTGGCAGACACAATGTCGACTTCGACCGAATAACGATCGGCATTGGGGTTGTCCCAATGTGCCAGCGCGTTAAAGCGGTTATTAATCATGGTCAACGCTTTACGCAGATTGTCTTCACGCTGCTCGCCGCGCGCCAGATTGGCAAAATTGGTCGTCATGCGCGTGCTGCTGGCAGGCTGATAGTTTTCATCAAAACGAATGTGCTTGATTGAGCATGCAAAAGGCTTAGTCATGGTGATTCCTACCCTACAAATTGAGATAACACTAAATGTCTGTATGAGTATATTAAACCAAACCTTTAACATGAATAAAAACGATATAAACTTGTTATAAGATGAATTTTATTCATTTTAAGAAAATGACCTGCTTGTTTTTTTTGAATAAAGTACATCTCTATATATAAGAAACCCCAAGATAACAGCACTGCTATCTTGAGGCTTAAGTCTTTACGTATGAAAACGCTCAAATATATCGGTCACTAAAAACCTTGCTCTTCGCTACACCCCAAACCCACAGGTAAGGCTGTTATCTTTTTTATCAAAGGTTAAATGCTTGTAGCCCTCGCCCGTCACTTGATAGCCACTACTGTCGTTTTTGGTTACGGTGTTAATATCATGTTTATCAACAGGCAGCGTGAATTCACTGCGTAGCGACTGTGGGTTATTGGCAAAATACAGCTTCAAATGCGACCATTCAAAACCGCTGAGATATTCAATTTTTGAGAGCTGTTTACCAAAGGCGGTCGCGTTATTTAGCATGTAAGTGGTGATGGTTTCGTCCAAATGCTCCAGTTGCTCCTCATCAGACGAATTGTAAGGTTTGATACGTGTATCGGTATCAATAATGGACTGCTGATACGTTATGGGCAAGCTGCTGGTTGTCGGGTTAGGATAATCACAGCCTTTTTGCATGGATTTGAGATATGGGGTCCAGTCGGTACTGGCTGCCTGCCGCGTTGCACAACTGGTTAGTGATAAGGCGGCGACCATACTGAAAATGATGGCGGTTAGCTTCATGAGTGCCTCCTAATGACAAATCATAGAATACGGTTTGATAATGGCGTTACTATAACGTATTGATATATCAGACAATTAAACGATAGGTAAAAAGGCATATGGGTTCTATGATAGTTTGGTTGTGAGAAGTATCAAAAAACCCCATACGCGGTAGTCACGTATGGGGTGCATGATCATCATGATGACTGTGTATTGCAGTATGTTAAATATGTGGGCTTCTCTTCTTCCCATGTGGCACCAGCCATTTGGCAAACCATCCTGACACATCGTCCATCAACGTATAAACCACTGGGATGACTACCAGACTGAGGAGCGTTGAGGTGACCAGACCGCCCAATACGGCGGCCGCCATCGGTCGCCTAAACGTAGGATCAGCATCACCCCAACCAAAGACCAGGGGTAACATGCCTGCACCCATCGCAATGGTGGTCATGATGATAGGCCGCGCACGCTTGCGACAGGCATCCATAATGGCCTCAAAACGCGCGAGCCCGCGGCGCTGAGCAATCAACGCGTAATCGACGAGTAGGATTGAGTTTTTGGTTGCGATACCCATGAGCATAATAAAACCAATCATCGAGGGCATCGACAGACTACTATTGGTAATGACCAAACCCACAAACGCGCCGCCTATCGATAACGGCAGTGCCATCAAAATGGTAAATGGCTGCAATAAACGGCCAAATAATAAAATAAGAACGCCTAAGATACAGACCACACCCACCGACATCGCAATGATAAACCCACTAAACAGCTCCGCCATATTTTCGGCTTGACCTTGATCAATGATGGTAATCGATGGCGGCAGCGTCTGCATCGCTGGTACCGACTTGACCGCCTGCACCAAGTCGCCAAGCTCGCCATCAGAAGGCTGCACAGTAATACTAATGGCGCGCTCACGATCGAGCCGGTTGATCTGGGCCGGGCCTGTCCCAAAGTTTAGATCGGCCACCTCGCCCACGCGTACCCCTTGTCCTGCAGGCAGCGCGCTTGGCACGTATAGGCCTTCTAATTGGCTGACGTTTTGTTTGGCGACATCAGGCAGTCGCACCACAATAGGAATCTGCCGAGTATCGAGATTAAGCTTAGATAAGCGCTGCTCATAGTCGCCGACCGTCGCCACTCGTAGCGTGGTGGCGATATCTTGCGTGGTGACGCCTTTATCTGCCATTGCCAGTCTGTCAGGCATGACCGTAAGCTCTTGCCTCGGCAGGCTACGGTCACTGGTCACTGCGCCGGCGCTAGGCAGCGCTCGGATTTCAGTCATAATCTGCTGGGCGGTCTGCTCTAGCACCTCTGGATTGGTACTGGTCAAAGAAAAGTTATAGCCCGTCTCGCCGCCGCTCGATAGACCAACGGTAAAGCGTGCGCCAGGTACCTCCGCGAGCAGATGACTGATTTTACGCTCAATCTCTTGCTTAGAGATACGCTCTGCTCGTGGCGCAAGGACGATATCTAGCCCTGCGATATTTTCGGCTTTGCCGCCAGAGCTGGGCTCCATAGCAGCTTGCGCCTCCCCTACCGAGGTAAAGATATTGGTCACTTCGGGCATGGCCAAGATACGCTCACTGGCCATCGCTGCCACGCGCTCGGTATCTTCGAGCGCCACATCTGGCGTCAGCTCAATCTCAACACGCGTCTGATCGATATCATTGTCAGGAATAAAGGAGGTCGGTAGCAACTTCACCAGCATCAATGAAGCGACAAACAGCACCAAAGTTGCGCCGATGGTGATCCAGCGTTGTCGTAAGGTCCATGAAACAATCTTAAGATACCAATCCATCAGCGCGCTTTGTTTTTCCACGCGATTTTTTTCTGGCCGCAGTACGTAAGCTGCCATCATCGGCGTGATCAGTCGCGCTACCATCAAGGACGCAAATATCGATAAAGCCGCTGTCCAGCCAAACTGACGGAAGAACTGCCCAACAATACCGCCCATAAAGGCCGTCGGCAAAAACACAGCAATCAAGGTAAAGGTAGTAGCAACGACTGCCAGACCAATCTCATCAGCCGCTTCCATCGCCGCCTCATAAGGTGTCTTGCCCATACGCAGATGACGAATGATATTTTCGACCTCTACGATGGCATCATCGACCAACACCCCAATCACCAATGACAATGCCAATAAAGAAATAATATTGAGACTAAAGCCAAACAGATACATACCCAAAAAGGTAGGAATAACGGACAATGGCAACGCCACAGCTGCGACAATGGTCGCACGGATATTGCGCAAAAATAAAAACACCACCACGACGGCCAATAGTCCACCTTCTATCAGCATACGCAGTGATGCTTGATAATCCTCGGCAATAGGGGTGGCTCGATCATAGACTTTTCCGATGCTGATATTACCCGTATCGGCCGCCAGTTTGGCAAGCTCGGCATCGACGCGCTCCATGACCTCGACCTCACTGGCACCGCGCGAGCGGGTGATGTTAAACGCCACCACCGTCTGCCCATCGAGCTTAGCAATCGAACTTGGGTCAGCAGCACCATCGGTGATTTGCGCCATACGTCCAAGCGCTTGCGTGCCACCTGTCGGCACGGCCACTTGTAGGTCGTTTAATTCGCTTGCGCGCTCGACCGCCCCAAGCACGCGAATGGTTTGCGTGGTTTTACCGACCTCGGCTTCACCACCTGAGCTGTCCTGCTGAATCCCAGCGATTTGCTGCGATAGCTGAGAGATAGGAAACTTTAAACCACTGAGCGCAATCGGGTCCGCTGCCACGGTGATCTCACGCTGCAGGCCACCGATACGGCTAACGGTACTGACACCAGGGATATCAGATAACCGCTTAGTGACCGTATCATCAACGAACCAAGACAGATCTGCCACATTCATGTTTTCTGCGGCGACAGAATACGTCACCACCGGAAACCCTGCGGTTGAGACCTTAGTAATAATCGGATCATTGGCCGCGGCTGGCAGATCCCCTCGCACCTCACCGACGGCTGAGCGCACATCATCGACCGCTTCTTGGATGTCTTTTTCTAGGACAAACTCAGTGACCATGGTGGCAGCGCCGGTTTGTAGGGTGGTGCGAATATGCTTGACACCTTCGATACTGGTCAGCTTATTTTCGACTTTTTTGGCAATGTCGTTTTCGAGCTGGGTAGGTGCCGCGCCAGGCAGGGTGACGGTCACTACCACGGCAGGCAAATCAATGTCAGGGAACTGCTGCACCTTCATTTGCATAAAGCCATAGATACCGCCCAACGTCAGCAGTACAAACAGCAAAATAGCGACCAACGGATTTCTAATCGAATAAGCAGATACATTTAGGCTCATGAGCGCGCCTGCGAAGCTGTATCAGCGTTATTATTGGATTGATTCAGACCATCGACGATGCGCACCAAATCGCCATCGTTTAAAAAACTACCGCCTTGCTTGACGATTTGACTGTCGCTCGGCAATGGCTCTGTGACCGCCACACTATCGCCGAGACGCTCACCCAAACTCACACGCTGCTGCTTGATACGGCCTGTTTTTTGCGCTGCGTGGTTGGTGCGAATTTGTGTGACCATCATCACATAGTCATAGCCATCATTGCTGACCACCGCACTGTTAGGAACGGTTTGGGTGTTGCTGCTACCCAATAAAAACTCACCCGTTTGATACATGCCAGCGCGTACTTTTGCGTTGGCCGCTAGGCTAGCATAGATGGTGATTTGGCGATTGTTATCCGCTGTCGGTGCGATACGGTTCACCTGTCCCATCACACTATCATCACCGGGTAGAGCAACTCGTACAGGTGTACCAATATTGATATCGCCGACAAGCTTGGGATCTAACTCTGCTCGCCATTCCAATATACCGTCTTTGATAATCGTAAATAATGGCTCACCACCTGCAACCTGCCCAACCTCGATCATTTTGTCACTGATAATACCGCTGACAGGGGCAACTACTGTGGCATTATCAAGGGTCAAACGCTGATTGCTTAAACGGGCTTTGGATGCTTGCAACGCTGCGCGGGCACGTACCTCAGAAGTACGGTAGCGATCGGCTTCTTGTTTACTAATGGCGTCAATATCGATGAGTGGCAATACGCGGGCCGCATCGGCGCTGGCGTTGGCAAGTGTGGCTTCTGCCTCTGCCACATCGGCCTCAGCTTGCAGCACTTGCTGCTCCATCGCATCGGTATCAAACATGGCGAGCACTTGCCCCGCTCTCACGCGGTCGCCCTCTTCGACCAATACACGCTCGATGGCCACACCACTGACTTTTGCACTGACACTAGCGATATCTTTGGCGTTGATGGTGCCATCAGCGCTAAGTGTGCGACCGATATCATCTTGGCTTGGGCTGACGGTTTCTACTGACAAAACAGACTGCCCCGTACTCGCAGTGCTATCAGCTTCATTGCCACCTGCCACACCACTAGAGGCGACTGGCTCCTCTCGTAACTCGTCTGCACTACCGCCCCAATACTTACCTAGCACAAATCCAATCACCAGCACCGCAACCAATGCTGGCAACAACCATAGTGGCATTTTTGCAGGAGAGTTTTTAGATAAGGCATCAGATTGACGATACGGTGGTAGCTCAGCGTGTTGAGGTGTCTCAACATTGGGTTGCTGTCCGCTAGTCGGTTCTTGCTTATTATCAGGGTCTTTAAAGTCACTCATAGTCGGTCTCTATAAATAAGCACAGTACTCGCTAGCGCCGTAAAAGGTATAAAGGAAACAAAGTGGGGCAGGCAGATCTTGTTGATAGTCGCTTTTAATATTGTAGACTAACGCTCAATGGGGTCAATCCTGTTAAGTATCCGCATAGTCAGCCGCCGACCCAGCATAAGATACTATTAAGATATTGAACTTCATCAAGATATTATCACTAAAAACGATGATACGAGTGTTAAATAAAAGCAGATGATGTAGGTATATGACGCTATTAATTCTAGGCTTAAACGCTTCACAGCATGCTATTTCACATTTAGATCGTCAATACTCATGACCAAACATACCGTGATGATGAATGGCATGACATAAGACAACGCCTCTCAAAATCATTAGTCATAAAACCCAGCGATACAGACGCCCTACAGTTTCGGCTTGTATTTATGAGGGGATTTGTCATTATGGTTCTAAATCTATTAATAAAGGAAACCATCATGGCTAATAAATCAGAGGTGAAAAAGCTCAAACAAGAAATTAAAGACACCAAAGCAAAGATTAAGCAAAAAAATAAAGACCTCAAAGCGCTTAAGAAAGCATTGAAAAAAGCAAAAAAAATGAAATAGCTTAAACGGTGTAGCAATTGGCTGTAATAAATAGAAGAGGATGGCAATGGCTGTCCTCTTTTTTTGCTCTTTTTTACTCTCAGTATCAGGATGATCTTATATCATTCAGTGTCATGACGAAAGCCAGCACTAACCACATAACTGATTACCTCACTGATGTATGAACTAGGCATTGGTATAACGACTCGCCTCTGGCATCCAGCGATGAATCAATTGGCTGACATCCGCTTTTCTGGTAGGGTCTGCAATCAAGTGCTTGGCCAAACGCTGCGCAATCGCAAATAACTGCTCATCACGGATAAGATCGGCCAAATAATAGCCAACATTGCCTGTCTGGCGTTTACCGAGCAGTTCACCCGGTCCGCGCAGCTCTAAGTCTTTTTGAGCGATAACAAAACCATCAGTGCTATCACGTAGCACGTTCAAACGCTCCGTGCCTGTTTCTGATAATGGTTTTTGGTATAACAACACACAAAAGCTCTTGGTTGAGCCGCGCCCAACGCGCCCGCGAAGCTGATGCAATTGTGAAAGCCCTAGACGCTCCGCATTTTCGATCACCATGAGCGATGCATTGGGCACATCAACCCCCACCTCAATCACGGTTGTGGCAATTAACAAATCCAAATCACCCGCCTTGAACGCCTGCATGATGGCTTGTTTATCCGCAGACTTCATTTTGCCGTGTACTAAGCCAATGCGAATGTCTAAGCGCTCATTTAAATCTTCATACGTGGCTTCAGCTGCTTGTGCATCGAGCACGCTAGATGCTTCTACTAAGGAGCACACCCAATAAGCTTGCCTGCCTGCCTCGCAATTCACGGCAATACGTTCGATCACCTCATCGCGGCGATTGCGATCGATGGTCACCGTGGTAATGGGGGTACGCCCTGGCGGCAACTCATCAATAATGGAGGTGTCCATATCGCCATAAACGCTCATGGCAAGCGTTCGCGGAATCGGGGTAGCGGTCATGATTAGCTGATGCGGTGTGCTATTGGCCACGCCTTTATTGGTCAATGCCATACGCTGCTCAACACCAAATCGATGCTGCTCATCAATGATCACGAGCCCTAGCTTGGCAAACTGTACTTGCTCTTGAAACAAGGCATGCGTACCAACGACAATTTGTACCGTGTTCTCACTCACCGCTTCTAAGGCCTCACGGCGCTGTTTGGCAGTTTGCTTACCCGCAAGCCAACCAACACCGATACCTAGCGGCTCAAACCATTGCTTAAAGTTCACGAGGTGCTGTTCTGCTAAAATCTCAGTCGGTGCCATGACTGCTACCTGCCAACCACTATCAAGCGCATAACCCGCCGCTCCTGCTGCAACCAAAGTCTTGCCAGCGCCCACATCACCTTGTACCAGTCGTAGCATTGGGATAGAGGTTGCCATATCAGTCGTGATGTCTTTCATCACTCGTTTTTGAGCACCTGTCAGATCAAACGGCAATGCACCAAACAGCTTATCAGCTAGCGGACTGTGGGTTGTACATTTGGGTGCTTTATGCTGATGCAGCTGCTGACGACGGTACAACAGGCTGAGCTGATGGGCGGTCAACTCTTCGATAATCAAGCGCTGACAGGCAGCGTGAGTACGCGCCGTCAGTTGGGTCAACAGCTTATATTGCTGGCTTGCGTTGGTGTAGGTGGGCGGTGTATGTAGCAGTACTAGCGCTTCAAATATCGTTAAGTTATAAACATTGCTATGAGCGATGCGAACAGCTGCGCTATGGCTATCATTATTGACGTTGTAAACGGACGCAGTAGGCCTATTCACACTATTGCCAATCACATGATCAGGCACACTTCGCGCCAATGTCGAAAAAATATCTTCTGGAAACTCTGTCTCTAGCAGTACAGATTTGGCTGGCTCAAAAGGTACTAATGGTAAGTCAGCCACGACGGCAAAATCCTCCGTCGTAAACAACGTCATCGGTAGACCCTGACTACGAACTGTTTGCAGGGCCAGTTTGATCAAAGTGCGCAGCTTATTTTGGTGCAAGCCTTTCACACTAGGATAAATGGGCTGTAGACCCGTATCAGTCGTAGCTATATTATCTGTGATAACTTGATATTCAGGATGGTGTATTTGTTTGCCGTAACGACTGACTTTGACTTCACCAAACAGCTGTAATCGCGTCCCCACATTCATGGTCTGCGCAAGGCCGCGATAGACTTTAAAAAACCGCAAAGCTATGGTGCCCGTATCATCATCCACAGTTACGGTCATGCCGCTACGTTTAGTATCGACATGGACCACACGTCCGGTCATCATAGCCGACTGTCCGTGCGCCACTTCTGCGATTGATACCAGTCGACTGCGATCTTCATAATCACGCGGCAAATGCAGTAGCAAATCAAATATCCGCTTGATATTCAATTGTGCCAATTGCTCAGCTACCTTTGTCCCAACACCTGCCAACGCTGTCACTGGCATATCTAACGCCGAGAGTGGCAAGTCAGGCCTTATATGGTCTGCTGAATTGGCTGAAGAAACATTCATCGATACTGGCATCAAAGATCCTAACAAGGTTATTTATTATTTTTATCTATGTCATCGGCTGTTTTAAATATAACTCACCTAAGAAAGATTGTCATAAAATGACCCGTAAAAGCAGCAAAATATAAACATCGATTCATCTCATTATAGCTGAACAGTCAATGACTTATGCTAAGCTATTCCGTCATGACTGCAAAACCCTTTAAGACAACTTGTTTACATCTATTATAGTCGAACCACTATTAAAGTGTTACAGCGTTAGACTCGTTTAGCCTACTACTGTAGTACTTGCACTCGTCTGCCTTGTACCACTTTTAATATTGATTGACTATATATAAATAGTAGCTGTCTTATTTTCTACAACATGGTTTTTCTGCATCATGGTTTTTATAAACTACGGTCATTTTATAAGGTGTTTTTTATGTCAGACTCTGCTCTATATCGACCGTCTCATCAAGGTTTAAGTATATTACGTCTTAGCATGCTTGCCATAGTTGGGTTATGCGTCAGTGCTTGCAGTACCCTAACACCCACTGCTCAAACACCTAAAACGCCAGCGCCTATCGTGAAGTTACCTAGCGTCGCATTGGTCTTGGGTGGCGGCGGTGCCAAAGGGTTTGCCCACGTGGGTGTGATAAAGGCATTGGAAGAGAGTGGCATCAAACCTACCCTGATCGTCGGCACGAGTGTCGGCAGTTTAATCGGTAGCCTGTATGCCAGTGGATACACGCCTGCACAGCTTGAGCAGTTGGCACTGACCACCACTGATGGCGAGCTGACAGATTTTACGTTGTCCAATCAAGGCTTTGTCGAAGGCATCAAACTCAAAAACTTTGTGAATGAAAAAGTTCGCGGACAAGTCATAGAAGACTTTCCAATTACCTTTGCCGCCGTTGCAGCAGAAAAAAACACCCTAAAAAAAGCCGTCTTTACCACAGGTAATGCAGGGCTTGCTGTCCAAGCATCCTGTAGCGTGCCCAATATTTTTATTGCCCCGCGTATTCCAGAAAAAGTCGGCAAAAAATATATTGACGGTGGCGTGGTCAGCCTCGTACCCGTTGACAGCGCACGCGACTTGGGCGCTGATATTGTTATTGCTGTTGATGTGACTGCCGCTCAAGTCAATGGCCCTATTGATGATAGAGCAATAACCATCAGCTCATTAAGCGACTTTTGGGGCTTTCTTGAAACCAATATCGTATCCTCTACCAATCGCTCCCCATCAATAAGCCGCGAACGAGATCGCGCGGACATTGTCATTACGCCTAATGTCGGTCGTAATAGCTCAATAGTTACCAGGCAGCGTCGTACGCTGATAGAAGCAGGTGCACAAGCCACGACGCCACAAATCAACGCCATCAAACAGCTGATTCGAGAGAAATCTACTAGCAAATATGCGACGCTTTAATTAACTTTATTGCGTACTCATCACAAGAGTTAAGCGACATTAAATCCAATGCATAAAAAAGCACCACCGTTATAAACGGTGGTGCTTTATCAATAATAAACATCATTATCTGACGAACTTTTACTATAAAGGTCTCAGCGTTATTTAACGCGCGCGCGATATTTCACTGCAACGGTGTCGTTCAAACCGACACCTTCAAGATCCCAACGAACCGCTTTATAGTATTTTAGTGCCACATCTTGTAGTTGATTGTCTACCTTGGTACGTAGTGGCATACGGGCGAAGTTGTTGCCATCAACACTACCATATGGGAACTCAGGTGCCACTGTACCAAGCAATTCTACTTGATCTGGGATACTCATGGTGACCGTCATCTTACGGACGCGATCGGCATTGGTGTTGGTAAAGTAGCCTTGATACTCCAATACGTTACCTGATTGCAAACGAGTATTGGTATCGACAGGGACGAGTACTTCTTGACCATTGGCATCAACACTGACCAGTGACGCGGTAATTTTACTATTAACCGCTTGGGCACTTGAGTTGCTGCTCGCATTTGTATTGGCTTGAACTGCCGTTGAGCTATCAACTGCTTGCTCTGGTGTTGGCAGCATGGCAGATGCCTGCGTGACTACCATCGCACCGATGAGCGTACCGGCAACAACGTGAAATAAGCGATGACCGCTCCAAGCACTAAATGGGCTAGCAAATTGGTTACTTTTTTTCATAGTTCTCATTATCCCTGATTGATATATCGGTAAAGCACAGATGGCAAAAACTGAGTTGTCTTAACACATAGTCAATAATTAAAAGAATCAGATTCATTATTTTTATTGATTATCTTCGTTCATTGACAGTAAAGCAATAGCGCTTAGCATAGCAAAAAGCATTTGTGGGTACATTAACCCCGTGTTGAGGTTGTGTATATCACCGATGAGCAATAAAAAGACCTCAACACAGCTGAAATAAAAGATAGCTCATAACCGCGTTTTTTGCTATGGTAAATCTTTAGCGTTAGGCATTTTTTTGCTACGCCCTTTTTCTTATTCTAACGACTACTGCTCCCATTATGACTACTAGTTCCATGCCACAGATTAACCCTGAATACGTCCATTGGTTCCGTAACTCTGCCCCATACATTAATACGCATCGCGGTAAGACTTTCGTGATTATGTTTGGCGGTGAAGCGGTCAATCATCCTAACTTCAGCACGCTGATTCATGACTTTGCCTTGCTCCATAGTTTGGGTATCAAGCTGGTACTGGTACACGGGGCGCGACCGCAGATCGAAAAAAACCTAAAAGACGACAATATTGAATCTCCGCTGCATCAAGACATTCGTATCACGCCGCGTGCTGCAATGCCCGCTATCCTGCAAGCGGTTGGCGCAATTCGCTTACAGATCGAAGCACAGCTGTCGATGGGACTGGCCAATTCGCCGATGTACGGCTCACGTATTGACGCCATCTCAGGCAATTTTGTCACGGCGCGCCCTTATGGCATTCGTGAAGGCATTGATTATCAAATGACGGGTGAAGTGCGCTCTATTGACGTTGAAGCCATCAAAAACAACCTACTGCATGACCATATCGTGATTTTGGGCTCTATGGGCTATTCTGCGACGGGTGAAGTATTTAATTTGCTCGCTGAAGACGTTGCACTTAGCGCCGCAGTAGAGCTGGGTGCTGATAAGCTGATATTTTTGGGCGAAGAAGCAGGTATCAATGATGGTGATCGTTTGCTACATGAGATGATTCCTAACGAAGTGGATCGCTTCTTACGTGACCGTGATTTGAACTGTGAAATCAATTATTTCTTGAACTGCGCAAGCTTGGCTTGCCGTCAAGGTGTCCATCGCACGCATATCATCTCCTATGCCAAAAACGGTGCATTATTAGAAGAATTATTCACTCGTGACGGTTCTGGTACGCTAATTAGCCATGATCCTTACGAAGAAATTCGCCGTGCCAATATCGATGACGTCGTTGGCCTTATCGAGCTGTTATCCCCTCTAGAAGAGCAAGGTATCTTAGTCAGCCGCTCACGTGAACGCTTAGAGCAAGAAATCGACAACTATAGCGTCATCGAACGTGATGGTATGATTTTGGGTTGTGCAGCCTTGCATACGCTAGACGCAGAGTCCGCAGAAGTCGCTTGTGTTGCCGTACGTCCTGAATATCGCAATGGTAGCCGCGGTGCTGATTTGCTCGCGTTTTTAGAGCAGCAAGCGCGCAGCCATGGTCTACATAAACTGTTTGTACTGACCACGCGTACCGCCCATTGGTTCGTTGAGCAAGGCTTTGCGGAAGTTGAGGCAAGTGCCTTACCAGCAGCACGTCTGGAGAAGTACCACAATGGTCGCAACTCTAAAGTCTTTCAAAAAAACCTATAATTTATAGACAAACTGATATAAAACCTCTGCGCATAAAAAAGCCTTCATAATCATTATGAAGGCTTTTTTTATAGATGAATGCTTCAGCCGCGCATTACTTTACTTTTAATAGCTCAACCGTAAAGATAAGCGTGCTATTTGGCTCGATACCAGCGTTACCCGCTTCGCCATAGGCGATGTCTGATGGGATATAGAACTCGTACTTGCCGCCCTCTTTCATCAACTGTAGACCTTCCGTCCAGCCAGCGATTACTTGGTTTAGTGGGAACTCAATTGGCTCACCACGCTCATATGAGCTGTCAAATACGGTACCATCGATCAATTTACCTTCGTAGTTCACTTCCACCACGTCAGTTGCTTTTGGCGATTTACCTGTACCTTCTTTCAATACTTTATATTGCAGGCCAGAATCCGTTTGCTTCACGCCTTCTTTTTTCGCATTTTCTGCTAAGAATGCTGTGCCAGCAGTTTTATTTTCTGTTGCTTTGGTTTGCATGTTTTTTGCGAACTGCTCTTCTTGCTCTTTTTGATACGTCATCAATACTTCTTGCATTTGCTCTTGGGTCAATGCTGAATCATTGCCTTCGTAACCATCACGGAAACCTTTTTCAAAAGTATCCAGGTTCAAATCTTTGACAGCTTCTTTATTGCCTTCTGCCATCATGAATCCTAAGCTATAGCCCACTTTTTCACTTGCTGAGCTTTGCTCTGTGATAGAAACGCTTTGAGCAGCTGTTTCTTGACTGCCGTTATTGGTGCTACAGCCTGTCATTAACAACATAGCACTAGCAAGGGCACTAATGCTTAAAGTAGTGATTTTTTTCATAGATTACTCTCTGATAGATTACTCTCTGATTGTAAGAATAGTGGCGAGATGTCACATTGCTCTATAATAACAAATCTTAGTTTTGGGAACCACGCTTTACATGAAATTATCGGGCGAATGTACAGTCTGTGTTAATATTTCCTATTATAATAACAAGTTATCACACAAATATAGTGGCAGGTAAAGCTTTCTATCTTTAAATCCATCAATACATAGGCTAAGCTAAATTAGGTAAGGAGATAAGTAATCGAATGTTGGTATTTATCATTGATATATGATTGTCAGTAGCAAAGCGATAACTAAAAACCAGCCTGATACTTTTGATAATTACTTTTATTCGAAAATGATAATATCTTCCCATAACTCAATTTAAAGACACTATTTATAATAAACTATCTGTATATTTGTCTCATTCAACAGTGATTGTAATAACAATACTTTTGAGTGTTACCTATAGAATGATTCAAGGAGGATAAGATGAACCCAATGTATACATCTTTTAACGGTTATCTTGGTGGGCCTATCGGTTCTATCATTGGCGCTATCTTGATATTTATCATTGGTTGGCTGGTCGCACTTGGTATCGCAGCACTTGTGCGCGGTGTCCTATCTAAAGTCAATCTTAATCAACGTATGAACTCTTCAACCGGTAAAACTTACGATCTTGAGGGAATTATCTCCAAGATTGTTTTTTGGTTTATTTTTATCATTGCTATTTCAGGGGCGCTTAACCAACTAAATTTAAACTCAATCTCGGCGCCATTTGCAAATATGGTTAATCAAGTATTGGCATTTATCCCTAACCTCGTCGGTGCGATCGCGCTTGGTGTAATTGGTTGGGTTATCGCCACTGTCGCACGCACTGCAATCAATGCGGCGCTTTCTAAAACGACAATGGACGAGCGTCTAAGCGCACAAGCAGGCGTAAAACCAATGAGCAGCACCATCGCTGATATGGTTTACTGGTTCATCTTATTGGTTGTTTTGACCATGGTACTCGGTCAGCTAGAGCTTGATGGTTTGTTTGCACCATTGACTAATATGGTCGACAAAATCTTCAGCTTTATCCCTAACATCCTAATCGCTGGTGTGGTCTTTGTTGTTGGTTATATCATTGCCAAAGTCGTACGCGGCATTGTGACCAATCTTGTTTCTACTTTTAATGTTCAAGAGTTAGCGACGAAAGCTGGCTTAAGTGAACAAAACAGCCTACCTAATATTGCCGGTTCGCTAGCATTTTTAGTGGTTATTATCCCAACGATTATTGCTGCTTTGAACGCATTAAAAATCGACGTTATTGCTCGCCCTGCGACCAATATGTTGAATAAAATCATGGAAGCATTGCCTAACATCTTCATGGCAGTGGCTATCTTATTTGTGACTTTTTATGTTGTACGTATGGTTGCAAATATCGTCAAAGGATTGCTTGAAAACACTCAAATCAATCAAATGCCTGCCAAAGTTGGCTTGCAAGAGACTATGGGTGACAAGAGAATCTCTGACTTAGTTGCTTATGCGATTATCTTCTTTGCTATGCTATTTGCTGCTATCGCAGCTGCTGATTTACTAGGTTTCGAGCCTATCTCAGCAATTATTACGATGTTTATCGCATTTGGCGCTAACATCATCTTAGGTGCGATTATCCTGTTCATCGGATTTTGGCTTGCCAATATTATTGCAGGTGTTGTTGAGCGTTCTGAACAAGGTTCACAATTCTTAGCAAACATTGTGCGTGTATTGATTATGGGCCTTGTACTTGCTATGGGTCTAAAAGCAATGGGTATTGCAGATTCAATCGTGAATCTAGCATTTGGTCTAACGCTAGGTGCCGTCGCCGTCGCCTTTGCCCTATCATTTGGTCTTGGTGGTCAAGAAGCAGCCGCACGTTTCCTACGTAAAATGCAAGATAGAATGGATCGTGAGCGCGACGAAGCAAAAGCAAAATCCACGCTGCAGCCAAGCTCATCAACGCAAGAAAAAGTTGCTGATTCAGTTCGTGACAACACACCTTCAGCTGCTAGCACGTCAACTACTGATTTGCGCACTGATGTGATTGACACTCCTCGCGTAGATACTGATACCAATGATATCTATAACAGTAATCAAATCCTTCCTGGTAATGATCTTAACGATGATATCAATAAATAAGTATCAGTAATTACCTACTCTTAGATAAGAAAAAGACAGCCTAGGCTGTCTTTTTTTGTGAGTGTCAGTATAAGTTAGACTTACAGCAGCTTCTAGCAGAATACTCAGCTCGATTTTCAAAATATGTTACGTGCTCATTATTTCTTTCGCGCTGGTATAGAAAGGCTTAGACGTACTTGAGGCAACTTGTCAGATTGAGGATGACTTTCAGAGTTTTGAGCAGCTTGCTTCTTTGCCTTTTGCGTATTTTGAAGCGACTTTTTACTCTTTAATTGTTGTATTTGCTTGGTTAGCTGTCGCTCTCTTTGCGTCATCGCGTCCACTGACTGAATCCACACATCAATATCGATGAACGTTTCATTTACCTCAGTAATAAAGTCGATACCGAGTACAACGATATGATGCAGCTCTGCTATTGGCAATCGAGTCGCAACATCCTGTGCAATTTTTGCTAGATTCGGTTGAATAACATTTTTGCTATTCTTTGCTTGAGCGTTTTGTCCATAGAATATCAGTACATAATGCCGCCCCAAGGTTTCGTAGGAATGCTGATGTACGATATATCCATCTTGTTGCAGCGTCTTACTTTGCTTAGGATGTCTATATAGCGTACGGATCAGCTCATGACGCGAAAATAAAGACTCATCTAATAGTTGCTGCTGCCAACGAAACCCCAACGGCTCAGTTGATGATTCTTGGTCATTACTAGATGTCTGCTTATCAGCATATGCTGCTATCATTTGTGTACTGAGCTGTGACCATAGCGTGGCTGCCTGCTGCATATGCTGTTGGTACATCTGCGCAGTCGTGCTCTGATTCTTATATGCAAGCGCCATGGCCACCAACGCTGGATTAGGTTTGTCCTGAATGTCGTACTTGATAAGTGCATTGTCTACTGTGATCGCAGGTGTGAATAAAGAGGCGCTTTGCAAAAATTCAGCGACTAGCACTTCTTCTGATACAAAACTTGGGACATGGCTGATAGCCGAATATTGTAGTTGCTCTAAGTGATAATTCAAAAACCGCCATAACTCACAGGGTGTCTGTACCGCAACCAGTATTAAGTGCCAGTCATGCCAGCTGAAGACTTGCAATTGCTGCCCGCCCTCACTCATGTCTACAACCAAGTCCTCCAAAAAGTAACGAGCACCAAAAGCATGTTGCAAGTGATTTAATTGCTTGCTGTCCTGACTATCAGTATTTTTCTTATGACCATCTACTACATTATCAGTCAGCTGAATATCGAAAACCAAAATATCATGAGTCTGTGCAATATGTTCATTTTGAGACAATGAAGATTTATGCCATGCCAGCGCAGCTTTTACAGCAGTCATACGTGCTCGCTCAATATCAGCTGAGCTTGTACTCATTGGCAAGTATAATATCAGTGCCAGCAGTTGCAGCTTGCCCGACGAGAGCTGGTAATGATACGAGCGTGCGCTATAGCGAGCATCATATTGCTGTTCAGTAGTCTGCATACCAGCCAGAGCGATGTCTACCGCTGCTGTCTGTAAGTAACAGGCCAGCTCACTAGCAAGGTAGCCCCCATCGGATATTATAGTAGACGAATGAGACACAGATTCTAGCCCTTTATAATCTTATGATATGTGATGAATGACATTTTGGCTGATTAAAATGGTGGCATATTTATAAACATAATCATCAGCATTTCAACATTTTTACGAATGTAAAATTACGCTACATAAGCACTATCAGACGCAGTCGCTTTCAACGTAATGACTTGTTATGATGATATCAAAGCAGCAATGCTTGTGCGTGGATCTTATAGTTATAAGCTGCGCTCACGTATCAATGTCAGGTACGTTTATCGAATTTTAATAAGCACTATATAATAACAAGGATTGAGCATTATGAAGCGTTTCAAAGAAAAAACCGTCATTGTCACTGGAGCCGGCTCAGGTATGGGACGCGCCACTGCTCTGCGTTTCGCTAATGAAGGCGCGACTGTGGTACTAGTGGGACGAACCTCTGAAACTTTAGAGGAGACCGCAAAACAGTTTCCAGAAGATCATACATGGATTCATACCGACAACTACATGACCATCACCTGTGATATTAGTGTACAAAGCCAAGTACAAGAAATGGTAAAACGAGTGATTGAGAGATTTGAAAAGCTCGATATCGTCGTCAATAATGCGGGCAAAGGTATGGAAGGCAAAATAACGGACTTATCTAGTGAGGATTGGCACGCAGCTATTGATGTCAATTTAAATGGTACTTTTTATGTCTGTCAGGCTGCAATGCCGCATCTCATCAAGACACAAGGCAATATCGTCAATGTCTCATCGCTCTCAGGTATCGGCGGTGATTGGAACATGGCCGCTTACAACGCTGCCAAAGCAGGCGTCACCAACTTGACACGTACGTTAGCGATGGATCATGGCCCTGATGGTGTGCGCGTCAATGCGGTCAACCCTACCGCGACTAAGACCAACATGACCAAAGACATGCGAGAAGATCAAGAAAAGGTCGATAAATTTTTAGCACGCTGCCCTCTAGGACGCTTTGTGACTCCTGAAGATATCGCCGCCGCGATTACCTTTTTAGCCAGCGAAGATGCGGCGATGATTACGGGCGTTAATTTGCCTGTCGATGGCGGCGTGAGCGCCTCGAACGGACAGCCTAATTTCTAAACCTGCTATACTCTACGATTATCCTTTAAAGAAGGCTTGATTAACATCTTGTAGCGGCTGTGAGAGCCGCTCAGGATGATAAGGCATTACCCCGCCGTACTGGGCATAAATCTTTGGCAAATCCTCTTCGATATTACCCGTCGGGTAAACCATCTCCAAAAATCGCACTTCTTTAGTATTATAATCTAACGCTACTGGTAAGATAGGTACATTGGCTCCTACTGCCAAGTAATAAAACCCAGTTTTCCAGCTGTCAGTATATTTGCGCGTGCCTTCAGGCGCTAAACCCAAAAACAAAGTCTTATTATTTTTAAACTTATCGATACTCGCTTGTAGCACTGAGCCTTTGGCTTCGCGATTAATAGGTATGATACCAAGCCAGCGCATGAGCTGCGCCAGCACTGGTATTTTGAACAGCGTATGCTTGCCCATAATACTGATTTTGAGATCCAGTGCAAACAAGCAAGGTAGCGCATATATCCCGTCGATGTTGGAGGTATGAGGGACAGCCAAGACCACCGCTTGTGAGATATTAGGGATAGAGCCTACGGTCTTCCAGCCCGCCGACTTCATCAGCATACGACCTATTTTAGGAGTCAGTTTACCGCCGCGCTTAGGGATTAAGTTGCCCAGATCTTTTTTATTAAGCTCAGGCAATACTTTAGAGCGTCTGTTCGCAGTAGGTTTAGCAGTGGGACTGGTTTTTGGGTTTGAGGACATAATAGCACTACACAATGAGAATACCCCATCATAGCATTAACCTGAGCGGACTAACTTATTATTTATATTTTGCTTTATCTGTATAGCTTGACTAGATTTTAGTCATAAAAAAGGGATAACGCTTAACGCTTATCCCTGTGTGAAAATCGTTTAAAAACTTTGTAACTCTATAACGCAATATCGGCTAAGTTACCTTTATTCTCAAGCCATGACTTGCGATCAGCGGCACGTTTTTTCGCGAGTAGCATATCCATGATGCCATTGGTCAGTACCATATCGTCCATATCAAGCTGCACCAAGCGGCGCGTATCGCGGCTCATCGTCGTCTCACGTAGCTGCTCAGCACTCATCTCACCCAGTCCTTTAAAGCGGGTGATTTGCGCTTTTTTATTGCCCGGTACCTTGGCTAATATATGCGCAAGCTCTGGCTCATCTAGCGCGTAATGCACCTCTTTACCCACATCGACACGGTATAACGGCGGCATGGCAACGAATAAATGACCGGCATCCACTAGCGCAGGGAAATGCTTCACAAATAACGCGCAGATCAGCGTCGCAATGTGCAGGCCATCAGAATCAGCATCTGCTAAGATACATATCTTGTCATAGCGCAGCTCGGACAGATCATCAGAGGCAGGATCCACACCGATCGCAATAGCAATATCATGAATCTCTTGGCTTGATAGTACCGTATCCGAAGAGACTTCCCATGTATTCAAAATCTTACCCCGCAGTGGCAATATCGCTTGATAGTGACGATCACGTGCTTGCTTAGCACTACCGCCTGCCGAGTCACCCTCTACTAGGAACAGCTCTGCGCCATCGCGCAAATCACCGCGACAATCCGCCAATTTTCCCGGTAACGCTGGTCCCTGAGTGATTTTCTTACGAGCGACTTTTTTGGCTGACTTTAGGCGACGTCCTGCTTTATTAATCGCCAATTCAGCAATCTGCGTGCCCATATCCGCATGTTGATTTAGCCACAAGCTAAAGGCATCTTTTGCCAAGGTCTGTACAGCGGCTGCAGCTTCGCGGCTAGAGAGACGTTCTTTGGTTTGACCAGAAAACTGCGGCTCAGAAAACTTCAGGGATAAGATATAGTTCACCCCATCCCACACATCTTCTGCGGTTAGCTTCACACTGCGTGGTAATAAATTATGAATATCACAAAACTCACGCAACGCTTCTAGGATACCTGTACGCAGTCCATTGACGTGGGTACCGCCCTGCGCTGTCGGAATCAGGTTGACATAGCTTTCTTGAATCGGTGTACCACCCTCAGGCAGCCAAGACAAGGCAAAGGTCACACCCGCACGTTCGCCCGCTTTTGCATCATAATTATAATAAAACGGTGCTTCAGGTAGTGTCTCAAGACCGTCTAGCTGCTCGCTTAGATACTCGACAACCCCATCGGTAAATTGCCAAACGACCTTTTCATCATTGATATCATCGGTGAACTCAATCGTTAGTCCCGCGGCCAAAACCGCTTTGGCTTTCAAGTTGTGCTTGAGCTGTTTAACATTAAATTTGGGCGTATCAAAAAAGCTACCATCTGCCCAGAAGTGCACTCTGGTACCACGTTTGCGTTTGTTTGAGCTGACTGATTCCGTCAACGGCGTCACGGCTGCGCCATTTTCGAACGCCATATCAAACTGGGTGCTATCACGCCATACCGTCACTTCGACGCGCGTAGATAGCGCATTGACGACAGAGATACCTACACCATGCAGACCGCCCGATACTTCATAATTAGAAGTCGAGAACTTACCACCCGCATGCAAACGGGTCAAAATCAACTCAATCCCTGATTGACCAAACTCAGGGTGAATATCGGTTGGCATACCGCGCCCATCATCTTCGACAGACAGCGACCCATCACTATGCAGCTGCACTTTGATGGTTTTGGCATAACCCGCCAACGCTTCATCCACCGAGTTATCAATGACCTCTTGCGCCAAATGGTTTGGTCGCGTAGTATCGGTATACATACCTGGGCGACGACGTACGGGTTCCAGCCCTTCTAAAACTTCTAACGATTGCGCATTATATTGACTCACAAATGCATCCTTAACTATTCATGTGCGTTTAACTCTATAAAACCATTATAACCAAAAACAGCGACGTTAAGGTCAATAGTCCATCGTTCACGTCATATAATGTCGTCTATCTAAGACCTTACTAACTCTCGTAGCATCTCTATCACCATCGGTAGCTGCTCACCAAAGTCACTAAAGCGATGGTCTCCTCCTGCTTGTACGGTTACTGATGCGCCCTGACTTTGATAAAAGGCCTGAGACAACTCAGCGTTTAATAGCTCATCACCTTGTTTCAGCAGTACAGCAACTTTATTGGGATAAATAACTTGAGATATCCGATGATCTGCAAACCATTGCAAATCTGACGGCGTAATACGCCAACCGCCTGCCGTCGTATGCAGGACTTTATTATCCGATGACTCATCACTACTATCTTGATTTGATGCTGAATTATCAGAAAAGCGCTGTAGCGTAACGTGAGGCTGCGTGCTAGGATTTAGCAGCAATGCAGGACAATCTATTTGATTACTGATTAAGGTAGAAAAATACCCACCCAATGAGCTACCGACCAATACCGTGTTGGACGATCCCGTCTGTTGGTCTTTGCTACTGCTTAGTTCTTCTACCAATGACAATAACTGCTCACGCACTTGCGCAGGTGATTTATTCAAATCAGGACGCAGTACATTGATATCAGGATGATACTGCTGGCAATATTTTTCTAACAGCAGCCCTTTAGTCGAGTTTGCATCGCTGTCCAGTCCATGGATATAAATCAGGTTCACGTATCATCTCACTTATTAATTTTGTTATGATTGTCTCATATAGACCAGTGACGCTAAGCATAGCACCCGATGCACAAAAATAATAACAATAAAACGGCACACTATTAGTCAATATTTGCGACATAATAATATGGTCATAATCGTCCGGTACCAGTCAAAGGAATGACGGTAATCGCAATGGAGTCGCCATGAATCAACAGTTTGAGCTGTTCGACATTGACAACCCTTGTATCGGTGTCTGTCAAAGCAATAAAAAAGGCTATTGCTTTGGATGCCTGCGCAGTCGAGCCGAGCGCCAACGATGGCATGATATGACGACAGAGCAGCAACGCGAGGTGCTAAGGCTTATCGCAGGACGTAAACTACGTATCGAGCTCATGCGGCTGCGTAAAAATGAGCAGCTAGGATTTGATTTTGAAGAAAAGTTTGAGATGGGTGAGTTGTTTTAGGAATTAGAATTGTGATAAATACATAACACTTCGAATTTTTCACGTAGAAAATTAATCTCTAAACTTATAAATATTGAGAAAATTATGTATACAATACAGCCGATGTATTCAATTACAGAAAATAGATAAAATTAATATGTGATAAGTATTGTAGAGTATAGGATTTTTAGGTTCTCTTCCACTGAAACTCAACACCTAACGTGCAGTCAACCTTACCTGGTGTACTTTTATGAGTAAGCCCTCCAGTCATAATTAGTCGCGATTTACTATTAGTTATATAAAGAAGTAATGTAATAGCATCTACATGTCGATTAGACTTTGGGACTGCTGTAGCAAGAAAGTACATATCCCTAATACGACCTTGAAGCACATACTGATCAATTTCTTCATCACCTCCTTTATGAGAATATATACCCTCAACAACATCACCACTTTGCTTAAGGGATAGCTTGATAAAACCATCACTATCTTTGAGGTCTTTAAGATTTACTCCCTTAAATTCGCATACCTCCCAGTCTCCATCAATTCTTACTCCTCTATATATTTTGTCGCCATACCAAGGCAAAACTTTTCTCCTAAAAAACTCACTAACTAATATAAATAAAGCTGTGGCAAAAAGGCTGCTACTAATTCCTACAACTAAAGAAACCAAAAAACTATCCATTTTTCATCCTTGATTTAAAAAAAACTATGTTTTATAGTTCAAAGCTTTTAAAAATAATTTTTATCAATTGAATAGTATAAGTCTATATCGTAAGCAAAGAAAAGCCCCTTGATACTAACGTATCAAGGGGCTAATCAGGAATAAGGAGCTGACGATGACCTACTCTCACATGGGCAAACCACACTACCATTGGCGCAACGATGTTTCACTTCTGAGTTCGGGAAGGGATCAGGTGGTGCCATCGCGCTATTGTCGTCAGCAAAGGGGGTTAGATATGAGTCTGTTCGTGTGACTTTTGATAAGTACCACTTACCCTAACTGAATCAAGGTTAACGGTGATATCGAAATGTTCTGTCTGTTTCTATAGCCTAGGCTATATAAGATAGATTAATTAGACTTGATACAAACCACTTGGGTGTTGTATGGTCAAGCCAAACGAGCAATTAGTACAGGTTAGCTACACACATCACTGTGCTTCCACACCCTGCCTATCAACGTCCTAGTCTTGAACGGCTCTTTGGGGAAATCTAATCTTGAGGTGGGCTTCCCGCTTAGATGCTTTCAGCGGTTATCCCATCCGAACGTAGCTACCGGGCAATGCCATTGGCATGACAACCCGAACACCAGTGGTTCGTCCACTCTGGTCCTCTCGTACTAGGAGCAGATCCTCTCAAATTTCCAACGCCCACGGTAGATAGGGACCGAACTGTCTCACGACGTTCTAAACCCAGCTCGCGTACCTCTTTAAATGGCGAACAGCCATACCCTTAGGACCTGCTTCAGCCCTAGGATGAGATGAGCCGACATCGAGGTGCCAAACACCGCCGTCGATATGAACTCTTGGGCGGTATCAGCCTGTTATCCCCAGAGTACCTTTTATCCGTTGAGCGATGGCCCTTCCATACAGAACCACCGGATCACTAAGACCTACTTTCGTACCTGCTCGACTTGTGGGTCTCGCAGTTAAGCGCGCTTTTGCCTTTATACTCTTCGACCGATTTCCGACCGGTCTGAGCGCACCTTCGTACTCCTCCGTTACTCTTTAGGAGGAGACCGCCCCAGTCAAACTACCCACCATACATTGTCCTCGGTATTGTGATACCTGAGTTAGAACCCCAACATGACCAGGGTGGTATTTCAAGGATGGCTCCACCAAGACTGGCGTCTCGGTTTCAAAGCCTCCCACCTATCCTGCACAAGTCAGGTCAAAGTTCAATGTAAAGCTGTAGTAAAGGTTCACGGGGTCTTTCCGTCTAGCCGCGGGTACACAGCATCTTCACTGCGATTTCGATTTCACTGAGTCTCTGCTGGAGACAGCGCTGCCATCATTATGTCATTCGTGCAGGTCGGAACTTACCCGACAAGGAATTTCGCTACCTTAGGACCGTTATAGTTACGGCCGCCGTTTACTGGGGCTTCGATCAAGACCTTCGCTTACGCTAAGCCCATCAATTAACCTTCCAGCACCGGGCAGACATCACACCCTATACGTCCACTTTCGTGTTTGCAGAGTGCTGTGTTTTTAATAAACAGTTGCAGCAGCCTGGTATCTGCGACTGCCAGCAGCTCAAGGAGCAAGTCCTATCACCACCAACAGCGTACCTTCTCCCGAAGTTACGGTACCATTTTGCCTAGTTCCTTCAGCAGAGTTCTCTCAAGCGCCTTGGTATTCTCTACCTGATCACCTGTGTCGGTTTAGGGTACGATTCGTTTATAACTATTGCTTAGAAGCTTTTCCTGGAAGCATGGTATTTGCCACTTCGCTGTACATGTACAGCTTGCTATCAGATCTCGGTATAGAATAGCCCGGATTTACCTAAGCTATAAACCTACATCCTTTCACCTGGACAACCAACGCCAGGCTGACATAACCTTCTCCGTCCCTCCATCGCATTATAAACAAGTATCGGAATATTAACCGATTTCCCATCGACTACGCCTTTCGGCCTCGCCTTAGGGGTCGACTCACCCAGCCCCGATTAACGTTGGACTGGAACCCTTGATCTTCCGGCGTGGATGCTTTTCACACCCATTATCGTTACTCACGTCAGCATTCGCTCTTGTGATACCTCCAGCATGCTTTACAACACACCTTCACAGGCTTACACAACGCTCCCCTACCACTTGAAAACAAATTCAAATCCGCAGCTTCGGCTCCTAGTTTGAGCCCCGTTACATCTTCCGCGCGGGCCGACTCGACTAGTGAGCTATTACGCTTTCTTTAAAGGATGGCTGCTTCTAAGCCAACCTCCTAGCTGTCTATGCCTTCCCACCTCGTTTCCCACTTAACTAGGAATTTGGGGCCTTAGCTGGCGGTCTGGGTTGTTTCCCTCTCCACGATGGACGTTAGCACCCACCGTGTGTCTCCCGGATATCACTCATCGGTATTCGGAGTTTGCATCGGTTTGGTAAGTCGGTATGACCCCCTAGCCGAAACAGTGCTCTACCCCCAATGGTGTTCGTCCGAGGCGCTACCTAAATAGCTTTCGGGGAGAACCAGCTATCACCGAGTTTGATTAGCCTTTCACCCCTATCCACAAGTCATCCCCTGGCTTTTCAACGACAGTGGGTTCGGTCCTCCGGTGCCTGTTACGGCACTTTCAACCTGCTCATGGATAGATCACTCGGTTTCGGGTCTATACCCTGCAACTAGTCGCCCTATTAAGACTCGGTTTCCCTACGGCTCCCCTAAACGGTTAACCTTGCTACAGAATATAAGTCGCTGACCCATTATACAAAAGGTACGCGGTCACCCAACAAGTGGGCTCCCACTGCTTGTACGCACACGGTTTCAGGTTCTATTTCACTCCCCTCACAGGGGTTCTTTTCGCCTTTCCCTCACGGTACTGGTTCACTATCGGTCAGTCAGGAGTATTTAGCCTTGGAGGATGGTCCCCCCATCTTCAAACAGGATTTCTCGTGCCCCGCTCTACTTAATATGTTAACGCTAATGTTTCGAATACAGGACTATCACCTACTATGGTCAGCTTTCCCACGCTGTTCTTCTACATTAGCATTAATCGGCTTCTCCCCGTTCGCTCGCCGCTACTAGGGGAATCTCAATTGATGTCTTTTCCTAAGGGTACTGAGATGTTTCACTTCCCCTCGTTCGCTTCCTAATAAATTAGGATACCTACCTTATGGTAGGTGGGTTTCCCCATTCAGAAATCTCCGGATCACAGGATATTGCCGCCTCCCCGAAGCTTATCGCAGGCTGTCACGTCTTTCATCGCCTCTGACTGCCAAGGCATCCACCATGTGCGCTTCATTACTTGACCATACAACCCCAAGTAGTCTTTCGACTTCTATGTGTCATACAATCTAATTATGATAACGATATCACCTATGTTTATACGCTTGATTCAGTTCTCTTTACTTTTTTAATAACTCACCCCTGGGATAACAAACAATGTCGTTAAGAGGTGAGTTATTAAGGTTAAGATGGGCGCGTGAATACGCTCATCCTAACCCAGACTCATATCTATGTTTTTAAATAGTTCCTATGCTCTCGTCGAGTCATAGTTTTCTGTATAAAACAGAAAGAAGTAATCGTGTGCAAATCACTTGTTTCTATTTGATACCTATTTTATTTAGCACGCTAAGCTTAGCTGTATGTAGTGGTGGAGCCAAACGGAGTCGAACCGTTGACCTCCTGCGTGCAAGGCAGGCGCTCTACCAACTGAGCTATGGCCCCTGAGCGAGGATACAATCGAAGCACTGCTTCGATCCGAGCGCAAGAGGAAATCCCTTAAAGGGGATTTACTTAGGGCTCTTTCACCTACATTAATAATGGTGGGTCTAAGTGGACTCGAACCACTGACCCCCGCGTTATCAACACGGTGCTCTAACCAGCTGAGCTACAGACCCTGATACGTCCTAAAACGTAAGCTTAAACTAAAGAACAACTTGTTGTGAATTCTTGCTGAACGAATGCTGTCTATAAGGAGGTGATCCAGCCGCAGGTTCCCCTACGGCTACCTTGTTACGACTTCACCCCAGTCATCAACCACACCGTGGTGATCGCCCTCACTAAGTTAGGCTAACCACTTCTGGTGCAATCAACTCCCATGGTGTGACGGGCGGTGTGTACAAGGCCCGGGAACGTATTCACCGCGGCATTCTGATCCGCGATTACTAGCGATTCCTACTTCATGGAGTCGAGTTGCAGACTCCAATCTGGACTACGATAGGCTTTTTGAGATTCGCATCACATCGCTGTGTAGCTGCCCTCTGTACCTACCATTGTAGCACGTGTGTAGCCCTGGTCGTAAGGGCCATGATGACTTGACGTCGTCCCCGCCTTCCTCCAGTTTGTCACTGGCAGTATCCTTAGAGTTCCCACCCGAAGTGCTGGTAACTAAGGACAAGGGTTGCGCTCGTTGCGGGACTTAACCCAACATCTCACGACACGAGCTGACGACAGCCATGCAGCACCTGTATCACAATTCCCGAAGGCACTCTCGTATCTCTACAAGATTCTGTGTATGTCAAGACCAGGTAAGGTTCTTCGCGTTGCATCGAATTAAACCACATGCTCCACCGCTTGTGCGGGCCCCCGTCAATTCATTTGAGTTTTAACCTTGCGGCCGTACTCCCCAGGCGGTCTACTTATTGCGTTAGCTGCGTCACTAAGTCCTCAAGGGACCCAACGACTAGTAGACATCGTTTACGGCGTGGACTACCAGGGTATCTAATCCTGTTTGCTACCCACGCTTTCGAGCCTCAGTGTCAGTATGATGCCAGGAAGCTGCCTTCGCCATCGGTATTCCTTCAGATCTCTACGCATTTCACCGCTACACCTGAAATTCTACTTCCCTCTCACCTACTCTAGCCTAACAGTTTCAGATGCAGTTCCCAGGTTAAGCCCGGGGATTTCACATCTGACTTATCAAGCCACCTACGCTCGCTTTACGCCCAGTAATTCCGATTAACGCTTGCACCCTCTGTATTACCGCGGCTGCTGGCACAGAGTTAGCCGGTGCTTATTCTGCAGCTAATGTCATCGTCCCCGGGTATTAACCGAAGAGTCTTCTTCACTGCTTAAAGTGCTTTACAACCAAAAGGCCTTCTTCACACACGCGGCATGGCTGGATCAGGGTTCCCCCCATTGTCCAATATTCCCCACTGCTGCCTCCCGTAGGAGTCCGGGCCGTGTCTCAGTCCCGGTGTGGCTGATCATCCTCTCAGACCAGCTACAGATCGTCGCCATGGTAGGCCTTTACCCCACCATCTAGCTAATCCGACTTAGGCTCATCTAATAGCGAGAGCAACAAGTTGCCCCCTTTCTCCCGTAGGACGTATGCGGTATTAATTCGAGTTTCCCCGAGCTATCCCCCACTACTAGGTAGATTCCTAAGTATTACTCACCCGTCCGCCGCTCGACGCCTGATAGCAAGCTATCATCGTTTCCGCTCGACTTGCATGTGTTAAGCCTGCCGCCAGCGTTCAATCTGAGCCATGATCAAACTCTTCAGTTTAATCTTGCTTGAAGTCTTCACTATAAATAGTAAGACGACTTCTAATCTTGGCTCATCTAATCTGGCAAAATCGCTCGTAATTATGTTCGTAATGAATTAACTTTGAGTTTTTCTGCTGTCTTAAATGATAATTTTTATAGTTGGTGTTCTACCGAAAAGATAGTCGACCAACTTTATTTTTTAGCATTCTGAATCAGCAAAAATCCACACAAGTTGTTCTTTAGTTATGCTTTTAAATAGTTTCAATCACTGTCGTCCAGTCATCGATATATAGGGTATTACTTACGCTTTTCGCCTTCCCTGTTGCCGGTTAAGCTATCTAGCGAGCCGACTATCTTATCATAATGATTTGAATTGTCAAGACTTTTTATAATTTGTTTCGCCAGGTTAACTGGGTTATTAATATGTAATCTACACATCTCTCACTGCCAGTCCGTCTGATGAGGGCGTATTATAGAGGGTTTATTTATTTAGTCAAGAAGTATTTTCTATTTAGTTCAAACAATTTGCATCATTCAAATCAGTAAATCACTTCCCTTTCGACTGGGACGCATTATACGCGGGTTTGAGGCTGGGTCAAGGCTAATTGATCCTTTTTTATAATTATTTTGCCAAATAAAATGAGCAGCTATTGATCAGGAAATTATTATTAAAATGCCGACAAAGAAAAGCCCCTTGATACGTTAGTATCAAGGGGCTAATCAGGAATAAGGAGCTGACGATGACCTACTCTCACATGGGCGAACCACACTACCATTGGCGCAACGATGTTTCACTTCTGAGTTCGGGAAGGGATCAGGTGGTGCCATCGCGCTATTGTCGTCAGCAAAGGGGTTAGATATGAGTCTGTTCGTGTGACTTTTGATAAGTACCACTTACCCTAACTGAATCAAGGTTAACGGTGATATCGAAATGTTCTGTCTGTTTCTATAGCCTAGGCTATATAAGATAGATTAATTAGACTTGATACAAACCACTTGGGTGTTGTATGGTCAAGCCAAACGAGCAATTAGTACAGGTTAGCTACACACATCACTGTGCTTCCACACCCTGCCTATCAACGTCCTAGTCTTGAACGGCTCTTTGGGGAAATCTAATCTTGAGGTGGGCTTCCCGCTTAGATGCTTTCAGCGGTTATCCCATCCGAACGTAGCTACCGGGCAATGCCATTGGCATGACAACCCGAACACCAGTGGTTCGTCCACTCTGGTCCTCTCGTACTAGGAGCAGATCCTCTCAAATTTCCAACGCCCACGGTAGATAGGGACCGAACTGTCTCACGACGTTCTAAACCCAGCTCGCGTACCTCTTTAAATGGCGAACAGCCATACCCTTAGGACCTGCTTCAGCCCTAGGATGAGATGAGCCGACATCGAGGTGCCAAACACCGCCGTCGATATGAACTCTTGGGCGGTATCAGCCTGTTATCCCCAGAGTACCTTTTATCCGTTGAGCGATGGCCCTTCCATACAGAACCACCGGATCACTAAGACCTACTTTCGTACCTGCTCGACTTGTGGGTCTCGCAGTTAAGCGCGCTTTTGCCTTTATACTCTTCGACCGATTTCCGACCGGTCTGAGCGCACCTTCGTACTCCTCCGTTACTCTTTAGGAGGAGACCGCCCCAGTCAAACTACCCACCATACATTGTCCTCGGTATTGTGATACCTGAGTTAGAACCCCAACATGACCAGGGTGGTATTTCAAGGATGGCTCCACCAAGACTGGCGTCTCGGTTTCAAAGCCTCCCACCTATCCTGCACAAGTCAGGTCAAAGTTCAATGTAAAGCTGTAGTAAAGGTTCACGGGGTCTTTCCGTCTAGCCGCGGGTACACAGCATCTTCACTGCGATTTCGATTTCACTGAGTCTCTGCTGGAGACAGCGCTGCCATCATTATGTCATTCGTGCAGGTCGGAACTTACCCGACAAGGAATTTCGCTACCTTAGGACCGTTATAGTTACGGCCGCCGTTTACTGGGGCTTCGATCAAGACCTTCGCTTACGCTAAGCCCATCAATTAACCTTCCAGCACCGGGCAGACATCACACCCTATACGTCCACTTTCGTGTTTGCAGAGTGCTGTGTTTTTAATAAACAGTTGCAGCAGCCTGGTATCTGCGACTGCCAGCAGCTCAAGGAGCAAGTCCTATCACCACCAACAGCGTACCTTCTCCCGAAGTTACGGTACCATTTTGCCTAGTTCCTTCAGCAGAGTTCTCTCAAGCGCCTTGGTATTCTCTACCTGATCACCTGTGTCGGTTTAGGGTACGATTCGTTTATAACTATTGCTTAGAAGCTTTTCCTGGAAGCATGGTATTTGCCACTTCGCTGTACATGTACAGCTTGCTATCAGATCTCGGTATAGAATAGCCCGGATTTACCTAAGCTATAAACCTACATCCTTTCACCTGGACAACCAACGCCAGGCTGACATAACCTTCTCCGTCCCTCCATCGCATTATAAACAAGTATCGGAATATTAACCGATTTCCCATCGACTACGCCTTTCGGCCTCGCCTTAGGGGTCGACTCACCCAGCCCCGATTAACGTTGGACTGGAACCCTTGATCTTCCGGCGTGGATGCTTTTCACACCCATTATCGTTACTCACGTCAGCATTCGCTCTTGTGATACCTCCAGCATGCTTTACAACACACCTTCACAGGCTTACACAACGCTCCCCTACCACTTGAAAACAAATTCAAATCCGCAGCTTCGGCTCCTAGTTTGAGCCCCGTTACATCTTCCGCGCGGGCCGACTCGACTAGTGAGCTATTACGCTTTCTTTAAAGGATGGCTGCTTCTAAGCCAACCTCCTAGCTGTCTATGCCTTCCCACCTCGTTTCCCACTTAACTAGGAATTTGGGGCCTTAGCTGGCGGTCTGGGTTGTTTCCCTCTCCACGATGGACGTTAGCACCCACCGTGTGTCTCCCGGATATCACTCATCGGTATTCGGAGTTTGCATCGGTTTGGTAAGTCGGTATGACCCCCTAGCCGAAACAGTGCTCTACCCCCAATGGTGTTCGTCCGAGGCGCTACCTAAATAGCTTTCGGGGAGAACCAGCTATCACCGAGTTTGATTAGCCTTTCACCCCTATCCACAAGTCATCCCCTGGCTTTTCAACGACAGTGGGTTCGGTCCTCCGGTGCCTGTTACGGCACTTTCAACCTGCTCATGGATAGATCACTCGGTTTCGGGTCTATACCCTGCAACTAGTCGCCCTATTAAGACTCGGTTTCCCTACGGCTCCCCTAAACGGTTAACCTTGCTACAGAATATAAGTCGCTGACCCATTATACAAAAGGTACGCGGTCACCCAACAAGTGGGCTCCCACTGCTTGTACGCACACGGTTTCAGGTTCTATTTCACTCCCCTCACAGGGGTTCTTTTCGCCTTTCCCTCACGGTACTGGTTCACTATCGGTCAGTCAGGAGTATTTAGCCTTGGAGGATGGTCCCCCCATCTTCAAACAGGATTTCTCGTGCCCCGCTCTACTTAATATGTTAACGCTAATGTTTCGAATACAGGACTATCACCTACTATGGTCAGCTTTCCCACGCTGTTCTTCTACATTAGCATTAATCGGCTTCTCCCCGTTCGCTCGCCGCTACTAGGGGAATCTCAATTGATGTCTTTTCCTAAGGGTACTGAGATGTTTCACTTCCCCTCGTTCGCTTCCTAATAAATTAGGATACCTACCTTATGGTAGGTGGGTTTCCCCATTCAGAAATCTCCGGATCACAGGATATTGCCGCCTCCCCGAAGCTTATCGCAGGCTGTCACGTCTTTCATCGCCTCTGACTGCCAAGGCATCCACCATGTGCGCTTCATTACTTGACCATACAACCCCAAGTAGTCTTTCGACTTCTATGTGTCATACAATCTAATTATGATAACGATATCACCTATGTTTATACGCTTGATTCAGTTCTCTTTACTTTTTTAATAACTCATCCCTGGGATAACAAACAATGTCGTTAAGAGGTGAGTTATTAAGGTTAAGATGGGCGCGTGAATACGCTCATCCTAACCCAGACTCATATCTATGTTTTTAAATAGTTCCTATGCTCTCGTCGAGTCATAGTTTTCTGTATAAAACAGAAAGAAGTAATCGTGTGCAAATCACTTGTTTCTATTTGATACCTATTTTATTTAGCACGCTAAGCTTAGCTGTATGTAGTGGTGGAGCCAAACGGAGTCGAACCGTTGACCTCCTGCGTGCAAGGCAGGCGCTCTACCAACTGAGCTATGGCCCCTGAGCGAGGATACAATCGAAGCACTGCTTCGATCCGAGCGCAAGAGGAAATCCCTTAAAGGGGATTTACTTAGGGCTCTTTCACCTACATTAATAATGGTGGGTCTAAGTGGACTCGAACCACTGACCCCCGCGTTATCAACACGGTGCTCTAACCAGCTGAGCTACAGACCCTGATACGTCCTAAAACGTAAGCTTAAACTAAAGAACAACTTGTTGTGAATTCTTGCTGAACGAATGCTGTCTATAAGGAGGTGATCCAGCCGCAGGTTCCCCTACGGCTACCTTGTTACGACTTCACCCCAGTCATCAACCACACCGTGGTGATCGCCCTCACTAAGTTAGGCTAACCACTTCTGGTGCAATCAACTCCCATGGTGTGACGGGCGGTGTGTACAAGGCCCGGGAACGTATTCACCGCGGCATTCTGATCCGCGATTACTAGCGATTCCTACTTCATGGAGTCGAGTTGCAGACTCCAATCTGGACTACGATAGGCTTTTTGAGATTCGCATCACATCGCTGTGTAGCTGCCCTCTGTACCTACCATTGTAGCACGTGTGTAGCCCTGGTCGTAAGGGCCATGATGACTTGACGTCGTCCCCGCCTTCCTCCAGTTTGTCACTGGCAGTATCCTTAGAGTTCCCACCCGAAGTGCTGGTAACTAAGGACAAGGGTTGCGCTCGTTGCGGGACTTAACCCAACATCTCACGACACGAGCTGACGACAGCCATGCAGCACCTGTATCACAATTCCCGAAGGCACTCTCGTATCTCTACAAGATTCTGTGTATGTCAAGACCAGGTAAGGTTCTTCGCGTTGCATCGAATTAAACCACATGCTCCACCGCTTGTGCGGGCCCCCGTCAATTCATTTGAGTTTTAACCTTGCGGCCGTACTCCCCAGGCGGTCTACTTATTGCGTTAGCTGCGTCACTAAGTCCTCAAGGGACCCAACGACTAGTAGACATCGTTTACGGCGTGGACTACCAGGGTATCTAATCCTGTTTGCTACCCACGCTTTCGAGCCTCAGTGTCAGTATGATGCCAGGAAGCTGCCTTCGCCATCGGTATTCCTTCAGATCTCTACGCATTTCACCGCTACACCTGGAATTCTACTTCCCTCTCACCTACTCTAGCTTAACAGTATCAGATGCAGTTCCCAGGTTAAGCCCGGGGATTTCACATCTGACTTATCAAGCCACCTACGCTCGCTTTACGCCCAGTAATTCCGATTAACGCTTGCACCCTCTGTATTACCGCGGCTGCTGGCACAGAGTTAGCCGGTGCTTATTCTGCAGCTAATGTCATCGTCCCCGGGTATTAACCGAAGAGTCTTCTTCACTGCTTAAAGTGCTTTACAACCAAAAGGCCTTCTTCACACACGCGGCATGGCTGGATCAGGGTTCCCCCCATTGTCCAATATTCCCCACTGCTGCCTCCCGTAGGAGTCCGGGCCGTGTCTCAGTCCCGGTGTGGCTGATCATCCTCTCAGACCAGCTACAGATCGTCGCCATGGTAGGCCTTTACCCCACCATCTAGCTAATCCGACTTAGGCTCATCTAATAGCGAGAGCAACAAGTTGCCCCCTTTCTCCCGTAGGACGTATGCGGTATTAATTCGAGTTTCCCCGAGCTATCCCCCACTACTAGGTAGATTCCTAAGTATTACTCACCCGTCCGCCGCTCGACGCCTGATAGCAAGCTATCATCGTTTCCGCTCGACTTGCATGTGTTAAGCCTGCCGCCAGCGTTCAATCTGAGCCATGATCAAACTCTTCAGTTTAATCTTGCTTGAAGTCTTCACTATAAATAGTAAGACGACTTCTAATCTTGGCTCATCTAATCTGGCAAAATCGCTCGTAATTATGTTCGTAATGAATTAACTTTGAGTTTTTCTGCTGTCTTAAATGATAATTTTTATAGTTGGTGTTCTACCGAAAAGATAGTCGACCAACTTTATTTTTTAGCATTCTGAATCAGCAAAAATCCACACAAGTTGTTCTTTAGTTATGCTTTTAAATAGTTTCAATCACTGTCGTCCAGTCATCGATATATAGGGTATTACTAACGCTATCTGCCTTTTCCGTCTCCGGTTAAGCTATCTAGCGAGCCGACTATCTTATCATATTGATTTGAATTGTCAAGACTTTTTATAATTTGTTTCGCCAGGTTAACTGCGTTATTAATGTGTAATCTACACTTCTCTCACTGCCAGTTCGTCTGATGAGGGCGTATTATAGAGGGTTTAATTTTTGTGTCAACCTGTTTTGTTGATGTTTTTGGACTTATTTTAGCAGAATATAAAAAAGATAGCTTTTTCAATGGGTTGGAGCTGGCTGCTTTAAAAGGAAAGAAAATAGAAGTGTGCTCTGATTGACAGTTTTATCAGATATGTATTGCCGTTTATTATCTTTGAAGTATTTTTACCTCTTTGAATTTGCTTCTACTTCTTCCACCTTCAATATTGATATTACTACAAACATCGCTATACAGAGGGTCAATCGCCAAGTTTTATATAGTTTTGCCAACATTCTGTTTTGAAATGTTCAAAAATAACTTTCGCAGTTTATCTCTTATTGAGCTTAAGGCTCTACCCCTTGCTATCTAGTCTTGGTAGACGGTTTTTGCTATAATCACCCTTTTATTGCATTACTTATTTTTGCTGATTATCTGTATTAGATAGATGACAAAGTTCTGTCTATGATGTCGTTATTGGTTAAACACTCTTGAATAACCAATAAAACCCACAATATATAGCAGTACAAAGCAGTAGCAAGTAATGTGTCACTCTTACTATATATCACAATGATTAGATATAATTGATGCGGTCTTACGGTTATATGATTGATGGTTGCAATCATCACTGCCAACGGACCTAATAACAGGCGAATAGATTATGGTAGCGATTACTTTACCCGATGGTAGCGTGAAAAACTTCGAAGGTCATACAACAGTCATGGAAGTGGCGCAAAGTATTGGGGCAGGGCTCGCTAAAGCGACAGTTGCTGGACGTGTCAATGGTCACCTAGTAGATGCGTACGATCCTATCGTCGCTGATGCCAACGTTGAAATCGTGACACCAAAAGACGATGACGGTGTCGATATCATTCGTCACTCATGCGCTCACTTATTAGGTCATGCAGTTAAACAGCTATATCCTGATGTGAAGATGGTCATTGGTCCTGTTATTGATGATGGTTTTTATTACGATATCTTTAGTGAAACGCCATTTACGCCTGAGCACATGGAAGCTATTGAAAAACGCATGATGGAGCTGATCAAGCAAGATTATGACGTTATCAAAAAAATGACGCCACGTGCCGAAGCAATTGAGATCTTTGAATCACGTAACGAAGACTATAAGCTAAAACTGATTAATGATATGCCAGGTGAAGAAGCTTTTGGTCTGTATCATCATCAAGAATACGTCGATATGTGCCGTGGCCCGCATGTGCCCAATACGCGCTTTTTGAAAGTATTTAAACTGACCAAAATGTCAGGTGCCTATTGGCGCGGTGATGCGAAAAACGAGCAACTGCAACGTATTTATGGTACTGCTTGGGCTGATAAAAAACAGCTAAAAGCCTATATCCAGCGTATTGAAGAAGCAGAAAAACGTGACCATCGTAAAATTGGTAAAGCGTTAAACCTATTTCATATGCAAGAGCAAGCCCCAGGTATGGTGTTCTGGCATGCCAATGGCTGGACAATTTATCAAGTACTTGAGCAATATATGCGTAAAGTACAATACGATAACGGCTACGAAGAGATCAAAACGCCACAAATCGTTGATCGCAGTCTGTGGGAGCGCTCAGGACATTGGGGCAACTACGCAACTAATATGTTCACGACCTCTAGTGAAAATCGTGATTATGCCGTAAAACCAATGAACTGCCCTTGTCATGTGCAAGTGTTCAATCAAGGCTTAAAGTCTTACCGTGATTTGCCACTACGTATGGCAGAATTTGGTTCTTGCCATCGTAACGAGCCATCAGGTTCATTGCACGGTCTGATGCGCGTACGTGGTTTTACGCAAGATGATGCTCATATCTTTTGCACGCAAGCACAGATTCAGCAAGAAGTAGCAGAATTTATCAAGCTAACGCTTGCTGTCTATGAAGATTTTGGCTTCGATAACATTATTATGAAGCTCTCTACTCGTCCCGAAAAACGTGTTGGTAGTGATGAGTCTTGGGACTTTGCAGAAAAGGCGTTAGCAGATGCGCTTGATAGCTCAGGCCTAGACTGGGATTATCTACCTGGCGAAGGCGCTTTCTATGGTCCAAAGATTGAGTTTAGTCTAAAAGACTCGTTAGGTCGTATTTGGCAATGCGGTACCATTCAGGTAGATCCCAATATGCCTGAGCGCCTCGATGCTGAGTTCGTCAATGAGCAGAACGATCGTGAAGTGCCTATTATGTTGCACCGTGCCATCTTAGGGTCATTTGAGCGCTTCATTGGTATTTTGATCGAACACTATGCTGGTTGGATGCCAGTATGGCTAGCACCGCAACAAGTTGTGGTCATGAACATCACTGATAAGCAAGCTGATGCCTGTGAAAACGTGGTTAGTGAGCTCAAAAATGCAGGTTTGCGTGCCGTTAGCGACTTGCGTAACGAAAAGATTGGATTTAAGATACGAGAGAAAACATTAGAACGTATTCCCTATATGCTAGTATTAGGGGATAAAGAAGTGGAATCGGGCAGTGTCAACGTCCGAACGCGCGAAGGTGAGAACCTTGGCGTGATGAGTGTTTCTGAATTTATTACATTAGTACAGACCGCTGTCAGTAAAAAAGGCCGACAGACCCCAAAAACAGATGAGGAGTAATACCTATTAAACAGTCCAACCGTTTGAACATCAACGAAGATATCAACGTCAAAGAAGTCCGTCTCGTCAAAGAAGATGGCGAGCAAATGGGTGTGGTTGATATCGCAACCGCGATGAAAGCGGCACGTGATGAAAACCTAGATTTGGTTGAATTAGTTCCTGAAGCTAAGCCGCCAGTATGTAAGATCATGGATTATAAACATTTCCTCTATGATCAAAAGCAAAAGGCTAAAGAAGCTAAGAAAAACCAAAAGCAGACTCAGCTCAAAGAGATGAAGCTACGTCCTAGTACCGAAGAAGCCGATTATCAGGTTAAACTGAGAAAAATTATCAGCTTCTTGGAAGATCAAGACAAAGTTAAAATTAGCATCCGTTTCCGCGGACGTGAAATGGCGCACCAAGATCTTGGTCGCAAACAACTTGATCGTATCATTGAAGATACTGCTGATATCTCAAACGTCGAACAATATCCTAAGATGGAAGGTCGCCAAATGGGTATGCTGCTTGGACCTACAAAGAAAAAATAGTCTTTTATGAGATTGCTTTAAGTAGTGGCTGTCAGTCCATATAGTTATTTATAAATCTAACCATCAATATGCTACGGGATATTGATGGTTTTTTATTATTTGGACTGCCTACTGTCTCTTTTAAATGTATTTAGCCAGATATAATTGGCTGACGCTATTTTACAAAATCTACCTTCTCAACTATTTGATTACGCGGTAGTCTAAAGATCTGTTTTATATTTGCTAATCAGCATTTATCAAAATTTTTAGTCAGTGTACAACAATAATCTATATCACGACCAATAGAGTCGTTTATAAAAACACTGCTTTTATCTGACATCAAGGGAACTTTCATGCAAGAATTAACACCACCAGAAAACGCCACAACTCCTAGTATCTCTCTCACAGCGCCTGAACCTGTCAAAGAAATACAAAAAAGTGAAGCCGATCAAATGGTTAAGTTGGATGAAAGCCAAATTCCGGAGCTGGATGCCAAAGTGGATGCGTTCGTCGATCACGTGATTACTAACTCCGTGCACAGTCCAGAATTTCAGCAAAACGTCCAATCCATTCATAATCTGGGCACCAAAGAGATTCGTGAATCCGCTCAAGTCTCTAATCGTATGCTTGAGCTACCGGCCAAAAGCCTCAATGACAGCTTGTTTGACAATTCCCCTATTGCCAAATCTTTAACCGAATTACGCGGTATCGTCGAAGATTTAGACCCAAGCAAAAAAGAGCTGACCAATTCACGTAAGCTATTCGGTCTGATTCCATTTGGTAATAAAGTGCAAGACTATTTCCGTCAGTATGAGTCAGCGCAATCGCATATCAATGCAGTAGTAACCAGTTTATATAACGGTAAAGATGAATTGCTCAAAGACAATGCAATGATTGAGCAAGAAAAAGTTAATATGTGGGAGCTGATGCAGTCTATACGCCAGTATATCTATGTTGGCAAAAAGATAGATGAGCAACTAGAGCAAAAAGTCTACGCCATAGAAGCGACTGATCCTGAAAAAGCGCGTATTATCAAAGAAGAGATGCTGTTTTATGTGCGTCAAAAAAACACTGACTTTTTAACTCAGTTGGCCGTCAACGTACAAGGTTATCTAGCGCTCGACACCATCCGTAAAAACAATCTAGAGCTGATTAAAGGGGTTGATCGAGCAACGACGACCACTGTTTCAGCACTACGTACGGCGGTGGTAGTTGCTCAAGCCATGACCAATCAAAAGCTGGTACTTGATCAGATTACGGCATTGAATAAAACCACGAGTAGCTTGATTGAATCAACCTCTGCCATGCTTAAGCGTCAGTCAGGTGAGATTCATGAACAAGCAACAAGTAGTAGCATTGAGCTTGATAAACTGCAAAATGCCTTCAATAATGTCTATGACACCATGGATATGATCAGTAATTATAAAATCGAAGCATTAGAAAATATGAAACAAACGGTCAATAGCTTGACCACTGAAGTCGATAAAGCACAGAAATACCTGGATAAATCAAATCAAACCACAGTGCTAGAAGTCTCAAAAGAGCTAGACAGTAAAAAAATCACCAATCAATCAAGCAGTGTTGATATCGATATTTGATTGATCCCAATAGCGTTCATTTAAAAATGCAACGCTTTTTGCTATTGAAGGCACATAAGGCAATTGACGCAAGATATTGCGCTGCCGTTCGTGTTAAGATAGTCACTATTAATAATTTAAAAAATAGATACGGTAATTTATGAGTTGGAATGATCCAAACGCCTCAAGTGAGGCACAAAAATACGACAACCCAATCCCTAGTCGTGAGTTGATACTCAGTACGATTGGTGAGCATGGGGAAGTCACTCACAAGCAGCTGGCGCAGATCTTTGAGATTGAAGATCCAGATCAGTTTGATGCTTTGGGCAATCGCCTAAAAGCCATGGCACGCGACGGTCAAGTCAATCGCGAAGGCCGTCCCTATCGCTATCGCACAGTCACTAAGCAAGATATCGTTACAGGCACCGTATCTGCACATCCAAAAGGCTTTGGCTTTGTGGTGCTAAGTGATATGCCAGATTTGTTTTTGCACGAAAAACAAATGCGCTGGGTATTCAATGGCGATACAGTAGCAGCAGTTGGCACATCAACAGATAATCGCGGTCGTACTGAAGGTCGTATTGTCGATGTGATTGAGCGCCGCCAGAACAACTTTATCGGTACACTTGCGCGTGATGAAGAGGGCTTTTGTGTTGAGCTTGGTAGTCCAAACACTCATCAACCAATCACGGTCACTGATGATAATGTCCAAGCCCTCAATATCAAACCAGGCGCGCCTGTCAAAGTCGATATCATCGACTGGCCGAACCAGCATGAATTTGCCACTGGCAAAATCACTGAGGTATTGTCTGATGATAACGATCGAGAGCTGATTATTGAGACGACCCTTCTTAACTATGATATCCCATCAGATTTCAGTGAAGCGGCGCTCAAACAAGCTGCTGAATATCAAGAACCAACAGAGAAAGACATAAAAGGTCGCAAAGATTTGCGTCATCTGCCACTCGTTACTATCGATGGTGAAGATGCTCGTGACTTTGATGATGCCGTATTTGCTGAGAAGCGCTCAGGCGGCAACTACCGCGTCGTGGTCGCAATTGCGGATGTGAGCTACTATGTCACGCCAAACTCACCACTAGATCAAGATGCTTACGAGCGTGGTACGTCTGTATACTTCCCGCATCGTGTGATTCCGATGCTCCCTGAAGTCCTCTCTAATGGTCTGTGTTCATTGAACCCTAACCTTGATCGTCTATGCATGGTGGCTGATATTAAAATATCACGTGCAGGTAAGGTCACAGGATATGAGTTTTATCCATCAGTGATGCACTCACAAGCGCGTCTCACGTATAACCAAGTGAACGACTATTTTGTCAATCCGACTGATAAAAGACTTCCTAAATCATTAACGGGCAATATAGACGTCAAAAAATCGATTGATACATTGCATCAGCTTTATGAGTTACTGCTCAAAAAACGTGAAGAGCGTCATGCGATGGAGTTTGAGACAGTCGAAACCTACATCAAATTTAATGAAAAAGGCGGGATTGACGCTATATTACCGCGTACTCGCGGTGACTCTCAGAAGCTGATTGAAGAGTGTATGCTCCTCGCTAATACCTGCGCGGCAAACTTTGCGCTCAAACATGAGCTACCAGTCTTATATCGTAACCATGATAAGCCTGATAATGAGAAGTCAATGCGTATCCACGAATATGCAAAAAACTTTGGCCTACCCTTCCCAGAAGAAAATCCAACGCAAGCGGATTATCAGCGTATTATTGAAGCAACCAAAGACAGACCAGATGCGATTAGCATTCATAGCATGTTGCTACGCTCGATGATGCAGGCAAATTATGCCCCTGACAATATTGGTCACTTCGGCTTGGCTTATGATGAATATAGCCACTTTACCTCGCCGATTCGCCGTTATCCAGATCTAATGCTGCATCGTGCGATCAAAGCAAAAGTAACAAACAGCAAGCAACCTGTCATGGATTTTTCACTTGACGGCGCGGGTACACAGACATCTGATACAGAGCGCCGTGCAGAAAAAGCATCTCGCTTTGTAGAGTCTTGGCTCAAGTGTCATTATATGACGGATCATGTCGGTGAAGAGTTCGAAGGGGTTGTGACGACCGTGACCAACTTCGGCCTATTCGTTACGTTGACTGATCTATACATCGATGGCTTGGTACATATCTCCAATGTGGGCGATGATTTCTTTGTTTATGATGAGCAGCAGCAACAGCTTATTGGTAAAGACAAAGGCACGCTATTTGGGCTGGGTGACTTGGTTAAGGTACAGGTTGCTGGCGTTAATATGGACCTACTGCAAATTGACTTTGACTTAAAAGAAAAATTGCAGTCTAGTGCCATGAATCAGACAAAAACGCAGCCTGCCAAAAAAGAGCCGTCTAAGAAAGCTCCAGCAAAGAGAAGTAATAACCGTAGAGGATCTAGCAAAAAAAGCTAATCTGAAACTGTAGTACCATAAATAAAAAGGGCTAACGATAACGTTGGCCCTTTTTTATGCTTTGTTATTTATAGTTTTAGGTTAAATATTTTTTTACTGTGCATTACTCATCTGTTCCAAACGATCTTGCTCAGATTGCTGTGCTTGATCGATTTTATTGGTAGCATCATCTATTATGGCTTTTGGCTGCTGGCTAAGTGGTTTGCTGGCGATATTTGCAGAGCTATTCTTAGAGCTATCTGCATCAGATATAGCTGCTGTAGGCTGTTCAGAAACAGTACTGCTAACGGCAACCTCTCTGTTTTTCTCATGACTATTGCCATTGATGATGTTAAAACCAAGCAATGCTATGATGCCGATTACGGCAAATATGATTAGATGCTTCATTTCCATAAAAAATCTCGACTTTGATGAATTACCAAATACGAGTTCCATTGCACTTTTTGTGCCTACTTTTAAACCTACTATCTATTACTATTCTTGCGGACTATTATTATTGAGCAAATCCGTTTCATCTGAGCTTTGAGCAATCTCTTGCTCAACCTTTTCCATCAGCTTGTCATCAGTGCGAGCATCGAGGACCTCATCAGCATTACGGCCTTGCAAAATAACTTTGGCTCGCGCCTTCGCTTGCTTTTTATCTTTATTATCAACAGGATTCTCATTATCTTGATGGGTAAAAGTAGGCTCAGGCGTGGTTGAGGTAATCGTCATGTCAGATTTAGCGCTATCCGCACTGTTCTGCATATGTTCAATGGCTTTCTCTAATTTGTTATTAAACCGCAGGCGATAAATAGGCTCAGGTAAACTAAAGCCCTTGTTTTCTAGTGCATGCTTGGTCTCACGAATGGCAATACTACGGGCCTTGGCAAAGTCGGTTTCTGATTGATCTACCCAAACCTGAAACTCTAGCACGATATTGGAATCACCCACATTGGTAATCACCGCGATGGCTTTGGGCTCATCCAATACAAATGCGAGCGTATCGATCGCATCCAGTCCTACTTTGATAGCTGCTAGCGGATCATCATTGGCATCAACACCTAATTCAAAAGTAAAGCGGCGCTCGGGATTTTTAGTGTAGTTGAGAATGGTGCCTTTAAACACCTCAGCATTCGGAATACGCAACTGATTGCCATCCAATGTCATCAGTATCGTCGCACGTGAGGTCAGACGAACGACAATACCCTCTTGCCCATTGATAACCACTTGATCACGGGCGCGAAATGGCTGGCGGATACTGAGCATTAGTGAGGCAATATAGTTTTCGATGGTATCCTTGACCGCAAAACCAACGGCAATACCGATGACACCTGCGCCGCCAAGCAAAGTACCTAAGATGGTTTCTGCCCCGATAAGGCTCAGTCCCAAGATCAGACCAAAGATGATAAAAATAACTTTGACGGTTTGTGATAATAGCTCAGCGACAAACGGATTTGGCGTTAAGCGCTGCCACATTCTTTTGCGATTAGATAACCAACTACCAAACCATGTGACCAATGCAAATATAACAACGCCGACCAATAGCAAAGGCAGCGCCTTCACGAGGTTTTCTAATTGTGCTTTTAGACCTTGATAAACCGTCGAGACATTCTCTTGAACGTCCAACGTTCGATTGATATTGTCATCAACGGTGACTACATCAGTCAAACGGTTGGTCAGATTGATGGCCTGCTGCGCTTTTTTTTCGTTGGCAGTCTCTCCTGCCAAGGTGACCACGCCCTGGCTCACACTGACAGTAACGGCTTGTAGGCCTTCGACTTCAGAGAAAATACCATTGATACGCTGACGGATTTCATTATCTTTTTGCGGGGTGGGTGTGGTTTCAATTTGACCGTTATTGGTGCTTTCACCGCTGATGACGGGGGGCTGGGCAGGTGTCGATAATGAGGTGGCGGGGTCTGATGCTTCCTCGTCTGGCGCAGGATCACTATCAGGTGTTGCCTCTTCTGCACTCTCCACGCCAAGTACGGTTGCAATGCCAGAGAGTTCTTCACCAGCAGCATAGGTGGGCCACGTACAAACGATGCTTAACAGCAACAGCATTTGACCCCACGCTTTTATAAAACGGCGTATCATTGGACGGTCAAAATAACTGGCCATAAGCATCCTTTATTTTTTACGGGTTTTTCTCGCTTAGCTGATTGCTGATAATTAGCTGTCTGATTTTAACCGACTAATTTTTGATTTATTTAGCTATCTAAGTAAAGCTGAGCTTCGCTCAAATTCAACGTGCCTTCATAGATAGCACGACCAGTGATGATACCTTCGATACTATCACCATAGGGCTTTAATAGCTCGATGTCTTTCATATCAGTAACGCCGCCTGATGCGATCACAGGTAATCCGCCTTCGCGAGCCAAATTGACGGTTTGTTCAACATTCACGCCTTGCATCATGCCATCGCGGGCAATATCAGTATACACAATAGAAGAAACACCTACATCAGCGAAGCGCTTGGCAAGCTCGGTCGCTTTGGTATCGGTAACATTGGCCCAGCCATGAGTGGCGACCATACCGTCTTTGGCATCGATACCAACAATGATGTGTCCTGCAAATTCACGGCAAGCTTCTGCCACAAAATCCGGCTCTTCAACCGCTTTTGTACCGATGATAATATAAGTTAGACCGGCAGTAATGTATTGCTCAATAGTATTCATATTACGCACGCCACCACCCAATTGAATAGGCAGGTTCGGATATGCTTTGGTAATATCATTGACCACTTGTCTGTGTACTGGCACGCCATCAAAAGCACCATTCAAATCGACCAAATGCAGGCGGCGTGCGCCCTCATCTACCCAACGTGCCGCCATGGCAACGGGATCATCAGAGAATACCGTATCATCTTCCATACGGCCTTGTTTTAAACGTACGCACTTACCATCTTTTAAATCAATAGCCGGGATAATGACAGGCACAGCACACATATAGCATTCCTTATAAAGCATAATATTGGCAATAAATTTAGACAATTACATTGTTGAGAATAAAACGAAATCGAAGCATCAGACCACGATAGAAAACACCACGCAAACGCGGCATAAATTATAGACAGATTCGAAAAACCAAATAAAATAGGTCAGAAATCTGCTCAAATAGAGATAGGATACAATCGAAATCAAACAATCATAACCATAAGTTGTAATACGTAGAATCGGCACCAACATTCGTTAAATTCTATTACTGACTGGCAATTTTAGGTCAATTTAGCGTATAATCCTAGGTAAATTTTTATTTGTTTCTATGTGATAGTAACCATACGTTACGCTTTTTGTTGAGACGGTATTGCTTAGTCGCACTTCATAATGCCTCAGAGACAATGAGCAATGGCTCAATATATCCGTATGATATTAACTGATATATTGCCAAAAAGGGTTATAATAGAAATCTAATCTGGTAGTCTGTATACCACCGATTCTGCAGTATAAAGCCCCATTGGATGCCGTTTAAAACCCTATTACTAGCTAACAATATAAAACAGTTATGACTAGAGTTTGGCAGATCACAAAAATGATGTGATGCTTGCTTATCTAGGTTGTCTTTTAGCCAGTTTATCATCTACTTCAATAGATCGTTTTTAGTCACACCTCTAAAAAATTGCGTATTTTTGAATGATGCTGATTGGATAAAAGTGGCCCATCATACTGGTATTACAAGTTTTTAATTTCAATGAAACGTATGATAAGGCTGTTATTTTCAAAGTAATCTCTGTTGGCAATGTGCTTTTGGCGATTGATTTTGATTCAATAGTTTTAGCATACACCTTGGTAGCCAGTCGCCACTTTGGTAATTCGAATAAGACATTAACGTGTTGTTAAGGAGTCTAAGGTCAGCGTTAATACTCTTAATAGTAGTTATGATCATGTATTATCTTCAGAGAGCTTTCATCCTTATTTCAGTATAGAAATAGATGATTGAAGGCTTTATTGAGTGAGATAAATGTTCAAGCTACCGATGTACCAAACAGGATGTCTGGTATCGTTTTAGACTATGGACTAAGTTTTCGCTTATGATTACCATCAAAAAAGGTTTGGATTTGCCCATCACCGGTGAACCCTCCCGCGAGATATCTGAGCACCAACCGACACATGTAGCACTTATTGGCTATGATTACGTGGGCATGAAGCCTACGATGAATGTCAAAGAAGGTGACATTGTAGCCAAAGGTCAGCCCGTTTTTGAAGACAAAAAGCGTGTTGGCGTCATCTATACTGCCCCTGCTGCTGGTAAGGTCGTCGCTGTTAAACGCGGTGAGCGCCGAGTGTTTGAAAGTCTTGTGATTGAGGTCGACCCGAATGGTGAAGAAGTAGACTTTGAGCGCTATGACTCACAGCAGCTTGCTGACCTAGACTCTGAAGTCGTTGAAACCCAACTGATTGCCTCTGGCGAATGGACTGCGTTTCGCACACGTCCCTATAGCCGTGCGCCCGAAATCGGCGCTCGTCCACATGCTATCTTTGTGACAGCAATGGACACCAATCCACTCGCCCTTGATCCAATGCTGGTAATCAATGAGCAGCTACAAGCGTTCAATGATGGCCTAGCAGTACTCTCAACACTCACGCCCAAGACCTTTGTCTGCCACCATGGCGACGCCCAGTTGACGCCAGTTGCAAAATCTGCGGCTAATAATGTCACTGAGTATCATGCCTTTGCGGGTAAACATCCAGCAGGTCTTGCAGGTACGCACATTCATTTCTTGCACCCTATCAGCCGCGGCGTGACCGTATGGACGATTGGTTATCAAGATGTGATTGCGATTGGTAAGCTGTTCACAACTGGACATCTATATACACGTCGTATGCTAAGCTTGGCTGGCCCTGCGGTTACCAATCCGCATCTGATTGCAACCGAGCGTGGTGCTGATATTACGGCATTAACCAAAGGTCAGCTAGCGGCAGGCGAGAACCGTATCATCTCAGGTTCAGTATTGTCTGGTCGCAGAGTATTTGACAATATCGCTTATCTTGGTCGTTTTCATAATCAGATCAGTGCACTGCCTGAAGGTCGTGAGCGTCCTGCGTTTCACTTCTTTAGCCCCGGTAAAAACCGCTTCTCAAAGCTGCCTATCTATATCTCGCAGTTCTTTGGTGGCAAAAAGTACAATTTCACCACAACAAGTAATGGCTCACCTCGCGCCATGGTACCGATTGGTGTCTTTGAAGAAGTCATGCCTCAAGATTACCTGCCCACTCAATTGTTACGTGCTTTGATTGTCGAAGACATCGTCAGTGCCACTGATTTGGGTGCACTTGAGTTGGATGAAGAAGACTTGGCACTATGCACCTTTGTATCTCCTGGCAAATATGAGTTCGGTGATATTTTGCGTGATAACTTAACGCGCATTGAGCTGGAGGGCTAACCACGATGAAATTTTTACACAATATGTTCGATCGTATGGAGCCATCTTTTACCAAAGGCGGCAAACACGAAAAGTATTATGCTATTTTTGAGATGTTTGATACGTTTCTTCGGCAGCCAGGCACCACAACGTACGCTTCATCACACGTTCGTGACGGTATCGACTTAAAGCGTATTATGATTACGGTATGGCTATGTACTTTCCCAGCAATGTTTTGGGGTATGTACAACATCGGTCATCAAGCACTAACCGCTATCGCTCAGCTCGGTCTGCAACCTGAAGGCTGGCGTACCGTCATCACTAGTATGGCAGGTTACAACCCAGACAGTATCTGGGCAAGCTTTGTTTATGGGGCCATGCAGTTTTTGCCGATTTATATCGTGACGTTTGCCGTCGGTATTCTCTGTGAGATTATCTTTGCCGTTGTCCGCGGACACGAAGTTAACGAAGGTTTCTTTGTGACCTCAGTTCTATTTGCATTATGTTTACCACCTGATATTCCTTTATGGCAAGTTGCCCTCGGTATTATCTTTGGTGTGGTGGTCGCAAAAGAAGTGTTCGGTGGGACTGGTAAAAACTTCTTGAACCCTGCCCTATCAGGCCGTGCGTTCTTATACTTTGCCTATCCAGCCTATATGTCTGGCGACTCAGTATGGACAGCTGTAGATGGCTTCTCAGGTGCGACCCCGCTTGGGCTTGCCGCGCTTGGTGTGGTTCCTCAAGACTTTGTTGATGTCTATGGTAATGCGATCACTTGGAGTGATGCATTCTTAGGCAACATGCAGGGCAGTATCGGTGAAGTATCGACGCTAGCTATCCTAATGGGTGCTGCGGTGTTGCTTTGGACGCGTATTGCTTCTTGGCGCATCATGGCAGGCTGTGTGGTTGGTTTGATTGCTACTTCATTGGTGTTCAACCTGATTGGCTCTGATGACAATATGATGATGAGCTTGCCATTCTACTGGCACTTGGTTATCGGTGGTTTTGCGTTCGGTGCAGTATTCATGGCAACCGACCCCGTTTCTGCTGCCCACACCAATAAGGGCCGCTGGGCTTATGGTATCTTGATCGGTTTTATGACCGTTCTGATTCGTGTCATTAACCCTGCTTTCCCAGAAGGCATCATGCTGGCTATCTTGTTTGCCAACTTATTTGCTCCACTGTTTGATTATTTTGTGACCCAAGCAAATATCAAACGCCAAACTGCTCGGAGGGTTCGTTATGTCCAAGCCCAAAAGTAATAATGCCAAAACCATCAGTGTGGCTTTGACGCTGTGCTTGGTTTGTTCAGTATTGGTCTCAGCTGTCGCTGTTGGCCTAAAACCTGCACAAATCGAAAATGCACGCTTGGATCGCAATAAAAACATCTTGGTCGCCGCTGACATGTACAATACTGAGTCTGATACAGCAGATGATGTCGCCGAACGTTTTAAAGATTTTGATGTCAAAATCATTGATCTAAATAAAGGCAACTACCTTGATGATGATGAGTTAAAAACGGCTGGTATTCCTGATCGTAATGCTTATGACGCCAGTCAAGCGACCAAAAACCAAGCCTTAAGCGAAGACTTGGGCGACAATGATCCTGCTGGTATTGGCCGTAAGCCAAAATACGCCAAAGTCTATGTCAAAGAAGATGACGCAGGCAAACCTGAACTGGTTGTATTGCCTATTCAAGGCTACGGGCTATGGGGTACGATTTATGGTTTCTTAACGCTTGAAAGTGACATGAATACCATCAAAGGTATCAGTTTTTATGAGCATAAAGAGACCCCAGGTCTTGGCGCTCGTATTGAAGAGCCAGAGTGGCGCGCACAGTGGAATGGCATCCATTCTTATGATGACAATGGCAACGTTGCTACTGGTGTGACCAAAGCGGGTAATCCGAAAGACAATTGGGTCGATGGTATCAGCGGCGCAACACTAACAAGCCGCGGCGTCAGCAACATGATTCAGTTCTGGTTAGGCGATCAAGGCTATAAGCCTTATCTAGATATGCTACGTAAAGAGAGCGGTCAGACCCTTGATGATGCAGATACACAAGCAAATCAGTCAACGTCGGCCGCTCAACTTAACACCGAATTGGCAGCCGCGCTACCAATAGCTAATGGCAAGGAGGCATAAAATGGCTGACACTAAAAGTATTTTAACCACGCCTATTTTTGACAATAATCCCATTGGTTTACAGATTCTTGGTATCTGTTCGGCACTGGCAGTCACAACGAGTATGGCCAATGCCATGGTCATGTGTGTGGCACTCACCTTGGTGACGGCATTTTCAAGCTTCTTTATCTCTATTATTCGTAAGCAGATTCCATCGAGCATTCGTATCATCGTACAGATGACCATTATTGCTTCATTGGTTATCTTGGTAGATCAGGTACTAAAAGCGGTCGCTTATGATGTGAGTAAAGGTCTGTCGGTCTTCGTTGGTTTGATTATCACCAACTGTATCGTTATGGGCCGTGCTGAAGCATTTGCCATGAGTAACCCGCCAATCCCAAGCTTTTTAGATGGTATTGGTAACGGTCTTGGTTACTCAGCGGTCTTGCTATTCGTTGCCACCATTCGTGAGCTGTTAGGCGCAGGTACTTGGTTTGGTATCACTATCCTACAACCAGTTACTGATGGCGGTTGGTATATACCAAACGGTCTGTTGCTATTGCCACCATCAGCGTTCTTCATTATTGCTTTGTTTATCGCAATCGTCCGTACCTGGAAACCAGAACAAGTGGAAGAAGCTGAGTTTGTAATGAAGCCGCAGTCTAAAGGCATGGCACATGGAGGCGGTCACTAATGGGACATTATATTAGTTTATTTATAACCTCAGTCTTTATCGAGAACATGGCACTTGCCTACTTTTTAGGCATGTGTACTTTTTTGGCCGTATCCAAAAAAGTCTCGACAGCGATTGGTCTAGGGGTTGCTGTGATTGTCGTGATGGCCATCACCGTTCCGCTAAACAATTTGCTATTCCAGTTCATCCTAAAAGATGGTGCATTGGCTTGGGCAGGCTTTCCTGATATCAACTTGAGCTTCTTAGGGTTGCTTAGTTACATCGGTTTGATTGCAGCCACCGTACAGATTCTAGAGATGTTCTTGGACAAGTTTGTACCAAGTTTATACAACGCGCTTGGGGTATTCTTACCACTAATCACCGTAAACTGTGCCATCTTGGGTGGTGTACTATTTATGGTCGAGCGTGATTATAACTTTGGTGAATCTGTCGTCTATGGTGTGGGCGCAGGCTTCGGTTGGGCACTTGCTATTACTGCATTGGCAGGTATTCGTGAAAAGCTCAAATACTCAGACATTCCAGCACCATTGCGCGGTCTTGGTATTACCTTTCTCACGGTTGGTCTTATGTCGCTCGGCTTTATGTCGTTCGGTGGTATGTCCATCTAAACTACTAAGCTCAAAGCTTCTATTAGCTATTTGATCTATTTAATTCATTTATTCGGTAAGGGTTCGGACACAGCATAAAAAATGTCTTCGCCCCCCTACCCCATAGATTAAGGATACCTACCATGGATTACGCTACGGCGATTGGTGGCGTTGCTATGTTTACCTTGATCATCATGGGCCTCGTCGCTATTATTTTGGCGGCGCGCTCAAGACTGGTCAGTTCAGGCGATGTCACTATCCATATTAATGATAATCCCGATAATGACGTGGTGACACCAGCAGGCGGTAAACTACTGCAAACGCTAGCGGGCGAAGGCATCTTTTTGTCTTCAGCGTGTGGTGGCGGTGGTACCTGTGCGCAGTGTCGTTGCCGCGTTATTGAAGGTGGTGGTTCTATTTTGCCCACCGAAGAAGGCTATTTTACTCAAGGCGAGATCCGCAATCACATGCGCTTGGCTTGTCAGGTAGCTGTTAAGCAAGACATGAAAATTGAGATTGATCCTGAATTCTTTGATGTACAAAAATGGGAATGTGAGGTTATCTCAAACGATAACGTTGCGACTTTCATTAAAGAGCTGGTGCTAAAAATCCCAGAAGGCGAAGAAGTAAACTTCCGCGCTGGTGGTTATGTGCAGCTTGAAGCGCCACCGCATGAAGTTCATTATAAAGACTTTGATATCGGCGAAGAGTACCGTGAAGACTGGGAGAAGTTCGACGTCTTCAAATACGTCTCAAAAGTCGATGAACCCGTTATTCGTGCGTATTCGATGGCCAACTACCCTGAAGAAAAAGGCCTCATCAAATTCAACATCCGTATCGCAAGTCCACCGCCACGTGGTCCTGACGGTATTCCACCGGGCAAAATGTCTTCTTGGGTATTTAGCCTAAAACCTGGCGATAAGGTGACGGTATCAGGCCCGTATGGTGAATTCTTTGCCAAAGATACTGAAGCTGAAATGATCTTTGTCGGTGGTGGTGCTGGTATGGCTCCCATGCGCTCGCATATCTTTGATCAGCTCAAGCGCTTGAAAACAGATCGTAAGATCAGTTTCTGGTATGGTGCTCGCTCGATTCGTGAAATGTTCTATGTTGAAGATTACGATCAGCTAGAAGAAGAGTTTGACAATTTTGAATGGCATGTGGCTCTGTCTGACCCATTACCAGAAGATAACTGGGAAGGTCCAACAGGCTTTATCCATAACGTGTTGCTCGAAAACTATCTGAAAGATCATCCAAACCCAGAAGACTGTGAATACTACATGTGTGGGCCACCGATGATGAACGCTGCTGTGATCGATATGCTCCACAGCTTGGGCGTAGAAGACGAAAACATCATGCTTGATGATTTCGGTGGTTAAATAACCCCGCCAGATAAACTTAAAAGTGTATATAAAAAGAGTCTCAATTGAGGCTCTTTTTTTGTGTGATTTTTAGCAATCATTGTGGTTGTTGAGACTACAAATCTAACTGGTAGATCAGCATTGCTATCCTATATCATGAGCGCTCTAAATATTAAGAAAGGACGCTTATGAAAACCAAATACAAAGATCTGACCATTTGGATCACGGGTGCTTCTAGTGGTATTGGAGAAGCATTGGCGATTGCCTTTGCCAAGCGTGGTGCTAAGATCGTACTGAGTGGACGCGATAAGAAAAAGCTCGATGTCGTCAAAAAAAGCTGCAAGCACTCCAAAAAACATATCGTCGTTCCTTTTGATATCAGTGATGCCGCTCAAGCAAAAGCCGCCTATGACAATGCCAAAGCTCAGGCTGGAAACATTGATTGGCTCATCAATAACGCCGGTATTAGCCAGCGCTCACTCATCATGGAAACTGACGAAGACGTCGAGCGTCAGATTATGGAGGTAGATTACTTTGCTCAGACGCGACTAACCAGACTGATACTGCCTGATATGATCGCACAAGGTGGCGGCAAAATCGTCATGGTATCGAGTGTGGCAGGATTACTAGGGACACAATATCGCGGTGCTTATGGCGCAGCCAAAGCCGCATTGCATATGTGGGCAAACAGTTTACGGGCAGAGTTGCATGACAAAGGTATAGAGGTTGCGACGATATTCCCAGGATTTATTCAGACCAACATCTCTATCAATGCCTTGACAGGTGATGGCAGCGTTCAGGGCACCATGGATGAAGCAACCAGTAACGGTCTCACGGCAACTGATTTTGCAAAGCAAGTGGTGAAGGCACTCTCAAAAGGTGAAGAATATATCGTGGTCGCTGGCAGTAAAGAAAAGCTGGCAACACGGGTCAATCGTGTCTCACCGCCCAAACTTTATAGGCTCATACGCGAGTCGCAAGTAAAATAGCTTGGTATGCAGTAGATTAGTATGCGGTGGCTTGGTATGCAGTAGATTGTCACTGAACATTGCCATCATTGGTATTTGTAGGGTTAAGGGGTGTAAAATAGGCCTGACTTATTTTATACCCCAACTCATTTCTGCGTTATACCGAAGATCCTATGAAAAATACCCGATACTGCTCCGCCTCCTCAAAACCCATAAATGCTTCTTTGCTTGGCATCGCGGGTCTCGCTAGTATGGTGAGTCTCAGTGCTTGCCAGCAAACACCAGATTATAACTATCTGACTGGTGAAACGATGGGGACAAGCTACCATATCAGCTATCAGCTCCCTGATAATGCAGATGAAGCTGCCATACAAGCGTCAATCGATGAACGCTTGAAACAGATTAATGACAGCATGTCGACCTATCAGAGCGACTCGACCATCTCTAAATTTAATCGGTTGAATAAGAATACACCGATTACCATCGACGCTGATTTTAGTCGGGTGCTGGATGTGTCAAAGATTGTCTACGAGCAATCTGGCGGCGCATTCGATCCTACGGTGATGCCGCTTGTCGAGACCTGGGGTTTTGGCAGCACCATGACAGTCGAGCGTCTACAAAGTCCGCCTACAGCGCTCGAGATTGCCCAAGCAAAAGCACTGGTAGACTTTGAGAGCATTATCAAAAAAGACCAAACGGTGTCTAAAACCAAAGATGGCGTCGAGCTTGATTTTTCTGCCGTTGCCAAAGGGTATGGGGTTGATGTCATCGCCGATGTGCTGAGAGAGGATTATCAAATTCGCAATTATATGGTTGAGATTGGCGGTGAAATTTCGACATCTGGCGTTAACAACCTACAGCAGCCATGGCAAATTGCGATTGACGCCCCTATTGAAGGCAGCACTGTCAGCGAGCGCCAAACGATATCTGCCATTCGTCAGCCAAAAAATACGGCTAGCCAAATGCATCTGGCAACCTCTGGAAATTATCGCAACTCCGTCATATTTGATAGCAAACGCTATAGCCATACCATCGATCCGACCACTGGCAAACCCATTGCAGGCGGTGCGCCCTCAGTCACTGTCGCGGCCGATTCTGTTGCATTGGCGGATGCATGGGCAACCGCTCTGACTGCCATGCCCTATCATAAAGCACTAGATGTCGCTAAAGCTCAAAACTTGGCTGCTATGTTTGTGGTGTTGGCTGACGATATAAAAACAGACAGGTCTGAGAGTAATGTTTCTGATAACGTGTCTGATGATAATATCGATGACTGGCAAGTGGTTCAGACACCAGCAATGCAAGCATTACGCGCTGACAAAAAGCCCTAGTAAGTTTTTGGCATTGAAACAAGAGAATACGATAACGCACAACGAGCAACACCAAAATTTGCTATACTATTAGTTAGTTGCCATTAAAAGTACATCATTAACAGCAACTGCCCCACTTTTGACAATGAGGTTTCCTCTATGCTTAGCCAATTGCTTCCTATGCTTGCCATTACCTTTACAGTGTTTATCCTATTTTTCGTTTTTATGGGCATCGGTTATATGGTCAAAAAAAAGCCGCTCAAAGGCTCTTGTGGTGGTGTTGCCAAATTGATGGGTGATGAGCAGTGCTCATTTTGTGGCGATGATCCCAACAAGTGCGACTCATTGATGGCAGAACAACAAGAAAACGCGTTAAGAGCTGCCCAACTCGGCAAATCTGTGTAAAAACTCATTGGTTACCATACGCAGGTAGTATTTACCTAACATCTGTTCGTATAATAGCGTCAAGTCATTCAAAGTGACTTGGCGTTATTTTCATGTCACCATCTCTTATTATTCCTATTTAGACACTCTCTATCTAGATATTTTCTATTTAAAAAATTGGCCAGCAAACTTATCTGTTTTGCCCTCTGCAAATTTTTAGTTCTGTTTGACGTTATTGATTACCGTTTAGGTACGTGTCTGAGTAAATGATCTTTGGTGTTGTTTTACAAGCGACGATTTTTCGGCGCTGTCTTATAACGTGTCCTTTTTCCCTGTTATCGTTGTGCTGCTATGTCTACCTCATCCAATCTGCCTTCATCACGTTTCACCTTTTGGTTAGTGCTATGTGCCATGATTTTGCTAGCGACCAATATGCGTGCCCCTATCGTTGCGCTGGGCGCTATCGCGCCAGTGGTGAAAGAAGCACTCAATATCTCGGAGATACAGATTGGCTGGTTGGGCGCGGTGCCGATGCTGGGTTTTGCCCTTGGTGCGCTGATCTCGCCAGCCATTGGCAAGCGCTTCGGACTTGAAAATACGCTGATTGCCATGATCGCGCTATTAACCACTGGCATGATTCTGCGTACCGTTATCCCGACGTGGACTGGGTTTTTAATCGGTACTTTATTGCTGACTCTAGCCATTGGCTTTGCCAATACACTGGCCGCGCCTGTCATCAAGCAACATACTCCGCAACATATTCCGCTGATTACGGGTTTGTTTAGTTTAACAATGACGGTGACCGCTGGGATAGTCTCAGGCATCGTCCTCCCTTTGTCTGAGCAAGTAGGCTGGCAATGGGCGCTGGGTGGATGGACGGTTTTAGGTATTTTTGCGTTATTGATTTGGTTATTTTTGCGTGTGCGTTTGGGCTCATCCAACCACCAACTCGTCATATCTACAGATAAAGATGCCTCTGTTATCTCTATTTGGCGAACGGCGTTTGCTTGGCAAATTGCTGTCTTTATGGGGCTACAATCATTACTGTTTTATACCGTTGCCAGTTTTTTGCCTTCTATTTTGGTTAGTAAAGGGCTATCTGCCGTGAGCGCTGGCCAAATGGGTTCTGTGTTTCAGTTTATGGCACCCATCTCTATCTTGAGTCTGACATGGCTGATTAATCGTGGTCGTCCTATTCAAGCACTCGCCGTGTTTGCCGCTGTGCTCAATGTCATTGGCGTATTAGGTATCAGCTATCTATCTACTGAGTTGGCGTGGCTATGGTCAGCCATGATGGGGATTGGTTGCTCAGCGATTTTTACCTTGAGTATGATGCTGTTTTCCCTGCGTACCTATACTACCAATCAATCAAGTGAGCTGTCTGGTATGGCACAGGCCGTCGGTTATTTGATTGCCTTTTTTGGTCCGCTTGGCACAGGCGGGCTCCATGAAGCGACTGATAGCTGGAGTCTGCCGCTTTTTATTATTCTGATACTGATGATTGCAAACGTTGTGATTGCTTGGCTCGTCAGTCGTCCAGTGATGGTCGATGGTAAATACATTTGATATTAGCTTATCAAAATATCTACATACTGCTGTCTATAAGTCCTTGATTTCTAACGCGCAATAAAGCTGTCTTGAAATTAACCTTAGGGCAATATTGGTGGCTGTCTTATTTTGCTATAGTCAGTGCAAGATGATTTAAATCTTGAGCTGACTCTACATCAGCTTGATTGCTTATAGGACATAACACCCATGCTAAATACCCCTTCTCGGCTCGCTCAGCACCTGCCTGCTATTGCCATGCTCGCTGCTATCATGGCGATCAGTGGTTGTCAAAAAGAGACTGAGCCGACCACACCGAATCAACCGACTGACACCCAACGCTCAGATACTGAAACGACAGCCAACCAAGCCAATACAACGTCCGTAGACACCAATGCTGATGCACCCACCGATATGCAAGTCAATTCATCACCAATCACTATTTTAGCGCTTGGCGACTCACTGACGGAAGGTCTTGGGGTGGATAAAAATGATAACTACCCTGCGCAGTTAGAAGATCGTCTGCAGGCAATGGGTTATAAGAATACCGAAGTGATCAACTCAGGGCTGAGCGGTGAAACCAGTACGGGACTCGTCAATCGCTTAGATTGGGTATTACAAACCAAACCTGATGTGACGATTTTGACCATTGGGGCTAATGATGCTATACGCGGTATCGACGTGGCGACGATTGAAGCCAATATTCGGACAGCTGTTAAACGTTTGCAAGACAATGGCAGTGTCGTCATTTTGGGCGGGATGTCGATCTATGATAATTTGGGCGATGACTACGTTGCCGCATTCTCAGACATTTATCCTCGCGTCGCGAAAGACATGAGCGTCCCTCTAATACCATTCTTTTTGGAGGGTGTCGGTGGTGAGGCTGAGCTCAACCAAGCCGATGCCATTCACCCAACCAAAGAAGGCTACACGATCATCGTCAATGACAATATCTTGCCTATTCTAGAGCCGAAATTAGATGAGTTAAAAGAGCTAAAAACAACCGATCCAGAGAATACGGCTGAAACCGTTCAAGCCGAAACGACAAAAAGTACGCCAAATGAGACTACTTAACGAGACCATTTAACGAGACACTGTAATGACATCATCACCTTCGGTTACCGCATCCACGCCACAAGCAGACGCTAAGACACCAGCCCTACTGACCGCCTCACAGCTAAACAAAACCGTGCAAGTCGGTGAGCAAAAATTATCTATCATTAAGGACGTCGATATATACGTCAATGCTGGCGAGTTTGTGGTCATTATGGGTAAATCAGGCTCGGGTAAATCGACCTTACTAGGATTGCTCGCAGCACTAGATTATCCTGATAGTGGTACAGTATCGCTGGCAGATCAAACGCTCAGCAGCTTGGATGAAGACTCACTTGCAGTTATTCGTCAACAGGACATGGGTTTTGTCTTTCAGTCATTTCATCTACTGCCGACCCTAACTGTCGCCGAAAACATCGCCTTTCCTCTTGATATCGCAAGGCATCCAAACCCAGCACGAGTCAACGAGCTGATTGATGCGGTTGATTTGGGTCATCGCCGTCACAGCTTACCCAATCAGTTATCAGGTGGTGAGCAGCAGCGTACGGCTGTGGCACGAGCGCTAGTATCGCATCCTAAAATTGTCTTTGCCGATGAGCCAACGGGTAACTTGGATGAGCAAAATGCCGATCAAGTTATGCAATTATTATTAGACTTACGCCAGCAGGTTGGCTCGGCACTGGTAGTCGTGACTCACGATCCTGCGCTTGCCGAGATGGCAGATCGCGTCATTACCATGCATGACGGCCGGATTGTACCGACATGAATGAAAAGCTGACAGACAACACATCGACTGATATAAAAAAGACTGATACCAGTATGCGTCAAGAGACCAGTTATTCTAGCGGTATCCTCAATCAACTTTTCACCAAAACACTAGGCTCGCAAGCACTCAGCCGTAGCTGGTGGCAGCGCTGGGTGTATCCAGTGTTGTTTCTACTCACATTGACCTTGTCACTTGCAACCTACCTGACCCTCGATTCTGTGCAGCAGTCTGTCGATCGTTATATCAATGACAATCAGCGCGCACTCGTTGGTGGGGATTTGATCTTAAACAGTAAGCAAGATTGGCCAAGCGAGGTATTGGCGCAAGTAGAAACCATCCCCGATACGCAGACCGTGTATGACTATCAGTTTAGCGCCATGCTCGTCACCGATGAGCAAACTTTGCTTGCCAGCGTCAAAGCCGTCACACCGTCTTATCCTTTGTACGGTACCGCTGAGCTTGCCTCAGGAAAGCCACTGTGGGAGCAACTAACCGCTGACAATATCGTCGTCGCCCCAGAAGTGCTCAGTAGCCTAAATGCTAGTGTCGGCGACCGTATCGATATTGGCGATGCGCAGTTTACGATCAGTGATGTGCTGACCAAAGAGCCTGATCGACCTTTGACCGCCTTTGGTTTTGGTGGGCGGGTCTTAATGAAACAAGATGCGTTAGAGGCGACCAATCTACTCGGTCAGCGCAGCCGCATCAATTACCGTATCGAGATAGCAGGTGATCCTGAGCTGATAAACACGCAGCGCAAAAAGCTCACAGGCATACTGACCAGCTATCCTGATATCGAGCTCTCTGATGCTGATTCGGCGGACACTTCGGTCTCGCGTATCTCTGATAATGTATTGATGTTTTTAAAGCTACTGGTCATTGCCGTACTGCTACTCTCGGCGGTCGCCATGTACGGTGTCATTAGTGCGTTCGTCAGCAAGCAGCAGTCCAATAATGCCATTCGTTTGGCGTTAGGCGAGCCGCTTGGTTCACTCAAACGTAGCTATTATCAACTGCTTATCGTCACGACTGCCATTGCTTGTATCGCAGCAGTTGTACTTAGTCTGGGTTTGCTTAAAATTGGTCAGCCGTATCTCGTGGCTATCTTACCTGCTGACGTGGGTCTATCTATCAATCCAATTAGCGCGATTAAGACCATTGTGATTGCCTTAGCCCTCACGTTGCTGATTGCGCAGCGTGGTTTAAGCGCGCTTAACACCACCAAACCCGCGGCCCTACTCAATCAAGGGGCGAGCCAGCAGTCGCAAAACTTGCCTTGGTATCGACGCGTGCCATTACTGTGGTATGGCTTGGTGATGACAGGGCTGTATGCCTTCTTTGCTTATGAAGTGGGCTCGCTGTCATTGGGCGCGCAGCTATTGGGCGGCTTGATCGGCTTTGTGGCGATATTTTGGCTATTGGCGCGTGGGTGGCTGTGGTTGCTTAATAAGCTAGCGAGCAATGCCAAGGTCAGTTGGATGCAGCGTATCGCCATTCATAATCTGGCGCGCAAGGGCAATCAATCCGCATTATTCTTTGTCACTTTATCGCTATCGGTTGCGGTGCTGACGCTCATCACCACACTCAATCACAGTATCAATGCGCAGTTTATCAATGCCTATCCTGAAGACGCGCCCAATCTGTTTTTGCTCGATGTGCAAAGCGATCAACATGACGATATTAATGCGATCATTGAGGCGCCTGTCACTTATTATCCCATCATTCGCGCGCGTGTAGAGACGGCCAATGATGTACCGGCAAAAGATATCGAGCCTGAGGATGGCTTTGATGACCCCACGCGGGTGTTTAACTTAAGCTACGCCGATACGGTCATGGATACTGAGTACATCACTGAATCGCTCACAGACGATGCGCTATATACGCCTATCGATGCGACAAATGAACAAATCAAACCCCTATCTATCTTGGACACTGCCGCCAGTATGCTCAATGTCGGCATGGGCGATCAGGTGCGCTTTAATATTCAGGGTATCGAAATCGTCGGGCAGATCACCAGTATTCGCACGCGCTATGAGCGTGGTCCAAGCCCGTATTTTTACTTCTTGTTTGAGCCGTCGGTGCTATCCGCTGCCCCGCAGATTCAGTTTGCCACCGCGCATGTATCAGAAGATACCATTCCAGAGCTACAAGGCAAACTGGTACGCCAGTTCCCTGCGGTCACGACCATCGATGGCACGGCTATTGCCAAGCAAATTCAAGAGCTGGTGGTACAAATGAGCCGCTTGGTCTATGTGTTTACTTTGCTTGCCCTACTCACTGGCGTCATGGTGCTGATCAGCTCGCTGCTGTCTACTTCGCAAGATCGTATGAAGGACAGCGCGTCCTTTAGACTGCTCGGTATGCAAAAGCGCGACTTGTATACGCTCAATATATTAGAGCTGGGTGTGCTTGGTATTAGCGCGGCAACCTTTGCCGTGATCATCGCCAGCGTCGGCGCCTGGGCGGCCATCACGCAGTGGTTTAATCTACAATTTAGTGTGCCGTGGACGAGCTTGGCTATTGGCGGTGCAGCATTAATCGTATTGCTATTTGCCATTGCCATCATTTATGTAAGACTGGTGATTGGGCGCGGGATTATGGCACGGGTCAGGGCGATGATTTAGGAAATATGCAATGAACTCAAATGACCTAATAGTTAGTACTTTTTTGATAGGAATTATTCACTTTTACGCCTTGGCGAAATTAGCATCGACCAAGCTCATTTTTTTATTTTCAGATCTGGTAGATTATCAAGAATTGAGGGAAACAATGACTTAAAAGGGTTAGCGCCTATTATCCATCAGGCGCTTGAACTTGAAGATATACTTTCTATATTAGGTATTGAAAAGTATCAGTAGGAACGAACCAATTTAGAACAGTGCTTGGGCAATCATTTAGACGATGTAGATTATTATGAAAGTTTGCATGAGGTACGAAGATGGTTGTTACACTAAAAGGCTAGTAAAGATTTACAGTAAAATATGTAGAAGTTTTGATTATAGTAATAAAAATTGCTATAATCAAAACTTCTAAACATTTACTTTTTTTCTATCGTCTGACTGTTAATTTTAATAGGTTCTCTCTTCCATTTCGTTGCAAGCCATTCTATCTCTTGATATATCGTATCTTTATTGCTTAAAGTTCTTATTTGAATAATTAAAGGTTGAGAAAATTTCCAAAGCTTCATGAAACTCGAATAATGTAGATTTTTAAATAAGTTTTCTTCAAACGCTCCTTCTCTAATACCTAAAGAGATAAATTCATAATAATTTAAAACATAATGAATATCATCTTTTAGCTTTTCATCTTCTAGTATTATACTGTCTCGTTTCCTTTTTTCTTCCTCAATATCGTTTTTTATTTTCTTACCGTTCTTTAAAAAGCTTTTATTTATTTTTACATATTTACCTATTACAAAATCTTCTTTACTTATCAATTCCTCTGCAATTTCAGTATCAGACTTATTCTTATATTCATGATTATCTAGCTTGCTATAATACTGTGTAAGGTTATTACCTTGAAGAAACATTAAGTTCTTAGTTTCCTGAAGCTTTTTATCTGCGTTTAGATCTGTTACTAGCTTTATAGTTAGCTGTTTTTTACTAGGGTGTGTTGACAATTACCGTAAATGGATAATCGTCGCTGCTAAATAGATATTAGCAGCAAACGACTCATCCGTTTTTTCAGCACGCATGGCAATTTTCTTGAAATCTTTCAGCTTACAGAAGAAGTTCTCGATTAAGTGACGCCACTTGTACATTTCTTTATCGAAATCTCGTTGCTTTAAACGAGAGCTTTTAGGGGGTATGACCGCTTTGCTACCACGCTCTTCTAAGTCTAGCAGTAGCCAATCCGTGTCAAAGGCTCTATCAGCAAGCAATGTACCAAACTCTTTGTCTTTAATTAAAGGTTTAACGCCAGCCATGTCATGCTGTTGTCCTTTCAATAAAGTAAAATCAACAAGGTTGCCTAATGCATCAACCATTGCCATGATTTTAGTGGTCATACCGCCTCTTGATTTGCCAATTGCCTGATGACAAGCCCCCCTTTTGCGCCTTGTCCATGACGATGTACCTTAACAATAGTGCCATCAATCATGGCATACTCTAAATCTGAGTCATTCAGAGCATTAAATAGCTTGCTGAATCTATCGCTTTTTACCCATCGACGGTAGCGCTTATAAACACTGTTCCAGTTACCAAATTCAGGGGGTAAATCTCGCCACGGACTACCTGTTCGGACAATCCATAGAACAGCTTCGATAAATAGTCGATTATTTACCGCTGTTCTACCAACATCGGTCTCTTTACCTGCACAATACGGTGCTATCTTTGCCCACTGGGCATCACTTAGGGTTAATCTAGTCATAACACTATGATTATCAATTATTCTATATATGTCAACACACCCTAGATTCTCGACTACTTTGTATAGAAAAATATGTCAGGGTAATACCAATGTAAGCAATAACAGCTAGTAGAAAACTAGGGAACATTCCAACAATTATTTTATACATACTGTTTTGAGAACTTATTGTAATAGCCTCATTCGATATAAGAGTACTTACATTCGCATAATTAGATTCATAATATAACCATAAAAAAATAACCCCTACTGCAAGAAATACAATAGGGGCTATTAATAAGAACTTAGCTGCCTTTTCTAGTTTAACCATCCCAGCCTTCATGAATGACCTTCTTAAATGAATTAAGTTTTAACATTTGAATTCTCCTTAATAAGTAGAATTATAAAATTGATTGTACTTCCTTACTGATTTAGTCTATATATAAAATTTACTATTTGTTTATATATAGTATAAAATTTCTATAATTATAAATGTAAGTTTAGTACTAAATTACGTAAATTAATGTTTGCTTCTACGCCAGTGCCTTTAAGCAATATATTAAATATATTGCTTAAAGGCACTGGCGTTATTATATACAAATTCATCTATATTGTCAATAGATTAATTTTAGAATACACGACAAATTGGGTATAGACAAGACCTTTATATGAGAATTATATCAGTAATATATATAAACTCTTTTTAATCAATATCCACCTTTCAACATCCCTTCCCTAACTCTTACCATTTGCTATACTAGCCCAACTTTATCGGTTAAATACCACCTTATAACACCCTCCCAAACAGCATGGTAGCCTTATGAAATTCTCAAAGTTCGGTCAAAAATTTACCCAGCCTACGGGCATCTCGCAATTGATGGATGATTTGGGCGATGCGCTAAAAAGCGATCAGCCAGTCAATATGCTGGGCGGTGGTAACCCTGCCAAAATTGATGCCGTCAATGAGTTGTTTTTGGAGACCTATAAGGCGCTGGGCGTTGACAACGATTCAGACGTGCCCAACAGTAGCGCGATTATCAGCATGGCAAACTACTCCAATCCGCAAGGGGATGCTGGCTTTATCGATGCGTTGGTTGGCTTTTTTAACCGTCATTATGATTGGAATCTCACGGCAGACAACATCGCTCTGACCAATGGCTCACAAAATGCGTTTTTCTATCTGTTTAATCTATTTGGCGGTGCTTTCACTGATGAGCAGAACGAATCTGTCGACAAGTCCATTCTACTGCCATTGACCCCTGAGTACATCGGCTATAGTGATGTGCATGTGGAAGGTCAGCATTTCACCGCCGTATTGCCGCATATCGATGAAGTGACGCATGCTGGCGAAGCAGGCTTCTTTAAATATCGCGTGGATTTTGACGCGTTGGAGAACTTGCCCGCGTTAAAGGAAGGTCGTATCGGCGCGATTTGCTGCTCACGCCCGACCAACCCAACGGGTAACGTGCTGACCGATGAGGAAATGGCGCATTTGTCCGAGATTGCGGCGCGCTATGACATTCCGCTGATTATCGATAACGCCTACGGTATGCCCTTCCCGAATATTATTTATTCAGACGTTACCCTTAATTGGGATGACAATACCATTCTGTGTTTTAGTCTGTCGAAGATTGGCTTGCCCGGTATGCGTACCGGTATTATCGTGGCTGATGCTAAAGTGATTGAGGCGGTCAGCGCGATGAATGCGGTGGTCAATCTAGCGCCGACACGTTTTGGAGCAGCGATTGCCACGCCACTGGTCGAAAACGACCGTATCAAGCAGTTATCTGATAATGGGATTAAGCCTTTTTATCAGCAGCAAGCGAAGACCGCAGTTACCTTACTTAAAAAAGAATTGGGTGATTATCCGCTAGTGATTCATAAGCCTGAGGGCGCGATATTCTTGTGGCTGTGGTTTAAGGATTTACCGATTACTACCCTTGAGCTGTATGAGCGTCTCAAAGAAAAAGGTACGCTTATCGTGCCGAGTGAATACTTCTTCCCGGGTGTCGATATTAGCGATTACCAGCACGCACACGAGTGTATCCGTATGAGTATCGCTGCTGATGAGCAAACACTGACGGATGGTATTAGAGTGATTGGTGAAGTGGTACGTGAGTTATATGATAAGGCTCAAAGCAAGTAATCATCAAGTCAAATAGCAAAACGAAAAACGGACTAATAGATAGTCCGTTTTTTTATATAATGACTTTATGAAAACAATCTAACCAAACTCTTTTAGTAAAGCTTTAGCACTCATTTTACCAAACTCATTTGCCGCGAGTGGCCCATCGCCTGAGATCAGTTTTCTGTCTTGATGCGTTTGTCCTGAGGCCAGTTTATTATCAATAGTAACGCCTAAATCTTCTAACTTTTCACCAAAGTACCATGGCATCGTACCAGGCAGATAGCCAATTTTTGGCATTTGCTTATCCATCGCCGTTGGGAATGCGACCATCTTATAACCTTTAAAAATAAAGTCTTTATTAGCGTTATCGTCTTGCTTAGAGCTATCAGGACTCTCTAAATTAGCCGCTAGTAGAGCAGCTGGTCCATGACAAATTGCCAAAGTAAAGAGATCCTTTTCATGACCCCAGCGTAGCAATGCACCAAGGTTTTTATCCTCCGGCAAGCCTAGCATCGCGCCATGACCACCCGGGATAAAAATCGCTGCATAGTCGTCGCTATTGGCCATGTCATTTTTGACAAAGTCAGCGATGCTGTTTGGACTATTAAACTTGGACTCGTACTCACTATAGATTTGTTTAACGTCGTCATCGTCTTCTGGCATCGCCCACTGCTCGACCTTGACCGCCTCGCCTGTTGGCGTAAACACATCGACATCAAAGCCTGCTTTTTTAAAATGTAATAACGGCACCATCATCTCCACCGGATGATTACCGGTATCAAATTTATTGCCGTTCTCCATAGTCATATACTGCTCTTCGGTACAGACCATCATGATTTTCTTATCGCCCGTATAGGGATTATCGTAATTAGTATAATCGTAGTTAGTTTTATTCGGCGCAGCTATCTTTAGCGATGATGTTGAGGGAATATAAATGCCTGCTTCAGTTTCTTGCGGTTCTAAGCCTAGAGTATTTTTAGCGTTGTCTAAAGTGTCTTTGGCTTTATCTAATAGATCTTGCATATTCATAGTGGCTTCCTTTTTTATGATTTATATTTATTGAGTAACTATTTATTAAGTAGCTAGAAATGATCAATCTAAGGTAACAAATGAAGACAGCATTAAATAGATGAGAATTTTTATGTTTCGTAAGCTTTGTAAAGCAGGATTGAAAAACTGTTTTAACGGGTTTTCTTTAGTAGCTTACTTGGTGAGCTGCTCGCTTGAAAAATCCTTGTCCACTTATTTAAAGCAAACAGCACGAAAGGCAGCAGGCAGGTATTAATGAGATCATGAATACTTGCTTTGATATCTGTACCTTTTAGAGCCAGAAGGCCTTTTGGCACGATGATGTGACGATTGTCGAAATATTCACCTAGCAGTGCTACGCTAATGACGACTAATAGTGCTAAAAAGGCTCTGATAGTCTGATTCTTAATGATAGGGCGTAAGATAAACATGCTGAGCAGATAGACGCCGACGCCGACGTAAATGTGTAACGCATCTTTGGCAAGGCCAGTTGTTTCAACAACGTTTATTTTAAAGGTGTTAAAGTCCACTAGAGTATTCCAAATATAAGCGAGCAGAAAATGATTGAGCGTATCACTAAACAATAATAACTAAAAATTGATAGTTAAGAATGACAATAGTGGAGAATAAAAAAGGCAGACTATACAAGCGATAACCTACCCTATTCTGAAGCAAATGTGCAATTTACGTTTACTGCCTATCTACACATTCCACTCGACAAAATTCTTTAGCAGTTGCAAGCCAGCGGTATGGCTCTTTTCTGGATGGAACTGGGTGGCAAATAGATTGTCTTTGATGATACTGGCACAAAACGGCTGGCCATAATCACAGATAGCGGCGACTTGAGAGTTATCGTTAGGTGCGCAGTAGTAGCTGTGCACAAAGTAAAAGTGCGCGTTGTCCTCGATACCGTGCCAAAGCGGATGGTCAAAATCCATACCACTAATCGTATTCCAGCCCATATGTGGTACTTTTATCGTTGCGCCTTGTTTGTCTTTCCACGTAGGGTCAAACGCTTCTACCGTACCGTTTAAGATGCCAAGGCAGTCTGTACCTCCATTTTCAGCCGATTGCTCAAATAACGCTTGCATCCCCACACAGATGGCCATCACGGGTTTGTTAAACACTGCATCGCGTACCACGTCATCAATGCCTGCCTCATGCATACCAGCGATACAATCACGCATCGCGCCAACACCAGGGAAGACAATTTTATCTGCTGCCGCGACAACTTTTGGAGCATTGGTGATAGAGACATCTGCCCCGACTACCGACAAGGCTTTGCCAGCTGAATGCAAATTGCCCATACCATAATCTAATAGCGCTACTTTGGTCATCAATTGGTTCTCGTTTTTAAATATTTTGACTACTATACTATTTATACTATTTTGTATACTATTTTCTGTTCCTAAGGTGTAGATAAGGTTTTGCTACAAGGAAGTTAAGCGCAGGCTGTACAACCAGTACGCCAAACTTAACTGACCCTCTTGAGTAACCTTGTAGAACAGCCTTAAATGCGTCTTAGAAAGCCTCTTTGGTCGATGGCAAGGTATTCAGCGCACGCTCATCATATTCGCAGGCCATACGCAGCGCACGAGCAAAGGCTTTAAAGGTTGATTCAATCTGGTGATGGCTGTTTTTACCTTTGAGATTATCCAAGTGCACCGTCATCCACGAGTGATTGACGAACCCATAAAAGAACTCACTGAATAGGTCAACATCGAAGCGGCCAACGTGCGAGCGCGTAAACGGAATATCCATATGCAGCCCTGGACGCCCTGATAAATCCACCACAGCGCGTGTCAACGACTCATCTAATGGCGCATAAAAGTGCCCATAACGACGGATGCCTTTTTTATCGCCCAACGCTTTGTTAAATGCTTGACCAAGGGTAATACCGGTGTCTTCAACGCTATGATGGTCATCAATAAAGGTGTCACCGTTGCACTTGATATCCAAGTCAAACAAACCATGACGCTTAATCTGATCGATCATATGATCCAAAAATGGTACGCCCGTGTCTACCACGCCTTTGCCTGTACCATCGAGGTTGATGGTACAAGTGATTTGAGTTTCGGCAGTGATACGCTCAACGGTCGCGATGCGCTCAGGGCGACCGTATAAATTTAGGTTTGTTGCTTGATTTTGCTCAGTTGCATTGGCTGTCATGGCTATTCTCTATCGGTTTTTTATCAGTGAAAAGCGGTCAATTATAAATAGGGTAAAACATCGCCCATTGCTGTCTGTTACATTGAGGCTAGCGCTGCCATCAGCGCCCACAAAAAATGTATGAAAAAGTGATATATACAAAAGATATCAATATATTAGGGTTGATGTGTATCACATATGATTTAGCCTCATCATAGCAAACCCTAACATTTACTGCCACGACCAAGCACCAAACCACGCACAAATTTACGTCATTCTGCTAAAATAGTGTGTTTAGTATTATCAATCATGACTGGCGCGAACGTTGACAGTCTCACCTTTATGGCACTACTCTCTATGACATAGTGCGGTGTAATACTGACTTTATACTATAAAAACCCTCTGTTTATAGGAACTGCTATGCCTTTAGAAGCGATCGCTATTAATAGCTTGGATGCGCCACTTATCAAAAAACCTGCTCGCGATAATGAGCTAGCAGAACGCTTGCAGGCATTGTACGATAGTGATGATGCGCAGCCTGATGGTGCTGAGGTGTTAAGCATAGTGGCGCAAGGATTCAAACGCGGGCAATACCTCTATGTTGGTATGTTCAATGATAAGCCTATCGCTGCGGTTGCCTGTTTTGATGATGGACAGACCGATGCCAAGCGTTTGCAATATCTGACGGTACATCCAGAGAACCGTAAACGCGCCATCGATGCCAAATTTATTAAACTGGTCTATGATGCCGAGGTCAAAAAAGGCGTGCGTGAATTTGTCCCTGCGGATGCAGATATTCACCGAATTATGAGCGAGTACGAACTCCTGCGCGTAAAAGACTAAATATAGAGTAAATAGGGTTTATTTCGCCAATATTTGATTATTTATCATCTTTTATTCGATATAATGCAAAAATCACTTGACAGTCGTGCTCATATTTAGTTTAATAGCGCCTCAACGAAGACGGCTCGATAGCTCAGTCGGTAGAGCAACGGATTGAAAATCCGTGTGTCGGCAGTTCGATCCTGCCTCGAGCCACCATTCGTTAATAGATTCTAAAAAGCCCCGAACAGCAATGTTTGGGGCTTTTTTTATGTCTGTTATTTATACCCATCGCTCGCTTTACTCACGGTTGCATAACATTTTTGTGCTGTTTTCTACACCGCTTGGCTCAGTATACTCAGTAACTATAAATGGACAGATACCTATTATAATACAGAGCCTAGGTGGCAGATATGAGAGAATTTGATTACGACTTGGATTATAAAAATCTTGATCTACGCGCGCATCCTGAGTTATATCGTGTTGGTCGTGGTGAGCAAGGCGTGTTACTGGTAGAGCCTTACAAGTCTGAAATCCTCCCGCATTGGCGTTTTGCCACGCCTGATATTGCAAAAGAGAGTAGTGAGACGATTTACCAGATGTTTTTGGATTATCTAGCTGACGATGATTTTGTCGGTGCAGATATGGCGCGTAAATTTATTCAAATGGGCTATACCCGCGCGCGTCGCTATGCCAATCACAAGGGCGGTAAAAAGTACAAAGGTCCTGTGCCCGATGATAAAAAAGGCCAAAGCGGCGCCCATGGTCGCGAAGAGTTACCACGACAAGCCGAAGACCCGATCAAGGCAGAATCGGCGCGTATTTTTAAGCAAAAATGGGACCAGTGTCGTGAGAACGAAGATTATCTAAGAATGAAAAAAGAACACCGCGCGCGTTATAGTTGATCCAATTTAAGAGTGGTACAAGGCAACCGAGTGCAGATGTATACGTCATACTTCAAGCGAGGTTAACGCTGTAACGCTTTTTAGTGGATTGACTATATAAAGATGTCGAGTAACTGCTAATGCTCATCACCTTGAGAATATAACAACACTAAATTGACCAGTCTTAAAATACTACCGTGCCAAGGTATAACACGGAATATCTAACACAATAAATATAATGATTTTTAATAGTGAGGAACAATGAATAAGCAACTCTTAATTTTTGATTTTGATGGCACACTCATTGATAGCGTGCCCGATTTGGCCGATGCCACCAATGCAATGCTGACCACGCTTGGTAAAGACACCTACCCTATCGAGACGATACGCAATTGGATAGGCAATGGTTCACGAATGCTTGTAGAGCGTGCTTTGGTCGGTGATATCACTGTCCCAGAGGGCGCACTGACCAAAGCCGAGGCCGATCACGCAGAGCAGATATTTTTTGAAGCATATACTAAGATTGGTGGTAGCAAAACCGTTGCTTATCCCGATGTCGATAGTGGCCTTAAACAACTTCACGCGGCTGGCTACACGCTCGCTCTAGTGACCAACAAACCGCTTCGTTTTGTCCCCAAAATATTGCAAACATTCGGCTGGCAAGATCTGTTTAGTGAAGTGATGGGCGGCGACAGTCTATCCACCAAAAAGCCAGATCCAGCGCCCCTACTGCATGTCTGTACTCAATTGGGGATTACTCCTGACCAAGCGATTATGATTGGCGATTCTAGAAACGACATCTTGGCGGGTCAAAACGCCAATATGGACACGCTTGGTCTGTCTTATGGCTATAACTACGGACAAGACATTCGTGAGCTAAATCCAACCGAGGCGTTTGATCATTTTGCGGATTTGGTTACTTGGATTATGAAAGATAACATCTAACCCATAAAAGCCTTTATCAAACGGATGTGATAGTTGGCTCAAACGAAGACTACTCCTTACTACGATAGCTGAGCGCCTCTGACACATGGGCGCTGTTAATATCTGTACTGTTGGCCAAGTCCGCGATAGTACGCGCGACTCGTAACACTCGATGGTAGCCGCGTGCGGATAAATTCAAGCGCTGCTGAGCAAGTTGCAATAGTTGTTTTTCGCTGTCGCCTAATTTGATATATTCATCGATTTCGCTCGGGCTTAGCTCATTATTGACTTTTTGTTGTCGTTTTAATTGATGCTGATGCGCGGCTGCTACTCGCTCGCGTACTTGTTTGGATGTTTCTCCTGCCTGCGCGCTTTGCAAATCAGCAATCGGCAATGCTGGTACGGTAATATGCAAATCAATACGATCTAATAGTGGCCCTGAGAGTTTGTCTTGATAGCGTTTGATTTGCTCAGGTCGACAGCGGCAGCGCCCTGAGGTATCGCCATCATAACCACACGGGCACGGATTCATCGCAGCGACTAATTGAAAGTTGGCTGGAAAGGTCATTTGCGAGTTAGCACGGCTAATAGTGATTTGTTTGGCTTCTAACGGCTGGCGTAATACTTCAAGCACGCTCCGATCAAACTCTGGTAACTCATCAAGGAATAACACCCCTTTATTAGCAAGCGTAATCTCGCCCGGTTTGGGCCGTGAGCCGCCGCCAACCAACGCCACGGCTGATATGGTGTGATGCACTTGCCTAAAGGGACGTGTGCCGTAATCGTAATCACTGTCTGCCACTGAATACGTACTAGCTACCTCGAGTGCATCCTCATCACTGAGATCAGGCAATATCGTCGGCAAACGTGAGGCCATGAGCGTTTTGCCAGAACCCGGTGGCCCTGTAAACAATAACGAATGACCGCCAGCTGCTGCTATCTCTAGCGCGCGGCGGGCATGGTGCTGTCCTTTGACATCGGCTAAATCCACTTGATAGCCTACATGCTGCGGTGCTGGACTGGGCGTTACCACCTCCAAGCAGTCATAAGATCCGCTTGGATCCGCCAGTGACTGCAAGTGGTTACATACTGCTTTTAGACTCTTCGCTGCCAATATCGTCACGCCATCCACACGGCTAGCCTCACGACCATTGTCAATCGGTACGATTAATTGTGGTGCGCTCTGTAAGGTAACATGTTGCTCATTTTTTACAGAGTCACTCGCCTTTGACAACGTTTTCGACAACGTTGATGCCAATCCTTCTGCCTTAATCGCGCGAGCGACAGCCAAGCTACCGGTCACCTGACGCAGCTCACCGTTGAGTGCCAACTCGCCAATAAACTCAAACCCTGATAATACTTCTGGCTCAAGTTGTCCGCTTGCCGCCAATATACCAATGGCTATCGGCAAGTCAAGACGCGCGCCATCTTTAGGTAAATCAGCGGGTGCTAAATTAATCGTTAGACGCCGATTAGGAAACTGAAAACCTGAATTAAGAATGGCAGAGCGTACCCTGTCTTTACTCTCGCGTACAGCGGCTTCTGGTAGACCAACAATGGTCAATGCAGGTAGTCCTTGTGATAGATGTACCTCAATGATGACCTTGGGGGCGTGCAGGCCGACGACTGAGCGAGTATAGACTTGAGCAAACGACATCAGCGTTTCCTAATATTAGAGATTAATCGATGATAAAGTATTATTTATCAGCGTGCAAATGTCGTGTTTTATAAAAAATATAGGTAGGACATTAAAACAATCATCTCAAACCAAAGCCGTCAATATTAATGCTAAAAACCATCACGATATATCCTACTAAAAGTAGGGATTTGGTATAATAATGACCATATTTTAAGACAGTTGCTATAATAGCCAAGCTGTTACTGCAAACGTTATCATCTGGCAGCACAAAAAAGCGACGCTATAGCCACTATGGGTCAAAACGAGGAATACCGCATGACAGATTATTCAGCACAAACTAACCCGCAGCCCTACAATGATGCGGAAGCGCCGCCGTCGACCACGCGTCCTGTTATGCAACCAGACAACCCTTATGCCAGTACCCGCGGTAGTATTACTAGTAAGCAGCTACCAGCATTCGATGAAGCCATCATCAATAAGTACAATCGTTCAGGTCCGCGTTATACCTCTTATCCAACTGCTCTAGAGTTCACGCCGATACCTGAGAATATTGGAGTAAATGGTTTTGAGGCAGTTGGTCTTGAGACGAAAATCTTGCAGAATCGTGAGTCACGCGCGCCGTTGTCTTTATATTTTCACATTCCGTTTTGCCGTCACCTTTGCTATTACTGCGCCTGCAATAAGATTATTACCAAAAAAAATAGCGACTCTGGTGATTATCTGCAGTATTTAATGGCTGAGATTGCCCTTAAACGCCGCTTGCTGTCTGTGCCAGAAGGTAGCGATAAGCCCTTGGTCAAGCAGCTGCATTTGGGCGGTGGTACGCCAACGTTTTTGCGTGATGAAGAGATGGTTAAGCTGTGGGAGTTTTTACAGACGCAGTTTGAGTTTTTGAGTGATGATGAAGGCGACTACTCTATCGAAATCGACCCGCGTGAGCTGAGTGATAATACGCTAAAGATATTACGAAACCTTGGTTTTAATCGTATCAGCTTAGGCGTGCAAGACTTAGATGAAACGGTACAAATCGCGGTCAATCGTGTGCACTCAGTAGAGCTTATTGAGAATGTATTAACAGAGGCGCGAGGGCTTGGTTTTCACTCCATCAATATCGATCTGATTTATGGTTTGCCGCATCAAACGCCTGACACGTTAGACAAAACGGTACAACGTATCATTGAAATGTCACCAGATCGTCTGTCTGTCTTTAACTATGCGCATCTACCTGAGCGTTTCAAAGCCCAACGTCAGATCAAAGATGAAGACCTACCTAGCCCAGCAGCTAAGCTCGCTATGCTCGGCAACACCGTTAACACGCTAACCGAAGCGGGCTATCAATATATCGGTATCGATCACTTTGCTAAGCCTGACGATGAGCTAGCGATCGCCCAGCGCGAAGGAAAATTACATCGTAATTTTCAGGGCTACACCATCATGGGCGATTGTGATTTATTGGGCTTTGGTGTCTCATCCATCAGTCAAATTGCCAATAGCAATACGCGCTATATCCTGCAAAATGATACTGATTTGCAAAACTATCAAGCTAAGATTGATGCTGCCAAAACCAATCCTATGGTCATGCCTGCGGTGAAATATATTAAAACGTCCATCAAAGATCGCTTACGTGAATATGTCATCATGAACCTGCTCTGCCACGACTATCTTGATTTTAAAGATGTGAATCAAAAATTCGGTATCGATGCGATTACCTACTTCATCAATGAGATTCAACAGCTGGGAGAGATGCAAGCAGATAGACTGATTGATATGGATGCTGCTGGCATTCGCGTCTTACCTAGGGGCCGCTTGCTTGGTCGCAATGTTGCCATGGTATTTGATGAGTATTTAGAAAAAAAACATAAAAACCGTTTCTCAAAAGTTATCTGATATAACGATTTGGCAGCCAATTATTAGCCGTTAAAAAGACCTCAAACGAGGTCTTTTTGCGATATTTTTTGAAATATTTACAGCTTTAATTTATCGCCTACCATCCCTTTAACAGTGCTCAAGATATCGGCTGGCAACACCACCATTTTTGAATTGTCAGACTCCGCTAGTTGACGAATGGACTTGATGTACTGCTCGCCAAGTAAATAGACAATCGGCATCTCTTCATCACCCATCGCCGCTGTGATAAGACGAATTGATTCCTCTGAGCCTTTAGCCAGTACCACTTGCGCTTCGGCATCGCGGCGTGAGGCTTCCAGACGTCCATCTGCTTCCAAAATAGCAGCTTGTTTTTGACCATCAGCACGAGTAACGGTCGCGCGGCGTAGACGCTCTGCCGCGGCCTGCTCTTCCATAGAGGCTTGCATGGTTTGCGAGGGGTTAATGTCTTGAATCTCTACGGTTTTAAGCGTAATACCCCAATCGGCGATGTCTTCTGAGATCGCATGTTTGAGCAAGGCTTTAATCTCATCACGACTCGATAAGGCATTATCCAAATCCATCTCACCAATAATAGAGCGCAAGGAGGTTTGTACCAAATTGCGGATACCATGTTCATAATCTTCAATACCGTAGACCGCTTTGTCTGGACGCAAGATGTTGATATAAGCCACAGCATTAGCGATGATGACCACGTTATCACGGGTGATGACTTCTTGAGATGGGATATCTAGTACGATGTCCTTTGTGGTGACTTTATAAGCGACTCTATCCACAAAAGGAATGATGATACTAAAGCCAGGCTCTAGAGTTTGCTGATATTTACCCAGCCGTTGCACGACCCACTTGTACCCTTGCGGAACAATACAAACGCCTTTAAAAACGGTAAAAATTACCAATGCTATTAATACCAGCATCACGATACCGACGCCATTTAAACTACTCAAGATACTACCCATGTGATTCTCCTTGACCCTTGCTTTATTTGCCAGCGACGTGATTTATGTCCTTTTTTTCTTAATTTAAAAATCTTTAGTACCTGATAACGTTTATTTGCTAGTACCTGTCTCTTTGAGATCGGTTTTGTGCAAACTCAGTCTACCCGCTTTAGATTGTTTGGCAGGCACTTGACTGTTAATCGTCGGAGTACTGTTTGGCCGTATGGTTTTAGGTGCTTGGAGGCGCTGCGAGGGCGCAACGATTAGCTCATCGCCGACCACCTTTATAACCACCACACGATCTCCCGCTTCGACTTTCACGCCTGCTGTGCGGCATGGCCACTCATCTGCACCCCAAATAGGCACGTTAAAGCGCACCATACCTGAAATGCCTTTTTGCGGTTTGACCACGATCATGCCCGTCTCACCAATAATCAGATCGCTACTTTGCCCCATCTTTTTACGGCTCATTAACAGCGGCTTGATGTATTTGACCCAAGCAAACATAAACAAAACCGATAGCGTAAGCCAGATCAGTACTTGAAATAATAATGGAATGGGCAGCAACCATGCTAAGGCAGCAACGATCACCGCAGCCGCACCAAACCAGAGGCTAGCAAAGGTCGGAATAAAAATCTCAGCAATCATCAAAGAGAAGCCCAACACCAACCAATGCCAAGGTTCAATCATCCAGATAGTCTCAATCATCGCTGTCTACTCCTGTATCTGCCTACCTTCCAATGTAGCACAGTTTTGTAGATAATATTATCTTAAAAATCAATTACCTATTATTATTTATGGTGTGGTATTTTGATAAAACAAGCACAATGAATGCTAAAATTGACACAAAAAAACGACCACTTAAAGTGATCGCTTTTAGTCATCCACACAAATCAAAGCTTAGAATTTGTAATGTGCACCAAGAGTTAATAGCGTAAGGTCTTCAGCAACATAGTCATATTCAGCTTCAACACTCATATTAGGATTGAAGTTATAACCCAAGCCAATACCGCCAGCTACACCACTGTCGCTATCGCTGTCACTTCCAGAGTTTCCAAGAAAGTCCTCAGCAGAAACTTCAATCTCAGCTTTAGCAAAGCCTAGTTTACCTTTCGCATATAAACCAGTATTTGGGAATGCATAACGGTAAGTACCATAAGCACCATAAGTTTTTAGATCAAATTCAGCGTCAATACCACTGATACCTGTATCAACATCAGCGTCATTAGAACCTACATACTCAATCTCAGCACCAAAGTTAGGATCGAAGTTATAACCAGCATAAACGCCATATGCGGTTGGATCATCTAAATCATCAGCATCTACCATGAATTGACCAGCTTTAATACCAACGTATGATTGGCCAGCACCATAAGAAATGGCTGCTTGTGCGCTCATGGTCATTACTGAGCCTGCGATTACTGCAAGTAACGCTTTTTGTAGATTTTTCATAAAGTATTTTCAACCTTGGATTCAATAAACAAATAGTTTTTTTAATATCAAATACTACTCAACTCTTTTTCACTTGTTATTAGTAGTGGCGGTATCATACCAAATTATTTGTCAAAGTAAACATGTGTTGCAGAAATATTTTACAGGCATAAAAAAACGACCATATATAATGGTCGTTTCTTCGTTTTTGACTATAGGTACAAGTACGCTATACTATCTTAGAACTTTAAGTTAGCGCCTACAGTAAGCAGCTTAGTATCTGCATCACTATCCATCATGGCATATTCTGTTTCGACATTGAAGTTAGGACTCACTGCGTAACCAAGACCGATACCACCAGCAATGCCAGTATCACTGACTGAGTCATTGTTACCGTTATCAAAATCAGCTTCTAACTCTGTCTTAGCGATACCAAGTTTACCTTTGGCATATAGTGCAGTATTTGGAAACATATAACGGTAAGTACCGTACGCGCCATAAGTTTTGGTATCATAGTCGCCAGCATTGTTATCTAGGTCAGCATCATCTGAACCAACATACTCAACTTCCATACCAAAGTTAGGATCAAAGTTGTAACCAGCATATACACCATAAGCAGTTGGATCATCACCGTCTACATCATTGTCAAATTGACCAATCTTAGCACCAACATAAGGTTGGCCTGTATAGCCGTTACCATAGTTAACAGCGGCGTTTGCACCTACAGTAAGTAAAGAACCAGTTGCTAGTGCAAGTATAGTTTTTTGTAGAGTTTTCATTATTAGCTCCTTCAAGTGAATTTGGACAAACAAGTTATTTAGTTGTATTGACCATTTGGCCGTATCGCCTTGTTTGCTAACGATGGGTACATAGTAACAAACTATTTCAGACACTCTGTCAGTGTTTAATGGTATGAGAGTTAAGATTTGAAAGCATTTGTCAGTGCTCGGGTTACAAAGGCTGATATATGAAACTTTTTGTTACACATCCCGTTTTTGTGCAATAATCCCTACTCATTGTGTTCCGCATATACTGACGAATAAAGAAAAAGGACGGCTCTGCATGTCAGCTTTTATCGACGCGCAGCTACAAACTGCGCTCTTACAACTCAAAGACAAACAGCAGTATCGCAAATTACCAGATATCGAACACTACGGACGGTATGTAATCGCTGATGACAATACCCTATTAAATATCGCTAGCAATGATTATCTAGGTTTGGGCAGTGATGCTGAGTTGCAGCGTGAGTTTTTTGAATTTATTCAGCAATCAATGGACTGTTTGCCCAAAATGAGCGCAACATCATCGCGTCTATTAACTGGCAATGATACACAGCTACAGGCGTTAGAGGATGAGCTACAAGCGTGGTATGAAACTGCAGCTGGAATAAATCAAACCGCGACGAAATCTGCGTTGGTATTAAATAGTGGCTACCACGCCAATATCGGGATCTTACCTGCATTGACTGCACTACCAGTGAAGACTGTTATTTTGGCAGACAAGCTGGTACATGCCAGTATGATTGATGGTATCAAGCTAAGTGTAAGCAAACGCTGTCTGTATCGCCGCTATCGACACAATGATTATGCGCATTTGGCTACTATGCTTATGCAGGTTGAGGAGGATGTGGAGCGCATCATCATCGTCACCGAAAGTATCTTCAGTATGGATGGTGATCGTGCTGATCTACCCGCTTTAGTTAAGCTAAAAGCCACTGACAGTCGTATTGAGCTGTATGTCGATGAAGCCCATGCCGTCGGTGTCCTTGGCGCGCAAGGATTAGGGTTAGCCGAAGAAACAGATACGCTCACTGAGATGGACTACCTAGTGGGTACGTTTGGTAAAGCGTTTGCCTCGGTTGGCGCTTATATTCTATGTGATGAGGTGGTGAAATCATGGCTCATCAATCAGATGCGTCCGCTGATTTTTAGTACCGCGTTGCCACCAATCAATCATGCTTGGACACGGTTTATTTTGGCAAAAATGCCACAGCTACAGACGCGGCGACAGCATTTGGCGCAGATTTCATTACAACTGAGCCAAGCCATTAGCCCTGAATATCGCGTGGCATCGGCAGCAAAAGATCCTATTTACGAGTCACCCATTGTGCCTTATATTTTAGGTGATAATGCTCGTACGATGACAAAGGCAAAACAACTCCAAGACGCTGGATTTTATGCGCTGCCTATCAGGCCACCGACCGTTCCTACTAATACGTCACGTATTCGCTTGGTACTAAACGCAGCCATTACCCATGCTGAGTGCGAGCGCCTAATCATGCAATTATCCATATGACGGCAGCAGTTTTTGATGCTCGTTATAAACTTTTATGTGAAAGAGCGATTATGGAACATCCCCTCACTACTTCCGAGCTAAGTGCCCGCAAGCAGACCATTGCGCGGCATTTTTCTCAAGCCAGTCAGTACGATAAACATGCTTATATTCAGCAGCAGGTTTGTCAGCACTTATTAATGGCTATCGATAATACCAATCAAGACAGTGTGCTTGAGGTCGGTGCAGGCACGGGACAACTAACGCAGCTACTGGCAACATATGTACAAAGTGAGCGATGGTCTATCAACGAGTTATGTGAGCAGCAAGCCACTCATTTACAGGAATTGTTGCCACAAGCACAAATCCTTATTGGCGATGCTGAAACCATGGATTTAGGCGGTGAGCATAGCTTAATTATTAGCGCTAATGCGATTCAGTGGTTCGATAACCCACTGCATTTCATTGCACAGTCAGCCTCACGGCTAAAACCTAATGGACAATTATTACTAAGCACCTTTACCCCAGATAATTTCTTGCAAATAAAAACCCTAACAGGACAAGGACTGCATTATCCAGATATTAGTGAATGGCAATCAGCGCTAGATCAAGCGGGATTTCAACACATTAAGCTATCAGTGCAGCGTTTCAATGTGCCATTTGCCCAGCCTTATGATGTGCTCAAACATATGAAGATGACAGGTATATCGACCAATCAAATAGATAGCAATCAAACCTATGGCAAGCAAACGTCTAACACACAACCTTTTGTCTGGACCAAAACCCGCTTGCAAGCATTCGAGCGCGATTATTGGCAGCAATTTTCGGGCATAGATAAGGACGGTCAACCTTGCGTGTATCTGACTTATGACGTACTAATCGTTGATGCGCATTTACCATAATGGCCCGCTTGAAAATATATACTTAAATATCAGGCATAAAAAAACGCATCTCGAAAGATGCGTTTTTTTGATCTAGCTAATTTAATTTAATTAACGATTAAATCAGCCTTGAACATCAAGTAATTGCTTACTTTTTGTCTTCGTCTACTTCAGTAAACTCAGCATCAACGACATCGTCATCCGCTTGGTTGCTACCAGTAGCGTCAGCACCTTGTTGGAACTGGCTTGGATCCATACCCTCGCTACCTGCGCCGCTGTCAGCATAAATCTTCTGGCTAACTGGCAAGAATGCATTGTCTAGCGCTTCAAGCTTGGCTTTGATTTCGTCATGGTCATCTTCTTTCGCCGCCGCTTCAAGCTCAGTGATCGCAGACTCTACTGTTGATTTTTCTTCATCAGTGACTTTATCTTCTGCTTCTTTCAGCGCTTTTTGTACGGCATGGATACGACCATCTGCTTCGTTACGAACTTGCGCTAGATTAGCGAACTTCTCATCTTCAGCAGCATTAGCCTCTGCATCACGAACCATTTGCTCAACTTCTTCGTCCGACAAGCCAGAATCCGCCTTGATCTGGATGCTTTGTGCTTTACCAGTACCTTTATCAGTTGCTGAGATGTTCATGATACCATCAGCGTTGATGTCAAAAGACACTTCGATTTGTGGTAAGCCACGTGGTGCTGGTGGGATATCCGTCAAGTCAAAACGACCAAGCAGTTTGTTTTGGTTGGCGATTTTACGCTCACCTTGATATACCTGAATCGTTACTGCTGGCTGGTTGTCTTCAGCGGTTGAGAATACCTGTGATTTCTTGGTAGGAATCATGGTGTTTTTCTCGATAACTGGCGTCATAACACCGCCCATCGTTTCGATACCTAGCGTCAATGGCGTCACATCAAGTAGCAATACGTCAGTTTTATCACCAGACAATACCGCACCTTGGATTGCCGCACCAGCTGCCACAGCTTCATCAGGGTTCACGTCTTTACGTGGCTCTTGACCAAAGAACTCTTGTACTTTTTGTTGTACAAGTGGCATACGAGTCTGACCACCAACCAAGATTACATCGTTGATATCGCCAATTTTTAGGCCAGCATCTTCAAGGGCAGTTTTACAAGGGTCCATGGTGCGCTGTACTAGATCTTCGGTTAGGCTTTCAAGCTTAGAGCGGCTGATAGTGATGACCAAGTGCTTAGGACCACTGCTGTCAGCAGTGATATATGGCAAGTTCACTTCAGTGCTTTGTGCACTTGATAGCTCAATCTTCGCTTTTTCAGCTGCTTCTTTTAGACGTTGCATCGCAAGAGAGTCACCTTTTAGGTTTACATCTTGCTCTTTTTTGAACTCATCTACCAAATAATCGATCAACGCTGAGTCAAAGTCCTCACCACCTAGGAACGTATCACCGTTGGTCGCTAGTACTTCAAACTGTTGCTCGCCGTCTACATCTGCAATCTCAATGATTGAGATATCAAAAGTACCACCGCCCAAGTCATATACAGCAACGGTGCTATCGCCTTGCTTTTTGTCCATACCGTAAGCAAGTGCCGCAGCAGTTGGCTCATTGATGATGCGTTTTACATCAAGACCTGCAATTTTACCCGCATCTTTGGTTGCTTGACGCTGTGAGTCATTGAAGTAAGCAGGTACGGTTACAACTGCCTCAGTCACGCTCTCACCAAGATAGTCTTCTGCTGTTTTTTTCATTTTTTTCAATATTTCAGCAGAAACCTGTGGTGGCGCAAGCTTTTTACCGTTGATTTCTACCCACGCATCGCCGTTGTCTGCTTTAGCGATTTTATAAGGTACCATACCGATATCTTTTTGCACGACTTTGTCATCAAAACGACGACCGATCAAACGCTTAATCGCAAACAAAGTGTTGCTTGGATTGGTGACCGCTTGACGCTTAGCTGACTGACCAACCAATGTTTCGTCATCTTTATAAGCGACGATTGATGGTGTAGTACGCGTACCTTCAGCATTTTCAATGACTTTAACTTTGTCACCTTCCATTACTGCTACACACGAGTTAGTCGTACCTAAATCAATACCAATTACTTTACCCATAATCAATTGCTCCTAATTTGTTTTTAACTATAAATACTTATTTATCCAGACCGTAGTCGGTCACTTGTTGCTATATATCGGTTTGCTTGTTGTATTTTTCAAGGCGCTAATCAAGCAAAAACAGTCTTTCATGTGATTTTTTGTGAAAAACCTTCATATTAGTAGGGTTTAACCCCAAAAAATATTATTGACCAACACGTACCATGGCTGGACGTAGTAGACGACCGTTTAAGCTATAGCCTTTTTGTAGGACTGTACCGACGGTGTCAGCTTCTGCTTCTGGATCGATACCCACTGCTTCATGGAAATCAGCGTTGAATTTCTCACCTTCTGGATCGACCACTTCTACGCCGTGACGTGTAAGTACAGAGACCAATGCTTTGTGAGTTAATTGTACCCCTTCAGCGACTGGGTCATTCGCGTCTGCGTTTTCGATAGCGCGCTCTAAGTTATCGACGATATCGAGTAGCTCTTTTGCAAATTTTTGAAGAGCGAATTTTTTGCTCTTATCCGCTTCTTGCTCAGCGCGCTTTTGTGCATTGTAAGCTTCGGCGTTGGCGCGAGCAGTGCTTTCTTTGGCTTGCTTCACTTCACCTTCTAACTCAGCGATACGCGCTTTGAACGTATCAAGATCGATCTCGTTTTCGATGGTGGCGTCTTCACCTGAGTTGTTCTGTGGATCAAACTCGTTCATGGTTTCTTCTAAGATGCTGTCTTTGTGATCAACATTGTCATGTGCCACTGTTTGATCAAAATTTTCTTGGTTGGTATTTTGCTCGCTCATGATAGCTCCTTGGAATGTCAATAATAATTGAGATAAGACACAATAAATCAGCCAATCGCTGGCTGTATCATGCCTTTATAAGATGCTTAACGGTTATCACTCATTTTTTTTATTAATACGCTCTAATAGCTGCTTGATAAAGGTAGTAAGTATAAATTTCAAGCCTAAAGTAAAGGAATTTTTCGCATTTACGACAAATATGGTTAGATCTTTCTTTAAAACAAGTACTCAGCATTTCTGGGCTTTGTCAACTGATCTCAATATAGGTTAACAAAACGTACAAAAAACCGTCAATTACTCTAAATAGGTTACCATTGCTACCTACGCCATTACTAAATAACACCCTGCTTTACGCACTACTGCCTTATTATTGCTACAAATATAATTCCTTATCTTAAAGTGTACGCTGATGTCACAGTAAACACCTAAAAACAGTTATGAGAGATATTATGTCTAATTCAACAGTATCATCAATCAATACCTTACTGAACAAAACATTGATGGCGCTGCATTTGGCGTCGAACGATGGGATGGTTAGTGAAGTGAAAGACAACGATGTACAAAAAAAGCGTTTGAGCGTGAAAGAAAAAATGCTCAGTTATAACCCAATGACATATTGCCAATCACACACTCTGCACTATGCAATGAAAGGTCTTGGCTATCTACCAACACCAGTATTAGAAGGTTTAATTGGTTACTTAAAAGGGCCTCACTCAAAACAATATTTGCACGCCAATGCTCATTTGCGCCTGATCCTCGCGGTGAATAGTCATCTTAAGACGCCATTAGAGCTGACGCCCATGCATGAACTCCGTAAAAGGTTTGCTGCTGATGCGGTGGCGATGCAAGCACCAAGCGTATGGCACCAAGCAGGTGGCAGTATGCTAAGTAACATCAAACCTTTTATCAAAAAAGGCGAAACACCTGTCAATTGGGAAGATAAAACCATAGCCAACGCGGATGATGGCGATATGACCATTCGCTGCTATCAGGCAGGTACCAAGAGTATTGGCGCTAAAAAAAGACGTGCTCATAACCCTGACCAAACAGCCATGTTGTTTTTTCATGGTGGTGGGTTTTGTATCGGTAATGTCGATACACATCACGAGTTCTGTCACGCAGTCTGTGAGCAGACTGGTTGGCCTGTGGTCAGTGTGGATTATCGCTTGGCTCCTGAGTGTCCTGCACCTGCAGCGTTAAAAGACTGTATCACCGCTTATGCTTGGTTGGCTGAGCATTGCCATACCTTAGGTGCCTTACCGTCACGCATCGTTCTTGCAGGCGATAGCGCAGGTGGTGGTCTTTCTATCTTGATTGCACAGCAACTCACCGCACCAAACGAAAACGCTTGGTTAGATTTGGGTGCAGATGGTCAGAAAATGTTTGATCTATTAAAGAAGCTACCTGCGCCGCTAGCACAGATGCCGCTGTATCCTGTGACTGATATCGAGACAGATTATCCGAGTTGGGAGCTGTATGGTGAAGGCCTGCTATTGGATCACGCTGATGTGGCAGTATTTGATGCCGCTTGTCTTGAGAATAGTCCATTGCCACGCATACATATACTCAATTCGCCAATGCTCGGTGATAACAGCAAAGTATGTCCCACCTATATCGTCGCCGCTGAACTCGATGTATTGCATGATCAGGCATTTGCTTATGCCAAACAGCTAAAGAGTTATAAAGTCCCTGTTGAAACCCATACTGTGCTGGGCGCACCGCACGGCTTTATTCATTTTATGAGCGTGCATCAAGGACTTGGGCAGGAAACAAAAAATATTATTCATGGTTTTGGCGGCTTCGTCCGTGAGGTCATTAGTACAAAATCGCGGCTCGCGGCATAGCGGTTAGCTGGAACTAGCTATTTATTAGTATGATCAGAAACGGTAATTAACCAAACCTCTGAGCGTGAGCCCAATCGAAACGGAATACCCCAAAAGCCATAACCCGAGGACACCACAAAATGTCCTCTGCCAATGGCCTCATACCCATAGCCTAATCGGTTGATGGCGCTCACGATAAAGTTGGCGGGGAATACTTGTCCATTGTGAGTGTGTCCTGATACCTGTAGATCGATTGGTAACTGGCTGTGCTCATCAATCTCGCTTGGTCTATGATCCAGCAGTATCACTAGCTGTGAAGTATCAACGCGCGCAAGCAAATCCGTTGTCGCGACACGCTGGTGTTTATGATTATCAAAACGTCCAACCAGCCATATAGGCTGACCCTCATGTTCGATACCAAACACGTCATCATTTAATAAATGTACGCCTGCATCGACTAACGCTTGGCTGATTGGCTGTTCGTGCCCATACAAATCATGATTACCCAATGTTGCATAGACGCCGTATGGCAGGCTGCTGCATAGCTCAGCTAAGTTTTTTGCCATATTATAGCTATTAAATGCGTCTGTATTGTCATCCATGATATCGCCTGGCATAAGCAGCATATCAGCCTGCGAGTCAATCATTAGACGGTTCAACCTATCTATCGCTGCTACGCCAAATAGTCGTCCTAGATGCAGGTCACTCGCGACCGCAATGCGCAGTGGTTTAGCGAGCGGTTTGTTGACACTAATGGACAGCTTACGTACGACTGGCACATAAGCACTATATAATGCGAAACCGAACAACCCTAAGAATATCAGCAATGCAAGCGCTCGTAGGCCAATAAAAATCATATTAGATTCATATGACGAGGCGCCTAAGAGTGATGTTACTAGCCAGTATCCACCATAGAATAGGCTTATCAGCAATGCCGTGAGCAGCATAAAATGCATAACCAACATCCAACCGCTAACCCAGCGGTAGCTATTGGCAAATACTCTTTTGACACTTAATATCAACAATCCATTAGTAATAATAAATATAGCAGACCATATAGCGATCTGAAGCGTTGGCGTGATCCAAGGCTGTAACCACCACTGTAAGCTTAGTGCAGCGCCCGCACTAAACAGCTGCAAGAGCAAAAAAATGATGATGAAAAATGCGTAACGCATGGATTGCCCTTAGACAGAAATACAATCTAGTGAATATTTAATATAAGCCGACCTTCTTATGTTTCACATAAAACAATCATGATGTAACTACTTTTGATCCTCTAATGCCTGTTTGAGTGTCACGTGCTTGAATGCGTAACCTGCATCTGATAGCGCTTGTGGCAGCACCTTTTGACCATCAATCAGTAGCGTCGACATCTCACCAAACATGAGCTTGAGTAAAAACTCTGGCAAGGTAAAAAGTGTCGGCCGATGTAACCATGAGCCAAGCGTTTTAGTAAAAGTATGGTTACTCACAGGATTGGGCGCCGTGAGATTATAAACAAAGGCTGGCGTATCATTTCTTGTCTCTATGATATTATCGTTATTTGAAACTCTTTGTTTATGGCCAAATTGACTGACAAGATGCTGCTCAATAATAAAAATCGCCGCCCCCACCCAATCGTCACGGCTAATCCAGCTCATGATTTGTTGACCATCACCCAACTGCCCGCCAACGCCAAACTTAAATGGCAATAGTAATTTTGCCACCATACCACCTTCAGGATGTATCACAACGCCTGTTCGTACAATAGCGACAGGGACATCGTAATCAGTCGCTTTGAGCGCCAAGCTCTCCCACTCCTCACATAAGCGATGGGCAAAGTCTGTCTCAAAACTGCTGTGTTCAGTCAATGGCTTATCACCTTGCGTGCCGTACCAACCGATTGCTGAGCCGCTTATTAGTAGTTTTGGCTTTGTTACAGTACGTTCGATGAAGCTTAATATCGATTGAGTAGGCTTAATACGACTGGCTATTAATTGCTCTTTGCGCTCATCGCTCCAACGCGCGTCAGCAATACCTGCGCCAGCTAAGTTCATTATGACATCAAAGCTCATGTCAGACTTTTTAAGCTCGTCATAAGTCATCATATTAATGTCATCAGGATGAGCTTGATTGCTATCTCTGGTCAGCCAAGTAATCATCACCTCTTTACCTTGTGTGCGATACCGTTCGATTAACTCTTGGCTAAATGCACTACCCAAAAACCCTGAGCCACCACTAATTAAAACCTTCATAGCCTACTCCCTATGTGTATCAAATATCGCAGCGATGACCTATTGCTGAAAGATTCATCGTTCAATAAAAATCAGCTCCTTTTAACTATCGTCTACTTTTTTGTCGTTTTTATCAAAATGACTTTTACATACTTTTAGTAAAGCAACGGGAACTAAGGAAGCGGGTTTAGCGATAGCTAGCGCTGAGACGGTATATTTTGCTATGGCTACAGCACGATAACCATAGTAATCTTCAGCTAGTGAAATATGGTCTATCGATGGCGACAGCACAAAAACGACAGTACAAAAGACTAGGCTATAATGGTATGAAAGGTCGTTTATTGCCTACTAACGAATGACTGAGCCTGTCGTTGCATCACGGATTTGGCTGGGTAAGATATAACCTAGAGTATCAGCCTGAAAATAGCCAATCTGCTCACCGAAATAACCATAGGCAGTGTCAAAGGTGCTAGCAGGCGCTTGACCTGATGGGTTGCAGCTAGTCGAAACAATGAAGCCAAATGGGTTATTTGCGCTGACCATCTGTTGGCACAGTTCTCGTATGATAGGATGGGCGATGACCCTGACTGCAATGGTCTGATGCTCACCCATTATCCATGAGGGCATCGTGGTCGAAAGTGTCTGAGGAATGGGTAATAACCAAGTATGCGCTTGGCGATTGTGTAGCTCGCTGTCATTAACATCTGACTGCCAGCTATCGATAATTTGCTGGCGCTGGGCATTATTTAAAGACGCTAGTAGAGGTGACAAACGCTCTACGCTATCGGTAATGACGATCATGCCTTTGGCTTGCGGACGTTGTTTAATATCCAGGATACGCTGCACAGCGGCTTTGTTATAAGGGTCGCAACCAATACCCCAAACGCTTTCTGTTGGGTATGCAAGTAGCTTTGCTTCTTTAAGCCAGTTTGCAGCTTGTGTGGCAGAGTCAGTGATAAAAGGTATAGATTGGCTCATAGCTTACATGTTTCATGCTGGAATAGAGACACTAATAATAGCACAAGAGACAGTCTGACTAAGGTAGCGATATTTAGAACCCATTCTACTTATTCTTATGTGGCAGTTAGGAGTATCGATACGCTATACACGTAAATAGCGTCCGCCTTGCACACTGATAACGCCCATTAGTTCAAGTTCCATCAGCTGTCCAATCAGTTGTGACGGCGCAAGCTGAGTGGCAATAACAAGCGCATCTAAATCCTGTCCATGCCAATCGAGCTGCTCATAAATCTGTGTTAAGTGAACAGGAACAACGATCGCGCTACGAGGGGATTTTATATGAGAAGGTTCTGGCTGACTGACCATTGTGACAGAGTTTCTCTTTACATTTGATGCGACAGATGACTGAGTGACCTCCACTTGGTGGCTATCAGCGCTTATAATATCTGTTGGTCTATACGAGCGCTTGCCATAATCAAGCTGACCGTTGACGTCCTCTAACACCTGCTGAGGATGATAAATCAGCGTTGCGCCTTCACGTATCAGATGATGACAACCCTCGGCATTGCTATTATCAATATGACTTGGAATGGCAAAGACTTGTTTGCCTTGCTCAGAGGTTAAACGGGCGGTAATGAGCGAGCCACTTTTGATCGTCGCTTCGGTCACAATCGTGGCTAGACTCAGCCCAGCAACCAGACGGTTACGGCGCGGAAAGGTATGTTTGTGCGGCTGAGTATGCGGTAATAGCTCACTAATAATACAGCCACCTTGCTCGATGATTTGAGCAAATAACTGGTCACGATGATTGGGATAATTCACATCAATCCCTGTCCCCATCACGCCGATAGTACGACCTTGATAGTCAAGATCAGTCTGCGCCAAAGCTCCTAGATGAGCCCGTTTGTCCACGCCTATCGCCAGACCACTGGTGATGACATACCCTGCCTGTGCCAGATATTGCGCCATATCGAACGTGATTTTTTGGGCATGGGCTGTTGGTTTTCGGCTGCCCACGATAGCAATTTGAGCCTGATGCAGACGCGCGCTATTTCCTCGAAAGAACAATAATGGCGGCGGATCATAAATATGAAGAAGCTGAGCAGGATAGTCGGGCTGACCGGCAAACAATAAACCATAGCGCCCGTCTGTAAGTGCTTGCTGTATCTTATCAATAGCAGCACGTGTCTGCTCTGGCTGCTCATGGCGTTTGAGATGGGTATGATGGAGTCCTAACTGCTTCCAAGCGCCTACTGTAGCCTGCCAAGCAAGCTGCGCATCACCATAAGTCGTTATGAGCTTATGATAAGCAGACAATGATGCATTCACCTCATACCATAGCGCCAATATGGCGCGCTGATCATCGGATAAAGAAGAGGTGACTGCGGTCATTGTCATCTGTCTCGTTTGGGCAAACTTAGTAAAATCGCTTCACAAAGCCTTATGTGCTTATAGATAAGGGGGTGGCAATAGTTGGTCGCCAACATTGAGTGGTAGTTCAGAGTCAAGTACGTAAGCATAGCTGATGTTGTCAAAGGTATTAAACACCATCACCATACCGCTTGGCTCATTGGGCAAGCGTACCGGCATGTCATTATCTCTTACGTCCCTGACCAGCGGGCCTTTTTGATAAACGGTCAGTACATCACCTGGTTTGGCACCATGCAAGCGGCCTAAATTGATCGCTACCACGCTGCCTTTAGCGGCAGAGCTGATTGAGTCCATCACCCGCACAATCATACCACCACGACTGACGCTGGCAGGCGTTGGATAAAAGACAGGTGGGATAGCGTTGTCCAACTCGACAAACACGCGATCGCCTTCACGTACTTCTTTGTCGTAACTGTCAGTAAGCTGTAAGCTGGTAATACCATTCGTTTCTGTCGATGTGACAAGACCAGTCGCGACTTGTGTGACTTCTAGGCCGATAACCTCTTGAGTTTTGGGATCCACATATAGGTCACCCTCACGGTATACCCCGTAGCGCTGACCCACGATAAGCGGGACGCCTTTGGCATAGACTTTATCCCCGCTTGCGGTGATTAGATTGCGATTTTTGGATGCCAAAATATACGGTGTGGTATTGAAATCTTCTGGATTTACAATGAGGGTTTTATCCAGCCAATGCTGAATAGCAGACCATGGTACAGGCGGGATACTATTAGCAGTCGAGGTGATCGCGACGGTGCTGGCAACCACATTACCTGTTAGCTGCTTTTCAATACCTGCACAGCCCTCACCAGTATCAACCCCTACCAAAGTCTTGCCCTGAATGACACACAGAATAAGAATATCATCAGGATAAATAAGGTTTGGATTTTTTATTTGCTTGTTGGTGGCCCAAATCTCTTTCCAGCGCCACGGACTGTCGAGGTAGCGACCTGAGATATCCCATAGCGTATCGCCTTTTTTGACGATATAGCGATTGGGTGCATCTGCTTTTATGGTAGGTGGTGGATTATTGGCGTGGGCTGTGGTCATCAACATGGCACTGCTAAATGTCGTAACTAATAATCCTTTTGCCAGTGCTTTTGCTGTCTTTTTTAAGCTCATCTTCATCGTTATATCCACAATAGGCACCACTGTTTCGGTCACAATAAACCACACTCGTTTTTTACCAAATCCATAAAATATTTTATAAAAATAATTTAGATTATCAGTAGTTTATAGGTGATTTTATCATAACAACGATAGGGCAGCTGTTCAGTATAATTGGCTAGAAATATTCCGAAAAAAGCGTCTAGCACCATGATGGCTCGCCGACGCTGTTTCTAATACTACAATTATCTATACCATAACACAATCATAAACACTTTATTACAATGGTGTAACTTTTATACAAACGCTTCTATCTATAGAAGATGAACTCAAAACGTTTATCGCTTATGCTAGATTTGGTTCAACATGTTGACGAATTTGCTCAGCAACCAATTCAGCTTTGTTCTCTAGTACAGTCACATGTTGTGGCAGGCTTTCTAAACCTTCCGTGTGAGCTGGACGCTCGATGTCGATTTGCCCCACTGCTTCAATAATAGTGTCAGCAAATTTAACAGGCAAGGCCGTCTCTGCACAGATAATGACTTCGCCTTCACGCTGTAGCTCTTTGGCAACCTTGATACCGTCAGCTGTATGCGGATCGACAAGTTCGCCATGCTGTTCATACAATGCTTTGATCGTGTTTAAGCGATCGCTATGGGTTGATTTGCCAGCAGCAAAGCCATAACGCGTATTGACCGCCTCCATCAAATCAGACAAGTCAAACCCTTGACCTGATTTTACACCGTCAAATAACTCATGAACGCGTGCGCTGTCTTTATCCAGCAACAAGTAAACAAAACGTTCAAAGTTTGAGGCTTTTGAGATATCCATTGATGGACTTGAAGTCACGTAAGTTTTGTCAGTGGGACGTGGCTGATAAGCACCTTGATTGAAAAAGTCATTGAGGACGTCGTTTTCGTTGGTGGCGACGATCAAACGCTCAACGGGCAAGCCCATTTCACGAGCGATGTGACCGGCACAAATATTACCAAAGTTACCTGAAGGCACGCTAAAGCTGACTTTTTCATCATTGCTTGTCGTCACCGCAAAATAGGCTTTAAAGTAATAAACGATCTGCGCGAGGATGCGTCCCCAGTTGATAGAGTTGACCGTGCCCAAGTCATACTGAGCTTTGAAATCAGCATCTTGTTGCAGCGCTTTGACGATATCCTGACAATCATCGAACATGCCATCGATCGCGATATTATGAATATTATCGTCGGTCAAGCTGTACATTTGTGCGCGCTGAAACTCACTCATTTTGCCATGCGGTGATAGCATAAAGACTTCGACGTTTTCTTTACCGCGCAATGCGTATTCCGCCGCACTACCCGTGTCGCCACTGGTCGCGCCGATAATGGTAATACGCGCCCCTTTTTGCTTGAGCACATATTCAAAAGCATTGCCCAAGAACTGCATAGCAACGTCTTTAAACGCCAGCGTTGGGCCGTTTGATAATCCTAAAATGTATAAGTTGTCTTCGAGCTTGCGGACAGGAACAATGTCATCAGAGCCAAATATATCAGCCGTATAAGTGCGATCAATAATGTCTTTTAGATCCGCATAAGGAATGTCTGTAGCAAAGCGCTGCATAATCGCAAGTGCCAGCTCTGGATAGCTCAGCGTACGCCACTCATCAAGGACAGCGCCGTCAACGGTCGGGTAATGCTCAGGCAACATCAAGCCACCATCTGGCGCAAGCCCCATTAATAGCACTTCACTAAAGTCCATTGGTGCTGTCTGACCACGAGTACTGATATATTTCATTAGATTGTCCTGTCTACAATAATGTTATTCAATAGTTAAAAGCGGTTTATTCAGCAGTCTTTTGCAATAACGCATAATAAAAACCATCGCCACTCTCGCTATCGATTGGCAAGCACTGGCGACCAATCGCTTGGGCAATACCCCAATTGCAGTCCTCAGTAAACTCAATCGCTACCGCATCATTATGATGAGTGATAAAGTCCTGCATTTGCTCGACGTTTTCTTGCTTTAAGATAGAGCACGTGACATACAGCAAATAACCGCCAGCTTTCAATTGTGGCCATAGGTTATGCAAAATATCGGCTTGCAGCAAGGCGGTTTGCTCGATGTCTTTTTCGGTACGCAAAATACTAATATCAGGATGACGGCGAATCACGCCCGTTGCGGTACAAGGAGAATCCAATAATATTGCATCGAATACTGGTTCATTTGTCGCAGCTTTTTTATTTTTACCATGCTGCCATCTGGTGGCATCAGCGCAGACAACGTTAAGGGCGATATTTTTTTCAGCTTGCTCTAAGTCTTGCTGTTTGAGATTGAGACGCTGTAGATTGTCATAGATGCGTTCGATGCGCGGTGCTTCATTATCGATAGCGGTCAGCTTGAGTTTAGAAGCTAAAGGCTTTGCTTCCGCATCATCTTGTTTCACGTGAAACAACGATGAAGAGTCATTTGAGCTGAGTAACTGCAACCAGTGGGCAAGCTTGCCACCAGGCGCCGCGCAAGCATCTAAAATATGTATCTCGTTATTGGTATTTTCCGTATCAGATTTTTCAGCGTTGAGCTTTGCCATTAACGCTTTATTGATGATAGGTGCCGCAAGCTGAGCATGCATATCTTGCACGCTGGCAATGCCTTCGAAAAAATGAGGCAAAGCATTGACAGCGGTAGTCTGATGCAGTCTTAAGCCTTTGGTCGATAGTATTGTAGTAGTCTCTGACGAGTTTGCTACGTTAAAACCAGTCGTTAGCTCAACGATATCTGCATCAATTTCTGCGCCATACAGCGACTGTTGATAATCCTCTACTGAAGTAACTGCAGAGTTGACTCGCAAAAACATCGGTGCCACTTGGCGTAAGCCTTGGGTCAGCGCATCGTACTGCTCACTCCAATCTTGCTTAAGCTGATAGGCAAGCCAATTCGGTAAGCTGTGTTTTTTATCGCACTTTTTACGAAATTTACTTGGGTTCTTAGCGACTTTGCGCAAAATAGCGTTGATTAAACCAGTTGCATGGGCAAACTCAATCTCTTTTGCCGCTTCAACCGTTTCATGAATCGCGGCATGATCTGCCACTTCCAAATACAGTAACTGCACCAAACCCACTTGAATTGTGGTACGAACTTCGACCTCGTCAATAGGGTTGTCCGCTAGCGTGTCGAGCAATCGTGCAAGGGCATGCCATTGGCGTAATGTTGTGAGCAATAAAGCATGCGCAAAACCTTTATCACCATCGTGCAGACTGTTTAGTAATGGGTCAAGCACGCTTGAGAGCGAATGACCATTTTGAATAGCAAGCAAGGTACGAATCACGCGAACGCGAACGCTGCCATTCATGATTAGATTGCTTGATGGCTTGAGCTTGTTGTTTCTAAGTGCATTGTTTCTAGGTGCATTGTTTTTAGACGCGCTATTGGTTTGTCTCATGAAGTTGTAGTTCCTTGACGTATGATTGATCGCGTCTTGTGCTAGTAGGGTTAAATGTCGTTAAAGCTATTTAGATGAAGCTATTTTGATTCTGCTGTGAATTGATCACCGTCGTTTAGCTGATTACCATGACAAAGCTGTTCCGCGGTCATCGGCTTACCACCAGCAAACTGTAATTTAGTTATCGCCAATGTGTTGCTGAGTTGTACGTCATGAGCGGCATTATCATTTGGTTGTTCAGCCTCTTGACCACAAGCCACCAAAATTGCCTTGCGCCCGACACTCACGACTGTACCCGCAGGCTTATCTGTTTTTTGCGTGGTATTGATGGGTAGTGCCGCGAGTATTTTGACGCGTTGCCCATTTAGAAAGGTATAAGCGCCTGGCCACGGGGTCAATCCACGAATTTGGCGCTCGATGGTAGCAGCGGGCTTTGTCCAGTCAACCTCGCCTTCAGTTTTTACGAGCTTTTCGGCATAATTTGCCTGACTGTCATCTTGGACAACGGCCTGTGCTTGGTAATGTGATAACTCTTTTAATACTGTGGCGATAGCCGTCGCACCAAGCGCTGCCATCTTATCATGTAGGCTCGCTGCCGTCTCATCAGGCTCTATACTAGCGCTCACCTTATAGAGCATATCACCAGTATCAAGCCCTTTATCCATCTGCATGATGGTGATACCTGTCTCATCATCACCTGCTAATAATGCACGATGAATAGGTGCGGCACCGCGCCAACGTGGCAACAATGAGGCATGAATATTTAGACAACCATGTGTGGGTGTGGTCAATACACCGATAGGCAAAATCAAACCGTAGGCGGCGACAATCATAAGATCTGGCTGATACGTACGCAACGTCTGTCGTGCTGCCATGCCCTCTGTGCTGGATTTTTTGAAGGTGATTGGCTGCTCTACCGCAATATCATTCGCTAATGCCACTTCTTTGACAGCAGAGGCTGATAGCTTTTGGCCGCGTCCTGCTTTGCGATCTGGCTGGGTATATACCGCGACAATATCAATATTAAGTGCGTCTTGCTGGCGAATGAGCGCTTCTAGACTAATGGCAGCAAACTCAGGCGTGCCTGCAAATATTACCCTTAGTCGCTCGGTAGATAGTTTATTATTGTTTATAGATGTATTAGACAGATCAAAAGTGGCAGTAGTCATAGTCTTGCATTATATAAGGTTAATTTGCCCATTATAGGTGAGTTTACGATGTTGTGCCATAATTGTGGTAGTCTCAATCCAGTATGACTAATGACGATTTTTGCCTTTATAATATAAAAAGTGTCATTGCTCTAGTTATCGACCTTTTTATAGAATAAAAATACTTCTTCAGCAATACTCTATAAATAACACACTATTATTCTGCTATAGATAATAAAAAGGTATTAGCACCAAGGTTTTGAATAAATCAATTACTATAACAAACGATGATGATTTCACTATATGTTTTTGTGTCGATATAGGGCCATGCTCTCATGCAACAGTTTAAGTCCTTACAGCGATTATTGATCTTCTATGCATCGACCTTGCTGGTCATGCTATTGCTGTACTATGTCACGTTTTTTGATGGGTTGAGACATCATAGCGAACAACACAGTATAGATACTTTTCATGCATTACAGTACAGTATTACTGAGCATGCCGCGCCTATCGATGTAGAAATAGAAAAAATCCTAAAACAGCCTGCTTTTGACCATATCAGTTATCAGCTTATTTTGATGATGCCATCTGGGCAAACCTATATCCATCGTAAGACTCGACCTAATGAATCAGCTTTTACGACAGTAACGTTTCCAACAGTCAATGCCGCCACTTTTTCTAAGGACAATCAAAGTGCTTATACAGTCAGTAGTAGTGCTTTAACAGGAACGATAAAGCTCGAAAGTGGTCATCAGGTTTATATTGTGTTGCGCTATGAGCCTTTGACTGTCGAATGGACCTCGTACCGTTATTGGCTACCATTAACGGTGGCTCTGATACTATTTTTTATTGCTTTATTTTACATGCTCCACCGTCGAACCAACTGGGAGCAGCTAATAGCTTACACTGATAATTTGAGTGTTCATGCAAAAGAGTCTTATACGCCGACGCCCTTTTTACAAGAAAAGTCCACCACTGAGTTTTTGCTGCTAGGTCATGCACTGAGCCGTGTCAGTTATCAGCTACACAACGACTATCGACGTATCAAAACATTAAATCATCGTTTGGAGCGCTTGGTTGATCAGGCACCACTGCCAATGCTGATGAGCTTACGTCATGGTCAGATTAGTTTTTATAATCAACGCTTTGAAACAATATTTACACCCTCTACCAAAAACGGACACAGGCATATAATCACTGATTTCGTCATGGGCAAAGACGAGGCTACTCAGCACATACTTCAAACGCTAGCTGGTTTACAAGTCTCGCGTACATTGACCGTCTACGGAATACAAAACAAACAAAACTACCAGTTGCATGCCACTCCATGGTTCGGTGAGCATGGACAAGTTCATGGTTTTACGGTAATGCTTAATGATATCAGTGAGCTGGTTAATCAGAACGAGCAGTTGCAACAGCAAAATAAACAGCTACAGCAAAAGGTTGATGAGTTCAATAAACTTAGGTTTGTCATCGGTCATAAGTTGCGCATACCGCTAGAAGCTATGATCGATATCCTTGAGCCAATCGATCCGAACACGTTGAATGCAAGACAAAACAAAACATTAGATACTTTGATTACCACCAGTCAGAACATGCTCACCGCACTCAACGAGACGCTACATATAGGAAATATCGAGGTTAGAAAAACCCGCCTTAATATTGAGCCCGTCGATATTTATAAGCTTGGTCAGGAAGTTAATGAGCTAATCATAAATGATACGAGGCAAAGAGGGCTTGAGCTGATTTACTTTTTTGCCCCAGACTGTCCACGCTCTATTGGTACTGATGACGTGCGTCTCCGGCAGATTTTGCTGAATCTACTGCATAATGCCGTAAAATTCACCCCCTCCGGACATGTCGCACTTATTATAGAACAAACTGACTACGAGCAAATGTCAGAGGCTAACAAAGAGACCTTACAGTCTATCAATAAAAACCTTACCGCAGATGCAGTGAGTTGCTGGGTGCGCTTTAGTGTGCAGGACACTGGTATCGGTATCACATCTGCCAAACAGCATCAGCTCTTGTCGTACTTAAATAAACCTCATAGCCAAGATATCAACCCAGTAGCGCAAAATGCTATCGATGCAGGGTTGGGACTAAAAAACGTCAATAGCTTTGCGCGATTACTAGGCGGCTTTATAGAACTAACCAGTACCGTGAATGAAGGTAGCATGTTCAACCTTTATTTGCCTTGCCGACGCCCAAACTATCAGTCGGTATATCATCCTAGTCAGCACCTAAATCATATTTGCCTAATCGCGATCGTCCACCAGCCGCTTGTCGCGCAACATTTACAGCGGCTTTGTGAGCACTTAGCGATATCTAGCACTATTTATACTGCTGTAGACCTAGCGACTATAGAGCAATTAACAGAACGCCTAAGTCAAGATCAGCAAAGCTTGGCACCCATACTTCTACTAGATTATGAGTACTATGATACCAGCGCGATCTTAGTTGGTAATAAGCCCGATACTGACAGCTCAGCGAAATATCAAAACTCATTATCACAAGAGCAGGCTGACCTCACAAAACCCCATTTAACGCACAGCAATCACATAGTCACTAGCATCGATAGACGGCAGGCATTAAATAGCCTACTCGCTAATACATCCTTACCTAAAATACTATTTAGTATGAAACCTGAGCGCCGTATACCCTCTATGTTACTCGATCAATGCGATGGCTTTTTGGCAAAACCTTTAGATAGTGCGCTATTACTGTCTGAAATCCTGCGCTTGACAATGCCAGCTAGAAAAAAGCTAACACAAACACAAGATATTAAAGAGAACATTAGCGAGACAACTGCTCAAGAAGAAAGTTCGCAGCCATTATCACCCCTTATCTTAGTGGTGGAAGATAGCCCAACCAATCAAAAAATAGCCTGCAAAATGCTAAGTAAACTTGGCTATCGCAGTATCGTTGCAGAAGATGGTCAGCAAGCGCTTGATATATTAGCCAGCCAGCGTGAAGAGATCTCCCTCATTTTGATGGACTGCCGGATGCCAGTCATGGACGGTCTACAAGCTACTCAGGCAATCCGCGCACAAGACGACGATATACCTATTGTCGCACTAACGGCGAATAATACAGAAGAGGATCGCAAGGCGTGCATGCAAGTGGGAATGGATGAGTTTTTATCCAAGCCTATCCGTAAAGAGGATCTAGAAACCGTTCTACAAAGCTTTATACCCTAAACGTTAATAACAAAATCACCCTCTCAACATTATAGTTGATCCAATTTAAGAGCGGTACAAGGCAACCGAGTGCAGATGTATCTGTCATACTTCAAGCGAGGTTAACGATGTAACGCTTTTATAGTGGATTGACTATACTTTGATTTCGTAATATGGACAGGGTGAATATTTAAACAGGTAAGTACAGCCTCAAACGTTATTTCATAAAGCCATTATCTGCTAAAAAAGCTTCTGTAATTTGGCTTTGAGGATTTGCAGTATTCATACCACCAGATTGTGATTTATTTAGCAAACGCTCCAAATAGCGTGCAACGATATCCACCTCTATATTCACCTTACTGCCTACCAGCCAGTGTTTCGCAATATTAGTCACTTGTGCCGTATGCGGGATAATATTTAAAGAAACGATATTGTCACGTACCAGATTGGTAGTCAAACTAATCCCATCTACCGTGATAGAACCTTTGGTCGCTGTATAGTGCGCCAACTCTTGTGGTATCTCAATCTCAATATAAATAGAACGTGCGTCTTGCTGTAGTTTACTGACGACACCTACCCCATCCACGTGACCGGCAACAATATGGCCACCAAAACGAGTCGTTGGTAGCATCGCTTTTTCTAAATTGACCGTATGACCTGCTTTTAATGCTTCTAGCGCTGTTCGAGCAATAGTTTCACGTGAAACATCAACAGAGTAATGGTTATTACCTAGCTCTACAACAGTCAAACAGATACCGTTCGATGCAATAGAATCACCGAGCTTTACGTCGCTAAAATCTAGGTCGTTAGACTCTATTGTTAAGCGTATATCACCGCCCGTTGGTTGCATCGATTTTACGGTTCCAACGCTTTCTATAATTCCAGTAAACATATCATCCTCATCTCGTTATTATAATGCTGTTATAAACACATCACTTTATTTATCAAATACTTAACCAAATTTCTTAGTGCTGTCTTTCTGAGTACACTTCGCAGTGAAACACACGGGAAATGCAGGCGGTCATAGGATAGATTGTGGATAAGTAAGTATAAGTCAATAGAATATTCTTAAAGTCTTTATTAATTATAGAGTTATCCACAATGATGCTAAATTTAGTTTAGCGCTCGCAACGTAAGATTTAAAAAAACATAAGTTATTGATTAGTATATAATTTATCATAAAAACTCAAAAATAATCAGCTTTTCATGTTTCATGTGGAACAAAGTTATACACAGTTTCATGTGGAACATTTAAAATAGTAACGTACTTATCCACATATAGTTCACATTATAAGCATTTTGCGGATAACAAAATCACAAATAAGCAACCTACAAAGGCAATAGCGTTAATTTAAGGTCAGAACCAAGTTTCTCATAATTATAAATATCGAAGCGCAACTGTTGAGCCAGTGAGATAGGATTGAAATTGACCATTGGTCGCGCTTGATCACCAAGGAGACAAGGCGCCTGATAAACAATCAATTCATCGACGAGCTGCTGACTCAAAAAACTTCCCGCAACGCCAGCACCCGCCTCCACCAAGACATCATAACACTGATGGTCTCTGACTAATGTTGCTAGTAAATCAGTGAGATCATCTGTGCGCCAATAAATCGTATCTGTACGGCGGCACAATTGATAATCAGACTGAGCACTGTGCTCTAAACGCTGACGTCTATCGAGCACTACAATCTGAGGTGATGGTATTTTTTCGGGTAATACGCCTAGTTTATTTGAACGCACGTTGAGCTGCGGATCATCAGCTATCACTGTCTCACTACCGGTTATGATTGCCCCACTTCGTGCGCGTATCTTTTGTACATCTTCGCGGGCTGCGTTTGATGTAATCCATTTTGACTCACCAGATGCCATCGCGGTGCGACCATCTAGGCTAGTCGCTATTTTTAATCTGACATATGGCATCTGAGTCCGCATGGCTTTTAAAAACCCGCGATTTAATGCTTCTGCCTGCTCCGTCAGTATGCCAACTGTCACTTCAATACCAGCTTGCTTAAGTAGCTTTACCCCGCGACCTGCCACCTGTGGATTGGGGTCTAGGCCGGCAATCACAACACGCTTTACATTAGCTTTAATAAGTGCCAACGCACACGGCGGTGTACGGCCTGTATGGCTGCATGGCTCTAGAGTCACATAAGCCGTTGCGCCCACTGCTCGATCGCCTGCTTCTTTTAATGCAAATACCTCTGCATGTGGCTCACCAGCTTTCGGATGAAACCCTTGACCGACCACTTCTTCAGTTTGGACGATGACACAACCTACTACTGGATTTGGCCTAGTAGTATATAAACCGAGCTTAGCTTGTTCGATAGCAAGCATCATAAAGTAGCGATCTTGCGCATCTTGAGAGTGATTTATAGTTGGCATAACAGTAGGCTTATGAATGATTGGTAATAATTACGGAGAATTTTATTTAATAATCTAGGCGCTTTGAACTCAAAATCAGTTTAATAGTTAGACATATTTATTGATGTACCAGCTTATTTGTCATTTGGACGGATATTGGCAATTTCCTGATGAAAAGCATCAATGTCTTGAAAGTCGCGATAGACGCTAGCAAAGCGCACATAGGCAACATCATCTAAAGTTTTTAGCTCACTCATGATGATTTCGCCCAAGACTTTACTACTGATTTCACGCTCACCCATCTGTCTGACGCGTTTTTCAACTCGGCTGATCATTGCTTCTTGCTCATCGATAGTGATGGGGCGCTTTTGCAAAGGCAATAAGATAGACCGACGCAGCTTTTCATTGTCGTAAGGTTCAATCTTGTTGCTGGATTTGATAATCCTTGGCATCACCACTTCTACCATCTCAAACGTTGTAAAACGCTCTTGGCAACTGTTGCATGAACGGCGGCGACGCACTTGCGCACCTTCTGCAGCAAGACGTGAGTCAATCACTTTTGTCTCTGATGCATTACAATACGGGCAGTGCATAGCAATTCCTTCTTTTATGACTAAGAATAAAAGCAAAACTTATGAGATAGACAAATGTATTGAGTAATAGATAGAGTTATTCAACCGTTATTTACCAATACAAAAACTACCAAATATTTTGCCAAGCAAATCATCAGCACTAAACTCACCTGTAATCTCACCCAAACTCTGCTGGGCCTGACGCAAGCTTTCAGCAACCAACTCACCTGCTTGGAATACCGTTAACTGCTCATGCGCCTCTGTTAAACAGTTGGCTGTCCGTCTGAGAGCATCTATATGACGAGTACGAGCGATTAAGCTATTTTCTGGTGGATGAAAACCTACCTTAGCGCATAGTGCTTCGACTAAATTATCGATACCAGCGCCTGTTTCACATGAAACATTAACTTGTTCGTAGCCTCTATCTTTGATTTCGGCTTGCATCGTAGAGGCAGATTTTTCGCTACTATCATCGCTCAGTAGATCACTTTTATTGGCAATGATGAGTAAGCGTTTGGCATCTGGCAGCTCGCCGAATAACTGCTCAGCCAATTGCAACGGTGTGCTTTCTTCTTCAACATCGCGAGTCACATCGTAAACCATCAGCAGCATATCAGCTTGGGTAATGGCGGTACGGGCACGTTCAATGCCGATACGCTCTACGGTATCCTCTGTATCACGTAAGCCTGCCGTATCGGTAAGGTGAAGTGTCAAACCATTGAGCACGACCGTCTCTTGTAACGTATCACGCGTGGTGCCAGCGACATCGGTCACGATAGCACGTTCTTGCCCTGCTAGACGATTTAGCAGGCTTGATTTACCAGCATTTGGCCTACCTGCTAGGACAACATGGATACCATCACGTAAGAGCTGACCTTGCTTTGCTGTGGCTAAGACTTGCTGTATCTTATCTTGCGTTTGCTCAAGTTTGCTCTGTATCACGCCGTCAGATAAAAAATCGACATCCTCTTCATCAGGGAAATCAATGGCAGCCTCAACGTGCAAGCGCAAATGAATCAACTGTTCTAATAGCTGGTTTATTTTTTGGGAGAACTCACCACTTAGTGAACGAATCGCACTACTCGCGGCCGCCGCACTGGTCGCATCAATCGCATCAGCGATCGCCTCTGCCTGCACCAAATCCAACTTATCGTTATCAAAAGCGCGATAAGAAAACTCTCCGGCACTCGCTTGTTTGGCGCCTAATTCAAATACACGTGCAAGCAACTGGTTCTGTAAAATAACGCCGCCATGCCCTTGCAGCTCAATCACATCTTCACCCGTGAATGAGTGCGGACTTTTAAAGAACAGTACGAGCCCTTCATCAATAACGGTGCCATCCGCCTGATAAAAGCGGCAGAAGCTAGCCATACGCGGCGTAAAAGCAGATTTACCCGTCAGCGCGCAGGCCATGGCGTAAGCACGGCTACCTGACAGACGTATAACACCCACACCCCCTCGCCCGAGTGGCGTTGCAATCGCAGCAATCGTGGCGAGTCCCGATGTATTAGATTTTTCAGAATGATTCGGTGTGGCTAATGCCATCTCTAAGGAATCCACAATAACTCTCAATAACTAAAAATCCCATTATAGACGTCTGTGCTCATAGTGACAAAGCAAACTTTGAAACGCGGCCTAATCGTTGATATTTTCTCTTTAATGTTGATAAGCTGTGGATAACATTTTAGCACTTATAAAAAAACCACCGCTTGCGCGATGGTTTTTGTTTTTATCCTTCTGATAGAGCGTCAATTAGTCAACTATTTTTACCGTGCGACGTTTCTGCTCTTCTTCGACTTTCTTATTTACAATATATTGCTGAGTCATACTGAACAAGTTGTTCACTGTCCAATATAGTACCAAACCTGCTGGGAAGAATAGCATGAATGCGGTAAAGATAATTGGCAAGAACTTCATCACTTTTGCTTGCATTGGATCTGCTGGCTGCGGATTCAACTGCTGCTGGATGAACATGGAAACACCCATCAATAGCGGCAAGATGAACCAAGGATCCATGGCTGAAAGATCGCGAATCCACAAAATCCAAGGCGCATGACGCAGCTCGACACTCTCTACGAGCACCCAATACAAAGCTAAGAAAATTGGCATCTGCATCAAGATAGGTAGACAACCCGCCATCGGATTGACATTCTCTTCTTTGTAGATGGCCATCATTTCTTGCGACATTTTCATGCGGTCGTCGCCATGCTCTTCTTTTAGCGTTTTTAGTCTCGGCGCAATAGCGCGCATTTTTGCCATTGAATAATAGCTCTTATTAGAGAACCACATCAAAGCAATTTTGACTAAAATGGTGAGGATAATGATTGACCAACCCCAGTTACCCACAACTTTATGCACACCTTCCAAGATAGCAAACAAGACTTTCGATATTGGCCACAATAAACCGTAATCAACCGTCTTATTCAGACCAACTGCCACATCTTTTAGCTCAGACTGTACTTTTGGACCTGCGTACAGTGTGGCATCCAACGTCACTTGCTTATTCGGTGCGACATTGACTGGCTGACTGTTAAAGCCGATAAAGTAGTCGTTACCAGTCTCGCGGGTAAAGAATTTACCCGTGAAGTTTTCAGGCGTCCATGCAGAGACAAAGTAATGCTGTACGATGCCAACCCAACCTTTATCACTGGTCGTCGTCAACTCACCATCGCTGAAGTCTTTAAACTTCAGTTTATTGTATGGATCATCTGGCGTACCCCACGCACCACCTAGATAAGTCGCCATGCTCAGCGCGCCTTTATCAGACATGCCAGGATCTTTACTATCGTCGCGTTTTAGCTGCGCAAACATCTGACCTTGCCACGCATTGGTAGAGGCGTTTTGAATTTTGTAGCTAATATCGATCGGATATTTGTTTTCAGTAAAGGTGAATGTCTTGGTGATTGTCACGCCATCTTTTTTGTAAGTAAGCGGTACTGACAATGTCTGTTGCCCTGCTTCCATTACATAATTGTTGGCGGTGTGGCTATAAATCGCACGGCCTTCTGCCGTATCAATACCATTTTGACCAATCAAGCCAGACTGAGCCACGTATACACGGTTGCTGTTGTTTTCTAGCAATACGAAAGGCTTATCGCTATCGAGCGTCGCGTCATACTGCTTGAGCGCAGCATAGACAATATCACCGCCTTCTGGGTTGATTTTGATTTCATAGCGATCGGTTGTTACCGTGATTAATCCTGTGTCCTTTGCAGGGGTCGCTGTCACAGCTGCGTTATCCACAGGTAGGGTCTGAACCGGAATATCGCCTGCGGCACCAGTGGTAGAAGGAATGTCAGCACCTACTGAACTTGTAGTTTCTGGCACTGCTTCTACAGCTGGTGCATCGGCATAATCATCTCGCCATGCCAAAATCAGCAGATAAGCGGTAATTAGCATCGCAATGATGATCATCACCCGAAATATCTTTTGCATAAACCTTTCCTAGATTAAAAATTAGGGAATGAAAAATTAGGGCATGTGTCATGACTGTATTGCATAGTTATCATCATGATCGATAACCGCGTTGAGAGTCATTTACATAAAATGTGCATCATTTTACTAAAAATCTGCTTCAAATGATACCAAGAGTGTGGATAACTTGTGGGTAAGTCATTGAAGATGATATCTAAAGCCCGAAGTTATGATTTTTATGTTGTCTTCATTAAGTAGTTAAGACGTGGCACATACCCCTGACGATCTCGGTAAACACCCCATCCTCTACTATCGCTACTCGTTGTAGAAGGTATATATTGATACCGATAAGAAGATAAAGGGAGCGGGACAAAATCAATGCCGTGTCCACCAAGCGGATGACATTTACTAAGACGTTTTAACAGCAACCAACTACCTACACGAGTGCCATGCCACGCCAAAGCTTGTTTACCATAGTTTGAACAGGTGGGATAGTAACGGCAGCGAGCAGGTATGATAGGGCTAATTATTTTTTGATAAAATTTTATTATATTTAATATAAAAACAAAAATTATTTTATTTATTAAAACTAATAATTTTTTCATTTTATTTTTTTTCTATTTTTTTAAAAATATTATTTATTTCTTTTTTTAATTCTTTATTATCAATATCCTTTATCGATTTTTTTACTATAAAAACAATATCTTTATTTTCTAATTTAAAAGCTTTTGTACGGAACTGCTCACGGATATGTCGTTTAATCAAATTTCGAACGACAGCAGTAGGCACTTTACGCTTAGTAATCGCCATACCGATACGTGGCTTGTCACAGGCACTGGGTCTCACAAACGCCATCAAGTGGCTCTGATGTATCTTACGCTCAGGTGCGTCAAACACTTCACGAAAAGCTGCTGGTGTCAGTAGGCGCTGCTCTTTAGTAAAATTGGCTGTAGGTGTAGCTAAAAGAGATTTGGGCATGGTATGACCTAATATGATAGGGAATGGCGATATTAAAGATAATAGCAAAATATAGAAACAAAAAAAGCGCCGATGCGGGCGCTTTTAATATATGGCTAAGTGTCAGTTGTGATGATTGACTATTGCAATCTATAAACAATAGGAGCACAACAAGCAATATTAGCCATGCTTATCGCTATCTACTGATTATACAGTTAGACGATGACGTCCTTTAGCACGGCGACGAGCTAAGACCTGACGGCCTTTTTTAGTTGCCATACGAGCACGGAAACCGTGAGTACGTTTACGCTTGATCACGCTTGGTTGGAATGTACGTTTCATAACTCACCTATCAAAATAATGGACTAAATTCGTAATAACGGAGGATTATACCATCCAGTATAGTTTTGGTCAATAAACTAATTTAGCCTGTTTTCAGAGATTCAGTTTCTGCTATCAGATTGCTAGATATTATTTGTTCAATACTTCCGTTTTGTTTAATCAGTGTTTTTAGTTGACAGTAAATAATTTCTGAAGTTATCCACAGTTTTGCATGAAATCTATAATAATAATTAATTAATATATATAGAGTTGTTGTTATTGGGGCTTTACTTATCTGTGGCTAACTCCACTTTATCCTTATTTATCAAAACACTAGGCTATGGGTAAGGTTGTGGATAACCTGTGGGCTAAATATGGATAACTTATCTTGTAGAGTTATCCACAAAACTATCCACAGTCTTATCCCCAAAAAACAAGGTTTTATCCACAGGGTATTTATGTTAGATTAGCCCCTACTTCGTGTGTGGCTTCTCATAACTTTCCAGTGTGACTTTTAACATAGTTAATCACTGTTGATACCAAGTATTTCTGTAGAAGGTCAGGCTATTAAAGTTAATTATTATTGCAAATTATAGGGTTAGTATTTTTCATGATAGACACAGCAAATATTTGGGATAAATGTCTGAACGATTTGCGCTATAACGTTAAAGACAACGTTTTTACCATGTGGCTGAGACCTCTATCAGCTTATCAAGAAGCACAAACTCTGATCATTCTTGCGCCTAATGATTATTTTGTCACGTATATTAAAAAGAACCATCTTCAAGATATTCAGCAATTGGTTGCTAAGCACAGTCAAGGTAGCATTGAGGAGGTTGTTGTCCGTGTTGATAATGCTGGACGTGAGGTAGACGATAGTCAGCAGACAAAAACAGGATCATTATTTTTGGAGGATAAGCCCTCCCCTACTCCATCTGAGCATAAATTTGAATCTATCCATCATAATAATTCAAAAGCAGGTATCGACGCTAATATGCGTCAGGGAGAACTGATCGACTCAGTGGATGCCAAGTCATTAAGCTATCTCAACCCTGACTTTACTTTTGAGACATTCGTCACTGGTAAGTCCAACAATCTGGCCTACAAAGCTTGTTACGAGCTTGGTAAAAAACAATCAAAAAATCGACACAATCCTTTATTTATATATGGACCTTCTGGATTAGGAAAAACGCATTTAATGCATTCTGTAGCACATCGATATCTAAAAAATAATCAAAGTTTTTATTATTTTACTTCTGAAAAATTTATAAACCAATTGGTTTATTCATTAAGAAATAATAAAATAGAAGATTTTAAAAAGAAAATAAAAAAAGTAGATTTATTAATTGTAGATGATATTCACGTCTTAGCAGGAAAGACCAAAAGCAGTAATGAATTTTTAACATTGTTTGCAGATTTTACCAGTGGTGACAAACAACTGATTTTGGCTTCTGATCGTCATCCATCACAAATGACGGAATTTGATGAACGCTTTAGATCGCGATTTTCTTGGGGATTGACAGTCGCAGTTGACCCTCCTGAGATTGATACTCGCATGCAAATTTTGCAGAAAAAAGCCGCTTCTTATGGCATGGTGCTGCCTAAAGAGTGTGCATTGTTTATCGCTCAAAACGTGGTATCCAATGTCAGACGTTTGGAGGGTGCTCTCAATCAAGTTTTTGCAAATGCCAATTTGACAGGTGCACAGATTACTCTTGAGATGGTGCAATACGCGTTAAAAGACATCGTTGCTATGCGTGTACAAGCCGTAAATATGGATAATATCCGAAAAATAGTCGCTGAATACTATGATGTAACGGTGAAAGACATTATGGGGCGTAAACGTACGCGTAGCATCGCCAGACCTCGCCAAATAGCGATGGCCTTATCGCGTGAGTTAACAGGTGATAGTTTTCCTGAAATTGGTCAATCATTTGGTGGACGTGACCATACTACAGTGATGCACGCTTGCGATAAGGTAAATGAATTACGAGCATCAGATCCAGCGTTTGACAAGGATTATAAGACGCTAGCGTTGATGTTACAGGCAGGTTAGTAGAGTGAGTCTTCACTGTATTTTAGGGAGAAAATATCGTTTATAATATTGAAAATATAAGCAGATAGATGCTCTGTAGATTATAGTCGGTAGACAAGGTATTATTAGACGATTACGTCAAATTTTTATAAAAAAATCATTCAAATAAGAGTAACTAAGCATGCAATTATCGATCAATCGAGAATCGTTACTAAAAGCTATCAACTTGATCGCCAAAGCCGCTGATAAACGCCATAATATGGTGATATTGGGTAATATTAAGCTGCAGTTATCAGAGTCCGAGCTTATCTTGACAGCCTCAGATTTAGAAGTGGAGCTGACATCGACCTTGAAATTGCCTGCTGGTGCTTGTGTTGAAGCAGGAACAACGACGCTACCTGCAACAAAACTAAAAGATATTTGTAAGTCTTTACCTGCACAAGCCCAAGTTAACCTAGCGACTCAAGCGAATGAGCGTTGTTTGCTTACCAGTGGCAAGAGCCGTTTCACGCTAGGCACCTTACCAAGTGAAGACTATCCAAGCTTGGGCAATCCTGAAAATATCACGCCGTTGAACATCAGCCGTAGTCGATTGACAGATTTGATTCACAAAACTCAGTTTGCGATGGCAATTCAAGATGTACGTTATTATTTGACGGGTATGCTGTTTGATGTTTCACAGCAGCAGCTGACGACCGTTGCGACTGACGGACATAGATTGGCCTTGGCACGTAGCGTTATAGATGTGAGTGCTGATCTGAGCATGCAGGCTATCTTGCCACGTAAGGCAGTGATCGAGCTTGAGCGTTTGGCGACTGAGCTTGGCAAAATGCTAGGCGATAAGGACAATGCAGTGACGCTGAGTTTTGGGCGTGAGTTTTTGCAAGTGAGCTTACCATTTGGCGATGTAGATAGTGCAGGGCAAGTCAGCCAAAACCTAATGGTGACGTTTACTGCCCGTTTGATTGATGGCAAATTCCCTGATTATCGCCGCGTCATGCCAAGCAATACAGATAAGCTCGCGTTATTTAATCAAGAAAAAATGACTGACGTATTACGCCGGGTTGCGATTTTGAGTAATGAGAAGTCGCGCGGTGTGGTCTTTAATTTTGCCAGTGATGGTATGGTAGAGGTACGTGCCAACAATGCTGAGCAAGATGAAGCCGTGGAGATGATACAAGCCAAATATCAGGGCGAACCAATGGAGTTATCATTCAATGCTGCGTATCTACAAGATGTGCTAAGTGTTATTCAAGGTGATTTGCAGATGCATATGAGCCAATCGAATGCTTCAGTGTTGGTCAATCAGCTTAATGATGAGTTCCATCAATACGTCATCATGCCGATGCGTATATAGTCTGATTTTTTGCACATCATACAGCATTGAACCGCGCTAGCATCTTTTAAGTATTTACGCGGACAGCTTAAATTTAAATAAACTTTTGCTTGCTTTGAAAGCTGAAAATAATGGGCGGCTATCGATATCATGATTGAACGTCTACAAGTATCAAATCTGCGCAACCTCACACAAGTTAATTTGCAGTCGACCGTTTGCAACGTTGTCATCGGTGCAAATGGTAGCGGCAAAACCTCTTTACTTGAAGCGATATTCTTATTATCGAGAGGCAAAAGCTTTCGCCATCACCAGCCAAAACGTTATATACAGCATCATCAAAACCATGCAACGGTCTATGCTAAGCTCAATGATGATCGTACGTTGGCCATTCAAAAACAAGCAGATGCGACAACCATTCTGCGTCTTAATCAAGCGACTGTCTACAATCAAAGTATATTGACTGAGCAGCTGCCCACGCTATTGATAGATCCCTCAACGATGGATATGTTAGAGCAGGGTAGTGCCAGTCGTCGCCAGCTATTAGATTGGTTGGTGTTTCACATGAAACAAGGTTTCCACCCACAATGGGTCGCCTATCAACGCCTGTTAAAACAGCGCAATAGTTTACTAAAAAAGACTCGTCAATTGACGCAAGTCCAGCTAGCTGAGCTAAAGTCTTGGGATAAAGGACTAAGTAATCATGCGGCATTGATACATCATTATCGTGAGCAAGTATTTACTGAGTGGCAGCCTTATTTTGCCAAAAGTGTTCTGCAATTGTTGCCGTCTTATGCTGAGAAATTGAGCCTAAGTTATAACGCTGGCTATGACACTAATGTCGCGCTTGATGTACAGCTTAATGAGCGATTAGAGCAGGATTTACAGTTAGGATATACCCGTATAGGCAATCATCGGGCTGATATCCACGTACATTGGCGCTCTGATAATACTGTACGGTCTGATGATGTTATAGATAGTCAGGCGACAAATACAAATACAGCGTCCTCAAACCATGAGGTAAATGCTAAATTACCAACTCTAAAAGAGCAGGCAGCAAATGTATTGTCCCGCGGTGAAAAGAAGCTGCTTATTACTGCGCTACGCTTATCACAACTACCATTACTGCTCAATGATAATAAATATAGCGCTTCGTTCGCTAATAACTCAACATCGAGAGCGACTCCTGTCGTGCTACTAGATGACATCACCGCAGAGCTAGACGATAGGGCGATAGGTATTCTTTTATCAACATTAGCGCAGCTGCCTTGTCAGGTGTTCATGACCAGCTTGACGGATGATATCGTACATCTGGTTAATGAGTTATGGTCAAAACCTAGGTTGTTTCACGTGAAACAAGGTCAGATATGGTCTGTTGATTAATTCCTGTTGATTAATTCTTAATCGCTTATCATCACTTTAAGCATTTTCCTGCCTACTTATAACGCCTTTTATGCGTCCTTTACTGAGTATCACAGTCACGACTATTACTTATACTAGCTATTAGACAAAGACACCGACTCATAAGTCGTAAAACTCCCAGTAAACAGTGACTTACAGACAAAAAAATGCTAAAATAACCCTTTATTTTTGTCCTGTTCTCAGCAATTTATTCGATAGCATCATATAACAGACTTCTATTTTTTATTTCTTTATAAGTAATTGATAATTAAATATTTTATTTATTTCAATAGTTTTAACAATGGCTAGAAAAACAAAGACTATTACTAATAAGTAATTTGCCAATTTTATCTCTATGCAGCCTTTTTTAGGCTAACGGTGGTTAGTAGTTTAGCCGCTCATATGCACTCTAAGTGATGAATAATAGAAGTTGGTTTTAAGATGCCATCATGAGGTGCATTTTTATAAGTGCGCTGATAAAAACGGCTGATTATGGCTAGATTAAGGAATGTACATGAGTGATTCATTACCTATTGACCACGAGCAATTGATAGACGACAGTGCTACTGAAGCCGCTGTATCTACTGTAGTTTCAGAAGTATTACCTTCTGATTATAGTTCTAAGGATATCCGTGTACTACGTGGGCTAGAGGCTGTACGCGTGCGCCCTGGTATGTATATTGGTGACACTGACGATGGCACAGGCTTGCATCATATGGTCTTTGAGGTCGTGGATAACTCTATTGATGAGGCGCTGGCCGGTCACTGTGATCAGATTGATATCATCATTCACGAAGACGAGTCTGTCAGTGTGATGGATAATGGCCGCGGTGTACCAGTCGATATCCATCCAGAGGAAGGGGTGTCAGCGGCGCAGGTCATCATGACAGTCCTGCATGCAGGCGGTAAGTTCGATGATAATAGCTATAAAGTCTCAGGCGGTCTGCATGGTGTTGGGGTATCGGTCGTCAATGCGTTGTCTAAAAAGCTTGAGATGAATATCTGGCGTGAAGGCTATCATTACCGTCAGACCTATACTGATGGTGTACCTGACGCTGATATTCAGCAGATGGAAGCGACCGATCAAACCGGTACGCAAATCCGCTTTTATCCAAGCAGCGACGTATTCACCGGCACAGTCTTTGAATATGATATTTTGGCAAAACGCCTACGCGAGCTGTCATTTTTGAACTCCGGTGTGCGTATCGTTCTGACCGATGAGCGTATTGATAAGCGTCGTGAGTTTGAGCATAAAGGCGGCTTACTAGAGTTTGTCAGCTATATCAATGCAGGTAAAGACGGTATCAATGAAGTATTCCATTTTACCAGTCAGCAAGACGATGGTATCAGTGTCGAAGTCGCGCTGCAGTGGACCGATACGTATAACGAAAAAGTATTGTGTTTCACCAATAACATTCCGCAAAAAGATGGCGGTACGCATTTATCAGGTTTCCGCTCAGCCCTGACACGCGGCTTAAACAGCTACATGGATCGTGAGAATTTATTCAAAAAAGAAAAAGTCGCGGCGACTGGCGATGATGCTCGTGAAGGTCTAACGGCTATTGTCTCGGTGAAAGTGCCTGATCCAAAATTCTCAAGCCAGACCAAAGACAAGCTGGTCTCAAGTGAAGTGAAATCTGCTGTCGAATCAGCGATGCATGATAAGTTCAATGATTATCTGCTAGAAAACCCAAGCGCTGGTAAAGCCATTGCTAATAAAATCATGGAAGCTGCTCGTGCGCGTGATGCGGCCCGTAAAGCGCGAGAGATGACTCGCCGAAAGACGACTCTGGATATTGCAGGTCTGCCGGGTAAGTTGGCTGACTGCCAAGAAAAAGATCCAGTACTATCTGAGCTATATATTGTGGAGGGTGACTCTGCAGGTGGCTCAGCGAAGCAAGGTCGTAGCCGTAAGACTCAAGCGATTTTGCCGCTAAAAGGTAAAATTTTGAACGTTGAGCGTGCACGTTTTGACAAAATGCTATCGTCCGCTGAAGTGGGTAACCTGATCACGGCACTTGGCTGTGGTATCGGCCCTGATGAGTATAATCCAGATAAAGTACGCTACCATAAAATCATCATCATGACCGATGCCGATGTGGATGGCTCACACATTCGTACCCTGCTGCTGACATTCTTTTTCCGTCAAACGCCTGAGCTGATCGAGCGTGGCTATGTATATATCGCCCAGCCGCCGCTATATAAAGTGAAAAAGGGTCGTCAAGAGCTTTATCTCAAAGATGATGAGGCGCTAAAAGCGTATCTATTGTCATCAACCATTGATAGTACCAAGCTACATGTTAGTGCGGATGCGCCTGCTATTACAGGGCAAGCGCTTGAATCATTGCTGAATGATTATAACCAAACTCAGCTGATCAAAGCGCGTTTGCAGATTCGCTTCCCAGCGGTCATCTTGGATGCGTTGACGCATACGCCAAAGCTATCCGTTGATATGACTTATGATGAGTCTGCGATGCAGGACTGGCAAAAAGCCATGCAGGCTCAGCTTGACGTCTTTGGTAGTGAGTTAAATCCTGAGATTGAGTTGGTCAATATTCATGCACCGCAGTCACAAGATATGGATTCAGCGGCTGCCGATCTATTGGGTATGACACCTGCAATTGGCACTGAGGCCGCAAGCACCGCAGAAGGCGAAGCATCAGACAATGAGGCTTTATCTACTAAGGCGCAGTGGCTACCACGTGTCACAGTCTATGTGCATCAATTGGCACACCATTATCTGTTAGATGCTAGCTTTATCAACTCAAGTGAGTATGGCAAATTATTACGTCTATCAAGCGAGTGGAATACCCTGCTTGAGAGTGATGCCTTTATCCGCCGTGAAGCAAGTGCGGGCACGACTAAAGATATTCCAGTACGTGACTTCGATTATCTCTGGCAGCAAATGATGCTCGACGCGCGTCGTGGTCTGGCTATCCAGCGCTACAAAGGTCTAGGTGAGATGAACGCCGACCAGCTATGGGATACCACGATGGATCCAGAAAACCGTCGTATGCTACGTGTCACTATCGAAGATGCGATTGCCGCTGATCATATGTTTACCTGCTTGATGGGTGATCATGTCGAGCCACGTCGTGTCTTTATTGAAGAAAATGCGTTAACCGTCTCAAATCTAGATATCTAATTTTGAAACTGATCAGTAACAACGTATAAAAATACCGCTTCGTCTATCGAAGCGGTATTTTTGTTTCACGTGGAACCTTTTTTATAAAGCTAATCATACCTGCTATTCGAGTTAAGAGAAAATACCATGATTGAAGTAGTGCTGCTCGCGATTGCACTCGCGATGGATGCGTTTGCCGTATCGATAGGACTGGGCGCAAAGTCACAGAAACAAAGCCAGCAATATGCACGTCATCTCGCTATTTATGCCGCATTATATTTCGGTATCGCGCAGGGTGTGATGCCGCTCATTGGCTATTTATTGGGTGCAGCGCTGTTGGGATGGTTGGCGGCGGCCGCGCCTTGGATTGGCGGTATCATCTTAATTGCGCTGGGTGGCAAGATGCTGTACGAAGTGCTCAGTGGTGAGGATGACGAAGAAGATATTGACGTGGGCGGTAGTGTCATTAGCCATCGCACCATGTTTACCCTTGCTATTGCTACCAGTATTGACGCCATGGCAGCAGGATTTACGCTAAATTTATTGGCCTTGAACGCGTGGTTAGCTTGCTTGATTATCGCGGTCGTAACGGCGGTGTTTGGCTGGCTCGGGGTCTATTTAGGACGACGCTCTGGTACATGGCTGGAGGATAAGGCAGAAGCATTGGGCGGTGTAGTGCTGATTGCGATTGGTATCAAAGTCATGTTCTTTGGCTAATCTATTTAGAGTTTCACTTAGCCTTTATGCAAAAAGCACCGCCTTGAATATCAAAGCGGTGCTTTTTTTTGTTTCACGTGAAACTTAGGCGTGTTAGGTATTCAACGACTATTCTTCGTCGGTATCAAAGCGCCACGCGAGTACACGAGTGCTCTTTTGACCTTGGCTCATCTCAATGATACGCATCTGCGCGACATTAAGCTGCTTTAATAGTAGTTGTAAAGGTTTCACGTTTTCAGATTTTGATACTAACGTCGTGAACCAGCCGACATGCTCAGCATAGCTTTGGCTTTCTTTTGCCATCTTGGTCAAAAACGCAATCTCGCCACCTTCACTCCACAATTCTTTATGCTGACCACCGAAGTTTAGGTTCTGCGCTGCGTTATCTGACTTGGTCGAATGACGGCTGATTTGCTCGCTTTCATTTTTACCGCGATGACGTTGTAGGTTGTGCTGCTTACGACTGTTGGCTTCCATCGCTTCTTCTAATGAGGCGTGAAACGGAGGGTTACACACCACCACATCGAAATAATCTTGACGACCAATGATGTTTTTAAAGATGAACTTAGGCTCAGGCTGTAGCTTTACTTTGACCGCGCTTTTTAGCTTAGGATTGGCGTCACAAATGAGGGTGGCAGTATTGACCGAAACTGGATCAATATCGCTTGCGGTAAATCGCCAGCCGTAGCTTTGGCTACCGACAATCGGATAGATCGCACTGGCACCCGTACCGATATCAAGGGCGTGAATGTCTTTACCCGTTGGCGGTGTGTTGTCGGCATTCACGTGCGTGGTCTGCGCGAGTAAATCCGCAATATAGTGAATATAATCGGCACGGCCAGGAATTGGCGGACACAGATAGCCGTCAGGAATATCCCAAAACTTAACGCCGTAATAGTTTGCCAGTAGTGCTTTGTTTAGCACACGAACCGCCTGATGATCCGAGAAATTAATCGTGGGCTCGCCTTTAGGGTTGGTGATGGTATGCTCAGCAAGCTCAGGCAACGCGCGAGTCAATACGGCAAAGTCGTAACGACCTTGATGTGGATTGCGCGGATGCAATTGACCGAGTTTTTTGGCGGTCGCAGGCGATCGGTTTCTGTGTTTACTATTGGCAGGATTACGGGTCATGGGCTTACTTGTCATAATGTCAGGCTACGATATATGGATATAAGTCAGCAGTGTAGCAGATTTCACCGCTCGCAAATGAGTTATCGATGACGCAAGATCAGGTTGAGTCCCAATACGATCATCGCAGACCCCAACACACGGTCGATCCAATGCTCAAAACGCTGAAAGCGGCGGTGAATTGCAGGGACAGAGAGTAGCATCACCACGGTGCTAAACCATGCCATCTGTAGCACCATCATCCAGACGCCATAAATCGCCAATTGCCAAAGTGGGATGTCTGGCGATAGCACAAGGGTAAAAATCGCCACAAAATAGACAGGCGCTTTTGGGTTGAAGACATTGCAGAAAAACCCGCGACGCAATGTGGTGAAAGTATCGTTAGGCGTTGTAAATTTGGTATGAGTAGAGGCGTCTTGCTTTGCTTGTAAATGATCAATAGGTGCGTTCTCTTGCGTTACTGATGCTGTTAGTTCTACTGGCTTTTTAGGTTTGGCCTGAATGCCTTGCCACCCCAGATAGATCAAATAGCCACCGCCCAGCCATTTAATCGCGGTCAATAGTGGCTGCGAATGCGCAATCACCGTCGCCAGTCCCAGCACCGAATAGATAATGTGTACCGATAATCCTAAGGTAATACCCAAACTACAAATCAAACCAGTACGCCGACCTTTGGCTAATGTCTGCTGTGAGACCAACACAAAATCAGGCCCTGGTGAGGCGGCCGCCAGCAAGTGAACGCTAGTGATTAGCAAAAACCCATGCCAAAACTCCATAAAACCCTCTATACCTTGATATTTTACCCAACCTAGTCTGAATCATAGTTGCACTTATCACAAATGAGTTCAACTTTTATCTATTATCGCGCCATTCGAGTCATTGCTATCGCTTGTGTTATGGTTATATGCTGTCTATATTAAATGAAGTATTAAAAATAGTCCTATCGACAAATCGCTATAAATAAGCGAGCAAGATTCGACGATATAACTAGGGCGTGTTGAACATTCGCAAATAGGCACTGCTGATCGCTAAAATGGTTCCAGACAAGGCACAAAGCGACGATAATGCAGAGATGCCTTAGCGAGATTTGTAACGCAGTATGGGGCAATTTTAGCATCAGCCCCAACGATAAAAGCAGGGGACAGGACTATTTTTTGCCGCTTCATCGTTAAAAATAAGCGTTTAGAATGACTAAACTTATTATTTTTAACATCGAATCGCCTAAAAAATAGTCGCTGTCAGTGCCATGGTCGAATGTTCAACACGCCCTACTCACTTCATAAAAAAGAACTTTGACAAGGACATCACCATGACGACGGACAGTACTACGCAAGACAACCGCATTACTTATGATACAGACGGCACTATTTGCCTGATTGGGCTAAATCGCGCCAATAAACGCAATGCTTTTGACAGTCATATGATTACCCAGCTATCTGACGCATTGACTCGATATGAAGACGATGAGCATCTACGCTGTGCGCTTATCTTTGCGTATGGCGATCACTTCACCGCTGGGCTCGATCTGGTCGAGCTACAAGATAAGCTAAACGATGGTGTGTTTGAGTTTGATGATAATCAAATTGACCCGTGGGGCATTAGTGGACGCTTACGCACCAAACCTGTGGTGGTGGCGGTCAAAGGCACGTGCTTTACCGTGGCTATCGAGTTGATGCTCAATTGTGATGTGGTCATCGCAAGCGACAACTGTAACTTTGCTCAAATGGAAGTCCAGCGCGGCATCATGCCATTTGGCGGAGCGACGGTACGCTTTGTCGCGGCGGCAGGCTGGCAAAAAGCCATGCCATATCTACTCACGGGCAAAGCGTTCGATGCGCAAACGGCTGATCGACTGAACTTGGTCAGTGAAGTGGTGGCAAATGGGTTTGAATACGAGCGCGCATTGATGCTGGCACAAGAGATCAGCAAAGCTGCGCCATTAGGCGTCAGAGGCGCGCTATCTTCCGCGCAAGATGCGAGCCGCAATGGTGCCGCAACGGCACTGGCTAATATCCATAGCTATCTGCCGCCGCTGTTTCATTCAGAAGATGCCAAAGAGGGCGTGATGGCGATGGTTGAGAGAAGGGAAGCGGAGTTTAAGGGGTATTAGGGTAGTAATCTATAAGAATTATATTTGATAAGTAAAGCGTGGAACTAGTTTCTCAGGGTTTTAGTTCTAGAGAAAAATAATTTCACAACATATTTTGGAGAAAATAATTGGCTAAAAAAGATAAGGAAATAAGCAATCCGTTTTCTACAGGAGGTGGAGGTGCTCACTTCGAAGCACATATTCAAGCGTGTTTTGTAGTTTTGATGCTATCTAGAGGTCATGTTCCTAATATGCCATGTTGGCCTATCAAAGAAATAGCCTTTCAAGGTAAAAGGCTAGGTTATGAGACTGATGACTTGGTTCTATTTATTGAAGACTTGGAAACTAATAAGTCTCGCAAACTTTTGGGGCAAGTAAAGCATTCTATTGCTATCACTAAAGGTGACTCTACATTTGGTGAGGTTATACAAGCAGCGTGGACTGACTTTAACAATAGCTCTATCTTCGATAAACGCAAAGATATTATTGCATTGATTACTAGTCATATAAGTGCAACTGACCATAAAAATGTTCAGTTCATTTTGCGCCAAGCTAAATATGCTAAGGATTCTTTGGAGTTTTTTACAAACGTTAATATGGCTAAATTTAGCCCTTCCCAAGCGACTAATAAACTTGATGTTTTTAAATTACATTTAAAAAATGCCAATAATGGTACAGATTTAACCGATGAAGAATTATATAATTTTTTAGGCTGTTTTCAGGTCTTAGGTTATGACTTGGGAGATGAAAAAGGTGTGGTTCTATCTCTAATTCACTCTCATATTTCCCAATTCCAGAATAAGGATGTTAGGAGGGTATGGAGTAGAATCGTAGATGTTGTTCAATCATATAATCAAAGTGGTACAACTATAACTAAAGATAACCTACCTGAAGATTTGTTGGAAGATTTTGCCAAGCATAGGTCTATTATAGAAATACCTAGCCATTTAAAAAATAGTAGGGTGCAAGATCATACTCAATTGATTAGCTATCAATACAGCTCAGAGTTAGCACTTCTACTACTAATTGGTGGATGGAATGATAAAAATGAAAATGATAGAAAAATAGTTAGCCAACTTTTGAAAAAGGAATATGAAGACTGCTTACTTATTATTAAAGATATTTCTAAACAATTTAATAGTCCTCTAGTTTTTAAAAATGGAGCTTGGTTGGTTAGAGGAAAAATAGAATTACTTGAGGCTTTAGGCTCGCTGATTTTTGATAATGATTTAGACAACTTCAAAGCTATTGTAGAATTAGTATTGAATGAAGAAGATCCTGCCTTTGAGTTATCTAAAGATGAAAGATATTTAGCTAGTATACAAGGAAAGGTTATTACATATTCAGGCATACTTCGCCAGAATCTTGCAGAAGGTATGGCGCTGACTGGAAATAATGCAAAATTATTTACTCAATGTACTCCATCAAAAGCGGAAAATATAGTTTGTATCTTAGTAAGAGAGCTATTAAGTGAAGCTACTTGGCAACAATGGGCAACGATCAATAACTTACTACCTGATTTAGCTGAAGCCAATCCTAATGAGTTTCTTAAACAAATAGAAAACACACTAAGCTTAGACCCTTGCCCCTTCGATAAGATATTCGAACAGGAAGGTAGTGGTTTTGGTCAGGCAAACTACCTTGTAGGTCTTCTATGGGGACTTGAAGCTTTAGCTTGGAATCCGCAACATTTAGTACGTGTGGTTTGTATATTGAGTGAACTTGCAAGCCATGATATAGGTGGCAATTGGGCAAATAGACCAATCAACTCTCTCATTACAATTTTACTCCCTTGGAGGCCACAAACTACAGCTGATGCAGAAAAAAGAAAAATTGCTATTAGTACTGTAGTGAGAGAGGAGCCAGATATAGGTTGGATTCTACTACTTGAGTTGTTGCCTAATAAACATTTAACTGCTTTTGAAAACTATAAGCCTAAATGGCAAAATATTATCTCTAGTGAGTGGGAAGCTAATATTTCAAATCAAGAATATTGGGAACAGAACGAGTTCTTGGGTGATTTGATTGTAGGTATGACAGAGAAAAATATTGAGCGTAATATAGAGTTGATTAAAAATTTAGATCATTTTCCTGAAAAAAGTTTTGAGTCTTTTATTGAAAAACTAAGCTCTGAAAGTTTTAGCGAGTATTCAGAAGAAAATAAAAAGGAAGTTTGGAACGAATTAACAACACTATTTATTAAGCATCGTAAATTTACAGATGCAGAGTGGGTATTACCAAGTCATATGGTCGATAAAATAGAGGATGTTTCTGAAAAATTTGCACCAAATAATCCTTTTTTGCTTTATCAATATTTGTTTTCAGAAAGAGACTTTGAGCTTTATGAAAGCAATGACGACTTTAATCAAGAGCAAAGTAAACTTGATGAAAAAAGGAAGGCTGCAATAGAAGAGTTGTTAACTTATAGCGGTATTGAACAGGTTATAGAATTCGTACAAGTAGTATCCTCACCTCAAGCTGTCGGGTATGCTTTAGCTAGTATCTCGAATAATGAGATAGATGAATATTTATTACCAAGCTTGTTAACAACGTCAGATAATAAGTTAAAAGAGTTTTTGAGTTCATACATATCGAAATCATTAAGAGAGAAAAGTTGGAATTGGGTTGATAATATTAATAGACTGAACTGGTCAGAAGAGGATTTAGGTCAGTTTTTATCTTATTTGCCATTTTCTGAAAACACATGGGAAAGAGTCGAGTCTTGGTTGTCAGAAGATGAATCTAAATATTGGACTCGAACATTTACCAATGCTTTATATGTTGAGACAGATATAAAGTTTGCTGTGAACAAGCTTTTACAATATGAGAGACCACGAGCAGCTCTAAGATGTATATCTAGTTGGATGTTTCAAGGTAAGAGCTTGGATAGTGAACAATGTATAAAAGTACTACTAGCTAGCGTAAACTCTAAAGAATCTATTAACGCACTCGTACCATACGAAGTTGTTAAGTTAATAAAATACTTACAGTCTAAAGAAGAGATAAATCAAGAAGCGTTAGCTAAAATAGAATGGGCTTACTTACCATGGCTTGATTACAAGCTTGATGCCAGACCTAGGCTTTTAGAATGGAAACTTGGGACAGATGCGAATTTCTTTTGTCAGATAATTCAGTCGATTTATAGATCTACTAGTGACAATTTCAAAAAAGATACTATAGGTGAAAACAATAGACAATTAGCTACTAATGCTTGGCAATTACTTCATAACTGGAATACTGTGCCTGGAACAGATATGGAAGGTCACTTTGACTCAGGTTTATTTCAAGAATGGTTCGAAGAAGTTAAAAAAATATGTATAGATTCTGGGCATTACAGAGTTGCTATGCAGCAAATAGGTAGTGTTCTTAACAATACACCAAAAGATAGCGATGGGTTATGGATTGACAGGACAGTTGCTGCTACTTTGAATGATAAAGATGCTGGAGAACTTCGTGGTGGTTATAGAATTGGCTTATACAACTCGAGAGGTGCTCATTGGGTAGATCCAACTGGTGAAGCAGAGAAAAAGCTAGCAATCGAATATGATAGTAAAGCAGAGGCTGTTGAAAATGCAGGTTATCACCGTTTTGCAGTGACACTTCGAGAGCTTGCTAATAGTTATAAAAGGGAAGCGGAAGATGTTATTTCTGATTATAAGGACAGCTAAATAGATAGGGTACATCAGGAATAACTCAAACCTCACCCAAATCTTCCATATCCACATACTCCTTTTTACCATGAATCTTATACATCTTACGGTCGATCTCTGGATACAGGGTAATATCGATCGGTGGTCGGCTGCCACCCATCAGGTAAGTGGCATCGGCATCGCTCTCATTGCGCATCGAATGCGCCGCGCCATGTGCAGGGAAACCGACAAAATCTCCAGCACTCAGCTCATAATGCTCATCACCATAGCGCAGCGACAGCTCACCTGACAGTACATAAATGAACTCATCCGACTCCTCGTGATAGTGATGGGTCGTCGTCTCATCTCCCGCTTCCACCCGTACGAGGTGCAAGCCAAACTTGGTCAGACCAACGATATCACTGAGCGATACCGTATGGCGGATAGCGTGCTCATTGAACTGGTGAATATGCTTAGTCTCAGGCGTGTTATCGATATCGGATTTGGTCAAGACGTATGCTTGCGTGTCCTTAGGCGGCTTTTGTTCTGGTGTCGTCATCATCGGTCTCCTTGATTGATGCTTTGAGTGTATACCACTATTAGCCAATAGTAACAGGTTTTAAAAGGGACGAGATAGGCGTGATGTTGATAATCAGATAGCGGCTTTATATATCCTGCATAAAGCGATTGTTGATGACGCCATTCCTGTTGTACCCTGAACCATTATTTTAAATGAAGGGGAATGCGGGTGTTGTATAACTTTGATGAAGTCATCGATAGACGTGGTACGGGATCGCTTAAATGGCACTATAGCGATGATACGATTCCGCTGTGGGTGGCGGATATGGATTTTAAGGCCGCACCGCCTATCTTAAACGCGATTGAGCAAGCCGTACAGCATGGCATATTGGGCTATACCAAACCTACTGAGGCGCTATATGACGCCATTATCGAGTGGCATGGCAGTCGCTATGAGTTACCACTTGCTAAAGAAAATATTTTGTTTTCCCCGGGTGTCGTGCCAAGCTTAGCGCTGATGATGAACGTCTTTACCGAGGTAGGGGATGCGGTGCTGGTCAATGATCCTGTGTACACGCCCTTTATGAGTAAGGTTGAGCAAAATGGTCGCACGCTCATCACCTCATCGTTACAAGAGAGCGAGGGTAAATATCACTTAAATTTAGCTGATATCGAAGCCAAGATTATCGATCATGATGTGAAGCTATATTTAGTCTGCAATCCGCACAATCCGGGCGGGCGCGTATGGATGAGAGAGGAGCTTGAGGCGCTACTGACGATTTGCAAAAAGCATGATGTAGCGATTGTCAGTGATGAGATTCATCAGGATTTGACCTTGCGCGAGCATACCTTTACACCGTTTTTAACGCTGGCACAAGGCTATGAGCATAAGGTGGTCAGTCTGACCTCAATGACCAAGACCTTTAATATTGCGGGGATTAAAGGCTCGCTGATTTTTGCTAAGGATGCCGCACTGATAGAAAAAATTGACGCCCAGCAGCATCTAAACGATGAGTATGAGCTCAACATGTTCGCCTATGCCGCGATGCACAGCGCCTATCGTGACGGCGGTGAATGGTTGGCACAGCTGCTTGCCTATATTGAGGACAATATTGAGTTTACCTTGCAGTTTTTCGCTGAACATCTACCCAATATCAAGGTAATGCGACCAGAAGTGTCCTATCTGATTTGGCTGGATTGCTCAGCATATAGTCAAGACGACGAGCAGCTTTATGATATTTTACGTGCGGCGAAAGTGGAGCTGAGCGCAGGCTATAAGTATGGCAGTGAGGGGCATTCAAAAATGCGTATCAATGTTGCCTGTCCGCGTATGCTGTTAGAAGCGGGCTTGGCGCGGATGGTGGTGGCGTTTGAGGGGTTGGGGAATTAAGACATTATTGAGAAAATGGGCAATGCCTTATTGCTGACCTAGTGAAACAAGCAAACTATTGATTCTATTAATCGAGATCAAACATGGATGAAAAAGTTAAAGCATCATGGGAGCGTGTACTTCACCCCACGACGCTTAAAAAAAATATCATTACAGCCTCTATATTTTCGATGGGCTTCGAGATGCTCAAGAATAGTATTGTTGAAAAGATAAAAGGCTTTTTTACTAATGGGTTCGATGAAAATGGAATGATTGTTAGCGCTGAGTATAAAGAAAAGGTGCTTGTCTTGAATAGAAGCCGACTCTATGCATCTTTAACGTGGCTACGAGATATGGGTGCCATTGATGATGAAGATTTAGAGAAATTTGAGTATATCGAAAGGTGCCGCAACACCTTAGCTCATGAAATGTTAACATTTGCTTCGTCTGGGATTGACTTTGATGTCACAGAAACTTTTGAAGAAATGGTCGGTTTATTGAGAAAGATAGAGATTTGGTGGTTTGTAAACCTAGATATGGCAATAGACCCAGATGCTTATCCTGAAGATCTAGATTTAGAGCAGGTTACTCCAGGTCCAGTATGGGGTCTTCAAATGCTTATTGACGTTGCGTTAGGTTCAGAGGATGAGGCGCAAAAATACTATAATTACTTTGTCGCAAACTCGGACAAAGTTTAAGATGTGCATTTCCTCGGAATTTTTCAACTCTCCTACAACTAGCTGCGAATGTATGTTGAATTGTACAAAATAGTATGGTCTAAATTTTCAACCACTTCCCAAAGCTCAATCGGTCATAACCATTGAGCCTTAATATCTATACAGTTACTCTATCGGAGATAGCTTACCATGCGGGCTTGAGCGCAGGTACTGTTTGGGCGCTTTCACTTTTGCGGCAAGCTCACCTGCCACGCATCAACAAAACCACCTCTAAACAAACGGTGCATCAGGACAATGCGACGCTTCCAGTTCTTTTTCTGTAGGTGCGCGCAGCAACGTAATCGGCGCTGTCTGCGCCGCTTGCCACTCAATCAAGCCGAGCTCAGCAAACTCACCCAGCCAGCCTGCCATTGCCCAATGTTGCCACTGATCATAAAAGCGATTGGCATTGATAACGATACTGTCCAAGTGATTTAGCGGCGGACGGCAGACGCTGTGCTGCTGATGGTAGACGATTTCGGCAGTCAGATAAAACGGCATGCCGCACGCGCGTGCGCGAAACGCAAAGTCAGTGTCCTCCGCGCCGTAGCCGACATAAGCGGTGTCAAAGCCCCAAGCGCATCAAACTGCTGGCGCGTGATGGCAAAGCACAAGCTCCAAAACGCCCCGAAGTCCTCGGTCTGCGTCATCGCGGCGGGCGCGAGTGAGTCTGTGGGCGCAAAGTTGGGACGATAAGGGTTGTATACGGAGAGCGCATCTAGCGCGGCATTATTTAGCATCCCAGCTGACAGCGCTGCTGACTCGGCGGCTGACAGCGGGCGCGTCAGATATTTGGGCTGCCCCATCAGCAGCGCGTTAGGATGCGCCGTGAGCTTGCTATACAGTCCAGCGATGCTGTCCGCCGCAACCAGACAATCGACATCTAAGAATATCAGCGCATCGAAGCTCGCGTGCGTGGCGCCGATATTGCGATTGTGCCCGATATCAAAGCGCGCTTGCTTATCGTTGCCATCTTTCGTGGTCGGAATCTGTACGATGTTCAGCGCGTATTCGTTTAGGCGCTTGGGGTCGGCGTCGTCATTGACGATGATGACTTCGGCAGGTGGCGTACTGCTGTTGGCAAGGGCGGCAAGCAGATTGTATAAGTGCGTGTTACGCCCATAGCAGGTAGTGATGACGCTCACAGGCGCGGTCGGTCGCTTCGGGGAGGCTTTGTCGTGATGCATCATAGGCTTAGTTTTTCTTATTATTAAAAGATGATTATTCGGGACGCAGCGCAAGTTTGGGCAACAGCCACTCATTAAACCATGCCTTGGTATCGCTATAGTCGCCAAAGCTATGCATCAATGCGGCAGCTGAGGTGTCCGAGTCAGGCGCTGTCTGCGTAATGGCTGTCGGCGTAGGCAGCTGCCCGTTATTGTTTTGCACCGTTTTACAAAAGTCATTCCAGCTGAGCGCCCGACCTTGCGCAATCAAAGCATTGGCGGTGGCAACTTGCTCGTCATGCGGGCGCGCGTCAGGTTGTACGATAAGCGGCGTCTGCTCGTAATAGACCTGCGCGATGCTGTTCAGCCCGCACGCCATAAACAAGGCATCGCTATGAATGATAAACGGGCGCACGTCTTTGACCTGTGTGGCAATATCGACCAAGTGACGCATGTTGTCACTAATAGGACCGAGCGAGATGATAAAGGCATCGGGCAATAGCTCACGCAATGTGGGCAGGCGCGCATCAATCGCTTGGTGTCCGCCATAGCCTTTTATCACCGTGATGATGGGCGCGCCCTCACGATGCGGCGTAGCATCGTCTGCTAAATCATTGAGTAATGTCAAAAACTCGGAACGGGTTAAATCCGTACTGAGCGCTGTACCGATAAAGTCCAAATGCAGGCTTTTCTTTGGCATCCATGCAGGCGTGTCTATCGCTTCAAGCGCGCGCGGATACGGGGCAAGCATTGCCAGCGCACCTTTAAAAGCCTCTATGTGCGGCGTATCGTCCCGCACGCCAGTCAAACGCACGTACAGATAGGGCATGCTGATCGTGCGGCATAGCATGGCAATTTCCACACTGACATCAATAATCATTAGAGCAATCTGCCGCGCGTGTAGCGCCTGTATCAGCTGATGGCTACGCGTTTGAATGTCGCGATTGCCGACAGGGGAATAGTGTAAGCTCTCAGGCTGCCAGTATTGTCCCGCACGCCCTTTGAGCACATCGTCTGCGCGCTCATCTTCAGGCGCGAGGCGGACGACTTGCGCTTCACTGATATTGCTAAAGCTATAGTCCGCCGCAGACACGCTGGTAAAAACCGTGAACTGCGCGCGCACAGGCTCAGGCAGTAGCGCCGCCAGCTTGTCCGCCTGCCGACAATGCCCCGAGCCGTGATGATGGGCGTAATAGCCGATGCGCATCCCTTAACCCTCAGCGTGCTGGGGCAAGGTGTCGAGACTTGGCGTCGCTTGTGGTGGTGGCATCGAAGGTAAGCGCTTGGTCATGGCAGCACTGGGCTTTTGCGCTGTGGATAGCGATTGTTGTTCTGGTGTCAGCGTTTGATAATACAAATCCAAATAGCCATCGACCATCGTGGTATCGGCACAAAATAACTTGGCACGCGCACGGCACGCCGCCCGTGAGATGTTTTTGATGCTATCAAACGCTTTAATAAAGGCGGCTTTGTCTTCTTTAGCGACCACAATGCCCGTTTCAGACGTGACAATCTCCGCGCACGCACCCACATCAAAGCCAATCACAGGCGTGCCGCAGGCGAGACTCTCTGCCAATATCAGACCATACGGCTCATCCCACGTACTGGTAAACAGCATCGCCGTCGCTTGACTCAAGTAGCGGTTAATCTCTGCTTTGGTTTTGTGACCGACATAGTCGAGCAAATCGCTGCCCTGCTGCTTGTCTTGGAGTAATAACGGCGCGACAGATTGCTCAAAATACTGTGCATTGCTTTTGGGGCCTGCGATAATCAGGCGCTTGCCCGCCGCCAAGCAATATTGCATTGCCAAATGCGTGCCTTTTTCAGGGCAAATACGTCCGTACCACAGATACACTTCGTCATCGATAGGTGTCAGCTGCGCGTCAAAAGAGTCCACATCAATACCGTTATACACCACTTTAGATGGCACAAATTCGGCAAACAGTTTTTGCTGATAGGTACTAATCGAGGTGAATTGCGTATCGGTGCCCAGTTGTAGGGTCAATAATGCCAAGCGCAGCTGCGGAAAAATCGGCGTATGAAAAGTGGTAAAAAAGCGCTTGCCAAAGACCTGACCCATCATCATCGGAATATGATGCAAGCTGTGATTGTGTACCACATCAATCTCGCCGCGTTCGTCACGCTCGATGATATCGCGAAGCGCATGTTGATAGGTGAGGTATTGGTACATCTCCTCGCGCCCCATCGCCACCGACTCATGCTCGTTTGGATAGACCATCGCCTCAAATTCTTGACGCGACAATAGCGGTACAAGGGTCGCCTCCGTCTGACTGTCAGCATGCGCGTAAAGCAGCACCTCGTGCCCCGCCGCAACCAGCTTATCACATAGCAAATGCGTAATCATCTCAAGCCCGCCTGCGTAAGGCTCAGCAATCGGGTATAAAGAATGCGCAATGATAGCAATGCGTAAGGGTCGCTTCTGCGGCGTGACAGAAGCAGTGGGTAAAGATAAAAGGGTCATAATATTTCCTATGGCGGCGCTTATTCATCATCGTTATGGCCGCCGCTGTTATGGTTGTTGTTATTGAAAATAAAGGTAAAAGTCAGGATAAAAATGTGCGCAAAATAAAAAGTAAAATAAAGGTTAAAAGTTGATGGTCTGCTTATCTTGTACGCGATCAGTCGTCTTGATAAAGGGCATTTTTTGAATGTTTAGTGGCTTTACATATTCTGTATTTAATAAGGGAAAAGGTGCTGATGGTTCTGATAAAGAACGCAGGTACTCGGCCTCGCTGGCAGTGCTGTAATTGGCTAAGGCAAGTCTTGCGGCAATGAGTTTTAAACCAAAGACGGTGAGCGCACAGACAAATAGTATCGGGGAATAAGCCGCAGACAGCGGTGATACCAACAGGGCAGTGAGTGCATTTAATATCAATAGTAATTTGGGTAAGGCACGGCGATTGGCGTGCTTTAGCGCTGATTGCGTGGCATCAGGAGCGATTTTTGGGGTACACACAAAGGGCTTTTGCCGTCCCCACAATACAGGCAACCAGCACAGCGCACCCACTTCCCAAAAGTTTAAATGCATCAGCCATGTACGTAAGCGTTTAGGAATAGAATGTCGATAGCCGCGCTGCATTTGCTGGGTGAGTGGCGCTTGGTCGTGCAAATACGCCCATAAACGGCGCAGTAAAAATACGCCGTAACCTGCATAGATGACAGCCAAAATCGGTAACGCCCATGTGCTGTCGTGCCCCACTATCAAGGTGAGCGCCATCAGCATCACGGTGATAAGCTGAAGCAAGATTAAAATCCCTGTGCCGTTGACCCATGCACTGAGCTGCGACAAGTGCGCGCGCTGATAGCGGCGCTGCTCAGCTTTGCTGTGTTTGGTTGTCGCCATACTCGCGGCATACGTCGGATGCAGACGACGTAACAATGGCGCGGCAAGATAGCGACAAAAAATCTGCATATTGCCATATACCCAGCGCTGACGCTGTGCCAATAAATCACACAAGGTTGCGGGCAGCAGTCCCGTTGCAATCACTGTAGGAATAAAGGCGCTACGCATATCATGCTGATGCATGAGCACCCCCATCTGCGCGTCTTCGGTGATTGATGCGCCCGACCAGCCGCCCAGCTGCTGCAAATCACGACGGCGAATGACCGCATAGGTGCCTGTCGATAAGGCACGCATACGATTGCGCGGCTGATATAGGTGATGGTTAAAGTAATGATTCAGCTCGCTGTGAATGTCCTCAAGATGGGCGCTGCGATAAAACTGCGGAAACTGTAATAGTGTGTGCTCAGGATAGTCGTTAATGGCTTGTACCATCGCCTCACGGGCATGCGGCAATGCTTCATAATCGCTATCCACCACCACGATATGACTACAGCGTCTGTCCATCCACGCCAGCGCCAAGTTAAGTGCACCCGCTTTGTAGCCTGCAATCTCATCAATATGATAAAAGCGCACGTTGAGCGCGGCATCTAGCGATTCACAAAAGGCGGCCAGTGGTTGATAAAGAGATTTATCCGTATGGTTATTATCAATAATTAAGATTTCATCCACTGCCTGTTTGACAGCCAATAACGACTTAATGGTTGCAATCACAATCTCAGGTGGCTCCGCTCGTGTCATTAGCTGGAAGCTAAAGGCAATCGTGGCAGTAGTCGACTGAGATGATACGGGCGCAAAAACTGTATCTTGCACACCGTGCATCATACGAGACGCAGACGTTAAAGGAGTCATAATCTTTTATTCTTATCGTTATCGAGCTGTGGACGTTGGAAACAGGGGCAGCAAATAGCGCTTTGGTTTTAATGAAATATTTAATTGGCGCTTGAGAGAACAAATTCATAGTAATACAAAGCTTGGTAACATATTGATTATTAAGTGTTAGTTTCTGCACTATCTCGTAATGTTACGTAAGTTTTTCAGTCATTAACTTAAGAAATTTAGTGAAGCATCGAAAATATAGAGATACACACCTATAAAATAAGGTTTTATAAAAGGTTTATAGCGATAGGCGTCAAAAATCTGTCTTAGTCATGTCCTTATGTTGAGTGCGTCAACGCTTGAAAAAAATAGTTAAGAATAAACCGCATATCAACCGCCATTCATGGCGCTAAACTTGTTAAAATAGGGCACCAATTTTTTATTGATGGATACTCACCTTATGACGACCGCATCATCGACGCCAACTATCAAGCAAGACCGCATTTTAATCCTCGATTTTGGCTCGCAATACAGTCAGTTAATCGCCCGCCGTGTGCGCGATTCTGGGGTATTTTGTGAGATGTTCCCTTATGACATCGACACTCAGCGTATCATCGATTTTGGCGCAAAAGGCGTCATCTTATCGGGTGGCCCTGAGAGTGTGCATGCGGACAATAGCCCGCGTATCAATGACGCGGTGTTTGAGCTCGGTGTACCAGTACTTGGCATTTGCTACGGTATGCAGGCGATGGCAGATCGCTTCGGCGGGCAAGTTCATGCCAGTGATATTCATGAGTTTGGTGCGGCGACCATCGAAGTAAATGGTCACTCGCAGCTGACTGACGGTATCGAAGACAGCAAGACTGACGGCGCGGCTGCCAAGCTAAACGTTTGGATGAGTCATGGTGATAAAGTCATCAAAGCGCCTGAAGGCTTTGACATCGTTGCTAGTACGCCAAGCTGCCCGATTGCGATTATGGCTAATGATGACAAGCAATATTACGGTCTACAGTTCCACCCAGAAGTGACGCACACCCTACAAGGTCAAGCGCTGCTAGGTCGTTTTGTCCATCAGATTTGCGATTGTGCTGGTGAGTGGACGCCAGACAATATCGCTGATATGCGTATTGCACAGCTCAAAGAGCAAATCGGTGACAAGCAAGTATTGCTCGGACTATCGGGCGGCGTGGACAGCTCAGTCGTTGCAGCACTACTGCACAAAGCCATTGGCGATCAGCTGACTTGTGTGTTTGTGGATAATGGTCTCTTGCGTCTGCATGAAGGCGATCAGGTCATGCAAGTTTTTGCAGAAAACATGGGCGTCAAAGTCGTCCGCGTCGATGCCGAAGAGCGCTTCTTAACCGCGCTGGCTGGCGAGAGCGACCCAGAGAAAAAGCGTAAAATCATTGGTAAAACCTTCATCGACGTATTCGCTGATAGTGCGCGTCAAGTGAGCGAGCAGAGCGATGGTAAAGTTGTTGAGTTCTTAGCACAGGGTACGATTTACCCAGACGTGATCGAATCTGCTAAGTCACATCAAGGTAAAGCACACGTCATTAAGAGCCATCATAACGTTGGCGGTTTGCCAGATGACTTGGCGTTTGAATTGGTTGAGCCGTTACGCGATCTATTTAAAGATGAAGTGCGTAAACTTGGTAGCACCCTTGGTCTACCAGAGAAGATGATTTACCGTCATCCATTCCCAGGGCCAGGTCTAGGCGTACGAATCCTTGGCGAAGTGAAAAAAGAATACGCTGATGTCTTGCGTTTGGCAGATGCTATCTTTATGCAGGAGCTGGAGCGCTCTGGCTGGTATGACAAAACCGCGCAAGCCTTTGCGGTATTCCAACCAATCAAATCAGTTGGCGTGGTCGGTGATGGCCGCCGCTATGCGTGGGTGATTGCGCTACGTGCCGTTGAGACGGTGGACTTTATGACCGCGCGCTTTGCCCATCTACCGTATGATTTGATTGAGACAGTATCGAATCGCATCATGAATGAAATCGCTGAGGTCTCACGCGTGACGTATGATGTATCGAGCAAGCCGCCGGCGACGATTGAGTGGGAATAATCTCTACTCAGTATTTAGCTGAAATAAAAAACACTCAACTTGGTTGGGTGTTTTTTGTCTAAATTCCTGTATCAGGTGGTATAGGGTTATTTTCTTCGTACGAAAGATAGTCAAAATCGATACGTTGATATTGGCGTAAAGTACCTACAGAAATTTTAAATTCAGTGCCTACTTTAGGAACAGAGACGTCCATTCCTGCATCTTTTAATATATCGGCATATTCATTAAGTGCATCAGTAGCAGAAGCAATAGACTGATCATTAGAAGCTATACCTAACAAATTAACTGAATAAGTTTCTTCATCCTTAATATCTCGATTTGGATAAATATCAACATATATACCAGTTAGATATTCATTAGCTCGCTTAGCAATCTTTTTTCTTTTACCTTTTTTATCAGAAGACGCGATTAGCTGATCGAATTTAGTAGGTAATGCTGGTCTTTTATAACGACCAGCTAGCCAATCAATATAGTCAATCCCACTTAAAAATGTTATAAACTAATTATCAAACCCAATTGTTATTATAAAGACCATGACTTACTCACTAGATTTTCGCAAACAAGTGCTAAAAAGCTTAGACGAGGGTATGACCTTTGCCGAGGCAGCTGAATTCTATAACCTCAGCCCAACCACGATACAAAACTGGAAGCGGCGTGTTCATAGCAAAACAACCAGGCAAACCAAACCCTATAAAATACCAGATGACGTGCTACTTAATGATGTTAAAGAACATCCTGATGATTACCAGTATGAGCGAGCCCGTCGTCTAAACTGTAGTAAAACAGGCATTTATCATGCCCTAAAGCGCCTAGGCATCAGTCAAAAAAAAGACATTAGAGCATCCAAAAGCTTGCCCAATAAAAAGAGCGGTGTATCAGGGAAAGCTTAATAGCTTTACGCAGCAAGGCTATCCCATCGTTTATATGGATGAAAGTGGCTTTGAGTCTGAAACCATTCGCTCTCATGGTTATGCACCGATTGGTAAGCCTTGTATCGATAGCTACAACTGGCAAGGTAAAAGGCGAACCAACGTTATTGGTGCTCTGTATGAAAAGATGCTGTTTGCGCTTGATTACTTTGAGACAAACATCAACAGCATTGTCTTCTATCACTGGTGCAAACACAAACTAATCCCAAGTCTTAAAACAAAATGCGTGATTGTGATGGATAACGCCAAATTTCATAAAAGCAAACGCATTCAAAAGCTACTAAACAGGCACGGGCATCGTATTCTTTGGTTGCCGCCGTACAGCCCAGACCTAAACCCTATCGAAAAGAAATGGGCTCAAGTGAAGTTTCTACGCCAAGGCTGGATGGAAAACGACTTATCCAAATTGTTTTATGATGTTTGTCCTAGCCATAACAATTTTATTTTGAACTGACTATATACTGATTTAGGTTCCCTTCTAAAAAGTTAATTGAAGAATCAGGTTTAAATTCTTCAAGAAGTGACTTTTTTATTTGAATTTTTTCGTGAGCTTTTAGCTCTAAAATAACCTTCTCATCAGAGCTGTTTGAGTTGGCTTCTATATGCAATATTCTAGGATGACGATTATGGCTATACTGTTTATTAAACGCTTCAGCTGATAAAGGCCGGACAATAGAGAGCTCGATGTATTCTTCTTGCGAGGAGGCAACGTCGCATGATTGCGAGGCAACAACCAACAAGTTGTTAGCAGATATAGTGAACGTACTATCTATATCACCTATTAGCTTTGCAACTGTTTCAGGTTTGACAAAGCTGCCTTGTCGCCATCCTAATGCTTCGAGTATACGCTGCATTTAAACCTCTAAATTAAACCTAATTCAGGCGTCAGTGATTGATGAGCAAGACGTCGACCTGCAAAAATTATTTTTTCTCTATCAAGCTTTTCGTCTGTTAACATTTGCATCACGCTAGTAGAACCTAGGATAGGGGTAAACAGCTTTTCTTTATCAGTAGGAAGCTTGTTATAACTCCAGTCTTCTGCGATAACGCTTAACTCAAACACTCTTTGTCTATCTTTTTCTTTACTAATCCCTTGCTTCTCCCAGTTGTACAGTGTTTTTCTTGAGACACCAACAAGCTTAGCAAGCTCTTCATCACTCAAATCAAAATACTCTTTTATTGTCGAAAGCTGAGACTGGCGAGTATTGTACTTAACATTAATACTTGATCCGCTTGCTTGGCTCATTTTGTCAATTATATAACGACTGTTATCGTAACTGGTTGATTTCTTAAAAGCATAGGCTGGAGTAGTGGCAAGAATAGAAGCGCCTATAAAAGCGGTAGTAATGTTCTTATTTATCCAGCTATTTGCTCCATAACTGTTTTGTCTCATTTCCATGCCTCCTTGGCTTGTTCTGTTGTTACATTCCAAAATGCTTTTCGACTGATTTTATGCATGTGTGATAGCTTACTAAGTATTAATCCTTTATTAAAATCTAGTGGACCGGACTCTTCTTCCTGAGCATTCCATACATGGTCGATATCCAATAGTAGTCTTTTGACAGGCTTATCAGAAGATTTTTCTATTGAAATGGGTAAATTCTCTGCATCAGGCCAAACTAAAACTTTATCCTCACCGTATATCGAACGAATAAAAATAGCCCCTTCTGTGGTTCTCCATAAAGTTTCATTAGTCTGTCTTAGTAAGCTCCCTGACAGTTTTAAATCATCGTTGTTGTATAGTCTAGGCTGAACAAAATCTTCTATTGAGCCTTTGCCTTCAATGTTAAAAATGGTATCGCTATAACGTAAGCCAAGACCTAAACAGAGGCTTGGGTTAATAACATCTATAATAGTTTGTAATAAGAAATCACAGTTCTCTTCAAATCCATTAAAGCGTTCATATTCACTAGTCATAAACAATAAACGATTCTGGTTAACCGAAGCTGCGGTATGACTATTTTTAGAGATAAACTCCCAGTTGGCTTGAGCCTCTAAGCTTATACCGTTAGGCGACACCGTAATTTCTTGGGTCTCAGTGTTCCTTAGAATTGGTAGCTTATTTCTCAAAGCATCTTGAATCTTAGGTATGTATTCCTTTATACCTAGTATAGGAGAAAATCTAAATTCTGCTAATACAAAGACCAAAGGTTGATTTGATAACTTTTTATAGTCACACATGTTGAACTCTCAGTAAGCTGATAAGTCTATTTAAAGTTATTATATAATACACACTATGTGTAATTAGTTGTGTAATTTTTGGAAAACAATTGAGAATTCCAAAAAAAAGCAGCACCCCGAAAGAGCACTGCCATCATCTAAAAACTCATTTCTCTAAACCAATAACCTAACCCCGCACATTCACCACATAACGCCCAACCACCTTACTCGAAATAAAGCGATCTAAGTATTCAGGCGTTTGCTCAAGGGTAATTTCTTCAGCATAACCCTCAAGGTCAGGCAATTTCATATCGGTTGAAACGCGCTGCCAAATCGCTTTTTTGTCCTCAAGGGGGATAAGTACCGAGTCGACACCCAATAATGACACTGCTCTGGTGATAAATGGCATGACCGTCATCGAAAACTCCGCACCGCCCGCTAGGCCGCAACTGGTCACTGCGCCGCCCGCTTTGGTTTGCTTGAGCAAATTAGCTAGATAATCGCCACCGAGTGTATCAATGGCATTGGCCCACAGCTCACGGCCGATAGGTTTGCTACCGATTTCATTGATCGTATCGCGATGACGGACTTCGCTTGCGCCAAGATTTTTTAGATAATCGCTTTGTTCAGGCTTACCTGAGAAGGCGATAACCTCATAGCCCAATTGACTTAATATAGCGATACTGATACTACCGACGCCGCCCGTTGCGCCCGTGACGGCGACTGGTCCGTCTTCAGGTTTTGCGCCCATTTTCTCAAGCTTTTGCACGCTTAAGGCTGCGGTTAGGCCGCCAGTACCATAAATCATTGCTTCTTTTAATGTTAATGATTTTGGACATTCTATCGCCCAATCAGCGGGTATCGAGATTATCTGGCCAAGCCCGCCTGCGGTGTCCATGCCGAGATCATAGCCGAATACCAACACTTCTTGCCCTGCGCTAAACGTGCCTGATTTGTCACTGACGACGACACCTGCCGCGTCAATACCAGGGGTATGCGGATAGTTTCTGGTGATTCTTTTATTGCCCGTGGCTGACATGGCATCTTTGTAGTTCAATGATGAATAATGCACTTCGATGAGCAAGTCATTCTCTGGTAAGTCACTGACTTTGCGCTCGTGAATGCTTTTTTTGAATTCACCGTCGTTAGTTTCTTCAACGACTAAGGCTTTAAACGTTTTCTCGTTTGACATAGTGATATCCCTATTACGTTTTATTGTTTATGTTCATGAGTCATGGCTTAACTATCGCATGCTTCATTATCTCATGACTGCAAAGCCATTAAAGCAAAAAAATCCCACTGTACTTTAGGATAAATACAAACGGGCTTCTTGAGCTATGCTGAAGAAACCGTACAACTAAACTTGGTAAACTAAGCACAATTATAGGAGTTTACCATGACCAAGAAATTAAGAACCTACAGTAACGAATTTAAAGCTGAAGCTGTCAAGAAGATAGCAGATAATAATGGCAATATCTCAGCTACTGCAAAGCAGTTAGGTATTGCCATGCAAACGCTATCAAACTGGCATAACAAAGCCAATCAAGGCAAGCTTGTTGGCACAGAGCAATATGATCCTGACCTTATGAGTGCTCTTCAAGAAATAAAGCAGCTCAAGCGTCAGCTCAAAGTGGCTGAAGAGGAGCGCGAGATTCTAAAAAAGGCGACCGCGTACTTCGCGAAAAACAGCCCGTAAAGTACGCTTTTATCAAAGACAATCGTCAGATATTTAGCACCACTACTATGTGCCGTGTATTAAGCGTTAAGCCCTCAAGCTACTACGATTGGCTAAGTCGTGACATCAGCGAACAGCAGGTACACCGCAATCAGTGCGAGCTACTAGTTAAAGCCGCTCACAGTGAAATGAAAGAACGTTATGGCGTAGATCGATTGCATGCTCATCTAAGCAAACAAGGCCACAACATTAGCCTGTATATGGTAAGAAGCATCAAAGAGGAACACGGCATCAAATGCCGTCGTCATAAGCGCTTTAAAGTCACTACTGACTCAAACCACAACAAGCTGGTCTATGACAATGTTTTAGATCAGAGGTTTGACGCTAAGCGTCCTAACGAAGCATGGGTCAGCGACATTACCTATATCCGGACTGCTGAGGGCTGGTTATATTTAGCTGGAGTGAAAGATTTATACACCAAAGAGCTTGTCGGCTACGCTATCAATAAGCGCATGACCGCTGATTTAGTATGCCGTGCACTCAATATGGCAATCAAGAACAAACGACCTACTCAAGGACTGATTGTTCATTCAGATAGAGGTAGCCAATATTGTAGCCATGCGTACCATAAGATTATCGAGCAGCATAAGTTTACAGGCTCAATGAGCGGCAAAGGTAATTGCTATGACAACGCACCTATAGAAAGCTTCTGGGGCGTCTTGAAGAATGAACTAGTATATCATCAAGATTATAAAACGAGGTTTGCAGCCATTAGCGATATCATTGGGTATATTGAGCTGTATTATAATCAGACTAGGATTCAAAAGGGCTTGGGCTATCGAGCGCCAAGACAGGTGTGGTTTGACTACTATCGTCAGGCTGCGTAATTAAAATCTCCCAAGTTTGGTTCTACGGATTTGACAGCATGGGTCATCTTGTTATTTTATGCTACCTCTGATGATAATAGTCGTTGAAAGGTTAGTGTGTAAATTATAGTTTTGACAATACTTTAAAGTTACTAAGGTTTTAATAGTACCTTACCTTTTTTGCCAGATTGCACATCACCTGAGACGGCTTTGGTAATCTCATCAAGCCCATAAACCGCTTCAATTGGTAATTTTAGATTGCCGTTGGTCGCGCGCTCTAGTAGTTCATCAATCAGACGCTGTTTGTTGTCCAGATCCATTTCTTGGCTAGTTTTGCTGCCCCAGAAGCCTTTGACGATAGCTTGCTTAAAGATCAGGCTGCCAGCGTCTAGTTGCATTGGTTTACCTGACATAATACCAAACGAGACCAACGTGCCGTTGCTACCGAGTAGCGATAGCAGCTCATTGCTTGATTCGCCACCGACGGAGTCCACAGCAGCGGTGATCTTGTCCTCACCGATGATAGCGCGGACTTGGTCTTGCCAGTCATCATCAGTAGTGACGACATTGTTTTTGATATCTAGCGCGGTCAGCTCTTCTAACGAGTCTTTGCTACGCACGAGATTAATGGTGTTCACACCGCGTGCCGCTGCCAGCATGGCTAGTGTTTTACCAACAGCACCATTAGCCGCATTATGGATGATCCATTGTCCACTATCTACTTCTAGGAATTCAAGAAGCATCAAGGCGGATAATGGCATAGCAATCAGCTGCGCGGCCAGTTCGTCTTCGATGCTATCAGGGATGACAAACACCATAGTGGCAGGGGCGACAAAATACTCTGCCCACGTTTCGTGCACACTGGCACAGGCCACGCGCTGACCGATGCTTAAGTCTGTGACCTCATCACCGACCGCATCAATAATTCCTAACGCTTCACTACCGCCAACCGCTGGCATTTCTGGCTTGTAGCCGTATTGCCCGCTGACCGTTAGCATGTCGTGGTTATGAATGGGGGAAAGGATGGTTTTGATACGTACTTCGTTGGCAGCAGGCTGCGGCATAGGACGCTCGCCCACGCTCAGTACGTCGGAAGGTTTGCCAAAGTGATCATAAGTAGCAACGCGCATAAATTATCCTTAATCAATTATTTGTTATTATGTGTGTGGGTCCCAGACCAGCACGTTATGGTGTAGCTATCGTACTGTGTGATCTGGTTTAAATATAATCAGTATGGATCATACTATAGATAACAATAGACTGGTCGTCTAGTAAATAGATGATAACGTTATGTATGGTTTTGTTTCAGGTGGATTAAATGCTCAGTCATTGTCTTGACAGCATAGATATGGATTGCTGCATTTGATAAAGATGAGCAGTCGCCATACTGACCATGTACAGACATAGTGCTTGAGCCGTCAATGACACGGCGCTATATGGAAAGAGATTGACTATATAGGGGCTTAATAAAATAGCGGCTTAATAAAACTCAATGCGACTAAGGATGTGCTCCTGCACCATATAAGCACAAAAATACGCGCTGGGCCACGCCACGATAAAGGCCAGTCCCCATGAGTGTAGTAGCTCGGTAAAAAAACCGTCAATATAGCCCACTTTTATAAGCAATAATACGGTTGAGATGATGAGTGACATCATCATCGCCATAAGACCGGTAAAGATCAGGCGATAGTATTTACGGCGGGTGCGTATTCTGATGGTGGGGAAGTTGGCCATAGTTTCGATTGTCCTACAAGTGATAGCAGTGCTCATGATACTCCGTGATGACGGACTGGTAAAATCGTTATTATCAATCGTCAGGTTTGCTATAGATTCATAACCATCTTTTTATCTTGAGAAAAACAATATCTCTAGATAATGCGCTCTTCTAGAGAGTAACTTTTGCTACGATAATCTATGATAAGTAAGACTAAACGATAAATAGGAAAATAGCGCTATTGGATACGCAGTTTACGATGACCCAAGATTTTTATAAGCAGCGACTGATTGATGCAGGGCTAGAAGTGTTGGTACCTGCCGAGGACGAGCGGGCAGAGGTACATCGTATTATCAAAAAAGAGCTGTGCGTCGGTAAGTTCAAAGGCAGCTCACGCCAATATTATATCGATGTCATAGCTAAGCTTACTGAGCAAGGAGCAGAGGGGGTGATACTAGGCTGTACTGAGATTGGCCTGTTGATCACGCAAGACGACAGTCCGATCCCTGTGTTTGATACCACCGCTATCCATGCGCGAGCTGCGGTAAGGTTTTTAGTGGATAAGGCAGTCGGCTAAATACTGCAAAGATAGCATAAAGCCTGCTGCGACCGTTTAGCCTTTATCGTAAGTTGGTTAATGGCTATCATGAACCTTTTTGTGCACTTTGACGATACGGCGCAGCGGTAACCGTCTCCATGGTGTCGTTGGTAGGGCAAATAGCAGCATGGTTTTGGCGATAGACCCTTTGGTAAGGTCACGCGATTTATTAGAGGGCGTACTCGTGTCGCTTAAGGTGCATCCTTATATGCCACTTTGATTGGGCTTTGATGAGTGTCAGTTGGGTTTAATTGAGAATAGATAGTGAGCTTAGGGTTGTAGTTATAACCACTACTGCTATAAAGCGCTCCTATTATAAATGACAATGCTTAAGCTATCTTGGCTAGAAAGGTAAACAAGAGCTAACGATAGTCTTGTTTATAGGCATAAGAAATAAGGGTTTGACTAGAAAGTTATAAATTAAAAAATCTAGGCACAAGTTTAGCGCTAAAATCAAAGTCAGATTTTGTTTCCACCTTAATTCTAAACAAGGATGTCTTTATGCTATTTAAACGCTTAGGCCTTGCCGCACTATTTAGTCTCTCTATCGTAGGCTGTACCACAGCGCCCAATACGCTTGCCGTTAACACTACCCAAAAAATTATCCAATATGAGCGCAATAAGTCTGATCTGGATGTCAAATCATTTACGCTAACTTCTGGCGACAAGTTAGTTTATGCCGAAAACGCCAACCTAACAGGCGAGCCCTTACTCCTTATTCACGGTTTTGGTGGTAATAAAGACAACTTCACCCGTATCGCTGATGAGTTAGAGGACTATCATCTGATCATTCCTGATCTGCTGGGTTTTGGTGAATCGAGCAAACCTATGAGCGCAGACTATCGCTCACAGGCACAGGCCACGCGCTTACATGAGCTGTTGCAAGCTAAAGGATTGGCAAGCAATATTCACATCGGCGGTAACTCGATGGGCGGCGCGATCAGTGTCGCGTATGCTGCACAGTACCCAAAAGACGTCAAAAGTCTGTGGCTTGTCGATAGCGCAGGGTTTTGGTCAGCAGGCGTGCCAAAATCGCTTGAGGGCGCAACCCTTGAGAACAACCCATTGCTGATCAATAGCAAAGAAGACTTCTACAAGATGTACGATTTTGTCATGTATAAGCCGCCTTATTTGCCCAAGTCAGTCAAAGCGGTATTCGCGCAAGAGCGTATCAATAATAAGGAGTTGGACGCCAAAATCCTTGAGCAAATCGTCACTGATAGTGTCGAGGAGCGCGCTCAAATCATCGCGAACTATCATATTCCAACGCTCGTGGTTTGGGGTGATAAAGATCAAGTCATCAAACCTGAAACGGTCAATGTGATCAAAGACATCATCCCGCAAGCGCAAGTCATTATGATGGAAGATATCGGTCATGTGCCGATGATAGAGGCAGTAGAGCAAACGGCTGATGACTATGAAGGGTTTCGTGCAACGCTGAAGGGTCAGTAATTCACAAACCTTTTATTAATCGTGTCAGTAAGGCGTCTGTACTTTCGTTTTTGACTAACGTGACGCCTTGCCCTGCCCATAACGACAGATGCTCGGCGTCCAAACGCTTGGCTGCATCCGCCCGCATAAACTTGGTCATGGCATTGAGTTGCGGGTAGGGCGGTAGCGTATCTGCACACTCAAACTGAGCAAAATCACGCAAATAGTTGTTTAATAATCCACGTGCAAGCTTACCTGAGAACAATCTGGTTAAGCGCGTCTCAGTACTGCGTAACCCTTGACTGGCATCAATAAGCGCTTGTTTATACGTATCATTAATACCGCATTGATCTGTGGTCAAAAACGCCGTTCCCATTTGCGCAAGCTCAGCACCTGCCGCTTGTACTGCCTTAATATCCTGTCCCGTCATGATGCCGCCCGCGGCGATCATTGGAATATCCGTGCAAGCGCGCGTTTGACCAATCAATGTCAGCAGCCCCATGGGGTCATTTGCGCTTTGTGGCAGCCAGCCACCGCGATGGCCGCCCGCTTCGACGCCTTGTACGCAGACGGCGTCCGCGCCAATATCCGCCCATGCTTTTGCCTCGTGAGGATGATTGGCCGTACCGACGACACGTGTGCCTAGACTCTGTAAGTGCTGCACTTGCTCGGCACTGATAATACCAAAGGTAAAGCTAGCGACAGGCACGGGGTTGTCATAGAGCACTTGTAACTGGTCTGCAAACCTAAGCGCTGGTCGCTCAGGCAATGAGGTGTCTATCTGGTTTTTTTGATAATATTCGTCTAACCAAGCAGGGATGTCGCTAGTAAAGGTATTAGACTCATGCTCAGACAACACCATTAAATTAATCATAAAAGGACGGTCGGTGCGCGATTTGATGGTATTGATTTGCTCGTTTAACACCTCAGGCGATGTGGTGCCAGCACCCAATGAGCCAAGCCCACCAAAATCACTCACTGTCAGCGCCAGCTCAGGCGTAGTCGCTCCTGCCATTGGTGCTTGGACGATGGGGTAGGTGAGGTTAAGCGTATTGAGTAAGCTCATGAATGGCTCCTTTTTATTAGGATATTTGCATGACTTACTGTAGCAGAGGTAGGCGGTGCGCGTGTTGGATAGTGTTTATTTAGTTGATGAATAGGGTGGTGGGTTTTGGTCATGCTTTTGCATTTGAGATAACTATATAAAGATTAATTCTAAAGTCTAAGAAACTTCAAGTATATTTTTTAAGAAAAATAATACTTCAGGGTATTCAACATTCATTTCGTTAATATCAGATTGTTCAATTATTTGACAGCAAGTATTAGTTAAAATCATCTTCATACCTTCTTGAGTAAAATTAATACTGCTTTTTTCAGGATTATTTTGCTTAGTAATATCTGTAATAAAATCTAATATAGGACTTTTGTTATACGCCCTAGAAGTTCTCTTGAGTCTGTCAGATTTTTTTATAGCTTTATATTTTTTTCTTCTTAATATTTTATTCGTTGCATCATATAAAATATCTGGGTAGATAAAATCTTCAAGCTCAATATCATTATACTCTTTACCATCGGCTCGAATGATATACCTACAGTTCAAATCTATATCTTTATAATGCCTACCTCTTAAAGAATTAAAAATGCTCCTGCCTTCACTATCACGATCAAATATTGCAACTATTTTTGGTTTATATTCTAAATCAGAGCAAAATTCTTCTAAGAATCTTAGATAACCGGGATATTTGGTAACACCACCTCCAATTAGGATGTTCGGAATAGGTAAGTTGAATTTTTTAAACAAAAAGGTAAGTATGTCTTTATCTTCCTGTCCTTCTACTAGAACATTAAACGGCATTACTTCCCATGAATCATTTTTACTTATACCAAAATTTTGTTTGATTCTTTGAGATTTTTCAAAATCAGATCCTTCGTATACCATCGTATTTAGCTTATAAAATAAAAAACCTTCTTTTCTAGCATACTCTTTCAATTCCTTAGTACCTTCAAATAAGAAGGTGTTTTTGAGGTTCTGTGTATTTATGAAAAAATGAGAGTGAGTAGTTATTAATATTTGACTATCTTTAGACTCTTCTAATAGCCTTGAGTATAGGCTTTTCTGCAAACCTGCTTGTAGGAAAATTTCAGGTTCATCTATTGCCCAAATAACATCCTTTTTAGTTCTTGAATTGACATACTGTATTAAAGACAATAAGATAATTCTTTGAATTCCACTCCCTTTAGTTTCCAGTTTCCGTTCATTGGTATCGTATAAAGTGAATTCGATAATTTTAGAAATAGCTTCTCTAAGAAAGTCATATTCTGGGAATTTAATTTGAAGCTTCCAATTATCAGAATCTATCGAGTCAACCTCCTTTAATAGGTTTTGGAAAATACTAGTTAAGTCGTTTTCAATATTTTTTACAGCACTCTTTGATAAATCTATAAACTGATTTAATTTTTCAAGAGAGTCTTTCTGAGTTTGGCCTCTTCTCTTATCCATACCTAAAGGTAAGATAGCATCATTGACAATCTCTGAAATTAGCTTGGGTATATCTATATTACTTGCCTCAATGAAGAAAAAGCTGAAATTACTATTTAAAAAATCTTCTATTTCTAGTTTGGATAACGATTTTCTACCTTTCTTCCCTTCGAGAACTACCTCCTTTATACCCTTTTTCTCACTAAAAGATTGTTTTATTTCCAAAACCTCAGAAGATTTATTTTCAATAAATCTACCTGTTAGCACTGTTTTGTATCCAGCACCTCTTGACCCCTCCACGATATGGTACGGGACATCCCTATCTGCATCAAAGTTATCAATTTTCGGATTGAAAAATAAGTTTAAAGCTCTCAAGAAGTTAGTTTTGCCTACATTATTTGAACCACATATAACTGTTAGATTGTCATTATCTATTTTCAGCTTAATGTCACTTATTGAGCGATAGTTTCTGATTCTAAATTCTACTAGTTGGTATTTCATTACTTATGACTTCCATAGATATTATTTTAAATAAGTGAATGTAGCTGTATTATGTCCTAATCTTTTCAAATAGACCTCTTGCATAAGTCGTCGCTAGCCCCTACCGCCTCGTTGATAAAGTTTAGTAAATTGGTACTTTTGCAAGAGGCCTAATGTAAATAGAAAGTTATGACCATCTCTCCCTTAGTGTGCCATAAAAGCTTATTATAAATAATCTATATACTGAATTTTTACACAAAAAAAGAGCCAATCATCCAAGCTACCCAAAAGATGACTAAGAAAATTGACACATTTTTATAACTTTACTTCTTAACTTTTGCTATTAATTCAACTGCAACAATACTTTCGCACTCATCAGCAGCTTAACCATATCATCACCGCTAATCGGCAAATTCCAATGACACGCCCTAAACAGACTGACTCTAGCTTTTTACTTCAACGGACTTATCGTTAGTATGACGCCGAATCCATCTGGATCAGTCAACTCGATGCCGTTTTCATTCCAATAAGGATTTTGTGAGGTGATTGGTAGTATATCTGCCTGTTTTGCTCTATCTATAATGGTTTGGATTTCTTCTTCGTTGTCTAAGTAAAACACGATCAAATCATCCCTGTCAGGATGATGGTTTGCTTTATCAGCGGAATAGGTAAACTCCATATGCCAATCCTGATCGGGAAATCCTAAAAAAACACCATCGTAACCATTATGGTCTTTGAAGCCGCCCAGCTTTTCTAGTCCAATAATATTCTGATAAAAATCAATAAGGGTGTCCAAATTATTGGTGTGCCGTGCATATCGAAATTTCATAAGTATCCTTACTCAATCCTAGTCCTGCGGTGGCCATGGACGATCAGCGTCACTCTCTATCCATTCGGCGACATAGCCAGTTGGCGGTAGGTCCCAGTCAGACTTGCCCAATGCGGCCAGTACTTGTGCCGTGTCAATCACTCGACCACCTTTGGTCACGCCTGTACGCAGTAACGCAGAGGAGCAAGGTTTGCCTTTGACCCACATGGATTGTTCAATATAGAGCCAGCGCGCGTCGATACCGACAATTTTGGTTTTTAGCGTGACTTTGTCAAACGCACGAATACGCTTGCGATATTGGATGGTACTGCCAGCGATGACCAAACCCCAACGCTGTTTTAGTAGCTGCGTGCCAAGCCCAGTGCGCACCGCAAAATCCATACGCCCCAAATCATACAGCGTGAATACGCGACCGTTATTCATCTCCAAGAAATTATCGATATCCGTCAGGCGACAGCGAAACTGGATCTCGCTGGTTTCTTTTAGGGTCAAGGTATCGCCCTTTTTTGCTTTTAAGGCGGCATGAGCGATGGTGCTGGCATAACGGATAAATGGGTACATAAAGTCGTCTCGAAGGTTTAAAGGACAGCATTAAAAGTCGTTAGATGAGGAGCTAATGTCAGGGCTACTTAGGCCTATTTTTTACGTGACTCGACCCCAATCCAATTGAAGTACGCACTCACCGTTTCGGGTAGCCAATTGATATCGAATCTGGATTTTTTATCACGGCCCTGAGCTTGTTTGCTATCCGAGCGATAGCGAATGTAGCCGACATGCCCGCCGTGCTCAGTATCTAAGATAGTGACGCAGTCGGAGACATCGTTAGCGGTGGCGGTAAAGCCCAAAAAGGGATCGTCCTTTGCACTGATGAGTAATAAAGGCTTGGTGACTTTGAGCAAATAGGGAAGGGCGGACGAGGCTTGATAGTAGTGGTTGTTAGAGCGGTAGCCATGACGCGGCGCGGTAAAGATATCATCAAAGTCACTGATGCGATTGACCGCTTTGATCGAGTCGATCTCCTCTTGAGTAATGTCATTGGCTAAGGCTTTTTTGATAATTGGGTTGAGTAAATAAGGCGTATAAATGCGATGACTTAAAAAGCTATGCATACTCAGCGCCGCTGATGACATATCAACTGGCGCGGAGATAACTACGGCACCTTTACAAAGAACCTTGTCTTCGTATTCGCCCATGTATTTGGCTAAGGCATTACCACCGAGTGAGACGCCGACCGCATACATATTGGCGTATTTTTCGCTTAGGTTTTGCAGCATGTAGTGCACTTCGCCCGTATCACCCGCGTTATAAAACACCCGTCCACTAGCTGGAATACCACCACAACTGCGAAAATGTGCCACCACAAAGTGCCACCCTTGCGCGTGCATCTGATAAGCCAGAGCGCGAGCATAATGGCTGTCGCTACTGCCTTCCATGCCATGGAATAAGACAATCAATGGCGTTTGCTCAAGCGCGCCGTTTTTTGATGTGTCTACTGGATGCGCATCATAAAAATCGTAGGCAATATCGCTTTCATCCAAAGAGTCTTTTTCGACTTCGCGGCGATAAGTTGGTGCTTTTGGCGCAAAAAACTTGGGTAGGATGCTTTGCAAGTGTGGATTGGTTAGCCAAAAGGGCGGCTTAAAAGGCGCTGGAGAGAAAGGTTTGGTTGAGGTTGACATATTTTGGTCTTATTTAATGATCGTGGAAAAGCAAAAAAGTAGCGTGGTGAGGTTTTTTATCATAACGCCAGTATCTGTAAAAACCAATGATTTTCAGTGAACGCATGATTACTGAAAATGGCTAACAAGCTAATAAATGACGACTGAATACAACTATAGTGAAACTATTATAAAAATGGTATAGCAAGATTAAACGCTATTTTCGCAGCCTCTAGAGACACAGTCACAGCAAGCAAGAAAAGTAGCGTTTAATCGAGCGCGTTTCCTATGCTGTATCAATTTTATTGAGGGTGTACTATATCTAAACGGCTAATGAGAAAGGTTAATCAAGTTTTTTAGACTTCTGGCTGATTCAATACCCACCCATCCATCGCAAGTCGCTCTTTTAAGCTGTCGATATCTGCCTCAGCCAATGTCGCAGTCAAGATGACTTGTTTGCTATAGGTGACATCATCGATGTGACCGCCAAGGCTCTCTATCATATAGCGGCATTGTGCTTCGGTTGCGAACTCTGCGAGTATCTGAATCTGTGCCATGGGTACATAGGGGTTCAATGTCATCTCATCGACCGCTGCTTGGGCTGCGCCTGCATAAGCGCGCGTCAGACCACCAGCGCCCAGCTTGATACCACCGAAATACCGCACCACGATGATGATGACATTGCCGATGGACTTGTGCTGCAAGACATTTAATATTGGTCTGCCTGCGGTACCACTCGGCTCGCCATCGTCATCAAAGCCTGCGCTGGTGGTGTTGTCAGGGTCGCCGATGATATAGGCCCAGCACCAATGGCGCGCATCAGGATATTGCTCGCGCAGCTGTTCCACGTGAAACATCGCTTGCTCACGCGAGCTGACAGGATAGGCATGAGCGATAAACTCAGATTTCTTAATTTCTAGGCGCGCGGTGACGGCGCGTTTTAGCGTTTGATAGCTCATATTTCATCAGGCTTAGGTTGGATATGGTAAACTTAGCTAACTGTCACTGTCGTCCGTATTTGGCACAGTGTTCATTTCATTTTTCATTATAGTACCATTTCTAACCATCGAAGATAACGAGGCGCTCATGGCGGAGTGCTGGCGTCGTTAGTTTCTGATTTAGGGCTGGTATCATAAAACCGATGGTAGTAAATAGTATGCGTTTAGATAAATTCATTAGTAAAGCCACCGAGCTGTCGCGTAAAGAATCCAAAAAGATCATGCACGCCGGCGAAATCACTGTAAACGAGCAAGTGGTCAAAGACCCAGGGCTACATGTCGATGTCATCAACGATGAGGTGATGTGGGCAGGCGAGCCGCTGTCAGTTGCGACAGGCAATCGCTACATCTTGCTGTACAAACCTGAAGGCTTTGAGTGTACGCTAAAAGCCAAAGAATACCCAATCGTCACTGAGCTGATTGCCGTACCAGAGCTGGGCAGCTTGCGTATCGCTGGCCGTCTCGATGTCGACACCACAGGCGCGCTACTCATGAGTGATGATGGCGGCTGGCTACACCGTGTCACCAGTCCTAAACATGAGCATGCCAAGGTCTATGAGCTGACCCTAGCATCGGCGATGGATAGCGATGCCCAAGAAAAAGCGGTGAAAAAAGTCGCTGAAGGCATCTTATTAGAAGGCGACTATGAGCCGACCAAACCTGCTACGCTTGAGTTCATCGATGACACACACGCCCGTCTGACACTAGAGCAGGGCAAATACCATCAAGTCAAACGCATGATGGGTTACTTTGGCAATAGAGTGACCGAGCTACATCGCGCCAGTATCGGTCATATCAATCTAGACGGCCTAGAGAAAGGCGACAGTCGTTTCTTAACCCCAGAAGAAGTGGCCAAGTTTTAGTCTCTGACCTCTTTAGTATGCGCATCCATACTACTGTTTAAATCATCGTTTTAAATTCATCAGCAGCCACGACACCGTGTGCTGCTTTTTGTTGTCAGCTATTTATGTTTGTGATTCTCTTTCACTATTTCTGCGCTCTGCTTGTGTTGCCTATCTCTTAAAGCTGGGTAGCAATTTTGCAAAATGGCGCCGCTAATCATTTGTGTAAACCTTGCTTATGATACAGTCTGTCTGATATCTCAATCTATTTTTTTACATAATATTATGATGATCAATCAAGATGGATATTATGAAGTAAAAAATTTATAAATCATTAACGAGGACTGCTTTTGTGAAACTATCTGCCTTTAATTCGGTAAGCCTGATTAGCCTTGTGCTACTCGCAACCACGGCTTGTGCTCAGTCAAACTCAGCGGATGCGACGCGCACCCAATTGAATCAAAAAAATCAAAGCACGCAGACGAGCAAAGCGGTCAGTGCAACGGTCGATAAACGCTTGCGCCAAGTGCTGACCCAAGCCGGTATCAAAACGCAGATTACCTCCATTGCGCCGTCTAAATTACCCAATATGTATCAGGTAAACTTGGCTGAACAGCCGCCATTGCACATCACCGAAGACGGTCGCTATGTCATCCAAGGTGAGTTAAAAAAGAATCCAAGCAAGCGGATAGTGACCAAAACACCAGTACGCAGCAAGAGTGCGCAGGTAGGCAAGCCTGTCAGTGCAGCAGTCAAATCGGTGCTGCTCAAAAATACGCGTGCGCTCAAAAACATGAGTGCAAAAACGCCGTTTTTTTATACCGCGGTACCGGGCGTGATTTGGGGCGCAACGCTAGAAGGGGTGCCTTTCTTATTATCGGACGATGCGCAGTACATCACTGATGGTGAGATATCAGTGATCGAAAATGGCCAATTTATCGGACTCGATGAGAAGTTTGAACGACGCAAAAATCAATCGGTGTTTGCGACATTGGATGAAAGCCAACTGATTACTTATCCAGCGACCAGTCCTAAGAGGGCGGTGATCTATGTGGCTGATGACGTCAACTGCCCGTATTGCCGTCGATTTCATCAGCAAATATCCATGCTCAATGCCAAAGGTGTGACGGTAAAAATCATCGGCTATCCGATATACGAGCAGTCACCTGAGCAAATGCGTGGTATTTGGTGCCAAGATAGCGAGAGCAGTCGTCGTCATGCATTCGATAAGGCGATGCTACAAGGTGAGATGACACCTGCACCAGCAAATTGCAACGCCGACCACGTGACGCCCAATCGCGAAAAAGCCGCTGGACTGGCAGTGATAGCAACGCCTGCCATTTACCGTGAGGACGGTGTACTATATCAAGCAAGCTTCGAGAGTCCTGAGTTTTTAGAATTTTTGGGTATTGAATAATCACATTAGCGTCGTTCACATTTTAGTGAATAAAGTTTTTAAATCACGCCACAAAAAACCGCTTCATGAGCTGATTCATAAAGCGGTTTTTATCGTTTGACTCATCAAAATGTCGAATACCAAAAGCGGTCTCAATTCGTCTATGGTAAGACAATATCGACGATCTTCCACTCAATCAAGCCTTGGCGCTGCATCTCTATCGTGAGCGGATAGCCTTTGACTTGACCGCTGATAGCAAAGCAATTGATACCGCAGTAGCTCAGTGTTGGCTTATCGCTATCGTTGCCTTGAGCGGCTTGTTGCTCGAGCTCCGCCGCTTGTTTTTTTATGACTTGCTGGATTTGGCTCCTGACCACCGCATCGACATCACCGCGCTGAACAATCAAGCTTTGAATGAGGTTTCTGAGATCGACCTGATCGCTTGCAATGGCCCATGCCGCCGCAAGCTCTTTGGTTGCTGTATTGGCTTGACCCTGAGTGTTAATGACCTTTTCGATATTTTGCGGGGTGATGGCACCATCGACGGCCTTTGTGATAAAGCCGTTGGCTGCTTGGGTTAATGCGTCTCCGCCCAGCTCAGCGATTAATGGATACTTAGTCATGGTCGTCGCAAATTGATCAGTCAGCTGATGTTGGATGCTTGGACGCAATTGCTCGTAATCAATGGTCGCTGCGATAGCGGCACCGTCTTTGGCATCATAAGCATTTTTGAGCTGATAAGCACTGTAATAAGGGGAGCCTGCATAGATTGCTACGGCAATCACGATTAATAAAACAATCAGCTTTTTCATAAGACGGGGAACCTTGTCGCAAACATTGTCATTATAGGAATAAACGACCGTAGATATGGTGATAAATACTAGCATGACTCGTCATTATTCAGGTATGAAAAGCTTTGTAATAATCTTAATAAATCGTGTATACCGCCGACTCAAGACCTCAACTCTGAATTTCATGACTTAAGCGCTTGATAAATCAGCAGACCATCTCCATAAATAGCGCAAACTTTTTATAATTGATTTGGCTAAGTAGCCCCCACCGTATTTTTCGTTACATGCACATATTATCATCCTGTGACATTGTGGTTTGCCATGTTTCACATGAAACGTTGCTGTGTGATTGTGTATGAGATGAAGGCCGTTAATGGTAAAAGCTGATCAAAGCTAATGACTGACGAGCTGGTGGTGCTACGAAGACGATAGGAGAAACCATGAGTAAACGCGATTTTTATGAAGTATTAGGTGTCAGCAAGACCGCTGACAGCAAGGAGATTAAGCGAGCTTACCGCAAGCTTGCCATGAAATATCATCCAGATCGCAACTCTGATGACCCTGATTCTGAAGACAAATTCAAAGAAGCCTCAATGGCTTATGAAGTGCTGAGCGATGAAGAAAAGCGCTCAGCGTATGACCGCATGGGTCATGCTGCCTTTGAAAATGGCATGGGTGGCGGTGCAGGCGGCGGCAATTTCCAAGACATCTTTGGTGATATTTTTGGTAACTTTGGTGATATCTTTGGTCAATCACGTGGCGGTGGTGGTGGACGCACGCGTCGCGGCTCTGACTTGCGCTATGTGATCGAGCTGACATTAGAAGAAGCAGTACGCGGCTGCAAAAAAGAAATCAGCTTTACCGCGCCAGCGCCATGTGATACCTGTGATGGTAAAGGTGCCAAAGATGCCTCTGATGTCGTGACCTGTCAGATGTGTCATGGTCGGGGTCAAGTGCGCATGCAGCAAGGTTTCTTTGCCGTGCAACAGACTTGTCCGCAGTGTGGCGGCTCTGGTAAACAGATCAAAAACCCTTGCCCTGACTGTCATGGTAATGGCGTCAAAGACAAATCACGCACGCTAGAAGTATCTATCCCAGCGGGCGTCGATGATGGTGATCGCGTCCGTCTGGCAGGTGAAGGCGAAGCTGGCGCCGCAGGCGTACAGAACGGCGACTTGTATGTCGAAGTACGTGTCAAACCGCACAACGTCTTTACTCGTCAAGGCGCGGACCTCTATATGGATGTACCAGTCAGTATCACGGATGCCGCACTTGGTAAAGAAGTTGAAATCCCAACCTTGGATGGTAAAGTAAAAATCAAAGTGGCAGAAGGGACGCAGAGTGGCAAATTGCTGCGTGTACGCGGCAAAGGCGTGACGCCAGTACGCACCACGATGAAAGGCGACTTGATCTGCCGTGTGGTCATCGAAACCCCTGTCAATCTGACTCGTGAGCAAAAAGATCTATTGCGTCAGTTCCAAGATACGTTAGATGATGACAGTAAACATCAGCAGTCGCCACATAAAAAATCCTTCTTTAAAAAGATTGGCGATTTGTTTGACTGATTATTTAACTAAGACAGACTGTTGCTAGATAGCCATACTGATAGTAAGCCCAAAGGTTTCACATGAAACCTTTGGGCTTTTTCTTGTGCTGATAAAAAACCACTCAGTTAACGATATTTGTTAAACTGACGATAAATGATATCCAAAAATAACCCACCAAATATAAAGTATGTAAGGTAGCGATATGAATCAAGAAGCAACAGAACAAACCATCAAAGTTGGTGTCATCGGTGCAGGTGGTCGTATGGGTCGTATGCTTATTGAAGCGGTACAAAATAATCCTAAGACTATCCTGAATGCAGCGATTGAGCGCCAAGGATCTAGTCTCGTCGGCGCAGATGCAGGCGAGGTGGCGGCTATCGGACGTTTAGAGGTGAAAATCGTTGACGAGCTAGAGGCTGTAATTAATGACATCGATGTGCTGATTGATTTTAGTTTGCCTGATGCGACTGAAAAAAACATGCAAGTTTGTGCCGAGCATAATGTCGCGATGGTCATTGGCACGACAGGATTTAATGAGGCGCAAGAGCAGGTATTGGCAAAAGCCAGTGAAAAAATCGCTATCGTCTATGCAGGTAACTATTCAACAGGCGTTAACCTGTCATTGAAACTACTTGGTATGGCAGCCAAAGCATTTGGCAATGAGGCTGACGTTGAGGTCATCGAAGCGCATCACAAACACAAAATCGATGCGCCATCTGGCACGGCATATATGATGGCAGAAGCCGTCGCAGAGGCGCGCGGACAGAATCTAAAAGACGTCGCTATCTACGGACGCGAAGGACAAACAGGCGCGCGTGAATCGGGCACGATTGGTATTCATGCCGTACGCGGTGGAGAGATCGTCGGCGACCATACGGTGATGTTCATCGCTGATGGTGAGGTGGTCGAGATCACTCACCGCGCACGAGAGCGCATGACCTTTGCCGCAGGTGCTGTACGTGCCGCAACTTGGGTGACTGAGCAGGGCGCTGGGCAATATGATATGCAAGATGTGCTGGGGTTGAATGATTAGAGCGCATTGACGATGACTTAAAAAAGGTGAGGAGATGCAGGTGAATCGTATAAAGCACGAATTGGCTAGTACCATTCTTAAGGTGAATATTACCAAAAATATAAGCTTGCCCGCGTTTGCCCTAAGTCTGGCTGTCCTACCAATCACCGTACAAGCCAGTAACGTCCAAACCTATGTGATTGACACTTATGGCGGCGTGTCGCTACTGCCAGTGGTAAGGCAACAACTCAATAATAGCGCTGATGGCGGCACCGTCAGCATCTACCAAGGTAAGCTAGTATTAATAACAACACCCCGCAATTATCAAATGATACAGCAGCTACTCACGCAGATTGACCGTCAGCCACAAGCGCTCACAGTCGCGGTGCGTGTTGGCAATAGCAGCAGCGTTCAGGATAATATTCGTCAGGGTCAGGTTATTATTACCAATCGCGGTATCCAAGGTGCAGGCGTAATCAATCAATATAACCGCCAGCAACAAGGTAGTAGCTTGTATCAAGTACAAACGCTGTCTGGCAGCGCGGCCAGTATCAGTACCGGCACGCTCTATTCATTGACACAAAGCTATCGTGCTACTATTCAACCGAATTATCATTATCCAGCTGACCGTCAGCCAAACGCGCAGATTGTCATTCAGCAGCAAATACTACTGCCAACGACGCAAGGCATTGCTGTCACACCGCGTCTACTACCGAATGGTCAAGTCGAAGTGAAGTTGTCACAAGTTGAAGAGCGACTGGCGCGATCCAAATCATCCTACAATAGGTACGGCACGAGCAGTAATAGCATTCAAAGTCAAAGTCTGAACAATACAATCATTGTGCCGCGCGGACAATGGGTGACGATCGGTGAGATTTCACAACGCTCAACCAGCAGCGGCAGTCGAACGACCAATAGCATTAATAGTGTACCGATAGCTCTGCTGGTTCAATAGCTCATTGTGCAAATGGCTAAATACAAAAAAGCGCGGTGTTATTAATAGCACCGCGCTTCTCTATAAATGATAGGTTCAAACCCTAGTCAATATAAACCACTTCAAGCGGCGGGAAGCCATTGAACTCAACTGATGAATACGAGTTGGTATAAGCACCTGTGGTTAGCCAATAGATTTTGTCACCAATCTCAAGCTCTTCTGGCAGCTGATAACCTGCTTCTTCGTACATGATATCGGTTGAGTCACAGGTTGGTCCTGCCAGTACGACCGTCCCTTCACTGGTAGACGTTTCCATCTTGGGAGTATAAACAGGATATTTGATGGCTTCGCCGAGCGTCTCGATTAAGCCTTGGAATAAACCAACATCCGTATAGACCCAGCGCGCCAAATCTGTGTCTGACTTACGAGAGATCAGTACCACATCACTAACCAAGACACCTGAACCACCAACGAGGGAACGACCTGGTTCTAAAATAATCTCAGGCATCTCATCATCATTATAATCATCAGTCAAATAGCTGGTAATCTCTTCTGCATAGACCTTAATAGGATTGACTTCGCTGATGTAGTTGGTTGGGAAGCCGCCACCTAGATTGATCATTTGTAGCTTGATGCCTTCTTCGTTCTTCATCCAGTCAAACATATATTTAACTTTGGCTAATGCATCATCCCATGCCGCAACGTCTTTTTGCTGGCTACCCACATGGAACGAGATACCATAAGGTACCAAGCCAAGCTCGCGCGCCTGAATGAGTAGATCAATGGCCATATTAGGGTGACAGCCAAACTTACGTGACAATGGCCATTCTGCTGTCTCTGATCCTTGTACCAATATGCGCACAAATACTTTAGAACCAGGTGCGTGTTTGGCGATATTTTTAAGATCGGCTTCTGAGTCGGTCGCGTACAGATCGATACCTTTTTCAAAGGCATATTTGACATGGGCGGCTTTTTTGATGGTGTTGCCATAAGAGATGCGCGATGATTCAACGCCGCAATCAAGCACACGATCCAGCTCATAGATAGAGGCACAGTCAAAGTTGGAGCCAAGCTTTGCCAGCAGATTGATGACTTCAACCGCAGGACTGGCTTTCATCGCATAGTGCAATTTGGCGTTTGGAAACAGACTCACCATTTCGTGATATTTGGTTTCGATACGACTTAGGTCGACCACTAAAAACGGGGTCTCGCGACCTTCGGCAGCTTTGGTAAATTTCTGCCAGCTGGCAGGGTCAAAATATTGGTCAATTTTGATCATGGTCATAGTAGTAAACCTTTGGTGAGAATAGTATCTGCTAAAAAATTGGCACCATCTAGTGGATATCAGAGAGTAACATCCACTATAGGCATCATTATGTAAAGGAGAAAGAGATTAAGAATTGATCGGTTGTGACTGCTGCTCAGCGAACTGGGCGCCTTGCTTTTCGCGTATCTTGAGGACTTTACGAACTTTATCACGGGCACGTGTCTGTTTCAAACGAGACAGATAATCGACGAATATCACGCCGTTGAGATGATCCATTTCGTGTTGGATACAGACGGCAAGCAAGCCTTCTACCACCTCATCAATGACGTCGCCGTTCTCGTCTAATGCCTCGATACGTACTTTATTAGGGCGCTCGACTTTGTCGTAGACATCTGGGACCGAAAGACAGCCTTCTTCGTACGGTTGTTTTTCTTCTACCAATGGCGTGACCTTTGGGTTTATAAAAACTCTTGGGGCACTTTTGTCTTCGGACAAATCCATCACGATGAGCTGAATATGACGATCGACTTGGCTTGCAGCAAGGCCAATGCCCTGAGCATCATACATTGTCTCAATCATGTCTGAGATTAAGGTTTTGATTTCAGCAGTCACTTCCTTGACTGGCTTGGCAATCGTGCGCAAGCGGGGATCTGGGTAACTTAAGATAGGGAGTAGTGCCATAACGCTCACCTCAATGATAGGGACAAAATAGGGTTGATATTATAAGATAAATGGGGACAAAAGTAATGCTTATCAATACTTTCCCGTCTATATCAGGTCTCATGCATTCACAAATTAAAGATTTTTATAGGTATCTGGACACAAAAAAGCCTCACTTAACGCAAGGCTTTTTTGTAGATATTCTATCTAGTCGGTAATTATGCACGGCGTTTATTTACTATCATTTCATACAAGAATAGCAAAATGATCGCACCGATAACTGAGAAAATAAGACCAGTGAAACCACCATCTGCGTTGATACCAATTAAGCTCGCTAGGAAGCCACCTAACATGGCACCGACGATACCCAATACGATCGTCATGATCCAGCCCATAGGGTCACTACCTGGCTTAATAGCACGTGCCAATAAACCTGCAACCAAACCTACGATAATCATCCAAATAAAGCTCATGTTATTCTCCTAAATTATGAATATTTATAATATGTTGCTAATTTAATAACTCCATTGTAAAGATTCCTCAAACGCAAGAGTAAGCAAAAAATGTTACCTGTGTAGGGCCTATGTGAGGAAAAAGTCAGATTTGCTATTACGTAGGTGCAATAGGTAAACGGAAGGTTACAAAGGTAGCCGTGGTGCTAACAGAATGGCGTATCAATCATTTAGCCACGACAGAAGAATTTGATAAGGATAGGGAATTAAATAAAAAAAGCGTAGCCCATCTATCAGACAGCCACGCTTTTGTTTAATACTAATTTTAGGGTTTAGGGTTTAGGGTTTAGGGTTTAGGGTTAAATCAATCGTTTATTTATCACGCAATGCCGTTAATAGACGCTGATGAATCCCCTCAAAACCACCGTTGGACATAACCACAATGGCATCACCTGCTTGAGCATGACTACTGATATGTTCAATAATAGTATCGACACTAGACATTACGTGCTGGTTAATGATGGAGTCACTTGTAGCCGTGGCTTGTTCGATGACTTCTCTCAAACCCCATTCCAGTCCCGCTGGCTCATACCACAATGTATAGTCAGCGAGGGCAGCTGACTCAGCCAAGCTGTCTTGGTGAATACCCATTTTCATGGTATTACTGCGCGGCTCAATAATCGCCCAAATACGTCTGCCAGCCAGTTTCTTTTTGGCACCGTCTAATGTTGTGGTAATTGCAGTAGGGTGATGGGCAAAGTCATCAAAGACTAAGACATCGTTTACATCACCGATCAACTCCATCCGGCGTTTGATACCAGCAAAAGCCGATAATGCGGCGCAAGCGGTAGAGATGCTGACACCGACATCATAAGCGGCCGCGACGGCAACCAAGGCATTATTGACGTTATGAATACCACTCATGCCCCAGTCGATGACAGCTACTTTTTTATCAGCAGCAAAACTGACTTGAAATTGACTGCCATCTTCGCGAAGGAGTTCCGCTTGCCAGTCGCTATTGTTTTTAAGCGTACGGTCGTTTTTACTGGTATTAGATGCGGTCGTATCGATGACAGCAGTACGCCAGATAGGGGTCCAAACGCCTTTTGCTAACGTATCTTCTAAGCTGATAGTTGCTGCAGGCATGATAATTTTTCCGGTGCTTGGAATCATACGTACCATATGATGAAACTGCGTTTGGATCGCATTCAAGTCAGCAAAAATATCGGCGTGATCAAATTCTAGGTTGTTCAAGATAGCGGTGCGCGGACGATAATGAACGAATTTTGAACGTTTATCAAAAAACGCAGAATCGTACTCATCAGCTTCAATGACAAAATAACCAGAAGGGACTGTCGTATCATCGTCAGTTTTTTCTGCCCCTAGATAGCTGCTGTGTGCAAATACCTGCTGTAAGTGCTCATCAGTGGTATTGACCAGTGGCACACCACCAATTAAAAACCCTGTATCGATACCAGCGTAATGCAATATCCAAGCAAGCATGGTTGTCGTTGTTGTCTTACCATGAGTACCAGCAACCGCTATTACGTGGCGCGTTTGCAGCACTTGCTCTGACAAAAACTGCGGACCTGACGTGTAGCGCAGACCCGTATCTAGCATATATTCAATCACATCCATGCCACGCTTCATCGCATTACCAACAACGACCAAGTCTGGCGCTGGTTGCAAATGCTTTACGAGATAGCCTTCTTCAATAGTGACGCCCGCATTTTCAAGTTGGGTAGACATAGGAGGATATACGTTGGTATCTGAGCCAGTAACGGTATGCCCAAGTTCACGCGCTAATAATGCCAGCGAGCCCATAAAAGTACCACAAATACCAAGAATATGAATATGCATAGACGTTCCGTAAGAGCTTGAATAAGTGAAATAGAGAGAGTAAAAATAAAGTTTTGAGTGCTGAGCTGTTATCAGTCGTGACTAACGTTTTAATCAGTCATTGCCATGGCAGTAGTCTGGCAGACAAGCGATCATTGTAAAGTAAACGCTGGTCGATGACCAACAAAAAACGCCTAACAAGTAGGCGTTATCTAGCTGATAAATGCTGTCTTATTTGGCAGCATACCAAGCACTTGCTGTCTATTTACGTGACAACGTATAGTCATTATTTAGGTTTTTTTGCTCATCTATCAAAATCAGATGATTGTCTTGAATATAATAAGACTCAATATGTTTGTCTTCATATACAATGGTAATTTTGTCTTTATCTTGACGATAGACGCCAGACTCAAGTAACGGTGCGCGCTGTTGTTCAGCATCGTGATGGGTGCTGGATTTTAGTACAGAGCCATCAGAAAATAGGTTCAAAGTGACATCGATACTATCGCAGTCTTCACAAGGCACCATACCGCCATAATCACCCATTAGCGTGGCTTGTAGCGCACTACTGTTCGATTCTGAGTGTATAGTAGAAGGGTGCATATGCCCCTCATTACTGGATTGAGCAGCAGCAATAAGTGATTGCCCTTCTGTAGATTCATTCAAACTGTCATCAGGATTTGACTCAGACATACTATCGCTTTCTATCTCTTCTGATGTGCTCTGCGGAGCAGACTCTGCTGATGCGTCGACAAATGAAGCTTTAGTCCTCATGTCTTGATCAGAATTCGAGGAGGCACTATCACAGCCTATCAATAGCACACAGAGTGGTACCGCTAATAAGGACGGTCCCCAGCGTCTAATGACAGTAGATGTGGTAGAGCAAATAGGTGCAAGATATATCATGGTCATACCAAAAACAGTTTTTTGAATAGCGTTTTTAAAAATCACCTATGCCACTGGCAACCGTTATCAAGATAATCTTGTTGCCAAAAAAGAGACAAGGGGTCGTATAAAATTTGCGATAATATAGATATTGGAATTTGAGAGCGTAGCTGATCTTTGAAATGTAGACAAGTTATCGCTCAAAAGCGACAGAGCTCTCATAACTGATCACTAAAACTACCCACTAAAAAAATAGGCTGTCTAAAGGTATCAAAGGGTTACAGATATATCTGTGGACTTTTTGTTGTGTTCAATATGCTTGGTATAGCAAAGTAGGCTCTATCGGTTTGTCTAACATAGGTAATAAAAGAGGTTTAACAGTCGCAGATAATAAAACAGACATTGCATAAAAATATGAATGTCTGTTTAGAAAGAAGTGATAACAGTAAAATATAAAGTGATTTTAATGAACTATCGAGCAATAGACTGGTTGGTGATAGGTCGCACGATACGCCACAATATCACCCCATGCGCCACAAGAAGTACGCTAAATAGGATCAACGACAGCTCAGGGATACTAAGTCCGACAAACGTCCAATCGATAGAAGCACACTCACCAGAACCTGCAAATACTTCTTTGAGCACTTGCAACATAGGCAAGGTATCTAGCCAATAGTCCAAGCCTGGGCCGCATGACGGTACTTGATCGGCAGGTAGGTGCTGTAGCCAGACATGGCGTATAGCCACAGCAGTAGACCAGCCAATACCTGCCAAACTACCAAGCCATAATAGCAACTTCACCACTTTGGATTTTGGATGAAACAATGCTGATATCAGCGCAAAACCGCCCATGACTATTAGACCAATACGCTGAAAAATACAGAGCGGGCAAGGCGAAAGCCCTAGATGGCGCTGTAAATAAAACAGCGCAAAGCTCATGCCTATTATGGCCATCAATACTAAAAATATTTGTAATTTACGGTAAGTGGTCAGCTGTCGCATGGTGCGTTACTCTTATGGTTTCATCTATACAGAGGTTAGGATGCAATCAGGTTTAGCGATACTGCTGTAAAAAGTCCATAAAGTCTTCTGTCTCAGACTTCTCAATCTCAGCCTGCTGCAAGATAGACTTTTCTGCCAATACTTCGTATTTCGCTTGGGTGTTTGGGCTGAGAGTCTGCTGCAATAATGACTCGCGATGCTGCTGCGCTAATGTAAAACCAAGCTGCCATAGACTACCTAAGCGTTTGCTATCAGAGTTCACTTGGGCGGAGATCGTCGACTCAGAATGTCCGGCTTTGCCTTGCATCAATGCCACTGCAGCACGGTAGTCATTGCCACCATAATGAGCATCTAGCAATGCAGCAAGTGGCTGCATACGCTCCAGATGCATCAGCATCCAGCCCTCAAGCGATTGCTCTTGACCGTTATTGATGATGTGCAGACCTTCACGGCGACCTTCGTTGACCACACGCTCTAGATTAATAGCGAGTGCTTCTTCTTCTTCAGGCAGCAAATCAGGTGAATCGCTGAATAGACAGTAGAGCGCCATCACTTCTAAAAAGCAAGCACTAGAGAGACGAATACCAACATCGCTATAGGGATCGAGATCAATAGCACGAAACTCAACATAAGCAATACCGCGACGCTCAAGCGCTTCGGTTGGTGTCTCACCACTCATCGCAATTTGCTTAGGACGGATAGGGCTATAGTATTCATTTTCTATCTGAAGGATATGATTATTGATCTGAATTGGGTTGCCATCTTCATCTTCCAGACCAAGCTTGGCAAAGCTCTCATGCGGTGTTTGGATCGCGCGGCGTAGTCCAGCGACATACTCTGGCAAATAGTTATAACGAATATCTAGCTGCTCTTGCACGCTATTGGTGTAGCCAAGCTTACCCATACGCAGACTGGTGGCAGTCGGTTTATAGTAGGTTGAGTCGTTCAATAGCTCTAAGTCATGCTCACGCCCAGCAACAAAACAAGGACATACGCTTGGACTTGCACCCAGTAAATACAACACAATGCTGGTCAGTCGCTTAAAGTTACGGATAAGCCCTAGGTATTTCTCGTTTTTGAATTCTGTTAGCGTCTGCTCTTGTGCCGTTGGGGTTTGCGCTTGCCACGTTTCAAAGAGCGTATCACCAAAAGATAGATTGTAATGTAACCCTGCGATGGTCTGCATACGGCGACCATAACGGATACCAAGACCACTGCGATAAAGGGTTTTTAGCTTACCTGTATTAGAGCTACCATAATCAGCCAGTGGAATATCTTCATCTTTAGAAGACAACATACAAGGCATAGATAGTGGCCACATCAGCTCGCCTTCCGGCATACCTTGATACACCAATACATGCAATTGACGCAGCATATTGAGTGTCTCTTTTGGCGAAGCTTTTGGTTCGGTGATAAGTTCAAGTAGGCTTTCTGAATAATCGGTAGTAATAAAAGGATGGGTCAATTTTGATCCGAGTTTGGCTGGATGCGGCGTCTGTGCCAAAAAACCATCAGGCCTCACGCGCAGCCCTTCTTTTTCGATACCGCGGAGCATACCCGTTAAATGCTGGCTGTCAAACCAATTGGGAATGTCAAAATTAACAAAGCTACTCGCAAAATTACTCATAATAGTCATCTATTGTTATTCATTATGGCAGATCAAAACACGATGGGCGTTTGTCCATAAAAGGGTTAAATGTTCGGTCAATAATCCCGTCAGTTTAGCTCAAAGCCGTGATTAAAACCACGAACAATTACAAATACGATAAGCTTTGGGCGAGCCGAATAATCTAGATTTGACTTAATATTTTAAGTCAAATTCGTTGGCCAAAAAAAGCATCTATCTCAAAGATAGATGCTTTGACAGTCATGCTATAAGCCATCAAATGCAGTGCCAACGCACCATGGCATCATCCATACAGTCATGGCGTTGTCGTCAGTTTAAATAGAAAATGACGAGCCACAGCCGCAAGTGGTGGTGGCATTGGGGTTGGTCACGACAAAACGTGCGCCTTCTAACCCTTCAGTGTAGTCAACGGTAGAGCCTTGCAAATATTGATAGCTGAGTGAGTCAACAACCAAGGTCACATCACCATTATCAAAATTGGCATCGTCTTCATTTAAGTCGTTGGCAAAGTTAAAGCCATAAGAAAAACCTGAACAGCCGCCGCCCGTCACATAGACGCGTAGCATCAGTTCGCTATCACCTTCTTCTTCGCGCAGACGGCGTACTTTTTGTGCCGCACTGTCGGTTAGGCTTAATACCGTAGGATCTACTGGCTGATTTGAGCTTGGATTAAATTGGTTGGCTGATTCGTTCATATCTACCTCAGTTGCTAGGATCAAATGCGGTCGTCGTCCTGTTTGGGTTTGCAACAAAATGGTTGCAAATAAAGATACGCACGGCGTTTGATTTAATTGGGTGCTGTCGTTATGGCAAAGCTATTGGTGCATTATAAGCTGTTTGTGCGATATCAATACGGTGTTTGTGCCACCAAAGCACTTTATTGATGATAAGCACTTATCTTTAGCAGTATATCATAATGGGGGTAGCGATTCGCTTGTCAAGAGTCATCGTCCTTACCAAAACTGATGAATCAAAACTTTTATAGCTATCAAGGTTATACTCATTATGTGTGCGAGAGTATATGGCTGCCAAAGGTCTTATTATAGGGCGTATTGAACATTCGACCATGGCACTGACAGCGACTATTTTTTAGGCGATTCGATGTTAAAAATAATAAGTTTAGTCATTCTAAGCACTTATTTTTAACGATGAAGCGGCAAAAAAGAGTCCTGTCCCCTGCTTTTATCGTTGGGGCTGATGCTAAAATTGCCCCATACTGCGTTACAAATCTCGCTAAGGCATTTGCATTATCGTCGCTTTGTGCCTTGTCTGGAACAATTTTAGCGATCAGCAGTGCCTATTTGCGAATGTTCAACACGCCCTAGTCATTCGTATCGATAGGCTGACAAGGATTATATAATCTAGGGTCATTGGCATAAATACTTAATTTTAAAACACTTCGTTTTGAAATAGTTATTTAATTGTTTGCCTATGCGGCAAGCGTTTGAAATAATAGCCGCCAGTTGGCATACCCTATGTGTGTTTCTTATTGCCCTATATTTATATTATTGCTGAGATGAAGAAATTATATGATCGAATTTAAAGACGTTGGTGTTCGCCGTGATGGTCGTGAATTGTTTGCAGGTGCAAGCTTTCAGCTACATCCAGGTCATAAAGTTGGCTTAACAGGCAACAACGGCACCGGCAAATCGACTTTATTTGCCTTATTGTTGACGCAAATGGGCAAAGGCGATACCGAGGTCACGCTCGATAAAGGTGAGGTCAGTATTCCTGATAGCTGGCATGTCGCGCATATGGCGCAGGAAGTCGGAGCCAGTGATCAGACGGCAATTGATTACGTGTTGAGCGGTGATGAGCAGTGGTATGAGATCAATGCAGCGCTCAATGACTTAAGTAGCGTCAGTGATGAGCAAATTGGCGTCTTGCATCAGCAGTTCGATGAAATCGATGGCTACCGTACGCCAACCAAAGCGGCACAAATCATGGCAGGCCTTGGGTTTAACACCAGTCAGCACGAGCTGCCTGTCTCAGGGTTTTCAGGTGGCTGGCGCATGCGCTTAAACCTCGCCAAAACTTTGATGAGCCGCGCTGATCTGATGTTACTCGATGAGCCGACCAACCATTTAGACTTAGACGCCATTCTCTGGCTTGAGACTTGGATCAATGCTTATACTGGACTGGTCATCGTCATCTCGCATGACCAAGCGTTTTTGGATGCCACAGTCGGTCATATCTTGCATGTCGAGCAGCAAAAAATAACCCTTTATACGGGTAATTATCAACAGTTCATTCGCACCCGTCACGAGCGCATGGCGCAGCAGCAGCAAGCCTTTGAGAAGCAAGAAGCGACCCGCGCCCACTTGGATGATTTTATTCGTCGTTTCCGTGCCAAAGCCAGTAAAGCCAAGCAAGCCCAAAGCCGTATCAAGCAGTTAGAGCGCATGTCGGAGCTCTCACCAATGATGGCTGACAACCCATTCTCTTTTCGCTTTTATGAACCGGCAAACATGAGCTCACCGCTGATTGAGCTGACCCATGCAGATATTGGCTACAGCGAGACGCCGCTACTGCGTGATGCCAATGTGCAAGTGACGCCGGATACGCGTATTGGCCTATTGGGCATGAATGGCGCAGGTAAGTCGACCTTGATTAAAGCCTTGGTCGGCGAGCTGAAAATTTTGTCAGGTACTTACCGCGTGTCCGATACCTTAAAACTTGGCTACTTTAACCAGCATCAAATGGATATCTTGGATGCCAAAGCCACGCCGATAGAAATGCTGCGCCGCCTAGCAGGCAAGACCTCTGATGCCGTGTTACGCTCATTTTTGGGCAGCTTTGATTTTCGCGGAGATCGTATTGACACCCCTAGTGAGCTATTCTCTGGTGGCGAGCGTGCGCGTCTGACCTTAGCATTGATCGTTTGGCAACGTCCCAACGTCCTTGTACTCGATGAGCCAACTAACCATTTGGACTTACAAATGCGCCAAGCATTGACGATCGCCTTGCAAGGTTTTAAAGGCGCCGTGGTGCTGGTCTCGCATGATCGTGAGCTAATTGCCAATGTCTGTGATGAGCTGTATCTCGTTCATGATGGTCAAATCGATGAATTTGACGGTGACATCAGTGACTACGGCAAATGGCTGGCAGAAAAGCGTAAGCAAGAAAATTTACAAGACAAAAGTAGCAGTAAGAAGAAAAGCAAGAAAGAGAGTAAAAAATTCGTTTCACGTGAAACAGGCAATAGCCAAGTGACTAATCAAGTGAGCAATACAGCACCTGATAATACATCAAAAAGTAACACTGCGACCCCAGCGCTTAGTAAAGAAGAACAACGCAAATTAGCCGCTGAACAGCGTAAACGTACTGCACCTATCCGCCGCGAGATAGAAGAGACAGAAAAAGCACTTGCCAAGATTGAAGGGCAGCTTGCAACGCTTGAGGAAAAGCTAGCTGATACCAAGTTGTACGAAGAAAGCCGTAAGGCGGACTTACTGGTCTTATTGAATGAGCAAACCGCGCTACAGCAGCAGCACAGCGATAACGAAGAAAAATTGCTGCTATCGATGACGACGCTGGAAGAGATGGAAGCGGAATTTTAGTAGCAAGTTATATGAGATTTGGCTGTTAAGAGATTTTCGTCGTAAGTAATCAAACATAAAAAAGGGAGGGCATCAGCCCTCCCTTTTTTACATCGTTTTTTGCAACATTATTCTTTACGGTATTTACCATCACCGTAGGACAGTACTTTCATTGTGGTCGTACAAAGCTGGCAATCGATTTGACTAGCAGCAGCTTTCGATAAATCAAGAATACGGCCTCGAATATAGGGGCCTCGGTCTGTGATTTTGACCACGACACTTTTTTTTGTTTTTTGGTTGGTCACTTGAACTTTTGTGCCAAACGGTAACGTGCGATGGGCAGCGGTTAGTGAGTTCATGTTAAAGATACTACCACTTGCAGTGCGTTTACCATGAAACTTACTGCCGTAATAACTGGTATTGGCCGCAAAAACTGTGGTACTCAGTAATAGTGATAACGTGACAACCAAAGACTTAATTAAATGTGACATTCATGACCTATAAGCAATTTATGAAATAGACAGCGATGCTTGCCTATGTTGTCATACCCCTATGAGTATGAATAAGGAGGGGATTTTACAAGATATAGATTGTCAAACTATTACAGCCGTGTAAAAAACTCACGAGGTCAAACGCTTGTTTTTTAAGGAAAAAATATCATTTTTGACTAAAAATAATGGAGGGATGAGTACTGAAGATAGACTTATAGAGAATGGTTCTTATTAAGAAGTCAACAAGAAACCAGAAAGTAAATAACAAAATGTAAATAAGTGTTATATAAATACGAATACTATCGATATAGTAAGTTTTGACCGCGAAAAGCCTACCGAAAACAGTCTGTTTTATTGTAATAAAAAGTTTCTATTTTATTACTAAACTGTAAAAAAACCAAAATTATTGATTGCTTTGGGCTGTTTGAGAAAACTGGTCATATCGTATGGCGAGTCGTTAAGAAAAACATGGTGGTTCATGGCTGTTAAAAAACAGAGGTTGGAATATTTCAGTAAATATAAACAACAATCATTGAGTAAAAAAGACGATCTAATCACTTTTAGTAATCATTAGGCGGCTTTATTTTTGTCTTTATCTTATATTTTTCAATTTTCGTTACATCAATAAAAGTCAGTGATATAAAGTATTCTAGGAAGTCATCTAGAGCAATATTTACTATAGAGATATATTTCTATAAGTTTTATTACAAAACAGTTGCATAAAAGAGACTTTAAGCTTAGACTTTTCGACCCAACAAATATTAACTAATGGAGTCACGTATGAAAAAAGTTGTTGCTGTGGCATTGCTCGCTGTTTTGACATCAGGTTGTGCGACGCAAAACTATCTTGTGTCTTCATCGACTGCACCGACAGCCGCTACAAAGGCTGATGCTGATAAAATGCAGACTTTCTTTGTCAGCGGTTTGGGTCAAGAACAAGACATTGATGCGGCCGAAGTTTGCCAAGGCAAAGAGAATGTGGCTAGTATCCAAACGCAAAGCAACTTTATCAATATTGCGCTAGGTTTTATATCTTCAGGTATCTACACCCCACGCCAAGTCCGTGTTTACTGCAAGTAAGGAATAATGAATATGAAAAAACTACTAACAATGGCAGTGATGGGTTCAGTATTATTGGTATCAGGTTGTGCAACCCAAACAGGTCTTATTCAACCAACTCAAAATACCACTCCAGAATATACTAAGTCACAGACCTTCTTTATTGGCGGTATTGGGCAAGAACAGACTGTAAACGCTGCTGAAGTATGCGGCGGCGCACAAAATGTTGCCAAAGTTCAAACAGTACAAGAAGCCAAGGACATCGCACTAGGTTTGGTCACTTTTGGTATTTATACCCCTCGTACGGCTAAAGTTTTCTGTCGATAAGAGACGCTATCAATACCTCACATCATTTATTTTGACCATTAATTGATCGATGTTGAGCGCTGTATCTTAGAGCCGTTAAAAAAAGAGCAAACAGTCACTGTTTGCTCTTTTTTTTATGGTGAGTATTGGTCATCAGTGATGACAGAGATGCTGCAATGAATGGGTAAGATAACTGGTAATATTTTTATAACGGTGTTTATTTTGATTATTGCTATCATAAAGTATGGACTATAAAAAATGACTATACCGAACACTAATATTGATCGATATGATCCATTCTACAGTTGGCATTTCGGTATGACTGATATGTTTTTATGTTGAGGAAAATAACATGGCAGAAAAAAATTACTATGACATTTTAGGGGTCAAAAAAGACGCCACAGACGCCGAGATCAAAAAAAAATACCGTAAGCTTGTGCGTCAATTTCACCCTGATGTCAGCGATGATCCAGACGCGGATAGTAAGATTGCTGAGATTAATAACGCTTATGAAACCATTAGAGATAAAGACAAGCGTGCCGAATACGATGCGATGTTGGACAACCCGTTCGCTGGACAAGGTGGTGCAGGCGGTTTTGGTGGTTTTGGCGGTCAGGCAGGAACGTCGCAAGGCGGTTTTCGCTGGGAGGATATCAAAGGCCAGTTCGGCGATGGCGAAGCATTTGGCGATGGCGGCTTTCGTTTCGATGATATTTTTTCAGCGTTTGGTCGCGGGGCGCGTGGTTCAGCCAGTGGTCGCTCTCAAAGCCAAGGGTTTGACCCTTTCGGTGGCGGTTTTGGGACGCAAGATAGTAAAGGTCAGGACCAGCATGCCGAGATTACGGTCGATCTGTCTTCGGTCTATCAAGGGGACGATTACAGCATCAAGTTAAACGTTCCTGTGCGTCAGCCTAATGGCGAGGTGAGCTACGACAACAAAACGCTCAAAATTAAAATTCCAAAAGGCATTACCGATGGCAAGCAAATTCGCTTGAGCGGGCAAGGTGCTGCTGGCAGTAGTAATGGCAAAAATGGTGATTTGTTCTTAAAAGTAAAAATCCGCCATGATGACAATATCCGTATCGAAGGTGCAGACGTTTACCAGACTGTCAATATCGCACCATGGGAAGCCGCATTGGGTGAAAAAATTAATGTCAGCACGCCAGCTGGCACACTTGGTGTGACCATACCCAAAAACAGTAAGTCTGGTAGCAATCTGCGTCTAAAGGGCAAAGGTATCCCTGCCAAGCAAGCGGGCGATTTATACTTGACCTTAAATATCATTAACCCTGATGTCAGTAGCGATGCGGCAAGACAGGCTTATGAGCAGCTCAAGCAAGCCTTTGCCGACACCACTATCAACCGTTAATCCATGCGCTTGATGGTCGACATTCATCATGATAGTTAGCCATAGAGATGAATGCACCAAGGATGAAATAAAGAGAAAACGAGGATAATAGCTATGAAACACTCGCCTGAATTTACCGATATCATTATGAGCTTAGATGAGCTTGTCTCTGCTTGTGGCCAAGAGCGCCAATGGGTCATCGAATTGATTGAAGAAAGTATTATTGAATACGATGTGCCAGAACGTGAGCAATTCACTGGCTATCAGCTGACCACCGTGCGCCGTGCCTCACGACTCAGCCGTGATTTTGATGCCAGCGTGCCTGCCATTGGCTTGATACTTGAGCTGTTAGATGAGGTTGAGCAGCTGCGTCAATTCAAACGTCAGTCTGAGCGCCAAACGCCTATCATAGAGGTTGAGATCGACAGTATAAAGTAGTTAAGACCTAAAAATACCGCACAAAAAAAGGCCTTTATTAGGCCTTTTTTTATCGACAGAAAATGCTTTGCTAAAAATTAACGTGAATAAGTAGGATCAGCTGCTGCGGTAAATAATACATCAGTTGACGAGTTCAGAGCCGTCTCTGCCGAGTCTTGAATCACACCGATGATAAAACCAATGGCAACCACTTGCATGGCGATGTCGTTCGGTATGCTAAATAAGCTCGCTGCCAAAGGAATGAGCAGCAACGAACCACCAGCAACACCAGAAGCACCGCAAGCACTAATCGTCGCCACCAAACTCAATAGAAGCGCTGAAGCAAAAGACACCTCAATGCCCAAGGTGTGAGCGGCAGCAAGGGTTAACACGTTGATGGTAATCGCCGCACCCGCCATGTTGATAGTTGCCCCTAGCGGGATGGTCACTGAGTAAGTATCTTCGTGCAATCCAAGCTTACGCGCTAGGTTCATATTCACAGGAATGTTGGCGGCTGAACTGCGCGTAAAGAAGGCTGTAATTCCTGATTCGCGTAGACATCTGAACACAAGTGGATAAGGGTTTTTGCCCGTCTTAACAAACACGATAATAGGGTTTGCGACCAAAGCGATAAACAGCATACAGCTGATCAGTACCATCAAAATACGGGCATAGCCTGCTAGCGAGGCAAAGCCTGTCTCAGCGACCGTACTGGCAACCAGACCCAAAATACCAAAAGGCGCTAGGGCAATAATCCACTTGACCACTTGTGAGATAGCATCAGCAAAGTCACCAACGACATTGCGGGCTGTGTCGCTGGCTTGGCGTAGCGCAAAACCAATGATGATGGCCCATGCCAAGATACCGATATAATTGGCCTCAGCGATGGCATTGACCGGATTGGCAACCAAATTCATCAATAGGTTGGTCAATACTTCTTTTAGGTCGGCGGGGGGAACTTGCGCGATATCGGCTTTGACCAATACCAGATCAGTGGGGAACAAAAAGCTGGCACCAACGGCAGTTAAGGCAGCCAAAAAAGTGCCAAACATATACATGATGAGCACAGGCTTGACATAGACTTCATTGCCACTGCGATGTTGGCTAATCGCCGCCATGACCAAAATGAACACCAGTATAGGCGCTACGGCTTTTAGTGCACCAACAAACAATGTACCAAGTAGCCCTATGGCGATACCGATACTTGGTGCTAGCCAACCGATCAGCACCCCCAACACCAAACTAATAATAATGAGCGGCACCAGCCCGATACGCTGATACACCGCAATCAATGAACGCATTTGTACATCCTCGACATCTGTCAAAAGTAAATGAATTGTTTGAGCAAAAATTTATCGAGGGATGGTAGCATTTTTTGACATATTCGCATACCGCTCATATAGTCAATCAATATTAAAAGTGGTACAAGGCAGACGAGTGCAAGTACTACAGTAGTAGGCTAAACGAGTCTAACGCTGTAACGCTTTAATAGTGGTTCGACTATAGCAGTGGAGGCGACGTATAAAGTGAAAAGTAACAGGTAAAATATAACGAGTGTGCTCAAATGTGGAGCAAGTATAGACGAAGGCAAATGAGCAAAAATGCCTAGGGCGTGTTAAAAGTAGTGACAAGGTAAAGAGAGAAATAAACGGCAGCGCTATACCCTAAAGTGGGTCAACTCATAGCCTAATTGCTGATAGGCTTTATATTTGTGGCGACCTTCTTGGGTACTGGTAGCATCAGGTCGGATCAGCTCAAGGACGCGAGAGGGCTTGGCATTATTGGTCGTAGCCATAAAGCCAGTCACCGGACGTGTCGTTGTATTGAGCACGATACCATTAAAGTCTGCTGGCATATAACTGCCGAGCAATACGGGCGCTAAAGATTTGTCGGCGTCAGAGTCAGCGGCTTTAGAATGAATATCCGACAGGCATTGATGCGGTATAAAGCTCGTGGCATCTTGTGCCCAAAGTGCTCTATCTAGCTCTGCTAGCAACGTTTCATCTTCGATCAAAATCAACAAAGACTGCGTGCTTTTGTTCAGCGCTGTTTGAGTCAACTGACAAATAAAGCCCAAGAAATCTTGGGCTTTACTCTCACTTAATACATAAAAACTGATCTTCATAGAATGGTTTTCATAAAGTATTTGATAAAATAGCATTTATCAATAGACGGTCGTTAATGCACTGCCATTGATCGATTAAGCCATATCCGCGCTGTTTTTCAGGTACTGCATAAATAGCGGTACTGGACGACCAGTTGCAGCTTTGTCTTTACCTGAGTTCCATGCGGTACCAGCAATGTCTAAATGCGCCCATGCCTGACCTTCTTCAATGAAGCGAGACAAGAAGCAAGCGGCAGTCACTGCGCCCGCACCTTTACCACCGATGTTTTGGATATCAGCAATTGGCGAGTCAATCAGTGCTTGATACTCATCATCAAGTGGCATGTGCCAGATAAGATCACCTGATAAGTTGCTCGCATTCTCGAGATCAAATAACACATCTTCATCATTACTAAAGACTGCCGAACGCACATGGCCCAATGCAACCACGCAAGCACCCGTCAATGTGGCGACATCGATGATGGCTTTTGGATTATAGCGCTGTACATAGCATAAAGTATCAGCCAGTACCAAGCGACCTTCGGCATCGGTGTTCAGAATTTCAACAGATTTACCATTCATGGCTTTGACAATATCGCCTGGGCGCGTGGCATCACCTGATGGCATGTTCTCAGCACAGGCGAGCGCACCGACCACGTTGATTGGTAGACGTGCTTCACATAAAGCTTTGATAGTACCAAGTACTGAGGCTGAACCACCCATGTCAAACTTCATCTCATCCATTGCCGCGCCTGGCTTGATTGAGATACCGCCTGAATCAAAGGTCACGCCTTTACCGACCAAGACGATAGGCGCATCATCATTTGTAGCTTGTGCATTATTGTCGCTAGCTTTGCCGGCTTTCTTAGCGGATTTTTTGGTTGGTAGTTTATCAGTGAGCGCTTTTTTTAGACCAGTCACTTTTGCGTTGCTAATCGTTTGCTCGGTGGTGCCAGCGTTTGCACTAAATGAGGATTTACCGCGGTACTCCATGATGACAAGCTGACCTTCTTTGGTAGAACCTTGAGCCACTGATAAGAAACAGTTCATACCCAGCGCTGACATCTCGTCTTCACCGAGTACCTTGACAGTCAATAGGTCAGGATAGGTTTTTGCAAGTTCTTGTGCTTGCTCTGCCATATATGCAGGGAAACAAATATTACCTGGCTCATTGGCGACGTCACGAGTGAGGCTTTGACCGGCGAATACTGCCTCAGCAAATGCGAGTGCAGGCTGTAGTGAGTTATCAGCTAACAGATAAACATCAGTCAATACAGGCGTTGCTTGCTCAGATTTATATTTGTCAAAGCGATAGCTGGCTGCCAATAGGTTTAGGGCAAATTGACCAAAATGGCTTTCTTCTAGCGCATCACCTAAGGCAACGGTAATAGACGATACACGCTTTTGCGTGCTGCTATAGATGGTCTTGGCAATTTTTTGCAGTACGGTATTGCTGAATTTGTCCGTGTTACCAACACCAACCAACAATAGCTGTACAGGGTTTTGTTTGGTGGTTTTTTTATCCCCTGCCAATGCATAATCAGCAACGGTCTCACAGGCTGTGCCCTTAAAATGAGAGACTTCAATCAATTGCTCAATACGAGCGGTATAGTCTGTCAGCATGGAGTTGGCAAGGATGTTTTTCTTATCATCGACCAAGACCACCAGACAAGCGTCGTCTTTACTTTTGGCTTCTTTTTTGAGGATTTTTTGCGTATGCGTCTTTGGCAGGTGCTGAGATAATTTGATATTCATATAGTTATCCTTATTAGAGTTATGAAAATGATGCAATTGCTGGTGCCTGTTAGATTATTGGATTATTTGGCTTGTAGAGCAATCACGATAGTGTAGCATATTGCGATGATGGTGCGCAGTTTGCACCGTTTAGGTAAAATGTCGGAACCGTTTTACTTGATCAGTGGTTAGGGATTCACGCTAACCTTTCACCAACTCATCAGTCGTTACTAACGCACTAAACCTGTCTTGTAGCGCTGCCATCGCGGTGTCATGCATGACCTCAGCACTGATGGTTTTTCTAGTAGCACTTGGGAGATCGCGAGTGGCACAGGCGTCGTGACAGACAAAATTGTCAAAACCCAGATCAAAGGCAGCTCTCACACTGGAACTTACGCACATGTGGCTCATGAAACCTGCAAAAATAATTTGTTGTTTGTTTGCAGACGAGAGTAGTGATTGTAGCTGCGTATCATAAAACGCATTGGGATGGTTTTTGGCAATCACGGTTTCGCCATCTTGCGGCTGTAGCTCTTCGACGATCTCGACGTTAGATGATAAAGGATCAAAGACATTACCATTTTCTGCACCATGATGGGTGATGTGAAAGATAGGGACATCTTGCTTGCGGGCTTTATCCAGCAATAGTCGTGCGTTGTCGATGGCCTTAGCGCCTGCTTGACCTAATGGCATGGCACCATCGACGTATTCGTTTTGATAATCGATAAGTACGAGGGCGCAATTTGACCAATCAAGTGTATCGAACTGACCACCAGCGAGTTCAAGTAGGGTTGCGGGCGTAGATGTGGTATTAGTCATTGGTATTCTCCATTACATTAGATGACATAAAAATATTTTTATCCGTCAGTCAGTTTAGCAATTAATAACAGAGATAGAGATTCGATGATACGAATGACAAACAAACCTTTCCAAACTAAATAAATAAAAAACGTATTGGAGAAAACCCTGTTAAACCAATTCCATATAAGATTTCATTAACGATTTATCCAATATTTGATATGTTTATCGTCTACCGATAGTAATGTGCTATCAGTAAAGTGTACGTAATGTTTGCAAACACATTTCACAGCCATTTTTAGGCAAAACATGCTAGGATTAGCGGTTATATTTGTCGCTTGTGTTTGTTGAGTAGGACTAATCAGTCACTCAGTAATTGTCAGTATTATTTGAACGTATACGATGCCTATGATGCATTGTTATTGTGCTCAAATATGACGATAGATCCCCCAATCCATCATGCGCATACCAACTGTTTAAGAGTACCCATTGTGATATTACGCCGCTATATGACTCGACAAGTTGCCTCGACCACTGCTTTGGTGCTGGGGTTTTTGGTAGTAATGATGCTTGGCGGTCGTTTGATACGTTATTTTGGCATTGCTGCTGAAGGACGTTTGGATATTGGCCTGCTGTTTACGATCATCGGGTACAACCTGCCGTATTTTCTAGAATTGATATTACCGCTGGCCTTTTTTATCGCGTTGATGCTGGTGTTTGGTCGTTTATATGTCGATCAAGAAATGGCTGTCATCAATGCCAGTGGGGTGTCTCGCGGTAGGCTGGCTCGCCTGATGACACCATTGATATTAGCGTTGTTTGTTGGTGAGGCGGCGCTATCTATCGTAGGCAAACCATGGGGCGTACGCTCATCTGAGGCGGTATGGCAGCAGCAAGCATTGACCAGTGCGTTCGATCTGATTAGCCCAAATGAGTTTATAAGCAGCGATAACTACCATCTATACGTGGGTAGTCTCAGCGATGATAAGAAAAAACTACAAGATGTGATATTGATCCAATCTGAACCGACGCCAAAGGGTAATGCTGGCAAAAGCGCTGATATGAATAATACGATTGATCAAGAAACCGCTGATCAAATGGGCATCTCTGATATGCCAAAAGATATTATAAATAGAGATGCAAAAAACATCAGTAAAGATACCATCACGCTCGCCAAGCGTGCTGAACAGGTCAATACTGGCAATAGTGGTGTGACCCAGTTGGATCTATTTCAAGGTCGTCGCTATGAGGTGGGTGCAGGCAGCTTGAAATACAATCAAGTCGCCTTTGACCGTTATCGCATCACGCTTACTGAATCCTCGCAAGAGGTCATTACTGAAGACAATATTGAAACCCAAGCAATTGGACCTCTATGGCAAGCGGCAACGGGTGATGCACAAACCAGTACAAATAACGCGCTGCGTGCTGCTCAAGGTGAGCTTGGCTACCGTCTGGCACTGCCGTGGCTGATGATTATCGCACCGATGCTGGCTGTACCGCTTGCGCAAGTGCGTCCACGTCAAGGGCGTTGGCTGCGTCTATTTCCTTCTATCTTATTATTTGTCAGCTGTGCGCTAGGCATCATCTCGCTTAAGAACGCAGTGAGCAAAGGCAGTATTAGCGTATGGGCATATGCATGGCTGGTATTAGGCTTTATGGCACTAGCGCTTTATTTGAATTGGGGCAGCCGTGTGCAACATCGATTGCGCTTTCGTAAACAAGAAAATAGATTAGCCGTCGCCGCGCCTATCAGCAGTCTGGACAATCAACACAATAGCTCACAAGGAGGGCAGTCTTAATGCGCTCTTTATTTGCTAAGTCTGCAGGGGCTGGTCAGCTGGCCAAAAAACCTGCCAATTTAAAAGTCCTCAGCCGTTATGTCAAACTCAACGCCTTACTTGCTATTATCGCGGCCGTCGTTGGTTTATGGGCGTTACAGCTGGTATTCTCTTATCTATCAGAGCTCGATTCGTTAGATGACCGTTATACGATGGGGCAGGCACTTAAATATATCTTTTATCGATCACCCTATTTCTTAGAGCAATTCATCCCAACGGGTGCGCTACTCGGTGCCGTCATAGGATTGGGCTTACTTGCTAATAAAAGTGAGCTGGTCGTCATGCGTGCGGCTGGGGTCAGCATCTATCGTATCGTCGGCTGGGTGTTACAACCTGCCTTCATTTTTGTGCTACTGGCATTGGCGATTAATCAGTTCGTGCTACCGCATTCCAATCAATTGGCAAAGCAAATAAACGATGAGGACAACACATCGCTAGTCACTTCGGTGCGCGGCTATTGGACGGTGCAGCCACGCTTTGAAAATGCACAAGATGGCAGCGCCACACCTGATGGCAGTGATATTTTATATATCGATTATGCCGATGTTCAGGGTAATATCGGCGAGGTAAAACGTTGGCATTTAGATAACAACGGTAATCTGCAAACCGCTGTACATGCTAATGGCGGAAAATATACGGGGCGTGAGCCTATCGATGTGACCAGTGACAAGCCAAGCGAGCAGTATCGCTACGAATGGCAGCTGAACGATATGGTCGAGCTTAGCATTAATCAGGGCTTTGAGAGTAGCCAAGCCGTTTCACCATCAGATACGCTCAGCTTACCATTCGCTCCAGAGTCTGTGTATCTACTGACGCGCAAGGCAGAGGATTTGTCTCTGACGCAACTATACGAGCATCGTCAGTTTATGCGAGGGCAGGGCAAGCGCTCCTTGGATCATGAAGTGGCGTTTTGGCAAAAGCTATTATCACCTTTATCAATATTGTCACTGGTCATTGTTGCTTGCTCATTCGTCTTTGGCTCGCTACGGACGCACAGTTTGGGCTTGCGCATCGTGGTGGCTTTGCTGTTTGGCTTGCTCTTTAGCTATATTCAGGATTTGGTCGGATTTATATCGCTTGCTACAGGATTTTCGCCCATGCTGATGGTGTTGTTACCGATAATAGGCAGTGCGCTATTGGGTGGTTATTTGATAAAACGCCAGATGTAGAAAGACAGTTGGTCATACAAAACAAAAAGCACGCTAGATCTATTTTAGCGTGCTTTTTTATGACGATCTTTTATGGTTGGATGCTGAAGACTAAACTTTGGTCGCCATAGTAATCGTATAGGTTTTGCCTTGTTTGATCTTTTCGCTATTGCCGAACACTTCGGTAAACGAGCGCTTCATAAACTGGCGCAAGCCATTGATGGTCACGACATAAAAACGGCCACCTTGACGCATGCGTGCATAGGCATCAAGGAAGTACAGATAGTGTTGCTCTTTGCCAACTTTGGCGGGCAAGTTCGACATCACAAGGCTAAAGTCTTTGTCCGCTGCCACATGATTAAAGCCATTTGATAAATGCACATCGACGTTTTTTAGACCATTTTTTTCGCAGTTACGGCGAGCATATTCTACTGCCATAAAGTCTTTATCAATCAAGGTATGCTGACCATTTGGACATTCACGCGCGGCTGTCATACCAAGTACGCCATAGCCACAGCCCAAATCGATTGAATCATCATCGTTTTGGAAATCCACATAATCAAGCAGCATCAGGCTACCGTCATCGAGCTTTTGCGGTGAAAAAATACCCCACGTGGTTGCAAAATCAAACGGCTTACCCAGCACGTCTTGGCGAAAGTTAATGTCTTCGCGCCAATGTTGGGCATTTTTTAGCAGGTCAGCAGGTGGCTTATGATTTAGTGGGTGGCTCATAGGATTCTCGGATAATAGATAGGTAAAAGGGGGTGCGTTGTCTAATTAGACAGTGCGCATCGTATGACGAGTATTGTAGCGAGAAAAGGGCAGGTTTGCAGCATCGTATTACGGGAATCATTATGGTTGCCAAATTTAGCATGTAGAAAATACATAGAAAAAAAGATATTGGCAAGATTAGGTGAGAGGCTTACACTCAACTTTAACCTGATAGCTCTGAAGTAGTATGTATGGCAGACATTATATTTGTATCTAAAGTCGACTTCTGGATCGCGTTGATTTTATGGGTCGGTAGTTTATCACTTATCCTCATTCCATTATGGGAATGGCGCTGGGGCAAAAGTAATTCACGTATGCGAAACATACTGCTAATGATTATCCTACTGCCTTTTGCAGCACTGATGCTTATGCCTTTTTTTGGTACTAAATACACCCTAACCGATAGCCAGCTATATGTGGATAGTGGTCTGTCTACTCAAACCATTGAACTGGCAGATATCACATATATTACGCCAACTCGAAGCATGACGTCTGCACCAGCACTATCATTGGATAGACTTAAAATAGAATATCGAAACAAAGAAATATTGATATCGCCAAAAGACAAGCCGCGCTTTTATCAAGAGATACAAGCACGTAATCCCAAAATAGTGATAGAGAAAAAATATAATTTCTAGACTACTTACTCAACCGTTTCTTTAACACATGATCAAACACAAATGGACCAAAGGGCAAAAATGAACCAAGCACACCAGCAGGGAGCGCCCACAGCGGCATTTTGATTTTATGTGCCGTGATAAAGAGCACCACAATATAGGCGATGAACAACACTCCATGCACAGGCCCGACGTAGCCCACCATTTCAGGCATATTCAGCATATATTTGAGTGGCATGGCGATACCTAGCAGCAGCAAAAAAGACGTGCCTTCCAAATAACCCATAATGGTCAATTTTTTTAACGCAAATGCTTGCGCTTTGGTGAGAGTGGGCTTGGATGATGGCTGAGCTTGCGGCACAGTATGGTCCTTTGCTGATGAGTCAATATATAAATTAAGCGCTCGCGCTAACCACGTGGATGGTGCGCGGTATGTAGCTGCTGCAATCTTGCTGTCGCCACATGGGTATAGATTTGCGTCGTGGACAAGTCACTGTGTCCAAGCAATAGCTGTACGCTGCGCAAGTCGGCGCCATGATTGAGCAAATGAGTGGCAAAGGCATGGCGCAGCGTATGCGGTGAGAGTTCTTTGTCGATACTGGCTACTTTGGCGTAACGCTTGATAAGATACCAAAAGTTTTGCCGCGTCATATAGCCGCCTTGCGCGGTCAGAAATACCGCTTGGCAGTTACCAGATTTTAGATGGGCAATCAGATCGCTGCGCCCATGAGACAGATAATCTTCCAGTGCGTCCGCTGCGTATTCACCGAGTGGCACCAGTCGGGTTTTATTGCCTTTACCTGTGATTTGTAGCCAGCCTGCGTTTAGGTTCACTTGCTCAAGTGACAGATTAATCAGCTCACTGACGCGCAAACCGCAGGCATAGAGCACTTCTAGCATCGCTTTGTCACGCAGTCCAAGCGCCGTACTGGTATCAGGTGCGGCAAGGAGATTATCGACATCAGCCTCGGCCAAATCCTTTGGCAACGGACGTCCAAGCTTTGGGCTTTTGATACGCTCGCAGGGATTGTCTTCGCGCAGATTGCTCGCTATCATCCATAAATAGAACTGACGCAGACTTGAGAGCATACGCGCTTGGGTGCGTGGGGTTTTACCATCTTGGGCAAGCAGTGAAAGGCAGTGCAGCACATCATCAGGCTGCCAGCGGGTCAGGGCGAGTGGGTTGGTCAACTCACAAGAACGCAAGTCGCGCACATAAGCATTACGGGTACGCGTCGCCAAACCACGTGCTAGCATGGCTTGACGAAACTCCGTCATATAAGACGGCTCATCATCGACTGCCAGCGCTTTGGGTTGCCTTTGCTGTACGGCGCGGTCACGACTCATAGGATGCTCGGATATAGGTCAGATATAAGTTAACCACTTTTTTTCTTCACCACATAGCGATAGAGCGTGGCGCTTGCTGGCGTGGTGTCATCGCCATCAACAGTGATTTCATCAGGGTCAGTATCTAGGCTGATATTTTCTGCCAATGTTTCTTGAGTCATCAGCTCATGACCCAGATGACGACAGAAATTTGGAATGTCGCGGGTGGTAGCAGGGTCAGTGGCCAGTATCTCAATCACCTCACCGCTATCTGCTTTTCGGATGACTCGGTGCAGCATCATCACAGGCTCAGGACAGATCAGCCCCTGCGTGTCTAGGTGATGGTCGATGGTCGTATCTGGTATAGAAGTAGTCATAGTCATTATCGTAAAACTAAGTAGGTAGGTTAAAGAATGGATCGTTTGTTTAATCGCTTACTGAGGTGTACTGTCTAGATCGTCTACGGCTGCTGCCTCTTTGTCAGTGTTTGCCACGTCTAAGAAGTTAAAAAAGCGCTTAAAACTGACTTTGAATAAAAATGCCACACCCACCCAGCAGGATAATCCCAGCCATGCTGTATCAGCAAATAATAAGCCGCCAAGCAAAATGATGGACGATACGCCAATACTCATGGCAATCATCGAGGGTTGGTTTAAGCGATAACGATAAACCACAAAAGCATCATAAAGCGTAATGGGGATGGTCAACGCAACCAATGCGTAGGGCAGATTGTAAAACAGTTGATAAAGCAGCTGACTGTCATGAAAGGCCTTGATACTAGCGATGGTACCAAAGACCACAAAAGCAAAAATGGCCGCATAAATCAGATAAATCGCCAGCTGGTTGGCTCGCTGTGCGCCCTTGATACGAGCGATAGCAAGCGGGGCAAAACCATGTTGCGACTTAGTATGCAAGTCTTGGTCTAGGGCAGTGGTCATAGTAATCAGTCATTTATCTGTGAATAGGTACGATGTAGCAAAATGGTGCGACAGAAATAACAGTGTCTTCTACCTATCTTGCCTAATTAGTCTGCTTTGACCGCATCAATAGCGATACTACTATTTGGATCCGCAAAGTAGGTCGACATCAGGATACACGCAGAGATATCATCAATCGGATCACGTTCATGCTTGATCCAGCCGTTGTCCCATGCGATTTCTCTTGCTTCGATAGAGGTTAAACGCTCATCACATAATGATACGGTCACTGGCAGATGCTGCTCCATAATTCTATGAGCCAGACGCCGCGCAAATTTATGTGCGCGTTTTGAGAGCATGGAACTGCTACCATCCATATTAAGTGGCAGGCCGACCACCACCTGTGCCACGCCCCAGACTTTTATAATACCGATGAGATTGTCCCAGTCGGGCTGACCATTACTCATCGCTAAAATATCAAAGGCGCGTGCGGTTTGGGTCAAGCTATTACCGAGTGCCATGCCCATTTTTTTGACACCATAATCTAGCGCCAAAATAAGATGCGGTTTGATCTTTGGTTCAATGGCATCAATCTCAATGTCACTCATATTGCCACTAACCTTGCCATTAGTGTCAATGTCATCATCAATGGTATCTTCATCATTTGCTATAAAAGGGCTATCTACCATATTAAAGGCTATCCTTTTTTATCTGTATTCATAGAGCATGTGCTATTAAGCATGACCGATGTCACTGCTAAGATAGTCAAAGTTGACGCCGATTTTGTCAGCGGCGATTTGCCAGCGCTCTTCGAACGGCGTATCAAACAATAAAGTCAGATCGGCAGGGCAGACGAGCCAATCACCATTACCCAGTTCTTGGTCTAACTGTTTTTTGCCCCAGCTGGCATGACCCAAGCACAGTTGATAGTGACCGACGCCTTGACCTGCCGCGATACGCTTTAGAATATCTTGGCTGGTGGTGATGCAGACATTCTCTGAAATCGCAAAAGAGGACGCCCATTCAGGCTGACCTGTATGCAGCACAAAGCCGACCTCAGGATACATAGGGCCACCTTCTAAAGCCACATCTTCCATCACTTGCGGATTGGTCACTTCAATATCTAAATCTTCTAGAAGCTTGCCCACTCGTGCTTGCTCTAATGGGCGATTGACCATCAGACCTAGCGCACCATGCTTATCATGGCGGCAGATATAGATGAGCGCCTGCTCAAACCTTGGGTCTGACAGCTCTGGCGCCGCAATTAAGAAGTGGTGAGTCAAATTGGTATTAGGCATAGAAACAAACACAACCGAATAATAAGGGTGAGAGACCACTATATGGTGATAACCAATAGAAAAGCAAGATTCGCGCCAATTGCTATTGATAGCCACAAAGATTTAACAAGTACTTTTTTGATGAATCGTGCTGGATGATTTAACGACAATTAATGTGTCATTTGACATCAGACAGCAAGCTACGAGCATGATCACGAGTCACATCGGTGATCGTAACGCCACCAGACATACGCGCCAGCTCATCTACCTGCGCGCTGTCTGTCAGTATTATCAGCTCACTTTCGGTCTGTTCTTGATGGTGCTTTTGTACCAAGATATGTTGGTGCGCTTGCGCCGCGACTTGTGCTTGGTGAGTGATCGCGAGCAATTGCTGCGTTTGCCCAAGCGCGCGTAGTAGCTCGCCGACCACCTGCGCCGTACCGCCGCTGATACCGACATCGACTTCATCGAATACGAGCATGGGTTTGGCAGCTTTGTTATCAGCGTTGGTTGCTTGCAAGACTTGCATGACCAGCGCCATTCGTGACAGCTCACCACCTGAGGCGATTTTATGCAGTGGCTGCATGGGCATACCGACATTGGCACTGAACAATAAATCAATATCGTAGCAGCCATGTGCATTGTACTGGCTAGGCTCTGTCTTTTTGGTAAAAACGAACTCGCAGCGCGCATTGGGTAAGGCAAGCGGTTGTAGTTGTTCTATAAGCTGTTTACTAATGGTTGGTGCCGCTTTTGTACGCTCTTGATTTAGCTGTGTGGCCAGTGCTAGATAATCCTGCCAAGCTTGCTCAATTTGCGCGGCCATCGCATCACTGCTCGGCTCGTTTTCTAACTGCTCTAATTGCTTTTGCCAAGCTTTTGCTTCATCAATCAAATCGCTCGCTGGCAAGTTGTACTTACGTGATAAGCGATGACTTAAACTGATGAGATTGTCTAATGCTTGTAAGCGTTCAGGGTCAGGTAGTTGCTGCTCGGCATAATCTGACAGTAGCGCCGTCACCTCGGTGATTTGTTGCTGCGCCAAATGCAGCTGCTCAGAGGCTTGCTCAAAGGTTTGGCTGACACCAACTTGATGATCGCAAAGTTTGATTACTTGCCCGAGCAAGGTCATTACATCTGGCTCATCGGTATCGTTGTCGAGCAGATGCAAGCCATGGCTGGCCTCTTGCATTAAGGCCTCAATATTAGAGAGCTCCTCGTGCTCAGATTCAACTTCTGCATAGTCCACAGCCAATAGAGGGGTGATGTCTGCCAGTTGGCTTTGTAAAAGTTGAATACGGTCTTGACGCTGAGCCTCGCGACTTGCAATATCATCAGCGCGACGCTTTAGCTGCTGATACTGCTGATAGCTACTGGCTGTCTGACGCGTGAGTGGCGTTATTTGTGCCATCTCATCGAGCCAATTCACCACAAACTGCGGCTTGAGTAAGGCTTGCTGAGCATGTTGGCTATGAATATTGACCAGTAATGCGCCCAAGCTTTTTAGCTCAGCCAAACTGGCAGGCGAACCATTCAACCATGCTTTTGAGCGACCAGTATTGCTCAGCTGCCGCCGAATAAGTACTTCAGGCTCGTCTAGCGCCCGATCATTCTTGGCAAACCATTCGGCAATGACGCTGTTGTTGTGTACATCAAACTGAGCATAAATGTCTGCGTTGTCTGCGCCATGTCTGACCATCGCGATGTCTGCGCGTGCACCTACACACAAGGATAGTGCATCCAGCAATAACGACTTGCCAGCCCCTGTTTCACCAGTGATGACATTGAAGCCTTCAGCGACACTCAGCTCATGCTGAGCGATCAACGCAAACTGATGTAAAGTTAATGATACTAGCATCAACGCCTCTCATGACAGACAATGAACTTCATATAAATCTTAAGAAGCCATCTATAAAATAAGATAAATAAAGCAATGAATTTATCTATTTAACGACACTAAATAGATAAATATTGTAGGCAAACAGTATGGTGCTAAATGTGCTCAAATACAAACATTAAGGGAGTGTATAATCGAATTTGTGATTGGAAGATTACCACAAAATTATCAAAAACTGGCAATGAGTAATCGCTGTAATATCAATCATTAAGAGGGTTGATTATAGCAAAATTATGTCTATATACTAAGCGCGATTTCGGACAAAATTCATAAAAATAGACTCAGTATAATGATGTGTTAATGGCATAAAAGCAGATAAATAAGCCCATTTGAGCCCAGCATCAAATAGTATTTTCCTAGTCGCTTTAACAAACTTTATAGAGATAATGTGGTAGCATAATCTCACATAATGATAAACTCTTCTTGTTATATTGATGACATACGGTGCATGATAACGAGTCATGATTTTGTAAAATTACAGGCGTATAGTGAGAAGAGTATGCCAATCAGTCATTATTCCAAAGCGTTTTCATAGAACCTGTGGCTACTCTTAGCACGCAGATATCTAGTAGAGAAGGATACCGCACTCAGTGCAGAGAGGTGTGTTGATGACGCGGCTCTAGCGGTAACCAGTTACTTATTTTTTAGTTTTACCATAATTATTTGATAAGGAAGCCACTATGACAGCGGCGCAATTTACTAACGTAACAGTTAATGCCCAAGCGACAGTATCTTATGATGGTCGCTGTTCCAGCCATACCATTATGTTTGAAGACGGTCGTCACAAAACCTTGGGTGTGATCTTACCTTGTGATAACTTGGTTGAGCATTATCACTTTAGCACCAATACATCCGAGCGTATCGAAATCACCGGCGGCGAGTGTGAAGTGAAAATTAATGGTGATGACGAGTTTAGCTACTACCGTGCTGGTCAATCGTTTGTTGTCGAAGGCAATAGCGGTTTCAATCTACGTACCGAAGAAATCGTCCAGTATGTCTGCCATTTAGAAGGTTGATATTATCAACAATGCGATTAAGTTAATATTGGCTGCAATTAAGCTAGGGCGTGTCCCTATTTTAAAAATGGTGATAAAAATGATATAAATCGCAGGCAAACAAGGAAAATAGCTAGTTAATATCGAGATATTGACTAGCTATTTGACGCCGTTTGTCAAAGATTTAGCCATTTTTAGCCCATTTAGTGATAAACGTTTGAATTAGGGACACGCCCTAGCATCATCAGTGAACAGCTAACGCCATCAAATATTAATGACCAAACAATAAACAATATCAGATTGGTATTGTTTATTTCTGTTTTTAGTGCTGACTTAATCGCTCCCTCATTGCCAACGAGTTGCAGTGCTCAATGCCAATGACATTCTTCTTATTCCATCGCTTAGCGCGATATCCACCTAATACTTAATAGGCCTGTTATGGCAAAACCCATTTATTTTTACGGCATTCATGCCATTGATGCGTTACTTAAACACCGCCCTTTGGATGGTCTTAGCTTGTTTGTGCAACAGGGACGCGAGAGTGACAGCCATGTACAAGCCATTATGGCTGAGGCGGAAGCTAATGGTATCAGTATCCAGCCGACCCAAAAAGATAAGCTGACACAGCTATGTGGTAGCCCGCAGCATCAAGGCGTGGTACTCAATGCTCGTCCGCTAGGTTTTGCTGATGAAGGTCTGCTTGATACCATTATTGGTCGCGAACAGTGCTTATTGTTAGTGCTAGATCAAATCACAGACGCACATAACTTTGGCGCTTGCTTGCGCACAGCCGTAGCAATGGGTGTGGACGCCGTGGTTTGTCCGAAGCACCATGCAGCAAGCCTGACGCCCACAGTCGCTAAAGTATCTGTTGGGGCCGCAGAGATGATGCCGATTATTAGTGTCACCAATTTGGCACGTACACTTTCGCACATCAAAAACGCAGGAGTATTTGTGTTTGGTACGGCGCTCAATGCCGATGCGAAGCCTATCCATGCCGCTGATCTGACTGGCAAAACAGCCATCATTATGGGGTCAGAAGGAGAGGGGATGCGCCGCCTGACAATGGAGAGCTGCGATGAGCTGGTTTATATTCCGATGTCAGGAAACGAGCATGGCAACCTACAAAGCTTAAACGTAAGCGTCGCTACTGGTATGGCACTGTATGAGGTTAATCGCCAGCGAACTTTAGCTGCTGGGCAAGCGTAAGGTACTCTTGGTGTAGGGGTTCTAGCTGTAAGTATAGAGAGGCAAGGTCGCTCTCGTTAAGTATGATATCGTCTGCATGACGATTGCGCTCTTCACGACTGAGCTGGTTGGTCATAATGGCTTTGATTTTTTGAATACTTTGATCATCACGCTGACTGGCACGCGCAAGCTGCGTGTCTTCGGTGGCATCCATTACAAGGATACGTTGGCATAAATTGGCAAGACCTGCTTCTGCTCCCTCAATGAGTAGGGGTGCGGACAATACCACATAAGCTGAGGTACTAGACTCTAACTGTGCTTTGGCTGTCTCACGTATCGCTGGATGCGTGATCGCCTCAAGCTCAATAAGCGCTTCAGGGTTTGCAAATACGTGCGTGCGTACGGCCGCTCTATTCATTGATCCGTCATCATTTAATACCCAATCACCGAATCTTTTTTGGATTTTGCGCAGAGTATCGCTGCCTTTAGTAACGATCTCATGAGCGATCACATCGGCATCGATAATATCGATCCCTTGCTCAGAAAACCAAGCACTAGCAGCGGATTTGCCACTACCGATCCCGCCTGTTAAACCAACGACGAGCGTCTTGTTTTTTGTCTGTAGATTCTGTGGTTGACGCGAATAAGATTGTGCGGCTTTATTTGACATAATGATGGCTTATTTGACAGAGGTAGTAAAAGCAGTGACTAATGAAGAAATTGCTTATCAATAATCGTGACTGTAGATTAGGGGAAAATTTTACTATCAAGACTCAGTAAGTATACATACCAAGATACCAGCTGACGATATCTGAGCCGTATAATAAAGCAACAATGCCTGCGACAGCAATGTAAGGACCAAAGGCAAAAGGCCTGCTCTCACCTTGTTTTTTCATCAAGATTATTCCGACGATCGACCCAAGCAAGGATGATAATAAAATAATTAATGGCAACATCATGGGCCCGAGCCAAGCACCTAATACTGCTAGTAATTTAAAATCACCTTGTCCCATCCCATGTTTCTTAGTGATTAAGTAGAATACTTTAACGACGATCCAGAGTGATAAAAATCCGAAGAGTAAACCCCATATCGACTGCGTTGGTGAGACAAACCAGCCTTGTGAGTTGACGGCCAATCCTAGACCTGCTAGTGGAAAAGTCAGGCGATCGGGTAGTAGCTGCGTATCAAAATCAATACCGGTTAGAGCCACTAGTGTCCACACTAAAACGAGCGCTGACAATCCAGTTGCATTGACACCGAATTTGTAGATCACGAGCACCGATAGTAAAGCGGTTACTAACTCAACTACAGGATACCGCAAACCAATCGCAGCTTTGCAGTTTGAGCAGCGCCCTTTTAGTGCCAGCCAGCTGATTAAGGGTATGTTTTCATACCATCTGATCTTATGAGCGCAATGGGGGCAGCGTGAGGCAGGTCGACTCAAAGTAATGGGTTGGTCAGTAGCCACGACATTCGCTATAGGTAACGTATGCTCGCGTGGCATATCTGCCTGTTCGATCATAAATTGGCTACATTCTTGTCGCCAACCGTAAATCATCATAAGTGGGATACGATGAATCACAACATTTAAAAAACTACCAACACAAAGACCTAACAAACCAAATACGACCAAGGCTAGAGCTATATTTTCTTGTAGTAACTGTATGAATTGCATTAAACCATTATCCTACGACTGAGCCCATTTGGAAGATTGGTAAGTACATCGCAATGACCAGACCACCAACTAATACACCCAGTACAGCCATGATCATAGGTTCCATTAAGCTGGTCAAACCATCAACGGCATTGTCGACTTCGTTTTCGTAGTAGACAGCGACTTTATCGAGCATTTCTTCCAAGCTACCAGACTCTTCGCCGATACCCACCATTTGAATAACGAGACTTGGGAATAAATTGGTTGAACGTATGGAGAACTGTAGTTGCTGACCAGTAGAAACGTCATTTTTGACCTGTTGAGTGGCATTATAAAACACGACATTGTTGGTCGCACCAGCAGTAGAATCTAGCGCATCAATGAGAGGTACACCAGCGGCAAAAGTGGTAGATAGGGTACGAGCAAAGCGCGCAATAATTGCTTGATAAGCAATATTGCCAAAAATTGGTGCTTTTAATACCGCACGGTCTAAAAAGTCACGGAATTTTTTAGAGCGTTTTTTTGCTTCTGAAAATCCGATAATAGCCCCACCGATAAAAATAATTAAAATAAACCACCATGCTTTCATCCACTCAGACATACCCACTACCATTTGAGTAAAAGCAGGTAGCTCTGCGCCAAATGACTCAAATAGGTCTGAAAATACAGGCACGACTTTTATTAGTAGAATCATAGTAACGATAATGGCAACTACGATGACAGCAATCGGATATTTCATTGCTTTCTTAATCTTTGCTTTTAGTAGTTCGCTTTTTTCTTTATAAGTCGCTACACGCTCAAGCATGGTCTCTAGCGCACCCGATTGTTCACCAGATTCGACGAGTGAGCAGAATAGATCATCAAAGTAACGAGGGTGTTTACGTAGGGCGGAAGCAAAGGTGCCACCTGCTTCGATATCAGCTTTGATTTGTAGCACCAAGTCTTTCATACTCGGATTATCAAGCGAATCTGCTACAATTTCAAAAGATTGAGTCAGCGGGACACCTGCTTTCATCATCGTTGCCAATTGTCGCGCAAAAATCGCAATATCAATGGCTTTAATTGGTTTTTTGAAGGTGTAGAGCGGTTTTGGTTTCTTCTTGATACCTTTAACCGTGATCCCTTGCTTGCGTAAAGTTGCTTTGGCTAACTCTAAGCTACGACTAGTGGTTTCGCCTTTCACCTTTTGCCCGCGCCGGTTTACGCCATCATAGACAAAGTCCAACAGCATGTCAGTCTTAGCTTTTGCCATATTACTACCCTCGAAATTGTCTAATATAGATATTGCAAACATAAAGCAGAATACCAGACAAAATTGTTGGCTGGTATACTTTATTTTAGCGCAAAAAACCAGTGCCTATCTGTTTTATTTTTAAGTATATCTATTAGATAGTATTTCTACGTTAGGAGCCTTTAGAAAGAAAAATACTAGAAGATTAATAGCTGCATATACGACTTAATGCTTATGCTACTTATTCAGAAGTAACGCGCATCATTTCTTGAATACTAGTGACACCTTGCAGAACTTTTAAAACCCCAGAACGGCGTAGATCTCGAAAACCATTTTTGAGCGCCGCATCTTTGATATCTATGGCATTGCCATCTTCCATAATGATACGTGAGATGTCGGGGCTGACCTTCATCACCTCATAAATACCTACACGGCCTTTATAACCTTCACGGCACTCATTGCAGCCCACTGGCTCATAAATCACGTTATCTGGATTATCCAAATCTGCATCAGTAAAACCAATCTCTAGCAAACTTTGACGAGGGATATTGATCGGTTTTTTACAGTTCTTGCACAGTCGCCGCGCCAAACGTTGCGCAATGACTAAGTTGACTGACGTTGCAATGTTAAAAGAAGCCACACCCATATTACGCAAACGCGTTAATGTCTCGGGTGCTGAATTGGTATGTAGGGTGGAGAGTACCATATGCCCTGTTTGTGCCGCTTTAATAGCGATCTCGGCAGTCTCCAAGTCACGAATCTCACCAACCATGACAATATCAGGATCTTGACGCAAAAAAGACTTGAGCGCATTAGCAAAGGTTAGGCCGACCTTAGCGTTGACATTGACCTGATTGATACCTTCAAGGTTAATCTCCACAGGGTCTTCGGCGGTTGAAATATTGGTGGCACCAGTGTTTAAGATATTGATACCTGTGTAAAGAGAGACTGTCTTACCAGAACCAGTAGGGCCAGTAATCAGTAGCATACCTTGCGGTTTGTGCAGCGCTTCTAAAAACATCTCCTGCTGATCAGGTTCATACCCTAGCGCATCAATACCAAGCATGGCTGATGAAGGATCTAGGATACGCAAAACGATTTTTTCACCGAATAAGGTTGGTAATGAGTTTACCCGGAAATCGATGGCTTTGGTCTTAGAGATTTTGAGCTTGATACGACCATCTTGTGGTATTCTGCGCTCTGAGATATCCATCTGTGACATGACTTTTAGACGAGCCGCAATTTTACCAGCGAGCTGGACTGGCGGACTGGCCATCTTTTGCATCACGCCATCAACACGAAAACGTACTCGGAAAGATTTTTCGTAAGGCTCAAAGTGCAAATCAGAGGCACCCATGCGAATAGCATCGACCAACATTTTATTAACAAATTTTACAACAGGTGCCTCATCGACCCCATCACTAAGCTTCGTTTCACCGTTATCGTTACCTTCATCACCATCCTCAAAACCAACATTTAAGTCACTGTCAGAGAAGCTGTCAAAGCTCTGCATCGTATCAGCGTAAACGCTTTCGATACGATTTTTTAGCTTGTTTTCTTCAACAACAATGGTTTCAATAGACAAGCGAGAATTAAAGGCAATAGCATCAATAGCATCAACACGAGTTGGATCACTGAGCGCTACAAATAAGCGTTGGCCGCGCTTGAATAATGGCAATGCATTAAACTTACGGACGATTTTTTCATCGACTAAGTCCTTTGGAATGACATCAGTGCTGAGCGCATCGAGATCGAACAAGGGATCGCCAAAGGCTTGTGATAACATTTGAGCAAGGTCATAAGAATCAGCCAGTTTATTGTCTACAAGGTACGGCACCAATCCGATTTTCTGCTCCTGCGACTCAATCTGTGCCGTTTTCATATTTGCTTCGCTAACGACACCATCACTGATGAGCTGCTGCGCTAGACCACCATATTTACTGGTTGTAATAGACATTATGACCTCTCCTTGATAAAGGGTTTGCACACCGCTTTAGAATACAGACTACTATATATGCTTTAATATATTTGCGGTAATGGATGCGTATTTTGATTCAGCAAGTTATTTCTACTTCTTTCGTAATAACTTAGAGAGCATTTAGGGCGTGTTGAACATTCGACCATGGCATTGACAGCGACTATTTTTTAGGCGATTCGATGTTAAAAATAATAAGTTTAGTCATTCTAAGCGCTTATTTTTAACGATGAAGCGGCAAAAAAGAGTCCTGTCCCCTGCTTTTATCGTTGGGGCTGATGCTAAAATTGCCCCATACTGCGTTACAAATCTCGCTAAGGCATCTGCATTATCGTCGCTTTGTGCCTTGTCTGGAACAATTTTAGCGATCAGCAGTGCCTATTTGCGAATGTTCAACACGCCCTAATAATTTTTAATTTCTGTTAGACACAATATACGACTTTACTTTATTTTAGTTTAAAGGCTTTCTACAAATGATTAAACAATCAATACGTCAAAATCTCTGTTTTTAGTTGTCATTTTTGAACATAGGTATTGAAAAGCACCGCTGCTTCTGGCAGTACACTACTATAGCACTTACGAATTATTTGTTATACTGGCGCGCATATTAGCCGAATTGGCGCGAATACATGAGACAAGGTAGATAAGTATGCAAGCTTGGGTAATCGGTAATTGGAAGCAGAATCCAGCAACCAGCCATGATGTTGATGCGCTGTTAAATGACCTGCTGACTAAGGTTGATGCTAAAAATCAAGCTAAAATGCCAACCTCTAGTAGTCAATGCAAATTGATGGTAGCACCAAGCTGTATTCATTTGGCCGCAGTCAGTGCACGCTTAGCAAATACTTCAATAATCAGCGCCGCTCAAGACGTGAGCGCTCATAGTGCAAGCACAGGCGCTTACACCGGAGACTGCTCAGCACAGCAAGTCGCAGATACAGGAGCTACTTGGACGATACTTGGTCACTCTGAACGTCGCCAGTATCATAAAGAATCTCATGACTGTCTAATAAATAAACTGTCTCATGCGTTTTCTCAAAATCTTGGTGTGGTGTTCTGTATCGGCGAAACGCAAGAACAGTATGATAATGGTCAAACACTTGACGTTATCAATGAACAACTCTCAGTGATTAAAGATATGCTTGTTCAGCAACCAGATTTAGCAGCATCGTTATCTGAAAAGCTACTCGTCGCTTACGAACCTGTCTGGGCAATTGGTACAGGTAAAGTACCGACTGTGGCAGAGGTCAGTAAGACTCATCAACACATCAAGCAAACCGTTGCAGGTTTTGCTGATATGGCCGATACAGTCACCGTCTTATACGGTGGTAGCGTCAATGCTGATAATGCTGATAGCTTTGCTGCTGATACTATGATTGATGGCGCATTGGTTGGCGGTGCCTCATTGAAAGCAGATAGCTTTTTAGCGATCGCTGATGCTTTTAGTCAAGCGAATGCTTAATCAAATAAATAACGCTCAGATATCAGTATCATAGCTGATAGACAGTATGGTTTTACCAGTTGGTAAAAGTAGGTTTAACAGTACCCTTGCAATCATGTACAATGCGCCTTATTTATATAATCGATTTGGTATCATGAGATGCTAGTCATTATTTTTATTAACCTTACGTTTTATTTTCCGTTATCAGTCGTCATTACGCGGCAAAAGAGGCCACCATGTTTACGTTTATATTAGCCCTGCATATTATCGTGGCCATTGCCATGATCGGCTTGATTTTGATACAGCATGGTAAAGGGGCAGATGCTGGGGCTTCTTTTGGTGCCGGCTCATCAGGTACTGTATTTGGTGCAGCGGGAACTGCCAACTTTTTGACGCGTGCGACTGCAGTACTAACGGTCATATTCTTTATTACGAGTATGACGCTGGCGGTGCATGCGCGTAAGCAGGCCGAAGACCAGTTTCGTCTAGACGCGCCAGTGTCAGCACCGCAAACGCCGCGTCCATTGACACAAAATCCTGAATAAGTGGCTTTTGAGTAGTCAGTGCTTGCTATTTTGGTAGGTTACATTTACAATGCTTTTCTGTTTTCGCAAGTCCTTATCTATTAATGCCTACCTTACGCATTATATATAGTAGATAGGAAGTTAGAAAACAGAGTAGTAAAATGCGATTGTGGTGGAATTGGTAGACACGCCATCTTGAGGGGGTGGTGGCGCAAGCCGTGGGGGTTCAAGTCCCCCAATCGCACCAAGTTTTATAGACGTAGCATAGCGTCAGGTTGGATTTTTAGTAGTAATCACTTGATTTATAATTATTTTAAATAAAGTGTTGACACTTCTACATTATCTCACTATAATATGCGTTCTAGATTGATGCGGGGTGGAGCAGTCTGGTAGCTCGTCGGGCTCATAACCCGAAGGTCGTTGGTTCAAATCCAGCCCCCGCTACCACTTTTTATACTGATGTTTTGCACACTAAATTTGTCAGTACCGATTAACCCACCATAATGTTTGTGGGTTTTTTTGTATCTGAAGGTCAGTGTTATCGCGGTATCTATCCTACTTATGTTAAGCTCTAGGTCTATAGAGTACGATATTACTCGTCACTGGTCATCATCGGCCGCCACTGGCACGATGCTCCTTAAGCAACACTATCTTTTATTCCTCACGCTTTTATCGATAGTAGTGCTTTATAACTAATAAAAGCATTGTTTGGCTGAGCTTGATGTTTTTTAGGCTCGCCCCTATATAAACGCACAATACCTGTTATATGTTTGTGGTTTACCATTATATAATGACCGTAATTCTTACTATATATAAGTACGAAAAGAGCAAAGCTTTGATACGGTTTACTGAGTACGATAGATAAGCGAATAGGAAAATACAAAGAGATTATGAAGCTTTCGACTAAAGTTGCAGAACTGACTAATATTATTGCCCCTGCTGTGGCCGCTTGCGATGTGTCGCTATGGGGTATAGAATTTGCGCCACAAGGCCGTCGCTCTTTATTGCGTATTTATATTGAGGCATTGCCAGAAGACCAAGCCCAAGATAAGCACGTTACTATCGAAGACTGTGCCGCAGTGAACCATCAAGTAAGCGGTATCTTAGAAGTTCATGATCCTATCGCTGGTGAATATATTTTAGAAGTGTCTTCACCTGGTTTTGACCGTGCATTTTTCTCAGATGAGCAGATGCATGCCTATGTGGGTCAAACAGTAAGCTTGCGTTTGATTCAAGCTATCGGCACAGGTGATCAAAAACGTCGTAAAGCAACAGGTACATTAGATAGTATCGATGATAAAGTTTTAAAACTGACGTCAAGCGATGGTGAGCAGTTTGAGATTGCATTAAGTAATATTGATAAAGCCAACTTAGTTTACGAAGATGCCTAACGACATATTATTAGGCAGCTGCTCATAGATCAGCAGTGTCATCTTCAAATAGCTTATGTGGCTTATAGTAACTATATAATAGCAACACCCAAATTATAAAATTTAAGTCAATTAAAAAATGATAGGACAGGTATAGCATGAGTCGTGAAATCTTAACGGTAGTAGAAACTGTCAGTAATGAAAAGGGCTTAAATCCTGAAGACATCTTTGAAGCCATAGAAGACGCTTTGGTGGTATCGACCAAGAAAAAAGTATATACCGAGCAGCCAGAAGTGGCTGTGCGAGTAGCTATTGACCGTGCAACTGGCGATTATGACACTTATCGTTATTGGACAGTGGTTGCAGATGAAGACCATGAAATGCCTGCTTGTCAGCTTGCTATCACAGATCTTGATCAAGAAGAATGGTCAATTGGTGATATCAAAGAAGAGCAAATCGAATCGATTGAATTTGGTCGTATTGCAGCCACTCAAGCAAAGCAGGTCATCATCCAAAAAATCCGTGAAGCTGAGCGCGCACTTGTGGCAGACGCTTTTGAGCCGCGTGTTGGTGAAATGATGTATGGCGAAGTCAAGAAACAGACACGTGATGGCTATATCATCGACTTAGGCGACAATGCTGAAGGCTACTTGTCACGCGATCAAATGTTGCCACGTGAGCAGCTACGTGCAAAATCGCGTATCAACGCCATTTTATATCATGTAAACCGTGAAAACCGCGGTGCACAGCTGTTGCTATCTCGCACGCATCCTGAAATGCTATCAGCATTGATGCAAAAAGAAGTACCTGAGATTGCAGAACAAATTATCGAAATCCGTAACGTCGCTCGCTTGCCGGGCACCCGTGCTAAAATAGCCGTGAAGACCAACGATCATCGGATTGATCCTGTTGGGGCTTGTATTGGTATGCGTGGTACACGTATCCAAGCAGTACAGCAAGAGCTAGATGGTGAGCGTATCGATGTTGTGGTTTGGTCAGATGATCCAGCTCAATTCATCATCAGCTCTTTAGAACCAGCTGATGTCAGCAGCATCATCTTAGATGAAGACACTCAAACAGCAGATATTATCTTTAGCACCAACGATCAACTGGCACGCGCGATTGGCTCACAAGGCCAAAACGTACGCTTGGCCTCTGAGTTGACTGGCTATAAGCTGAATATGATGCTCGAAGAAGAGTACAAACAGCGTCAAGAAAACGAATCAAAAGCATTTATTGAATTATTTTATGATCGCCTAGAAGTTGATCAAGATCTAGCGCAGGCGCTGGTTGATATTGGTTTTACCAGTATCGAAGAAGTGGCCTATGTGCCAGTCGATACCTTCTATGACATTGAAGGGTTAGACGATGAAGCAATCGACATGATTCAAGAACGTGCTAAAGACGTCGTCATTGCTGATGAGCTGGTCAAACAACAGAACATGAAAGAGCCAAGTCAAGAGCTCCAAGAGCTTGAAGGTATGACAGTCAGCTGGGCCTATAAAATGGCACAAAAAGATATTATTACCGTGGATGATTTAGCAGAACAAGCCGTCTTCGATCTAGAAGATATCGAAGGATTAGACTCCGAAACTGCAGGAAAACTCATCATGAAAGCTCGGGAATCTTGGTTCGATGAATAAGCGGTAACTGCATATCGCTGTCTTTTGGTGATATGCTATTGAGAATAAAGTGCTGGTGTCTACATACTGTAAATACTGGCCTTAACCCAATCATTTGTAGCCAACAACTGAATTGAACATATAGCAAATAATAGACAGTAGGTGATAATAAATGGCAGATAAGACCGTCAAAGAACTGGCAGAAATGGTAGGCAAAACTACAAGTGCTGTAAAGCAGCAATTAGTAGATGCTGGCCTGCCTGCTCGCGCAGAGGATGACCTAGTCACCGAGTTTGAGCAAGAGAAGTTGGTGACGTATTTAAAACAAAGTCATGGTCAAAACGAAAAGCGTCGTATTAGTCTCAAATCTAAGACAACGAGTACCGCTCGTGTGACTGGCTCTTCGGGTAAATCTAAGAGCGTTAATGTTGAAGTACGCAAAAAGAAAGTATTTGAGAAGCCGGATCCAAAGAAAATAGCTGAAGAATTAGCCGCGCGAGAGCAGGCTCTCATTGAATCTCAAGAGCGTGCTGCTAAAGAAGCAGAAGAACGTGCTGCGACCAAGAAAAAAGCAGAAGAGCGCCAAGCGGCAACTTTAGCTGCAATGCGTGCAAGCTTAGGCTCTAGCAAAAAATCAGACGACAAAAACGATGATATTTCTACGTCAGTTGTCGTTAAAAAAGGCGGTAAAGCGAGCAAAGCCACCGTTGAAGTCAAGCCTAAAGAGCAGCCGAAGAAAAAGGTTACTGCTACTAAACCTAAAGTTGAGACAGCTGCTGAGCGTAAAGCTCGCGAAACTCGTGAGAAAGAAGAAGCGCGTCTACGTGAAATCGAATTAGAAACTCGCCGTACTCAAGCAGAAGAAGCGCAAAAGCGTACGCTTGAGCAAATGCGTAAAATGGCTGGTAAATATACCGATCGTGAGCCTGTTGCCGAAGTGCGTAAAGATGAACCATTGGCTGAAGGCCTGGTCGGTGATGCATTAGAAGAGTCATTTGAAAAAGAACGTCGCGAAATCAAACGCGGTGCAAACAGCACGGGTGCTCGTGGTCGTCGTCGTAAAAATCAAGATGAGCGTGAAATCAAAAACCGTAAAAACGGTTTGCGTTCAACGCAAGCCTCACAACATAAGTTTGAAAAACCTGTCGAAAAAATCGTCTATGACGTCGAAATCAGTGAGCACATCACTGTTGCAGATCTTGCGCAGCGTATGGCAGTCAAGGCTCGTGAAGTCATTAAGTTACTGATGAAAATGGGTGAAATCGCTCGCGAATCAGACACCATCGATCAAGCGACAGCAAGTCTGATCGTTGAAGAGATGGGTCACAACCCTGTCCTTGTCAGTGATACCAAGGTCGAAGACGATCTACAAGATGCTGTCGATGAGCGCAGCAGTAACGTGCAAACCCGTCCGCCAGTAGTGACGATCATGGGTCACGTTGACCATGGTAAGACCTCATTGCTTGATAAGATTCGCGAGACCAAAGTAGCGACTGGCGAAGCAGGTGGTATTACTCAGCATATCGGTGCTTATCACGTAGAAACCGATCGTGGTGTTATCACTTTCCTTGATACTCCAGGTCACGCAGCGTTTAGCGCAATGCGCTCACGCGGTGCTCAGGCAACTGATATTGTTGTACTTGTCGTCGCAGCTGATGATGGCATGATGCCACAAACGGCAGAAGCGATTGATCATGCACGTGCTGCTGGTACGCCAATCATTGTTGCTATTAATAAAATGGATAAGCCAAGTGCTGATCCTGACCGTGTTCTCAATGAATTGACTACCAAAGAAGTCGTCACAGAAGAATGGGGTGGCGACACACCAATGGCACGTATTTCAGCCAAGACAGGCGAAGGTATCGACGACTTACTAGAGTTTATTAGCTTGCAAGCTGAGTTAATGGAGTTAGAGGCGCCACTAGACGGTGCTGCACAAGGTGTGGTTATTGAATCAAGACTCGAAAAAGGTCGTGGCCCTGTGGTTAGTGTTCTAGTTAAGAAAGGCACGTTGAAACAAGGCGACTTGGTTCTAGCTGGTGAGCACTATGGTAAAGTACGTGCACTAACTGACGAGAATGGTCAACGTGTTAAATCAGCTGGCCCTTCTATTCCTGTAGAGATTTTAGGTCTGCCTGAAACACCTGCGGCTGGTAGTGAATTCTTAGTAGTAACGGACGAGAAAAAAGCGCGCGAAGTTGCGGCCTTTAGAACTAACCGTGAGCGTGAGCGCCAACTTGAGCGTCAAAATGCCATGCGTTTAGAAAGCATGTTCGATCAGATGGGTCAAGGCGATGTGTCATTCTTGAACATTGTATTGAAGACAGACGTACGTGGTTCACTTGAAGCACTACTAGCTGCCCTAAATGAATTGTCTACTGATGAAGTAAAAGTCAGAGTTATCAGTTCAGGTGTTGGTCCTATCTCTGAGTCTGACGTAACACTTGCAGAATCTAGCGAAGCGGTATTGTTAGGCTTTAACGTCCGTGCAGATGCCACCGCACGCCGTAAAGCAGATACAGCTAACATGGATATTCGTTACTATAGTGTCATCTATGGTTTGATTGATGATGTGAAATCTGCAATGAGTGGTATGCTTGCTCCTGAACATCGTGAGAAAATCTTGGGTGTTGCAGAAGTTCGTGAAGTATTCCGCTCTAGTAAGTTTGGTGCGGCTGCTGGTTGTATGGTGGTTGAAGGTACAATCTATCGCAACAAACCTATCCGCGTATTGCGTGATGACCAAGTCATCTTTACTGGTCAATTGCAATCATTACGTCGTTATAAAGAAGACGTCAATGAAGTACGTACTGGTATGGAATGTGGTCTGGCCGTTCGTGGCTATGATGTCGAAGCTGGCGATAAGATCGAAGTCTTTGAAATTCAAGAGTTCGCCCGTACTATCTAAAGCCGCTGTTCGATAACAGAGTATGTAGCAATGCAATATGCCAAATGTGCTGAGCATGCTAGATACTCTGTCGATATTCAGCTGTACTTAGGCCTATCAGGTACACCCTGCTAGGCCTTTTTTAGCAAATATCATTACTACATTTTTTAGCAAACAGTTCTATATATTAATAACAATAGACCCATTAAAGTAAGGTAACAACATGAACCAACGTTTACAACGCTTATCCGATCAGATCCAGCGTGAGCTTGCTGTTCTTATTCGTGATGAAGTCAATGATCCTCGTCTGACAGGTTTTGTCACAATCTCCAGTGTCAAAGTGAGCCCAGATTTAGGCTATGCAGATATCTATGTCACTATCATGGAGCCTGAGCTCAATGATGCCATGACTAAGACCAATCACGTAGAAAGCGTCAAAGTACTGAATAAAGCAGCAGGGTTTTTGCGTACTGAGCTGAGCCATAGCCTAAAAACACGTACTACGCCGCGCCTACGCTTTCACTATGATGAAGTGACTGCTCGTGGTAACTACATGATGGACTTGATTAATAAAGCCGTCAACAAAACTGAGCAAAACGAGAATGACGAGTAAGTTATTATTATGTCTATAACGTCTAAGCAACCTGATAAAAAAGCCAGCAAAGCACCTGAAAAAATAAAAGTTTCAGGGGTTATCTTGGTGGACAAACCCAAAGGTATGACTTCACAGCAAGTTGTGTCGAAAGTGAAGTATTTGTTTAAGTCACCGATACACGATAGCAAAAAGGCTGGTCATACTGGTACGCTTGATCCGATGGCAACTGGTTTATTGCCGATTTGCCTAGGCGAAGCGACCAAGTTTAGTCATTATCAACTGGATGCTGACAAGTCTTATCAAGCAACGATTTTGCTTGGTAGTCAAACCGATACGGGTGATGCAGACGGTCAAGTGGTGGCACAATCATCTATTCCAACATTTGATGATGTTTCATTGGCTACTATCGCACAGCAATTTCTGGGCCCTCAGCAGCAGATACCACCGATGTATTCAGCATTAAAAAAAGATGGCAAAAAACTGTATGAGTATGCCCGCGCTGGTATTGAAATTGATAGGCCACCGAGAGATATCATTATTAAGGCGATTGAGCTGCATGCGATTGATGATATACAGATTTGTTTGACAGTCACTTGTACCAAAGGGACTTACGTACGCGTATTAGCAGAGGATATTGCAAAAAAGCTAGGAACGCTTGGACATTTAACGGCATTGCGTCGCACGCAAGTCGGTAATTTTAGTATTGATGATTCTATTGCACTATCGGCTTTAGAAGACAAAGACTTAGATAGCCGACACTCTCAGTTATTGCCTGTCGATGCGTGTATTGATATCGATGCTGAGTTGGTACTGACCGAAGAACAGTGCGCGCGCGTACATATGGGACAGCGCTTAAACGTATCCGATAGCTTGATAGGTAAGCTTAGAGATTATGTTGCAAGCAATGCTGCTCATCAAATATCCCATGCCAGTGAAGCAGAAACCAATATTGCTGGTTCTGATATCGGTACTGAAGACAGCATGGACATCTCGCAGCCTTTACAGCACGAGTTAGCTGTTGATATACGCTTGCTAAATGAGCAAGGAGCATTTCTTGGATTGGGCGCCATTAGCCTCAATGGACGCTTACAGCCCAAAAAGCTTATCCAACGTTGAGGCTGTATTAATAAATGCTGATCAGTAGGCAACGGTTTTTGTCTGCTTTACTAATGGTTTACACTAATCACATACCGTCACATTTTATTGCAGGTTTCGCCTATGGTGAAACCTGTTTTTTTTATACAGTGTATATACCAGTTAAGGACAGCTGCATAAAATGAAAATGGACGACAATAATAACCAAAAAATAGAATTATAACCAAGGACATTTTCTAATAAGTATAAAACCAGTCAAGGGAAGACTATTAACGATGTATAACATTAATGAATGATAAAAATATTAAAACAAATGAATTAATACAAACTCAATGCTAAATACAAAAGGAAATATTATGAAAACGATCGCTTTTTTACTACACAATAACTTCGAGCAAGCAGAATATGAAGATGTGAATAACCAGCTAAAAAACAAAGGTTATAAGACGCTACTGATCACTACGAACGATGCTAAAGAAGTCCAAGCCATGCAGCAGGATGTAAATAAAGGTGATACCTTTACTGCTGATATCTTCGTAAAAGATGCAAATGTTTCCGATTATGATGCATTGGTATTGCCAGGTGGTACAGTGAACGCTGATACTATTCGTGGTAACAAAGACGCTCATAAGGTTATCAATGCCATTAACGACGCAGGTAAACCATTAGCTGTGATTTGTCATGCACCTTGGGCACTTATCAACACGGGCATTGCTAAAGGCAAAACACTAACCGCCTATCATACGCTGCAAACCGATCTAGAAAATGCTGGTGCGACGTACGTCGATAAGACTGTACAAGTCGATGGCAATTTAATTACTTCACGTAATCCAGATGATATCAGTAATTTTGTCGATGCTATCGACAAAGCATTGTCTTAAATTTTGCTTTATTTATTGAAAGATGAAAAATTAAAAATTCTCAACTATTTATAATTACAATTAAAGATATAATTACAATTAAGGAAAATATTATGTCTAACTCTAACCCAAATGATACTGAACTTGAGCAACAACGTGCTGAATCGGCAACGGCCGCTCTTAAGAGTCAAACTGAAGACAACCATACTGAAAACAGCGAAGCAGCAGCAGACCGCATTGCTAGTAATGTAAAAGATGCTAAAGAAGACAAATAGTATCTTTGTGTGTCATTCAGCCTAGAATGGTACAGCTGCATTTGGCTTTAGCTTAGTAGCAATAATTATTTTAGTATTGGTAACTGTAAAATAGATATTTTGAAAAATAATAATGTAGGAGCTAACATGAGTAACTCAACAGATAATATGGATGCGCAAGAAAAAAAAATTCAGCAATTATCAGAAGACATTGATCCTGGTGAGGATGCTACTCCTGATAGTTTGGCAGAAGCCACCACAGCGTCACCACTTGACGATGACGAGCTAGGTGGCAATGCAACACAAGATGATATTAACAAATAAGCAAACATTGTCATCTGTTGATAAACTGTCCTCCCATTAAGGCCAGATCTAAATTTACAAGTTTTATGAAAAACTGCTGATAGTTCAGCAGTTTTTTGTTATAATTGCCCTCACATTTAAATCAGGTTTTGAATAATGTATGTTAGTTAGATCCACACCTTAACTAGGTGTTGACGTTGATAAATATAATGCATACGTTCAAACGTGTTAAATGGTCGTTATCTTTAACTGAATTTGTCGTACACTAGGTCAACTCTAGTAATGCAGGGTTGTCCTGAATGGCGCGCAAGTTATTTTATTTACTATTCTACTGCTTTTAATCTGACTCAAATTGTAGTCCGTTTTTAAAGTTTTTAGCATTGCCGGAGATATTTATGCTAACTAATACCGATCGTGAACAAATCATCGCTCAATACCAACGTGGCGAAAACGACACTGGCTCCCCAGAAGTTCAAGTAGCTTTGTTGAGCGCTCGTATCAACGATTTGCAGAATCATTTCAAAGAACATAAAGCTGACCATCATAGCCGTCGCGGTCTTATCCGTATGGTTAACACGCGTCGCAAATTGCTTGATTACCTAAAAGGTAAAGATCTTGGTCGCTACACCACTCTTATCAGTCAGTTAGGTCTACGTCGCTAATCTAACGACAATAATACGAGTGGGTGGTAAAACAAAGGACGCCATTATATGGCAGAATCTTAAAATTTTTGCTAACCGCTTGGAACTTGTTTGTTGTTATCGATAAAATAGATTTTTCTAAAAACGGTGTGGAATAGTTTCACGCCGTTTTTTTATGCTTATTCATTTTGAAAGCTATGTTTAGATAGCACCATTTGTCTAAAACACATCAATGTCGACAAACATCAGCTACCAAAAATAATGATAATGATGCTGATTGGGCGTTAAAATCAGTATTTCCTATCGATAACGGCTCTGTTCTGCAATTAATTGGTCAATGGCTATAAATCACTGTAAAATAATGCCTTGTGAGTTCGATAGTATATCTACTGAATATATAGCGACTACTGATAAAGTACTTGTCTCTTAGCTTACTGCGTAAATAGCTGATTCTTGAGAGCGTAGACATAGCCTGGACGGTCTTTAGCGCCGAAGTCTTTTGACTTAATGTCTGTTTGATAGTATTTATAGTAAAGCCAAAATTGAACGACCAAATATACATAATAGTACGATGTCTAGCACGAAAAGATATATGAAATAATTAGGTAAAGTTATTGGCATTGATTGAGATGATTTCTAATAGAGAGATTGTCAGTTAATGACCATATACACAGAATTTTAATGACAGATATCAGGTTTTTCAAAGCTGATATCACTTTTGTCAGTCAACATTAGGAAGATTATATGACAATGTTTAATACCATTAAGCGTGAATTTCAGTACGGCGATCAGCAGGTCGTTATCGAGACAGGCCGAATTGCCCGTCAAGCAAACTCTGTATTAGTACATATGGGTGGCGTGACCGTACTTGTCGCAGCAGTCGTAAAATCAGAAGCCAAAGAAGGTCAAAACTTCTTTCCATTGACCGTAAACTATCAAGAAAAAATGTACGCTGCGGGTAAAATCCCAGGTGCTTACGGCAAACGTGAAGGCCGTGCGAGCGAGTTTGAAACGCTGACCTCTCGCTTAATCGACCGTCCGATTCGTCCGTTATTTCCTGAAGGTTATGTAAACGAGATTCAAATTACTGCCACCGTCGTGTCATCAGACAAGACGCAGCACGCAGACATCGCCGCGATGATTGGTGCATCAGCGGCATTGGCAATCTCAGATGCGCCGTTTAACGGTCCTATCGCTGGCGCACGCGTTGGCTTTATCGATGGCGAATACGTGCTAAACCCAACGCTTGAGCAGCTAGAAACCAGTGACCTTGACCTTGTGGTTGCGGGCACCAAATCAGCAGTATTGATGGTTGAATCAGAAGCAGCAGAGCTGTCAGAAGACCAAATGTTAGGCGCAGTCTTGTACGGTCACGAGCAGCAACAAATCGTCATCGACAACATCGTTGCCCTTGCTGAAGAAGTGGGCACACAAAAGCAAGAATTCACCGCGCCTGCTGCCAATGCTGAGCTAGAGTCTGCGGTAAAAGAACAGTTCGGCGACAAAATCGCTGAAGCCTACACCATCACTGAAAAGCAAGAGCGTTACGCGGCCCTTGATGAGATTAAGCAAGCCATCATTGAGAGCCTAGCAGGTGATGCTGAAGCGGACGACTACAGTGACAAAGTGTCTGAGCTCAAAGACATCTATGAAGAACAAAAATACCGCACCGTGCGTGACAATATCTTGTCAGGTAAGCCGCGTATTGATGGTCGTGATCTTGAGACGGTTCGTGCACTTGACGTACAAGTGGGTGTTCTACCATATACACATGGTTCAGCACTGTTTACCCGCGGTGAGACGCAAGCATTGGTGACAACCACGCTTGGTAACACCCGTGATGTCAATATGATTGACTCACTAGGTGGCACGATTCGCGACCATTTCATGCTGCATTACAACTTCCCACACTTTTCAGTAGGTGAGACGGGTCGTGAAGGCGCGCCAAAGCGTCGTGAAATCGGCCATGGTCGCCTTGCACGCCGCGGTGTACAAGCGATGCTTCCAGATAGCGAACGCTTCCCATACGTCATCCGTGTGGTATCAGAAATCACTGAATCAAACGGTTCATCTTCTATGGCGTCTGTTTGCGGTGCAAGCTTGGCGTTGATGGATGCAGGCGTACCATTAAAAGCACCAGTTGCTGGTATCGCGATGGGTCTGGTTAAAGAAGGCGAGCGTTTTGCTGTCTTGTCAGATATCTTAGGTGACGAAGATCATCTAGGTGATATGGACTTTAAAGTAGCCGGTTCTAAAAACGGTATCACTGCACTACAGATGGATATCAAGATTGAAGGTATTACCCCTGACATCATGGAGCAAGCGCTTAAGCAAGCCCACGCTGGTCGTATCCATATCTTGGACGCAATGAACCAAGTATTGCCTGAGAGCCGTACTGAAATCAACGCTCATGCACCAAACTATGCCGTTATCGAAATCAACCCAGACAAAATTCGTGACGTTATCGGTAAAGGCGGCGCAACTATCCGTCAGCTAACCGAAGAGACTGGTGCGGTTATCGATATCGATGACGCTGGTACGATTCGTATCTTTGGTGAAAACAAAGCAGCGACTAAAGCCGCTATCGGTAAAATCGAAGCAATAACTGCTGAAGTTGAAGTTGGCAAAACTTATGAAGGTACGGTTGCTCGTATCGTCGACTTTGGTGCGTTTGTTAACCTATTACCAAACACTGATGGCCTAGTGCACATCTCACAAATCGCAGAAGAGCGCGTAGAAAATGTATCTGATTATCTGAAAGAAGGTCAGGTCGTTAAAGTGCTTGTGCAAGACGTTGATAACCGCGGCCGTATCAAACTGACGATGAAAGGTGTTGAGCAGAACTAAGGCTCAGTATTTGATGTAGTTTGATTCATAAAAACCGCCTTGGGATGCTCTTATGAGTGCCCAAGGCGGTTTTTTTATGGGCGCAAAAAAATGATGACTGGCTAGAGAGCCATTTATAAATCAATGCTTTTGGGCATATGTATATCGATACGCAGTTTTGGTAGGTCTTGTAAATACGTGGTCAATAATGGCAACGTATCAGTCTGCCAATCTAGAGGTAGCGAATTTATACTCCCATTTTTATTAGATATAGGATCGCGAGGATTATCGGAGATAAGCGGACGAGCGAGTAGCGCAACCCTACGGATACCCTGATAGCGTATGAGCGGAATTAATTTCTGCTGTAGGTCAATCAAAGCCGCGATGAGCCAACGCGACCGCGCAGGATGGTATGGGTGGTTTGATACAGCAAGGTTGGCGATATAACTTGGTTGATTGCCGTTACTACTGATGCCAAGACCAGATTGCTCACGTGTGCGCTTATACAGTAAGCAGCTGCCAACACTCAGACTGCCATCACGGCACACGCTATGATAATGATGATAGTTATCAGGAAACAATGTTTTGGCTCGCGTGAGCACAGGGTCTAGAATGACACCAGCGTTATTGACAGGTAAAACAAGCAGCTGTGCATTGCTATTTAAAATAGAGGCATGCGTAAGTTGCAGAATCGCCATTATAGACCTCTTTGTGAAAATCCTACGTTTATTGTGTCTCTGTACTAGTAGAGCTATCCGCTTCTAATTGTGCTATTTGCTGTTCAAGTAGAGCGATTTGTTCTGCTTTCATATCGGTTAGCTGTTTATTCATTGCCAATTGCTCAGCAGCCAACTTTTCTTGTTCAGCTAAGCGTTTACGTTCATCTTCTAAACGATCAATTTCTTCTTTGGCTAAGCTGTCCGTCTTTGGCAGCGGTGCATTTAAGATAGCTTTAGGGTTTCGCGTTTCAACACCCTTATTGTCGTCTGCACTGGCGCTTTCATCAGTGAAACTGCTGTCAGTGAGTACAGTGTCAGGCTCATCAGTTATGATGTGTGGAGTCGAAGCCGCTTGAGCAGCCTCGGTTTGCTTATTCATCGTAGTTGATTGAATGATAGGTGAAACCACTTCTGGCTCGGGTTTTACCCAAAGTAAGTAACCAACAGCAATGAGTATCACCGCAAAAATAAGGATAATCCAAACTCGTCGGCCAGCTGTCGCAGATGTTGCCCTAGAAGGCTTGGTCGATAAAGGGCGCATTTTTTTACGGTTCATATTATGATCGATTTGTGTCAAGAATATAAGTAGACCTACTATAGCAAACTCAAAATAAAAAGCCTATCTATTGATAGATAGGCTTAAGTCAGTATGAAATAGTGAGTTGCTTAGGTGGTAGTCTAGAAACAACACTGGATAACTAGGGTTTGAACTTGACTGTACCACTGGTGCCTGTTGTCATGGCATCGCGAGCAAGCTGATCCTCAAGATGGTTTTTGGCGCTGATGGCATCAGGGTCAGGGCGATGTTCCGAATGTCCGCATTTTGTGCATTCGATGTATTCATCTGGCGCTGGCGTAACAATATTTATCTGTACCACAGCATCCATCTCCTGGCATTTTGGACAGCGCACTCCTGCTAAAAATCGACGTTTAGGGCTTGATGACTGATAGCGCATTTAGATAGCCTCGCGTGTTGTTTGAGCATTTGCAGCATCAGTGTTTTTTGCATCAGTGAAACCGTTATGGCGTAGCAAGGCATCTATGTTCGCACTACGGCCACGGAAGTTTTCGAAATTGGTTTTGGCTGGAAAACTGCCTCCAACAGACAGGATCGACTCACGAAAAGCTTTACCCGTTGCTGGGTTAAAAATACCGTCTTCTTCAAACTTACTAAACGCGTCAGCTGATAGCAGCTCAGCCCATTTATACGAGTAATAACCTGCAGCATAGCCACCTGCGAATATATGGCTGAAGCCATTGGCAAAGCGGTTATAGTCAGGTGTTTGCATGATAGCGATATCGCTACGCACGGCATTTAAAGTCGCTAAGATACCCTCATAATTAAGTGCTGGTGTATGGGCATGAATCAGCAAATCAAACAGCGCAAACTCAATCTGGCGCAGCGTTTGTAGGCCGCTTTGGAAGTTTTTGACAGCCAATAGTGCATCAAGTTTGTCTTTAGGCAATGGCTCGCCAGTGTCGACATGACTGCTAATAAGGGCAATGCCTTCAGCATCCCAAGCCCAGTTTTCCATAAACTGACTAGGAAGCTCGACGGCATCCCATTCGACGCCATTGACACCCGCGACATCACCGACCGTCACTTGAGTTAACAAATGATGTAAGCCGTGACCAAATTCGTGGAATAAGGTCAGCACCTCTTCATGGGTCAATAAGCTTGGCTTGCCATCAAGTGCGGGCGTAAAATTGCCAACCATGAAGCAAACAGGTAGCTGCTGATGGTTTTGTTCCTCGTAACTGTAACGAGATTGAAAACCACTCATCCAAGCACCGCCGCGCTTGCCGCTACGAGCAAACAAATCAAAATAAAATCCGCCAATCAATTGATCATCAGCATCAAACAGTTGGTAAAAACGTACGTCATCGTGCCAGCGTGATACAGAATGATCATCTGCACCCTCATAGCTTTGCTCTTGTACTGTAATACCATATAGACGTTCGACAATGGCAAACAAACCGCTCGTCACTTTTGGCAGTGGGAAATAAGGACGAATCTCTTCTTGTGACAAGCTAAATTCACTTTGTTTTACTTTCTCAGCGATGTAGGCGCTATCCCAAGGTTGCAATTTATCAATGCCATAATCCTGCGCATACCTCTGTAACTGTGCTAAATCTTTCTGCGCGGCTGGGGTCGCTTGAGTGGCCAAGTCACGCAGGAACGTTTCTACCTCTGAGACACTGTCTGCCATCTTAGTCGATAGGGATACTTCAGCATAATTATCAAAGCCTAATAACTTGGCCTTTTGTTCACGTAAGGTGAGAATTTTGCTCATGATGTCAGCATTGTTTAATGACTCACCTTTAGCATTGGTATGCGTATCAAATTCAGAGGCGCGCGTGACATAAGCGCGATACAGCGTTTCCCGTAAGCTGCGATCATCAGCGTGGGTCATAACCGCTAGATATACAGGAATGTTCAAGCTTGCGACATAATAAGGCGTCGGAAGCGCGTCTATATCTGTTTGACTCAGGGTGCCATTAGCAAGCTCACGCGTTTTGTACTGTGCACCTGCATCTGCCAATAGCGCCAAACCGCTCTCTGTTAAGCCTTTTAGCTGACTTTCTTCTAAAGGCAATGCAAAGGCTTGGGTTGCATCCAAGATATGATCTGAGAATGTTGCAGATAAGGTTGATAGCTCGCTTTGGATCGCGGCAAACTGCTCTTGCTCAGCTTGAGGCAAGGCGACCCCTGATAACTCAAAGCTACGTAGTGCCAGCTCGATCGCCCGCGCACGTGCCGGCTCAAGTGCCGCAAAAAACTCGTTATCATCGGCGATCGTTTGATAGCGGGTAAAAAGTGGCTGATGTTGACCAACCCGCGTCCCGTAAGCCGATAACTTGGGCAGTAGCTCGTGATGGACATGACGAATCTCATCGTTACTCATCACGCCATTGAGATGAGACAAGATTCCCCAGCTACGATCCAGCGCTAGATTGATATGATCAAACTGCATCACATCTGCCAGTGCTTGCTCAGCGCTTAATTTTGCAATGCCAGTACTATTGTCAGCCCCCGCCGTCAAGTTATCTAAGAAACTATTGGCATCGTCGATAGCATTGATGACTTGGGTTTGTAATGTACTTGGCGCAGCATTGGTAAAATCAACAAGGCGCAAATCTGAAGAAGGAAGAGACATAAAGGTATCCGATATTAATGATTATTATGAAAGAAACATTGGGCAAACGTAGCTTTTAAATCGCGCTTGATACGATCTAACTTTGCGATGTACTACGACTCGCGCCATTTAAAATTTATATTTAGTTATATAAAAGATGGGTTCATTTAGTCAAAATACAACCTGAGTACTTATAAACTAAGAGTGAATGCTTAAACTAAAAGTGAATGCTCAAAGGAAACGACAAATAATATAGTAAGTTGAGATGTTAGAAATCTTTAACAATACAGAGTGCTCTACTTACAAAGTGCTATCATTTGCTTGCAAATTAACCCTATAGCGAGCTTAGGGTAGCTGATAGCATCAAGATAAAGGAATTTAAAAATTGTACGCCGATCAGGCGTACAGATAGACAATGGACAAAAAATATTGATGAATTGACAGAATAATTCGTTGTTTACCGACAATGATTAGAGCTGCTATTAATAATAAATAAGGCAAGATGCCCTGACATTGTACTCATAAAAGAATGTATAAAATCGACAGTAAATGATAATAAAACAAGGAGCAATATATGAAAGCGACTCTTAAAAGCTTACGTGAAACCAAAGCCAATCCAGCGGTAAGTATCTTTGTTAAGACCCACCGCGCGCATCCAGCTAACGAGCAAGATCCTATCGCTCTAAAAAATCAGTTGAAAGTTGTCGAAGACCGCCTAAATAAAGAATATGATAAGAGCACAGCGACGACTATTTTAGATAATATTCATGCAAAGACCAAAGAATTAAATCATAACTATAATCTTGATACTTTAGCGATATTTGCTAGTACAGATGATGTGCAAATCGTCCGTATGCCAATCGATACGACCGAGCGCGTTGTCATATCAGACAGCTTTGCCACTCGTGATTTGGTGCGTGATATGGCCAGTGCGGTACATTACTACACGGTTGTCCTAACCCGCGATAATTCTCGTCTGATTGAAGCATCAAATGATCGCGTCATTAGAGAGTTTGATAAAGATGACGACATACAAAACAACATGGAAAATATCCAGTTTCCTGTTGAAAATAACGGGCTGTATACCACAGGTGACGGTGGGTCAGATCGTTCATCAAATAATGAAAGCAGCCACTTAAAAGAATACTTTAATCAAGTCGATAAAAGCGTACAAGAGCTATGGGGTGAGCACAAAATGCCACTCGTGATCGTTGGTGACGCCAAAAACATCGGTTACTATAAAGAAGTCTGCGACCGTCCAGACAACATCATTGCTACCGTGTCAAATGTTACTAATTTAGAAGATGGCAGCGCTCAGCATATCGTTGATAGTGTACAAGAAGCGGTAGAAGAATACCGTACATCATTACATCATGCTGCTTTGGGCGAAATCGATAAAGCCCGCGGTGCGAATATGCTGCAGACTGATCTGCAGGAAGTATACCGTAGCGCTTTCCAAGGCGCTGGCGAGACCCTTTATGTACGTCGTGGCTATATCCAATCTGCCAAAATTGATGAAAAAGCGCAAACTCTAAGCCTTGTAAGCGACGCTAGCGCAGAAGGCGTGACTGATGATGCGATCGGTGAAATCATCGAGCATGTCATCCATAATGGTGGTAAAGCTGTATTTATGCCACAAGATATCATGGGTGAAGATCAACCAATCGCGTTGGTTACTCGTTACTAATTTAACGATGATCTAACAATAACACCTACGTGCGATATTCATTTATGAATTGGCCATCAATAATGCATAGGTGTAATATGAGAGCATTGGTTCGATATGAGCCAGTGCTCTTTTTATTTCTTTCATTACTATCACTCTGGGTGTTATCGTAGCTGAGCTATTGATTTTTACTCCATAAATATTGAGCGTACAATTAACCAAATTATGACTACCACCTCTTTTGTTTTGACCAGCTACAACATTCATAAAGGCATGTCACCACTAAACCGTCAGGTGAAAATGCAAGGTATTGCTCAAGCGTTAGAAGCGGTGGGCTCCGACATCTTATGTTTGCAAGAGGTGCAAGGGCAAAACCTTAAACGCAATATGCAATATAACGAATATCCCAATCAGTCTCAGCATGAATGGTTTGGCGAATTTTTGGATTTAGAAAATAGCTATGGCAAAAACTCAGAATACGAGAATGGTCATCACGGCAATGCCGTATTAAGCCGGTTCCCATTAGACCCAAAGCACAATGTCAATATTACGGTCAATCGGCTAGAGCAGCGCGGCGTCCTGCATTGTGAAGTGCAGCCTATCGGTTGGGACAGACCAGTTGTTGTACTGTGCGCGCATCTAAATCTGTTTGAGCGTGACCGTATTAAGCAGTATCAGGCTATCAGCGATTATGTAAGAAATGAGATTGCACCTGATCAACCGCTCATCTTGGCAGGCGATTTTAACGATTGGAAAAAGATGTCTTGCGACAAACTGGCAACTGAGCTTGGTATGATAGAAGCATTTAGACATTGTCATGGCAAATTGCTACCGACATTCCCCGCAAAACTGCCAGTGCTCAGTTTAGATCGTATCTATCTGCGTAATTTGGTTGTCAAAGACGCATGGGTACATGGTGGAAAGCCGTGGTCATCATTGTCGGATCATTTGCCGATTAGTGCAAAGCTGATGCTGCCTTAATACTTTCTTAATACTTGGTGGTGATGTGCTCGGATGCACTGCCTTGATAATCTATCGAGACTAAAACATCTTTTTAGCAAAAATACTATCGACTAAAATCCCCCCTTATGAAATAGTCATCTAACTTGAAATAAATAGTAAGCACTAACTAATAAACAAAATATAAGGATATATCACTATGGCAACGCCATCTACTAACGACAATAACCAACAACCTCAACTCCCCAATACCCAGCACGCTGCCCTGATACGTGAATTCGGTGAACCAGAAGTAATGATATATCAGGATGGTGTCGACATCCCTGAATTACAGGACGATCAGGTATTGGTCAAAGTCGCCTATGCCGGTATCAACCCTGTCGATTATAAAACCCGCCAAGGCAAAGGGTGGGGCGCAGAAAATATACAAAAACAAAAATTCGACAATAACCAGCCTGCTATTTTAGGGTTTGACGTATCAGGTACAGTGGTTGATAGCAGCAGCGATGAGTTCGCTATTGGAGATCGCGTTGCCGCCTTGACCTTTACTGGTGGTTGCTATGCGCAGTACGTGGCGGTAGACACCAAAATGCTTGCCAAAGTGCCAGAGAATGTGACATTAGAGCAGGCAGGGGCATTGCCGTGCATTGGGCAAACAGCGCTACAGTTTGTGGAATTTGCAGATATCAAAGAGGGTGAGCATGTCGTAATCAATGCACCAGCAGGCGGCGTCGGTCACTTATTAATACAGCTATTAATGGACAAAGTAAGCCGTGATGATATTAAGGTCACAGTTATTTGCTCACCAGAAAAATATGCCAAGCTCGGTGAGCTTATCGATACTGACAAGCTGGCAGGCTGGATTGATTATACCAAAGACGAAGCGTTCCCTGACTTGCAAGCCGACGTACTACTTGACTTAGTTGGCGATGATGCTGGCGTGCGCGCCCTGAGTGTGCTCAAATCGGGCGCGCGCGTGAATGTGTTGCCAACCATTTGGGTCGATAAACTCAAAGAAGCAGGCGAGCAAAAAAGCTTAGAAGTATCAGGGTATAAAGCGCAGCGTAGTGGTGATGATATGGCGCGTGTTTTACAGCAAGTCGCTGATGGTCAATTAACCTTAAAAATCCAAAAAATCTATCCTTTATCAGAAGTGGTAGCCGCGCACCATGAGCTACAAAAGGGCGATGCATTCGGAAAAATTGTCCTTGCTGCTTCTGAATAAGGGGCGCTAACCAGTTTTTTAAAAATCATAGGATCCTTTACGTACTTCATAAAGCTCTACAAGAATGGTGTCTCTGACAACACAACAGGCCTACTCTCTAATGTTGTCTGCTGTAGGATAGTGAGAGACACGCTGATAAATGAAGTAATAACAAAGGATGTTCTATGATTATGAATAAAGACATTGAAAATAAAGATACAGAGAATAAAAAACAGACGAAAAAGTAACGGATCATGTGGCCTAGACATGAATGATAAAGGCGAGCAGTTGTTTGCCATGTCTTTGTTGGCGGTGGCTATTTCTGCCTCTGCTGAAGCGCGCAAAGCAGCACTGGATGATACCCGTGCGATGATTAAAGATCCAGAAACGCAGACATTTAATCAGATTAATGAAGAGGTCATGTCGCGGGTACTGCGTCAGACAGCAACCAAAGTGGCCACCAATATGGTCAAAACGAAAGCCGCGCAAATCATTCCTGCGGTGGGTGCAGTAGTGGCAGGCGGTGTTAATGCCAACTATAGTGAATTCAGTATAAAAACGATACAGTGGGACTGGGATAATTTTTTCGCAGCCTCTGTCTGCGTAGGCACAGCACGCAAGGAAAATTTAGACCAGTTCCACCTTGATATATAATGTATCTGTTTTATTTAGGATTGACTATATACGGCCAATGTCTGTGAAGCGGCGTATCAATGCTACCGTGAACGTTTTTTAGATCGCATTGCATAGGTAATCGTTTACTCAACCTGACCATGGCAGTTTTAGTTTGCAAGCATTTGACGAAAGGTTAGGCTAATCCGTCCAGTATCGACTGTTTTTGTTTTCGTGATTGTATGCTTCCAAAAGCGCTGTGTCTCCCCATGCATGACAATTAATTGTCCAGACTCAAGATAAAGCGCGACTTTTTCTTGAGTTTTTTTGTGCTTAAAAACAAATTTGCGGGTGGCACCAAGGGAGAGAGATGCAATGATTGGTTGATGACCGAGCTCTTTTTCATCATCGGCATGATAGCCCATGCCATCAGTGCCAGTTGGATAATAGTTGAGCAAGCAGGTGTTGAAATGTGCTGCAATACCGATGTCTGCCAACGCTTTTTCTACATATTGTTTCACATGGAACACTATATCTGACCATGGTATTGTCTGTCGCGTGTGCCCTGAATACTGGTAATCTGCATCCGTGTCTCCCATCCAGACAATTTGGCGAGTCGTCACATGAGTTTTACCAAATAACGTCACTATATCCGATTGCCAAGGCAACCCATTTAGCAACGTATTATAGAGGACATTGGCATCGTTTATGACTATGCCTAGATCGTTTACATTACCATCATAGGGCAATATATTATCTGTGGGTGCGGACGCAAAAAGGTCAGTCATAGATTAATAGTTATCTCTCATTATTTGCTGCGTTGATAGTGCTCTTGAATGATCTGAGCACACAGTTTGGGCGCTTCCATTGGCAGCAGGTGACCATAGTCTAGCAATGAGATGATGCTGCTATCAGGCACAAATTTTTGCCATTGTTGTCGTACCTTATCATTGATGAATAAAGTAGGCTTACCGGTAATCAGCGTATAGGGGCAGCGTAGTTTTTTGAGCGCGGCATCGATATGAGGGGCGCCAAAATAGTTGGCCAGCTCTTGCTCTGGAGCAAACATCAAGCTGTAACTTCCATTTGGATTTTTGCTCAAGCTCTGTTCGGCAAATATCTGCAAGTGTTCATCACTGATGCGTCTATAAGCACGCTGCGCACGCAAGTTGTCATAATAAGCATCGACACTTGGCCACGTAGATTGCCGATTTACTGTGCTTTTGAAAGGCTCACGACTCAGCAGGATAGAGCGCGGTAACAGATTATACAAAATAGCTTGGTTTTTGGTGAATGTGACAGGCTCTATCAGATATAGCTGCGAAAATAGCTCTGGACGTTTGGCTGCTGCCATGGCTGTGGCGGTTGCGCCTTGTGAATGTCCGATACCGACGACAGGCTTATCTTGTGTTTTTTCTAAAAACTCAATAAGCAGGTCAGCATCTTGCTCACGCGTTAGACGACGGCTGTGCGGTTTGTCATACCAATAGCCACGCAGGGCAAGTGAGCTGATATCAAACTCAGTTGCCAGCTCATTTAGCAATGGCGTATAGGTACCAACGGTGAAACTATTACCACCATAAAAATGCGCGGGTGTGCGGCGATGGTTATCTGTTTGAACTGACTGATTGAGCTGGCTAAGATGATAGTAACGTGCTTTTTTACCATCAAGATTGATGCTGTTTGTAAATGCTTCCATAAAATAAACACTTCCTTGTGATTTATTTTGATGGGTCTTAGTTGTCTTCACCTAAGAAACCACCGCTTTGACGTTGCCATAATTTAGCATAGACGCCATCGCGTGCGAGCAGCGCCTCGTGACTGCCTTGTTCAATAATACGCCCTTTGTCCATCACTACTAGTCGATCCAGTGCCGCAATGGTTGATAAACGGTGGGCAATGGCAATCACGGTTTTGCCAGTCATCATGTCGTTTAAGCTTTCAGTAATAGCAAATTCGATTTCAGAGTCAAGGGCACTCGTGGCTTCATCAAGCAGCAAAATTGGTGCGTTTTTCAGCATTACGCGGGAGATGGCAATACGCTGGCGCTGACCACCTGAGAGTTTGACGCCGCGCTCACCGACCTGAGTATCAAGGCCGGTGTTGCCTTTGTCATCGCTTAAGTCTTTGATAAAGTCCCATGCTTGGGCTTGCTTAGTGGCTTCAATAATTTCAGCATCGGTGGCATCTGGACGACCATAAGCAATGTTTTCACGGATGGTACGATGCAATAACGAGGTGTCTTGGGTCACCATGCCAATTTGCTGGCGCAGTGACTCTTGAGTGACTTCATCAATTGCCTGTCCATCAATAAAGATTTTGCCACTATCGACATCAAAGAAGCGTAGTAGTAAATTCACCAAGGTTGATTTGCCTGCCCCAGAGCGTCCGACCAGACCGATTTTTTCACCTGGTTTGATGTCCAAATAAAAGTCATCTAGCAGCTTCACACGGTTGCTCGCCAGTGCGGTACCTGCAGTGTGCGCCTCATCGACGCGCGCGCCTTCATCATCGGCAGCGCTCATATCCTCTTCGTAACCAAAATCAATATGATCAAAGACAATACGACCATCAGTGACCGTTAGTGTTTGCGAATTAGGCTTATCGACGATTTTTTGCGGGGCTGATAGAGTACGCATACCATCTTGTACCGTACCAATACTCTCAAACAAACTGGTAGTCTGCCACATAATCCAGTGGGTCAAACCGTTTAAGCGCAGTGCCATAGCAGTCGCTGCGGCAATCGCACCAACACCCACATCACCTTGTTGCCACAAATATACACCGATAGCTGCAGTCGAGCCAATCAGAGTCACACTGATGGCATGGTTGACGACCTCAAGATAGCTGACCCAGCGCATCTGTGCGTGTACCGTACCCAAAAACTGATTCATCGCGTATTTGGCATAACCCAATTCGCGCTGCGAGTGGCTAAACAGCTTGACGGTCATGATATTGGCATAAGCATCGGTGATGCGTCCTGTCATCAACGCACGGGCATCCGCTTGGACAATGGCCGTACGTTTGAGGCGCGGAATAAAGTACCACATGGAAAGCCCAAACAGTACAAACCAAACCGCAAATGGAATGAGCAGCAAGCTGTCCAGATTAAATAAAATCACCCCAGTAGTGACAAAATACACCACCACATACATCATCATATCGGTGATGGTCATCACTGTATCACGCACGGCCAATGCCGTTTGCATCACCTTTGCTGAGACACGTCCTGAAAACTCATCTTGATAAAACTGCATCGACTGCCCAAGCATTCGGCGGTGAAAACGCCAGCGCATCTGCATCGGAAACACGCCTTGGATCACTTGAAAATGTACCAATGACGATAAGCCAATCCAAAATGGGCTGAGGATTAAGACAGCAAACATCAGCAGTAGCATGTCGCTTTTTTCTGCCCACAGTGTCTGCGGGGTATAAGCACCCAGCCAATCCACCAAGTTACCAATCCATGCAAACAACATGGCCTCATAGACCCCAACACCTGCGGAGAGGATCATAAATAAGAACAGCCAGCCACGCAAACCATGAGTACAGGCCCACAAAAACTTCAATAACCCCTTACGAGGCAATGGCATGGGCGTTTCTGGGAAGGCAGGAAGACGGGATTCAAAAAAACGAAAGAGAGCGTTCATAGGCGGCAATAATACGTCAAAACAGAACGGTTTTGAGTCGTTACTTATGTTAATAAAATAGCAGGGTATTTTATCAAAACTTGGCAATCAGGCGTGCAGTAAATTGTAATTTATCCATGCATAGTGCTTTTGGTTGATACGTTATTGCCAATAACGCGCATGGAAATACGGATAAATAGATTGCTGTCAAAAATATATTTTGCTACCTTCTAGACCGCAACTGGCTTAGTTGATCGAATGATGAGCGTTGTAATCATATTTTTTAATGAAATCAGTCAAATACAAAGCGGCTTACTTGATGCTGCGCCACCAGTGTATGGATAATAAATACCCAGTACTAGGGTTCAAAAGGTAGGCCTTAATGATGTATCTAACCATTGCGGTGCTGTGTAGCGTCGCTGTTTCAGTGCTTTTAAAAATACTACGCCAAAAGAAAATGGATATTCGTCAGACCATTGTCGCAGGTTATCCCGTCGCTTTTTTACTGACTTGGCTTTTATTGAAGCCTGATGTCGGCGCCATACATGCGCTAGACAGTGCTTGGGGCATCATCATCGCGCTTGGGATCTTGCTACCGGCCGTGTTTATCATTCTTGGACGTGCTATTGAGGCGGTGGGAATGGTGGCAACGGATGCCTCCCAGCGCCTATCATTGATTATTCCGATCATTGCCGCTTTTTTGCTATTTGGTGAGGTGCTGACAGATACGCGTGTGCTGGGATTGGTACTTGGCTTTTTGGCACTAGGAGCACTGGTTTATCGACCACAGCAGACAGATACCCCTAAGCAAACAAAATACACACCGCTGTGGTTATTCGGTGTATGGGCGGGTTACGGCATCATCGATATCTTGTTTAAGCAGGTTGCCAAGCAGGGTACTGCTTTTCCGTTGACACTGTTTGTGAGTTTTGGCGTCGCAGGGTTATTATTACTCGTCTATTTGCTCGTCACTCGGGTGCGCTGGCAGGCAGACGCCCTTGTCGCTGGATTGCTACTTGGCGCGCTCAACATGGGTAATATTTACGCTTATGTCAGAGCCCATCAAGTGCTCTCCGATTCACCTAGTATTGTGTTTACGGGGATGAACGTGGGTGTCATCGCAGTCGCCACATTGATCGGAGTGGGCGTGTTTAAAGAACGACTCAATCGCATCAATTTGGTGGGGCTGCTACTCGCAGTATACTGTGTGGGCGTCTTATTTTTGGCGTGAGATATGTTGTCCAAAGAAGAATTCAGTAGAGTTTTTAGTGATGTTGTCACGTTTTCTATATAGGCATACTTATCATCCTATGATAAGGTCATCTACAAATAGCAGACCTTATATAGGTGATAGAAAGCTTGATTTATAATGTTTAATTTCACTCAATAAAAATAGGATGTACTTTCAATGGAATACGACAATCAGTTACAGCGCATAAAAGACGGTTCAGGGTTTATCGCTGCGCTCGACCAAAGTGGCGGCAGCACACCAAAGGCTTTAGAGAATTACGGCATCAGCGGCGATGAGTATGAGAATGATGAGGCCATGTTTGATTTGGTGCATGAGATGCGTGCCCGTATCATGACGTGCGACTGTTTTGACAATGAGCGTGTGCTTGGTGCGATCTTATTTGAAGATACCATGGAGCGCGACGTCAATGGTAAGTCGACCGCCAACTATTTGTGGGAAGACAAGCAAATCGTTCCATTCTTGAAGGTAGATAAAGGTTTGGCGGAGCAGATGAGCGGCGTCCAAGTCATGAAGCCGATGCCTAATCTAGACCTGTTGCTAGATAAAGCCAAGAACTATCCAGTATTTGGTACCAAGATGCGCTCAGTCATTTATGAGCCAAATGTCGATGGTATTGAGCTCGTTGTACAGCAGCAGTTTGATGTGGCCAAGCAAATCATCTCAAAAGGCTTGATGCCAATCGTTGAACCAGAGGTTAATATTGATAGTGCCCAAAAACATGATTGCGAAGTGCTATTAAAAGCCAATATTTTGCGTAATCTGGAACGCTTAAATGACGAACAGCAAGTAATGCTCAAGCTGACATTGCCTGAGGAAGCAGGATTTTATCAGGAACTGGTTGACCATCCAAAAGTGCTCAAAGCCGTGGCGCTATCTGGTGGTTATAGCCGCACTGATGCGTGCGCGAAGCTCAAACAAAACCCCGGTATGATTGCCAGCTTCTCGCGCGCCTTTACCGAAGGGTTGAGTAAGCAGCAAAGCGATGAAGAGTTTGCCGATACCATTAATACGTCGATTGAGGAGATTTATCAGGCGTCGAAGGTTTGATATTACTAAATACATAAACTAAAAAAGCCCAAACCTGATAGTCAGGTTTGGGCTTTTTTATTATAGTAAAAAGCTTATACCTCTTTGTATAACTGGCGTCCTTCCTTGTTGTATTTTTCCATCATCTCAGCCATGCCTTGACGGACTTCTTCAGCACTGGCTTCGCCTACTTGTCCGACCAGTTCTGTATCGACTTTTTTGATCAAATGATCATCATCGCTTAAGTCGCCTGATTGCGGCGTTACCTTTTTATTGGCGGCATCTTTGTCCAGTCCTGCTGCATACTCACGCACGTTTTGCGTGATTTTCATGGAGCAAAACTTCGGACCACACATAGAGCAAAAGTGTGCCGACTTGTGCGCATCTTTTGGCAACGTTTCATCGTGATATTCGCGCGCGGTATCAGGGTCGAGCGCCAAATTGAACTGATCATCCCAGCGGAATTCAAAGCGCGCTTTGGATAGCGCATTATCACGCGCCTGTGCACCAGGGTGACCTTTGGCAAGGTCGGCGGCGTGTGCAGCGATTTTATAGGTAATAATGCCGTCTTTGACGTCTTTTTTGTTTGGTAGACCCAAGTGCTCTTTTGGTGTGACATAGCATAGCATCGCGGTACCAAACCAGCCAATCATCGCCGCACCAATCGCACTGGTGATATGGTCATAACCTGGGGCGATGTCAGTCGTTAATGGGCCCAAGGTATAGAAAGGCGCGTCCGCACACAGCTCAAGCTGCAAGTCCATGTTTTCTTTGATACGGTTCATCGCCACGTGTCCAGGGCCTTCAATCATCACCTGTACGTCGTGCTCCCATGCCACTTTGGTCAATTCTCCAAGGGTGCGTAGCTCACCGAACTGCGCTTCATCATTGGCATCTTGCAAGCAGCCGGGGCGTAGGCCATCACCTAGACTGAACGCCACATCGTATTGCTTCATAATCTCGCAGATATCTTCAAAATGCGTGTATAAAAAGCTCTCTTTGTGATGCGCCAGACACCACTGCGCCATGATAGAGCCACCGCGTGAGACGATACCTGTCAAACGCTTTGCGGTGAGCGGTACATAGCGGAGCAGGACGCCTGCGTGAATGGTAAAGTAATCCACACCTTGCTCGGCTTGCTCGATCAAGGTATCACGGAATATCTCCCACGTCAGATCTTCAGCGACGCCATCGACTTTTTCTAAGGCTTGATAAATCGGTACGGTACCAATCGGCACAGGCGAGTTACGGATTAGCCATTCGCGGGTTTCGTGAATGTGATTGCCCGTCGATAAATCCATGATGGTATCCGCGCCCCAACGCGTGGCCCACGTCATTTTGGAGACTTCTTCATCGATCGATGAGCCGAGCGCTGAGTTGCCGATATTGGCATTGATTTTTACCAAAAAGTTACGCCCGATAATCATTGGCTCAGATTCAGGGTGGTTGATGTTGTTGGGGATAATTGCGCGTCCAGCGGCTACTTCATCACGGACAAACTCAGGGGTGATAATTTTGGGCATATTGGCACCGAAGCTCTCACCCTCATGTTGACGCATGTCAGTCAGTTCATGCTGCTTTTGCGTCTCACGTATCGCAATATATTCCATCTCAGGGGTAATGATGCCGCGACGCGCGTAGTAAATCTGCGTGACGTTTTTCCCTGCTTTGGCACGGCGCGGTTTGTCAATATGAGCAAACCTGAGGTTGGCAGTACTGATGTCACGAGCACGCGCTTGCCCGTACGAGCTAGATAGACCGCTTAGTTGCTCGGTATCACCGCGCTCAGCGATCCAGTTTTCACGCAGTTTGGGTAGACCGCGGGTCAGATCAATCTCGACATTGGGGTCAGTGTACACACCTGAAGTATCGTACACATAAAAAGGCGGATTGTGCTCGCCATCCTTATCACCCGTACCGCCAACTGGCGTATCCGTTAAGCTGATTTCACGCATCGGTACTTGAATATCAGGCCGTGAGCCTTCGATATAGACTTTGCGCGAGGCGGGTAGGATACGGTGTAAGTCGCGCGCGTCTTCTTCAAAGCGTGCATCACTGGCGGCGCGGTGGGCAGGCGTTTTTAGTGCGTCGGCTTTTTTATCGGCTTTGGTGTCTGATACGAGAGGTATGTTATCGGCTGGGTTGTGCGTTTGAACTTGTGATGCCGCTGAGGCACTGTCAAAAGAGCTGCTGTTTGAAATAGTCATATGCTGTCCTAGCGTGTTGGTTTTTGAATAAAAGCAACACCGCCAGTAGCTGCGGGGCAAACACTCGTCATTCAGACAAATTTATATTATCAACACCTAACAGCGAGCAAAGAAGTTGTCGCGGTTAATGGTCATCAAATAGTGGACGCCCCTTTCTATCTTCTCTCGTTATCTACGTATGCGGCGTGCATCGTTAGACAATAGCGATGATAAAAAAGTATTTCTACGCGTCCGTTGTCATCAATAACAACGTGCTTAAGACTTCCCTGCGTCGGTACTAACCGCATCAGGTTCGGCGGGTGATCTCTCAGCGAATGTAGATAGGTGGCTACTTTTATCAATGTTCAACTATAAACGTTTAATAAAGTAGGCCAATGCTACACCGCACCCCGAGTCTGTCAGTGTTGTAAATCCCTTTCATACTAACAAAATTCTGCGTTAACGGCTAATGGAATTTGGATGAAAATATCAGGCGCTTATTTTGCTATTTAGCATGGATACAAAGAACAGGAGCTATTGATAGTAATTAAAATTCTTTGATATTACTGATACTTAGAGGCGATTGCTAAATATTGTGTAAAGCGAATGCAGGATTTGAGAGGTTGTCATTAAACTGTCATAAAGATTTGGCAAGATAACGCTCATATCACAAACAATGCCTTTTTATATCGTTGTTAAACTTCAGGAGTCCTACATGCGTTATTCGTTATTAGCAGTGGCCGTTAGTTGTACATTAATGCTTACGGCGTGTAATAAGTCAACAGAGACGGCAGAACCAGCTGCTGATACGACCAGTAGCGCCGCTACCACGGCTGAAACCACCACTCAGACTCAGGCAACGCCTTCTGCTGACACGGGTTTCAAATCTGCTGAAAACATCGCCATGAATATCACAGGTGCAGGCGCATCATTCCCGCAGCCGATCTATGCCAAATGGTCTTCTGACTATAACGCTGCCACAGGTGGCCAAGTCAACTATCAATCTATTGGCTCATCTGGTGGTATCAAACAAATCCAATCAAAAACCGTCGATTTTGGTGCTTCTGATGCGCCATTAACACCTGAAGAGCTTGAAGAGTCTGGTCTTATCCAGTTCCCAACCGTGATTGGTGGCGTTGTGCCAATCGTTAACATCGATGGCGTTGAGCCAGGTCAGTTAAAGCTAGATGGTGAAACCTTAGCCAATATCTATCTGGGTAAAATCAATAACTGGAATGATCCTGCGATCAAAGCCATGAACCCAGATTTGACTTTGCCAGATGCCGCCATCACCACAGTATTCCGCTCAGACGGTTCAGGTACGACGTTTAACTTTACCGATTATCTCGCCAAGGTATCACCAGATTGGAAAGACAGCGTTGGTGTTGATAAAACGGTCAAGTGGCCAACCTCTGCGACTGGTGCAGGTGGTAAAGGTAATGAGGGCGTCTCAAGCTACGTTAACCGCATGAAAAACTCTATCGGCTATGTGGAGTATGCCTACGCCAAGCAAAACAACATGTCACATGCCGCGCTTAAAAATGCCGCGGGCAATATCGTGCAGCCATCTGCTGAAACCTTTGCCGCCGCTGGCGACATCGATTGGTCACAACAAGAAGGCTTTTATAAAGTCATCACCAACTCTGAGACGGATCAAGCATGGCCAATCGCTGCTGCTACTTTCATCTTAGTACACAAGCAACCAGAGAATCCTCAGCAAGTCGCTGGCGTGTTGAACTTCTTTGATTGGGCGTATACCCAAGGTGATGATGATGCCATGGCGCTAGACTATGTCCCATTCTCTGATACAGCAGTGGCTCTATTCAAAGAGAAATGGAATGAGGTCAAAGGTAGCGATGGACAGCCAGTTTATAAGCCAGCGCAATAAACGATCTGTACAAGCTGCTTAATGACTTTTTGATTTCCTCTTAAGCCACTATTCTCCGGTAGTGGTTTGAGAGGTTTTATCACAGCAAATTTGACCAAAACACTAATCGCTATGTTTCACGATAACCATTAGTACGGATACAAGTTGCGTTTGCTGTCATAAAACGAAATGAACACCCTAGTTTTTTTGAATTCACCCATTCAATGCTGAGACACTTATGACAGACTTAAGGTCCCAACTGGCTAAACAAAAACGTTACGACGCTTTATTTGTCAACTCTACCAAAGCGTTTGCCATACTCGTCCTCCTATCGTTAGGAGGCATTTTGGTGTCTCTGATTGTTGGGGCGTGGCCGAGTATCCAAGAGTTTGGTTTGGGGTTTTATAGCAGTAATAATTGGGATACGGTTGCCAATGAGTACGGGGCACTCGCGCCTATTTATGGCACCTTGGTGACGTCATTTATTGCGATTGTTATCGCTGTACCAGTCAGTTTTGGTATTGCGATATTTTTGACCGAAATGTGTCCAAAGTTCCTCAAAAAACCGCTTGGTATTGCCATTGAGCTGTTGGCAGGTATTCCTTCTATCATTTATGGGATGTGGGGCTTGTTTGTCTTTGCGCCTTTCTTTGGTGAGCACATTCAGCCATGGTTTATTGAGCATGTGGGCCCGCTACCTATCATCGGCAAGCTATTTACAGGCGCACCCATGGGACTAGGGATGTTTACCGCGTCCTTGGTACTTGCCATCATGATTATCCCTTTTATCGCCGCCACCATGCGTGATGTTTTCTCTGTGGTGCCAGATCTACTCAAAGAGTCGGCCTACGGTATGGGTGCGACGACGTGGGAAGTGATGTTCAAGATTATCTTGCCTTATACCAAAGCGGGTGTCGTTGGCGGCGTGATTTTGGGACTGGGTCGTGCGCTCGGTGAGACCATGGCAGTGACTTTCTTGATCGGTAATGCGTTCAATATCAGCCCAAGTCTATTTACTTCTGGTGTGACCATCACCTCAGCATTGGCCAATGAGTTTGCCGAAGCGTCAAGTGAGCTGCATCTAGCGTCTTTACTGCATCTGGGCTTAATCTTGTTTATCATCACCTTCATCGTGCTGTCGCTGGCCAAACTGATGCTCATGCGCATGGATCACAAAGCAGGTAACCGATAAGCCTAAGCATGGTTATTGGATCTCGATTGATATTGATAAAAGATATGGGAAATAAATAGTATGGCTGCTAACAATGCGATGAATGCGCCCATGACCACCAAACCAAGCAGCGTGGGGCGTTACAACAAAAGTCTGTACAACAAACGTCGCTGGATGAATAAGCTGGGTTTGGGGTTTGCCATGACAGCCATGGTGTTTGGCTTATTTTGGTTATCATGGATCTTGGTGACGCTGTTTATTGAAGGCTTCCAAGGTATGGTGCAGCTGCCAATTTTTACCGCTGACACGCCGCCGCCGATGAGCCCAGGTGGTTTGCGCAATGCGATCGTGGGTTCTGCCATGCTGGCGTTTTCAGGATTGTTCATCGGTGCACCCATCGGGCTTATGACTGGCATTTATTTGTCTGAGTTTTCTAGAGGCAGTATGCTTGGCCAAGTGACGCGTTTCTTGAACGATATTTTATTATCGGCACCATCCATTGTCATTGGTCTGTTTATATATGCTTTAATGGTCAAGGGTCAAAATTTCTCTGGTTGGGCAGGCGCATTAGCATTGGCATTGATTGTCATTCCAGTCGTCGTACGTACCACAGAGAATATGCTGAATCTGGTGCCCAATAGCTTGCGCGAAGCGGCTTATGCACTTGGCACACCCAAGTGGAAAATGGTGACGCAAGTGACTATCAAAGCTGCCAAAGCGGGACTGACGACAGGGGTACTTTTGGCTTTTGCTCGTATCACTGGTGAGACGGCGCCATTGCTATTTACCGCCCTCAATAATCAGTATTTCAGTACCGATATGGGTCAGCCAATTGCCAACTTACCCAATACCATCTATCAGTTTGCGATGAGTCCTTATGATAACTGGCACACACTGGCATGGGCAGCCGCGCTACTGATCACAGCGTCGGTCTTGGTATTGAATATTTTGGCAAGATTTATTGGCAATCGCGGTCAGGTCAAATAAAGACAGATATCGCTGCAAAAATACCAAGTATTTACTTATATTTATACGAAATACACTAAGCTAGGTTGGATAATATTATGAATGATGTCGTAAGCAAAGCCCGCACAGAAACAACGGCTGATCGCTTTAACAGTACAACAGACAGCTTGTTAAATAGGACCACGTCTCATAGTGCGCAATCGCAGCAACCCAATACTGCTGACTTCACCAAGCAAAGTATTCATGATATGCCCAAAAACATGCCCAAAGCAAAAATGGAAGTCCGCGATCTTAACTTCTACTACGATGATTTTCAGGCATTAAAAAACATCAATATCGATATCGCAGAAAAGAAAGTAACGGCGTTCATTGGTCCATCAGGTTGCGGCAAATCGACGCTGCTACGTACCTTTAACCGCATGTATGATCTGTATCCAGGAATGCGTGCAGAGGGCGCTATCAACCTTGATGGGCGCAATATTTTGGGCAAAGACATCGATGTCAACTTGCTACGCGCGCAGGTCGGTATGGTATTTCAAAAGCCAACCCCGTTTCCCATGTCGATCTATGACAATGTTGCCTTTGGTGTCAAACTCTATGAGAAGCTCAGCAAAGACGAGCTAGATCATCGCGTGGAGTGGGCACTAAAAAAATCGGCGCTATGGCCAGAAGTGAAAGACAAACTAAAAGCATCCGGCCTGTCGCTATCAGGTGGTCAGCAGCAGCGTCTGTGTATCGCCCGTAGTGTCGCAACCAAGCCTGAAGTATTGCTGCTCGATGAGCCAACGTCTGCGCTTGACCCTATCTCGACGAGCGCTATCGAAGATCTGATAGAAGATCTCAAAAATGACTATACCATCGCCATTGTTACCCACAACATGCAGCAAGCGGCGCGGGTATCAGACTATACCGTCTATATGTATCTAGGCGATATGATCGAGATGGGTGAGACTGATCAGATCTTTACCAAACCTACCCAAACTGCAACAGAAGATTATATTACTGGTCGCTATGGTTAGGGCCGATTAATTAGTACTGAAGAGCTAATACTGAAGTTGGGTCGTTTCACTCAACCAGCATATCGCGCTACTAAAATATAGATTTCAGGGAATACCTCTCATGCAAAGTGATAAGCATATCTCCAAAAGTTTTGACCAAGATCTTGATGAAGCCATCCGTCTGTTTTTGTACATGGGTGATAGTGCTGCCAACCAAGTAGCCAAAGCCATTCATGCACTTATCGATAAAGACGAGACACTGGCTCAAGAGGTCATCGAGATGGATTTTGATATCAACCGCATGGAGGTTGAGCTCGATGAACATATTTTATTGTTGGTTGCTAAGCGTCAACCTGCCGCAGGAGATTTGCGTTTAGTCATGTCGATCAGTAAAGGCGTGGTAGATTTGGAGCGTATTGGTGATGAGGCGGTAAAAATCGCGAAAATGGCAAACAGAATCGCGGCACAAGGCAAATCGTCTTACGGTTATGCTGAGGTACAGCATTTGAGCAATCAGGTAAGACTGATGCTTAACAACGCGCTAGAGGCTTTTAGTCAATCAAATGCTGAGCAGGCGTTTGAAGTCATGCGCAATGACAGTGTGGTCAATAACGAATATCAATCTGCCATTCGCGCGTTGATGACCTATATCATGGAAGACTCAAGACAAGTCTCAAAGGTCATCAATATCATGTGGATTTTGCGCTCGCTTGAACGCATCGGTGATCATGCACAAAACGTGGCCGAGCTGGTCATCAACTATATCAGTGGTCAAGATGTACGCCATTCAGACTACGCCATGGTCGAAAAAGCAGTGCAAGAAGCCAATGATCGTCTGGCTGCTCGTCAAGTGAGCACGATGTCAGTCGAAGACTACGAAGCTTTAGAAAGTAATGACGACTAATAACGCAGGCAAAATAGTCTTCTTACGTAAAAAACGCGCTTACTATAGCGCGTTTTTTATGGGTGTAATGCAGTGGTCTCAGCCTAGCTTTCTGGCGTCCAGCCTTGGGCACGCTCATAATCTTCGTTATCCAAAAACTTATCACGCTGCTCGGTCAAGAATTTTTTGGCTTCAGGATCCATCATGCTCAAATGGTTCTCATTGATGAGCATGGTTTGATGTTCTAGCCACTCTTTCCATGCCTTGTCAGAGACTGTTTCTTGTAGCTCTTGGCCTTTTTTGTTAGGGAAGGGCGGATGCGGCATTTTTGGTAGTTCTTGCTTGTATTTACGGCAAAATACAGTATTGTCTTGGGGATTAAAAGTCTCAGTCATCAGGTGTTCCTTATTTATCATATTAGGGCATGCCATCAATTAGCCCATTAAATCATTTAGCGGTCTTAAAATGGCTAAATCTTGTCAAACATCGTCAAAAACTTTGTGAATATACCGATATTCTCTGCAGTTTTTTCCTTGTTTGACTACCATTTATCTTATTTTAAGCTTCGCCATCTAAATGATAATACGCCCTAGCAGGCAAGTTAAATAATCATATGAGCCTATGATAACGCTCTTGGTCAATTTAGCAAAGGGTATCTCGTGTCTGTTATTAAACAGACACAAATCTATAAGGTGTTATCAGCACGTCTTGCCTTTATTCTGATTTATCGTTTCATATCAGATAGACAAAGAAGGCGCGAAAAAAGGGCGGGTAGCTGATAGTAAGTTATAGTTAATTCAGTTTAAAAGAGATATAAGACAACCGAGCGCAGATGTAACTGTGATACTTCAAGTGAGGCTACGCTATAGCTCTTTTACAGGGGATTGACTATAAATAAAAAACACCCGCATCAATAGCGGGTGTCAGATGTAGCGCGGTCAGTTCACTTATGCTTAAAACGATATGATCAAGCAAAGGCTTTTAAACGAGCGCGGCCATTGATTACGGCTTGCTTGACTTGGTTTGGCGCAGTACCGCCCAGATGGTCACGAGCTGCTAGTGAGCCCTCTAGCGTGAGATAGTCAAAGACATCCTCACCGATGGCATCGCTGAATTGCTGTAGTTGTGCCAAGGATAAGTCACTGAGATCAACGCCTTCTTTAATGCCTAGTGCAACCGCATTACCCACGACTTCATGCGCATCACGGAACGCAACGCCTTGACGGACCAGATAATCGGCTAAGTCAGTGGCAGTAGCATATCCTTTCATTGTCGCAGCACGCATACTTTCTTTGTTTGGGACAATGTTGGGCAGCATATCAGCAAAGGCAAGTAGTGAGCCTGTTAGCGTGTCAACACAATCAAACAAAGGCTCTTTGTCTTCTTGGTTGTCTTTATTGTAGGCGAGTGGCTGGCTTTTCATCAGGCTGAGTAATGTCATTAGCTGACCAAAGACACGTGCCGCTTTACCGCGTACCAATTCTGGCACGTCAGGGTTTTTCTTCTGCGGCATGATTGATGAGCCAGTACAGAAACGATCGGGTATCTGCACAAAGTTAAACTGCGCTGACATCCACAGAATAATCTCTTCACTCATACGTGACATGTGCATCATCAGAATCGAGGCGGCGGAGGTGAACTCAATCGCAAAATCACGATCTGAGACCGCATCGAGCGAATTTTGACAAATACCTTCAAAACCCAATAGCTCAGCGGTGATAGTACGATCAATCGGGAACGTCGTGCCAGCGAGTGCGGCGCTACCAAGGGGCATCTGGTTGATACGGCGACGGGCGTCAACCAAACGTTCGGTATCACGATACAACATCTCAAACCACGCCATTACATGGTGACCAAAGCTGACAGGCTGGGCGGTTTGTAAATGCGTAAAACCAGGCATAATGGTATCGGTATGTTGATCAGCCAGGTCAAGCAAGCCACTTTGTAAGCGTATGAGCAGCTCGATAATATTATCGGTTTCTTCACGTAACCACAAACGAATGTCGGTCGCGACCTGATCGTTACGGCTACGACCCGTGTGTAGTTTTTTGCCAACAGCGCCTATAATATCAGTGAGGCGTGATTCGACATTCATGTGCACGTCTTCGAGGGCGATTGACCAGCTAAACTCACCTGCTTCGATCTCGCGTAATACTTGATGAAGACCGTCGATAATGGTGGCCACTTCATCAGCAGTCAAGATATCGCATTCTTTGAGCATCGTTGCATGGGCAATCGATCCTTGAATATCGTGACGAGCAAAGCGTTGGTCGAAGCCGACAGAGGCGGTAAAGGCAGCCACGAAGCTGTCCGTCGCTTCACTGAAGCGTCCACCCCACATCTGCTGGCCCTGAGCGCTGCTAGGGCTGTTTTGTGCATCTTTGTTTGTTACTGAGACATTCGTGCTAGAATCAGAAGTAAATGAATTTTTACTTGATTCAGGATTACTAAGGTTTGAAGAATTGGCGTTCATATTGGTACAAGACAAGTCAAGAGAGTAAGAACTCAAGTATAGCAAATGATGAGGTTGCCTTACTAGCTACGCGCTTAGAGTTTTTTATTCCAAAACTCATGGAGATCATGAGGCCTTTGCAGTGGCTGACATATATTGCTTTTTGGTCACTGTTTCTCACAGTGATTGAGCGGCATGGTCTGTCCAGTTGGTCGGACTTTATCATCAAGCTTGTTGCGCGAACCATACAAAACGGTTTGACCATTATACCTTCATTATATTTGGTAGATTATCTGCGCCCTGTCTTCAAAAATGCCAGTATTCCTAGTGTTAGTGTGTGTATCGTCATGCTCATGATGTTTGCCGCTACGGTATCTATGGCTTTAGTCGTTTTGGTTTTGATTAATATGGGTTTGATGGAATATGATCGTCAAGCTTTTATGACCAATCTGTTTTTCAATACCGTACTGACGGGCGGTTTTACCATTGTATTTTTATTATACTTTTTGCGTAGCTACCGTGAGCTTAATGCGCTCAAGCTATCGTTTGAATACAAATTGACCGCACAGAATGACTTAATAAAAACTCGCACTGCCCCGCACTTTTTCTTTAATACCATTAACACACTGGTCTCACTCATTGAGTCCAATCCGTCAAAAGCCTCTGCTTTGTTACAAAACGTTTCGGTCTTATATCGTGCCAGTTTTAGCGGCGTACGTGAGATTAGCTTTGAAGAAGAAGTTGCGTTGTGTGAGCATTATCTAGCAATCGAGTCTAGCCGTTTGGCAGACAAACTCGAGGTCCATTGGGATTTGCCTGATGAGGATATTATGTATGATATGGTGATTACGGCGTTAACCTTACAAAGCGTACTGGAGAAAATGCTACTCAACGTGGTTGAGATGACCACTGAAACCATCCATTTTAATATTAAAGTCACTTGGGAGCAGCACAGAGTAGCTATTCAGATCGACGTGGAACTTCCTACAAAGACCTTAATCATTAACCATGATTTGCGTCAGCATATGGATTTTTATATTCAAGCGGATCGATTACGTGCGTACTTTGGTCAAAGTGCTGATATCCAAAGCACAGTGACTGGTAACCACATCACTACCATTATTGACTATCCCTTACAAGACGTCAGTTTATAATCTTTCCTCTTTTACCGTTTTTTATGATGTTCTCAGACACTATATTCTTATTATAAGATGTTGTGGCATATTTATTGCATCGTCTTTTATATCTATATGGTTATTGCGATTTTTATTTGGCAATTATTGACAATGAGTGGTTACTATCAAAAATATGATGCAGAAAATTTCACCATATTGAACTGACCAGTACATTCGTCATACCATCGAAACATATTCAGTAGAGTTTGGGGGTGGGAGTTTACATGCGTATTGTAGTTTGTGATGATGAGCCTTTAGCGCGTGAGCGTTTGGTCAGAATCGTACAGGAGTCAGGTCATGAGGTGGTTGCTCAAGCTACCACAGGGGCAGAAGCAATTGTCGCCGTAAAAACTCAGCAGCCTGACATTATATTATTAGACATTCGTATGCCTGAGATGGATGGGGTGCGCTGTGCCCAAGAGCTGGACAAACTTGATCATCCACCAGCCATTATATTTGTCACCGCTTACGATCATTATGCGATAGCGGCACTAAAAGCCAATGCAATCGGTTATCTGTTGAAACCGGCAAATAAAGACGAGCTATTAGAAGCACTGAACAAAGCAAAAAACCTAAACGCGGCGCAATTGAACGAAATTCGCAAGCTTGCAAATCCAACGGCGCGTCCGATACGCGAGCATATTGCTGCTCGTACCCATCGCGGGGTCGAATTGATTAAGCTCAAAGATATCTATTATTTTGCGGCAGATCAAAAATACGTCAAAGTACGTCACAAAGATGGCATTGTATTGATTGATGAGACCCTAAAAGAGCTAGAGCGAGAGTTTGACGATCGTTTGTTCCGTGTGCATCGCAACGCTATTATCAATCTGAATTTTTTAGACTTTTTAGAAACCCTAGACGCTGGACAATATCAGATACGTTTTAAAGGAATCGATGAGACGTTGGCCGTGAGTCGTCGTCATCTGCCAGCCTTACGTGACAAAATTCAAAGCATGTAATAGGATGTTTTCAGAGCGACATAATCATCCCATATCATCAAACCCTTATTTATGCTTAAATAGGGGTATTTTTTTGCGCCAGCATTTACTATCTCTGATGTGAGTCGACCATTTTTTGTGGCAAGTTTTCCTAATCGCTTAGCAGCAACTTAGCACTGACATTGTAGCATTTAGATTATAGTACCGAATTTATTGAGGCCCTTTATGAGCAATCTGCAGCAACCTGCTTTGACTACCTTAACCATCGCCACGCGACAGAGTCCTTTGGCTCTATGGCAAGCGGAGCATATTCGTGATCGCTTACTGGCGCTCTATCCTGAGTTGACAATTGAGTTACTAAAAATTGTCACTAAGGGTGACAAGATTTTGGACACACCTTTGGCCAAAATTGGCGGTAAGGGTTTATTTGTCAAAGAGCTTGAGCAAGCATTGTATAACAAGCAAGCAGATATTGCGGTACATTCGCTAAAGGACGTACCGATGCAGATGCCTGAAGGCTTGACACTAGGTGTCTATTGCAAGCGTGCTTCACCAACTGATGCTTTTGTCTCAAATACTTATAATAGTATTGATGAATTGCCGCAAGGTGCAGTTGTTGGGACGTCAAGTTTGCGCCGTCAGTGTCAGATCAAAGCCTACCGCCCAGATCTACAGATCAAAACCTTGCGCGGCAATGTTGGTACGCGTTTAGGCAAGCTAGATGCAGGCGAGTATGATGCCATTATTTTGGCGACCAGTGGCTTGCAGCGTATCGAATTAGATGAGCGCATTCGCGGACAGCTAGATATTGATGCCTGTTTGCCTGCCGTTGGTCAAGGTGCGTTAGCCATTGAATGCCGTGAAGGTGATGACGAGGTGTTGAAATTACTAGCGCCATTGAACGATGATAAAGCGCGTATTCGCCTTATCGCTGAGCGTGCGCTTAACCGTCACTTGGAGGGTGGCTGCCAAGTCCCGATTGCAGCCTATGCTGTCTTGCAAATGGCTGATGAAACCAGTGCGAATAACGATGACAATGGTGAAAACGGCAACAACGATAACGGTAATGTACTGTGGCTCCGTGGTCGTGTGGGTCAGGCGGATGGCAGTAAATTGCTAAAAGCAGAAAAGCGAGTGACATTGGTTGGTACACAAGACGAGCAAGAGTCGCAGGCAAATCAGCTCGGTATTGATGTTGCCAATATACTACTTGCTGATGGTGCAGGGGCTATCTTGTCAGCGATTTATCACGCTGAGTAGCGTATTCACTTTGTCATACTGAGTCATTGATCCACATATCCACTGTTTGGTCGATGATTCAGTCCATTCTACAAGCCTTTTGTCGTGGTACATCTATGTCATCAACGTCAACTAAAGCTAGGTCTACTCATAAAAATCAATCCACTGATGGGTCGGTGCCAAAAATTGTCATCAATACGCGGCCGATAGCACGCGCTGCGCCATTGACGAATCATTTGCGAGCAGCAGGGTTCACGGTGGTTGAGATACCGATGTTGACGTTGCAGCCGCGCCCAACGACTGGCGATGACCTAGCATTAATGCGTGCGTGGCTAGCAGGTGAATATAAGGCTCTGGTCATCATAAGCCCAACGGCGGCCACTTCTGGGTTGAATGTTTGGCAGTCGCTTGTGTACAGTGAGCATGACGATAGTAGTTATGCGCAACTGGACAATAAAGCAGCCAACATAGCTTCTGAAGCTTTGGTAGCCCCAAGTCAAATCATTGCAGTGGGTCAAGCAACCGCTACGGCATTGACTCAAGCCAATATAGACTCGGCAAACTACCAAGTACGACAGCCTGAAGTTGCCAATAATGAAGGTATGCTAGCAATGCCTGAGATAGAGCGTTTACAGGCGGGTGATAAGCTTTTGATATGGCGCGGACTGGGCGGGCGACGATTATTGGTCGATACTTTACAAGCACGCGGTGTACATGTCGATAGTATTGCGTGGTATAAGCGTACAATGCCTACCGAGGCAATGACTCAGTATCAGCAGTGGCAAAAAGATTTTTTTGTATGTAATCAAACGACAAATACAACACCAAAGCAAGCAAAACCTATCGTCGTCGTGAGTAGTGGCGTTGCTTTTGAGCATTGGACGAGCATCGTCCAAGGTGCAAGAGAAAGAATGTCAGAACCAAAACGTAGTAATGACATAATGACTGATGGAAGAGATAATTTGCCACTCACGCTAGCGGACTTTTCTTATGTCGTATTGGGTGAGCGCTTAGCAAATATGGTTGCAGCGCAGCGCTTGAGCTATTGGCGTGTAGAGGATTTGGCGCCAGACACCATTCTTTCAGCCATCACTACCAATACTTAGGGCGTGTCTCTATTTTAAAAATGGTGATAAAAATGAGATAAATCACAGGCAAACAGCGGCAAAGATTTAGCCATTTTTAGTCCATTTAGTGACAAACGTTTGAATTGGGGACATGCCCTAATTTTATAATTTCTATTTGATTTAAATATGTTTATACCTACCCATCACGGTACTGTCTTATGCCAATGAATTCTGAGTCTTTATCTAAGGATCCTTCTGCTATACAGCAGCGTCGGCAAGCAAATATCTTGCTGCTGCGGATGCAGTGGTTGGTCATTTTGCTGCTTATCGCGGCATTACTCTGGCTCTATATTAGTCAGCAGCGTTTTCAGCACAGTGTCAATGAGCGGTTGCAGAGCAATGAGCAGGTTGTCAGTCGTCTAAATGAGATGGACGATCGTTTATTTGCCATGAGTCAGCAGACATTGCCAGAGCCTAGAATCAAAGCCAGTAGCCAAGCGCAAAATCAGCTGGATTTACTACGTATTCAAATAAAAGCCGCTGACAGATTGCTAGCAGACAACAATGATAGTGCCGCGATCGAGTTGTTGCGAGGTTTGCATTGGCAATTGGCACAAAGCAGCAACGAGATTGCACCTGCATTGACCGTCGTAATCAAGCAAAGTTTGCTTAAAGACATCGAGCGATTACAAGCGCAAAGCTCACAACCTAGCCCATGGCAAATACAAAATCTTGCGATTCAAAACATCCAAGAGTTTTTGCACAGTCATGAGCGCCTTGGGAGTTACGAGGGTACTGATATCCAGCGCCGAGAGCTAGTTGATGCTGCAACTGAGGGTGACCAAAAGCGTGCAGTAGCGAACCCGCCTGCTCAAACGTCAGTGCGTAACGATATGACATTAACGCGTAGACAACTGACGATTCATGAAGTCATCATGACGTTGAATTTGGCGAGCCAAGCGAGCAATATGCGCGAGCAGGATCAACTGATCAATTATTTGACCCAAGCGCGCAAACAGCTAAAAACCTTACTACCTAAATCATCGGTTAGCAATGGCAAAAACTCCGCGCAAGTTGGCGCCATTGGCATTGCTCCATCCGACAAAAAGCCAAAGGGTACGGACAACAACCTAGAGACCATGCAGTCGCCAAATGATATACCAGAGGTCATTGCCTGGCTTGACCAACTGATTGTCAATGCTCCTAAGCCAACACCCTTGTTAACCACACAGATTTTGGATAAGCCACAACCTTAATCGATACGGTTCGAAACAGCTATATATAGACAACATGAGACACAAGGTAAGTTATGACCAATATGAGTGAAAAGCCAGATTTTATGTCTGAGGTAGCAATTGATCGACCTGAAGTACTGGCGCATTACCCAGTGATTCATTATCAGCCGATTCATTGGGGTGAGATGGATGCCTTTAACCATTTAAATAACGTGGTGTATTATCGTTATTCTGAGTCAGCGCGCATTGGTTATTTGCACGCGTTAGATATGTTCGATGGCAGTATGGTCACCGTCTTGGCACAGTCGAGCTGCCAGTATTTGCACCCAGTGACCTATCCTGATACTTTGTTATTGGGGGTTCGCTGTAAGCGTCTGGGCAATACCAGTATTGCGATGGAATATAGCTACTATAGTACAGCACAAAACAAAATCGTTGCGACCGCTGATGCCGTCGTAGTGCGTCTCGATAGTGATGGGAAAGGTAAGTTACCGTGGACAGCAGAAGAACGTGCGCGCTTACTGGCACTAGAGGCAAAATTTGGTCATACCCCTGAATATTAGAATAGGCTTTAGCTGCGTTGATGACCTATCTCGGATAGTGTTATATAACCATCAAAAATAAAAAAGGCACGCTAACATTATCGTAGCGTGCCTTTTTTCATGACTTTTCTCAGGCCATTTTCCAAGTAGATTTTAGCTCTCTTGCGGTGCGTGCACAAAATCCACCACATTGAGATCAAAACCTGATAATGCATAAAACTTCATGGGCGATGACAGTAGACGCATATCACGGACGCCTAAATGACGTAATATCTGTGCACCAACGCCGATACTGCGATAAGGCTGCTGGGTGATGGTCGATTGTGACTCATTGTCCAAGGCTTTATCTAATGCATCCCCTAGATCGACCGGTTGATGATTGCCGACCCAAACCAACACACCGCGCTCTGAGGCGCTAATCTCTTCTAGCGCTGATTGGACGCTCCAGCCACTACGACCAGTCATATCATTTTTGGCGGCAAATAAATCACGCAGTGGGTGGAAACCGTGGACACGTACGGTACTCACGCCTTCGCTCACATCTCCTTTTACCAAGGCGATATGAGTTTCTTCAGCGCCGAACTCGCGGAAACGGTGCAAGGTAAAAGTGCCATGTTCTGTTTCAAAAGGACGAGTTTCGATTTCCTCTACCGTTTGCTCATTGGCGATGCGGTAGTTGATGAGATCAGCAATGGTGCCCATCTTGATGTTATGCTCTTTGGCAAATATCTCAAGATCATCGCGACGTGCCATGGTGCCATCAGCGTTGATGATTTCTACAATCACCGCAGCAGGCTCCAATCCCGCTAGGCGAGCCAAGTCGCACCCTGCTTCTGTGTGGCCTGCACGGTGTAGAACGCCGCCGTTTTGTGCCATGATAGGGAAAATATGCCCAGGCTGCACGATGTCTTCTGGTTTGGCTGCCGAAGATACAGCGGCTTGAATGGTGCGCGCGCGGTCAGCCGCTGAGATACCTGTGGTCACGCCTTCAGCCGCCTCAATCGATACTGTAAAGTTGGTGCTAAATTTTGCCTCGTTGCGATCTGACATCAGCGGCAATGCCAATTGCTGGCAACGCGCTTGTGATAGCGTCAGACACACCAAGCCGCGCGCGTGGGTAATCATAAAGTTAATGTCTTCAGGACGAACATGGGTCGCCGCCATGATGATATCGCCTTCGTTTTCGCGGTCTTCATCATCCATCAAGATGACCATTTTTCCAGCACGAATGTCTTCGATAATCTCAGGAATCGTATTTAAACTCATAGTAAATCTCAATATTTTATTATTAATAAATATGTGTGGTTTGTAATATAAAGGGTTGTCGGCTCATTGTAGCAGTAGTTGGTAACACGTGCTGTTGCCGTTGAGCAAATCGTTTGATCATCGTAGCAACCAAATATGAAAATGTTTCATGATTCTTATTCATCATGACGATAGGTATTTTAACGGTTTTTGCCTCAGCGTGCTGACCCAAAGCTGAACTATAACGCTTAGTCTTTTAAAAACAGGGTTCAGTTTTACCAATAGTATATGCAACTAACTTTCAAACCTTTTGATCCAGTGGGTCAATAGATCAGTCGTTACTGGCCGCTTGGCTTTTTAGCCACGCCATAAACTGCTTGCTATGCTGTTCTCGCTGGTTATCGGCAAACTCATAAAAGCTCGTGCCTGCTAAGTTTTCTGGCAAATAGCTTTGAGGGTAGTAGTGATTGGGATAATCATGCGGGTAAGCATACCCTTGACCATAGCCTTGATTGCGCATCAGTTTGGTCACGCCATTACGTAGATGTAGTGGTACTGGCGAGGCGTCTTTTTCTGCCAACGCCATCGCTGCATTGATCGCTTTATACGTGCTGTTACTCTTTGCACTGGTGGCTAAATAGACCACCACTTGCCCTAGGATAATACGCGCTTCTGGCATACCGATGGATTGCACACTGCGCAGGGCTGCATCAGCGAGGAGTAGGGCGTTTGGGTTGGCATTGCCGATATCTTCACTGGCTAAGATTACCAATCTGCGCGCGATAAAATCGGCAGGCTCACCGCCAACGAGCATTCGCGCCATCCAGTACAGCGCCGCGTCAGGGTCGGAGCCGCGCACTGATTTGATCATGGCTGAGATAATATCGTAATGTTGCTCGCCATCTTTGTCATAACGTACCAACGCAGTCTGCGCCACTCGGCTGACCAGTTCGTCATCGATGACAATCGGTGATTGCTTGGCATCCGCCGTTTGTATAGCCAGCTCTAGTAGATTAAGCGCCTTTCTGGCATCGCCATGCGCCAGTTTGCTAATGGTGTCTTGTGCCTGCAAGTCGATGGTGAGCTTTTTGAGTACATGGTCCTCCAAGAGTGCCCGCTGTAATACCGCACTGATTTGCTCAGGCGTTAATGGCTCTAAACGATACACTTGGCAACGTGATAAGAGCGCGTTATTCACACTAAACGACGGATTCTCTGTCGTGGCGCCGATTAGGGTGATATCACCAGACTCTACCGCGCCCAATAATGCATCTTGCTGCGCCTTATTAAACCGATGAATCTCATCGATAAAGACCACTGGTGACTCAAATGCCAGTGAGTCTTTACTATCCAATACCTCGCGTAACTGCTTAACCCCAGTATTCAATGCAGAAAGCGCATGGAAAGGTCGATTGACCGCATCCGCCAATAGCATTGCGATGGTCGTCTTACCGATACCTGCTTCGCCGTGCAAAATAATAGAGGGCAGATGCCCTTGTTCGACCAAACGCCGTAAAGGTGCGCCAGTGGCCAAAAGATGCTCTTGGCCAATAATAGCCGCGAGAGAAGCAGGGCGCATACGCTGAGCAAGAGGGGTGTCGGCATGAAAGTTAGGCGGCATAAGGTTCTCTATTGAAAAATTAAAAAACGGTCTATTGGCTAAAGTGGCGGCCATTGAGAGATTTTATAGTAAAATCTAAATAACGACATACTCGTCTATAGTTATCATTTCTATTGAAGTGAAAAGCGTTTGTTTGCTTGGCATGATTCTCGCAGCAACTTTACTATGACAATGAGTAAATGAGTATTAGACATCAGCAGTCAAAGTAGGCTAATTTATAAGTAGGGTACTTGCTATAAACAATACACGCTAGGCTAACGCAAAAACATGTTAATGAAAGCTAACGAAGCGTATAGCTTATGTCCCCAGCACTTTATTTTTAATCATTCATCCTTACTAACGGTTCAATGGTAACGATCAGAATGGTTGACCAAACACCATTTATTATCACTGCCCTAACAAATATAAGGTATTACATTGACGATGTCTGGACAACCTCTCAAGCGTTTGTTGAATCGATATTCACGCAGCAGCGTAAAAAAGCAGCAGTCGCGTTGTCTGACAATTGGCGAGATAGCACTGGCACGCTCAGTGTTCGGTGACAGTATCAGATTAGATGAAGTGCGACTAAAAACCACTTGGTGGGTTCTCAAAAGTTATGCGGTGAGTCCGAATGGTCATATTTACTTTAATCCAGCCGATTGGATCACAGATTTTAGTGTGGCCTCGTTGGGCAAGCAAAGCTGGCTCATCCATGAGCTCACCCATGTGTGGCAGTTACAGCAAGGCTTGAAAGTGGTACGCGGTGCCCTTATCGATCGGCGATATGATTATGTGCTAGAGACGGGTAAGTCCTTTTTTAAATACGGTATCGAGCAGCAGGCGCGAATGGTTCAAGATTATTTTGTGCGCCGTCAAAAAGGACAGGATTGTCAGGATTTAGAAGCCTGTATACCATTTTTGACAGTAAACGCCATGACTGACAAAAAACGCGCCAACAGCAATTTTACTATTTAAACTGCCTCATAGTAAGCGAAAAGCCTACGTGCATCACCATTTTAGCTTTTTATATTTTAGCCTTATTAAAGGATATTTACGCTTATGTTTCGACTTTTGCCAGTAAAGCCTAATGTTGATACTTCTGCTAGCTCAGCTCTGGCCGCAGTAGCGCTAACGGGCGTGCTATTTCTGACCGGCTGTCAGCAGCAAGCTGACGCACCGCCTGTACCAGATGAGGCTCAGACAACTGAAAAAACAAGTGAGGAAGACAGTCAACCTATGCAGCAAAGTGATTCTGCTGCGGCGCGTATAGAGCAGTTTCAGCCTATATACGTTGCGCAAGCGCAAGGGCTACAGCGTCGACTACAAGCAGAGTATGAGTCACTGGAAGCGGCAGATACTTCAGATAGCGAAGAGTCGCTATTACTCAATGGAGCGACTAACGATTCAGCTACTCTTACAGAAAATGCGAATAGCGCCAATTCCGAACCATTACCAGCTGATAGTCCAGTAGAAGCTAACGCTACCAGTGAGGAAGGTTCGGATGCAGAGATGAATACAAGTACGGAAGTTGGAGAGCGTGACTTAACGGTATTAAAACGTATTAGCCTTGAGCCGCGCAAACCGATTATATTGACGGAAGAGCAGATCATCGAGCGATATCAGCAAACGATGGCAGCGTTATATCAGCCTGTGACCACGCCCCTTAGTGCAGAAGATGCGGATACGCTAATCAACATAGCGACCTTAGTTCCTCAGTTATTTGAGCATGCAGAGATTGCAGGAAGGGTCAGTGCAAAAAGCCCTGCGCTGGCTCGGTTGATTATTCAGCACCAAGTATGGGAGCAAATAGAAGCGCAGCAAGTGGTTGATATGCAGCAAATGAAGCAACAACAGCAGCAAGAATTTGAAACGCTCATGGCCAAATTCAACGATACGATTAAAGGATATGACGAGCAGATTGCTAAATATGAGCAGACGTTAAAAGAGTTTCAATAACGGTTTAAATGATACACATAGTAACGAGTTTGCCAATAATTGGATGAAGTATATCCAATAGTATCTATCCCATCATAGCAATAAAAAATCCCGCACGATGGCGGGATTTTTTATTGTAAAGATACTATTTTTGCTTACTTACGGTCTTCAACCTTGACAAAGTCACGGCGCGTTTCACCAGTATATAACTGACGTGGACGACCGATCTTGTATGGGGCGCTGTGCATCTCTAACAAATGGCTGATCCAACCTGAAGTACGAGCCAGTGCAAAGATTACCGTAAACATTGATGTTGGGATACCGATGGCTTTTAAGATAATACCAGAGTAAAAATCAACGTTTGGATATAGGTTACGCTCGATGAAGAACGGGTCTTCTAGTGCAATTTTTTCGAGTGCCATTGCCAATTCAAGTTTAGGATCGTTGACACCAAGTGCTTCTAATACTTCATCACAAGTCTCTTTCATGACTTTCGCACGTGGATCGAAGTTTTTGTAGACACGGTGACCAAAGCCCATTAGCTTCACTTCACGGCTTTTCACTTTTTCCATAAATGCTGGCACGTTTTCAACCGTACCGATTTCATCAAGCATTTCTAGTACAGCTTCGTTGGCGCCGCCATGCGATGGACCCCAAAGAGCTGCGATACCAGCAGCGATACAGGCATAAGGGTTGGCACCCGTTGAGCCGGCTAGGCGCACAGTAGAAGTCGAGGCGTTTTGCTCGTGGTCTGCGTGCAAGGTGAAGATTTTGTCCATGGCGCGGGTGACGACGTCGTTTGGCTCATAGTCCACATCAGCAGGAGTCGCAAACATCATGTACAAGAAGTTCTCAGCGTAGCTAAAGTCGTTACGTGGATACATGAACGGTTCGCCCTGCGAGTATTTATAGCTCATCGCCGCAAGCGTAGGCATCTTAGCAATCAAACGAATAGCTGTGATTTCACGATGCTCTTCGTTGCTTAGGTCTAGGTTGTCATGATAGAACGCTGATAACGCACCAACGACACCAACCATAATGGCCATTGGATGCGCGTCACGGCGGAAACCTTCAAAGAATTTACGCAATTGATCATGAACAGCGGTATGTTCACGAATTTTTTCAAAGAAATCTGCCTTTTGCTCAGCGTTAGGTAGCTCGCCATTTAGCAACGCATATGCCACTTCTAGATATTCAGCATGGTTTGCTAACTCGTCGATAGGGTAGCCGCGGTGTAATAATTCGCCTTTGCCACCATCGATATAAGTAATTTTTGATTCAACGGGAGCAGTTACTTTAAAACCAGGGTCATAAGACCAAAATCCTGATTCTTGCAAAGCAGCAACATCGATAACTGGGCGCCCTAAAGTACCTTCAATAATAGGAAGTTCGTATTCTTCACCATTCACGGTTAGTTTGGCATTAGTGTCAGCCATAAATTGCTCTCCATTGTTTTTGATTCGTTAGAATAAAATTACTACAGACGCATACCTCACGTCGTTATCTGTCAAACGGCAAAATCCGTTTCACTCATTTAATACGCAAGGTATATTAGCAGCAATTACTTGTGATTTGAAAAAACTTTTATTGACCGTGGGTCTAATTGGCACGGTCTAGCGGTGGTTGTTCGCTGTAATTTTTGTATCAAAATATGTCTGATTGGTTATTTTGCGCTAAACTTTCTGTTTATTAAACATATTTACAACGTCAATATTGACGTTATATTTTGGGGTTTGTCGCAAAAACGCAGCAGGATTTTCGCAAAAAACGAGGCTAAAAACAGACAGGGCATGAGCAGTAGACAAGTTAAGTGTCGAGCATAATTGTCAGAGGTAAGCGTTTTCCACATTCAGTATTGCATATATCTATTCGTTTGTTAATTAAGTGTGTGACTTTATTACTTTAGGGATAAATTTGTAATTATCGCCCAGTCATTTTATAATTGCAGGAATTGACTGGCACTAGCTTTGTGCGAATTGATAAGTGGTCATGATATAGTGTCGCCTAGAGCTTACTTTATACATGCTTATTTACGATTGTCTGGTATTTTGATAAACCAAACCGAATTCTGTGGTTTAAATGTTCTTGTTAACTGCTCTATTTTTAGATGCTCAGCACCAGTATTTAGTGCTCAGTACAAGGTTTATTTTGATAGAGAAGACATATTAACGTTGTCTGGCTATTCATACGACCAATAAAAATAGACTGGTTAGTCGATCTTACTCATGTTTATTTTCTTTGTTGTATAATAGATAGGTTGTTTTGTAGGCCTGTCAGCTCGACAAGCGACACTAAACAGCTTATCAATACCTTATATACATGATTCTTTCTTCATATTTAGCACAAACTAAAAGAAGTCAGCTAGCTCTTCCTTACTTTATTCGTCTCGTGTGTTGCTCGATGCTCAACTGACACTATTTTTGTCAAGCGTTGATAGCAGATACAGGAGTATAACCGCAAAAAGGATGCCCGCTGTGAAAAGCAACCGACCTATTGATCTGCCTTTAAGCCAAGTGATTAGCGTTAATCGCTCACCGATCGCAATCGCCTCTATTTTGCATCGTATCTCTGGCATTATTTTATTCTTATTAATTCCTGTAATGCTGTGGCTATTACAGAACTCATTGGCGTCGCCTGAGAGTTTTGAGACCGTATTTGACAACGTACTTGTGCGCTTTTTGGCATGGATATTTGTTGCCGCCATCGCATATCACTTCGTGATGGGTATCAAACATTTATTTGCTGATATGGGCATGAACGAAGAGCTAAAATCTGGCCGCGCTGCCTCTATGGTCAGTTTTGTAATTGCAGCGATTTTAGTTGTCGCGTCATTTATATGGGTGATGTTCTAATGATTAAAAATGATTCAGGAATCAAAAGTGCTACTGGTCTGACAGGTTCAGGCTCACGCGATTGGATTATTCAGCGTATTAGTGCTGTTGTTTTAGCCGTTTATAGTGTGGTGTTGCTGGGCTTCTTTTTGACCCACGGCGATGTCACGTATCTTGAGTGGTCATCATTCATGACTAGCCTGCCAATGCGTTTATTCAGCTTAGTTGCTGTACTTGCATTAGCTGGCCATGCTTGGGTGGGAATGTGGACAGTATTTACTGACTATATTACGACAGGCAAACTGGGCTCAAGCGCAGCAGGTTTACGTTTAGTGCTACAGTCATTGATGATTATCGCTATTTTAGTATTTCTATTTTGGGGAATCATGATTTTTTGGGGTAACGGCTTTAGTGTCGTTGCTGTTTAATGATTGAGTGACCAGCTTTAGTATTGATATAAGCATCTATATATAACGGATGCGCGCAGCTGGTATGTCAGCTGATAAAGTAGTTTAAAAGTATCCGTTGATAGCCAAAAATAGTCATAGCATTGGACCAACAGCGCCCACTATTTAGATTGTCGCTGAATGAGCAACAAGGTTGAGCAGGTTTGGTTCAGTATAACGATAGATATGCAAATTAAGTGGTCAAAGACTGTTATATCCTCTTCTTTAATAAGTGCATGTAATGGCCAGATAAAAGCCCTTAAACCTGCAATAAGAAGATTTTAAAACACGCTTTTCATTTACTTATAAGCATTAATAGGCATTAGGAAAACCGTAATGGCAACTAGACAAGACAATACCATTAGTAATATTAAGACCCTAAACTACGATGCAGTTATCGTTGGTGGTGGTGGTTCAGGTATGCGCGCTTCATTGCACTTAGCGGAAGCGGGTATGAAGGTTGCAGTCCTGACCAAAGTATTCCCAACACGTTCGCACACGGTTGCTGCTCAGGGTGGCATCGGTGCAAGTTTGGGCAACATGAGTAACGACAACTGGCATTTCCATTTTTATGACACCGTAAAAGGATCAGATTGGTTAGGTGACCAAGACGCTATCGAGTATATGTGCCGTGAAGCACCAAAGGTAGTCTATGAGCTTGAGCACATGGGCATGCCGTTTGACCGTAACGAAGATGGTACGATTTATCAGCGTCCATTCGGCGGTCATACGTCAAACTATGGCGAAAAAGCGGTACAACGTGCGTGCGCTGCTGCTGACCGTACAGGTCACGCATTGCTACACACGCTGTATCAGAAAAACTTACAGCAAGGCACTGAGTTCTTTATCGAGTGGATTGCGCTTGATTTGATCAAAGACGAAGCGGGTAACATCAACGGTGTTATCGCTCTTGAGCAAGAGACAGGTACTGTTGCGGTATTCCAAGCACCAGTTACTGTTCTAGCAACAGGTGGTGCAGGTCGTATCTTTGCCGCTTCTACCAACGCTTATATCAACACTGGTGATGGTATTGGTATGGCAGTTCGCGCTGGTATCCCACTACAGGATATGGAGTTCTGGCAGTTCCATCCAACGGGCGTTCATGGTGCAGGTGTACTATTGACCGAAGGGTGCCGCGGCGAAGGTGCTATCTTGCGTAACAAGGATGGCGAAGCTTTCATGGAGCGTTATGCCCCAACCGTTAAAGATTTGGCACCACGTGATCTCGTATCGCGCTCTATGGACCAAGAAATTAAAGAAGGTCGTGGTTGTGGCCCTAATGCTGACCATATCGTCATGGACATGACCCATTTGGGTGTCGACACTATCATGAAGCGTCTACCGTCAGTATTTGAGATCGGTAAAAACTTCGCCAACGTTGACATTACTAAAGAACCTATTCCAGTTATCCCAACCATTCACTACATGATGGGTGGTATTCCAACCACTATCCATGGTCAGGTAATCGTGCCGGATCTAGAGGCAGGTACAGATGAAGACGGTTTATATGCTAATGGTAACGTCGTTAAAGGACTATACGCTATTGGTGAGTGCGCTTGTGTGAGTGTACACGGTGCCAACCGTTTAGGTACCAACTCACTACTTGATTTGGTTGTGTTTGGTCGTGCTGCTGGTAAGCACATTGTTGATGAGTTCCATCAAAACGATCATAACTACAAACCACTTGATCCGCATGTACTTGATATCACGGTTGGTCGTTTAAACAAATTGCAGCAATCAACATCAGGCTACAATGCACAAGACGTGGCTGATGAGATTCGCGCCACCATGCAGAAACACGCCAGTGTATTCCGTACGCAAGCCATGATGGATGAAGGCGTTGAGAAAATTTTAGCGCTGGGTGAGAAAGTCGAACAAATCCATTTGGGTGATAAATCACAAGTCTTCAACACTGCTCGTATCGAAGCGTTTGAAGTGGCAAACCTATACGAAGTAGCAAAAGCGACGATGGTATCAGCCGCGAGTCGCCACGAAAGCCGCGGCGCGCATAGTGTCTCTGATTATGATCGTCCAGAAGATGATGACTATGCACCAAACGGCCGTAATGACCACGATTGGATGAAGCATACTTTATGGTATTCTGAAGGCAACCGTATCATTTACAAACCAGTTCGCAAAGTGCCACTGACTGTTGACTATATCGAACCAAAAGTTCGCGTCTATTAATCCTAGACTATGCGCTCGATATAAACAGAAAGCTTAAACGTTTTATCCCTTATTCATTTATTAAAAAGGTGACCGCCAGCTACATGCTCAGAGGAGTGCTGCTAGGCTACTAATTGATATTCGATTATCAGTAGTGATTAATAGCCAGCACTCATATGTTGCAATCTTTGTATGCCCGCCATCACCTACGTGTGGAGTTTAGCATTATGAGCCGAGGTACTCGCACCATCGAAATCTATCGCTACGATCCTGATGTGGACGCAGCCCCACGCATGCAAACTTATACGATTGAATTACTTGATTCAGATCGTATGTTGCTTGACGTGTTATTACGCCTAAAGAAAGAAGATGAAACAATCACTTTCCGCCGCTCTTGCCGTGAAGGTATTTGTGGTTCTGATGGCATGAACATCAATGGTAAAAATGGTCTAGCATGTCTAATCAACATGAACACGCTACCAGAAAAAGTAACCGTTCGTCCGTTACCTGGTTTGCCAGTGGTTCGTGACTTGGTTGTTGATATGAACCAATTCTACGAGCAATACGAAAAGGTACATCCGTACTTGATTAATGATCAGCCAGCACCCCCAACTGAGCGTCTGCAGTCTCCTGCTGAGCGTGAAAAGTTAAATGGTCTGTATGAGTGTATTCTGTGTGCATGCTGCTCAACGAGCTGCCCATCTTTTTGGTGGAACCCTGATAAGTTCTTAGGTCCATCAGCATTGCTACATGCGTATCGCTTTGTGGCTGACAGCCGTGACGGTGACACGCAAGCACGTTTGGCGCGTTTAGACGATCCGTTCAGTTTATTCCGTTGCCGTGGCATCATGAACTGTGTGTCAGTTTGTCCAAAAGGCTTGAACCCAACCAAAGCAATCGGACATTTACGTAATATGTTGATTGATCAAGCTGGTTAATTGTTTTGATTATTATTGACTAACAAAAACACCACCTATTTATTAGGTGGTGTTTTTGTTAGTCAAAATCACTGATTATAGTAGTGTTAATTTTCTGATTACTATTGTTTAAAGTGGGCTTCTATTGGTAGCGATGAACAATCCTGCCGGATAGGTAGAACAAGAAGCCTAGTACACTGGTGAATAATAGGGCGTTAGTCTATCCGTAAATCCGTACGGGCGATACGTTGACCATATGTAAGAAGACATATTATATAAACAGTCAATCTATACAATCAGATACACGTAAAGTTTGTTATAATTACACCCTGAACTTGATCAAACATTGCAAAGTTTGTTTCCGATGCATTAAAAGTAGCATCTATAAGGGCTATTGCATTAATACAATAAAACGTTATGTATACAATAACGAGGCTTCTATAATTGATAATAGATATTCATTACGTAAATACTTAGTATTGAACAAACAAACTATATCGCAAAAAACGCTCATGATATTCTATACAGCAATGCATGTTTATCTGAAACAATAAGATTTGTTAGCAAATAGCGGATATTTCAGCGATAATAGCCAGTTTATAGGCTAGCTGAAATATTGACCATTTATTAATAATTTATCATTGATGAATTGGTTATGGCTAAAAGAAGTATATATAAATTAATGTTGTGAAACGAGCCAGATCAGAAAACTGAGTGTTCACAAATAAATTTATTTTTAACATAGGTGTTGCAATAAGACTTGTTATCACTATTTAGCATTACTTGCTCTTTTAGACAATGACAGCAATATTCTATAGTGACGGCAATACTTAGGGATAAAGGGTTTTATCGAACTGTATACAATGGGGTATGACGAATTGTCTAAACGCCTAGCATACAACGACTGACACCATAATAAGCACGATTCCATTCATTTATCTATCAAATAGACGATTATTATGAATAGTATAACCAAAGAAAAAGCGGACCAAGGACATACTGAACTGGCCGCCGATAATGCCAGCTATATAGAAGCTCTTTATGAGCAATACCTAACGGACCCTGATAGTGTTGACACAGATTGGCAAGCGTACTTCGAACAGTACAAATCGTCAAATGATGCCCAGCATAATGCTATTAAAGACCAATTTTTGTTACTTGCCCGCAATCAAACGGCGAACAAATCGAGTAACGAAAGTGCCGGTACAAGTAGTAGTAATTCAGACAACTGTACTGATCCAAAGCAAATGGGTGTACAGCAACTCATCTCCGCATACCGCCGCCGTGGTCACCGCCGCGCCAAGCTAGATCCATTGAACTTACATCCACGTGCAGAAGTGGAAGATCTGACCCTAGCTTATCACAACCTATCAGAAGCCGACCTTGATACTGTATTCCCAACCAATGATTTAGTGATCGGTAAAGATGAAGCACCATTACGTGAAATTATCGAGATCATGGAGCGTGTTTACTGCCGCCATATCGGTATTGAGTATATGCATGTGACCACCAGTACAGAAAAACGCTGGATGGAAGAGTATGTAGAAAGCAATCTAGGCTATATCAAGTTTGACAAAGAAAAGCGTTTGTCTATTCTTGAGCGTCTAACAGCGGCCGAAGGTCTAGAAAAATATTTGGCGCGTAAATATACAGGCGTTAAGCGTTTTGGTCTAGAAGGTGGTGAGAGTTTCATACCTGCAGTCAATGAAATCATCCAACGTGCTGGTGGCTATGGTACAAAAGAGATGGTCATTGGTATGGCTCACCGTGGACGTCTAAACGTGTTGGTCAATATTTTGGGCAAAAACCCTGCAGACTTATTTGATGAGTTTGACGGTAAAGTGCAGCCAGAGAAAGGCTCAGGAGACGTTAAGTATCACAATGGTTTTTCATCTAACGTGATGACCCCAGGTGGTGAAGCGCATTTAGCCTTAGCATTTAACCCATCGCATCTTGAAATCGTTGCACCAGTATTACAAGGCTCAGTACGTGCACGTCAAGTGCGCCGTAATGATCAGCCGTCATTAGATAATACTGGTGGCAACTCAGTATTACCTATCGTTATCCATGGTGATGCGGCTTTTGCTGGACAGGGTGTGGTTCAAGAAACCTTCCAAATGTCACAGACCCGTGCTTATACCACTGGCGGTACTGTACATATCGTTATCAATAACCAAGTTGGCTTTACCACTAGCCGTCAAGAAGATGTTCGTTCAACCGAATATTGTACTGATGTCGCAAAAATGGTACATGCACCAATCCTACACGTGAATGGTGATGATCCTGAATCAGTCGTTTTCGCGGCTCAATTAGCCTTAGACTATCGTCATCAGTTTGATAAAGACATCATTATTGACTTGTTCTGCTACCGTCGCAACGGTCATAACGAGGCAGATGAGCCTTCAGCCACTCAGCCATTGATGTATGCAGTTATTAAGAAGCTGCCAACGACACGTACCCTTTATGCACAAAAGCTCATCGCAGAAGGTATCTTAAATACTGAAGAAGAAAAACAGTATGAAGATAATTATCGTGAATCTTTAGACCGTGGCGATTACGTTGTCAGCTCACTGGTTCAAGAGCCTAACGAGCAGCTATTTGTAGACTGGAAGCCTTATCTAGGTCATGACTTGGTTGATGATTGGGATACCAGTGTTGATATCGAAAAGCTCAAAGGGTATGGACGCCGTATGGCTGAGATGCCAGAAGGCTACAAGCTACAGCGTCAGGTTCAAAAGGTTGTTGAGCAGCGTCTAGCCATGCAAACAGGCGAAGAGCCTCTCAACTGGGGTGCCGCTGAGACATTAGCCTATGCATCATTAGTTGATAACGATGATGTCTTGGTACGTATTACTGGTGAAGATGTCGGCCGTGGTACATTCTCACATCGTCATACTGAAATCTACAATGTTAATGATGGCAGCATGTATGTGCCACTTGCTCATTTGAGCGAGAAACAAGCACGTTTTGCTACTTATAACTCATTATTATCAGAAGAAGCTGTATTGGCCTTTGAATATGGCTATGCAACCACCGTACCGAATGCTTTGATCGTTTGGGAAGCGCAGTTTGGTGATTTCGTTAACGGTGCTCAAGTTGTCATTGATCAGTTCATCTCAAGCGGCGAGACCAAATGGCAACGCGTTTGTGGTTTGACCATGTTGTTACCACATGGCTTTGAAGGTCAAGGCCCTGAGCATTCATCTGCTCGCCTTGAGCGCTTCTTACAGCTATGTGCTGAAGACAATATGCAAGTCATCACACCAACGACGCCCGCGCAAATTTTCCATGCCTTACGTCGTCAGGCGATACGCCCAATTCGTAAGCCTTTGATCGTTATGTCACCAAAGAGCTTATTGCGTCATAAGCTAGCAACTTCTCATTTAGAAGAGCTTGCTAACGGTAAGTTCGAAACGGTATTGCCAGAGATGGACGATCACAACGCAGACAAAGTGACTCGTATGGTGCTATGCGGTGGTAAAGTATATTACGACTTGCTAGAGCAGCGTCGCGCATTGGGTCTTGATCATGTTGCGATCGTCCGTATCGAACAGCTATATCCGCTACCAGAGCAACGTTTGGTCGCTGAGATTGAAAAGTATAGCAATTTAACTGAGATTGTATGGACGCAAGAAGAGCCATTGAATCAGGGCGCTTGGTACTACTTAGCACCGCATATGTTCCGTATTGTTGTACCACATCCAACCAAAGCAAAAGTTATGGAGCCCGTGGCACGTCCTGCTAGTGCAGCACCTGCAACAGGATCACCAAAACTACATGCGCAGCAGCAGCAAGCACTGATTGCTGGTGGCCTTGGTGTAAGTGTTGATGAGTTAGCTCAATAATAGATTGTCTATTAAGACTATAGAAGATAAATGAATCAGGCGATGACAGTCAGTATGTTTTAATATTCTGCCAAATAGCATTATTAAAACGATACTGATTGCCTATCACGACTTAATAATAAGTATGAATATCCAAATCTAAGGAGTATATCGATGGCTGACATCAAAGCCCCCGTTTTTCCAGAATCGGTTGCCGATGGCACAATCGTTGAATGGCATGTCACTGAAGGTCAACAAGTTAGCCGTGACGACCTATTAGCTGAAATCGAAACTGATAAGGTGGTACTAGAAGTTGTGGCACCTGATGATGGTGTTGTGACCAAGATCGTCAAAGATGTTGACGATACTGTTCTGTCTGATGAGCTAATCGCACAATTTGAAGCAGGCGCAAGTGCTGGTGAAGCACCAGCGGTAGAGACAGATCAACCTGCTGCGCCAGTACAAGAAAAGCAAGCTGCAGATGGTGGCGAGCCAGTACAAGTCACTGACAAAAAAGATGAAGCAGAGCACAAAGATCAAAGCCCAGCCGTCCGTAAAGCGGCAAAAGAGTCAGGCGTTGATCCTAAAGATGTGGAAGGTAGCGGCCGCGGCGGTCGTGTCACCAAAACAGATATGGCTAACCCAACACTAAAATCAGACAGCAGCATCAAATCTGACAGCGGTCGTCCTGTAGCAGAATCAACGGGCGAGCGTACTGAAAAACGCGTACCGATGACTCGCTTGCGTAAGCGTGTTGCTGAGCGTCTATTATCAGCATCACAAGATACCGCGATGTTGACGACGTTTAACGAAGTGAACATGAAGCCATTGATGGACATGCGTGCTAAGTACAAAGAGAAGTTCGAAAAGCGTCATGGCGTACGTTTAGGCTTTATGTCGTTGTTTGTAAAAGCAGCGACAGAAGCACTGAAACGCTTCCCAGCAGTAAACGCTTCACTAGATGGCGATGACATTGTTTATCATGGTTTTTATGATATCGGTGTAGCCGTATCATCAGATCGTGGTCTGGTCGTTCCTGTACTGCGTGATACTGACCGTATGGGTATGGCGGACATCGAAGCCAAAATCCGTGAATACGGTAGCAAGGCGCAAGAAGGCAAGCTTGGTCTAGACGAGATGACGGGTGGTACATTCACTATCTCAAACGGCGGTGTATTTGGGTCATTGATGTCAACCCCTATCTTGAACCCACCGCAAACTGCCATCCTAGGTATGCATGCGATCAACGAGCGCCCAATGGCGGTCGACGGTAAAGTTGAAATCTTGCCAATGATGTATTTGGCGTTATCTTATGACCACCGTATGATCGATGGTAAAGAAGCGGTACAGTTCCTAGTAACTATCAAAGAGTTGGTCGAAGACCCAGCTATGTTGCTACTAGACTTGTAAGCTTCTAAGCTTGTATTGGCAACCGCTGATACAAGCTTTTTAGCTTTGGTGCAGATAATAGCTCTACCTGATAAGCAGCAACTGATTTGCTACTAAATATATTCAAAGAATTTAATAATGGTGACTGACGCTCAGTGATCGATAAGTGAGTCTTTCTCACGGACATAGCGTATTAGCTATCAAGTGTAGACAATGCTGAGCGTTTGGTAAATAAACCAGTTTAAATAACACATAAAATTAAAAATAGGAACGTACTATGAAAGATAATTATGATCTAGTCGTTATCGGCGGCGGACCTGGTGGTTACGAAGCGGCTATTCGTGCCGGTCAGTTGGGTATGAGCGTCGCTTGTATCGAAAAACGTGTTTACAAAGGCGAGCCAGCACTTGGCGGCACTTGCTTAAACGTTGGTTGTATTCCATCAAAAGCTTTACTTGATACCTCACATCGCTATGAGGCGACAAAAGACGAGCTCGACGAGCATGGCATCAGCACCGGTGATGTCGGCATCAACGTCGAGAAGATGATTGAGCGTAAAGAAGGTATCGTCAAGCAATTAACCGGCGGTGTTGCGGCACTACTCAAGGGCAATGGTGTTGACTGGCTACAAGGTTGGGGCACGTTAGTCGACGGTAAAGGCGATGACAAAAAAGTTAAATTTGTTGCGCTAGAGGATGATGCAGAAAGCACCATTACTGCCAAGAACGTTATCTTAGCCTCAGGTTCTGTGCCTATCGATATTCCAGTTGCCAAAGTCGATCACGAGCATATCGTCGACTCGACTGGCGCGCTTGATTTCACTGAGACGCCAAAGCGCTTGGGCGTGATTGGTGCAGGCGTTATCGGTCTTGAGCTTGGTTCAGTATGGCGTCGCTTGGGCGCGGAAGTCGTGGTTTATGAAGCGCTGCCTGAATTTTTAGCCGCTGCGGATAAAGATATCGCCAAAGAAGCTCGTAAGATGTTCAAAAAACAAGGCTTAGATATCCGCGTCGATACCAAAGTGACTAATGCAGAAGTCAAAGACGGTCAAGTCGTCGTCACTAGCGAAAACAAAGGCGAAGCCTCAGATGAGAGCTTTGATAAATTGATCGTTTGTGTCGGTCGCCGTGCTTACTCTGAGAAGCTACTTGGCGAGGACAGCGGTGTGACGCTAACCGAACGCGGCCTTATCGATGTCGATGATCAGTGCAAAACCAATCTAGATGGCGTCTATGCTATTGGCGATTTAGTACGTGGCCCGATGCTCGCGCATAAAGCGATGGAAGAGGGCATGATGGCGGTTGAGCGCATTCATGGCGAAAAAGCACAAGTCAACTATGACACTATTATCAACATTATCTATACCCATCCAGAAATCGCTTGGGTTGGTCTGACTGAAAAAGAAGCTGCGGATGCAGGCTATGAGGTCAAAACAGGCTCATTCAATCTAGCTGCTAACGGTCGCGCGCTGGCGCAAAGTGAAGCGCAAGGCTCAATCAAAGTCGTTGCCGATGCTAAGACCGATCGTTTACTCGGTATGCATGCTATCTTTGCTGGCGCGGGTGATATCGTCCATCAAGGCATGATCGCGATGGAATTTGTCTCTAGTATCGAAGATTTGCAGCTGATGACATTTGCGCATCCAACGATTTCAGAAGCAGTGCATGAAGCGGCGCTATCTGCAGATGGCCGTGCTATCCACGCTATCCAGCGCAAAAAGCGTAAGAAATAACTAGTTGCTCGTTTAATTATTATCGATTTACAACCTGATTGGGGTATCGCTATTTTGGTGATGCCACAATCATGAGTGCGTCAGACGTATGATTCATATGTATATGTGCGCACTTGATTTCACTTTTTATTAATTGTAAAAAATAAAGGATACAATCAATGAATTTACATGAGTATCAAGCAAAAGAGCTATTAAAAAGCTACGGATTGCCAATTCAAGAAGGCATCATCGCCCATAACGGCGACGAAGCTGCTGCAGCTTTTGATAAAACCCCAACGGATATCGCGGTAATCAAGGCGCAGGTACACGCTGGCGGCCGTGGTAAAGCGGGTGGCGTAAAACTGGTTAAAACTCGTGAAGAAGCCAAGCAAGTGGCTGAAGAGCTTATCGGCACGAACCTTGTTACTTATCAAACTGACGCAGAAGGTCAGCCAGTCAACTTTGTATTGGTTGCAGAAGATATGTATCCAGTACAAACTGAGCTATATCTTGGCGCTGTTGTTGATCGTGCAACTCGTCGTGTAACTTTCATGGCGTCTACCGAAGGCGGCGTAGATATCGAAGAAGTAGCACACAACACACCAGAAAAAATCTTCAAAGTACACGTTGATCCTTTAGTTGGTTTAATGCCTTTCCAAGCGCGTGACGTTGCGTTCAAACTTGGCCTTGAAGGCAAGCAAATCAATCAATTTGTTAAATTGATGACTGGCGCCTATAAGGCATTTGTTGAAAATGACTTTGCATTGATGGAAATCAACCCATTAGCCGTTCGTGAAAACGGCGAAATCGTTTGTGTTGATGGCAAAATTGGCATCGACTCAAACGCCCTATATCGTCTGCCAAAAATCGCAGCACTACAGGATAAAACTCAAGAAAACGAGCGTGAGCTTAAAGCCGCTGAGTTTGACCTAAACTATGTTGCTCTAGAAGGTAACATCGGTTGTATGGTTAACGGTGCTGGTCTTGCCATGGCGACCATGGACATCATCAAATTGTATGGCGGCAAGCCTGCTAACTTCTTGGACGTTGGCGGCGGCGCAACCAAAGATCGCGTTGTTGAAGCGTTCAAAATTATCCTTGAAGACAGCAGTGTTGAAGGCGTACTAATCAACATTTTCGGCGGCATCGTACGCTGTGACATGATTGCAGAAGCGATTATTGCTGCAGTAAAAGAAGTTGATGTACAAGTTCCTGTGGTCGTGCGTTTAGAAGGTAACAATGCTGAGAAAGGCGCACAAATCCTGAACGAATCAGGTCTAAAACTGATTTCAGCGCAAGGTCTGTCTGACGCTGCACAAAAAATTGTCGACGCTGTAAAAGCGTAATAGTCCCGATGTGATGGCAGCTTGCCCGTTATTGGCACTGCCGTCATAAGACAACCGAATACAAGGAAAACATAATGAGTGTATTAATTGATAAAGATACCAAAGTATTGGTACAAGGTTTTACTGGTAAAAACGGTACGTTCCATTCTGAACAAGCCATCGAATACGGCACCAAAGTGGTTGGCGGTGTTACGCCAGGTAAAGGCGGTCAAACGCACCTAGGTTTGCCAGTATTTAACACCATGAGCGAAGCGATGGAAGCGACCCAAGCAGACGCTTCTGTGATCTACGTACCAGCACCTTTCGTTCTTGACTCAATCATCGAAGCGGTTGACGCGGGCGTGAAGCTGATCGTGGTTATCACCGAAGGTGTACCAACCATCGATATGCTAAAAGCCAAACGCTACATCGAAGAAGCGGGCGACGTGCGTATGGTCGGTCCAAACTGCCCAGGCGTTATCACTCCAGGTCAGTGCAAAATCGGCATCATGCCAGGTCACATCCACTTGCCAGGTAAAGTGGGCGTTATCTCTCGCTCTGGTACACTAACGTACGAAGCAGTTGCGCAGACCACCAAGCTAGGCTTTGGTCAGTCAACTTGTATCGGTATCGGTGGTGACCCAATCCCAGGCATGAACCAAATCGATGCACTAAAACTGTTCCAAGAAGACCCACAAACCGAAGCGATCATCCTAATCGGTGAAATCGGTGGTACCGCTGAAGAAGAAGCCGCCGCTTACATCAAAGAAAACGTAACCAAGCCTGTTGTTGGCTACATCGCTGGTGTCACTGCACCTGCAGGTAAGCGTATGGGCCATGCTGGTGCTATTATCTCTGGTGGTCAAGGTACTGCTGAAGAGAAATTCAAAGCGTTTGAAGATGCTGGCATCGCGTACACACGTGACCCATCTAAACTTGGCGACAAGCTAAAAGAAGTTACTGGCTGGTAAGATAGACATTAGTCTATAGTGAAACTACTAAAACTATATTGAAATGTTAAGAAGACACCCCTACAATGGGGTGTTTTTTTATATCTGAAAATCCTATGAAAAGCGAGATATTGGCCATTACTTATAAAGATTGTATCAGTTCTCATAAACATGTTATTTTGAATGATATAGCTCGTAATTTTTGATTCAGGGTTCTTGAACTGATAATTTCTGTATATCTGCTGAGACGTTTGATATTAGCAAGGTACAAATCCAAATCGCTATAATATCTACTAAGTATTTGCTAAGTTAGCATTATTTTACCTAACCTACTTTCTTAAAACAGTCCTCTTATTATGAAAAAAATTACTCATGCTGTTATCCCTGTCGCAGGCTTTGGTACGCGTATGCTGCCATTGTCTAAATCTGTGCCAAAAGAATTGTTACCGCTTGGCAATCGCCCTGCCATTCATTATGTGGTCGAAGAGGCTATCGCTGCGGGTATCAAGCATATGGTCTTGGTCGGTCATGCACAAAAAAGCGCGATTGAAAACTACTTCGATATCAATGCTGAGCTAGATAATCAATTACGTCATAAAGGTAAAGATGAGGTGGCTGATAGTTTAAATTGGCTACCAGAGGATGTAACGGTATCAATAATACGTCAAGGTAAGGCCTTAGGTTTGGGGCATGCAGTACTAGCTGCGCGTCCTATCATTGGCGAACATGATTTTGCTGTATTGCTCCCTGATGTCGTTCTCGATCCGTTTACTACTGATATGGCTGCTGATAATTTGGCCTTTATGATTGATGCTTTTAGTCATGATGGCCATTCGCAAATATTGGTAAATGAAGTTGCTGACGAAGATGTGCACAAATACGGTATCGCCAAACTTATCGATACCAGTCATATAGATGAGATATCTGGCGGCGTTAATGCCAGCTTTGGCGTGGCAGGTTTTGTAGAAAAGCCAAGCTTAGCAGAAGCACCATCAAACCTAGCTGTCGTAGGGCGTTATGTTTTTAGCAATCATATTTTTGATTACCTCGCAAACACTAAAGCTTCAGTCGGTGGTGAGATTCAACTGACTGATGCTATCGATGCGCTTATTAACGAATATGGTGTGAATGTGACAACGATGCGCGGTGCCAGTTATGATGCCGGTGACATGCGCTCGTATATGCAAGCGTTTATCTATTTTGCCGAGCAGCAATTAGCAGATGAAAAATAGCGATGGATAAGATAAAGGACGATAAGAAGTATCATAGCGCTCGCCGTTCCAAATACTGGGAGCAGTTGCAAACGCTTGCGGCGCAGCCATGGTCGCTGGCAAGTTTATTTGCGCAAGATGACAGTCGTGCGACACGCTTTAGTGCGCAAGCTGGCGCGCTGTACATGGACTATAGCAAGCAGTGTATCGATGAGCGAGTTATGGATGCTTTATTGCGGCTAGCAGATAGCTGTGAGTTGTCCGCTCGAATTGATGCGTTGATGCAAGGGGCGATGGTCAACAATAGTGAAGAACGTGCGGCCCTACATACAGCACTACGTCTGCCTGAGAATGCAGAGCTACAAGTTGGTAAGCAAGATGTGGTTGCCGATGTACATCATAGTTTGGCGCAGGTAGCGAGATTATCCGAACGTGTCCGTAGTGGCACATGGCGAGGGTTCTCAGGTAAGGCCATCACTGATGTGGTTAATATTGGCGTTGGCGGCTCTGATCTTGGGCCTCTTATGGCGACCGCTGCGCTTGATGAATGGGCAGATACGGAAATCGGTGTACATTTCGTCTCTAATATGGACGGCACTCAGCTTGATAATTTGCTCAAACATTTAAACCCTGAAACCACTTTGTTTATTATATCCTCTAAATCCTTTGGCACAGTTGATACTTTATCTAATGCCAAAACCGCACTGTCTTGGTTACTTGCGACGGCGACGCTGCGCGCTGGTACTGAAGACAGTGTGTTGCGTCGGCACTTTATTGGAATATCAGCCAATAGTGAAAAGATGAGGGCTTGGGGGATACATCTTGAGCATCAATTAGAGCTTTGGGAGTGGGTTGGAGGCCGGTTTTCTTTGTGGTCAGCGATTGGGCTAGCCATTGCTATTCGTGTTGGTATGAATAGGTTTAGGGAGCTACTAAGTGGTGCTCACAGTATGGATGAGCATTTTGCACAGGCGCATTTTACAGATAACTTACCAGTATTGCTAGGGCTGCTAGCTGTATGGAACAGTACGTTTTTGAGGGTGAATGCCCATACCGTATTGCCTTATGATGGACGGTTGGGCTATCTGCCTAGCTACTTGACCCAGCTTGAAATGGAAAGTAATGGCAAGTCGGTCACTCAGCACGGCGACCATATTGATTATGATACTTGCCCAATTCTGTGGGGCGAGATTGGTTCAAACGCTCAGCATGCCTTTTATCAGCTACTGCATCAAGGCACGCAGCAAGTCTCCTGTGATTTTATCGCTTGTGTACGCCGTTATAGTGGCGAGGTGCAAAACGCCTCGTTGCAACAACAGCATGAGCTATCTTTAGCAAACTGCTTAGCGCAAAGTCGAGTCTTGGCATTTGGCAATGCTGCTGTCACAGAGGCATCGAATAGTGATGCAAAAACGGTATCCAGTGCAGATAAATACAAATATTACCGTGGTAATCAACCATCGACTACCTTGCTTATCGATGAGCTTACGCCTCATAGTTTGGGTGCGCTGGTTGCGCTCTACGAGCATAAAGTCTACGTGATGGCCAGTATTTGGGATATCAATCCGTTTGATCAATGGGGGGTTGAGATGGGCAAGCAAATGGCAGAGTCTGTGCATGACGCTATGCAGCAAGAGGCTCACAGCCAATTTGACACTTCTACCGACCAGTTATTACAGCATATCAAAAAACTGTCTTAGTAATACTGATCAATCAATAATGTAAAAAGGTACACTCATGGGGACTGCTACAAACGATCAATGTATGCCTTATAATGGATTTGCATCAAACCCATTGACCAGTTCCAATGTGTGTGTGCTGGTTGGCCATAGTATCGAAGCGATTACCAGTGCCGTGGTGCTGGCAAGTTTAGGTCAACGCGTTCATCTGTATGCAGATATAGATCTATTGGCTCAGCAGATACAGCAATATAGCTTTGAGCATCATCTGCAAGCGCTATGGCAAATGTATGTACAGCAGCGAGTTATTACAAGTCAAGCATTGCCAGATAGTGCAGAGACGTTAATACAATATTATGAAACGGCAAATCATGGTGACAGCCACGTCGTCAGTCAGAGCATTCATAGTGATGATCAAAATAAAGTGGCGCTTTACTGGTTGTTTTTAGACAGTATTAAGTCTGCGTGGACAGAAGATGGTTGGATTCGGGCTTTTAATCAAAGCCATCAGCAGGCATTACCTGTAATAATGAGCGGAATTAAGGAATTAGGCGCTGTATCAGCACTATCTGAGCGTCTACAGCGAGCGTGGGTCTATTATATACCGTTTGTTTTTTTGCAAGATGGTGATGCTTATAACTCCATGTTGAACCCTGCATTATGGTTGCTGGGTGAAAAAACAGCAGACAGCAACCAACATTTAGAGATGTTACAGCCGTTAATGCAGCATGCTCGCGCCGCTCATCATGCCGATATCGCAACGATAGAGTTTGCGCGTAGTAGTATCATGGCGATGCTCGCGACCCGGGTGAGCTTTATGAATGAGATGTCACGCTTGGCGGATAGCCAGCAGGTGGATATCAGTCAGGTGAGTCGTATTATGGGGTTGGATGAGCGCGTAGGCAGTAGCTATCTACAGGCAGGATGGGGGTTTGGCGGTAACACACTACCTACCGAGCTGGCTAAGTTACAGCAGTCGAGCAAAATGCATAGTTTAGACATGCCTCTTTTACAGTCTGTCGTGCATATTAATGAGGACCAAAAAGAGCTGATATTTCGCAAGTTTTGGCAGTATTTTGATGGTTTCATTGACAATAAAACTGTCATGATCTGGGGCGGCAGTTATAAAGCAGGCTCAGGCCGTACCGCAGGCTCAGCCATTCATCCATTGTTAGCATTACTGTGGTCTTATGGTATCCGTACACTGGTTTATAGTGATAAAGCACAGGGTGAGCTTGCTGCACTGTACGAACAACAACCATTGCTTGAATTGATTAGTAGTCCTTATCAGAGAATCAATGATGCTCAGGCCGTTTTTTTGATCAGCTGGTCGCCACGAGATCGATTGGATATTGATAAAATCAATCAGCAAGCCATGCCGGTATTTGATGCGCAAAATACATTTACTCGATCGCAAATTGATCGCTTAGTAGGCGACTATGTGGGCATTGGCCGATCTAAATAATGTTATTGAAGTTCTTCATTATTAAAAAAGCTCGCTAATCATGATTAGCGAGCTTTTTTTGTGACTTTACGCTGGTACTGCTCCTTGTACCGCTAGCCATTGTTGAATTTCTTGCGTTTTACTAGCCAATAACGAGTGATCGCCGCGACTTTCGATATTCAATCTAATCAGTGGTTCAGTATTTGAAGCACGCAAATTGAAGCGCCATTCGCCAAAATTTAGGCTTAAGCCATCAAGCAGAGATTTATTAGGGCTGTCTACACTAAATTTTTCTTCAATGGCACTGATGATGGTTGGGGCATCATGAGTCGTGAGGCGGAAGTTTAGTTCGCCTGAGCTGGGATAAGACTGAATATAGCCTGTGACCAATTCTGATAAGGTCTTACCTGTGATAGACAGCAGCTCAATGGTGAGTAACCAAGGAATCATACCGCTGTCACAATAGAAAAAGTCACGGAAGTAATGATGGGCCGACATCTCGCCACCATAGACCGCACCTGAGTCCCGCATGATTTGCTTGATAAAAGAATGTCCAGACTTACTGATGACGGCATTTCCGTTATGCGCTTCGATAACCGCTTCAGTATTATATATCACTCGTGGATCATAGACGATTGACTCACTCGGGTATTTGTTCAAAAATGCTTGAGCGAGCATACCGACGATGTAGCTACCATCAATGAACACGCCATTTTCGTCAAACAAAAAGCAGCGATCAAAGTCACCGTCAAAAGCAATACCAAGATCCGCTTTGTTTTCTAGTACGGCTTGCTGGGTCGCCAGTCTATTGGCTTCAATCATTGGATTAGGAATACCGTTAGGGAAGCTACCATCAGGCGTATGATGCAACGTGATAATTTCAATGGGTGCACCAGCTTGCGTCAGTCTATTGATTAACAAGTCAACGACTGGACCTGCACTACCATTGCCTGAATTAACGACCAGTTTGAGTGGTTTTAGTTTATCAATATCGATAAAAGTCATGACATGATCGATATAAGCACTTTTATCAGTCAATAATTGCAACTGTCCTGATTGATTGTCAGTGGTAAATTGTCCTGATTCTGCCAATGCCTGAATCTCTGCCAAACCGTCATCAGCACTGATAGGTTTTGAATGTTCTTTGACCAGTTTTAAACCATTATAGTTGATAGGGTTGTGACTGGCAGTCACCTCAATACCGCCCAGCGCCTGATAATAACTGGTGGCAAAGTACACCTCTTCCGTACCACTCATGCCCAAATCTATGACGTCGACGCCTGCATCAACGATGCCTCTGATAGCGGCTTGTTTTAATTGCTCACTAGAGTGGCGAATATCACTACCAATGACAATAGCTGGTTTTAGATCTGCCATATCATTGGTTTTATTTTCAATGGCTGCGTGATAGCGCTGATATAAAATCTGAGCAAAAGCCCGACCAATACGGTAGGCGATGTCTTCATCGAGATTGACGCCAAGCTCACCGCGTATATCATAGGCTTTAAACGAGTTGATGGTGATAGCATTGAATTCCGTGGCTGGCTGATAGCTGGTGGTCGCAGAAGTCGACATAATGATAAAATTCCTTGCGCATGAGCAATGATAAAATAAGAAAGTAGATAGCATAATTATAAGCCAATCAGGGTTCAATGATACATTAACTACTCAATGAGTTAGATACATGTCGATATGTATGATGCAGATTTATGCTGATCGATCACTAAGCCTCGTACTACACTGACATACGAGAATGATAAACTATACGCTATACCAAGCCAAAAAATGGCATGATAAATAAGATATAAGAGTATTTCCTATGAGTATTTTAGACAATAAAATTACCGTACCTAAGCCCGTGCAAGGAACGCCAGAAGCAAGCGGTGAGTTTGATGATTTACTGGCTTTGATGGCTCGTCTACGAGCAGATTGTCCGTGGGATAGGAAACAGACCAACCATAGCCTTATTCCGTATGCCATTGAAGAAGCCTATGAGCTGGGCGAAGCAGTGCAAAGCGATGATGATGAAGATATCAAAGGTGAGCTGGGTGATGTCCTATTACAAGTCATCTTTCATTGTCAGATGTACGCTGAACAAGGGCGTTTTGATATGAGTGATGTCATTACGACTTTACAAGAAAAGCTGGTTCGCCGTCACCCTCATGTATTTGAAGCCGAAACGCTCAAGGACGATGCCGCAGTAAAAATACGCTGGGATGAAATTAAAGCGGAAGAGCAACAGGCACGCGAAGCACGAGGTAAGTCAAAACGTCGCTTAGATAACGTAAAAGCCGGTAGTGCTCTCATGCAGGCACAAAATGTACAAAAACAAGCGTCAACGCTGGGTTTTGATTGGGACGGTGTTACTGGTGCCGTCGAAAAGCTAGACGAAGAGATTGCCGAGCTAAAGCATGAGCTAACAGATAAATCTATAGTCGAGATCAAAGCCAATATCAGAGAGGTAGAAAAGGAATTAGGCGATTGCATGTTTGCGCTCGTCAATGTCGCACGTAAACTAAACCTTGATGCAGAAGCCGCTACCTTAACCTGCGTACATAAATTTAAATCACGTTTTGGTTATATTGAGGAGCAATTAGCATTAAGTGGTAAGCGTTTGGAGGACAGCGATATAACCGAAATGGATGGATTGTGGGAAGCGGCGAAACAACATGAACGCTCATCATAAAATTTCGTCTCACAGTTATATTTCGCCTAGCAGCTACACAGCAATGTCTATTGTTAGTCTTTTATGCGCTCTGCTGATGCTTAATAATGCCCACGCTGCTCCCTGTTTTGACAACCCTCAGCGCGCTTACGATTATCTGTTGGCACAAGAAAATGCCAAAATACAGGCACGAAATGAAGCCACCGTAAATATCAATCGTGCCAGTGAAGGCGAGCTGGTATCGCTGAATGGTATTGGCAGCAGTAAAGCCCAGGCGATTATTTTATATCGTGAAATGTTCGGTGAATTCAAAACAGTAGATGAGTTGGCAAAGGTGAAAGGTATTGGTGCAAAAACGCTTGAGAAAAATCGAAGACGCTTAAGTGTGCAAGATTAATAGCGGTATTTTGCATTAATCAATCCCAATATTGACAAAATAGCATGTAAGTAAATGTCATAACACACCCAGCACGTGCAAAATTTGTTAAACTAGCGGGTACATCCGCCTGATAAACGCTGTGTTATTCAGGGGTGGTTAAAGAATACCGGCGAGGAGTAGATGCATGGCCGAGCGTGCCGCCAAGCAGTTAGAACTGAACAAATCTGAATTACCCAATTCCATTACTGAAGTGATTGCCACATTGACCCGAGCTGGGTTTGATGCGTATATTGTTGGTGGCGGTGTGCGCGATACCTTATTGGGTCTGCGCCCAAAAGACTTTGACGCCGTGACTGATGCCAAGCCGCACGAGATTAAAGACGTCTTTGGCAAGCGTTGCCGTATCATCGGTCGCCGCTTCCAATTGGCACATGTATATTCAGGTCGCGAGTTAATCGAAGTGGCGACGTTTCGTGGTCCACCAACGAGCAATGCCAATACCAATCAGGACGGTATGATCCTGCGCGACAATGTGTGGGGCGATATCAAGCAAGACTTTGCCCGTCGTGACTTTTCTATCAACGCGCTTTATTATCAGCCGCTCAAAGGCGTGGTTCATGATTTCTGCGGTGCGCTTGATGATATTGATAATAGAATCATTCGTCTATTGGGTCATGCGCCAGTGCGTATCGAAGAAGATCCAGTAAGACTATTACGTGCGCTGCGATTTAAAGCCAAATTGGGCTTTGAGTTTGATGATGCGTTATCCGATCAGTTTCATGATGGTAATTGGGCGCTGCTTGAGCAGATATCGCCACATCGTCTCTACGATGAAACACAGAAGATGTTTACCGGTGGCTATCTAGTGCCACTGTTGCCACTATTGTTTGAGTCTGGCGCGATCGATAGCCTCATCATTTATCCACCAGCCGAGCCAAGCGCCTTAGTCAATCAAGTGGCCATCAATACCGACAAGCGTATTGCGGCAGGCAAAAGCATCAATCCAGCGTTCTTTTATGCGGCGCTATTGTGGGAAAACTATTTGCATCAATTGGCAAAAGCTAAAAAGCGCAATATGCCGTTTGCTGAAGCACAAATGCATGCCGCTGGTAAAGTCATTGACCGTCAACGCATCAAAACCGCTATTCCAAAATTTGCTGAGCAGTTTATCCGTGATATTTGGATATTGCAGCCAAAACTTGCGGCTCCGCGTAGCAAGCAAATCGTTCAGCTCTCTGAGCATCCGCGCTTTCGTGCGGGTTTTGACTTTTTATTATTGCGTGAGCAATGCGGTGATGCTGAGCATCCATTGTCAGAGTCGACGAATGGCATGGGCGAGTGGTGGCAGACGTATCAGACATTGTCTGAGCGAGAGCAGCAGCAAGCGATTGAAGCGTTCGACGAAAATATTCGCCGCGGTGCCTATAAAAAAGGGCAACGTAGCCGCGGACGCAACCGCCAAAAACCAGAAGCAAATATCACTGATCACTCACCATCTAATCAGAACAGTGCAAAACAAAGTAAAGCCAATACTAGTACTGATAAAGGTAGGAATGATCAGACAATGGTAAATGACCCATCAAATATCCCAGCACGTCGTCGTCGCGCTGCCAGTCAGACCAAAAACACTGGTAAAGAATATGATACGCAGCAAGTCAAGCAAGACAGTAATGAGCTTGCTCAGCTACAGCAGCTATCGCTTGCCAGTAATAACCAAGCGACAAACAAAGGCCATCACTCTAAACCTGCGCCACTGTTCGTTATAGAGCACGAAAAAGTTGTGCCACCGCTACAAAAGCAACTATTAGATGAGCAAGCATCGCAGCCGAAGCGCAAGAATGCACCTGTGCAAACGGATAAAGCTGATCATTCAGATAGTACTCAGTTGTCTAAAGCTAATTCGTCAGAGGTTAAGGCAACATCTGATCAGGTAAAACCAACTCGCTCAATCGCCAGATCGCCAGCGCTTGTCAGTATGAATAACGAGCCGATTCCGCACAAGCGTCGCCGTCGTCAGCCTACTGTTGATAGTACAAATAGTGTCGAGTTGCAAAGCAAAGCTGATAAAGAACAATCAACAGCGAAGTATGCGAGAAAAGCACTTAAGTCAGTAGCGTCATCAGCTAGTCCAGCTGATACTACAGAAGCAAAAACTGTAGCGCGTGAAGGGACAAAGAAAGCGGCTACACCAACAAAGGTCAAGAAACCAGTCAAAGCAAAGACTGAGCAAGTTAATAGTAATCAAGCGCCTGCTGTTAAAGTGACCGATGATAAAGGCCCTGTGCCATCAAAACGCCGTCGCCGTCAGCCTAGTACTGACAGTGCCTGATATGAATAACAGTATGAATGATAGTCACTGGGTTACCTGTTATGTGGGCCTAGGTAGCAATCTATCTAATGAGTTGGGCTCGCCTATAGACCATTTGCAGCAAGCGCTTGAAAGCATGAAAAAGAGTGAGAAAATACGCGAAATTAGCGTGTCTTCTTTTTATGCGTCAGCGCCAATGGGTCCACAAGACCAGCCAGACTTTATCAATGCGGTTGCTGGGTTTGAAACGGTAATGACGCCTTTTGAGCTGCTTAGTTTTTGTCAGCAGTTAGAAAGCATGGCCAAGCGGGCACGTTTGCGCCGCTGGGGTGAGCGTAGTCTAGATGTCGATATTTTACTATATGGTGATATGCAGATTGCCGAACCACAGCTAACGGTTCCGCACGTTGGACTATGCGAGCGTAATTTTGTATTAATACCACTGCGAGAGTTAGCGCCACATTTGACTATCGTAGAAACACCAATAGCTGATTACCCACAAAGTCATGATTGGACAGGCTTAAAATTATTATCAAACGACTGATCTGCAGTGGCTTATCATAACTGATTAAGTATCAGATACTTTTTATGATAGCTCACTAACGCTCGCTAAAATGATAGACATTGATAATTAAAGGCATTGCAAGTTAATTGAGGGTCATATGACAACATTATCTACGTTGAATAAATTTAAAAAAGAGGGTACTAAGTTTACTTGCTTGACGTGCTATGACTCAATGTTTGCACGGATGATGGATAAGGCACAGATCGATACGATTTTGATTGGTGATAGTCTAGGTATGGTCGTGCAAGGCCATGACTCAACACTACCTGTAACCGTCAATGATATGGCCTATCACACAGCCAATATCGCTCGTAGTAATAAACACGCTTTGATATTGGCTGACCTGCCGTTCATGAGTTATGTGACGTTGCCAGAAGCCATTGCCAATAGCCGCCAATTGATGCAAGCAGGGGCGCATGTGATTAAGGTCGAAGGCGGTAGTGAGCTCTGTGAATTGGTGACGACTTTAGCGCAAGCAGGAACGCCTACTTGTGTACATCTTGGTTTGACTCCGCAATCGGTCAATGTCTTTGGCGGCTATAAGATTCAAGGCCGCGGTGACGAAGCGGCTGACAAATTGCTCGCTGATGCTAAGGCAGTGGTTGATGCTGGTGCAGCGCTTTTGGTGCTAGAGTGTGTGCCGGCAGCACTTGCCAAAACAGTGACAGATGCTGTTGCTGTACCAGTCATTGGCATCGGTGCAGGCGCAGATACTGATGGTCAGGTACTGGTGATGCATGACATGTTGGGCATGGTACACGGTCGTGTGCCACGTTTTGTACATGACTTTTTGACCGATGAGCGCAATCATGCACGCAGTATTGAAGGGGCTTTTGCGTTATATCAGCAATCAGTACGTGAGGGCAGCTTTCCAACTGAACAGCATCAATTTAGCTAATCTATTTGAGCTTTCAAATATCAGAATATTGAAATATAAGAAAAACTACCATGTCTCCAATTATTTATCATGATATCCCATCACTACGTGCAGCGCTTCAGCCTTATCGTGGTCACCAAATTGACAAACAAGACCGTCAGCAGCGTATTGCGTTAGTACCAACAATGGGTAATCTGCATCAGGGTCATATAGAGCTGGTAAAAATTGCTAAACAGCATGCGGATATCATCGTCGTGAGTATTTTTGTCAATCCTACTCAGTTCGGTGTGGGCGAGGATTTTGATAGTTATCCGCGTACACTAGACGAGGATGTGGCTAAGCTTGCCACTGTTGGTGCAGATTATGTGTTTGCGCCAAGCGTTGATGCGATGTACCCAGTATTACCACCACCGACTACTGTATTAGCTGGCGCTATTAGTAGCCAACTATGTGGTCAATCACGTCCTGGTCATTTTGATGGCGTTGGTATCGTTGTCTCTAAGCTTTTCAACATTGTGCAACCAGATGTGGCGATATTTGGCCAAAAAGACTATCAGCAGCTGGCTATTATTAAGCAGTTGGTGCGTGATTTGAGCTACCCAATTGAGATTATTGGTGCACCTATTATTCGTGCTGATGATGGGCTAGCGCTCTCCTCACGTAATCAATACTTAACCGAATCTGAGCGACAAGTTGCGCCTATACTGCATCGAGAGCTACAAGATTTGGCAGAGCAGTTGAAAGGTGGTGGTATTAGTCAGCAAGCGTTTGAATCATTACTAAAAGACAAGCGTACACGCATTAGTGATGCAGGTTTTACGATCGATTATCTAGAAGTAAAAACTGAAGCGCTGGGTTCTGTCGTAAGTGACTCTACAACTTTCAATATAGAAAATAAAAACATTGTTATTTTGGTTGCAGCATGGCTGGGACGCGCACGTTTATTGGATAATCAGTTAGTAGTGGTGGGGTAAGCCCTTTGGTACATAATGTATCGGATGCAATGAACTAGAATGGGTAGATCATGAATATGAATCAGGATCAAAGCGAGAATCAAGCTGCATCGACAACGCCAAAAATATCAGCGTCAAAAATATCAACGGATAAACTCAGTATCTTAGTGGTATCAGGACGTTCAGGCTCAGGAAAAACCTCAGTACTGAATATCTTAGAGGATTTAGGTTACTACTCTATTGATAATCTACCGTTGTCTTTATTGCCGAGCGCCGCGCACAAGCTGGTAAAAGAGAGCGGTATCAATCGCATTGCCCTTGGCGTTGATATTCGAACGCCGCGCGCGGATCTGTCCAATTTTGCAGCAACCTATGCAGCATTAAAAGACACTTACGGCAGACAAGCTGTTCAAGTATTATATGTGACCGCGCAGGAGAGCACCCTGATAGCGCGTTTCAATGCGACGCGCCGTGTACATCCACTCATGTCTCAGGATGTCGATAGTGACAATGCAAACCATGTCGTATTCAATCTACCTGCCGCGATCAAAAAAGAAGTTGAGCTGTTAAAGCCCATCTCTAGTCAAGCAGATATCAAGATCGATACAACGACTTTAAATATTCATCAGTTAAAAGACAGGTTACGCGAACACATTGGCATGGACAATCAGATTGTGATCAATCTGTTATCCTTTGGCTTTAAGCATGGCAGTCCGATTGATGCTGATTTTGTATTTGATGTTAGGATTTTGCCCAATCCACATTGGAATCCTGAGCTGCGTGCCTCGACAGGGCTTGATGCTGAAGTCAGCGCATTTTTCGCTGATTACCCTGAAGTGGCTGAAATGCTAGATGATATCGATAAGTTTTTGACACGTTGGCTACCAGAGTTTTTGCATAATAATCGTCATACAGTGACCGTTGCGATCGGTTGTACCGGCGGTAAGCATCGTTCAGTATTCATCACCGATCATCTACAGCGTCGTCTCGCTAAGGCAATGCCATCAGGCGTCAAAGTATTGGCAAAGCACCGTGAAAAAAGTCGTTGGTAGTTATATTCAGCACTATTAATTTATTACTTATTATTTTGGAAAGCTTTTATGATTGACTGGTCAGAACAAGATATGCGCGTTTCGCGCACAGAGCTCAAAAAAGCCCATGAGCGCTTACAGCAGTTATCCATACCACTCGCTAGCCTCTCAAAAAAGCAGTTAAAAACGTTGCCAGCCAGTGATTATTTTATGGCGGAGCTCATGGCATTAGCTGACATTACTAGCGCCAATGCTCGTAACCGTCAGACCAAACGCGTCGGTAAGCTCATCAGCGAAGAAAATCGCCATGAGCTGGTCAAGGCATTGTTTGATGCGTTTTTCCCTAAAGAGCAGGTGTCTAAAATTGAAAGTTGGTACGATCGTCTAAATATCAATGATGAGGGCACGCTCAAGCAATTTGTCAAACAATACAAAGCCTCTGAACATAATAGTATGTATCAGTTACTATTGTGGATTGAATACGCCAAGCATATGCAAGATGATGAGCTAATGGCAGAATCCAAAGCAGACTTGGCAAGCTATATTCGCGAAGTGGCGATCTTGTCGCAATTGAAAAAATAGATATACGATAGTAATATCGACTAGATTTTAGAACGCAAAAAAGCCAATCAATGATTGGCTTTTTTGTATGCGCTGTATAAGCTTGTATATAGAGGCTATTTTTTCTCAGCGCGAGCTTTATCGACTAGATATTCAACCACTTTAGGCACCTTAGCATCTTCACCTGTGACCACATATTTGCCTTGTACGACTACAGCAGGTACGCCAGTAAGCTGATAGCGCTTAGCGCCTTCTTGTGAGCGCCCGATTTTGGTACCGACAGCAAATGAGTTGTAAAGACTGTTGAATTTCTTCTCATTCACGCCTTTTGATGCGTACCATTTACTCAATGATGATTGATCAAACAGTTTTTTGCCATCTTTGTGGATCGCGTCAAACAAGGCAGAATGGGTTTTGTCTTCGAACCCTAAAAGCTGAGCCGCATAAAAACCACGAGCATTGGCTTCCCAAACAGGGTTAAGTGCTGCTGGTGTTTTAAAGAATACGACATCTTTGTCTTTAGTCTTTGCCCATTTCTCCATATGTGGATCAAGCACATTACAGTGCGGGCAGCCATACCAGAAAAACTCACGAACAATAATAGCATCACCGCTGATGGTCTCTGGATTGTCTAGCACACGATAATCTTTTCCAGCGACATAGTCTGCAGCTTGTGCGCCCATAGAAGCAAGTCCAATGGCCATTGCCAGACCAGTCAATGTAATGACACGTTTCATACTTTATCCTTAAGATGTAGGGATTTAGAGTTTGTTAAAGGGTTTGTGTATCTATGGCGCTTATAATACATGATATCTGAGCGAGAAGAATTTCAATATACTTAAGTGACATAATATTGAGGTATCGACTATGATAACGTAAAACGTGGGCGCTTGTGAATCGGATTCTTAACCGACAGTTGTAAAGCTGTTAGCTATTATTTAAGGTATCTTACTTACGCTGCTTTGTATTTTTATCAATATTATCCGCTCATTTATATTTTTAGATCAGATCTCTCTATACTAGGAGTAATTGTCGATAATATGAATGAATATTTTTATAATAGGCCGTGTAAGGGTGCTATTACAAAGCAGCTGGCACACAAACTTAGGTGCTTGCCCAGTCTATTCACAATCAGTGACGATGTACTTACGACAAAGAAGCTGCGCTCATGATAATATTGAACACATAATCGTGCACCTTCTACGATAATAACGATAACGACAACAAAGGAAATACTATGAGCTCAGCCTTAGCTTCTTCGCCATCATCGAGCGATACAACCAAAAACCGCTTCGATGATACAGTAACGAATACGATCAACGTCGATCCCAGCGAAGTCGAAAAATTTAACAACTTGGCGAGTGAATGGTGGAGCAATACAGGTGCATTTGCAACCTTACATGAAATCAATCCATTACGCTTAAATTGGATAGAAGAAAACGTCAAACGGGGCTATCAAAACGACACTAACAATGGCAACAACACTGGCGCGATCAAAACAGCAGAGCAAGGGCTCTCTGGTAAAAAGGTACTGGATGTCGGCTGCGGCGGTGGCATATTGTCGGAATCTATGGCGCGTCGCGGTGCGGATGTGACAGGGATTGATTTGGGCACTGAAAACCTCAAGGCCGCAACCGTACATGCCTCACAGGGCGGGTTAGAGAACACATTGCGCTATCAGCATATTCCAGTTGAAGAGCTAGCAAGAACGCATGCAGGTCAGTTCGATGTGGTGACCTGTATGGAGATGCTTGAGCACGTGCCTGATCCTAGCTCAATTGTACAGGCGTGTTATGAGCTACTAGCCCCTGGCGGCGTCTGCGTGCTCTCAACCATCAATCGCAACCCAAAATCGTATTTGTTTGCCATCGTTGGGGCAGAGTATGTGCTGCGATTGCTTGATCGCGGTACGCATGATTATGCCAAATTTATCACGCCAGCTGAGCTAGACAAAATGGCCATCAATATAGGATTTGCACGCCAAGATATCATCGGTTTGCATTACAATCCCTTGACCAAGCGTTATTGGCTTGCTCAAAATGTCGATGTCAATTATATGATCGCCGTTCAAAAGCCAATGGGTTAACATTGTCAGTGACCAGCGATATCCATTGTAATTTTACTAAACACGTTATCAATCTCAAGAGCATCCACTATGAGCCAATTTGTAAAAGCTGTTTTATTTGACCTTGATGGCACGTTAATCGATACTGCTGCAGATTTTGTGCGTATCATTGGTAAAATGAGCCTTGAAAATAATTGGCAAGCGCCGCTTGAGACAGATATTCGTGAGCAAGTCTCTGCGGGTGCATCCGCTATGGTGCAATTAATGCTCAGACATAACGATCAGCTAGAGGTTGGCGAGGACGAGTTACTTAATTTTCGTCAACAGTTCCTAGATGACTATGAGGCAGATATTTGTGTCGATAGCTGCTTGTTTGATAGCCTTGACGCGGTGCTGGCAGATTTAGAGAGCAAAGGCGTACCGTGGGGGATTGTCACCAACAAGCCCCGCTATCTGGCAGAAAAACTGCTCAATAAAATGCAACTTGATGAGCGCTGTGCCGCTTTGGTCTGTCCAGACGATGTATCACGCTCAAAACCGGATCCTGAGCCGATGTATATGGCCCTAGAGAAACTGGGCATCCCTCGCGGTGCTGCTGGCTCTGTGCTGTATGTGGGCGATCATATCCGTGATATTGAAGCGGGCAACGCCGCTGGCATGCCAACCATTTTGGCCGCTTATGGTTATATTCCGCCTGAAGATCAAAAAACGCTAAAGAAGTGGGGAGCTGACTATATTGTTGAGACCCCTGAGCAGTTGAAAAAATTGCTGCTTTCTTCTGGCAAATTTGAGTATTTATAGACTGGTTTTTGGGTAGTAAATGGTCAGTATGAGTCATCTTGAGTTCATACTGATAAGCATATATTTTAATGATTCAACGATAAGTAGTGAGTAATACCATGAGTGACAATATCAATCAGCCAGCTAATCAGACAAACAACCAAAAAAACGTTCAAAGTCTTACTCAACCTTTGACTCATGACGATATTCGCAATTTTGTGCCACCTACTCATTGTCTAGATGGAAAAACTATCTTAGTGACAGGTGCAGGGGATGGCATTGGCCGTGTTGCAGCATTAACCTATGCTCGCTATGGCGCTACAGTATTACTACTAGGTCGTACCAGCAGCAAGCTCGAGTATGTCTATGACGAGATTGAGAGCCTTGGCGGTAAACAGCCTGCTATGTTGCCGATGAATCTAGAAGGGGCGACCTATGCTGAAATGCAGCAGCTAGAAGGATTGATTGATAAAGAAGTTGGTCAGCTGGATGGTATTTTGCATAATGCGGGTGTGCTTGGGCAATTGACGCCACTTGAGATGTATGACGTTGATACATTCGCTCAAGTCATGAAGGTCAACTTTACAGCGACCTTTATGCTCACCCAAGCATTGCTACCACTGCTAAAAGATGCCGATCATGGCTCTATCGTCTTTACGTCTAGCACTGTAGGTACGCACCCTCGTGCGTTTTGGGGCGCTTATGCGCTATCAAAACAAGCGATTGAAGGTATGAGTGATATCTTCACGCAAGAAACTCAAAACACCACCAACCTGCGCTTTAACTGTGTCAATCCGGGTGCTACTCGCACCAATATGCGCGCTCATGCTTATCCAGGGGAGAACCCTATGAGCTTAAAAACACCTGAAGATATTATGGCAGGCTACGTCTGTTTGATGAGTGATGCCAGTATTGGGGTGCGCGGGCAAGTTGTTGAGTTGCAGCCAAAAGATTAAGAGGTGTTACTTAAACTTGCATGAATACAAAGCGTAAAAGTAATTTGGGTAGCTATAGTTGATACTAAATGAAATAGATGCGTCGTACTAGGATGCGAAACTGGTATAAATTTTCTTTAGTTGCTTGATGTGCTAATAGAAGCTACAAAAAATATATACCAACAGCAAGATATCTGTTTTATAGTAAATACGACTCTGTTTTTTGTCAAAACTACCAATGATTTTTACTTAGGATAATACTTATGAATAAGTCCATTGCTGCTGCATGTGTGCTGCTAAGTTGTACTTCAGCTTTTGCGCAAACCACGCTTTTTGATCCTTCCATCGAGCACAATCCTCAGGATGGTGTCATAAAGCTGTATGGAGCAGGTGGCCCACATACCGCTTTAAGAAAAGTGGCAGATGTCTGGGAAAAGCAAGGTGGTACCAAGGTAGAATTAATAGCAGGACCTGAAGACAAATGGTCGGCTGACGCTCAAGCTGATGCCGATGCTCTGTGGGGAACTTCTGAGCAATCAATGACTGCATTTCTTGAGACATACGAAACTTTTGATCATGAAAAAGTTGAACCCATTTATATCCGACCAGCAATCATAGCTGTACAAAAAGGAAATCCTAAAAATATACGTAGCTTTGATGATTTATTAGCTAAGGGGATTAAAATAGTTGTGACCGAAGGTAAAGGAACATATAACACTTCGGGTACTGGAGTTTGGGAGGATCTCGCAGGACGCAAAGGAAGCTTAAACGATATTGCTCGTTTTCGAGATAATATAGTAGCGTATTCTTTAGGATCTGGAGCCAGTTTTAAAGCATTTAAAGATGAAAAAGCAGATGCTTGGATAACTTGGCCGAATTGGCCGCTTAATAATTCCAAAGATATGGACATGGTTAGTATAGATAAGGATCGAGCTATCTGGCGTGATTTAAACATCGTTGTATCACCAAAAGCTGATCCTCAAACAAAAGATTTTCTTAACTTTTTAATCACTAAAAAAGGACAAAAAATCATGAAAACAGAAGGGTGGCAACGCTGAGTAGAAGGTTTTAGGCATACACTCTTAAAAAGTAAATACCCTAAATATAATTCTCACTAATCGTTCAAACACATTTGTTATTTGCATATTGTAATTAGCAATAACCACCCCATCTATTTGTTATTAAAGAATTTATCTATAAAGCAATGATCATTAAAAAATAAATAGGATGGGATTATGGCAGGTGGCTGGTCAAGAGATGGTGCTGAGCATGAGCAAATGGATGCAACGGTCAATGATGCGTTAGAGCGCGCAAGACGCTCATTGCCAACAGGTGTGAGTGCAGAGTTTTGTGACGAATGCGCTAATTCTATTCCGGAGGCGCGGCGACTAGCGTTGCCTGGTATCCAGCATTGCGTCAGTTGTCAGACAGCGCTTGAGCAAGAGGCAAAGGCGGTGGAGCTATTTAATCGTCGCGGCAGTAAAGACAGCCAATTGCGCTAAAAGGAAGAAGAAAGCAAAAGAGCGGGCATTGCTAGATAACATAGCAATGCCCGCCCTTTTTCTGTCTGTTGCTATATAACCATTGCCATCAGTTCGCGATCGCAATCCTCCCAATTTATAGAAGCTGCTGACGCTTTGGCATCATGTTCAGTTTCTGTTTTTTCTGTAGCTGTATCGACAGCATTGCCTAGTTGCAAAATGATTTCTAGCCGACTATCAGTCTGTGGATCGATTGTTTTGATGGTTAGACTACCAGGGTTAAAATTGATCTGCAGCCAGCCATCAGAAGTATGAACCACGCCTTTGATACGTTGCCAGTTTGGCAAATTCAATAACCAATTCTGTAAATCGTCAGCGTTTAGTATGTAGTGTGCAGGTAATCGCCATCCAGCCAACTGAAAATCCTGCTGCTCTTCATGATAGCGATAGGGCAGATCACTATTAGCACTAGCCTGAGCTTCTGTCTCATCGGTAGATGAACTCGATGATGGTACAGTTGCTAAACAATGGGTTTGAGACTGCAAGCCGATCATCGGTTTGTGAAGATGAGTGATACTGATTTTACGTTGATTTGCGATGATATGGCTGGGCTTATTCAGTTGGTCGTTTAAAGTAAACGAGTATGCATCTGCTACAAGTTTATTTGCTACAAACTTATCTGATGAGTATGTTGTCTCAGCTACCGTTAGTTCAGATACTGCCCAAATGATTTTCACTTGTGAATTTAGCTTGGCTATCCATTCTACCAAGGTGTGTTTTTCGCTACTACTTAGTTGATCATAGCGATTGACGATCAGCACATCGGCATCACGCACATGCGCTTGAAAACCCTCATGGTCACGATACTTAATCTGTTGCCACTGCTCGCCACTCAGTACAGTTATCACCGCATTCATCTGTAGTGCGGTTTGCCAATGCGGCGCACTGAGCTGTAATATCAGCTCGCGTGGATGTGCCAATCCTGTGGGTTCAATAAGCAGTCTTCGCGGGTGATGGTCATTAAGCAGACGACTGATCGCAATTTGTAAGGGCAGTTGACTGGTACAGCAAATACAGCCGCCACTGACTTCACGCATGGCGATATTCTGTTGCTCAAGATCGTTGTTATCTTGAGAGCTTGCCAATAGTGCACCATCAATACCGATACGGCCAAACTCATTGATTAATAGCGCCCAGCGCTCGTCATTAGATTTTGTGGCAAGCAGCTGATTGATGACGGTGGTTTTGCCAGCACCTAAAAACCCTGTCACTAATGTGCAGGGTATGTTTTGAAAAATAATAGGGTTTTTCACAGGTATACTCATCATATCGGCACGTATTTATGAATAACCAAACACGGCCTATATTAAAAGAAATGTCATCAGTCAAAGGTTATTCACTCTTGACGGTTTCTACCTCAGCTTCATCAGGAACGAATACATAGCCCACACCCCAAACCGTTTGAATATAACGGGCTTGTGAAGGGTTGTCTTCAATCAAGCGACGCAAGCGTGATACTTGCACATCGATAGAGCGCTCCATCGCACCCCACTCACGACCACGAGCAAGGTTCATCAACTTGTCACGGGTCAACGGCTCACGTGGATGTTGAACTAAAGCCTTTAACACCGAAAACTCACCTGTCGTCAAAGTGACGACATTCCCATCACGTTTGAGCGAGCGAGTCGATAGATCTAGTGTCCATGGACCAAATTCAACCACTTCTAATTGGTGACTTGGTGCCCCTGGAAGCTCACGGTTCTGACGACGCAACACGGCTTTGATACGCGCCAATAGCTCTTTTGGGTTAAACGGCTTAGGCAGGTAATCATCTGCACCCGCTTCCAAACCTGCGATACGGTCAGCATCGCCACCTTTAGCAGTCAGCATAATGATCGGAATATCCGCATTGTCCGCACGTAGGCGCTTACAGATGCTAATACCGTCTTCGCCCGGTAGCATCAAATCTAACACAACCAAAGAGAAGAGCTCACGTTGCATGAGTTTGTCCATCTGACTACCATCATGGGCAGTACGAACGACAAAACCATCGTCTTCTAAGAAGCGCTGTAGCAAAGAGCGCAGGCGAGCGTCATCATCGACAACTAAAATACGCTGAGTCAAAGTATCGGGGCTGTTGTTATCAGTCATACAGGCATCCTCTTATAAAAATTATTGTTAGCAGAAATGACGAGTAAAAAGCGATGAGTAAAACACTGCCATTAATTATCGTTATTTAATGATGGATCAAAACAAGCACGTCATAAAACCAAAAACTATTGTTCAATATATCAGCACATCTCAATATTTGTGCTATGGATACTTTAGTGTATAAGATTGCACTGCGAATTGCATCACTCATAAGAATAAATGCTGTATGCGTTTGTTTAACAAGGCTACAGAACGTTTGATATAAAACGTTTTATGCCGCAAAACAGGCGATAATTAACGAAAAGATAAAAAGGATTTTTATTCATGCAGCTTTTGCTATAATGCAAAACTACATTTCTCAACGATTGATACGTATATGAGTAGCACTGATACCTTAACGTCATCTCAAACCTCGACAAATGCACAGGTTTTGGATGCAACCACACACGCGAATATTCACGACAAGCTTGCTCGCGCGCTTGGCATTAAGACTGCTCAAGTCAATGCGTTTGTGAAGCTTTATGATGAAGGCGCAACGGTTCCTTTCATTGCGCGTTACCGCAAAGAAAAAACGCAAAACCTTGACGACGCACAGCTGCGTGCTCTCGAGAAGTCTTTGAATTATGAGCGTGACATGGCCACCCGTCGCCTCAAAATCACTGAGCTACTGAGCACACAGGGCAATTTGACCGATGAGCTACAGACGCGTATCGATAACGCGACGTCTAAGCTTGAGCTTGAAGACATCTATCTGCCATATCGTCCGCGTCGTCGTTCACCGGCTGCCAAAGCACGTGCCGCTGGACTCGATGCTGCTGCGCAAGCTGTCTTGACGCAAGAGATCACCCCGACAGAGGCGCTGGCTGATTATCAAGTTCAGTCAAGTATCACTGATGATAGTGGTAATGAGATCGACGTTGACTTTAGCGATATCGACAAGCAGCTTGCTGGTGTGCAAGCCATTATCGTTGATGAGTGGACGCAAGCATTGGGGTTGTTGGACAACTTACGCAATGGTTTTGCCAAAACTGCCAGTATCGTATCGAGCGTTGCGAGCGAAGAAAAGCGTGAAGTTGGCGAAAAGTTCAAAGACTACTTTGAGCATAGCGAAAGCCTGGCTCGACTGCCAAACCATCGCCTATTAGCGATGTTACGTGGTCGTCAAGAAAACGTCTTGGGTCTAAAAATCGAAGGCGAAGACGCACCATTTATCGAAAAAATTATCAATCATTTCGATGTCGATGCCAAAGCGCCAGCAGCACGCCGTGAGTTTTTGACAGAGGCGGCCAGTAGTTTGTGGAAAGACAAATGGCGTCCACATATCGAGCACCGCTTACTGACCGAAAAGCGCCTAGCTGCAGAAGCAGATGCGATTGATGTGTTCGCTAGTAACTTACAGCATTTATTGATGGCTGCACCAGCAGGCTCTAAAGTGATCTTAGGTGTCGATCCTGGTATCCGTCATGGCGTAAAAATGGCCATTGTGGATGCGCAAGGTCATGTCATGTCAGATAGCGAAGAAAAACCTGTCATCGCGACGGTTTATCCGTTTGCCCCTGACAACAAAATGGATGAAGCCAAAAAAGTCATTGATGAGCTATTAAGTACTTATGATGTTGATTTGGTCGCTATCGGTAATGGTACGGCAAGTCGCGAAACCGATGCAATGATTAAAGAGATTTTGGCCGCGAACGCTGCACTTAAAGCCAAAGCTGTCATCGTCAATGAATCAGGCGCTTCCGTCTATTCGGCGAGCGAGCTTGCTAGTGATGAGCTTGCCAATTTAGACGTGTCGGTGCGCGGTGCGGTGTCTATCGCACGTCGCTTGCAAGATCCGTTATCAGAGCTTGTCAAAGTCGATCCAAAAGCCATCGGTGTAGGTCAGTATCAGCACGACGTGAACCAAAACCAGCTGGCAGATAGTCTTGATAAAGTGACTCAAGATAGCGTGAATGCGGTTGGTGTGGATGTGAATACAGCGAGTCCTGCTATTTTGGCACATATCGCGGGTCTGAACCGTAATGTGGCGCAGCAAATCGTGACTTATCGCCGCGAGCACGGGGCATTTGATAGCCGTGAAGCACTCAAAAATGTTCCACGTCTAGGCGCTAAGACGTTTGAGCAAGCAGCAGGTTTCTTACGTATTCGTAATGGTAGCAATCCATTAGATGCAACGGGCGTGCATCCAGAGAGCTATGCCTTGGTTGATAGCTTACTCGCACAAGCCGGCAAGCCTTTATCAGAAGTCATCGGTAACGATGGTGTACTGAATGCTATCGATACGACTGCGCTGGCTGCTAACGATGATAATGTCAGCGTAAAAGCGATTATCGAAGAGCTTGCTAAACCTGCACGCGATCCACGTCCTGAATTTAAAACGGCTAACTTCCGTGATGATGTCAATAGCATCAAAGATTTGAGCGAAGGTATGCAGCTTGAAGGCGTGGTCACTAACGTAACGGCTTTTGGTTGTTTCGTTGATGTCGGTGTACATCAGGATGGTTTGGTCCATATCTCTCAGATGGCCAATGACTTTGTCGCAGATCCCATGAACCGCGTCAAACCTGGTGATATCGTATCGGTTCGTGTTATTTCTATCGATGAAAAACGTGGTCGTATCGGATTTAGTATGAAGCCTGAGTCTGAAAAACCTGTCCGTACGGCTGCTAAGTCTACTGCAACCAGTACAGATGGTGAAAAAGTGAGCCGTCCACGCCGTAATCAGGCGAATAGTGACCGTGCAAATAATAGTCGTTCTGCTGCTGATCAGCGTTCGTCTAAGCCACGTGGTAAACGTCAGGATAATACGAATAGTAACCGTAGCAAACCGATCAAAAACGATAAAGCGCAAGCACCTAGTAAAATGGGTACACTTGGCGCCTTGTTACAAGAAGCTGGCGTGACTAAAACTAAGAAATAGCCAAAATTTATAGCCGTGTGCAACAAAAAAGGCAGCCAATTGGCTGCCTTTTTATATGTCACTTATTGATAGTAGTAAACTGTTAATCATACTATTCAATCAAGCACTGTCATTATTAACGAATGGTGAAACGACGGTTTTCGTTAAATTCCACTTGACCAGGCTGAGTCGCTAAAAGCTCACCACGACGGTCTTTTTTCTTTTCTTGTAAGGTACTAGTAGCATTTGCCGTTTTATTGTTAGAAGCGGCTTCACCTGCAATTAATGGCTGATAGTTTGAATTACTGTGCTGCATATTTGGCGTTTGTGTACGTTGGGTAGACTGTGAAGAAGCTGCACCCGTTGTCGCTGGCATATTGCCGTTCATTGTAGGCATATTACTATTGCTCATAGTGCCAGACTTATCATTCATCTCGCTACGAGAGTCATTCATCTTATTGCTAGAGTTATTGATGTTGACCTGACTAGACTGTGCAGCTCCCAATTTACCAGTTGGTCCTTCTACACCGACTTGTACATTGCTTTTAACAGAGCTACTTGGCATACGTGATTGCATAGAATCACTGCTGTTGGTCGGCATAGCCATTGCAAGTGTAGGCAATGCAAGTGTAGTACCTAAAATTAACGATAAAATATTCTTTTTCATTATAAAACTCCAAATTCGATAAATGAACAATGATTAAAAACAGCTGCCATATCTATATATAATTATGTCTAAAATGCAGATAATTGAGGACAGCCTAATTTTGGTTAGACCTTACTATAATTTGTAAAAACAAAGTACCAGTTATATAACAGACATTTCAGTAGTAAACTCATTAAGGTTCTAACAGCTTGGTGTATTGTTGTGACGTTATGAAACTATTAAGCCCACATCTCATTTAAGAAATGAAGTAAGCATTTGGATCTATTTTATTCAACAATGATAGATTTACCAGTATTTGTATCGATAACAGGCTGCTAAAAACCTTTATCTGGCACACGAACTACTGGAAAATTTTGACTAATATCAATTCGATCAATAACATTATTTTAGAGAAATATTTTTACTAGATGATGTTTTTTGAAGTGAACTTTGATTAAAATTTTTAAATGAATATTCTCTATAACAATCAAACCGTAATGTATTTTGTCCTAGCGTATTGAGGAGAATATGGCTGTGCCATTAGACTAAAAATCTGTAGCATAATGTACTAAAAAATCGAAAAACCGCAACATTGATTACCAAAAAATACGCTATTAGCATTCGCTAATATGATAGATGAGCGCTATAAAATTTGCGTATTAAAAAACCGCACCTTGTTATTAAGATACGGTCATGAAAATCATCAGCATTAATAAATCATTATTTAAATGTTTTACATTCGGTTAACCATCGATAACTTCAAAGCTTAGACCTGAATGTTCTTCTAAACGGGCTATGAGCTTATCACCCATCGCAGAGGCAGGCGTCCAGAATCCGCCGCCAACGTCTTCTTTACTGATATCTTGTGCCAGACATAATGCTGCCTGCGCGAGCATACGAGAAGTGCTACCGTAACCAGGATCTTTATCGCCGGTAACTTTGACCGTGATGGTGTCGTTTTTAGCTGTTTGACCGAAATGGCGAATATCAAAGTAGCCATTTTCCTGCTCATCCTTAGAAGGGCCTGTGCCTGCTTTGGGCAGAACATGCTTGGACAATAACTCACGGCTTGGTTTAATCATCATGGCAGTGGCAAATCCTAGTAGACCCGCGCTCATCGCGTAGCTTGATAACTTACCTTTGACACCATCTTTCATCCACATGGCTTCGTCATATTTAAAATCGCGACCGTATTCGTAACCGAGTAGCTGGTTACTGCGATGGACAATACGTGTGTTGATACTCGCCATCACAAAGGGCGCCAACCAACGTTTATGGGCGCTGTCGTATTCTGGTTTGCTGACATTGTCTTGACGTACATTGGGCACATCTGTGTCATCGTTTAGTAGATAAGGGTTGGCTACTTGCTTACGGCGTGATTTATCTTCACCAACTTCTTCGAATATCGTCGCCATCGAGGCAATCGTACCACCAGAGATGCCGCCTTTTGCCGCTTTTACGCGCATGTGAATCACGTTACAAGCTTCTCCGAACTTCTCTTCTGCTTTGGTTTGCGTAAAGTAAACACCCAAATCTGATGGGATAGAATCAAAGCCGCAAGAGTTGACAATCCGTGCGCCGCTTTGTTTGGCAGTATCTTGATATTTGTCCATCATGTCTTTGATAAAGATCGCTTCACCAGTAAGATCGACGTAATCGGTACCATTTTCGGCACAAGATTTTATCAAAGGTTCGCCATATTTGAGGTAAGGGCCGACGGTTGAGATGATGACTTTTGTCTGTTTGGTCATCTCATCAAGGCTGGCAGAGTCTTTACTATTAGCAATGATAATATCTACTTTGCTCTCAAGTTTCGACTGTAGCTCATTGAGTTTTTCTTCATCACGTCCTGCAATTGCCCAAGTGACGTTAGAGCCATCTTTATTTTTAGCATTGGATAAAAAATTGGTTAAATAGTGAGCGGTGATTTGTCCGACAAAGCTTGTTGCGCCATATAAGATGACGGCATAAGGGCGGTTGTCGCTAGTATCTTGTTGTGCGGTTTTTGCGGTATCCGTCTCGGTACTCATAAGTATTGTCCTTAATATATTGGATGATAATGTGACTTTAAACTATAAACCAAGTGGTCTGAATAAGTTAGAAGTTTATGGGGTCGCGACAGTTTTCATTGCCACATCTATTTTTCAGAAATTTTTGATGTTATTTATATGCAACCATAAGACAATCAATAATTTAGCAAATAAGGTGCTCATCATCCTAAATAATATGTTTATAGACACAAGAAAAAATAAAAGGTGTTAACACTTGCTACAAACTTTACATAATCTACTGACATCATTACTAAAATGCACGTTGTTTAAAGAGAAATATTGCTAGTCTATGTTTGTAAGCAGATATGACTGGTATTAGAAAAAAAAGTTAAATCAATACTATATAAAGTTTACTATCTGATTTTTAACAATTATTTGAGGAGAATATTATGTTTCGTTGGGCTATTATCTTTGCAGTAATCGCACTGCTAGCAAGTTTATTAGGATTTGGCGGCGTTGCAGGACTGTCTGCTAATCTGGCATACATCTTCTTAGCAGTCGCTGTGATTTTATTTATTGTGGCGTTTGTTAGTCGCAAAATGTAAACACAGCTTATTACTATAAAAAATCCAGTATAAAAAAAGACCCTCAATTGAGGGTCTTTTCTTATGTTCAACTAAAGCACTTCAGTTACTCATTTAACAGAAATATAAGGCTATAGACGTTTGGGTTGCACGATATGCTCCATGCGTTTTGCAAGGCGAATGTCCAAACTAGAAACGCCGCCGGTGTCCTGATTGGTTAGGCGTACCTCGACTATATTGTATATATTACGCCATTCCGGATGATGTTCGAGTGCTTCAGCATAAAATGCCGCTTGGTTCATAAAACTCATCGCCTCAATAAAATCGCTGAAGTGATAGGTCTTGACGATACTATTGCCATCACGCTGCCAACCAGCAAGCTCTTCTAACTGTAGATCAATTTGCTTGTCAGATAAACTACTCATATTAATAACCTTTATTGTTATACGGATTGGTTTATTAAAAGTTATATTGGGATGGATCTCCTAATCTAAAATTGCTGCATACTAGTTGTTTGGGATAAAGGGCGGTAAGCTATACCAAATCTTGGTACTCAGGGTGCTTGCTGATATATGAGGCCACAAACGAGCATTGCGGCACAACCTTTTTATCATGTTCACGGGCGTAATCTAGCGCATGTTTGACTAGTGCTGAACCGACACCTTGACCGCCTAACTGTCGCGGAACGATCGTGTGGTCATAGACGAGGGTGTCATCACGGTCTTGATAGCTGATATAGCCCGTCTGACCATCGACGGTAGTCTCAAAACGATTCGCTGCTTGATTATGTGTGATATCTAGTGCTGATTTAGTGGTTTGGTTACTCATGATACAACTCCATTTATTATTATCGAATTTTTAATAACTGCCATATTTTCTAAGGATGAATGAAGAAGGCAGATTCATTAAATGCTGTGTTGTCAGTAAATACTTTGTACGTGGTTGAGTATGTAGGATCGATACCAAACAATCTAGTGGCTTACCGTAATAGTCGATATGACGATTGTTAATAGTATTAATGTCTTTTAATCTGCGTTAAAAATGTGAATATATCACCATATATAAGCTATCGCTTTACGAACGACAGGTGGCAAGAATCGACTAAGACCCTTTGCTGTCTCGCTCTCTGGTGTCGACTTATGTGAGTGAGTGGTAGTATCCGCAGCCGATACCGACTGGTAGGCTTGCCACTCTTGCTTGCTGGGCTTACTAAAGTGATGGATACGTCCTATTACTTGTCGAAGCTGTGTGCTAAAACGCCCAGTGTTGTAAGGCAAATCATATTTATGACAGATGGCCTTTACCTGTGGAGCAATACGGGCATAGTGGCTGGCTGGCATATCGGGGAATATATGATGCTCAATCTGATGAGACAAATTGCCAGTTAAAATGTGAAACCACTTATTACCTTTGATATTGCTAGAACCCAAAATCTGACGCACATACCAGTCGCCTTTGCTCTCATCCGCATCGAGATGGGTATAGATATGTGCTTGCTCAGTGAAATGACCACAGAAAATCACCGCCCACGTCCACAGATTACGAACCGTATTAGCCGTCACGTTTCCGCTCAGTGTGCTTAGAGCACTACGACGGCCTAGTGTCATTGCTACGATGGCTGGCAGTGCAATATAGTCTTTGCTCACTTGGCGGCCAATTTTCGCAAATAGTGCGCGAGATTTTTGTTGCATGATTTTATGCAAATCGGGGGAGTCGGCGTATTCATCCGCACTGATCTGAATATCATGAAAGGCAACCGCCCACTCAAAGCCAAAGGCCAATACGGCAGTACTAAACATATTGTAGCGATCTTCTGGCGTCCAAGGCTGCTCATCGGTCACCCGAATCAAGTGATAGCCGACATCATGGTCGCGCCCAACAATATTGGTAAACGTATGGTGCAAGTAGTTATGCGAGTGTTGCCATAATGGCGCAGGGCAAACAATATCCCAGTCAAACTTCTGACTGTTCAGATGCGGGTGCTGCATCCAGTCGTATTGACCATGCATGACATTATGCCCAAGCTCCATATTGTTGAGTATTTTGCTAAAACTAAGTATTGACGTACCCAATAGCCAAGTACCTATCTGCGAGCGGCGTGAAGACATGCGTCCTGCGACAGCCAGTAAACCACGGGCGACAAGCTCACTATAAACCACAGTCGCATAAATCCGCTGAATGTATTTGGCGTCATCGCTACCTAATGAGTCCATCACACCTTCATATAGCGCATTTAATTCTACTGCCAAGGCATCACTTTGTGCTTTTGTTAATGGTGCATGGGTTACTGTTGGATAGCGAGTTTGCTGTGATGATAGAGTTGGCTGCTCGCTATCATTTTTTGCCAACGGTGCATTGGACAATGGTGTCAAGATAGGTACGGCAGAATGTGCGGTGTCAATAGGTGGTAATAAGCGCATATATAATCCTTAACCGAAACGGCACGAATAAACAGCACTGGATTCGGTTTGATGAGTTATCTGAGTTTTAGCATACAATATGAGTTAACATCAGTCTATTTTTTGGTTTTAAGAGGTCGATAGTTAGGAGCTAGTGGTCGTATTTCTTATTTCAGCAGGGCTAAATGTCTAACACCACGTCTGTCATAGCGATATTGATGCAGGTTTGGATAGACTCGTAGCCATCACTACTTATATTGCCAGTTTGGATGTTTTTGACCACGCCGCTCACTTTATTACAGCGGCACAACTGGCAAATTCCTTGCCTACAACCATGCGCTAGGCGTATACCTGCATTTTCGGCAGCGACCAATAATGTGGTGTCGCTATCGAACTGCCGTTGCCGTGAGCGTAAGTACACCGTATGCGACTCTGTCTGTAGTGCATTATCTAGTACTTGATTGCCGCCGCTATCAAAATCAGGCAATGCATTGCCAAAATTTTCTACGATAATATTGTCACGTAGCTGATTGCCCTGCGGTAAAATGATTTCTGACACTGCTTTATATAAGCCGGCTAATAACGCTTGTGAACCGCAGGCAAATATCTGCGTATCTGCCAAAGGTAGATTAAGTGATAATAAACCCTCTGCACTTAAGTATCGTTCGCCAGCCAGATAAGTAGCAGGATTATCTGTATGAATCAGATGATAGCTGAAGGCTGGATAGGTATCGCTCAGTTGTTGCCATTGGCGTTGAAGCTGAGGAAGTTTCGACCGACTATAATGTAGCAGCGCCACCTGATATCCGTCTGCTAGTGCTTGCGCAATAAGTCCTAGCATAGGCGTGATACCGCTACCGCCAGCGACAAATAATAAAGGGTGTAGTTTTTGGTTATCTGGTTCTCTATTATCTAAACTTGTCTTTGCCTGTGCCAAAGTAAAATGACCCAGTGGCATACTGGTATCAACGATGCTAGATAGCGACAGTTGCTTGGTCAAATAGTCAGATACTAACCCTTGCGGTTTAACAGCAATAGTAACCGTATGGCGTTGGCTTTTTGCTGACTTAGTAATGACGGCATCATCTTGCCACCACAATGGCTGATTCGCCAATCCTACGAGTGAATAGCTGCGCTGATGATAAACCCCATCGATAAAAACACGTAAATCAAGATACTGACCGCCTTGCCAATCATCTGCCCCTTTGGATATCTGCTGCCTAAACGCTCGATTGGTCTCAAATTGCAGTGCAATTAAATCATCACTCATCTCGTATCGAGCAATAAGGCGTAGCTTGGGTGTCGTCAATGACCAAAACGGATGTAAGCGCGACCCGATAAAATCGACAAACGCACGTTGAACTATTTCAGGGCGATAGCCGTTGGCCATTAATCAGTACCTGTATAAATATTATTAAAAATATATGAGAAATAATGACTCAGCTTATAGCCAGTTTCATTAATGGCATACTAAACCATTATTTTTTGCGCTGTTAAGCCACTCTAATATGTTAACGGCTATTGATTAACTTTGCGAAAGTTTTGATGCTATTTTTTGTGGTTTTTATCAAACAGCAATGAATCAGAATGTTAAGCTCGTAACCTCAGAAAAATATTTTTGCCCGCTTTTATCCAGAAACAGCGATACTCTATGACAAAAGCTGCAAAACAAGGGGTAAAACAACCTGTTAGCTTGCAGGGTATGCGCCACAATGCGATAATGAACGATAATTTGTAACCCTGATTTTGAGTTACGGCACGCTTGGCAGCAGCGCTGAGTGGTATTTGCTGTTCTCTTCTATGCAGTCTATCGGAGTGTTAATGGCTCAATATATTTACACGATGAACAACGTGTCAAAACTTGTTCCCCCTAAGCGTGAAATCTTAAAAAATATCAATCTGTCCTTTTTCCCGGGTGCCAAAATTGGTGTCTTAGGCATCAATGGGGCAGGTAAGTCGACCTTGCTACGTATTATGGCGGGTGTGGATACTGAGTTCAGCGGTGAAGCACGTGCGCAAACAGGAACCAAAGTTGGTTACTTGCCGCAGGAGCCACAACTCGATGACAGCAAAGATGTGCGCGGCAACGTCGAGGACGGCATGCGTGAGGCGTTAGATGCGTTAGCGCGCTTAGACCAAATCTATGCTGAGTATGCCGAACCGGATGCTGATTTTGACAAACTTGCTGAAGAGCAGGGCAAAATGGAAGACATTATCCAGTCATGGGATGCACACAATCTAAATAACCAGTTAGAGAAAGCCGCCGATGCGCTACGTCTGCCACCATGGGACGCGGACGTGAGTAAACTGTCAGGTGGTGAAAAACGCCGTGTTGCTTTATGTCGCCTGCTACTATCACGTCCCGATATGCTGCTACTCGATGAGCCTACTAACCATCTGGACGCCGAATCAGTCGCTTGGCTTGAGCAATTCTTGCAAAACTATAGCGGCACTATCGTTGCCATTACCCATGATCGTTATTTCTTGGATAATGTGGCGCAGTGGATTTTGGAGCTTGACCGAGGCTATGGCTACCCGTATGAAGGTAACTATACTGAATGGTTAGAGCAAAAAAACAAGCGCTTAGAGGAACAACAGAAGCAAGAAGAGTCGTTTGCCAAAGCGCTGAAAAAAGAGCTTGAGTGGATTCGTAAAAATCAAAAGGGTCAGCAAGCGAAGTCTAAGTCGCGCGTACAGCGTTTTGAAGAGCTGAACTCAAAAGAATTCCAGCAGCGAAATGAGACCTCAGAGATTTATATTCCGCCCGGTCCGCGTCTAGGTAATAAAGTTATCGAGGTCAATAACATCTCCAAGTCGTTTGGCGATCGTTTATTGTATGAAAACCTAAGCTTCAATGTCCCAGCGGGTGCTATCGTTGGTATCATCGGTCCAAATGGTGCGGGTAAAACCACGCTATTTAACATGATTACTGAGCGTGATACCCCAGATACTGGTTCGGTTGATTTGGGCGAAAGTGTCAAGGTTGCCTATGTCGGTCAGGTGCGTGACAACCTAGACGACAAAAAGACCGTCTGGGAAGAAGTATCAGACGGCCTTGACATGATTACTGTCGGTGACTACACCACGCCAAGCCGTGCCTATATTGGCCGCTTTAATTTCAAAGGCTCAGACCAGCAAAAGCACGTCGGTCAGCTGTCAGGGGGTGAGCGTAACCGCTTGCAATTGGCAAAAACCCTAAAGCAGGGTGCAAACGTACTGCTACTCGATGAACCCTCGAACGACTTGGACGTTGAAACCTTACGTGCGCTAGAGGATGCGATTCAAGTATTCCCAGGTACGGTCATGGTCGTCTCGCATGATCGCTGGTTCCTTGACCGTATCGCCACCCACATCTTGGCGTTTGAAGAAGAAGGCCCAGTGTGGTTCGATGGCAACTACAGTGAGTTTGAAGCCTATCGTAAAAAGACAATGGGTGATGACGCCACGCCTAAGCGTGCTAAGTATAAGAAAATTACCAACTAATACCATTGTTTGGTATATTGGAACTGCATAAAAAAGACCGCTAATCAATAGCGGTCTTTTTTTGTTTAGCTTAATTGTTTAAAAGTCATGACTAACGATTAACGCTTACGCCCAAATTTACGCTGCTTTTTATTACTAATCTCAGTAATAGCACGAGTGATTTCTTCTTCGTTTAAACTTGCGACTTGCTGCAAGATTTGCATCATATCAGGCGTCAGCACATATTTGGCATGACTGGCGATGTCATTGATACGATGGTCAAAGGTCAATATGCCCGTTTCATCATCTTTTTGTAGATAATCAAGACGAGTCAAAGCGCTGATAAAGCTAGTAAATAATGCGCGATCAAAGAAGTCAGGAATATCATCGGCATACAGTACAGACAAGCGTTGTCCAAGCAAATGGCACAGGTCAACGACTTCGCTTTCGGTCAGATTACCAGAGCCCTGCTGAGCAAGTAGGGCAAGCGTCATAAAATAACGCTCAAGACTTTGCCCAACGGGTGTCGCCAGTACTTGTAGCTGTTGATAGCGCTTGCTATTAGACTCAGGAACACTAAGCGTGTCATCACCCAACTCAACAATCAACCCATGAGAGAGTAAACTATCGACTTTTTTGTTGAGCGTCTCCGCCAAACCATGCGCTGGGTAGTATAAGAACAGCTCACCTTGCAAGAATGGGTATAACTGCTCAGCGATACTATCTAAACGACTGCGTTTGATACGGCCGTTACGTGCCACTAGCGCTGATAAGAAAGACAGCAAGATAAAGACGTGTAGAATGTTATTGCGGAAATAGCTGAGCAATGCCGCTTGCTTGCCAGCGACCTGAATGATATCGCCCAAGATGTGCGGCGTACGCTCTATGAGTTTTAGCTTGATGCCATAATCAATGATTTCTTGCGGGCTCATATCTGTGATGACAGTGTCATCTGCATAAGGAAGCTGTTGCGCAAGGCCTTGGTACAAAGCGATTTGCTCACGGCAACTGTTTTCATCCAGTGCCGCTTTCGGTGCGGATAGTAGTACCAATGATAGCAGCGACACAGGCGTTATCACGGCAGCTTTATTGATGTGCTGCATGACTTTTACACCGATATTATCGACCATGGCACTGGCTTTTTCATCGAGTGGGGAGTCGGTGCGATCGGACGGTAAGCTGTTGGCTGGAACATCGAACTTTGTCATAAAATCGCTAAGATGCAGCGGTGTACCAAAACTTAGATGTACATTACCAAAAATACGCTCAATTTTACGACCCACTTTGAGTAGCCCAATCAACGATTCTGATTCTTTTGGTTTGCCCTTTAACTCACCGATATAAGTGCCGCCTTCCATAATACGCTCATAACCAATATAAGTTGGGATGAACACCACAGGCTTATTGGTTTGACGTAACTGGCTATGTACCGTCATCGCCAGCATACCCATTTTGGGCGGTAGTAGGCGACCTGAACGTGAGCGACCACCTTCAATGAAGTACTCGATCGGCGTATTACGCGTGATAAGGGTATGCATATATTCACGCAATACGGCGGTATAAAGGGCATTGCCACGGAAGCTACGACGAATATAAAAAGCGACAGCGCCGCGCAATAACGGTCCCAATACTGGCACATCTAAGTTATCACCTGCTGCGATATAAGGGATACTCAAACCGCGTTTATAGATGACATAAGACAACAATAGATAATCAACATGGCTGCGATGGCACGGCACATAAATCAGCTCATAATCGGTCGCAAGGTCACGTACTCGCTCAAAGTGATGGACTTCGACACCGTCATATAACTGTGTCCATAACCACGTTAAAAACTTATAAAACCCACGAATAATGGAATGAGAATAGTCATTCACCATCTCATTGGCGTATCCTCGCGCTTGACTACGAGCGTCGCGTACGCTGGTGCCTTTTTCGGCAGCTTCCAGCTCTATTGCGTGCTTAATCGCTGGCGAGTAGACCAGTTTATCGACCAAATTACGTCTATCCGACAAATCAGGGCCCAGCATACTGGCGCGCTGCTTGTCTAAATAAATCGTCAATTGCTGCTGTAGCATCCGCACGAGTTCACGATTGCCATCAGCAGCCGCCACGAGCGTATAGCTAGGTGATTTTTCAGCATCAGTTTTGACATCATTATCCGTCGTTGCTGATTCAGTATCTTGTGAGTCTGTAGCAGGTGAGCTTTTAGTACTTGAATCCTCAGAAACCAAATCTTTAGAAACCAAATCTTTAGAAACCAAATCTTTAGAAACCAAGTCTTTAGAAACTGAGCCTTCAGAAACTGAGTCAAAAACGTTAGGGCCCGCGCTTTCACCTTTGAGGCTATCATTGATGATAGTACGCAAATCTTGGGGTGGGTGGAATTGTACAAAGGTATCACGGCCCATCACGCCGATATTAAATAACTGCTTGCTGATACTCGGGTCTTGCCAATTGTCAGCGGTTAATAGTTTAAATAGCGAGTCTTCTTTTTCAGGGGCGCGTCCCCACAGGATAGATACGGGTACTAGGCGCACCTTTAGCTCTGGATATTGCAAAACCGCAGAGACTAAGCGAGAAAGGCGCGGAGACAACTGATTGTCTTTGGCACTTGGGTGATTCAAAAATATGATGGCTGCATTTTCTTTGATATTGTGAGCCGCGTCATTGACCCCAACCAATGCAGGCGGCAAGTTATGCTCTTGCGTCTGCAAATCGATCAAAATACTGTTGGAGCGAGAATAATCCTGTAGCACATAAAATCTAAGTACCTGCTCGTCGCTATCAAAATCAGGCAATTCACCCAATAATTTCGGTTTGACAGCAACATCGAGTAGCTGTCCCGATAGTTTACGATACAGCTGATTGATCGGAGCATTAGCGTAAGGCTTGGTGACGATTGGACCCGCGTCAGTTTCAGAAGTGCGGTCAGTGCTGACTGGCGCTTTAAAAATCCGTTTTTTTAGGAACTTCGGTATCATAATCAGTATCAAAAATAGTCAAATATGTTGCGCTTATGATGCCATAAAAGCCACTAAAGCGATATATAGTGTCTGTATATACTGCTAATATTAATACTATTGGGTTACTCACTAGTAAGCGAGCAGTGATATAAAACGGTCAAGTATTTGAAAGTTACGATATTTGGCGTAATAATATATTGATGCCATGTCTATTTAATCCGTATGACGCCTATTCTTTAGTTCTATTTTATTAAGCCGAAATATTATGACGCCAGCTATCGATCTTGCCAAAAAACGCGGTCTTGATTACCGCATACACGAATACACGCATGACAGTCATGCGGCCTCTTTTGGTTTAGAAGCCGCAGAAAAGCTTGGCGTGGCGGCAGTGCAAGTGTTCAAAACTTTGGTGGTATCGACCGATACTGGCGACCTTGCGGTTGCGATATTGCCAGTAGATAAAACCCTCAATTTTAAAAAAATGGCCAAAGCCTTATCCGCGAATAAATTGCTGTCCTGCAAAAAAGTACAAATGGCAGATCCCAAGCAAGTAGAACGTAGTACCGGCTATGTGTTGGGCGGCGTCAGTCCACTCGGGCAAAAAAAGCGCCTAAAAACAGTCATAGATAGCAGCGCACAAGACCAGACAACGGTCTATGTCAGTGGCGGTCGTCGCGGTTTGGAGATTGAGTTACCACCAGCGCAATTAGCCAACACACTTGATGCGCATTTTAGTGCGATTACTGATGAATAATACAAATAAACCTTTTACGGCGATGAGGCAGAGCGCGTAAACTGATAAGCCAACTGATCTATTACTTTCTCTATTTAAGGATGTCCTCATGCCGCATTTAACCATTCAAGTCACGCCCAATGTCAGTATCCCTCACGAAGAATCATTGCTAAAGTCGCTCAATAAGGCATTATGGGACAGTGGATATTTTGATAAGCCGACAGATATCAAAACACGTATCTTACCTATTGAGACGTTTTTGGTGGGTGTGGAAGATGATGAGCAAGCGAATGGGTTTATCTATGCCAATCTAAAACTGATGAGCGGCCGCGATATAGAGACTCGTAATCAGCTGGCTGAGCTCTTGGTCGCTACCATCGAAGAAAAGATCGGAGACGAGCAATCAGGTCGTGCGGCACTGCAAATATGCGTAGAAGTCGAAGAGATTAGTGCGGTATATCATAAGAAGATGCTAGATAGTTAATGTTAAACGCTTTAACCTTTTCCAAAGCGACTTATTATATTTTGAATACTGTTGTTTGAAGGCGTTAGACGTATATGGTTAAGCGGGCTTGCACAAAGACTGACTAGCAACCTTTGGTAGTATCATGACCTCAACTTTGTAGCCTGCTGTTTTGCCATGAGTGGCCATAAGATTACGTGCGATACGCAAACGGTATTTTCCCGTTTTAGGTAAGCAGCCTTGATAAATGATACCGCCTTTGGTGCCATCTTGGGTACCATCCGGCATATGCAATACACCGACGTTAGCAGTCTCGGGCGTACCTGCAAGTGGTGCAATGTTAATAACGGCATATTGCTGACTTGCAGCATCGAAACGATACCACTGCTCATCGATATGAGGAGCGAGTTTACCAGTGACGACGCTAGTAATGGCGCCCTTTGCAAAATGTAGAGTACTATCGCTACTTTTGGCCGCTGCACTGCTGATGCCAATACTGACGAGCGTGGTACTAATGACCAATGCTCGTATATATCGAGCAGCTAAAGCCGTGTTTTTATCGTTAGGTAAAACCATTATTTGCTCCTAAATTAGAGGTTGCTTTTGATAGTCTTTAATCATAATACGGTCAGTTAAACACAAAAAAGCGCCTAAATCATAGGCGCTTTTTCATCGTTATAAATGAGTGCGAGTGGCAGTCTTAGTCTAAGAAAGCAAAGCTGTCGATATCCATCGCTGTCATGCTCTCGCTTGGGGCAACCATACTTTCAGCATGACCTGAGGTGCGTGGCAACAGCTTATCAAAATAGAATTCGGCGGTTTGAATTTTCGCTTTATAGAATTCTGGTGCTTCTGTGCCACCATTTTCAAGCTTGTCATAAGCGACCGCTGCCATACGTGCCCAGTGGTAGCCCATCATGACGTAACCTGAGTACATCAAGAAATCATCTGATGCGGCTGAGATGATTTCACGGTCTTTACGAGCCATTAGCATCAAGCGTACTGTCAAGGTGTTCCACTCAGCACATAGCTTGGTAAGTGCCCAAACAAATTTACGCATGTCTTTATCAAGGGCATACTCGCCGCACCATTTCATGATGCTTGAGGTATAGTCACGGATGATTTTACCTTTAGATTGCAAGATAACCTTACGGCCCAGTAGATCCAGCGCCTGTACACCCGTGGTACCTTCGTACATGGTTGCGATACGAGCATCACGAGCAATCAGCTCCATACCCCATTCTTTGATATAGCCGTGGCCGCCATAGACTTGCTGACCGTGTTTGGCCGCTTCGATACCAAGCTCAGTCAAGAACCCTTTTAGGATAGGCGTATAAAAACCTAGCTTGTCATCCCATTTTTCAAACTCTTCTTCATCGCCATTGGCGATGCCTTGTGACATTTTGTCCGCATAGCGTGCTGAATGATAAAGCATTGAGCGACCGCCTTCAGCAAAGGCTTTTTGCGTCAATAGCATACGGCGTACGTCAGCGTGGTGGATGATCGCATCAGCTACTTTTTCAGGATCTTTGGTACCAGAAAGGGTGCGCATAGAGCGGCGTTCTTTGGCATAGGGCAATGCATTTTGGAAAGACAGCTCCGTATGTGCCAAACCTTGGATACCTGTACCGATACGAGCAGTATTCATAAAGGTAAACATCGCTTTTAGGCCTTTGTGCGGTTCGCCAATTAGGTAGCCAGTAGCACCATCGAAGTTCAACACACAGGTAGAAGACGAGTTGATACCCATTTTGTGCTCGATTGAACCGCAAACAACAGCATTGCGCTCGCCAGATTCGCCTTCAGCATTCGGCGTGAATTTTGGTACGATAAATAGCGAGATACCGCGTGTACCCTCTGGCGCATTTGGTAGGCGTGCTAAAACAATATGAATGATATTGTCCGTTAGATCATGCTCACCACTTGAGATGAAGATTTTGGTGCCACTGATTTTGTAGGTACCGTCATCCTGCGGGGTGGCTTTTGACTTTACCTGACCCAAGTCGGTACCACATTGAGGCTCGGTCAAACACATCGTACCTGACCATGAGCCTTCGACCAGCTTTGGTAGATAAAGGTCTTTTTGCTCATCTGTACCATACTGAAGCAGCGTGTTGATACAACCAGTTGAGAGGCCAGAGTACATCGCCCACGGCCAGTTGGCAGTACCGATCATTTCAGCTTTGATTAAGTTGATTGATGTGGGTAGGTTCATTCCGCCGTACTGTTCAGGATACGAGATACCTTGCCAGCCGCCTTCTACAAATTGGTCATAAGCTTCTTTAAAGCCTTTTGGTGTGGTGACTTCGCCATTTTCAAAATGACAGCCTTCTTCATCGCCTGATTGATAGATAGGAGCAAGGACGTTTTCAGCAAAATCTGCCATACCCTGTAGGATCATATCTATGGTTTCAGGATCCGCGTTTTCGCCATTGTCTAGGCTTTTATAATGCGTTTGGTAATCAAATACATCATTAATCAAAAATTTGATGTCACGTAAAGGTGCTTTGTAAGTTAACATAATCGCTCTCTTTGGTTGGTTCGCTATCATGGACTTACGACGCAGTATTTGAGTCAAAAGTCATGTCAGCGATGTGTCATTATTTTAATCGAGATAGATACTATATCTGTTGTTATGAGTGCTAGTAATAAACAGCGAGTCCATTGTGAAGGGCTTTAGGACGTCCTTGTTGAGCGTCAGCTATTATTGCGTTGATATGATTATAAATCTTATAGACCAATAAATATACAATTCATAACTATTATTCATGACTTTTACCTTAATTAATTAATTTTAGTTTTATGAAGTGGCTGATATATGTGCTGGACGTGCTCAAAGATCATCTGTTATAGATGATTGATGATAAGCAGAAGACCGAAGAGTAATAGACATAATATAGTCGAACCACTATTAAAGTGTTACAGCGTTAGACTCGTTTAGCCTACTACTGTAGTACTTGCACTCGTCTGCCTTGTACCACTTTTAATATTGATTGACTATAAATAAGGCAGACCCTCTATGAGTGAGTCAAAATTACACAAACAAACCTCTTGGTTGACCGCGCTATTCACGCGTATTAAGGGGCTCATTGATGGTGAGCTTGGGCATTTACTAACCGTCAATCGTAGCCGAAGACCCTGGCATATGCCTATTGTTGCTGCGATTGCGATCAGTTTTCCAGTATTTGTGGGCGCTTACTTTGGTGACTTATCTGCTGGAATCAAAGCGTCGCTAGGGTCAATGATTATTTTAAACCTGCCATTGGTGGGCGGATTACCTTATCGGCTAGTGACAGTGATGGCTTGGGGGTTTGCCATGATACTCAGCTTTGCGCTGGGTTTGATGGCGCAGCAATTACCTATACTCAGGCTGCCTTTCTTTATGCTTGTTGCGCTTAGCGTGGTGATGTTGGGTCGTTATTATAAGCAGCCACCACCAGCAGGGCTATTTACATTGATGGCTGGGGCAATCGCGCTGTTTATTCCTGTCCCGTTAGATCGAGTGCTCTCAGCGATAGGGCTTGTGTTATTGGGTAGCGGATCTTCGATGTTGCTCGCGCTACTGTATACACTGTTTTTGCTCGCCACACGTCCTATTGCCCCTGCGCCTAGTTATCATTATGAGCCAGATATGATCAGTGATAGCCTCATTGTCGTAAGTTTCATCAGTCTGGCGTTGGTAATAGCAGTTTTATTAGACATGCCTTATCCATATTGGGTGGCAATGAGCTGCTTTATTATTATTCAAGGCATCCAGCTGCGAACCATGTGGATCAAGCAATTGCATCGTATATTGGGTACGTTGGTTGGTATGGTGGTTGCCAGTTGGATGCTGTCTTGGGGGCTATCGAGATGGGGTGTCGCCGTGGCTATATTATGTATGATGCTATTGATTGAGTCGTTTGTCGACCGGCATTATGGGCTGGCGGTGATTTTTATTACACCCTTGACGATATTTATCGCAGAGTACGGCAGCACGATGCCGGTGCCGCCAGTGGCAGGAGATGTCATTCATACACGCATGATTGATACGGCACTTGGCTGTGTGATTGGTCTGAGCGGTGGTTTGGCCATCCACTCTACACGATTGCGTGAGCCACTGCGGCGTTTGGAGGATTGGCTGCTGCTGCGCTTTAGTGAATAAAAAGCAGCAGTTTGATGCTGCTGATTAAGAGTTCCATTAAGTATTTTGATTCAGTGCTTCTGTTGCTTTTGAGACATCAACTGTATGACCAGTCCAGCGCTCAAAACTCAATGCTGCTTGTCCGATGAGCATGCCGTAACCTTCAGACGTTTGGGCATCACGCGCCGCGAAATGCTGCAAAAAGGGTAGGTCGCGCCCATACATCATGTCATAAGCGTATTGACAGTGTAGAGCATCATCCAGCGGCAGTTTATCGCCTGATAAGCCAATAGATGTGGCATTGATAATCATATCAAACGTGCCGCTCAAATCCTTGGTGGCACAGGTCTGAATCTGCTGCGCTGCAATCACCGAACTTGCTGCGCTCAGCTCATCCACCAAATCTACCGCTTTACTCACGGTGCGATTGGCAATAGTCAGTGAGCCAATACCTGATTGAATCAGCGGTAGTATGACACCGCGTGCCGCGCCGCCTGCGCCAATCAGGGCAACGCGAGCACCGTCCAGTGGCCAACCTAAGCGTGTTATGTGATTGACGAGCCCTTGTCCGTCCGTATTATCGCCGTATATGGCCTCTTTTATCGACGCGCCTTGTTGTAGTAGCGCCTCATTTATCATGAGGGTATTGACCGCGCCTGCTGTTTTGGCATGCTCTGACAAGCCGCCGCGCGCCGCACAGCAGTCATAAGCGACTTGCTTAAAGGGTACGGTCACATTAGCACCCATACCGCCACCATGAAAAAACGCCTCAATGACCGCTGTAAAACTGGCAGCATCGTCAGGGCAATACTGGCGCTGATAGCGAATATCAATACCAGCCTGTAAGGCAAACTGCGCATGAATTTCAGGGGATTTGCTGTGGGCAATCGGGTTGCCAATAACGATGAAGTGTTGGGTCATAAAGGGTCCATTGGCTAAAAGAGGCAAGACATCATTAAAAATGCATCGCTTACGGCCATTTATCATAAGCGATAAAATGATGATTGACAAACCAATGGCTCACTTCATAAGCCTTATATCGGGCAGAGTTTGATGAGTGATATATTTAACAAATATGTACCCTCTGGGAACGTTATGTGTAACCTAAAAGGTAGTCAAGCGCTGAGCAGTTGGGTAAACTATCGATTATATGTTAATTAGTATAATATGCTCTAATGACTGTTAGGTTATAACTTTTATTACATACATTCTTTATTAAAAAATCCTTTGTTATCGGTGGCTTGTGGGCCAGCTCGTTAATATTCTTTTAAGATCAATCTAAAAGTGTGAGTAAATTATCTATGTGGAACCATAACCTTCAGACTCTTCTAGTCGGTACGATAATGGCAGTTAGTGTGACGCTTGGCGGCTGTGATAGCACCAAAGAGGATGCTCAAAATCCAGAGACAAACGCTGAGAGCAGCGAGCAGGCTGTGGCTGAGGCTCCTGTAGAGAACAGCGCGGTAGACAATCCTGATCTAGATGGCGCGACCGCCCAACAAGGTACACCAGTAAAATACGATGTCTCGGCATGGAACGCTGACAAGGGCGAGCCCCTTGGCACCGATGAGTTAGATAGTATCAAGTCAGCATTTGGTAAAGTAATAAGTACGGATGAAAATAGCCTAGACTATGCCAGTAATCCTGCCACCAAATATCGCTTTATGAAGACGGACGCGCCTTATCTAGATATTATCGACTCCGAAAAATACCTTGAGCTTGGCTGGTATTATGCCAATCCGACCGATTCTGATAAAGAAAAAGAGTTGAGCCAAGACCATGCCAAAAAAGCCTACCAACTATCGCGCCGACTGATGGGTGATGAGGGTGGCAAAATGGTCGCTGATATGCTCAGTAATCAAATCATCAAAAACAGAGTCATGGGCGGACAGAAAGTGGAACTGGCAAAATGTGAGTTTTATAGCTGTATGCTAATCATCAATAAATCCGCTGCCCAAACAGACAATAGCTAAGCGATGATAGACATGAGGTCACTGCCCAACAGCTGGGTATGTCTATATCCACAAGACAATACGGCAACCAGCAAAGCGGTGACACTGTCGCCAGACAACCGCGGCTTAGCATATGCGGATGGGTTTTTTACGACCATGGGTGTGATGGACGGACTCATCCTATGGGCAGACTATCATTATCAGCGGCTCATCTCCCACGCTGACGCCTTGCAGTTAGATATGGACTGCGAGGAACTACTGGCAGTATTAAAAATATATGCCCAGCAGCTAGAGCAGGGTATGCTCAAGCTCGTGGTGACTCGCGCCGCACAAGACATTCGCGGTTATGGCTATGCACCAAGTGAATCAGGAAGTGATTGTGAGATCTGGCTAAAACCGGCTGTTATGAGAGTCTCTACGGCTGTGGTACTGTCATTACCTGACGGCAATCTAGTACCCATGCAGCCGAATGCCTCGGCGATATGTTTATCTTCACAGATTGCCTGTCTGCCGCCATCGCTGGCAGGACTCAAAAGCTTGAGCCGCCTAGATAATGTCCTTGCCAGTGGCGAGCTACAGCGTATAAAAGCTGAACCATTAGCGGCTAACGTTACAAAGAGCCTCAGTGAAGGACTGCTACGTGATATGAGTGGCCACTGGGTTGAAGGTACGATGAGTAATGTGTTCTATCAGTTAGCAGATGAGCCTTTATGCGAATCTGAAACGCACTCTAGTGGCCACGAAGATGTTGATAACAATCATGAGAATTATCTAACAACAGGTCAATGGTACACCCCTTCTATGGATCAATCGGGCGTTGCTGGTGTGATGCGGCAGGTGATCATTGATGCTTTGTCCACGACAGAGTATCCAGTGGTGATACGGTCGTTATCAGATGAAGACTTGCCTAGGTTGACGCGGTTATTCTTTTGCAATGCGCTGCGCGGTATCATGCCCATGACTAGTTTGACGTTATTGTCAGGTGATATTGTAGATTTTAAATCTGCTTAATTGTCATTTCCTTTATTTAATAAACGATAGAAATGTTGTTTAAAAAACTCTTTTTTCCCTTCAAGTTGTAGGTCTTCATAGCGCGCTTGGCTGAGTTGTAGATATTCAGTTTCCTGTTCAATACCAATAAAGCGTCTTTCTAAGACATTACCTGCGATACCTGTTGTTGAAGATCCAGCGAAAGGGTCAAGTATCAAAGCATTTTTTTTAGTAGAGGCTAAAATCATCTGTGCCAATAATGCCAAAGGTTTTTGCGTAGGGTGCTTACCACAAGATTTTTCCCATTTAGCAATTGCTGGCAAGCGCCACACATCTTTCATTTGCTTATCGTTATTGAGTCGTTTCATCAAGTCGTAATCGAAATAATGTGGCACTTTAGGATGTTTTCTCGCCCAGATAATAAACTCTGTTGAATGAGTGAAAAACCGACAAGAAAAATTAGGCGGTGGGTTGGTTTTTTCCCAAGTTATAACATTAAGTATTTTAAAACCAAGCTGCGGCAAAATACGACCCAGAGTAAAAATATTGTGATGTGTACCACTAACCCATAAGGTTGCATTATCTGCCATTTTCTCTCGTACAGCAAAAAGCCACTCGTAGGTGAATACATAAGCATCATTGTCACTGACAAGCTTGTCCCACTGACCTTTATTGACTGACTGGACTTTACCGTTTTTCACTGTCAAACCATCATTAGATAAGAAGTATGGAGGGTCGGCAAAGACCATGTCTATGTTGTTATCTAACTTAGGAATAACTGTTAAGCAGTCACCTTTCAGTAAGTTAAAATCTAAATTAGTACTACTAAAAAACGAATGACTTTCCATGTCTATTCCAGCATATCGGCTAAGAAGTAAAGAAGCTCAGGTAAATTAAACTCTCCCTGTACAAAGCCATACTGCCCGCAATCGTCTGGAATAACAACAGTTTGACCAATAAATCTCTTATCTTCGCTAATGATGCGAAGCATATTTACTAATTCATCTCTCACTACTACAGAGTCTTCAGTATCTAATAGTTCATTAGGTGCTGTTGAATTGGCTCCAATGTTAATAGTCACATTTTCGATACTTATCACAGCAAGCTCCTTATCTCACACATTCTAAAGATATAAAAATGATACTTATTGTGTGTAGTTAAAGAATACCTAACTCTTGAGAATAATGCAAATGAAAGAAACAGTTTTAATCAGATTTGGACAACGTATTCGTGAATTGCGAAAGGCCAGAAACCTTAGTCAAGAGCAGCTGGCTGAGCTGACAGGCTTTCATCGTAATTACATTGGCATGATAGAGCGAGGTGAACGCAATCCTGCATTAGTAAATATAGAAATATTTGCGCATGCATTTGAGATGAGTTTGTCAGAATTGCTTATACTATAAGGCAGTAATATATGAAGCTAGAAGACGTATTTTCAAAGTTACCAGCACTTTATAACAAGAAATTTGGAGATTTAAAATTACAAGAAGATATTTCAGGTTTTACAATAAACAAAGGTAATACTGGGCAGTTCCTGCAACAGTTACTTGGAATGCCGAATAATAGCAATCTAACGGATTTTAGTGATGGTGAATTAAAAACAAACAAGTCACACCCTAACGGTATGCCGCGTGAAACTATGTTTATCACTCAAATATCAAAGGATTTTGATAGTTTGTTTTACGAGAACTTAGAAGCTAACAGGTTACTAGATAAAATTGATAATCTTCTTTATTTACCTGTAGTAAAGCCTGATGGCAGTTCTCCTGAAGAATGGTATTTCTTGCCAGCACATCATGTAGATTCTAAACAAAATCGAGCACTAAAAGAAGTGTACTTGCAGGATTTTCTTAGTATCAAGCAGCAAATATTAAATCATCTTGACAGTTCAGATGATGGGTATATTCATACCTCAAATGGAAAGTACATTCAAATTAGAAGTAAAGACGCTAAAAGGAAGGATGGTAGCTATAATCCTATATATTCCAAAGTATTAGATAGATATGTCTCTAATAAAAACCATGCATTTTACTTCAAAACGGATTTCATGAAAGCAATTCAAAATGGAGAAATTCCAAGTAAAATTATTCTTTAGTAATTACTAATTAATAACTCGTTAATCTGACCGCGCTTTGAACCTTTGGAGTTGATACTACGACTTGCCTTGACTCTTTCAATTTTATATTCTGAATACAAAGTATCAAAAAATATATTTTCGGCGTCAAGGTTTGTAGTATCAGAATTACTAAGCAGCCACTGATAGCCTTTTTTGTCTATCAAATCGCAAAAAGATTTTAACTTTTCTTGCTCTTCATCATTGAAGCTATCTTTAGAGTAAGACGTAAAGCTAGAAGACTCACTTAAAGGTTTATAAGGTGGATCAAAATAAAACAAAGCAGGTAAGTTGTCTTTGTTTGATTGCTCTAAATGAGCGAGTGTATCTTCATAACTTTGATTGTATACCTCTACCTTACTCAATACTTCTGATGCTTTTAAGATAGTGTCTTCGAAAACAAAATTAGGTTTTTTATAGCTCCCAATAGGGACGTTGAATTTATTCTTGCTATTGACTCGATACAAGCCATTGAACCCTGCACGATTCAAAAAAATAAATAAACCAGCGTGCTTGATATCACTAGCTTTCCGGGTATTAAATTCGTCACGTTTGGCGTAATAATAAGGCTGCTTAGCTTCCTTATCTTCAAGCTGATCATATTCTGACTGAATTACTTTTAGACATGCTAATAGTTCATGAGGGTAAGACTTTATGACATTATAAAGGTTAACGAGGTCAGTGTTTATATCGTTTAAGATAACGGCAGTAGGAGGATGCTCACTATCTAAAAGATGTAATGCTAATGCAGCACTACCACTAAAAGGCTCGACATAGATATATGGCAGGCCATTCTTTACATATTCAGGTAAGCGTTGAGTGATCTCTGATATTAATTGGCCTTTACCGCCCACCCACTTTACAAATGGTTTTGCCATTACTAAGAACCTTCTTTGCATAGATTTTATTGCAGAATTTGAGCGCAAAATTATAGCATTTTTCACTCATCAATTCATAAGCTAAGCAAATACCATTGAAAATCGTACGGTTCAGTGCTAAATTCTAGCAAACATCTGCCTCGCGAGTTGCCATGAGCAAGCCCACACCCAATACACCACCTGAACGTCCCAATGAGTCGCCATCGAATAAGCAAGATGGCACAGTCGAGGAGCGTGTAGACACCACGTTGCCGGACGCGCAACCAGTGGTAGATAGGGTGCAAGACACGCCAGCAACCAATGTCTCACTCATCAGTGGCAACAGCAAACCGCGTCAATATAAAGTCAACAATCCCTCATTTTTTATGCAGCGCGGTTATCAGGTATTGCTGGTACTAGGACTCATTGCTGCATTCTTTTTAGTTATAGTGTATCAGACCTTGTTTGGCCGTATCGAGCAGCCGCAGCAAATGGTCACGATTGAGCAAGGTCAGACGTATTATGGCCTATTGCCGCAGTGGCAAAATCAAATTCCGCTATTTTCGGCCAGCGTAGCCAAGCTATATATTAAGTCGCAAGTCGATGCGCCTTTGCATGCAGGCATTTATCAATTGCCGGAAAATCCAACCATTGCTGAGGCATTGCAAATATTAGAGCAGGGCGCAAAAGCAGCTATGGTAAAGGTGCAAATCATCGAAGGCAAAACCTCAAAAGACCTCTATCAAGCGCTGCGTGATAATGACAATATCGAAAAAGAAGTGCTGACCGCAGACAGTGATAATGCCAGCATTGCACAAGCGTTAGATTTGGCTGGTATATTGCCAGATAACGTGACCAACAGTAGTGATCCTATCGTCAATCATAATCTTGAAGGGTGGTTTGCGCCCGATACCTATTATTATGGTGAAGGGACGAGCGATAAAAAAGTGCTCACGGACCTATATAAAAGCCAGCAAAAAGCGCTGACTGATGCGTGGGAAAACCGTGCGCCTGACCTACCTTATAATAGCCCTTACGAAGCACTAGTAATGGCATCTATCATCGAAAAAGAAACCAGCGTACCAGAAGAGCGTCCGCTAGTCTCTGCCGTGTTTAGAAATCGCTTGGTTAAAAACATGCGTATGCAGACCGATCCGACCATCATTTATGGTATGGGTAGCCGTTATGATGGTAATATCCGCCGCAAAGACATCGATGAAAAAACGTCTTATAATACCTATCAGATTGATGGCTTACCGCCAACGCCAATCGCGCTGCCATCTGCTGCGTCTATCGAAGCCACCTTGCATCCTGCCGATAGCGACGCCCTTTACTTTGTGGCAACTGGTAACGGCGGACACAAATTTACCAATAGCTTGGCTGAGCACAACCAAGCGGTAAAAGACTATCTGAGCGTCATGCGCGAGAAAAAATCTCAAACACCGCCGCAATAAAGCACTTCTTTATCTCTTATAAAACGTATCGTTTATTGAGCGCTATAATCTAACGATAGCGCTCACCGATGACATAAGGTCATATCATGTCAGTATCTATACAGACCAACGCGCCATCCGCACAAACGAGTACAGCATCGTCCACGCTACCGGAATCAAATGCTTCACAAACGACGACCGCACCTATTGCAGGGCGGTTTATTAGTTTTGAAGGAACGGAAGGCGTCGGGAAAACCACGGCGATTGAACAGCTATGCTTGCAACTAGAGAAAAACGGTATTCACTACCTTCGTACGCGCGAGCCGGGTGGTAGTCCGTTTGCTGAGCGACTGCGCGATATATTGCTAGATCCTGCAACTGAAATTGAGGATGATACAGAGCTTTTATTATTATTTGCAGCACGCTGTGATCATATGCAGCAAGTCATCCTGCCTGCGCTACAACGTGGCACATGGGTTATTTGTGACAGGTTTACGGACTCTACTATTGCGTATCAGGGTTTTGGACGCGGACATGGCGATAAAGCGATGCTGACCAAAATTGAGACGCTGATCGAGCAGTTTGTGACGCAGTTGCCTGAGCTGACTTTATGGCTTGATTTACCTGTAGCAGAGGGCATGGCACGCGCCAATAAGCGCAGCGCAGCAGATCGCTTTGAGCAGCAGGCAATGGCGTTTTTTACTTGGGTACATACCGGTTTTAGTCAACTTGCAAGCTCGCATCCTGAACGTATCCAGCGTATCGATGCGTCAGGCAGTACTGATGAGGTGAGCGCGCGAATATGGCAGGCAGTCGTAGACAGATTTGATGTTGAATAATCATATTTGAGTGAGCATGTTTATCTTGTAAGTAGATTTAATAATCAAGCAGATATGATAAAAATAAAAAGCCCCAGCATGTCGCTGGGGCTTTTTATTGATGACAGTTTGTTATTTAACCAATTATGACGTTAGCGGTTAAATAACGATAGAGTTTATTTATCACTATTTTTGTCATTCAGCTCACTCTGTTTGGCTTCTTTCCCAACCGCGCCAGAAGCGTCGGTGTCAGCTTTGGCAGTCGAATGAGTAGCACTGTCTTGACCAGAGTCAGGGAGACGATTGGGATCAAGCGCTCCTTTTTTATTTTTAGGCGCGTTGCCATTACCATTGGCATTACTATTACTAGACGGCTTAGTCTTTGAGGTCGCGGTCGAGTTTGCTGTCATCACACCTGTGTTCGCTGTGTTGGTAGCCTCTGTTTTTGGTGCTACTGCCTTATCATCGGCCGCGACTGTCGCAGTATTGGACTTATCTATGGCGCTGTTCGCATTAGGGGCACTGGCGACGCTTTGCTCAGTATTTTGAGCCGTATTAGTTGGTGCCTCTGGCGCTGGTTTTTGTAGGTTATCGCTGCCCAGCTCTTTTTCTTTACGCTTTTCAGGCGCTTTTGAGCTGGACTCAAAGTTGGCATCGGCGACCATACGCGCTTGCTCTTGTTTTGGTGTTACGTCCACTGGTTTTGGCTGTACTTCATCATCCACAACTAAGGAGATAAGCTTGCGATCGCGAGGCACCGTACCTTCGAACTTATCAGTAATGACGTGCAGCTTGCCTTCTTTGTCTATGGTATATAGCGGCACAAACTGCTTGTTATCCGCTTTATACTGCTCAAAGCTATAGCTGTCAGTGATGTTGGTGATTTTGATGCGGGCTTTTTTGGACAGCATACTAGCAAGCTTGGTATACGTCACATCTTTGCCAAATAGCCACTGTGAGTGAAAATTGGACTGCTTGTCGTCGCGCTCACTTTTGACTTTTTCATCACTGAACTTGAGGCGGTATAGCTTACGCTCGCCAAATTCATGACGATAATGAATCTCAGACAAGGTATTCATCTCTTTGTCCATACTCATGGCAAACAGACGCCCAATACCGATCAGATCAAGATGGTGATCAGCGTGATCAGAGATTGGATTGCCAAAATAAGTACGCAATCCACTCATGCGTGCGCGCGCGATATTGGTATAGTTATTATGGGCGACGATGACATCGAAGCCTTGCTCTTTAAGAGAGGTAGCGATGAGTAGGGCAATCGGGTTTGAACCGACGATAAGAATACCGTTGGTCTCAGGCTCACGTACGCCCAGCAAGTTGCCGACCATCTTTGCGCCCAGACCCTGAATCATTACCGTACCGATGATGACCATAAATACCAATGGTACAAGCAGCTCAACGCCTTGAATATCATACTCTTGCAAACGAATCGCAAACAGGGATGAGATAGCAGCAGCGACGATACCGCGAGGGCCAATCCAGCTGATCATCAGCTTTTCATTGGTTTTGAGGTTGGAGCCGATGGAGGACGCCCATACTGATAATGGACGCGCCACAAACATGACAATAGCAAGGAGCACCAGACCTACAAATCCTACGCTCAATAAACTTGCCAGCTCTACACGAGCGGCCAAAATAATAAATAGCACAGAGATCAGCAGAACGGTTAAAGATTCATTGAACTCTAGAATCGTCTCGCGTGGGAATTTTGGCCAGTTTGCCAAAGCCACACCCAGTACGGTCACAGTCAATAATCCTGATTCATGCTCCAAGTGATTTGATACCGAAAACAAGACCAAGACGAATGCAAGGGTAAAAACATTGCGCAAAAACTCAGGAACCATATGGCGCCGCATGAGGAACGCCAGTAACCAAGCGCCTGCCATACCAAGTGCCGTTGCCAATACGACAATTTTGGCAAATAGCAAGATACTACTGGCTTCACCGCCTGAGATGATATATTCATAGACCAATACCACGGCAATTGCGCCGATTGGATCAATGATAATGCCTTCCCATTTTAGGATATTAGAGATGGTTTTATTGGGGCGTACGCTACGCAACAGCGGCATAATGACCGTCGGACCGGTCACGCAGACCAGCGCACCAAACAGGAGTGCAATCAATGGGTCGACATCGAATAGCAAATAAGTCGACAGCGCCACGATAGCGATGGTGATGAGTACACCAATCGAGACCAGCATTTGCACCACAGTACCATGCTGCTTGATCTCATCAAACTCTAGCGTTAGCGAGCCCTCAAATAGAATAATTGCCACGCCCAAAGAGATAAAGGGGAACATCAGCTCACCTAATACCAAATCAGGGTCAAACACCCCCAGGACTGGTCCGATGATAATGCCAATGAGCAATAAAAATAAAATGGACGGTTGCTTCAAATACCAAGCCAGCCATTGGGCGGCAATGCCAATCCCAACCACGCCGGATAGCAATAGGGCGGTATCCATAAATTAATCCTTTTGTAATCTTGTCATATTTTATATCTATCCATAGCTGCTATAAGATAGTCGCTACCGTTCGTTTATGATCAATTGTTATCATTACTGATTATATCTGGGTCATCACATTGATAGCCATCATGAATCGCAACATGAGCTTGAGATGATATATACACTATAAAGTAGCAAGGGCAAAAGCATTCTTAGACAAATAACAGTGGTCTAAAAATGCAAAAGATGGAAAACAGGGATGATGATAGCAAGCTTGATAAACGAGTAGTCGATAGCATTTTTACTAATTGACTTTTGTTTGTTTTATGATTTGTTTTGCTTGCTATCATAACATGATTTGATTCATATACATGTATATAGAGCCTGCCACGATATCAGCGCGCAGCCACAAAATTGTACAAAGTCAGTATGAAATAACCATGCCTTGGGTTATCCTGCATTATGTAAATAATGGCAAGATAACGTTTTGTCCATCATACAGTAGCTACGTTGGTCATGCACGCCGCTAAAACAACAATAATATGACGTCAATCAGAGACCGTATATTGGCGCTGAGGGTTTATGTTTACTAAAGCCAACAACCCTGGTTTTGATTAAAATAAATATAAAAACGGGGCTGACATGATCGTTACTATATCAGCCTAGCGATAAAACATATATGAAATCGATGCATAGCACGAATACCATCGTGTAATATGAGTATAACGATATAGTCAATCCTAAATAAAACAGATATATTATATATCAAGGTGGAACTGGTCTAAATTTTCCTTGCGTGCTGTGCCTACGCTGCTCGATGCTGCGAAAAATTTATCCCAGTCCCACTGTATCGTTTTTATACTGAATTCACTATATAAGCAAATATAAGAACGCTGACCAATAACGATTGGGGTTATGTGCGTCAGGCAAGACGTTATCGAGTACCATCATCTAATTACCAACAATAATAATGACCATTCATATGGAGGACAATATGCCTATCAATATGTTTAAATCACGAACCACTGTCGATATGCGACTTTGGTTACAGCGCAGTGCGCTGGCGCTCGCTGTGAGTACGGCGATGGTGGCTAGTATTAACGTCACCACAATGAGCAATGCACATGCGGCTGTAACCACGGCTGATTTCTCTGGCCTAGTTCAACAAGTGACACCCGCAGTGGCGCGCGTCAACGTCACCAAGACAGTCAGTGAGGCTGAGCTTGCTAAGGCGCAAACGGCTGAAGTGTTGCGGCAGTTTTTTGGCGATCGGGTGCGCATTCCTGATCGAGCAGTCACGCCAGCGATAGAGCATGCTTATGGTACAGGCTTTTTTGTCACATCTAACGGCTACATGCTGACCAATCATCACGTCATCGAGGGCGCTGACAAAATCACCGTCACACTTAATGATAGAACCGAGCTTGATGCAACCTTGATTGGTAGCGACGAGCGCTCAGATGTGGCTGTACTAAAAGTTGAAGGCACTCAGTTCCCCGCGCTACCGATTGGCGACTCAAACAGCTTAAAAGTAGGGGAGCCCGTACTAGCCATTGGTTCACCATTTGGTTTTGATTATTCAGCCTCCGCTGGCATCGTCAGTGCCAAATCACGCAGCTTCTCACGCGAAACCAGTGTGCCGTTTATACAAACCGATGTGGCGCTAAACCCTGGCAACTCAGGTGGCCCTCTATTCAATCAGCGCGGTGAGGTGATTGGTATCAACTCGCGTATCTTTAGTGGGACGGGCGGCTACATGGGGCTATCATTCTCTATCCCAATTGACGCTGCTATGGATATCTATGAGCAATTAAAGACCAGCGGTGAAGTCGCTCGCGCATATTTGGGTATCTATCCGCAAGATATTGACCGTAATCTGGCCGAAGCTTATAAATTGGATAAACCACAAGGCGCTTTGCTGACCCGCGTTTCTCCAGACTCGCCAGCACAAAAAGCAGGTCTAAAACCTGGTGACATTATCTTGCAGTACAATAATGTACAAATCATGCGAGCATCCGACTTATTGAATCTGCTCAACCGAGCAAAGCCAAGCGATCCATTTCGCGCACAGATTCAGCGCAATGGTAAGCAGATGATCATTAGCGGTAAACTTGCTTATGCACCTAATGATGTCAGAGCCCAAAGTGGGGATCAGCAAAGTGATGATGTCCAACTGGGCCTACGTTTGCGCGATTTGACCAAAGATGAACAAGCAGAGATTGCTACAGACAATAAAACGGGGGTGTTGGTCACGACGGTTGATCCGACAGGGTTAGCCGCGCGCTCGGGGATTTTGGCAGGTGATGTCATTACCAATTTTCACCAAAAGCCTATTAAGAAAGTAACGGATTTCTCTGACGCCATCTCATCCCTACCCAAAAAGGGCGTTGTCACGATAGAAATTATTCGACAAGGCATCCCTGCTATTATTGGTCTGCGTATTGAATAGATAAAACCATAAGGAAGTGATTTGGACAGCAGCATACCGAAAAACACCGAAAAGTATAATTGCTCATCATAAATACCGCTCGCTATAAGAGATACGCAAACGGATACTGCATCAGTCTGCAAATAATGTATTTAAATATTCGTCAGCAGCGGTATAGGCACGCGAGGCCTGCCTTTTCGCTTATATCGTCCCACCATCGATGTGTTGACCATTCGCTAGTATTGGCAAAACCATTCAGCAGTGTTGATACGTTGCTGAGTGCTTTAGTTATCGGTATATTATTAATAAAGACTTGAAGCAATATTTATTGTTTCTAGCAATAAAAAAAGCTTTTTTCGTCTTTGATTTGTGCTTGAATCATCAATTGATTGATAGCGGTCAAATCAAAATATGCTACACTAGCAGGCGTTTTTATTATTATATTTTATGGCGCAACAGGTATTTGCGGTCACTGGCATCGATAATGCCAATACTCACTTTAATACGCAGTAATTTATAATGTAAACGTTATGATAATAAATAAAATTTCAGCATTAACATCAAGCAAGGGTTGGTCATTAGCGTTTATCAACGTATATAAATTTTTGGCACTTGCAAACGACCTATCATGTGACAGCTTTGATAAAAGCTAGGATAATACAGTAAGGCACGGTTATGAGCACAGCATACGACGAGATCAAAACCCGATTACAAGGCTCAATGGTAGCCTTGGTAACGCCCATGCACCCTGACGGTACAGTTGATTATAAACGTCTGGCTGACCTCATAGACTGGCAGATCGAGCAGGGCACGCATTGCCTCGTTGCTGTCGGCACCACTGGCGAGTCGGCAACCCTATCGATGCAAGAGCATAGCGATGTCATTCGCTATTTTGTCCAGCATGTTAAAGGTCGCGTACCAGTTATCGCAGGTACTGGTGCAAACAACACCATAGAAGCGATTAAACTGACTCAAGACGCAGCAGATGCTGGTGCAGACTGTGCGTTGTTGGTTGCCCCTTATTACAATAAGCCGCCACAAGAAGGCTTGTTTCAGCATTATCAAGCCATTGCTAAAGCCGTCAATATTCCTCAGATGCTCTATAATGTACCGGGTCGCACGGTCGTCGATATTGCCCACGAGACCGTCGAGCGCTTATGTGATATCGACAATATCGTTGCTATCAAAGATGCGACAGGCTCTGTTGGTCGCGGTGAGCAATTGATTAAAGCTGTTGGTGACAGAATGGTCGTATTGTCTGGTGATGATGGCACAGCGCTTGATCTACTAAAAGTAGGTGGTAAAGGCAATATCTCGGTGACTGCCAACGTGGCGCCAAAAGCCATGAGCGAGACTTTCGCTGCTGGCTTGCGTGGTGATTTTGAAACGGCTAGTCAGATTCATGACGTAGTCAAACATCTACATCGTGACTTATTCATCGAGTCAAGTCCTATTCCAGCTAAGTATGCGCTACATAAAATGGGCATGATTGATAAAGGGATACGCTTACCACTCGTTTGGTTGGCAGAGCAACATCATGCGACTATTGATGAAGCGTTGGTTCGAGCAAACATACTATAACCTGATCTTCAGCGATTTAAGACTTGTTGCTTGACGATTAATATTCAAGAGAGCAACAAGTCAACTTATCATGATAAGCCAATCGCCTAAATGAGCAATAACTGCTAACTCAGAGAGACAACATGATGACAGTATCATCAAAAACAGTATCATCAAAAACGACAAAACTACTTCCTGCAATGCTGACCTTAGTTTTGGGTAGTACGTTGGTATTGAGCGGCTGCCAAGCGACCAAGAGCCTGCTTGGAAAGCGCGACAATGGCAGCTTAGACTATCAACAAAGCAAAAAGCTTGCACCGATAGAGCTGCCGGCTGCTCAAGAAACAGCGCCTTTCGTGCCTTTGTATCCGACCCCTAATGTGGGCGCGAACACGCTTAAACTACAGAATGAGTCAGGTAATCAGTATCAGTTGCCAAAGCCTCAGCGTGCTGTTAGTAGCCCTTCAAACTAATTTATTTCTTCATTTGTACCGCCGATTTTTATGATTATTGATTAAAATAATATCGATATTGTAATAAGAGTCAGCGGTCGCTGCGCGTTTTTACCACATAAGCTTGAACGAACAGGAACCCCCATAATGCAAAAGCAACAACTGCTGTATAAAGGCAAAGCCAAATCTGTCTACGAAACAGAAGACAATGATCTTCTGATTTTACACTTCCGTGATGATACCTCAGCGCTCGATGGTAAGCGTATCGAACAATTGGCGCGTAAAGGCGTGGTGAATAACCGCTTTAATGCTTTTATCATGCAAAAATTGTCTGATGCTGGTATCGAGACGCATTTTGAAGAGCAATTGTCTGACGACGAAGTATTGGTCAAGCGCTTGGATATGATTCCTGTAGAGTGCGTGGTGCGTAACTTTGCCGCTGGTAGTTTGGTACGTCGTTTGGGCTTAGAAGAAGGGCAAGCATTGACACCGCCAACGTATGAGCTTTTTTATAAAGATGATGCGCTAGGTGATCCGATGGTCAATGAGTCGCTCTCTGTATCTCTTGGCTGGGCAACCAAAGAACAATTGGCTAAGATGGAAGAGCTGACCTATCAAGTCAACGATGTACTCAAAGCATTGTTTGATGCGGGTGATTTGATTTTAGTTGATTTCAAACTAGAATTTGGCGTATTCCATGACCGTATCGTATTAGGTGATGAGTTCTCACCAGATGGCTGCCGTATCTGGGATAAGAACACCAAGAAGAAACTTGATAAAGACCGTTTCCGTCAGTCATTAGGTGATGTGATTGAAGCTTATGAAGAAGTGGCTGACCGTATCGGTGTACCATTAAAATAAGTATCTGATACTTAGCATAAAATAAAAAACTGAGCCATGTGCTCAGTTTTTTTTATGGCATTATATTTATGATGGTTCCTTAGTGAGTATTTAAATCTTTGGCTGTGGGCTAAGAGTATTAAGGTTTTAACTCAATGAGATAGGCGCGGTATACTTCATGGTGTACTTACCATACATATTCTATTAGTGATCGGTGCGCTATACAGGCATCGAACTAACCGTATTAGATACGACTTTAATGAGCGTACAGATGCTAAACTGATAGGTAGGTCATTATCATTAGGCTGTCTTATTAAAATTCCTAGATTGTTTTTTATGATGTTATGAACATAGCTCAATATCTAAGGTAGTTTCGTAACTTCGTAAAAGAACTGATACTTTTACAAGAAGTCTAATAATAAATATTACCTACTTAAGTTCAATTCGTCTTGAATAAGTGGGTTACTAGTTATCATATAATCATGAAAGTCAAAGGGAATTCGTCCCCAGAGTATTTTCATAATATGATTAAAACGGTCACGACATTCGCATGCCTCGTCTTCATTAAATTTCTCTAATATGTGACATTCTGAAGGATGCATTTGGTTTGTTATCAAGTTATTTATACTATGACCAAGATAGTATAAATCTGCCGCAAACTTTCTGTACAATACCTCGTTACCCTGTAAGCTTGCACACAATTTAATTAAAAAATATTCTAGACTCCAATATTTTTCAATATCCCAAATACACAGTTCTTCTAAAGAGTAGTTAAAAGACATCTCATCCCAAAAAATATCTTTGCATTCACCATACTTTCTAACAGTCATTATTAGTCCCCTGTTTTTCATATTTTCATCGTATGCATTCGTTTCTAGTTATATTATAAATACACTTGGATGTTGATGACTTCATTTTAAGAAACTTAATTAGGGTATACTCCAAGGGAACCAGCTATTTAACCCTTTGAACCTATTAACAGACCACTTAAAACAGACTGGTATAATGGAACCACTTATAACAGACTATAATTCCTATCCATTTATCAAAAGTATCACCCTTTCAGCCATAGGCTTATCACTTAACTCGTATAAAAAATCAAACATAGCGCCAACACTGTACTCCATACCTTATCTTACTTTTATGCTAATTTGTTGGTACTTACTCATATCAATTAGACCATAAAAATAAGAAAAGGTTTCGCTAATGTCTACTGCTTTATCAACTGTTTTAGAGCTAGCTTGGTTTACGCGTCCAACCTGTGTGGTTGCTGCTGATCTGATTGGTAAGGTTTTATGTCGAGAGCTAACCGATAGTGATGGACAGCAAAAAACGCTGCGAATGCGTATTTCTGAGACCGAAGCCTACATTGGTCAAGATGATCCCGCCTGCCATTCACATGCAGGCACTCGAACGGCGCGCACAGAGATTATGTATGAGCAAGGTGGTGTGTTCTATGTCTATCTGACTTACGGTGTGCATCATATGCTAAATTTGATTAGCGGCTCTATAGAGTCGCCTGAATCGGTGCTGATTCGAGCAGGATTTTTGACAGAAGATAGCGATCGTCTGCTTGCTGAACAACATCTCAGTCCAGACAAACAACTGACTCATCCCAAACAATTTGCAGGCCCTGGCAAACTGACCAAGCGCTTGCAGATAACTCGCGATTTATATGGCAAGCCTATCACGCCAGACTCAGGCGTTTGGGTCGAAGATGATGGCTGCCAGCCACCTGTATCAGTGCGTCCGCGTATCGGTATTGATTATGCCGGTGATGCTAAAGACTGGCTGTTACGTTATATATGGACTGATCATCCTTCCTTATCTAAGAACTAATAGATTGAGATTTAAACCTATTTTGTGAGGTAAGTTCATGTATAAGTTAACGGTTTTTATTCCTGATGAGGCATTAGAGCAAGTAAAGTCCGCTTTATTTGCCGCTGGTGCCGGGAGTATTGGCGATTATGAACAGTGCTGTTGGCAAGTGCAAGGAACAGGGCAGTTTATGCCGTTAGCAGGTAGCGCGCCGCATATCGGTAAGCAAGATAGTTTAGAAACGGTCGATGAATGGCGAGTAGAGATGGTCGTCGATGACGCATTTATTACTGCTGCTGTCATCGCGTTAAAAGAGGCGCACCCGTATGAAACGCCAGCGTATGATGTGATAAAAGTCTTGGATTTTTAAATATACAATCAGAGATAAAAGTCTGGGACAAAAAAAGCCAAGCAAATCGGTTATTGATCTACTTGACTATCAAATCATAAGTTGATGAGTATATAAGACTGGCAAATATACCCAAAACCTAATTAATGCTTTTTAATTTTGGTCACTTGATAGCTCGGATAATTGAGATCAATTTTATACTTATCACGGCCCCGCTTAGCCTTCACCATAATTTTACGCTTGCCCTTCACGTATTTGACATCCTCGACACGGTATCCCATGCTGCTAACTTTATTGGCAGCTCGACGCTCGATAGCAGCTGAGTAGACGTTTTTATCCGCTTTTTTATGCTTGTCTTTGTGCTTTTTATGATCTTTGTTATCTTTGTAGACGTCTCCATAGATATCGTCATATACACTATAGCCGCCAGGTGTGGTGACACAGCCAGTAGTTACCGCTAATAAAGTGGCGACAATACTGCCAGACACTACATTCTTTAGTGTTGAAGATGATAAAGCTTTCCTAAAAATGTCCTCATAATCTACTATCGTTGGATAAAGATAGTTTTCTAATATTTCAGTAAAGGGGCATGTAGAGCTGCTCTACTGACAGTAGTGTCAGCGTCATCAGTCTTTTTTAACGTTAATAACGTCTAAATTTGGATAGCTAAGCAATATCTCATACTCCTGCGAGCCGCGTCTGGCCTCAATGTCAAAGACACCACGCTTGTTTTTTTCTTCAAGATCGATATCTTCGACACGGTAACCCATAGATCTTACTTTATTGATGGCACGGCGCTTGATCGCTGGGTAACGTGACTCTCTTTTAATGCTGTCCTCTACATCACCTTTTTTATAGCGCTTGTCGTTCTTATATTTACCATTATCTTTATGCTTATCTTTTTTATAGCGGTCATTGTCTTTTTGATACTTGTTATCTTCCCAGTTGTTTGACCATGCTCTTTTATTTGAGCTGATGAGTCTTAGAGAAGGATAAGTATATGTTAGCTCATAGAGCTGATTATTCTTTTTGGCAAAAGCTGTCATTGCGCGATCGCCACGATAGCTATCAGAGCTAATGTCTATGACTTGATAGCCTTTGCGGCGTAAGTCTTGACGTAGCTGCTGGCTGACACGGTTGAAGCTATCGTTCTGCCGATTATTATCGCCACGATATATGGGCTGGTTATCATAGCCAGGACCAACGACAGCACAACCGACAGTGGTACCCAATAGAGCAACGATAAGAACAGTAGATATGGTTGTCTTAAAGGAGAACGGCTTTAGAGTTTTCATGAGGCAATATCCTATAAGGTTTCAGAGAGCTTGCGATAAGAATGCTTATATAAGTTAAAGGTAGAAGGTTCTAAAATATGTTGATACAGCCATGCTCAGATAGGTATTAAGAGCTACTATCACTAAAAAAACTATTTTTAGAAATGTTTTCTTACATTATCTATCATAGGATACAAAGCTTTATATTAAGTGTCATTTGCGTTAATAAGTTGTAATTATTGAGAATAATTAAATCGTTGTAAGCATATGCTTACATGCAATGACGTTTACGCGACTTAACATGAGAGTGAGAGTTAGGCATTATAGTTACACGGCATTAGGGAGTGTGACTCAAGGATTGAGTTGGCCGCATTAAGGATAATGATTCAATTATTAGCATCAGGATGATAATAATAGTTGAAGTAAGGACACATACCCATTGCTGATAGCAGCAGTTAAGATTAGATGCTGTATGCAGTAACAAGGGTAGGATGCCCAGTATCACAGTCACTGAATATTTGTGCAAGGATGCATAGAAAGCAGTCGTGATAGGTAACATGGACAGTTAACGATAAAACCGCATAACAATTTATTGCTATGCGGTCTTATCGTGTCTGGACGATACTAATTATTCTTGTCAGTTGATATTCGCTTTTAGCTGATACAAAATATGAAATAAGAATTATAAAATACTGCGTCTTTAATTTATGATTTGTCTAATACAAAAAAACCGCATAAACTTCTATGCGGTTTTTATTTTATTTATAGTCAAGTCTAAATAAAAACAATACAAGACAATAAATTCATTTGATTTAACGCTATTTTTGTTGCTTGCTGTGACTGCGCCTCCAGAGGCTGCGAAAAATAACGTTGAATCTTATTGTATCGATTTTATAGTAATCTAACTATACTTTGAAAAAGACACTACTTATATTTCTCAAAAAAAATTTATTAGTAATTGTTTTCGCGGCGCCAGTCATCTACTTCGCGCTCAGCGTGATCTTGAGCATGGCCATAACGCTCTTGTATACGGCCAACCAGCTTATCACGGCTACCTTCAACTTGATCTAAATCATCATCAGTCAGCTCGCCCCATTTTTGTTTTACTGAGCCTTTTAGCTGCTTCCATTCACCTTTTAGAGTATTCTCGTTCATAGTTGTATTCCTTTTTCTTTAATTAATATGTGTAATATAATTTTTAATTGCTTTTCATGGTAGTTCTGTTTACCAATTAACAAACCTATCTATTTATTGATTTTCTTATTTTAGTAGTTCACAAGTATCATTGGTTGCTACCAAATATCTTGTGATAATTAATATAGGGCTTTTCAATTCAGCTGTCTGTATACGCTATGTTTATAGTGTTACTTAATTATAGTGAGCGTGAATCGTGTGTTATCTGCTCACCGACTGTATTAATGATGCGTAAATTGCGTCTATTGTACGTAATGTACATCGAATTGAGACCGATATCTAGAGGTAAGTGTCACATGGGGAACTATGAATATACGGGCTAGGTAACTGCGCAATCTCGTAGCGTATGTCAACTGGGAAAGGGGGTGGGGTATTTATAGTAGACAAACATTCTGATCTTATGAAGCATTAATCTGTTTTGTGAAGCACGAGTCCTACTATATGTTTGGCTATAGACTTATGGTTTAAATAACTATAACCTTATAGTCGAAACATAATTAGTAAAAGTTATTGTGGGTTTAAAAATGACGAGTCTAAAAATAGTAATCAATATGTGACTATCATCACACTTTTTTAGCACAATAGCACTTCAGGTAAATTACTGGCGTGTTGACATAATCATTTATCGAGTAGGGATACCTCTATATTGAATGCATTAGCGCAAAATGAAGCAGCACCTATAGAGTCAAAACGTGAGCTGGCAAAAGCCAAGACGCGGCGTGCCTTATTAAAAAGCGCGTTACGGCTCTATAGTCTAGAAGGCGCTCAGGGCATGAGTATGAATAAAATTGCCAAAGGCGCTGGCATTGCGCAGCCCAGTTTTTATAATCATTTTGAGAGCTTGGATGCGCTACAGAACGAGCTCAGCGCTCAGTTAAAAGACCACTATCTATCGCCAATGCGGCTGGCATGGGTTAATATGCTCAAGGACTATGATGTACTGACTAAGGATGAGTTTAATCAGCAGTGTCAGCAATGTCTGATAATGATTTTTGATTCTGCCTTCCAGAATATTGCGCTATTTCAGCACTTACTCGAAGATCGTCCGAGATTTACTGCCGATATAGAGAACCAATCCTCACTCAATAATGGACTGGGTAATCTGGTCGCAGACATACAAGAGGAGTGGACGGAGATATTTATTCAAGGATTGCAGCTATCCAATCGTTCTTGTGAACGCAGTGCGGTGAGTCTCTGTGTGGATATGGCAGCCGCGCAAGTACATGAGCTGATACTAGGCTGTCATCAGCAGCGCTACTCGATGGAGCAAGCGATTGCGACATTGAATATCAGCTTTGACGCCTTATTTGCCAATTTTTTGCAAGGAAGCAACCATAGCGGCTCATGATATATCTCATGAAAGCTAGGATTTATAAAACATAAAAGGGAGTATGACTATGGGCACTACAGCGGCTAGCGCGGCGGACAACGAACAAATCCACTTTAGAACCTGTACTTTATGCGAGGCGATGTGCGGCGTCGAGATCAAGCACGATGGCGAAAAAGTCTTATCGATCAAAGGGGATAAAAACGATCCTTTTTCTCAAGGCTACATTTGCCCAAAAGCCACTGCTTTGCAGGATTTGTACGAAGATCCTGATCGTTTACGAGGGCCTGTTGAAAGGACGGCGGATGGTTGGAAATCGATCAGCTGGATTGAGGCGTTAGATAAAGTTGCTGCAGGTATCCAGTCTGTTCAGCAAAAATATGGTCAAAACGCATTTGGGGTGTATTTGGGTAACCCGAATGTCCATAACATGGGTGGCATGTTGACTATCAAGCAGCTACTCACTAGCCTAAAGACGCGTAGTCGCTTTTCTGCGACCTCAATTGACCAACTGCCACACCATATCGTCAGCATGCATCTGTTCGGTCATATGCTCCGCATCCCTGTTCCGGATGTGAATCGCACGCAGTATATGCTCATCATCGGTGGTAACCCGCTGGCCTCTAATGGCAGTATCATGACTGCGCCCAACATGCGTCAAAAGCTCAAAGACATCAAAGCACGTAATGGCAAAGTGGTGGTGATCGATCCAAGGCGTACCGAAACGGCAGACATCGCCAGTGAACATCACTTTATTCGTCCAGCGACAGACGTATTGCTGTTACTTGCCATGCTCAATGAGATCTACGCGCAAGGCTATGCCAAGGTAGATAGCCGAGTGGCAGCGCTGGCGCCAGAGATTGATCGTATTGCATCATTTGCACAAGGGTTCACCCCTGAGTCAGTAGCAGATATTACAGGTATTACCGCCGCTGAAATCAAACGTATCGTCAAAGAGTTTTGTGAAGCCGAAAGCTCGGTCTGTTATGGCCGTATGGGTATCTCGGTGCAAGAGTTTGGCTTGCTCAGCCAATATCTGTCCATGGTCATCAATATCGTCACAGGACGCTTAGATGAAGTGGGCGGACTCATGTTCCCCAATCCTGCGGTCGATGTGGTCAATAGCTCGGGCCCAGGCTATTTGGGCAAACGTCACAGCCGCGTGAGCAATCTACCTGATTTTAATGGCGAATATCCAGTGGTTGCGATGGCAGATGAGATGTTGGTCGCAGGAGAAGGGCAGTTAAAAGGCTTTATGAGTGTCGCGGGAAACCCTGTCCTTAGCACGCCAAATGGTGAAAAGCTAGATGAGGCCTTATCAGGGCTTGAGTTTATGGTGTCGCTTGATTACTTTGTGACGGAGACCAGCCGTCATGCCAACATTATCCTGCCGCCCGTCTCGCCACTCGAGCGTGACCATTACGACATTACGTTTAATGGTTTTGCTGTACACAATGTTGCCAAATACTCGCCTGCCTTATTTAGCAAAACAGAGAATGAGAAGCATGACTGGGAGATTTATCTAGAGCTTGCCGATCGCTTGGATAAAGACGCGCCAGAAGCGGTACAAAAAGAGCGTGCCGCGACAAAAGCGTTTGGACCGAAATTCTTACTTGAGCAAGCTCTCAAGTACGGACCTTATAAAGACGTCACATTGAATGCGCTCATAGACAATCCACATGGTATCGACTTAGGACCATTGCACCGTATGTTGCCAGAGGCGATCAAGCACGCCGATAAGCAAATCAATCTCAATGTTGATTTTTATCAGGCAGACTTGGTACGGGTCAAAGAAATGATGCAGCAGTATGATAATCAGGAGATTTTGCTCATCGGACGTCGCCATGTACGTAGCAATAATTCATGGCTACACAATAGTTATCGATTGGTGAAAGGTAAGTCTCGTTGTACACTAATGCTGCATCCAGAAACGGCAGCACAGCATGGTATTGTAGACGGGCAAGACGTGAGAGTGACCTCTCGCGTAGGCAGTGTGATCATCGCAGCAGAGGTGACTGATGAGCTGATGCCCGGCGTGGTCAGTATTCCACATGGCTTTGGTCATGGACGTAAAGGGGTGAAGCAGAAGATTGCGCAAGCGCATGCCGGTGTCAGTGTTAATGACCTAACAGACGATACTTTGATTGATCAGTTGAGTGGTAATGCCGCCGTTAATGGCGTACCTGTGCAATTAGAGGCGTTGGGTGCTAACGCAGACAATGTGGCTAATGCGGTATTAGAAAACTCAATAGATAGTGCAATCGCATAAGTTCAATTTTTTTAAAGTAAAAAGCAGGCGCTTACACGATGTAAGCGCCTGCTTTTTTATGGAGATAGTTTTTTTATAGTGTCTAGAGATTAGACTTCTTGCATAAGTCATCGTCAGCCCTTGTAACTCCGTCAGTGGAAGTCAATGAACTGGTACTTTTGCAAGAGATCTATTAAGTCAGCTGTTTGTACCCACAAAATCAAAATCAACGTTGGGCGTTTCACCTTGTATCAATAAGCTGATGGCTTTTGCAGAGCCGCAAGCATGCGTCCAGCCTAATGTGCCATGTCCTGTATTTAGCCATAGATTGTCAAAAGTGGCTGACGTGTTATGGCTACCATGTTTGACTTGACCGCAATGCGCGCGCCCAATCAAAGGTACGTTTGACGGGGTCATGGGGCGCAGTCCTGTCCAATATTGAACCGAATTTGCGATGATGCCTTTTGGAAATAATTGCTGCACGCGGCGCGTAATGGCCTCACAGCGCGTGGCATTTAGGTCCAAATTATAACCATTAAATTCTGCGGTGCCTGCCACTCGCAATTTATCACCCAAACGTGAAGTCACCAGCTTAAACTCATCATCAATCAAGCTGACAAAGGGCGCTAAATGCGGCGCTCGTGGATTGACCGTATAGGTGGCTGAATAGCCCTTTGCTGGAAAGATAGGCACGCGAATATCCAATGGTTTTAACAGAGGAACGCTATAGCTGCCTAGCGCGATCACATGACTATCAGCTGTGAAAGTTTGTACGTTTTCGCCTTTTGGGCGAATGGTAATACTATGCACATGCGGACGCGCAGAGTGAGCGTCAGTATTAAGCGCTAAGATCTCAGTATCATATAAAAACTGTACACCCGCATCAATGCAGCGCTGTGCGAGTCTTTGCGTAAATAGGTGCGCATTACCAGATTCGTCACGGCTGGTGTAGGTTGCACCAGTGAGTTTATGCGCAATCGGATAGAGGGCAGGTTCCAAGTTGACGGCATTATTGATATCAATCACATGGCGCTCACAACCAAGCGCTTGCATGCGCTCAGTGGGTTCAATCGCCGCATCAAACTCAGCTTGGCTGGTATAAAAATGCATGATACCGCGTGTTTGCTGCTCATAATTGATACCGATATCGGCGCGTAGCTGTTGTAAGGCGTCGCGAGAATATAACCCTAAGCGTACCATTTGCACCAGATTGGCATCGGCACGATCAGCGCGGCACTCTTGCAAAAACTGCATCGCCCATTTGAGCTGATCCTTATCCGCACGCAGACGGAATAACAGCGGGGCATCCTCTTTAAACAACCATTTGAGCGCTTTCATCGGGGTGGCAGGATTGGCCCACGGCGTCGCATGAGAGACCGATATTTGACCACCATTGGCAAAGGACGTCTGCATCCCTGCCGCCGATTCGCGCTCGATCACAGTCACATCATAGCCTGCTTGACGTAGATACCATGCGGTGGTCACGCCCACCACCCCTGCTCCGAGTACCGCAATATGTGTCATGGGATTCTCTATGCTCATGTTAATCATGACGGCAGCCGTATATTAGCTTGCCACCACCGTTGCTGCGCCGCCTATTTGTTTCAGCTTGATTTTACTTTGGGCGCGCAACATCCACCTGCAGTGCGGCTGGCAAGTCCAATATATTCAAATCGCTTTCTGCCAAGTGTTCAGGACGAGCAACGATAAGGGCAATAAAGCCATTGTCATTTTCTATCGCATTCACCACTTGGATTTTATCGAGTTTGTCGCCTGCTGCGGGGAGCGCGCCTGTGCCTTTGACATAATGCAAAAACGCTTTGGGCGCTGATTTAAAATAAATACGGGCGATGACTTCTTGGCCCAAGTAGCAGCCTTTATCATAGTCCATACCGCCACGCTGATGCAGGCGCAGTTCTTGCGGCTGAAACTCACCTTGAGTCGCCGCGACAATCCAATAGTTACCAGTGGCGATACTGCACGCCATCCAATCCTGCGTGTCTTTAGCGGTATTGTGATCGTCCTTATGGCTAAAGGTTGGTTCGTCTGCTAACACACACGGATAAATCGCGATCGACTCACTGGTATCAAATTTAGAAAACGCGCCAAACTTTTTTAAATGAGCTTGTAAGCTATCTGCACAATCGCTGCTGATGACCACATCGTAGTGCTTCTCGGCTTGTTTTTTGATCCAAATGCCAAATTCAATACGGCCTTTTAGATTACAAATAGCGGCTGCCTGATAGCTAAGCCCAAGTTTGGTGACATCACAAGTCAATTGCCCTTGCAAGAATTTTTCGGCATCCTCGCCTTGAATGGTCAACTGCGAAAACTGCGGCAATGCTGAGGGGTTTGGAGACTGAGTCATTGTTATTATCCTTCTGCTTAATAATTAAAATATATAGATGAAATCGAAGCGATAAAAGTTATAGGTGCGCTTTCATATAGACGCTGTTGTTACTGACAGAACCTGTCAGAATAAATGTCAATAAGGTTAAGAAGAGTACCACAAAAAGGGTATCACAAAAACGTCACTACTAAGTGGGGCGCTTCAGTGTGGGTTAAGCATTAAATTGGGTGTAGTGCGCCATTTTCAACGGTACAAATTGGTTAAAAATGGCGAGTTACGGTACAATGTCCGCTCTACAATAAACCCAACGTCTGATGACTGCCGAGGATATGATGAGCTTACCAAATTGCCCAAAATGTGATGCTGAATATACGTATGAAGATGGTGCGTTACTGGTATGTCCGATGTGCGCTCACGAGTGGACGGCGGCTGAGACGGATGCGGCACAAGCGGAAGAGCAAGATGCCGTCATTCGTGATGCGGTTGGCAATGAGTTACAGGATGGCGATGCGGTGACCGTCATTAAAGACCTTAAGGTTAAAGGCTTTTCACTTGTCATTAAAGTTGGAACTAAAGCGAAAAGTATTCGCCTATTACCAGACGCAACCGATGGTCACGATATTGATTGTAAACTCGATGGCTATGGCCCAATGAAGCTCAAATCTTCTGTCGTCAAAAAAGCGTAAATTGTAAAAATGTCTTGAAAGATTCGATAATAAACAAATATAAGACTGACGACATTTAGAAAATACAGAACTGACAGAATATAAAACCTATAAATAGAGAATAGCTATGAGTACTAAAAACGAACAGCTTTTTGCGCAAGCCCGCAAACATATTCCAGGCGGCGTTAATTCACCCGTCCGTGCCTTTGCAGGGGTCGGCGGTACGCCAATTTTTATGCACCGCGCTGATGGCAGCAAGATTTATGACACCGAAGACAATGCCTATATTGATTATGTGGGTTCTTGGGGCCCAATGATTTTGGGTCACGCGCATCCAAAAGTCATCGACGCTGTCAAACAAGCCGCCGATGATGGTTTGAGCTTTGGGACACCAACGCCGTTTGAAACCACGGTCGCTGATAAAATCTGTGAGCTCGTGCCGAGCGTTGAGATGATTCGTATGACCAGCTCGGGGACTGAGGCGACCATGAGTGCGATTCGTTTGGCACGCGGTTATACTCAGCGTGACAAAATCGTCAAGTTCGAAGGCTGCTATCATGGCCATTCAGACAGTCTGCTTGTCAAAGCAGGCTCAGGCATGCTTGATATCGGTGAACCAACGTCTAAAGGCGTACCAGCCGATTTTGCGAAGCACACGATCACGATTCCTTATAATGATCCGCAAGCGATCAAAGACTGCTTTGAAAAATGGGGCGACGAGATTGCTTGCGTGATCTTGGAGCCGATCGCTGGCAACATGAATATGGTAATCCCAACACAAGAGTTTCATGATACGTTGCGTGCCCAGTGTACGGACAATGGCGCAGTATTGATTTTTGATGAAGTGATGACAGGATTCCGCGTGGGTCTGGGCGGTGCGCAGGCACACTTCGGTATCACGCCTGATTTGACCTGTTTTGGTAAAATCATCGGTGCAGGCCTGCCAGTTGGTGCGTTTGGCGGTAAAGAAGAAATCATGTCGTGCATCGCACCGCTTGGTGGCGTGTATCAAGCTGGTACGTTATCAGGCAACCCACTTGCGATGCGTGCCGGTATCGCGATGTTTGAAGACCTAACGGCAGAAGGTTTTTACGAAGACTTAGCTGCCAAAGTCGATCATCTGGTCGATGGTTTCCAAGCGGCGGCGGATAAGCATGGCATCAATCTGCGCACCAATAAATTGGGCGGTATGTTTGGTATGTTCTTTGTCAAAGACGCTGATACCAAAACCCCAAGTAACTTTGATGATGTGACAGAGTGCGATATGGAGATGTTCAATACCTTCTTCCACGGTATGTTAGATCGCGGTATTTACCTAGCGCCGTCTGCGTATGAAGCAGGCTTTATGTCAATCAAGCACAGCAATGAAGATATCGAGGCATCGATTACTGCTGCTGATGAGATATTTGCAGAGATAACAAAGGGTTAACCCACTCTAAATCTCTCAAATTTTAGACATTTGAAAGATAAACCAGCATTCATAATAAATTATGATGCTGGTTTTTTTGTACGTTTGTCATATTTGTGATCTTTTAGGCTTAAATTGCCACGCAGGACATCGCCATACATACGAAAATCACTAGCAAAACTTTTTAGCGGAAATTTAAGCGAGGCGGGTTTGTTTTTTTCAAAGAAAAAATGCCCGACCCAAGCGCAGGCATATCCTGCTGCGACACCTCTTGCGAGAGGCTTTACCGAGCCAGTTTTGATTGACTTTGCCAATCCTAACAAACCAAAACTGCTACCTGCAAAATGGAGACGGCGACAAGCCATGTTTTGATGCTCGTCTAAATAAAAATCATAAAACGCCTGTTTGGGTGACGCTTCAGTTTTTATCATATCCGTTCTGGTACTGTTATGGGTATTAGCGGTTTCGGTCGCATTTTTTTCGGTTGTTTGATTCATGCGGTTAGCGTCCTTGCTGGCGGGTTTATCGACTATCCATTGTCGGCAGTTTTTAGGTAAATAATTGATGGATTTCGATGTGATTTATACCGATGTAAAAGCAGTAAATAACGGTTTTTTATCACAATATTATGAGCTTTCAATGTAGCAAACCGTTATTGCTAACACAAGCGTTAGATGTAGGCTTGGTCATTAGCCTTTGATAGAGTGGTTTTACACTTTTGCTATGATTTTGCGGCGCTTGCGCGTATTTAGGATAAATGCTTTAATGGCAAAATGGCCCAGATTTGTGTGGCGGCTGCTTTTTCTATACCTATGATTTTATATCTATGTCGTACCTGATTTTGTTAAACTACACACTCTCTCTAATACGGTGACAACTTGCCTTATGCCTACTGACTATCTTACAAACCCGCCACTCGGCGATGATGAAATGATGGCAGCCATTGATATTGGTTCCAACAGTTTCCACTTAGCCATTGCCCGTCTTGATCATGGGGAAGTGCGCAAAGTAGTCTCTATGTCTGAAAAGGTACAGCTCGCTGCTGGACTGGATGAGCATAAAATCTTGAGCGAGACAGCTGCACAGCGTGGTCTGGATTGTTTGAGTCGGTTTGTGGCGCGTCTGGATTCTGTACCGCCAGAGCGTATTCGTGTGGTTGCGACCAACGCCTTGCGCCAAGCCAAAAATGCCAATGATTTTATTGCAAAAGCCAATAAGATTTTGCCCAAGCCCATTGAGATTATCGCTGGTCGCGAAGAGGCACGCTTGATTTATTTGGGCGTCTCGCATACCAATGAGAGTAGCGACAAGCGCTTGGTTATTGATATTGGTGGTGGCTCGACGGAATTTATTATCGGTCAAGAGTTTGATCCTTTATTGACTGAAAGCTTACAAATGGGCTGCGTCGCATTCACACAGAAGTACTTTGCTGATGGCCTCATTACCAAAGAGGCTTTTAACAATGCGATTTCAGGCGCGCGCAAGGAAGTACTGGCAATCAATGGTCGTTACCAAAAGACTGGTTGGAGCAGCGTGGTCGGCTCAAGTGGGACGATCAAAGCGGTGCGTAATGTCCTTGTGTCCAAAGGCTGGGCCGATGAGCAAGAACGCATTACTTATAAAGGCGTTAAAAAACTAGAGCGATTGCTGCTTAAGATTGGCAATATTGATGATATCGAGCTAGAAGGCGTCAAAGACCACCGTAAAGCGGTATTTCCGGCAGGTGTGGCAGTGTTGCGTGCGGTGATGAAGGTACTAGGCGTTGAGACCATTACCTACTCAGATGGGGCATTACGTGAAGGCGTGATGTATGACATGCTGGGGCGTTTTGCGAGCGAAGATGTGCGTGACCGCAGTGTGCTCGCGCTTATCAAGCGTTATTCAGGCGACAAAAAGCAAGCCAAGCAAGTGGTAAAAACCAGTCGTAACCTGTTCGAGCAAGTAAAAGATAAGCTTGCCCTAACAAGCGATGACTGTGACTTACTCAGACGTGCCGCGTTTTTGCATGAGATTGGCCTTGCAATCAGTCATAGCAGTTATCATAAGCACAGCGCCTATTTGCTTGAGTATTCTGATATTCCAGGGTTCTCACAAGTGGATCAAAAGCGTATGGCGCAGTTGATGCTCAACCATCGCCGTAAGCTCAAAGCCGATATGTTCGAGCAGACCTGTCAGATCGGGGGAAACCAGCTCGTTTATCTGTGCTTGCTATTGCGTCTTGCGGTACTCGCGCATCATAGCCGTAGTGATTATAAACTGCCAGAATTAGAATTAAAGGTCATCAGTGATAGCGACTGGCAAATCACGGTGGCTGATAGCAGCGAGCATTATGCGTTTTTGGTTGCTGATTTGCGCACAGAGATTGAGCAGTTTGCCAAATGGGGCGTACAGCTTAGTGTGGTAGAGGCGCAAGCAACTGAACCGTTACCATTGTCCGTATCGAGTTAAAGACTAACGTAACAAAAGCAGTGCTGTCGATAATGTCATGCTATATAAGATGTGCTACTATAGCTTCTACTCAGTTTACAACTGTACTTTCATTATCTGAACACCGATAACGATATTATTCTTAAACATAAATACATTAAGTATAATGATTAAAGGGAAGCGTCTATGAGCACTGTCTGGGATAGTGTGCAGCTTGCACGACATGCCAAGCGTCCATTATTTATGGACTATGTTAATCAGCTTTTTACTGAATTTGATGAGTTGCACGGCGATCGTGCTTTTGCCGATGACAAAGCCATTTTGGGCGGTCTGGCACGGTTCAATGATCAACCTGTAATGGTCATCGGTCAGCATCGTGGTCGCAGTACTCGTGAGCGTATCGAGCATAATTTTGGTATGGCCAACCCTGAAGGCTATCGCAAAGTGATTCGCTTGGTCAAAATGGCAGAGCGCTTCAATATTCCTGTGATGACCTTTGTCGATACTCAAGGTGCCTATCCTGGTGTTGGCGCAGAAGAGCGCGGTCAAGCGCAAGCGATTGCAGAGAGTATCGCGGTATTCTCTAGCCTAAAAGTGCCTATCATCGTGACCATTATCGGTGAAGGTGGTTCAGGTGGTGCATTGGCAATTGGCGTTGGCGACAAAGTCAACATGCTGCAAAACAGCATCTATTCGGTCATTTCTCCTGAAGGCTGTGCATCTATCTTATGGAAAACCGCTGAAAAAGCACCAGACGCTAGTGAAGCACTGAAATTAAATGCCATCAACCTTTACCAGCTAGGTTTGGTTGATGCCGTCATCGATGAAGGTGAGGGCGCACATGTGCAGCCACAACCCGTTATGGAAGCTCTAAAATCACTGATCACTGAGCAGCTCGATGAAATCAGAGATTTGGATCCTCAAGAGCGTTGTGAGCTCCGCTACGAAAAATTAAAGACGTTTAACTCAGAAGTGATGCTGCCTGCTTAATGCAAAGCATGTGTTAAGCTTTTCATATTCGAGACTGAGTCTTAATGCTAAAATAAAACGTGTCATTCAATGGCGCGTTTTTTTATGTCTATTAATTTGCTCATGAATTTATCTATCTAAAACTAAGGCTGATTATGACCAGCAGTGCCATCCTCACGCATCCTATTAGACCAATCAGTGATTTGCCGATTGATGAGACATTGGCAGATGCATTATTGGGCAGTATAAATGACTATAGGGAGCAGCTGCATGGTCGTCGGCTATGGCTGGCTTGTAGCGGTGGGCGTGATTCATTAGCGCTTGCAGCGTTATGTGTGCAGCTCTATCGGCAAGGCAGATTGCCATGTTTGCCGCAGCTGTTACATGTTGATCATGGTTTGCAAGCGCATAGTCGGCACTGGGCTAAGCACGTCGCTGATTGGGCGCAAGCACAGCAGATACCTTGTCATATCCTAAGAGCACAAGTGACAGGTCATGATGAGCAAGCCGCGCGGCAAGCCCGCTATAACGCCATGCGTGCGCATATCAACCAAGATGATGTACTGCTACTAGGACATCACGCCGACGACCAAGCCGAAACGGTACTGATGCGCTTGATCCAAGGCGCTGGGGTCAATGGTCTATCAGGTATGCAACCATGGCGAGTACAAACGCAGCATGGACGACGCCATGCATTGTGGCGACCTTGGCTCACGGTAAGGCGCGCCACGATTAGTAATTATGCCAAGCGCTTAGCGTTGCCTTATATCGATGACCCGACCAACGAGACGGGTGATAATGTCCGTAGCGGACTGCGCCGCGATATCATGCCTATACTGGCAACTTATAACCCCAATGTCATTGATAATATTGCTCGCAGTGCGCAGCTATTAGGCGATGCGCAAGCCACTGTCAATGTTCAGGCTGAGCAAGATATGCAGCAGACAGCTGATGAAAGCCTACAGCTACCAGCAGCACAGCGCATGCTCAATATCGATACATTGCAAGTATTGCCCATTTATCGCCAGCGGCAACTACTGCATCATTGGCTGGGTCAAGATGAGCCATTACCGCCTGCTAAGCAGCTGGTCGATGACGTATGGAATTTGACTCAGCGCAGCGACCATGATCACCAAACTGAGCTGTTTTGGCAAGCTCGTACGCGCTCCTATGTTGTTCGCCGCTATCGTCAGCAGCTCTATCGTCAAAGCAGTGAATGGTTGTCTTGGTTAAACGTGCCACTAATAGAGCAAGCGCAGCTTTTATCGCGTTTGGATTTGACAACAAATGACTCAGCAGACAGTGATTTTGCACTACTGACTGTTCGTCGCACTGAAGACTATATCTGGCAGTTGCAAGTGTATCCAGATGCGCTGGCAAGATTGATAGAAAGTCATATAGGCGCACTCAATGCAGTATTAAAGATAAAGCCATTAGATCGCAAACAGCGTGTGCAGACGGCATTGGCGACACGTTCACAATCAGGCAAAAAACTGTATCAAACGCTTGGTATTCCATTATGGCTGCGAGAAAGCTTGGTTGTGGTCAGTGTCGTACTCTTAGATAAAGAACACGCTAAAAATGAGATTCCTATCTTATTATTATCGCCTTTTGATAGGTGGATATTGAAAAATGACTTTTCGAGCAATACCAAAAGTCTAGGTAGTGATATCGACGATGTTTTTAAGAATGTTATAAGCGTAGTTGAGTAGATGAAACAAAACTATAGCGGCTATTATATCTTGCAATGAGGCTTTCATAAGTGTGCTGCCCATACCTTGAAGTCTTTTTGAACCGCCTTACGAATAAAAAACATATTTGACACCTCAAAATATTTTATAAAAATTATTTCTCAATCTAACAGCTAAACCATGTCATAGTCGACGTCAGTTGCGTGTTTTAACTAGGTTTAATGCGATTGTAGCTGACAGGAATTTATCAAACGGTTGTAGTGGCAGTATGCTAAACTGAGTGTCGTTTTATATATCAGTATGTTACGTTGAATACTTTTGAATTTTGTGACTAGGAGACAAGTATGTCGGTATTAGATAATAAGAAAATCAGTTTTATTGGTGGCGGAAATATGGCACAAGCGCTTATCAGCGGGCTTGTGGGCTGCGGCATCAAACCAAGTCTAATCACGGTCGCCGATCCTAGCAGCGATATCCGTGAGCAACTAGCCGCTAAAGGTCTAAACACCGTCGATCCAATGGCGGATGCCAAAGCAGCTGTGGTCGGTGCTGATATCGTGGTACTGGCAGTAAAACCACAAATGATGAAAGTGGTGGTTGGTGCTTTTGCTGAGGCATTGGACAATCAGTTGGTCATCTCGGTTGCTGCAGGTCTGTCAACTGACCTATTGTCTAGCATGCTGGGCGGCTATAGTAATATCGTGCGCGCCATGCCAAACACGCCTTCCATGATTCAGATGGGTGCAACCGGTCTCTATGGCACAGATAATATCTCAGCTGAACAAAAAGAGCTGGCAACCGCGGTGATGGAAGCCTCAGGACTGGTCATGTGGGTCGATGATGAAGAACATATGCATGCTGTGACTGCCGTGTCAGGCTCAGCGCCAGCGTATATGTTTTATTTCATCGAATCGATGGTCGATGGCGCAGTGGCATTAGGGCTTGATAAAGAACAAGCCTCAGTACTTGCCATGCAAACCATGCTTGGTGCGGCAAAAATGGCGATGAATAGTGAAGATACGCCTGCTGAGCTGCGCCGTAAAGTGACGTCTCCAAACGGTACCACTCAAGCCGCTGTTGAATCCATGCAAGCCAATGAGATTGGCCGCCAAATCGGTGAAGCCATGCAAGCGTGCTATGATCGTAGCCAAGCGCTTAGTGAAGAGATGAGTAAATAGTTATTGATTAGCAATTAAGTAAGTAACGACCCAAAAAGTAGGTCAGGCTCAACAGCTGACCTGCATTGTATGATGATTCGCATCTGATAATGACAGTTGTCATCCTAAAATCTGTCAACAATGTCCCATTGAGTAGCCCTTCATGAACAACATGTTATTTCAAGTTTTTGATCTGGTCACCACATTCGCTATGATGCTGGTGTTTATTCGTTTTATGCTGCAATTTGCAGGGATGGATGCGCGCAACCCGATGATTGCACCTGCCTATAAAGCGACCCATATCGTCGATGTGTTTGGGCGTATCTTCCCAACGGTCGGACAGGGACGTATTAGCATTGCTGCTATTGTCCTGATGTTTTTGATTCGTCTGATTGATATCTCTGGAAAAGCGGCCTTGACGCATCAAGGGATTGCGCCTGTGCCGCTATTCTTCACGGGTACGATCAGCTTGGTATTAGACTTTTTACGCATGTGTCGTTACCTAGTGATTGGGTCTATTATCGTCAGCTGGATCGTGGTGTTTACCCAATCCCAGCATCCTATTATTGGTATCATCATTCAGCTAGCAGAACCGATTTTGGCACCGTTCCGTCGTATTACGCCAAACTTAGGCATGCTTGATTTATCACCGATGATTGCTTTTTTTGTATTCTATCTGCTTGAGATCTTCATCGGCGGCTTGTCGGCAAACTTTATGCCAATGCTAGGATAATTGGTGTCTCTAAATCACAGAGAATAAATAACGCATCGCATGCCAAAAGGCGCACTATAAAATATAGAGCGCCTTTTTTATGTCTGCTATTGATGAACGTTATTACTTTATGTTGTTACTTTATAAAGACATTAAGAGTGGATAAAGCGATTGGGTATTAATTGCGCCTGAGCATCATCAGGGTGAGGGTCGTCAGCCGCGCGCAATGTCTGGTTAATCCAATTATCTGCGGATTTTACCGCATCAATCAAATCATCTTCCATGGCCAAACGCCCAGCAATAAAGCTGGCAAGCGAACATCCTGAGCCATGAAATTCACCCTCTAAGCGCGGTAAGATGCTCTTATGTACCATCTCGCCCTCTATATATAAATACTGCTCGATATCACCGCTATCAAAATCATGAGAGGTTTTTACCAACACCGCATGAACGCCTTGCGCGCATAGTTTTTTCGCACCACTGTGCAAATCCTGCTCGCCGCTCAGCGCGCGCAGTTCATGCGTATTGGGTGTGATCAAGGTGGCATAGGGTAGCAGCTGCCTAAACGCGCGCACCAGCGTTTTCTCATCGCCCAAACTGCCACCGCTATTGGCGACTAATACAGGGTCTAATACAAACGGGGTATCAGGGCTTATTATTTGCTCAGCAAACAACTGGGTTAGCATGGCGATATTGTCAGTGGTACCAAGCATACCTGACTTGATGGCTTTGACAGGTAAATCGCCAAGCACCGCAGTGGCCTGTGCTTGCACTAAGGAGGCAGCGCACGCCTCAAAGCCAAATACCTGCTGTGAGCTTTGAATCGTGACTGCCGTACAAGCAATGGCAGCATGCGCACCAGATTGACCGATGGCCTCAATGTCCGCTTGTAATCCAGCACCGCCTGAGGGATCCAGTCCAGAAAAACACAGTACGACAGGTCGCATAACCGCTCCTTTTAGGTATTTTATAATCAGTGATAAATACTATAGCCACCTAATGCCAAAAAATCTATCTCAGTCTAGTACCTATAGATTAAGTATAAAGTATCAAAACAAATGAGACTGTTCTGAATCATCAATTTAGCAATGGTATTTTTTTGCAATATGGCGTAATTTTAAGTATTAAAAGGCGAGAAAAGCATTTATATCGATAATTATGAGAAAAGCCTCATTAAATCGGCAGACAACGCTTGCAATTCGTTTTGGCTTTGTTATAATACTCGCCCACGACATAAGACGTATTGCTAGCATCAATACTGTGTTTATTTTTATAAATGTCTTGAATCGTTAGGTGAAGTGGGTGAGTGGCTGAAACCAGTTCCCTGCTAAGGAACCATACGTGTAAGCGTATCGAGGGTTCGAATCCCTCCTTCACCGCCATTTATTCAGTTATTATTAGAGTAGTAACGCAGCATATTGCGTTAAACATTCTTAATAATTAAATCAAAAAATATTTTGTTTTTAGTTAAAAAAGATGTTGACACAAGCGATATTATCTATATAATAGCCAACCTAATTTACTGAGATTGTTTTTAACAAGTCAGTAAATGATGTGCAAAATACGCGCCTGTAGCTCAGTTGGATAGAGCACTTGGCTACGAACTAAGGGGTCGGGAGTTCGAATCTCTCCAGGCGCACCATTTGCATCATCAACTAAATCAATCGCCTGTCTTATGACAATTGGCGATTTTTTTATGTCTGTCATTTTTTTAATCTATCACGGGGCTTGATGGCTTTGTACTGGTGACTTGCTGTCAATCGCTTTGCAACTATAGTCAATATGATTAGACGGCCATCTAGGATAATGTACGATAGACCAGTCATTTACGGTACAATAGCGTTATTATTCACTGCTTGCTATGAGCTCGTACCATGCCAAAAAGTTCCTCTAAACGCCCGTCAAAACCTGTCAATAAATCAAAGCCGCAACCGAGTGCTTTTGCGCAGCAAGATCCTAATGAAGCGCCCACCATTGCCAAACCCATGGTTCGTGTCGTGGCCATTCTGTATGATGGCATGTTGATTTTGGCATTGTTATTTTTGGTGGGTACGATATTGACCGTAGTTGGCACGCTGCTAACGATGGAGACGGGTACCGAGTCTTCACAGGCCCAGTCACTACCGCTTTGGTATCAAAACGCCATTATGACGCCATCATTTGTTCTGACACTGGTGGCATTCTATGGGATATTTTGGCGCCGTGGTGGTCAGACATTGGGGATGCAAACGTGGCGATTGAAAACCATCAATGACGCGGGTCAGTGGCTCACGTGGGGACAGTCGTTTAAGCGTATCTTGGCTGCTTGTCTGATGCCATTACTCTTTGGCATTATCGGTAGTCTTATTGATGGGTCACGCGCCGCCTTATTAGCCAGCGCGTTTCTTGGATTGGTATTCAACTATGTTTTTTGTCTGTTTAACCCTCGTGGTCTCGCAGTACAGGATATGCTATCCAACACCATTACCCTAAAAATGCCAAAAGTGGCACATGAAGGGTTATGGCGTGGTTTTAAAAATCGTAAGAAAAAGTCTTAGGATTATAAAATAGCCAGCAAGGCTCAAAACATACAAAAGTGAAAGTTATATATTAACGCTTTGAATCAGCCATGCAGTATAACCGACAAAGAAAAGCACCAACGTAGCGCCCGACGTACGACCGAACTGGCGCTTTTTTGTAAAGGCAAACACGCACAGTGCAACGAGTAATATCGTCAGTAGCCCCATTGCCATCACATCGCGCGATAAAATCACAGGATCAGCAGAGATAGGGGCAATCACCGTAGCTAGGCCTACGACCGCTAACGTATTAAAAACATTCGAACCAATGATATTACCTAGTGCCATATCGTGTTCGCCTTTACGCGCTGCTGACAAGCTTGATACCAGCTCAGGCAGTGATGTACCAACCGCCACAATCGTCAAGCCAATGATGAGCTCACTCATCCCCCAGAGCGTTGCCAATTCGACCGCTCCCCAAACGATCGCCCGCGAGCTAAGTACCAGCATCAGCATACCGAGCAGTAAGCTACCAAGTCCACGCGCGACGCTTGGCTCTGTCGCATCGGAATCTGCATTATCAATGTCCTCTTCATGCTCATGATAGCCTTCACGAATGCTCAATACGATCTGTAACCCCAATACCGCAATCAACAATACAAGCAATATCAGACCATCCACTTGGCTCAATATGCCATCACGTAGCTGCCAAGCGGCGATGACAGTGATTAGCAGTAGCAGCGGCAGGTCACGCTTTACGATACCTTTACGGATGATGATAGGGCTAATCAGTACGGTTGCACCCAGTACTAAAGCAATATTAATAATATTTGAGCCGTAAGCATTGCCTAAAGCCAGCTCAGGACTGCCTTCTAATGCAGCCAATACTGACACGACCATCTCAGGTGCTGATGTGCCGATGCCCAATATTAATACCCCAATTAAGAAGCTTGGCACACTAAACTTCTTTGCCAGTGCTGTTGCTCCGTCAATAAAAACATCAGCACTCCAAACCAAAATTGCTAACCCAATCAGTATTGCAATCACCGCCAACCACATCGGTATGTTTCCTTATATATGATGAAAAATATGAATTTAATAGAGAAAAATGGCATAAAAAAAGCCGAATCTTGATTTAGATTCAGCTTTCCTCATAGCATCGAGATTTTTAGTAATAATAGCAGGTAATTCAAAAATGTAACTTTGTGTTTATCTTAAATTTACCAAAACCTCACCATCCTGTCATATTAAGCAACTTGTACAGGAATGATATTTGCTGTGTCTTTAACTGTGTTGTCTTCGTTGCAATAGACCAGTTTTGGCTGATACGTCGATGCTTCAACTTCATCGAAATGCGCGTAAGCACAGATGATCACGATGTCGCCTAGGTCTGCCATGTGTGCTGCTGCACCGTTTAGCGAGATAATACCAGAGCCTGCCTCAGCACGGATAGCATAGGTACGAAAGCGCTTGCCATTGGTCACATTATAGATATCGATAGATTCGTTTTCACGTAGACCAGCTAGGTCTAGTAGATCACCATCGATACCGCATGAGCCTTCATAGTGAAGCTCAGCATGGGTAACGCGAGCACGGTGTAATTTGCATTTAAGCATATTAAGTAGCATAGGTTGCTTCCTTAGCGTAACTGATATTAAATAACTAAATCAAAAGGTTAATGGGGACAAACCTACCAAAATAAAAGGCTATTACTATAGAGGTAATATTTTATTCAGGCAATTTAAAGCCATTAATTTGTGAACGTGCTTTTTCGACCTCTCCATCTAGCAATAAGGGGAGCGCGTCAAAAGCCGCCGTCAATGCGCTGTCAATGGCGATTTGCTCATCGGGAGACGCTTTTGAGAGCACATGTCCACTGACTTTAGATTTGTGACCAGGATGGCCGATACCCACACGCAGACGATGAAAGTCATTACCGATATGCGGCGTAATATCACGCAGGCCATTGTGACCACCATGACCGCCGTCGGTTTTGAGTTTGATGCTGCCAGCTGGAATATCGAGCTCATCATGAACAATCAATAACTCGTCGTTTTTGATGCCATAAAAATTTACCATAGGCACGACTGACTGACCAGATTTATTCATAAACGTGAGCGGCATAAGTAAGCGCACATCAGAGCCATGAATGTGCCCACGTCCTGTCACCCCGTGGAATTTTTTGTCAGGGGAGAGCGTGATGTTGAATTGTTGCGCCAAGTGATGGACAAACCAAAATCCGGCATTATGACGCGTAAACATATACTGCTGACCAGGATTACCAAGACCGACAATAAGCTTTATGGCCATAAAAACACCCTGCTTAAATTTGATAAATAAGGATAAGGTTTGAAATGTTGATAGACAGTATATTCTCAAACCTTACTTACAAAAACAGCAGGAGATTTCAAATCGCCTGCTGTCTTCTTAACTAAACGAGTCTGTTACTAAGTAGCACAAAATAAAGTGCTACCTAGACATAATATATTACTCGTCGTCGTTGCTTTCTTCAGCATCAGCGCCGTCGTTTTGCTCAGTTGCTGGTACTTCATCAGCATCAACGTCGTCAGCATCTTCGTCAACTTCTTCAACCGTTGGTGGCTGCATGTTAACGATAGTGCGGTCATGGCCGTCTTCTAGCTCAAGCTCATGAATCACAACGCCTTCAGGAAGTTTGATGTCTGATAGACGGAACAAATCACCGATTTCCATACCAGATACATCTACTTCTAGATATTCAGGTAACTGTGATGGTAAGCAGATAACTTCGATATCAGATACTAGGGTAGATAGTACACCACCAGCAGCAGTACCTGGCGCTTCTTCACGACCAACAAAATGCACAGGAACGTTCATGTGGATTTTTTGACCTTTTACAACGCGCTGGAAGTCAGCATGCATTGGGAAGCCTTTAGCAGGATGACGCTGCAAGTCTTTGATAACGGCTTGATGCTCGGTACCGTCAACATTGATGGTCAAGATGTGTGAAAAGAATGCTTCAAACTCAAGTGCTTTTACTAGCTCGTTGATTTTGATAGAGATCGCTGTTGGCTGCTCACCACCACCATAGATGATAGCAGGAACTAGGTTCTGCTTACGTAGGCGGCGGCTCGCACCTTTACCTTGTAGGTCAGCAGAACGATCAGTAGCGTTTAGTTCAAAATGATTATTGCTCATGGATATAATCCTATAAAAAGAATGATGAAGTGTCTGGTCATAAAAAAGTGGATTTGCGACCAATCCACTAATACGTGATGAGAGCTAATATCTATCGTTGCGTATAAATGACACAACTATCGATGTTAGCCATTTGCTTATAATAATGATTTTTATGGTAATAACTACCACAATAGCCATTCTTATTTAGCATGATCAGCACTTTTAATAATGCCAACCTGATTGAATAAAACAAACGGTCAGCACAGGCGCGCATTATACGGGATTTTGTAGTAATAATAAAGACCTACGCAAAGTACGTACATAAAAATAGCGCCAAGTACTGATACTTGACGCTATTATTTTTATTACTAAATTTTTATTGTCACTATAATACTATTAAAATTTATAGCAATGACTCTCTAGCATTAGGCATCAAACATCGCACTAATAGATTCTTCATTATTAATGCGGCGTAAGCTCTCAGCCAGCATCGGTGCAATGCTTACCTGACGGATTTTGCTACACGCTTTTGCTTCAGCAGATAATGGAATCGTATCGGTCACGACGACTTCGTCTAGCGCAGATTCGCTGATGTTTTTGAGTGCATTACCCGATAGGACAGGGTGAGTGATGTATGCTAAAACGCGGCGTGCCCCATTCTCTTTTAGTGCTTCAGCGGCTTTACATAGCGTACCTGCGGTATCGACCATATCATCAACGATGACGCAATCACGGTCACGGACATCACCGATGATGTGCATGACTTGTGACTCATTGGCACGGGCACGGCGCTTGTCGATAATCGCCATGTCGGTATCGCCTAATTGCTTGGCCATCGCACGGGCACGAACCACACCGCCTACATCAGGTGAAACCACCATGATATTGTCATAATCTTGTTTTTGTAGGTCGTTTAGCAATACTGGCGTACCGTAGATGTTGTCTACAGGAATGTCAAAGAAACCCTGAATCTGATCTGAGTGCAAATCAACCGTCATTACGCGATCAATACTAACGATGTTCAGCATGTCAGCGACGACTTTTGCTGAGATAGGTACACGCGCTGAGCGCGGGCGACGATCCTGACGCGCATAACCAAAATATGGCATCACTGCTGTGATACGGCCCGCACTAGAGCGACGCAAAGCGTCAGCCATCATCATGATTTCCATCAAATTGTCGTTGGTCGGTGCACAAGTCGGCTGCATGATAAACACGTCTTTACCGCGCACGTGCTCTTTGATTTCCACGGCAATTTCGCCATCAGAAAAACGCGTGATGTCAGCTTTACCAAGAGGAATGTGTAGGTGGTCGGCGACGGTTTTCGCAAGTTCTGGATGGGCGTTGCCCGTAAAAATTGCCAAATAAGGCATGACTGAAGTCCTATTTATTGACTCAAGCAGCGACCACTAAGCAGTGTCTAACTGCCCAAATAAAGAAAAGAGTGGTGAAAGTAATTATAGACTACTAAGATAGTAAAAAATGGCAGGGGTAGCTGGACTCGAACCAACGGATGTCAGGATCAAAACCTGATGCCTTACCAACTTGGCTATACCCCTGTAATGTCTAGGCAGGACGAGCGCTGAATGCTAACAAAGTATTAGCTAGGCTTCGCTACCTATCAACCGTCTAAGACGGTGTTCCCTAGCGGTGTTCATTGCGAACTATACCGAAACTGGGATAACGTTGTCAATGACAATAGCATAAGAGGTTGTCTATAAACCGCTTATACTCAATGTATGTCTAACGCTTCTTACTAAAAATGGCAGGGGTAGCTGGACTCGAACCAACGGATGTCAGGATCAAAACCTGATGCCTTACCAACTTGGCTATACCCCTATTGTGGCGACCTATTATAAGTAAATTTTTAGATTTTGCAAGTCATTTGCGCCTTTTTCTGGTATTTATTCGAAACTAAGTGAATTAGCCTGAGTTGCATCGCTACTATTGTAGTGAATAGAGGTCTTTTTATTAAGCCTGTCAATCGTAAGCTAATGCTGTATGAGTTAATTTTGTACGAGAGGATTGACCACTCTACCACTCATAAATATTGCAGGTTCCGTCAAACAAGCTGTATTCTCTGGGTCTTCGATGACAATATCACCTTTTCGTAAATAGTAACTACCTATACGGTCTTTAATTTTGCCACTCGTAAGAACTTCCTCACCCAGTTTAACCTTGGTTCCCTTTAAAGAAATAGAGTTTTCATCCTCAAACAGAATGGCTCTATCTGGATAAAAAATAGGACTAAGATACTTATCATCGTTCTGAACAAAGTATAAGCAGTTATCTTTTATAACGTATTTGCCTTTCAAAACAAAATTGATTTCGCGCATTGAAAGAGCCGGTGCGTAAGTAAATAGTTCAGCAGGTGAACTGGTTTTACGGTGCTGCTCAGGAGTAGATATATTCTGAGAGTTATCTTTTAATTCAATTCTTAGCTGCGATGGTAAAATTACATTATCAGACAAACGCTTGGAATTAGGTTCATCATAAGACTTAGGTAGCGATGTACACCCAGTTAGACTCAATGACAAGCAAACAAAAACCGTACCTATTATTGAGCATTTTTTTAGATATAAAGCATTCACGTTACAAACTCCCCACCACATACCCCGAACAAGGCGCACTTTCAACCCACTTTGCCAATAGCTTTTTATCACTGGCAATACTCGCATTTAAGGGTAAAAACACCGCGCTACCAGAACCAGTCATGCGTGCTGTACCCATTGCTTGCGATTCTAACGCTTGCAAATAATGTAAGGCCTCTGCAACAGCAGGAGCGAGGATGGTGACTACTGGCGTAAAGACATTGTGATAAGGCGTATTCAAATTTTGAACATAATCATTGGATTGATTTTTAATCGTATCAATCGATAGAGGAGCGATATCTCGCTGTAGTTTGGGGTGGGCGAAAAGCTTAGCCGTGTTCACATGGGCGTTTGGGGTTAAGACTAAATATTGCTGGTCAGGTAAATTGATGGCAGTTAATTTTTCACCAATTCCCATGGCAATGGCATCTTGCCCAAAGATAAAGATGGGTACGTCTGCACCTACCTTTGTACCAATTTCTATAAGCTCATCGCAAGTAACGTTAAGCTGCCAAAGCTCATTAAGTACCAGCATAGTTGTTGCGGCATTGGATGAGCCACCGCCCAATCCTGCACCCATGGGCAAATGCTTGTCTAAAGTGACAGTGACTTGTGCCAATTCCCTAGGTAGAGTCTCTGACTGTATGGCAAAAGCGAGCAATGCGCGCGCCGCTTTGAAGATTAAGTTGTCTTCTATATTGGCAGTTATCGCCTCTGCACCAGCTAATACTAATAGCTGATGACAGAGGGTATTGGCATCTGCTTTATTATCAGCCGTTTGTATCACAACATCATCCATGAGTGAAAAATGCAAATAATCGCCCCAATCAAGCAGGCGAAACAGCGTTTGCAAATTATGATAACCGTCAGCACGCTTGCCTGTAATATGCAAAAATAGATTGATTTTTGCAGGGGATAAACGCGTAACAGTAGAGTCAGATGCTTCGGCTATGTTTTCAATCATGTTTTTTCATCATAAGGTACAGTCATAAACGACTATGGTAATGAGCAATAGGGGCTGATTTTTCAGTGGTGATATACTAGTAATGACGGACTAGTGATTAATCGTCATCACAACTTTATTGCCCTGTGGTTGTACAGCGCTGATCTTACTAGGGAGCTTGTCATTCCCTTTATAAGTAAAGCTGGCACTCCAGTCGCCATTGACTGATCTGATCAATCGGTTTTGAGCATCTAGCTGCGGAGCGCTATCTGAAGGCGCGGGGCGACCAGAAATCCAGTAAGGAATTTGCGAGATAGGCGCTTGCCAGCCAGTGGCTTTTTGTAATAGTTCCTCAGGGTCATCAGCGGTCAATGTACCTGTCTTTTCACTGACTAGCGTCGCGGTTTGACCATTGTACTCGATGTTGGTTTTACCAATGCCAAGCGCGCCGATGAGTTCAATAGCAAAACGATCGTTTTCTTGTCCCCATGCATAAAACGCACTACCGCCTTGGGTACCTGAGGTGTCATTAGCAGGTGTGGTCACCCCAATTTTACCCGTGATATTAAAGCTCTCTAGCTTTTTGGGCTGATCTGCGTTTTGAGCTTGCATCGTGGTTGGTTGATTGGTCGCGTTGGCTGTTTTTAGTGACTGACAGCCAGAGGTAATCACCATTGTAGTCGCTATCGCAGTAAGCAAAGCCAGTTTGTTTGGTTTATAAGACATCGTTGATGCTGACATAATGTGCTCTCAAAATGGGAAAATGGACAGGTTAACAAAGATATTAGCTTAAGGGCTATTTGTTGCTCAGTTATGCACGGCTGTTAGCTTCTTATACGTCCCTTGTAATTGATAAGTGCTTTGTAGTATCAAGTCTAATGGCATCACGCTGCAACAGTTATTTTGAAAAACCAATATCAATATAGCTGTATGCTGTCATTGATATTGTGTTGTCCAAAGGAGAAGCGCTGCTGCAAATCTGCGAGTAGTGCTTCGACTTTTTCGTTATTGCCAAGACCCTGATAAGCACGCAGTAATAGAGTGCCTGAGCGCAGAGTTGGGAGCACATCGTAAGGCGTTTGCAGATAATCGATGACTTGCTTATAGTTTTCTTTGGCCAGTGCATTACCCGCCAGTACATTGAGAGCTTGCAGATGAAGGTCATTATCATAGCGTGGGTCGTCATAGCGAATCTGAATAATTGCTGTGGCGAGTGCCAAACCTTGCTCAGAGCTACGCTCGTTGGCCAATAGCAACTGTGCATAACTGAGCTGATAGGATAAATTGGTAGGATCGAGCGCCTGCAAATGATTAAGAAGTGTACGTTTGACGACATAGTCGCTTTTGTCATCTAACAGTTGGACACGGGCAAAGAGTAACATCTCATTATCAGGGTATTTACGAGCGGCCCGCGTCAATAGACGTAAGGCTTCTTCTGATTCATTTTGCTGCCACAAAATATCGGCTTGCATCACAAAGGTGTCAGGGGCGAACACCGTAAAGTCTTTGCGTAGCTTTTCTAAAGTAGCAATGGCGGCGTCGACGTCGTCATTGAGCAATTCATATGCCACCACTTTTCGACGTGCTTCTAATACTAAGTCTTCTTGCATCACGGCATTGAGATAGTATTTGGCTTTATCAAACTGCTGCTGGCGCTCAGCACTGATACCGAGATAGTAATAAGCTTGGTCAAGGTAAGCGGGGTTTTTGGCAAGCATATTGAGTAGATCATCCGCACTCGCATATTCTTCGATATCCAAGCTCACTAGTGCTGCTAACAAGGTAATCTCAGCATCGTCGTTAAAGCGGCTGTGGGCTTCGAGCAATAGTTTCCAAGCTTGCTCGCTTTGTTTTAAGTCTAATAAGTAGCGAATCTCGTACAGGTACAAACTTTTGCTATCAGGATTGCGCAAGCGTGCTTGGCTTATATAGTTGACCACGGTTTCAGAGGTGACGATTTTGCGCAAGATGTCAGCCTTTAGGGTGATAAAAGGCACATAATCAGGCTGGCGCTCTAGCGCACGGTTGATATGCACGATAGCGATTTCGGGCTCATTAAATTGGTAAAGTAAACCAGCTTTTAATACGGACAGTGAAGCATTTTGCTCACTATCTAGTGGCTGCAAAGCGGCAAGCAGCTCGCGTTTGTCATCGTCATTATTGGGATAAATACCGATAAGGATTTCGCTCAAATCTGCACGCGGATCGTAACGCAAGATGCGGTTTAAGGTCTCGCCAGCTAAGATATAGTCGTGTGCCCGTAGTGCCAAATGCGCCACATAAAACCAAGCAGGTACATGATCAGGATTCTGGTCTTGCCATGATTTCGCAAAGGCTAATGAATCCTCAACCCTTTCATTACGCAATGATAGAGTTAGTGCCCTCTCAAATACCGCTGTGGCATCTTCTTTAAAAGATTGTTGCTTATAGATCGTAATCGCACGTTGTTTGTCATCACGATCCGCAGCAAACTCTGCATCTAATAGAGCATATAAACTGGGTTCGTTGAGTTCAGGCTGCCATAGGCTGGCTGGCGCTAGACCATCAATGTTGGTTACGCTATCTGTCCTTTGGCTGTTTTTATGAACAGTCGTGCTGATAGAGGTGCTAGAAGTAGCATTATTATTTGCCCCGTTATCGCTAGTAATGACTGCTGCTGGTGGCGTTTTTGCGGCCAATTCTGTATCAGCATGGCTGGCATGTGTAGGTACGGCAAGGCATAAACAGACGGCCAATGACAACGCTAGCTTATAACGCTGGCACAAACGATCAATAACGACCTGCAATAAAGCGCGGAGGCTAGATTGCTCGTTATAAAGAGGTTGTGCTCTAGATAATGATCCAAAAAACATCATAGATAGTCGTGTTCGCCCATGGTTTACCTACATAACTGAGGCAATTTATTTTAATCATTTCAAATCAAATAGTGGTAAAGAGTACCCATGACAAATATTATAAGAGCAGATGAACAGTATAAACAATAGTATCCGTGTTACTCATATCTGAGCAATCATCATTCTATTGATAGGCTATGACTCATACTTGTTTTAAGCATGAGTTATTTTGCTAGTACTTTTATACAAATAGCTATGCTGACCAGAATACTGTGGAAATATAACAAGTTAGGCGACACTAAGCGAATGATTTATGGCGATCTTAGCGACTATTTGCCAAAACACATCCATTGATTTTATCAATCATATCGGTAGTTGATTTGTTACATTTGCGACCAGATACAGAGATATCGCTATCATAGATGGGTGAGTGTTAATTAACGCCAGCAATAATGATATAATAAGCGGTTTTTAGGGTCTTCCTTTCAGCGCTGTCGTCAAAAACTGTCTTTTAAAAATAATAAGATAGCGTGAGTGAGCAGCTAGGCGTCATGTTTATGGTCTATCGATAATGAGATTAGTGGTCATTGGGGTCAATCACAAAACTGCACCAGTCGCTCTGCGAGAGCGCTTGGCGCTGGTGGGTGACGATGTGAATGTCGCGCTTGAGCAAATAGAATCCTTCACGGATGGCAGTGTGATTGTCTCCACTTGCAATCGAACTGAGATCTACGCGCTTGTGCCCCATACGTTGACCCCGCACCACTCACACTCATCAAGCTCGGCAGTCAATGAGCAGACAGATCACGCCATCTCTCATAATGATTTTAGTAGCAGTGCTCATGTCACATCAAGCATGATCAGCGCTCATATCCTCAAGATTAAGACGTGGCTTGCTGAATTCAAACAGCTGCCACTCGTAGATATCGATCCTTATCTCTATGTGCACCGCGACACGCACGCATTGACCCACTGGCTAAGAGTCGCAGCGGGGCTGGATTCTATGATACTGGGTGAGCCGCAAATACTTGGTCAAATCAAGCGCTCTGTGCATTTGGCACAAGAGCAAAAAGTATTGAGCAATCAGCTCGGTTGGATCGTTGATCAAGTATTTGCCGCTGCCAAACGAGTACGTAACGAGACGCAAGTTGGGGCGCAAGCGGTATCGCTGAGTTTTGCGGCGGCCAAATTGGTCACGCAGATATTTGATGACTTGCCGAGTCGTACGCTATTGGTCGTCGCGGCAGGTGAGATGAATCGCTTGGTTGCCACCCATATCGCAGGACTTGGCGTTGGGCGAGTGATTATTTGTAATCGTAATCCTGAGCGTGCTGAGGCATTGGCGGCTGAGTTACGTAGTCCCAATCGCCGTATAGACGTCAGACCCTTGCAAGATTTGCCGCAAGTATTGGCAGACGCCGATATTGTCAGCAGCTGTAGTGGCAGCATGGATTTATTGATTGATAAAACCATGACCATGCAAGCGCTTAAGCGTCGCCGTTATCAGCCGATGTTGATGATAGATTTGGCCGTACCACGTGATATTGACTCAACCATCAGTCGCATGGATGATGTCTATCTGTATTCTATCGATGATTTGCAGCATGTGATTGCTGGCAATATTGAGCAGCGTCGGCAAGCGGCGGTTGATGCAGAACTTTTAGTCAGTCAATTGGTCGTTGAAATAGATCGTCGCTTCCAAGTTCGTCAAGTGGGTAAAGACATCCAGCAGTATCGTACCTGTACTCAAAATCAAGTAGATAAGCTACTGCATGAGTCCATTGCCAAGCTGCAACAAGAAGATATCAGTCCAGAAGACATTCTCATTGAGCTGTCACGGCGCCTGACTCAAACACTGACGCACGCACCATCCAAGCTCATGCGTAAAGCGGCCCGCGAAGGCGACAGTGATTTGCTAGATTTTGTGGTGTCTGGGCTACAGGATGCCCATCGCGGGCGCTGATGTTCTCACAGCGTCGATCAACGAACACTTACCAATAAAACTCTAATCGCGCAAGCCATATCAGTGCCTGAGCGTATCGTTGTCAACCTCTAGTATCAGTGCTACTATCAAATCTTATGGATGATTTGGGTCAAGACAGTTTGGCTTAACATAGGGTGATGAGACTCGCTCATGTTGTGACTATAACGTGACTAGAAATAGTTTCGCCCCATGTTTATAGCCCTCATTAATGTGTATTAGAATCAGTGCGTTTGCATATCATGAATCTGAAGCATTGATATCAAAACAACACATGACCTCATCATTAAAGACAGTAGCGCTGGGTTAAAGGGTTATCTTGTCTATCCTATATCTTCTTCATTTTTGTTCGATATGAGTATTCGGTTGATACCAATCATCTATGGTACTTAACGATATTAGTATCTATATTATTTCCTATCCCTATATTATGGTATAAAAATAAGGTCCAAAAAATTAAGAAACAGTCATCATCTAATCATATACTAGGAGTGTTCCATGCCTGCATTACGTCAAGATATCGATCCAAACGGCTTATTAGAGTATTCAGTGGTCTACACTGATCGTGCGCTAAACCATATGTCAAAAGCCTTTCAGCAAGTGATGAATGACTTATCTAGTGATCTAAAATCTGTCTACAACGCGGATGCCGTGACGATCGTACCGGGTTCTGGTACTTATGGTATGGAAGCGGTCGCGCGTCAACTGGCAAATGACGAAGATTGCCTCATCATTCGTAATGGTTGGTTTAGTTATCGTTGGACGCAGATTTTAGAGAAGGGCAAAATTGCCAAATCGTCTACCGTACTCACTGCCAATCGTGCAGATGATAGCGAGTCACCAAAACCGTTTGCACCTGTGGATATCGACACGGCGGTAGCTAAAATCAAAGAAGAGCAGCCAGCAGTGGTATTTGCGCCGCACGTCGAGACTTCGTCTGGCATGATTTTGTCAGATGACTATATCAAAGCGTTGAGCGCGGCTGTGCATAGCGTCGGTGGATTGTTGGTTATCGACTGTATCGCGTCAGGCTGTGTCTGGTTAGACATGAAAAACTTGGGTATCGATGTGCTTATCAGCGCCCCGCAAAAAGGCTGGAGCAGTACACCAGGCGCTGGTCTTGTCATGCTAAGCGAGGCGGCGGTCAAAAAAGTAGACAGCACAGAGTCTGATAGCTTCAGTATTGATCTAAAGCAATGGCTAAATATCATGCGCGCTTACGAAAACGGCGGTCATGCCTACCATGCGACAATGCCGACAGACAGCTTACGCCAGTTCCGTGATGCGGTGAATGAAGCCAAAGCGGTTGGTTTTGATAAGCTATGTGAGGCGCAGTGGACGCTTGGCAAACGTATTCGTGAAGTACTAGAAGCCAAAGGCATCGAGAGCGTTGCGGCTGAAGGCTTTCAAGCGCCTGGCGTTGTGGTGTCTTATACCGATCGTGATGATATGCATAAAGGCAGCGCTTTTGCGGCAGCGGGTGTGCAAATCGCCGCTGGCGTACCCTTAAAAGTAGGTGAGCCTGGCAGCTTCAAGACGTTCCGTTTGGGTCTGTTTGGCTTGGACAAGCTGACCGATATCGATGGTACGGTCACGCGTTTTGAGTCCGCACTGGATGAAGTGTTAAGCCAGTAAGTCAATGATTAAGCGTTCTTATAAGTGGATATGCTTTGTAAGAGCACTTTTATCATCATAAAATACTGAGCCGTTATTATCATCATACGTGCTCAGTATTTTTTTACCCTTTTATTATATTTTATAATATAATGTATTTATATAAATCGAATGTTAAGCAAATACTTAATAAACCTAAATGGGTAGTCCGTTATGAGTATACAAATAGACTGGCAAGCATTTACACCGATCTCTTTAGTCGGTGGTCTGATGCTAGGGGTAGCGACAGTTATTTTGCTGCTCGGTATCGGCCGTATAGCGGGTATCAGTGGCATTTTTTCAAGCTTGCTAAAACCCAAGCGTGTAGAGATGTGGCAGATACTGTTTATACTGGGTTTGGTCATATCGCCCGTGCTGTACAGGCTGGCAAGACCGCTACCTAACGTAGAGATTAGCACTTCTTTGCCACTGTTAATTGCCGCAGGGTTACTGGTCGGATTTGGCACGCGTCTTGGCTCAGGCTGTACCAGTGGGCATGGTATTTGTGGTAATGCACGTCTATCTCCACGCTCACTGGCCGCGACCGTCACCTTTATGCTGTTGGGTATTGTGACCGTGTATATCGGTCGTCATGTCCTAGGGCTACTATAAATGCTCAATGGCAGATTGCCATGAGATTGCTAGTAGGACTAAAGCACGCACGACATATGATAGTTAATAGAAGATAATAATAGCGAGATACGACGATGCTAAAAAATATAATCGGATTGCTGGCAGGGTTACTGTTTGGGTTTGGGCTGCTGGTGTCAGGTATGACGGACCCTGTAAAAGTACAAGGGTTCTTGGATGTGTTTGGCGCATGGGATATCTCCCTTGCCCTGGTGATGGGTGGTGGGTTGTTCGTTGCATTTTTTGGTGTGCTGTTGGCCAAGCGTCAAGAGAATAGCTGGATTGGCACGCCCATTGACATGCCAAGCAAAACCGTCATCACCAAACAACTGATTATCGGTGCCATGTTGTTTGGTATCGGCTGGGGGCTGGTGGGTATTTGCCCGGGGCCAGGCATTGTCTTGCTCGGGACGGGTCAGTGGCAAGCGTATGTGTTTATCCCTGCGATGGTCGTAGGAATGCTGGTCTATCAGTGGTTTGAGCCAAAAATTGGCTAATTAAATAATGTGAACATTAAAAAAGGTCAGCCACGTATATGTGATTGACCTTTTTTATGAATGTTAGTTGATGACAGGATTTAATGTATTGTCAGATCACTTAGCACTCGCAGTGACTTTTGACGTTTCGTGCGCCAACGATTTGGCTGCTTGGCGTAGCTCAAACTTTTGTACTTTACCCGTACTGGTTTTTGGGATTTCGGCAAAGACGATATATTTGGGCACTTTAAAGCCTGCCAAGTGCTGACTACAATGCGCTATTACCGTATCGCGTTGCAAGGTGCTGCCCTCATGAATCTCGATAAAGGCGACGGGCACTTCGCCCCATTTATCATGTGGCGCGGCGACGACCGCACAGCTCTCAATGGCAGGGAGCTTGTATAAGACATTTTCGACCTCGATACTAGAGATGTTCTCACCGCCTGAGATGATGATATCCTTGAGTCTGTCCATGATTTTGATATAGCCATCAGGGTATTTGACACCCAAATCCCCCGTGCGGAACCAGCCATCAGTGAAGGCATCTTCAGTGGCTTTGCGGCTTTTTAGATAGCCTTTCATCACCATATTGCCACGTAGTGCCAGCTCACCCATCTCTTCGCCATCGGCGGCGACTGGCTCAGTCGTGCCTTGTTTAAATACCTCAAACGCTGTCATTAAGTGTGAGGTCACGCCTTGACGAGATTTTTTTTGGGCGCGGGTGGCGACATCAAGATCACTCCATTCTTCTTGCTCAGCGCAAACGGTCACTGGCCCATAGACTTCGGTGAGACCGTAGACGTGAGAGATATCAAAGCCCATCGCTTCCATTGCTGCCAGCATGGTTTCAGACGGCGGTGCCCCAGCGACCCAGCCTTTGACGGTATGCGTAATGGCTTCCTTGTACTCGGGTTTGCCGCCAGCAATCATATTATGGACGACGGGCGCAGAGCAGTAATGGGTCACTTGATGTTTGGCAATCAGCTGCAATATCAAATCCGCATCAATCTTACGCAAGCAGACATTGACCCCAGCGCGCTCAGCGATGCTCCACGGGAAGCACCAACCGTTACAATGGAACAGCGGCAACGTCCACAAGTAGGTCGGATGCTTTGGCATATCCCAATCCAAAATATTCGACACCGCATTGAGCGTAGCACCGCGATGATGATAAACGACGCCTTTTGGTTTGCCTGTTGTGCCAGAGGTGTAGTTCAGGGCAATGGCATCCCATTCATCCGCTGGCATCTCCCAATTATCCAAGCTGTCTGAACTGGCAACCAATGCTTCATAGCTCATCTGTCCAAACGGCTCGACATCGATAGCATGATCGGTCGCGTGAATGACAATGAGGTTTGGGAAGGTCTCATCGATAATCTCAGCGTGCTCCGCAAACTCGCTATCCAAGATCAGCACCTTGGCCTCTGAATGCTGCAAACAAAAAGTCAGGGCGTTGATATCAAGGCGCGTGTTCAACGTACAGAGTACGCCGCCTGACATGGGTACGCCAAAGGCGCATTCGACCATCGCTGGCGTGTTTGGCAGCATGACGGCGACCGTATCGTTTTTATCGATACCCAGTTTGCGTAAGCCATCTGCCAGTTGGCGGCAGCGCGTATAAGTCTGTTGCCACGTCTGAGTGAGATTGTTGTGTGCAAGGTCATCATAAATGATCGCAGTCTTATCGGGATAAACCTGAGCGCTACGGATAATAAAATCAATAGGGGTGAGTGGTTGATAATTGGCAGCGTTTTTGCCGAGGCCGGTATGAAAATCTGTCATGATGATAATCCTTTATCATATTTTTATAATTCGTCAATAGGGTAACGCAGCACCTTAATTTAACACAGAAAGAGGTTAGAATAGTCGATGTTTATCGATTAGTCTAATGGGCGGTGAGGAGAGAGTGATAAAATAGTTCTCTGATTATAAAAAAACATTGTCAACACTGGAGCGGGTTTTATCGTAACAACCTAACGATACGCCACCAGCCCGTGTGATAATTGGCACACTTCACGATCGTATTCTGATCGTCACCAAATAGTGCTCACTCATCAGTCGTTTGTCTGCATAGCTAGTGATAATAGCGGTGTGTTACGATACTGATAACGCTAAATCCCGTAGCACCACGATTTCTACAAAGCCATTTTTAAGAAGCCGTCTCAAAAAACATTCATAAGGAAAATGATATGACCGCCAGCCGTTCTGCTAATACGATCGATACCGCCAGCACCAATGAATACTATCCCCATTTATTTGAGCCATTAGATTTGGGTTTTACCACGCTAAAAAACCGCATGGTCATGGGCTCTATGCATACGGGGCTTGAAGACCGTTTTTATAACTACGGTAAGCTGGCGGCGTATTTTGCAGAACGTGCCAAAGGCGGCGTGGCAATGATGATCACTGGCGGCATCTCACCCAATCGCGAAGGTTGGTTGTTGCCTGCTGGCGGCACGATGAATACCAAAGCTGACGTCATCAATCACCAACGCCTCACTCGTGCTGTGCATAAGCATGACAGCAAAATCATCATGCAGATATTGCACAGTGGTCGCTATGGCTATCATCCTTTTGCGGTATCCTCCAGCCCAATCAAATCCCCAATCTCGCCGTTTAAACCGCGCAAGATGAGCATTAAAAACATCGAGCAGACAGTCAAAGATTATGCCCGCTCAGCGCGTCTTGCCAAGCAAGCGGGCTATGATGGTGTCGAAATCATGGGCTCTGAGGGCTACTTACTCAATCAGTTTTTATCGCGCCACGTCAATCAGCGTAGCGATCAATACGGCGGCGATATCAATGGCCGGATGAAGTTTGCCGTCGATGTGGTCAAAGCTGTTCGCGAAGCCGTGGGTGAAGATTTTATTATCCTATTCCGCTTGTCAGTGATTGATTTGGTCAAAGATGGTAACGTTATGGATGAAGTCATCACTGTCGCCAAAGCGCTAGAAGAAGCGGGCGTGACGATCATGAATACGGGCATCGGCTGGCATGAAGCGCGTGTCCCAACGATCGTCACCAGCGTACCACGCGCCGCTTTCGTTGATTTCACTGCTGAGATCAAAAAACACATCAATATCCCAATGATGGCGGCCAACCGCATCAACATGCCAGATACCGCAGAAAAAATCATCGCTGATGGTCAGGCAGATGTGATTCAAATGGCGCGTCCATTCTTGGCGGATGCAAACTGGGTCAACAAAGCCAAAAACGGTCAGACAGACCGCATCAATACCTGTATCGCCTGTAACCAAGCGTGTCTCGACCATACCTTTGAAAACAAACGCTCGACCTGTCTCGTCAATCCGCAAGCGTGCTATGAGACTGAGCTGGTCTACAAAAAAACCAAGAAACCGAAAAAAGTCGCCGTTATCGGTGGCGGGGTCGCTGGTATGTCAGCCGCTCATGTCGCCGCCTTACGTGGTCATGAAGTGACCTTGTTTGAAGCCAAAGATGTGTTGGGTGGACAGTTCAACTACGCCAAAGTCATCCCGGGTAAAGAAGAGTTCTTTGAGACTGTTCGCTACTATATCAACGAGCTTGAGCACTTAGGCGTCGAGATTAAACTCAATACTTTTGTAGATAAAGACATGCTGGAAAAAGCCAAGTTCCATCATGTTATCGTCGCCACTGGCGTTGTACCTAGAAGTCTCGCAGGTAAGCTTGAAGGGGCTGATCTGCCACAAGTCATCAGCTACGCTGAATTGCTCTCTGGTGAAAAAGCCGTGGGCAACACCGTGGCGGTCATCGGTGCTGGCGGTATTGGCTTTGATGTTAGTGAATATCTGACTGCCAATCACGGACAATCGCTGGATGAGATCGGCCCTGAAGGTCTAAAAGATCCAGATTATCGCCCTGAACCTCAGTCCATCAGCGAGTGGCGCGAGGAATGGGGCGTGACCAACGATACCGATTATCAAAGTGATGGCGGACTGGTCAGACCCAAAGCGATTAAGCCCATTCGTCAGGTCTATCTGATGCAGCGTAGCAAAGGCCGTCTGGGTAAAGGCCTCAACAAAACCTCTGGCTGGGTGCATCGTGCGCATATCAAATCGCATGGCGTCATCCAAGTCGCTGGCGTGCAGTACGACAAAATCACTAACGAGGGCATTTGGGTCACCAACGCCCAAGGTCAAAGCCAGCTACTCCGTGTCGATAGCGTCGTCGTCTGTGCTGGTCAAGAGTCAGTCGCCAGTCTGATGCCAAATGTCGGCGATGCGCCAGACGCGCAATACCATCTTATTGGCGGTGCCAAACTGGCAGCTGAGCTGGACGCCAAACGCGCCATTCGTGATGGCGCTGAGGTTGCGGCAGGGATTTAAGGATTATTTAGACTTTTCAAATAATCTATATTTGAAAAAATGAATGTTTTGACAAAGGCTGTTTTTCTTGAGAACAGCCTTTGCTTAAGTACATTAATTTGCTAAAGAAACTAATTCTTGAAATTATTAATGATTCTTTATCTAGCTTGATTAAGGGATATTAAGTATTTTTTTTACTATTTTGTCATATATTAATTCTTTATGTATGATATTGATATCACTTCGATGTATGTCAGCATGTTTTTTCAATACTATTACTGCTTCCAGAGAGACTTCCTTTTTTATACTGAAAAACGATCCCAAAAGAAAATAAAGCCCTAAAAACAGTAATACATACTGATTGTCTACAGAGACATAGATTTTTGATAAGTACTCATATTCTAAGAAATAAGATAGAAAACCTACAATGAAAAAAACCGAGAGCATATAGTAAAAATAAGAATATATTTTATTTAGTGTTTTTAATATAGGGTATGAATATCTATAAATTAAGCAGATATTTTCATTTTCGTAAGTAATATAGTTATTTGCTTTTCTAAAAGTCGATAACTCAATATCGCAAGAATTGTTGGAGATATCAATAATTTTTCTACGATAATATTTACTTATATTTAATTTATAAATCTTGTGGAACACCTCTCTTTCATAGGTAGTAACTAACTGTTCTCTGAGTTTGTTATCAACTTTTTCTGTTTCAAAAGCTTCTTTGAGCTTATCCAAGCTATAGTATCTATTCTCTTGGTAAGATTTACATACCTTTCCTATCTCAAAAAGTATTTTCAATGTTGCCATGATAATTGCGATTGGCCATAAACTGTCTAAAGATTCAAGATTTAAACCTAACATTTCTGACTTCTATGTGATAAAAAATTAAACTATACACTTTTAATCATAAATTAGTAACCTTCCATCTCACTAGTCAGCCACTCAGATACATCGTCTATCTGTGCTGCCAATTCAGGATGTGCTTTGCCCAGCTCAGCAAGCTTGGCATTAATCTCATGCTTATTATATTTCACACCAGTCAATGTCTCTTTGAGCAAATCAATCAGCTCAATATTTAACGCATCAGAGAAGATAACAACCTCCGTAATCACAGCTTGCTTGATATCCAAATGCACATCCATCATGCCCCAATCAAAGCGCGTCTCGATATGATGGCTAAACTCAGGCGTCTTGCCAAAGCGCCAATCCCAGTCCGCCATCTGCTGATAGTAAGCGTTTAGCGCCGGCTGCTTGGCAAGGCTGGCTTCATCCAACTGCTCAACTGGCGCAGTTTCTCCATAATACTCACAAAACGCCTCGATAATCGCCTCAGACAAGGTCTCATGATTGATGGCATCATTGAACGCTACCAAGTTTGCCACGCGCGCACGTACCGATTTGATGCCTTTTGCTTTGAGCTTTAAGGGATGCGGATTGAGATAATCGCCAAGCTTTTGCATATTGGCATTGACTAGCAGTGTCCCGTGATGAAAACTGCGATCGGCGGCGTGTTTGAAGGCGCTGCCTGATATTTTTCGATCGCCCACTTGCATATCATTACGACCAGACTGCTCAGCATCGATACCCAGCTTTTTTAGCGCATTGATGATAATGGTAAAGTTGGCCGTTTGGTCGTACGCGTGTTTTGGGGATAAAAAAGTAAAATTGGTATTGCCCAAGTCATGAAATACCGCACCGCCGCCACTTTGACGCCGCGCCAAAAAGACATCGTCTGCTGCCATCTTATCCGTCTTGCATTCTACCCATGGATTTTGTGAGCGACCAATGACCACGGTCTCAGAGTTGCGCCATAAGAAAAGCGTGTGCGAGTCGGGATTGAGCGTATTAAATATCCAATCCTCGGTGGCAAGATTGAACCAAGGATTGGTCACCGCAGACTTTAAGATGCGCAGTTTCATGATGGATCCTTTTTTAATCGTTTTTATAGGGAAGTGCTACAAATAGATACTGATATTCTTACTGATAAAAGATTGGGGTTCAATGATAGAGTGGTAGGGAGAGTAATTCGATGGAATATGTAAGCAATACTATAACGTAAAAAGTATTAAGTCTTGCTGCTAGTAGTGGAAAAGCTGAGCAATAAGCTCAGCTTTATGATGTATTAAATCTCAATAATATCTCACTCTATTCAGCACAAATCTCCCACTGCGACTTGGTACTAAGATAACACTGCATCACCGCTTTGCCAGACTGCGCATAGGCATCACTGACGATACGCTGATTGCTTGGCAAACGATATCTGATAATGGCTGGCTCATCATTGACGGTGGTCGTCCATCCAGTGATCTCATTACGGTCATTGTAGTTTGCTTGATTAGATGTGGCCATTTTGCCAAGTCCTGGCAGGTTATAAGAGACCTGCCTAAAGCTATAACTCATCGCTGCACCTTCAGCGCCCTCATACTGACAGTTTAGCTTTTTGTGTAATTTGTCATCTATTTTTGTATCGCCAGATACGAGCCAATACCTCTTAGATAGTAAATAGATAGTAAAAAATTAGCAAACAAATATCAATTATTATATTTTTAAGGAAACCTCCTACTGATTAGATGGCATTGCTTATACTTTGATATTATTAAGATTGTCTATCGATGAGTCTTATTGTTAGAAAGCTTCGATATCAAGATAGGTTCTATTCTTATACATACTGATGAGGGTAATGACTCAAGAGTGACTTTGGAGTTTGCCAGTATATAAATAATAAAGCGCTGAAATAGGCTAAAGTAGAAAAATTGTAGGGTAGCAGCGTCTACTGGCTTTTCGCTCGATAAAGTATTTTACCCAGTTATCTAAGATATAGAAAAGCTAGACATCGTGAAATGGCTTTAAATAAGACAGGTTAATCCATAAGAATGTGCGATGACACCTATAAAAAGCAATATACAAGGTGGTTATAGATTTACCATCATAGTGCCTTATTAGCACATTAACCTCCACCACATATCAGACGGTTATGACCGACACGAGTTGGCAAATGCAGTCTACGTGCTTAATAGGATTATCCGATGACCAACCGTGATCTCATCATCTTTGTGACCCTCTCTTTTATGTGGTCACTCTCTTTTGTGTTTTATCGGGTTGGCGTGCCTGAATTTGGTTCGTTGGCATTTGCCAGTTTGCGGGTGATTTTTGCAGGATTGGTCATGCTCGTATTTGTACTGCTAAAAAAGAAAAACAGAGTTGGTATCAAACAGCACTGGAAAATGCTGTCGCTGGTTGGCTTATTCTCTGCCGCATTGCCATTTGTGTTGTTTTCTTTTTCTGCGCAGTCAGTGAATGCAGGCGTACTCGCCGTACTAAACGCTTCCGTACCGATGATGAGCGGCTTTATCGCTCGCGTCTTCTTTAAAGACAGACTGTCCAAAAAACAAGCGCTTGGATTGGTGATTGGGGTAGTTGGGGTGATTATATTGATGAGCGAAAGCTTATTTGGTGGTGGCGATCAGGGTAAAGGCTTGGTCGAGGGATTATTACCGATGGGCTACGCGCTATTCGCTTGTGTGGGTTATGCGCTTGGCGCAAACATCACCAAAAACTACTTATACGATGTCTCGCCAGTTGCGATCACGGCAGGTTCACTCATCATCGGTAGCCTTATCATGCTGCCGGTGACTTTTACAGAGTTCCCTTATGGCAAAGCGATCAGCATAAAGGCATGGGTATCTGTAATATGTATCGGTGTGTTTTCAACCGCCATTGCCCTTATTTTTATGAATCAGTTGATCAAAAATATTGGGCCAACGCGTGCCACGAGTATCACGTTAGTCATTCCAATTTTTGCGATTATTTTGGGCTATCTATTGCTTGGCGAGGCGCTAAATATACAAGCCATCATTGGTTCGATTGTGATATTAATCGGCACATATCTGTCATTAGAGCTATCAATTAAGAAAATGCTAAAGCCAAAAGACAAGGCCCAGATGAACAGTATTTAAGGCTTAGTAAACAGTCTTCGTAGTAAACAAATACGAAGATTTGTATAGGTGAATATTGTTGTATCTGTTTGTAAATATTGCTTGGAATAATGAAATCTATCCCCTATAAATGTAGGCGCTAAACGTAGATTTACTAATGATATTATAAGTTTTTCTAAACAGCATTCGATAATAATCAGTATGAATGATGGTTGCTATAACTAAAGATCATAAATAGCGACAATAACCAATAGGACAGATTATGGCACACGATATTTTATTTGAGCCTGTAAAAATGGGCACACAAACGCTAAAAAACCGCATTATGATGGCTCCACTGACACGTCTGCGTGCCGTTGAGCCAGGCGATGTCCCTATCACATGGGCAGCAGAGTACTACTCGCAGCGTGCAGGGGCGGGCCTTGTCATCACTGAAGCGACGCAAGTATCGTTTCAAGCAAAAGGCTATGCAGGCGCACCAGGGCTACATACTCAAGATCAAGTCACTGCATGGAAAGCCATCGTTGACAATGTCCATGCCAAAGGTGGCAAGATTGTCGTCCAGCTATGGCACACAGGACTTGTCTCACATGAAAGCGTACAACCTGAGCGCCGTGCGCCAATTTCAGCCTCAGATGTCGATGTAGGTATCCGTACCTCATTGCGTGATAGTGACAACCAAGCCATTCGCGCGGATGCCACGCCGCCGCGCCCAGCCAGTCTTGATGAGATTCAGCAAGTGGTTACTGACTTTGCACATGCAACCAAGTGCGCGCAGGAAGCGGGGTTTGATGGTATTGAGATTCATGGCGCGCATGGTTATTTGCTGCATCAGTTTTGGGCCAAGCATACCAATCAGCGTGACGATGAGTACGGTGGCAGCCGCGAAAACCGCGCGCGTCTGACCTTGGACGTGATTGATGCTTGCGCAGAGGCATGGGATGCTGATCACGTGGGTATTCGTATTTCACCACTTGGCACGTTCAACAATGTTGAGGGAGGCTACGAAGAAGACGATAACATTTGGCTGATTGAGCAAATCAACAAGCGTGGTCTAATGTATTTGCATCTGTCAGAGCCAGACTGGGCAGGGGGTACGCCGTATAGCGATGAGTTCCGTCAGCGTGTCCGTGATGCGTTCGATCAGACCATCATCGCGGCGGGAGGCTATGATGCGGACAAAGCAGAAAAAAATATCAAGGCAGGTTATATCGACGCAGTAGCATTCGGTCGTGATTATCTTGCCAATCCTGATCTCGCTGAACGTATTCAAGAGGGTGCACCGCTCAACGAGCAGCATCCAGAGAGCTTCTATGGTGGCAGCACGGTTGGCTACACTGATTATCCGTTTATGGATCAGGCGCAATAGTTTATTTGTCGGTTCTGCTGACTAAATAGCTAAATTATGCTTCATAAAAGCCCTCTGACTATCGGTAGTCAGAGGGCTTTTTTGTGCTTCTATTTTCATTATGTACCAAAATTGCCTGTTTGATAATCACGGAACGTTTGTCGTAGCTCATCTTGGGTATTCATTACAAAGGGGCCGTGACCTGCGATAGGCTCACCGATAGGTTCACCACTTAACAACAGTAGTTTGGCAGGAGTGTGTTCATCGTTATCGGTAGAATAGGTGAGCTCAATAGTATCGGTAGCAGCATCAGATAAAGGTACAGGTTGAGAATCTACAGATGGTTCAATCGGCGCTGCAAACTGAATCAGATTGCCTGCACTGATAGATGTGCCATTGACCAGTACTCGGCCTTCTTGTACGAGAAGCAGGGTATTGTGCGTGCTAGGTACTTCGAGTATCGTTGTGCCTGCGGTATGCAGCGCGATATCCCATAGGTTAATGGGCGTAAAGGTTACCGCATTACCTGTGACGCCATGCCAGTCACCTGCAATGATGGCAACTTGACCGATGACCGTTTGTTTGTCAGCGCTTTGAGCAACAGCATCTTTAGTAAGATTATCTTGAGAGTCGGCATCGCGACTGTCCACCAATTCTATGATAGGCATCTCAGCACGTTTGATAAATTGATATTTAGGATCAGTCAGCTTGTGCGCGCTTGGCAGATTGACCCACATTTGCACCATACTAAACACACCACCGCGCTGCCCAAACGCCTCAGAATGGAACTCTTCGTGTAGAATGCCGCGACCAGCGGTCATCCATTGCACATCGCCTTCCAAAATATCCCCGCGTCCACCGATAGAGTCAGCATGACTGATTTCACCTGAGTACGCGAGGGTGACGGTCTCAAAACCTTTATGAGGGTGTTTGCCAATGCCATGTGGCTGCGTCTGATAATCAGGATTTGGTGCAAATGTCGTCGGCTCGCCATAATCAAATAGTAAAAATGGATCGGTATGACTGTAATTGAAGTCTGGTTGGTCATCGACATAATTGATCAATGTTTTCACAAAGAATCCGTCACCGACCCAATGTGGTGCTTTATCACCATGAATCTGTTTGATTGGACGCATGGATTACCTCATGATTTTATCTAGCATAAGTCATATTAGTTAATATTATACCGCAATTTCATAATAAAATGAACTTATGTCGTGTTTATTTTAAGCTATCAAATGCGACTGCTTCTTAAACGACCTCGCCACTCACAAAGCCACTGGCCCAAGCCCATTGGAAGTTATAACCACCAAGCCAGCCTGTTACATCGAGCACTTCGCCGATGAAATACAAGCCCTCTTGTAGATTGCTTTGCATGGTCTTTGAGGATACCTCATCGGTTTTTACGCCGCCGCGGGTGACCTCGGCCGTGCGATAGCCTTCAGTACCAGACGGCTTGAGCTGCCAGCCGTTGAGGGTAGCGCCAAGCTCACTCAGTCGCTCATCTTTGATATTGGCAAGCTCAGTATCTTTGATATCGTCCCAAAGCTGGGTCTGTAGTGCTGCCAATAGTTTTTTGGGTAGTGCGTTGTCTGTGTTTTCTGCCAATACAGTACGGATCAGTTGGCGTGGGTGTGACTTTTTGCGGGTGAGTAAAATATCGGTGACATCTACATCGGGCAGTAGGTTAATGCTGATCGTCTCACCACTGTGCCAATAGTTCGATAGCTGGAGCATGGCAGGGCCAGAGAGCCCGCGATGGGTAAACAGTACAGGCAGTTTAAAAGAGATACGCTCGTTACTGGCAATGACTGGTAGGCTGATGCCTGCTAAGCTACGAATCAGCTCGCCTGTTTTGTCCGTGAAGGTAAATGGTACGAGACTGGCATCGGTTGCTATCAAGGTATGCCCAAACTGCTGCGCTAGCTCGTAGCCAATGCCGCTTGCGCCCATCGTTGGAATAGACAAACCACCAGTGGCTACCACTAACGACTCACAACGATAGCGCGTCTGTGACGATTGACTCTCGCTTGCGACGTCTTTTTTGCCAAGCTTTTTGCTGGTTATTAGCTCAAACCGTTTTGCTTTATCATGGACAGTCGTCTGTACATGATTGATTTGGGTATTGAGCTTGATTTGCACACCGACAGCCGTACATTCATCAAGGAGCATAGTGAGGATATCTTGGGCAGAATCATCACAAAATAGCTGCCCGTGTTCACGCTCATGGTAGGGAATCTGATGCGCCTCTACCATGCCGATAAACTCCCAGCTTGGATAGCGACTCAGTGCCGACTTACAAAAGTGAGGATTGGCACCGATAAAATGCTCAGGCTCGACGAAGTAATTGGTAAAGTTGCAGCGGCCACCACCTGACATCAAAATCTTTTTGCCTGCTTTATTGGCGTGATCTATGACCAAAACGCGACGACCACGGCGACCGGCGGTGAGCGCACAATACAATCCTGAAGCGCCAGCGCCGACGATGATGACGTCATAGTGAGTAGAGGGGTGTGCATTGTGGTGATTAGTCATTGCGGTCTCGTAAAACAATCATTTAAAAAAAGGTGATAACAAAACCAATTGTATGTGTTAATAATACAGATCGGCGGTGTTGTCTAAAGCAGTATCGGTAGGGTAGCTATTGTCCATATTTCATTTGAGGTTACAAGGATTAAATGTGATATCCGATGAGCTGTGACATGGCATCTGCATATCAAGAGCACTCTTGATTGTGATGTTGCAATAATCCTTACTAATAATTCTTCAATAACCGCTGCTATCAATCACCAAGTATACAGATGTACAGCGAAATTGTTATGATTGACTGATGATGTCTTGCAACCGACACGCTTATTTGTCAAACTATCGCTGAGTGTCACGCATTATGGAAGATGACTCTTATTGCCTGCATGGTTAGTCGTTATAGACGACTTTCTATGTAAGTCATGATAATTAAAAGGACCAATACTATGACCCAGAAATCATTTCCAATCTCAGCCGAGTTTATGGCTGCTGCCAATACCACCCCTGAAAAGTATCTCGAAGACTACAATCAATCTATCGAATCAACCGAAGCAAATGATGCGTTTTGGGCGAAGCGTGCTGAGCTGATCGACTGGATAAAAAAACCGACCAAAGTCAGCAATGTCAATTATGACTTAGACGATTTCAGTATTAAATGGTTTGAAGATGGTGAGCTGAATATCTCCGTCAACTGTCTTGATCGTCACCTCGAAAAAGATCCATACAAGCCAGCTATTATTTGGGAAGGGGATCACCCTTCATTACACAAGATCATTTCTTTTAAAGAATTACATGAAGCAGTCTGTCGTCTGGGCAACTCGCTACGCAAGCTTGGCGTTGGCAAAGGCGATCGGGTCACGTTGTATATGCCGATGATACCAGAAGCCATGGTCTCGATGCTGGCATGTGCGCGTATTGGTGCGGTGCATTCAGTGGTATTTGGTGGGTTTTCTGCTGAGAGTCTAGGCAATCGTTTGATAGACAGCCGCTCAAAAGTCGTTATTACGGCTGATGAAGGTTTACGTGGCGGCAAACACACACCGCTCAAGGCCAATGTCGATCATGCTCTTGAGATGGATGGCACAGACAGTGTCGAAAAAGTCATCGTCGTCCACCGCACAGGCAACTCTATACCGATGAGCGGTCGCCGCGATGTCTGGTATCACAATCTCGTTGATGGGCAATCAGAGATCTGTGAGCCTGAAGTGATGAATGCCGAAGATCCATTATTCCTATTGTATACCTCTGGCTCAACGGGTAAACCCAAAGGCGTTGTGCATACCACAGGGGGTTATATCACTTATGCCTTGTCTACCTTCCGTGATGTCTTTGATGTCAAAGAAGATGACGTTTATTGGTGTACCGCAGATGTGGGCTGGATCACAGGTCATACCTACTCAACATATGCACCGCTCGCCAATGGCACCACGACAGTCATTTTTGAAGGGGTGCCAGAGTATCCAACATGGGCACGTATCGGACACATCATCGACAAGCACGACGTGACCATTTTATACACCGCCCCAACGGCGATTCGAGCAATGATGAAAGAGGGTGATGCCTTTGTACGTGAGTCAGATCGCTCAAGCCTGCGTTTGCTGGGTTCAGTCGGTGAGCCAATCAACCCAGAAGCGTGGGATTGGTACTATCATGTCGTTGGTGACAGCAAGTGTCCCATTGTCGATACGTGGTGGCAAACGGAGACAGGCGGTATTTTGATGGCACCGATTCCGGGAGCGGTCGATCTTAAGCCGGGTGCCGCGATGACGCCGCTGTATGGCATTAAACCTGAAGTCGTCAATGCTGAAGGCGCAATCATGGAAGGCGCTGCCGAAGGTAATTTGGTCATCAGTACTGGTTGGCCTGGGCAAATGCGTACAATCTACAATGACCATCCGCGCTTTTTGAAAACCTATTTTAGCGATTATCCCGGCTATTACTTCACAGGTGATGGTGCGCAGCGTGATGAAGACGGACATTATTGGATCACAGGCCGCGTGGATGACGTGCTAAACGTCTCAGGGCATCGCTTGGGTACGGCAGAGATTGAGAGTGCATTGGTTGCTCATCCGGCTACTGCCGAGGCCGCGATTGTTGGTATGCCGCATGAGATTCGCGGGACAGGTATCTGTGCCTTTATCATTCTAAAGTCTGGCGAAGAAAAAACAGACGATCTAAAAGCGGAGCTAAAACGTCATGTGCGTGCCGAGATTGGGCCGATTGCGACCTTAGATGCTATTTATATGGTGGATGCGCTACCAAAGACTCGCTCAGGAAAGATTATGCGTCGCATCCTGCGTAAGCTGGCAGAAGGTCAGTATGTCGGATTGGGCGACTTATCTACACTGGCCGATAGCTCAGTGATCAATGATTTGGTAGAAGAAGTCAAAGCGAGCCGCGGAGAGTAGTTGCGTTAGCCCGTCTATCGGGCACGCAAACGGTGCTATTTCAACTTTGATATCCGTTCAGCAACGTCAAATAAAAGCCATGTTATTGTGAATAGCATGGCTTTTTTACGCAGACGATATTGATATTGCGGCGTTTTGACGGTTCAATATCAATGGTCAATGAACATTGCTACCCACTAGTTGCCCGCCATATAAGAGATCGTTTTGCCATTTATAGATGGTAGCGACTCATAAATACTCGATAAGGTTTCCTGTCATTATGACTGATCATACTTTGCTCTCAACGGATAAATCCTCACCAAAAATCGCGATCATCGGTGGTGGTCTGACAGGACTGCTAACCGCGACACTACTAGAACGCGCCTCAAATCAGACACACGATCTATCCAATACACCGCAAATCACTATTTTTGAAAAGTCGCGTAGTGTTGGCCGGTTAGCGACGCGCTATCGTACCGACAGTGACACAGGTAAAAACTGGCAATGGGCATTTGGTGCACAGTTCTTTACGGCAAAGACTGATAGTTTTCAGCAGTTTATCGTCCCTTGGCTAGATACTGGGCTGCTACAGCCATGGTGTGCCAACGTGGTCGAGCTCACGCCCGCGAATGATAATGGTCAATCGCCTGATATCCAAAGTAAAGAGCAATGGGATACCGTGCATACGCGCTATATCAGCACACCAAAAATGAGCAGTTGGGGGCGTGAGTTAGCCGCTGGGCTCAGGCACACAAACATAGTGTTTAAGACGCGTGTGGCTCCGCTGGATGAGCATACCACTCACTCAAATAATAAAAAAACTGAGCTATTTGACGAGACAGGGGAGAGCCTCGGTTGGTTTGACTGGGTCATTTGTACTGCACCAAACGGTCAGGCAGTAGAGCTGATGGCAGACAGTGGGTTTAGTCAGCAAGTTAACATCACCCAGCCGCAGATGCAGGCCTGCTATACGTTGATGCTCGGTTGGGACAATGCCCAAGAATTACCTGAAACATTGAACTCTCAAACAGCACCGCAGTGGGATGTTGCTTATTTAAATAGTGAGGTACTCGATAGAATATTTATTGAGCATCATAAACCCGCTCGTGATGAGCTATTACCAAGCATCACCATTCATGCGCGTAATGACTGGTCACAAGTCCACGTCGATGATGATTTGGAGACAGTCAAAGCCGCGTTATTAATGGCAGCGCAGCAAGCCTTAAACTGGGACAAAGATAGTGCTCCAAGCCAAACAGATTGTCATCGCTGGCGCTATGCGGCTACTATAATAGATACAGACACTAAAGAGCTAGGTATCTTAGTCGATGAAACCAGACAGTGGATTGTCAGTGGTGACTGGTGCGCACACGGTAATATCGAAAGCTGCTATCAGGTAGCACAGCAAACCGTTGGGGCGATCTGTAAGAAAAGATAACGGTGCTGTGATGGTCTGTCAGCAGCGCTAGTTTACAAATAAGATTTAAAGATACTTTTTATTATATAGTTAGCTGAATGTAAAACTGTTATGGATTTAAACGCGCTACTGGTATAAATTTTACTTGTGTGCTGCGTTCCCAGAGGCTGCGCAAAATTCATCCCAGTAGCGCTATGACATTTTTGGAGTGTATCAACTATATTTAAGTAGTCAGTGATATACCAAGCTACCTAAGTAATACGCTATTAAATCAATGGTAACGTCTTAGTGTTTTTTACTATTAATCTCGATAAAAGCACTCAATGCTTTCAAGAAATTATATCGATATGACAAGAGACATCATGTTGATACCTTTGATGACTCAATTGCTGCAGAGATGGCATGACGGCTTGCCGGAAAAATGCTAAGCTATCTGCCATTATTATGTCTATATTAAACTGGGTTTGCCATGACTGAGAGCACGCATTTGCATACGCAGGAGCCGTCAAGTTCGCAAAATACTAAAAGTATTTTTAACTTGCCCAACAATCTTACGATTGCTCGTATCTTGATGATTCCGTTGTTTGTTGCGATTGCGTACTGGCCACCTGCTATGGGCATCGGTATGCCTGCAATCTCAGACAACGTCATTGCGCGAGTGGGGATGAGTGAGTTTAGCGATAGCCTATTGCGCCATTTATTATTAACCAGCGTTTTTATTATTGCAGCAATTACCGATTGGCTAGATGGTTACTTTGCTCGTAAGCTGAATGTCATGTCAGCGTTTGGGCGCTTTTTGGACCCAGTTGCTGACAAGCTGATGGTGGCGGCGGCCTTGATCGTTTTGGTGCAATGGCATCCCAATATTATTATGGCAATCGCTGCGATCGTCATCATCTCACGTGAGATCGCTGTATCCGCATTGCGCGAGTGGATGGCAGAGCTTGGCAACCGAACCAGTGTCGCTGTGTCCTATGTGGGCAAATTAAAAACGACCTTTCAGATGATAGCGATTACAGTACTGTTATTAAACTGGGAGTCGCTTGAGACGGTCGGTTATGCGCTGATGGTCGCCGCTGTTATATTGACGCTTTGGTCAATGATGATCTATCTCAAAGCTGCGTGGCCTTATTTGAAGCAAAGCGGCTAATAGTAAGACAAACAATCGTAACCTGCATAAAAAACGCCAGTGGCTCATGCGACTGGCGTTTTTATTTGTCTATTCTTACTGTTTTAAAGATTGAAACATTACAGCTCTATCGAAAAATTCTCACCCAAGCTTTTTTCAATGGCAGTGTCAGTGACTGCCGCCGCCGCCATTTTGACAGCACTAGTGATGGCATTACCATTTGCCCAGTACTCAGCGCCATGTGGGGTGACTTTGATTAGCTGAACGCGTGGGTCCTCTTTGCCTTTTTCAAAATACGCATTGTACATAGGCGACCACAGCTCATCTAACTTGTCTTTATCATCTACCAGCTCGGCTGTACCAGCGATAGACAGATATTGTTTGTTGTCTTGGCTGACATAGGCCAAATTGACTTGTGGATCGTTTTTAATGTTATCGATGGTCTCACAAGGGCTGTGACCGATAAACCAAATTTCTTTGGCACCAATACTGGTCTCGGTGGTATTCATGGGGCATGAGTGGAGATGGTTCTCACTGGTGCGCGTGGTCATCATCGTATATTTGATGTCTTTTACCATTTCTTGGATGGTGTCCATTTGTTGTTGCTTGCTCATCGTAGTTATCCTTTACTATTTAAAATTTGGAGTAAAAATTATTATTCGGTAAGAGTGATCTAGAGTACTGATAAGGTGGTCAATGACGCCTATTAACAGTTATCAATATAGCGATATCACCTAATAGAACGATACAGCTGGTCTGTAATACCCTGTGAAAGTTTGTAATTATCTGCGTGATTTTATTCAGTAGACGATTTATCAATCAAAAAATACTGTCTAAAAACAACCTTACCAAAAATAAGGCAATAAAAAACGCCAATAAACCGAGGCATATTGACGTTTTGGGCGACTCAGTAACCGTAGGCTTATCTGAGCCAAATGAAGTTATATATGGCTTCTAAACTATAACGATATTTCAAACTGCTCGCCGATATCTTCTGCGGTTTTGCCATCTTGTAGGGCTGCTGCTGCCATTTTGAACATATTAATAGTAGAGCTGCCACCTAACCAGCACTCAACGCCATGTGGAACGACCTTGATTAACTGTACGTTTGGATCTTCTTTACCATGTTCAAAAAACGCATTGTAGACTGGTGACCATAATTCTTCTAATTTGTTTTTATCTGTTGGTAACTCAGCATTGGCGCTGACAGAGACATAGTCTTTTTCATCTTTAGAAGCATAAGACAAGCCAACTTTTTGATTGTTCTGAATGTCTTTGACCACATCTGAGGTTTTATCACCGATGAACCAGATCTCTTTACCACCGATACTCGCTTCGCTGGTCGTCATTGGCCAAGCATGTACATCACCTTTACTGTTGACGGTGCTTAACATCGCAAATTTTACATCTTTAATAACGTCTTGAATTTTGTCGATTTGTTCTTGCTTATTCATAGGAATTTCCTTTTTTTTATAGTGATTAGAAAGTTAATTGTTTGTAGTAATCATTTTTATTCAAGGTAGATGTAATTCATCTTTTAAAAACATCGCCTTAACAACTGGAACTAGAATACCGAGTTATGCCTTTGCATTTATATAGGTGCCCAGTAATGCGATGTGAGTGTTTGTAAGGAGTATGAGGGTTAGGTAAAAATTGCGACGCCGAGTGTCGTCACTGTATTTGAATGCTATCTAAACATTCATGGGCTAAACATTCATGGGCTAAACATTCATGGGCTAAACACTCATGATCGGATTATTGAATTGATTGATTGTGTTATTGAGCATGTAGTTAGCAGCGACACCGTATCAGTTATCAGCAATTTATCTTGGTTTAAACCTGCTTATTATAGGTCTTCTTGTTATAATACCCAGACCATTTACTTAGCATGGCAGAGATGCCTTGATCTTACGGATTATGCCTTTATGATGACCATCGCCGGACAACCGTTTCTTACCGATTTTCAGACGCAGCAACTCATCAGTCAGTTCCAGCAAAAAACCAAGCTAAATGTTAGTCAAATAAGTACTCAGCAAGTGTATGTACTCTCACGCGAATTGAGCGGTGAGGAGCACAAAAAATCCTTAGACTTGTTTGGGATCAAAGAAGCGATCGCGCTTACCACGCCACAAGACAACCAACTGCAAGTGATCGTTGCGCCGCGCTTTGGCACCATCTCACCATGGGCGAGTAAAGCCACCGATATATTCAATAACTGTGAAATCAAAATCAACCGTGTTGAGCGTGTCGTGGTTTATACGTTAACCCTCGATGAAAAAACAGACGGTGACGCAGGCGAAAAACTACCAGCAGACGCTGAGCAGTTATTGTTTGACCGTATGACCCAGAGCTTGGTCTATGACTTGAGCGATGTCAGCAAGTTGTTTGATGATCAAGCACCAGCATCACTGAATCATATCGATGTCATCGGACAAGGTCAGTCAGCACTAGAGTCGGCCAATACCGAGTTCGGCTTTGCGTTATCCAGTGAAGATATCGACTATCTGATGAATGCGTATGTCAATGAATTAGGTCGCAATCCAACCGACGTTGAGCTGATGATGTTTGCACAGGCGAACTCAGAGCATTGCCGTCATAAGATATTTAATGCCCAGTGGACCGTTGATGGTGAGGTGCAGCCAAAATCACTATTCCAAATGATCAAAAACACCTATCAGTCGAACCCACAAGGCATCTTATCAGCCTATAAAGATAACGCCGCTGTGATGGCTGGGTCTGATGGCATGCGTTTTTATCCTATCCCAACGGACGCGATGGATGCCAATTCAATCCATCCTTATGGATTTCATCAAGAAGACATCGATATCTTGATGAAAGTTGAGACGCACAATCACCCAACGGCAATTGCTCCGTATTCAGGTGCAGCAACGGGTTCTGGCGGTGAGATTCGTGACGAAGGTGCGACAGGTCGTGGCGGTAAGCCAAAAGCGGGTCTAGCCGGTTTCCACGTGTCGCATCTACATATCCCAGAGCTGTCCGAGAAATGGGAGCAGTCAGGCCAACTGAGCACGCAAGCCTATGGTACGCCAGATCGTATGGCAACCAGCCTTGAGATTATGCTTGATGCCCCATTAGGTAGCGCCAACTTCTCAAACGAGTTTGGTCGTCCAAACCTATGCGGTTACTTCCGCAGCTTTCAGTTAGATACCTCTGCGGCAAAAGACGGTAGCGAGATGCGCGGCTATCATAAGCCCATCATGCTGGCAGGTGGTTACGGCAATATCAAACGCAATCTGATTGAAAAAAATGCGATTAAAAAAGGTGATTTGCTTATCGTCTTGGGTGGCCCTGCGATGCAAATCGGTCTTGGCGGCGGGGCAGCATCGTCAGTCGATAGTGGCGAGCTTGATGAAGGCTTGGACTTTGCTTCAGTCCAGCGCGATAACGCTGAGATGGAGCGTCGCTGTCAGGAAGTCATCGATCGCTGCTGGGCGCTTGCCGGAAACGATGCTGATGTTAGTATTGCCAGTCAAGACGGCAACCCCATCGTCTCTATTCATGATGTCGGCGCAGGCGGTCTGTCTAACGCCATGCCGGAGCTGGTCAATGACCATGAAATGGGCGCGCATCTGAACTTGCGTAAGATCCCATCGTTAGAAGCGGGCATGTCGCCAATGGCCATCTGGTCTAATGAGGCGCAAGAGCGTTATGTGCTGGCGATTCGCCCAGAGAGCAAAGATCAGTTCGATGCGATCTGTGCTCGTGAGCGCTGTCCATATGCCATCTTGGGCGAGGCGACGGATATCCGTCAGCTAATCGTTGATGATGAGCTATTGGACGAGCAACCAGTCGATATGCCGATGCAAGTACTGCTCGGCGGTACACCAAAAATGCAGCGCAGCTTTGAGCGTACTGATAGCACGTTACCAGCATTAGAGCTTGGTGAAGTTAATCTAGCCGAGTCAATTACCGATGTATTGCGTCACCCAACCGTGGCGAGCAAATCATTCTTGATTAGCATTGGTGACCGCTCTATCACCGGTATGGTCGTGCGTGATCAGTATGTGGGTCGCTATCAAGTGCCTGTATCAGATTGTGCGGTGACGGCGTCAGGCTTAGTGGCGCTAGATGGTCAGCCGATGACTGGTGAAGCCATGAGTGTCGGCGAGCGTACGCCTGTTGCCCTTATCAATCCAAAAGCCTCTGCGCGTCTAGCGGTCGGCGAAGCGATTACTAACATCGCGGGCGCGCGTATCGCTCAGTTGTCTGATATCACCATGTCAGCGAACTGGATGGCAGCATGCGGTGATGATGCAGAAGATGCGGCACTATTCGATGCAGTACATGCAATCGGCGAAGAGCTGTGCCCAGCACTCGGTATCGCCATCCCTGTTGGTAAAGACTCGCTATCTATGCGTGCTAACTGGACTGATGAAGAGGGCGCTGACAAATCAGTCGTCTCGCCAATGAGTTTGGTTGTGACTGCGTTTGCCCCTGTCGTTGACGTCGCAAAAACGCTAACCCCTGAGCTAATCAATGGTGACAGCGCGTTCTACCGTATTGACCTATCTAAAGGTAAATTGCGTCTAGGCGGTTCGATCCTTGCGCAAACGCTTAGCCAACTCGGTAACGACTGCCCAGATCTAGCGCAGCCAAGTGATTTGATCGACTTCTTTAACTTTGTGCAAGCGGGCAACGCGCAAGGCGTCATCAGCGCTTATCACGATATCGGTGATGGCGGTCTGCTTGCGACCATCGCAGAGATGCAGTTCACCAGCCGTCAAGGTATCAAGCTGTCATTAGATGATGACAACTTACTCGGTCAACTGTTCAGTGAGGAGCTGGGCGCAGTCATCCAAGTATTGCCAGAAAACGTCGCAGCGCTCATGCAGTTGGCAGAAGAATTTAACGTCAGCGATATGCTCAGCCTTGTTGGTCAAAGCTCAGAAGAAGACAACCTATTAATCCAAACGCCTTTGCACATGGGTGATGACACGCTACGCTTTAGCCGTACTAAATTGCAGCAAGCGTGGACGCAGGTCAGTTATCAAATCGCCCGCCTGCGTGATAATCCAGCATGCGTGCAACAAGAATATGACTTGATTGCCGATACTAATCATAAAGGTCTTATCGCTGCGCCAAACTTCGATCTCAATCAAAAGATCGAGACGCCATATCTGAACAGTCGTGAAGATAAGCCAAGAGTCGCAATCCTCCGCGAGCAAGGTGTCAATGGTCAGACGGAAATGGCAGCAGGCTTTACCCAAGCGGGCTTTGAAGCGGTCGATGTGCACATGAGCGACTTACTAGAAGGCCGTATCAATCTACGTGACTTCGATGGTCTGGTCGCTTGTGGCGGCTTTAGTTACGGTGACGTCCTCGGCGCAGGCTCTGGCTGGGCAAACTCTATCTTGTTCCATGATGAGCTACGCATGCAGTTCGTCCGCTTCTTCGCCCGTCCGAATACGTTCTCACTTGGCGTCTGTAATGGCTGTCAGATGATGGCGCAGCTTAAAGACCTCATTCCAGGTGCAGAAAACTTTCCACGCTTTATCGCAAATGAGTCGGCACGATTCGAAGCGCGTACGGTCAACGTCAAAGTTGAGCGCACCAAGTCCATCTTATTCAAAGGCATGCAAGACAGCATCTTGCCAATCGCTGTGGCGCATGGTGAGGGTCTTGCCACCCTAAACGCTACTGAGATCGATGGTATGGCGAAACATGGTCAGCTCGCCATGCGTTATGTCGATAGTCAAGGTCATCCGACCGAGACGTATCCGCTCAATCCAAACGGTTCGCTCGGCGGTGTCACGGGTCTGTGTAGCACCGATGGTCGCGTCACGATTATGATGCCGCACCCTGAGCGTAACCTAAAAGCGTATAACCATAGCTGGAAACCTGAGCAGTGGGATGAAGATGGTGCATGGATGCGGATGTTCCGTAATGCGCGGGCTTGGTTGCGTTAAGCTTAGATTCAAATCATGTTTAAACCTAGGAAAAGGTGGGCTTTGGCTCACCTTTTTTGTGTTTATGATATAGTCAGTTCAAAATAAAATTGTTATGGCTAGGACAAACATCATAAAACAATTTGGATAAGTCGTTTTCCATCCAGCCTTGGCGTAGAAACTTCACTTGAGCCCATTTCTTTTCGATAGGGTTTAGGTCTGGGCTGTACGGCGGCAACCAAAGAATACGATGCCCGTGCCTGTTTAGTAGCTTTTGAATGCGTTTGCTTTTATGAAATTTGGCGTTATCCATCACAATCACGCATTTTGTTTTAAGACTTGGGATTAGTTTGTGTTTGCACCAGTGATAGAAGACAATGCTGTTGATGTTTGTCTCAAAGTAATCAAGCGCAAACAGCATCTTTTCATACAGAGCACCAATAACGTTGGTTCGCCTTTTACCTTGCCAGTTGTAGCTATCGATACAAGGCTTACCAATCGGTGCATAACCATGAGAGCGAATGGTTTCAGACTCAAAGCCACTTTCATCCATATAAACGATGGGATAGCCTTGCTGCGTAAAGCTATTAAGCTTTCCCTGATACACCGCTCTTTTTATTGGGCAAGCTTTTGGATGCTCTAATGTCTTTTTTTTGACTGATGCCTAGGCGCTTTAGGGCATGATAAATGCCTGTTTTACTACAGTTTAGACGACGGGCTCGCTCATACTGGTAATCATCAGGATGTTCTTTAACATCATTAAGTAGCACGTCATCTGGTATTTTATAGGGTTTGGTTTGCCTGGTTGTTTTGCTATGAACACGCCGCTTCCAGTTTTGTATCGTGGTTGGGCTGAGGTTATAGAATTCAGCTGCCTCGGCAAAGGTCATACCCTCGTCTAAGCTTTTTAGCACTTGTTTGCGAAAATCTAGTGAGTAAGTCATGGTCTTTATAATAACAATTGGGTTTGATAATTAGTTTATAACATTTTTAAGTGGGATTGACTATATTTAGCTTAATTAGATCCAGAAAAAAACATATAGATAAGTACTTCAATGACGTATATAATAAGAGATAAAGATAAAGGATATTGAATGTTACATTTCATCGAAACGCCAATATTTACTAAGCAAGTACTGAAACTATTAGATGATGAAGCTTATAAAGAGCTACAGGAAAATCTAATCAATAATCCAGAACAAGGTGATTTGATTCAAGGTACAGGGGGCGTTCGAAAAACCAGATGGGCACTTAACCAAGGTAAGAGTGGCGGTATTCGGATTATCTATTATTTTGTGAATAGTCAAGGCATATTTTTTATGCTGCTCGCTTATCCTAAGAATAAACAAGCCTCTCTATCAAGCGAAGAGAAGTCTGGTTTATACAAACTGACTCAACAAATTAAAGAGGTGTATAGCCATGAGCAATGAATTTTACGATGATTTATCTACATCACTAAATCAAGCATTGGCGATTGCTAAAGGACAGGCTCAGCCTAGCCGCCAGTTTACCCATGACGTGCCTAGTATTAAGGAAATAAGAACTAAGACAGGGCTATCGCAACAGCAGTTTGCCGATAAACTTAATATCAGTTCGCGTACCTTACAAAATTGGGAGCAAGGTACTAGAAACCCAACAGGGGCTGCCGTCACATTAATGCGCTTATTGAATAAAAAGCCTGAGTTAATTACCGAAGCTTAATTGATCAAAAACAGTCAATCTTATCTTGGTCACGCACTCGGTGGGATTATGGATGTGTGTGAAAGCGATGACGCATGGATGCGTATGTTCCGTAACGCTTGTGCTTGGTTTAGATAGGCTAAGTTGGTTTAGAATATTATTGTAGATAACTGTTTTTTAGAATGAAAAGGTGGGCGTAATGCTCACCTTTTTTGTGTTTGGGTTTTGGTTCTATTGGGAGCTATTTCCCGCCTTCCGCTTGTATCTGCCAGTCTGGGCGTGGCGTTGGCTACGGTTTGGGTCGTCGCTTGCTTCGCGTCGACACCCCAAAACCTAGCCATCACAACTCGCCCAAACCAGCAGGTTACCGCTACAGTCGGGGCTAAAACGCGCTCCTGAATGACCGTTTTATGATAAATTAGTCTAAACTTTAATTTTAGTATTATTGGTGCGCTGGACGCATCCCACGAACTCATTGTTTTCTTTGGAGATTAGAATGGACAACCAATCTGAACCGAATAAAGTCGAAAACAAGCCACACGAAAAATCAGATGATAATTTACCGAAAAAATGTGGCATTGTAGTGCCTATTGCAAGTATGGAAGGCTATCCTGAATCTCATTGGAAAGATGTCAAAAGGATAATAGAGTCTGCTATTAAAGAAGCTAATTTTGAAGCTAGATTGGTGAGTGATGCGGATGATATAGGCGTTATTCACAAACGTATTGTTCAGAACTTATATGATAATCCGATGATAGTTTGCGATATAAGCGGTAGAAATCCAAATGTCATGTTTGAGCTAGGATTACGTCTAGCTTTCGACAAACCAGCAATCATTATAAAAGACGAAATAACACCTTATTCTTTTGATACATCAGCAGGATTAGGCTAATCTATAGAAGAGTTTGACCAGAGCTATTATAGATTACATGAAGATTTTTGAGAAATAAGTGATACTAAAGTAGCTCGAACAGATAGTTAGTCGTATAATTTATTAACTACAATGGGTTATTATGAGTCTGAAGAAAAGTTGATTTATGTTGAATAAATATGCTTCAATCAGAGTTTTGATTCAAAGCATTATGTTATATGATTATTTATCTTCTGACAGCTCTCTACCCTTTCTCTGAGCCTCAGCCATCAACTCCTTTACCCGAGCACTCTCCCTAAGCACACAAGCCTCATATTCAGACAGCGATTCACTTTCTTGTTGTTGCTGATTTTCCTGCTCTTCTTTAGCTTTGGCTTCTAGATACGCTTCAAGTTTTTGTTGTTCATCTTGCTGTGAATGACTCATCACTGACTCCTTATACTATTTATTTGCTGACGATGCTATTCGATTAAACGATGCTATTCGATTAAACATAGTGGCAAGTCTGGCGTTATTTTCTTCGATATATTTATCGCCTAGCGCTAATATCTCATCCGGTGCTTGTACCGTTTCGGGATAGTCTTTCAGTCCACTTTGGATAGCTTTATTACCGTTAGCGACCATGTTAGGTAAGCTCTCTTTGGTGACTTCAAAGTGACATTGCCAAGCGAGTACCCAAGTGCCACGCGCTTTATGTTTTGGCGTTTGATAGATAAAGCCTTGATTTGCCCAAGCCTGCGTCTTGGCAATAATGCTTGCGCCTTTGGGACAGTCAAAACCTTCGCCGCGCCAGTGAAACACCGTAAAGTCTTTGGGTAGATCTTGTAATAATGGATGCGCTTGACCTGCTTCGGTCAATTGCATAGGTAACCAGCCAATCTCTTTGACTCCAGACGGTTTCACCTCAGCGCCCAAACAATGCGCGATGATTTGCGCGCCTAAGCAAATGCCAATGACTGTTTTACCGGCATCAACGGCTTGTTTTATCAGCCGCTTTTCTTTAATGAGCCAAGAATATTTATCCTCATCATGAACGCTCATTGGCCCACCCATCACGATGAGCCAATCAAAGCTATCCAGCGTTGGCAGGTTGTCGTTATCGTAGGAGCGACTAACGGTGATCGGATGATTATGCGCGCGCGCCCACTGTTTGATAAAGCTTAGATCCGCATAATCGGTATGAAATAGCGCGTGAATACGTAAGCTCATAACGTACCTCTTTTATCAAAACGTTCTATCCACAAATCTGCAAATACTGACGCACGACGTTATCCATGCCTTGCTCTAGCGATTCAATAGTAAAGGCATGACCAATCGACACCTCCGCGATATCACCAAGGCTTAGCAAATCGGCTAAATTGTCTAAATTCAAATCGTGTCCGGCGTTGACGCGCATACCGTTTTCGCTAGCGAGGTTAATACAATCGCTAAAGCGTTGCTTGACCTCATCGAAATCAATATTGCCATCGTTCTTACCATTACTGTAGGCGCGCGCCCATTCTTCGGTATACATCTCTATCGTTTGTACGTCGCTAGCGATGACCGCTTTTATTTGCTCGATATCAGGATCGATAAATACCGCGCAGCGTGTGCCAAAGCCTTCAAGCTCATGGCTGAGTTTGGACAGCATGTCGCTGTATTTGATAATATCAAAGCCGTGGTCAGAGGTCAGCTGGTCTTCACTATCGGGTACGAGGGTACATTGATGCGGTTTGACCTCGCGAATGAGTTTTAAAAATTGTTCATTCGGATTGCCTTCGATATTAAATTCAATATCTTGATAATCTTTGAGATACTCACTGATATCATAAACATCTTGATAGCGGATATGACGCTCATCGGGCCGTGGGTGCACGGTAAAGCCTTTAACTCCTAGATCAATCAGCTTTTTTACAAAGTACAATAGATTAGGGTAGTCGGTGCCACGCGAGTTGCGGATTAAGGCGATTTTGTTTAAATTGACACTAAATAGGGTGCTCATAATATGTCCTTTTTCATTGTTGTTATGTCCGATAATAAAACATAGACCTTATGTTATCACGCTTGACTGGTATGAGTTTTCTGGCGTGCTGTGTCTACGCTGACAGAGGCTGCGAAAAATTCATGCCAGTCGCGCCAGTTATCTTTTTAAACTGCCTATATTTGTATCGCTTCAATAAAAATCATCCCGACTAGCATACTTCATATTGAGCGCCTGCAATATCGCATAGGTCTCGATATCCATGATGCCTGTTGGCTTTAGCGGCCGGAAATGCAATTGAAACGCATAGATGACATCGCGGCTGGGCTTGTCCCACTCGTCGCTATTATTGATTTGATAGCCGTATTTGCGAAAAGCTTGCTTGATCTCCTGCACGCTTGGCGTGACCAAGGTACGCCGATTCATAATTTCTTGCTTGTCCGCTTCATTATACCAAGCGCCAATACCGTACTCTTTATACAGTCGCTCCCACGGGAATTTTGCACCGGGGTCGATCTTGCGCGAGGGTGCCATATCTGCATGACCGATGATGTTTTTGGGTGAGATGTCATAGCGTCTAGCGATATCTTGCACCAGTTGGGCAACTTTTTTGATTTGTAACTCATTAAAATCAGCGTAGTGATCGTAAGGGTGATAGTCGAGCGTGTCATCTTTTAGCGCGTCTCGATATTCAGGCTTGATTCCTGCATTGACGATTTCGATGCCAATAGACGTATCATTGAGGATGGTTCGACCTGAAAAGCCACCTTCGCCTGCATGCCACGCGCGCTCAGACTCTGGCACGAGGTTATAGATTTTATCATCGTTCTTGTCCAAGATTAAGTAATGCGCGCTCACATTGCCCGTGGTCAATGTTTTGATTGAGCGCTCATTATCTGAGACTGTGTAGTGTAGGACAATGGTTTTGATACGCTGGCTTTTGCTAGTCGATTGATAGGTCTCGCTATCGATAACGAAGGATTCGGTCGTCGCCATTTGCGCTTTGGGAGTAGTGACACAGGCTATCAAGGGTAGCGATAAAAAGGTCGCTAACGCTAAAGCGGTAAAGTTTTTTGCCATGAATTGCTCGGTATAAAAGATAGGGTTTGATCATTTAACGATACTGATATTAAACTGACGATTATTGGACTGATGATTTTTTCATCTTCTTATTTAAAACCTTTTTCCAACTCGCCTCCAAACACTCAATCGCGAGCCACGGCTCAATCACCTCAGCGTCAAACTTTTCTTTTGAGTTAGACAACTGCCACAGTGTCTCAAGCGTAGCAAACGGATAAGGACGTTCTATCAAGTAGACTGGCAAATCAGCGTTAATGATGCCATCACGCACCACTTGAAAATACCAGCCTGAGATACCTTGCTTGCTGACCCATGCGGCAATATTGGGCACTTTGGTAAATTGGCCGATTTGGTCGTTGATTTTGTAGCACGGGCGGCGTGGTTGGACGATGCGCAGCTGCACGCTACCTTCACCGTTTATTTTGTCGTCGCCATACTGCCCACCATACTGATAAACGTCGCCAATACAGACGTTAGACTCATCCATCTCAGGCAAGCCATTGACGGCTTCAGTGGTAAGGTTTTCTCCGAGCGTACCGATGCGTACTTTTAGGTCAAACTCTGTATTGATTTTTTCATAAGTGGCCGTTGGCAGTTGATGTACGGCTTTGAGCGGGCCGCCATGATGTTTGCGGTCGGCTTGCTCGTCAGTGGTCAATCCCATAAAATTGACAGCGACAGGCGCGGCTATAGGCGCTTTGTCAATGGCACTCATCTCATCACGGGTAAAGGGCATGGCTTTGCCTGCGCGTACGCAGACTAAGTTAGCAACGTGCAAGGGTAGGTTAATCTCAGGGTTTGGGCGGTGAGTAGCAGACATGGACAATCCTTAATGAGCATTGAGATCAAAACAAAAATTGGGCAATGGTGATTGATAAAGATGATAGCAACCTCTGCAGCAATTATCTATTTAATCAGGCATTATCATGACGCGTATCCCCAAATATCGGCACAAAAAAAGACCAAAATAACGTTTCTGGTCTTTTGGTCTCATGCTTTTAGTATGACGCGATTATTGTACTCAATAATCTTATTTGTTCTTGTTGCGACGACCAGCGGTTTTCTTTTCACGCGGTGTGGCGACCAGTTCAGCCAATTGATCCGGTGATGACCATAGGCCTTCTAAGTCATAGAACTCACGCGCTTGCGGGGTCATGATATGAACGACAACCGCGCCCAAGTCAATCAGTGTCCAGTCAGAGTCGATACCCCCTTCACGGCCAAGCGGCATAAAGCCCGCTTGTTTGACTTCAGCGCCGACGCTATCCGCCATCGCGCGTACATGACGTTTTGAGGTACCATCAGCGATGACGATACGCTCGGTGACGTCAGTTAAGTCTTCTACATTCATTACAGTGATGTTCTTTGCTTTCATATCATCTAGCGCGCTTTGTACAATGTTCAAGCACACGGTTAAGCGTTCTTCGGTCATGGTGTTGATCATAAATTTTAATCTCTTCAATCGTAACTATTAAAAATAAAGGGGTAAAACGTCAATTTGTCTGATTCGACTGATCATATGTCGTCAGTCACGTATAGAGACAGGATAGGCAAAATGACATAGATAAGGCGATTTTAACGGAATTGAGCAGCAGAATATAGCTGATGGGCGATAATATAGTGATAAACGGCAGGATTGAGCCATTTAGCTAATGAATTGGGGTGAGTATTGCTCATAATATCATTTATTGCTGCGATAGATGCGACTTGCCTGTCAGGGACGGGCATTTTATTTGTTTCAGTCGCCAATATGTGTAGTTGTTCGCGTATTTGCGTGCTTGATACGGCAGTGATCGGTCGCGTATCTATATAAATGCGTCCTTTCATAGCGCTTTTCAAGTCAGTGCCATCTGTTTCTAAGCTATCTACCAAGCATCGAGCAATTGGAGTGAATAGCTCAATCGGTGAGTCGGTTACATGTGATTGTAAAGGTAGCGGCAGTTGCGATTGCAAGGTTGCTAGATATTGCGAGGTCGATATAGGGTTTTCAAATGATGTCGCCCTGTCAGAAACTCTACCATTAATATGATCGCTATCCTCACGATTAAAGATCCACAGATTGACATAATCAGTGAGTCCTAACCCGTCTTTCCATTTATCCAAACTGCGCGCGCTGTCCATACCCATGATAAATATTAAACAGTCATAAGGGTACTGTTGTCTGAGTGCGCGTACAGTGTCGATTGTATAGACAGGCGGCGCTTGCCATAGCTCAAGCTCATTGACTTGTATCAGTGTGTCTTGTACTGCCAGCTTTAGCATGGCTAAGCGGTGTTTAGGGTCAGTGCTCTGCGTTTTAAATGGCGAGCGCGCATTGGGTAATAATGAAACGTGCAAGGGGCGGTTTTGCTGCTTTGCGATTGGCAACAAGTCCTGATAGGCGTGTAGAGCCACTTCTAGGTGACCATTATGTACCGGATCAAACGAGCCGCCAAGATAGGCACGGATGGCAGGGGCAGAGATCTTTTCGTGAGAGTTATTGCTCGTATTTGGCATAAATAAATGCAAATAAAAGAATGAGGTGCACGCTGTTTTTGGTACCTCTCATTCTTTTATTAGCTAACCTTTTTATATTAACTGAATCATAGCGCTATTGTAGAGGGCGGGCGAGTATCTGTCACCACTATCTATCACCACCTATAGTCAGTGAAAATTAATACCGCTACATTAGGCACTGTTAAATCAATTTTTTTGCTTGCTGTGCTTGCGCAGACAGAGGCTGCAAAAATTGATATTGGCAGTACCGTATCGTTTTTGAGATACTTTGACTATACCACCACAGCACCAATAAAAAACCGACCATCATGATGATAGTCGGTGGTATAACAGACTTTGATTGGCAAATCGTATAGCGATTAAATCAAATCGCTATACGCTTGGATAGCAGTTAGCGCGATGGTATAGACGATATCATCAACGAGTGCGCCACGCGATAAGTCATTGACTGGCTTATTCAAACCTTGCAGCATCGGTCCAACGCTGATGACATTTGCGCTACGCTGCACCGCTTTATACGTGGTGTTACCAGTATTGAGATCAGGGAAAATAAAGACGTTGGCTTGACCTGCGACAGGAGAGTCAGGCGCTTTTTGTTTGCCCACACTCATGACCGAGGCGGCATCATATTGTAGTGGGCCGTCGACTTTGAGGTTCGGCGCACGCTCACGGACGATTTGGGTGGCACGAGCGACTTTTTCGACATCCGCGCCTGCGCCTGATGAGCCCGTAGAATAGCTGATCATCGCGACTTTTGGATCGATACCAAAGGCAGCAGCAGACTGTGCCGATTGAATGGCAATTTCTGCCAACTCTTCAGCATTCGGATCAGGATTGATCGCACAGTCACCATAGACAACCACTTGCTCAGGCAACAGCATAAAGAACACGGACGATACGAGCGAGTACTGCGGCGCGGTTTTGATTAATTGAAATGCTGGGCGTACGGTATTGGCAGTGGTATGAATCGCACCTGAAACCAGACCGTCGACCTCATCTAGCTGTAGCATGATGGTGCCAAGATACACCGTATCTTTTAGATATTCAGCGGCGACGTCTGCGCCAGTCTTGCCTTTACGGCGCTCAACGACAGCAGCGATATATTTGCTCATATCAAGGGTGTCAGGGTCGATGATTTCTAGACCTTCTGGCAACGTCAAATCGCGATTTTTGGCGACTTGTTCGACATCGCTACGCTTAGCTAGCAGTACGCAATCAGCGATACCGCGACTCTGACAGATACAGGCCGCTTCGACGGTACGTGGTTCAGAACCTTCTGGCAATACGATACGTTTTTTAGCGTGCTGTGATTTTTTGACCAACTGATGGCGAAACGCCGATGGGGACAAGCGCGGTTCATGATTACGGCTAAAGTATTCTTTAATCCAGCTCAAATCCAAATGGGCAGCGACATAACGCGCTACTTCTTCAGCGCGATCGGTGTCATCACTTGGAATCTCTGAGCTCATATGGACAAGGCTCTGTACCGTTTGATAGCTGTCACTCTCGACGCTCATGATAGGGATGCCCGTTTTGAGCGCCGACTGCCACAGCTCCGTTACGGTCTCGCCTGGTAGGATACCACCTGTCAAAACCAATCCTGCCAGCGGAATACCATTGATACAGGCCAATCCTGCGGCCAGTAGCAAGTCATCGCGGTCACCAGGGACCACCATCAACGTACCACGTTTGAACACTTGATTGACACGAGCGACTGAGCGCGCCGTTAGACTGATGCGATTGATACGACGTGTTTTTGCTTCACCAACGTTAAGCCAAGTGGCATCAAGCTCGGTGGCAATGTCCCAAGTGCGCGGTACAGACAATGAATCGCTAAAGGGCACCACGCCGATGAGGCGAAACGCGTCGGTATTGAACGAAGGCGATAGACGCTGCACTTCTTGCAAAAAGGTTGGATCTAAGCTGACGACCGCCTCACCCGGAGCGACTGGTTGATTTTCAAAGGTATTAGGCACGTCTTGTACCCGCATCAATATTACGCCTAATGTACGCGCATCCATGACACCGCCGAACTCGCGCGCATGCACATCAAGCTTGTCCGCCAACGCCGCTGGTTGACCGATATCAGCGGCACCAACAAATATGATCTTGGCATCTAAAGCATGGGCAAGCGCACGGTTGATTTGTGAAGCGTAAGAGGTCTCAGTGGTCGGCACCAGACCTTCACAGATGATGACGTCAGGGCCATCATCTATTGTGTGATAATTGGCAATCACTTCTTCCATCAAATCATCAAGGTTGCCATCGCCCAACATCCGCTCGACGTGCTGACGGCTGATCGATTTGGGCGGCTTTAGACCAAAGGCATGCATGGTCAATGCACTTGAGCTGTCTAAGCTGTGCTGCTTATCTAGGGTATCGTCTTGCAAAAACGGCTTCATAAAGCCCGCTTTGATACCGTTATAATCAAAGGCGCGAATCAGTCCAAGCGCGGCTGATGTCACACCGATACCGCGGCTAATGGGAACAAGTAAAATGGTCTGCATAGTGTATCCTACGGTTTATTTTATTATTAAGTTCAATTCATCCTTGGCAGAATGAGTAATGTGCTGAGTATGTACGCCATAGCCTTATAGCAAATGTTAATTATATAGATATGGCGTATCAAACACGCTCACGCTTATATTAAATTCAATGCCTGACGAGTCTCTTGAGCAATACGGCACTCTTCATCAGTTGGGACGACCCATAACTCGATACTGCTGTCATCTGCGTGGAAGCTGCCTTCTTTACCACGAACCAAACTGGCATTTTTGTCAGCATCTATTTTGATACCGAAATGACGCATCACTCCTAGGATTTTGGTACGTGTAATGTCGGAGTTTTCACCGATACCGCCAGTAAAGACAATACCGGTAAACTCTGGTAGCGCACAGCTAAGGCTGCCCAGATATTTACCAGCACGATAGCAGAACATCTCGATAGCGAGCTTGGCATCTTCGTGACCTTCACTGGCTGCTTGCTCGATGGTACGCAAGTCGTTAGACAGTCCTGAAATACCAAGTAGGCCGCTGTCATTATTAAGCATTTTGTCGGTCTCTTCTAAGCTCATACCGAGCTGACGCTTTAGGTGCATGTGCAAGCTAGGATCCACATCGCCACTACGCGTACCCATCATAAGGCCCTCAAGTGGGGTCAGACCCATGCTGGTATCGAGACTTTTGCCATCGTATACTGCGGCGGCTGAGCAACCATTGCCTAGATGTGCTGTTAGCCAGCCATGCGGGCCTTTTGCCTCAGTGATTTGGCTGGTGCGTTCTGAGACATAGGCGTGAGAGGTGCCATGAAAACCATAGCGACGGATTTTATGTTCTTCGTATAGATATTTGGGTAGCGCATAGCGAAAAGCAACGGGCGGCATGGTTTGGTGAAAAGCGGTGTCGAACACCACCACTTGCGGCATATCAGGATAGATCGCCTGAACCGCTTCGATACCCAGTGCGTTTGCAGGGTTGTGTAACGGAGCTAATATTTTGAGACGCTTCACTTCTTCTAACGCATGCTCATCAACGCGAACGGCTTTGGAGTATTCGCGGCCACCATGTACCACCCGGTGTCCAACGGCGATGAAATGGTACTGCTCTAGTAGCTCAAGGATTTTTTGTAGCGCCAGCTTATGGCGACCACCAGGAATAGAGATTTCAAGTTTTTCACCTTTTAAGGTCGTGTGCTTAATACGGGCGGTATCGAGACCTAGGTTTTCGGCAAGACCGGTGATACGAGTAGAGTTGTCATCACTAATCAACGCGTATTTGATGGAAGACGAGCCGCAGTTTAAAACCAAGGTTGGGCTGGTCAGGGTTGATGTTTCAGAGTTCTTATCATCAAAAGTGGTGGTTAGGCTGGCGCTCATACTCTATCCTTAGATTGGTTTTTATAGGTGGGTTTTTGTAGGTCGAAAATCATCATATCGTCAGATTACTATGATAAAAACGACACTGACATCGCATCGTGCTCATATTAAGGTGATGATAGATTGATCGTATTTAACACAAAATTAGCCATATCCATGCTGATCTATCAAACAAGTATATGATCGATCTTAGTCATACTGAGGCTGATGGTTGTATCTTATTACTATATAGCAGTACCGCTGAATCGTAGGCCTGAGCCTTAGCATAGCCGTAAGGCCGCGGTATAATGTAACATATTTTTGTAGCTATACCGCGATAATGGTAAGGTTTAAAATTGGTGTCTATCAAGCGTTCAAAATATTGGTACATCTGTTATAGCTAGTGGCTCTTAGGTACTTTAGCCATTGATTATTGGCTGTTGTAGAGCTGCCTTATGAATATCAAAAATTGTAAGAAATATTGTCCAAATTCCTATCAGACATGTTTTTATGCGCAAATTATCAAGCGATACCGTCAGTAAATTATGATGAAAGCATCAAACCAATCCCCACTATGAGCCAAATTTATTGGCCAATGCTGTTCAGTATGCGTACAGCTTTGTGTCATAATGCTATGATTAAAACTTTGATATTGGCCATTTTTGGGCTGCCTTTTTCGATCTTTATTTATTACGATTTTTAATCGCACTTACACCGCTACACGCTCACAGGTGATCCACTCTATGTCTACTATACTTCGCTCATCAGAAACTGGGCATATCGCCTTATGGAGACTTGCCAGTCGCCGCGCCATTATTACTTTAGTTATTGGCAGTGCGATGATGGTAGGGTTGTCAGGCTGCGGGCAAAAAGGCGCTTTGTACTTACCAAAGTCCAGTAGCCAAACGGTAGAGGGTAGCCCATCTGTACTAAATAGTACGAGCCATCCACAAGATGCCGCTTTTGCTGGTATTGATGATGATACCTATCAAAAAAATGACTATCTAGATGAACAGCAAATACTGCCCGAGCCGAGTACAGATCCTAACGATTATTAATGTTTATTCTTACCCTTGATACCCTGATTATATTAGAGATGTTTATATGAGTCATTCTGAACTACCTGCTGACGTAACCGATGTTGCTACTGGCGAATCTGTCACTATCCAAACTGAGCACGGTCTATATGTTGATCCTAAAGCGTTAAGCGCTCATCTGCCCGCGCTAAGCTATCGCGACGACGCGCTATATATGGAGCAGGTCAGTGTTGATGAGTTGGCAAAACAATATGGTACGCCATGCTATGTCTACTCAAAGCAGGCGATACTGGATGTTTATCAAGCCTATACCGATAGCTTTGCCAGTCTCGATCATCAGGTATGCTACGCGGTAAAAGCAAACTCGAATCTTGCGGTGCTTGGAGTGCTTGCGCAGGCAGGTGCTGGGTTTGACATCGTCTCTCGTGGTGAGCTGATGCGCGTACTGGCTGCAGGTGGCGCAGCGTCGCGCGTTGTATTCTCAGGTGTTGGCAAAACTTATGGAGATATCGAATACGCACTGACCCAAGGTATTGGCTGCTTTAACGTCGAGTCGATCAGTGAGCTGACCTTGATCAACGAGGTAGCGGTAGCACTGAATAAACGCGCGCCAATCTCATTACGCGTCAATCCAAATGTCGATGCCAAGACGCATCCGTATATCTCAACAGGTCTTAAAGACAACAAGTTTGGCATCACTCACGAAGACGCCTTAGCGGTCTATCAGCAAGCGGCGGATTTATCACATATTGATATCGTTGGTATTGATTGTCACATTGGCTCGCAGTTGACGGAAGTCGCGCCGTTTGTCGCCGCACTAGATAAAGTCATTGAGCTGATACATAGCCTGCGCGATCATGGTATTGAGCTGCGTCATATTGATTTGGGTGGCGGTCTAGGCGTGCGTTATATTGATGAGACGCCCGTGTCTATCGATGAGTTTGCCGAGGCTTTATTACCAAAGCTTAGCGAGCTTGGTTTGACCGTATTCTTTGAGCCAGGTCGTAGTATCGTTGCAAATGCTGGTGTGCTATTGACGCAAGTCGATGTACTTAAGCCGACTGAGCATAAGAACTTTGCGATTGTCGATGCTGCGATGAATGACCTGATTCGTCCTGCTTTATATCAAGCTGAAATGGCCGTGATTCCAAGTACATTACCGAGCGATGGTATTGATACAAATGGTACAAAGCCGTGGGACATCGTTGGCGCGATTTGTGAGACAGGGGATTTTTTAGCAAAAGACCGCTTACTGTCATTAGAGGCAGGAGCTGTCTTGGCAGTGACGGGCGCAGGGGCTTATGGCTTTACTATGAGTAGTAATTACAACTCGCGTCCGCGTGCCAGCGAAGTGATGGTATCAGGCAATAACCATCAGCTCATCCGCAAACGTGAAACGGTTGAAGCATTGTATGCTGACGAAATACTGTGGCAGGATAAATAAAGCCGCCAACACGCCAACACTGACACTGTTTTTGCATAATAAATAAAACCCACCGTGATAATAACGGTGGGTTTTTTATGGCAAACTCGAATGGGGTATATCGAGTTTGAGGTATAACAATAAGTTAGTATTTGATAGCGGTGATAATTATGATTGTATCTGACAGCGTGCTAATATAAGCCATACATAAAAATAGGATAGGACATCAAAGATATGCTAATAGAATTTACTAAAATGCATGGGCTGGGCAATGATTTTATGGTTATCGATTTGGTGACCCAGCGCTTAGATTTGAGCAAGGAGTTGGTAGCGTTATTGGGAGATCGCCACCTAGGTATTGGCTTTGATCAACTGCTTGTGGTCGAGCCACCGATGCGCCCCGATGTTGATTTTAGTTACCGTATTTTTAACACCGATGGCACCGAGGTGGAGCAATGCGGCAATGGTGCGCGCTGTTTTGCCCGTTTTGTCCAAGCACGTAAACTGTCATTTAAGCAGCGTCTACGAGTTGAGACGGCGAGCGGCATTATCTCTTTGACCACCGATCGGTTTGGTTGGGTAGAGGTTGATATGGGTAAGCCCAAGTTTGAGCCAAATGAGATTCCCTTTAGCCCAAGAGCCACGACCAAAATCCAAAACACTTATCACCTCGATGTCAATGGCACACCTGTACAGCTATATGTCGCCAATATGGGCAACCCACATGCCGTTATCATAGTTGATGACGTGCTTGACGCTGAGGTTGAGACGTTAGGCAAGGCCATTGAGTCCCATCCAGCGTTCCCAGATCGCGTCAACGTGGGCTTTATGCAAGTGATGAACCAGCGTCATATTCGTCTGCGTGTGTATGAGCGCGGCGTGGGCGAGACGCAAGCTTGCGGCACGGGCGCCTGTGCAGCAGTTGCAGTCGGTATAAGAGAGGGCTGGCTCGATGAAGGCGAAGAAGTGCGCGCGCAGCTCTATGGTGGCAGTTTGATCATCAAGTGGCAGCCTGGCTATTCAGTTATGATGACAGGTCCGACTGCTTTTGTTTATGAAGGAGTCTTTAGTCCAGATGGTTTGATGGCGCAAGCAGGTATTAAGCCAAGTTCTGAAGGCTGATATCTGTCGTTAGAAAAATGATATCAATAACATGGGTGCTTCTGATATGGTTATGTCCACTCATCAAGACGGTCAGACAACGCAAACGGCACCTTGGCTATCAGCTGAGCTGGCGGCGAATATAGAGTCAGATGCCGCGCTACGAGCGTTATTAGCACCTGTCCATCGTTGGCTCAATACGCTGTCTGTGCGTAATCACTCGCCGCATACGCTGACCGCTTATTTTGCTGGCTTAAACCAACTGGCACTGTTCTTACGCGGTAAGCGTCTGACGTGGACGCGTTGTGATAAGCGCCAACTGGCTCAGCATATTAGTCAGCGTCTCGATGAAGACAAGCTTGCGCTTGCTAGCGTTCAGCAAGAGCTGTCAGCGATTCGGCATTTTTATGGTTGGCTCATAGAGGAGGATTTGGCGCGTATCAATCCAACGACCGGCTATCAGCTCAAGCGTAGCCCTAGACCATTACCCTCTATCGCTGATGTGGATTTATTGACGCAGTTACTCGATCAACAAATCCCTGATACGCCAGAGCAGGCGCGCTTGTGGTTGCGTGATAAAGCCATGTTTGAGCTGCTCTATAGTAGTGGTCTACGTGTTGGCGAGTTGGTCGCACTCGATATGGCTGATGTGGACTTGTCTGATTTACGGGTGCGAGTCACTGGTAAGGGTAATAAAACCCGCTTAGTGCCATTAGGCACAAAAGCAGCAGAAGCGATTAAACGCTATCTACCGCATCGCAATCTATGGGTCGAACAGATGGACAGCGCCTTGTTCATTAGCGAAAAACTCGGCACCAGACTATCGACGCGAGCAGTACAGCAGCGTCTAAAAGTTGCGGCGACTCGCGCAGGTATTGCGCAAAACATGTATCCACATCTACTGCGTCATTGCTTTGCCTCACACATGCTGTCAGGTAGTGGTGACTTGCGTGCCGTGCAGGAGATGTTAGGACATAGCGATATCAGTACCACGCAAATTTACACCCACGTTGATTTTGCCAAATTAACACAAGTCTATGATCGCGCCCATCCACGAGCCACCCACACTCAAAATGATGAAAATCCTACCTAATTGAGTAATCTACGGTTTAAGCAATCTATGTTACTTCTTAAGTTATGCCAAACGATGACAATCAAAGATAGGTAATTTCTGTCGACCTTGCACTTGAGCTTGCTTGTCTAATGATGCCATGACGATGGCGTATCCTTTATCTATGTCAGATGTCGTAGACAGATTTAGCTCACTGCTATCATGGCTCGCAATAACGCTGCCATCAAAAGCAGTAATGGTAGTATGTCCCCACGTCTGGCGAGTATTGCCATCTTTATATGCATGATCGCCGCCCTGTGCTGCACCGATCACCATGCACTGACTGTCCAAAGCACGTGCCTGTAACAATAGCGACCAATGCGCCTGTCCCGTTAGATAAGTAAAAGCAGACGGTGCACTTAATATATCAGCACCTGCTTGACGTAAGCGCTGCGCTAAAGCAGGAAAGCGCAAATCAAAACAGACCATCATACCCAACTGATAGACAGCGCCTTCTGACTCAAGAGGCGCAACCACGGTCTGCGTGCCCGGCTCAAACGTCGCCGCTTCATTGTAGCTGCCTTGCTTATCAGCCACGGTCGCGGTAAACAGATGAATCTTATCGTAGCGCGCCACTCGCGTACCATCAGGTGCAAACAATTGACTGACTTGACGCAGCCGACCATCAGGAACGACCATGCCATCAGGCCGATAAGGGCAAGGCAGTGAGCCTGCCAGTAGATATATATTATGAGTGCGGGCATACTCTGCCATCGTCGCTGATAGCGCGTCAAAACGCTCTGCAGTCGCAAACTGCTGACCCATGCTACAGCAGTTTTCAGGTACGACAACGAGTTCAGCACCTTGCGATTTGGCATCAATGAGCGCCGCTTTTATATTCGCTAAATTGCTATCGATGTCTTGCTGGCTGTTCATCTGAATGGCAGCTGTGCTAAATTGAGAGGGCATTGTTGTGTCAGTCATGACAATATTCTCCGTGACGGGTAAGTCTTGATGGCTGCTCATGACAATTTTTTATGACGTTTTTTATTATAAAATGTTGATGACGCTGAACAAACCATTCATAGTTATCGGTTGGTTATTAAGGCAAACATGCTAAATTTGTATCACGAACATACCAATCGTATCTGGATAGGATATAAATTAACGTAGCAAAATTGTGATAAAAAATGCTATCGTCATGTCCTGTTAAGGTGACATTATCGCCTTAATTGGCAAAATAAATACAATATGACCAAGACTGGAGTGTAATAAGCCGCCCATGAGTATGTCATTCGGATTGGCGAGCACGCTAAGCACCTCACAAAAACTGACACCGCAAATGCAGCAAGCCATTAAATTGCTGCAGCTCTCTAGTCTTGAGCTTGCACAAGAGGTTCAAGCCAAACTGGATAGTAATCCGCTGCTTGAACGTATCGAAGAGGATGATGACGAGTACGAGAATAACCGTGACGATAGAGCAGATGAGCTAAGCGAGTCATTAACACTTGATAGCTGGAACCAAAGCAGCAGTGACGCATCTAGCGCAGGATCTGATAACCATACAGACTATGGTGACGATAGCACTGACAGCTGGGAGAAACTGCAGCAATCTCGTATTGATGATGGAGCGATGGATAGTGATAGCAGTTTTGAGACGGATAGCTTCGATGCCAGCAGCTTTGATACAGGTAACTATGCTTCTGCCTCCACAGGTTCTGGTAGCAGTAGAGCGGATGAGGATTTTGATAGTTATCAGGGCGGTACTTCGTCGACTATCCAAGATCACGTACGTTGGCAGCTCAACTTTAAGCGCCTATCAGAAGCGGACACCCTGATTGCAGAGTATTTGATGGACTCTATGGATGACATGGGATTCATACGAATTGATATCGATGAGCTGCTACAGAGCTTTGATACCATGGCCAACTTTTATCAGTGGGATGAACGCGTTGAGTACGACGAGGTCATGGCCGTATTGCGTATGATCCAATCTTGCGATCCGATTGGCGTTGGCGCACGTCATTTGAGTGAGTGCCTAGCGATTCAGTTATCCAAGCTAGACGCCAATACTGCATATCTCAAAGAAGCAAAAGCGTTGCTAACAGCCGGCGAGCTTTTGGTGAGTAACAATATCAAAGCGCTTACTGAACGGACAGGCCTTGCCCCTGAGAACATCACCCCTGCGCTTAACTTACTGCGCACCTTAAACCCTTCACCCGGATTACTCTTTCAGATCAACCAGCCTGATTATACCCAGCAGCCCGACAGTTACGACATTCCAGATGTATTAGTCACACCCATTAGGAGTCGTAAAGCCACTGCCAATACTGAGGCATTAGAAGACGGTTGGCATGTACGCCTCAATCCTGACACCTTGCCGAAGCTGCGAGTAAACCAAGAATATGCCAATTTAGTCAAACGCGGTGATGACAGTCCGGACAACCAATATCTGCGTGAAAACCTCACCGATGCGCGCCTCTTTATCCGCAGTATTGAGGAGCGCAATCAAAACCTATTAAAAGTAGCAACCAGTATTGTGCGTTATCAGCAGGAGTTTTTGCAACACGGTGCAACGGCCATGCAACCACTTATTCTAAAGGCAATCGCAGAAGAAGTAAATCTACACGAGTCCACCGTTTCACGTCTCACGACCAGTAAGACGATTTTGACACCGCAAGGACTATTTTCACTAAAGCACTTTTTTTCTTCTCACGTCAGCAGTTCGGATGGCGATATCTCATCAACGGCCATCAGTGCCATGATTAAAAAGCTCATCGCTGATGAAGATCCCAAAAAACCGCTATCGGATAGCCGTATTCAAAAAGAATTATTGGCAGACGGTATCGATATTGCCAGAAGAACTGTTGCCAAATATCGTGAAGCCATGAATATTGGCTCATCTACTCAGCGCAAACAGAAGTATTAATCGTTTAAATACAGCCATCTGCAACAATTTTGAGTAATCATTGATATTTCTGTGGCAAGATATAAAAAATAAAATTTTTTGATTATATAGAAACATGATGGAAACAACAGCTATTGTTACACTTAATTACAATTTAACGTCTTGCTACTATCCCTCTTTCATGACAAATTAGAGTCATACCAACAACGAAATCTAAGTGCCAATCTATAGTATTTACTTGTAATGAATAAAGGAGACGATAAAAGGATACGTCGAAATCTTACTAGAGGCATTAGATAGATTATTGGTAAGGCAGGATGATAAGAGCAGGAATGCGACTTCATCTGTTGAATGTAAGTTACAAATACAAGGACAATAATATGAATGTTTCTATCAGTGGTCACCATATCAGTGTTACCGAAGCTATGGACACAGCAGTTCGTGAAAAGCTTGAAAAAGTAGAGCGACACTTTGATCAGATACAGAGTATTAAAGTGATATTATCGTTAGACAATAGTGGCGCAAGTGATGGCGGTAAAAAAAGTCATAAAGCTGAAGCAATTATGCGCGTCTCAGGTCAAGAAATGTTTGTCCAAGCCTTAGAAGATGATATGTATAAAGCCATTAATGAGATGGCAGACAAACTTGATAGACAAGTACGTAAGTACAAGACCCGTCAAGAGCGCAAAAAGACTCAGGGTGCTGGGCGTGATGAGCGCTATCAAGACACCACGCCTGCTGAAGCAGTGCCAGCAGCTTAATCATAGGTTTGAATAACGTTGATTAAGTGGGCAATCAGATCATCAAGAGCGTCTGAACGAGCTAAAAAATAAGAAATTTGACAAACAGCTGTTTCATTCATTGGTGATCTATAAAAGAAAAAAGACCTCGAACGTTTGACACGTTGAGGTCTTTTTTAGTACGTCTCTAATGATGCGGTTAAGAGTTCATAATTAATAAAAACTAATGACAGACTGAAATATAAAAATTAGCCTCCGCCCACAGCCTGTACGACTTCTATATTCATACCTTCTACAATACGCAATTGAGCCAGCTCACTCTTTGGTGTTAGCTCACCATCTACTTCAACGGCATAGCGTCCTTGACTGAGTCCAAGTTCATTGATGACTAATTGCACTGTCTGATGAGTGGTTTGTAAGTTTTTACCATTAACACTAATGGTGCTCATATAAAATCCTCCTTAATAATTTGAGATTCCTTGTAGTAACGGTCCTATAAGTATTAGTCGCAATATAGGTGCTTTGAATCTTATAGGCGACTATTTGTATCTATACTCATAATATCAATCAATCTTCGGCAGGTATGAGTAGAATGGATTAATCCATTGAGTTCTCAAGTCGAAATGCAGAGATAGCAAGCCATAACCAACCTGCAATCATAAGAACCCCGCCAATGGGCGTAATCGCGCCAAACCAGCGCGGTGCTCCAAGCGTCATGGCATATAGACTACCGGCAAATATAATAATACCGGTTTGCAATAACCAAGCCGTAGCTTGAGTGGTATATTTTAAGCGTATCAGTAAGCCCACAACTAATAGACCCAGCGCATGTATGAACAAATACAGCGTCGCAGTATGCCACCATTCAAGTTGTTGCACATTTACGACGCCCTTCAAACCATGCGCACCAAATGCACCCAAAGCGACAGCGATGGCCATATTAATCGCGGCAATACCGATCCAATTTAACATGACAACACTCGTCTTTTTTTGATGCTATTGAATATCATCAGGTAAAATCACGCTATCAATGGTCATGGCATCGCGGATTTTGTCCATCGCGTTTTTTTCGATCTGACGGACACGTTCAGCGGATATAGAGTAAACCGCGGCCAGCTCGTGCAAAGTGGATTTTTGCTCAGAGAGCCAGCGCTGCTCGACGATATCACGTGAGCGATCGTCTAATGTCCCCATAGCCGCGATGAGGGCAGACGAGTTATTTTCTTCCCAGTCTTCTTCTTCTAGCTGCTCAGCTGGGTCAATGCCATCTTCCAAAAACAGCTGCGGTGCATAGCGACCGTCATCATCGTCGCTGGATTGCGCTTCAAATGAGGCGTCATAAGAGGTCAGACGCGACTCCATCTCGAGCACTTGCTTGCGCGTGACATTCAAATCTTTGGCAATCGCGTCTGCTTCTTCTAGCGTGAGCTGATTATTGGTTTTCTTTAAACTACGTAAATTAAAGAATAACTTGCGATGTGCTTTGGTGGTCGCGACTTTTACGATACGCCAGTTACGGATGACAAATTCGTGAATTTCAGCTTTGATCCAATGTACGGCAAAAGACACCAAGCGCACGCCTTTATTCGGATCAAACCGTTTGACCGCCTTCATCAATCCAAGATTACCTTCTTGGATTAAATCAGCTTGTGGCAGTCCATAACCTGAGTAGCTACGTGCAATATGAATGACAAAACGCAGATGCGACATCACCAGCAGACGTGCTGCTTCGACATCACCTTCATCATAATAGCGATGGGCAAGTTCTTGCTCTTGTACAGGCGTTAAGATCGGAATTTGATGCACAGTATTGATGTAGGCGCCCAGATTAACCCCCGGCGCTGCCAAATGGGTTGGCATTGCTGGCACCAAATCGCGCGTACTGGTATTGCCTAATGTACTGGCATCATAAGGTGGGCGCTGTGCAGCTGCCTTTAGTGCCGCATCGCGCGCATCGTTTTTTATAGGAGCTGTGCTGTCTTTTTTATTCGCATTCGCAGCATCAGAAGTAGTAGTAGCCATATTCTTGACCTTGGTTAAATAGTTAAGCAAACAGTCAGATAAAAATCTCTATAGTTGTAATTGTAAAGGACAGCAGCGTTTAGTTGCTATCAGTTTTGGTAATGATGAAGTGATATATTGTAGCGAAACGCTGCAATGATGTGCTATTGCCTGACAAATCAGTAACTTCGTTGACGATTAACGCTAAGTAGTCGCTCGTTTGTGTTTGCTGACTCTGACGACAAAACGCTGTGATATCAGCTTGTGAGTTGGGATCCGTCGCGACCACATATAATGAGTCACCAGAGGCTACATCGCGTAACGCAACCTTGGTTTTCAGCAGTGGCATTGGGCATGCAAGCCCGCGTCCGTCGACGAAACGCTTGATATTTAGTAAAGGTTGCTCTTCATCTATTTTCGTCTCAGTACCAACACCTGGGCCATCATTCTCTACTGGCAACAAATCTAACAGATGATTGATCTCTTGCTGTTCTGGATCGGATAAGCTCGCTGATAAGTAAATAGAGTGTGATGCACGTTTGATGGGTAATTGGCTATCAGCGGACATAATACAAACCTTACAAGTATCAGTATTTCGGTTTCTTTATCAAAAAAGGCTCTAACAATTATTTTTGAATATCGTCAATCTATTTACGGCAACCATGAGATTACTATTATTGTGTTTAACCATTATACCAAATAGCCGATGTATAATTGCATTTGAATATAATCAACGCCATGTTCGGTTCATTAGAATCACACAGTCATGTTGCACAATCGTGACGGGTGGCTGAGTGATTGGTAGCTAAGCACATAGTAGAATTGACCTTGTACAAACAAGCTCGTATAGTCAAAAAGACGTCGTCAACAATCTGATAGGATACGAATTTGTACCACGCTAATAGACCGACACGACTTATTAAAGCCGCCAGCCATTCGATGAATAAGCTGTCGGAAAGCTCGCTATCTAAACTATTTGGGCAAACAGATAGCCGCAACTCTGTGGTTTTATCTTTTTCAAATAGGATCAAAATCGGACTGTCAGTGACATTTCTGGTAATTGCTACAAGTGCTCATAGCAAGGATGGTGATGATAGCCAAGCTATGCCATTTGCCAATCATTCATGGCAAACAGTAGAGTCACAATCGTTAGAGCTACCCAATTTGCGCGGGCAAGGACTAAGCTTTGCTGAGCAGTATCAAAATAAAATGCTGGGTGAGTGGTCATTACAGAACATCAATGGTCGGGTCAAAATGGAGCACGACCCTTGGGTGCAAGAAACGGTAAAAGACATGACATGGCGATTGAATGCGCAAGCCCGTCAGCAAGCACCACTTGGCTTAGTTATTCTTGATAATCCCAGCATCAATGCTTTTGCGGCACCTGGTGGAGTCATCGGGATCAATACAGGGACGATATTGGCCGCCAAAAGTATGGATGAGCTGGCAAGTGTCATCGCCCATGAAGTCGCGCACATCAGTCAACGTCACTATGAGCACAGCGCAGACGAGCGCAAAAAAGCCTTACTGATGCAAGTAGGCGGTATGTTGGCTGCGATTGCCGCATCAGCAGTCGATGGTGATGCGGCGGCGGCTGTAATGGCGGGTAGCCAGACAGCTTCTATGAATAGCAGCATGGCTTTTAGCCGTAACAACGAGCGCGAGGCCGACCGAGTAGGGATGCAAATCATGACTCAGGCAGGCTATGACCCTCGGGCAATGCCACGGTTTTTTGCCACGATGAATCAACAAAGCCAGCTCAATCAGGTTGAAAATCGCTTTTTACCAAGCTTTGTGCGCTCGCACCCGCTCAGTGATGAGCGACTGAGTGAGTCGCAGAGCCGTGCTGGGCAGTATCCCACACTGTCATTGAGCCAGCAGCAGCGTCATCAAGCCTTGTTTGATTTGCTCTATTGGCGTGTACAAGCTACTGGCAAACATGCTTCTGAAGTGACGCTCACAACCGCTGCTAAAAATAGTCTGGGTGCCAAACTTGCCTTAGTGAGTTGGTACGGAGAACAGCAGCGCATCAAAGAGGCTAATGAGGTATTGGCACAGATTAATAAACTCCCAAATACGCAGCGTCAAAGCCTAGAACCTTTACTATCGATTACTCATAGCCAGCTTTTAAGTGAACAAGGCAAATGGCAACAAGCTGCAGATATTTTAGAGAGTCAGCAGCGTCTGTATCCTGAGCGCCGTGACTTGCGTCTGTATTTGGCGGAAGCACTGACCAATAGCAATCAGCCATTAAGGGCACAAGCACTGCTAAAACCACTCACAGAGCAACAACCAAGCGATCGCTATGCATGGCAAAGTTTGCAGCTTGCTAATGAAAAGCTCGCTAAAACCGCAACGTCACCACAACTGGCTAATATTGCAACGATCAACGCATTGCGTTATCGCAGTTATGATCAACTTTGGAATGGGCGCTATGAGAGTGCGTTGACATCACTGACGCAGGCCAAGCAATTGACTGAAAACCTGCAAGCCACAGCACAAAGCAATAGTGCGCGCCCATTGCTAGCCAATATCAACGCAGAAATCAAAGCAATAAAAACCGCCAAAGACTTTGAGCCTTAGGCGGTTTGTAAATAGTCAGTTTTTCGTACAACAACGGGTGCGCTTGACAACATCATTTTCAGTAGTAGCAGCTCATATGCCGGCTTGCTACCCAAAATGAAAAATTAGCCTTGTAGTGCATCTTTAACCATTTTAGAGATCAACGCAGGATCAGCACGACCAGCGGTCTTGTTTTTCAGTACACCCATCACGCTGCCCATATCACGCATAGAAGTGGCACCTTGCTCTGCGATTTCCGCGTTGACCAATGCCATGATTTCATCTTGATTCATTTGCTGTGGCATAAACTCATTGATAATATCAATTTCAAACTGCTCTTTGGCCGCCAAATCATCACGACCATTTTCAGTAAAAATAGTGAGCGACTCTTGACGTTGTTTGAGCTGCTTTTGTAGCACTTCTAATACTTGCGCGTCATCAAGCTCTGTCTGACGATCGATCTCGATCTGTTTGACGACTGATTGTACGTTGCGCAGTATTTTGACACGCTCAAGCTCACGAGCTTTCATAGAAGTTTTGATGTTGTCTGATAACGTCTGTTTAAGTTGGCTCACTGCTATTATCCTTATTCGTTTGTTAAATGCTATTTGTTGGGTATTGTTTAATAAGTTTTTTTGGGGTAAAACCTGCTGAGAGCGGGCTTTGATAAAAAATTGCGTCAGCAGTAACAACGAAAATTGTAGCATAAAAAACGCCACTGATATCGATGGATAACAGTGGCGTTAGTGTAGCACTTGTACTTAACTAATCAGATTATTGATTAGTACATACGAGTAGTACGAAGAGTTTCGCGTTGTAACTTCTTCTTATAACGCTTTACGGCAGCTGCTTTTTTGCGCTTACGTACTTGCGTTGGTTTTTCATAAAACTCACGCTTACGTACGTCTGATAATACACCAGCTTTTTCACAAGCGCGCTTGAAACGACGGATAGCGATATCAACTGGTTCGTTTTCTTTAACCTTAACTGCAGGCATGAAGACTCCTCGATTAGGATGAGATATAAGGGCATTAGTTTGGCTGTATATTAGTATTTAGCCGTAATATCTCAAGATTACTGGCATCAGCTCAAACTAGGACAATTCTCACGCATTGGCGTAAGGGCAGGTATTTTAATAAAAAATATCAACAAAGTCAATGATTTTAACAGTTTATTGTCTATTTATACTTTGTTTAAAATGTATCGAGGCCGAGCTGTCAGGTTTTAGGTGGAATTGGAGCACAAAGTTTAGTGTTAATAAAAAATCCTTACGGTCTATAACGGTTTAGTGGGAGTTTATGCTATGATATTTCCCATATTGTAGGGTCTATGAACCGTTTTGTGCGTATTTTATTGAGGATGTTGGAATGAAAAAAACAGTATTGAACACGGTGTTAAGCACAGCTTTTATCGTAGCTTTGGGTGCGGGCGTGAGTGCTTGTAGCGGCGGCGAAGAGCACGAAGAAGTATTGGCGATCGATATGGTAGATGAAGCGGCTGAGCTGGCACGCGCAAACGCCCCTGAAGCAGAAGACATGGAGTTTCCAGAGACGGCACCGATGCCAGCGGCGGATGCAACAGCTGTAGATGGGACAGAAGCTGATGCCACTGCTGAAGCAGGTACAGCGGATACAAGCATGGCAGACGCGACAACCCCAGCCACAGAGAGTGCTGATACTGCGGCTGCGCCTGCTGCCACTGACAGCGCCGATATGGCAACACCTGCTGAATAAGCTTTTAATTAGACTCGTAATATAATATTGTGAGTCTATGAACTGCTACAAAAAATTTGGCCACAGACGCATCAAATAAAGGTAAGGTCATGATCGATATACAGCAGCATATAAAAAGACTGAGCTTATCTGTTATCAGTCTGAGTGTGTTATTAGTATTGAGCGCTTGTAGTGGTGATAACGCGACTACGGAAGCGTCCAGCGCAGCCAACGAACCTGCTGCTACGAGTGTTGAAGAAACAGTTGCAACAGAATCTGAAACTACGGTGCCTGAGCCTATGGCTGAATCTGAGACTACCGACATTGTGGTTGAAGAAAAGACTGCTGTTGTCGCTGAGCCTGAAGTGCTCGCTGCAGATGCTGGTGCTAAACTTTACGAGTCAAACTGTAAAGTCTGCCATACAGCGGGTTTATTGAATGCACCGAAATATGGTGACACAGCTGCTTGGGCGACTCGTCTGACCAAAGATAAAGAGACACTATACATGCACTCCGCTAAGGGCTTTAATAAAATGCCAGCACAAGCGGTAAATGGTGTCAGTGAGGCACAAGTCAAAGCCGCTGTTGATTATATGCTCGCGTCAGTAAGCTGATATAGTATATATAGAGTATACCAGTCATTGAAATTTGTTAAACTGACCGTCATTGTGACTGACAATGGCGGTTTTTTTATGCGCGTTTTCTATTACTATCACTATTACTATCGATTTTAACAACATGACTGGCTGTGCGAAGCGGATTTGATTCGCTATTCAAAATTTTAAAGCGATATACAATAAAAACGCGGCAAAAAATAGTCCGAAAACAAAAGCATAAAGGCAAAAGTATGAAGGTATTGGGTTTAGAGACGTCTTGTGATGAGACAGGGCTGGCGATCTTTGATAGCGAGCAAATGGGTAGCGACAATCAAGGGTTGGTCGGGCAAGTACTGTACTCACAGATTGAGCTACATGCGCTCTATGGCGGCGTTGTACCTGAGCTTGCCAGTCGTGATCATATTCGTAAGCTCGTGCCCTTACTCAACGAGCTGCTTGAGCAGTGTGACATGAGTAAAAACGACATCGATGCGATTGCCTATACTAAAGGGCCAGGGCTGATCGGTGCGTTGATGACCGGCGCATTATTTGGCCGCAGTCTGGCGTATGGTTTGGATATTCCTGCCATTGGTATTCATCATATGGAAGGGCATTTGCTCGCGCCGCTTATGGGTGCCAATCCGCCCGCTTTTCCTTTTGTTTCGCTGTTGGTCTCTGGTGGTCACACTTTACTTATAGCCGCTCATGGTGTGGGACAGTATGAAATCTTGGGTGAGTCGATCGATGACGCGGCGGGTGAGTGCTTTGATAAAGCGGCTAAGATGCTAGGCTTACCTTATCCCGGTGGGCCTAATGTTGCCAAACTGGCAGAAGCTGGCAATCCTGATGCTTATGCGCTTCCAAGACCGATGCTACATCGAGGTTTGGACTTTTCGTTTAGCGGTATGAAAACAGCGGTACATAACTTGATCAAAGACACTGAGGGCTCTGATAGCGATCCGCAAATTCGCGCGGATATCGCCGCGAGCTTCCAATATGCAGTGGTCGATACGCTAGTAAAAAAATGCGTCAAAGCGCTTAAACAAGCGAATATGAGCAGACTCGTTATCGCGGGCGGCGTCAGTGCCAACACACATCTGCGCGAGACGCTGGAGACGGAGCTAGCAAAAATCAATGCTTCGGTACATTATGCACCGCCCGCGCTGTGTACGGACAATGGTGCGATGATTGCTTATGCCGGATTTGAGCGCCTGCAAGCTGGGCAGGCTGATGATCTAGCCGTCAGCTGCGTACCGCGTTGGCCAATGACAGAGTTGCCAGCCGTATAATTGAGCCTTTTGTCTACCAAACCTATTTGAACTAAGGACAGTCTATGCAGTGGCTTGCTATTGGTCTGGGAGCAGCATTCGGTGCTTGCCTGCGCGCGTGGCTATCGCGTTTCAATGCCTTGCACGGTTGGGTACCACTTGGGACTCTGAGCGCCAACATACTGGGCGGGCTTCTAATTGGGCTTGCGCTGGTGTGGTTTGAACGTATGGGAAGTAGTCTATCTGATCATGTGCGTGTCTTTGTGATTACCGGATTTTTGGGCGGGTTAACTACCTTTAGTACGTTTAGTGCAGAAGTATTTGGTTTTATTCATGATGGGCGGCTGCTAGCAGGCTTAGCGCTCATCGGTTTGCATGTTGGACTGACATTATTAGCAACCGCGCTTGGGTTTTATTTCTTTAAGTGCGTACTTTGAGCTTGTATCGATATCACCTGCTTAATGAGTGGTCTGATTTAAGTGGTTATCGAAATACAGTCTGTTTTAAATGGTCTGTTAATGAGTCTAGAGGGCATAATGACTGGTTCCGCTGGGGTATACCGCAACATTACAAGATGACTAGGTAACTAGGTTATATCTCTAGTTTTGACGGCATAGTTTGTGTCAATATGACAGTGTCAGGTTTTTAACAGATAGCTATACGTCTCTAGATAGCTCTGCCAGTGATTATATATTAGGTTGCTCCTTCCTTTATCGCCACTTTCTTTAGTAGGCATATAACTGATAAACCCTACCATATCAGAAGGATAGCCAAAATCATCATAAACGCTGTTTACCTTATTAAAGTCAGCATCACTGTTAAGTCTGTTCTTAAATAATCAAAGTAAGATAATATATCGCAATCTATCATTTACACGTTCATCATCTATAGTTATGGTGCCATTCTCTCTACTTACACCACTGTCATCTATCTCTAAATATTGAACATGAGGGTTCAGATAGCTGCCGTTCAATAAAATATCAAGAGCAATTTCAAGTAAGTATTTACTGTCAGGGTAGTTAATTAGGGAAACGTCAACTATCTTTCCTAAGTCTTGTAAATCTATTATCTTGCGACTGATAGCAGAATCGACTTCCTTCTCAGATAAGACAATATCGTTTTCTTTTAAAAAAGAAAATGGAATACTAATATTTTTCACGTTTAGTTTCTCTATATCTTGAATGATACTGGTTACGGCTGCCAGTGCGATGCCTGTATAGCGCACCGAACTATAGGCTAATTCTTTATTAATTCTTTATTAATCCATCATTACCATCATTCTTTAATGTAGGAACACGTTCTTGTATTGCATGATAAAACCCATCTTTGTCTTTTGGTGATATCACTATGCTACCCCCTTTATATATTATCTCAATCCTATCTAAGGACAGTGCTGGAGCAGATAACGTACTGTTGGTAGGAGTGATTTGGGTAATATCTTTCAATGAAATGCTTCGAGTAGAAAAACCATAATTCACTAACAGTTCGTCATCTGACAAACTGTACTTTACGCTGAAAAATATTAATAAGAGTAATATTGCACCTGGCATAGTAAAAAGACTAATAAATATTGTTCTTTTAATTGAACTATTGTTGTATATCCATTCTCCTACAGGCACCAAAATGAGTAATAAGCTAAAACCTAATATTAAAAAAGCTAACCAGAGATCGATCTTTGATGCAAATACAGTATTTATCATAATTTATTAGCAGAAAGCCCTTAGTTAATTTTATATTCGAAAAGCTCAGTTCATGTACACCATGAAGTACATTGTGACTGTTTCAGCGAGATAAAACATTGATACCAGTAGCCCACAGCCAAATATTTAAGTCCTCGCTAGGGAACCATTATTTACCATAACATTCATTACGATATGAAAAGGTAAATAATATTTCATCACTATAAAAAAGTAATTAGTAATGAAACTACAATGGCTTCACAATTCCATCAAGTAAACTCGCAAACCCCTGCATATAAGCCATATCTTGGCTCGCCGTGCGCGTTGCGGCATAAAGCTGACAATACACGCCGTCCCCCAATGGACGGGAGACCACCCAGCCTTTTTTCTCATATTCAGCCACCACCCAATCAGGCAATGCCGCTACGCCACGTTCACTGGCGACCAACTGAATCAGCATCGCGGTCAGTTCTGTGGTACGAACACTCTCAAAGCTCACTTGTGCTGGCGTCATAAAGTTGGCAATGATATCGAGGCGTTTGGCTTCTACCGGATAGGCAATCAATGTCTCGTTAACCAAATCATTAGGTTCAATAAATTCTTGCGTCGCTAAATCATGCGTTGGCGACAGTACCAAGCGACTCTCATATTCAAACAATGGTTGATAGCTAATACCGTCTATTGGTAAGTCACTGGTGGTAATGAGCAAGTCGATATCGCCTTCCATCAGCAGATGATGCGGCTCAGGCTCAAAGCCCGTGGCAAAATCCAACTCAACATCCGACCACTCGCGGCGATAGTGATTGAGTATCGGCATGAGCCAATCAAAACAGCTATGACATTCAGACGCTAAGCGCAGGCGACCGGCTTGCCCATGGGCAAGGCGCTTTAGGTTGGATTTGGTGCGGGTGACTTGCGGTAGGATGCTGTCGGCCAGTGCCAGCACTATCTTACCTGCTGGGGTAAAGCTCAGCGGGCGCGTGCGGCGATTGACGAGGCTGACATCATAATAGTTTTCCAGCTCTTTTAGCTGATGCGAGACGGCAGAGGCGGTGACATGCAGCTCATCGGCGGCCGCAGCCAGCGAGCCATGCGCCCGTAGCGCAGTTAAGGTATTAAGATGACGAAGCTCAAGCATGATAAGACCTAACCGCTAAAGTGAGAAAAACTCATTATAGTGGATACTGTGTTGATTTTCACTCATAGATGTTGTCAATGAGTGATTGCTGCTAGCGCTTGCGTAACAACAACTGTGAGATGACCACCAATACTAGCGAGGCGACCAGCAATAACGTACCTATCGCATTGACTTCTGGTTTGAGACCCACCCGCACCATCGAATAAATACGCAATGGCAAAATCTCATAACTAGGGCCTGTGACAAAGGTCGATACCACCACGTCATCAAGCGACAAGGTAAAGGCGAGTAACCAACCTGCCATGACCGCTGGCAAAATAACAGGAATCAGCACCGTACGGATCATCGTCGACTCAGATGCGCCCAAATCGCGCGCTGCCTCCATTAGCCGCTCATCTAAGCTGCTTAGGCGCGCAAACACGGTGATAACCACAAAGGGCAAGCAAAAGGTGATATGCGCTATCAGTAAAGACACAAAGCCTAACTGCAGACCAATTAATAAAAATAAGGCCAAGAGTGAAATCGCCAGCACAATCTCAGGCGACATCATCAGCACAAATAGCAGCCCGTTTAGCAAGCCTTTACCGCGAAAGTTATAGCGATGTAAGGCGAGGGCAGTGAGCGTCCCTATAAGAGTCGAAACGGTAGCCGCGACTAGCCCCAAGACAATAGAATGCCAAAACGCATCGAGCATCGCTTGGTTGTTAAACAGTGATTCGTACCACTTTAAGCTAAAGCCGCCCCAGTTGTAGCCGATTTTTGACCTGTTAAATGACATCACCACCAAAACAATAATGGGTAGATATAACAAAGTATAAATAAGACCGAGATAGCCTTTAGCCGCGATACTGCCAATCTTGAGCTTACGTGAATAAGACATTAGGCCACCTCGTTAAAATCGGTCTTGCCAATGCGGCGACTACTGGCACGGTAGGCTAGTAATAATACCGCCATTGCCACTGTCAATAAAACGCTAGCAGCAGCACCAAACGGCCAGTCACGGGCGTCTAAGAATTGGTTTTTGATGATATTACCAACGAGTAGGTTGCGAGAGCCGCCCAAAATATCCGCCACATAAAACATACCCATCGCAGGCAACAGCACGAGCAGTACGCCAGAGATAATCCCTGGCGTCGTCAGTGGTAGTACCACATGCCAAAAGGTCTGTGTTTTTGATGCACCCAAATCCTGAGAAGCCAATAGCATGTCATTGCGTAAATCGGTAAACACCGCATATAGCGGCAGTACCATAAATGGGAATAATAAGTAAGTTAGACCAGCAATGACCGCGCCTTGCGTATATAAAATATCGATAGGAGCATCAATGGCACCGATTGCCAGCAGTGCCTTATTAATCAAGCCATTATTCGCAAAGAGCAGTTTTAGCGCATAAGTACGTACCAAAGAGTTGGTCCAAAAGGGCAGGATCAACAGCAGCATGAGTAACGGCTGCCATCGCACTTTTACCTTGGACACGAGCCATGCAAAAGGATAGCCCAGCAGTAGACAGATAACCGTTGTGATACCTGCCATCCACAATGAATGAACGAACACCTCAAAATACAACGGATCAACCATGCGCACATAGCTGTCAATATTGACAGGTAAGCTAATAAAGGCGCTGCTATCACGGGTCAAAAAACTGACCGCGATGACCAATATGTTTGGTAATAGCGCAAATATCAGTAGCCAACCCCAGATCAGCCAGAGCGTTGCCGTACGAAACGGACTTTTGCTGCCTAAGTGGTTGCGGGCCATCAGCTACCATCCTTTTGTACAGTCGCCTTGTTTGTATGGTCAGCGTCTTCTGGCAATACCCACTCCCAGCCATCGACCCATGAGACCTTGACGCCTTCGTTTAGTTTGTAATCAAAGCTTGGGTCATCTTCATCAAAAAACTCAGAGGCCTTAATGATATGGCCATTTGCCAATTCAATAATCGAGTCTAACGTACTGCCTTTATAGTTACTTTCGATGACGCGCCCCAGTAGTCCGCTATGCTCATTATCTTTTGGATCATATATGCGTAAGTCTTCAGGACGAAGTAGTAAATTAACGATATCGCCCACTTGTACATCATTGGCAAAATTGGGTCGACGCAAGTTACGTAGCGTTGTTGGCCCTTCTTGCGCTTGAGCCTCACAGACTTCAACTTCGATGCGTCCATTGGTCACGTTGCCATCGCGATCGGGAAAGTTTGGATAGACACCCTTGACCTCAGCTCTAAACAGATTGGTCTCACCGATAAACTTGGCAGTAAACAAGTTGGCAGGAGTTTCATAAATCTCAATAGGCGTGCCGATTTGCTGGAACATGCCGTCTTTCATCACGGCAATGCGGTCTGACATCGACAGCGCTTCTTCTTGATCATGCGTGACAAATACAAAGGTAATGCCCAGCTCACGTTGCAGACGCTTGAGCTCAGATTGCATTTGCAAACGCAGTTTGTGATCAAGCGCGGATAGTGGCTCATCGAGTAGTAATAGCTTGGGGCGATTGATCACCGCACGGGCGATCGCCACGCGCTGCTGCTGCCCACCAGATAAATCTTGCGGTTTGCGATTGGCCAAATGCTCCAACTGCACCATGGCCAGCATCTCGCTGACGCGAGCTTGAATCTCAGCTTTTGGCACTTTTTTTAGCTTCAATCCATACGCGACATTTTGGGCGACGCTCATATGTGGAAACAACGCGTACTGCTGAAAGACGGTATTGACCGGACGTTTATCAGCGGATAAGCCTGCCATCTGTACGCCATCTAGATAGATTGTCCCCGCATTGGGCTGCTCAAAACCTGCAATCAAGCGCAGTAATGTCGTTTTGCCACAGCCTGAGGGCCCAAGCAGGGTCAAAAACTCTCCATGCTTGATATCAAGATTGATGTCTTTTAACACTTCAGTTTGATCGTAGGTTTTTTTGATACCATTTAATTGCAGCAACGTCTTGTCATTTTGAGGTGACGCAGAGGTTTTATGCGTGCTTGGCGATGGGTCGGTCATAATATCTGTTCCTAAGCGTCCAATAGATCAGAGCAGTAAATCAATGCAGCCATCAAGGTATCTCGATGTCATCAAAAAACTGGCAAGAGCGTAAGCACGATTTGATTGCTGCCTGATAGCTGTCTGATTGCTGCGTATTATAACAAACCCGTGATATAAATCAGTGCAAGTTCGTTATAAGTTACGCGAGTCGTACCGTCATAGCAGCGATGGTTACGGCTATATTTTTACAGTTATAGGTTGGTGTATAACGACATTTAAACAAAATTTTTTACCGTTTTTTGGCGTCTATTCCTATACAATCACGGTATGGCTGACAAACATAAGGCATCTGATGGGTGAGTATGAATAGTCATCTGCCCATTTATGTTTGCATACAAGTATATAAAGCCGTTTATAACTCTCATATTATTGATAATAAAGGATCTCTCATGCCTACTGATATACGTCCAACAACAGGTCAAGAAGCCCTTGAGCTTTTAAAAGAAGGTAATGCCCGTTACGTGGATAGTCTCACCAGTACCGATGAATATATGCAGCGTCGCCCAGAATTGGTCAAGGATCAAAATCCATTGGCCATTATTTTGGGCTGCTCGGATGCACGAGTACCTGTTGAGATTGTCTTTGATCAAGGCTTGGGAGATTTGTTTGTCATACGTGTGGCCGGCAACGTGGTGGCGCCATCACAGATTGGCTCAATCGAATTTGCCGCTGAAGCCTTTGGCACACAGTTGGTGGTAGTCCTTGGACATTCAAAATGCGGCGCGGTCACGGCCTGCGTTGAGACCTTGATCAATCCTGATCAGAACTATTCTCCTAATTTGCAATCGATCGTTGATCGCATTCGCCCAAGTGTTTATAACTTGCATGAGCTGGCAACGGCCAATGGTCAAGACGTCGATGCCGATGAGCTGGTTGATCGCTCTATCCGTGCCAATGTGCGCATGTCAGTGAGTCAGCTCAGACATGGTTCGCGGGCACTAGAGGACTTGACCAATAGTGGTCAACTGCTTGTTGTGGGCGCTGAGTATGACCTAGAGACAGGTAAGGTGAGGTTCTTAGACAGCTAATATATATCTAGACATGAACATACTTTGTTCACATTCTTACAAAACCCTATCAATTATTTTGCCATTTTTTATTATGATGAGAGACAGCAGTGAATCATGACAGTCGTGATTCGCTTATTTATAACACTCTTTTTTGAATAACCTTTGGATAACTATGTCTACTAACGATAATAATGCGACCATCGCACAGCCTGCGAACAGTATCAGTACAGATGGCGTCCAGTCAATCTCTACGCAAACGACAGGTTTTACGTTTAACCACACCATGCTCCGCGTCAAAGATCCTGCAAAATCATTGGCGTTTTATACTGGGGTTTTGGGTATGACGCTACTGGCGGTCAAAAAATTCCCTGATATGGAGTTTGATCTGTACTTCTTGGCGAAGCTAACTGAGAGCGAGCGTGAGAACCTGCCTGCTGGTGATGACTTAGAAATCTTTGCATTCCGTCAGCGCGGTATTTTGGAGCTGACCCATAATTACGGCACCGAGACAAAAGCTGACTTTAGCTACCATGATGGCAACCAAGAACCTCAAGGCTTTGGACACATTTGTTTTAATGTGCCCAATTTGGCAGACGCGGTGGCTTGGTTTGACAAAAACAATGTCGAATTTAAAAAACGTCCAGAAGACGGCAGCATGAAAAACATCGCCTTTATCAAGGATGTTGATGGCTACTGGATTGAAATCGTACAAGCTGATTTGATGTCATAACTGGCAAAACAGTAGTGAGATGTTCATTTATTTATCCCCTTAAACACGCGCTAAGACAGCAATAGGAGCAACCCTTTATGCCCACCCCTGACGTGAGCCGCCTATCGAACACGCTAACCGATGGTGTGACCGTCTATCAACAAGTGGTCTATACCACGCAAGACTTGGCAAGTGGCTTTATCGAGCGCATTCCATATTTTATAGCGGCGCTCATTGTATTGGGGATTTTTTGGCTGTTGTCGATTATTTTCAAAAAAGTCGTGCATAAAACCTTAGGCGCGCGCGTGCGTCATCAAAACTTGGTGAAGGTGTTTCAGCGCATAGGCGGGGCGCTTATTCTGTTTATTGGTTTTATGATCGCCATGGTTGTTGCTATTCCAGGATTTACACCAGCCAAATTAATCGGTGCGCTGGGTATTGGTTCGGTGGCGATTGGTTTTGCTTTTAAAGATATCTTTCAAAACCTACTCTCTGGTATTTTGTTGCTGATTTCAGAACCGTTTCGTATCGGTGATCAAATCGTCTCAGGGGACTACGAAGGAACGGTAGAAGATATCAAAATCCGTGCAACGACCATCAAGACTTATGATGGTCGGCAAGTAGTGATTCCAAACTCGGAGCTATATACCTCGGCATTGACCGTCAATACCGCCTACAAACAGCGCCGCTTACAAGTGGCGGTGGGCATTGGTTATGAAGACGATATCGAAACAGCAAAAGCTGAGATTCTACAAGCTTTGGATAAAGTTGAAAGCGTATCGAAAAAAGCGACACCGAGCGTGATTGCGACAGGGTTTGGCGGCTCTTCTATGGATCTGACAGTACGTTGGTTTATTGATAACGGCACTCAGGCTAATAAAGTCGCTTCTATTCATCAAGTCATCGTAGAAGTCAAAAAAGCGCTGGATGCAGCAGATATCAATATTCCATTCCCCATACGTACGATAGATCTAAGCGATCCTTCGGTGAAGTCTATTGTTAAGCAGATAAATAAGCAGCAAGATGACAATGTTAATGATGATAATGCCAAAAAAGCAGAGACAGAGTAATTTGCTTAGAGCGTTATTTCAAAGAGCTGTCTTCACGTGATGTTTTTTGAGCAATAAAAAACCGCCATATTCAATGATATGGCGGTTTTTTTGTCTTTCTACAAACTATAGTGAATTCAGTATAAAAACGATACAGTGGGACTGGGATAAATTTTTCGCAGCATCGAGCAGCGTAGGCACAGCACGTAAGGAAAATTTAGACCAGTTCCACCTTGATATATAATGTATCTGTTTTATTTAGGATTGATTATACTAGGCCAGTACAAAAAGTTAGTCATTCTTTGCTCTAAATTCGGTATGGCACGATTTACAGCTTGCACCCACTTCACCAAAGGCAGCCTGGACGTCTTCGACACTAGTAGCCGACTGTGCAGCAGCATTTAGCTCAGCCGTCACTTTTTGAAAGTTGTCCGCTTCAGCACTGAAACCATCAGCATTTGACCATACGGCTTCAGTCGCGTTGCCCATGGCTTCTTGGTTTTCAAAGTGACTCCAAGGGTTTGCCGCATCTTCTGCCAAGAATGATGCCTGCTCTTTGAAAACCGCCGCATCAAAGGTATCAGGGGCTTTGACCATATCACCCATGACGCCCATCGCATCGCCCCAGCTTTTCATGCTGTCTTGGCGCGCTTTGATATCAGGATCGTCACCTGCACCGCTACACGCTGTCAAACCCAGCGCCGCTGCCATTAAGGTGATGCTAAAAAAAGATTTCAAAGATTTTTTGGTATAAACCTGTGCCATATGACTTACTCCTTTAAACGTGGCTAATAGTAGGCATCGCTATCACGCTTGCCTTACCTCAAATATTATTATAAAAATATTTCTTAAGATTCTTTTGCGCACAGTGGCTGCGAAATAGTCTCTACTATTGTAGCGTTTATCGGCAGAATGGGAGCAATATAATGTTATATCCTCGTAATCATCGGATGATATAAAACCCCTTTAGCAAATCGTTTGTTAGATATAAAAAAGGCCAACGATAATCGCTGACCTACACTCTCAAACCTAACATTCTTGAGCTTTAAAAAAGCTTAGAGAGCCAACCAATCACGCGGCTTGAGATAATAATCAGTCAACTCAAACTCAGGTGTGCCCTCAGCCGGCTCAAACCGATAATGCCAGCTGGCAAGAGGTGGCATACTGACTAAGATCGACTCAATACGGCCGTTACTTTGTAAGCCAAATAAAGTCCCACGATCGTAGACCAGATTGTACTCTACATAACGGCCACGGCGATAGAGCTGAAACTCACGCTGTGCTTCGGTATAAGGCATATCTTTACGCTGCTCAAAAATCGGCATGATACCGTCAAGGTAACCATTGCCAACGGCCTTCATAAAGTTAAAGCAAGTCTCAAAGTCCCAGCCGCGACTCTCTGTACTGACGTCGTCATAAAACAAACCACCGATACCACGCTGCTCATCGCGGTGACGCAGATGAAAATACTCATCACACCACTGTTTGAAATCAGCATAAATATGGTCACCGAAAGGCGCGCATAGATCATGACAGACCTGATGCCAGTGTACACAATCAGCGAGTACGGGGTAGAAAGGCGTCAAATCAAAGCCGCCGCCAAACCACCAAATCGGCGCTTCGCCTTCTGCTTCTGCCACGAACAAACGTACGTTGGAGTGGCTGGTTGGGACATTTGGGTTTTTGGGATGTACCACTAAGGACACGCCCATGGCTTGCGCTTTGCGACCAGCGATATTGGGGTGGCGTGCAGTGGCAGAAGCAGGCAAATTGTGGACATGGATATGACTGAACATCACGCCTGCTTTTTCGATGACCGTGCCATCTGTCAATACGCACGAACGACCGCCGCCACCCTCTTTGCGCTCCCAATCGTCAGGGACGAAAGTTGCATTGCCGCCGCCATCGCGTTCTTGTGCCTCTAAGGCGTCGCAGATACGAGCCTGTAGGTCCACCAAAAACGCCCGTACGCGCAGGATGTCTTGACTGGTTGGCGTGGTCTCTGACGCTACGGTTGATAGGTCTGCTTGGTTATCTATATTTGAAATACTCATAAGACATCTATTTATTTAGGTGTATGGCTGTATTAAAATCTTTATCGAGCATGTGCCCCATACGATCGCGTTTGGTCGCTAGGTACTCAGCGTTCATATCGTTGACACCGACCAATAAAGGCACTCGCTCAACAACGTCAATACCGTGCTCCGTCAAATAAGCAACTTTGTTTGGATTGTTAGTGATGAGTCTGACAGCGTTGACACTGATATGGGCAAGCATCGGACCACACATATCATAGATACGCGCATCAGCAGGCAAGCCTAACATGAGATTGGCATCCAGCGTGTCGTGTCCCTGATCTTGGAGGGCATAAGCGCGAATCTTGTTGGTCAGACCGATACCGCGACCTTCTTGACGCAAATACAAAATCGCACCGCAACCTGACTCTTGGATGGCTTGCATGGCAGTATTGAGCTGTGGTCCGCAGTCACACTTTAATGAGCTAAACGCATCGCCTGTTAGGCACTCAGAATGAATCCGAACCAGCGGAATTGGTCTTTGCGACGACGTGTCATCTGAGCTAGGTGCTGTCGTTTGATCGACCACAGACAGACCGACGGTCAGCATGACATGCTCTTGGCCTTCGTCGTTTTCAAAGATATGAATATCAAACTCGCCATGACGAGTGGGTAGTTTGGCACTAGTGATAAATTGATATGACATTACTGTCCTGCATAAGCCTAAAGTCGTGGCGGTGAAGGGTTTGTGATAATGCTATTAAACCCGCGATAACATTCTAGCCTGAACGGTAAGGCCAAGATGATAGCAGTATAACCTTTTCATAAAGAACGCGTGCTTATTGTATTTATTATAAAAACACACAAAGTTCACAGACGACGCACGATGATTAAAGCGACAATTAAAAAAAAATGCTATTATGCCATACTATTTTGGTGGATACAGTGACAAGTCTTTATCCTTACATTACTATGTCGTCACTAACATCCGATATTGATGCAAAATAATAGGGCATAATAATAGTCCTTGGTATTAAAGCACGTAGTTTTGAGGCACGATCTACTGTGGTAGCGTGTTCATATGATACGTAGCGCAGCTATATACACGTAAAGTTGCATGAATAATTATATGGTCGATTACATCAATAATGATGTAGATATTATTGACGTCTCTCAATTGTAGCTATTGCTATATTGGAGACACGTCTTGTCAGCAGATTGGTAGGTATCGTACGGTTTATGCAGCAGTCACTTCATTCCCCAAAGTCTCAGTCCTCATCTGCATCAGTATCTGATTCTGCCGCCCAGCTATCGAGCTTACAGCAGACTTATACTGTGATTCCTCGCGTGCGTCCGCATACGCCATTGCTTGATGCCATTAACACACCTTCTGATATGAATACGCTTTCAACCACTCAGCTGATTACGCTGGCTGATGAACTGCGTCTTTTTTTGTTGTATTCAGCAGGACAAAGCGGTGGGCATTTTGGCGCCAATTTGGGTGTGATTGAGCTGACGATTGTATTGCATTACCTACTTGATGCTCCGCAGGATCAGATTGTATGGGATGTGGGTCATCAGGCCTATGCACACAAAGTCCTGACAGGTCGCCGTGAGCAGCTGGCAACGATCAGATCAAAAGATGGTCTGACTGCATTCCCAGAGCGTGCAGAGTCTATCTACGATACATTTGGCGTTGGGCATTCATCAACCTCTATCTCAGCCGGTTTGGGTATGAGCTTGGCGCTGCGCTATCAAGGCCTCGCGCAAACGGTTGCTTGTATCATTGGTGATGGTGCGATGACTGGTGGTATGGCTTTTGAGGCCATGAACGATGCAGTCCAACAAGATGCCGATCTACTAGTCATTTTGAACGACAACGATATGTCGATTTCTTGTTCTATCGGTGGTTTTTCGCGGCATTTAGCGATGCTTTGGGAGTCGGGCTACCAAGTCGATATCTCTGAGTCAGGTGAGCCTGTGCTTTGCCAGCGTCCTGATATGCAAGCATTTGATCGCCGCAAACGTCACAAAGAGATGCGTGATGTACCGCAATTAGAAGATAACTTATTCAAAGCGATTGGCTTTACCTATTTTGGTCCGTTTGATGGACACAATATCCCTGAGCTACTACGTGTGTTGTCAATTGCCAAGCAAGTCAAAGGGCCTGTTTTGGTACATATCTATACCACCAAAGGCAAAGGCTTTGCACCAGCAGAACTAGATCCGGTCGGCTATCACGCGATTAGTAAGCTACCAGCAGAGATTCATAATGAGTCTCAGAGTAAATCTGCAGAAGTATTAAAGCAAAACACAAAACCTGCGCTAAAATACTCGCAAGTATTTGGTAACTTCTTATGCGATAAAGCGGCTGAAGACGATAAGTTGCTCGCGATCACTCCTGCTATGGAAGAAGGCTCGGGCATGATTGACTTTGCTCGTCATTTTCCAACACGCTTTTTTGATGTGGCTATTGCCGAACAACATGCGGTCACGCTAGCGGCCGGTATGGCAACGCAAGGTGTCAAACCTATTGTGGCGATTTACTCGACGTTCTTACAGCGCGGATACGATCAGCTGATTCATGACGTGGCGCTACAGAATCTCGATGTCATGTTTGCAATTGACCGTGCAGGCCTCGTTGGTGAAGATGGTGCCACGCATGCAGGCGTGTTTGATTTTAGCTTTTTACGCTGCATTCCCAACATGGTGATTGCTGCGCCAAAAGATGAAAACGAATGCTATCATCTGCTCAATACTTGCTATGAGTATCAAGGTTGTACGGCGGTGCGTTATCCACGTGGTACCGGTACAGGCGCCGTTATCGAGCAGCCAGCACAGAATTATAAAATTGGTGAAGCCGTTGTTGAGTCAGTATTGGGCAGCAATGATGCGCCTTATAAGCTAGCACTATTGGCTTTTGGGACGATGGTTGCGACTGCTCAGCAAGCGGCCGAGAGCTTAACCAGTGATGATACAGCGTTAGAGTGTCAGGTACATGTGGTTAATATGCGCTGGGTAAAACCGTTAGATACAGCTATGCTTGAGAGTTTACTGGCGCAAGGGGTGACGCATATCGCAACCATAGAAGAACATATGGTTATGGGTGGCGCGGGTAGCGCAGTGAATGAATACTTGCTCAATGAATCGGCTGCTTTTAAACGTCAGCGTCCAGCTGTTGGCAACATCGGTATTGCTGATCGCTTTATTGCGCATGGCTCACAGGCAGAGCAGTGGGCGGATTGTGGTTTGGATGTTGCAGGTGTTATTAAGCAGCTTAAGCAACTTTTGTCGTAAATTTTACTTTTTAGATTTGCAGTATTATTTACAAATTATTGTTTTAAAAGCTATTACTGTAAACAGATACTCGCTCTTTAAACAGAGCAAACGCCTGCTAGCCGTAGGTGCCAACTTTTTTACAACTTGCGCAGTTTGTATGACCACCAAAATACTGGCTTGGTCAGCGTGACGGTTTTTTCGTTTTTATCGAACAATTTTAGTATAATGCGGGTGTCGTTTATAAGTTTTTATTTATAAAAGACACGTTTCTAATCGCATAGATGTGGTGTGATGCGGCGGCTGTTTGGCATGTTGTGGGCACAGAGTTGGTTTTATTTTTTATATTCATTCATCAAGCAAATAGGTTATTTATGGAACCCATGGTCGTCATCGCAGCGCGTACTGCTGAAAAAGTTGGTAAAGAGATTTTATATGCGCATCAAAACCGTCACAAAATCGAGTTAGATATCGAGTCTAAAGGACTTGATGGTCTGGTGACGCGCATCGATCGCTTTAGCGAAGAGCTCACGATTGAAACCCTAAAAGCCAGCTATCCGAATCATTCATTTTTGGGTGAAGAGTTTGGTATGCAAGAAGGTCGCGGCGAAGACGCCGACTGGTGCTGGATTATCGATCCGCTAGATGGTACTAAGAACTTCGTTCATGGTGTACCGCAGTTCTGCGTATCTATCGCTGTACAGCACAAAGGCGTGACGCAGCACGGTGTCATTTATGACCCAGTCCGTGACGAGATGTTCTCTGCTAGCCGCGGTAAAGGCGCACGTTTGAACCAACGCCGCATTAACGTCAGCGAACGCAAAACCATCGATGGTGGTTTCTTTACCACAGGGCATCCGCTTGAGCGTAAGCGTAATGGCGAAGTGATCTCTTATGCCAAGCAGCACTTTGAGAGCTTACAAAAGATCTCTGAAGCTGGTGGTCAGGTACGTCGTCTGGGTTCAGCGGCGCTTGATTTGTGTTATGTTGCTGCTGGACGCTTTGATGGCTATTTTGAGATGTCGATTAAGCCTTGGGACATCGCAGCAGGTGAGCTTATCGTCACTGAGGCACGCGGCGTGGTGGTCGATCATACTGGCGCGCACAACTCTATGACCTCAGGCTCTATCTTTGCTTGTAACGTCAAACTGCTCAAGCCATTGATGCAAACCGTCGTGCCAATTTGGGGCGATGTGCTCTAATTATAAAATAAGCAGGCTTAAACGCTGAGCGAGTCAAACATAAAAAAGCTGGTTCCGTTAAGGAGCCAGCTTTTTTGCTTTTTTAGCGCGTTTGTCTTCGACCGTAATACCTTGAAACGCCAACTCTTGACTGACAGTTTCTAACAACTGTAGCTCTTCTTCTATCAGCATGAGCATGTCTTGGACACGCGGTAATGCTTTACTGCAAGCAGTGATGCCAAACTCAATTCTATCTAAATAACTGGCCAAAGTAATATTCATGGCTTGACCGTTGAATACGATAGAAGCGGGATACAGTGATTGTAAGCGCGCGCCATTCCAATATAGCGGCTTCTTAGAACCAGGAACGTGAGAGATGATAAGGTTGAAGGCTTGTTTTTTGGGAAAGATACCAGTCGCCAAGTTGATACCTTGCCATGCATAGGCGATGACGCTGTAATTAATGACTTGCGCTTGATTCATACGGCGAAAGCGACGTTTGCCATTATTCATACTACGATGGATCAGCTCCAATCTGCGTAATGGGTTGTCCAAATGTGTGCCCAAATTCGCTAGTACAAATGACAGCTGATTGCCCGATATACTATCATCAGTACGCAGTGACATCGGTACAAACGCAATCAGCGGCTTGCTGGGTAGCGCATCCATTGAGATCAAATAACGACGAATAGCGCCAGCACAGACGGCTAATACCACATCGTTTCTACTGATTTTTAATCTTTCGGCAATTTTATTAAAGCGCTGTATGTCATAAGACTGCGCCGAGATACGACGCGATGCGGAAATGCGCCTGTTCAAAATGCTCATCGGCGCGTCAAACGTACCGACATAGCCTTCATCACCATAGTTTTTCAGATTGTCTATCAGTTCTGTAAATACCGGTTTGATGGTAGATATCTGCTCTTTCATGATGCGCCTGATAGATCTTTCGGCAGGCAAAATAGCATTCATTTGATTACGGTGACGCGCCATCAGTGACCATACTGGTAGCGAGACGGGTTCGGTAGGGGATTGTGATAAGGATTTTTTTACCAAACGCATGGCAGCGATACCATCAACGAGCGAGTGATGAATCTTAAAATACCAAGCAAAACGTTCAGGCCCACCTTCTACTTCTGGCTCAATTCCTTCTATGACATGGCATTCCCAGAGAGGCATCGCACGATCCAGCAGTCGCCCATGCTCTCTTGAGACATACATCAACAGCTCACGAATACGCCCAGGACTCGGTAGCGCCACGTGATGTAAATGATGCTCTACATCAAAATCTTTGTCTTTTTTCCAAAACACCAAATGCTCTAGCACCTGATTGAACGGAAAGCTCGGCGGTACATCGGATTCTTGCATTTGTTTTACTAGCTGATAAACAAAGTCGCTATCAGCGCCCTCGGGTAATTCAAATAAAAACAATCCGCCAACGTGCATTGGTTGTTTACGCGACTCAAGAAGTAAGAACAACTGGTCGACTGCTGTGAGAAGTCGCATAATAAATCCTTTTATGACGATAATGAATAAACGATAATGAATAAAAATGATAGCTGACGGCGTGCTGACCCAACCAGATTTCCGTCTTATTATTTTATAATCGGTTTTTTGTTAGGGCTGACCCGAGCAAGCGCTTACTGGAAAAAATAGCCCGTCTGCGGTGAGCTAGCAGTTGCCATCTTACGCATTGGCATACGACCTGCCAAAAATGCGGCGCGGCCTGCCCATACGGCATGTTTCATGGCATGTGCCATCATCACAGGGTTTTGTGCATGGGCAATTGCTGAGTTCATCAGAACGCCATCACAGCCAAGCTCCATGGCAATCGCAGCATCAGAGGCAGTACCGACACCTGCATCGACCAACACAGGTACTTTGGCGTTTTCGATGATGAGGCTGAGGGTGTGGCGATTAAGCAAACCAAGTCCCGAGCCAATCAAGCTACCAAGTGGCATAATAGCGACGCAGCCCATGCTCTCTAACTCTTGGGCGACGATAGGATCATCTGAGCTATAGACCATGACTTCAAAGCCATCATCGACCAGTACTTGCGCCGCTTTTAAGGTCTCAGTGATATTAGGATAAAGGGTTTTTTCATCGCCCAATACTTCAAGCTTAACCAGATTGTGCCCGTCCAATAACTCGCGCGCAAGTTTGCACGTACGAATGGCAGTTTCGGCATCGAAGCAGCCAGCCGTGTTCGGCAAAATCGTGTATTTGTCAGGGGAGATGACATCGAGCAAGTTTGGCTCGTCGCTGTTTTGTCCGATATTGGTACGGCGAATAGCGACGGTCACGATTTCTGCTGCCGAAGCGGCAATGGCTTCTCCAGTCTCGCTCAGGTCTTTATATTTGCCCGTACCGACCAGCAGGCGAGAGGAAAAGGTACGACTACCAACGGTAAAGGTATCTTGCAAAAGTGGTGTCGGGTGAGTAGCAGTGCTAACGGTCTCTGACATAACTAAAAATCCTAATGGCAAGCGGGCAAGGTGGACAGAAAAAATATAACGAGATTTCTAAGTAATATTAAAAAAGTGCAGTAGACAATAATAGCGCACTGTTAGCAAAATAAAAAATCGCATGATAAGTTGGCTATATATACCGTAAAAATAGGCGAGTGGCGATACATAAAAAACGCCGACCACATAAAATAATACGCGTCTAAAACAAAATGTTATTATAACAAACTCATGCAATCTTACTTGCAATCTTTTTGGGCTTGGTCAGTCAAGCTCAGTGTATTTACAGTGCTTTGGTGTGATTGTCTATTTGACACTATCTCTATTTATTAGGTTGTCTTTATGATGCAGTTGCCGTACAGCTTCGCGAAACGCCATCAGATTTTGGCCATACTCGCCATTGATCCTGAGTTGCCGCCAACTTTGGTATTGACGAAAGCCACCCCACTGTCTGCGATTAATGAAGCGGTGCGGTTTTTGCAGCAGCAAGGCAGTCGCGGCGTACCAACTTACGAAAGTGTCAGCTCGGATGATTTTGAAAAACGTATGAACGCGGCTTACGCTGGTAATACCGGAGAGTCGCAGCATATCGCTGCTGGGCTTGAGGATCATCCGGATCTTGATAGTTTAGCAGATAGCGTCCCTGAGACTGAAGATTTGATGGATCAGCAAGATGATGCGCCGATTATTCGTCTGATTAATGCGCTGTTGTCAGAAGCCATTCGCCTAAATGCCTCGGACATTCATATCGAAACTTTTGAAAAACGCTTGGTGGTTCGCTTTCGAGTCGATGGCGAGCTTAAAGAAATCATCACGCCAAAACGCCAACTCGCGCCGTTATTAGTCTCGCGTATCAAAGTCATGGCCAAGCTGGATATCGCTGAAAAGCGTGTACCGCAAGATGGGCGTATTAGCTTACGATTGGCAGGGCGAGAAGTTGATGTGCGTGTGTCGACACTGCCGTCGAGCTTTGGCGAGCGCGTGGTGATGCGTCTACTAGACAAGCAAGCGGGACGTCTTAACATGACGTATTTGGGGCTATCTGATAATGACTATACCGAGCTGAAGCGCTTGATTCATCGTCCGCATGGCATTATTTTGGTCACAGGGCCGACGGGGTCGGGTAAGACCACCACGCTATATTCGGCATTGACTGATTTGAATGACCAAACGCGCAATATCTTGACCGCCGAAGATCCCATTGAGTTCCAGCTCGACGGTATCGGACAGACACAGGTTAATAATAAGGTGGATATGACCTTTGCCAAAAGTCTGCGTGCGATGTTGCGTCAAGATCCAGATGTGGTGATGGTGGGTGAGATTCGCGATTTAGAGACGGCAGAGATCGCTGTACAGGCGTCTTTGACAGGGCATTTGGTTTTATCAACGCTGCATACCAACACCGCGATTGGCGCGGTCACTCGCTTGCAAGATATGGGTGTTGAGCCATTTTTATTATCGTCGTCACTGATCGGCGTGGTAGCACAGCGCTTGGTGCGTACTTTATGCTCACATTGTCATGGCTGGCAGGCAGCGGACACCGAACAAGCCAAGCTTTTTACCGAAATTGGTATTGAGAAAGTATTGGACAGCGATATTGAAAATGCAGCAAGTAAGGCGATTCGTCTACCCAAGCCAGTTGGCTGCGATAAATGCAATCAGTCAGGGTTTAAAGGACGTACGGCGATATATGAAGTCGTACCAGTTGATGATACGCTGCGCCGTATGATTCATAGTAATACCGCTGAGTATGAGTTAGAAGCGTATGCTCGCCAGCAGACACCATCGATTCGCGTGGATGGTCTACGTAAAGTGATAGAAGGGCGGACGACATTAGAAGAGGTGCTGAGAGTGACGAAAGAAAGCGCCCTAACGGATGATACGATACTGGTATAAATGCTTAGCTATAAACGATGAGAAACAGTATTTGGAGAACAGTGTCTAGAGAGCAATGTCTGAAAAGCAGAAAAAGATAACTGAGCGAAATAGCCAGTTATCTGATCTTTTTTTTCGAAATTAACAGGGTAACGTTTTCAACTGCTATTACTTGGCAGCGATGCACTCAATCTCAACGCTCGCTCCTGCGGCCAACTCCGATACGCCGAACGCTGAGCGTGCAGGATAAGGTTTGGACAGCTCTGCCTTATAGACTTTGTTAAAATCATCAAAGTCATCCATATCAGTCAGCATGGCTGTGCATTTTATCAGGTCGGATTTTTGATAACCGTATTTGGATAGCGTGTTCTGGATATTATCTAATGTTTGCTTGGTTTCAGCGTCGATACCGCCTTTGACCAACTTGCCCTCTTTAACACCAATTTGTCCCGACATATATAATGTATTGCCAACACGTACGGCTTCTGAGAAAGGGTAGGGACCGCCATCACCCAAAAAAGTTGGGCTAGATTTAATATTAGCGGCAGGAGCTATCGCTGGATTGGCGTTAGCACCAACAGCCAAGCCTAATGAGCACATAGCAACCAGTGGTACGATAGATAAATAGGTGCTAAGTTTGGACATCCTTGTCTCCTTATTAAATTGATGGATCATAAACATGCTAGATGCGCCACAAAATGCAGATAGCAAATGTTATGTCGGTTTAATCGATTATTTGTTATTAATAGTCTCGTCATCTGCAGAGAGTGCGTCGTCTTGCTCGTTATCTACTGTAGTATCCGTATTATTTTCTAAGGCATTTTCATGTGCTTTGCCTTGGCGGCGCGCCTCTAGTTCAGATTTTGGAATCCAAGCCCAAGTCATCTCCACTACAATCGGGTCGCGGTCACTATCAGATTCACGGTCATCAATGACGCAAGGGATAACCATTTCACCTTTTGGCGTATTTAAAATCTGTAAGCGCTGCTCATCAGATAGGCTGGCTACGGCTGCAATTTGACCTTTTTTGATCGGGCGATAAAAATTAACGGAATAAGATTTAATCAGTAGTACGCGATCAGAGGGTAAGTTTAACCCCAGAATGAAGCCTGTTGCTGTTTCAGCCAGTAAAGTAATGGCTACCGCATGGATTGAACCAATATGGTTCTGCACTGCTTTGACATTGTTTAGACTGACGATGACTTGATTGGGCTCAACCATTTCATAGTAAACGCCTGTTGTCCCTACGTAGGGTACAACTTTGCCAAAGGCTTTTGAGAGAATACTTGAGCGCGCACTGGCAGGTAGATATTTGGTCACAGACAACAGTTTGGTAAATTGATTACTGATTGGTTTTAGCGTGCTGCTGGGTTTTTCGATGGATGATCTTGTGCTGTTAGAGACTTTGGCTGGTTTTTTATTGGTCAGCTTGACGGGCAGTTTTTTTAATAATCCTGACATACAAATTTCCTTAACGTAGATAAATCGAATGTTGTTTTTGATAGTGGCAAACAGTCACTGTTAGCAAAGCCATTACAAACACTATGGTACATTAACCGCTGCTTTCCTACTATTATTAGCATGAACTGCTGCGCTTATAAAACAGCAGTCATCTATATTGTGTTGCTAGGATATAGTTTTAAATAATTAAAATGGCTCAATGGTGATGCACGGATCTGCTTAGTAGACAATCTCTTACGAGACCACCGCGCTATGATAGCGTGATGTTGGTACGTCTTATTTCATAAATTTTCAATACTGGATGATGCTATGTCTGATATGTCTACTCACGAGCCGACCAATATTATTTATACTGGCGTCGCGGGTACTGGCAAAACCTATCGATTGCTCCAAATCGCGAAGCAATATACCGATTACCTGCCTGAGACAAATAATGAAGCGCTACTTGGGCAGCTGTTGCAAAGCCTAAGCTGGCGCGAAGTTGTATGCTTGATATTTTTAGATCTTCAGTCAAAAAAGCAAGATTTGGTAAAAGTACCTGAATTGGTTAATCATATTTTCTTTGCTACAAAAGCACTGCAAAACGATCGAGAGAAAAACCTAAGCAATACCGCTTGGTCTGTATTGCAAATGCACAGTCCTACGACGTCAGATACAGTGAGTTATAAAAACCGTGCCAGCCAAGCGTATTTTGATAAAGATAACAGCGGCGCATGGTATTTACTGCCTGAGAGTATGGTGTTGCTAACAGAGTTGTCACAGCAATTGGCGGAGTTTCAGCAGGCACAGCGTGATAATCAGTCCAATCAAAATCAAAGTATGGGTCAGCAGCGTTTTAGTATGGTGAGCTTTCATCAGGCTTACGGTTATGAAGAGTTTGTCGAAGGTATTCGTCCTGTTATGAGCGGCTCTATCCATGCAAATAGTAGTCACTCGAGTAATACCCAGATGAGCTACGCCGTTCAAGATGGAGCGTTTTTAAAGCTATGTCAGCGTGCCGCGCGTGACCCTCAGCATCGTTACGCGATGTTGATTGATGAGATCAATCGTGCCAATGTGTCACGAGTATTTGGTGAGCTGCTCAGTTTGATCGAGCCAGACAAGCGCGCTGGCAAACCAAATGCGATGACGATTCATTTGGCGTATTCTGGGCGTGCGTTTAGTGTGCCTGCCAATGTTGATATCTACGCCACCATGAACACACAAGATCACTCCCTTGCGCCCCTTGATATGGCATTGCGTCGACGTTTCCGCTTTATTGATTGTCCACCGCAGCCTGAATTATTACCGATAATTGGTGATATCGCTAGCGCGACTGATCGTGCACAAGCAGACACGGTAGATTTAAGCAAATTGCTAACAGGCTTAAACATGCGTATCACACAGACGCTAGGAGCCGAGGCGCAGTTGGGGCATGCTTTTTTATTTTCAGTCGATGATTTAGCTCAATTACAAATGGTGTTGGTCGAACAGATCATTCCGCAGTTGGCGCAAGCTGCAGGCGGTCAAGTGGCTATATTGCAATATATTTTTAGAGATGAGCAGCAGCCGTTAAGCACCCAGTTTATCCACGACAGCCAAACAATGATAAATAATGATTTGTATGATCCGACGAGTAAGAACCATGCAACGACGCAACATCAAATGTTTGCAGAACAGGGCGCCTTTCTTGGTCAATCGATGAACGTAGGTGGCTATATGATGAATCCTGACCTTATTGCTAAGACTGGTGAGTTTGGCAAGCCCGCTATCTATCAGCGTTTGTACGAGTAAGGTGGCTGTTTAGTGAGAACTCATAATCAATACTATGCGCAAGGAAACTATATTAATGCAGATAATATTAATGCAGACAGTTTTTATGCTCGCATGCCTAACAGTCAGGCTCTCGTAGCAAATGTTATCACGGTATTTGAACATCAACGCCTCACAGCGTACGATTTCGCGCATGTCTCTGACTTTCATTGGCTAATGGCGCAAGAATTTGCCGTGTTTACCATCAAGCGTAAACAAGGACAGTGGCAACTCAAGGTTGGGCATCATATAGGAATTATCCTTTTGCCTAGTGGTATGACACTTGAGCTATTGCCAAAACTGAATCAATCCACTCGATATAATAATATTGCTCAGACTCGTCACTGGGTACAAGGCATGTTATCTGACTTAACTCGTCTTGATGCGCGTCAAAGTTGTAAGCTGCCTAGCATGAAAAACCTAGGTCAATTTAGTAGTCAGTCGATGGCGTTACCCATAGAGGCGCCGCCTTTGTCCGATTGGTTGGTGACGCAATTTTTACAGCGCTTGGTTCGTTATCAGCCAACCCAGCACTATCAGGCGCAGATCAATAACCAATCATCGCTACAAGGGCGCCTGCTCATCAAAGAGCAGCTACGACACAACAGCATGCAGCCGCATAAGTTTGTCTGTGAGCGTAGTGTGCTGAGCCAAGATATGTTGGCCAATCGCTTGATTAAAAGTGCGTTACTCTACTTGATGCCGCTATTGTCTCAGTCGTCTCAGTCGATGTGCTCAACTCTTTTGCAGCCATGGCGGCCGTTATCTGGGCTAAGTCGACAGGAAAGGCTGCGACTCTCCTCCATTTATACCCAAGCAAAGCGGCAACTAGATATTCAGCCACTTCAAAAACAAAAACTGCACGCCGCACAGCAGTTGGTAGACCTAGCTTATTGGCTGTTACAGCAGTCAAATGCAGCGACAGGTTATGGTATTGACCCCACTCGACCAAACCTACCTCAGCCAAGATTGTGTCTATTGATCGATATGAATCAGGCGTTTGAACAGTGGGCGAGTCAGCGTATCGCGTCGATGTTTCAGCAAGTGAGTAGCCATTATCGTGCTTTTTATCAAACCCAAAGTGTCTGGCTCAATGATAGCGAGGGTCAAGCATGCGTATCGATACGACCAGATTTGCTGATATATAAAGCGGCTGATAATGACCAAAATCAGAGTGACACCGCGGTTAGTAAAGAGACAGTAAACGGTTGCTATAGCCACGTCATCGATATCAAATGGAAATATCTGCCTCATGCTGGTGCCATTACTGCCAGTGATGCCTATCAGTTGACCAGTTATGCACAGGCCTATCAAGCAGAGCAAGTTTGGATGGTATATCCTGTATTAGGAGACAAGAGACGACCAGTGGCGCTTAAGCAGCAGATTTATAGTGACAATGGCGATAATAAAAGTAACATTAGCAGTGACATTAGCGATGGTACTAAAAGTAACCACTCAAACCATGCGGATTTATGGCTAATACCGTTTGATGTGCTGACAGGTATGGTCAACGGTGATTTACCTGCGAATTTGAATGAGAAATAATGATTTTATTAATGATAAGAATCATAATTAACGAAGGTTTTTAAAGAGACTATTTTTATAAGAATGCCTTTTTTGAAAGAATTTAGAGATTATTTAAAATTAATCGAAAATAGGTGTTGACACAATCGCCTTTACCCCTTAATATGTGCACCTCGATAGCGAGGAACATTAACAAGTTAGTGGCATTGCCAACAACGAGTTAATTGACAAACTATCGTGATAATAGAGAATTTCGGAGTGTGGCGCAGTTTGGTAGCGCATCTGGTTTGGGACCAGAGGGTCGTAGGTTCGAATCCTATCACTCCGACCATCTATTTTAAGAGCCTTACAGGCTTTTTTTTATGTATAACGATTTAGTTTCTGATACAGTAAATACTGTATGGGAAGTCTAAATTAAGTATATAAAAGTCCTCTAAGAGCGCCTGTAGCTCAGCTGGATAGAGCATCTCCCTTCTAAGGAGGTGGTCGCAGGTTCGAATCCTGCCAGGCGCGCCATTTAGCCTGCAAATCTTGCCTATTCTTTTGGCAATAGTTATGGCGGTTGTAGCTCAGTTGGTAGAGCCCCGGGTTGTGATCTCGGTTGTCGTGGGTTCGAGTCCCATCAGTCGCCCCATTTTATTTTGCATTGTCTGCATATAAATTCTATCTTTATACTAAACCTTATCGAATAAATAGCACTCGCCACTGTTGGCGTTTTTTTGTGCCTGCTTGATTTCTATTTCTCTGTATTATCCTATAATATTAAACGGTTAAAGCTTTCTGAACTTTTGATTGTTTAACGATTCACTGACTTCTTATTCATATCAATTTTGCGATAGGTTTTTCTTCAAAAACCTAAACTGACTGTGTCTACTCTACTATTTATTAGTACTGCTTATGAGTAAATAGACATCATGTTTTAAATCGGGCATTATGCTTAGGTCTTGATACATCCTGCTGATTGAGACATCGTATTGGCTAGATCTAAAAAATTTAAAGCATTTTGGATACACACCCGCCTTTTTAAGATTTGTTGTTATTGACCCTGTATTATTGAGGAACTGATTGATGGACGCATTGAGCGTATTGCTACAGAATGTGCACCTATTTGAGACCAAGTATTATCGTTTGAATGGTGCTGGCAATTGGTCTTATTCTATGAGTAGAAAAGACACCATTTTATTTTACTTGGTGATGTCTGGTGGTTTTTGTATAGACGTTGGCAATAGCCTACGCGAAGCTCGTGCTGGTGATATGATTATGATCCCGAACGCGCATAAGCACGTAAGCTATGCACTCAATCATCATGGTGACGTGGCTGAACCCCTCGATGAATTACTGACCAACTGTCAAGATCGCACGCTTGAGATTGATGGCAATGGCGATCCTAATTCCTCATTGATTTTGATTGAATGTAAATACGATAAAGAGATGATTAGCCCTCTACTATCTGTGTTACCACCGATATTGCCTGAGCTCAATGATGCGGCTGATGGTCGGTTTGAGGTAATTGATGTGGAAATCAAGCTTTTGACCTTGGAGTCTGAGCGCGAACGCATGGGCAAAACGGCTGTGATCAATCATTGGGCAAGCATCATGATGATTGAATGTTTGCGCGTTTATATTGAAAGCTTACCTGAGGCGACTGAGAATTGGCTAAAGGCCATGAAAGATCCGTTTTTGACCAAGGCGCTTGCAGCGATGCATGAGGCACCAAGTCAAAGCTGGACCATTCATAAGCTTGCAGAGGTGGCAGGTATGTCGCGCTCGAGCTTTGCCCAGCGCTTTAAAGATACGGTAGGGATGCCGCCGCTCACTTATTTGATTGATTATCGCTTGCGTTTGGCAGCACGTTATTTGCGCTTACAGCAAAATAGTATCAGCCGTATCAGTGATATGGTGGGCTATGCGTCAGATTCAACTTTTAGTCAGGCGTTCAAACGCGTTTATGGTGTCTCACCAAAAGCGTACCGTAAACAGTATCAACAACAAAAGCTTGCATAAGTTAATATTTTAACGTCCTCAGTGTTCATTTATTAAAAGCGTTAAGGCGACCAAGGTATCCTTAACGCTTTTTTTGATTGATATATATCTAGCATTTGCCTAGGTAAAATACTTGGCAGTCAACTGGCGCTATTTTGGCTAGGCAAGGCTGACAATACGCTTGTGTTCAGGTACTATGGAATAATGAATCGTCGAGGTGTGAGCGTTCATATTTGACGCATGATATGTGACTGTATATCCGTTGCATAAAAGGATCGAGACGATGTTTATTTTTGCTGCTGATGGTATGTTATGACTGAACCGACCGCAAAGCCAAGTACAGAAGCCAATAGCCACCAAGGTACTACTGCAACTGCTAAAAAAGAACAGAAATCTGATAAAGCTAATGCGCAAGATAACGTGCATGCTAGCAAAACGATGTTAGCTAATACGGCTGAGATGCCTGATAAAGCGGCATTATTAACGCTATTTACTTTGTCAGATACCAAGGAGAGCATTGATGAAGTAGGCGCTAGCGAACAGCCTGACACCGATACATCAACCATACAGCCTACTGCCAATGAGTCAAACGTGGCTGCGCAGCGTGTGGCTCTTTATCATACCCAGCACGAGCGCACTCGACTGCTATATATGGCATCCGCCAATACGCGCCCCACGTATTTAGTACAAACCCTCAAATCACAATTTGCAGAATATCAGCAGTATTTGCTTGCTCAGCAGCTTGATAAGCGTGGTTTGATGGATACAGAAATGCTTGAACGACTTTGGCAGCAGCTGCATGTGGTCGATGATATTATTGCAGATATCGTGCATCATATGCCCGCTCAGCAGCCAGCAGGTTGGCAGCTTACCACGCAGGATGGGCGCAACCCGCTGTGTTTTGCCACTGTCGGTAAGCTAAAACATGGCAAGCCAATCCGCGATCAAGGCAGTCTCAATAGCTACGTGCTAGGTCACTTTGGCGTGAGCAGCTTTACCTATGATCGCGGTTATTATATCGGTCACGTGGTTGGGTATTTATTCAGCTGTTATTTCTGCGCGCACTTATCTATCAGTTATGGTGTGGCAGCGCTGGGTCAGCAAGTCGTTGCTGATTATGACTATGCTAGTCTTGAGACGCCGCACATGGTCAGGCTGTTACAAGGTCTGGATGGATATTGTAAAAAACGTGTCTATCAATTGGCAGTGATTTGTGCGCGCTTGAGTGTGTTTGCAAGTGATAAACGCATTGAGAGAATGCTGATCGCTGAGGTCAATGACTTTGATAAAAAGTTACAGCAGCAGCATTTGGATGTTTTATTATTACAAGGCTTGATGCCTGACAGTAATGACTCAACGCCGCTTTGATATAGTCAATCCTAAATAAAACAGATACATTATATATCAAGGTGGAACTGGTTTAAATTTTCCTTGCGCGCTGTGCCTATGCTGCTCGATGCTGCGAAAAATTTATCCCAGTCCCACTATATCGTTTTTATACTGAATTCACTATAGATAGTTTTTATAGACATTACCCTTTTTGTTAAGCCATACATCCAAACCCCTACCTGTGACTTTTTTAGGATATCTGCCGCTATGCCCGCTTATCATTTTAAAGCGCTTGACGACCAAGGTAGTGTCCAAAAAGGCTTACTAGAAGGGGATTCTGCTCGGCAAGTTCGGCAGCAGCTGCGTGATAAGCAGTGGACACCAGTCGAAGTCAGTGCGGTCAATGACAGACAAAGCCAAAACAAAAGCCGCTATAAAAAACCATCTGCTTATGAGCTTGCATTACTCACACGCCAGTTATCTGTGTTACTAGCGGCCGGTATTCCACTTGAAGAAACTTTGGCTGCTGTCGCTAAACAATCGCCAAAGACGCATATCAAATCTCTGATGCTGGCGGTACGCTCACATGTCCTCGAAGGTTTAAGCTTAGCACGAGCATTACAGCAGGCCGCGAGCTTCCCACCGTTATATATTGCCACGATTGCCGCAGGCGAAAAATCTGGTCACTTGGATTTAATCCTTAATCAGCTAGCCGACTACACTGAAAACCGCTTTGCCCTTCAAAAGAAAATCCAAGGGGCGATGGTCTATCCGATTGTACTGATGGTTATGGCAATTGGCGTGATCATGGGGCTGATGAGTTTTGTGGTGCCCAAAATTGTCAAAGTCTTTGAGCAGTCCGAACAGGCCTTGCCATTGATTACTCAAGTCGTTCTGACGTTATCAAATATCATTACGCAGTGGTGGTGGTTAATGCTGCTGGTATTGGCAGGTACTGCGTTTTTGTTTTACCGTTTTGCCCAAACGCAGGCTGGGAAACTGGCAATAGATAGTATGGTACTCAGGCTACCGATATTAGCCAGATTGTCTAAGGGATTGAATGCGGCACGTTTTGCTAGTACGCTTGCGATTTTGGTGCGTTCAGGGGTGCCGTTGATTGAGGCGCTACATATTGGTGCGGCAGTGACGACCAATCTGCACATCAAGCAAACGATCATGAGCGCTGCTGATAGGGTCACAGAAGGCTCAAGTTTATCCAGCCAACTCGAAAAATCCACTTACTTTCCGCCCATGATGGTACAAATGATCAAAAGCGGTGAGAACTCAGGCGAGCTTGAAAGTATGCTCAGTCGTGCCGCCACAATGCAAGAAGCGGAGGCCACCAATTTTATCAGTACCTTACTATCATTACTTGAGCCTTTGATGTTGGTTTTGATGGGTGTGGTGGTGATGATTATCGTGATGGCAGTGATGCTACCAATCGTTAATATGAATGACTTGGCAGGCTAGTCAATAGTTAACTGACTAGCTGAAAAACAACCGATATGCTCTTCTCAAATTATCAACTATCTGTATTTTTATCCTCTCTTAATCCCCTATCTTGCTAAACCCTACGTTAGCTTTCTTAAGATTTGCTTACTGTTGTATATTGTTGACCAAGCAAGATTTTTGCTATGGTAAACCTAAGCACCACGTTATAGTGAAAGCGGGTCAAAACGATAGTGATAAATATCGATGATTATTTGGTGACGGCTACTTGCTGCTGATTACTTGTTGCTGATGGTTACTTGGTATTGACTGTAATGACAATCTGAGCACAGCGCTGGATAAAAATAAAACCATGGTTTATAGTGACAATGATTTAGGGTTTTATTGATAAGCTCCTAAATGCACGAGTGCTACTAGAACGCCACTTTTACTATTTACATAACCGTGATGACCAAAGCAATGACTATGACTGACACCCTTCAAGTAAATATTAGCCCAAAAAGTGCCAATACCAAAGATGACAATAATAATATTCAAGCCCATGGTGGCATTGTAAATGACCATCAGAGAGTCCATTCAATGACACATCGCAGCTTGATAGGTAAGTCTAGACAATCGGGATTTACGCTTATTGAGATTATGGTCGTTATCGTTATCTTGGCTATTCTTGCAGGCTTGGTCGTCCCAAAAGTAGTCGGGCAAAGTGACAAAGCGCGTGTCAAAACCACTGAAACCGCGCTCGCTACCGTCTCCAACGCGTTAGACATGTATAAAGTCGACAATTCACGCTATCCGACGACAGCGCAAGGGTTAGAGGCGCTTACCACACCGCCAAGTGACGCCAAAAACTATCCTGAAGGCGGCTATATAAAAGGTGGCTATCCAACAGATGGTTGGGAGAATGAATTGCAATATGTGTCGCCAGGTAGTGAAGGGCGAGCTTATGACTTGTTTTCCTTAGGTGCAGATGGACAGCAAGGTGGTGAAGGTCAGGATGCGGATCTTTATGCTCAGCTATAGAATTTAGCTTTGTCTGCATCTAAAAAATCTATACCAATAAAATATCGTTAAACGCACTTGTTATCGTGCAATTAACGACCTATCAATATCAACCAATATCTTTTTATTGGTTGATATTTTTTATCGATACGTAAAATAAATACCATCTGATATGAACCTTGTATTGAGGGTCAGTAGTTTTATCAGTAGGTGTGTGTCCGTACTGCCAGTCACTGGAAGCTAACATCAAAGGTAATAACTTATGTCAATAAAAATACCAACACTACAATCAGTCGCTATCAATAAACGCGCTACTAAGTTCCATGTGCTTGCGTTTACTGTTGCAATCACCTCGTTGATGACAGCTTTATCAATGACATCAATCAGCGCACAGGCGGCAGGATTGAACGACTTATTTAATAGTAGTAGCGCATCCCAATCAAAATTTTTACCAGTGGATGAAGCTTTCCAAGTGACTAGCAGCACCAAAGCCATATCTAAGGGCACGCGTTTATCCATCACGTTTGATATCACGCCAGGACATTATGTCTATAAAGAGCAGCTCGCGTTAAGCTTTCCCAAAGGAATAAATGCGACACCATTTACCTTTAATCAGACACCAGTGTCCATTGATGATCCAACCTTTGGTAAAGTTCCTGTATTTACGCAAAGGAGTGTTGTTGCCACCACGATGCTGACGACCAATAATGGTAAAGGTGCAAAAAATGCCCCGATTATCATTGGTTGGCAAGGCTGTGCAAAAGCTGGGCTATGCTACCCACCCGAAAAGATCAAAACTAAGGTAAATATTGCTGCGACACGTAGATAAGTATTGAGAAGTTTGATTCAAATATTGGTAATAACAGGTAGCTATTCATGCTCATGAAGATATCACAACAATCGGCATCATTGACTGCAAATACACATGCAAAAAAAGCGTATATCTTAGCATGTGTGATTGCTAGCGGCTCGCTATTGACAGGGTTGTTAGCGACCTCAACGACAGCGCAAGCGGCAGGATTGGGTGATCTATTCGGCAGCAGTCAAAATACAGCGCAATCGAAATTTTTGCCAGTAGATGAAGCCTTTCAGGTGAGTAGCAGTAGTGCCTCTACCAAGTCAGGTACGCGTCTATCTATTAATTTTGATATCACGCCTGAGCATTATGTCTATAAAAATCAAATCAAACTAACGCTACCTGCGGGCGTGACGGCGGCACCTTTTACCTTTAACCAAAAGCCATATTCAATCGACGATCCGACATTTGGTAAAGTATTGGTGTTTGATCAAGCCAATATGGTCGCAACTACCACATTGACCAGTAACAACGGCAAAAGCATCGATGAAGCAGCGATTGTCATTGGCTGGCAAGGCTGTGCCAAAGCGGGATTGTGTTATCCCCCTGAAAAAATCAAAACCACTGTCAATATCACAGCAGCATCGTCACAGAGCGCGACAAGTAATGCCAACACTGAGGCAGAACGTGCGTCTGTTGGCGAGACGGCTGCGAGCGACAATCTGACTGATGCGACGATATCTGCTGGGAATACTGAAACGACATTTGCAACGACTGGTACTAGTAGCACCACGGCGCAAGCAGAACAAGCGCTGATGGATGATGAGGTTATTGATTATGATCTAATCGATGATAGTACTTTGGAGTACGACTCTTTAGATGGTAGCACTGCAACGACCACGATTTCTGGAGCAAACGCCAATGTATCAAGTGACGCGACCAATAGCGAGAATGTAAATGCTAGCAACCTTGTTGATGGTGATCCCTTTGGTTTGGCGTCTCATCCTTGGCTCGCATTGGTATTGCTATTCTTAGCAGGTCTAGGTTTGGCCTTGACGCCGTGTGTCCTACCGATGCTGCCCATCGTTGCCAATATTGTCGCCCGCGAGCAAGACCCAACGGTCAAACGCGGCGTCATCCTAACCACCAGTTACGCGATTGGTGTGGCGACTGCCTATGGTATTTTGGGCGCTGTGATTGCGGTATTTGGCGAGTCATTAGGTATTATTGGCTGGTTGCAAAATCCTATTATTTTGATTGGCTTTGCGATTGTTTTTGTCTTGTTAGCGCTATACATGCTGGATGCTTTTACCATACGTTTACCGCAAGCACTCAGCCGAAAAATGCAAGGGCTTAGCCAAGCAGGTGACAGCAAGCTTGGTAGTACAGGCGGTAGTTTGATTGCTGGATTTTTATCTGCATTAGTCGTATCTCCTTGCGTCTCTGCGCCATTATTCGGTGCGCTACTGGCAGTCTCTACCATTGGTAGTCCGCTCTTGGGTTTCGCCGCCTTATTTATGCTGGGCTTTGGCCTATCAGCACCGCTTATTTTAATTGGTGCTACTCAAGGCAAGATCATGCCAAAGGCAGGGGAGTGGATGAACTGGGTCAAGCAGGGCTTTGCGCTACTATTATTCGCGGTAGCATTGCTATTAGTTGAGCGCGTGTTTATATCGCCAGTGATGCTTATGGTATGGGCATTATGGTTTATGGTGGTGGCGACATGGGCGTGGAGCTGGATTGGCAAAAGACGCATGTTAACCCAAGCCATGAGTCTGATCGCTGGTATTTGGGCGGCTTGTTTGATAGTGGGTGCAGCACTAGGAAACGATGACAGCTTGCATCCATTAGCCTCGTTGAGTGCCGCGCCGATGATGGTACCATCCACGGCTGGTCAGCCATTGGGTAACGATAATATGGCGACAGATGAGACCATTACTACATTGGCAGAGCTAGACGCCATTGTCGCTGACAACTCTAAAGTGATTGTCGATTTAACAGCAGACTGGTGCGTTGAGTGCCGTATTATGGACAAAAATTTATTCCATAATCGCCCCGCACAAATGCAAGATTGGCAGTTAGTAAGGCTTGATATTACCGAGACCACTGACGACTCCAAAGCCGTTTTGTCACGCTACAAGCTGTTTGGCCCGCCAGCATTACTCTATTATCAAGATGGTCAATTGGTTAATCAGCAAGTGGGCGAAATCGGTCGCGTGGAGTTCGAACAAACCTTAACGACGCTAAATAACTGATGGCTCACAACCCGTACTTAATAACCTGAGTAATTCTTTTGCTAAAGCTTAATAATGAAAAAAAGCCAGCGTACGCCAATAATGGTACGCTGACTTTTTTCATCCCATAAAATTATTTTAATAATATCTTCTAAACGTTTGGTTTTACACACAATATGTCTTTTTAAGCAGATTTAATATATCGATAACGCTAGTATAGTGATTATATTTTCATTACAATAAAGTAACAATACTGAAGGGGTATATCAGTTTGTCATAACTGCTTCTGATGTTCTCATTTTTTCTAGTTTTTTAGCGGCGACGCTAACAGTTATATTAATTAACTCACATACTCTGCTGGCGATAATGCTGGTTAGATAAAGGACATTTATGTTTGCCCACATCACCACTCAGCGTCAATTACAACGTACTCATGTAATCAGTCGTAACGCCAGTAGTCGCACGATACATACTCATTTGAGTATCGCAGTCGCTATCGCGTTGAGTTGTACGGCGGTACAAGTACAAGCAGCTGACAATAGCCAAACTTATAACGAACTGCCAGTACCAGAAGCGGCGTTTGAATATGAAACCGTTGAGATGCCGCAGAGCGTAACCACACAGAGCGGTAAAGTAATCAGCAAAGAATTTATTGCTCAACAAGCGAAGCTGTTTTCTGAATGTACGCAAGTGCAGAGCAGTGCCGCTCGTTTGGCTTGTTTTGATAAGGTAGCTGAACAAGGTAAAACACCAAGCTACACCACGACCAAACAACCAGTTGATTTGGCAAAAACATTCAAGACGACTATTTCGGGTAATCCACAAGTTGTTTTTGTGGAAGAGAACTCGACCAGTACTTTTAGTGATGAGAGCGCAACTGCTAATCAACAGTCTGCTACTAATAGTTTGGATACGGTCACAGACAATCAGCAAGAAGCACAAGTTCTAGAAAATGTGGGTGTCACTCAAGCAGATATTGAAAAATACACACCACTCAGTTTGGCATATGATCTCGATCAAAACAGTGAGCGCGGTACTTGGACGGTAAGACCATACCGTCCGACTTATCTGCTGCCATTGTTTTACACTTTTGATCCTAATTTAAGCCCAAGCACCCCTTCTCAAGAAATTGAACCTTTTGACTCTAATGACATACGTGAGACGGAGCTAAAATTTCAGTTGTCTCTAAAGAGTAAAGTCGCAGAGGATTTATTCGATACCAGCGCTGATCTGTGGTTTGGTTATACCCAAGAGTCACATTGGCAGGTGTATAACGAAGACAATTCACGACCATTTCGTGCTACCGACTATCAACCTGAAATATTTTTGACTCAGCCTGTGACGGCAGATCTACCTTTCGGTGGACGTTTACGCATGTTAGGTGCGGGCGCTGTGCACCATTCTAATGGACAGGATGATCCATTATCACGTTCGTGGAACCGTGCTTATTTAATGGCAGGGGCCGAGTGGGGTAAGCTGTCAGTCATACCGCGTCTATGGGCTCGAGTAAATGGTAATAGCAGTAGCGACGATGACAACCCAGATATCGAAGATTACATGGGTTATGGCGATATCAAGTTCTTATATGATTTGCCTGCTGAGCAGAGCATTAGCGGTACCTTGCGCTACAATCCAAGCACCAATAAAGGCGCTGCCCAAATCGACTATATCTATCCATTGTCAGAAAACGTCAATGGTATGGTGCAGCTATTCCAAGGTTATGGCGAGTCCATTGTTGATTATAATCATGAGAATACCTCTATTGGTTTCGGTATCGTGCTGAATGACTGGAAAGGCCTCTAATATAAGCGAGTCTTACCATATTTATGATAATCAATAGTCTATGCACCGCTTAGTGCCTTATCAAACCGGACTGTGGCTGGCAGAGTATTTAAATGTACGCTGCCAGCTGTGTCGTATGTATAGAAGTACATCACAATCTCAGCTATTGACGCAGCATTCACAGGCTAATAGTAATGACGCATCGAGCGAACATTCTGAATTTTCCCTTTCAAGCAATCCATCCTCGTTTGCTCATATTTTTCATCAAATCAATCACCGCTTAAATAGAGGTCTACTCTGCACTTATTGTCACAATAGTATCGCATGGCTGCCACAGCCTTTTGATGTTGACATTGCTGCTGGCAGGTCCTTATCTATCCAAGTATCTACCTATTATGAATATCCAATCCGTCAAGCGATTCGGGCGTTTAAGCATCATGAAGACATGACAAAATTGCCATTGTTGTTACATGCATTACGCCAGCTACCACGGCCACATGGCTGTCATCGTAATAATAGCGTGATTGTTGCCATGCCAACGACCAATCAGCGGCTAGTAAAACGAGGGTTTGATCCTGTCAGTATTTTATCAGCACAACTGTCAAAGCATTGGCAAATTCCTTTATGGCACGGTGTGGAGCGCATTGATGATACGGTCAGTCAGCAAGGGCTCACACGCGCTGAACGTCTAAGCAACCTAGATAACGCTTTTGCACTGACCGAAAAGCCTCCGGTAAAACGCTTACTATTGTTCGATGATGTCGCGACGACAGGCGCAAGCTTGCAAGCATTGGCACGTGCATTCATCTCATCTGAGCAAACAGTGACAATAAACGCTCAAAGCCATAACAATTATCATATTTCTGCCTATGCGTTAGCTCATGGCAGTCAGCCCTAAAAATCATCTATCTAATTGAAATTATTAATATATTGCTTATGTATCATCGTAACGCTATATTATTAAATACATATATTTACTGGTCTATCAAGTATGTATTATTGTTCATCCGTATATAACGTGAACAGAATGTTGTGGAACAAAAATTGCATATTATTAGTTAAGCTAATTATAAAACTATTAGCAAAACTGACACCAGATTTTAGTTATTTTAAAACAAAGACTGATCAGAGACAGACATTAGCAGTGCTAAATAGGGATTTGATGTGAACGCATCTATGAATAGTCTACCGACCTCGCTAAGAACAGCCAGTTTAGGGTTTACCTTGATTGAGCTGATGGTCACGATTGCTGTGCTCGCTATTATTATAAGTATTGCTGCACCTAGTATTAGCACACAGCTTGCCAATCAGCGTGTTAAGTCGACGGCTGCGACGCTTGAGAATGCGTTAAAAGAGGCGAAGGTTGAGAGTGTTATTCGTCGTCAATCTATGGAACTCAGTATCGATAATAATAATCATGCTTTGGCAATAGTAAGTGAAAATTCGGATGACATTGCAAGCTATAGCTATAGTACTGACAATACGATAGAAGTAGATGATAGTGATAATATGACCATAGTGTTCAGACCAAATAAGCATGCTGATGCTGTCACTTATACAGTTTGCGATAGCAAAAACTCATCTACCTCAATACAGGTTATCGTTACTGCAACTGCTAGTATAAGTACGATAGGGGGAGGGACTTGTTAGTGACTAATTTGAGTAATCAGCGAGGGGTAGGCTTAATTGAAGTGATGGTCGCATTACTATTATTGACAGTAGCAGTCCTAGGTTATACTGCCTTGCAAGGGAAAGCGATTCAAGCTACTAATGAATCATTTGAGCGTTCTCAGTCATTGGTAATGATGCGAAACATAGCAGAAAAAATTCATGCCAATCCTTCTGCTATCGAAATATATGAAGAAAATCTTAATAAATCGTATGCTTCGTCAAGCGCTCCGAGTGAAAAATGCGGTTTAGAGGGGGTAGCTGCAGATTTTTGCAGTCCAGAACAGCTAGCGGTGGCAGAAAGCTACAACCTTAAAACCAAATTACAGAATTATGATTTTCAAATTCAGATGCATCCTTGCCCTAATACTGGGGGAACAGGTACAGATGCAGCAGACAACATTATGTTCTCTTATTGTCTCATTTCTGCGTGGGGTGAAACCACACCTACTATCGGTACAGATGATGAGAGTGACTGTTTGACCGAAAGAGTAGTCGGTGAAGCAGCTGGCGGAAATTATCATCCCAAAGCGACATGTATGATGATGGAGATATGATATGAATGCAAAAATTTATCAGCCGATCTTGTCGCATACTGTTAGCTTACCTTATAAAAGCTTACCAATCTCTAAAAAACATGAAGGTTATACTTTAGTTGAGCTAATGATTGCGTTGGTCTTGGGTCTTCTTATTTCGGCTGCTGCATTACAAGTATTCTATACCAGTTCAGTCAACAGTCGTAGACAAGAAGCCAGCTCTCAGATTCAAGATAATGCTATTTTTGGCTTTTCTCAAATGCAGCAACACTTGAGACGTACTAACTATGGTGCCAAATCAACAGGGGCTTTTAATGAGTTTTTTATGAATCATTTGACCCCGCAGGGCGGAGTGGTACTCACAGCGCCAACGGGGGTCGCTCCTGTTACTACTCCTCCTACACCAGTCAGTTGGTTACAAGGTAATTTATCTGGATTGACACTAGATGGTGCCGCTATTCCAGTAGCTTTGTTATCTAGCAATGCCTCTGCTAACAGTACTAGCAATCTAAAAGGTATCGCCAATAGCGATCAGCTAACGATTCAATATCGATCGGATAGAGCAGGTACTTTTGACTGTGAAGGTGATGCAATACCACAAGGGTTTTATGTCATTGAGCGCTATTTCGTGCGAGATGCAGGACTGGCCTGTGCTTCTGCAATCTATGAATATGATGAGGATACTGCTGGAAGTCCAACGGGGCTTGATATAGCCAGTTACACAGTTCCAGCCGTACCTGCAACACCAACTGCACCAGCTGTAGCAGCAAGTGTAAAAAATAATAATTTGGCAGGTACAGGCACTATCATTATTCCTAATGTTGATTATTTTAGAGCAACGCTAGGGATATCCTCTAGCAGAGACTTTGCTACTGATCCTGAAAATTTAGCCATTGCTTATGTGCCGATTCCCGCAGCTTCAAATCTAGCAACAGTACTCGACACTAGGCGTATTGTCAGCTTGCAGATAGGTATATTAGCGCGTTCAAATAATCCAACCGCGACTGCGCAGAATAACAGTGATGTGCAGTTCACCGTTTTGGACAAAGTAGATGCAGAGCTTAGTGATACGGTAGCAGCGGGGCCAACCTACTTACGTAATATTTACGAGACAACTATTTTATTACGTAATGCTAGAGGAGGTCTATAATGAAACCTAAAACTATGAACCCTCCTAAAGTGTCCACAAGTTTGCATGATCAATCTGGTGTCGCGCTAATTGTAGTTCTACTGGTATTGATTTTGATTATGATAGTAGGAGCAATCGCGGTTAGGCAGAGTACTACTGATCTCAAAGTGGCAACTGCTGATCAGGTTAATAAGTTACTGTTTCAAGCCAATGATGCTGCTCTATTGAAAGTTGAAAAAGAAGATCGTATCTTGAGTGCTGCTAGCCGCGAAAAAAATGACACTCTTAAAGGCTATATATCGAGTAGTGAGCGTGAAGGTCATAAGATCAGCTTTTGTGTTAGACCGCGTAGTACTAAGCTATTTAGTATTCTTGAGATTAGCGAGCTCAATGAAAGTAATGCTTTATTGACGGACAAAAATAATGGCTATTGCAACCCTGATGATAGTAATGACTATGTTAGTGAAGGTCGGGTGATTACTCAGATGACCTTTGTGCGACCTGAGAGCAGTGGTATTTTCTCTCAGGAAGGCTCAGGCACCTCGTCTAACAATGTTGAGCCTGCGACAACTGGGGTAAATGCCGCTATTGGCTGCACTACTTTTATCGGTTATGTTACCTCAGTTATACCAGCACTCTCTAGCGCACCATTGGGTAATGCGAGTAGCAATGATACTACTTCTATCGCGGGCTGCTTTAAGCAGATGCGTACAGAGCCTACTACTGTAGACAGTTGTCTAACCGCACTGAGCGTGCCGTATCAGACGCAACAGCAGACTTATATCAACCAGCCGGTTGGAGTGACTTGTGTTTCTGGAAACTAGGATTATTTAAGCTGTTGCTATTTTTAGCATGTCAGCTTAGAAGTAATAGATGACTAGCAATTTATTTGTAACAGCAATCAATATTTAGGGATGGTTACTATGAAAGTATCAAGCAGAATCAAAACTGATAGAGTCCGTCCTATTATGAAAGGCTGGCCTATCAAGTTATTATCAACAGTAGTTTTGACTTGTATGGCAACGAGTGCTGGTCATACTAGTGATTTAGAAATCTATCAGGGTGCGACAGGTGGTAAAGCCTCAATCCTGATGATGTTAGACAATTCGGGGAGTATGGCTGAACAAACCATTAGGCATATTCAAGACGATTATCCAGGTGTCACTCTCAGTAATATTTTATATGCTGATAACGAACCTGTAGATATCTATAATGATGCTGGTAACGCCGTTGTTGATAATACTTTAACCTATAGAGTAATTTATAGATTAGATGGCTCTGGAAATAGATATTATGACCGTATATCACGCTTAAAACGGGCACTTATTCCATTATTTGCCAATCCCAAAAGCACCTCAGGGTTCGGTCCAGATCTTGACTTGAATAAATATAAAATCGGTTTGGGTAGCTTTTTTGGAGGAAGCGGTACAGGTGGTGGAAAAATAGATACGCCAGCAGCAGATCTGACGCTTGCAAATAGGAAAGTGCTTATCAATAAGATTATTGCATTGAGCCCAACGACATATACTCCGATAGCGAATGCTTATGCTGAAGCTGGCGCGTATATGCTAGGGACAACCACAATCAGTCAGTCAACCCAGACCGAAATACGATACGAAGCAGTTGGTGCTTCTGTTGCTGAGTCTGGAAACAGAGATAGTTTATACAAGTGTAATAACGTGAGTTCAGAAGTCTCTACTATTGGTAGTAATAAATTCTATGAGTGTAGTGGGAATTACACTATTGTCAGCGGTCAATATCGGACTAGAAACCTAGATCCTTCTGTACTGAGTAGTAGTACGGTTTATTCCCGTCCAAGTGGAAACTTCACTCTTTATTACAAGCAAATTGAGGTACCAGTAGAAGAAGCCAACCCCGCAAGTGGTTTTTTGCTCTCAGATAGTAGCACTAAAACAACTAGTGGATTAAAGTATGATTCACCCATGCCTAATGTTGCAAATCAATGTGATGGTTACGGTATCTACTATTTGACTGATGGTGAGCCCAATAGTGTTTATTCAGAGCCAAACACTAAAAGCATAATGAATACAAGTCTAGCGGGAAGCTCGCTATCCGTTAATAGTATCAGTGATCCTAAGCTTACCTCTGTAGGAAGCGCTTACGAGTCAGGTAGAATTCCTCTATTTACAATTGATTTTGGTAAGCCTGGATGGGAGTTGATTGGAGAGTATGCAAAAAAATTGAACAATGACAATAACGCTAAGAGCGATAACATCATTACGGGGACAGCAGGTTTAGGAAATGTCTATAGGGAGTTGTCGATAATTGGAAGAAACTCCTCTTTTGAAGGAAAGCCTGTCTATGACTGTGATGATGCTAGGATCACTAGTGTAGACGCTAAGAACCTATGTAAGCTTGGTGAAAGAGGTCAAGGCTACGGTGAGGGTGGGTTTGATTATGTTTCAGGATCGGTAGATATTGCTGAGAGTGTAAAGAAGTTCGTTGAAGCGGCAGGCGCAACTGAGATTGATCCAATATCAGCAGGCACGATGTCAGTGCCGCTTGACAGCCTAGGGGGACTAGAGTCGCGTCAATTTGCTTATTTACCTATACTCGAACCTGTTCCTGGATCATCCAGACTATGGAACGGCAATCTAAAAAAATACAAGGTTAGAAATGCCACTTTGCTCGGTGGTAATAATAATTTTGTCTTCTCTGATAACAGTGGTCTGTTTGCAACGAACACTTATGATTTATGGAATACTGTTGCTGCCTCAAGACCTGACCGAGGTTTGCCGCAAGTGGGTGGTGCTTACCAAAAGGTATTTGAAAATACAGTTGCAACCGCATCAGGCAGTCGCAATCTGTTCGTAAATAATGGCAGTAGTTTAGTCAATCTAAAAGTCACCGCAGACAAGAAACCTCAAAACTTTGATACTTTGACGACGGCCAATGGATATACCAACCCCAAAAAAATCGCGCTACTAAATTTTATGGGATATGGTGAATCTACAAGCACGACAGTAACGGATGGCACCGCAATAACTGCCTCATTAAATACTGATCTGAAGAATGTCGGTGGTGTGCTGCATTCTATACCGCAGCTGATCACCAAAAAAGTAGCTGTCGATGCTACGGGCAAGTTTGATACTAGTCAACGTGAAGATTACGTAATATATGGTTCTATGGATGGTGCGCTGCATATGCTCGATGATAGTACGGGTAAAGAAGTTTTTACTTTTGTACCCAAGCAGATTCTTGACTTACAACCCAAAGCGCTCGCTGGCAATGGTACTGCCGAAGACGGCAGTTATCCTTATGGTGTCGATGCCCCTTGGCTGACTTACGCCTCTTATACCACCAAGGCGACTACGACAGGTACAGGCGATGCAGCAACTACTGTCAATACTTATGAGGCTGATCAAAGCTTTGCATTAGGTGGCCTACGCATGGGCGGCTCTATGTATTATGCCCTAGATGTCTCAACTCCTAGTACTCCTAAGATGATATATAGCGTCGGTTCTAACTATGCCAATCGCCAAAAGGGTGATAACACAGTAGCATTGAGCGGCAATAAAAATGGTGTCATCAATAACACATCACCTGACCAAAAAGCCTATGCACGTATGGGGCAGACATGGGGCAAGCCTGCTCTAGGCTACGTTAAAAGCGGCGGTAAACGCGTCATGGTGAGCTTCTTACCTGGTGGTTATGATACCTGCTACGAAGATCCAAAGTTTAAGCTTGGTTCTACTGTCACAACCAATACAGTCACAGGCTGTAACGGTAAAACGACAGCTCAAGGTAATGGCGTCTATATGGTGCAGATGGGTGAAGTTGAAACCAAAGCCAATAACGAAGAAAAAGTAAATGTCTCAACTGGTAATGGCAAGTTGTTATGGTGGGCTAATAATAGTGGTACTAGTGTTACCGCTGCCTCTACTGCTACTAGTGCCTCATTACAGTATTCAAAAGCAGACGATCTCAAGCATAGCGTTGTGACCCAGATTAGAACCTTAGACCGCAACTATGATGGTCTGACTGATCATATTTATTTTGCTGATTTAGGCGGACAAGTTTGGCGCGCTGATATCAATAACAATGCAGATACCAATAACTTTAAAGTAGATCGAGTCGTTAAAGTGCTCGATGTCAGTGACCAAGTGGGTACTGATACTAATACTAATACTATTGATGCACCGCCACGTATTTATGAGCGCCCGCTAATCACTTTTTATAATGGCAGGTACGGTTATATCGATGCGGACAATCAGTCAGGCACTGCTAGTGGTGTACAAGCTATGGTGACAGTAGGCACAGGAGATCGTAGTAATCCAGTAACTGCAACAAGGAGTGTTCCTAATGCGCTATACAGCGTCATCGATAAGGACGTGTCTCGTAGTGATCTATTCTTCTATGGAACAGGAACAGCGCCGACGATAAGTTTACGCACACCTGTATCTGTAAACGGAGTTGGGATAGCATCTAACGTTAGTAATAAATTACAAAAACTGACATTTTCTGCCGCTGATATTAGTGCAGCAGCGGTAACAGGAGGCGCACCTGCTAGGGCAGGCATTAAAGAAAACATGGAGAGAGGTATTGTCCAAGGCTGGTATATGCCGTTTGATACTTGGTTAAATGAGGCAAAGCAGACTACAGGCCCTTACAAGATGAAAATGTTCAATGAGCCTGATGCACTAGCTGGTATATTAGTGTCCTCTTCGTATAACCCTGATAAAGGTCAAGCTGTTCAAGCCTGTAGCGCTGGTGTCAAAGGTGCGACTCAACGCGAACGCACTTGTTTGCCCTTCGGTACTTGCTTAGATAGTAGTGGTAATGCAGTAGTAACTGCTCGCTCTACCTTCAATGCAGGTTCAGGTATTGTCGACAATATTGTCACCCAGTTTAATGATACCAGTATATTTAGTGGCCTCGTCAATCGCTGTGAAGGTGCGGCTTGTACCCCCAAACTTATCTGTCCAAATGGTGACTGTGATCCTGTGCCGCCTACGTGTACGGGACCTACTTGTGATCCTCTAGCTGGCTTTAATACGGACAAACGCATCAACCCGTTAAGCTGGATTGAGCATTGATATGTCTAAACTATCGAACGATAAAATGATACGACAAATAGGCTTTACGCTTGTAGAGCTGATGATTACTGTCGCCATACTCGCTATATTGGCTGCTATCGCTATACCAAGCTATCGCGCCTATATCATTCGCAATGCGGAAGCAGATGTACAGCGCAAGATGCTAGCACTGAGTAACGAGCTTGAGCAATGGCGAGCAAAAGCACTGACCTATAAAGGTTTTAAGCCTCAGTCAGATAATATCGCCGACGCTACAGGCGCGATCAATCAACCAGCGACCAATCCGCGCTACACTGTCACGTTAGGTCATCTAATAGGCAATCCACCCTCAGCAACTTTCAGTACTCTACACGAAGGCAGCGGGCGCGCTACCAATTGGATAATGGTGGCAACACCCGTTGATCTAGTAGGGGCGGATAGTTTCTTATTATCAAGTCAAGGGTTACGCTGTGCAAGTAATAGCAGTTTTGATGTTACAGATGCAGATTGTACAGGAGCGACAACATGGTAGATGCGGCATCATTAGAGAATGTATCAGTTGAGCCTGTTAATCAGAAAGGATTTACACTGATAGAGCTGATGATAGTCGTAGCTATCATCGGTGTTTTGGCAGCTATTGCTTACCCGAGTTATCAAGGATACATTGAGCGAACCAATCGTGCGGATATGATGAGTGAAATGCATCAAATAGCCAGTCGCATCGAGTCAAATAAGATCAACTATAAGCGCTATGATAGAGTGCCACTTTCCTCTATATTTTCATCTACTGTTGCTACTGATGGTAGTACAAATTTTCCTGTTTCGGGAGCTGCGTTATATACAGTGACAGTAGGTACAGGGTCATGGGGAGAGGCAGACTGGACTACAAGCACGGGTACATTAGGAGGCCGTGACTGGACGATTATAGCCACACCAGTGACAGGTCAGCGTATGGCAAGTGATGGTAGATTGACCTTGGATAGTGAGGGCGAGAAATGTCGTATAGTAGACTCCATCAAAAAATGCGGCAGTAGCGATGAATGGAATAAGTGATAAAAGACCTAAATGAATGTGCTGACAAAAATTGTCATAGCCAGTTACCTTTTGTTGTTAAAGACAAACATGATTGACAATTTTCAGCAGACTAAGGGTAACATTGAGCGCTATTAACGATAAAAAAAGACATTAAATGGTTTCAAAAACAAATTGCAGCGTTTGTAGGGTGTTTTTCAAATAAAACAATGCTGATTTGGATGTTGGCACACTATCTGCAGTATATATAGTAAGAAAAACATTATATTTATAGCTGGCAACTAGACAGTAATTCTATTGCCATATTATCCAAAAAGGACATGTCTATGAACGCTCAAAAAGGTTTTACCTTAATCGAACTAATGATCGTTGTTGCTATTATCGGTATCTTGGCTGCGATTGCTATTCCTCAGTATCAGAATTATACTGCACGTGCGCAAGCAACAGAAGCAGTAACATTGCTAGGAGGTTTGAAAACTCCTATTGTAGAAGGTATTTCATCTAACGGTCTGGATGCTTGTAGTAATGCAGCACCAGTACCTGCAGTAGTAGCTACCGATGGAACGATAACTACTCCTGCCAAAGAACCTGGTGCTTTGTATGAAATTACTAAGACTGGTAAATATGTTGGTAGCGTTACAGCTACACCTACCGCAGATGCAACAAACGGTAACACGTGTGCAGTACAAGCAACTTTCAATACTGATGGTTTGAGTTCACAAGTTGCTGGTAAAACTGTCACTTACACTTACAATGAAAAAACTGGTACTTGGAACTGTAAGTCTAATTTAGACCAACGTGTACGTCCTAAGACATGTGAAGCTGCATAAATTAGTAGAGTAGAATCTTATTCTCAGTTTTATAGTTTTATATAAAAAAAGCCAAACATTTTGTTTGGCTTTTTTATGTTTAATAACTGGCTAATCGCCGCAAACCTAACTGGCATACTCTCTGCACCATAGCAATTATCACATTAATTGATAATAATGCTATGAAGTATCAACATAATACTGCCGTAAATCGTCATCTGACACAATCCGGCAGCGCGCAATCTGGCTATACCTTGATAGAGCTAATGATCGCCGTCGCTATCATCAGTATCTTGGCAGCGATTGCAATTCCCAGTTATAACCAACATATCGCGGAAGCCCAGCAGGGCGCATGTATGTCTGAGGTGAAGTCCTATAGCAACCACATCTATTATCTGCTCAACGACCAAGACGATAACACTGTCGCCACCGCACCAACACCTAGTGCCTGTCTCAGTATCACTGATGCAGCAGGCTGGACTACCGACACCGTGCAGCCTATCATTGCTGTTGCAAAATCGCCATCCAATGCTCGTATCGAATGTGATATTCCTAATGGCTCGCCTTGTCGCGTATTACCTTAATCGGCTTATACTGTAGCAGCATTATTAAAATAAAGTTTCAAATAAAAAACCACCGAACAGACTCTGCCGCTCGGTGGTTTTTTATTGACGGGGTTTATCCACGCATCAAAGTGCGATCAGGCTGCCTACCTCTCTAAATATTGAATCTTACCCTCGACGCCGTCCCATTTGGCGGCTTCTGGCATCTGCTCTTTCATCTCTGTGATGTTTGGCCATTTTTGTGCCAGCTCTTCATTGAGCTGAGTGAACATCTCTTGTCCTTTGGGTACTTCATCTTCTGAGAAGATCGCATTGGCGGGACATTCAGGCTCACATAGTGCGCAATCGATACACTCATCAGGGTCGATGACAAGGAAGTTTGGTCCTTCATAAAAGCAGTCCACAGGACAGACTTCTACACAGTCGGTGTATTTGCAAAGAATGCAGTTATCTGTAACGACAAAGGTCATAGTAATGTCTACCTGTTATTGATTTGGCTTTTGGCTAAATAGAATAGTCGAAAATAAAGCGTATTTTAGCGCCTTTACTACGATTTGACAATTCCCTTTAGTGACCAATGATTTTTTTCAAATGATAGATCAAATCGTGCGCTTGTTTGGGTGTCAGACTATCAGGATCAATGGCGCTGAGTTCGTCTTCTATGCTAAACAACTGATTTTGCTTTAGATTATCCGCTATATTTGGTGATTGTACCGTGTAACTACTTTGTGGTTCTAGAACAACATCGCTGTTAGACTCTCGCTGTTTATCCGTTACTGAATTAGCTAATTCATTTTTATCATCAATAGTTTTTTCATTTTCTGTTTTTAGATTGTCTATCAAGTAACGTTTGGCATCATTTAATACTTGAGTGGGGATACCCGCCATTTTGGCGACATGCAATCCAAAGCTTGAGCTTGCAGCGCCCTCACAGATCTGATGAAGGAGAAGTAGCTGACCGTCGACTTCACTGGCGGCGACGTGGACGTTACGAATATCGTCACTTGTCTGTCCCAATTGCGTCAGCTCAAAATAATGAGTGGCAAATAACGTCAGGCAGCCAATATCGACTAGACGGTTGACACAGGCATGAGCGATGGCTAGACCATCAGTGGTGGCGGTACCGCGTCCGACTTCATCCATTAATACCAGTGATTTATGGGTCGCTTGATTTAATATATTGGCCGTCTCTATCATCTCAACCATAAAGGTAGATTTGCCGCCCGCCAAATCATCAGCCGAGCCTATACGGGTAAATATTCGGTCAATATCGCCAATATGTGCATGCTCGGCGGGCACAAAGCTGCCGCAATGAGCAAGCAAAACAATCAGCGCCGTTTGACGCATATAGGTAGACTTACCACCCATATTAGGGCCAGTGATGAGGAGCAGTCTTTCAGGATGTCCTTCATCAGTATTGGCGCTACCCAGCACGCAGTCGTTCGCGACAAAATAATTTGTACTTGATGCAGCACCGTTCCGATTGTTCGCGTTCGCTTGATTTAACGCCGCTTCGACCACGACATGACGACCTTGGCGGATATCAATATGGGTCTGATTTTTGGCTATAGATTTATTTTGATTTTCTGAAACTCCTCCCATAACTGGGCGTTGCCAATGGTAAGTCGTCGCAAGCTGCCCCCAATTACTCAGGACATCTATTTGGGCAATAGCAGCGCTCAGTTGTTGTAGCTCAGCCAAGTTCTCGTTTAGTTGGTTGAGCAGCGCTTGGTACAGCGTTTTCTCACGAGCCAATGCCAAAGATTGCGCACTCAGATATTCTGTCTCGACCTCTTTTAACTCATCAGTGATAAAACGCTCACTACTCTTGAGCGTTTGCCGACGGATAAAGTGGGCTGGGGCATTTTTCGCTTGCATCTTGGGCAATTCAAAGTAAAAGCCACTGACTTTATTAAAGCCGACTTTTAGACTCGGTAATTGATTGTCTTGACGCGCTCGCTCTACCATGTCGTCCAATGTCACTTGGATATTGTCGTGAAGATGGGTGAGGCGATCGAACTCTTCATCATAACCGGCAGCTATCATACCGCCATCACGGATATGTGCAGGTGGTTCAATGACAATGGCACGCTCGATTAACTCAGCCACCGCTTGAACGGCTGGCAGCCTGGCAGGCAATTGCTGCATCAACATCGGCAATAGACCAGCGTCTTCATGGCTGATACCTGACGCTGTCAGTAGAGTGGTAAGCTGGGCGCTACTCGCGATGCCGTCAGCAAGCTTGCGTAGGTCACGAGGTTTGGCACTCATCAGCCCGATGCGACTGCTGATTCGCTCTATATCGCCAATGGTATTCAGTGTTTCTCGTAAACGTGTCACCAGTGAGCTATTTTCTGAATTTTGATTCGAATTATCATCCGCATTCAATAGGGACGTTATCGCGTCTAGACGCATATCGATGCGCGCATGCTGACGCAGTGGACGCTTCATTTGCTGTACGAGCAGTCGCTTGCCCATTGGGGTTTGACAATGGTTAAGGACGGATATTAGGGAAGTACCGCTACTACTGACTGGACTAAATAACTCAAGGTTTTGCTGACTATTGGCATCAATAATCAAATAATCATCGCTGTATTCAACGATCAGCTGATTGACTTGTGGCACATGGCGCTGCTGCGTTTGCTGTGCATAGTGAATTAGCGCAGCACAGCTCGTTTGCGCCAGCAGGTTATCTGCGATACCCAAACCATCAAGACGTTGCACCTCAAACTGCTGACAAAGCGTGTCGCTCGCGTGCGTACGGTGAAAGTCATTGGCCGCGACTTCTATAATAGGGCAGTCCAGATGTTGCCGTAACCACAGCATCCACTCTGCATCAGTGCCATCAGTGCCGCCAATGCTATCGCTGAGTGCTTCACTAATGATACATTCACTAGGCGCAAAACGAGCAAGTACCGTCAGCATTTGAGTTTGCAATCCATCTATATCGTTTTTATCTGCTATTAGCGTCTGAGTAGTCAATGTACCTGCAGCTAGATCCATTTGGCTAACAGCTGCTTGTAACGTCTGGCTATTATCTTGCGTTTTTAAATGAGCAATATCGATGGCGACGACAGTCGGTGTATGGTTTGGTGCGATCAATGCATCATCAGTAATAGTACCTGCTGTCAGCGTTTTGACCACTTCACGGCGCATGATGCTACCAGCCGCCGATTTACTTTTGTCTTTTTTTTGCTTGTCGCCCATCGCAGGGATATTGGCCTTATTGTTACCACTGCCAGCATTGGTCGTTGTCGACTCGTCAATTTGTTCACACACGACGACCGTTTGCCCAGCCGCGATTAGGCGTGCCATATAGCTATCGGCTGCATGAAAAGGAACGCCCGCCATCGCTATCGGCTTGCCCGCTTTATCCGTACCACGACGCGTTAGAGTGATGTCTAATATTTGCGCCGCCCGCTTAGCATCATCAAAGAACAGCTCATAAAAATCCCCCATCCGGTATAGCAGCAATGCTTGTGGATAGTTGGCTTTCATGGTTAGATATTGCACCATCATTGGCGTATGATCTGCTAAGTTATAGACGGTATCGCCGATGCTTAAACAGTCAGATGTATTTGGTTTTGATAAGGCATTATCTGATTGAGTAGAAATAGATGAATGATTTTGGACGGACGGCTTTACGGTCATGCAGAGTCTCTTATTATGTTTCGATAGATTTTTATTAAACAGTATTTGCAGCAGCTGGTTTCGGATTAGCGCCAGTTTTATAGATTGTTTTGGTACGATAGAGTTGATATAACAAATGCGCCTGGTACGTACCGAAGAAGGATATAACGATTAGATTTAGGCTAGATTATATCGACAGCGCCATATGACAGCTACCTTATAGCTATCACATACAGGCACCAAAAAAGCTAAGAAATTTAATAAAGTAAGCGCTATTTTAACACGTCCTGCTCGGTTTTTGCCTTGGCAAATATCTACTCACCGCCCTTGTATCCATCAGCGCCATAACCATATATAATGACGGCACACTTAATTGGGCGCTACTAAATTAGGTAGTACTTAGTCGGGTAATGACAAGGCCGCGAGCTAAGCTTTGGCTAATGCGCACTAATTATCGAATATTCCATAGGTCAAAAAATTATGTTATCAAAGATTGTAGGCAGTGTGGTTGGCACCAAAAATGACCGCGAACTAAAACGCATGCGTAAAGTGGTCAGCAAGATCAACGCACAAGAGGCTGAAATACAAGCCCTGTCTGATGAGCAACTACAACAAAAAACGGCAGAGTTCAAAGCACGTCATCAAAAAGGCGAAAGCTTAGATTCACTATTACCAGAGGCATTTGCCGTCTGCCGCGAAGCCTCATTGCGTGTCAATGGTATGCGCCATTATGACGTACAGCTGATCGGTGGTATCACCTTGCACGAAGGCAAAATCGCTGAGATGAAAACGGGCGAAGGTAAAACCCTAATGGGCACCTTGGCGATGTATCTCAATGCCATCAGTGGTAAAGGCGTGCATTTGGTCACGGTCAACGACTATCTTGCGGCGCGTGATGCGGAGCTCAACCGTCCGCTCTTTAACTTTTTGGGCATGACTGTCGGCGTGATTTACTCACAGCAGCCGCCACAAGAAAAAATCGACGCCTATCAAGCTGATATCACGTATGGTACCAACAACGAGTACGGTTTTGATTATTTGCGTGACAACATGGTCTTTAGTCTAAAAGAGAAAAAACAGCGTCCGCTAAACTTCTGTATTATCGATGAAATCGACTCGATCTTGATTGATGAAGCTCGTACGCCGCTTATCATTTCGGGTCAAGCCGAAGATTCATCGCGCATGTATGCGCTGATTAATACCATCATTCCACGGCTTAAGCGCTCAAAAGACGAAGAAGCCAATAAAAACAACGAAGATGAAGATTTCTGGATTGATGAAAAAAATCGTCAAATTGAAATCAGTGAAAAGGGTTACGAAAAAATTGAGCGCTTCTTAGTCGAAGTGGGCGAGCTGGGTGAAAACGAAAGCTTATATAGTCCAAGCCGCTTGCCGTTATTGGCTCACGTCCAAGCTGCCATTCGTGCGCATCATGTATTTGTCAAAAACGTCCACTACATCGTCGATGAAGGCGAGGTGGTTATCGTTGATGAAAACACAGGCCGTACTATGCCTGGTCGCCGCTGGTCAGAAGGGCTGCATCAAGCAGTAGAAGCCAAAGAAAATGTTGAAATCCAAGCAGAAAACCAAACACTTGCAACCACCACATTCCAAAACTACTTCCGTCTATATGACAAGCTGTCTGGTATGACGGGTACCGCTGATACTGAAGCGGCAGAATTTAAATCTACTTATGATCTAGATGTCATCGTCATTCCAACGCATGAGCCGATTGCTCGTATCGATATGGATGATCAGATTTTCTTAACCAAGCTAGGCAAATACAAGGGCATTATCCGCGAGATCAAAGACATTCAAGCCAAAGGTGCACCTGTGCTGGTCGGTACAGCGACCATTGAAGCCAGTGAAGAGCTGTCTTATTTGCTCGATCAAGAAGGCGTGAAGCATAACGTCCTAAACGCCAAGCAGCATGAGCGTGAAGCTGAGATTATCGCACAGGCTGGTAGCCCAAAATCAGTGACGATCGCCACCAACATGGCAGGTCGTGGTACGGATATTATCCTTGGTGGTAATTGGCAGTCATTTATCGAAGATGTCGATTCGGTCAGTCCAGAGGAGATGCAGCGCCTAAAGTCTCAGTGGCAGGTGAAGCATGACCAAGTGGTAGCGGCGGGTGGTTTGCATATCATTGGCTCTGAGCGTCATGAATCACGCCGTATCGATAACCAGTTACGTGGTCGTGCTGGTCGTCAGGGTGACCCTGGGATGTCGCGCTTTTTCTTATCGCTCGAAGATGATTTGATGCGTATCTTCGCAGGCGATCGCGTGGTCAATATGATGCGTGCCATGGGTCTAAAAGAAGACGAAGCCATCGAGCACAAGATGGTGTCAAAATCGATCGAAAACGCGCAAGGTAAAGTTGAGAGCCGCGATTTTGATGCACGTAAGAATCTGTTGAAATACGATGACGTTGCCAACGAGCAGCGTAAAGTGATTTATGGTCAGCGTGATGATTTGCTTGCCGAAATGGACTTATTAGAAGCCATTGAAGTGATGCATCATGAAGTCTATAACGCCATGATCAACCAGTTCATTCCGCCTGGTTCTATCGACGATCAGTGGAACATTGACGGATTAGAAGATGAGCTTGAGGACGAGTTTAAAGTCACGATGCCGATCAACGATTGGCTAGATGAAGACCGCCGTCTAGATGAAGAAGGACTGCGTGCTAAAATTATCCAAACAGCCATAGACCGTTATCACAGCCGCCGTGAGCAAATGGGTGAGCAAGACGCCGCCCAGCTTGAGCGTCATTTTATGCTACAGAGTCTAGACAAGCACTGGAAAGAGCATTTGACACAGATGGATCAGCTGCGTAAAGGTATCCATCTACGCGGCTATGCGCAGAAAAACCCTGAGCAGGAATACAAGCGTGAATCATTTGAATTGTTCCAAATGATGCTTGGGGCGATTAAGTCTGAAACGGTACAAGATTTATCACGTGTTCATATCCCAACCAAAGAAGAGCTAGAGGCGTTGGAAGCTCAGCAGCGTGAGAATGCTGCGCATATGCAAATGCAGTTTGAACATGATGACGTAGATAATTTAGATAGCAACGTAAACAGTGCAGCCGCTCAGCCGCAACCACAAAACCGCAGCCTTAGTGGTACGGCAGCAGCTGGCGCTGCTATGGCAGCCAGTGGTAGCAACGCCAATGAGCCAAACCCGTATGCTGGTATGAATATTAGCCGTAATGCCCCTTGTCCTTGTGGTTCAGGGCTCAAGTACAAACAGTGCCACGGCAAAATCTAATCAGTATGGTCTTTTAATCATTAGCAACTATGATTAAAGTCTGTAGACTGCTAAATAGCAAGCCCTTATCTCAACCAGATAGGGGCTTTTTTATATCTTATCAAGGCTGCTTGTTCTATAATTTACCGTTGTATAGCAGATGAACACTTTGTATTGATTGCTTACAAATTCAGCATAGGCGTGAATTTATGGACACGCTATAGTGTTTAGCATATTTATTTGGGAGAGCGTTATGAGTTTAGAATTATTAAAAAAATTGCGTACCTCAGTCGCATTGACGGGGTTGCTCGCTGGCGCCTTAACGATCAGTGCCTGTCAGCAGCAATCAGAGCCAGAGTCAAGTATGGAAGATGGTGTCAATGCTGAAGAATCTGTACCAATGTCAGCCGAGCCTGCTGAGCCAAGTGATGTCGTTGTAAATACTGAAGATGCTTCACTTAATGAAGTAGAAGGTGATACGGTGGCATCGGTAAACAGCGGTGTGACGCAGGTATCGTATCTGTGTTCGCCTGAGCTAAAAGTTGAAGCGACTTATAAAGAAGATGCCAATCAAGTGGTCGTTGCCACTGATATGGGAACAGTAACACTGAATCAGACCAATGAAGGCAGTAATCCAGAAGTGTTCGAAGTTGCCACAGGGTTAGATGGCGGTCAAGGGTTTACTCAGTGGCGTGTGGCGCATGAAGAACGTGAAACTGGTGTCATGCGTACGGCGGGTGCGGATGAGTCAACCGTGAATACGTTTGAATGTAATAAAGTATAAAAGTTTGATTACTACGTACCACACAAAAAAAGCAACGCGAGATTAGCGTTGCTTTTTTATGTCAGTAATTTATATGCTTGCTATCAACGCCAAAGGGTTTATTTTGGTCGAGTAGCATTGGCCTCATGTGCCAAAAACCCTTCTTCAGTGACATCGAGCTCTTCATGTTTCAACTCTACTGGGATATTATCGGTATGAATATGGGTACTCTTATTGACATCAATTTCTTGGACGGCATAAGTGTCTTTGGTAATAGTCGCTACTTGGCGTGATAGAACGATTTCAATCGGATCATCGCCAATCTCTATTTGTTTACCATTGACGGTCACAACGGCTTTACTATCTAGTGAGGGTTCAACATGACGCAATATATCTCTGTCATCATAGTTACCTGACAGTAATTCTTGACTCTCTGCATCATGATACTCAGTGCGAATGGTAATGTATTCTTCTATAAGCTCGATAGGGACGTCGATAGTTTTGGTGCGGGCATGCTTGGTAACAGTCACTTTACCAACGTCTAGGCGCTCTTTATTGATGACAGGTCGCTCTTCTAATAGCTCCAAATGCCCAACATTGACGACATTGGAGGTTTCATCAGCTAGTGTGCTTTTTTGGCTTTCCAAATCGTCTTGGTATAAGTTTTTTGTATGGTCAGTAGTCATTTTTATTTCCTTATAATTATAAAATGATGAATCGGGCAAAATGCAATGTTAACGAATGATATTGAATTTATTACTATCATTAATCATTACTATAATAACTCACGTCCCCATATTATCGATACAAAAAAGACCAGAGACATGCTCTGGCCTTAATCTGCTAAGTCAAAATGCTTAGCTACCTGTTATTATCACATCTCATAATGAAATCACAATGTCATTAAAAGACGCAAAGTATCAGGGTATTACATTCCACGAGCGCGGCGTACATCATCTGCTGTGATGTCATTACGGTCAACTAAGTTGCCTTCACGGTCGACCACATTACCGTCATTATTAACGTCTAGCTCTTCGCGCTGGATAGTCTCAACGATAGTTTCAGTATGACGCTCTGTTGTTTTACCAACATTAACTTCTTCAGACACATAAGTATCTTTACCAACACGAGCACGTTCTGCTTCTAGCTCAACTTCAACGGTATCATTAACGTCCATATCACCGATACGGCGGTCTGTTGGGCGATCAACGCTAGTGCGCTGAATATCAGCATGTTCTTCTTCTAGCTCAACCTCGACATTACGCTCTTCAGTCACAACATGTTTGCCAACTTTTACAAGACCTGCAACAATACGGTCTTTATTGACAGTCAAACGCTCTTCTAAAAGCTCTAGTGTATTTGGTGCATCATAAGAATGGTCTGCGATGTCTACGCGCTCTTCAGCTGGAACGGTATCAGCAGTAAACGCTTGACGATCTTTTTCGTATTGCTCTTTATAGCTGTACTGATAGTCGTGGTCATATACTTCCATGGCTTCTACTTGAGACTTGGTCAAGCTATCGAAGAAAACATCATCACCAACAATACGAGCAAGACCCGCTGGTACTAATACCTCTTTTGAGCTAAACCAGCCACCTGCATCAACGATTAGGTAACGAATACGGCCAGTAGTGTCTTCTACTAACGCACCTTCAATTTTACCGATTTTTTCTTCATTAACGCCGTAAGCAGTTTTGTCTGTTGGATCATAATAGTCATCACCGATTAGGTCACGATGAGTGGCTTGAATATCTTTTAAACGGATTAGTTGGCTCATTATTGTCTTCCTTTTTTATGAGTTAGTATTTGTAAAAATTATTTTATAAATGGATATTCTTAAAATTGCTGATGAATACTTATTTTAAATTCTAGGCAAAAATTACTTCAATAATCGAATTTCAATAAGTAAGTTAAGAGATATATCACAACATCTCTGCATCAACTTGTAGCCATCCTAACACTATGATTTTGGATGAAATACATGAGCAAGGTAGCAAAATGTGCGCTTGGGGTAATTACATGTAATAGGCTGTAAGTGGTATAACATAGGTGGGGTACAACTTAACGAGTCTTAACACAAAGAAATGTTTGAAGTTAACGTTGAATCAATAGACACAAAAAAACCGCAGAGCAATGAGCAATGCGGTTCTTGAACAAAAGATAAATACCAATAAATGCGTGAAGTTAAATGTTACGTATTATCTGAACAAAGACACGCTAGTATTACTTTTACTTAAGGAAGCTCAATAGCAACGGCAACTGCTTCGCCGCCACCAATACAAAGTGTCGCAACGCCTTTTTTGCCGCCGGTACGCTTGAGAGAATTGATGAGTGTCACTAGGATTCGTGCACCTGAACAGCCTACTGGATGACCAAGCGCACAAGCGCCGCCTTCAACGTTAACTTTGGCGTGGTCAATGTTTAGCTCGTCCATAGCCGCCATAGTGACCATCGCAAAAGCTTCGTTAATTTCCCATAGATCCACATCAGCGACTGACCAGCCAGCATTTGCTAGTACTTTTTCGATGGCACCGATCGGAGCGATGGTGAATTCGCTTGGGTGACGAGAGTTTGAAGCAGTGGCAACGATGCGAGCTTGATAATCCAGACCTTCAGCCTTTGCTTGTGACTCTTTCATGACGACGACAGCAGCAGCACCGTCTGAGATTGAGCTGGCATTGGCTGCAGTGATCGTACCGTCTTTTGCAAATGCTGGGCGTAAGCTTGGGATACGATCAGCATTCGCTAGGCCTGGTTGCTCATCAGTATCGACCGTTTGCTCGCCTTTACGAGTTTCAAACGTCACAGGCTCAATTTCATCTTTGAAGTGATTGTCTTTGATAGCGGTTAGCGCGCGATTGAGTGATTCGATGGCAAACTCATCCATCTTTTCACGTGTATAGCCTTTTTTATCCGCCATTTCTTGAGCGAACATACCCATGAGCTTACCAGTCTCAGCATCTTCTAGGCCGTCTAAGAACATATGATCTTTGACTTCTTTGTGACCCATGCGGTAGCCACCACGCGACCCTGGCATCAGATACGGTGCATTGGTCATTGACTCCATACCACCAGCTACAGCAACATTGAAGCTACCAGCTTTGATGCCATCATGTGCTTGCATGACGGCTTTTAGACCTGAGCCGCATAGCTTGTTGATGGTGACCGCGCCAGTCGCGTCAGACAATCCAGCTTTGCGCATGGCTTGACGGGCAGGGCCTTGACCCAAACCTGCAGTCAAGATACAACCCATGATTACTTCATCAATATCATCGACACTAACGCCTGAGCGTTCGACAGCGGCTTTGATTGCAGCAGCGCCCAAATCGCTAGCACTCATGTCTTTTAGTATGCCTTGGAAGCCGCCCATTGGTGTACGTGCGCCGTTTAAGATTACAATTGCATCATTTGACATCGTTATTATTCCTTATTTACGTATTTTAAATGAAAGTGCCTCATAGAGAGGTAGAGGTAAGGGCTGGTTCGCTGTTACTCTTTATCAGTTAGCACTTGCCTGGTTCACTGATAAAGGGAGTGATAAGCGTGGCTTGCTAAAATTATGTTTTAAGCCAGCTCATCTAAGCGAATGCGTACTACTTTATCAGTAATGGTCTCTAATTTTTCAATTTTTTCGATAGCGAGATTCATCTGACTCTCGACCACAGGTAGGGTTAAGATAATGACAGGTACTTGACCAACTTTATGCGCAGGTTTCTGTAGAATGGCATCGATATTGATACCTGCATCGCTTAGGATGCGAGTGATGTCCGCTAAAACACCTGGGCTATCATAAGCATGTACACGTAAGTAGTAACCAGTAATCATCTGCTCAGCACGTAATATTGGTGTGTCTGAGAGTTGCTCAGGGATAAATGCTAAGTGCGGTACATGGTGTCCACGATTGTTTTGCTCGCTGCTGTTTTGCTCGTCGCCACTTTTGCTACCTAATACACGGACGAGATCCATGACGTCGGCCATCACTGCCGAAGCAGTAGCACCAGCACCAGCGCCATCACCGCAGTAGAGTGTTTGCCCAAGTGGATGTGAGTTGACCAATACCGCGTTTTTTACGCCGTTGACATTGGCAAGCAACGCATCTTGTGGAATAAGCGTTGGATGTACACGCAACTCAACGCCAGCATCATCACTGTTGCCTTGACCATCACGGCGTACTGCAAATCCTAAATGTTTGATGCGATAGCCAAGCTCTTCGGCGTAGTTGACATCTTGTAGTGTGATACCAGTGATGCCTTCACAGTAGACTTTGTCAAACTGTAGCGGGATACCAAAGGCAATCGAGGCAAGCAAGGCTAGTTTGTGCGCCGCGTCGATGCCTTCCACATCAAAAGTTGGATCTGCTTCTGCATAACCCAGCTCTTGCGCCTCCTCTAGTACGTCGGCAAATGGGCGACCTTTGTCACGCATTTCGGTCATGATAAAGTTGCCAGTACCGTTAATGATACCTGCGAGCCAATCAACTTTATTGGCAGCAAGCGCTTCGCGCATCACTTTGATAATTGGGATACCGCCTGCCACCGCTGCTTCATAAGCAACATGGACATTATTTTCTTCAGCAAAGGCAAAAATCTCATTACCGTGTTCAGCCAATAGCGCTTTATTTGCAGTTACGACATGCTTACCGTTTTTAATAGCTTGCATGATGACGTCTTTAGCCAAGGTCGTACCACCAATCACTTCGATAACGATATCGACATTGTCGCTTGCCGCAATTGCCATCAAGTCACTGTTTTGCATGATGCTGGTATCAATATCATCACGCTGACGGCGCGTACCCACTTCGGTAATAATAATATCGCGTCCACTACGGCGTTTTAGCTCATCTAAATTGTCATTGATTAGGTTGATCACACCTGTTCCGACGGTGCCTAAACCAAGTATCGCTAGTTTGATGGAATTGCTCACAGTATCCTCAAGAGGTTAAATATAATGAAGCGGGCATAACGCTGGGGCAATAGCAAATGAGTCTGCGGCATAACACCGGCAGTCTATAGGCATTTTCTAGTGCTACTTTGCATACATACTTCATTATAGTTGAATAAAAAATGCTCAGATAAAAGGGTATTGCTAATTTTGCATCGCGCTTTATCGTATCATACCGACAAGCAGTTGTGACGTCTACACAATGTCGATAAGGTTATATAGGGTATAGATTATAGAATAACTATCGTGCTCATCTGTACTTGGCATACTCAGATATTGCTCAAGCGGTGCTGTCTTATATTTAAATCCATTCATATAAACGGTAGATATTAGAATATATTAAAAATATCACATGTTAGGATTAAGTATTAGTTTGCACCGACAGCTTGCGCCAGTTGTGCTGCAGGTAAATAGCCACCTACTTGCTCGCCTGCTTCAGTAAAGATGGCAGGGGTACCGCGTACACCCAGTCTTGATCCTAGAGCCATATGCGCTTGCACAGGGGTAGCACAGCTAGGCGCTTGCACATTGGCACCCATTTTTGCTTGATCCATCGCTGCGTTACGATCCTGACTACACCAAATCGCTTCCATCTTTGGCACAGACTCTTGACTGCGTGGCCATGCGAGATATCGCACTTCGATACCGCGCGCATTGATATCATCCATTTCTGAATGTAGTTTACGGCAGTAGCCACAGTCGGCATCAGTAAAGGCATAGACGACCGCTTTGGTCTCACCTTTTGCTGGATAAATGATCATCTCTTTTTTATCAACAGCTTGTAACGCTTCTTGCGCGGTACTGGCCGCCAAAGCAGCACTGATATCAACTGGCGTATCACCACCAACGGCAACGATCTGTCCTTGGATAATATGCTTACCCGACTTATCGGTAAAGAAAGAGGGTAGCCCTTCAGCAGTCACCCAATAAATACCGTCCATATCTGTTGGTACCGCTGAGACGATCGTTTCTTCGATACCAGAGGCCTTTAGGTTTGCTTGTAATGCACTAACTACTGCAGAGTCATTATCAGCTGACGCTTTGGCTGGTGCATCCTTGGTCTGCGCCGCGTTGACAACACTGGTATTACCGGTTGCATCCGCTGCATTGTTTGAGCAGCCAGCAGCAACACCTACTAGCAAGGCACTCATCACAAAACGAGATAGGGTAGTACGAGAGAAAAAATTATTCGTCGTGGTATTTTTGCTAATGGATGACGGCATATGGATTTCCTATAGGCATCGCGCCTAGACATGAGTTCGTTATATACAAAGCGTTGTGGATTACAATATATAGTAAGGTGTCTGTATAGTGTTTTAAAGGTTTAATTTTACAGAAGTTTTTATAAATGATTGATAGTAAAGATAAGCGGTAAAATCGCTATATTAGCATATTTATGGATAATGACAGCTCAAATGCACTGTCTAATAAATGCAAATAATCCCAACTTTTAAGAATAGCTGACAACACAAATTCAAAAAATAAGATACATTTGTACTATGTAATATATGGACGTGCCCTTGTAGTCTACTGCTAACAGCATTGTTATTATAAGAATTGTTTTTATAAGAACTCTAATAAAAAACTTTGTTTTAATGATTTCAGTAGTACTTACTTCAACAAATTTGCTTTAAGGAGCACACATGGCAGGTGCCAGTTTATTAACCTTACTTGATGATATCAGTGTGATATTGGATGACGTCTCCGTCATGACCAAAGTCGCTGCCAAAAAAACCGCTGGGGTATTGGGCGATGATTTGGCGTTGAATGCTGAGCAAGTTACTGGTGTCAAAGCCAACCGCGAACTACCTGTTGTCTGGGCAGTTGCTAAGGGCTCGTTCATCAATAAGCTCATTTTGGTACCAGCAGCGTTATTGATTAGTGCGATTTATCCACCGCTTGTCACGTTTTTATTGATGTGTGGCGGTCTGTTCTTGGTTTATGAGGGGGCTGAAAAAGTCATACATCGGTTTTGGCCACATGCATTGCCACATGATGAAGAACAAAATGCTCGCCGAAAAGCCAATGCCGATGAAACAGTCGATTTAGTGGCATTTGAAAAAGAAAAAATCAAAGGGGCCATACGTACAGATTTTATCTTATCCGCTGAGATTATCGTGATTGCACTAGGCGCAACGGCAAGTGCTACTTTGCTAGAACGCAGTTTAGTATTGTCCATCTTGGCAATTGGTATTACGATTGGTATTTATGGTTTGGTCGCTGGTATTGTCAAAATAGATGATGCAGGCCTACATCTGATGGAGCAAGAAAGCACGTTTAAGCAAAAAGTAGGTAAGGTGATGTTTGCCGCCGCGCCAAAGCTCATGAAGTTTTTATCCATTGCAGGGACGTTGGCTATGTTCTTAGTGGGTGGCGGTATCTTAGTACATGGTATTGGCTTTTTGCATCACGGTGTAGAGGATATCGCACATCTCACTGGTATTTTTGAAGGAGTAACAACCACCGTATTAAATGGTGTTATTGGTTTTATTATCGGTGTGGCAGTTGTGGCATTGCTTACCATTATTGATAAAGTTCGCGGCAAAGATGATAAGGCTTCTTCTACTCATTAAGCTGGTTTGTGGTTTTATCTTATGTCCAATTTTATTCTAAATAGATAATTAAACAAAAACCTATTAAAGCAAAAGCCCCAAAGCTATTAGTAGCTTTGGGGCTTTTATATTTCTGCTTCTATATATTAGCTTTCGCTATCGGTATCATCAGACGCAAGCTTCTCAGCTTGGGTCGGTTTTTTATGATCCGTTTTGGGCTTGCGACTGCGTGCCTTTGGCACCTTCGGCGTCGTCAGGTTAAACATGCCGGTCTGTGGCAGCAATTGCTCAGCCACATTCTCGATCATGTTTTTATAGCTGGCGATGGTGGTCTTAGATTTAGCTGCTTGACTGTCATCTTTGCTCGTTTCTTTAGCAGATTCTTCTACTTTAGATTCGGTTGTTTGCTCAGCCTCTTCTGCATCAGACTTTTCTACATCTGCCTGTGTTGCATCAGCTTCCGTCGTATTGACTCCTTGTGCTTCACTGGCTTGAGCTTCTACACTGTTAGCAGCTGATTGCGCTTGCTCGACTTCTAGCAATTTCTCACTATCAGCGCTGACATGGTCAGCCTGAGCTTGATTGGCCAGTGCTGTCGCTTCAACGTTATGTGCATCCACTTCCCTATTGTTTTGCTTAGTATTTACTAGCGATGCTTCATTGCTCGAAGTCTGCTTTGTAGGAACACTCAACACAGCTGGCTCTTGGTAGTCAGGATGCTGACCGCGTGGATCATTGCTGGCACGCTTGCCAATGGCACGTGGTTCAACGGCGGTTTTGCCTTGAGCTACTGCAAATTGACTGACTGCTTGAGTCATCGCTGCGAAGCGTGCCAAGTAATCGGCTGCTAATGGCTGGTAGCCATAGTTGCTAAAGTCAAAGCGCTGACTGGCCATATTGTTGCTATGGTTGTCATCGACAGCATTCTCAACGTTGGTGCTATTATCTGCAGATTGCGCTTGCTCGTTATACAAGGCAATTGTCTCGATAAAGCAGCTGATAACGCCATTTTCTGCTAAGCGAGTTTGCGCGTCTGGCAGCGTCGCACGAATAAACTCACCAACGGTGCCACGTATCGCTGCTACACTTACAGTAGTAGCTTCGACCTGAGGTGTTGCTTTTGCTTGCTGAGCACGTACCACACGTGGGTCGTTGCTAGCTTGACCAAACTTCTCAGCAGTCACGTAACGTTCACCAAACAGTGATTCGTGTGTTAACTCAAGTGCTGAGTTACTCATGCCTTTATCATTGGCACCACTGTCATTAGCTGGAACTTTTTTAGCTTCTTCAGCTTTACTGACAGTATCAGTGCTCTCAGCTTTCTGATGCTCGGGTTTGGCTTTGGCCTGATCTGCATCAGCCGTTTTTGTACTAACTGACTGACTGTCTACGTCGCCAGCAGAGGCTGGTTGGTCGCTAGAAGATGCTGGTTGCGCTTGTTCTGACTGATTTTTATTATCAGTGCTCTGCTTACGATCAGGTGCATTGTTTTGCACCTTAGCGTTAGTAGTCGCCTCTTGGTTGTTTTGAGTCTGATTCTCAGACGTTTCTACCGTCCCCTTGTTATTGTCACCTTTTTGGTCAGTATTTTTCTCACTGTTACTAGGCTTGTTGGCAGCTTGCTGAGTAGCGTGATCTTTTGTGCTCTCGTTCTTTGCCGTGCCGTTTGTTGAGCGTTGTTTATCGCTAGATTGAGGCTTAGCAGGCTTGGACTTGCTATCATCTAAAGATAAGTGTACAACTTCTGACGCCTTTAGCTTGGTCGCTGCTTCATTGACTTGTAGCACGACTTCATTAGGGTCCTGACTACGACGTGTGCCAGATTGGTTTTTACCATTGGCATCGTCGCTATTTTTATCATTTTGCTGCTTGTTTTGCTTAACATCGTCAGCCGTTAGCGTCTCACCGCGCTCTAGCTTTCCGCGTGAGCCACGTTGGCTATGCGATTTACGCTTAGCGCGGACTTGCTCATCAGCTTTTTGGCCAGTTACGTTGTCTGCGTCATGACGATCGTTTGCTTTTTGGTCATTGTCTTGACGATTGCTGTTGTCTTGACGGTTATTACGATTGCGATCGTTAGTACGTCTGTTTTCCTGTTGACGCTTGTCTTGCTGTTGTTGGCCTTGCGTGTCAGACGATTTCTCATCAGCGCCGCTATTGGTATGGTCAGTCGTCTCGTCAGTCGCTTCTTTTCTTTGACGCGGCTTTGAGTTTCTTGACTTACGCGGCTTACGTCTTCTTCTGTCTTCGTTATTGCTGTCATCAGTATCGCTGTCGTTAGTACGGCGTGTCTGTTGACGATTAGCGTTGCTATCTGATGGTTGGTTGTCGTTTTTCTGATGATTGTTTTGTTGAGTTGGCTGCTCACTATTTGAAGCGGCACTATTCAATGCATTGCTATCAACTTGGCCAAATGAGCCTAAGCTTTGTGCGCCAGTATTTACCAAGGCCTCGATCGCTTCAGCGGCATCGCGACTACTGACACTAGGTGTGGTGGTGGCTTGCGGTGCTTGCGCAAACAGATTTGATAACCAAGCGACTGCTTTTGGTTGAGCAGTGGCTTCCACATTTTGAGTCTGCGCTGCGACTGGCGCTACAACGTTTTTAGGTTGACTGGCTTGTGGTGCGCGCGCTGGCGCAGCGTCATTAGCATTTTTATGATTACGGCGATCATTGCTATGATTGACGGTATCGTTCTGCGTAGCTGTGCTCTGCTTGTTGTTATCATTTGACGGTTTACGAGGCTGGCGAGTAGGCTGCTGCTCAGGGCGCTCTTTTTCAGCCGTTTGCCAGTCGACATTGTAGCCAAGGTCACTGTGCTCTTGTTGCTGAGTATCAGTGATACGCTCGTAGCTCGATGGGGCAAAGCCATCGCGGTTAAAGTGCAGCTTAAAGTTTGGTGACTCTAAATGGGCGTGCGGCAAAATCGTGATACGAGTGCCACTGTCTTGCTCAAGATAAACCAAGCTGTCACGCTTTTCATTTAGCAAAAATGCTGCGATGTCGGTTGGAACTTCCGCTTGTACTTCACCTTGGCGTTCTTTGAGCGCAATTTGTTCAATTTGACGCATAATAGAGAGCGACAATGAACGCAGGTCACGAATCATACCGTTACCATGGCAACGTGGGCAGATATAACCAGTTGATTCTTCTAATGATGGACGTAGACGCTGACGGCTCATTTCCATCAGACCAAATTTAGAGATATCACCAAACTGGACGCGAGCACGATCGTATTTGGTCGCATCAATTAGACGCTTTTCGACTTCTTTTTGATGCTTATTGTCATTCATGTCAATAAAGTCAATAACGATCAAACCACCCATATCACGCAAACGCAGCTGACGGGCAATCTCGTCGGCCGCTTCTATGTTGGTATGATAAGCAGTCTCAGCAACGTCTGAACCTTTGGTCGACTTAGCTGAGTTGATGTCGATAGAGACCAAGGCTTCTGTTTGGTCGATGACGATTGAGCCACCTGATGGTAGACGCACCTCACGCTGATAGGCCGTTTCGATTTGTTTTTCGATATTAAAGCGCGAAAACATTGGTTCATAATCGGTATATTTGCGTAGCTTTTCGGCTTGTTTTGGCATCACTGCATCAATAAAGCCTGCTGCTTCAATATAAGCGTTTTCGTTATCAATCCAAATCTCAGCGATATCATCACGCAAATAGTCACGGACAGCACGGGTAACGACACCTGCTTCTTGATGGACGAGGCGTGGTGACGGATATTTTTGGTTTTGTTCTTGGATGGCCTGCCAGATATTAAGCAAATGGTTAAGGTCATGTTGCAAGTCTTCTTGCGTCTTGCCGATACCCGCGGTACGAATGATAACGCTCATGCCTTTTGGCAAATCAAGATTGCTCAGCATACGTTTCATGTCTTCGCGCAGCTTGCCTGAGATTTGACGTGAGATACCGCCGCCACGAGGGTTGTTTGGCATAAGTACCAGATAGCGACCAGCCAAAGAGACATACGTCGATAGGGCAGCGCCTTTGTTACCGCGCTCTTCTTTTTCGACTTGGACGATGAGCTCGTCGCCTTCTTTGATCAGTTTTTTGATGTTTTCATCACGTGGGTTACCGCTTAGGTATTCGGCAGAGATTTCACGAATCGGCAAAAAACCTTGGCGCTGAGAGCCGTATTCGACAAATACCGCTTCGAGCGATGGCTCAACACGGGTTACATGGCCTTTATAAATGTTAGATTTTTTTTGCTCGCGGGTACGATTTTCTAGGTCGAAATCGTATAGATGATTGCCTGTACATAAGGCGACACGAATCTCTTCGTTTTGAGTTGCGTTGATCAAAATGCGTTTCATATTTATATCCTATGAGTACGCATAACAACGATGAGACAGTCTTTAAAAGATAGTGGCAAGTGTGGCTAATATGACATTAGCATTTGTAGATATCAGTGAACAGTAGAACGTAAATCGTGGGTTTCGTAAAGCACGTGGGCTTTTTCAATGGCTCTTTTACCTGAACTTATGAGCGGTGCTCACATTAATATAAATAATATAGGGTGTAAGGCTATGATACTTATATTCTATTATCAATAAACTTGGTACATATATGAATATGTCAGCGAATAAAAACTCTCTTAATGTCAGTACGTTCTATTGGTAGTGATGTTGGCGCACGTTGTAAGCGTGGGCGACGGTCAGTTACGGGTCTAAAAAATACTGATATTAAAAAGGCATATTGCGGTAGCCATTCATCCTTCAAAGTCTAGCAATAATATCGCGGTCGTGATTGCTACTATATATCGTAGCGTCATCAGTCAGCGGTTATCTATTCAGGCAAAGCGATTGGTTACTCTTTATTTATCGTTCTTTATATATCGTCAATAATATCTTGGGTGTCTCAAGGTTAGGTATCACAGCTTTGGTTATCAGCGGGGCGTACTTGGCAAACAGAGTAATGGACCAGCTTGTCAGCATGGTATCGTATTTACCTCTTTATCGTCATCTGTTTGACCACCAATACTCAGGCAGCTATCGAACTATTTTTCGATCCTAACGCTAACCGACCCATACTTGCTCAACTATGCTGTCATAAAGGACCATCAGATAAGTAATCATTAAATAATAAATAGTTATCAAAAAAAGTCGTTGTCATGCAGTTAGTGAGTCAATGTGGTGTTGTCATCCGTTAATAAATAGACTGATCGTCAAAGTTATTAACGCGATGGTATTTAGTGTCACTATTTGTTTTATGGTACCGAGTAAAATTCGATACAGTGTTTTAATTTATAGGGCTGTGTTTGGTAACGAATACCTTTAAATGCTAATGCCTCTAAACGACTGGCCCTACAATTAGATGAAACGTTTCATAGCAGCAGGGTAAATAGCATTGACCTCTTTACTAGCAATCAGTAAACACTGGAAAGTAATAAAACGGTGACCAGCTATCTGAAACAACAATGATTATTGCTGTCGCCTCTGCTTAATTGTCGCTCAACATGCTAAACTATAACAAATCTTTGTGTAAATACCTAACTAAAAATGACAAACTCAAAAATGACTGACGACGCTCCTACCCATGAAGCCCCTGCTATTTTCAATAGTAAAACCCGCCCACAAAGCGCTGACGATGAGATTAGCAACTTTGGCAAGGTAAACTACCTTGAAGTGACGCGACATCAACATGACCAGCGTTTGGATAACTTTTTGCTCAATCGCTTGAAGGGTTTGCCAAAATCGCACATCTATAAAATGATTCGCTCAGATGAAGTGCGCGTCAACAATAAACGCTGTAAGGCACATGATAGATTGCAGCGTGAAGACGTTGTACGTATCGCACCTGTGGAGTTGGCAACGCGCGAAAAACCCATCATCAGTACTGAGTTTGCCAAAAGCTTGCTGGCACGTGTGGTCTATGAAGATGAAGGCTTGATCGTACTAAACAAGCCTTTTGGCATTGCAGTGCATGGCGGTAGCGGCTTGGACTTCGGCGTCATCGAAGCCATGCGTGAAGTGACGGGTAAAAAGTATCTAGAGCTGATTCACCGCATCGACAAAGATACCTCAGGTCTGTTGATGATCTCCAAAAAACGCTCAACACTCAAAGTATTGCAGCAGCATTTGGTAGACAAGACTATTCAAAAGCACTATCTATGCCTTGCCAAAGGACAGCCTGCGCTGAATGAGCAACGTATCAATGCACCATTATTGCGTTACACCCTTGCTAATGGTGAGCGCCGTGTCAAGGTAGATAGCCAAGACCCGCAAGCGAAAGAAAGCCAAACAGACATTATCGTTCATGATCGCTTTATGATTAATAGTCAGCCAGTTAGCCTAATCGAAGCCAAGCCACTAACTGGCCGCACGCATCAAATCCGTGTGCATTTGGCTCACATTGGTCATGCTATCTTGGGTGATGATAAGTATAACGTGCATGATAAATCAGGCGTTCATCGTCTGTGCTTGCATGCGTGGCGCTTAGATATTCCGGGTTATGACGCTATTACTGCACCATTGCCAGACGACATGGCAGATTGGCTACCAGAGACAGCCAAGTTGCCTGAATAAGTCTAAATATAATCATTTTGGTCTAAAAATGTAGACCTTTATAGAAACATGAAAACGTCACGATACCTTATTTAATCAATAAGCCGCCGTGACGTTTTCGTATCTGCTACTTACTATTGTTATTCGTTAAGGTGAATCCATGACTGCATTATGTACCACTGATACGCCAAAACTTACTCAACACTCTCAGCCAGCAGATGAGCATCGTCTATCTGATAAGACACTAATTATTTTTGACTGGGATGGCACGCTGATGGATTCTATCGGCTTAATTGTGGATTCTATGCATGTGGCTGGAGAGGCGCATGGATTCAAGACGACTGATAAAGCGGTGAAAGACATCATTGGTCTGAGTTTAATGAATGGTATCGAGATTTTATATCCTTATGCAGATGAGTCGCAGACGCTCGCCATTCAGCAGACTTATGCAGAGTACTATATTGCTAATAGCCACTGCACGCCACTCTTTGAGCCGATAGAGGATATGTTGCAGACTCTGCAGGAGCAGGGCAAAAAGCTTGCTGTTGCAACTGGTAAAAAAAGAAAAGGGCTAGATCGTGTATTGGATGCCTCTGATAGTCGCGATTATTTTGTCATGACACGCTGTGCTGATGAGTCAGGCTCAAAGCCTGATCCGCAGATGTTGACTGATATCTTGGATTACACGCAGCAGCAAATATCTGATGCCGTGTTCATCGGTGACAGTATCTATGATATTCAAATGGCAACCAAACTGGGTATGACCAGTATCGCGGTCAACTATGGCACGGCAACAAGTGCAGAGCTTGCAGAGCAAAATCCGACATATCAGGTTGACACGCCGCAAGCATTGGCTAAGCTATTGTGTGCTTAAATAAAAGCCTTTTTAACTTACATAAAAAAAGGGTTTATCGTTAATATCGACAAACCCCTTTTTTGATGCCTGGCAAAGACAATATTTATTCAGCATCTTTTGGTGCGTCTGTCACTGAGTTAGCTGCCAGTTGTTCACTAGCATCATTAGCAGTATCATTTTGTGTCAGATTACTCTCAATGATTTTGTCATTATCCAGTTGATAATCGTACCATCTACCCATGACACCAGCCAGCTCATCCAGACCTTCTTTTCTCAAGGCTGAAAACAACTGGATAGTACAGTTTAAGCCGAGTTTTTTGAGTCTTTTGCGGGTATTGAGTAGGGCATTTTTGGACGCGCCATATTTTAGCTTGTCAGCTTTGGTGAGCAAAATATGGACAGGTAGCTCGCCATCTTTTGCCCAATGTAGCATCTGCTCGTCAAAGAACTTGAGTGGGTGACGAATGTCCGTCATCAGCACTAGGCCAGCAAGGCTTGAGCGCGACACCAAGTATTCTTCTAGCTCGACCTGCCATTCTTTTTTCATCTCAAGTGGTACAGCGGCATAGCCGTAACCTGGCAAATCAACCAGTCGTCTATCAGTGTTACCGATACTAAAAAAGTTAATCATTTGCGTGCGTCCAGGCGTTTTGGACGAGCGTGCAAGCTGGCGCTGATTGGTCAAAGCGTTGATAGCTGAGGATTTACCAGCGTTCGAGCGTCCTGCAAAGGCAACTTCTAATCCCATATCAGGTGGGCATAGCTTAAAGGTGGGCGCTGAGGTCATAAATTCAGTCTGCTGAATTTTCTGACGGGATTTGGTGTTAAACAGCGCATGTTCGGCAGCAACATCGGTAAACGGGGTATTCATAAATGGCTCATTAATCTTAAAAAATTAGATACGGGTATAAAATTTCGGTTAGCTGGTGGTTGGTTTAAGCCATGACTTCAATTTAGCAAATATGCAAAAAGTGGAAAGAGGCTCTTCTTTATCAGCGCTTACACCTTGTAAAGTTAGCGATTTGATATTATCCGCTATTCTATACTATTACCTGTCTTACTTATTGAAATAACTGCGATTAGCATCATATAAATAGTAGGATAACATTAAAGTTAATTGTTGATTAGAATAAGTTTTTAGTATTAACAAAGCTGAATATAATTTATCTATGTTTGCATGACATATATTGTTACAATGTTTAATAAAAGACATTTAATAAAACGATTGATGTGACACGTGAAATCTCACGAGGAGGTGCTCTATGTTTTCAATCAATAGACTTCTTAGTAAGGGCTATCATGCTCTAACAGTTGGCAGTGCTGCCTTACTGCTAAGTGGCATCATGATCAGTAGCGCAGGTGCGGCTGATATTGCTACTACTTATGATAACTCATGTGCAGCCTGTCATGATAGTGGCGCACTAAATGCTATCAAAAAAGGCGATAGTGCCAAATGGCAGAAACTTATTGAGCAAAAGGGCATGCCGACACTCATTAAATCTGTCAAAAGTGGCATGATTCAAATGCCAGCAGGCGGTCTTTGTAACACCTGTAGCGATGATGACTACCGTAAGCTTATCGAGTATATGAGCAAGTAGTCCATTTAGACATGAAGCTTGAAGCGATAAAATAGAGCGCTGGGTTTACAACCTGAATGCGCTTTTTATTTTTGCCCTATACTTTAGGCTTGTTCATCAGAAAACTGATGAATACTACGATTAAGTAGGCAAATGATACAAAGTCTTGCTATAATAATCGAAAATAAACCCTGATGTTAGTAAGTACTTTCAGACTGCTTGTGTCCAAGACCTCAAAATATATGCCACGCCTATGATTAAAGAGGCGACTATATTAGGTATCTTATCCGTGCAATCACTCTAAATAATGCTTACGCCGAGCTAGTAGGATTTGTATCAATGAAAAAGTTAATCGCTGCTGCCAGCTTATGCGTTGCAAGTTTCAGCGTACAAGCTGCTATTATTGTTCCTGAGTATGACGTCGATGCAGGTCAGAAAATTGCAGAAACCGTTTGTGCTGCTTGTCATGGTCTTAATGGGGTCAGTATTGTTCCTGCGCAGCCAAACCTTGGCGGCCAAAATGTAAAATATCTTTATAAACAGTTAGTTAACTTTAAAGCAGGTTATCGCAAAAACGGTATCATGCAGTCACAGGTTGCTAACTTGTCTCAGCAAGATCTAGCCAACGTGGCAGGTTACTACTCTAGCCAAGCGCCTTGGGGTGTTGGATACGGCAACCCTGCAACGAACCAAGAAGCCACCAAACTATTCTTGGGTGGCGATAAATCACGCGGTGTGATTGGTTGTGCTGGTTGTCATGGTCCGGATGGTGCAGGTAACCCTTGGGCAGCGTTTCCAAAATTAGGCGGACAGCATGCTCAATACATTGCCACTCAGCTAAAACTATTCCGTGCCGCTGGACGTGCTGATGATATCGATAGCGATGATCAAAAACGTGTCAATGATGCTGCGAAAGAAGGTGAGATGGGTATGATGCAAACCGTTGCATCGAAATTATCAGATCGTGACATTCGTATCTTGTCAGACTATGTGAGTGCTATTCACTAATTAAACGGCACTGATGATCACTATCTGATACGCACGTTGTAGATAGAATTATTGATCATGTCTGAATGACTAAACCCCGATTTCGGGGTTTTTTTATAACTGTTTGTCCCTTATATTGAAAAGACAGTGTACAGCTGAATTGCTTTACAGAGGCAACTCATTGCTCTGTATAATTATAAATTACCGTTATTCACTTTATACCATACTCAAAAATGCGATTAGCTGTATCGAACTCGTTTTGCTTGCTACTGTCGTTTTTGTGAATGGTATTAGATCGTTTGGATTGAGATTATGATGATCCGTTATGCTTCTTATTTTATCGCGGTATTGTTACCGTTGTTATTATTTCGCTGGTTTGCCCCTGCTTCAATCGGTGAGATCGATTTTTGGTTATTATGGCTGCTAGCAATGGTGTTGGTCGCGTTGCCAGTTGTTTATGCTGAGATAGCTTTGGCTTATCGTAGTGTCGAGGGACCTTTGGCCGGTATGCAAAAGCTCACTCGCGAATCAGATGCAAGCCCAATATGGCGAAGCTTTGGTTGGCTGGCTGCATTGGTTTCTATTGTGATTGCAGCATTGATCATATCAGGTGCCAGTACAGGGATATTAACCGCTTTGACTGAGCTTAATAGTACCCCTGATGTACCAAGTTTTGCGGTTGCCGCAGGGTTGATGGTTATTACTGTGCTATTAAGTCTGCTTGGGACCGCGCCTTTGCCTATTGGCCTCGGATTGATGGTCATTGGATTAATACTGAGCATCGCAAATGGTGTACCTAATATTAGTTTTGCTATGACCGATATCAGCTTGGTTGAATGGGCGCGGGCAGTGGCGCTAGCATTGGTCAGTGTTGGTGCGGGTACAGGGTTGTACTGGTTCGGGCAAAACTTGGTCAGTAAGCAGACGGTCACTGCCGTGGAAGCAAACAGCCAACAGGCACAAAGTAGGGCTGCTCGTGATTATCGTGCCACTAAATTGGTATTGCCTATTTGGATTTTGCAGCTATTGGTAGGGGTTGTCGCGTTATTTATTAGTGGTATGTCGTTACCACCGATCGGGCAGCTACTCTATTGGGCAGGTGTTCTATTTGTCGCCAGCTATTTGCTGCATTACAGTACTCAGCAGTTAGCGCATAAGTTTGGGCTGTTAGTCAGCTTGATAATAACTTTTGTTTTAGCGTTGCTACTGGTGATTGCGATTCCGACGACTTGGCTGGTAGGCATTCTAGTTATAGTGAGTAGCATAGCGGTACTACTATTATCGGTATTTGCAGGATGGCAGATGAAGATCAGTCATTTACGCAAATCATTGAACTTTAGCAGCGAAGCATTCTATAACTTATGGCGAGTCGCGATACGTCTCGTCGTACCGCTGGCATTGCTATTGGCGTTAATAGGTTGGGTGATACAGTGGTTGAGCTAACAGGTGATGGCAGTAAGCATAGTAATGCGCTGCAATCGGAGTTAATAACAGTCTATCTGGCGTATGCGGAAGATGAGCAGCGCCAGCATTATCTGGCGTTAGAGGTTAGACAAGGTACGAGTCTGTATGAGGCCCTAGGCAAAGCTGGCTGGCTTGAAAGGTTTGCTGAGCTGGCAAAATGGTGTGAGCAAGCAGTAGACATTACAACGCCAACCGCTAAACGTTGGCATGTGGGCATCTATGCACAAAAACAGCCGCTGAATTATCTATTGCAGCCTTTTGACCGTATCGAGGTATATCGCAGTTTAAGCGCTGATCCAATGTCTCAGCGCAAAAATAAATCTCGCGGTTAAGTTATTATTTATTTTAACTGTTAGTCATTCGAGCTGATAAGTCGTACAGATTACGATGCTGGTAAGCTCTCGATACCTTCGATGCGAGTGACCAAACCATTATCATCAAAGTAAACGACTAAGTGTTGGCTTGCATTTTTAACATCAGCAATGCCTTTGCGGCGGCCTTCGGTGCCTGCTTGGTAATCGTAAATGTAATCCCAGCGCTTAGGCTCAAGGGTATCTCTAATCGCAGGACTGCCAAGGATATAAAGTACTTGGTTCTGATTCATCCCTACTTTTAGTTTTTGTGCTTGGGTTTGAGTAATCGCTGTGCCTTGAGGCAAATCAATCTTATAAACGCTCAATAGTGAGCAGCCAGACGTAGCGACAGTAGCGCTCAGCATACTGGTGATAACAATGTTACGTAGTACGCTGGCATGGCTTAACGGACGAAAATTTAATGTCTTTATCATGGTAAGATGACTCATAAGAAATGAATTAGGCGCGGCCAAAGTTAGATGGTGCGAGTCTGACCGACAATCTTGGACAAATGATACGTCATTTACTTGCAATTGCCTACCACTTACGACATTATTTACCAAACACCACCTGAATGGTTTTATTATTTATATTTTAAATTCATAGGCTTGCACTGCGGTTATTCAGGGAATTATAAAGCAGTCCGTCACCTCATCAGCACTGTTTTGAGGGTGTTAAAACCACTTATATTTAATAAAGAATAATCAGCAACGATTATTTATCTCATATTTTTTAGTTTTTCATTTGCTAAGACTGTCACAGTCAAAAGGGATATTATGGCTTCTTTTACCAATCAAGATTTACGTAGAGCAGGATTGAAGGTTACGTTACCTCGTATTAAGATTTTAGAGCTGCTAGAAAGCGCCGAGTTACACCACATGAGTGCAGAAGAAATATACAAAGCGCTCATCGAACAAGGTGAAGATGTTGGTCTTGCCACGGTTTATCGTGTACTCACCCAATTTGAGCAGGCGGGCATTGTAGAGCGTCATAACTTTGAAAATAACTTGTCAGTGTTTGAAATTACCCAAGAAGAGCATCACGATCACTTGGTTTGCAATGTTTGTGGCAAAATCATTGAATTCCATAACGAGATGATCGAGGAAGAGCAGCTGAAAGTCGCAGAAAAGCACGGCTTTAAACTATCAGGTCACTCGTTAGTCTTATATGGTATCTGTGCTGACCAAGCTTGCAGAGACAGTGCCAAGTAAAGACCTTGGTTATCAATTAAAGCTTTATTTTTATAAATGACGCTAAGATCTCTTATATTAAAAAGCCCTCATTATCAATAATGAGGGCTTTTTTGAGTTTAATTTTTCAGTATGTACTGACATCACTCTCAATAGCTTAACTGATGTCTAACGATAAACTATCGGCACCTTCATCTAAATTAGCCTTACCGTTTTTGCTACTGAGCTTAATTTTTAGGCGTAAGTCGTTAGGGGAGTCAGCATGCAAAATTGCTTCTTTATAAGTGATCTCTCCTTGTTCATACAAGTCAAAAAGCGCTTGATCAAAGGTTTGCATACCGCTGTCTCGAGAGCGTGTCATGACGTCTTTGATTTCATGCACCTCACCTTTACGGATATAGTCGCTAATTAGCTGTGAGTTTAATAAAATCTCAATAGCAGCACGGCGTCCTCTGCCATCAGGGGTTGGAATGAGCTGCTGAGCGATAATGGCCTGCAAGTTCAGCGACAAATCCATAAATAGCTGATTATGACGACTGGTTTCAAAGAAATGAATAATACGGTCAATCGCTTGGTTGGCATTATTGGCATGCAAGGTTGCAAATACCAGATGCCCTGTCTCAGCGTACTGGATCGCGTAGCTCATGACCTCGCGGTTACGAATCTCACCAATCAAGATGACATCTGGTGCTTGGCGTAGCGTATTTTTTAGTCCTGCTTCAAATGAGTGCGTATCGATACCGACTTCACGCTGAGTGATGATACAACCACGATGTTTATGGACAAACTCGATAGGGTCTTCTATGGTAATGATATGCCCATGAGAGTTTTGGTTACGATGTCCAATCATAGCCGCGAGCGTAGAGGATTTACCTGTGCCGGTCGCGCCGACCAGCAAGATAATGCCGCGCTTTTTCATGGCCAGTTCTTTGAGCGCTGGCGGCAAGCGTAGTTCCTCAACAGTTGGGATCTTATTCTCAATTTTCCGTAAAATCATTCCTGCCATATCGCGCTGTATGAATGCACTGACCCGAAAACGTGCTTGCTGTGCTTCATCAGATATAGCAAATTGACACTCGTTCGTCTCTTTAAATTCTTTTTGCTGGCTAGGGGTCATCACTCCTTTGACTAACATCATGGTTTGATCAGCGGTCAAAGGGGTTTTACCGACAGGTAAAATTTTTCCATTTACTTTCATGGAAGGCGCTACATCAGCAGTAATAAAAAGGTCAGAGCCATTTTTATTAATCATCAACTGCAATAATTTATCAATGTCCATATCGTACCTGCATTCGATGTAAGTCGATTAAAAGTTATTTAGAGTAGTGTATTAAAGGTCATTCATAGAGACCAATAACAATTTAGCACCATTCACGCTTTTTTGTGATTTGGCTGAGACTATAAAAATGCCTCAGGTTGCTTGGCATAAGGGCGAGCCACATCTTTACTGATGGTGCCTTTGCCAACCAAGTTTTTTAGCGTTTGATCAAGCGTAATCATGCCTTCGCCTGCACCCGTTTGGATGGCAGAATACATCTGAGCAATTTTGTTTTCACGTATTAAGTTACGGATAGCGGGTGTGCCTAGCATGATTTCATGAGCTGCCACACGTCCACCAGCTTGACGACGCAATAGGGTTTGTGAAATAACGGCTTGTAGTGACTCCGATAGCATGGCACGAATCATATCTTTTTCGGCGGCAGGGAATACGTCGATGACACGGTCAATCGTCTTAGCGGCTGAGCTAGTATGCAGAGTGCCGAATACTAAATGTCCTGTTTCGGCCGCAGTCAGTGCCAAACGAATGGTCTCAAGGTCACGTAACTCACCAACCAAGATGACATCTGGATCTTCTCGCAATGCTGAACGTAATGCAGGCTCAAAACCTAAGGTATCGCGGTGCACTTCACGCTGGTTAATCAGGCTTTTTTTCGATTCATGGACAAATTCAATCGGATCTTCAATTGTTAAAATATGCTCTTTACGACTTTCGTTAATATAATCAATCATGGCCGCTAGCGTCGTCGATTTACCCGAACCAGTTGGGCCGGTAACTAACACCACGCCACGTTTGAAGTCTGAGACACGTTTGAACACGTCGCCCATCCCTAAGTCTTCCATGGTCAATACTTTAGAAGGGATGGTACGAAATACCGCGCCTGCGCCGCGATTTTGATTGAATGCATTGACTCGAAAACGTGCCAAGTTTGGAATCTCAAAAGAAAAGTCTGTCTCAAAGAACTCTTCAAAATCAGCGCGCTGCTTGTCGTTCATAATGTCATAAATGAGCTGATGAACCACTTGGTGCGTCATCGCAGGCATATTGATGCGTGTCATCTCACCATCGGTACGAATCATCGCAGGCATGCCAGCTGAAATATGTAAATCCGATGCTTTATGTTTGACCGTAAAACGTAGCAAGTCTTCGATACTTAAGGTGTTTTTTTCAGCCATAATCCGATATTCCTATCAATTAGTCAGGGTAAGACAAAAGAGCATAAAGGCACGTGGTAAACTATCCATCAATCGCTTTGTTCAAGCGTAAAATATTGAAGAGTGAACCAGCATGCCGTCTTTACCACCGCTATCATATTCAGTAGCATATGTTAAAGCATGTAACAATATCATAACAAGACTGTGAGTATTTAACCATCTACTCCTTTAAGAAAATATGAAATTAGTCATTTTTCAGCTAATTTTATATATGGGCGATAAATAATTTTTTATTAAAAATATTTAAATTAAGCAGTCTCAGCCATAAACTTTTTATAAAACCTATTAAAAATTAAGTAAATTTTGAGAGCCTTATATATGACTGATATGAAAGAGACAAATCAAAGTGTTGATAATCAGACGCTTGTCGCTAATTGGCAGCAAGTCAAAGAGCAAATGACCCAAGCCTATGAGCAGGCATCTGAGCGAGATAGTAGATCTGCCAATACTACCATTTTGCTAGCCGTGTCAAAAACCAAGCCTGCCAATATGATTGCTACTTTGGCGAATGAGGGACAGCAGCACTTTGGCGAAAACTATCTACAAGAAGCCATTGAAAAAATAAATACGCTAAAATCGAATCCTGCATGCGCAGATATCGTCTGGCATTATATCGGCAGTATTCAGCGTAATAAAACACGCGATATTGCCGAGCATTTTGATTGGGTGCAAACCCTTGAGCGCGATATCATTGCCAAACGTTTAAACGATCAACGCCCAGATGAGCTCCCAGCATTGAACGTATTAATTCAGGTAAATATTGATAACGAAGACAGCAAGTCAGGTTGCCTACCAGCAGAACTGCCAGCATTGATCATAGCGATTAAAGGCTATGAGCGCTTGCAACTGCGCGGGTTGATGATTATCCCTGCCAAAGCAGATACAAACGCTTTTGCACGAACCAAGGCATTGTTTGACGATATAAAAGCCAGCCATCCAGAGTTGGATGCTTGGGATACGCTTAGCATGGGGATGAGTGGTGATATGGCAGAGGCGATAGACAATGGCTCTACCATGGTGCGTGTTGGTACGGCTATCTTTGGTGCGCGAGATTAGAATGCTGCGTCCTAGGCCAATCGAATAAATGATTAATTGGCCAATCAATCAAACCGTATCTTCTCGTTTGGTCACTAGCATTTGCGTGATTTTTAGATTGTCCGTTGCAATGATTTCAAACCGATAATTGGCATACTCGATGGTATCGGTCTTCTTAGGAATTTTGCGCAGCATATACATCATAAAGCCACTGATGGTCTCATAGTTCTCACTGCGCGGTAAATCGACGATATCTAATGCACGAATGACATCTTCAATAGGGGTCATTCCATCAATCAGCCATGAGTTGTCTGTACGCTGAACAATAGGCTGTTCCTCAAGTGTTACCAGCTCACCCATCACAATGCTCATCACGTCTTTGAGTGTGATAACACCAACCACAAGCCCATATTCATTCACGATGACAGCGAAGTCTGCGCCAGTCGATTTGAACATCTCTAATACTTCAAACAAAGACAAGGTGTCCGGTACAAATAGTGCCGGTTTTAATAGAGATTTGTCTGTCAGATTGACCTCTTGCTGATTTAAAACCAAGGCCAGAAAGCTACGAGACTCTACATAACCCACGATATGTTCTAGGTCGTCATCATGGCAGACCAAAAACTTATTGTGCGGCTGCTCAATCATGATATTTACGACTTCTTCGGTACTGGTTTTGGTATCAAAATAAACGATATTTTCGCGTGGGTTCATCACTGAGGTGACGGTACGCTCCTGCATATCAAAGATATTTTCTATCAGATGATGCTCTTGTTTTTTTAGCACGCCTGCTTCAGCGCCTGCATCCATGACGGCATAGATATCTTCTGGGGTCATATCGTCTTGGCGGATGGTTGAGATACCAAAGGATTTAAAAAGGATATTTGCAGCGCCATCGAACACCCAGATAATGGGTTTTAATACAAAAATCAAGAGAATCATTGGGCGTACAAGGCGGACCGCTATCGCCTCAGCACTCGACATTGCCAAGCGTCTGGGCATCAGATCTGCAAGTAATGAAAACAGACTGGTGATGAGTGCAAACGATATCACTGAAGCCACCGCTTCACTATTAAACATCTGCTCCAGATAAGGACTAATGGCTGACTCGCCTACAGCACCCGCCGAGATAGCAACCGCATTCAGTACTATCTGTACGACCGTGATAAAGCTCCCAGGGTGATCCTGCATATTGAGGACATCAAGTGCGCGAACATCGCCTTCTTTGGCCATGATTTGCAATTTGATTTTGCGCCCTGCGGCAATCGCAATTTCAGCAGCAGAGACAAAGGTACTCAAGGCAAGTAGAAGGAGAAGAAAAACACTGGCAGTTAGCAAGCTCATGACATACTCGAAAAGAAGTAAAGAGGAATTGGGTCAAAAATAATCAGTAGGTAAAGGGAGAAGATCAGAAGGTGGACGGTAAATTTGTTCATGTATAAAAACCAAAAAAGCTGGGCAAGCACCCAGCTAATAGGAAAAATTCGACGTTTTGTCAAACGATCTGACTTGCACCTTTCAACTCATAAATTCGTAAATCATCTAGGGCGTGTTGAACATTCGACTATGGCACTGACAGCGACTATTTTTTAGGCGATTCGATGTTAAAAATAATAAGTTTAGTCATTCTAAGCGCTTATTTTTAACGATGAAGCGGCAAAAAAGAGTCCTGTCCCTGCGGGCTGATGCTAAAATTGCCCCATACTGCGTTACAAATCTCGCTAAGGCATCTCCATTATCGTCGCTTTGTGCCTTGTCTGGAACAATTTTAGCGATCAGCAGTGCCTATTTGCGAATGTTCAACACGCCCTAAGCTGAAAGGCAAGCGCGATTTAGCCTTTGATTGACCACTTATTGACCAACGGATAGCGGCGTTCACGTCCAAAAGCTTTGTGGCTGATCTTTGTACCGATGGGCGATTGCAAGCGTTTATACTCGCTATTGTCTACCATCTTGATGACTTTTGCGACCATCTCAGCATCAAAGCCTTTATCGATAATTTCCTGATAGCCCATATCTTCATCGATATAAGACATCAAGATATCGTCCAATACATCATAATCAGGCAAGCTGTCTTGATCTTTTTGATCTGGACGTAGCTCAGCAGATGGCGGACGAGTAATAACGCGCTCAGGGATGACAGGCGTATCTTCTAGGCGATTGCGGTAGCTCGCCAATTTGTAGACTTGTGATTTATACACGTCTTTTAGTACGTCAAAGCCGCCAGCCATATCGCCATACAATGTTGAGTAACCAACTGCTAATTCTGATTTGTTACCTGTCGTGATGACCAAATGACCAAACTTGTTGGACAGTGCCATCAACACAACACCGCGAGCACGGGCTTGGATGTTCTCTTCGGTTGTATCCGCTGGTGACTTGTTAAATAGAGGCGCTAGTGTATGACGAATACCTTCGACGGCATCGAAAATAGGACACACAGTATAAGAGACATTTAAGCGACGTGCCTGAGCCTGTGCATCTTCTAGACTGATCTGAGAGGTATATTCATACGGCATCATGACGGCATAGACCTTGTCAGCGCCCAACGCATCAACCGCGATACAGAGTGTCAGTGCTGAATCAATACCACCTGACAATCCAACAATAATGCCAGAGAATCCTGAGTGATTGACATAGTCGCGTAGACCGACGACCAATGCCTGATACATCTCAGACTCACGGCTTAGAGACAAAGGTGCTTTGGCTTGATTATTGAATTTAGCCGTGTTGACATCTAAAGTGGCCAATAATAACTGGTTCATAAAGCGCGGTGCTTCATGGGCCACGCTGCCATCGGCTTGCACAGCCATAGAGCCGCCATCAAATACAAGATCGTCTTGACCGCCAACTGCATTGACATAGACGATAGGTAAATTGTTTTCACGGCTGCGCTTGGCAAGCATGGCTTTGCGGTTGTTTTGTTTTTCAATCTCAAAAGGTGAGGCGTTTAAGCTAACAATGAGGTCAGCACCTTGTTTTTTGAGTTCAGCAATCGGGTTTTTGTCCCACAAATCTTCACAAATGAGCAGGCCAATGGTAATGCCTTTATAGTCAAATAAGACTTGATTGCGACCTTTATCAAAATAACGGCGCTCATCAAAGACGCCATAGTTTGGCAACATCTGCTTGTGATAGAAGCCCTTTTGATGACCATTATGTAAGATAGCAGCGGAGTTAAAAGTACCGTGATGATCGACATGCGGATAGCCGACAATCATGACGATATCGTCGATATCACTCAAGGTAGATAAGGCGCTTTTGACACGGCCTGATAGGCTTGGGCGTAGCAATAAATCTTGCGGAGGATAGCCTAGTAGTGCCAGCTCTGGAAATACGATAACGTCAGCACCTTGTTCGCGTGCTTGTAATGCAAGCGTGCGCATTTTTTCAACGTTGGTTGCGATATCGCCTACCAAAAAATGTGACTGCGCTAAAGCAAAAGTGACCGTATCTTGTGGTTTGTTGGTCTTGCTGGCTTCATGTGAGGGGTTAAGATTGGGATTATCAGTGTCTTTTGACATTGTTATTGTTCCTATCGATATATTATTAAAATTTGGTGAGTCTGTATTGATTTAAAATAAAATCAAAGTAAGTCCGAAATTCATTCAAAACTGCGTGCTCGCTTATCAAGCTCGAATGTTGAGTTGATATGACAAGCCTAAATCCTACATAATCGCTTAGACAATGCTTAAAAGCATAATTGCTTATGCCTCCTATCCCAAATGATCGTGCCATCCTAAAATGAGATCTTATGATAGTCTAGAAGAAGACGATACAAGAGGGTCTGGAATCTGCCTTGATAGATGCGATGTTTATGCAACGACAAAAATAAAAGCGTACAAATGCACTTAACTATATTGAAAAGCTTAAAATAATTGCTTTAGTATAACATCAATTGTCGTGACAAATAGAACGCACCAGTGAATTCCCTGATAAGATTGCAGTTTAATAGCTGAATATAAAAGCAGCTGCGATGGCACTGTTTTTCACAGTAAATCCATGCATTATGCGCTAGTCATTCCGGTCATCATCTAGTAAGCTTGCATAGACAAAGTTGTAAGTAAAGATTACAACATAGCGTTATATAATTATCATAATCTATTGCATAATGGAGCGTAATAGCTGCGTTTTTCGCGATGTTATTTATCAGAGTGATAGTTTGTAAATACGCAGTATTGCCATGTGATTTAATGGGTTTGACACCGTTTTTTCTTTATATACTTATAATCTACCATCCTCTCTAATGGATACAGTTTATGGACAGCGTCTATAAGCTGATGTTTATCACACATTTATAAACTTGCCAGCAAAGTTATCGTTTGCTGTCCGCTCTTGGTTTATACGCTATGATTGAAAATTGGACAAAAGAATTTATTATCCAGCGCTTGCTTGCGATTACTTTGCTGGTTGCGCTGTTCGTATTATGCTTTAAAGTGGTGCAGTTTTTTATTGTACCGGCATTGTGGGCGGCAATTTTGGCGTATGTGACGTTCCCTATTTATGAGTTTTTTCACGAAAAAGTTAAACTGAGTCCAGATTTTAGCGCTGCCATTATGACCGTGAGCATCTCCTTGATAATAGGTGTGCCATTGGTTATTGGTGTGTTTATTTTGCAGCAAGAAGCGTTGAGCTTAATCAGTAATTTGGTCTATCGTATTAAAGTGGGCTATTTGGATGTGCCTGACTCATTTAAAGACTTGCCGATTATCGGTCAGCAAATCAAAGACGTACTGTGGCGAATCAATAAAAACCCAGAAGGCACGCTAGAAGCCTTCCGTCTTTGGGTTCAGTCGCACTTGTATTATGGCAAGGTAGCATTTGACGTGGTGTTCAGTGGTCTGGCTAAGCTGGGTATGGCGCTGATGACACTATTCTTTTTTTATCGTGATGGTACTAGTCTGGTTCGTCAGATTCGCCAAGCGCTGCGTAACATCATCGGCAATCGCATCGATGGCTATATCGATTCTGTAGGTACAACCACGCGTGCGGTGGTATACGGCATCGGGCTGACGGCATTGGCTCAGGCGCTATTGGCTGGTATCGGCTATTACTTCGCTGGTGCGCCAAGCCCTATCTTATTGACCATTGTCACGTTTATTATTGCGTTGATTCCCTTTGGTACGCCATTTGTTTGGGGCGGTGTGTCTGTCTGGCTCTTGAGCCAAGGACATACTGCAGAAGGGATTGGTTTGGCACTATGGGGCGTGTTTGTTATTAGCTGGGTGGATAATCTCATTCGACCTATTGTTATAAGTGGTGCGACCAAAATCCCATTTATTATTATTTTTATCGGTGTGTTGGGCGGTCTAACCGCATTTGGGTTTGTTGGATTGTTCATCGGCCCTGTGGTACTGGCTATCGGTCTTGCCGTATGGCGCGAGTGGATATCGCAGCACAAAAATGAGATATTTGCGCCACAAGACGTCACGCTCTCTGACTCAAATGCCATAGCGCCAGTACATAATCCAGCACAAGACACAGTCAGTGGAAATGAGTCTACATAGAAAACCCTTATCGATAGAGAAAATTGCCAATGACAAACAATGATATTGCAGATGCTATGGACAATAAGATAAACCAGATGGCCAAAGGTATCACGATCGTTGCTGATAGCAATATTGCTAGCCTGAATGATTTTTTTAATCACGCTACATTAGGTCAGTTGTCTGGGCAAACAGTCAAAATTATACCGGTCGCTGGTCGTGATATTGACGCAAAGCTGCTGTCTGAAGTACAGCCAGATATTTTGTTAATACGCTCGGTCACGCAAGTCAATGAGGCGCTGTTGGCTGAAAATCACAGTGTGCAATTTGTTGGCTCAGCGACTATCGGTACAGATCATGTCGACCAAGACTATTTAGCGATGCGCGATATTACTTTTGCCAATGCCGCTGGTTGTAGCAAGCACTCGGTGGCTCAGTATGTACTGACGGCTATCTTGACCATACGTCCAAACTACTGGCAGCAGCCTGTGACACTCGGTATCATCGGCCTTGGCAATATTGGCAGTACGCTTGCTCAGTATGCCAATGACTTGGGCTGGCAGGTGCTTGGATACGATCCATTATTACCAAGCTCTACTATTAATAATGCCAGCCTTGAGCAGGTGCTTTCTCAAAGTAACGCGGTGAGTTTGCATGTGCCCCTGACAAGTGAGAAAGTTGATAGTGATGCTAAAGGCAGTGACTATCCAACGCGTCATCTCATCAATGCAGAGACATTGGCCATGATGCCTGCTGATAACATATTGATTAATAGCGCGCGCGGCCCTGTGGTCAATGAAAATGATCTCAAGAACGATATTGCTCATACTGGGCGGCAAGTGGTTTTGGATGTGTTTGAGCATGAGCCAACGGTTGCTGACAGCCTACTAGCTAAGCTCACAATCGCCACACCGCATATCGCTGGCTATACATTAGAGGGCAAGCTACGTGGTACACAAATCATCTATGATGCCTTATGTGAGAAGCTAGCGATCATACCTGCCCAGTCTATGTCCAACCTGCTACCGCTTAACCTGTTTTTGTGGTCTGAGTTAAAAGCAAACCCAGACAGATTGTCAAAGTTTTATGACATTATGCAAGATGATGCCTTGTTGCGAAGCAAAATATCTGATGAAAATCCTGACAAACAAGTGAATGGCGCAGATTTTGACGGTCTGAGGCGTGATTACCACTTGCGCCGTGAGTGGCAATCCTAATCTAGCAATTTAAAAATACTATTCTTAAAAACATAAATAATCTACGTCATGGAAGCATTATTATTTGTGAATCACGGTAGACAGTCATGAGCCAATCAAGCAGTACCTTTAGTCATCAACCTAACTACGCACCCACCATAACACTGGCAATGGCACAGCAGCGTGCCAAGTTTATCGGTGATATTCGCCAGTTTTTTACCAGTCGTCAGGTACTGGAAGTACAGACGCCGCTTTTATCGCAAGCAGGGAACACCGACACTTTTTTGCAATCAGTGGCAGCGCACGTAACCTATCAAGATCGTCCTCGTACCTATTATTTGCATACGTCTCCTGAGTTTGCGATGAAGCGTTTACTGGCGAGCTGGCAAGTGCCTATTTATCAAATTTGTCCTGTGTTTCGAGATAATGAAATAGGCGTGCGTCATAATATCGAATTTACAATGTTAGAGTGGTATCAGCCCAATTACAGCCTCGATGATATGGCAGGTGAGCTTAATGAGTTGCTTACGGCGCTGTATGGTCATCCAATGGTGATGAGCCACTATCGCTATGTCGATGCTTTTATGGATTTTGTTGGTATACACCCACTGACAGCGAGCCTATCTGCGCTCCAAGCGGTAGCAGAAGATAGAGGGTTGATAGGATTTGATTTTAATGATGCTGATGATAGCGAAGCAAATCGTCGCCAGAGCTGGTTAGACTTACTATTTAGTCATGCAGTAGAGCCAAATTTGGGACATGATTTGCCGACACTGATCATAGAATATCCACCTGCGACAGCTGCATTGGCAAAGACAGCGCTAGATAAAGAAGGCAATAAAATAGCGAAACGCTTTGAGCTTTACATCAATGGCATTGAGATTGCCAACGCTTATGATGAGCTGGCAGATGGTCCAGCATTGCGAGCACGTTTTGAGCAAGACAATCAATTACGTCATCGTCATGGGTTGCCGAAAATGCCCATTGATGAGCATTTAGTTGCTGCATCTGATGATTTGATCCCTTGTAGCGGTATCGCGGTCGGTGTTGATCGATTGCTCATGGTGATAACGGGCGCAAAAACTTTAGAGGAAGTGATTGCTTTTCCGAGTGGTCAAGCATAACCAACAGATAGTTTTTATTCATAGCAGCAAGAAAAAAGGTCGTTACCGACTGACCAATTGAGTATTGGCGAATCGATAACGACCTTTTTTATAATCTGATTCAGTGATTTGACTTACGTAGTTGTAGGTGTAGTTATAGCTTGGCGGTCAGATCTATCTAAATAGTGACGGTTTATACTGTAGCAATGGCTTCATTGATGTCGATATCACCATTATGCAAGTTGAATACTTTTCCAATAGTATTATCGGCGGTTAGGACAGCTGCCAGCGTCGTTGAGACATCTTCAATAGCATTTTCACCAGAGTTGGTATCATTGATAGTGATTTTGCCTGTACCGTCACGTTCTTTCAGTGCACCCGGCTGTACGATTGTATAGTCGAGTGAGCTATTATTCACGAGCCAATGATCAGCGTAATGCTTAGAGATATAGTAGTCTTTTAGATCTGCAATGTTAGGGTTGTTATCCCATTTCTCAGTCTCTAGCGAGAATACAGAGCTAAGCATAATATAGCGTTTGATACCTTTGTCTTGCGCGGCTTGCATGGTCTTTACTGCACCGTGTAAGTCGACTTCTAGTACATTTTTACCACCAGATCCTGCGACAAAATAGACAGCATCAATATCTTGATCCAGTTGTTTCTCGATAGACTTTTTGCTGGCGGTAATATCCAAATCTAGCTGAGTATAGTTGTCATTGTCAAACAGCTTTTTTTCTTGGCGAGTCGTACCAATGACTTGATGTTCGTCAGCTAATAATTGCTTAACCAATTCACCACCGACACGACCACTGGCACCAATAACTAAAATCTTCATAATCATTCCTATTTTTATTTGAGTTCTGTTATTTGAGTGATTCAGTGAATGTGTTTATCTCAAAAACTGACTGTATCGTAACAAAAATAATCCGCACGCTTCGTTATAAAGCGTGCGGATTGGATAGGAGTTGGTTATAGAGTGTATACGGTTTGCAAGAAAGCAATATTTGCCAAGCAAGATTCGCTATCTAGAGGATAGTACTTTAATGAGATTAGAAGGGTAACAGCGCTAACGTACTAAGCGATTCAGACCGTCGGCAAAAGCTTTTTTATCGCGGTCGCCGTAGGGTTTTTGACCGCTCATCTCTTGCAGCTCTAGGACACCAGTACCGCGCATGGTGTCCATAAAATCGCGCATATTAAGCTTTTGCTTGATGTTATTTTTGTCATAGACCACGCCGCGTGTGGTTAGCACCAAGCCGCCTTTGTCCAAAATATCATTGGCTAAAGGTATGTCGCTCGTAATCGCCAAGTCGCCTGCCTGTATTTGCTCGACGATATAATCATCAGCCTTGTCAAACCCTGATGGCACAACCGTCATGACGAGCAGAGGAGATTTGCGTAGTTTGATTGGCTGGTTGGCGACGAATATCGCCATCGTTTTGGTACGTTCAGCCGTTTTGATAATCAAATCTTTGGCAATCAATGGCACCGAGTCAGCATCCACCCAAATTTGCATTATTTCTTCGCCTTTGCTGTCTTTGGCGACAATTCTGCCAGACTGTCTGCTTCACCACTGTTATCTTCTAAGACGTCGTTTTTAGCTTTGGCATCTGCGGTATTAGAGTGAGTATCGATATTTCCATACTCTTTGTCCAAACCTACTTTATTTGGCAATACGGCAACCAGCTTTGCCATAGCGGATTCTAAGTCAGTCACGTCATTGGGCATCAAGGTAATATGAGCAATCTTGCGATCATCACGCTCGGCTTTATGATAGCTATGATAGTGAGCGCCATCGATATTTAGCACGGCACTGATATCAGGATATTGGCCGAGTACGTTGACCATAATCGCTGGATGGACGTTGTCCGTATCACCGAGTGGTAAGTTGACCACAGCACGGATATGGTTTTCAAACTGGCTAGTAACCGCGCCTTCGATGCTCCAGTGGCCAGAGTTGTGTACACGCGGGGCAATCTCATTGGCCAGTATCGTGGTATGACCGCGAGCATCTTTGTTGACAAACAATTCAAGTGCCATGACGCCCACATAGTCTAGATGGTTCATGATCTTTGTGATGGCGTCTGTTGCCTGCTGGAGCAGGTGGCTGGTACCGACCGCAGGAGCTTGAGTTTTTGCCAAAATACCGTGATGATGATGGTTTTCGACCAAATCATAACAGCGTATCTGACCATTTTGCGCTCTTGCTGCAATGATAGAGACTTCACGATTAAAGTTAATGAAACCTTCAGCAATCAGTGGCGCAGGTGTTGGCGTGAGTGACCCTTTGCCACTAACAGCGTCTTTTAGCGCAAGCCAAGCAGTTTTAATGTCACTCTCTTGTTTGATAACAAACTGACCTTTGCCATCGTAGCCACCGCGGCTGGTTTTCAAAACGATAGGCAGGCCTAACGCTTCACAAGCTTGTTTTAACTCAGCTTCAGAATGAACAGCCATAAATGGCACGGTGGCAATATCGAGCGTATTGAACATCTGCTTTTCTTTTAGACGGTCTTGGGCGATATCAAGCGCAATCAGTGGTGGGAACATACCTTGCTTGCTGCCAGATTTTGACACGCTCGTTAATTGCTCGACCGTAGACGTTGGTGTGTTCTCGAACTCTAAGGTAAAGACATCAGCGGCTGCCATAAAGTCGACTAATTGATCGCTATGAAACACGTGACCGTATAGGCTGGCAGGGCATTCTGGATTGTCTTCTAAAAACACGCATTGGTAACCGAGTGGCATCGCGGCTTCGGCAAGCATCATACCAAGCTGACCACCGCCTAAAATACCGATGGTACGAATGGTTTGGGTAACAGGATAAGCGTTTGCTGTAGTCATGAAAGGCTCTTTGAATAAAAGTGAATGAGGTCTGTGTTGTATTAAAATTTAAAACGCAATGGGTGAAAATAGGAAAAGGTGCACTATAGGCACCTTATATCTAGTATGACGTACTGAAAAATAAAATGTGGTAGCTCTTGTTTTTAGGCGATCAATACAAAATACTATGCTAAAAAAGCTAGTCACTCTATATTTATTTAAGAATTAATAATACCGGGTGTTGGGCTAGCGAGAATGGTCTCGGTTTGCGTCTGACGCATCTCATCCAGCTTAGTAGCAATCGTTTCATCATGCAAGGCTAAGACTTGAATCGCAAGTAGGGCAGCGTTATAAGCGCCAGCGGTACCAATCGCCAATGTCCCAACAGCAACGCCTTTGGGCATTTGCACGATAGACAACAGACTGTCCCAACCACTTAGCATAGAGGATTTTACAGGGACGCCAAATACAGGTAGTGGTGTTTGGCTCGCACACATACCAGGCAGATGAGCGGCACCGCCTGCACCCGCGATAATCACTTGTAGACCATTGTCTTTTGCGCTTTTGGCGTAATCAAATAGCCTGTCAGGTGTACGGTGAGCAGAAACCACTTCACACTCAAAGGCAACATCAAAGTCTGCTAGCAATTGTGCTGCGGCACTCATGGTCGCCCAATCAGATTGCGAACCCATAATAATGCCGACTTTTGGTTGACCAGCAGGGGAGGTGATTGGACCGTTCTGGTTAGCCGCAGTATTGGTGGTGCTCATGATTGGATATCCTCAAAAAGACCATCATACAAAAATTTTGCTACACTCGTAAAGCCAAGTTTGACTTTTAATAATGATATGGTGTTAATAGCATTTATATCACTGGTTTATCTCTATTCTTTTGTCGTGATAATGCTGCACAAAGCGAGAAGCTGTCAGTGGTAATGGCTGTTCGGTATCCAGCTGATAGCAAGTCAAGTAGCCACTATCTACCGCTGCCGAATAATCAGTACAGGCGACTTGTGGACTGAGTGGCTCAGGTGTACCAGTGAGCCAATAGTGACCGACAAAAACAGGTTTATGTGTTTGAATCGCAAAGTCAATATTTTCAGCCAGTGCATCAGGCGGTATTTGTGCCAATGCGGAGGACGGTGCACGAGCGACCTCACGAAGCGTGCGCTGATTCAACGCATCAAGCCACCAACGCACCCGTACTCGTCTGCGTTCAGTGCCTTCTTTATCTACCATCACAATACCATCAGGCAAGCCCGTCTCGACCCCTTTTAGTACACGCTCTAAGGCATCAAAAGCGATAGTATCTTCTTTAGCGGTTGCGATTAGACCTTCAGAGGTTAGGCAGTTATTATCCGTCAGCAGGGGCTCTAGAACCGCCATGCTATCTACATCCCAGCAAGCATGGACGAAACAGGCATAATCTGTCTCAATCCACAGAGGTATCTCGTACAAGCGCTGCAACCAGTATTCGTGCTGCTCTGAGCCGAAAGGTATCTCTGCCAAGAATGCTTCATGTTGGCGTTTATGTACCGCATTATGTGAGCGCAGATACTGGCTAGAATCCTCAGGATCGAGCGTAGCATAAGCCAAGGCATTATATTCATGATTGCCCATCACCGCATCGGCCACGTCCGCGTCTAACATCGCAAAGACAATCTCTAATGTGGCCAGTTGCTGCGACCCACGGTCAATCAAATCGCCAATGAATAATGCCCTGTGACCTGCCGGTGGCACAAAATGCTGACCGTTATGCTCGTATCCTAATTGGTTTAACAAACCAACGAGCTTGTCTGCATAACCATGAATATCACCGATAATATCTATAATCATAATGAAATATTAAATCTCAAACGTAAAAGTAAGCAACTTGCTTAATTGTCCTGATTCAAAGAATTTCTATTTGAGAAAACAGTTTAAAAACCAGGCGACAATAAAGCATTTATAAAATGGGGTAGTACTTTAGGCTCTAAAATAATCGTAGCAATGACGCCAAATGCGCCGCCCCACATATGTGCCATATGATTGATTTTTGAGCCACCGCGTTTGTCCGCGTAAATACTATAAAATACATAAGCGACGGCAAACAGTATCGCAGGAATAGGAACAATGGCAAATAAGTAAATTCGCTCCCACGGTGCTAGCAAAATAAAGGCAAATAAGACTGCCGATACACCGCCTGATGCCCCAAGACTTAAGTAACTGGCATTGTCTTTATTTTTAAGGTAGCTTGGAATCATGGCAACAACAATAGCCAACACATAAAAAACCACAAAACCATAGCCGAACAAAAATGAACGATATAGCCCTTCAATAGCTCGGCCAAAAAAGTATAACGTAAACATGTTGAATAGCAGATGCATACTGTCGGCATGAATAAAGCCATGCGTGACAAAACGATCCCATTGTCCGTTATTTACAGCGGGTGGATAAAAGATAAGACGGTTGAGTAATTTCTTGTTTTGCCATGCTAATAAGCTGACAATAACAGTAATGATGATAATAAGGGTCGTATGGTTTAACAAAGGAAAATCCTTAGGTCGCGCCTGATAGGTGACAATGCAATAAATGGCAATGCGATAAATGACAATGTTCAAAGCCTAAGCGTTAGGGCTGAGTAAAAACAAATATGACCATTAATTAATATATTCATACTAAGTTAATATATTGATACTAAGTTCAAGTTACTCGTAACGTAATTAGTTAATACTAACAGCAGTTATGCTGATACAAATATCTATTATGTGACAAAACGATGCATTTTTATGCTTTTATAGTGAGTAATGTAGCAGTGTATCATGTGAGATAAGTGAAACCGCTATATAGACGTCGATGCTGCTAAAGAACGCTTGACAGTTTCAGGGCAAGTAGCCGTATATACAACGAACAATAAGTGCTTAATTTTTGCGGATTCAAAAAGTCGAGAGAGGCAGTGATCCATGAGTATTATCGATCAATTAGAACAGACCGTCACCCCCGCTATATTGGGCGAGCATAATCGCAGTGATAGCGTGGCTTATATCAGCTTGCTTGAGCAGTTTTATGCCATTTTAGCCACGCGCTTAGCGGTGCCACAGGTCTACTCGCAACTACTTCGTAACGATCAGGTGATGGCTAATGACAGTATTGCCGAGCGGCCTTTATTTGAGCAGCTATGGCAAGACCAAGTACTACAAAAAACGATTATCCAAGAGCTGTCAGCCGCGCATCATATTGATGAGTCGATCACTGCTCAATTGCTAATTAATGCAGCATCCTTAGCCTATCGTGAGCTAAAGGTTTTGGCCAATGGACAGTTTTTGCCAGCATTCTTGCAAGGAGAGCAGTCGATGCTGCGCCCATATTTACCTATATGGTCAGCGTCCGTTATTACTGCTACTCAAGGCGCTGGACACGAATCAATGTCAAACTTTGTCGCAGATGTCGCAGATAATGGTATCGTGCCATCAAGTGATACCGTACCGAATAAACTTAGCAAGCCTGATCTAAGTACTGACGCAGTCGCTGCAACGACAGCTACTACAGCCGCTTATGTAGAAAACGTTAATATAAGCGCTACTGACGCATTAAATGACGATGGGCATTTTGGTGACAGTAATGACGCTATCCATGCCAGTCCAGCAGCTCATCACTTGGCAGAAAATAGCAACATCAAGCAAGAGCGCGTGCGCACTCGCAATCAGCGAAACGACCTACTGATGCGAGTATTTTTATTGATAGTTGCACTGGCTGCGATGGCACTGGCTGCTTGGGCATTATTAATAAAACCCAAAAGTGACCTACCAGTAGAACCGGTCGCTGTCGCGCCTGTGGTTACTCCAGCACCGCCACCAGCACCAACGATGACTCCCATCGAGTTCATCGTTGGCGTAGATGATAGTGGCAACCTCTATACTTGTAGCGCGACGGTCGGTGATGCAGCGCTACAAAGCTCTTTACAACAGGCACTCAATACGAGCTTTGGTGAGCAGGCGAGTATATGTGAATTTACCGTACAGGATGGAATGGCAACTACTATCGCAAACATGCCTGCGGAGATATTGCCCAATGTCCTGACCATGCTCAGATCGACACCGTTCGCCCGTCTACACTTACAAAACGATCGTCTGACAGTAGAGGCGCCGGATGACATGCTATTACAACAATTGGTCACAAACGTACGTAGTTTAGCACCAACCATGGCAGTCGATAGTACTGCGCCATTGCCACTGCCTAACAACAGTAATGGTGATACGACATATGGTATGGCTGGCACTAATGGCATGAACAATCAACTCGGCGATGGAACAGGCGCTAATAACCAATACAGTAATGACGGTATGAGCAATGGTACTGGAGAATATCAAGCCGCTGATGATGACACAGGTGATCGCGTGATACCTGCGCCACTACCTAACAATAATGATGGATTTAATAATAATTCCAACAACGTACCTGCCAATGTTTCAAGTAATATTCCTAGCAACGTCCCTTCTAGTAATAGACCGAGCAGACCATCAGGCCCTATTTCTGAGTCAGAAGTAGATGACATGGCGAGCAGTGTCATCGTTGCTGAACCAGCACAAGTCAGGTAGTGAGTCGTATAAAGTACATTCAAATCGACTCAGTTCGAATGTACTTTCAGAACTTTTAGAAATAGTTCAAAAGTTAAGCAAGGAAGCGGTATGAGTTTGTCATACCGCCTTTTTGATTTTAGCTGTTGCTTAGCGTACGTATTTAGGATCTGAGCATCAAAAATGGTGCTACTTTACCAAAAAAGTAGATTCGCAGAGCTGAGTATCGAATTCTATTAATTTGTACTCAAGTGCCTGTTGGGTTATGAGTGTATAGTTACGCGCACCAACTAAAACATTACTTAACGTATCATTTGCACAACAACGCGGTGACTGTAAATACAGACTTAACAATTTTATAATGCTTATGAATAAATATACTTATCAGGTAAAAAAGGTTCTTACAAAGACATTTTCTGAATTAAATAAACGCAGAATATTAAATAATTTTATAGGTTAAGCCATTGAATGCTATCAATAAAATTTAATAGGAGAATTATATTATGGATATTATCAGTCATTTGACACGCACAGTCAGCCCAGCCGTATTAGCAGACGATCATAGTCCTGCTAAGCAAAATCTACTTGAGCAATTTTACGCAATTTTTGCTGCTCGCCTCGCGAATAATGATACCTATAGCCGTTTTGCTAATGAGAATATCGCTCGTGATGATAGCTCTTTTTATGATCGTGTATGGACAGAAGGGGCTCACCGTGACCAAATCTCTCGTGAGCTCGCTAATGCACATGGTGTCGATGAGACAGCTTCTCGTGGTCTGATTGCTATGGCAGCGCCGCTTGCTTTTCACGAAATCAAAAGCTTGGCTGGTACTACCCCTGTACCGCAATTTCTCAATGACAATCTCAACAGTTATCAGCATCATATCCCTGCATGGGCAGGGGCTATCTTACCTGCGAGTGCCATTGCAGCCACTCCTGCTGCGGCGCCTATATCCGATACGGTCAGTACCGCGCCACTACAGAAAGAAAAAGAGCCACAAGGCAGCTTTATGAAAGCCCTATTACCGATTATCGGTTTGATTATTTTGGGTGCATTGGCTTGGGCTTTATTAAGAGGCTGTCAGGAGAACCCTGAGCCTGTTGCTACGCCGATGGCTACCGCGCAGCAAGACGAGCAAGGTAATGAGCAAGCAGTAGTAGCAACTGACATCGAGCCTGCCTCACTCCGTATCGCCACTGGCGAAAATGGTGAGCTATACGCTTGCCGCATGAGCGTAGGCAACGAGACGCTACAGACCAATGTAATGAATGCACTAACTGGCGCATTCGGCGATGAAGCCAATAAGTGCCGCGCTGATGTCGATGATAATTTTGCCATAGATATGCCAGCCGCTGCACAGCTTACTACGATATTGCCAATCGTTAAAAATGTACCGAATGCTAGCATGGTGATTAAAGGAGATACCATCACGGTCAATGCACCTGATGATGCGGTATTGGCCCAATTGGTGTCTGATCTACAAGCCGCTGCACCAGCGATGATGGTAGAGGCTGAAGGTCCATTAGATCTGCAAGGTGAGATTGACGAGAGTGTTGCTGCTGCAGATGTTGCTATGACCAATCTTGGTGACGATCCAGACCCACGTGATGTCGCGCGTGCTCTGAGCCTTCAAGTTATCAACTTCCAAGTGGATGAAGCTGTCATCCCTGATGTCAATAAAGCCATACTTGATCGTGCTGCAAAAATCATCAATGAAGTGCCTGACATGAACCTGATGATTATCGGTCATACAGATAGCCAAGCATCGGATGCTTACAACATGGAGTTGTCTCGTGAGCGTGCTGAGTCAGTAAAAGAGTATCTGGTGGCTCAAGGTGTTGATGCGAGCAAACTTAGTACAAAAGGTATGGGTGAAACAGATCCTATCGCTGATAACTCAACTGAACAGGGGCGTTTCCGTAATCGCCGGATTGAGTTTATGGTCAATGACAAAATGGTCGATCCAAATAATGGCATGATCATCAACAGCGACTCGCTTGACCCAGATTTGAATCCGCTAGACAGCAATAATGATGATTTGTTGCCTGATGGCGATGATGCGACTCAAGGTACTGCGGTAGATCCAACGAATTGATCAAAAATCATCTAATTTAATAGTAGTTAAGTCTAAAAAGCCGCACCTTAACGTGAACCGACCCCCGTAAGTTGTGTCCAACTTATGGGGGGCAGTTCATAACGATGCGGTTTTTTATTTGCCAAATTTTTCAACGGTTTCGTATGAATACAAAGCTACTTATAATCAGTAGGGTCTTTTGATTCATTGGCAGGTTTATCAACTTGTGTATCAGTCTCAACGTTAAAAAAGCTCTGAGTGACATTGTTCTTTGCTTGTTGCCAATAATCAAACTGTTGGCAAGTAGACTCAAGATCACCTTGCCACTTTGGTATATTGCCGCACATGGTTTTGATACGCTTCTGGTTAGGATAGGGTAGTTCTTGCGCTACCGTCGCCGCTTCATGAGCGGCAACACGATCGTTACACACCAGTGCAATATCGCAACCAGCTTCAATGGCAGCTTTTACGCGCGCGCTGACATCGCCAGCAGCCTTTGCACCAGCCATTGATAAATCATCAGAAAAAAGCACACCATCGAACGCGAGCTGATCACGAATAATGTCTTTTAGCCAAATTTTAGAAAATCCAGCGGGCCGATTATCTACTTGCGAAAAAATTACATGGGCGGGCATCAGTGCGTCAAGCAGTGACAGCGTTTGTGTAAAGGGTTGCATATCACTATTGATGATGTCGTCCAAGCTACGTGTATCGATGGCCTCTGATACATGCGAGTCAGGAGCGATAGCGCCGTGACCGGGGAAATGCTTGCCAGTTGTAGCCATGCCAGCCGCTTTCATGCCGCGCATAAACTGCGTGGCGAGTGCAGCAATCGCCTGTGGCTCATGATGGAAACTTCGATCACCAATCACTTGACTGATACCATCTCTATCCAGCACAGGCGCAAAGCTCAAATCAATACCTACTGCCATCACTTCGGCTGCCATCAGATAGCCACAGTCGTATGCGCAGCTGAGCGCACGGCTTGGATCGTGATTGAATAACTCACCAAGCCTACCCATAGCAGGTAGCGGTGTGAACCCTTCACGCAGCCGTGCGACTCGTCCGCCTTCTTGATCGACACCGATTAATATATCTGGGTTGTGGTACCGGATATCGTCACATAATGCGCGTACTTGGGCCGCATCAGCGACGTTGCGTCCAAACAATATGACCCCGCCAATCTGTGCTTGTTTGATCAAGCTGACGTCTTCTGCGGTCAGTGCGGTATTATCGATATCAATCATTAAAACGCCGTACATTGCGTCATCCTTATTTTTTTGTGTATTGTTATATTATGGGGTTGACCGATCATCGATGTCCAATCGCTTAGCAGTCATTACTCATGCACTTTATTATGACAGTTATTATCAATTGAGCCTAATGTGGCAGATTATTGGCATCAAATCAATTTGTGGGTAGTCGGCGAATTAATGCTAATAGCCTTAAGTCGCTATGTGTGATAAAAGTGAGAGAAAGTTTGGTATGTGCAGGCGTTGCGTGTAAGATTGCTTATACAGTTTGAGACAGTTCAGTATTTATGCACATGATAATATTGATTTTTGACTATATATCAGGATTCGATAATAAGCGTCAGAATCTATATATAAAGGCGACGGAATAATAAAGCTATAGCGTTGTAAGCTCATAGTAATAAGTAAGCTAAGGCAAAGTAAGACAGACATTGAGCAAAAACAGACGACAGTCATGGGCAATAATACATTCAGCAGTTTTTAATTTTTATAACACAAATAATATCACTAACTTCAAATAACTAGGTACATATGATGAAAAAACAACCAGCACAGTGGTTACTCAGTGCAGCGTCAGTGGGCATCGCCGGTATTATCCTGACACAAAGCTACGGTACTGCCGTAGCAGAAACCAATACGGGAAGTTTTGTTCAGACACCTGAGCAAAAGGTCACTACTCGCCAAGTTGCCGCTTTGCTGGATCGCAGTCATTACCTTAATCAGCCATTAGATAGTAAAAAAGGTCGCGAAATCTTATCAATGTATATTGATAGTCTCGATCCAAACCATACCTTATTTTTGCAATCTGATGTCGATGAGCTGAAGAAAAAGCACGCCGATGATTTTGGCACGCGCCTCAAGCAAGGCGACCTATCTGCAGGGGTAGAAGTCTTTGATCGTTATCGCAAACGCTCAAACGAATACTTTGCCATGGCAACCAAGATGCTCAAGAAAGATATTGATTTGACCGGTGATGACACTATCATTCTTGATCGTGAAAATCTCGGACATTTCAAAACCAAAAAAGAGCAGCGTGACTATTGGGAACGTCAGCTAAAGTTTCAGCTGATGAGTATTACGCTGGGACAAGAAGACGAAAAAGCCAAAGAAAAAGTGTTTTTGAGCAATCCAGATATCACTCGTGGACAGGACTTGGTACGCAACGATGAACGTACGCCAAATGAGATTTTGCAAAATCGTTTGTCGCGTCAGCAAGAGCAGTTTAAGCGTCTCAAAGATGATGAAATCATGGAGACGATTCTAAACACCGCCATGCTGACCTATGATCCGCACAGTAACTACTATGCGCCGATTCAGGCAACTGAGCTGCAGATTCAGTCGAGTTTGCAGCTAGAGGGTATCGGTGTTTCTATCCGTCCTGATCGTAAAAATCCAGATTACACCCGTATCGTGACCTTAGTCGATGGTGGTCCAGCGGCCAAATCTGGCCAAATCAAGCCCAATGACTTGATCGTGGGTATCGCAAAAGATGGCGAAACCATGACGGACGTGGTTGGCTGGTCAACGCGTGAGATCGTCAGCTTGATTCGCGGTAAGCGCGGTACGTCTGTCACGCTCAAGCTGCGTCAGCCTAATACGCCAGATGCCAGTGCCCGTACAGTCACCGTTGTGCGTGATATTATCCAGCAAGAAGAGTCAGGCGTGACTCAGCGAGTGGTCGAGGTGCAGCGTCCTAATATCGACAAAACACCAAAACGCATTGGCGTTCTTGAGATACCGAGCTTTTATCTGAACTATCGTGCCCGCCGTAATGGCGAGGACTACCGTAGTGTCAGTATCGATACTGAAAAAGCGTTAAAAAAATTGAACGAAGAAAATATCGATGGGCTCGTGGTGGATTTGCGCAACAACCCTGGTGGCTCGTTAGATGAAGTTGCCAAAATGCTAGGATTCTTTATTAAAAGCGGTCCATTGGTACAGATTCGTGATAACCGCGGCAATGTCCAAGTGTACCGCGATAATGATGGCGGCGAGCAGCTCTATGACGGCAAAATGGTCGTCCTAACCAACCTAGCATCGGCCTCAGCCAGTGAAATTTTTGCCGCTGCTATTCAGGATTATGGTCGTGGATTGGTGGTTGGTAGCACAACGACAGGTAAAGGCTCTGCGCAGATTCAACTGGATAGCTTGGCGTTAGGCTCTGCAACTTTAACTCAGCGTAAGTTCTACCGTATCACAGGTGGTAGTACGCAGAATAAAGGCGTGGTACCTGATGTTGAATTGGTCAATATCTATGATGATGCGACCTTTGGCGAACGCGCCCAGAAAAAAGCCTTGCCTTGGGATACCATCAGAACGGCGCCTTATAAGCCTGAAGGGAAGTTTACCAATGACACTTTAGCGACGCTCAATCAGCAGTCTAAAATTCGCCAAGAGAAAAATCCGCAGTTTGTGTATCTATCAACGCTGAATGATATTCGTAATATGGATGATGAGAAAAAACCAGTTCGTTTAGATATTAACAGCCGCCGAGCCAAAATGCAGCTGATTGAAAAGCGTTCGCTAGAAGCCGAAAACAGACGTCTGATCGCTACTGGTGAACGCCCCTATTCTAATTGGAATACGTATCAGGCCGCGATGGATGCAAAGTTTGAAGAGCGTAGCCGTATGAAAGCTGCTGAGCGTCCAGAGCTGCCAGAAGATGAAGCCTTTATTAATGAAGCGGCCTACCTAATGCTAAGTGCTGAACCCAAGACCTTACTCAGTCCTGAAGAGAAACTATAAGGGGTTAGGGGTTATACGATAGCTAGTATTACCATGTAAGCATATGCTTACATGGATTGACGTTTAGACCACTTACTAGTGATAGGACAATCTGCGATTATAACTGTACGGCACGATTCATTGATACTAGGGATTGGTATCTTAAGGTCGCATCAGGGATAAGTGGTTTGCTGATTAGGGATGATAAGGCTGGATGCCTGTCAGTTATGAGATACCCCGGGATTAGGTATCACATAACGCTAACATGGATGGTTGGTAATAAAAGCCGCATGACGCTTGTCGTTATGCGGCTTTGTTATGTCTGGATCTAAGAATTATTTCTGGCGCTAGCTTACGCTTCTTTGATAGATTTGTGAGAATGGCTATTGAGCTTAAGGATGCTCACAGAAGCGCAATGAATGCTTCATTGTTAGAACGCTCTTTTATCTACATCTAATCAATCAGCACTTATGACAGACATAAAAAAAGGCCAGTAGACAGTGCTACTGGCCTTTTTGATGAGAAGATAAGCTCAAATATAACCTATTCTCTAACCGTCTCACGATACTCTAGGAGAGATTAGTGCTCAACGCCACCTGCGCCATGTATATGGCCGTGGTTTAGTTCGTCTTCAGTTGCTGCACGTACTTCTTGAATTTCAACATCAAACGTCAAACGCTTCCCAGCCAACGGATGGTTGGCATCAACAGTTACTTCTTGGTCGTTTACGTCAGTGACTGTCACTAGCATCACTTGGCCACCAGCTTCTGACTGGAACTGCATACCAGGCTGGATATCATCAACGCCTTGGAAGTTTTCGCGTGGTACGCGCTGTACCGCTTGCTTTTGATACTCGCCATAGCCATCAGCAGGCTCAACCACTGCGTTGACTTTTTCGCCAGCAGATTTGCCTTCTAATTGTGATTCTAGGCCTGGGATGATGTTGCTGTGACCGTGTAGATAAGCAAGTGGCTGACCTTCTGGAGACTGGTCAAGGATATTGCCTTCGTCGTCTTTTAATGTGTAATTGAATTTGACGGCAGTGTCTTTTGCGATAGTAGTCATAAAATATCCTAAGTATATCTATGTAAAAAATTAAATACGGTTGCAATAAACCTAAAAAAGCCAATCAGCAAGCCAAATAGCCACAGTATTAGTCAATTATCATCAGTTTATTAAAGTAACTTTAGCAGTTAGCATCTTTAATTGAGATGGCGTATATAAGTTTCAAGGCAAAAAACATAAAAAATGCCAATTAATGCCACAATTTATCATAATAACTGCTATTTTCTATAGTTAATCGATAACTACTGGCCACTCAGGGTTTGGGAGTTGCGTTTTTTGGGAAGGACTCCTAACATAACAATAAAATAAGGATGAGAGATACTATGACTGCATTTGCCGATAATACTAATAACCAGCTAACGAGCGACGTTTCAATCAGCCATGATGATATCAATAATACGGCTGATATCAGCTACCAATTCGATTTTGCCCGTTTTTCTGAGCATTTGGTGGATGTGTCACTGTCCTTTACGGCAACAGCTAATACCCCTCAGCTCTGGCTACCAGCATGGATACCAGGCAGTTATCTGATGCGCGAGTTTGCTCGCAATATCACCGCTGTACATTATCGAGTAACAGACAGCCAAATAAAAGAAGGTGACGAGTTTTCTGAAACTTATCGTGCACAAAAGGTAGATAAACATACGTGGCAACTCCCCACTATCACAGCAGGACAAAGGGTAGTCGTCGAATACGAAGTCTACTGCTACGACCTATCGGTACGTACTGCCTATGTCGATCAGCAGCGTCTGTATGGTAATTTTACCTCACTTGCACTCGCGGTCGACGGGCAAGAGCAGATTCCTGTACAAGTCAGCTTGATTGTTCCGGAGTCGTTTTTGTTAGATAAAGAAGAAAGTCATGTAATCTTGGCATGTGGTTTGGCATCTACGCATCTGCGCGTTGATGGTCAGAGCGAAGATAAACGGCACTGTTATCAATTACGGGCAGATAATTATCATGAGCTGATTGATTACCCTTTTGAGATTGCAGCACAGAATAAATTTGATTTTATTATTCATGACAGTCAGCATCAGACGCTTCATCACAGTTTTTATCTCTCAGGCAAGCATAGTGCCAATATGGGCAGGCTACAGCAAGACGTCACTCAGATTTGTCAGACTTATCTAGACTGGCTGGGGGATGCACCCTTTCATGATTACACCTTTATGACGTTTGCCAGTGGTCAGGATTACGGCGGACTTGAGCATATCAATTCTACTAGTCTGATTACCCCGCGCCGTGACTTACCAAATGCTGATGAGCCAAAAATACCGAGCACGGATTATCAGCGGTTTTTGGGCTTGTGCAGTCATGAGTACTTTCACTCGTGGTGGGTCAAAACCGTGCGCCCTGATGTCATGGTTGATGTTGATCTACGCCGTGAAGCGTTCACGCCGATGCTTTGGGTATTTGAAGGATTTACGTCTTATATCGATGATTTTATGCTGCAAGCATCTGGCGTGATCGATAAGTCAGACTATCTCAGGTTACTAGCGGAACAAATCAATCGCTACTATCAAACGCCTGGACGCGATAACCAAAGTGTCGCAGAGTCAAGCTTTGATGCGTGGATTAAGCTGTACCGTAGCGATGAAAATACGGGCAATGCTGGTATCAGTTACTACAATAAAGGCGCATTGGTGGCCTTGTGTCTGGATTTGATATTGCTAAAAAATACCAATAATCGCTATCGTCTATTCGATGTGGTCAAAGCGTTCTATACCCAAGCAAAGCAAAATGACAGCAAGCGTATCGGCATCAATAGCGCGGATATGGGCGACGTGATTGGGCAGTTTATGCCGATAGCGGAATGGGAGGATTTTGAACGCCGTTACGTCAACGGCGTAGAGGAACTGCCAATTGAGGCGCTGCTGCTCGCAAACGGTATCAAAATGCAGGTCAATACCAAAGAGACTGCGGATAAGCATGTCCCATGGGGTATGCGCTGCAATGAGACACCCGCTGGACTCAAAATCAATCGGGTGAACCGCGGTAGTGTGGCTGCCAAAGCAGGTATCTCAGCCCATGACATCATTATCGCGATTGATGGCATCAAGGCGGATAGTAAGCAGCTAGCATCGCTGAGTAATGCAGCGCGCACTGTTGAGTGTCATCTGTTTCGCCGCGATGAGCTGATGTGTGTGCAAGTGCAACCTGAGGCACTGCCACAAGCTGACGGGGATGACAGTGATATGCCTGAAAAAGCATTTCCTCATAAGGTCAGTCTGCGCTTAGTAAAAGGTGCTCCAACGTTAGCAGATCATAGCGATCCTAAGCAAGCAGAATCCGCTTGGGAGCCATGGCTGGATGTGATGAAGCGTCAGTCAGCATAGTGACATCGAGAGATAGTAGTGACATCGAGAGATATAAGTAAGCAAAGCAAAACCCCCTAATAAGCAAATATGGTTATTAGGGGGTTCAAGTAATAGCTGAAAGGTTTTTTGGTATGCTGAATGGCTAGCTACTCTTCCTTGGTTTTAGTATCAGGGTCCTCACTGGCAGACTTCTCGTTTGCAGTAGTGTCGCCGTTAGGCTCGCCAACCTCAGCATTATCGTTTTCAACATCGCTCGTCGCTTTAAGCGCGACAATCCAGTTTTGCATGAGCTCAATATCTACTTGCTGAGTATCGATGATATGCTGTGCCAATTGACGCATTTCTTCATCAGTACCGTATTCGAGCTCGATTTTTGCCATATCTACGGCGCCAATATGGTGTGGTAGCATGCCACGTGCAAATGCCATATCCGGCATAGGATCAGCAATACCCAATGTCATCTCACCATGCATGCTTTCCATGCCCTTAGCGTAGGCCTGTTGCATAGCAGCGGTATTGGGCTTAGGTTTGGCTGCGTCAGGATGGCTGGCAAGCCATTTGTTTAGGATATCAATCTCAGCTTGCTGCGCCGTGATGATATCTTGAGCAAGCTGGCGCATGGCATCATCTGTACCGTACTTTAGCTGAATTTTTGCCATATCTATCGCGCCGCGATGATGCCCAAGCATGCCTTTGGCAAACGCGGTATCAGGATCGTTATAACCCATACCGATCATCATCTCATCATGCATACTGGTCATGGACTTTGTGTAGTCTTTGAGCATATCCGTCATCTGAGTGTCATCTGTGGCGTTTTCGCTATCTACCGATGTATCGTGGCTCATATTCTCATGCTCAGCATGAGTCATGTCAGTCATTGGCGGGGTGGCTTCTTCTACAGGCGCTGATTGACTATCTGCTGCTGGCTGACACGCACCTAATAGCAGTGCAGTAGAAATGCTGGTGGCCAACAGAACAAAACGATGAGAAGCAATCATGATATATCCCTACTATAAGAAGACCAAATGATAAATAAATGAGGTCTATTTTACATAAATAATGACGTGCTGAATCTTAACAGATAAACCTTACCCATTCGAGACGCTATGTTTAACAAGAAGTAATATATTTACTTTAAATGAAAATATATGTCGGTATAGTCGAACCACTATTAAAGTGTTACAGCGTTAGACTCGTTTAGCCTACTACTGTAGTACTTGCAATCGTCTGCCTTGTACCACTTTTAATATTGATTGACTATAGCTAAGCGTTTAGACGGGACAAATTAATAGCTGATACCCAATTGCTGATAGTGCTGACTAGTTAAGTGAATGCGCACAAACTCGCCAACTGCTATGTCACCTAATTCAAACCCTGCCACCGACCAACGTATCAAACGTAGGCAGGGCAGACCAACATGCGCGGTCATTCGTCTGACTTGACGGTTTTTACCTTCATAAATTGTCAGCATCAACCATGAGTCCGGTACGCTTTTACGCTCACGTATCGGCGGATGACGTTGCCAGAGCGCCATCGGTAGCTCATCTTCACTGACGTGTTTAACCTCAGCAGGCAGAGTTTTGCCATCTTTGAGCGTCACGCCACGTTTGAGCTGATTGAGTTGCTCAGCAGTAGGAATGCCCTCAACCTGTACCAAATAAGTCTTACCTTGCTTACGTCCAGCATTGGCTTTTGGCGGATGGGTAATTGCTTTATTGACTCGGCCATCATCGGTCAGAATAAGTAACCCTTCGGACGTTGCATCAAGCCTACCAGCAACTCGCAAAGACTTATCAGTAAAGTACTGCGATAGGGTGACATGGTCATTGTTACTATCGTCTCTGAACTGACTTTGCACCCCATAAGGCTTATTGAACAAGATGAGACTAGAAGTCGGCATAAAGTGATATTTCCTGAAGGTAAATGAGTGATTAGCAGTCTTGGCTTATGTTTAATCAAGCAAAGTCAGTACTAAAAAATAAGAACAGAGGTATTGTGTTTGATATACGCTGTGCGATGTATTTTGCTACAAAAGTAGGACAGCAACCACGCAAATTTACTGCTATTCTAAATCCATATTTTTATAGGGGTATTTATATTTTTGATAGTAATAAACCTATCACCTACAAGATAAAATGATTGTCCAGCTCTTTGTTCTATTACTATCAACAAGATAATGTATTATAACCCTTTAAAGATTATAAATTTATAGATGCTGCATTTTATTAATAATTTATAAATTGTATATGTGATATTTCTTATTAATTAGCCAATAACACTGAATTTAATGATAAGCAGTTTCTATGCACAGTTTTAGTTTGTATTTACATCAATGCATATATGTTTAATTTGAAGCTATTTTTTAGTATCGTTCAATCCAATGCCGCAAGTATCTCATACATCAGACTTTGTTTAGCTAATAAGCGTCTAGAGCGCAACCATTATAATAGAAAAGCCAGCATAACAACGTGTTCAGTTCGCTTGCGATGTATAACTTACCACTAAGGAGTTTTATCCATGTCATATGATAAGGTCATCGTACCAAGAGACGGCGAAAAAGTAACCGTGAATGCTGATTTGTCGCTAAATGTGCCCAATCATCCGACTATTCCGTTCATTGAAGGTGACGGTATTGGGGTGGATATCACACCTGTCATGATAAAGGTGGTCAATGCAGCGGTCGATAAAGCCTACCACGGTAAAAAATCAATTATCTGGATGGAAGCTTACTTGGGCGAAAAAGCGGCCAAAATATATGACGGTGAATATTTACCCAGTGAGACATTAGAGATTTTAAAAGACTACGTCATCAGTATCAAGGGACCGTTGACCACGCCGGTGGGTGGTGGCTTTAGTTCGTTGAATGTGGCTGTACGTCAAAATCTTGATCTGTATGTCTGTCAGCGACCAGTACGCTGGTTTAAAGGCGTGCCAAGCCCAGTACAGCATCCTGAGCTGACCAATATGGTGATCTTTCGTGAAAATACAGAAGATATCTATACAGGTATCGAGTGGAAGGCAGGCAGTGATGATGCCAAAAAAGTCATCAATTTCTTAAGAGAAGAGATGGGTGTGACCAGCATTCGCTTCCCTGAAGACTGCGGCATCGGTATCAAGCCTGTCTCAAAAGAAGGCTCGCAGCGCCTAGTTCGTAAAGCCATTCAGCATGCTATCGATAATGACTTGCCAAACGTGACCCTCGTGCATAAAGGCAATATTATGAAATTTACGGAAGGCGCGTTTAAAGATTGGGGGTATGAGCTGGCAGCAGAGCGTTTTGATGCTGAGCCATTAGATGGTGGTCCATGGATGACGATGAAAAATCCCAAAACGGGTAATGACATCATCATCAAAGATGTGATCGCTGATGCATTCTTGCAGCAGATTCTGATGCGTCCGGCAGATTACTCCGTAGTAGCAACACTCAACCTGAACGGTGACTATATCTCTGACGCGCTAGCGGCGGAAGTAGGCGGTATCGGTATTGCCCCAGGTGCTAACAAAGGCGGCGCAATCGCTGTTTATGAAGCGACGCACGGTACTGCGCCTAAGTATGCTGGTCAGAATAAAGTAAACCCAGGCTCATTGATATTGTCTGCGGAAATGATGCTGCGTGATATGGGTTGGTGTGAGGCGGCGGATCTCATCATCAGTGGTATCCAAGGCGCGATCGCCAATAAGACGGTTACTTATGACTTTGAGCGTTTGATGCCAGATGCTATCTTGCTCAGTACTTCTGAGTTTGGCAAAGCCATTATCAAGCACATGGATGCGTAATCGCATTAATGCCTAGAGCGTTAAACTTTATTATATTTATTCAAGGCCACTTACTGATGTAGGTGGTTTTTTTATGTGTTTGAAATGGATAGACATAGGCAAGTTGTTTATTATCATTTTGAGATAGGCACAAAAAAACACCTCAACGTTCTAAGACGGCTGAGGTGTTTTGTTTGCTAATACTTAAACTTACCTAATCGATCTGTGTATAAAAACCAGAGCGATTAGGATTAATGTTTCAAGATCAATTGCTTATTACTTATAGCGATGCCAAGGCTTCGTTAAACAAAGCGCTTGGACGCATGGCTTTTTTCGCAAGCTCCTCATCAGCATAGTAGTAGCCTTTGATATCGACTGGCTTACCTTGAACGTCGTTAAGTTCTTTGACAATCGCGTCTTCGTTTTCTGCCAGCTTTTGCGCCAATGGCGTGAACTGTGCTTTTAACTCGCTATCTTGATCCTGCGCCGCCAGCTCTTCAGCCCAATATAGCGCTAGATAGAAGTGACTACCACGGTTATCAAGCTCACCAGTTTTACGTGATGGTGATTTGTCATTCAGCAGCAGTTTTTCGGTCGCGGTATCGAGCGTATCGGCCAAGACTTGAGCTTTAGCATTGTTGTCGTTGCTTGCCAAATGCTCCAAAGAGACGTTCAAGGCCAAGAACTCACCAAGTGAATCCCAACGTAGATGGTTTTCTTCGGTGAGCTGCTCAACATGCTTTGGTGCAGAACCGCCAGCACCTGTCTCGAACAAGCCGCCGCCTTTCATGAGTGGCACAACCGATAGCATCTTAGCACTGGTACCAAGCTCTAGGATTGGGAACAAGTCAGTTAAGTAATCACGTAAGATGTTACCAGTCGCAGAGATCGTATCGAGGCCACGAGCGACACGCTCTAGGGTATAACGCATGGCGCGAACCTGAGACATGATTTCGATGTGTAAACCGTCAGTATCATGATCTTTTAGATACATTTTAACTTTTTTGATGAGCTCGTTCTCATGTGGACGGTATGGGTCGAGCCAGAAGATAACAGGCGTATTTGATTCACGGGCACGGCGTACAGCAAGCTTGACCCAATCTTGGATAGGGGCATCTTTGGTCTGACACATGCGCCAGATATCGCCTTTTTCAACGCGTTTTTCGAGCAAGACTTCATCGGTCTCCACGTCGACGATACGCGCAATACCAGCATCGCTAGATTCAAAGGTCTTGTCATGAGAGCCGTATTCTTCTGCTTTTTGTGCCATTAGGCCGACATTTGGTACGGTACCCATGGTCGTTGGGTCAAAGTTGCCATGCCATTTGCAGAAGTTAATCATTTCTTGATAAATACGAGCAAAGGTAGACTCTGGCATGACGGCTTTACAGTCATACATTTTGCCATCAGCGCCCCACATTTTACCACCTGAACGAATCATCGCAGGCATTGAGGCATCCACGATCACATCACTTGGTGAATGGAAGTTGGTGATACCTTTGGCCGAATCAACCATGGCCAGACGTGGACGATGCTCCTGACAAGCATGTAGGTCGCGCTCAATTTCTTCACGCGTTGAGGTTGGCAAAGTAGCAATCTTATCGTATAAATCTGCCATACCGTTGTTGACGTTGATGCCAAGCTCATCAAAGAGTTCGCCGTGTTTTTCAAACGCATCTTTGTAGTAAATGCGGACCGCATGACCAAACACGATGGGGTGTGAGACTTTCATCATGGTGGCTTTGACGTGTAGTGAGAACAAGATACCCGCTTCGCGGCAATCTTCCATTTCACGCTCATAGAATTCAAGCAAGGCTTTTTTGCTCATGACCATCAAATCGATAACTTCTTTGTCTAGTAGGTCGATTTTAGGTTTCAATACTTTTTTGGTGCCGTCGTCTAGCAATAGCTCCATGCGAACCGTGCGCGCCTTATCTAGGGTCATAGATTGCTCGCCATCATAGAAGTCGCCGCCATGCATGTGCGATACATGTGTGCTTGACCATTGTTTCCATTCACCCATTGAATGTGGATGCTTGCGTGCATAGTTTTTGACGGCTTTTGGTGCGCGGCGGTCTGAGTTACCTTCACGTAGTACAGGGTTTACGGCACTGCCTAAGCTCTTACCATAGCGCTTACGTAGCTCTTTTTCTTCATCCGTTTGTGGATCATCTGGAAAGTCAGGGATGGCATAGCCTTTACCTTGCAGCTCTTTGATAGCTGCTTTGAGCTGCTGTACAGAGGCACTGATATTTGGCAGTTTGATGATGTTGGTGTTGGGGTCTTGAGTCAGGCGACCAAGCTCAGCTAGGTTGTCAGGAACACGTTGCTCTTCGGTCAAGTATTCAGGGAATTCAGCCAATATACGTGCCGCAACAGAGATGTCACTAGTTTCAACTTCGACACCTGCGGTCTTAGTGAACGCTTCTACAATAGGTAAAAAAGATAGTGTCGCAAGCGCTGGGGCTTCGTCAGTTTTTGTATAAATAATTTTTGACATTTTATTTGAATCTTCCTTTAGTTGTCGTTAATAATAAAGCTCGAATATAATGTTGAATATGGGTCAATGATACTATGCAATGCTCAATGATATCGTTCGAACAAGTACGTCGTATGTAGCTGCTTAGCAATATTTAAGTTAGAGATATTCAAGTTTGATAAAACATTTTCTTTTACTGATGTTCACTACAAGGGCGTTCTCAGATGGCACGTTGACTGCCCCGTAAAACTGCCAGACAGCAAGTCGCTGACGGTATATTATAATAAACCCACTATAAATTCGAGAGGATGTCAATCACATACCATGAACTAAGTATACTGTTTTCGCTCATATCTTAGGGTTTCAAATTATACTAAGCTGGTAGTAACCTTATTCTAACAGTCATTTGTTGCGATATCATCTTTTCAATAATATGACGGTGTTTTATTGACCTTTATATTATTCTTGAGAGGACATAAGGATAATCCTAAAAACCACCAATGTCACGATTGGTGGTTTTTTATTGCGTCTCAAAAAAACTTTGCAAATTGTGACAGCAAAACCGCAAAAATTTGCTAGGCTAGGTCATCAACAGATTGGTTATCGATAAATATATAGCGATTATAAGAGTGACGGTGAGTATGAGTTTAGAGTATGCGCTGATGAATGATACTAGCTGGCAGAGCCAGACCGATTGGCAAACGCCAGACACGCCTTTTATGTCATTTGCTTTTTGGCAGGCGCTTGCTGAGACAGGCGCGATTGGCGAGCGGGCAGGGTGGCTACCGATATTTATTTTGGTGCATCGTGTCAATGATGATACTAAGGATGCTGCTCTGCAACCAGTTGCGGTAATGCCAGTCTTTATAAAAGGCCATCATCGCGGTGAGTTCGTGTTCGATCATTCATGGGCAGAGGCGTATGCGCGCTATGGTCTCGACTATTATCCAAGATTGGTCACTAGTGTGCCGTATACGCCGATTACGGGTCAGCGGCTTTGGCTGGCAAAAGGGGAAAGACTCAATGAAGAGATAATCAAAACAGCCATCGCAGGTGTCGATGATATCGCTCAGCAAGTCGGCGCCTCAAGCTGGCATGGGCTATTTGTGACGCCTAATCTAGCCTCTATTGCGACCACGTCTATGCCGACCGAAATTGATATAGAGCGTGCGCTAGCAGCACAAGAGCGCGGCGTAGAGTCCGCACCGATTGCGATGCCGATATTTGAGCGCCAAGGTTGTCAGTTCTTATGGCAAAACAAAGACCTGCTCAATGACAGTCAGCCCTTTGCAGACTTTGATGCGTTTTTGATGACGCTAAAAGCTAAAAAGCGCAAAACCATCCGTGCGGAGCGTCGTAAAGTGGCTGAGCAAGGTATCATCTGCCAGCGTAAGTGCGGCGATGCTATCAGCGATGCAGATTGGAAGGCTTTTTATCACTGTTACGTGATGACTTATGCGGTACGCGGACAGCAGCCTTATCTGACGTTAGACTTTTTTATGGCATTGGCAGCGAGTATGTCTGAGCATATTATGCTCGCGCAAGCACTCGATGCCAGTGGTGAGATTATCGCCAGTAGCCTATTCTTATATGATACACCTAATAGTGGTAGTGTTGATAATAGTGCGACTTTGTACGGTCGATACTGGGGTGCGCTTGGTGAGTATGACAGCTTGCATTTTGAGCTGTGCTATTACCAAGGTATTGAATTTGCCATTGAGCAAGGGCTAGCGTCCTTTGATCCGGGTACGCAAGGGGAGCATAAGCTGGTTCGTGGATTTATCCCAACGACCACGCACTCGCTTCACCGCATTTATGACCCGCGTTTTGTCCCTGCGATTGGCGATTTTTGTGCCAGAGATCGGATGCATATGGCACAATATCGCAAGCAAGCCCATGAGGCACTACCGTTTAACGCGGACAATATGCCAGCCTTTGATACGCTTCATTGATATACACCATTAATGTCCATTATTAATAATAGCCTGCAGGCCTTTACTTTACACATTTCACGATTAGCCGTTAACTATGTCCACAAACTCTATTGCTAGTATTGCTACCTCTCTGCCTCCTATTGAACTCGTATCGTGGCTCAATGCTGAAGGTTCGCTCACAGCCATGCTAGAAGATAAGGCAGGGCAGCCGTTACGAGTGGAGCGCACCTTTGAAGGCTATCGGCTATTGACGCTGCAACAAAAGCGACAATTGGGTCTGCAAGGCTCAGCGCTAAATCGTCCACTGCTGGCGTGGATACGTGAAGTACTGCTATACGGCAATGACGAGCAGCCATGGGTCGGTGCGCAAAGCATCTTTCCGCTATCAAGCCTAAAAGGTAACGCTCGACGCTTGCAGCAGCTAAAAGGTACGCCCATCGGTTATGTGTTATTTAAACGTCGGCGCACAGTGCCAAACCAGCGATTTGTGCGACAGACGAGCGAGGGCTGGCAACGGCAAACGCGCTATGACTGGTATGGTCGCTTACTACTTATCAGCGAAACCTTTTTGCCGGCATTTTTGTCCAGTGATACTTAAAAACGTTTTATTCTTATATACACAAAGAAAAGACTAGGGTCAAAAATTTGCATTGAGTAAAACCTTTAGGGCGTGTTGAACATTCGCAAATAGGCATTGCTGATCGCTAAAATTGTTCCAGACAAGGCTCAAAGCGACGATAATGCAGATGCCTTAGCGAGATTTGTAACGCAGTATGGGGCAATTTTAGCATCAGCCCCAACGATAAAAAGCAGGGGACAGGACTCTTTTTTGCCGCTTCATCGTTAAAAATAAGCGCTTAGAGTGACTAAACTTATTATTTTTAACATCGAATCGCCTAAAAAATAGTCGCTGTCAGTGTCATGGTCGAATGTTCAACACGCCCTATTTAATTGGCTATTTATCTGTGTTATATCGCCATTTAATTTGCTCATCTTCAGGCAGGCTTTTTTGCGCTCATCGCACAATTTTTCATGTTACACTTACGCTTTCGCAATGCTATCGATGCCGCTGTATATCGATTTTATTGACGGATCGGTCAAGTTAATGCAGGCCAACTGCCTGTGTTTATTCTTATGTTAATTTTTACTGATAGTCGCCATTCACAATCATGGTCATACCATAAAACAGCTGGCAAAAGAGCAGCGTGCACAAGTACCTAGCATACTTTGAGCAACGTCGATGCAGTGTTCGTTTGGTTGTGGGCAAGCTATCAGCTTCTTTTCAATGATACTTTTTTAATGACAGTCACTACTTAGGACATTATTATGTTTAAAGACATTTCTATCAAAGAGTTTGATCCGACCCTTGCTGAAGCGATGGCCGCAGAAAGCGTTCGTCAAGAAAATCACATCGAGTTGATTGCCTCTGAAAACTACTGCTCACAAGCAGTGATGGAAGCACAAGGCACTGATTTGACCAACAAATACGCTGAAGGCTATCCTGGCAAGCGTTATTATGGTGGTTGTGAGCATGTCGATGTCATTGAACAATTGGCCATTGACCGTGCAAAAGAGCTGTTCGGTGCTGAGTACGTCAACGTCCAGCCACATTCAGGCAGTCAAGCAAACGCTGCCGTATTTTTAGCGTTGCTAGAAGCCAATGACACGGTACTTGGCATGAGTCTAGACGCTGGTGGTCACTTGACGCATGGCGCGCACATCAACTTCTCAGGTCTGAACTACAATGCCGTACAGTACGGATTGGTCGATGGCACTGGCCTTATTGATTATGATCAAGTAGAGAGCTTGGCACGTGAGCACAAGCCAAAAATGATCATTGCAGGTTTTTCAGCGTATTCACAAGTCGTTGATTGGCAGCGTTTCCGTGACATCGCTGATGAAGTAGGTGCGTATCTATTGGTAGATATGGCACACGTTGCTGGTCTTGTTGCGGGCGGCGTCTATCCAAGCCCAATACCTTTCGCGGATGTGGCCACCACCACCACACACAAAACCCTACGTGGCCCGCGTTCAGGTATGATCTTGTCGCGTGATGAGAAACTTGCTAAAAAGCTAAACTCTGCCGTATTCCCAGGCAACCAAGGTGGCCCGCTCATGCACGTCATCGCGGCAAAAGCGGTTTGCTTTAAAGAAGCGCTAGAAGACAACTTCAAAACTTATCAGCAGCAAGTCGTGAAAAACGCACAAGCCATGGCAAAAGTCATTCAAGAGCGTGGCTATGAGATCATCTCTGGTGGTACTGAAAACCATCTCATGCTGATTAGCCTAGTGAAGCAAGAAATGACCGGTAAAGAAGCCGACAAATGGCTTGGTGATGCACATATCACGGTCAACAAAAACGCCGTACCAAATGATCCAAAATCACCATTCGTCACCTCTGGTATCCGTATCGGTACCCCAGCGATTACTACTCGCGGCTTCAACGAAGCACAAGCGGGTGATTTGGCAGGCTGGATCTGTGACGTGCTAGACAGCCGCGGTGATGAAGCGGTTGCAGCTGAAGTACGCGGTAAGGTAGAAGCCATCTGCAAAGAGCTACCAGTGTACGAAAAAAACCAGTAAGTATTAATTGACTCTATTTGAGAGTTGTATAACAAAAAACCGCTTAGCGTTTGCTAGGCGGTTTTTATTTTTAATAACAGTTAAGGAAGATACGATGTCTATTTCAACAACTATGTCATTTTGCTTTTGTAGTGTTCGCGAGGAAAATTTAACCAGCATACTTGTTGGTGATATGACACTGGATGAGCTAAGAGAAAATCGCGATAACCGATACTTAGATGTGAGACAAGCGTCTCTTGAACATTATACGGAAGAACTGGTTGAGTTATTGGGAGAGGGGCATTATGCCTTGTGCAATTTGTTGTTTTTGGCAAACAATAGCACCCCGTTGCATGAGCAGCATGACGGTTTATTATACAATGTGGCCGTCGTACCTGAGATCGTCAAAGCGTTTGCCGCGACAGACTTAAAAAAATTGGTACACGATATCGGCTACCACGAAGCAGAGAGCCAAGAAGGTTTGAATACATTTCGTGAGAATTTAAATCACGTTCACGAGTTATTTAAGTTTGCAGAAGAGAACAAGCTCAATGTGATTGGGTTTACGCTTTAGTGAGTCGATCATGTTGCTGCATGACGCCGCACCTAGACATATTTGAACCGAATGTCAGATAAATAAAAACCGCCCAACATTATTGCTGGGTGGTTTTATTCATTCAAATAATTGTGCGATAAGAGCATGCTCATGCAATAAGGGGCAAATTTAAACCCTACGAATATTTAGAATCTCAGCCACCGAGTTGATTGAGTCCTAATGCCAGCACCAAACCAATAGCAGTGCTGATACCCGCCCAATGGTTGCCATCTTTAAATGCAGACGGAAAAACTTCTGTTGCTAATGAAGCAATCACCGCCCCTGCGGCAAAACAGTCAATTGCACTAATTACTGCATCATCGACATCTTTGAGAAGCGTTTTGCCAATAATAGCTGCTAATGATAATAAAATAGCTGCACCAATCCATAGCATGAGTATTTTTTTGTGACTGCTACCACCATCACGCATTTGTTTGGCACCGCCTGCGGCTTCTGGGAGATTTGATAATAAAATAGACCCTGCTAGTGCCGCGACTTGTAAAGCGTTACCACCAATTAGCGCGACGCCAAGCGCTAAGTTTTCTGGGATGCCATCAAGTGTAATAGCAGCAAGCAAACCTGCCCCGCCTTTGTTTTGCATTTTTTCATCAATCAGATAGTCAATAGCTGTAAAGACCACTGCGCCTAACACGGTAAAGGCGACAGTCGTCCACAAACCACTCTCGCCAATCGCAGGTTGAATCATCTCAAGTACCACTGAGCTCATGAGTGCACCACCTGCCAGCGCAAGCAGATTGCCTTGTATCCAGTCAGGCATGTAGCCGTATAGACCCCACAATGCACCAATAACGAGTGCGCCTGAAACCACAAGAATAATGGCAAATACCAACATAAAATGCCTCGATACTTTTAATAAGTTTTAATCATTCTGAGTAATGTATGTTGATACGATGAATGGCAGTGAGATCACATCGTATTTGATAATAATGCTATCACACGATGTGACCCATGCAATCTCCTCAAGATTAATCACGGCTTAAATACGCTCAGACGTAGTATTACATAAACGGCAACTTGGTGAATAGTTGCAATATCGTGGCATTGACGATATCGACAAAGAACGCACCAACCATTGGCACGATTAAGAAGGCTTTCGGCGGGGGGAGATAGCGATCCGTGACAGCTTGCATATTGGCAATCGCTGTCGGGGTAGCTCCCATACCAAAACCGCAATGTCCTGCTGAGAGTACTGCCGCGTCATAGTCTTTGCCCATGACTTTAAAGGTAATGAGGTAGACGTAGATAATCATGATGATGGTCTGTACGATCAATATGACCAATACAGGCCCTGCCAAATCCGTCAACTGCCACAGCTTCAATGACAGTAACGCCATTGCCAAAAACAGACTCAAAGACGCATTACCAAATACATCAATCGAGCGATCAAACATCTCAAAATTGAAGACCATCGTTAACACATTGCGAATGATAACGCCGCCTGCCAGTGCCCAGACGAACGTCGGTAGCTCAAACCATGTGCCCTCAGCCACGAGCGTCATCCCATCGGTAAAAGCCAATGCCCCTGCAAATAGCGCTAATGTCTCGATAGTAGAGGATGCCGTGATAAAGCGCATGCTATCGGGTCTCTCAAAGATGTCTTTATTGCTCCCTGCAGTTTCCTCGTCATTTTTTCACCGCTAAGTGTCATTCTCAAAGGGCACAATAATCCATAGTTGCGGCTTACCAAAGTCGCTATAAGCATCTTCGATAATGCTTTTAAAAATATTGAAGTCTTCGGTGTTTATCTTTTTTATTACCGTCAAATCAAGCACTAAGTGCTGCACATCGCTGTCTGTCAGACAATCCCATGCACTGTCCCAATTGTGTGAAAAATAGCTGGGGAAGTGGCAGGCACGCGCCAGACTCGTCAATAGCGTGGTTTTGTCCAGTGTGTCACACGCAGGTATGGTAACAGCCTGAGTAGGAATGACGGCAGGTAGCGCTGTACCGTTTTGGTTAATGGGGTCTTGACTGACATAGTGGATGGCTTGGCTCGTATCTTTCTGATTCATGGCTTCTTGATTCATATTCGCTTGTTTCATGTTAGTGCACCTCAAGCTTTTGAAAACTGTCATAATGATCGACGGTTAAGTAATAAACAGTGGGCGGGCGACCACCTGTGACGATACGCCTTGCACCGCGATGGGAGACGCCAGGGGTGGGTACGGTGTATTCGCGGTAGTAGCCTTGCGACTGGGCGGGTAGCCTGCCTTCACGGTTATAAAACGTCGTGCCATCTTTATTGGGATAAGGATATGGCCCGCCTTGTTGAATCAGCGCAATTGTCTTATCGACTTGTGCATCACCTGTGATGCTAGTGGTCGTGGTGCCAGTTGTGGCGACTTGACTGGTATTGTCAGACGTATACTGAGATAACGTCGAGCCTAAATCAGCAAAGAAGTAGACAGCGACAGCGATAATGGCAATGAGGCTAAATAGGGTACTGCCTAGGCTTCTCTTGTTGCGAGAGCTATTTTGACGAGTGTTTTGATGGTTGCGATTTGAGGGCCGGCTGTGATTATCTCGTTTGCTATTATTGGGCATCTGCCTTGGTGTATTTGGTGCAGTATCTGGTTCAATGCTGAGTACGGCTGACGTCACTTTGGTGGCACGCAATTGGTTTTTATCATTACGACTACTCGTGAAATAGACACGTCGACCAACCGCTATCGGCTCCGCCAAACTTACTTTGCTAATATGAAAAAACACGTCTTCATCTTGATCATCGACATCGATAAAGCCATAGCCTTTTTCGTGATTCCAATGTTTAATCTTGCCGCTTTGCATGGTGGCACCGCTCCTTATTGTTTAGATGTCCGTAATATAGATAGCTATGATTATCATAAAAAAACGCCAGCACAATGGCCGACGTTCTCAAACGCTCGATTCAATCATGAATACAGATTTAGTTATGCACGTACTTCACCATGACCATAGACGATCCATTTTTGCGAGGTCAGTCCTTCAAGACCCACTGGGCCACGCGCATGGATTTTGTCCGTTGAAATACCAATCTCAGCACCAAGACCATATTCAAAGCCATCAGCAAAACGGCTAGAAGCGTTAATCATCACGCTTGCTGAGTCCACTTCACGAATGAAGCGTTGCGACTTGGTATAGTTGTCCGTGATGATGACATCGGTATGATGGCTGCCATGTGTATTGATATGTTCAATCGCCTCATCGATACCGTCGACGACTTTTACCGCAAGAATAGGGGCAAGATATTCTGTATCCCAGTCCTCAGAGGTAGCAGCAGACAAGTGACCGTTTAAGGTGATCACATCGGCCAAGATACTCTCAGCACTTTCGTCAACACGCAGTTGCATGGCATCATCGGCCTCGATAATGGCAGTGGCAATCTTTGGTAATAAATCTTTGGCGATAGAGGCATCAATCAGCAGCGTCTCCATCGTGTTGCACGTACCATAACGATGGGTTTTGGCATTGACACTGACTTTGATGGCAATCTCAGGATCCGCATCGCTATCGATAAAGGTATGGCAGTTACCATCTAGATGCTTGATCACAGGGACGCGGGCGTCGTTGCTAATACGCTCAATCAGACCTTTGCCGCCACGCGGTACGATGACGTCCACATATTCAGTCATGGTGATCAGCTCACCAACGGCAGCTCGATCGGTCGTTTGCAATACTTGAACGCTGTGCTCAGAGAGATCCGTCTGACTGAGACCTTTTATGATGCATTTGGCAATCGCTTGATTGGATTCAAACGCTTCAGAGCCACCGCGTAAGATGATGGCGTTGCCTGATTTTAGTGCCAGTGAAGCAGCTTCTAAGGTTACGTTAGGACGCGATTCATAAATCATGCCAACGACGCCCAGTGGCACACGCATTTTGCCCAAATGAATCCCTGATGGCTGATAAGTCATATCCGTCACTTCGCCGATTGGATCAGGCAGGCTCGCCACGTCTTTTAGGCCTTGGAGCATAGCGTTGAATCGTGCTTCGTTTAATTCCAAGCGATCGAGCAGAGCGCTATCAAGCTCGTTTTTGTGACCGTTGTCCATATCGATTTTATTGGCTGCCAAAATATCTGGCTTGGCATTGACTAGCTCATCATGAATGGCCATGAGTGCTGAGTTTTTGTCGCCTGTGTTGGCTGCCGCGAGCGCACGAGAAGCGGCTCTGGCTTGCTTGCCAACAGACTGCATGTAGGTGGTAATATCCGTCGTATTTGCTTGACTCATCAATTATTCTCCTTATGTGATATCAGTTTTATATAAATAAAAGCGCCTAAAAAGGCGAAAATTTAGCAAAAAATCAGTTTTGAATGCCTATTTAGCGGTCCATAGGTCATTATGCTATTTAACATAGAGGAGATTGCGGCGATAGTAAAGATGATTTTGTGAACAGAACCCGCTTTACAAAGCATCAAAGTGACTTTACAAAGGGTTGCTTCAAATATTTTGTGAGCTGTGTTTACGTGCCTTTAACAGAACTGCGCTGTAAATACTAAGGTAGCTGCGATGTATCATCAGTATAGTAGGCACTAAGAAAACGGCACTATCAATAAATGACGCTGAATCATATGACAAGTAATGGAGAATAACGATGACGATTAAAAACACGACATACAAAAACTGGATGACGGTTGGCTTGGTTGCAGGGGTGCTTGCGCTCAGTGCTTGTAGCAAAGACGAGACACCAATGGAGACGCAAGCGGATACAAGCGTTGACGCTCAAACCAGCGTTGAAGAGAATGCAACCGCAACTGCGAGTAGCTCTGATGACATCGCCGTTGCTAGCGCCGATGACGGTATGGCTGTCAGTACAGGGGATGATGTGGCTGTGGCAACCGCAGATGATGCAGAAGTACTGGATGGCACCGAAGATTCAGAGCATGTATCGACGTACTAAGTTTTATGGCGCGCCAAACGCTATGATAGTGTGTTGGTCAATATAGCATTATCAGATAAAACAACGCCTGGCACGCGAAAGTGATAAAATAAAGCCCAGAGCGATAAATATGGTCTGGGCTTTTTTGTGCCAGTCAGTTATCCAGTACTGATTAACTGACTGGTTAAACACAAGATTTGCCTTTTTACTGTGTAATAAGAGACAATATGGCATTTTTCTCTTGGCCTGCTCAGGCGTAGCATTAGCATAATAATGCTATAGATACTTATACTATATATACGGCTCTTATTTATTTTTATTCGTGTTTTCACTCATATTTATTGGAAGTCTGCTGAACCATGCTTGATACTGCAAAAAAACCAACTCGGCCTATCGCCCTAGACTTACAAGACATCCATAAAAGTTATGGCTCATTAGAGGTGCTCAAGGGAGTGTCTCTGACGGCCTATGATGGTGATGTCATCTCTATTTTGGGCTCATCTGGCTCAGGTAAATCGACATTGCTGCGCTGTATTAACTTGCTCGAAAATCCCAATCAAGGTCGTATCCTGATCGGTAACGAAGAGCTGATGCTAAAACCTGCCAGATCAGGTGAGCTGCAAGCGGCGGATGTGAAGCAGTTAGAGAGCTTGCGTGCTCGCGTTGGGTTCGTCTTCCAAAACTTTAATTTGTGGCCACATAAGACGATCCTACAAAACATTATTGAGGGGCCAACGCAGGTTCTCAAGATCAAAAAAGCCCAAGCGATTAGCGATGCCGAAAAACTGCTCGACAAAGTCGGTTTGCTCGATAAAAAAGACGCTTATCCAGCGAACTTATCTGGTGGTCAGCGTCAGCGGGTTGCCATTGCGCGCGCGCTTGCCATGCAGCCGCAAGTGCTATTATTTGATGAGCCAACCTCGGCGCTAGACCCTGAGTTGGTCAATGAAGTACTGGCTGTGATGCGAGAGCTGGCAGAAGAGGGTCGCACTATGCTGATCGTCACTCATGAAATGCGCTTTGCCCGTGAAGTATCAAGCAAAGTGGTCTTCCTGCACCAAGGGGTGGTTGAGGAGATCGGCACACCTGAGCAAGTCTTTGACAATCCTACCTCCGAGCGCGTCAAAGATTTTATGGCCTCGCATCGTCCGCACTAATCCTGTCCAAGCTATAAATCAGATGGTGGTAGCGCCCTACCGACTTTACCGCCATCGAATCCTATCAAATATAAAAATCACTATACCGTAACTATTGTTTATCCTTTATTGCCCAATAGTCACGGTGAGTATGCAAAACGTTTGTTTTTGATTTTTTACTCAGGTATTATCAAAAGGTTTATAGTCGGTCAATTTTAACGGCTGTCCATTATTCTGCTATCTATATTGCTTGTCTGTCAGGGACGTCAGAGAACAAAGTATCAGAACCCCATATCCATACCCATCAGAATTTAAGGAACATATGATGTCGAACGCTCGTCTATTTTGGTCATCGATGACCGTCTCTGCTGCGCTCATGCTAAGCGCTTGTAGCCAACCTGCCGATGAAACTACCGAAGCCAATGCCGATGCACCTGCCGCAGAAACGACTGGCAAAACCATCCGCATTGCAACCGAAGGCGCTTATCCTCCGTTTAACTATACCAATGCTGATGGTAGCTTGAGCGGTTTTGATGTCGATGTTGCCAATGCCTTGTGTGAGCAGATGCAAGCCAACTGTGAAATCGTGGCGCAGGATTGGGACGGTATTATCCCAGGTCTATTGGCACAAAAATATGATGCCGTTATCGCAGGTATGTCAATCACGGCTGAGCGTCAAGAAAAAGTCGATTTCAGCGAGCCGTATTTTGCCAATACGATGGTATGGCTCAGCAACACTGATGGCAGCTTTGATCCAATGGCGATCCAAAACGTCACGCTTGGCGGTCAGCGTTCTACCACGCCAGGCGCTTATCTACAAGATAACTACGAAGGCAAAGATGGCAATACCGTGCAGCTATATGACAACTATGACAATGCTTACTTGGATCTAAAGTCTGGTCGTAGCGATGCAGTATTGGCCGAAAAAGTCTCTGCCAAATCATGGCTCGCTGACAATAAAGAAGGCTTCGGTATCGTTGGTGATGAGATAGACAATAATGACAATATTGCCATTGCCGTGCGTAAAGGTGATGGACTCAAAGCGGAGTTTGATAAAGCATTGAGCGAGATCCGTAGCAACGGTGAGCTTGCCCGTCTTGAGCAGCAAAACTTTGGTCAATAATGACTCACTAAAGACGGCTGCGAATACGCGCGCGCCACTGACAAGTACTGAGTAAGTGGCGCTCAATAAGGCATCAAGCAGCACGTAATAAGTGACGATATGGCTGGTAACTATATTAAGGAATAATAAGTATGACACTTTCAATGACATCACTAATGACCTCATCAATGAGCAAAAAAGCCTTGTTGCTAGCACCGCTTAGCGCCGCGATGCTAATGCTAACAGGTTGTAACAACAGCTCAGCACCAGCAGAAAATGCTGAAGCTGATACCGCGTCTGAAGCACCTATGAATATCAAAATCGCAACAGAATCAAGCTATAAGCCATTTAGCTATACAGATGCTGATGGCAAACTGATCGGCTACGAGATTGAGTTGGTTGACGCATTATGTGCACAAATGAAAGCAGAATGTGAAGTCATATCTCAAGATTGGGATGGTTTGATTCCAGGGCTTAACGCACAGAAATTTGATGCCGCCATCGCTGGTATGTCAATCACCCCTGAACGTAAAGAAGTAGTGGATTTTAGTGACCCTTACTTCCATAGTGGTATCATCTTGATTGGTAAAAAAGGCGACGATATCAGCATCGATTCGCTCAAAGGTCAGCCAATCGCTTCACAGCGCTCTACCGTGGCCTCACAGTATCTACAGGACGAGCACGCGGATGCTGATATCAAGCTATATGATACTCAAGACAATGCCTACCTAGATCTAACCTCAGGTCGTGTGCGCGGTATGATGTCTGATAAAGTCACTGGCACTGATTGGCTAAAAACAGAAGCGGGTAGCGGCTACGAGATTAAAGGTCAAGAAATCAGCAGCGACGACGATGCAATGGGTATTGCATTCCGTAAAGGCGATCCATTGGTTGCTAAATTTAATGCGGCATTGGCTGAGCTAAAAGACAACGGCACTTATGATCAAATCACAGGCAGTTACTTTGGTACCAGCTCGACCGCTGCGGCACAAAAAGCAGTCGTGACTGATGGCGTTGATGAAGTCATAGTCGTTGAAGAAGACGCACCAGCTGAAGCGGCAACGAACTAAGACGACGTCTTCTGCATAGACCGTTATTTTGAAAAGTGTTGTTTACCCAAGAAAACCCAAGGATGATCATGAGCAATCACTGTGTTCCAGTCCGTGCTACGACTGGCAAATCTATTATTAGCGCTATGACGAGCAGTCGTCTATCTGTGTCATTGCTCGCACTGGCGACTATTTTTACCATCTCTGGCTGTAGCAATAGCCAAGAGAATGCGGCCGATACCAGTTCTGATACGACCGAAACAAAGGCAACTAAGGATGACGTACTTCGTATTGGTACGGAAGGGGCGTATGCACCTTTTAACTATACCAACGCCGATGGGACACTGGGTGGTTTTGACGTTGAGATAGCCAATGCCATCTGTGCCGATATGCAGGTAACTTGTGAGATTATGGCGCAAGATTGGGACGGTATTATTCCTGGTCTAAAAGCCGGTAAGTATGATGCGATTGTCGCGGCGATGTCCGTTACGCCAGAGCGTGCAGAGCAGGTTAGCTTCACTGATCCATACTTTAGCAATACCTTGGTTTTTTTGGCCAAAAAAGACAGCAGTTTTGACCCTAGTAACCAAAGCGACATCGACGCTCACTCGATTGCCGCGCAGCGCTCGACCATCTCATCACAGTGGTTCGAAGACAAGTATCCAAACGCTGACATGAAGCTTTATGATACGCTGAGCAATGCGTTTTTGGATCTAGGATCAAACCGCGTCGATGCGATGATCTCTGATAAGTTGCCTGCGATAGAGTGGCTGAGCTCTCCTGCTGGTAGTAAATATGCACTAAAAGGCGACGAGATTGATATCAATGATAACTTTGCGATAGCAGTACGCCCAGGCGATCCGCTACAAGCAAAGATCAATCAATCTTTAGCCAATATTAAAGCCAACGGTACTTACGATAAAATCAATCAAAAGTACTTTGCGGTGCCAGTATCTGCAACGAGTACAGTTAATGAGGACGCAAATACAGGCGAAGATACAGATGCAGATATTAGCAAGCAACCAGCGACAGAAAACGTTAGTTAATAGCTAACAGTAGTTAAAGATAGCAGTCAAAAATATTGTTTTGATTAATAAAAGGATATTGCCATGATGGTGATGTCCTTTTTTATTATTCCATAAACGTATCGTATGGTCATGGCATAGTCATCGTTATTCACCATTCGCTTTACTCAAATTTAGTCAGTTCGTTTCACGCGTATTTGCCCAAGTGTCTGTTTAAGTACGGTTTAGACACAGCTTTTACGCGTCAGGATTAACATCACGGCGAGCGAATATGATAAAATCAGCGCTCATTTCTACTGTGTCAATTATCGCAGCGCCAACCGTATTGCTCTGACGTCATTTTTTTTGACGACGACCATCTGTATTAAGGTGGTATAAAATACGGTGATGGACTGCGTTCAGCTATTGATGCTGATTCTTTTAACTCATATTTTGCAAATTGCTAATATAAAGAGACTGAGTGGATAATCGTGTTTGACTTACAAGGATTTGGCGCGCTTTTATTAAGCGGCGCTACCGTCACCATACAGCTTGCCGTGACCAGTTTAATCATTGGTCTGGCCTTAGGCTTGCTCGGCGCAACCGCAAAGATGTCCAATATCTGGTTGCTGCGTAAGCTTGCGACTGTCTATACTGCGACGATGCGCGGTATTCCTGAGTTGCTATTGGTGCTCTTTATTTATTATGGCGGCTCAATCTTATTGATGAGCATCCTCAAAAAGTTCGGCTACAACGACTATGTCGAGATTAGCGCTTTTTGGGGCGGCGTTATGGCGCTGTCGATCGCGTTTGGGGCGTATGCGACTGAGATTTTTCGCATGTCGATTCAAGAGATTCCGATAGGGCAACGAGAAGCGTCGCAAGCGATTGGTATGCGTCCTTTTCAGACCTTTTATCGCATTACGTTGCCTCAGGTATGGCAGATTGCATTGCCAGGTTTGGGCAATTTATTTTTGGTACTGCTCAAAGACACGGCGCTGGTGTCTGTGGTGGGTCTCAAAGACATCATGTATCAGTCGTCGCGTGCTGCGCAGTCAACACAGCAGCCGTTTACCTTTTATATGGCAGCAGCGATTATTTATTTGGGTCTGACCATGTTGATTACTGGCTTTATGATGTGGCTTGAGTGGCGCGCCAATCCAGCGGCACGCTATGCCAAAAAGATAAGCCGTCAATCCACTCACAGTCAATCGACCATAGGATAGAGGAGGGATACTATGGATTGGAATTGGCAGGTCATTTTTGATCATATACCTGATTTAATGGGCGGTGCGGTACTGACTATACAGCTGGTCGTGATCTCAGGTATTGTCGGATTGTTTTTTGGTTTGATTCTAGCGCTGCTGCGCTTGTCGAAGAGCTGGTTAGTACAGATATTGCCATTTCTTTATATTTTCTTTTTCCGCGGTACGCCGCTGCTGGTGCAGATATTCCTGATTTACTATGGTCTTGGTCAGTTCGGGGCGGTGCGTGAGTCGTTTTTATGGGAGCCGGTGCTCAGTCAAGCATACTGGTGTGCGATCATCGCCTTTACCCTAAATACCAGTGCATATCTGGCAGAGATTATACGCGGTGCGATTCAGACGATACCTGTCGGTGAGCTTGAGGCGGCCGATGCGCTTGGTATGTCAAAATGGCAGAAGCTGACACGTGTAACGTTGCCGCGTGCGTTTGGTATTGTGATCCCAGCCTACAGTAATGAAGTTATCTTTATGCTAAAGGGCAGTGCGCTCGCATCGACCATCGCGTTGATGGATATTACGGGGGTGGCTCGTACGATCAGTGCGCGTACCTATACGCTGATGGAGCTGTTCTTTGCCGCGGGTATCGTTTATCTTGTGCTGTCATGGGTTATCTTGTTTAGCTTTAGACTGTTTGAAAAACGTATGAACCGACACGCCAGCTATGTGCCACCAGATGTGGTGACCAACACGATTCCATAGAGAGTCACTGGTCATGAATGGTCGCCAAGATGACAATAAAGGTGACGGTAGACAATATAGTAGGGATTGCTGAAAAATATTTATCATTTATAGGGAGAGTCTAGTATGAGCCAATCGCCACATATGTCATTAGCAAATGCCATCACCGCTGGGGTCAGTGAAGAACAAAGCATTGATAACCACAATGAGCGTCTGCGTAGCTCTATTGGCAAAGTCGTCTGCGTGGGGCGTAACTATGCGGCGCATGCAGAAGAGCTTGGCAATGAGGTGCCATCATCACCCATATTGTTTATGAAGCCCGCCTCTTCTGTGGTATCTACTCGCCATGATGTGATCCGTCCCAATCCAGAGATATTTGGCGGGACGCATTACGAGGCTGAGCTATGTATTCAGCTGTCATCTGACCTGTCGATGGCAACGATTGAAGAGGCACAGCAGGCGATTGGCGGGATGACCTTGGGGCTGGATTTGACCTTGCGTGATTTGCAGAGCACCCTTAAAGAAAAAGGTCATCCATGGGAGCGTGCCAAGTGTTTTGATGGGGCCTGTGTGCTTGCTGACTGGATCGACCCACAAGCCTTTGGCAATCTTCAGAATGTACATTATCAGCTCATCATCAATGATAAGCTGGCGCAAGACGGTGATAGTGCTTTGATGCTGTTCCCTGTCTATGAGCTGCTGGTCAACATCAGCCATGCTTTTAGCTTACAGGCAGGTGATGTGATTATGACTGGCACACCAAGCGGCGTGGGTGTACTACAAGCAGGCGATAAGCTCAAACTAACATTGGGTGCTCATGAATGGGTAACACAAGTGCAGTAAGCTTGCTAAATGAACCAGTACTAGTCGTCATAAATATTAAAAAGCCTTGAGCCATTGCTTGGGGCTTTTATTTTTTAGACTTTATATATTTTTTCAAAATTTTTTAATACTTATATCTCTCAATAATTGTTTGTACAGTTATTTGTCATCAGTTTGTCATCTATCGTTCAGCGTGCTGTCATAAAGAGTCAGTAGACTTAAGCGGAATTCGTATTTTTGTGGTTGTAATGTGACGCCGCGACCCACTCTCCGCCAATCTAGCCCAATAGCAAGGTGACTGATAATGACATTATTGAATAAAGAACTAGAGCTCGCTCACGAAATCGTTGAAGATTCAAACCCTACTAATAATACTGATTTTCAGACAGTTATTAATCGCCGTCTGAATCGCCGTAGTATTCTAAAAGGTGGTACAGGGTTGACGGCAGCAGCGTTTTTTGGCGCGCTACCTTTGGTTGGTTGTAGTGATGACGATGACAATATCAGCAGTCCTATTGTCGAAGATGGCAATGATGCTGCTATTCCTGCGCAGGGTGATTTGAAGCGTCCTGAAACCTTAAAGTTTAAGGCCGTAGCGCACTCAACTGCTGAGACGATGACGGTGGCAGAAGGTTACAAGGCAGAGATGATACTGCCGCTTGGCACACCGCTGATGCCTGGCCTTGACGACTGGAAAGACAATCGAGAGCAGTCGGCAGAATCATTTGAATGGCGCATGGGCGATAACCATGATGGCATGTGGTTCTTTGGCAAAAACAGCAATGCCTACGATGCCAAAGCCTCAGAGAATGGCCTACTGGTTATGAATCACGAATACGTCAATAGTGAGGAGCTAAGCCCGTTTGGCTATTATGTCATCGAAGATAAAGATGCTGCGCCTTTATTCCAACGCCGCCGCCTTGCCAGCGATGTGCGCCGTGAAGTCAACTGCCATGGTGTGGCCGTGGTTGAGATGAAGCGCCGCGCAAATGGCATGGGCTATGAGATGGTGCCAAACTCCAAATACAATCGACGTATCACCAGTAGTACGACTGCACAGTTGGCAGGCCCTGTGGCAGGTTCTGATTTGGTCAAAACCAAGTTTGACCCAACAGGTTTTCAGACGCGCGGCATTAATAATAACTGCGGTGCAGGCTTGTCACCTTGGGGCACTTACCTGACCACAGAAGAGAACTTCTTGGGTGTGTTTGCGCGCGGACAAGATGCCAGTCAGTTAAGCGCCAGTGATAACTATGGTCGCGAGCGTTACGGTGCACCAGAAAACTCTCCAGGCTCTCGATATCTATGGCACACGCCTGACGCCAAAGACGCCATCATCACAGACGAGTTTTCACGTTGGGATATGACCGCTGTTGGTGCTAGTGCTGCTGATGATTATCGTAATGGTTTCAATACCTTTGGCTATATCACTGAGATTGATCCGTTTGACCAAAACTCTACACCGCAAAAACGTACCGCCATGGGTCGATTTGCCCATGAAAACTGTGCCTATGCACCCGTTAAGCAAGGCAAACCTGTGGTATTTTATATGGGTGATGACGCTCGAGGCGAGTATATTTATAAGTTCGTCTCCAAAGCGATGTGGTCAAATGCGGATATCGGTGGCGGGCTCAAAGCTGGTGACAAATACCTGAATGATGGTACGCTATATGTTGCCATATTTAATGAAGATGGCAGCGGTGAGTGGAAAGCACTTGTTCAAGGTCAAAATGGACTAGATGCCTTCAATAGTGCGTTACCATTTAATAGCCAAGATGAAGTGCTGGTCTATGCTCGCGCTGCTGGCGATGCCGCTGGCGCTACCAAGATGGATCGACCAGAATGGGTATCGGTCAGTCCTATGACGGGCGATGTCTATGTGACATTGACCAACAATAAATATCGCGGTGTGCGTGAGGACCAACCTTTATCAGCTGCTAACCCGCGTAGCTATCAAGTCAATGGCAAACCAAGTGGTAATGACAACGGTCATATCATTCGCTGGGCAGAGACGGGCGGCGATCATGCCGCAACCAGTTTTGAGTGGGATATCTATCTGTTTGGTGCACCAAGTAACTTGTCCGCAGAGAATTTATCGCAGTTAAGTGCTAGCAATGATCTGTCTTCTCCTGATGGTTTGTATTTTGATCCACGTGGTGTGTTATGGATTCAAACGGATGATGGTGCGTATACCGACACTACCAGCTGTATGCTGCTTGCGGCATTACCGGGCAAAGTCAGCGATGGTACTACCATCACGACGTCAGCAGGACAGCAAACACGCATTGGCATGCCGGCTAGTAACGACAATATCAAACGCTTCTTTGTCGGCCCTGAAGGCTGCGAAGTCACCGGTATTACCATGACACCAGATTTCAAAACACTGTTTATCAACATTCAGCATCCAGGTAATACATGGGGTGCGGTCGCTGGCGGTAGTACTCCGCGCTCAGCAACAGTCATGATTACCAAAGAAGACGGCGATGTCATATTGGCGGAATCATTTGAGTCGGCAGCCAGTCCGGCATAGCTCGGTAAGCGCTAGATGACAAAATAGTAGAAATGGCAGAAAGGCGTATTCACTAAATAAAAATCCCAAGTTTCGGCTTGGGATTTTTTCTTTTGATGCATGTAGTAGTTAATGCTTTAACAATAATAAAGATACCGTTTATCATCCATACATCTCTTTTGGTCACAAACGAACGCTAAAACTAAATTATTCGCTTCTATTTGCGACTGTTAAAGGATAGTATAGAAAAACACCCTTTTTCGCTAAACGTGCCAATACTATGAGCAGTCAAAATTTGTTTTATAACAACCGTATTAGTGACAGTAGCGCTCAGAATGATAGCAGTTATACGCGTAATCGCCATGAGCTTGATGCCCATTTTTTCTCAGCTGATAGCGTGCCACGGCATGGTGATTTGTATGAGCAGATAGATCAACTCGAAGCCATCGATATGGATGAGCTGGTCAAATTATTGGCAGACGCAGAAGACAATGAGGAAGCGACCAAAACCCCTGTCTCTTTGGCGGATTTTTTTGAAGGGTTGGCGCAGCTTGCGACCATGGGAGTGGTTGAGATGACTGAAATCGTCGAGTCCATTCATCGTGAAGTCATCTTGCGTCCCTTAGGCCGGTTCAATGATAAGCACCTAAATAAATGGCAGCGCGGTTTCACTGGGCGCACCTATGGTACGATACGTCATATCATGCTCATGGTCGGTAACAATCTGGCCTCGGTACTACGAATATACAAAAACTTCATCGTGCAAAAAACAGCTCAGCCACTACCTGACTCACTAAAAAAGCTGGTCAACGTCATCAATGGTGTCATGGGTGATCATCTGGTCAACAATCAAAATGCGCTCGCAATTCCGATGATGTTATACACCAAAGAAGGCAAGCCCCAAAATGAGCGGCTATCAGGGCGGATTGTCATTTTGTGCCATGGCTTGTGCATGAGTCACTTAAGCTGGCAGTCGCAAGAAGGCAATAATCTGGGCGAGGCGATTCATATCAGCCAGCCTGATACCACCGTTCTGTACTTAGATTACAATACAGGTCGACGTATCTCACGCAGTGGTCGTAAATTCTCTCAATTACTACAGGACGTGGTCGATAATAACCCAAATATTACTCAGATAGATTTGGTGGGTCATAGCATGGGCGGCTTGGTGGCGCGCAGTGCGCTGTTTTATGGTGAGCAAGAGCGCCTAGATTGGATAAAGCGCGTGGGCAATCTCATCACCTTAGGTTCACCGCATCATGGGGCAGTGCTTGAGCGTATCGGTAATTATGTGCAAGACATCATCGCCAAGTTGCCATTTGCAGGCTCACTTGCAAAGCTCGGTGATATGAGGAGTGCGGGTATCATTGATCTGCGTCATGGCAGTATTCGTGACGCTGACTGGAAAGCCTTAGAGGGACGCAGCGTATTACCACAAGACTTTCGTCATCCTGCGCGCCTGCCAAGTGGTATCAAAACTTACTTTGTCGCCAGTGCATTGATTGAGACACATTACGAATCTAAGATGACGGATTTGCTAGGAGACAGCTTGGTATCGGTCGCATCCGCGTTAGGTGAAGATGATGCCGAGCATGCGTTGTTTGTACCAGATGGTCATAAAGCGGTGTTTTATGGCGTCAATCATCTTAACTTAATCTATAGCAGACGAGTGCGTGAGCAAGTCGTTGAATGGCTGCTCGATAATGGTCTAAGCGACTATGCTGGACGTCCGCGCATACATTCTTACCCTAGAAGTTTGTCTGTGGCGGTGTAAGCTGGTGTTATTTAGCATTAAATGTATTAGTAGTTTTAAAGGTAAGTATGGTTGATTTTCTTATTAAGCTTTAAGGAGTCACTTTTTATTTGCTCTAAAACCTCATTTAACTGGTCTATATTCTTTAGAAGCAAGTTACCTTGAATATTTTGCAGCCCTGTCTTTTCTTTATATGAATTTTTCTCACTTTCTGCAAGAAGATTTTTGATTTGCCCATTATTGTTGGTAGCTTGCGATAAAAAGGCTTCTCCCATAATATTGAGAGTTTTGTCTAAATTTTCTTTATTATATAAATCAAATTCTGTTCTGTAATGTACAAGCCAAATTAGAAATTTTTTGGAAAGGTCTGGGCTTATGACCGTAATATTTTTTGAAATGCTTTTATCTATAGCCAAATATGTTGTAGATAACTCAGTATAAAGCCCTGACATTAAAAACCAATGACCTATCTTACTTTCTGTAGTCATTTCATTCCAGTTAGGAAATTTTGGGTGAGTTAGCTTTTCAAATGTAATAGTTAAGCTTAATAGTTCATCATAAACTGCTATTTTTCGATCAAATAACTTTTAATATAGTGAATTCAGTATAAAAACGATACAGTGGGACTGGGATAAATTTTTCGCAGCATCGAGCAGCGTAGGCACAGCACGCAAGGAAGATTTAGACCAGTTCCACCTTGATATATAATGTATCTGTTTTATTTAGGATTGACTATATGTTTGCTGTGATATTTGATGAAAATGCTCATTTTTAGTGAGTAGTTTTTCATGATCTTGTTCAAGTCGTTTTAAACGCTCATCAATAGCTGCTTGCTCTTTTCGTCCAATTCTTTCAAGGTAAATTTTACCGAGGTAGATTATAAGCCCACCTAAAACAGCATTGCCACCCAAATTGATAATCAATTCTTGCCAAAAACTACTCATAGCAACTACCCATACTTTAAAGACTTAGTATAGAACAAAAAACCCCCCAAGCATCACACTTGAGGGTTTTTTTATGAACAATGGCTTACGGTGACAAAGCAAAACTACTCAGCAAATACCGCTGCTACGTCGTCTTTGTTGAATTTATAGACTTCACCGCAGAATCCGCAGTCCATCTCAAACGTACCGCCTTGCTCATCAACGATATCTAACGCTTCTGCTTCGCCGATTTGCTCGATGGCCATCTCACATTTCTCGCGTGAGCACGTGCAACCAAACGTTAGGGGAACAGGCTCAGGGGCGACAACGTTTTCTTCGTGATACAAGCGATACAGAATCTCATTGGCATCCAATGTCGTCAGCTCTTCTGCCTTGACCGTGCGCGTCAACACGCTTAGACGTGTCCATAGATCATCGTCGATACCTGCATCTTGGTTTTGCTCAACTTCAGACGTTTCTTCTGCAGTACGCGGTAACATCTGTACCAAGATTCCACCCGCTTGCAAGCCATCAGATGCTAGGTTAATGAGCGTTGGAATCTGTGCTGATTGCTTTTGATAATGCGCCAAGCAATCTGCCAGATTGTCATGGCTACGCTCAACGATACCTTGGTACGCTTCGCCACCTTCAGGGTGAATATTAATGAACAATACCCCTTGTCCCATAGCACCCAGCTCAGCAAAGGCATCTTTGGCATGGATCATATTGTCCCAAGCCTGCAATTGCTCATCCGTCTCGCCTTTCCAGCTGGCAAGCGCACGGATGATACCGTCTTGATCGCATTCTGCCATCGCCCAATTCAGCAAGCTATCGCTGTCTGATGACTGCAATTGGATAGAGAGACGACCGTTAATTTTGACGGTACTGATAAGTAAACTCGCTGCCGTCAGCATCTCGCCCAATAAGCGTTTGATGGCTTCAGGGTAGGGCTTTTGCGCAATTGTACTGGCGTAACTGCGTGATAGGCGTACCACATCGCCGCGCACGGGCGAGTCTTCAATAAAAAAACGTTGGCGTATGTCGTTGTCGCTATGAGTGCCAGCAGTTTGGCTGTCCGTGTTAGGGACTTGAGTATCTTGTGTCATAAGTCATTTGTAGTATTAAGAAGTTGTTAGCTTTATGGGGACTATGGACAATTTATCAATCGTAGCAACCACAATATTATGATTACAATGTTTTCTTGATTACATGTATCAATGAGGGACAAATCTAGGTATGAATGAGTCAGCTATCTGTCTATTTCTATAGTGATGTAGTAATTGGGAACCAGCGGCTTTTAGGTAAAAAATAAATATATTCCAAAATATCACCTCCTTCAAAAAAAACTTACCATCTAACACAAATTTGTTGTACAGTAACATTGAGTTGCATTGTGACAAACAACAGCAACAACTGTACGGATGCGGGGCAATGAGATCGGTCAATCAGACTCGTGTCTTCAAAGCACTCATTCAATCTTGTGTTAAAAGCTTGTGATAAAAGGATGTATTCCATGACCCACTTATTTTCTAAACCGTTGACTTTGGCGGCCTTTATGGCGTTGGGCTTAGTTGGTTGTAACAACAGTAGCCAGACCACAGCCGAAGCGCCAGCTGCAGATGATGCCACCACGACAGAAGCTGCTGCCACGGATACCAACGGCACGCTACAAAAAATCAAAGACTCTGGCACCATCGTCGTCGGTCACCGTGACTCCTCTATTCCATTTTCTTATATCGCTGATGATCCTAATCAGCCTATCGGCTATGCCCACGATTTAGAAATGAAAGTCGTTGAAGCCGTTAAGCAAAAGCTAAACATGCCAGATCTCAACGTCCGTTATAACTTAATCACCTCACAAACGCGTATCCCATTGGTACAAAACGGCACGGTGGATTTTGAGTGTGGCTCAACCACCAACAACGAAGAGCGCCAAAAACAGGTGGCATTCTCTAATGGTTTCTTTGAGATTGGTACGCGTCTATTGACCAACAAAGACTCTGGTATTCAGAATTTTGAAGACCTAAAAGGTAAAACCCTTGTCACCACGGCAGGTACGACCTCAGAGCGTTATATCCGTCAGTACAATGATGACAACAAAATGGATATGAACATCATCTCAGCAAAAGACCACGGCGAAGCCTTTTTGATGTTAGAAAATGGTCGTGCTGATGCCTTTATGATGGATGATGTGTTGCTCGCGGGCGAAAAAGCCAAAGCAAAAAATCCTGATGAATGGGTTATCGTTGGTGAGCCACAATCGTTTGAGATTTATGGCTGTATGATGCGTAAAGACGATCCTGAATTCAAAGCTGTGGTCAATGAAGCGTTAAATAATGTCTTTAGCTCAGGCGAAATCAATGGCATTTATGACAAATGGTTCTTGAACCCTGTCCCACCGAAAAACGTCAATCTAAACTTTGAGATGTCTGACAACTTAAAAGCGTTGATTGCCAATCCGCATGACGGTGCTCAGCCAAAAGCGGCGACCGCTCAATAAGCTCTTTGTCCCTCAATATGGCTTGTCTATAGGTCAGATATTATGTTTCTGACCTATAGGCTTATGAATCGCTGCTCGGAGAGACAACCATGAATTATAGCTGGAACTGGGGTGTGCTCTTTGAGCAAACTGGTATCGGTAACGAGCTTTATATCCATTGGATGATTACAGGTCTTGGCTGGCTGCTATTGATCGGCAGTATCGCATGGGCCATCGCCATGGTCGTCGGTACCATCTTAGGCATCATGCGCACGCTGCCGAGCAAGACGGCGCGAGCGATTGGTACCGCCTATGTGACATTCTTTCGCAATATTCCACTGCTGGTACAATTGTTCTTTTGGTTTTACATCGCACCCGGCTGGCTGACGCCAGCAATACAGGAGTGGTGGTATAAGGACTTGTCGCCGAATACCTCAGCAATGCTATCGGCAAGTATCGGTCTTGGCTTATTTACCGCTGCTCGTATCGTTGAGCAAGTTCGTACAGGGATTGAATCCCTACCTGATGGACAGACCAATGCCGCATATGCACTGGGTTTTAGTATTCCGCAAGTCTACAAAGAAGTGCTGCTACCACAAGCCTTTCGTATTATCTTGCCGCCGCTCAGCTCGGAGCTGACCAACTGCTTCAAAAACGCCTCTGTCGCCTCGCTCGTTGGGGTAATGGAGCTGATCAGTCAAACCAAAACCATCAGTGAATACACGCAGAACAGTATTGAGATTTATACCTACGCGACGATTATTTACCTCGTTTTCAATTTATCATTGATTGCTCTGATGGGGCTTATCGAGCGTAAATTGCGTGTGCCTGGGCTGATTGCAGGAGGTCAGAAATGAGTATGATGACCGAATTGGCAACAGCCTATCCTGGTTTGATGGGCGGTATGATCATCACCTTAAAAGTGCTGTTCTTGGCAATTATTGGTGGTATCAGCCTAGGCACGATACTAGCATTGATGCGCTTGTCTGGTATCAAAGCGCTTGAAGTACCTTCGAGGCTATACGTCAACTATTTCCGCTCAGTGCCGCTGCTCTTGGTACTACTGTGGTTTTATTTTGCTGTACCGATGATTTATTTTTGGATAGCAGGCAAGTATCTACAAATCAATGCCGCTTTTGCCTCTTGTGTGGTGGCCTTCATGATGTTTGAGGCTGCCTACTTTTCAGAAGTGGTGCGTGCAGGTATTCAATCGATCGGTAGTGGACAGGTCAATGCTGCCAAAGCGCTTGGCATGACTTACGGGCAGACCATGCGTCTGGTCATCTTGCCGCAAGCCTTTCGCAAAATGCTACCGCTAATTTTGCAGCAGTGTATTATCTTATTCCAAGATACGACACTGGTATTCGCCATTGGTTTGACGGATTTTTTCCGCGCCGCCTACGTCCGCGGTGAGCTCATGGGCTTACTTACCCCTTATATCTTAGGGGCGGGTGCTATCTACTTTGTGATTAGCTTAAGTGCGTCTATGGGCGTGCAGCAGCTACAAAAACGCTTGCGGTTTTAATAGATGTCTCGCTTAGGATTTTGAGCGTTAAGATTGTGGTTTGGTATTTTGATTTAATTTTTAAACGACGGTTATCGATAATAATGTGGTTAGGAGCCAGTGATGAGCAATGCTGATACATACATAAATTCCTTTGGTGGACTGGTGACTAACAATGGCCATGCGACGGATGAGATGGTCATTCAAATGTCCAATGTCAGCAAATGGTACGGCGACTTTCAAGTACTAACTGATTGTACTGCCCACGTGCATAAAGGGGATGTGGTCGTCGTTTGTGGCCCTTCAGGTAGTGGTAAATCGACGCTGATTAAGACCGTTAACGGGCTTGAGCCTTTTCAAAAAGGTGAGATCATGGTCAACGGCATCTCTGTCGGTGATTCAAAGACAAATCTGCCTAAGCTGCGTAGCCGTGTCGGCATGGTGTTTCAGCATTTTGAATTGTTTCCGCATTTGACCATTATTGATAATTTAACGGTTGCCCAAATCAAAGTATTGGGGCGTAAAGAAAGTGAGGCCAAGCAAAAGGCCATGGCGTATCTAGACCGCGTTGGTCTGACGGTACAAGCGGCAAAATACCCAGCCGAGCTCTCTGGCGGTCAGCAGCAGCGTGTGGCGATTGCCCGTGCGCTTGCCATGGATCCTGTGGCGATGCTGTTTGATGAGCCAACCTCAGCGCTCGATCCTGAGATGATTCAAGAGGTGCTTGACGTCATGGTCGAGCTGGCGCGTGAGGGCATGACCATGATGTGCGTGACCCATGAGATGGGTTTTGCCAGTCAGGTTGCCAATCGTATTATCTTTATGGATGAAGGGCATATCGTTGAGAACTGTAGTAAAGACGAATTCTTTGAAGGGGCGAAAAGTGATCGTGCGCAGATGTTCTTATCGAAGATTTTGAATCATTAATCACCTTAGCTGTATTGATGCTAGTGCTTCAAACATAAATGAAATCATCAATAAAGAGCGTCTATTAATAGGCGCTTTTTTATGGGCGTTAATCTAGAAATTTGGTTTATAGTCAACCAATATTAAAAGTGGTACAAGGCAGACGAGTGCAAGTACTACAGTAGTAGGCTAAACGGGTCTAACGCTGTAACGCTTTAATAGTGGTTCGACTATAGATGAATATGTGATTGGTTATACGGTTAGATAGGTGAGTGCATGTCTGTTTACTGATACAATGGCTGCCATTCTTGTTGATAATTAGAATAATTCATAAACCATATTGGAGTTTTTATGAGCGTAGACAATCTATCCGTAGCATCGGCAACCTCATCAAAAAATGGCGTTGTCATCATTGGCGCAGGCTTGGCAGGCTGGCATGTGATTGATGCGATTCGTGCAAAAGATGCAGAGATTCCGATTACCTTGATCACCTCCGATAGTGGCGATCGTTATCACAAGCCGATGCTGACCATGGCGATCAGCCAAAACAAGCGCGCATCAGACCTAGTACGAGCAACAGGTAGCGACGCAGCAAAAACCGCAGGCGTGACGTTGCTGGCTGACACACAGGTCACAGATATTGATACGGCAACCCAACAGTTACAGCTTATCTCTGCTAATAGACCAGATCCCGCCCACACGGATTATGCGACGATCAATTATGGTAAGTTGGTGCTAGCGATGGGTGCGCATCCTATTTTCCCCAAAAGCTTGCCAGAGGATTTGGTATGGCATGTCAATCACATTGAGCAATTCGGTCAGCTACAAGAGAAGCTGGCAACCGGTAGTCAGCACGTTGCCATCGTTGGCGCTGGTATGGTCGGGACAGAAATCGCGGAAGACTTGCTAAAAGCAGGTCATCAAGTGACTTTAATTGATTTGAACGATGCGCCATTATCACAAATGCTACCAGCCAAAGCGACGGCACGTATTGCCAAAGCAATTGAGTCACAAGGTATTCAGTTTTTGGGCGGCTCTCAAGTCTCTGCTGTTACCCGCGTGAGTGGCAATGACGACAGTAGCGATAGCGAAAAGCTAAGAGTAGACTACGCAGCGCTCGCCTCAGCCGAAGGCAGTACCGATGCAGAGCAACCTGAGCCATTGATCGTAGACCATGTGATTGCCAGTACAGGTCTGACCGTCGATGGGCAATTACCAGCGGCAGCGGGCGTTACGTTTGACCGTCGTACGGGTATTGTGGTTGATGAATCGACATTGCGCACCGACACTGCACACATCTATGCCATTGGTGATTGTATGTCTATCAATGGGGTTGCCTGTCGTTATGTTGCGCCATTACGCGCACAGGCTGCGACCATCGCTGATGATATCTTAGGGCACGAGCACAGCGGTTATGATCATAAGCCACCGATGATTCGCCTAAAGAACAAAGCGATTTCGGTGATGGTAACGGGTGTGCCAAACGCGGCTGGGAATTGGCAAGTGAAGACGGAAAGCGATGATGAACTCATCATGGATTTGCTGGATGACACTGACGCAGTGAGCGCAACGGTGACAATCAAAGCGCCTGCCACTCCCAAAGCCTCCTGATAGACTTGTTTAAAAAGCAAGTTTAAAAGATCACGTTACTGGTTGAGCCAGCCCATTCCTTATGATGTGGCTGGCTTTTTTATGTCAAAAACCTGCCATATTTTTACGGTATCTTTTTTTAATCAAGGTCTTTAAATAATCAATTAAATGATACATACCGTATTGATATTGTTGACATGCTTTCATTTATAGCGTTATAGTAGTTGAATGCTATATCAAACCGAATCAAGGAAGAAGGTTTGCTCGCCAGCGATTAATCAGCACCATCTATAAATACTATAAAAAGTAAAACGAAAGGACTCGTTATGACTCAAAACTCTAATTTCGATGAGACTCACGTTGATTCCGACGCTATTTTAGATAATATCCCTAGTATCAATATGGGCGCACGCTCAGCAAATGCGCCGCTCACCCAAAGCTATGATAAAGGGCCTGATGTACCGCTGATTGAAGCGACCATCGGTGACTTTTTTGATGCTATTGTGTCCAAATATCCTGAGCGCGAAGCGCTGGTCGTCTGTCATCAAAATATTCGCTGGACATATCGTGAGCTACAGCAGCAGGTCAATCAGCTAGCCAGTAGCATGATTGAGATGGGGCTTGAGATTGGCGATCGCATCGGGATTTGGTCACACAACAATGCTGAATGGTTGCTGATGCAACTCGCCACCGCCAAAGTCGGCGTTATCCTTGTCAATATCAACCCTGCCTACCGCACCTTTGAGCTGCAATATGCCTTAAATAAACTCGGCTGCTCAGCACTGGTGCTTATGCGTCATTTTAAAACCAGTGACTATGCCAGCTTGATTCGTGAGCTCTGTCCTGAGATTTACCATAAAAATTATACCCAGCTTGATTTGGTTGAGATTCCAACGATTGAACGTATCATTTGGATTGATGAGCCAGACTCTGATGAGGCCTTTGGTTTCATGCAAAAGTTCTCTGCATGGATGGCGGAAGGCGACGCCAACGATCCACGCGTGGCCGAGCGTCAAGCTCAACTCAAAAATACTGATGCTATCAACGTGCAGTTCACTAGTGGCACGACAGGCACACCAAAAGGCGCGACGCTGAGCCATCGCAATATTCTTAATAACGGCTACTTCATTGGTGAGGCCATGAATCTCACGGAAGCCGATAGACTGTGCATTCCAGTACCGTTGTATCATTGCTTTGGCATGGTGCTTGGTAACCTCGCGATTCTCACGCACGGCGGTTGTATTGTCTATCCAAACGATGGCTTTGAGCCGTTGACGGTATTAAAAGCGGTTGAAGAAGAGAAATGTACCGGTCTACATGGCGTGCCCACGATGTTTATCGCCGAGCTTGACCATCCTGAGTTTGAAAACTTTGATTTGTCTACCCTGCGTACGGGCATCATGGCAGGTTCCAGCTGTCCGATTGAGGTCATGCGCCGCGTCATCGACAAGATGCACATGAGTGAAGTCACTATCGCTTATGGTATGACCGAGACCAGTCCAGTCTCTTGCCAGACCAATGAGCATACGCCACTGGATAAACAAGTCTCGACCGTAGGATTGGTACAGCCTGCACTTGAGGTAAAAGTGATCGACACCGAGACGGGCGAAATTGTGCCTATCGGCGAGACTGGCGAGCTACTCACGCGTGGTTATTCAGTGATGAAAGGCTATTGGGGTAGCCGTTTTAAAACGCGAGAAGCCATTCAAGATGGTTGGATGCACACGGGTGATTTGGCAACGATGGATGAAGACGGCTATGTGAAAATCGTCGGCCGGAGTAAAGACATGGTGATTCGCGGTGGCGAAAATATCTATCCGGTTGAGATCGAAAACTACCTTTATCGTCATCCCAAGATTCGCGATGTACAAATCGTTGGGATACCCGACGAGCGTTATGGTGAAGTGCTCGCAGCGTGGATTATTCCTAAAGAGCCTGGCTGCTTGACGGAAGAGGAAGTCCGTGAATTCTGCAGCGAGCACATCGCTCATTATAAAGTGCCTGCTTACTATCGCTTCGTCACTGAGTATCCAATGACCATCACGGGCAAGATTCAAAAGTATAAAATTATTGAGCAAATGAAAGAAGAGTTGGGTTTGTCGTAAGCTTATTTATCAGCTCTAAAACACTAAAAATGAATTATGTGAGTCATACTTAAAAAATAGCAGTTGGATCATTCATATAAAAGCTACTCGCATTTACGTATCTATGTATCAAAGAAAAGGGATATCATGAGCGCTATCATAACCAGTAAACTGAGTCCAAACTCAAGCGACTTTCAGCAAAACAGTGCGGCGATGCAAGCGATCGTCGATGATTTGTATGTACACTTGCGTAAAGTCGCCCAAGGTGGCTCAGAGCGCGCCCGTGCCAAGCATCTAGCACGTGGCAAGCTACTACCACGCGAGCGAGTTGAGCGTTTGCTTGATGTGGGTACGCCGTTTTTGGAAGTAGCACCGATGGCAGCGCATGACATGTATGGCGAGGAGATTCCAGCGGCTGGCGTGATTGCCGGTATTGGTCGTATCAATGGTATTGAGTGTATGATTGTCTGTAATGATGCCACGGTAAAAGGCGGCACCTACTACCCAATGACAGTCAAAAAGCATTTGCGCGCTCAAGAGATTGCGCAAGAAAATCATTTGCCGTGTGTTTATTTGGTTGATTCAGGTGGTGCTAATTTACCCAACCAAGATGACGTATTCCCTGATAAAGAGCACTTTGGCCGTATCTTTTTTAACCAAGCAAACCTCAGTGCGGCAGGTATTCCGCAAATCGCGGTGGTCATGGGTAGCTGTACGGCTGGTGGTGCGTACGTGCCTGCCATGAGCGATGAATCTATCATTGTCAAAGAGCAAGGCACGATATTTTTGGGTGGTCCGCCACTGGTAAAAGCTGCAACGGGTGAAGAGGTGAGTGCAGAGGATTTGGGCGGCGGTGATGTGCATACGCGGCTATCAGGCGTGGTCGATCACTTAGCGCAAAACGACACGCATGCGTTATCAATCGCCCGTAACATCGTCAGTCATTTGAATCGCCCTGCCAAACACATTCCTAATCAAATCACACCGCGACCACCACGTTATGACGCCAAAGAGCTGTACGGCGTTATTCCAACGGACAAGCGCAAGCCATTTGATATCAAAGAAATCATCGCCCGTATCGTTGATGACAGTGCCTTTGATGAATTCAAAGCGCGCTTTGGCACGACATTGGTTTGTGGATTTGCTCATATCGAAGGGATGCCTGTGGGTATCATTGCTAATAACGGCATTCTATTTAGTGAGTCGGCGCAAAAAGGCACGCATTTCATCGAGCTGTGCTGTAAGCGCAAAATTCCATTGGTATTTTTGCAGAATATCACAGGCTTTATGGTTGGGCGCAAATACGAAAACGAAGGCATTGCTCGTCACGGTGCCAAGATGGTGATGGCAGTTGCCAATGCCAAAGTACCGAAATTCACCGTCATCGTTGGTGGCTCGTTTGGCGCGGGTAACTACGGTATGTGTGGCCGTGCTTACAGTCCGCGCTTTTTGTGGATGTGGCCAAATGCCCGTATCTCTGTCATGGGCGGTGAGCAAGCAGCGTCAGTACTGGCAACGGTCAAACGTGATAACTTTGATCGCAAGGGTGAGGCGTGGAGTGAGGAAGATGAAGCGGCATTTAAAGCACCAATTCGTGAAATGTATGAAGCGCAAGGTCATCCCTATTATGCCACCGCGCGCCTGTGGGACGATGGCGTGATTGATCCTGCTGATACCCGTCATGTATTGGCATTGGGACTGAGCGCTGCCTATAACGCACCGATTGAAGAGACGACTTTTGGTGTCTTTAGAATGTAAGCGCTAAGGTCTGCTCGTGATGAGAGAGTGGTGCGACAATCTTTTTAAATACGATTCTACCGCAACATCGGGTTTTGACATCTTACTTTCTTATATGAGCATTATGATGGATGACCCAAACGTTGGGCTAAGTATTTACATAGACATATAAATAGGAACATAGAGAAAGTTATGAAAGAAGCAAAATCAAAAAATAGTAATCATTATAAAAGTCTATTAGTCGATATAAAACAACACGTCGCTACCGTGACGTTAAATCGTCCCGAGATACGCAATGCCTTTAATGACGAGATGATCGCCGAGCTGACAGAGGCTTTCACTGTGCTTGGTGCTGACGATGACGTACGTGTCATTGTGTTAGCCGCTGCTGGCAAAGCGTTCTGTGCAGGCGCTGATCTTAATTGGATGCGCGCCATGGCGGATTATAGCTATGAAGAGAATCTAGCGGATGCGGATAAATTGGCGCAAATGCTTAAGACAATTTATGAGTGTCCTAAGCCGACGATTGCGGCAATACAAGGCGATGTCTATGCAGGTGGTATGGGTCTCGTTGCCGTCTGTGATGTGGCCATCGCTGTGAAGATTGCCAACTTTTGCCTGAGCGAAGTGCGCTTGGGCTTGGCACCTGCGACCATCAGTCCTTATGTCATCCGAGCGATGGGCGCTAGAGCTGCGCAGCGTTACTTCTTAAGTGCTGAGGTGTTTGATGCCAAAAAAGCACGTCAGCTTGGCTTTATCCATGAGCGCGTGAGCGAAGAATGGTTAGATGATGAGGTCACGACACTTTGTGCCAAAATGGTTAAAAACAGCCCCGATGCGGTCAAAACCTGCAAGCAGCTATTACACGATGTTGCTGGCGCGCCCATCACTGATGAGCTGATTGCTGATACGGTAAAAGGTATTGCGGATATTCGCGCATCAACACAAGGAAAGGAGGGCGTGCAAGCATTTTTGCAAAAGCGCAAGCCTGATTGGTTGACAGCAAACTAACGATAAACGAATAGATAAACGGACAAATAGACAAGACGTCAAATAATAATGACAAGATACAGGGATAGTTATGTTTTCTAAAATTCTAATTGCCAACCGTGGTGAAATTGCTTGCCGAGTGGCCGCAACTGCCAAGCGTCTTGGCGTCAGTACCGTCGCGGTGTATTCTGATGCTGATCGCGAAGCCAAGCACGTGGCGGTTTGTGATGAAGCGATCTATCTAGGCGGTTCGGCACCGAAAGACAGCTATCTCAAAGGTGATGCCATTATTGCCATCGCCAAGCAAACAGGTGCTGAGGCCATCCACCCAGGCTATGGGTTTTTGAGTGAAAACGCCGATTTTGCACAGGCCTGCCAAGAGGCTGGTTTGGTGTTTATCGGACCCTCTGCTGAGGCGATTCGCGCCATGGGCGGCAAATCTGAGTCCAAGCGCTTGATGGAGGCCGCTGGCGTGCCGCTGATACCCGGCTATCATGGTGACAATCAAGACGCCCAGTTTTTGCAGCAGCAAGCAGATGATATTGGCTATCCTGTCTTAATCAAAGCGAGTGCAGGCGGCGGCGGCAAAGGCATGCGTATCGTTGAGCAAAGCAGTGATTTTATTGACTTGCTTGACTCGTGCCGCCGTGAAGCAATTACCAGTTTTGGCAATGATCAAGTGTTGATCGAAAAATATGCGCTCAAACCACGCCATATCGAAATCCAAGTATTTGGCGATACGCATGGCAATTATGTGCATCTGTTTGAGCGGGATTGCTCCGTGCAGCGTCGCCATCAAAAAGTATTGGAAGAAGCGCCAGCACCGGGTGTCGATAGGGCCATGCGTGAAGCGATGGGTACGGCTGCAATTGAGGCGGCGCGTGCGGTTAATTATGTCGGCGCTGGCACGGTTGAGTTTATTGTGGAGCAGCGCGAAGGCACGATGAATTTTTATTTCATGGAGATGAACACGCGCTTGCAAGTTGAACATCCGGTCAGCGAAGCCATTACTGGTGTGGATTTGGTCGAGTGGCAACTGTTGGTCGCTGCGGGTCAGCCATTGCCAAAATCGCAAGACGATTTGACGATCAATGGTCATGCGATCGAAGCGCGTATCTGTGCTGAAAACCCTGACAATAATTTTTTACCAGCGACGGGAACGTTGTTTACCTATCAGAAGCCTGAGCACAGCACCTTTGTCATTGATAAAAACGGCGCTGATGTGCGTATCGATGATGGCGTACGCGAGGGTGATGTCATCAGTCCCTTCTACGATTCTATGATTGCCAAGCTTATCGTCCACGCACCCACACGCGAGCAAGCGTTGGCGAGACTCGATCGTGCATTGGCGCAGACGCGTATCGTCGGTCTACCAAATAATGTGGCATTTTTGCGTTATATCTTAAATACCGACTCATTTAACAACGCCAATCTTGATACGGCGCTGATAGAGCGCGAGCAGGACAAGCTATTTGATCAGCATCCGCTTGGATTATCGACGCTTGTGGTGACGGCTATTACGCAGCAGCTTGCGAGTGAAGCCGTATTACAAAAGATCGACAACGACCCCTTTAGCAAACCGACAGGATTCCGTGCTTATAGCGATTACACTCGCTCATTTAGCCTCATTTATAATGAGCAGTCCTATTATGCTCGTATCAGTAACTGGCACAATGTGAGTGGCGCTGAACGCAAAAAGGGCGGTGACAATCTCAGTAGCTTTGCGCTTGTCATTGGTAAAGAAGTCGCGAACACGCAGGATGATAGCAATATCAATGTCGCCGCTCAGACTGAAACGGTTTATGAAGGCCAAGTCAGCTATGATAGCAGTGATGCGCACAATCATACCTTATGGTTAGAGGGTGCACGTATCAGTGCGCAGAGCTGGGTTAGTAATGAGACAGTTTATGTGTTCACAGATAGCGGATGCGATGAGATTACCTTAATTGATGTGATGGCGCATGTGGGTGAAGACACAGCAGCAGTCGGCAGCCTAAAATCACCGATGCCAGGGCAAGTCGTTGCATTCAAAGTAGCTGTTGGCGATACTGTGAAAAAAGGCGAACCACTTGCGGTCATCGAAGCCATGAAGATCGAACATACCATTACCGCACCAAATGATGGTGTGGTAGCAGAACTATTATTTGCAGCAGGTGATTTGGTCGCTGATGGTGATGAGCTACTGCGTATCGATAGTGAAAGCGAATAGAAAAGGACAATAAGCATGAGCCACTCGTATCCAAGCCATGTCACCATCGTCGATGTCAGTCCGCGTGATGGATTGCAAAACGAATCCATGACGGTACCGACCGAGGTTAAACAAGCCTTAATCAATGATTTAATTGACGCAGGGATTAAAAAACTGGAAGCGACCAGTTTTGTCTCGCCAAAGTGGGTGCCACAAATGGGCGATAACAGCGCATTGCTGGATGCGCTTGCGCCAACGCGGCAGAAGGACGTTTGTTACTCAGTACTCGTGCCCAATATGCGCGGCTTTGACAATGCGATTGCCTACCGTCCTGATGAAATTGTTATTTTTGGCTCAGCCAGCGAAACCTTTAGCCAAAAAAATATCAACTGCAGTATCGATGAGAGTATTGAGCGTTTCGGGCCCGTTGCCGCTGCGGCAAAAGCGCAAGGTATCAAAGTACGCGGCGTTATCTCTTGTACCGTTGGTTGTCCTTATGAAGGCGAGATTGACCCTAGCCAAGTCGCTTATGTCACCAAGCGGTTGATTGAGATTGGTTCAGAGCAGATTGGCATTGCTGATACCATTGGTGTGGGTACACCCCTCAAAGTGCAGCGCGCCCTACAAGCAGCCCTTGAGTATGCTGATATTGCCATGTTATCAGGTCACTTTCATGATACTTACGGTCAAGCACTCAGCAATACCTTGGCTGCCTTACAAATGGGTGTCGGCGAATTTGATACCTCAGTCGCAGGCCTCGGTGGCTGTCCTTATGCCAAAGGCGCAATGGGCAATGTCGCGACCGAAGATGTGGTATATATGCTGCATGGTATGGGTATTAGCACGGGTATCGATTTGGAAAAATTGGTCGTGGCAGGCGAGCGTATTAGTGGGTTTTTAAAGCGTCCAAATGGCTCAAATGTGGCACGGGCTTTGATTAATAAACGTCAGTCTTAAAAAATTATCGTAAAAATGAAATATAGTCGAACCACTATTAAAGTGTTACAGCGTTAGACTCGTTTAGCCTACTACTGTAGTACTTACACTCGTCTGCTTTGTACCACTTTTAATATTGATTGACTATACTAAAAAACAAGGAATGGTTATGAGTTTACCCGGATTGAATTTTCAGCTTGGCGAAGATATTGACGCGCTACGTGATGTCGTACAGCAGTTTGCGGCCAATGAGATTGCCCCGCGTGCAAGCGAGATCGACAGCAGTGATAAGTTCCCTATGGATCTGTGGCAAAAGATGGGCGATCTGGGTCTACATGGCATTACCGTCCCTGAAGAGTATGGCGGCTCCAACATGGGCTATGTCGCTCATATGGTGGCGATGGAAGAGATTAGCCGAGCGTCGGCATCGGTGGCGCTTAGCTATGGTGCGCATTCTAATTTGTGCATTAACCAAATCAAACGCAACGGCTCTGAAGCACAAAAACAAAAATATCTGCCAAAACTCATCAGCGGCGAGTTCATCGGTGCCTTAGCAATGAGTGAGACCGGTGCTGGTTCAGATGTCGTCAGCATGAAGCTCAAAGCCGAAGAAAAAGACGGCAATTACATCTTGAACGGTAGCAAAATGTGGATCACCAATGGCCCTGATGCGGATGTGATGGTGGTCTATGCCAAGACCAATCCTGAGATGGGTGCCAAAGGTATGACTGCCTTTATCGTAGAAAAAGGTATGGAAGGGTTTGGTACCGCGCAAAAGCTCGACAAGCTTGGCATGCGTGGTAGCCATACGGGTGAGATGACTTTTAACAATGTGACAGTACCAAGCGACAATATCTTGGGCGGTCTCAATGAAGGCGTTAAGGTACTCATGAGTGGCCTAGATTATGAGCGTGCCGTATTAGCCGCAGGTCCTATAGGTATCATGCAGGCGGTGATGGACAATGTCGTCCCTTATATCCATGAGCGCAAGCAGTTTGGTCAAGCAATTGGTGAATTTCAATTAATCCAAGGCAAAGTGGCTGATATGTATACTATTTTGCAGGCAGGTCGTAGCTTCTTATACACCGTGGGTAAAAACCTCGATATGCTAGACGCGCACGGCGCAGGACACAGCCGAGAAGTGCGTAAAGACTGTGCCAGCGTGATTCTATGGTGCGCCGAAAAAGCCACATGGATGGCAGGTGAGGGCATTCAGATATTTGGCGGTAATGGGTATACCAACGAGTATCCACTCGGTCGCTACTGGCGCGATGCTAAGCTGTATGAGATTGGCGCAGGTACTAGCGAGATTCGTCGTATGCTGGTCGGTCGTGAGCTGTTTAACGAGACCAAATAAAAAAGGGTTAGGGCAGTAGCTAGCAAAGCTTCGACCTTATAAAAGAGAAAAGTATCTAATAAAAAAGCAGCACGCTTTAAACGTGCTGCTTTTTTTGTCAGTGTGACAGTATGATATTGGCTTATCTATGATGGATTATGACTTATTACGATAATCAAAATACCGTGCCAGACCATTTAATAATAAATCATCGCGCAAGCGTACAGGGCGATTGACATGCTGCGAGATAGTGGCCGCATCGCCGCCTGTCATGATCACTTCAAAGTTTGGGTGACGACGACTAATCTCATTTATTGCACCAACGATAGAGAGCAAGATGCCACGGTGCACCGCGTCTTGGGTGGTCATGCCTTGGCTAACACTATCAAACGTGCCGTTAGAGATGGTGATTTGCTTGGTTCCAGAAAACAGAGACTCGCGTTGTAGGTAAATACTGGGGAAGATATAACCACCCAAATGCTCAGCGTGATCAATCAAGTCAATGGTCACTGCCGTACCGCAGCCGATCACGCATTGGCGTTTTTTCTTATCGACGGCTCCTAGCATCTGTAGCCAGCGATCACAGCCGAGCTGCTGGTCATTATAAGCACTTTTCATAAGCGCATGCGCGGCATCAACATGGACAAACTCAAATGGAATGTTCAAACGACTGAGCGTCTCTGATACTTGGGCATTGAGCGCATCGCCCAGTACGGATGAGATACCAATAAAATCGGGCGCATAACGCTCAAAGCGGTCAGTCAGACCCATGAGTAATTCAGCGGGTGCTTGCAGATGCTGCTTGGCATCATGTGAGACTATCTGCCCGATATCGTCGGTTAGCCAGTATTTTAGGCGGGTATTGCCAAGATCAAGCCAGAGCATAAAAATCCCTTTATATAGCGCTCGTTAATGATGGTGCTCGTCAGTGTTATGATTAAGCCTAGGGCGTGTCCCTAATAAATAACGTCAATACGTCCAGTAAAAAGCGTAGAAATCTTACCGTTATCTTGCTGTAATTGCAAACACCCATGAGTGTCGACACCGCAAGCGACTCCCGTCATGACTTTTTTCTCATTATTATAGTCTTGGGTAACACGTAAACGCAGACCGGCTAGCGCATCCATCGCAGCAAACTGCTGCAAAAATCCATCTAAATAATAGGTATGCCCCGTTGGTTTTTCGATGGCCAAATGCTCAAAGCGAGTCATCGCTGCCATCAGTGCCGTCGTCATTTGCTGATACAATGTTTGTAAGTCTGGCAGGCGAGTGGCTTGTGTTGCTGGCTGCAGCACTGCATAGATATCTTGGAGGCTGATGGCCTGATAACTCATCCCCTCAGAGGTTTGAGCGGTGAGTGTTGGCGCAGCTTTTACATTTAACCCAATGCCTAGCACCACACCAACCAGCTTACCTGATTTGGTCACAGGTTCTATCAAGATGCCAGCGAGCTTTTGAAAGGGCAATGTGCGCTGAAGTGAGATGGCGCTGTCTAAAGCTGAACCATCGGGTGCAGAGTGCGCCAATTCAGAATGATGACTGGCTTGATTCTGATAAAACCCCAAATCATTTGCCCATTTCACCCCAATTGGCGTCAGACCTTGCGCTTGTAGTTGCCCATTTACGGTTTGGATAACAGGCATTTTTGCCAGCTCAAGACCAATAATCAAAGACAGTAGCCCACTAACTGGCATATGTACGGGGTGATATAGCGACAGGTAGACATTGCCGCGTGGTGACTGCCACGAGCGCCCATGTTGACCACGTCCCGCGCTCTGAGTCTCTGCGGTCAAGACGTGTACGGTAGTAGCATCTAGCGTGCCATCTTGCAGCGCTGCGATCAGCTCGCTATTGGTCGAGGCGCTACTGGCAACGTGACGGTGGTTAAGCTCGGATAAAGCGGGAGAGAAATTGGTGAGTGGTGGCATAAGTTTAATCGATGTGGTTAAAGGAAACTTTGATATACTAAGCGGTTACCAAAGACAGCATACCAAAGACAGAATAAAGGTCGCGTTGAGATTTGGCAAATACAGTTAAGTGCGCTAAGAAACCAGTAAGTAGGCAATAAAATTAATACTAGGGCGTGTTGAACATTCGCAAATAGGCACTGCTGATCGCTAAAATTGTTCCAAACAAGGCACAAAGCGACGATAATGCAGATGCCTTAGCGAGATTTGTAACGCAGTATGGGGCAATTTTAGCATCAGCCCCAACGATAAAAGCAGGGGACAGGACTCTTTTTTGCCGCCTCATCGTTAAAAATAAGCGCTTAGAGTGACTAAACTTATTATTTTTAACATCGAATCGCCTAAAAATAGTCGCTGTCAGTGCCATGGTCGAATGTTCAACACGCCCTAGGCCAGTATTATAAAAGGCTTGTTCTATGATGTTATATGTGTGGTTTGTGATTGCAGGGGCGTTTGCAGGTGTCAGTGCAGGCTTGTTTGGCGTGGGCGGCGGCATGATTATCGTTCCTGCACTGGTCTGGATTTTTACCGCGTATGACTTTTCGCCAGAGGTGGTGACACACCTAGCTATTGGTACGTCTCTTGCGACCATTGTTGTGACCTCGATCAGCTCACTGACGGCTCACAATAAACGCGGCGGTGTCCGCTGGGAAGTATGGCGCAAGATGGCGCTTGGTTTGGTTGTGGGGAGTTTGGTCGGCGCTGGTATCGCAGATATGATTGATGGTCAGGCGCTACAAGCCATCATTGGGGTCGGTGCGCTATTGGTTGCGCTAAAAATGCTGTTCTTTTCTAACAAAGAGCAAGTGGGTAAGCCGATGCCACCTGCTGGGGTACAGTTTGGCGCTGGTACGGGCATTGGCATGGCGTCCTCTATCTTTGGGATTGGCGGTGGCAGTTTGACCGTACCGTTTTTGAACTGGGCGGGGCTGCCGATGAAGCAATCGGTCGGTACGTCAGCGGCGTGCGGTCTGCCCATTGCTCTGGCTGGCGCGGCTGGATTTGCCTGGTTTGGTCAAGATGTGGTCAATCTGCCTGAGGGCACCATCGGATTTGTCCATGTCATAGGATTTTTGTGTATTTCGGTGGCGAGCTTTGCAATGGCAAAAGTGGGTGCCAAACTTGCTCATGTATTGCCTGCCTTGATGCTCAAGCGCGCGTTTGGCGTATTATTGATATTTGCAGGAGGGCAGTTGTTATTAAGTGGATTGGGTGTGATTTAGTTTTGGTGTAGTGAATTAGTTACTAATAATAAATTGAGGGTTCAATATGGCTATTACCGAATTATTCCATAAAAGACAGAAAAGAATTCGAGGCGAATATCCTGACGTTTACCAGTACGAAGAATTGCCTAACAAATTAAAAGTATAGTCAGTTCAAAATAAAATTGTTATGGTTAGGACAAACATCATAAAACAACTTGGATAAGTCGTTTTCCAACCAGCCTTGGCGTAGAAACTTTACTTGTGCCCATTTCTTTTCAATAGGGTTCAAATCAGGGCTGTACGGTGGCAGCCATAGAATACGATGACCATGCCTATTCAGTAGCTTTTGAATGCGCTTCTTCTTATGAAATCGAGCGTTATCCATCACAATCACGCATTTGGTTTTAAGACTTGGGATTAGGGTTTGTTTGCACCAGTTGTAGAATATGCTGCTGTTAATGTTGTGCTTAAAGTAATCTAGTGCAAACAGCATCTTTTCATAGAGAGCACCGATAACGTTGGTTCGCTTTTTACCTTGCCAATTGTAGCTATCAATACAAGGTGTACCAATTAATGTGTACCCATGAGAGCGAATAGTCTCGTACTCAAAGCCGCTTTCATCCATGTAAACAATGGGATAGCCTTGTTGTTTAAAGATATCAAGCTTACTGTGATATATCGCTCTTTTAATCGGACAGGCTTTTGGATGTTCTAAGGTCTTTTTTTTGACTGATACCAAGCCGTTTTAGGGCATGATGAATGCCTGTTTTACTACAGTTCAAACGACGTGCTCGCTCATACTGGTAATCGTCGGGATGTTCTTTGACATCATTAAGTAGCACGTCATCTGGTATTTTATAGGGTTTGGTTTGCCTGGTTGTTTTGCTATGAATACGCCGCTTCCAGTTCTGTATGGTGGTTGGGCTCAGATTATAAAACTCAGCCGCCTCGGCAAAGGTCATACCCTCGTCTAAGCTTTTTAGTACTTGCATACGAAAATCTAGTGAGTAAGTCATGGTCTTTATAATAACAATTGAATTTGATAATTAGTTTATAACACTTTTAGGTGGAATTGACTATACAAATTGTTCATATTTGGAACGAAACAATAGGTCAAGATCAATCTGGTATTAATTGGAGTCAATTAACCCTAAATCGTGAATACTTAAAAAATTGCTACAAAATATTATGCAAGGAAACTGGTGTTTTTAAGTTGAATGAAGATGATAGCAACGTAGAAGGGCTGATTATTTATTTTGAAAGTATTTATAAATATTTTTTGGAGGAAGAGTGTGCGGAAAAGGCATTAAGTGTAGTAGAACTGATGATGAAAACAATATCAAAATTCTCTAAAGAAAATAGACGTGAAGTCAACATAAATTTAGATGACACTATAAATGAATTAAATCATAGATTTCTTGAAAACGGTGTAGGTTATCAATATGAAAACGGTCAAATCGTTAGAGTGGACTCTGAGTTTATTCATGCTGAAGCGGTCAAACCCGCTTTACAGTTATTAAGTAACCCTACATACAGAGGTGCTCAAGAAGAGTTTTTAAACGCCCACGAACATTATCGTCATGGTCGTTACGATGCCGCTCTAACAGATTGTCTTAAAGCATTTGAAAGTACCATGAAAATCATACTAGATAAACATGATTGGGAATATGGCAAAAAAGATACTTCAAAGAGGCTTATTGATTGTTGTCTAGCTAATGAACTGATACCAAAATTTTGGACTGATCATTTTAATTCATTAGGTAATATGCTTATCTCAAGCATAGGTACACCTCGAAATAAACTTAGTGGTCATGGCAAAGGTAATGATGAGATAGAAGTTCCTGAACACCTTATTCAGTATGTGCTACACATGACAGCGTCTACGATTGTATTTTTAATCAAAGCAGAAGAAAGGTTAAATAGAATAAACCTAGTATGTAAACCATGAGACATTATTAGTATGAAAGCAGCAGAAAAATATCGCCGTGTCTTTGGCTCGGTGAGTCACTTGAAAGACCAGATATCATGGACGACTGGTCTTACCAATATGGTAGAGTTTTTGGCGTGGGAGCCCAAGCAAATTCTTGGTATCACCAAAAAGCAATATGTACGCCAAATCATTGAGTGGGCTACCCAGCCTGAGCTAGCAGGCAAAAGTGTAGAAGAGATTGAACACGCCATTATCAAAAAGCTCAACGCAAAAATGCATGACACGGAGCAATTAGGAACCTATTCATCCCAAAGAGTTGGCATCTGTCATCCTAGAGAAGCTGTGCGCCGCGTAAAATTCTTTTCTGAAGAGTATCTAAATAAAGAGTTTGATATCTTTTTAAGTTTATGTAGTGATGTCTACTTAGACTCATTTTATCAGCAATTCATCGCCTTTGAACCAAATGGATCATGGTCGACACATGGTAACAGCGGATTGTTTGAGGCAAGCACCGAGCTAAAAGCGATGTATATGGACAACTTGGCCTACAACCATCAGGCGAATGTGCTGGTAGCAAACGAATTAAAATTTAATGGTCGAAAAAACCCAGATCAGCTGCTCAAGTACTGCGTGATGTATGAGCATTTGCTCGAAAAAGGCTTTATCGATAAAGGTGCCAAGTTTTTGTTGTTGTTCATCGGTGGCAGTGAGCTAGAGCACAATAAGCAGCGCTTAGCCGACCGAGAGCTGGCGCTGTGTCACAAAAGACCCAAAAAATATCAGCATCTATTAAGACCAGAGCTGTTAGACATCGTCGATCATCTGCAAGTGGCCAGTATCACGTGGTCAGCATTGATTGCGTTCAATCAGCGCTACTTAGCAGAAAACGAGGTCAGCCAAGTGGAGCAAAAACTATTACGAGGGTTTCATCAAAGCCTGAAGGCAAAATCGTTTATGCATTTAGGCGTTTAATCCTAAAAACTCACGACAATTTCAGGTAGAATAGCCGCCTGTTTTCGCCACATCTATTGACTATTCATGCGTTTAAAATCCCTAAAGCTGGCAGGTTTTAAGTCCTTTGCCAACCCAACGACCTTTACCTTTCGCCATGGTATCACCGCCATTGTCGGGCCAAACGGCTGCGGCAAATCCAATGTGATTGATGCCATACGCTGGGTGCTGGGTGAGACCTCTGCCAAGCAGCTGCGCGGCGGGGCGATGAGCGATGTTATCTTTGCTGGTACGCAAGACAAAACGGCTAAGAGTGTGGCGAGTGTCGAGCTGACCTTTGAGCATACCCAAGATGAGCAAACGGGCATTCGCCATGAGCTTAACTTGTACCAAGAGCTGTCCGTTCGCCGTCAGGTCAATAAAGACGGCCGCTCAGATTACTTTATCAATGGTACGCGCTGTCGTCGCCGCGATGTGGTCGATGTGTTCTTGGGAACAGGGTTGGGCGCGCGTAGTTATGCGGTCATTGAGCAAGGTATGATTGGGCGGATTGTTGAGTCAAGTCCTTTGCAGCTGCGTGAGTTTATCGAAGAAGCGGCTGGGGTGTCGCGCTATCAGGCGCGGCGTGAAGAAACGCAAAAAAAGCTTGAGAAGACAAGAGACAATCTGGCGCGTCTGCACGATATGCAAAGCGAGCTGCTCCGCCAACAAAAGACACTGTCCAAACAGGCAGCGAGCGCGCAGCGTTATGAGGAAATCTCACTAAGCTTGGCTGATATTGAGCAGCAGCTTGCCATTCAGCAGCTCTACCAAGCCAAGCACAATCAGCAGCAGCAAAAAATCATACATGAGCGCAGTACGGCTGAAGTATCGACATTGCAAGCGGATTATGACACGCTAAAAGCGCAACAAGACAAGCTCACCGCTCGTATTAACCAAGAGCAATGGCTCAAAGATGATGCCCAAAGCGCGCATTACGAGCAGCAGCTGAGTTACCAAACTGCCGAGCATCAACTGAGTGATGCCACTGCACAGCTGGCAGCCATTGAGCAGCAACTGTCTCACTTAGCGCAGCAGCGTGAGCAATCACTCGCTGATATCGAGCGGCTTAACACTGAACAAGCTGAGCAGCAGCAAGCATTAGAGAGGTTACGCCCACAGCTCGCTGAGCTGAGCGACAAGCGTGATAACCACAAGCGTCATGAGCAGCCATTGCAGCGCGCGTGGCATGATGCGCAAAACCAGCTGTCACGCTTGCAAGATAAGGCTCGGACGCTTGAGCAGCAGCAGGCGATTAATACCCAAGCACAAAAGCGTCACCAGCAAAGCGATGATAAGTGGCAACGCCGCGCGCAAAATTGGCAAAACCTCTGGCAGCAATTACAGCAGTCTATAGCCCCATCTGCCAGTGCTGTTAGTGCCAGTGCTGATGCAAGTCAGGCAGCGGACGAGCAAGACTTGCATCAGGTGCTAGAAGAGCAAGTCGCTAAGCTGAGCAAACAGCTACAGCAGATTGAGCGTCAGCAAGAAGGGGTGGATGAACGTCTGTCTGAGATACAGCCGCAAGCGCATCATTTGCAGCAGCGACTGAACACGCAGCAACGCGAGCTGAGCGATGATGAAAAACGTCATGCGTTACTGGCAGGTGAATACGACACTTTGCATCAGATATTGCATCCAAAACCTATATCAAACTCTCAAAACAAAGCAGCTGCAACAAATAACACCGATAGTGGCGCTGTAAATACGCAGCAATTGGCTATTACGACGCTGCGTGAACAGATTGAGCTGAGCGCGACAGGCCAAGCGCACGCACAGCTACTCGATAGTGTTTTAGCGTTATGGCTAGATAGCCATGTATTAATTGCAAGCCGTGCTGACCATGTGAATGATGCGGATCAAAAAGCCAATAGTTTGAGTTCGTGGCAAGCACTTGAAGATGACATTACTGATTTAATTACTTATCAAACCATACAAAACACCTCAGCCAGTACAAAAGAAAAAACACTAGCAACGGGTCATAGCCTATGGTTGCCTGCGAAGCAAAATAAAACCAGAGACAGTGCCTTTATCAGCGATTTGCCAGAGAGCTTAACTGATAAAGTATTGCCATTATCACAGCTGATTGCGCAGCCTGTGCTTGCGCTATGGCAGCAGTGTTATCTATACACAGCGCAGTTTGAGTCTACTAGTGAGCATGATATTAACGTGTTTGCCGATGTCTTAAAGTCATTACCGTCATCAGCGCTTCTACTGACTGCTGATGGTTGGGTCATTAGTTGTCAAGGCACGCTTAATTTGAGTAAGCTTGCGGGCGCGCAAGACGATCAAAGCGAGGGCAGCAGTCAGTTTCTCACCCAGCGTTTGGCGCAGCGCACGCGTTTGCAAACGCTAGAGGACCTGCTCGGTGAGCTAGAGTTGAGCATCGACAATCAGCAAAAATCCATCGCAAAACACCAGCGCGATTATGATGCGTTGATAGTCAGTTTGGAAGAAACGCGCGCCCAAGCTGAGCAATTAACCCGTGATAAGCATAAATACCAGCAGCAACTGACGACCGATCGCGCCAACGCTGAGCGCTTGCAAGCAGACAGCCAACGCCTAAATGCTGACAAAGTGACGCTTGAGCAAGAAAAGCAAGAGCTTGCGCATGAGGCGCAGACACTTCTTCATGAGCAGCAGGATATCGAACGCGAGATCGCCACACTCACGCCGCAAATAGCAGAGGCACGAGCGACCAATCAGCAATTACAATCTGAGCGCAGCGAGCTAAACCGCGCACGTCAAGCCGTCGATGAGGCTTGGCAGGCGTTACAGCTACGTATTCAGCAGCATGAGATGCGCCTAGAGCATAGCGTTAGCAGTCTGGCTCGTGCAACCGAGCAATATGATAAGTCATTAGAGAATGAGCAGAGTCTACAGGCGCGCCATGATAAGCAGCAGAGCACATTACCAACGTTGCAAGCCGCATTGCATAGCGCACAGACAACGCGCGATGAGCAGCAAGCGTTATTGAGTGAGCGTGATAGCGCGCTCACGGCACTAAAACAAGCGTATGCTGAGCAGCAGACGGCATTTGATACGTTGCAAAATACCTTGCAGAAGCAGCAAAGCGAACTTGCACAGCATGCAACTGAGTTAGCATTAAGTGCCGCGCGTTTGGAGGATGCCAGTTCACATACACAAAGCGCTCTAGATGCTTATACTCAAGTGAGTGAGAAGTACAAAACGAAAGCAGAACAGCCTCAACAAACCATGAGTGTCTCAAACTTGCTGGCAGACTTTATCGCTCATGATCGCCGTGTGCGCCCAGACAAAATCGCTGAGCTTGCGTCCGAGCGCGCCAAGCTTGCGCAGCAATTAAGTAAGATTGGCGCTGTCAATCTTGCTGCTGTCGCGGAGTTGGCCGAGGTCAATGAGCGCTTGGAGCCACTTGCGCAGCAGACCACCGATATCGCCGCCAGTATGCAGACATTGACTGAAGCGATTGCTTCGATCGATGAGACGACCAAGACGCTATTTATGCAGACGCTCGATGCGGTCAATAATGAGCTGGCCAATTTGTTTGCCAAAGTCTTTGGCGGCGGGCAAGCCAGTCTGACGTTGAACACAGACGAGATGCCAGCCAATACGCCAAAGTCGGAGCAATGGCGGGCAGGGCTTACCTTGATGGCGCAGCCAAAAGGCAAGCGCAATAGCCGCTTAGCCGTACTCTCTGGCGGTGAAAAAACGCTGACCGCATTGAGCCTGATTTTTGCGATATTTAAGCAGCATCCTGCTCCGTTCTGCGTGCTTGATGAGGTCGATGCGCCGCTTGATGATGCCAATGTTGCGCGTTTTACTAGCCTCATTCATGAGTTGGCAGATGACTTGCAGTTTATCTTTATCAGTCATAATAAACTCACGATGCAGATTGCCGATGAGCTAAAAGGCATCACCATGCCAAGCGCCGGTATTTCTACCCTAGTCAGTGTGTCGCTCGATGAAGCCGCGCGTTATGTAGAGAGCTAAGACCAAAAAAGCCAAATTAAAAGCGCTATGAGAATCAAAGCGATGCAAATATAATCAATCCATCGGCATAAATACAAATATGCTTGACCTCAGTCCAGCATACTGGTTATAAAGTACACAATGTGGTGACGACATGGGTCAGCCATGCTAGAATATTGCCATTTATGCTCGTTTGTGTATTCCCTTTTGTTATATATACTAGGATGTATTTATCATGACCGCTATTCAGTTTGTATTGATTGCCATTGCCGCGTTTATCGTGCTCGCAGGGCTGTTTATGGTCATTCGCAGTTTTAAGCGCCGTAATGGTGCTGAAGCTGCTGCGGTCAATTATGATAAAAACGGTATTCCCATCATACCGCGTCATGAGCGCAATATCGTTGATCAGCCAGACTTTGATGATACGGTTGCTGGCGAGACGAGCATTGGCCCTGACCGCACTTATCTGAATGCTGTCGTTGAAGAAGAGCCATTGACGCAGACTCATACTAACGTTGATGCCCAGCTGACTGCTGAGCGTGACACTATGGCAGATGAAGATCATGACGTCGTCGACAATGAGGACTATGCGCGCTGGCAAGAAGAGCAAGGTCGCGCTGATAACGCTGAGTTTTTAGAGGCGGCTGAGCAGATGCATATCGAGCAAGAGCCTGATGCATTCTCTAGCCTCATGTCGGCAACAGATAGTTTGATGCCATCGATTGACACGGTAGAAGAACCAAGCTTTGACAACAACAGCCCGATACTTGATCAGCATTTATCAGAATCAGGTGATGACGCGCAAAACGGTCCTTTGATCAATGCCAAAGACAACATCAACATCACCATCTTGCCGCACCAATATCGCGATCGCCCAACCGCGATTATCCGTGGTCATGATCTGCTAGCATTGATTGATAAATATGGTCTACGCTATGGCGCGATGAATATGTTCCATCGCTATGAGCAAAAAGACGGCACGGGTATGCTGTGGTTTAGTATGATGGGTATCACCGACAATGGTATCGCGCCCTTTGATCCGCATAGTGTCGCGACCAACACGTATAACGGCATCGTTATGTTTTTATCATTGCCACATCCTCAAGCCGTGCGCAGCTTCGATAGCATGATGAGCATTGCTTATATGATGGCAAGCGATCTTGACGCGATTATGCTCGATGAAGAGAACCAACCAATCACGCCTGAATACAAGCAGCAGCTACGTAATCAAGTTCGTGATTATGAAGGCTAAAAGCTTAAAGGCGAATAGCTCGAAGGCTAAGTAAATCAACTGCTAAAAACAATTATAGAGTGTTAAAAAGGCAAATAGCGATTCACGTTATTTGCCTTTTTTAATGGGCTATAGTTTCTGAAAAGATCTAGAGTCGGTTCAAGATAATTTAGATACGAGGAAGGTGAGTGAAAGTACTACACATAGTAGACTGAGCGAGCCTGACACAGTAGCTGATTTATATAGGATTGGCTATATCCGAGCCTCCTGTAAACTTGTTATCATATCGTCATCTTGAATGACAAAAAAGACACCGACTATGACTGACGCCACCTCACCAAATAATTCTAAAAACCTATCTGCTCAAGTACAAAGTGCAACATCCAGTATAGCCAGTTCGGCCAATGACGGCACAAATAATAATGCAGAAATTGTCTCGCAAATGCGCACGCTTATCGAGTCGATAAAAACGCACAACTACGCCTACTATGTACTAGATAATCCAATCTTAGAAGACAGCGAATACGATCAATTGCGCCGCTCGCTGCTTGAAATCGAAGAAGAATATCCAGATTTGGTTCAGCCAGATAGCCCAATCAATCAAGTCGGCGATATGCCGCTATCGGCCTTTACCCAAGTCACGCATGACATCCCGATGCTATCGCTGGGCAATGTCTTTGAATACGATGATTTGCGTGACTTTATGCGCCGTGTCAATGATCGTCTTAGCGACTCGCAGCAAAACCCTGAATATGAAATGGAGCTAAAACTCGATGGATTGGCCGTTTCATTAAAATATGAGCACGGCAAATTCGTCCAAGCGGTCACGCGCGGCGATGGGCAGACGGGTGAAGACATCACTCAAAATGCCAAAACCATTCGCAATTTGCCATTATGGATAGCGGATGCGGCTGATATCGAGCTATTAGAAGTGCGCGGCGAAGTACTGATGCCCAAGGCAGGGTTTGAGCGTCTCAATCGATTGGCAGAAGAGAATGAGGGCAAAACCTTTGCCAATCCACGTAATGCCGCCGCTGGTAGCTTACGTCAGCTAGATCCCGCCATAGCCGCCAGTCGTCCACTGGCCTTTTACGGTTATTCGGTCAATCAAGGACTGCCTGAAAATATCGACACCCAATCAGGGGCGCTGGTATGGCTCACCGAGCTTGGCTTCACCGTCAGCGCTGTAGAAGTGGTCGCCAATCCACGCGCCGCGCAGACTTATTATGAGTCAGTGATAGAAAGTCGTGCCGATTTGCCATTTGAGATTGATGGTATGGTGATTAAGGTCAATAGCCTTGCATTACAGCAGCAGCTCGGCTTCTTATCCCGTGAGCCGCGCTGGGCAACCGCTTATAAGTTCCCTGCCGAAACCGTCATGACGCGTCTCAACGATATCGAATGGCAAGTCGGACGGACAGGGCAAATCACCCCAGTCGGTAAGCTTGAACCTGTCAAAGTCGGCGGCGTCACCGTCAGCAATGTCACCTTGCATAACTTTGGTGAGATTCAGCGTCTGGACGTGCGTGCAGGCGATATGGTCAGCGTCCACCGCGCAGGCGATGTGATACCCAAAGTCACCCGCGTTTGGGTAGACCAGCGCCCCGCAGACAGTAAACCTGTCACCCTACCAAGCGCGTGCCCTGTCTGTCATTCACCCGTCATCTTGCCCGAGGGCGAAGCCTTAGCCCGCTGCACAGGCGGACTGTATTGCCCAGCGCAGCAGACCGAGGCGCTGATTCACTTTGTTTCACGTCGTGCTATGGATATCGATGGGCTTGGTGAGCGCTGGCTGATTAGCTTTTTTGAGCACGGACTCATCAAGACCGTCGCTGATATCTATCAGCTGCACAAGCACACCGATGATTTGATTAACTTTGAAAAGCTGGGCGAAAAGTCGGTCAATAATATCCTTGCCGCCATTGAAGCGAGCAAACACACCACCCTTGCGCGCTTTATCTACGCGCTCGGCATTCGCGGTGTAGGCGAGAGCACCGCGCAAAACCTCGCGCAGCAGTTTGGCGAGCTTGCCCCCTTGATGCAGGCGGACATCGACGCGCTACTACAGACCCCCGACGTGGGCGCAATTACCGCCGAGCTGGTACATGAGTTTTTCCACGCCCCGCACAATATTGAGGTGATCGACGCGCTACAGGCAGCGGGCGTGCATTGGGACACGGTCGAGGCGGTCTCGGCAGATGGCTTGCCGCTCGATGGGCAGACGTGGGTTATCACCGGTGCGCTCGATAGCATGGCGCGTGATGAAGCCAAAGCCAAACTGCAAGCACTAGGCGCAAAAGTCTCAGGCAGTATCTCCGCAAAAACCACTGCGCTACTGGCAGGGGATAAGGCTGGCTCTAAGCTGACCAAAGCCGAAAAGCTCGGCGTTAAGATAGTGGGTGAGGAAGAGTTTTTGGCGATGGTTGGGGAGTAGGGTATGAATACTGATGACATGAAAGGTCTAGACGAAGAAACTCGTAAAGATGTTGAAGAGTTATTAAAAGTTACGCGTAAGAAAGATGGAACAAAGGCCTATGCAATAGCACAGTTCGAAATACAAGACTATAGGATGGCTAATAAGCAATATGATTTAAGTATAAAGACTTTGCAAAAGATAAAAGAAAGTGATGATAAAGAATATAGTCAGCTCAAAATAAAATTGTTATGGTTAGGGCAAACATCATAAAACAATTTGGATAAGTCGTTTTCCATCCAGCCTTGGCGTAGAAACTTCACTTGTGCCCATTTTTTCTCGATAGGATTCAGATCAGGGCTGTACGGCGGCAGCCAAAGAATACGATGACCATGTCTATTCAGTAGCTTTTGAATACGCCTGCTCTTATGAAATCTGGCGTTATCCATCACAATCACGCATTTGGTTTTAAGACTTGGGATTAGCGTGAATTTGCACCAGTGGTAAAATATGTTGCTGTTAATGTTGTGCTTAAAGTAATCTAGGGCAAACAGCATCTTGTTATACAGAGCACCGATAACATTGGTTCGCTTTTTACCTTGCCAGTTGTAGCGATCAATACAAGGCTTACCAATAGGCGCGTAACCATGGGAACGAATGGTTTCAGCCTCAAAGCCACTTTCATCCATATAGACAATAGGATAGCCTTGCTGCATAAAGCTATTAAGCTTACTGTGGTATATCGCTCTTTTTATCGGACATGCCTTTGGATGCTCTAAGGTCTTTTTTTTGACTGATGCCTAGGCGCTTTAGGGCATGATAAATGCCTGTTTTACTACAGTTTAGACGACGTGCTCGCTCATACTGGTAATCATCAGGATGCTCTTTGACATCATTAAGTAGCACGTCATCTGGTATTTTATAGGGTTTGGTTTGTCTGGTTGTTTTACTATGAACACGTCTCTTCCAGTTTTGTATGGTGGTTGGGCTGAGGTTATAGAATTTAGCTGCCTCGGCAAAGGTCATACCCTCGTCTAAGCTTTTTAGTACTTGTTTGCGGAAATCTAGTGAGTAAGTCATGGTCTTTATAATAACAATTGGGTTTGATAATTAGTTTATAACATTTTTAAGTAGGATTGACTATACTACGAGTTAGCTAAATTAAATATAGCTGTCATAGAATACAATTATAAGAATGAATTAAATGGAGCTTGTAAAAAAGTAGTAGAGCTTTTAGAAAAAACAGCTGGGTAAATAGAGTTACAAGAAAATATGCTTTTTTATTTGCAAAAGATTATTTGTCAAAAGGTAAATATGAAAAATCTATTCAATTGTTTAAATTGATTAGCATTGCTTATTCGTATGAGTCTAATTGTTATGGAAAGATATATAAATTGATGTTAGATTCTAAAACTATAAAGTTAGGTGAATACTTTCTAGAGCTTTTAGATAAAACATTATCAGTAGTCAATATTTTAAAATTAGACTTCAAGAAGTTATCAGATATAGAAAAATCTCCAGAAAGAAAGTTAGCTCACTACACTGGTACATATACAACAGAAAAACTGCTACATATGGACGAAGAGCAAACAAAGCCAAGTGCATTTCGTCTCAATACTATCAATAATGTTAATGATCCAAGTGAAGGTCAATTGCTTTTAAACTATTTGAAAGGGGTAAAAGAAACTTCATTTTATGCGCCGGACTTCGATGAGAAGTTACATGCTTTTGTCAGTTGTTTTACTTTTAATCACGATAGTCTTAACCAGTTTAGATTATATGGCAAACAAGACAATAAGGAAGCTTCTGGAATTAGTTTAGTATTTAACCAAAACTTCTTTCAAGAACATAATCCTGCTATAGGATTGTCTTACGTAGCATTTAAAGGTGATTTGCAAAAAACTGATACGGCTTCTATTAAGCAAGGTGCTATTGAGGTACCAGAAGACAAAGCTTTTGAAAAATCTTTCGAAGGAATTAAAGAACAGCCTGTAATGAGATGTGTCTATATTGATCCTACTTCAGATTATATCCATTTAGCTCAACGTAATCGTTTAACTTTTTTTCGGGAATTTGGTCATAATATCTTAGAAGGTGGCAGTACAACCGAAGCTGAATTTGAATGGAATAAGTATAAAGAATATATTGAAATAAAAACTGATGAGTTCAAAAAAGCATTTGTAGAATTAAAAAAGATTTATGGAAATGCCATTGAAGAAAGAGGCAATTTGAAAGGTATGGGTAAAGAAGATATGGAAGAGATAGATAGTCTGTTGGAGATGATTATTCTACCTTTGAAATATTTGATTAAACATTCAGCTTTTCAAGAAGAGCAAGAATGCCGTATGGTATATATCACCTCACTTGATGACCCTAAAGTAAAAATGAATTTTGGCAAATTTCTATATGTGGAGTACGAACCAGAGGTAAAAGCCCATTTAGACAAAATTTATATCGCGCCTGCTGCAACACAATATCAACCTTATTTAGCGAAACTACTTTGTGATACTAATGTAAAAATTGAGCCATCAAACAACCCCTATCGTCAAAATTAATATCTTTTAGTAGCATGGATACGAACCAAAACCAACCACTTTATCATTAAACCTAACAAAGGTAACAAGACTGATTCAGATCGTCCTTACCGATACTTATAAGATAATAGTCACAGTCATAAGAAAAATTATGATCAAAAAGCGAATAAGGAAAACGTAAGGAGCGCGTTATGGCAGACAATACTAATAATAAATCTAATACCGACACTATAGACACCAGACATAGCCCGCAAGCACAGCATCTCATCGACACTCTACAAGGCGAGCATATCCAAAAGAAGGGCGGGCAGTCTGCCGTCATCTTTCGTATGGTGATGCCAGATCATTTATGCCCGTTTGGCCTCAAGTCAATCGATGCGCTCAAGCACGCAGGCTACGACATCATTGATCGCCATATCACGACCCAAGATGAGAATACATTGGTCAAAGAGACGCTTGGGGTCAAGACCACGCCGCAGACCTTTATCAATGGCAAGCGCATTGGCGGCAATGATGATCTGCAAGTATTTTTGGGCAATTAAGAACCCGAGACAGACGACACCACGTACGCGCCGATAGTAATGTACCACTGGGCGCGATCTCTTTAACCGAAAACGTCATGATGTTCGGTATGGGTGGTTATATGCTGATTCGCGCTTTATTATAATCAAGTGGTTTGATGATGCATAACCGATACATCGAGCTACTCCGTCATTTCCCCATGCGCCTTAGCATCCCCTTTTTTGCCATCAGGTTTGATTACGATAGGTAATATCAACCCTTTGGCAAAGTCGTCTGATAACACATAGTCATAGCGACTGGCAGCGACATTGGGCGTGGTATGAATGACCAGTGTCATCTCGTTACCATCGGTCAGCTCATGTGAGACATAGGTTTCGCTCAGCTGATCCAAGGCTTTGGATAGCGCTTCGTTACTTGCCATACTGATAGTGAGGTTGTGCTGCGCTGTCGCCGCGTCCACATCGAAGTACTCTGCATAGTCACGGACGTTTTGACTATCGATTGCAAATGGATACTTATAGTTGGTGGGATCGGCAGGCTTTGTCCCGCTATCGACTAATGACCAATCTATCTGATCGGCTGCGGGTGTTGACGAGTCTGATGCGGTCGCCGCTGTTTCGGCGGCTGGATCAGGAGTTTTGACGCTATCGTCGCAGCCTGTTAGCGTCCACATACTAGCAGTTGCCATTACCATCATCGTTATCAGACGCGTCGCCATCGGGTTATCCTTTTTACTATTGATCATCATTAATTGGTGCTAAAGGCTATTTTGACAGGTTTCCTGATAGTTCTCTAGCGAAATGAGACAAACAAGTCATGGTTATAGAAATATCAGACAGACAAGATTTATAAAAAGCACGCATAAAAAAAACAGCCACTCTAAGGCGACTGTTTTATTTTTTGATAGAGCGCTGCTTATCTTTGATTGATTAGAGTTGGCAGTTTACTTTATATTCTTGACCGCTTGCCCATTTCATTGCAAAGATTCCTTTGTCACCTTTCATGTGCCACGCATAGACCGCTTTTGGGTTTGAGTCGTTGACATAGCTTGCGACGTCGCCTTTTACATCACCGTTTAAGACGAGCTTTTGCTCTGTCCATTTTACTTTAGGTAAGGTGGCATTGAGCATGACTTGTTTTTTGTTAATAGACTGCTTTGCCATGATGGTGCTGCCATCGGTACAGGTATATGGGGCTGCTGCCATGCGGTCATAAGCGGCAGTGACTTTTTCTGGTGCAGGGGTATCAGTCGTCTCTGGCGTGGTAGAGGCAGTCGTGGCACAAGCGCTCAGTAAGGCAAGTGCAGGTAGGGCAGTTGCAATTTTAGTGATGGTATTCATCATCCTCTCCAAAGTATTACTGGTGTCATTTACTTGTTCTTAATAATGCGTTTAGCATATGAGGCTTATAGTAGCGAAAACGAAGTATTGCCGTGTTAGAAATTGTTCATTACCTATTAGCTTCGTTACCCAATCACTGACAAATGTAACTTACCATCACCAGCCTATTGAAAGATAAACGATAATCATTTGAATTTTTATTCATTAATAAGTCAGATAAAAAAGCACCTATCAACTGAGCGCTGATAGGTGCTTTTTTATGAGTTTAATACGGCCTACGTTTAGTTCATGTTTCTATACTATTCATATTATTAAAACTACTTCTTATCAAGCTATTTGGTTTTGCGCGGTGGCAGACCTGTATGCTGAGTTTGGAAATTGCCTTTGCTGACTTTTTTCTTGGTATTTTTGCCGACCGTATTTTTGCTTGTGCCAGCACGGTTTGCAGCGTTGTTGTTTGACGAGTTGTTGCTACGCTTCACCGAGTCATTACCAAGGCGACTGTTCTTTTTGCGTGCTGACTGATAGCTGTCTTGCGCCGCATCACGTCCCTCTAAGTGCGCGTTAAATGGCGGAATCAAGCAGCCACGGTTTTTGCCAATCAGATCACTACGCCCCATGTCTTGTAGCGCTTTACGTAGTAGTGCCCAGTTTTTTGGGTCGTGATAGCGCAAGAATGCCTTGTGCAATTTACGCTGTTTGCCCGATTTGACGATGGTCACATCGCCTTGCTCGCGGTTGATTTTGTGCAGTGGGTCTTTGTGCGAGTGGTACATGGTGGTCGCGGTTGCCATCGGACTTGGATAAAACGCCTGTACTTGGTCCGCGCGAAAGCCATTGCGTTTGAGCCACAGCGCAAGGTTCATCATATCTTCATCGGTGGTGCCAGGGTGCGCGGCGATAAAGTAAGGGATGAGGTACTGCTCTTTGCCCGCCTCGGCACTAAAGCGCTCGAACATGGCTTTGAACTCATCATACGTGCCCATGCCAGGCTTCATCATTTTTGACAATACGTTGTCTTCTGAGTGTTCAGGGGCGATTTTTAGATAGCCACCGACGTGGTGCGTGACCAGCTCTTTGACGTATTCAGGATCTTTAACCGCCAAATCATAACGCAAACCAGAGGCGATAAGGATTTTTTTCACGCCTTTGATATCACGGGCTTTGCGATACAGTTTGGTCAAATTACTGTGATCGGTCAGCAGGTTTTCGCAGACATCAGGATAGACGCAAGACGGTTTACGGCAGTTTTTCTCAATCGTCTCGTCTTTACAGCTCAGACGATACATATTGGCCGTTGGCCCACCAAGATCAGAGATCACGCCAGTGTAGTTGGGTGCAGTATCACGAATGGCTTCGACTTCACGCAAGATTGAGTCTTCTGAACGGTTTTGGATAATACGGCCTTCGTGCTCAGTGATCGAGCAGAAGGTGCAACCACCAAAACAGCCGCGCATGATATTGACCGAAAACTTGATCATGTCATAAGCAGGGATGCGCGCATCGCCATAGCTTGGGTGCGGCAGACGCGCATAGGGCAGGTCAAACACATAATCCATCTCTTCAGTCGAGAGTGGAATCGGTGGTGGGTTCAGCCAGACATCGATAGAAGTATGCGAGTTACCTGCACCGCTACTATGACGCTGCACCAGCGCGCGAGCGTTACCCGGATTGGTCTCTAAATGTAAGATACGGTTGGCATGCGCATAAAGCACAGGGTCAGATTTGACATGCTCATAGTCAGGCAGACGAATCACCGTTTGCTCACGTGGGGGCATTTTGATTTTATGCTTGCGGGCGGTTTTTGGCTTATTAAACGCATTGTCAAAGCCGCGCATCTGTACCACTTGGGTATCAGTATCCACTTGGTCGGCATTAATGATTTTGTCAGTGACTGGCTCAGCGACAAAACCCTGATATTGTGATGACATAGATGACGGCATGGCTTGCCCGACAGGCGAGTCCGATGGTTTGTTCTGCTCAATTGAGCAGCTATCAACGTCTTCGGTCATGACATACGGGTTGATGATCGGATCGACACGGCCAACGGTATCGACATCGTTACTGGCGACCTCAGTCATATCCGCTTGCCAATGACGACGCGTTGGGGTCAATAAATACGCTGTACCACGTAGCTTACTCATTTGCTCAAAGCTATAGCCTTTCGACAGACCATGTACCACATCGACGATGGCGCGCTCAGCATTACCATACAATAAGACATCCGCACGCGCATCGAGCAAAATACTACGGCGCACTTTGTCTGACCAATAGTCATAATGCGCGATACGGCGTAAGCTGCCCTCAATACCGCCCAAGATAATCGGGACATCAGGATAGGCTTCACGGCAGCGCTGGCTATAGACGATAGCCGCGCGGTCAGGGCGCTTATTAGCGACGTTGCCAGGAGAGTAGGCATCATCACTACGGATTTTACGATCGGCGGTATAGCGGTTGATCATACTATCCATATTGCCAGCGGTCACGCCGTACGCATAGACAGGTTTGCCAAGCTCCATAAAGGCGTCTTTGCTCTTCCAATCAGGCTGCGCGATAATACCGACGCGAAAGCCTTGTGACTCAAGCAAGCGACCGATAATCGCCATACCAAAGCTTGGGTGATCGACATAGGCATCGCCTGAGACGATGATAACATCGCAAGCATCCCAGCCCAAATCGTCCATTTCTTTGCGGCTCATCGGCAGATAAGGCGCAGGCTCGTAGCAGCTCGCCCAGTGTTTGTCATAATCATAAAGTGGCTTGGTGCCTTGTTTAAAGGCAGTGCGGGCGATGGTATCGGCAGACATGGGCGGACCTGTTAATTAGAAAATGGCACTAAAAATACACCCCTTATTCATCATTGATAATAAAGGCTGATTTAAAAGTGCTCATTTTAACATGAATCACCTTCACTATGCGACCTATTCTATGAGTGGTGATTGCCGATAAGTTATTGATAGCGCGAGATAAACTGCTTATGCAAAGTGAGCGACTAGCCCAACCAAACAATGGCAAAAATGATTTCAGCAGAACCGTCACATTGTCGCAAGCATGGTTGTTAAAGTGCAGTTATCAAAGTATGGGTTTGGTCAGTACTAATCATTTGTTTTCTCATGTTTGTTAGCTGTTCTGATTTTCATCCATAGCTTTTGGCATAGCTTTTGCTCCAACCCCGTTAGGGCTTATTTGTGTGCATTCATGAGTGAAAATGGTGCACCGATAAAAATTGAACGGATAGATAAGTGTTTGGAGATAAAATGAGAACATCATCTGTTGGGCTGAATGCGATAAAAGGGCTACTAAGAACATTACTGCACAAGATACTTATGCTGGGGACGCTATTGTTTGGCACGATTGCCAGTGCACAAGCGGCCGCGGCTGACACATTGACGGTGGCGCAGCTACTCGAATATCAAAATATCGCTTGGATTATTTGGGGCGGGGTTTTGGTGTTCTTTATGCAGGCAGGTTTTGCGCTACTTGAGAGCGGCTCCGTGCGTGCCAAGAACGCGGTAAACGTGATGATGAAAAACTACACCGACATGTGTATCGGTGGTCTGGCGTTTTATTTGGTGGGTTTTGGGCTAATGATGGGTACTAATCATTCGGGGTTTGTCGGTACCGATCATTTTATGCCAGTCAATCTATCCAATATGGACTGGGCGCTGATGTTCTTTCAGATGATGTTTGCGGCGACAGCGGTGACCATCGCGAGTGGTGCCATGGCAGAGCGTGTCTCGTTTATCGGCTATGCAGTCGCCGCTTGCTTGATCTGTTTATTTATCTATCCTGTGTTTGCCAGCTGGGTCTGGGGTGGGTATTTTGGCGGGTCAGGGTGGCTAGCTGAGCTTGGTTTTATTGATTTTGCTGGTTCGACCGTGGTGCATTCTATCGGGGGCTGGTTGGCACTGGCAGGCATTTTGGTCATTGGGCCAAGATTGGGGCGCTTTGCCCCTGATGGTACGCCAAGACTCATCGCAGGTCACAACATGACGCTATTGGCGCTTGGCGGGTTTATCTTATGGTTTGGTTGGTTCGGCTTCAATGCTGGATCGACATTATCTATCACTGGAAATATTGGCTTGATTGCCGTCAATACTTTTATCGCTGCGGTCAGTGCGGTGGTGAGCTACATGCTGATTGCTCGGACAATGAGCAAAGCCATTTTGCTCAGTGATAGTGTCAATGCCAGTTTGATTGGTTTGGTGTCTATCACGGCAGGCTGTGCCACGACGACGCCTGTTTTCGCCGTTGTCATCGGTGCCATCGCCTCTGTGGTCTATATTTTATCCACGCAAGCATTATTGAAGCTCAAAATAGACGACGTGGTATCAGCGGTGGCAGTGCATGGATTCGGCGGTGCATGGGGCACACTCGCGGCTGGATTGTTTTATACAGGGGACTTATTTAACTTATCACGGCTGGGCGTACAAGCGCTAGGCGTGGGCGTGGCGTTAGCTTGGGGACTGGGGTTGGGTCTTGTGATGTATAAGCTGATTGATCTAAGCTTTGGGTTAAAGGCCAGCCGCTTACATGAGCAGCGTGGCCTTGATTATACCGAGCATGCCGAGCTCGGCTATCCTGAATTTCAAAAGCAGATGTTCGATGCGAAAAGCCTAACAGAGCGGCATTTATAGGAGAGAACTGATGAATATTGATACTCAATCCGTCGACCAAACCGTGTCTGCGATGGCAGAGGTGCTGTCAGAGTATTTACATCCTGAAGAGGTGCGCCTGCTCAAGAGGCAGTGGCAACAGTACTCAACTGTCTCTGTCAAAATGATGCAGCAGTGTGTGTTGGATGCGACAAGGCGCTATCCTGAACTACAAGATCACAAATCTAAAATTCGTAAAGGCTTTTGGGCTACGTTGCAAGTGGATAGTCAGCAGTCAGTGGAGTCTGACAGTCACAATGGCCATAACGAGACAATCAATGCACCCGTACCTATCTCTGAGCCCGTTCTCGCATTTTATACCGTGATAGAAGCGCTGCGCAGTCAGCTAACGGTAGCAGACAGTCGCAGCTTTTTTCATAGTATGCACCAAACTGTTTCGCAAGAACGCACCTTCAAAGGGCACCACATCAATATCAATCAATTTTTGGAAGGTAATCGTCCACCTGTACCGGACAATGAGCACCTGTTAAATAATCTGATGCAGCTTGCCTACGTGTGCTTGTGCGATATTACTGGTCCTGTAGAGGCAGATGAGATACTGTTTCAAGCGGCACAAACGGCCAAGCAAAGTTATCCAAAAGCCATTGTTGAAAAGTTATTTTAACCTATCAAGTGAGCACGTTACGAGCAAGTACGGATATCGCCTCGTAACGTACCTTATGGTTTCAGGTGAGTCAGTGCGCTGTCTGATAGCTTTTAATTATCTAATAATTGAAGCGGGAAAGTCACCACATCAAATGCAAGGGCAAAGGGCAGCAGCACCAGTTTTTGTGCGCTATTTGGTCCATGACGGTTTGTGTTTTTTTGCTGCGTTTGAGTATAAAAGCTTACCGTATAAGGCTTGGTTAGAGCGCGATAATTTGACTGAATCAAGCTTAAATTACTCACTTGCGGATATATGGCACCTTTCACGGGGACATTAAAACAAAAACGCTGGGCACCAATACGTTGATCACTGGCTGAGGTACACTCTCGGGCATTATTTTGTAAAAAGAACTGATAATCTGAGCGTCCAAACTCGTCTTTTAATTTGGCGTAAGAAAGCTTCATCTCCCCTTGGAAATATCCATCGTTATTGGGGACATAAAAACTCATGTCATTGTCAACGTGGATGTCTTTTTGTGTCAGATTGCTGAGCAAACTGATCATCTCAGTCCCACCTTGGGTAAGTACGTAGCTGTTTTTTTCACCAACGATAACCATCGTCGCATTTGGCGTTTTTGGTAATGCCTGCGCCGGACGGCCAAAAGCGATCACTTGATCTTCTGACAATGTCTGCTTGGTCGTGATGATATGGTCATTACTTTCTAGCAATGAGCTGGTCGCGCAGCCTGATATTGCAAGCATTGAAGAAGTCAGCAAAGTCCCTTTTACCAAAGCTTTTGGGCTTATATGCTTTAGTATGTTATACCTGCTGTTTATTTTATGAGGGTAGTCTGGTTGATAGGTCATGATCAGGCTTCCTTGTCTACTTCGATGAATAAAAATTGCTAATATTATCCAACTTATGTTAGTTTTTTACAAGTTTTGAATGCAGTTTAAACACTAATTATTAATAAAAAAGCTGATACCAACTCAACTAATACAGGTAGATGTATTTAGTCTAAGGTAATCTTGGTTCCACTCTTGGTAAAGTTCATCACAAACTGACTTTTAAAATTGCGTACATTATTTTCGTAAGTCAGCAAGCTACGGGTGAACTGGTGGTAGTCGCTCATGTTTTTGGCATTGACCATCAGCATAAAATCAAAATCGCCCGAGACTTCATAACAGCTCATCACCTGTGTTTGCGAATCCATCAAACGCTCAAACCGGCGCTGCATTGATGTGTTGGAGCGCTCCATTTCTATCATCACCACTGCGGTCAGACCGTAACCCACTTTATTAGGATTAACGATGGCGACTTGCTTGGTAATCACGCCGCTATCTATCAATGCTTGAATGCGACGCTGAGCCGTCGCAACAGACACATGCACTCGTTCTGCGACAGTTTTAAGCGGTAATGTCGCATCGTCTTGCAATAAATTCAAAATAGCTTTATCAGTGCTGTCTAGGATATGGCTCATGATAATGTACCCTCATTAATTATGATTATTAGGTTTTCGATTATAAATATTATCACTAATAATTTAAATTTAAGAAAATAGTTATTTATATGACATTATTTTGATAAATTTATCCATAAATACATTTTTATAGAGATAATATATCAAAGCACTCTAGTAAAATAGACCGTACCAATCAGAGCTGCTTTAAAAAAAGAGCGAGTAATTGTTTTTTTATCATCTACTAATAACTACGGTGCTTATCATGTCTATCTCAATGCTCTCCAATGTATTCGCTAATGCGCTAGCAACCACTACTTCACGTTTGCCATTGCCTGCGATTTGGACGACTGGTAACACGCAGCAGCGCACGCTGATGTTGGGAGTGTCATTTGCCATCTTATCCAATATTTTGTTTGGTGTACTCTATGCGTATAGCAGCTTTCTGACGCCTTTGTCAGGCACACAAGTGTTTATCTGGCGTATGCTGTCAATGTGGGCGGTGTTGGTTGGCTACTTATTGATAAGTGGACGGCTAGGCATGCACATCGATAAATTGCGTGCTTTGCACTCGATCAAACAGTGGGTTTGGCTGCTACTACCTACGCCGATATTTTTGAGTCAGCTTTGGCTATTTATGTGGGCACCGGTCAATGGGCAAGGTGTACAAACCGCCATGGGCTATTTTTTGTTTCCACTCATGATGGTGGTGTTCGGTTGCCTGCTGTTTGGCGAAAAGCTCAGTCGTCTACAGTGGCTTGCGGTCGCATTTGCGGCGGTAGGGGTGTTTAGTGAAATCATTCGTACGCAGAGTGTTTCTTGGGCGACATTGTGGGTGTGTGGTACTTATCCGATATATTATATCGTGCGTAGACTCCAAGGCATTGACGCCATCACTGGTATGCTGGTCGATCTGACATTGTTTGCCCCATTTGCGCTTGGTTACTTGTACTTTTTTGCATCTAGCAATTTGGTGATGGTAGCAGGGTCTGGATTTTTGATCATGATGTTAGTTGGTCTTGGCGTTTTGAGCATCTTAGCAATGAAAACCAATATTGATGCCAGCCAAATGCTACCCGTCAATGTCTATGGCATGATGAGTTATATAGAACCTGCTTTGCTATTTATATTGGCGGTGACGGTGCTCGGTAATCCGTTTGAATCAGCGATGATCTATAGTTATGGGTTGATCTGGTTAGGTATTTCTTGTTTGATTGCTCATGGGATAAAGCAGCTTCGAGCTCGTAAAAGTGTGCCATCATCAATCAAGGGGCAGGTCGCGTAAGCGGCTAGTAGGGTAGTTAATGAGTATTGTCAGTCACGAGTATTAACAGTTGATAAGTATAGTGGATCCAATTTAAAAATGTTATAGCGTTACTGGTATAAATTTTCCTTGCGTGCTGTATATACAGAGGCTGTGAAAAATTCATCCCAGTAGCGCTTTGGAACTTATGACAGTTTTGTTTTGAACTGACTATATAAGCATTAATAAGGTACAAAAAAGGACGGCTCTATATTTACTGAGCCGTCCTTTTTTGACATTTAGATTAAATAACACTTAATCTAAGTGTTGTTTAAAGCCACGCTGCTTATCACGTTCCCAATCGCGATCTTTTAACGTCTTACGTTTGTCATGCAGCTTTTTACCTAATGCGAGGCCAATTTGGCATTTCACCAGCGAGTTTTTCCAGTAGCAAGACAGCGGTACGCAAGCGTAGCCTTTTTGATTGATTGCTCCAGACAGTTTTTCGATTTCACGACGATTGAGCAGCAGTTTACGGGTACGAATACTGTCTGGACTAACGTGCGTAGAGCTCGATAGTAATGGCTGAATGTGCGCACCAAATAAGAAAGCTTCGTTATTGCGAAATATGACGTACGCTTCAGTGATGGTCATTTTTCCTGCACGAATGGCTTTGACTTCCCAGCCTTGCAATGCCAATCCCGCTTCAAAGGTTTCTTCGATAAAATATTCATGACGCGCTTTTTTATTGGCGCAAATCTGATTATCAGGTTTTTTTGATTTTTTTGACATAATTTCTCCATAAGGATTGCCTAAAAACACAGGCGCCTTATTTGACCAGTCCTACTAATTCCTCATCTTAACCCATTCAATGGTATTGAATTTTATTTGGATTATAAGTCAGATGAGTCGAACCGCCTATTGTATCAAAGCCTCTGGTGAAAAGGTAAATCGGCTGTTAGGACAAATGTAGCAGATAAGTATTAAGTTTGAGCAAAATTTGCTAGCATATGGCCTAATATTACCGATTATATTAGCCATGCTATGAGCCATTCTATTTCTCCTAATTCCTCAAAGCTACACACCAAAATTCTATATCCTGGTACGTTTGATCCCATTACCAATGGTCATGTGGATTTGGTGACACGCGCAACCAAGCTCTTTGATGAGGTTGTGATTGCGGTTGCCTCGGGGCATCATAAAAAACCTCTATTTAATTTTGAAGAGCGCGTTGCTTTAGTCGAAACCGTATTTGCCGATTTGCCGCAAGTCTCGGTGATTGGCTTTGAAGGGTTGCTCGTTGATTTTATGCGCGAAAAACACGCCACCGCCGTGCTGCGCGGGCTGCGAGCGATGTCCGATTTTGAGTACGAGTTTCAACTGGCCAATATGAACCGCGAGCTTGATGAAAACTTTGAAGCCGTATTTTTGACCCCCTCTCAGAACTATTCATTCATCTCATCGACCATGATTCGTGAAATTGCCAAACTCGGTGGCGATGTCAGTAAATTTGTCCCACCTGGTGTGTTGCAAGCTTTTGACAAAAAGTTAAATAGTAACTAAAAGATGCTGCATCAAAAATACTCTGCTAGCACTTGCTAAAACAGTCAAGCGCAGCCAGATAGGGCTAATATGAGCAAAAATATAAGGAGCAGTTTATGGCGCTATTAATCACTGATGAGTGCATTAACTGTGATGTGTGTGAGCCTGCTTGCCCCAATGAGGCCATCTCAGAAGGCGATGATATTTATGTCATTGATCCAGATCTATGCACAGAATGTGTCGGGCATTTTGACGAGCCACAATGCGTGGTGATTTGTCCAGTCGACTGTATCCCTCATGACCCCAACCATGTCGAGACAGAAAATGATTTATTAGCCAAATACAAGCGTATTACAGGTCAATAAAATCTTGATAAGCGATTGATGACGTTTGGGTTTACAACGTTTTAGGGACAATATAATGACCAGCAATACAATGACAACCAAATCCATGCAAGTAGCCAGTGAGTTCGATCAGCAACATCTTTGGCATCCATATGCCAGCCTGCCACCAACCTATTCCAATATCGTTATCGATCGCGCTGAAGGGATTTATATCATTACTGAAGACGGCACGCGCTTAATGGATGGTATGTCGTCATGGTGGGCGAGCGTCCATGGCTACAATCATCCTAAGCTAAACGACGCGCTGACTCAGCAGCTAGGTAAAATGGCGCATGTGATGTTTGGTGGCTTGACCCACCAGCCAGCGATAGATTTGGGCAAAAAGCTACTCGATATTGTGCCTTCTAGCCTTGACGCTATTTTTTATGCGGACAGTGGCAGTATCGCCGTAGAAGTGGCACTAAAAATGGCGCTGCAATATCAAGTGGCTGCCAAGCGCCCAAACAAGCAGCAGTTTGCGTCAACCCATTCAGGGTATTACGGAGATACTTGGCATGCCATGAGTGTCTGTGATCCTATCAATGGAATGCACAGTCTGTATGGCAAGCAATTACCGATGCAACATTTCGTTCCTGCGCCGCCACTTGGGTTTGATCGCGTATTGACAGTAGATGATCGTGAAACATTAGCTCAGTTTTTTGCAGAGTATGGCGCGCAGCTGGCAGGATTTATTATCGAGCCGATTATTCAGGGCGCAGGTGGTATGCGTTTTTATAGTCCTGAATATCTACAATTGCTGCGTCAACTGTGCGATAAGCATAATGTACTATTGATTGCCGATGAGATTGCTACTGGGTTTGGGCGTAGTGGCAAACTATTTGCGTGTGAACATGCTGGCATCAGCCCTGATATCATGACCATTGGCAAGGCGCTGACCGGCGGCTACATGACTTTTGCTGCAACACTATGTACCCGCAAAATTGCCGATACCATTCACAATAGCGACTATCCAGCGCTGATGCATGGTCCGACCTTTATGGGTAATCCGCTCGCCTGTGCGGTCGCCTGTGCATCGATTGATTTGATCCTGTCTTATGATATCGAAACGCGTACTGCCAGTATGCAACGTACGATGGAGCAAGCCCTGACGCCAGCTGCGCAGCTGGCAGGTGTAGCCGAGGTACGTTGTTTGGGGGCAGTGGCGGTGATTGAGTTAGAAGACGCTGTTGATATGCCCATTTTTCAATCCTTATTGATTGATAATGGTATCTGGGTCAGACCCTTTGGTAAGTTGGTGTATATCATGCCGCCTTATGTGATTACTGATGATGAGCTGACCACCTTATGCCAAGCGCTGCTAAAAGTAGTACGTAAATATTTAGAACATCGAGGTTAACCATGAGCGTGCTATTTGTATCCGGCATTGATACCGATATTGGCAAAACCTATGCCACGGGTCTGCTTGCCAAATCATTAATGCAGCAAGGCGTCAACGTTATCACGCAAAAGTTGGTACAAACGGGCATCAGTAAACAACCAGATGGCGAGCTAGGCATTGCAGATGATATTTTAAGTCACCGTCAATTGATGGGAATGCCATTACAACCATGCGATCTGGACTTTACCACCTGTCCTTATCGCTATGAGAAGCCTGCGTCACCGCATCTGTCCGCAGCATTGGCCAATCAGCCTCTTAACATCAATGTGATTACCGATGCCACCAACGCATTGCAAGCCGATTATGAGTTGGTGTTGCTTGAAGGGGCAGGCGGGCTACTGGTACCGATAAATGAGCAACTATTAACCTTGGACTATATTGCCAAGCAAGGCTATCCTATCGTCTTGGTCACCTCTGGCCGACTGGGCAGTATTAATCATACGTTACTCAGTTTAGAAGCCATAAAATCGCGCGGCTTAATGATCCATAGTGTGATTTACAATCATATCCATGATGATGCTGAACAAACGGATGCTGAGATTGCAAATAGTACCATTGATTTTTTGCAGGCGTATTTGGCTTGCCATTATCCCAAAGCTCACTGGCTGGTTTTGGCCAAACAAGCAAATAAACATTCAGATAATGCTGACATAACCTTGCCAACAGCGTTTATCTAAGTGTTTAAAATGCTTTTAAGGTCATTAAAGTCATTCTAAAAATAAGCCGAAAAGACATTCCCATACGGGTGTTAGTTTTGCTATACTAGCGCGCTTGGTAGACTAGGCGATCGCCGCTGCACACTGGCAACAGATGAGCAGGGGAGGAAAGTCCGGGCTACATAGGGCAGCGTGCCAGCTAACGGCTGGGCAGAGTAATCTGACGACCAGTGCAGCAGAGAGTAGACCGCCTTTGACTTAGTTGATTGTCGCAAGACACCAATGTCATCGGTAAGGGTGAAAGGGTGCGGTAAGAGCGCACCGCGTGGATGGCAACATCTCACGGCATGGTAAACTCCACGCGTAGCAAGACCAAATAGGCATCGGCATGGCGCGGCCCGCGTTCGATGCGGGTAGGTTGCTTGAGCGTATCAGCGATGATACGCCTAGAGGAATGATCGTCCACGACAGAACCCGGCTTATCGGTTTACCAAACCTTTTTTATCATTTGTTGTAGTAAGTAAGTGCAGTTAATTTGAATGACATTCATTTTTTTGCAAAAAATGCCCATTAGGGGTTGACGGCGGTCAGCAGCTTGGGCATAATGTGCAGCCTAAAACGGCGATGTAGCTCAGCTGGTTAGAGCGCACGACTCATAATCGTGAGGTCGAGAGTTCAAGTCTCTCCATCGCCACCATATATAGCAGTATTAAAAAGCCAATCTCTCTGGGATTGGCTTTTTTTTGCCTGAAATAATCTTTCATTTACAAGGTTTGTATGTGCTATTGCTTAGTCAAATACTCCTTGTTAGATGTCTGTCAGTCTCGCTTACTTGATAAATACTTTCTCTGCTACTAAAATCGCCTTACTTTGCAGTAGAAAACTGCTAGAATACTCTTTGGTATGTGCGTACAAAAGCGCAGCAGAGTTACCGTACTAAGTACTGGGCTTTAGGCGAGGTTATCCATTCTAAGGATTACGATCGACACAACAGCTGACCTGTAGCATACGTTTTAACGAAGCATACCTATCTTATCAAGTGTACTTGACCATATTTATCTCTTATCTTTATTCTATCACCTTTAATTTAGTAGGCGCTTTGTGACTGCATTAGCCAATATTCGTAACTTTTCAATCATTGCCCACATTGATCATGGTAAGTCGACCCTTGCCGATCGTTTTATTCAGATGTGCGGTGCCTTGCAAGATCGCGAGATGCAGGCGCAGGTGCTCGACTCGATGGATATTGAGCGTGAGCGCGGTATCACTATTAAAGCGCAGTCGGTCACGCTATATTATGACCATCCTAATGGTGAGCGCTATCAGCTTAACTTTATTGATACGCCAGGTCACGTTGATTTCTCGTATGAGGTGTCACGCTCATTGGCCGCTTGCGAAGGCGCGCTATTGGTGGTCGATGCCGCGCAAGGCGTAGAAGCACAGTCGGTTGCCAACTGTTATACCGCAGTCGATCAGGGCCTAGAAGTCATGGCTGTCCTTAACAAGATTGATCTACCGCAAGTGGAGCCTGAGCGCGTCATTCAAGAGATTGAAGATATTATCGGAATAGAAGCCATTGATGCCCCTCGTGTTTCAGCGAAATCTGGTCTGGGTGTCGATAAATTGTTGGAAGCGTTGGTTGAATTCATTCCAGCACCGACTGGCGACCGTGAAGCACCCTTACAAGCACTTATCATTGATTCATGGTTTGACAGTTATCTGGGTGTGGTCTCACTGGTTCGCGTACGTGAAGGGACGGTAAAAAAAGGCGATAAGATCTATATCAAATCAACGGGCGATGCTCATCCAGTAAGCTCTATCGGTGTATTCACGCCAAAACCTGTCGATACGGGTATTTTAGAAGCGGGTGAAGTAGGCTTTGTTATCGCTGGTATCAAAGATATTGCAGGCGCGCCAGTTGGCGATACGATTACGCATGCCAGTACGCCTGATGTTGAACGTATTCCAGGTTTTAAACAGATCACGCCACAAGTATATGCAGGAATGTTCCCAGTCGATTCGAGTGATTTTGAAAAATTCCGTGAAGCGCTGCAGAAATTGCAAATCAACGATGCGTCATTATTTTTTGAGCCTGATACTTCAGACGCGTTAGGCTTTGGCTTTCGTTGTGGCTTCTTAGGCATGCTACACATGGAGATTATCCAAGAGCGCTTAGAGCGTGAGTATGACTTGGATTTGATCACCACTGCGCCTTCAGTTATCTATGAGATTGAAAAGAAAGGCGGTGAAGTCATCTATGTTGATAATCCATCAAGACTGCCTGAGCCTAACAATATTGAAGAGTTCCGTGAGCCAATTGCCCGCTGTCAGATTTTAGTACCGCAAGATTACTTGGGTAACGTCATGACCCTATGTATTGAGCGCCGCGGTGTGCAGGTTGATATGCGCTTTATGGGTAAGCAAGTTCAGGTTATCTTTGATATTCCGATGGGTGAGGTGGTCATGGATTTCTTTGACCGTCTAAAATCAGTCTCGCGTGGTTTTGCATCACTGGACTATAATTTTGATCGTTATCAAGTGGACAAATTGGTTAAAGTCGACGTGCTAATCAACGGTGAAAAGGTGGATGCCTTGGCAATGATTGTGCATCAAGACCAAGCACGTTTCCGCGGTAATCAGCTAGTGACCAAGATGAAAGAGCTGATTCCACGTCAAATGTTCGATGTGGCGATTCAAGCCGCAATTGGTAGTCAGATCATTGGACGTAGTACGGTAAAAGCCATGCGTAAAGATGTCTTGGCCAAATGCTATGGCGGTGACGTATCGCGTAAGAAAAAGCTCTTGTCTAAGCAAAAAGCAGGTAAAAAACGTATGAAACAAGTGGGTAGTGTGGAGATTCCACAAGAAGCCTTCTTGGCTGTTTTACAAGTGGACAGTTAATACATCGCTTTATCTGAGAAAGTTCTGGTACATAACAGTTGAATATCGTCAGTTTTTTGATTAAAGCAACTAGACAAACAGCACGTTAATAGGCAATTTGGTATGGATTTTGATTTCAATTTAATTTTAGTGCCGTTGACCATAGGCTTAGGAATTGTCTGGCTGCTAGATAAGCTGGCACTCAAGCAGCGCAAAACTCGCGGTCGAGGTCAAGAAAGTCTGCTAGTGCGATGGGCCTATGATTTTTTTCCTGTGTTGGCTGTCGTATTGATCGTACGCTCGTTTTTGATTGAGCCTTTCAATATTCCATCTTCTTCCATGGTGCCAACGCTATATACGGGCGATTTCATTGCAGTCAATAAATATGCTTATGGCGTCCGCTTACCGCTGACTTACAATAAGGTGTTGGATACAGGATCACCTGAGCCTGGTGATGTGGTGGTATTTCGCTATCCTGAAAACCCAAGCATTTACTATATTAAACGCTTGATTGGCTTGCCAGGCGATACGGTGAGCTACAGTCAAGGCAAGCTCTCTATTAACGATGTACCCGTAAAAACAACGCCTATCGATTTTTCAGCCAATGCTGAATTGACATCACAGCTTTATCTGCCAGGACAGATGGGTCCAGGCGAGGTGCTGACAGAAGAAAGCGCGGCTGCGATGGGTCAGCAAGAAGAAGGCGCCGCGCAGTACTTCCAAGAAACGCAGGGTGAGAACCAGCACTTGGTTCGCTATCTAAAAGGGATGAACAGTGCCCAATATGCGCCTTTTTTACAGCAAGAGTCGCCAGAAGTGGTAAGCTCAGAGGGGACAGAGTGGCGCATTAAAGTACCAGAAGGTCATTATTTTGTGATGGGTGACAACCGTGATCGCAGTGCAGATGGCAGGTTCTGGGGATTTGTTCCTGATGAAAATTTAGCGGGTAAAGCGGTCTATATTTGGATGCATAAACCACCAGGATTAAACTTACCAACTTTCGAGCGTAATGGTACCATTGATTAATACCATGAGTACTCTATTGATTGAGTTATCGATAATAGTTTTATGCTAATATCGTTACTATTCAATAAATAGCGTTTTACTATCTAAGTCATAGGTATAGAACGCTATTAAAAATAGTCATCTATCTGTAGAGGGATATCATAATGCAGCAGTTATCTGGTCTTGCCACGCAGCGCGGTGCTAGTGTGACAAACATCGTTCTCATTATTATGATGTTGGGGATCGCGGTTAAACTCCTAGTGGCCATTGTGCCTGCTCAAATTGGTGACTATCAGCTCACGAAACTTTTGAGTGCAGAGCTTAAAGTAGCCAATGACAATAACGAGACAGCCAAGCAATTCGTTGAGCGTGTTAATAAACAGCTATCCATCAATGCTGACTATGACACCAAGGCAGAAGATGTATTCACTTTTACCAATAAAAAAACGGGCCAATTGGCCATTCATAAAGAATATGCAGTAACCAATACGTTCTTTAGCAATGTCGATATTGTGAATCGTTTCGAAGGAGACATCGATATGGCTACAGCAGAATAAATAATTATAAGATAGGACAGCGCTTTAGTGTCCTCAACAAAATCCAATATAGACTCTTATTAAACTGAATCTGTAAAACAGAAGGGATAACCACAAGCCACGCATGAAACCAACTTCGCAACATTCCCAAGCGGTTCTTACTTCCAAAAAAAATAGCACGTCTGTCGACACGCTTGTTGTTAGCTCAGAATTTACTCAGCGCTTAGCAGTCTTAACGCGCAAGTTAGGCTATGTATTTAATGATTTGAGCCTGCCAAAGCTTGCATTGACGCACCGCTCATTTGACAGCAAAAAAAACTATGAGCGTCTAGAGTTTTTGGGTGATGCGCTTTTGGGCATGATTGTGGGTGAGGCTTTATACCATCGTTATCCTAATCAAAACGAAGGGCGTCTAACCCGTATGCGTGCAACTTTGGTCCGCCAAGAATCATTGGTTATTATCGCGCAAAATCTAGAGCTATCTAACCATCTGATATTAGGCGTGGGTGAGCGTAAGGGCGGTGGCCGTAATCGTGCTTCTATATTGGCGGATGCGGTAGAGTCTTTGATTGGAGCCATCTATTTAGACAGTCAAGATATGGAGATTACTCGTCATTGCGTACTCTCTTGGTATGGAGACTTGATTGACAACGTCAATGACCAAAAAGCACTAAAAGATGCGAAGAGCCGTTTGCAAGAGTGGTTACAGTCTAAGCAATTTGATTTGCCGAGCTACGAGCTTATGGAAACACGTGGCAACGCTCCTCATCAAATCTTCGTGGTACGCTGTCACGTGAATATTCAGAACTGCCCTGATATTACTGAATCTGGTGAAAGTCGCCGCATCGCGGAGCAAAAAGCAGCAGAACTTATGATCAATCAGTTGCATAAACTTCCAGGATCCGCTAAAAAACGCTCTTAGAGAATATTCGCAGGTGATTATAGGCATATTTCTGAGTCAACAATGCCGCTTTTGCGTGATAAGACCTGAAGCGGCATAGACCTAATTTACCTTATATACTACTTATTTCAAATATTACCAGCTGATATCCAATAGTAACTACACCGACAAACTATTAAGTCATATTTGGCTGGATATAAACCCTATAGGATCAACTTATGAGCAATCACCCTGATGTGCCATCGAATAATGAAGATAGTACTCAAAATATGATTGAAAATACAGATGTCGATACGAATGCAGATAGCGTAGAAGATATCACACTAGAAAACGATCTGGCGATTGAAGAGTTTTTTGCACCAAGTGGTAGTGCCCAGTTGGCTGATGATTTTAGATCAGGCTATGTGGCCATCGTTGGACGCCCAAACGTCGGTAAGTCAACGTTGATGAACCACTTATTGGGTCAAAAGCTGTCTATTACCTCACGTAAGCCGCAAACGACGCGCCACCGTATTCATGGCATTTTGTCCAATCACGAGATGCAGGCGGTGTTTGTCGATACGCCAGGCATCCATCGCAATGAAGTACGGGCGATTAATGAGCGTATGAATAAAGCGGCAGTATCCGCTCTAGTAGATGTTGATCTGGTATTGTTCGTTGTTGACTCAGATCAATGGCGTGATGATGATCTATTGACGCTGCAAAAGCTTGGTGAGACCGATTTAACGATCGTACTGGTTATTAATAAATCAGATACTTTAAAAGATAAAGGCAGCGTATTGCCGCTTATTGAAACCTTTAATGAAAGTTTTGACTTTGCTGATATCGTTCCAGTATCTGCACTTAAAAACCAAAACTTAGATCGTTTGCAAGAAGTGATTGCCTCACATTTACCAGTTGCTGCACCTATTTATGATACAGAGCAAATCACTGACCGTTCAGAGCGATTCTTAGCGAGCGAAATCATTCGTGAAAAAATCATGCGTAGTGCGGGTGATGAAGTGCCATACGACTTGACTGTACAGATTGATGCGTTTAAAGACGAGCCTGCGCATACAGATCCAAAGACAGGGCGTCCACGTAAAGCCTGTACCTTTATTGATGCAACTATCTATGTTGAGCGCAGTGGTCAAAAAGCCATTGTTATTGGTGATAAAGGCCAGCGCATCAAGCAAGTCGGTATGGATGCTCGTAAAGACATGGAGCAACTGTTTAACAAAAAGATTATGCTAACGCTATGGGTCAAAGTCAAACGTGGCTGGTCTGATGACGAACGTGCATTAACCAGTTTGGGATATTGATAGCAATCACGCATAGTACGGTAATATTGCTATCCATATGTTAAATGCTGAGGTAATAAACGATGCGTAACGAAGCGTTAATTGGCTATTTATTACATCAGCGTCCTTATCAAGAAAAGCGTGCGTTGTATTATCTTTTTTCTCAGCAGCATGGTGTGATACATGGTGTTGGGAAAAAAGGTGCACCGTTATTTATGCCTTTACAGCTATTTGCCACTGGCAAACGCGACTTAAAGACATTCACTCAAATCCAGATTACTTCGCAAACCACTCTCCAAACAAGTAACGAGCAAAAAGAAGGTACCTCTGCCACACTATCTACTGTACCTTATAGTAATATCAATGGACAGCACCAATATGCGGCGTTGTACCTTAATGAGATACTGTGGCGATTGTTACCGACCGAAGATCCAATGCCGGTATTGTGGCAACATTATCAGGACAGTTTACAGCAGCTGAAGCAACCTTTAGATAACACTGAGCTTCGTTTATGTTTGCGCCAATTTGAGCAGCACCTATTCAATGAGTTAGGTTTCACCTTAACGCTAACGCATGATAACATCGAACATACTATCGAACCTAATTGTGTATATCGCTTTTTACCTGATGTGGGGTTACTGCCAATCATGCAGAATGCTATAGAGTCCGAGCATTTAGAGAGTAGTACCGGACAGACTATATTTAAGGGTATTGATATTATCGAGATGGCCTACCTAGGTATCACTAAAGCAACGCTGAATAATTGGTCAAAGCTACATCGGCATCTGATAGATCATCTACTTGATTATCAACCATTACAAAGTCGGCTGCTATGGCAACAGCAACAACGTTATCAATAAAGAGATTATCATTTTTAAATCTATTGAGTTTAGGCCATGGCTTAACTTGTGGGAATATCGATACTGTTGCCTAGGCCGATGGTGTTGATGAGTTAAATATAGAACACGCTATGATTTAGGATTATAGCAAGCTGTTGTTATGGTAAAAAATGCGATGTATTAAAATGCTTAAAGGTAATGTACTTGCTACTTTGTCCGCATTCAATTACCCATCACAATCGGTAGGGTGGTCTTGATTAAGCTTCTGACTGACTCGACCGTTTTGATTGAAAGAAATTTGGTACATTGCATCATTATAGGTAGATGTGGGGCAGTACTTGATATGGCCAAAATGCCCCCGAGGTTTGCCACTATCCCCCCAAAATTTGATGTAATGGCGACCCGCTCCGACTCTGAGTTTCAGTGTACTATATTTTAAATTAAAATATTGATTGAGTACTAGGGTGTGTTGACAATTACCGTAAATGGATAATCGTCGCTGCTAAATAGATATTAGCAGCAAACGACTCATCCGTTTTTTCAGCACGCATGGCAATTTTCTTGAAATCTTTCAGCTTACAGAAGAAGTTCTCGATTAAGTGACGCCACTTGTACATTTCTTTATCGAAATCTCGTTGCTTTAAACGAGAGCGTTTAGGGGGTATGACCGCTTTGCTACCACGCTCTTCTAAGTCTAGCAGTAGCCAATCCGTGTCAAAGGCTCTATCAGCAAGCAATGCACCAAACTCTTTGTCTTTAATTAAAGGTTTAACGCCAGCCATGTCATGCTGTTGTTCTTTCAATAAAGTAAAATCAACAAGGTTGCCTAATGCATCAACCATTGCCATGATTTTAGTGGTCATACCGCCTCTTGATTTGCCAATTGCCTGATGACAAGCCCCCCTTTTGCGCCTTGTCCATGACGATGTACCTTAACAATAGTGCCATCAATCATGGCATACTCTAAATCTGAGTCATTCAGAGCATTAAATAGCTTGCTGAATCTATCGCTTTTTACCCATCGACGGTAGCGCTTATAAACACTGTTCCAGTTACCAAATTCAGGGGGTAAGTCTCGCCACGGACTACCTGTTCGGACAATCCATAGAACAGCTTCGATAAATAGTCGATTATTTACCGCTGTTCTACCAACATCGGTCTCTTTACCTGCACAATACGGTGCTATCTTTGCCCACTGGGCATCACTTAGGGTTAATCTAGTCATAACACTATGATTATCAATTATTCTATATATGTCAACACACCCTAGAGTATCAGCATTTGTATCGAAGTTTTTGTTACCGTTTTTGTCTACGAATAATATAAGCATGTTGTCACTATTGCGGTCGCATTGTATACCGTCATTCGATAAACAAACCAATACATCTTGTCTAGTGATATAGCTTTCAGCTTTTGCCAAAGCGAGGGCGTTCTCTAATTGGGTTTTGACGCGTTTGGCTTCCATACGCGTTAATTGCGTCAATATGCTTGGCGTTGCAATCGCTACTATGATAGCAAGCACCGTTACAGTAACAATCAGCTCAACAAGAGTGAAGCCATTCCTACCTTTAGCGCTTAAAGCTTGTAAATGCGTTGCAGAGCGTTTGTTATATATAGTTAACTGGTGTAGTGGAGCGTACAACTGATTTATTCGAAATATTAGCCTATCATAACTAAGCATTCCCTTCATCAAAGTAGATACAGGTAAAACCACTATCAGTAATCTGCGATAATTTGATGATGTCTTATAAAGCGATTTCATAGATTGCTACATCCTATGGCTTCAGACTTTCCAAATAAAATAATCGCGCTTATCTGCAACATCTAGCTAATCCATTATGTAGAAAAAATACTTGATAAAGACTAGGGTGTGTATAGAATTCAAATGAGTGGCAACCAGATAAAGACACAAGCGAGCATTACCGCCGCTGCATAGCTATCTTTGAGCTTATCATATCGCGTGGCAATGCCCCTAAAATGTTTCAATCTAGCAAAAGCGTTTTCTACCAAATGACGGCAACGATACAAATACCAATCTAGTGTGTCGTTACAGCTTTTAGAGTTCGACTTAACGGGTATGACTGACTCAGCACAGTGCTTGAAGATACACTCTCTAATATCACTACTATCGTAGCCCCTGTCTGCAATCACCGCTTTAGTCTGGTTATTAATCGTGCTATCTATCAACGTCTTTGCCATCTTAGCGTCATGCACTTGCCCACCTGTCAGCTCAATATGTATAGGGTTACCACAAGCATCGACCACTAAGTGCAGTTTGCTGCTATTACCTGCAACACTTTTACCAATGGCCTCATCAAGATGACTGGCTGCACCTGAACTATGCTGATGAGCTTTGACCACGCTACCGTCTATAAATAACCATTCACTATCATAGTTTGCTGTGACTATCTTCATGAGCTTTTGCCATTTACCGGTTTTACGCCAGTAACGGTATTGATGATATATGCGAGACCAATGACCAAAATAAGAAGGTAAGTCTCGCCATGGACAGCCTACTCGTATGCGGTACAACATGCCTTCAACGGTACGTCTTAGATTGGGCTTGTTATATACGTTAATTTGTCGCAATATAATAAATAGCTTGTGCCAATGTTCATCGTTGAGCTTGGTGCGAGTCATAAGTGATGCCTTATTTCTTTGTTGTGGTAAACATTAGAGTAAGGCGTTGCTTATTTTTTTCAATGGTTCCTCAATTCTATACAGCCTCTAGTATTTGGGTTTGTTGGCAGTATACGAAATTATTACTTTTCTATAAGTTACTTCGAATATCAAATAATGTCGACTATTGTAATATAAACAGAATATATGTCTATTGTCAAAAAATGTTTCAATTAGTGAATAATGTGCATTAGGAATAGAGAAAAATTATTAATTGTAATAAAATATGTTCAAACGATAGGTGCTAGTTAATTTAGCATCTATCGTGAACTGACATACAAAAGATAAAAAGCGTAAGGTGTGTTAGTTCTAAGTAACTTAGAATGGCTATTGTGTTTTAGTTACAACATTATCGTGTAATAATGTGTAGCTCGTTAACGAAAAAAGTTGTAAACTGAATGGATAATCGCTAAGCTACTTCTTAATTGGTTTTGCTTTGTAACCTAAAATGCGTAAAAGATGTCTGATTTAGAGCGTCTTGAGAATCGGTTTTGCTTAATGCATCACTAAAATTATCCTTTGGAGGAAGTCCATGAAACTGAATAAAATTGCTTTAGCACTGTTCGCTGTAACAGCTGCACCTCTAGCAGCTAATGCTGGTGTTACTATTAGCCCACTATTATTAGGTTATCACTACAGCGAAGGCGCTGATGATGATCAAGCTGAATTACTAGGCGACTATAGTGGTAACGGTAATAGCTACTATAAAGAAGATGGTTTATACACTGGTGCCGCTTTAGGTATCGAGCTAACGCCTTCTACTCAGTTCCAAGTAGAGTATGGTGTGTCTAACACTGATGCTAATGCTACAGATGTTGGTGGTAACGATCTTGGCGATTCTTACGATGCAGAGCAAGAAATGATCTCTGGTAACTTCTTAGTTGGTTTTGAAGAATTCAGTGGCTACACTGAAAATGCATTCAAGCCATACATGCTAGTTGGTGCCGGTCAATCTAAAATCGAAATCGAAAACAGCAACGGTGACAAAGTTTCAGGTACTAAAGATACTATCGGTAACCTAGGTCTAGGTGCTATGTATCGTATCAACGATGCACTAAGTCTACGTGGTGAAGCTCGTGCGATTCATAACTTTGACAACAACTGGTGGGAAGGCATGGCATTGGCCGGTCTAGAAGTTGTACTTGGTGGCCATCTAGCACCTACAGTAGCAGTACCACCAATGGAAGAGCCAATGGTTGACAACACTCCAGTAGTTGTTGTTGAAGCTGACCTTGATTCTGACGGCGATGGCGTACCTGATAGCATGGATGCATGCCCAGGCACTCCAATGAATGTAGTGGTTGATGAGCGTGGTTGCCCAGTACCAGTAGATATTACTGATGAGCTAAAAATGGAACTACGTGTATTCTTTGATAACGATAAATCAGCTATCAAAAACCAATACAAGCCAGAAATCGCTAAAGTAGCAGAAAAAATGCGTGAGTATCCAAACTCTACAGCTCGTGTAGAAGGTCATGCATCTAAAACTGGTCCTTCAGCACGTTATAACCAACGTCTATCTGAAGCTCGTGCCGTTGCTGTTAAATCTATGCTAACTAACGAATTCGGTATTGCTCCAAACCGTCTATCAACTGTTGGTTATGGTTATGACCAACCAATCGCATCAAACGATACTGAAGAAGGTCGTGCTATGAACCGTCGTGTTTATGCCATCATCACTGGTGATAAAACTATGACTGTTGAACAAACTAAAGATATGGTTGTTCAGTAAGTATTAGATAAATAATCGTATAGTTAGATATATGGTTACAAAAAAAGTCACCCAATTGGGTGGCTTTTTTTATTTATGTATTGAGAAAAGTAAGTTATTTCATAAATTTATGAATCAATAATGTTATACTAGCCACCCAAACATTCTGTAAATTGACAGAATGTACATTAGCATAGCTATCTGTACGATGAATTTATCGGCATAGATATTTGATTATATTGAGATTTTCTGAGCGATAGCATTTATTGTGTATCATCTAAAATTCAATATTTATCTTATTGATGATAAAAGTTTATCCAGCGGCGCTTATTGCTACTGCATTTTTTTAAGACGACACGAGCATTTTATATGGCGAACGATATCAAACACCTGCGTAACATTGCAATTATTGCCCACGTTGACCACGGTAAAACAACTTTGGTTGATAAATTATTACATCAATCTGGTACTTTTGGCGATCGTGCAAATATTGCTGAACGTGCAATGGATTCAGGTGATATTGAGCAAGAACGTGGTATTACTATTTTGGCTAAAAACACAGCCATTCGTTGGACAGATCAGACTTCAGGAACTGAATACCGTATTAATATCGTTGATACCCCAGGTCACGCCGATTTCGGTGGTGAAGTTGAGCGTGTGATGTCAATGGTTGATTGCGTACTTTTGGTTGTTGATGCTGTCGATGGCCCGATGCCTCAGACTCGTTTTGTAACGCAAAAAGCATTTGAACAAGGTCTAAAGCCGATTGTTGTTATCAATAAAATTGACCGTCCTGGCTCACGCCCTGATTGGGTAATGGATCAAATTTTTGATTTGTTCGATAATCTAGGTGCAACTGATGAGCAGCTTGATTTTCCAGTGGTTTATGCATCAGCGTTAAATGGTATTGCAGGTTTGGAAGCAGATGATTTAGCTGATGACATGACGCCACTATTTAAAACTATTGTTGATGTTGTACAGGCGCCGCAAGTTGATGCAGACGCACCATTCCGTATGCAGATCTCAAGCCTTGATTACAATAGCTTCGTTGGTGTGATTGGTATTGGTCGTATCCAGCGTGGTAAGGTTAAAACCAATACACCAGTTACTGTCATTGATAAACATGGTAAGACACGTAACGGCCGTATCTTAAAAATTATGGGCTACCATGGCCTTGATCGTATTGATGTTGAAGAGGCACAGGCTGGTGATATCGTTTGTATCACAGGTATCGATGCGCTTAATATCTCAGATACGATTTGTGATCCTAATAAAGTTGAAGCATTACCAGCATTAACAGTTGATCAGCCTACCGTATCAATGAATTTCCAAGTAAATAACTCACCATTTGCTGGTCGTGAGGGTAAGTTTGTCACTTCACGTAATATTCGTGAGCGTCTTGAGCGTGAATTGATTCATAACGTTGCACTACGTGTAGAAGACACTGAATCTCCAGATAAATTTAAAGTCTCTGGTCGTGGTGAGCTTCATCTATCTGTACTTATCGAGAACATGCGCCGTGAAGGCTTTGAGATGGGTGTTTCAGGCCCAGAGGTTATCGTAAAAGAAGTTGATGGTGAGCTACAAGAGCCGTATGAAAACGTTGTCTTCGATATCGAAGAAGAGCATCAGGGTTCTATTATGGAGCAGGTTGGTCTACGCAAAGGCGAGATGACCAATATGGAGCTTGATGGTAAAGGTCGTATGCGTATTGAAGCGACAGTACCAGCTCGTGGTTTGATCGGTTTCCGTTCTGAGTTTTTAACATTGACTTCAGGTAGTGGTATCATGACGTCAAGCTTCTCGCATTACGGTCCACAAAAAATCGGTGATGTGGGTGGTCGTTCAAACGGCGTATTGGTTTCTATGGCAAACGGTACTTGCCTAGGCTTTGCACTGTTTAACCTACAAAAACGTGGTAAGTTATTTGCTGAGCCACAGCTTGAAGTTTATGAAGGTATGATTATTGGTCTTAACTCTCGTAACGATGATATGACGGTTAACCCAACAACCGGTAAGCAGTTAACCAACGTACGTGCTAGTGGTACTGATGAAGCGTTGACGTTGACGCCAGCAGTTAAGTTCACGCTTGAGCAAGCGCTTGAGTTCATTCAAGATGATGAGTTGGTTGAAGTCACGCCAAAAGCGATTCGTCTACGTAAACGTTATTTGACTGAAAGTGAGCGTAAGCGTCACAGCCGTAGTAAGAAAAATGCATAATATCGACAGTATAAACTATTCAATCTTTTAGAGCGTTGATTTTCAACACCAAAATTTAATGTCTTTTAGACATCGGAGTAGTTAAAGAATTAGCAGTATAGGGTGAGCTATAGTGGTTCACTTTATACTGCTTTTTTTTGTTGTAATTTTGAAGAAATAAATACAAAATGAACATTAGTTTTGATGTGTTCAATGATTAACGTTAGAGTGAAGTATGATACTGATTATATAAAATATCTATACGCCTATAGATAATTTTTGAGGAGAATACAATGAGTATGGTTTCAGAATTTAAAGAATTTGCTCTAAAAGGCAATGTGATGGACTTAGCAGTTGGTGTTATCATTGGTGGGGCTTTTGCTACCATCACTAAATCATTGGTAGATGATATCATTATGCCAATTGTCGCTTTCATTGTAGGGGGCGAGATTAACTTTAAAAATATGCTTTTGGTATTGGGTGATGTGCCTAATGGGGTTGCTATGACCTACGATGCACTCAAAGAAGCTGGCGTTCCTGTATTAGCATATGGTAGCTTCATCACTGTACTCATTAATTTTCTAATTTTAGCTTTTATTATTTTTATGATGGTGAGAGTAGTAAATAAAATGCGTCGTACGGAAGCTGTAGAGGAAGCTGTAGTAGAGCCATCAGAAGAAGTACAGTTACTGCGTGAAATCAGTGCTAAATTAAGTAATACTCATATTGTAAAATAATAACGTACGGTTTAGTGGTAACAAAAAAGGCTAACTTTATGTTAGCCTTTTCTATTGTCTATTCATAAAGTCATATTTTTTGATTTATGCTAAAAACGATCAAACACAGTAGCTTATGGCGTGACAACCACGTAATCGTTAGTATTAATCAAAATCTCTGATGGTTGGTCAACGACAATACGCACAGTATTATTGTCAATAACTTGTGATTTATAATAGTTGTCTTCAGCAACTGTACAGCCTAAACATCTTCCCATAGCATCCCAAGGCTCAACAAATAATTTTTGCTGCGCTTGATCGGCATTTCCACCGATAAGAGAGAAGGGTAGGCTCACGATATAGGCGGCGGTACCAGCCACAGCATTGACCAGTTGTAATGGTTTACCAACAATCGTATCTACTACCATCGTCTCATACGAAGGGCCAAAGTCAGTTTCGTCTATTTCTATGGCTGCAAGAGTAGGTTGCATACTAGCAGCCATTAACGCTAAGGAAGTAAAGACAGGAAACAACTTTTGCTTAACTGCGCGTTTGTTTGTGGCTTTAACCGTCATAACGATATCCTAAAATTTACAATTAGTATGATTAATGGCTGCTGCTGTCTCCATATAGGAATATCGCGGCAACGACAGGTAGGGTAAGTATTACAGAAGAATAAATAGTGCGCACTATTTTTGTAAGCGCTAGCACTATTAAAGCAAGATGTACGCCAATAAGCAACAAGAATACATGGGATATTCTTATGTGAGTAAAGAAATATATCAAACTAGATTGTATTTATTTTGAAAATAGTAGCAGATTTGTCTTTAGTCAAGGTAAGAAATCATATGAGCACTAATTAAGCTTAAGCTAACGGCTGACAATTTGGACAATAAACGCTGGCTCTACCATTGAGCTTAACATTTTCTAGAATGGTATCGCATTTTAGGCAATGCTCTCCTTGCCTACCATAAACATTTAAAGTCTGCTGAAAATAACCCGTTTGACCACTCGCGACTGTAAAATCTCGTAGCGTTGAGCCGCCAAGTTTGATAGCCTTTTTTAATATATCTTTAATATTGTCAACTAAAATTATCAGCTGCTCAAGTGACAGTTGATTGGCTGGGGTAGCAGGGTGAATACCTGATAGGTAGAGGCTTTCCGTCGCATAGATATTACCGACACCTACCACGACTTTTTGTTCCATAATGACAGATTTGATAGCTCGTGCGATGGACTGTGTTCGTTTGGTCGATGGTTTTTTGTTAGAGCCTGTATTGTTATGATCTTTATCGGATAAGTTATTACGTTGAATAACGTTATAAAGATATTCTGCGGTAAAATCTTCCGAGAGTGGCTCAGGGCCCAAGTGGTCCAGTAATTTGCTACCGTAATCTTCATACCATAATACTGAGCCAAATCGTCTTGGATCGTAATAATGTAGCTGAGACTTTGCATTTTCAGAATCCCTAAATACTACTATTAGATGATCATGTTTACGTTTGTCAGTGCCATAACTGTGCTGCTGTAAACTACCTGACATGCCTAAATGAATCAAAAGCTTAAGTGGTGCTACCATGGCATCATTATCATTAAGCACTGTGGGCAAAAATTTAAGAACAAGATATTTTGCTCGGCGTTCAACGCTATCTAACGTGTAGTCAGCCAGACTACTTAAGTCATCTGGCATCGCCCAACGTAGTTTGGGTTGAAAGACCTTTATGTCAATCACCTGTTGTCCTAATAATGGTGCAAGGCTAGTCTTGGTGGTTTCTACTTCTGGCAATTCGGGCATGATGTTTTATGACAACTCTATTTTTGAGTGAATAATTGGTAGCTTAGCATGTCAACTAAGCCACAGCGCGACGAGCATGTAAGACACCGTGCTGTTGCTCTAGTTTCGCCAGTAACTTAGATAGATGCGCTAGCCCTGAAACTTCGATATGAAATTTCAAAAAGGCGATATTGTCATCGTTACTAAGCGTTTCAACTTTGCGGATATTGACGTTCTCTTTATCAATAATCTGTGTCAAATCACGCAACAGGCCGCGTCTGTCATACGCCTCTACGTGGATATCAACTGGCTGATAGCGACCAGATTGTACTTGCCAAGCTGCCTCTATTTTGCGCTCAGGATCACGCTCGACCAAACGCAGATACTCAGGGCAACCGCGGTTATGAACGCTGACACCTCGCGATAAGGTAATGTATCCGGCAATTGGCTCACCATGTACAGGATGGCAGCAGCCTGCTAAATTGATTTCAATATTATCCAGACCGTCGATACGGATTTTGTAGGCATCGAGCTTGCTCGCATCTCTAGTATCGACGTGCGGTGCAAAGTTCTCTGGTGGTATCTCGGGTTCTAAATGCAGCTGCCGAGAAATATGGCTGGTTAGCTGATTGAGACCGATATCACCTGTGACGAGCCCCACGATAATATCATCGGTCGTATTGACGTGGAAATGCTGGATATAGTCATTTAAGTCAATGCTATTGGGATGCACAGATAGGCGCTCAAGCTCTTTGCTAAGCATCTGACGACCTATTTCAATATTCTTATCACGGTCTTGTTTGTTGAACCATTGACGCAGTTTTGAGCGTGCGCGATTGGTATGAATATAGCCCAGTGAGGCGACTAGCCAATCACGATTGGGCTCACGCGATGCCTTAGTGATGATCTCAACTTGTTCCCCTGTTTTTAGCTGATAAGTCAATGGCACATAGCGCTGATTAACTCGGGCTGCCTGTGCACGGTTACCAACTTGGGTATGCACATAATAGGCAAAATCGAGAACGGTTGCACCTTTTGGTAGCTCGGTGATGTCGCCGTCACGGCTGAAAATATAGATACGCTCGAGCTCATCAAAATCAACGAGTTGTTCTTCTTCGTCAAGCTCCATGTCATCTAGCTCTTCGCCTGTCATGACAGATGAGCGCGGCTGGTTACGGGTCTCGTTGTTAATAGACAGTAGCTGACGTAGCGAGCTGATTCTTTGATTTAAGTAATTGTCTTTTTTATTCTTCAGGCCTTCTTTGTAATTGACATGTGCGCACATGCCAAGCTCCGCCTCAAAATGCATCTCCTGAGTACGAATCTGCACTTCAAGCGATTTGTTTTCGGCAATGACGGCGGTATGTAGTGAGCGGTAGCCGTTTGACTTTGGGTTGGTAATATAATCGTCAAATTGCTCAGGAATATAACGCCACAAACCATGTACCAAGCCTAAGACGTGATAACAGTCTGAAGGATTATTGACCAATACTCGCAATGCTCGGATGTCATACAGCTGGTCAAAGGATAAACCTTTGAGTTTCATTTTGCGGTAAATAGAATAGATATGCTTGACGCGTCCGGATACTTCGCCCTCAATGCCAGCATTCGCTAATGCCTCATTGAGCTTCTCTTCTACACGCTGAATATAAGACTCGCGTTCGCTTCGCTTTTCGGACAGTAGCTTGGCAATCTCTTTGTACCTATCGGGCGCAAGGTAGCGAAACGCCAGATCCTCAAGCTCCCACTTGAGCTGTGCAATACCTAGGCGATGCGCTAATGGCGCATAAATAGTCATGACCTCGCGCGCGACACGAGTTTGACGCTCTGGCCTAGAAAACGTCAACTCACGCATGGCAAAGGTACGCTCTGCCAACTTAATGAGTACCACACGCACGTCGTTGGTGACAGAAATGAGCATGCTATAAATATTTGATAGCTGGTCACGCTGATTATTGACGAAATGATCTTCTAAGCGTTTATTGCTCTCAATAATCTCTGAGAGTTTCCCCATTGCTAAAGTGTCTTTAACAAGGGCTAGGATATCCGCACCAAAATTTTTCTCAACTTCAGCAAGACTAATGATGGATTTGCGGGCACTGCGATATAGCATGGCAGCAACAAGCGCGTCTTCATCTTGATAGAGATAGGTCAATATGTCTGTCATGCCAATACCAGTGACGTAAGCACCTGAGCGCTCAGATTCGCTAGTATTCATGTGACTGCGGATAAACTCACAAGCAGCACTCAGATGAGGTACAGACTCTTGTCCGATACGCTTCGCCACATTGTCGAGCCAAGTGGGTACATCGATATTGGCTTGATCTAAATCAATGGATTCGAGCTCTTCATCTGAGAGCGTATAGGTGTTGTCCAGATACTCGTTTTCAAGCGCGGGGTCGAGGCCATCATAAGTATGTGCCGCTGATCGATCAAAAGTAGTATGTAGCTTGTGAGTTGACAGCTGGTATTTGATATCGAGAGGAATCTGGGCGTAGCTGTTGGCAGATTGGTGAGAGCGTTGGCTCGCTACCAATTGCGCCGCCAGTGTGGCACTGTCGGCCTGCGTGGTTTGTCCATCCACCAACGGCAACCCCTCACGAATTTTTACCATAGCCGACTCCTCTTAGCTATTTTGAATTGATTATAACCTCATCTACTATGCACACACTCCGAATGAACGATTCATAAAGTGCCAGCTATAAACCAATACAACTGCTAAAAATCTGATTTTTAGCAGCCATAAAATGCGCGTAAAATATATAAAGCTACGAGTACAAGTGCTGCTTATACGGCGATATACAGTATAAGAAGATTGTTTACTATTATCTCACTTTGAAAGGACAAATCAAGCTAGGCTCTGTAATGACTTTGGTTAATTATGTGAAATAGTCGTGAGCTATGGGCAAAATATTATCCAAGCTTGGTTTCAGTGTTGCGGTCATAATACGGCTACTTAAGAGGTTATTACGAATCATAAGATACGTATAAAAATCAGCTGTCTACTTTTTCAAAACGAGCGATAGACTCGACGTGTCCAGTATGGCAGAACATATCCATGACACCCGCATGCGTCAAGCGATACCCTTGCTCTAGTAATGCTTTGGTATCGCGGGCGAGGGTTGCTGGATTACAAGAAACGTAGACGATACGCTCAGCGTTGAATTTTGGCAAATACTGCATAATCTCCCAAGCACCAGAGCGCGGGGGGTCGATGAGTAAGGCGTCAAAACCCTGATTGGCCCAAGGTTTGTCAGTGCAATCTTTTGTCAAATCTTGACTATAAAATTCAGTATTGCTGATACCGTTACGACGAGCATTGTCAGCCGCACGCTTGGTCATGGCCTCACTACCTTCGACACCCACCACAGAACCTGTTTCACCAACGAGACGTGCTAGCGGCAGGCTAAAATTACCCAAACCACTAAACAGATCCAGTACTCGCTCACCTGCTTTTAAATCTAATAAGTCGCAAGCCAGCTTGGTCATTTGGCGATTGACAGATAAATTGACTTGGGTAAAGTCAGTAGGAATAAATTCAAAGGTCAAATCATATTCTGGCAGTTGATAATATAGGCGACCAAACTGCTCGCTTAGATCATCTGCCTCTGTCAAAGCGATACGTTCAATACTATCAGCACCTTTTGACTGTAGATATAGCTGCCAATTGCGCGCTGCAAAGAATGCTTTTAATTTGTCTATATCAGCCTCTGACAGCGGCTCTAAGTGACGCACGATTAGTGCAACAGGTTGATTGCCGTCAGGCAATTCTGGCAATTGCTCACCCATCGCAAGCTCAAGCTGAGCAATCTTGTCACGGCTCTCTAGCGTGCTGATGAGCGTCTTTAAGTTCTCAATCTCAAAACCGATGCGTGGGTCTAAGATATGGCATTCATTGAGCTCTGCCAAAAAGTTACTTGAGCGCTCACGAAAGCCGACCAGCGCGGTTTCTTTTTTGACGACATAGCGCACGCCTAGACGAGCCTTGGTGCGATAGCCAAGACGATCACCTACGACAGGTGCTAGCCAGTTATCAGGTTCTACATTGGCTTGATGCATGAGCATCTCAGCAAGTACGGACTGCTTAAAATTTATCTGCCCATCGGGCTGCCAGTGTTGTAAGTTGCAGCCACCGCAAACACCAAAATGTGGGCAAGGCGGCACAGCACGCTCAGGATTTGGATTGGCAGTGATGCTGATTGCATCGCCTTCCTCAAAACTGGCACGGCTATTGGTGATTTTTACCAGTGCGCTTTCACCCGGTAGGGCAAAGCTTACAAATATTTTTTTGCCATGCTTATCTTCAGCATGGCCATCATCAACCCCAAAACCATTGCCATAGATGGCAACACCGCGACCATCATGTGACAAACCATCAATGTTAAATGGAATCGGCTCTGCATCTTTTAGACGACGGCGCGTTTTTGATGATGGCTTTGATTTTTTCTTGCTGGGTGGAATGGCAATCTTTTGGCTATCATTCGTTTGAGTAACACCGTTCTGCGGAGCAGAATTGGCTATTGAGGTTTTGGAGTCGGTGGGTTGCATAAACCTGCCTTAATAATAAATAACTATAAGAGGAGAATAACAAACTGCTAATAATACGGTTTCTATAATTTGGGTGCCGATGACCAGTCAGCAATAAACTCTTGATGTCGTGGACTACCATCGGCTTGGGTATATTGTGCTAGATAGTCGTAGCTCTGCTGTTGCCAAGCATCAAAGTCTGGTGAGGACAGCTTTCCTGTCAGACGTAGCCAACGAAGATAGATGAGCCAAGTGTTCATCACATCAGACTCACAATAGATGGAGAGTGTCTGCCAATCACCACTACTGACGAGCGCGCCCACCATGCTACCATCAACGTCAGTTTTGCCCGGTAATCCATATAAACTGGCGACGATATCCATGGCTTCGCGGCGACTGGCACCGTACTGACTAAATCTGTCCATCAAATCAAGATGACGCGTATGGAAACGATTGACGTAGTTATCAAAGCGCATATTTTTGATACGTTCACCTTCTTCAAACAGCCATGGCGCTGATAAATCATATTGCATAGCGCGATATATCAGTACAGGTATGTCAAAACCTGAACCATTCCAACTGATGAGCTGTGGCAAGGTTTCAAGATCACTGAATGCCCGAAAAAACTTGGTAAGAATGTCTTTTTCGCTAAACTTATCCGCGGTCAACGAAAACAACGATAACTTGCCATCTTTGATATATAAAGCGGAAATACAGACAATGCGCTGCAATGGCAAGCGCATAAAATCGTGTCCTGCTTCTTGGGTGCGTATCGCCGTTAACGCGCTCAACGTATCTGCATCATTAAGATCGGCCAATTGTGGATAGATACGGCGAGCTGCATCGATATCGGCGACCGTCTCGATATCAAAAACTAGTATAGGGTCGGACGGTAGAGCTTGTGACATAAAGAATCCTGCATTTTTATAAGCTTACTATGCTGCGTTATCTGCATCATTATCGATATGACTGTCATCAACATTGTATAAACCTGTCGATAAATAACGGTCTCCACGATCACAGACGATAAAGGCAATGACGGCATCGGGATTATTTTTGGCGACTTGCGTTGCTGCCCAAGCCGCTGCACCTGAGGATACTCCAGCAAAAATACCTTCAGTTTTTGCCAGTTTGCGCATGTAGACTTCAGCGATACGCTGATCGACATCCATGATCTCATCGACCAAGTCTGCGTCAAAAATACCCGGCATATATGCAGCAGGCCAACGGCGAATACCAGCGATAGAAGCGTCTTCATCAGGCTGCAAACCAATGATTTTGACGTCTGGATTTTGTTCTTTTAGATAACGTGAGACACCAGTGATGGTGCCAGTGGTGCCCATGGAGCTAATAAAATGGGTGATCTTACCGTCAGTTTGCGCCCACAGCTCAGGCCCTGTAGTCAGGTAATGCGCTTGGCTATTGTCAGGATTATTAAACTGATCCAGTACGATGCCTTTACCATCGGCTTGCATCTGCAATGCCAAATCGCGTGCCGCTTCCATGCCTTCATCGACTTCAATCAACGTCGCGCCGTAAGCAATCATGGCATCTTTACGCTCTTGAGTAGAGTTGGTTGGCATCAGTAATGTCATTGGATAACCGCGCATCGCCGCGACCATGGCTAATGCAATGCCAGTATTGCCGCTAGTGGCTTCAATCAACGTGTCGCCGGGTTTGATATCACCGCGCTGCTCTGCTTGATAAATCATATTAAAAGCAGGGCGATCCTTTACAGAGCCTGCGGGATTATTGCCTTCTAATTTGGCTAATAATGTGGCGCCATTTTCGATATGCTCTTGTTCAGGTAGGCGCTGCAATTTAACCAATGGCGTTTGACCGACACAATCGGCAAGCGTGGTCACGTGAGTGATAAAGTTAGCGTTTGACATGGCCGTTGCGGACATAAGAAATCCTTATTTATTTTCTAAAATATTTTTTGGGCGATAGGCTGTGATCGAATCACTATTTTTTATTGTCTGATCATCATTTGAGACAAGCGTTTTGTGTATTGGCTTATAGTGACAGATAAACCAAAACTTAACGGCAGTAGCATACGCTCTCATTCATCATGAGGGTAAACCATCTATTGTGGCAAATAAAAAGTTGCGTCATTATATCATTTTGTTGCTAGCTGCGCTTATTGCATAAAAGAATAATACTTGATGAAAGCGCCTTTTATTGGCAATTTTTTTAGGGACAAAAGCAGGTTTTATGGTGCCGCAACCATGCCGTTTAGTAACGTATGTATATTTGCTAGGTTTGCTTAAAGCCATATTGGTCAAAGTTTGTGTTTCATTCACCTTGAATGGGTAAACGCGATTTATAGAATCCTGTTAAGATAATCTTGAGCCATAAAAGGCGTATCTTTAAAAAACAAGCTAGCAAGCTTAAGCATTTTTTATGGTAGCGTAGAGACCGTAACAAAATTCACAGACAGCATTTTCGTAGAGAGTAGAGCGAGCATGGCATATAAAAAACGTTTCAATACCAGTAGCGCTTATGGGCAGCTGATCCTATTGGTGTTTTTACCCATCTGCGTGTTGGCGGCGGTAGGGGTATTTTGGTATTTCACGAAACCATGCGTGCGAGCGATTCAGAGCAAGAGGCACTGGCTGAGGCGGTATTGATTCGTTATACACCAGTCATTGCAGAGCTGATTCCTGATTTGTTGGAGCAAGAACGTCAGCAAGCAAAAAGCAACACAGATGAGGCATCACAAAGTGCGATGACAACGCTCGAAAGCATACAGGATAAACTCGGGCGTATGCAGTCTGAGCAGCATGTACAGCGTATTGCTGTTATCAATGAAGGCAATCAAGTGTTGGCAACCGTAGGCTATGGTCTGAACGAGAAATGGCCGCTAATCAGTGACTCAGCAAAGTTTTTATCGCAAAAACCAACGCCTGTAGGCACGGCATATGGCAGCGTGTTGGGTGAGTTTGAGGGGCAGACGTTGTGGCTACTGGTCGATATGGACAACGAGCCACTTTATATCGCCCGTTATCGTATCGCGATGGCGCTGGTGATTACCGGTCTGTTTACCATTCTGATTTTATTACTCAGCTTAAATATTTACTCAAAGCGTTGGATTGCACCTATCTATGAGCTGCGTTTGCAATTACAACGTACCCATGTTGATAACTTATATCAGCCTGTACCAGTAGAGTCAGATGGTGAGCTTAATTTATTACAGCAAGATTTGGTCAAGACATTTCGTCGCCTCCATAGAAGTTTTCAGGAGCTCAAGGATCATGCCGAGCAAACCGAAGACGATCTGCGTTTGGCATTTGATGAGATGGAAATGCAAAACATCTCTATTCGAAATGCGCGTGATGCTGCCATCTCAACCAGCCAAGCCAAATCCGCATTTTTGGCCAACATCAGCCACGAGCTGCGCACGCCGTTGAACAGTATCGATGGCTTTATTAACTTATTAGCGCGTCACGGTGAGCTCAATCCTGAACAGGATTTATACGTACAGACTATCCGCAAATCCTCAGCTCACCTACTTGCTTTGGTCAATGATGTTTTGGATTTTTCTAAGATTGAGGCGGGCAAGTTGGTGCTTGATCGTCATGAGTTTGATTTGTATGACACCATTTATGATGTGGTTGATATGCTCTCTCCTGTCTCTGCGGAGAAGGGGCTGCGCATGGCTGTCTTGTTCTATAACGATGTGCCCATGCGTATCAATGGCGATGCGCTGCGCCTCAAGCAGGTATTGACCAATATCGTTGGTAATGCCATCAAGTTCACAGATAGTGGCGATGTGGTCGTACGGGTCAGCTTGGATGATCACCGTGATAACTATCTAATGATTAGCGTGCAAGACAGTGGTAAAGGCATCTCGCTTGCTGATCAAAAAATGCTGTTTCAGAGCTTTAGCCAAGGCGATCCGTCAATCACGCGCCAGTATGGTGGTACGGGGTTGGGTCTGGTTATCTCCAAGCAATTAACGCGTCTGATGGGCGGCGATATCGGCTTTCATGACAATGCTCAAGAGAACATCGCCAACCAAGGCGCGACGTTTTGGTTCCGTATGCCAGCACATGTCGATGTGCTAGAGGCACCAACTGGTCAGACCATTGAGCTGCCAGTATTGGCACCGCTTGCAAGCGAGACTGATGAGTTCAACGTCTTGGTTTGGATCAGTCATACGGCCTCAATACAAGTGTTGAAGGCCAGCTTGCAGTACTTACCGATTAAGCTCACTCAAGCCAATTCATTGCCAGGGGTGCTTGAGTCGCTCAAAGAGCATGGCAACTTTTGGGATTGGGTCATTGTTGATGATGACACGCAAGACGATATGATGGCGTTACTCAAGCAAATCCGTCTCCATTATCAAGGCAAACTTGCTGTGTTTGGCTATCAAGTGGCAGCTGACCAAGCGCTGCTAAACCGCTATCAAGCCAATATCTTGTATGAGCCATTGGACAAAAGACAGCTATACGCGATGCTTGATACACAAAACCGTAGCATGCCAAAGAGCTTACAAGAGCCGCGCTGGAAAGGGATTACCGTGCTGGCAGTTGATGATCATCTACCAAATTTGTTGGTGCTTGATGCGCTATTGAGCGAGCTTGGCATACAAGTCATTACAGCGAGTAGCGGCTTTGATGCCATAGAGATTATCAGCAAACAGCAAACCAAAAATGTCAAATCTGCTAAAAACGATAAGCAGAGTCTGTCGAATAAAACGCAAATCTCTAAAGCGGAAACACGCGATGAGGTCAATAAAAAATCCAGCACCTCCCTGTATGCTGAAGAGAGTGCAAATGACGATAAAACAGCTACTCAAGATAAAAATCATATCGATTTGATATTTATGGATATCCAAATGCCGCGTATGTCAGGTCATGAAGCAGCGAAGCAAATTCGGAGCATTGAAGTGGCTGATAGTCGTATTCCTATTATCGCCTTGACAGCCCATGGCCTAGCGGATGAGCGTGATAAGCTTATCGCCAGCGGTATCAATGACTACGTTGGCAAACCAATTAGCCAACCTCAGTTATTGCAAGTACTCCAAAAGTGGCTAGGCCGGAAAAGCATCACACCGCAAATAACGGCATTGGCTGATACTGATTTGCAAGCTTCTAATTTGCAAAGCATCGATTTACAAAATACCGACTCCGAAAATATACACCTCACAGAACAATCGACGCCGCTCTCGGATCAAAAGACCGCCATTTATCCGATGGTCAAAGACAACGAACGCGTTCGTAATAGGACTGAAATCACAGAACCGCCAAAAGTCACTCGACCATTATCACTGAAAAAAATCCGTGATGACTACTTGCGTGACAGTCAGCCACGTGACGATTATAGACGAGAGACCACCCGTGAGAACCAGCCTCGCTATGAGAGCCTACGTTTACACAAGCAAGGGCAAGAATCATTATTGTATCCACCAAAAGAACCGACAGATAATTCTGCTGAAGACATAACAGCGAATATGGATAAAAGGCTATATGAGCAAACGGATCACAACCTCCATCAAAAAAACCTCAGTACAATGGATACGTCTGATATTTTAGACTGGCAAGATGCGCTTACTCGCTCAGCAAACAAACCTGATTTGGCAGCCAAGCTTATCATTATGATGCTCGATACGATTAACGAGGAAAAGCAAGCACTGACTCAAGCATGGGAAGCTCGTGATCGTAACTTGTTGGCACAAATTGCCCATCGCATATTGGGCGGCAGTCGTTATACAGGAGTGCCGCAGCTACGTCAGGCCAGCCAAGACTTGGAGGATAAGTGCTTATTGAATGTACAGCATACAACACCGGTACAATTTGCGATGATTGAGCCATATTATGAGGCACTACTTACCGCACTGAATAATTTACAAAACGTGGATTTATCGGCTTACCCGCAGCTCAACTATCATCGTTTGAGCGAAAATGACATGACGTGGAAAATGATTTAGAGCAGGTAATCGGACCGTTATTATGCGATGTAATAAGTGAATTGCATACGATACCGATCACTAGCGGCCAGATAATGTGCGAATATTAAAAGGCAGACGCTTGATACAGTATCGTAGCAGTCAGTTATTGCTACGGTAGAGTAGGGTTAAGCCTGCTAATATTATCGCTATCAGTCTATCTTTTACCCATTCATAAATAAGGATCGTTATGAACGCCATTGCAACTTACCAATACGAAACGCTACAAGTGAGTGTCACTGATAATATACTCACTGTAACGCTAAATCGTCCGCACAAAAAAAACGCCATGAGTTTTCAAGTCATCGATGAGCTGATCGCTGTGGCAGGCCGAGTGAGCAAAGATAAGACGATACGAGCGGTCATCTTAAACGGTGCAGAAGGGACGTTTTGTGCCGGTATCGACTTGGGCGATTTAAACCATCCCAAAAACCAAGCTTTTGCCATTTGGGAGCTGATTAAGCCATGGCAAAGCTCGTTTCAGCGTGTTTGCTTGGTCTGGCGTGATGTGCCAGTACCGGTCATCGCGGTCTTAGAAGGCTACTGTATCGGCGCAGGGCTACAATTGGCGCTGGCATGTGATGTGCGCATCAGCAATCCCGAGTGTAAACTGTCTATCATGGAGGCCAAGTGGGGGCTGGTGCCAGACATGGGTCTGACGCAATCGGCATTTGGGGTGGTACGAGAAGACGTTCTCAAAGAGCTGGCTATGACGGCGCGCATCATTAATGCTACGGACGGCAAAGAATTAGGATTAATCAGTCATTGTAGTGAGACGCCACTTGAGCAAGCACAGCAGCTGGCGGCTGAATTTGCCGAGCGCTCTCCTGATGCGGTGCTAGCGAGCAAACGCGTAATTAATGCGATGTATGAGCAGCCTGCGACTACCTTATATAAAGAAAAAATCTGGCAGATTAAGATGATGCTTGGACGCAATCGCAAACTTGCTCTGAGAAAAGCAAAGCAAGCTAGCACGGTGTTTAGCAAACGTCAGTTCCGCTAACATTCTTTTGGTGCTAGAAGTATATTCTATTTAGAAATTAATAAGACTTAACTATATGAACTAGGATGATTATGACGATGCTAAGGTTCATAGGCATTTTTATTTTAAATACTATAGGAATCTTAGTAATCGGATGTACTGAGCCAAAAGATCCAGATGAGCCAGTTACTGCTTACATACCAGCAGAAATATCAGACAAAGTGTATGTCGCTACTTTTCCTAGATGTAACCATAATGATGCTGGCGATTTAGATGAGTTTTCAACGAAAAGCTTGGTATTAAGCTTTCAAGCAAAAACTTTCTCTGGAAATATCAATGGTGATTATCACTGCCCCTCTGAGGACTTGGGTATGGTATTCAGAGCTACTGTAAGGCCTTTATACAAGCGAGACAGGACAATTGTAACTGGCAGAAAATATTTATATTTTCCCTATGGCGAAGATAGAGCAGTAGAACAAGTACCAAACGTAGAGTCTTTCTATCTTGATTCGACACAAGCAATGTTAATAATTGATGGTATGTCCAATCAGTCTAGTCCACTAAAATTAGTATTTACAACTTATGATGAAGAAGGGTTAAGTAGTTTCCACAATTATTATAGATTATCAACATTATTAGACAATGATTTCTTACTACAGTACAAAGTTAGAATAATGAATGATAACTACAACCAAAGGTTTAATCTGAGCGGTTACGATACACAATTTGCGCAAGCGTTTAAAGATGTCATAGCGGCTGATGGTAATATATTAAAGCATCCAGAGATTATCCAAGGGTTTGTTGATAATAATGAACGTGTTATTAATTTTTTTAAAGATCATAGAAAGATAATTACTCAAACAGAATTTGAAGAAATTAATAAGACTTAACTATATGAACTAGGATGATTATGACGATGCTAAGGTTCATAGGCATTTTTATTTTAAATACTATAGGAATCTTAGTAATCGGATGTACTGAGCCAAAAGATCCAGATGAGCCAGTTACTGCTTACATACCAGCAGAAATATCAGACAAAGTGTATGTCACTACTTTTCCTAGATGTAACTATAATGATGCTGGCGATTTAGATGAGTTCTCAACGAAAAGCTTAGTATTAAACTTTCAAGCTGAGACTTTCTCAGGAAACTTATCCGGTGAGTTTCATTGTCCCTCTGAGGACTTAGGAAAGGTGTTTAGAATAAAGATAGATCCCTTGTATGAACTTAATGCCAAAGTTGTCACTGGTAAGGAGTATTTTTATTATACTTTTCCTCCAGAGTCGCTACTAGAGAAAACGTCAAACATTGAGCGATTTTATGCTGATTCTAGTCAAGAAATGTTAGTAATAGATGGTATGCCCAATCAGACTAGTCCATTACAACTGATATTTGCTAAGTATCCTAATGAAAAACTTGGTCCTTTTCATAATTATTATGATCTGTATACCATATTGGATAAGGATTTTTTACTACAGTACAAAATTAGAATTATGAATGATGACTATAACCAAAGGTTTAATCTAAGCGGTTACGATACGCAATTTGCGCAGGCGTTTAAAGATGTCATAGCGGCTGATGGTAATATATTAAAGCATCCGGAGATTATCCAAGGGTTTGTTGATAATAATGAGCGCGTAATTAATTTTTTTAAAGATCATAGACAGATAATGACTCAAGCAAAATTTGACGAAATTAATAATTTAAAAAAGTAAATTTAAGCTAGAGGTCAAAGGGTTTATTTAGAACGATCCTGCTCTCAACATCTTTAATTTTAGTCACTTTTATAGCCACATTTGGATTGAAAATATACCAAACATATTTTGAGTAATTACGTTGATTGTTTTTAGTTGTTAAGGCTTGTTTCATTAGTTCCCTATGACTATTGAAATACGAGCGGACAGCACGATATAACACTGTCTGCTTGCACAGATTTGGATAAAAATGCACTATTGTCGTTAAAAACATCTATTTCATGCATCTTATAAAAGCTTAAGTAATCATCACTATATAAACGGTCTAACTATGTCTGCGCCAAAATCCTCTCTTTCAAAGAAACCTATCACCGCTGAACGAGTACGTTCTGCTGATCTGCCTGTTGCATGGATTATGATGCTGGGGTTGATGGTTGCGGTAGGACCATTATCTATTGATATGTATCTGCCAGCACTACCGTCGATGGCAGATGATTTTGGTGTGTCAACCGCTTTTATGGCCAACTCTGTGCCAGCGTATTTTTTGGGTTTGGTATTCGGGCAGTTATTTTATGGCCCTTTTAGTGATCGTGTCGGCCGTGTTAAGCCTTTATACATAGGCATGACACTATATGTGATTGCGTCCATTCTTTGTGCGACCACTGACAATGAATATGTATTATTTGTAGGGCGAACGATGCAGGCATTAGGCGCTTGTGTAGGGGCAGTGGTGACTCGCGCTGCTATTAGAGATCGCCTAACCGCCAAGCAAACCGCAAAAGCTTTTTCGATTATGATTTTGGTCATGGGTCTGGCACCCATACTAGCGCCGTCGCTTGGTGCACTATTTTTACAGTTTTTTGATTGGCATTCCATTTTCTGGTTTTTGGCCGCTTTTGGTGCCCTAAATTTATTGCTTACTAAGTTTTTCTTTTTTGAGACATTGACCGAAGAAAATCGTAATGTGCGTCCTGCAAAAGAAGTGCTTAGTCAGTATTGGGATTTATTAAAAGATCCAACCTTCAACTATCCAGCGATTGGTGGCGGGTTGTTGATGGGTGCGATGTTTGTCTATATCAGCTCAGCTTCTGAATTAATCATGGACACTTATGGCGTCTCGGCCACGCACTTTGGCTGGTTGTTTGGGATGAATGCGGCGGGCTTTGTGGGTTTGACTCAGCTGAATCAGTGGTTGACCAATCGCTTTCGTATCTTGAGCATATTACGCTTTGGGACGATGATGCAGGTGCTCTCTGCAGGCACATTGTTTGTTGTCGGTATATTTTTGGGGACCGATGCTTGGTTGCCACTGGTGCTGGCGTGTATTTTCTTTTGTATTGCAGGCTTGGGATTGACCCAGCCAAACGCCTCAGCGATTGCGCTGGCTTTTCAAAAGCAGCGTGCGGGTATGGCAAGCGCGCTGCAAGGCTCGCTGATGTTTTCAGTGGGTATTTTTGGTGGTTTATTATTAAACTTATTCCCTCTCAATCCAGTGTTAAAAATCGGTATTGCACTTTTTGTACTGATGAGCTTGGGTGCGTTTTTAATCTGGCAGATAGACCGTAACCTAAATCTTGACGATGCAGAGTAAGTATAAAGTTTCATCGTAAATTAAGTACTCATAAAAAGCACCCATACGTTTAGAGCGTATGGGTGCTTTTTTATGTCTGCTATTAATTTGTATATAAGATTTTCTTTTTGATAAAGCATTTTCTTCAAGTTCTATAAATATTAATAATATATATATTGTATAGATATATATGAATTATTATGTATATATAACTAATTGTATATAATTGTCAAACATTATTATTGCAATTGTAAAGTTAGGTAAGTATTATCCAACGTAACTTTCTGTAAGTAAATATTATAGGAATATTGCTTAACCTCTCTAGATTGTCATTCATTAAATTGCATAACCACATTAATTCTCAAGGATAGATTATGAAGCAGCTATACCGAATATTACCAGTCGTTTTAAGCGTAGGTATCTTTGGATGCAGCAACTCTAGTACACCAGAAAGTACTGCTGCTGAGAACCCGCCTGCAGAAGGGCAGGAGGAGTTTGTCAGTAGCCTTCCAGATTCAGCGCCAGTTTTAAAAGTAGCAACCACAGGGACCATGCCTCCTTTCTCGTTCCAGGATGACTATGGCAATATGCAGGGCATTGACATTGACTCTATTCGCGCGCTTGGCGAAGAAGAAGGGTTCAAAGTTGAGTTTTATAAAGAAACCTGGCAAAACATGTTCGATACAGTAGAGTCGGGTAGTCGCGATTTGGCGATTTCAGGCATCTCTTATAAAGATGAGCGTGATGCTAAATACGGGTTGTCTCAGCCTTACTTCTTTAACCCTGCCGCCATCATGTATGCAAAACCAGAATTAAATATTAACAGCCTAGATGATTTGCAAGGCAAAAACATTTCTGCAATGGAAGGCTCTAAGCAGGTCGATCAAGCACAGCAAATGGGTAAGTACAACAACTTCTCGACCAGAACGACTGCCTTTTTATTGTATGAAGATTTAATGCAAGGCAAAGTAGATGCGATTTTGCATGATCTACCTATCTTGCAATATACGGCAAAAAACCATCCTGAGCAAAAAGTAACCATCGTTCCTTATGAAGGGCAAGACAATCCATCAGCCCAGCAGGTTATTTTGATGGCAAAAGGTAATACTGAGCTCATTAACAAAATCAATGACGGTATTACCAAGCTAAAAGCGGAAGGTAAATTTAAAGAGATTGAAGCTCGCTGGCTTGGTGAGACTACAAGTCCAACGGCTAGTGCTTCTGCCACCACTGAACAAGCAAACTAAGGGACGTTTGATATGGCTACAATAAATAATGGAGATAACAAACGTTATCGCGGCTTGATTATTTCGATTGCACTGTTTTTGTCTTTGATCGGTGCTTTGCTTGTATTTACTTTCTATACCTCAAGCTTGCTTGAAAGAAACACGGTATTGATTGATCAGACCAACCAAGTAGCAAACAGCGCACAGTCAGTAATTAAAGATCTGTTCGATTTGGATAGCAGTTACGGTGAAGATACCAGCTCGCCGCACATTCAGCGTGTATTGGAGCGTTTGGAACAGAATACAGCACTGATTAACAATACGTTGACGGCTATCGGAGAAGGCGGCACGATTACCGACGATGCTGACGGCAAAACGTACAAATTACCGAGCGTTAGCGGTAGTGCGCAAGAAAATGTACAAGCGGCAAACGAGCAATGGCAGCTACTTGAGCCTAGAATTGAAACTTACTTAAAAGATGCTGATAACGTACTGGTCGATTCATCAGATGATTTGACTCAGGCGGTAGAGCAGGCAAAAACCTCAAGTTTGCTAATGAACGAATCATTAGATGATTTGACCAACGAAGTGTTTGATGATGCAGAGCGCCAAGCCAATACCATTCGTCTAATTCAGGCACTTGGGGTTGTTGCGATTTTTGCTTACTTCTTGATCTTCGTATTCTTCTTTGTACGCCGCTTACGTGAGACGGATGCTGAGGCATTTGCAGCTCGTCGTGAAACGCAAGAGATTATGGAAACGGTAAATACGGGCCTATTCCTACTGGACAAAGACTTAAATATTGGTCAGCAGCACTCGCGCGCCCTAAACAGTATCGTTGGTTCTGATAGATTGGCAGGAGAAAACTTTACCAATGTCTTGCGTGGTCGTATTTCTGACAAAGATCTTAAAACCACTCAGCAATTCATCGAGCAGCTTTATAATCCTCGAGTTAAAGAAAAATTGGTAGATTCTCTAAATCCTTTGCACAAAGTGATGCTACATAACAGCTCTGATGATAAAGGACTTAACAATCGCTTCTTAGACTTTAAATTCTCACGTGTTTATGAAGATAAAGACATTGCGCGTATTTTGGTTAACGTCAACGATGTGTCAGATGCCGTTTACTTAGAACAGCGTTTAGAAAAAGAACGCTCGCAAAACGATATGCAGATTGAGATGTTAACCACTATCTTGAATGTAAATCCAAAGATCATTAATGAGTTTATTAGCAACACCCAAGCGCATATCGAGCGTATGAACAACATCTTGAAAAACCCTGGTAGCTCACAATACGAGCTTGAAGGCAAACTAAATGCGATCTATCGTGAAATGCACAGCTTGAAAGGTGAGGCATCGGCACTAAAACTGCATAGCTTTACTAAAATTGCGTCAGAAGCAGAAGACAAATTGCATGCCTTGCAAAATCAAGGCCAGCTATCGGGTAATGATTTCTTACAGTTGGCAGTACACTTAGACGACTTACTAAGTCTATCAAATACCATTGCGACCTTGGGTGAACGTATTAACCGCTCAGCACCGCCTAAAGCGGCGACAGCCAATACGCAAGCCCCATTAAGCGATTCTACTTTAAAAGACAGCGTGGCAAAAACAGCTGCGGTAAATAGTCAGCCAGCGAGTAGCATCAGCACTGATGGCGGTTTAGATATTGATCTAGACGGTGAAAGCAATGATGATCGACTGTCTTTTTACAATGAGTTTGCAAAAGAGATTGCCGCTAGACAAGGCAAGCAAGTACAGCTAAAAAGCACGACACTGGCGCAAACTCACATACCAGAGCATCTTGCCAAGCCAATTAAAGAAATCAGTATCCAGTTACTACGAAACGCAGTTGTGCACGGTATCGAAACCCCAGGTGTTCGTCATTCTGCTGGTAAGACTGAAGTCGGTACGATTGACTTAGAAGTACAAGACAATGGTTCAGACTTCATACTAGTAGTGCAAGATGATGGCCAAGGTATCGACTATGACAGCATCCGTAATAAGCTAAGCAAAGAAGGTCGCTTTAGTGAGGAAGAAGCAAGCCAGCTCAGTCAAGGCGATTTACTCAAGCAGTTATTTTCTTCTGGGTTCTCTACCAAAGAAAACGCAGATGAAGATGGTGGACGCGGCGTTGGACTGGATATCATCAAAGCGCAAGTAAAAGACTACAATGGTAAGCTGAACGTAAATAGTGAGCTAGGTCAAATGACACGGTTTGTCATTACGTTACCAAAAGCTTAATTAAAAACACTAAACATATTGTCAGGGACGACAAGCATTTCATTAAAGGTAATAGACAAGTTATGCATAAATTAATGATTGTTGATGATTCAAATATTATCAGAAACCGTATTCAGCGCGCATACGATTCAGGAAAGTTTATGCTGGTTGCAACAGCGACTAGTGGCGTTCAAGCCATTGAAAAATTTAACATTCATCGTCCTAACGTGATCACCATGGACTTGACCATGCCACAAATGGACGGACTTGAGTGTATCGAAAAAATCATTGCGATTGATCCTGATGTACGTATTTTGGTCGTATCAGCGTTGTCTGATAAGGCCACTGGTATCGAAGCTTTATCACTAGGTGCCAGCGGTTTCTTGTGCAAGCCTTTCTCGGAAGAGGAGCTCGTGGAGTCTTTGTATGAGCTGATGCAAGACTAATACCATTCATCGATTAAAGCAGATGTCATTATGAAAGAACAAAAGCTACAGATTTTTTTGAGTATTATTAGTAACTATTTTAATCAGTTTGGTGGCGAAGAGCTAATTGCTGACACCCCTTACTTATTAGAAAACAAACAGCCAAAAGTCCACGATTATACAGGCGTTATTGGTATATCAGGTGGACAAAAAGGCGTGGTGTATTTTTCGGCAACTCGTCAATTACTGTCTTCAATATTGGATAGCATGGGTGAAGCTGATAAGAGTGAGGAAAACTACATCGATTTGGCTGGTGAAGTTGCCAACACGATTTCGGGTAATGCGCGTAAAGAGTTCGGCTCTGAATTTCATATCTCTGTGCCGTTTGTGTTCAAAGGCGCACCGCAAAGTATTGTGTTGCCGAACGATGAGCGTTCTTTTATCATTCCCATCACTTGGCACTCGCAAGTTGGCGAGATTGTGGTTTGTTTGCAGGACTAATGCTGCTGTCACGTAATACAGATGGATATTAATATATTATGTTTAAAGTAGAAAAGTTGGGTGTGTTTCTAAGCTCGATCAATGCGTTCTTTGCACAGATCGACGGCTCAGAAGTATCTATCGATACCCCTTATTTGAACAACAATAAAACGGCGATTGGTTTTGATTATAGTGGTGTCATTAAGATCTCAGGGCCTCTTGAAGGCTGTGTCTATGTCAGTGCACCAAGCGTAATGTTGCGAGAAGTGATAAATGTGATGGGTGAGCCTGACTCTTCGATCACGATGATGAAAGACTTGCTGGGTGAAATGGCCAATACTATCTCTGGTAATGCCCGTACAGAATTTGGTTCTGAATTCATTATCTCTACGCCGCAGATTGTTGAAAGCGCACCAAGTGTGTCTTACTTACCTAGAGATCGCCAAAGCTATATCACGCCATTCACATGGCGCGGTTACAAGGCTGTGATTGGTATCTGTATTGCATAATCTAATATGAAACCATTCATATAAAGTCTAAAGCCAGAAATAAAAAGCGATACGAATGTGTCGCTTTTTTTATTGCACTACCGATCTACTGTGTCTGTAACGCATTGAGGCACTATGAATAAACTGCTGGAGACTTTAAGGTATTATGTGATAAAATACAGCGCAGCTATTTTTATAGTTTAGATATAATTAGTTTAAACGCACAATGGCTTATTTTTGAAACCAACCAATGACACACACATCATGGCAAAAAATTGCTGGGTGTTTGGCGACTTGATTAATTTGCGAACCATTAGGGCTTTAGTAATAAAGACTAGTTAGTAGCAGATGCGTGTCGCCAAATAGGCTGTTTTTGTGATGTGGAGGCATAACCCAACCAATAGGATATATTATCATGGCTACAAAGAATCCAACCAAAATCGAAATGCGCGACTTACTACAAGCTGGCGCTCACTTTGGTCACCAAACACGTTTTTGGAACCCAAAAATGGGTCCATACATCTTTGGCGCACGTAACAAAATCCATATCATCAACTTAGAGCACACCGTAAAAGCGTTCAACGAAGCGTTGACTTACGTAAACGGCCTAGCTGCTAAGAAAAACAAAGTATTGTTTGTTGGTACTAAGCGTGCTGCAAGCGGTATCGTACGTGAGCAAGCGGCTCGTGCTGGTATGCCATACGTTGACCATCGCTGGTTAGGTGGTATGTTGACTAACTGGAAAACACTACGCCAGTCAATCAACCGTCTAAAAGAGTTAGAGAAGCAATCAGAAGACGGTACTTTTGCGAAGCTAACCAAGCGTGAAGCGCTAGAGCGTACCCGCGATATGGAAAAACTTGAGCGTTCACTAGGCGGTATCAAAGATATGGGCGGCCTACCTGATGCTATTTTTGTTGTAGACGTAGATCACGAAGCCATCGCTATTAAAGAAGCTAAAAACCTAGGTATCCCAGTTATCGGTATCGTTGATACCAACTCTAGCCCAGACAACGTTGACTACATCATCCCAGCTAACGATGATGCTATCCGTGCTGTGACTTTGTACGTAACTTCTATGGCTGATGCTATCATCGCTGGTAAAGAATACGCACAAACTCAAGCTGGCGGTAAAGCTGAGCAAGCACCTGCTACTGAAGAAGCACCAGCTGCAGAAGAAGCTACAACTCCAGCAGAGTAAATAGCTGAGTGAAAAAGTTTAACTTTGTAAGGATGTCTTGATAGTGTAGCTATCAGCATCCATATAATGTTATGAACAGCGTATAAGCTCATAATAGGCATGATGTAGTTTTACTCGTCATGCCTTGTTATTGAATAGAGCATTATTAATGAGGCCGTTATACATAACCGAGTAGCTAATGGGCGAGTATTATCGTTCGTACTGGCTATAGCGCTATGTTTTTAAGATGTTATCTTTTTGACATCATTGATGGCTATATTAGTAATGACTCAAAATGAGCGGTCTTGCTAGATTTAAAGCAACATTAAGATATCGAATAGACATTAATTCCTCTTATACATAACTATACTAAGGTGACTCTTATGACAGAAGTAAAAGTATCTGCCAAAATGGTAAAAGAATTGCGTGACCGTACTGGTCTTGGCATGATGGAATGTAAAAAAGCGTTAGAAGAATCAAACGGTGATGTTGAAGTTGCCATTGATAACCTACGTAAATCTGGTCAAGCAAAAGCAGCTAAAAAAGCGGGTAACATCGCAGCTGATGGCGCTATCATCATCGCTCAAGACGAAAACAAAGCATTCTTGTTAGAAGTTAACTGCCAAACTGACTTCGTTGCAAAAGACGACAGCTTCACAGCATTTGCAGAAAAAGTGGCTAACATTGCTCTAGAAAACAACGTCACTGATGTTGCTGCTATCTCTGAATTGCCTTATGGTGATGGTCAGACGGTTGAAGAAGCACGTGTATCTTTGGTACAAAAAATCGGTGAGAACATTCAGGTTCGCCGTGTTGAAGTACTTGAAGGCGCTAACATCGCTGCATACCGTCATGGTCTACGTATCGGTGTAGTGGTTTCTTATGAAGGTGGCGACGCTGACACTGGCAAAAATCTTGCCATGCACATTGCAGCATTTAACCCTGTTGCTGTCGATGATGAAGACGTTGCTGCTGATGTATTGGCACGCGAAAAAGACATCATCGAAGCCAAAGCAAAAGAGTCTGGCAAGCCTGACAACATCGTTGAAAAAATGATCGAAGGTGGCCTACGTAAGTACCTAGACGAAGTAACTTTGCTACGTCAGCCATACGTTATGGACAACGACAAAAAAGTTGGTGATGTCCTAAAAGCTGAAGGCGTAAAAGTACTTGGTTTCAAACGTCTAGAAGTTGGTGAAGGCATTGAGAAGAAGCAAGAAGACTTCGCTGCTGAAGTTGCTGCAACTCAGGCTGCTAACAAGTAAGCACCAAGTAAGAATTAAGTCATATTGGAAAATACTGTGAGTGCTGATTTAGCGCTCACAGTTTAGCTTTATAACTGATGACCTATCAAAATATAAAGCGTCCAAGCACAAAAAGCCCGTTAAGAAATTAACGGGCTTTTTGTGTCTGGGTTTTTAGGTCGCCGGTCTATTTCATTTCTAGCTTAGCTCTGGCTTAGCGTAAAGCATCATAAGCTGAGTTAGCATAGCTGGCACTATTCACATTATTGCTAGTGCCGTAACTGACGTTGCGCAATCCACTGTTAATGGTGCTATTCGTTTGATTGCTGGCACTCATACTGGCGCCAGATAGCCCAGCATCATTCTTATACAAGCTATGATAGCGGCTCATGACTCTTTGTACATAGTTACGGGTTTCTTTAAAAGGAGGAATACCGCCGTATTTATCGACATTACCTTCACCTGCATTGTAGCCAGCTACTGCATGTTCGACATTGTTATTGAAACGGCGCATGAGCCAAGCGATATATTTGGCTGAGCCTTCAATATTGTCTGCAGGGTTCCAAGGGTTACTTACATTAAAGCGACGAGCCGTCGCTGGCATTAACTGCATGAGGCCTTGCGCACCGACAGGTGAGCGAGCATTGGGATTGAAAGCAGATTCGGTATGCATCATTGCTTTCATAAGGGCAGGATCTACGCCATGACGTTCAGCAGAGGCGCGAATGTAGCTGTCGTAAGCATTGCGGCTACCACTCTTGCTAGCGGCACTGCTACCATAGCCATTGCTACTATTAATGCCGTCATACATTTTAGAGTCTTTATAATAAGTGACTTTAACTTTCTTAGTGAATTTATCAAAATTGCCACTAGGATTGACGTTGGTCAGTAATACTTGTCCAGCTTTGTCTTTATAGATATACATATTGCCAGCGTTGGCAGCAGTAGAAAAAGTAGAGAGGGCAATCGCACTTAATAAAATAGGAGGCAAACAGCGAGTAATCAAAGTAGCAGTATTTATCATAGTGTTATCACTTTTTATCGAATAATAGCAAATTGTTTTGCCTATAGACGCGTCATTTTACGCGCTTAAGCGGTCATCGGGGTTGCAGGATTTTATAGCTCGTCATCGATATAGCCACCTAGCAAATACCACGTTTAACAAGAACCACTTGCAATAGATACAAAAAATAATAGTTGCTTACTATAACATATAATAACTTTTTACCGCACCAGATTGACAAAATAAGTTGTAAAATCAAATTTTTATCGTTAAACAAACTTAAATAAATCAAAATGCTATATTTTTGAAGATTGTTAAATATCTGTTTATATTGGATTACAGGCAAGCACTTTTTTGATGCATACCTTATTTTAACTCTCTAAAATGCAAAGGTGATGACAACGGTTGGATGAGCCAAATGTCATGTCTATTAGTCTCGTTACTGAGTAAGCAATAACAATAAAAATAATGATTGAAATGATGAAACAGTGCTCAGTCATCTGTCAAAGCGGTAAGCAAAGTCAGTCTAGATGCCTAACGCACTGATAAATACAGGCACCCAAATGGCGGTCACTAAACCATTGACTGCCAGTCCAAATGCCGCATATCGTCCTGCCGTATGGCTGATTTGCCACGCTTCTACTGTACCAAATGCGTGAGCCGCCAGTCCAAGTGCAAGACCTTTAGCTCGATCATCATTGATACCGCGAAACAAAAAACGGGCGACAGCGCCGCCAATGAGACCTGAGACGATGATGATCAGGTTTGCCAGTGCTAATGGCGCATTGATTAAATCGGCAACACTGAGGCCAATGGGAGTAGTCACAGAACGGGTAGCAAAAGCAAGTATGCTGTCGTGACTCAATGAAAATAGATAAGCCAATGACATGGGCAGTAGGGCACCAATGACACTAGCAATAGCAACGATCAAAGAGAGCTTTTTGACAGGCAGTCCTTTAAAGTTCATTGCGGCTAGTGGCACCGCCAAAAGTACTGTGACATATCCTAATAGATGATCGAATATAGGCTTTGCCGCGCTGTAGTAGTTGTCATAATCCCATTGCAATAAAAATAAGAAGACCAGTACCAAAACGAGCGCGGTAATTACCATCGGTAACCATGATAATTTACGCGCTAACATACGTGCAATGACGTGTGCCGCCAAGGTTAGAAGTACGGCTGCTAAGGTCGCCATAAATACGCTGTCAAAAGTCATAATATCTCTCCGCAGCTCACGGCTGTTCCTTTTGCTGATTCGTCGTGCCGCTGTAGGCATTGGCATCTTGATTCAACCAGCGATTGGCCAGTAGCGCGAGTCCCCACATCGGTATGAGCGTGCTTACTATCATTGTGACCATCACGCCCAACAGCTCATCTCCTAGCGCGAATAGCAGTAAGCCTGCACCCGCTGAGACGGGCAGAAATGCAAAACCACTATCGACGAGGAGGGTGTTACTGGCTTGAGTGAGCCAGTTAGGCAACCCTTTGAGCAATCGCCATATCATCAAGATAACAAACATCGCCACCAAGCCGACAATATTGGCGGCTTTTGCGATACCTGCCAACTGACAAAGAACCACAGCCGTCTCTCGGACAACGATAACCATGGTCAACGTTAAAATTAACGAAATCCATAGCGGGAGATGGGAGGAGTGAGCAGGCTTCATAAGCAGTGTGGCCAAGTCAGATATAGGTGATGAGTTTATAAAAACGAGCGGGCGATGGTATCAATAATATAACGTGAAAAATAATATTATGAACGCTGATAATAGACACTAGTGACATTTCAACTTTTGAGTGGCGAGTATTACCTATCAATATTTGTTGAATGTATAACCGTTGATTATATAGAGAATAAGCTTACTAATAAAGCTTGTAGACACATTCAAAAAAATAGACGATATCGATTGATACCGTCTATGCTATTTTAACCTACTGTATAAAAGATTGCTGTCTAACAGTATGAATCAAAGGTTTACTTATCTATTAACGTCAACAATCGTTTTTCAGCAGCGACTATTTTTCAGAATCAGCGGTTTGTGAATTGAGCGCATTAAATTCGTCAAATGCTCTTTCTTCTTCTGCTGTCATCGTCGGCTCTTCAACTTCATGTTCGTCGGGCTGCTCAAATTCCTCAAGTACTGGCATCAGCAATGTCGCTTGTGCAAGCGGTAATACATCGGTGGGCTTGAGATTGGCTTGTCCGAGTAGTTGTCTTAGTCTATCGCTTGGTAAGCGAATCGTCAAGCACTCATGGCCGCTATCATCATAGCTTTCTTCTTCAATAACACCAAGCTCGTACAAGGTGTTTTTTAACTGTCCTGCATGATAGGGTAGCGTCAAATCAAAAGTGGTCAATGTGCCAGTTAGTAGCTGCTGCACGGCGAATGACAACTCTTCTATGCCTAAGTTCTCTCTAGAAGACACATAGACACGATTAGGTTGACCTTCGCTAGCATAACCAATATGTGCAGGCTCGTCAGTCAAATCAATCTTATTATAAACATTGAGTACCGGCACATCGTTATCAATCTCAGCCAGTACCTCTTTGACCGCCTGAATTTGCTCATGCATATCTTCACTAGAAGAATCGATGACGTGTAATAATAAGTCCGCCTCTAGCGTCTCTTCTAGCGTTGCATGAAAGGATTCAACCAATTCATGCGGCAGATGACGAACGAAACCGACGGTATCAACCAAGACTACACGTCCCACACCTTGCCAGTCTAAGCGGCGTAGCGTTGGATCGAGTGTCGCAAATAGCTTATCAGCTGCATATATATTTTCATCGACTAAGCGATTAAATAAAGTGGATTTGCCCGCATTGGTATAACCAACCAGTGAGATAGTCGGTACGTCTGATTTTTGGCGACGTGCCCGGCCCTGAGCACGAGTCTGTCTGACCTTCTCAATTTTACTTTTGAGCTGCATGACGCGCACTTGTAGCAAGCGACGATCGGTCTCAAGCTGGGTTTCGCCGGGGCCACGTAAGCCAATACCCCCTTTTTGACGTTCCAAATGCGTCCAACCACGGACCAAACGTGTCGATAAATGGTTCAGCTGAGCTAGCTCTACTTGTAGCTTACCTTCGTAAGTACGAGCCCGCTGAGCAAAAATATCCAAAATCAAACCAGTACGATCCAAGACGCGGCACTTCACCAGCGCTTCGATATTACGCTCTTGTGAAGGCGACAAGCTGTGGTTAAACAGTACAATATCCGCATCATGCTCGCGCACCAGTTCTGCAATTTCCTCCGCTTTACCGCTACCAACGAAATACTTGGCGTCAGGGCGTGCACGTGAGCCTGTGACCAGTGCCAAGCGATCGGCACCTGCTGAATCCGCCAACAATTCAAACTCATTGAGATCATCAGGATCTTGAATTTGGCGAATGTCTAAATGTACTAAAATGGCGCGCTCGCCACCTTCATGTCTTTCAAAATAATCCAAAGAGTATCACCTATTTAATAAAGTAAATATATCGCTATTATCAGTTCAGTATACTTTGATATAGCGTTCATATGATTGTCTATATGTGGTCTTATCACTTGATATTAAAGGGTATGAGCACAATTAGCGATGGTTTTATGTTACAGCGATGACTGGGATTAATTTTTTATAAAACTGCTTTATTGCCCGTTTGTATAAAAGTGAGCAGCCACTGAATGGACACCCTATCACTGAGCGTATGAACTTTGTTATACTGGGCTCGTTTTTTTGACTATTAAACACCCGTTATTTAATCATGAGGGCGAAGATGAGCCAAGCTAAATCAAGCTTTTCACTCAGACGACAGTTGGGGCGCGGTAAGCAAATTGCTGGCATGACCACCACCATCGCTGGTGGTATGCGTGCCGCTCAACGCATTGGGGCATTCAAGCAGCCACCGCGCGAAAAACTACCACGCTATATTCAAACGTTTTGTCGCAAGATGGCAGGCTCATTTGGGGTCAAGGTCGTTGAGGTGGAACCTGTAGAGCAGCATCACGGCTTGTGGGTGTCAAACCATGTGTCATGGATGGATATTCCTGTCGTTGGTACCGTGAGTCCAGCATTCTTTTTATCCAAAGCTGAGATTGGTGAGTGGCCTGTGTTTGGCAAGCTCGCGCATGCGGCAGGCACGCTTTTCATCGAGCGTGGCTCCGGTGATGCAGGCTCAGTGTCATCGCAAATAGCTGATTTCTTAGCCAAAGGTTTTTCGGTGATTTTCTTCCCTGAGGCGACCACCACCAGTGGCAAAAAAATCAAGCGTATTCATGGGACATTGCTCCAGTCAGCGATAGATGCTGATGTGCCTATCAGACCCATTGTTATCGCTTATGTCGATAAAGATGGCACGCTTAGCGACGCGCTGCCATACTATGGCAAGATGACAATGACCGACAGCATGAAAAAAGTGCTCGATAGCAAAGATGTCACCGCGTATGTATTGCCATTGGCACCGATAGATCCAAAAGGCTGTACCAAAAGCGAGCTGACCAATTTGTTGCAAGCACGTATGCAAGAAGGGTTGGCAGAACTGCATTCACGAGTACTTCGTGTACCCGTTGAAGATTGATTATTTATAGCTAAACTAGCTTAGTTAATAAAAAGGCGCAAATCGCGAGTTATATATATGACTGCGATTTGCGCCTTTTTTGTGTCTATAATAAATGCAGGTGTAGCAATTTATAGACCGCTGATCTAGATCGAACTAAGGGGATGGATTGGGATGCTGCGCGTGTACCGCTTCAATCGCTTCCAATACATCTGCTGTTAGCTCCACATTGACACTATCAATGTTTGATTTGAGCTGTTCGGTTGTCGTCGCGCCAATGATATTGCTGGTGACAAAGTGACGTGAATTGACAAAAGCCAATGACATTTGCGCCATGTCCAACCCAGCATCAGCGGCGATCTTTGCATATTGCTCGGTCGCTGATACCGCTTGCTCATTGGTATAACGGGCATAGCGATCATACATCGTCAAGCGTGCGCCATCTGGACGCTTGCCATCGAGATATTTACCAGACAATACGCCAAAACCAAGTGGCGAGTAAGCAAGTAGCCCCACGTTTTCGCGATGGGCAATCTCAGCCATACCAACTTCGTATAAACGGTTTAATAGGCTATATGGGTTTTGCACCGTGATAGGCGCGATCAAGCCATTTTTGTCCGCTTCCCATAGATAGCGCATGAGTCCCCATGCCGTATCGTTTGATAAACCATAAGCACGAATGCGACCTTTTTTGATTTCATCATTTAATGCTTGAATGGTCTCTAAAAATGGCGTTAAGTCATCTAATGACTGTGCTGCCATGTCCTCTGTATAGCCGCGCTGACCAAAAAAGTTCGCTTGACGTTCAGGCCAATGCAGCTGATAAATATCGATATAATCGGTTTGCAAGCGCTCAAGATTGCCGTCAATAGCGCTGCTGATATGCTGCGCGTTAAAGCGTGTTTGACCATCACGCAAAAAATCCATTGGTGATATTTTGCTGGCAAGGATGACTTTGTCACGCTGTTTGGTTTTATCAAACCAAGTACCCATGAATCGTTCGGTATCACCTTGTCTGTCTTTATCTGGTGGTGATGGATACATCTCTGCTGTATCCCAAAAGTTGACGCCTTCACTCAGTGCCATATCCATCTGGGCGTGTGCCTCAGCCTTGGTGTTTTGCTGTCCCCAAGTCATCGTACCTAGACAGATCTTAGATACTTTTTCATCGAATTGCGGTAACGTTGTATATTGCATTCGATTGTCCTTTCTCGTTTTTTATTGTGGATTGTGCGTTTGGACAACTACATAAGTTGTATACCAGTGACGCCAGGTGGTGTGACCTTAAAGATTTTTACTTTAAATAATACGTCTTGCCCAGCCAGCGGATGATTGAAGTCCACTTCGACTTGGTCATCATCAATGGCGCTGATCGTACCGGGCAAGGTATTTTTGCCTTTGTCTTCGAATTCAACCATCATACCGACTTCTGGATTGTCAGCGACGAGCGCAAATTGAGTACGGCTAAAATGTTGGATGTTTTCAGGATTCCACTCACCAAATGCTTGCTCTGGCTCAAGGTGAGCTGTGCGCGTGTCGCCTGCGCGTAGATTCATAAGTACCTGCTCAAACCCTGGCAACAAGCTTTCATCGCCGATAGTCAAAGATACGGGCGCATCACGACTAAACGTTGAGTCAATGACCGTGCCGTTTTCTAGTGATACTTCAAAGTGTAGGCTAACAAGGCTACCAAAGGTGATGCGCGTGTCTTCATTTGGATTAATAAATTGAGATTGAGTCATAATAAAAAGCCATCGGTTGCTGGAATAAAAGAATAGAAAATAATGAGTTGGATTGCAGTGTTTTTAACTAGACTATTATAGTGTAAGAAATAATAAGCCATCTAAGGCCAGATGTAAGCGTCAATAATGTAACGCAGATGGTGTACTATAATTGGCAATTCTAAAAGATATGAGGTGTCGGTGGTGAATAAACAACAAGGCACTGTCAAAAAATGGCAGGACGATAAAGGGTTTGGCTTTATTGAAACTCAAAACGGTGACTCTGTCTTTTTTCATGTGAGTGAATTTAAAGCACGCCGTCGTCCCAATGTTGGCGAGCAAGTCGTCTTTAGTATCGGACAAGACGATCAAGGGCGCTTGCGGGCAACAGAAGTACAAGAGCTGTACTTTGTACAACAAAAAATGGCACAAAAGAATCAGCAAATCCGTCAGCGCAACCAAAAACGTAGCCATCAGGCAGAGTTTGAAGCAGGACAAAAGAAACGCTCGTTTCTTGGACTGGCTTTTTATAGTGTTTTAGCTCTATTGGCAGCAACCGATAAACTGAGCTGGCTAGTAGTCGGCTGGTATGCTGCACTAGGGTTAATCACTTATATAATGTATGCCAAAGACAAAGCCGCTGCGCAAAGTGGCGACTGGCGTACACCTGAGTTTACATTGCACGTGCTGAGCGCGCTTGGCGGTTGGGTAGGGGCGTTATTGGCTCAGACGTATCTGCGGCACAAATCACAAAAGCCTGAGTTTCGAGTGACTTATTATTTGACCGTCGTTGTGAACATGGCAGGGTTACTGTTTTTATTGGCAGGTGGTGGATTGGCATTTTTGGAAGGGCTATTATCAACCTCTTTGGTTATAGAATCGTTCTGATATGGAATCATGACATTGAAAATGACGTGCTACATTGATCTGATAGTAGCCAGACTATACAAGCCTATTGATTATTTTTGTGCTAATACCTGTTTATAAACGGCAGCATCTTTGTCCGAAAAGCAGCAAAAAATCACATCACAAAGTGAGAAATCATCGGCTTGCTTAAGATGGCTGAATATAAAATCTATAACAGTATTAATGGCTATCTCAGTTGCTGGCTCTAATGGATAACCGTAAACGCCTGTACTGATGGAAGGAAAGGCGATACTGGCAAGGCCTTGCTCAGTCGCTAATATCAAAGATTTTTGATAACAACTGGCGAGCAGCGCTGACTCCCCTCGATTGCCACCATGCCAAATAGGGCCGACCGTATGAATCACATACTGTGAGGGCAAGTTAAATGCTGGGCTCATTTTGGCATCGCCTGTTTGACACCCATTCAATGTACGGCAATATGTCAGTAGCTCAGGGCCTGCGGCTTGGTGAATCGCACCGTCCACACCGCCGCCACCCAGCAAACTTGAATTGGCCGCATTAACGATGGCATCCACGTCTAGCGTGGTAATGTCTGCTCTCAATACCGTTAACGTCACTGACTTCTCAGTGCTTAAGGGCCCGTTATTCGCTGTATCGGGGATGGTGATTTGCTTTTGGAAAATAGGGTTTATATGATTGGTTAACATAAAAATTCCTTTTAATCATTTGTCTTTAATAGAGTCTGAAGGATTCTTGGTACTTACTTGTATATTGTGTGAGTACGATAAGTGGGACTTTTTACATATGGGTGTATGAATCATACAAAAAATTGTTTAAGTCATCAAAATCAACAGCTAAAAAAAGGTGGGTTACGACTGCGTAACCCACCTTTTTAATTTATCAATTAAATTAATATCTCTAACTATAGACGGTTATGACCGTGGCATTTCACGCTTCCTTTCCAAAAACAGCATATCGATGACAATCAGTACAACCCCGAGAGAAATCCCAATATCTGCAATATTAAAAATGGGATAATGCCAAACATCAGCATAATGCACATGGATAAAGTCAATCACATGACCATGTAGTAAGCGGTCGATCAAATTACCAAGCGCACCGCCTAGTACCATGGCAAGTCCAAGCGAGAGTAGCGTGGCTTTGCGAGGTGCTTTGAGTAAATAGATGATCAGAAACAGTGACATGAGTAATGCCAGTCCTGAAAAAAACCACTTCTGCCAACCGCCAGCATCTGCCAAAAAGCTAAATGCCGCCCCGTAATTATAAGCCAATGTCCAATTGAGAAATGGCTCAATCACGGGCACTGGGTCATGAAAGGTCAGCTTGGTTTCTGCCAGCCACTTGGTCCACTGATCTATGACAATGATAACCAATGCCAGCCCATACCACATAAAAGCGCGACTGCCATTGGCCACCAGTTTTGGTGTCTTCTTTGTTGACTTGCTCAGGCGGCCTCTAGGCGTGGTTGAGCTACCTGTGGTCGCATGAGCAGGCTTAGGCGAATGATCAACCTCAACCTGCGAGTCATGCGGGCTTTCAGGTGAATCCGTTGGGTTAGGCATAATGACGTACCTCGCCGTCACCACTGACGTTGGTCACGCAGCGACCGCATAGCTCAGGATGGGCGCTATCTGTGCCGATATCATCACGGATATGCCAGCAGCGTACGCATTTAGTACCAGTGGCAGCGCTAACTTGTACCACTAGATCTACAGCCTCTTCTGTATTCGTTTCGGTTGCTTCATCTACCTGTACGATGCTATCAGTAGGTGCCTCGCTCATAGGTTCGAGTGTTGCATTGCTAGTAATCAATACAAAGCGCAGCTCTTCATCAAGCTTGGCTAGACTTTCATACATGGCACCGTCAGCGTATAGGCTCACATCGGCAGATAAGTTGGCATTGATAATTTTTTCGCCACGTGCGGTTTCGATGTGTTTGTTTACCATGTCTTTAGCAAACATAATACGCTGCCAGTCATCATTGCTGATAGCACTTAGCTCAAACGCTGGGAACTCGTACCACTCTTGGGTAAACACGTAGCCGCCTTTATCAGCCTCACGTTGGTTCAGTACTTCCCATGCCTCTTGCGCCGTGAATGATAAGATCGGTGTGATCCAGCGAATCAGCGCATGAGCAATATGGTAGATTGCCGTCTGGGCAGAGCGGCGCGGCTGACCGTCTTTTTGGGTGGTGTACTGACGGTCTTTGATGATGTCTAAATAAAAACTGCCCAAGTCCTGCGAGCAAAACGCGGTCACGTGCTGGGTGACTTGGTGAAAGTCCATCGCATCATAGGCACTGATGATTTGCGCTTGTACGGTTTGCGCGCGCTCAATGATGAATTTATCAAGACTGACCAGCTCGTCCATCGCTACACTGTCGGTTGCAGGATTGAAGTCATCAGTATTGGCCAGTAAGAAACGCAAGGTGTTACGAATACGGCGATACATATCGATCGCGCCTTTAAACACCGTCTTACCTGCGCTCATCTCATAACGATAATCGCTGGATGCAATCCACAGACGCAACATGTCCGCGCCCGTTTTGTTGATCTCTTCTTGCGGCGTGATGATATTACCCAATGACTTACTCATCTTACGACCGTTTTCATCGACCACAAAACCATGGGTCAGTACTTGCTTAAACGGTGGGCGCTCATACATGGCCTCTGACGTCAGTAATGACGTTTGGAACCAGCCGCGATGTTGATCAGAACCTTCTAAATACATGTCAGCTGGGTTGGTCAATTCATCGCGTTGCTCAAGTACGGCGAAATGCGTCGTGCCTGAGTCAAACCACACGTCCAATGTGTCCGTTGCTTTGTCATAATCAGCCGCTTCGCTACCTAAGAAGTCCTCGCAGCTGGCGTCAAACCACGCTTCAACACCGCCCTCAGCGATTTTTTGCGCCGCAGTTTCCATCAGCTCAAGCGTATTTGGATGCAGCTCGCCTGTTTCTTTGTGCGTAAAGAACGTAATCGGCACGCCCCACGTACGCTGACGTGAGATACACCAGTCAGGGCGACCATTCATCATCGCTTCGATTCTATTCTGCCCCCATGCAGGTGTCCAGTTGACCGATGGAATATCAGCAAGGGCGCGAGCACGTAGACCTTGGGTTTCCATATTGATAAACCACTGCGGGGTCGCACGGAAAATAATCGGTGACTTGTGACGCCAGCAATGTGGATAGCTGTGTTCAATTTTGGTATGGCTGATTAGATGGCCATTGTCATGTAGGGCAGCGATGATTTTTGGATTGGCTTTATATATGTGCTCGCCTGCAAATACTGCCGCGCTATCTAAATAAACGCCCGTACCGCTCACTGGGTTTTCCACTGGTAAGTTGTATTTTAGACCAACGATATAATCGTCGAGACCATGACCGGGTGCAGTATGTACCAAACCAGTACCACTATCGGTGGTCACATGATCGCCCAAGATGAGCGGCACTTGGCGGTCTTCAATCAATGGATGCTGAGCGCTCAATCCTTCAAGCTCACTGCCTGATACGGTCGCGAGGACGCCTTTATTCTCAAGTTTGAGTTCACTTAGCGCAGTTTCAACAAGATCAGCTGCTAGTAGCAGGTTGCCTTTTTTGGTCGCAACCACGCTATAGTTATGCTCAGGATGGACTGAGATGGCTTGGTTAGCAGGCAGTGTCCACGGCGTGGTCGTCCAGATAACCGCAGCGATGTTGTCTGCGATACCTGCCAATGCGGTCACTTTATCCGTGCCAAGTACATCAAAGCTGACATAGATCGCGTCAGAGACTTTGTCTTGATACTCTACTTCAGCTTCCGCGAGAGCTGAGCTACAGTCCAAGCACCAGTTGACTGGCTTCATACCACGAGTCACATGACCATTGTCATAGATTTTGGCAAGCGCGCGCACGATGTTGGCTTCCTGCGCAAAGTTCATAGTCAGATAAGGATTGTCCCAATCACCGAATACGCCTAGACGCTTGAAATCTGCCTTTTGTAGTTCAATCTGAGTGTTGGCGTATTCGCGGCATAGACCACGGAATTCGGTAGCAGACACTTTTTGACCGACTTTGCCGACTTTGGCTTCGACTTTTTGTTCGATTGGCAGACCATGACAATCCCAACCAGGGACATAAGGCGCATCAAACCCTGACAAGGTTTTTGATTTGACAATAATGTCTTTTAGTACTTTATTGACCGCGTGACCCAAGTGAATCTGACCGTTGGCGTATGGAGGGCCATCGTGCAAAATATACTTAGTCGCACCAGCACGCGCCTGACGAATTTTACCGTACACGTCATCTGCTTCCCAAGCAGCTAACCAATCTGGCTCGCGCTTGGCAAGGTTTGCGCGCATCGCAAATGGCGTATCCGCAAGGTTCAGCGTGTCTTTGTAATCTTGGCTTGGTGTGTCAGTGCTTTTATCAGTCATAGAAGGTATCTTTTTAAAAGGTAGGTTTGTGTGTCGGTTAAAACCGGCTACAAGGCTCGATGTTCAACGTATTTCAATATAGTGCTGAGGTTAATGCTGTGTCGATAATACTTAATTACTAATAATAGTAGGTATATTGCTCATCATAGTCGGTTTATCAACCGTCATGTCAATAAATACCCATTGTTGCTCATTAGTCCACAAATAGTTACGTCAATAATAAATGGTAACGAGACGATTGCAACATAAAATATGCTAGTAAAAATAATTCAAAAAAATATTTAGATCGGCAGCTATTATATGACAAAAAGAGTAGGGTAAAAAGAGCTGAGCAATTGCATCCTCATTTTGATCAATATCAACTGTTTATCTACGTTGCATGTCGTTGATGAAAGTATAACGATGACCTCTTCGCAAGATAATTTATTAAAAAATAAAGTCAGGTTCAGCCGCTAAAAAACCGATGCTAACCATAAGCGCAGTTTTAACGACCATAGTGGCTGAATACCTGTTAGCCCTTGTGTCATCTTGCCATTCTCTAATACCACATAGGATGGTGTGACTTGTCCTTGCCAATCCGCAAAGATATCACCTTCTTGGTCATTTATCGCGGTGAAGTCAAACTGATGCTGATCGAGGTAGCTGCGTAGCTCTTGATTTGAGCCTGACTGCACAGCGATAGTGATGACAGCATGATCGTTTGTCGCTGCTAGCCTATTTATCGTTGGCGATGTGACGCTACAGACCGAGCACCATGTCCCCCAAAAATATATCAGTGTTGGCTGCTGGCGACTCAGCTCGGCCAAATCCACCGGTTGCCCTTGATAGTCCATTAATTGCAATTGCGGATCGGCTGGCATGACAGGCTGTCGCCACCAGTTGACCACACTATAAATCACCAAAAATATCACCCCATAGAGCAGTGCTGTCTTAAGCACAGACAGGATGCGCTGTTTGGGTGTTTTTTTCGGTTTTTCGAGGGTTTTGTCGATGCCAATATCAGTCGTCATAGGGGCTGCTTTTATACTTTTATGTGTTGATAGATAAAAATAAACGGCTGATGATGCAGCCGTTTATTGGATTAAAAAGTCAGTAGGGAGTTATAGCAGATACGTTATTATGGCTTTTGCGCACGATTCTGCAATGGATCACCAGTAAGCACACTGCCTGAGTTTTCGCGGCGTTCTTCGTCACTTAATTTGCTTGCAGGAACTTTGGATTTACGTTTCCATTTTAAACTAAATAAGTCATCACGGCGGTCGATCAGGTTGTGCACTGAGCCTTCGTGACGCACGTGAGTCAACTTATCTAAGTTGACATCAGAGAAGAAAATCATCTCGGTATTGGGCGTGGTCTCTGCCATGATGGCATCATGTGGGAATGCAAAATCTGACGGTGAGAAGATAGACGACTGTGCGTACTGAATATCCAAGCTTTCGACTTGTGGCAAGTTACCTACCGAGCCGCAGATCATGACATAGCATTCGTTTTCAATGGCACGTGCTTGGGCACAATGGCGTACACGCAAATAGCCGTTTTTGGTATCTGTCCAGAAAGGCACGAACAAAATATCCATATCATCAAGTGCTAACAGGCGTGCAAGTTCAGGGAACTCAACGTCATAACAGACCAAAATACCAATACGCCCCGCATCGGTGTCAAAGACCTGTACTTTATCGCCACCTTCAATGACCCACGCGCTACGCTCATGCGGGGTGATATGAATTTTGCGTTGCTCTTCAACCGTACCATCACGGCGGCACAGATAACTGACATTGTACAAGGTATCGTCTTCGTCTAATAAAGGCATAGAACCTGTAATGACATTGACGTTGTAACTGACGGCCAAATGCGAAATTTCATTTTTAAACCATTCGGTATAATCGGCCAAAAAGCGAATGGCGATGTTTTGGTCAGTAGACTCGCACAAGCCCATCAGCGGCGCATTAAAGAACTCAGGCAAACAAGCAAAGTCAGAGTTATAATCGGCCATCACATCGACAAAGAACTCCACTTGCTGGAGCAGTTCTTCTGGCGACTCGACCTCACGCATCTGCCACTGAATACCACCGATACGCACCTCAGATTTACGCGTATTGGGCTTATAATCTTTTGGCTCATAATAGATATTTGACCACTCAAGCAAGGTGGCAAACCCTTTCGATTGTTTGTCATCTGGTAGGTAAGCGGTCAAGATACGCTTGACGATAAACCCGTTTGACAACTGAAAAGACAATGCAGGGTCGTGAATTTCGCGGCTCTCAACAGCGTCAATATATTCGCCTGGGCTTAAGTCTTGGTGGTTATGGTAGTTAGGAATGCGGCCACCCGCCAAAATAGCGCGGAAGTTGAGCTGACGACACAGCTCTTTGCGTGCGTCATAGAGACGGCGACCGAGACGGTAGCCACGATAATCAGGGTCAATCAGCGCATCCAAACCATAAATAGCATCACCCTCAGGGTTGTCTCTAATGATTTCTTTTTGTCCAATCAAATCATCATAGGTATGCGGGTTAGAAAATTTGGCATAATCAACACGCATGGACAGTACAATACCAATTAATTGATCATGGTCAAACAGCGCAATCTGCCCTTCAGGAAAGGCGTCTATGAGCGTATGAATGGTGTTTTTTGACCACGCGCCGCCTAGGTTGACGTAGACGCGATCCATCAAGGCTTTTAACTGGGGGTAGTCTTTTTTCTTGATCTCAGCGATCGTGAGATGAAAGTCATCTGTTTTTTCAATTTTACTCATGATATTCCTATATTAAATCTCTACTAAATTTGAGTATGCGTAATGCAATGATCCTAAGCACTCGATTTTGTCAATTTTTATGAAAAAAAACCAATAAGAATATTCCAGTAGTCAGATATAGCCTTTACAATAATTATTACCCTATTTACAATAGGTTATAGCAATATTTTATGCCATGTTACTCAGTGTATTTGAGGTTTATTCTGACTGATATAGAGGAATAAACCTTAGTAATCATTGCCTGCCGTATCACTTGGTTTTTTATTGGATTGTTAATAACGAAATACAGGGTTGTCCAATGCCTTTATAACGGCGACTGTTTTGCTATTTATTATCTAAATATAAAATCTAAGTAATATTTATTAGTATCATTCATTTTGCTTGCTATGATAGCAAGCTATATAAGTAATAATAGTCTCACGTAGTAACTATTTGCTACGTTTTTGTGAGTCTGCAGCTTTATCTACTTCAGGCATAGTATCGTCTTGCTTGTTTCATTTGGCCGGCGTTATCGGCTTTTAGGATTATTTTATTATGCCCTTAACTCGTAGCAATAGAATCAAGCAATGGGATGCAATACAAGAGTCAGCACTGGTTCAATTGGTCTATGTCAGTACGCTAACGCTCGGTTCACGCCTAAATACCTCTATATTTGAGGATATAGAGTCCCATGCTCGCGATTATAATGAGCAGCATGGTATTACTGGTACATTATGTTATGGCAATGGTCAGTTTTTGCAGTGTATCGAAGGCGAAAAAAGACATGTCCTTGCGCTACAAGAGCGTATTTTCGCTGATAATCGTCACAGAAATATCGAAGTGCTTTTACTACAAGAGATTAATCATCGCAGCTTCTCAGACTGGCGCATGCGTCTGCTGTTTTTGGAGCGCTGGCTATGGTCGCCTGCCACCAAAGAACAAGCAGCGCAGTTGTCACTATTTCTACCGTTTGCGCCGCACGGTTGGTCACCTGATCGTACTGAGCAATTTTTGCAAATTATCAAAAATTTCGACACCCCGCCACATATCAAAGCAGCGGGCATTACTTATAATGCGCTAGGCAATATGTTCCGCCATATGGCGGCACCACATCAAGCCTTTTTGATTGTCCAAGGGTTTCTTAGTATCTTGCTGGTAGTGGGGTTGATGTTGCTATACTGGTAAACCATGTACCTTTACAAACGATGATCTGATGAATAAAAAAAGACGCTAGCCTATGGGTTAGCGTCTTTTTTTTGAGATAAATCGTTGGCCTACCAATCACATATCAAAAATCTTACCACGATTCATGATGTTGTTTGGATCAAACACCTTTTTCACCTCACGCAAGTAATCGATCTCAGTCTCACTGCGGCTGTATTGCAGATACGGCTTCTTCGTCATACCCACCCCATGCTCAGCCGAGACCGACCCACCATATTTTTGTACCGTCTCAAACACGTATTTATTGACAATTTGACACTCGGCAAAGAAATCATCCTTACTCATGTTCTCAGGCTTTAAGATATTCAAATGCAAATTACCATCGCCGATATGACCAAACCAGCACACCTCAAAGTCAGGATAATTGCTACTGACAATCGCATCAATCTCAGCGATAAACTCCGGTACATAGCTGATGAGTACCGACACATCGTTCTTATAAGGGGTAAACACCGAGATCGTCTCTGAGATGTACTCGCGTAGCTTCCACAGCTCTGCCGCCTGACTAAGGCTTTGGCTCATCACCCCATCAACCACCCAGCCCTCTTCCATGCACTGCTCAAAGATGGCCATGGCTTTTTCCATGATGGGCTCATAAGGCGCTTCAAACTCTAATAAGGTATAAAACTTGGTACGTGATTCAAACGGCTCTTGTACTTGACCATGTGCCATGAGCTTATCAACCGCTACATCATCAAAGAATTCAAAGGCAGTCAAATCAATCTGGGCTTGAAAGGCAGAGAGCACATTCATGACGTCACTAAAGTTGTCCATACCCAGAACCATGACATTGAGGTCTTGTGGCTGACGCTCAAGTTTGATTTGCGCGTGAGTGACAAGACCAAGGGTACCTTCAGCACCGATAAACAGTTGACGCAAGTCGTAACCAGTGGCGTTTTTGACCATACCGCGGTTGAGGTGCAAGATATCCCCTTTACCCGTAACGACCGTTAGTCCCATGATCCATTGACGGGTCATGCCATAGCGGATGACTTTGATGCCGCCCGCATTGGTACCGATGTTACCACCCATTTGACTAGAGCCTGCTGAGGCAAAGTCGACAGGATAGTAGAGATCTTTTGATTCGGCGAACTGTTGTAGCTGTTCGGTGACAACGCCTGCTTCAATCTCGACCATGCGGTCCGCTGGATAGAACTGTCCAATCTGGTTCATTTTATCCATGCTGACGACGATCTCGCCATTGGCAGCAACCGCGCCTGCTGAGAGTCCGGTACGACCACCACTAGGGGTAAGGACGACGTTATGCTCATTAGCCAGTAGGATGATGGCTTGGACTTGTTCGGTGGTCTTTGGGAAGACGATGGCGGCGGCGGCGGGGGCGAAGTGTTTGGTCCAGTCTTTGCCCCAGTGCTCTAAGCTCTCTGCGTCGGTTTTGATTTGGGTAAGGTCGAATTGATGGGTGTCAGTCAGTGAGCTTAGGATCGTTTGCACAGCGTTGGTATGGGCTTGGGAGGTGGACTGTTCGGTAGTTAGCGTCATGGTCAAATCTCAATATTAGCGTAAGCACGATGTTGGGACTGTTTATTATATAGCGAAATGACTATAAATTCAGTGAGGAGTCGGCTCGTGATGGCAATAAGTGGGTGATAGTTTCTAAATAAAAAATGAGACAAATAATAAAAAGTGGTTTGTTTGATTTCAAACCGAATGATTCACTATAGCATAAAAATTTTTCAGGCTTGATAATCAATAATTCATCTAATCTGCTAACATCGGCGTCAAATTTTGTGTAAGATATCTGGACTGTTTTCGTTTCATCCATCACAGATTATCCGACAGATAATCTTATAAAACAAATATAGGACAGTTCTCATATGGCGTTATCACTACAAAAAGACAAAATCCGGTTTTTATTGCTTGAAGGTCTACATGACAATGCCCTAAAAGTATTGGAGGGTGCTGGTTATCACAACATCGAGAATATCAGTCACGCGTTAGACAAAGAAGAGCTGATCGAAAAGATCAAAGATGCTCACTTTATCGGTATTCGTTCGCGTACTCAATTGACGCGCGATGTACTTGAGCATGCGCATAAGCTTATCGGCATTGGGTGCTTTTGTATTGGTACCAACCAAGTCGATCTAGATGCCGCTCGTGACTTAGGTATTCCTGTCTTTAACGCGCCATTCTCGAACACCCGTTCGGTAGCTGAGCTGGTATTGGCTGAAGCGATTATGCTGTATCGCGGTATCCCTGAAAAGAACGCAACCGTACATCGCGGCGGCTGGGGTAAGTCTGCGACTAACTCGCATGAAGTGCGCGGCAAGACGATCGGTATCGTCGGTTATGGTTCTATCGGCTCGCAGTTGTCTGTGCTCGCAGAAAGCTTTGGTATGAAAGTCATCTATCATGATGCTGTGACCAAATTGCCACTAGGTAATGCGGTACAAGTTGGTAGCCTAGAAGAGTTACTATCAATGGCTGATATCGTGACATTGCATGTGCCTGATGTGCCAAGCACGCGCTATATGATGAAAGCTGAGCAGTTCGCTCAGATGAAAGAAGGCAGCTACTTTATCAATGCGGCTCGCGGTACGTGTGTCGAGATTAATGATCTGGCGGATGCGCTTGAGTCTGGTAAAATTTTGGGCGCGGCTATCGATGTGTTCCCAAAAGAGCCAAAATCAGCTGACGAAGAGTTTGAATCACCACTACGTAAGTTTGATAATGTGATTTTGACGCCGCATATCGGTGGGTCAACACAAGAAGCGCAAGCTAATATCGGCCTTGAAGTCGCTGATAAGTTTGTTAGATACTCTGACCAAGGTGATACGGCGACGGCGGTGAACTTCCCAGAAGTTTCTATTCCGTTCAAAGAAAACTCGCATCGTCTGCTACACATTCATAGAAACGTACCAGGCGTACTGTCTCAGATCAACCGTCTGTTTGCAGAAGCAGGGATTAACATTCTAGCACAGAGCCTGATGACAGAAGGCGATGTCGGTTATCTAGTCATGGACGTTGACTACAACGATTCGACTGCTGCACTCGATCAATTAAAAGATGTAGAAGAGACTATCCGCGTACGTATCTTATTCTAATATAGTCAATCTGCTTTTAAATTGGATTAACTATATCAGTGCTAATAGTTTTGATACGCATTGAAGATTTATCACAAAAAAAGAGAGGCTCTATTGATTAGAGCCTCTCTTTTTTTTACTTCTGTGTTATTGTACTAATGCTAGGTTTAATTGGCTTTAGCGTTGTTTACCGCTTCTGCTTGCAGACGCGCTTCAATCTTGGCCGCTTTGCGTTTTTCTATGACATCCATCACGTCACTACCGATATGGGCTTCACCGCGTTTTTTGGCCAATTGCATTTGATGCTCGCGCTCACGGAAACGTGCTTTTTGCTCATCGGTCGCTTTGTCGATGCAATGAGGGCATGACTCGCCTTTGATATAGGCTGGGCTCTGCATGTCATCGCTAGTGATGGGCATACGGCAGGCAAAACACTGCTCATAATTACCTTTTTCTAAGTTGTGATTGACCGATACACGGTTGTCAAAGACAAAGCAATCACCTTGCCACATAGAGTCACTGGCTGGGATTTCTTCTAGGTATTTTAGGATACCACCTTCTAAATGGTAGACCTCTTCAAACCCTTGCTCGCGCAAATAGGCAGTTGACTTCTCGCAGCGGATACCACCTGTACAAAACATGGCGACTTTTTTATGCTTGGCTGGATCGAGCTCTTTTGATACGTACTCTGGAAACTCGCGGAAGGTTTCAGTGTTTGGATTGACGGCATTTTGGAACGTACCGATTTGCACTTCATAATCGTTACGTGTGTCGATGAGAGTCACTTCAGGATCTGAGATCAATGCATTCCATTCGCTCGGCTTTACATAGCGACCGACCGATTGTAGTGGGTCGATGTTTTCTACGCCCATGGTGACAATTTCTTTTTTTAGCTTTACCTTAGTACGGTAAAACGGCTGCGCATCGGTATAAGACTCTTTAAAGGTAAAAGTACCAATCGCTTCGATATTGCGTAGGTAGTCAAGGATGGTATCGATACCCTGACGCGTACCAGAAATCGTACCGTTAATGCCTTCGCTTGCCAGCAATAAAGTGCCTTTGACATCGTTATCTAGCATGGTATTCAAAATCGGCTCGCGATACTGCTCAAAGTCAGTAAAGCGTGTGAATTTATAAAGTGCGGCAACAACGATATTGTTGGTTTCACTGTCGTAGGTGGGGGCTGATTGATTGTCAGTTATCACGGTTTCTTTGATATTACTATCTTGAGTGGTGCTCATGTGTTTCTCCTGCTGGCTAGGTCGCAAACCTAGTGCGTTGGGTTTAAAGTATCTTTTTAGTTTAAAGCATTAACAAAATTGTGGGATTGATGAATGCGCGCGTAGTGTAGCAAATTTTGTGTGGGTTTTGAATAGTTTAGGTCGCTCAGCTTGATAGGAGCTGAAATAATAAATATTTTGATTATAAGATAAAAACAAGAAATCCAGCTCAAAGGCTGGATTTTTTATTCGCTAAAATACATAGCTATGGAGTTACTTACTCTGGAACCAGCGATCCGCTTGGTTGCGTGCATTGGCGATGTCTGAGCTTGATAAGTTCAATGCCAACTGTCCAATTTTGCCGCGCGCCTTGTTACGGACTTTTTCGTCGAGCATGCCATCACGGGCAGCCAAGTCATACCATTTATAGGCATCTACCAGATTTTTTTGTTTTTCATCTAACAATGCAAGTGTATAGCTGGCACGGTTGTCGCCACGCATCGCGGCTTTCTCTAGCCAAAGACGCGCTTGCTGCAAGTTAGGTTGTACGCCTTCACCGCGTAAATACATAATAGCAAGGTTTAACTGAGCAGGAGCAACGCCTTGTTGAGCGGCTTTGGTGTACCACTGGATAGCTTGCTGGGTGTTTTGAGCGATACCTTCGCCTTTTTGCAAACGCTTGGCTAGATAAAACTGAGCATGATCGTTACCTTGGGCAGCACGGTTAGACAGCTCGCTCACAGGCATCAGCTCAAAGCGTGAAGTATCAAGCGGTACGTTTGATATTAACTCAGCATTGGCCAAACCAGCACAAGAAAATAAGGCAGTAAACAATGCGGCTTTTAATAATTTCATAGCAGCTCCAAAATTAGGCAGTTAATACGCAAGAAAATTGTACCGCTAAACATCGTCTCGCTAAAGACAGTTAGACGGCGATAACAATTAGGTGACATCTTGCGAGATGAATTACCTAATCATCAGCAATAGAGTTTTTAATTTTGTATCATCGATTTAACCCAACTAATTAGACAAACGGTCGTAATAGTGGGATAACTGACAACATTTTGTTAGCTTAACACCCAAACTTACGAAACTCAAATACTAATTACAAGATTTAATAGCTGCTTATACCTGATTGTCCTTAGTAAAATCATAGAGTTACTATAAGACAATCATTAGTTAACAATTTGCTAAGATAAAAGGTTCAGCAATAACAGTCATTTTATCCTTTTGAGCAAAAATTAAATATCTGACATTACTTCGTTTTTTTCTTTGTCACTCGATAGATAGCGACATCTGCGAGTAGATTGGGTGCCTGTCTAATTAACGCCGTCATCAGTGGGGAATGACCTTTATCAGAGTCGCTTACCGCAAAGCGATTAACGATATGAATATCATGCTGCGCACACAGTTGCTCAAAGTCTTTAAACGTACATAGATGAATATTGGGGGTGTTGTACCATTCATAAGGCAGTGCCTCAGACACCGGCATCATCCCTTTAAGCCCTAAATGAAGACGGTTTTGCCAATGGGCAAAGTTAGGGAATGTGATGATCGCCTCTCGGGCGACGCGTAGCATATCAAGCAGCAGCACATCAGGGGATTTTACCGCTTGTAGCGCGCGTGCCATGACCACGGTATCAAAGCTGTTATCGGCAAAGCGTGCCAAGCCATCGTTTAGGTCTTGCTCAACAATCGATAAGCCGTTGCCAATGGCTTCGTTGATTTTGTCTTCATCAATTTCAAGCCCGTATCCAGTGACGCCTAACTTCTGCTGTAAGTGCGCGAGCAGCTCGCCATTACCGCAGCCCAAATCAAGTACATGTGCTTGCGGTGCGATCCAGCGCTCTGCCAGTTGGTGATCCATTCTCATGAGCGCTCTCCTGTGGCTGGGCGGCTAGGGGTAATAAATGGCGCTGTCAAAAATCCTCTAACAGCACCCATGTAGCGAGGAATATCAAATAAAAAAGAGTCATGGCCATGCGGCGCATCAATATTAATATAGCTAACAGGTTTGCCAGTAGCCATCAGCGCATCGACAATTTCTTGCGAGCGTTCTGGGGCAAAGCGCCAATCGGTGGTGAATGACACAACCAAGTACTGGCACTGTGTATGGGCGAATGCCGCTTTGAGCGCAGAAAGCTCTTGCTGGCGATCAGACTCAATGTCTTCAATCGTCGCTACCGCATCTTCTAACTCGTTCTGCGCATTGGCTTTGCTAGACTCGACTGACGCCGCGATAGAGTTTTCTAATGGGACGGCCGACTCTGTATTGTCTTTTGCTACCGCTGATGAGTAGTCACGTGTCGGGTCGAAATAATCTAATGCCTTGGTCATGAGCAGATAAGTATTGGCATCAAAGTTTTCACTAAAGCGCTCACCTTGATAGCGCAGATAGCTCTCAACCTGAAACTCGACATCGTAGCCGTACATAAACTTGCCAGATTTTAAGTCACGACCAAACTTGGCTTTCATCGCGTCATCAGTCAAATAGGTAATATGACCGACCATCCGTGCCAAGATCAGGCCGCGACGAGGGTAGGTACCAGCTTGTATGTAGCGTCCATCCTTAAAATCAGGATCGGACAATATCGATTGGCGTGCGACTTCGTTAAAAGCAATATTTTGCGCAGATAGCTTCGGTGTACTCGCAATCACCACACAGCGTTTTAGCCTGTCTGGATAATCGACAGACCATTGCAGCGCTTGCATACCGCCCATCGAGCCGCCAACGATAGCATGCCATACGTCAATGCCCAGACGATCTGAGAGCATGGCTTGGGTTTTTACCCAGTCTTTAATCGTGATGAGCGGAAAGTCAGGGCCATAGACTTGTGGCTCATTACTGTTATTTGCACTGCTATCGCTTGAATCGATACTGTCATCCGAACTAATGCTATCGGGATTAATAGTTGTTGGCCCTGTTGAGCCAAAACAGCTACCGATATTGTTGACGCACACCACATAAAAGCGATTGGTATCGATGGCTTTGTTCGGACCAATCATATTGTCCCACCAGCCCGCTTTTTTGTCATCAACGCTATGAAACCCTGCCGCGTGATGGTTACCCGATAACGCATGACAAATCAAAATCGCATTTGATTTATCGCTATTGAGCGTGCCGTAAGTCTCTACCATCAAGTCAAACGAGGGCAGAGTACGGTTACATTCCAAGGTCAATGGCTCGGCAAAATGGAATTTCTGTGGCGTAACCACACCCACAGATCCAGCAGCAGTATTGGCTGAGCTGTTTACGTGAGTTTGAGAATTAGGGGACTGGTCACTGGTATTATCAGAGCGTGCGTTCAAAGCTACCTCGCAAGACAACAATCATCAATAAAATAAAAGTAAAATGGCAAAATTTTAATGGGCTACTTTACTTACACCATTTTTATAAACTGGGCTTGCCTATTGTATGGTGATGCGCGTAGGAGTACAACCGCCGAGCAGGTCTTTTAAACGCCGTTTTATCGCGTTAAATAATAAAGGGTAAATGATAGAAGGCTGGCGACTGCGTAGCAAATTGTACAAGTGCGCTTTTGCCATGCGTGATTCATGGATAAAATGCTACACTAATGCGGTGTTTGCACAAAGGTGTATGAGCAATCTGGTACCTTTATGATGACACGACTTCTAATAACTTACTGCTGATAAATAGTGCTGCTATGAAACCTGAATTGCCTCCACGTATTGCTGTCCTGTTAGTCAACCTTGGTACGCCAGATGAGCCGACGGCACCTGCCGTACGACGTTATCTCAAACAGTTTTTGTCAGATCCGCGAGTGATCGAGATTCCCAAGTTTTTGTGGGCCATTATCTTAAATTTGTTTGTCCTGCCAAGTCGTCCTAAGCGCGTGGCAAAGGCTTACGCGAGCATTTGGGAAGGGGATTCACCGATTCGTAAGATATTAAAAAGCCAAGTTGAGCTATTAGAGCCGCGTTTGGCCAATAGCGTGGCGCCATTTCGCGTCTCTGTGCATCCTGCGATGAGCTATGGTAATCCTGGATTGCCTGATGTGATGGATGCACTGCGCGCAGAAGGCGTGGATCACTTTGTCATTCTGCCTTTGTTCCCGCAGTACTCAGCCTCTTCAGGTGGCGCGGTATATGATGCGCTGACAAAATGGACACTTAAGCAGCGCAACTTGCCAAACTATACCATTGTTAAAGACTACTTTGCCCATCCGCTATACATTCAGGCGCTAGCCAATTCTATCCGCCGTTTCCAAGAGAAACATGGTAAGCCTGAGAAGTTAATGTTCAGCTTTCACGGCATTCCGCAGCCTTATGCAGATAAAGGCGACCCCTATCCTAAGCGTTGCAAATGTACCGCTGCGCAAGTGGCACATGCACTTGGTTTAAAAGACGATGAATGGATCATCAGCTTCCAGTCGCGCTTTGGTAAGCAAGAGTGGGTAAAGCCGTATACTGATGTGGTATTAGAAGATTGGGGCAAATCTGGTGTGCGCTCAGTACAAGTGATTAGCCCTGCATTCTCAGCGGATTGTCTTGAGACGCTAGAGGAGTTGGCCATTGAAAACCGCGATAATTTTTTGGAGGCAGGCGGGCAAGAGTATCACTATATCCCTGCGCTAAACCTCGATGAGACACACATTGAATTGCTCGAAGCGTTGAGCTTGCCTCTTGTAAAAGGCTGGGCTGGCACACTTGATGGATGGGTTTAATCGGCTGAAAATATCTATTACTGTTAGTTAAATGATAAGTCATAAAAAAGCACGCTTAACGATATTAAGCGTGCTTTTTCGCTCTAAAGGGCTATATTAGCCGCGGTGCTAATTTCTAAAAATCATCGTCATTGCTGCGTTCTGCGGCATCTCTATCAGCAATATCCATTGTATCTGGATAATCATTATCATCAAGATTGTCTTGCACCAAAATCTCATCCACACGCGACTCATCAAGGTTTTGACGATGCATAGGTGTTAATCCTTGCGTAGCAGCACTACCGACTTCTGAATTATCAAACCCTGCACTATTATCAATCACATCATCATTGTCGATAGTGTGCAGCATCGGATTGTCTAAATCGACCAACTGATTGTCTTGGTTATCGGTGCTGTCATTATTGTCGCGGCGATTGCCATCGATATGATCCATCTCTTCTGGTAGTGGATTCTTTGTGTTTTCCATAAGTCATTCCTTGTTGTAATTATTAGCAGTAAAGTCATTATAAGGGCTTATAAAAGCGCTGCTTATAGCGACATTGATAATCTGTCCATAAGTTTGTACGGTTATCGGGATTTTCACTAGTAGTAAGGTGTGACAGGATGTTCAAAAAATGTAAGGCGATTGCCAAAATGCAAAACGGCCACTCATATGGAGCAGCCGCTTGTCATTATAAGGTCGTTTATAGTTTTCTTATGATGTCAGTATAGAGAGAGCATGATAATGATTGTACTAATGATTGACATGCTTGAGCTCATAGTTTAATTTCTGCACAAGACATGATTCATAATCAGCCAGTTTGAATCGCCATAAATACGTCAAGGCAATACCATAGATGACAGTCTCAGCCAACTCTTCGACAACTTCACCAAATGTAGGCGGGAACATAATGGCGTTCTCGCCCATATATTGAATGATTGCCAGCGCGGTAACGATGAGGTAGAGCGAGACCGGCACATTCTTTAATACTGCCCATAGGTAGTGCCTCGAATAAGCTAATAGGCCAAGCGCGACGAGATAGATAACGGTCAGCACACTGTCTTCCCACCAATCATAAGAGTGATTTAAAAACGAGAAATCGCTCGGAACCAACAAATCTGGTAGATAGTTTAGCTCGCGACGAATGACGGTAAAAAATACAAGTGCGGCTGCCAACCAAAAGGCCTGAATGTGTTTGATATGACTTTTTATCATGTACTGTGTGCAACGCAGTAAACAGACAAATAGCAAGATCATACCAGGAATTTCAATAATGCCATCTGAACTCAAAATAACTGGCTCCTGCGTATCAAAAAAATGTGTCAAAAACAAAAAAGTGAGCCCGTAGGCTCACTCTAAACCAAAAAACATCTAACGAAATATGCATAATCTACTATGACGCTATTATAACCCAATATGGTAATAATAACGTCATAGAATATAACCAAGTAGTCATAAGTGGTTGTTTATATAGATGATACAGTGGGTTTCAAAACCCATCATAACCCATAATATCTTTAAGCTCGCTAGCGTTCTAAGTTGACCAAATCAATGATTAATGCGCCTCATCCCAGTTTTGACCGCTATCAGTCTCAACCAGTAACGGTACAGCAAAGTCGACATGCCAGCCTTTATCTACGGCCGTAGTCGTCAAGACATCTTGCATGGCATCGGTAATCAATTGGCTAACCGCGTCTACCTTATCGGCATCCACTTCAAACACCAGTTCATCATGGACTTGCAGCAGCATTTTGGCTTGATCTTTTGGCAATACCTTATCAACGGCAATCATGGCAAGCTTAATCAAATCAGCGGCAGATCCTTGTAGCGGCGCGTTGATTGCGGCACGCTCAGCGCCTTGCTTGACCATACGATTGCTATGATTGATATCAGGGGTATAGAGTTTACGGCCTAATATCGTCTCGACATAGCCTTGCTCGTACGCGCTAGCACGCGTATTAATCATATAGTTTTTGACACCCGGATAGCGCTCAAAGTACATATCGATATAGTCTTGCGCTTCACCGCGGCTCATCTGTAATTGCTTGGCAAGTCCAAAGGCACTCATCCCGTATAGCAGACCAAAGTTAATGGCTTTGGCATTACGGCGTTCAGTTGGGGTAACGTCCGCAACATCCTTGCCAAGCACTTCAGCAGCAGTCGAAGCATGAATATCTAGGCCTTCGTTAAAGGCATGCGTCAAGTTCTTATCACCTGAGAAATGCGCCATGAGACGAAGCTCGATTTGTGAATAATCCGCGGCCAAGATTACGCGACCTTCTGGGGCGATAAAGGCTTGGCGAATCAGGCGGCCAGTCGCCGTACGAATGGGAATATTTTGTAAGTTAGGATCAGTTGATGACAGACGGCCAGTACTGGTCAGTGCTTGATGGTAACTGGTATGCACGCGGTCGGTCTCAGCATCTGCAACATTATCGAGTGCATCGGTATAAGTGCTTTTTAGCTTAGACAGCCCGCGATACTCTAAGGTGATATCGACTAATGGGTGATCGATTTTTGATAGGACGGCTTCACCAGTCGAGTATTGACCAGATTTGGTTTTTTTGCCGCCCGGCACGCCAAGCTTGTCAAACAGCATCTCACCAAGCTGCTTCGGTGATCCTAAGTTAAACTCTTCGCCAGCCACTTCATAAGCACGTTTTTCTAGGGCGATGATTTCTTCATCAAAGCGTTTTGATAGCTCGTTTAAGAAAGAGCGTTTGATGAGAATACCATGTGCCTCCATTTGGCAAAGTATCTCTGCCGTTGGAATCTCGAGCTCGTGTAGCAATTTGGCATTATTGGTATCATTTGCCAGCTCAACGCTGAACACGTCAAATAACTGATAAGTAATATCAGCGTCTTCACAAGCATAGTCACTGGCGATATCGATAGCCACTTGGTCAAAGGTGACTTGCTTCGCGCCTTTACCTGCGACTTCCTCAAAGCTAATGGTCTGCGTTTGCAGATAATGGCGTGCCAAATCGTCCATACCGTGTCGAGTCGCTGCCGCATTGATGACGTAGCTTGCCAGCATGGTATCCATCGCCCAGTTATTTGGCTGCTCATGTATCGCACCGACTAAGTCAATATCATAGTGAGCAAGGATATGCGCATCATACTTTAGATGCTGTCCGATTTTACCGATATTTGGATTCTCTAACACAGGCTTTAAGCGCGCCAGTACGGTATCGCGGTCGAGTTGTTTCGCTGTTAGCTCATCACCTTCTAAGCGGTGGGTGAGCGGAATATAATAGGCTTCATGCGCTTGCACCGCAAAAGACAGCCCGACGATTTGCGCCTCGCGCCAATGAACACTGGTGGTTTCGGTATCAATGACAAAGTGCGGCGCTGCTTCTAATAATTCGACCAAGCTATCAAATGCTGGCTCATCGAGCACAGTGTGCCACGCTTTATCTTGATGGTTACTGCCCGTCATATTATCAGTGTTGGTCGATTGCAGTGATTTGGCAACTTGCGCTTGTGACTCAGCATTGGCTTGGCTATCAGCGACACTTTGCGCGCCATTCGCAGGGTGGTTTGGATGATCAAGAGATGCCAGCTCATTTCTAAATTCAAGCTCGGTATATAGGGCGCGAAGCTCCTCTATATGCGCACAAGGGTCGGTATTTATTTTTAAGTCGTTCCAGTCTTGGCCGATTTCCAAATTGGTGACGATGGTAGCAAGCTTTCTGTTAAAAGGAATGTCATCGGCATGTTCGATCAAACCTTTTGCGCCGCGGCCTTTGATAAAGCCAATGTGCTTGAGCATGTTGTCGATGTCACCATACTCAACCAACAAGTCTTTGGCGGTCTTTTTACCGATACCTGGCACGCCTTTGATACCGTCAGAGCTGTCGCCCATAAGCGTCAAAAAATCAATCATTTGGTTTGGGTTAATGCCGAACTTATCGATTACCGCTGGTGTATCCGTGACTTTACCAGTAAAGCTGTCTTCTAAGATGACGCAATCATTAACCAACTGCATCATGTCTTTATCACCCGTTGAGATGACCACATGGTGACCTTGCTCGACAGCACGATAGGCAAGTGTACCGATGATATCATCGGCCTCTGCACCCTCAATACGTAATAGCGGAATACCCAAGGCGCTAACCAAACGATGAATATAAGGAATTTGCTCTACCAGTTCTATATCGATAGGCGGACGAGCGGCCTTATAGTCAGACGACATATGATGGCGAAAAGTCGGTGACTTGGTATCGAAGCATACAGCCATATGAGTAGGGTGATAACGACGCATCAGTTTTAGCAGCGCATTCAAGGTACCGCGAATCGCATTGGTGATTAGACCCTGCGAGTTTTGCATGGTCTTTGGGAGGGCATGATAGGTGCGAAACAGATAATACGAGCCGTCGACTAAGATAAAGGGCGGCTGATCTTTGTCTACATGACTGGTATCCATCAGCGCGACGTTAGGCATGTCGTCAAAATTCGGTAAGGTTTTAGGATCGAGTGCTTGATGGGAGTTGTGGTCGTGATCGGCGGTATTGTCAGCTATATTATCAGTCATAAAAGTCACTTATCAGCTATTAGATAAAAATATGTCCTTATTATAACGATAAAAACAGTGCGTGCCGAACTGCTTAACCGTTACGAGATGTTCTGGCAGTTTTATTTTTACACCAAAATTTCAAACAAAAAAAGAACCCAGACCAGCTGAGTTCTTCTATAATTAACGTATTTTTAATTAACTACTTTCTTAATTAATCATTGATAATGAGTCTCATAATGCGTTACTTTACTTCTGAGGTGACTTCAACATCGATATTGCCGCGTGTGGCTTTAGAATATGGGCACACTTGGTGCGCTTTCTCGACCAACTGTTGAAACTCGTCAGCTGACAATTCTGTATTTTCACCAATGACATGAATTTTAGCAGCCAGTTTATAGTCATGGCCTTCGCCTTGAAGCAAATCTACTTCAATTGAAGTGGTTGAATCAAACTTTGCTTTTTCCATTTGCTTAACAGCTGCAAGGGCGCCATCAAAGCAGGCACTGTATCCCATGGCAAATAGCTGTTCTGGGTTATTGCCCTCTTTTCCAGAGCCTGGTGGTACCATGTTTATAGTCAGGTCATTGTCACTTAAGCTTGCTGAACCTGCACGGCCGCCAGTAACAGTCGCTTTGGTTGAATATAAAGTTTTCATAACACATCCTTTGTTTTGGTTTTTAGATTTTCGTGGTAAAGCCAAATAACCAACCTAGGATAACAAATCATTAAAACAGCTCAGTAAGTCGGTAGTAAATCTTTACGACAAGTTTGTAAATATGACTTTTGGAGCTCTCTACAGTAGCAATACCTGCTGGTGCTAATAAACAAAATGACCAAAGCCATGTGGTTGGTCATATTAATATCATCAAATTGGGTGATAAAAAATCTAAATCATAAGGACATTGTTCGATGAATAGAGTGGTTGCGATATCTGGTGTTTTCTTCTGGACAATGCTTGCGCTCATAGGCTGTGAAGTAGATGACGCCAGTTATGGTTCTGATAGCGACAATATTACGTTGACGAGCTTTGCCAATAGTTACGATAGTAAGGCCAACGATACTGCCATTGCACGCATCGATGAGACCTATCGTACAGGCGCACGCGAGATCAAAACCACCAATCTCATCAACAGTTATAGCAACCAGAGTCTCAATGATTTAGACAGAACCATATTGGCAGATAATTTCGAAGGTCGACTCGAAAACAAAGACATCGAAGTCAATGGTCGCACGGTCAAGCGTCCTATTTATGAAAAAAACAGTAATAACAAACTGGACTATCAAACCACCTATCAAACACTGAACTTGTCGGGCTTAACGACCCGCAGTTATAGCGCGGGCACGAGTATTGAAGAGCGCCGCGGTATTCTCACCGATTTGAGCAACTACTCAGAAATTCCATCCGATGTTGCTTTCCCTGAAGGCTCCGTTTGTTACATTCCAGTCGTGACAAGCGAGCGCTCATTTTTGGCTTTCAATGACAAAAATAAGACAGGCTATTCGTCATTGGAGAAATGGATCGAAGCTGCTAAACAACGCTTTAGTGACGACAGAGATCATATGACCTCTCAGTTTGGTGTTGGTATAGCAAATAAGCAAAAAGCGGCGCAAGTGATGTTCTTTGAATACAAAAATCAACCTGCCTATGAATATAGTGGTGTTGAATATGGGAAGGATATTTATGAGGCAAATTATGTTGCCAAAGGTAGCACCGATCCAAATATAGATAGCCGCTTTGGCGTGGTAGATTGTACGCTTGTCAATGAGGTCGCAGGAGACTTTATAACGGAGCAAATCAAGCGCTATTATTAAAATCAAGCAAGCCCTACGCTGACGGTTAAAAATTTTGTTAACACGCTTTGTCTGACTGATAGAGCGTGTTTTTTGTGCGTGAACTCTGCACCCTAACGCGAAATCGGCTACAATACGCTCATTATTGATTTTATTTATTTAGATTAACTTCTAAATGACACAACTGTTGAAGCTGAAAACTATGAGCGTAGATCCAAAAAAACTAACCAAAGAAGTGGCCAAGCGCCGCACCTTTGCCATTATCTCGCATCCCGATGCTGGTAAAACCACCATGACTGAAAAGCTGTTGTTATGGGGACAAGCGATTCAGGTCGTAGGCGAAGTCAAAGGCCGTAAGACCGATCGTCATGCCACCTCAGATTGGATGAGTATGGAGCAAGAGCGTGGTATCTCAATCACCACGTCTGTCATGCAGTTTCCGTACAAAGACCACATGGTCAACCTACTAGACACCCCAGGTCACGCCGACTTTAGTGAAGATACCTATCGTACGTTGACTGCCGTGGATAGCGCACTGATGATGGTCGATGGCGCAAAAGGTGTCGAAGAACGAACCATCAAGCTGATGGAAGTTTGTCGCATGCGCGATACGCCAATCATTTCGTTCGTCAACAAGCTCGATCGCCAGATTCGTGAGCCGCTTGAGCTACTGAGTGAAATCGAAGCGGTACTAAAGATTAAATGCGTGCCCGTCACGTGGCCGATTGGTATGGGACAGGATTTTGTTGGAGTGTATCACCTTGCAGAAAACAAAACCTACTTATACGAGAAAGGCAATGGCGGCAAGATGACCGTCTCTGAGACCCGCGAAGGCTATGATTATCCTGATATACGCGAGCGTCTAGGTCAGCTGATGTTTGATGCTTTTGAGGAGTCACTCGAGCTGGTACAGATGGCGCTAGAAGAGTTCGATGTAGAGGCGTTTTTGGCAGGTGAGATGACGCCAGTTTTATTTGGCACGGCATTGGGTAACTTTGGTGTCAATATGGTACTCGATACCTTGGTCAAATACGCGCCACCACCAAAAGCCCATCCAACGACTGAGCGTAAAGTATCAGCAACCGAGACCGATTTCACAGGTTTTGTTTTTAAGATCCAGGCAAATATGGATCCACGTCACCGTGACCGCATCGCCTTCTTGCGCGTGTGCTCTGGCAAGTACGAGAAGGGCATGAAAATGAAGCACGTGCGTCTGGGTAAAGACGTTCGTATTGCCGATGCCTTGACCTTTTTGGCAGGCGACCGTGAAGCATTAGAAGAGGCGTATCCGGGCGATATTATTGGTTTGCATAACCACGGAACGATCTCTATCGGTGATAGCTTCACTGAAGGCGAGGAGCTGAGCTTTACCGGTATTCCTCATTTTGCTCCTGAATTGTTCCGCCGCGTGGTACTAAAAGATCCGCTTAAATCAAAAGCCCTGCAAAAAGGACTACAGCAATTAAGTGAAGAGGGTGCCACGCAGGTATTTATGCCGCAAATCAATAATGATTTGGTCTTGGGCGCGGTTGGGGTGTTACAGTTTGAAGTGGTCGCGCATCGTCTCAAAGAAGAATACAAAGTGCAATGTACCTTTGAGCCAGTATCGATTGCCACTGTACGCTGGATTCACTGCGATGATGACGTGGCTTTGGCAAAGTTCAAGAAAAAAGCCCATGACCAGTTATCAATCGATGGTGGTGGTTATCTGACTTATCTTGCGCCATCACGGGTCAACTTACAATTGATGCAAGATCGTTATCCAGAGATCACCTTTAGCAGCACGCGTGAGCATTAAGATTATTTGTATCAAATATACCTGCATCGCTTATTGTTCAATGATTAAGACACGCTAGCCGTGTCTTTTTTATTGTCCGTTATTTATGCGGCAAATGAGTCAAGAGAGGTTTTGAGTGATTATAGTTAAGTCTAAATAAAAACGATACAGGATAATAAATTCATTTGATTAAACGCTATTTTTCTTGCTTGCTGTGACTACGTCTCCAGAGGCTGCGCAAAATAGCGTGTAATCTTATTGTATCGATTTTATAGTGAACCGACTATAGCAACACTTCAAAAACACAAACAGTGTTCCTACAATACAGCGTCATTGTTACGGTAGAATGTATTACAACATTTTATATTTATAAAAGAGGATGCATGAAAGCTATGGTTCAATCTCATCTTAATAGGTTCACGCTGACGCATATTTCTTTAGGCAGAGTAGGGCGTACACGGCGAATTGGTCTCTTAGCAAGCGGTTTACTGATGGGTGCCGCTAGTCTGTCCGCAAATGCAGGTAGCCTTATCAGCTCAGCAGAGTATCTCGATTATCAGTTACCAGAAAAAATTCAAAAGATGTGTACTGAGCGTGATAATTGCCCAGAAATTGAGATTAAATACCTTAAGACAAATCATGGTTGGATAGATAAGACAGTCAATGCACGTATTGATAATTTGGTGGTGAATAGCAAGCCAACTGAGTCAGCACCTATTAAGACGAAAAGCAGCCAGGAAGACGTAACTGCTGCGATTAATGACTTTGCGACATCGCAGTTTCAAGATATGCCTGAAGAGGTTTCGTGGGCTTATAGCTTGATGGTGACGCCTGATTACTTGGGTCACGTCAATAACTTTGAGCTGTTCGAAATCAACTCCTACGTCTTTACTGGTGGTGCACACGGCATGCCTTATAGCGAGTATCTAACGTTTGATCTGACCACCAAAAAACAAGTCACTCTTGATGACATGCTGATCAAAGGCAAAAAGCCTCGTTTTGAAGCACTCGCGCATGATGCGTATAAAGCATGGGTAAAGACCGTCGCTGATGATGTCAGTAGCTATGAGAAAAGCTGGCCGTTTATGTTGAGCGACAATGTGACCTTGACAGAGACAGGGATTAACATTCGGTATCAGCACTATTCTATCGGTCCATACGCCTACGGTATGCCGGTATTGAGCATTCCGTATAGCCAGCTTGATAAGGTCATCAAGCCTCACTTTATACCAAAATAGATCAAGCACATGACCACTAATTATGCTCTCTATCATAGAGTGATCAGTGAATAAAAATTGACAGTAATTTGCTTAAAATCGTTTGAAAATTAATAGAAAAAATAAGGAGTAACAAGATGACGGATAATACAGATAGTGTGAGCACGGCAGCACAAGCCAGCACATGGCAATTAAATGCATTAACAGAGGCACTGGGCGATCTGACACTGACAGTCGAGGATAGCTTGTCTGTAGGTCGCGGCGGTGACAATGATGTGGTACTCGGCAGCAAGCAAGTATCTCGCAATCATGCCATTCTAAGCATACTTGATGGTCAGTTATACGTAAAAGACTTAGACTCTTCTAACGGTACCTTTATCAATGATCGACGTATCGCGGGCAACGAATCAAACCTTCTACAGGCTGAGGATACGCTTGGATTTGCAAGCTTTAGCTTTCAGGTACAAGCGCCTGTCGCTGCTACAGCAGATGGGACACTAGAGCCAGTCATAAAGGACGATACAGTAAGTAGTGTCAGTGATGAGACTGCCCCAGCAGAAACTACTGAGAATTTGCATGATGAATATATCATCGAAGAGCATATCGTCAGCGAGCCAATCGTAAAGCAAACGAATATTGAAGAGATTTTACCCACTGCAGAGGATGCAGAGAGTCCATCTGTCGATACTACTTCAAACACCGTAGTAGATTCAGCAAGTGCGCCTGTAGTTGACAGAGCGGAAGTGGCTGAACCAGCGCCTCAAGAGCCAGTAGTTAAAGAGACTGGTATTGAGGATGTCTTGTCGGCTGCACAAAGTGCTACGCCTGCATCGATTGAAACAGCACCAGAAGAGTCAGAGCCTGTATCTGAAACGCCTGTATCTGAAACGCCTGTATCAGCGGCGACTGAGTCAACTGTAACGGAGTCAGAAGCTGTGACGACTGCAGAGCCGTTGACCCCAACAGTATCTACTGATGATGAACCATCAGTATCGCAGCCAACAGTAAGTGAAGAACCTGTAGTAAATGAAAAACCAGTAGTAAGTGAAGAGCACGACAAAACGACAAAGACTGAATTACAAGAAGAAGCCGATCCTGATGTCTTAAAAGCCAAGCAAGCAGCGACCGCGCAGTTTTCGGGTACGGCAAATTTAGGGCGGGATCATGATCTTGGCACCCAAGGCAATAATGCCATGGATCAAGAAATCAGTAATCCAGCTCATACAGGACAAGTAGAGAAAAAATCTAGCGGTGGTTGGTTTATATGGGTATTTGCTGTCATTTTGATTATTGGCTTGGCATTATGGCTATTTAACATGGGCGTTATGTAGGGACATCGATCCGTAGTTTGAATACGAGCGTTTATCCATAGCTATCCTGATTGATAAGCAGTCCGTTAGCTCAGTTAGTTTATGAAGGTTGAGGCCTGAACTTAACTGCTGTATGAATCGTCATTCAGACAAACTGCTTTTTATAGCGCTAACATTCAAATACGGTGTTGGCGCTATATTTTATGGTTCAGTCCACTGTTTTATTTTTTGCCATTCTGCTGCTAAGAGAGCGTTACTATGATGACTTTCCAAGAATATCAAGCGTTTAAAGATCGGGGTTTTAGTCATGCACCCTTAGTCAAAAAACGTTTGATGGATGCACAGACGCCAGTGTCTGTGTTTTCCAAAGTACGTGATTTAAACGGCTCTGCATATTTGTTTGAGTCTGTGGTAGGCGGTGAGCGCTGGGCAAGATACTCGATGATCGGCTTGGGTAGTGATCTTATTTTACAGTACGCTGATGGCAATATGACTACCAAGCGGAACGATCATATCGATACAGCAGCAGTAGAGAATCCTTTTGATTATATCCGTCAGTTGATGGTGCAGTATCGAATGCCGACTTCTGAAGATGTGCCCACCATGCCAAGTTTTAGCGGCGGCCTAGTCGGTTACTTTGGTTACGACATGGTACGTATCATTGAGCCTAGTGTGGGCCTATCTGACGCACCCAATCCAATGTCAATGCCAGATATGTGGCTGATGCTTTCCATGAGTGTCATTGTTTTTGATAATTTAGAAAATACCTTATCGATCATCGTCTATGCTGACTGTCAAACCGAGGAGGGCTACAGCTTAGCTATCCGTGAGTTGGAAAAAATCGAAGAGAAGTTGGCAGAACCGTCCAATTTGTCCGCGCCAGTGATGCCCACACCAAAATTTATCTCGCAAACCGGTATGGAAAAGTACTGCAGCGACGTTAAGAAAATAAAAGACTATATCGCAGCAGGCGACGTCATGCAGGTGGTTCCAGCACAGCGGTTGACGGCAGATTACACAGGCGACTCTCTAGCCGTCTATCGTGCATTACGCTATCTAAATCCATCGCCGTATCTGTTTTTGGTGCATGGCTATACGCTTGATGATCACAAACGCTTTGATATCATTGGCGCTTCTCCTGAAATCCTGTCCCGTATCGAAAACGGTAAAGTCACCGTACGGCCACTAGCAGGGACGCGCAAGCGTGGTCAGAATGAAGCGGAGGATCTGGCACTTGAACAAGAGCTGCTCACTGATGAAAAAGAGACTGCCGAGCACTTAATGCTTATTGATTTGGGTCGCAATGATATCGGCCGTGTTTGTGAATATGGCAGTGTCAAAGTTACAGACAAGATGTTTATTGAGCGCTACTCACAAGTCATGCACATCGCGTCCAATGTGGAGGGTATGATAAGGTCTGATAAAGACGCGCTAGATGTATTTTGTGCCACGTTTCCAGCGGGTACACTATCAGGCGCGCCCAAGATTCGCGCGATGCAAATCATTGATGAGATAGAGCCAGTACGTCGGACAGTATTTGGTGGTTCAGTGGGCTATCTAGGTTGGAATGGCAATATGGATACCGCCATTGCTATTCGTACAGCAGTGATGCGCCGCGGTGAAATCCATATCCAAGCAGGCGCAGGTGTTGTTGCTGATTCTGTGCCAGAAGCGGAGTGGGATGAAACCAATAAAAAAGCATTGGCGTTGGTCAAAGCGGTAAAAATGGCCTGTAATGGACTACGCATTCGCTAGTTATATAGCCAGCTATGCAGCGCATATAATCACAACAGATCAGAAGAGCAATTACGTTGTTATTTTTCTATCAAAAAAATAACAACGTAATCAGTAGCTTGAATATTATTATTAAAATAATAAAAAAAAAGATAAAAAAGGGCTTGCGCATCTCAAAATATTTGATAGAATAGCCACCACTTTAGAGAGAACAAGCCGACTTAGCTCAGTTGGTAGAGCAACTGACTTGTAATCAGTAGGTCGCCAGTTCGATCCCGGCAGTCGGCACCATCTCTTTTAAAGTAGCTTTTTATGAATTTGTCTTAAATGAGAGTCATTTTTGTTCAAAGCACCCTTAGGTGGGATTGGGGAGCGGTCAAACCCAACAGACTGTAAATCTGTCGCGAAAGCTTCGAAGGTTCGAATCCTTCTCCCACCACCATATTTTTTTAAAAGTTTGTTATAGCGCCAAGCATGCTCTATATAGTTTCTAACTCTCAACTAGAGTTATTAAGATTAGAGTAAATGCGGGTGTGGTATAATGGTAACACCTTAGCCTTCCAAGCTAATGACGCGGGTTCGATTCCCGCCACCCGCTCCATATATACACCATCGCAAAGCCTATTAATTATTCATCACGACATCAGTTATTACTACTGTATCGTGATATTTTTTTTAGTGCAGCTCAAAGGTTTACACTATACGCTCATATAGCTCAGCGGTAGAGCACTCCCTTGGTAAGGGAGAGGTCTCGAGTTCAATTCTCGATATGAGCTCCATTTATTATGTAAATCCTCTATGCTTGTTTTGCTATTTATATATAGCTTTGCGTCGATATCGAAAATATAAAATATTGAAACATATAAAATTAGTACGACAGGTAACGATTTAAAGGTGACACTGAGGTGTTGCCTTTTAGTGCTGTCAGCATATTAATAAATATTGCTTTTGATGATTCGATATCAACAGAATTAAAACTGGTAAACGAGTATGCAAACGTTTATACATTACTTTTTGCATTTTGGTTTCCCTCTCGTTATCGCAGTTGTATTTTTTAAGAAAGAGTGGAAAAAAGCATATCTGATATTGCTTGCGACTATGTTAGTTGATTTGGATCACTTAGTAGCAGACCCGATCTTTCAGGCTAATAGATGTAGCATTAATTTTCATCCGCTACATACGTATTATGCGATGCTGGTATATGTTGCTTTGCTCTTTTTTCGTAAGCCTTTTAACATCATTGGGATTGGATTGCTTTTTCATATGTTAACGGATTTTACGGATTGTTTGATGATGTCATCTAGCTGATATAATAGCTTTGCACATCGAGCCGTTAAACGGTTATAAGCAGTAGCATATTTAAGACCTCTTTAGATAATAGAAAAATAGGTTTCGAGCAAGAGATGTATGACTATTGAGGATAAGCCGGCGTATAATAACGGATACAAAAATTAGTTCGAAGTGCTGTTTGATAAGAAGCAGTGGTTCGTGCGGTTGATAGCTAGGTTTATGATGAGTTAGTTTTATTATGAGCCATTAAACAGCTTTTTATTGATCATTCACCAAAAAAAGAGGAAATACCCATGGCAAAGGCCAAGTTTGAACGTAGCAAGCCACACGTCAACGTCGGTACCATCGGACACGTTGACCATGGTAAAACCACCCTTACCGCTGCAATCGCAACCGTAGCTGCAATCACCTCTGGTGGCGAAGCAAAAGACTACGCATCTATTGACTCAGCACCAGAAGAAAAAGCACGTGGTATCACCATCAACACCTCACACGTAGAATATGACACAGACACACGTCACTACGCACACGTAGACTGCCCAGGTCACGCCGATTATGTTAAAAACATGATCACCGGTGCCGCTCAGATGGACGGCGCAATCTTAGTTGTATCAGCAACTGACGGCCCAATGCCACAGACTCGTGAGCACATCTTGCTATCACGTCAGGTTGGCGTACCATACATCATCGTATTCATGAACAAATGTGACATGGTAGATGACGAAGAACTACTAGAACTAGTAGAAATGGAAGTTCGTGAACTATTGAACGACTATGACTTCCCAGGTGATGACACCCCAATCATCCACGGTTCTGCTACTGAAGCCCTAAAAGGCTCACAAGAAAAATACGGCCAACCAGCCGTTGTAGAACTACTAAACGTACTAGACACCTACATCCCAGAGCCAGAGCGTGACGTTGACAAAGCATTCCTAATGCCAATCGAAGACGTATTCTCAATCTCAGGTCGTGGTACCGTAGTAACTGGCCGTGTTGAATCTGGTATCGTAAAAGTTGGTGACGAAATCGAAATCGTTGGTATCCGTGACACTCAAAAAACCACCTGTACTGGTGTAGAGATGTTCCGTAAAATGCTTGACGAAGGTCGTGCTGGCGAAAACTGTGGCGTACTACTACGTGGTACTAAGCGTGAAGACGTACAACGTGGCCAAGTACTAGCGAAGCCAGGTTCAATCACGCCTCACACCAAATTTGACGCTGAAGTATATGTACTGTCAAAAGAAGAGGGTGGTCGTCACACACCATTCCTAAACGGCTATCGTCCACAGTTCTACTTCCGTACCACTGACGTAACTGGCGCAATCCAATTACAAGACGGTACTGAAATGGTCATGCCTGGTGATAACGTTGAGATGGGCGTAGAGCTTATCCACCCAATTGCTATGGACAAAGGTCTACGCTTCGCTATTCGTGAAGGTGGCCGTACTGTAGGCGCTGGTGTTGTTGCTAACGTATTGAACTAAGACTTAAGTCTCAGTAATGAGATTATGAATTAGTCATAAAAAAGCCACCCTATCTAGGGTGGCTTTTTTTTTGGGGGTGTGAATGAGGAGAAGGAGTTAAATACTAGGGTTTTTCTCTCATTTGAAAAAATAAATTCTAAAGCTATAAGTTACAAGGACTGCTTCATATATAGTAGATTAAAGATTTGCTTATAGATAGCTATAACCCTTATTATATAATGGCAGGATTTTAAAAATAAAAACACAATAACTTAAATCGGAGTAAATAATGATTACCCATGTACCTGATGTAACTTTTAAAACTCGTGTTCGTGATGAATCTATCGGTGGTGAAAACCCATTCAAATGGTATGATCTAACCACAGACGAGTTATTTGCCAATAAAAAAGTAGTGGTATTCTCACTACCTGGCGCCTTTACACCAACCTGTTCAACCAGTCATTTGCCTCGCTATGAAGAGCTTTACAATGAGTTTAAAGCGCTAGGTGTTGATGAAGTTGTTTGTGTTTCTGTTAACGATGCCTTTGTTATGTACCAGTGGGGCCTGAAGCAAAACCGTGAAAACGTTTTCTTACTTCCTGACGGTAACGGTGAGTTCACTCGTAAGATGGGTATGCTGGTGGATAAGAGCAATCTTGGCTTTGGCATGCGTTCATGGCGATATTCGATGTATGTGGATAATAAAGAAATCAAAAAGGTGTTCAAAGAACCTAACTTCGGTGACAACTGCTCAACAGACCCATTTGAAGTGTCAGATGCAGATACCATGTTAGAATATCTGAAAAGTAATGCTTAATCACAATTCTTAAGTGTGTTGACGTTTGACTGGTATCATCAGGCGTCGATAAATACTTGAATGCTGAAGCTCAAATACTGTTGAACTGCTTAATCCTTAAGTATAAGGGCTAAGCAGTTTTTTTATGTTTTCTACAAAAACTTTGGCAATATTAAAAGAAATACCTAAGATAGTGTTAAATATGAGGCGCGAAAGCGGGTATTTATGACATAAATAATGTCATTTCTGAGTAATTATAAAAATGACGATAAGATAGCGTTTATTGCATAAGAAAAATAAAGGGAGAAGCGGTGTTTATTATAAAGAAATTAGCAATCAATACATCAGAGCGGCAACAAGCGCTTCAAGCCGTTGCAAATATCGAAGCGCTCGTACAGCCGCACGACGCATGGACTGAGCAGTCGTTGGCTGAGATGCTCGCGCAAGATAGTATGCATATGCTCATAGTTTATAAACAAGAAGATAAAGCCGATAATAATAAAGTCATTGGCTACTGCCTCTATCAAGTGATTTTTGAGCAAGCAGAGATTTTGCGTATTGGCACGCATCCTGATTATCAACGACAAGGCATTGCTTCACAAATTATTGATAAGTTGCATGAAGTATTGCAGAGTAATCAGGTGGAAAATTTGTTATTAGAAGTACGAGCAGACAATCATGCTGCGATAGCGTTATATGAAAAGCAAGCATTTGCAATCATTCATAGACGCAAAGGCTATTATAAGTCACCGAATCAGTCCGCAATTGATGCGTTAATCATGCAACATGTCTATGGTGAGTGAAGAGAGTAAATTCTCATTAGGAGTTATAAGCGTGGTTTCTTTAAAGATAAATTATTTATCTCAACCAACGTTATCGTGTTTAACTTGATGGTATTTTCTTCTTACAGATATTAGTGTCTAACTGATAATTGCTGTCTGCTTTCATCCGTGCAAGAACATCTATACGCTCGCTCAATAATTCTACCATCACGCTTATATTGGCTTGCTGTTTCCTGACTTGTTCTAGCTTTTGCTGAGTCAGCATGAGCTGCAAATCAATATCCAATTGGCCATCATAGTAATCGTTTAAGCTGTTTTTGATTTCAGTAAGGGTGAAACCAATGGCTTGCGCGCTTTTGATTAGCTCAATACGCTCGACGCACTCGGGATGAAACTCAGTATATAAACGTGAGCCTGCTTGACGCTTACGCGACCTTAATAGGCCCAACTGTTCATAGTGACGCACGGTGTCTTTGGTTGTATTGGCTTTTGCTGCCAGCTCTCCGATTAGCAGAAATGAGGTATCAAGCGCCATAAAATTCTCTTAACTCTTTAGCTTTTGTAGATTTCATGATTGATGCTGCCAAGGATTTGCTGTATCGAGAAGGGATACGGCCAATGGCTGATGAAAATTATTGTGCCAATTGATGGAGCGACTGCTTATTAAGCGATCTAATTGAGCAAGAAAGTCAGGACGCGGTAGAGTAGTGGCACCCAAGCTCATGAGATGATCATTAGGTAACTGGCAGTCGACAAGTGCAACATGACTTTGCTCACATAAGCGCATCAACCCCCAAAACGCGAGTTTTGACGCATTAGAGGCACGATGAAACATGGATTCGCCAAAGTAGATGCCATTTATTTTTAGGCCGTACAGTCCACCAATGAGTTGACCTGTCTCGTCCCACACCTCAATGCTATGGGCAAATCCTTGCGCATGCAGTTTGGTATAAGCCTCAATCATCTCTTCATGAATCCAAGTGTGTTCGCCTTCGGGCAGGTCATTATTAAGACCATCGCTACGCGGCAGACTACAGGCATGTATGACGTCATCAAAAGCTTGATTGAGTGTTAGTTGCCAACGCGTGCGATTTGCTTGCTTGCGCAGTGACTTACTCGGTTGATAATCAGATGGGACGATCACACAACGCGGCTCAGGACACCACCAAGCGATAGGCTCATCTTCATTGAACCATGGAAACAGTCCTTGTGCATAAGCAGATATTAATGTATCGGGTGCAAGATCGCCACCCATCGCGACAATACCAATGCCCTCAGGATCGATAGAGATAGGATCAGGAAAGTCATAACGCCCAAGACTTTGTAAAGTCTCAGGCGTGATGTATTGATCATGATCGCCGTGCTGCGCAAAGTTATTCATTTAGTCTTCTTAATCAGCAGTCAGCGTTGACGCATAGGTATGGTCTTTCGCCGTTGTCTCACCGATAGCATCCAAATATTTCTCAGCATCCAGCGCTGCCATACAGCCAGTACCAGCAGAGGTAATGGCTTGACGATAGACATGATCAGCCACGTCACCTGCGGCAAACACCCCTTCGATACTGGTCTGCGTGGCATTACCATTCAAGCCACTATTGACGACCAGATAGCCATCTTTCATATCCAATTGACCTTTGAATAGGTCGGTATTAGGCTTATGACCGATGGCGACAAACATACCCATTGCATCCAGTTGTTTGGTGCTGCCATCAATCATTGATTCGATAACGACACCATTGACGCCCATGTCATCACCGACAACTTCTTTGACTTGATGATTCCATTCAATTTTAACATTACCGTTTTTGGCTTTTTCAAACAGCTTGTCTTGTAGGATTTTTTCAGAGCGCAGGCTATCACGGCGATGCACTAAAGTCACTTCAGAAGCAATGTTAGAGAGGTATAAGGCTTCTTCAACGGCTGTATTACCACCGCCAATCACAGCGACTTTTTGATCTTTATAAAAGAAACCGTCACAAGTGGCACAAGCGGATACGCCAAGCCCTTTAAATTTGGTTTCTGATTCTAGACCTAAATACTGAGCAGAGGCACCTGTTGAGATAATCAGGGCATCACAAGTATAGGTACCGTTGTTACCTGACAGCTCAAAAGGTCGTACATTCAAGTTAACATCATTGATATGATCATAAACCAATTCTGTACCGAAACGCTCAGCATGTGCTTTCATACGCTCCATCAATGCAGGACCGGTCAAATCATGCGCATCGCCTGGCCAGTTATCAACCTCAGTAGTGGTGGTTAATTGACCACCTACTTCCATACCCGTTACCATAACAGGTTTAAGGTTGGCGCGTGCCGCATAGACCGCAGCCGAATAACCGGCAGGACCTGAGCCTAAAATGATGAGCTTTTCGTGACGTGGAGCAGTAGTGTCAGTTGCCATAAGTGGTTCCTTTCTAAATATACGCATGAAAAATATGAGTTATAAATCTAATAAAAAAACGTCAAGCGTTGCTACTAATATGGTTTTTCTAATTGCTGTGTGATAATAACATAAGGGTAGATAGCAAAAAGTGCAAGTTTGCTAAAACAAACACAGCTATCATTAGAATCAAAGCATGATAACCTTGAAATACTCGTGCTAGAAACAGCTGGTATTTTATAGGGTCTATACAAAATTGTTAGCAGTATTATGTTAGGGCGTGTTGAACATTCGCAAATAGGCACTGCTGATCGCTAAAATGGTTCCAGACAAGGCACAAAGCGACGATAATGCAGATGCCTTAGCGAGATTTGTAACGCAGTATGGGGCAATTTTAGCATCAGCCCCAACGATAAAAGCAGGGGACAGGACTCTTTTTTGCCGCTTCATCGTTAAAAATAAGCGCTTAGAGTGACTAAACTTATTATTTTTAACATCGAATCGCCTAAAAAATAGTCGCTGTCAGTGCCATGGTCAAATGTTCAACACGCCCTAGTAACTTTTGGATTATTCGCAGATTTTTTGCTTAAATCGTACATTGATTTACTTTCTTGCACGCTTTCTTTATAAGAGTGTCGCCACTGTACCTATGTATTTGTTATTATAAGAAGTTATGCCAAGTGTGATAGAGCTTAAGCGATGACTGCTATGCTCAGGCCTTTTGAGAGGTGAATCTCAACCAAACACTTTGCTAGGTACCTTTATATGTCAGCACTTTATGCCAGCATGATTAGACTTAGTCATGCACTGGCGACCATTTAGTATTAACAACAAGGCAGATTTTACGTGATATCAGCACCGCTTATTGAGTATTTAAAAAAGGGAATATTTACCCTCCTTGGGTTAATACTGGCTGTTTATTTGTTTGTTATTTTAATGACTTACACAGGCAATGATCCTAGCTGGTCGCACATCAGTAGTGATATGACGACTATTAACAACATGGGTGGCCAGACGGGCGCTTGGTTGTCCGACTTGCTCTATAGCTTTTTTGGCTATGGTGCATGGTGGTTTTTAGCGTTTGTGGTTTATGAGTCTATCCTTATTTGGTGGGACAATAAGCCGACGTTTTGGCTCATGCGGCTGGTCGCTTATGTGTTTTTGCTGTTGAGCGCCAGTGCATTATTTGCACAACTGGTTGCCTTAATTCAGCAAGTAGCCAATCCTGCATCAACGGGACTTGAAGGCGTGGCTGGTGGTATCATCGGTCTTGAGTTGCAGGAACGTTTGGCACAGTTGCTATCGCAGTGGGGCAGTGTGGTTTTCTTGGCGGTGTTCGTTGTGATTACCGCGACCTTTGCCTTTAACATCCATTGGCTCGCTATATATCAGAAGATTACAGCATTATCTTGGCTTGGCTCAGGGTTAAAAAATAAAGAAGATGCTGCCGAGTTGGATGAGCAAAGTGAGGTGTCGCAAGACCGTGACAATATCAAAGAGGGAAATCCCAATCAAACAGCCGAGTACGAGCAGCTGCCACTTGAGTTGCAATCAGCTGACGATGCGAATAGTGTTCAAGCAGTAGATAATAGTGGCAGATTCAGCAATGTATTATCAGATTTTTTGTCGACGTCAGGATTGGCTGATAGTGTGAAAGCATCTATGGCGACAGCAAAAGCAGCAGCAACGTCTAGCGATGAAAAAAGTGAGTCACCATACGCGGTCGCAGCGACTGCTAATGCTACGGTTGGCAGTACAGTCAGTGACACCAACACATCAACGATACCAAACCCTATCGTAGCGCCTGCTCGCAAAGTCGAGCCAAGCTTTGCATGGAATGATGCAAATACGGTTGATGATCTGCTCGCGCGTGAACAGATGGCTTATAGCACTAACAGCATAGATAATTCTACTGTGCCTAACTATGCACAGAGTGAAGTCGTCACTGACGTGCCATTAGAAGAAGCAGTACAAACCTCTGTGGCAGCACCGATGGTAGAAACAGAAACTCAATCAGATTTATCTAATCAAGAGCTAGCTACTCAATCCTCAATGGATGAATCAACGAATGCTCAAGCTGTCAATCAGGTTATTACTGAGCCGGAAGACTCTCACCCAGATGATATAACGGAGAATGTCGATAAGTTGGCAGAAGCATGGTTGGCGGAGCATGGCAATATATCAGAACCTGTTGCAAAATCGTCAGTTGCTACTGCTGAGGAAACTAATGTCACTAATCAAATTCCGCAAGAAGAGCTATCAAGGCCTACGTCAGACGCCACTAATAGCATTCTAAGTGACGACTCTTATGGGCTCTCTGCTGCACAGTCCGAACTATTACAACGTAATGAGTCATCGCCTGTACCTGAGGTCACAGTGGCTCAGCCATCAGTAGAAGTGGCCGCATCAGTATCAGAAATTTCGGATATGACACCGACCAATACGCCGCCTGCCAATCCAAAAGCGGCGCCAACTATTGAAGCGGTCAGTTCGGCCTCAAATACGCAGCCTGTAGCCCCAGCTAAACCTTCTGTCAGCTTTGCGGTACCAGAAGGTGATAGTAGCAACCATATCACAGATATGATGCCAGAAGATGACAGTGAAGACACGGCTTCACCCGTTATGCCGCATATCAGTGACGATGCGGCGTTCAGTCAAAAATCACGCTCGATGCAGACGGCTGCCTATCGCAGTAGCCTAACCCCTATTCCAGAAGTGTCTATATTGGACAAGCCAGATCCTGACCGTAAGCCTAGCTATACCATCGCTGAGCTTGAACAATTATCTGAGCTGCTTGAGATCAAGCTCCAAGAGTTCAATGTAAAAGCCAACGTCGTCAACGCTATCCCAGGGCCTGTGGTGACTCGTTTTGAAGTGGAGCTGGCGGCTGGTGTCAAAGCCAGCAAAGTCACTGGTATCTCACGTGACTTGGCGCGCTCATTATCGATGGCCTCTTTGCGTGTGGTCGAAGTCATCCCTGGTAAGCCGTATATTGGTATCGAAGTGCCCAATAAAAAACGTGAAATGGTGCGCTTAATCGAGCTACTTAGTACCGAGATGTTCAAAGACCCTAAAGCACAAATCAGCATGGCGATGGGTAAAGACATTGGCGGTAACCCCATTATTACTGATCTGGCGCGTGCCCCGCATATGCTGGTTGCTGGTACCACAGGCTCTGGTAAATCGGTATTGGTCAACTCAATGCTATTATCGATGTTACTCAAGTACACGCCCAATCAATTGCGACTCATCTTGATTGATCCAAAGCAGCTGGAGCTTGCCAACTATAATGACATTCCGCATCTGCTTACCCCAGTTGTTACTGACATGACCGAGGCCGCTAGCAGCTTGTCATGGTGCGTGGCCGAAATGGAGCGTCGCTATCAGTTGATGAGCTTGCTCAAGGTTCGTAAGCTCAACGAGTTTAATAAAAAAGTCATCGCGGCAGAGAAATCAGGCAATCCAATGCTCGATCCGTTATGGCGACCAAACGACAGCGTAAGTATCAGCCAAGCGCCAAAGCTCAAAACTCTGCCCATGATTGTCATTGTTGCGGATGAGTTTGCCGATATGATTATGCAGGTGGGTAAACAAGCCGAAGAGCTCATCACGCGCTTGGCACAAAAATCACGTGCGGCTGGTATTCACTTAATGCTAGCTACTCAGCGCCCATCAGTCGATGTCATCACGGGTTTGATTAAAGCCAATATCCCAGTACGGGCAGCACTACGTGTCAACTCAAAAGTCGATTCGCGTACGATTCTGGATAGTGGCGGTGCTGAGGACATGCTCGGTAACGGTGATATGTTGTTCTTGGGGCCAGGTCAGATTGAACCAGATCGTGTGCATGGTGCTTATGTCAGTGATGAAGAGGTCAACCGTGTCTGTGACGCATGGCGTGAGCGCGGTGCGCCCGATTATATTGACAACATGGCAGGAAATTTTGAGCTATCTAGTCCGGGCGGTGGTAGCACGGCTAATGCCTCTGGTGAAGATGATGACCTATATAATGATGCTGTCGCCTTTATTATGGAAACGCGTAAGGTCTCAGCTTCTAGTATCCAGCGTAAGTTCAGTATCGGATATAACCGTGCAGCGCGCATTGTCGACTCAATGGAAGACGCTGGACTGGTCAGCTCGATGGGCAAAAGTGGTAAGCGCGAACTGTTAATGTAGTGCTTAGTATTGAATGAATAATGAAAAAACGAGTCACGACAATGGCTCGTTTTTTTTGTGAAAGAGATTCAAGATTAATTCACTCATAAGCGAATAAGCTACCAAAACTTTCAAATGACCAGTGAGTTTGTTTATCAACCATAGGTCGTGGTTTTTTATAATAAACTGACAGTTACTGATGAAATAGATATTTAAAAAATCTTACTACAATTACTCTCCAAGGAAGGTTGGTTATGTTTAGAGAATATACCCAGTACGATGCACTCGCCTTAGCGGCACTGGTTAACTCAGGTGAGGTCAGTGCAAAGGAGCTATTAGACGCCGCCGTTTATCAGGCCAATAAGCTCAATCCCAAGCTAAATGCCATTATTCACCGTTTCGATGAGCGCGCTTACAACGCGGCGCAAGCAGGACTGCCTTCTGGCGTATTTACTGGCGTGCCGTATTTGCTAAAAGATTTATCATTTAGCTTCGCAGGTGAGCCTATTACGATGGGCAGCCGCAGCGTCAATATCCTCTCAGAAAAAGACAGCGAAATCGTCAAACGCATGAAAGCGACAGGCGTCAATACCTTTGGCAAAACCAATACGCCAGAGTTTGGCTTGATTATCACCACTGAGCCAAAAGCCCATGGCGCCACTCACAACCCGTTTAAAAAAGGCTATAGCTCTGGTGGCTCGTCAGGTGGTAGTGCCGCGGCAGTGGCGAGCGGTATCGTACCGATGGCAGGCGGCGGTGATGGTGGCGGTTCGATACGGTTTCCATCTGCCTGGTGCGGTGCGTTTGGCTTAAAACCAAGCCGTGGCCGCAATCCACTTGGCCCTAATCTTGGTGAAGGTTGGGATGGGGCAGTTGCTGATCATGTGATTACGCGCTCGGTACGTGATAGTGCCGCGATGCTCGATGCCACCAGTGGTGCAGAGATTGGCGCGCCTTATGTCATTGCGCCGCCAGACGGCACGTTTTTGCAGGCGGCGATGCGCGCGCCAAGGCCATTGAAAATCGCGTTACAGCAGCAGCCACTGATTGCCAATACCGTAGTGGACAAAGAAGTCCTTGCTGTACTTGAGCAAACCGCTAAGCAGCTAGAATCGATGGGGCATCAAGTGATACCCGCTGAGCCAAATATCAATATCGAGCAGTTTTGGCATGACTTTATCGTCGTGGTCTGCGCACATACCGCCTTTACGATTGATAATATCGAGCGTGAGTTTGGGCCCGCCCATATCAAAAACCTAGAGCCGCAAACCTACAATATGGCGCTACTCGGACGTTCGCTATCAGCAGTGGATTTGGTTCATGCCAAGCATGGCTGGCATCACAGTCAGTATCAAACGGGAATGTTATTAGAAACCTACGATATGATTTTGTCCCCGACGGTACCGACGCCTGCGGTCAAACACGGCGTGCTACCGCCCAGTCGCATGGATGAGATGATGATGCGTAGCGCTGGGGTGCTCAATAAAGGGTTTGACATGGGTAGATATGCCTTTAAGTCAGGCATGATCGAAAAGCTAAGCGCGCCTGTGCTAGGAAAAATGGGCTTCACATTGTTGGGCAATGTCACAGGATTGCCAGCAATGTCAGTGCCAGTCGGCATGAGTAAAAAAGGCTTACCAATTGGCATGCAACTCATCGGACGTATGAATGATGAGGCGACGCTATTTAGTCTGGCAGGTGAGATGGAGCGTGCGGGTTTATTTACCAAACCTGCCTTTGAGAAGTAGGTTTGGTTTGTGTGCTTTAATTAGATAAGTAGGAAATAGTAAATAGAAGCTAATCAAAGCGGTAAATATCCATGCCCAAACTATGATGGGCCATGCTCTGATGAACAACCGAGACGCGCTGACCGGCACCTAACGCAAAAAACAATGGCAGCAAATGCTCGTCACTTGGATGAATGTCTTTGTACTCTGGATATTGCTGCCAGTCGAGGGCAGTGGGTATGTCTATCTTGAGCTGCTGGAGCAACCACTGCTTAAAGGATTTGGCAGCTTGGTCAATGCTATCGGCATCCCAGCGCAGTGCTTGTAAGTTGTGGGTGATATTACCTGAGCCAATAACAAGAATTTTCTCATCACGCAGATGCGCGAGCTGCGCGCCCAATTGATAGCAAGCAATGCTATCGTAATGCTGCGGCAGTGACACTTGAACGATAGGCACATCTGCCTCTGGGTACAGGTGTCTGAGCGGTGCCCAAACGCCATGATCACAGGCACGTACAGGATTGACGCTACATGTGATACCGCGTGCGGTGAGCTGCTGAGCAAGTGTCTCAGCCAGCGCTGGTTGACCTGATGCAGGATACTGAAGATCGTAAAGCTCAGGCGCAAAACCCGAAAAATCATGCCACGTTTTTGGCTGCGGGTTACTGCTAATCTCGAGCTTTGCTGATTGCCAATGCGCCGACATAATGACGATAGCACGTGGCTTAGGTAAGTTTTGCCCGATACGTGCCAATGCACTGGTCGTGGCAGATTGCTCAATCGCAAGCGTGGGTGCCCCGTGCGAGATAAACAACGCAGGTAGTTTGGATGCATTAGGCATTATAGCAGACGCACTTTCCCATGCCGCAGCAGAGGTAATAGGTGTCTGTACAGTGTCGTGATGATGATCACGCTGATGCGTAGTCTGAGAGGCTTTGGATGTCGCGCGTTTTGGATATGTCATGTTCCATTTATTAGGGCATGCGCCAGTTTTTCAATCTATTTTGGGATTGACGTTTTAAATCAAAAAAAAGCTTGGGGTTTGGTTAATTACCGCGATGATAAGGGTGGTTATTGTTGATACTCATCGCGCGGTATAGCTGCTCCATTAGTACAACGCGTACCAGCGGATGCGGCAATGTCAGTGCTGATAATGATAACTTTGCGTCGGCTTTTGCTAACACTGCTGGTGATACGCCATCTGCACCGCCGATGACCAACGCAATATCATCACCTTGCTGCATGCCATCAGCGAGTTTATCAGCCAATCCTTCCGTTGAAATCATCTTACCTTTGACGTCTAGTACCCATAATTGCTCACGGCTCGCGGCATTATGAGCGGCCAATATCGCTTGACCTTCTTGCTCACGGTACTGTGCTAGATTGGCATCTGATGGGTTTTTTGCCCGTTTTGCAGCGGCAATCTCTACAATCTCTGTGCTCAGCATGGGCTGAATACGCTTAAAATACTCATCAAATCCTGTTTGAACCCAGCTAGGCATCTTATTGCCAACGGTCAAAATTCTTACCTTCATAGTACGTACCATTTTTTAAATTGAAAAATTTTTACATTCGAGCACTGAATCTGAGTATTGATGGCCATCAGTGCTCAAGTATCTAATCACTACATCAAAGGGGTAATGGTCTCTGACACGCTGTGATCTACATCCTGCTCATCATCACTCGTATCGGCTTGGCGTTGTTTTGGAATCACGCTGAGTTTGGCATCAGACTCGAAGACAATAGCTTCGATATCATCAAAATTATTGACCCCTTCAGCGCGCATCGCACATTCGATTTCTTGACGAGTCAGGCGCTCGGCACGCATCGCTTCTGGCAAAAACTGCCCTTGATAAAAGACAATACGTGGATCAGACAGAATAACACTTCTAAATTGCGGTGAGATAGAGGCGTATTTGGTTATCAAAAACTGTAAGAGATAGAGTACCAATATCGACGAAGCCCCTTCGATGAAAGGGATGTTTTTGAGCAAAATGGTACTAGCACCCAATGAGCCAATCATGACGGTCACGATCCAGTCAAAGTTATTGAGCTGTGACGTCGAGCGTTTACCAGAGGCTTTGGTCACCAACACAATCAACACGTAGACCATAACAGTCGTTAAAACAATGCGACCGAGCTTATCTATGTTGTCAAAAAAAACCGTTTCCATGATGTTTGCTCCTATTATAAAGTAAAACAAATAATCGCTAAAATTTGACTGCTCAAAGTTAGCCTAACGGATTTTACCTATGAGTAGGAGAAAACTTTGTATTACCTTGTAGGTGGTCGGTTATGCTCGTTGTAGATAGTTGGCTGTGCTCATACTGTTTTGGGAGCAGGGTTCAAGAAATGGTTGATGGCCCATAGGCTGATACGCGTACTGACCAAGGTGAATACCAGCATCAGCACCAATGAAGAAAGCAAGGGCAAAGGCCGCGCCATAGCCATCTCGAGTAATACCTCACGGCTAACCCCATCAAATAACCAAAACCATATGGCTAAAAAATAAAGGACCGTCAATAACCAAACCACCGCTACACCGCCAAACATGAGCCGGTTGATTTCATTTTTAGCCAAGGCACGCTGCTGATGCTTGATGAATTTGCTGACCGCAATATAAGCACCGACGATGATAGAGACGACCATGACCAGTTGCGAATTAAGCGCAATCTTGGTCTGAATCATCATAAATATGGCGCTGGCAAGGATGTAACCAATGGCGAAAAACCCAATATATTGCGCCAGTTTAAGCTGACTTGACGCAAGCGTGCGAGGCTTACTGAGATTGGTTGTCTGGCGTGACATAAGCTTGCCTTTATAAAGGTAAAAATAAAAGTTTTAAAAATGTATTCATAAACATAGCAGTCATAATTGCTGTGCAAATAATCATGCCACTTGCGTCAAAATATCTGCTGCTTTACTACTGCTCACTAAGCATCGCTTTAGCAAGACCATTAGCGCTGAGCGGTCCAGTCAAGTACTGCATCTAATACAGGTCTTGCCGTATAAGGATTGAGCGCTTGATCTGTATTAATCATACCCACAACGACATAGTCTTGACCTGATAATCCTTTGACATAGCCTGCCATTGAGGTGACGTTATTTAGTGTGCCTGTTTTTATCCACGCTCGGCCAATCGCTGCTGAGTCAGGTAGTCGCTCACTATGAGCGGCAATGGTGCCACTGACTCCAGCGATACCTAACGAGTCTACATACGCATCAAAGCTTGGATGATTATAAGCGTAAGTCAACAGCTCGCTTAGATTGGCAGCGGTGATGGTGCAGTCGCGGCAGAGTCCCGAGCCATTGGTCAAATAAGGTGGCGGTGTGCTTAGGTTGGTTTGCCACCATTGGCTGATGTGTGTTAGCGCTGCAGGATAGTCAGTATGCATCGGCTGATACTGGTACAAGCTGGCGGCCTTTTGCGTGCTGTTTTTAGCAGGCATATTGGCGCGCTTAGTTGTGTCATAAGCGCCGATGGATAAGGCAACTTGCTCTGTCATGACATTGTTTGAAAAATGATTGATGTCATAAATTTGCTGCGTTAAGTCCAATGAAGGATAGCTGACCATAGGCAAAGGCGACATGGTAATAGCCGTGAGACCATGTACTAATTTTGAAGTATTTTTGGCATCGTAAGGGGTTTCTTGTGAGATCACTTGTCCGCTCAGTGTATTGCCAAGCGCTTGCCATTTAGCAGCAATGACGTGTGCGGCAAACGTTTTGGCATCAGGATACGCCACATAAAACACATGCTCACCGCAGCTTTTTGGCAGGCTGGCATTGAGTGCTAGCCGCTCCGCTTGCCACTGCGGCGATAGGCTGTAGCTTACCTGTCCGCAAGCCGCGTCACGTGTGCGGATCTTATTAGGGAGTTGATAGTTAGCCAGTCGCGGCTTATAAGTCAAGCTTGCGTGGTCGTTGTCCAAAGGGTGAGTATTGATACCGACGGTGCTAAAGTTCACCAAAAACCCATCTGGACTGGCGTTGTAAGGACGCAGTGGCGCATTGTCAAAGGCGGCAGGATCCTTGCTCACCGACTCAAAAATGCTGCTATCAACGATGATATCGCCATTGATATGGCGAATACCCGCTGCTTGCACTTGATAAAGGAGCTGCTTTAATCGCTCATGAGTCATCTTAGGGTCGCCGCTGCCTTGAATGATTAAATCACCATGTAGACGGTCGCCGATGACAATACCAGTATGATAGACGCGTGTATACCATACAAAGTCTGCCCCCAATGTATCAAGCGCGATAAAAGTGGGTACCAACTTCATGGTGCTGGCAGGCGTACGCGGTACATCAGGCTGATGATTCAATAGTGGTGAAAAGGAGATTTTTACCGAGGCATTATCCGTGCTCACCGCGCTATTGTCATCATTAGTAAGGGAAGGGTTCTCATCAGGTACAACCGTCGGTATGCTCTCTACACTCTGATACGTATAAGGATCATCAGTATACGTATGTATTTTTCGCTCATGCTGTTCAATCGTACGCTGTTCAATAATGATTAGCGCGCTTTGTGAGTCAGTATGAGTGGTGATGTTGGTCGCTAGGTTATCTGTCTTTGTCACGTTTTGGCTGCTATTGTTTTCATTAGCAGTCACAGCGTTATAGTCAGAGGGTCGCGTCGATTGGCGATCCGTATCACGGCTATCAATCACTTGCACAGACGCGGGCAGTCGACTGGCATTTTTGTCACCCACAGGCGTTACGATAAGACTGATATCAGACGCTGTCAGATTGGCACGTGACAATGCTGCTTCAATGGGGGCTGGTAGAGCCGGCTGTGCATAAGCAGGCGCTATGATCATCGCGGCGAATAGCGTGAGGGTAGGCAGACGTTTATTAGATAAGTGAGAGGGTAATACACGGCTACAGATTGCGGCAGTTTTGGCAGTAATGGGCGACTGATGGTCGCGCTTTGAACGGTATCGCATGAGCATCTTTCATCAGGTGGCAAAAACTGCTTATGGTAACATGAGTTGCTGTTTTCGCATATGCTCTCAGAAGCTCAATTTTATCGTCAATAATAAAGGCTAGCGTACATGCAAAAATGCCATCGCCGTCATTATTGCATCGTTATAAGCGTCATGCGCGCCAAGCTCAGGAATACCATAATGCGCCAGAATATTAGTCAAATGCTGCGTTTGATTGGGAATACCTTGCGTACGGTCGCCCATACGTCGACTGTATAATTGACGCACATCGATGACTTTGTTGGGCAAGGTCGTTCCCATATAGCGTTTGACCAAAGGGTTCAAAAATACCATGTCGAGCTGCGGGCAGAATCCGACGATGGGTCGGTTATCAATAAAAGGTAACAAAAGAGCCAGCATCTCGTCATAACTCATGCCATGCTCGACATCAGCAGTACGCAGACCATGAATGACAATTGTATCCCGATCTGGCATTACAGGCGGTCTGCAAACTAAGTGCATGCCATTACCCGTATCGATCGTATTGCCATTGATATGTATCGCTGCCACGGATAATAAATGGTGCTTTTTGGGGTTCAGGCCAGTCATTTCACAGTCAATCGCTACCCACTGCTCAGCCGACGGTGTGGTGAACATTGATGCCAGCTCCGGACGCTGTAGCTGCGTCTTTTGCCAAGCGCAAGATAACTGCTGTAACCAGCTCATGTTGATCATCCATTTATTTATTCTATTGCTATATTTATGCTATTTCTAACTGATAGTGTTGACGCAGCTGATTTTTAAAACTTTTTACCACGGCCAGACATTCTTTAAGCAGGTCGCGTTCTAGTGCGGTTAGTGTCGTTGGATCGACTTGCCTTGCCTGCTTGTCCTCGGTCGACAGTGCTACGGATAGCCGCTGCGCCATAAAAAACTCAAGCGCCTCCAATAATGTATCGGCGCGCTCTTGGGTCAGGGCATGAGACTGCACCAATGCCTTTAGGCGATCTTTACTGCTAGGCACATCGAGCACATCATTTTCTAATGCCAACGTACGAATACCATGAACCAATGGAAAGATCCCTGCTTTTTTTAGATCGATATCTGCTGATATAGATTTACCCCCTATCAAAGGTACAAACTTTTGCCACCACTGATTGACATCGCCAAACTGCAATGCTGCACGGGCAAACTGACGTACAAACATTGGATCGGCGTGTCTGTGAGCCATTCTTAAATGCTGACGTACCTGTGTCAGTAGGGTTTCATCACCGCAGACGTATTCGCCATCCATTATGGCGGACAAGTAGATGCCATGCATGGGGTCAGTGTTCCTAAACCATGAGGCAATCTGCGCGGTAAACTGCCTGAGCGGTTGTCGCCACATGGAATTGGTCATCATGATATTGCCATCGCACAGTGGATAGCCAAGCGTTGCCAAGTGATTATTAAAGGTATCGGCAAACTGTGCCAAATCCGGATGCGTATAGCCATCACGAATGATCAGGGCGTTATCTTGATCGGTACGCATGATTTGCTCGCCGCGACCTTCTGAGCCCATGACGATGAGACAAGTATTGCTTATCACTTCATCAGGTACGATCAGCTGCCAGAGCTTGGTAAATACTTGCGCATTCAACGTCTGCACCATGCGGCTGATATTACCGATTTTGACACCGTTTTGATGCTGCGCACGAATATAGCGACCGATAAGCTCGACTGCGGTATCTAGGCTTGATAGATCGGTTGCTTGCTCGATTTGAATACTAATAAGCTGTGAGTGATGACCAATGTGGGCGAGCATATCGTTTTGTCCAAGCACGCCGACGACATCACCACTGCTATCAATGACTGGCAGCCTGTGAATGCGATAGCGAGTCATAGTGAGCAACGCATCGCCAATCTCGTCAGTGGCCTTGATCGTACGCAGGTTAAAATTGGTATAGCGCTGGCAAAGCGTAATAGCGGGATCTTGTCTGTCACTCACAGCGCGACAAATATCCGTATCGGTGAGAATGCCTAACAGCAGTTTTGGCTGCTCAGTGTCTCGTATATTTTCTACATAGTTCAGCGGTCGTACCAGTACGTGTTTTAGCCTAGCCTCGGTCATGATACGCGCAGCTTCGTACAAGCTGTTATTGGCATCGACAATATGTACTGGCAATAAATGGACGTCGATGACAGGTTGCAGCATGATTTGCTGCACTTCTTGTTGATGGGTATAGCCAGCAGGGTTTAGGGCTTTGTTGCTACGGCGCTGTCGCAATGCCTTTAGTCTTTCGGGTAGCTTGTCTGATAGCATTTGGCGTACCAGATGATTTTGCGCGCTGATTTTATCGACAGTGGCACCATCGACTTGTAGCAGCAATGTCTCCTCACTGGCCCGAAACTGGTACGGCTGTATAGGCGTGTTTTTACTTTCTGGCACACCATTTTTTATGAGTGACTCAGGTAAGCGGCGACTATCAAACCAGTCATTATTGTTTGGCTCATCAGAATGGTTGCTGCCCAAATAAGAGGCGACAAATTCACCACCCAGTGATTGCTCAATTTGTCCTTTGATGACCACATATAGATACTGCAAGTCTGCTGCGGGTAGGATCTCATCTCTAGCAAGATAGCGGATCTTCGTGTTTTTTCTGATGCTTTGACGTTCAGCTAGACTCAGTACGTCAAAGGGCGGCTGGGTAAAGTCAAGATGGGGCATGGCATCATCCTTGATGGTATATTTTGCAGTAGAGACTTTACTATAGCACTATTCATGCAAAAAGCCTCTAATAACCCTATTTATATTGTGGTTATTAGAGGCTGCTTTATTAGCTTAAGATAAAAGCTTTTTGAGTGACTGTTTATGCCGCCAGCAACTTTCGAATACGACTGATTGCTTCGCGGCTCTCCTCGACACTCGCGACCAAAGCAACACGGACATAGCCTTTTCCAGGATTATTCCCATCAACCTCGCGTGACAAGTAGCGTCCTGCCAATGCATGGATATTGGCCTGCTCGTATAATGCTTTGACAAATACTTCATCATCGCCATCGAACGGTTCAGGTACTTTTATCCAAAAATAAAATCCAGCTTCTGGCATGCGCAAATCTAGCAACTCGCCAAGCTCTGACATCCATAGCGCGAACTTTTCTTGATAAAGGGCGCGATTGTGTGCGACATGCTTTTCATCTTGCCACGCAGCGATAGAGGCAAGCTGATGCGGTATCGGCATCGCACAGCCTTGGTAAGTACGATATTGCAAATAAGACTGCAAAATCTTGGCATCGCCCGCCACAAACCCAGAGCGTAAACCAGGTAGGTTCGAGCGTTTGGATAACGAATGAAATACGATACAGTTTTTGAAATTACGGCGACCCAGATTCGCGCAAGCTTGCAGTAAGCCAATCGGAGCAGTATCAAAATACAGCTCGCTATAGCACTCGTCGCTGGCAATGACAAAACCGTATTGGTCTGATAAACGAATGAGATATTCCCAATCCTCCATAGTCATAACCGAACCCGTTGGGTTATTCGGACTACAGACAAATACAAGCTGCGTGCGTGCCCAAACGTCTTTTGGCACCGCGCGATAATCCCCCTTAAAGTTATTGTCTAACGTACAGGGAACAAAATGGGGCGTCGCTTGTGCCAATATTGCTGCACCTTCATATATCTGATAGAACGGATTGGGCATAACAACCAAAGGCGACGCATTAGAGGCTGAAGAGGACGTGCTTTCGTTATCAGCGGCATCATGATTTATGACGGCTTGTACAAAGCTAAAAATGGCCTCGCGAGTACCCATCACTGGCAAAACTTGGGTGTTGGCATCGACATGGCTAAGAAAAAAACGCTTCTCTAACCAGTGCGCAATCGTCTGACGTAACTCAAACATACCATTGGTGGTCGGATAACGACTTATTTTGTCCAAGTTTTCGCGTAGTACGTCCAGTACAAATGCTGGTGGCTCATGTTTTGGCTCACCAATACCCAGTTTGATTTCGCTGTAACCGTCGGCAGGTATGCTGTCAGCGAATAAGGTTGCCATCTTGGCAAAGGGATAAGGATGTAGATGCTTTAAGTTGTGATTCATAAGTGTGATAACTATAATAGACAATTAATAATAAAGTTATAAAGAAAATTTACATTAGAGCAGTGTAATACCTCTTTTGCCTTTTTCTTCTCATAACGTGAATGCGAATTTATTGTGCTTGAACGGCTGACCTTATCATAGCCCATTCAATCGTACTTACAAAGCGCATTGAACGCTTCGCGTCTGATAACTTATAACAATATAAAAGATGACTGTCGGTGCCAGAGACAGATCATTTTAAGGACAGTTTGATATGCCTAGTGCACTAAATCATAATAACTTCATCGCTAAAAATATCAATAATGACATTCCTGATGCAGGTGTGCATCCTATTAACGTATATGCGCTGCTAAGAGAACGTGAAGCGTGCTGGTGGCAGGCGAGGCGGCAATTGATTGAGCATCAAGAGAAGAAAATCTTTTGGTATGGCGAAAATAGTTTAATCATGTGGTTATTATGGCAGTTGGTTGGTTACGTGGTTGTCGCCATGGCGCTGATGCTGCTAAATAATATGTTGAATCTATCGTTATCTTTGTGGCAATACATTGCTTTATTTATCTTACAGACTATATTTTTTGTTGGTATTCTTGCAGCGAAAGGCCGTCTGGCGAATAAGTTGCAGGATGAGATAGACAATGATGAACTGATGCGTGAAGAGACGTTCAATGAAATGATTATTTTGGCAGAGGATAGTCTGTATCCTGACGTGCATGCCAAGTCGCCTATTTCTTTGAGGCAGCTGGGTGACTATCTTAATGGCGAGTTTCATTTATCAAGCTTGCATTGCTTATTACAAAAAGAAATCAAGGCTGGACGATTAATCATGGAGCAGCAGCTACTTGAAGTAGGTGTTTTGCCACCAGAGCTTGCTGATGTAGAGCTGATAGAACATGCGGACAATATAATATACAAGAGCACGCTGTAAAGCGCGCCCTTGTCATCAAAGATGTTGTCATTCAATTAATAGCTATAAACCACGTTGTTTTCTCTTTTGGTCGCTAGGCTGGCGAGCAGTGCTGATTTTAACGCATCAAGTCGTTCAGCAGATAAGGGCTTATCATTTTGGTCACTGATATAAAACATATCTTCTGCGCGCTCGCCTAAGGTCGTAATACGAGCCGCATGAACCTCAATTTGCTCCTGCAAAAATATCTGTCCAACCCGGGCCAATAGTCCTGGCTGATCCAGTGTCTCTAAGCTCATGATATGCTGGTCAGATGCCTCATTAAACTCAAAGTTAATCACCGTAGCCACTTCAAAATGCCTGAGCTGACGTGGCATACGTTTGTTGGTGAGCTTTAGTACTGTTGGATCTTTAAAGGCATTAATCAGGCGCTGTTTGAGCTCTTGCTGACTGTCTTCATCGACCAACAGCGTACCACTAGGATCTAGCAGCACATAAGAATCCAGAGCAAAGTCGCGAGTCGCCGTAATGATCCGCGCATCTAATACGTCAAGATTCATCTGATCGAACACCGCCATCGTAACGGCAAACAGATTCATCTGATCTTGGGTATAGACAAAAACCTGTACCGCATCCAGTGCCAGTTCACGATGCTCACGCAAAACCACCAGTGGTGGACTATCCGCATTAGAAGCAAGCCCAATCGGTGGATGGTTTAAGATGGCTTCGGTGTGCCACAAGATGTCTTCTGCAATCTCTCGCAAAAAGTACTCATCGCCCAAATCGTCCCATAGTCGCAATACTTCATCGCGATTCATGTGCTGATTATTGACATTGTCTAGCATCGCGAGCGCCTGCGCACGAGTGGCGCTGATCATATCTTGGCGATTGGTCGGCGCATCAATATCGGCGCGCAAAATGCGCCGTGTCTGCGAGTAGAGTTGTTTCATCAGCGTTGCCCGCCAGCTGTTCCAAAGCTGCGGGTTGGTTGCATTCATATCAGCAACGGTGAGTACGTACAAGTGATTCAAATGCGTCACATTACCGATAAGGTCTGCAAAGACAGTCACCACCTCAGGGTCTGAGATGTCTTTTTTCTGTGCGGTAATCGACATTAATAGATGGTAGCGAGTCAGCCAGCCAACCAAATTGGCGTCGGCTAAGCTCATGCCATGTGACAGACAAAACTCAATGGACTCTGTCTGACCAAGCTCACTATGGTCGCCGCCACGACCTTTGGCGATATCATGGAACATCGCGGCCAGTACCAAAATCTCTTTGCGCTCGATGCGCTGAAAAATAGTGCTGACCAGTGGAAACTCTTCAGAAAACATAGGATCGGTAAAGCGGTGCAAAATTCGAATCAAAAATAACGTATGCGCGTCCACCGTATAGCGATGGAACAAATCATATTGCATCAGACCCGTGACTTGCGCAAAAGCAGGAATATAGTTGCCCAATACCCCATAGCGATTCATGGTGCGCAAACGATGGAACAGATAGTTTTGCTCTTTTAGATTAGATAAAAATAAAGCTTTGTGAACAGGGTTGTCTCTATAGGTCTGGTCAATGCCGCGTGCCGCAATTTTGAGTGCACGCAAGGTATGGGTGCGAACCTTGTCGATACCGTGCTGACCCATTAATAAGAACATCTCTAAAATAGATTCAGGATGCTGAGCAAAAACCCGATGGTGCGCTATAGCAATATGATCACCAACACGGTTGAATCTTGCATTGATCGGCTGCTTTTTGGGGCGCTCATCATCAGGCAGGCTGGGCTCTATGATGGTCTCATAATAGTGGTTGGTCAGCATCTCAGACAGCGTTGATATTTGCATGGCACAGCGGTAGTAATCACGCATAAAGCGTTCAACAGCCGCATTGGGCTGGTCATCTGGCTGGGTCTCGTAACCCATTAATTGAGCAATCTCACGCTGATAATCAAACAACAGCTTGTTTTCGTTACGTCCGGTCAGCACATGCAGATAATGCCGTATCTGCCATAGATAGCCTTCTGCAAAGCTTAACTCATCAAACTCTTTTTCGGTCAAAAAGTTTTGTTGTACCAAGTCATAGAGCTTGCCCACACGAAAATAGCGTTTGGTCACCCAGCCAATGATATGAATATCACGTAATCCCCCAGGCGCCGTTTTGATATTGGGCTCCAGATTATACTCGGTGGCATTATGTTGTAGATAACGGGCCTTGGACTCTTCCATTTTTACATCAAAAAAGGCACGAGGAGACCACTGCTTGTTAACGATTTGGATGGGCATATCTCGCAGTGCTTCGTTGCCGATTAACAATCGAGCTTCGAGCTGGGCACTGGCTATCGTATGGTCAAGTGCAGCTTCTAACGCATCGTTGACGCTCCGCACAGACAGCGCAGGCTCCAGCCCGATATCCCACAGCAATGCGACCAATTTATCAATCTTACCACTGGCATCAGCGCCGACTTCGTCAGGAGATAACAGCAGGATATCAATATCTGAATAAAGCGACAGCTCACCGCGTCCATAGCCACCCGTTGCAAACAATGCCAAATCCGTCTTATCTAGCTCAAACCATTTAAATAGCGCAATGAGTAAGCTATCAATCGCGCAGGCACGTGCTTCGACCAATTGACGAATATTGGTACCGCGCTCTAGGGCACGGCTGATATCCTCATTGATTTGTGCCAACCATTCAGGAATGCCAAGCAGCGCTTTATCAGTCGTATTTTGCTCTGACAACAGCGAGTTATCTGTCGCCGTATCATTTGATAGTAGCGGTAGGGGCGTTAGATCAATAGAAGCGACATCACAAGTAAACATGAGTGTTATCCAATTAAGAGTTTAAAAATAGAGCGTTTGAGCTGCTGATAGCTGATAAAAGTCACCAATAGAATGTACTATAGTCAATCCTAAATAAAACAAATACATTATATATCAAGGTGGAACTGGTCTAAATTTTCCTTGCGTGCTGTGCCTACGCTGCTCGATGCTGCGAAAAATTTATCCCAATCCCACTGTATCGTTTTTATACTGAATTCACTATAATAAATGTATCAATATAAATTTTTAACTCATCAGAGTATAAAGACAAAAAGCCAGTAAGCACAATACTCAATCTGTCCTAACTCGATACACGCTAACCATCGGCCAAAAAAAAGACCGCCTAGGCGATCTTTTATGGTCTTACTGTGTCAAAAAACTCAAATCTTCTTCAGGGCGCGTGGTAAATACTTCACAGCCATTGTCGGTTACGACCATCGTATGCTCCCACTGAGCGGACAGTTTGCGGTCTTTGGTAATCGCTGTCCACTCATCAGGTAAAATCTTGGTCTGCCACGTGCCTTGGTTGATCATCGGCTCAATGGTAAAGGTCATGCCCGTTTTTAGCTCAAAGCCTGTGCCTTTTTTGCCGTAGTGCATGACTTGTGGCTCATGGTGGAATTCATCACTGATGCCATGACCACAAAACTCACGGACGATACTAAAGCGCTCAGGCTCGACCACTGCTTGAATCGCTGCACCAATATCACCAAGACGCGCGCCGTTTTTTACCACACTCATGCCAGCATATAGCGCGTCTTGTGCGACTTTGCAGATACGCTGCGCCATGATAGAGCCGTTACCGACGATCCACATTTTTGAGGTGTCGCCGTAGTAGCCGTCTTTGATCACGGTCACATCAATATTGATGATATCACCATCTTTGAGTAGCTTGCTTTCGGTTGGGATGCCGTGACAGACCACGTGGTTGACTGAGGTACAAATAGATTTAGGAAAGCCATTGTAGTTCAGCGGAGCAGGGATGGCTTTTTGCACGTTGACGATATAGTCATGAGCGATTTGGTTGAGGGCTTCGGTACTGACGCCAACTTTGACATGTTCGTCGAGCATGACAAGGACGTCGCTGGCAAGTTTGCCGGCCACACGCATTTTTTCTATGGCCTCTGGGGACTGGATAAGGGATTTTTTAGTCATCATCTTGTGTCTTATAATTATGGGTTTAATGTGGGGAGATTATACCATAAATGGATGAATGGCAGTTTTATGATAAGTGATATTAAATCTATCATTATTATTGACAATAGTTGCTTTACAGCCCCATTTGAGCCGTTATGACCCTCCAGTCACGATAATGTATTCATATTTTGACAATTTAGTTGAATCTTGTAAAAGATAGAAGTAATGTAATTTTGCATGCTAAAGGGATTAGCAGCAGTCTTTGCCGACGTTATGAGGTAAAGGCACTCACCATTAATGATGACAAGGATGTTGTTATGAAGCTCTCCTCGTACGTTCGTGCTGCGCTTACGCCGCGCACTTTTTTACCAATACTGGGCTCTATCAGTACTGGCGTTTTATTAATGACCATGCAAACCACCTCAGCGCAAGCGGCAGGGCAGTACTATAATTGTGCCAACGCCAATGGCTGCACGCTAGTCGATAGCAAATACTTTACCTCCAGTTATACCAAGACTCAGTATCCAGTGGTCCTGGCGCATGGGCTTGGCGGCTTTACCAAGATGTTTGGGGTCTTAGATTATTTCAACGAGATTCCTAGTGAGCTGATGAAAGGTGGATCAGAGGTGTACACCACCAAAACATCAGCGGTGAATAATAGTGAAGTCCGCGGCGAGCAGCTATTACAGCAAGTCAAAACCATCACTGCCATTTCAGGCGATCCAAAAGTCAATTTGTTTGGGCACAGTCAAGGCGGTATAGACATCCGCTATGTCGCTGGCGTTGCACCAAAATACGTCGCCTCGGTCACCGCCGTATCAAGCCCAGAGCAAGGTTCAAAAACAGCCGATTTTGTCAAAAACGTCCTTGAACCAAACAATGACACAGGTGAGCCATCAAACGTCACGACACAGCTGGTATCAGGGGTGTTTAATTTGATTGGCGGCTTTACAGATGTGGGATCAGGCATCAGCTTTAAAGAGATACAAGCGCAAGATGGCTGGCAAGCACTCATGGCGCTATCAACCGATGGTGCGGCCAAATTCAATGCCAAATTCCCCGCAGCAATGCCAACAAGTTACTGTGGTCAGCCAACCAGTACCTCTGCAAACGGTATCAAATATTACTCATTTAGTGGCGTCGGACAAGTCATGAGATCCCTTGACCCTAGTGATTATCTGCTTGCAGTAACAGGCGTACCGTTTTTATCTGATGCCAATGATGGTCTGGTCTCTGTCTGCTCAAGCCGACTTGGGTATGTGATTCGTGACAACTACATCATGAACCATCTAGATTCAGCCGATCAGTTATTAGGTTTGACCGCATGGGGCGAGTCTAAGCCCAAGTCCATTTATCGTACTCAGGTCAATCGCCTAAAAAACGCCAACCTTTAAGCTGACTTGTAAAAAGAACTCTCATCTATGTCGAATAATCGCCGTCCAGCCTATTTACCAATCGCTATCATCGCCGTGGTCATCATAGTCATCGCGGCGGCGGTGATTGTGTGGTTTAAGCCAGATAATAAACCGATGGCGACTCAGCAGTCGCTATCTGCTTCACCCACTGATACCTATGAGAGTACGTTGTCCACTGCACTAAATAGTGAGCAAACAGAACAAACCGCTTCAGCCCAAAGCCAGTCTGCATTTGTCACTGGGTTAGAGCGTTTGCCGCGCTCATTGAAAGGCACGCAAGTGGACGGCGAAATCATCATCGATGAGCACAAGCAATTGGTCGTCACTGAAGGTCTGCGGCGTTTATTCGATTATTTTTTATCAGCAATAGGAGAGGAGGACGAAGCCGTTATTTTTGCGCGTGTCGAGAGTTATATCCGTCACCATACCCCAGAGCCAGCTGCCAGCCAAGCGGTCGCTATCTTTGGCAAATATGTGGCGTATCTCAAAGCGCTTCCTGAGATAGAAAAGCGTTATGGCAATCTGCAACTGCAAGCGACCAAAAATGGTGAGCTAGATTTGAATGCCATTGCTCAGCAAAAGCAGGATGTGGCGAGTTTACGTCAGCAGTATTTTGACAAAACCACCATCGAAGCCTTCTTTGGTGCTAGCAATAGTTATGATGACTATAGTATGGAGATGGTCAGAATCAATCAAAATGAGCAAATGAGTGAGGCACAAAAACAGGCTGCCAGACAAGATTATGTGAGCCGTCTACCAGATGGTGCGATCAAAACCAATATCATGCAGCAAGCCAATCTTAATGAGCTTATGGCTCGTACTGAACAGATGAAAGCGGCAGGTGCCAGCCCTGAAGCACTATACAATATGCGTCGAGAGCTAGTGGGCGCACCAGCGGCAGAGAGACTGGCACAAGTCGATCAAGAAGATGCCGACTTCGATCAGCGCTTCACTCAGTATCAAACGCAAAAACAGCGCTTACTAAATCAAAGTGCCAATCCAGCAGAGGCGCAAATTCAGATAGACCAACTTGAGCAGCAGTTGTTTGATGATGCTGAGCGCAAGCGTCTGTCTGGCTATGCTGCGTTGCAGGAAACCAAAACTCAGTAAGCATATTTCCTTAACATTAATTAACTTACAGCAATATAAGAGATGGGTATGCTAAAAGTGTGAATAAGCTATGATCATTGGGAGAAGTACGATCCAATGGCTGTGGCTTTAATACAACGATAGTGATACTTTGTTAAAACCAACCGTTTATTAAAATTATTCTAGGAGCTTATATGAAAAACTTAACCAAAGCATTGATGACTGGTATTGTCATGGTAACGGTACTCGTCGGTTGCCAGTCGATGTCAAGTATGACAGCGCCTGCGACTGAAGAGCCAAACATTACTGGTACAGATGTGATCTAAAGCAGTTGCTAATACGTGTACTGAGACCTATATGTATTACTTAAGGTTTCGATAAACGATATCAGTCATCAGATGCGATAGTCGCACGATAAAAACACTTCACTATTTAGTGGAGTGTTTTTGTATCAGCTGACATCTGCCAAGAGAAGGTTTAAATAAAACCTCATCAAGAAAAGTGACATTATCACTGGGAAATAGCGTCAATAGTAAATATCAGTAGTCAGTAGTCAGTAGTCAGTAGTATGTATGAGGCAAAAAATATCCGCTAAATACTTACTCAATTGATAATGACAGTCACTGGTGAGTCAAAACAAAATATCGCTACTGTCTGAAACAGTGAATAAGACAATTACCATAATAAATCAAAATTCTGAATGCGCTTGTTGGGTCTTGTGTCAAGTATGACCTTATGCTCGGCAAGGTTTTTGGATTCAATAAAAAAGGAATGTATATGAAAAATATGACTAAAGTGATGATGGCAGCTACCTTTTCAGTTAGTGCTCTTGCCGCTGGTTGTCAGACAATGGCTACCTTGCCTGCGCCAGTCAGTCAGCCCGTCACTGTAGAGGCATTACAAGCGCACAATTGGCAGTTGGTTGATGCCAAACGTAGCAACGGTGAACAGGTGTCTCAGCTGTTCTTTGATCCAGCCAAGCCGCTCACTTTGAGCTTCATGAACGACAATGGTAGAAACTACATCGCATTTATGAACACATGCAACAATATGAGCGCAGGTTACAGTGTCGTCAATGGTGATGTGCAGATCAAAAATGGCATCAGTACAATGATGGCCTGTCCTGAGCCGCAAGCCAGCTTTGACACAGCGACCCTAGCAACGGTACAAGGCAAATACAGCCTCAGTAAAAATGCCAAAAATGTCCCTGTCTTAACCATCAAAAATGATAACCAAGTGGCTTACTTTAAAGCTGTCTCTAAATAACTTGGTGATTGAGTAAAGCGATATAGACATTCTGGTTAGATTTGATAAGGCCTCACTAATAAGTGGGGTCTTTTTTTTCGTCCAAAGTTTGTCGAATTTTGCGCTACACTAGCGTAAAGCTGCTGTTACACCTTAGCGATTTTATTGGATACTATTTTATGTTTAAAACTATTATGTCAAAACCAACCACGAATAACATCACGATAAAAGGGGCGACGACGATCGCTATATTGGTGGCTCTCACTGGCTGTCAGACACTGCCTAGTGCTGAAATGAAAAAGCCTACCAGCACAGTGGATAGCAATCCACTGACCGCTGCTATGCCTGCCATTGATCGTCAAGGACACATTGCTTATGTGGAAGAGCAAGGGTCAGGGAGCGCAAAAGTATCGACACTCTATAGCATCCGTCCTGATGGCAGTGATCGTCAGCTCATCGATCAGATCACAGGCTATATCTATGCGCCAGCGTGGTCGGCTGATGGTCAATTGCTTGCTTATAGCAAACAAGCCCCGCGCGAGCATCCTAAAATATATATTTATGATAAAAGCAGCAAAACGCGCAATCTGGTCGTCAATGCTGAAGGCAGTAATATGTCAGCGTCATTTTCACCTGATGGTCAATATCTGCTCTATAGCTCTACGGTCGGCGGCAATGCTGATATTTATAAGATGCGCCTAAGTGATGGGAAAACTGAGCAATTAACGACACTACCGAGCACTGAGGTACAGCCCAGCTATGCCGCTGACGGCAAAAGCTTTGTTTATACCAGTGACAAAGTCCGTGCTGGGCGCCCACGTATCTATCGTTATCACTTCGCGACTGGTAAAGCCGTACCTGTACCGACAAATGGCTATGTCGCCAGTCCTCAGCTCAGTGTAGATGGTCAGCGCATGGCTTACCTAAATGGTCGTAAGGCGGCTGTCATGACACTAGCGACTGGACAAGTAGTTAGTCTGGCAGAAACTGGACTCGATGAACCGGCACGTCTATCTCCTTCTGGAAATTATGCGGTCTACCCAACGCGTTTTTCAAAAGTCAGCGGGCAAGTAGGCGGTCAAAGTTTAGGACGTCAAAAAGGTGGCGATTTGGTTATTCATTCGCTCTTAGGGAACACAAGTTACGCCATTAATAGCCAAAATGGTGGCGTCGTACGCTCACCGATATGGGGTCGTTAATAGCCACAGCTATATATTATGTAATGAAATGTATATATAATCATTAATAAACAAACATAAGTCTATTCTAAAAATATAAATATAACGGCATCAAGTCGAGCAATCGTCATCCATGTCATACCAAACTATGTAACTGAGTGATTAAAAACCAAAAACGATCCAGAGCAAATCGCGCGCGTTTACGAGAAGCAGAGCGTAAGGCTCAGTTAGAAACTCAGATGAAGGTGCAGCTCGTCTCACAAAAAATCCTCGCCGATAGCGTGATCAATAATGCCAAAGTCGTCAGCGATAGCATTGATAATGGCTATGAGAAAAGCGTGAGCCAATTGCTACAAATATATAAGCATGACCACAAAGCGAAAGGCGAGTACCTCAAGTAAAACCAAGACGTGCAAAAAGCACTGATGGTGCAGCTGGTCAGTGCGGTTGAACAATTGGCACAAAAGATGGCTCAGAGTCTATCGAGCCGTGCTGACGATTAAGCATCGACCACCGGTGTCAAAGAGCAGGCCGCGCTGATAGCACACGCTCTAAAAGATGCGCTTGCACCGCTAACGATGCGTATGGATGAGAAGCTCGCGATTGATAGTAGTACTGATTAATCTGGTAAGCTGATCGTCAACAGTCTCAATCGCCTCAATAAAATATTTGACGATTATGAGTAATCGGTAAGGGTCATCATGGCACATAAAAAACAAAACCTACCACAAAAAATCTGCCCAGTCTGCAAGCGTCCGTTTACGTGGCGCAAGAAGTGGGAGAAAGACTGGGAGCAAGTCATTTATTGTTCTGAGCGGTGTCGAAGAAATAAAGATAAGTAGGGTGGCGTTAGACTTGTCAAATTCTCGTAGAGAATGCAAACAAGGCGTAACCGACTATTTTTATATTATGCTAAATTTAAATGATGAGTTACCAACTCTAAGTAATATGAGCCGAAATCAAGACAAAAGAAGACCGCCAAATTTCTTATCGATACAGGCTCAAAAAGTAGAGGAGGCGGGACTGTTGGAGATATTTTAGCTTATTTAGCATTTAAAAGTAGATATACTTTGCAAAACAATTGCTTGGATATATTGACTTATACAGTTCTGGGTCTGTTATTAATTAGTATAGCAAATACAGGCAGACTTATAAAACACTAAAAGTTAAGGAAAGACGACATGAGTTTAATTGAAGATACTTACACTAAGGCTAGATTTTTTAAATGTGCATTACAGGTTAATCCAGCTAGCTACATTAAATATCGAGGTCAAGAACATCAGATTTCAGAAAGTGAATATAATAGTCAATTACTAAATGCAGCAATTGAGTTTGGTATAAAGGTAATTGGATTAGCAGACCATGGTTCCGTTTCAGGTATAGATGACATCAGAAATTTATTCAATGATAATGGAATAATAGTATTTCCAGGGTTTGAAATTGCTTCAAGTGAAAAGGTTCATTTTGTATGCTTATTTGATGAAAGAATATCAACACATCAGCTTACCATGCATCTAGGAGCATTACGTATTAATAGTAACAACCCCGCAGCACCAGTTGATTTATCCGCTAGTGATATTATCAAATATGTAAAGGATAATGAGGGTTTCATTTTTGCAGCTCATTGCACTAATGATGACGGTGTTTTGAAAAAGCGTATGAATAATATTTGGCGAAATTCAGATTTATTAGCTGCTCAGATTCCAGGCTCTATTGAAGACCTAAGAGGTGTTGAAGATGATTTTTATCGCAAAGTGTTTCTTAATAAAATTGTAGATTACAGTCGAACTCGTATGATGATAGCAATAAATTCAGCTGATGTCTCTAAACCAGAAGAAATTAAGGCTAATGGGGCTTCTTGTTTAGTTAAGATGACTAAACCGAGTTTTTCAGCATTCAAGCTTGCCTTTTTAGACCCTGAATCAAGAATAAAGTTGCATTCAGATAAATCAGAAAATTATGCATCAGCTATTGAAAATATCAAACTCGTAAGTGGTTATCTAGATGGTGTGAATATTAATTTATCAGAGCATTTAAATGCAGTGATTGGAGGAAGAGGGACTGGCAAATCTACCTTTTTAGAATGCATTCGCTATGCTTTCGAGTTAGAGCCATTTGGTAAAGAAGCAAAAGCACAGCACAAGGCTATTATCGACAATAATCTTGGCAATGAGAAGGGATTAATCGAAATCACAATTCGCTCAGCAGCCATGAATGGACGTAGATTTAAAATTATTAGGAAGTATGGAGATAAATCGGTTGTTCAAGATGAAAACGGAAATATTACACCTTATCATCCTATTGATTTATTTCCAAAACTTGAACTGTATGGTCAAAATGAAATCTATGAAATGACTCGAGATGAACAGAATCGAAATAAATTAGTTAGTAGGTTTTTGGAGGATGGTCATTCAGAATACAATAAATCTGTTGATGAGGTATTGGATAAACTCAAGTTAAATCGAGAGTTAATAGTTTTACAAGTTAGTAAAAAAAATGATATCGAATCAGAAGTTGAGCAACTTCCAAAGCTTCTAGCACAAGTAAAGCAATATCAGGACTTAGGTATAGATGAAAAAATAGAAGTAATTTCTAAGTTAGAGAAGGAAAAACTATTAGATAGGAAGGTTAATAACGGTTTAGAGAAGATTAGGATATTGACTGAAGACTTTAAAGGTAGTTTATTAGATACAGATATTCTGAATGACGAAGCTTTAAAAGATTTACCACATCATAAAATTTTAGAAAGAGAACGCAATTTGTTTGATAAACTTAACTCTTCAATTAGTGGGCACTTGAATGAAATTAATACTTTAATAGAAAAGGCGTATGAAGAACTACAAGAAGCTAGGGAAGAGCATCATCAGGAGATAGGTGTAAAGGAAGAAGAGTTAGATAAAACTTTTAAAAGTATACCTACAAGCCAAGGAAAAACAGGACAACAGATAGGAAGTGAATACCAAAGACTATTGAGAGAAATAGAGTCTATAAAACCAAAAAACGAAGAATTAGAAAACATTATTTCACAACTTAATGCTTTAAATGAAGAGCGTGAGCAACTGCTATTAGAGCTTAGTCAAAAAACAAGTGATAGAGCTAGCCAAATCCAAAAAGCGGTAAAAAAACTAAACAGAAAATTATCAAAAAAAGTTCAATTAAATTTAATTTCTGAAGGTGATAGGCAGGTTTTGGTAGAATTTTTGCTTAACTGTGATATGGAAGGTGTTAGAGAGAGACGGCTTGAATGGGTAGGTAATCAGTCTTTTACACCTAATAATTTAGTGAAAACAATTAGACAAGGTTCAGATGAACTAATAGATAAATTTAGCGTTTCTCCAATAGTAGCGAGTGCATTATGCCGTATTTCAAGTAGTAAACTCCTAGAATTAGAAGAAATAATTATCCCTGATAAAACGACGATAGAACTCAACGTAGCATTTGATAATGAAGGCAAAGATATAGATTTTCGTTCTATTGAAAACCTTTCTACTGGTCAACAATGTACAGCAGTGTTACATCTTTTACTGTTAGATAATCAAGACCCATTAATTCTAGACCAACCGGAGGATAATTTAGATAACGCTTTTATTGCCGATCGAATAGTAACTGAGCTTCGTGAAGCCAAACTAAGTAGACAGTTTTTGTTTGCAACTCACAACGCTAATATTCCAGTATTTGGCGACGCAGAATGGATTGGGGTTCTCAGTGTAGAAGACAATAAGGGGAAAATTTTATTAGAACAACAAGGTGCAATTGATGTACCTCAAGTTAAAGAGCTAGCAGCTAAAATATTAGAAGGGGGTCAAGGAGCATTCGATAAGCGTCGGGAGAAATATGGTTTTGACTAAGGTGGATTTTCGTATTAGGTAGTTATAAACTATAGCATCTTTTATTTGTGGCAAATAGAGTAACCCTACCATAGCGAGGCTTTTTAGCCCCGATTGTCGCGAATATCCTGACGGGCTAGGCGAGTTGCGGTAGCTAGGTTTTGAGGTGGTCTCGAGGCAACAGGAACGACTCAAACTGTGCTACCGCCTCGCCTAGACTGGCAGATAGAAGCAAAAAGCGGGAACGGCTATAAAAACCAATCCCGCCTCAAAAACACGCTAAAAAAATTCAACAACATCCCTACAAATTCGGATTTAACCACTTCTCAGCTGTCTTAATATCCCAATCCTTCCGCGCCGCATAATCCTCTAACTGATCTCGGCCGATTTTTCCGACATTGAAGTACTCACTATCAGGATGCGAGTAATAAAAGCCGCTGACCGATGACGCAGGCCACATTGCATAGCTCTCAGTTAGCGTCGTGCCAATTGCCTCGACCGTACCGAGCCAATCAAACAATTTGCCTTTTTCGGTATGCTCAGGACAGGCAGGGTAGCCAGGCGCAGGGCGGATACCGACGTATTTTTCCTTGATCAGCTCATCGTTGGTGAGCGTCTCATCAGCCTGATAGCCCCAGTAGTCTTTACGGATGCGCTCATGCAGATGCTCGGCAAAGGCTTCGGCTAAGCGGTCAGATAGTGCTTGTACCATGATGGCATTATAATCGTCGCCTGCCGCTTTGTACTGCTCAGCGAGGTCTTCGGTGCCAACGATCGACACCGTAAAGCCGCCGATATAATCGTCAGAGTCCTCTAACGGCGATATAAAGTCGGCGAGGCTAAAGTTTGGTTTGCCGCTCGCTTTATCAGACTGCTGGCGCAGATGCTCAAAGGTATGCGTAGGTCGGCCACCATCTGTAGGCGATTTGTCATAAACGCTAATCGTATCTGCGCCAGTGCGTTTGGCTGGAGCAATTTTAAACACCCCTTTAGCGATGATTAACTTTTCATCAATCATTTTGTGTAGCAGCTCTTGGGCGTTTTTAAACAGATCACGCGCCGCTTCGCCAACCACCTCATCTTGCAAGATTTTAGGGTATTTGCCCGCCAGCCCCCACGAGATAAAGAACGGCGTCCAGTCGATATACGGCAGCAGCTTATCGATAGGGTAGTCGTCCAATATCACCTGACCGAGCTGATTCGGTACAGGCGGTGTATAGTTGTCCCAATCGTATTGAAAACCACCCTCAACTGATTCAGCATAAGTCAGCTTCGCCGCTTTGGGTTGACGCTTCGCGAGACGCTCGCGCACTTTGATATACTCTTCGCGGGTCTCATCGATGAGGGCGGTACGGTGCTCTTTGGATAGCAGCTTGGTTACCACGCCGACTGAGCGCGAGGCATCCGAGACGTAGATGACCGCATCATTTTGATACTGCGGTTCGACTTTTACCGCGGTATGGGCTTTGGAGGTTGTTGCGCCGCCGATCATCAAGGGTAGGGTCATACCGTGCTCTTGCATTTGCTTGGCAACATAGACCATCTCATCGAGACTTGGGGTAATCAGTCCTGACAGACCGATGATATCGACTTTTTCTCTGATAGCGGTATCGAGAATGGTTTCGCACGGTACCATCACGCCCAGATCGACGATATCATAGCCGTTACAGCCGAGTACCACGCCGACGATGTTTTTGCCGATATCATGGACGTCGCCTTTGACGGTTGCCATCAGGACTTTACCTTTGACTTCGCCTTCGACTTTTTCTGCTTCGATGTACGGGTTTAGCCACGCGACCGATTGTTTCATGACGCGCGCCGACTTGACCACTTGCGGCAAAAACATTTTACCCGAGCCAAATAAATCACCGACGATATTCATACCGTCCATGAGAGGTCCTTCGATAACTTCTAGCGGTTTGGGGTATTTCTCCCACGCTTCTTTGGTGTCTTCTTCGATAAAGGTGGTGATACCTTTGACCAGTGCATGGGCAATGCGCTCTTCTACCGTGCCCTCGCGCCAGCTCATATCGACGGTGCTGTCTTTTTTCTTGCCGCCATCTTGGTAGTTTTCAGCAACCGTCATCAGACGCTCAGTCGCATCCTGACCAGTTTCGCCTTGATTGCGGTTGAGCATGACATCTTCGATGGCGTCACGTGCTTCCTTTGGAATATCATCGTACAGCTCAAGCATGGCTGGATTAACGATACCCATGGTCAGGCCATTTTTGATCGCGTGAAATAGGAACACAGAGTTGATCGCTTCACGAATCGGGTTACCACGGAAGCTAAATGAGACATTGGACACGCCGCCTGATACCATCGCATTGGGCAGGTTGTCTGTGATCCATTTCGTCGCATTGATAAAGTCCGCGCCGTAGTTATTGTGCTCGGTGATACCCGTGGCGACCGCAAAGATATTAGGGTCAAAAATAATGTCCTCGCTGGGGAAGCCCACTTCGTTGACCAGTACATCGTAGCTGCGTTTAGATATCTCGATTTTGCGCTCGTAGGTATCGGCTTGACCGTCTTCATCGAAGGCCATGACGATAATGGCAGCGCCGTAGCGCATGCATAATTTGGCGCGCTCAACGAACTCAGCATGACCTTCTTTTAGCGAGATGGAGTTGACGACAGATTTACCTTGCGTACGTTTGAGGCCTTCTTCGATGATGTCCCATTTGGACGAGTCAATCATGAGGGGCACACGGCTGATATCTGGCTCGCCTGAGACGAGGTTGACGAAGTGAATCATGGCCTGCTTGGAGTCGAGCATGCCTTCGTCCATATTGATATCGACGATCTGCGCACCGCCCTCGACTTGATCACGCGCGACATCGAGCGCCTCGGTATAGGCTTCGGTCTTAATTAGGCGCAAAAACTTCTTGGAGCCTGTGACGTTGGTACGCTCACCGACGTTGACGAACAAGCTATCAGGCGTGATATTAAATGGCTCAAGCCCTGAGAGTCGGCAGGCAGGCGCAATCTCTGGGATGGCGCGCGGCGGATAGTTCGCCACCATATCTGCAATGTGGCGGATATGCTCAGGCGTCGTCCCGCAGCAGCCACCAACGATATTTAGGATTCCTGCTTTGGCAAAGCCTTCGAGTAGGGCGGCGGTCTCTTCAGCGGTCTCATCGTATTCACCAAACTCATTGGGCAGCCCCGCATTAGGATGCGCAGAGACATAGGTATCAGCAATGTTCGATAGCGTTTGAATGTGCGGACGCAGCGCATCCGCGCCAAGCGCACAGTTAAAGCCAACGGACAATGGCTTGGCATGGCGGATCGAATTATAAAACGCCTCTGCCGTTTGACCAGATAATGTACGACCTGACGCATCAGTAATCGTACCAGAAATCATAATAGGCAGCTCAAAGCCAATATCATCAAACACACCCGTGATAGCAAATATCGCCGCCTTGGCATTGAGCGTATCAAAGATTGTCTCAATCAAAATAAGATCGACGCCGCCTTCTATCAAGCATAAGGTTGCTTCACGGTAGTTTAGGACCAACTCATCAAAGGTAATGTTACGAAAGGCAGGATCATTGACATCAGGTGATATCGAGCACGTGCGTGAGGTTGGCCCCACCACACCGGCGACAAACCGCGGCTTCTCAGGCGTCTTGGCGGTAAATTCATCGGCCGCCTCGCGCGCAATCTTGGCTGCTGTTTTATTGAGCTCAGGCACCAAGTACTGCATGTCATAGTCAGCCATCGACAGACGCGTACCATTAAAAGTGTTGGTCTCAATAATGTCCGCACCAGCCAACAGATGATCGTGATGAATGTCTTTAATCATGTGCGGCTGTGTCAGTACTAGCAAATCATTATTGCCGCGCACATCTTGGTCGATATCGGCAAAACGCTCACCACGATAATCTGACTCTTCTAGTTTATAGGTCTGAATCTGCGTACCCATTGCACCGTCTAACATCAAGATGCGTGAAGCCATCTGCTCAGTGATACGGGCGCGCGCGGTGAGCTGCTGTTCCTTATAAGGAAAGACAGCAGGTGGCGTCAAAATAAAGTCATCAGCGGATGATGCATCAGAAGTAGTATCAGATTGAGAAGAGGTCGGTGAGGTCATCGTTTGAGTCATAGGTGCGCTGCTTATCTCGTCAATATTATAAAAGGAAGGAATAACAAACCAATAGAGTACAAAGTCTTATAAAGGAAATCATCAAATTTGAATTATTCTAGCATGAAAAATATAGCACACATGGATACTGTTCATTCTACTTTTACCCTAGACAAGCAGATACCTATTCATTGAACTGCTGAGCATAGCATTAAATGCTGTTTCATAAAGAATATGTGCACAAATGAATATCATTTCGTTTATGGATTACATAAAGCTTTGCTTATGCAAATGAAAGCCAACGCTTGTGCTTAAAAGTCCGACAGAGATTACACCGCTACTACAAAAAGTTGCGTAAAGGCAGGTTGATAAAGGTTTTATACATGTTAATTTTATTTCAGGATAATTAGTTCTTTGTAAGTTTTGCTTATAAGTCACTTATGGGCAAAAATTTATTATTGTTCTGTTGGTCTATCTAGATTTTGCTTATTAAGAAATAAGCGTTTGAATAGCACGAGCAACTGATATCAGAAGACAATATAACCTGTAAGACAATAAGCGAATACATACTCAATCATTAAGGATAATGTTATGAAACTGACTAAAATTGCGACTATCGGCACGCTAGCTATTTCTATCGCTGGCCTAAGCGCTTGTAACAATATGATGCCAGCAAAAAGCGCAGATATGAAGCCGCCAATGCATAGCCAAACTATGGCAAAAATGAACGTGGTACAAGTTGCTCAAAGTAATTCTGATTTTTCAGTCTTAGTAGAAGCAGTACAAGCAGCAGGTCTAACGGGTATGCTCGCTGATCCTAACGCTCACTACACCATATTTGCCCCAACCAATGAGGCGTTTATGCAGGCAATGAAAGAGACTGGCATGACCAAAGCGCAATTGTTTGCAAATAAGCCACTGTTGACCAAAATTTTAGGCTATCACGTAGTTAGTGGCGACATGGCCATGTATGCCAAAGATGTCAAACCTGGCAATGTCATGACCGCAAGCAAAGACACGCTAATGGTGACGAATCAAGGTAAGTTGATGGACGAAAACGGCCGCACTGTTAATATCGTAAAAACAGATATCCCAGCGACCAATGGCGTTGTCCATGTCATCGATAGAGTGCTACTACCTAAATAAGCTTCATTAAAAAATAATTATTTTTTGTATTGTGAAGATTTAGTGAGCAGCCATTATTTGATGAATTTTTCACTAGATAACGGCTGTTTTAGTATTTAATTGGCATGATTTAGATATAAATAACGCCTATTTTAATGAGTGAGCATGACCAATAAGCGCGATCTTTCACATATCCTAATAAACCGATATACAAGTGAACAATGGTATATACGTGATTGATACAGTGCTACTACTTAAGTAAGTATCAATTAAAAATTGAATCGTTAGAATTGAAACTATTGATATAGCGAATATCAGTTTAGTTACAGCAAATTGTCTATAGCTAAAAAATGTCAATTATTGATATACGTATTAGCGTCAGCTATTCATGTAGTAAAGACAGTTATTCGCTAGACAAACCAGATATCCAATTATTAAAAAGGAATGACCCATGTTAAAGAAGAATTTATTATCGATCGCAATAGTAACAGCAGCGATGTCATTAGCAGCATGTAACGATACTGAAACAGTCGCAGATCCAGCTGAGCCTGAAGTTACCACTGAAGAAGTGGTGGTTGAGCCAGTAGCAGAGACCGAAGCCGAGCCAATGGTTGAAGCCGAGCCAATGGCAGATGACATGGATATGGAAGCGACTCAAACCATCGCCGAGATAGCAGCTGGCAACGAAAACCTAACCATTTTGACAGCCGCATTAAAAGCTGCTGGTCTTGATACGATGTTGATGGAAGATACTAAGTACACTGTATTTGCACCAACTGATGATGCATTTGTTCCAGTACTAGAGAGGCTAGGCGTAACGAAAGAAGAATTACTAGCTAACACAGATTTGCTGAAAAAAGTATTGCCTTATCACGTTGTGCCAATGGAAGTGAAAGCAGCTGATATCCCTTATGGTACCGATATCGAAACGGCTAATGGCAAAACGATTTCTATTAGCGATGCCAATGTAATCACTGATGCGACTGGTAACACAGCCAACATCATAGGTACTGATATCATGGCAAGCAACGGCGTGATTCATACAATCGACACAGTATTGATGCCTGAGTAAGATTAATATTTAGTTAAGTCACTCTAAGACTTAACAAGAGTAAAAGAGCCTAGCTATAATGCTAGGCTTTTTTGTGTCTATAAAATGGTGGCGCGTAGCAGCGGTATCTTAAAAATCTGCGTTATTGATTTGCAATAAAAAAGCCCGAGACCATTGCCTCGGGCTTTTAGGAAGACTGAATAAGATTGAATAAGATTGAGCAGTAGCTACGTTAGCGCATATTATCTATATTACTTACGTAGTATTACTTACGTAGTGGGTCTACATTCGTTCTTTTTTGGTCTGCTAGATGACGCTCTTCCCAATAAGGTGCGTTTTTGATACCGAATTTTGCAGGATCAAAACTATAGCGTGCCACACCAGCTTTACGTTGTGCTTCGTAGTCTTTAAGCATGGTAAGCGTTGGACGAGCCACGATAAAGATAACAAGGATACCAACAATGTTGAGCCAAGCCATAAGACCAACACCGATATCGCCGATGGCCCAGATATAACCAGCTGAGTTAAGACCACCATAAGCAACCATCGCCATGATCAATACTTTAACGAGGAATAGACCAGTTTTGTTTGCGTTACGACCAAGGAAGCGTGTCAAGTAAGCGACGTTTACTTCAGCGATGTAGTAATACGCTAAGATAGTTGTAAAGGCAAAGAAGAACACAGCAATTGCGATAAACGCGTTACCAAATGTACCGTATACCGATTCCATTGCCATCTGCGTAAACGCAGGCGCATTGATTTCAGTCGTAGCGGCAACGTTCTGAACGATGAACTGACCATCTGGTAGTGTACCTTGGATGTTGTACATGCCAGTAGATAAGATCATGAATGCAGTCGCAGAACAAACCAACAATGTATCAACATATACTGAGAATGCCTGAACAAGACCTTGCTGTGATGGGTGCTCAACTTCAGCAGCTGCGGCAGCGTGAGGACCTGTACCCTGACCGGCTTCGTTAGAGTAAATACCACGCTTAACACCCCAACCGATTGCTGCACCAAAACCTGCTTGTGCAGTGAATGCATCGCCAATGATCATGCCAAATACATCTGGAATCAAGCTGAAGTTGCTGAGCATGATGATTAAGGCGAGGACGATGTAACCAAGTGCCATAAATGGAACGGCAAATTCGGTAAAGGTTGCAATACGCTTAATACCACCGAAAATGATGACACCTAATACGACTAAGATAATGGCCAAGCCAACCAAGCGCATAGAGCCAACTTCTAGGCCTGCAACGTTCATGATCGTACCTTCGCCCATTAACTGTGCGAATGCACTGATAACACCGTTGGCCTGTACGCCAGGTAAGAACATACCGCATGATAAAATAGAAGCGATGGCGAAGAGGATGCCGTACCATTTTTGACCAAGGGCACGCTCAAAGTAATAAGCAGGGCCACCGCGATATTCGCCAGTTACCACATCTTTTTCTTTGTAAATCTGTGCAAGGGTAGACTCGACATAGGCAGTAGATGCGCCTAAGAACGCCACGATCCACATCCAAAATACAGCACCTGGACCACCGAAGCCGATAGCAGCAGCTACCCCAGCGATGTTACCCATACCCACACGTCCTGCGAGGGAAACGGCTAGTGCCTGAAATGACGAAATACCATCAGTACTGGACTTACCAGTGAATAGTAGTTTGATCATTTCACCGAATAGACGTACTTGTACGAAGCGCGTCATGATGGAATAGAACAGACCAGCGCCCAAGCACAGATAGATCAGTGCTGGGCTCCAGATAATTCCGTTTACTAAGTTAACTAAACCTTCCATATGTATATTCCTAGTACTGTCTCAAGGTGGCTCTGTATGCTAGGAGTAAATTAACTGGTTAACTTACTTATTTAAGTTAAGCAGTTAAATTATCTGCATCGACTCATATTTATATTAGTTAAGTCTCATACGTGCTTAGCCACCAAGAATGGACTGTAGTTGTCTGTATTTATCCGCTTGGCTTCATCAGTGACATAGACTATTTTTATAGCGCTTGTCGTTGATAGCATTAATATCAGCTGTGTGTTTGATTGTTCTACAGCCTCAACTACTGCGGTGTCCTATCATCACGTTATGAATGAGATGAGTTATAAGTCCGCGGATAAAACAGGCGGTTATATAATTAAATACTCTTCATGATAAGGGTATTTAATTTGCTATGAGCCGTCCCGATTGACTACACTGTTGGTAGGGCGAATTGATGGTATTAGTGGAGTATTCGTAAGTTGAATAATGTCTTCTTTACACATCGATCAACTCGCTAATACGTATCAAGCTATAAGTCCACTACCAAATGTATTCAAACCATACGGCTACGTAACTGCAATTTGCCATATTTTTGTCCTAATTACTAGAAATTTCTTTGTGTATGGACGGATGAGTTTTATTTTTGGACCATCGATTTATGCATCATTAGCCTTGATAAAGAAGCGAATTTATGAACTGGCAATCCATTTAATAAACTTTCGTCTATCTAAAAAGTAATAGCATCACATAAAGGTATAACCAAAAAAATGACACCCAGTTATTGCGGTTGTGTTTTGGTAACGGTCAATTGTAAAAGCATCATGATAGCGTCATTATGAGCAGTATATCTTGTAGCTTATAAGACTGAGCAATATGCATGAGTGGTTTTTCATGTTGTGTCTGTAGATATAAAAGCTACAAGCACGTACCTTTATATAAAATATAGAACGCATATGACCGTTAGATGATTGTGAAGGCATAAGCGCAAAAAAATTATTAAAAAACGTGTTACCAGATATTTGTTATTTATCATTATTAGGAGAAACAACGATGACGCGTAAATCTATTATGAAGCCGATGTTGCTAGCAGCACTATTGACGACCTCTACTGTCGGTCTGAGCGGCTGTGGTTATAACAATCTTCAGGCGCAAGACGAGCAAGTAACGGCTTCGTGGTCAGAAGTGGTCAACCAATATCAGCGCCGCAGCGATTTGGTACCAAACTTGGTCAAAGTCGTACAGCAGTATGCTGAACAAGAGCAAGAGGTGTTCACCCAAGTGGCGGAAGCGCGCTCGCGTGCGGGCGGCATCACGGTGACGCCTGAAGTGCTCAATGACCCAGAAGCAATGGAGCGTTATGCTGCTGCGCAAGAGCAAATGACAGGCGCATTATCACGCCTGATGGCAGTGTCTGAGCGTTACCCTGAGCTAAAATCAGATGCGCTGTTCCAAGATCTGCAAGCGCAGCTAGAAGGCACCGAAAACCGTATTGCGGTCGCTCGTAATCGTTATATCCAAGAAGTGCAAGGCTACAATACCACCGTGCGCCAGTTCCCAACCAATATCACCGCAAAAGTATTTGGCATGGATGCCAAACCAAACTTTACCGTTGCTAATGAAGATGCCATTTCGACAGCGCCAAGTGTTGATTTTGGCGATTCTGCAAAAGCAGAGTAGGAAGTATTAGAAATATACAAAAATAGAGCGGTGTATGCCGCTCTATTTATTTAGCTGATGACTATTAGTTAATGTCTATTAATTTATAAAGATGTCATTTGAGGTGGTAGAGATTAGATGAATAATTCAAAAGCAATCTTATCAGCATTACTGTTTACACTGAGCGTCAGCGGTGCATCAGTGCTGCATGCTGCGCCTGGTGACGATGTTGGCACGGCTGTAGCGACAGATAGCCCCTCAAATCTGCAAAATCGTAGTGTTGAAGACTTGGTAGCCATTGCCAAAGCTGGTGAATCCAATGAAGCGATCAATGATGCGGTATTAAATAATGATGCCATCAATGGCGCGGTGCTTGGCAACGATGCCATTAACCAAAGCGCAGCAAATGATGAGGCAACCGCTAGTGCGCAAGCGCCAGCTCAGCCACCAGTAACCTCAAGTGCCCAGAGCGTTGATGCTGACAAACTCATACTCAACGAGCCAGTCGTTGATCAAGCCAATATCTTAAATCCGCAAGAAAAACAGCGTCTAGAGGCGCAGCTAAGAAATATTTATCAGCAGGGTTTGGCACAAGCAGCAGTGGTCATCGTACCAACAACCAATGGTTTGCCTATATTTGACTATGCTTTACAGGTTGCAGAAAAATGGCAATTGGGCGACAAAGATATTGACGATGGTCTGCTCATCGTCGTAGCAGTCAATGACCGTGACATGTATATCCTCACAGGCTATGGGTTAGAGGGTGTATTGCCAGATGCTGCGGTCAATCGTATTATCCGTGAGGACATCACACCATTATTTAAGCAAAACAACTATGGTGCTGGAATACTGGCTGGCGTGGATGCACTTAAGACACGCCTAACGGCTGATCCTGAGGTATTGGCACGTGCTGATGCCCAAGCTGCTGAGCGTAGTGCCGTGCAAGGCTCAGATGAGCTACCATCACCTATTTTCTTATTTATTATGGCGATGATATTTGGTAGCTTTATTACCAATATTTTGGGCCGAGTATTTGGTTCTATTATCACGGCAGGCGGCTTTTTCGCCGGTTCATTAGCGCTTGGCGGCGGCTTTTTTATGACATTGATCATGGCGATATTTATATGGATGTTCTTGATTTCCCGTGGCGGCGGTGGTGGCAAAGGCGGCGGCGGTAAAGGTGGGCGTAGAGGCGGCGGCATGATTTTCTTACCCGGTATGGGTGGGGGTAGTGGTGGCGGCTTTGGCGGTGGTGGTTTCGGTGGCGGCGGCTTTGGTGGTGGTGGCGGCGGTTTCGGCGGCGGCGGTGCTGGTGGCTCGTGGTAAGTGTCTATTTATTAAAAGCTCAGCTTAGTTATTAGAAGCTCAGATTAGTAAAGACTCAAATTAATAAAAGCCAAAAATAGAGTCCCAGTACATAGACCCAAATAACCATCAAAAATGACGTAATTGAGGAAAAATATAATGGCAGAAAACCATGCTTCAACTTCTAGCTTTGCTCGATGGTGGCGTCAGGTCTTGTTTGTCCCTTTGCTGCATAGCAAGTGGCTGACAGCAGAAGCCAAAGCACGCCTGACAGATGAGGTGACACGCGCTGAGCGTGGGCATCGCGGTGAGGTGTTTTTGATTGTAGAGAATCATTTACCGATTCAAGACGCTTATCATATGGATTGCCGCGAGCGAGCAATTGATCTGTTTAGTGAATATCGAGTTTGGGATACCGAAGAAAACACAGGCGTTCTCATCTATGTCAATATCTGCGAGCATCAGTTAGAGATTGTGGCGGATCGCGGTATCAGCACTCATGTAAGCCCAACTGTCTGGAGTGCTATGTGCGAAAAAGCCGTATCAGGTATCAGCAACAAGAAGACAGAAGAGAGCTTGGCCCAATTGTTGGATGAAGTGGGACAAGTGCTGCGCCAGTACTATCAGCTTGAGCACAATCCAGCAGGCAATGAGCTGTCTGATACCGTGGTATTTTTAAAATAGTAATACGGCATCTTGAAGCGCATTATTGATAGAGTCGAAGGTGACTGTTCTCGTCTCTAGGGTTTTGATGCTAAAATATCGCACGCAAAATGTTCGTACCGTTTAAAGACGGTACAAATATATAAATTGTCTACAGCTCGTCTCGATGACACCATTATTGGAATACTATGATTGATTTAATACAGAAACTACCAAAAGCGGAACTTCATTTACATATCGAAGGGTCATTAGAGCCTGAGCTGATGTTTAGACTGGCAAGAAAGAACAACGTAGACATTCCTTATAAAGATATAGAAGATGTACGCCGTGCTTATAATTTCACCAATTTGCAGAGCTTTTTAGACATTTATTATGCAGGGGCAAATGTCTTACTTACCCGCGACGATTTTTATGATTTGACGTGGGAATATATTCTTAAGTGTGTTGAAGACAATGTCATCCACACAGAAATATTCTTTGACCCGCAGACGCATACCGAACGCGGCGTGGCTTTTGAAGCGATCATCACAGGTATCAAAGAAGCATTAGCAGATGCCAAAGCAAAATATGGCATCACCTCTTGTATCATCATGTGTTTTTTACGCCATTTATCGCAAGAAGCAGCGTTTGAAACATTAGAGCAAGCAATGGCATTTAAAGATGACATCATCGGTGTCGGTCTGGACTCATCAGAGCTTGGTAACCCACCATCGAAGTTCAAAGAAGTCTTTCAAAAAGCCAAAGAAGCAGGCTTTAAACTGGTCGCTCATGCAGGCGAAGAAGCGGACTTTTCATATATCTACGAAGCGCTAGACTTATTGAATATCAACCGCATCGATCATGGTGTGCAGTCTATAAAAAGCCCAGAGCTGATGCAGAGACTCAAAGACGAGCAAATGCCACTAACCGTTTGCCCGAACTCAAATATCGAACTGCGAGTTTTTGATAATTACAAAGAGCATAATATCAAAGAGCTTTTGGATTATGGGCTTAATATCAGCGTCAATTCAGATGATCCTGCCTATTTCAAGGGCTATGTGAACCAAAATTTTATCAACTTATATGAGAATCTACCGATAACAGAAGAGGATATTATTACGTTAGTAAAAAACTCATTTAGATCGGCATTTATCAGCGACGAGCTAAAAGAAGATTACTTGGCGAAAGTGGACGCGGTATTGCAATAAGCTTTAGCGAGCTTATTTTTAGTAGTAAAGGCTTAACGGTTGATAGCAATCGTTAAGCCTTTTTTACGATGTGAAAGATAGATTTCTCAATGAAACAGTCGAATTACAATCTACTCTATCTGTTATAACATCAAGGCTATAAATCAGTGATCTCTTGTACGAGTAGCGGCAAGACTACGCCAGCTTTCTCTGCTAATGTGATATCAACAATTGTATCGGGTGTTGGGTCAGGGTTTATCTCGATAACTTGCGCACCATTTTGCTTGGCTAGCTGTGAGAGTCCGGCCGCAGGATAGACCAAGCTTGAGGTACCGATACTGATAAACACATCACAGTTAGCCGCAGCCTCTTCGGCAGTCTGCCATGCTTGTACAGGTAGTGCTTCGCCAAACCACACAATATCTGGTCTGATGTAACCGTCGCAATGCGGGCAAGTAATCAGCTTATCATCAAAACGTATCGTATCTTGCTTAATATAGGCGGCTCTTGATTGTTCTGGATAAGGTATCTCACACTGACCACAGCGATCACGCCACAGTTGACCGTGCAAATGAGTCACTGCGCTTCCAGCTTGCTTATGTAGGTCATCGACATTTTGCGTGATGAGTGTCACTGTTTGATCGGAGGTTTGCGCATGATACTGCCACTGAGCCAATGCATGATGGGCTGGATTTGGTGCTTTATCAGCGACCATCTGCCTGCGCCACTGATACCATGACCATACTAGCTTTGGATCGCGAGCGAATGCTTCAGGAGTGGCCAGATCCTCGACGCCGTAGTTTTCCCACAAGCCCGTTTGCTTATCTCGAAACGTTGGGATGCCGCTTTCTGCAGAAATACCAGCCCCTGTCAAAATGCAAATGCGCTCTTTCGATGCCAACAATGTTGCCGCAAGTTTTACTTCTGCTATTACCGCTGGTGATAATTCTGCTAACATGAGCCAACCTTTGTTAGTAATGGATATTTTTACTTATGATAGACGGAATTTGGTGGCTTGTCATATTAATCGCCATCATCGTAATTTTATGGTTGGTAGCGAAATCGCGCGGGGCAAAAGCAGGCGAAAAGCACGGTAGTGCCAAGTCAAAAAATACAGTACCGAATGATGCCCTGCAAAAAACATCCGCATTATTAAAGCAGTATTTTCCTGAATACACCGTTATGCGAAAGACAAATCACTTGCTAGTTATTAAAGATGGACAGAAAGTTGCGATGATTACGATTGATAAGAAGATTGTGGAGGGTCAGCGCCGTCTAGGAGAGGTACCTGTGATTAATTATCACCGTTTGCCCAGCCGTGCTCAATTGACTGCCAACTTACAAGATGCGGAGTAGGCGGTGCTTGTATCAGTGGATAAAGAGCAAGTGGGTATTTTAAGAGAAAGTTTTTTTAGAGCTGGTCATTTAACAAGCTGGCCGTTTAAAAGAAGCGGCTCAATTAAATAGTCACGTGACGAATAACAAGTCAGAGGCTGCGAGTAAATTTAACAACACTTGATAGAGGCTACTAGGTCATGATAAACAATATCAAAAGACTTGAAGTTTTAATATTAAAGGGCTTTAGAGGTTTTAGGTAATGCTGAGGAAGGGTGAAATACGATGATTGGTGCGCTCGGCGGGAATCGAACCCACGACCCTCGGCTTCGGAAACCGATACTCTATCCAACTGAGCTACGAGCGCATATGATAACGATATGTCTGACTGTCACGCTTAGATGCGCATGATAACCAGCATAAGATGCCTAGAAATAAAGACCGCTTAGTCTAACAAATAAAACGCATAAAGCCAATAAATGACAGTCGTGATTGAGGTTTTTTAAGAAAAAACAGCCAAGTCATTAAACAAGCATGGCAATTTACCTGCCTTTTCCCTTATAATGTTGGGGAGAATTCATATTTATAATCACCGATTGCAAGTGCGCTGGCACGCGGGATGGCTGTCTGCTATTGAGGACTTAGAGGTCGTCAAAGGAGGACAGACAGAATGTCCGCGCCGTGCTAGTCCTTGTATACGTAATAAGAGAACGTGACGAATGAGAAAAGTAGTTATGTTATCGGCAGCTGCCATTCTAGGAATCGCTAGTATCGCGGTGAGCCAAGCTGAAGATATTGTCGACACGCCTGTAACTGTGACTGACGTCGCAGAAGGCCAAGAAGTCGTAGAAGAGGCACCTCAAACGCTAGGTGGTGAGCCCCAAGCTGCTGCAGACACAACAGATGGCGCTGCACCTGCTGATGGTGCCGCTCCAGCAGAAGGTGAAGAGACCGCCGCTGCAGCGCCTGCCGCTGACGAAGAGCCGATTCCGCAAGATACGCCGCAAGTACAAAAGCTGATTGCTTTGTATCCTAATCTGATTGCCCGTATTCAACCTGTTGCAACTGTATGTTTTGAAGACGATGAAGTGTGTGATGTAACAGCACGCTCATCTGGCCCATCTGCTGGTGACGGTCCTCGTGATGGTAAAGCAGTATACAATGCGGTATGCCATACTTGTCACGCCTCTGGTTTGTTAGGTTCACCTATCTTTGGTGATGCTGGCGCTTGGGGACCACGTATCGCGAAAGGTAAAGATACGCTATATACCCATGCTATCAATGGTTTCAATGCGATGCCTGCCAAAGGCGGCGCGGACATTCCTGATGAAGAAGTCCAAAACGCTGTAGACTATATGGTTGCAGAAGCCAGCTAATTTTTGCTAGCGGCTTTGCTGGCTCTTACAACAGTTATCGATAAAGCGCCTATTTCAGTAATGAGATAGGCGCTTTTTTATAATAAGTATTATTAATACGGTACTTCAAATATAAAGCAGTTGAAATTTGCGATTAGCAGCCTCATTTTATGAGATTACACCGTGTCTTCTAGATAGTAGAGCGTGTTGAACATTTTTATATGGCCTCGGTCAGTATGATAATGACAGTCGAATGTTCAACACGGCCTATTATTCTAAAATCGTGTTTTATACAAATTGATAAAAAATAAGAGGTCTTCATGTCTGATGTACCAGCACTTTCTATCCAAGGCTTATCCAAAACCTATGACAATGGGTTTTCGGCGTTAAAAGGGGTTGATTTAACCGTACCACAAGGTGGGTTCTTTGCACTGCTTGGCCCAAACGGAGCAGGCAAGTCCACCATGATTGGCATTATCAGTTCACTATTTAAGCCAACAACGGGTAGTGTCCATATTTTTGGGACAGATTTATTAGAGAACCCTTCGATTGCCAAACAGTACCTTGGCGTAGTACCGCAAGAATTTAATTTCAATATGTTTGAGAAAGTCGAAGATATCTTGATTACGCAAGCAGGTTACTTTGGTATTCCAGCAAAAGAAGCCAGACCTCGCGCAAAAAGCCTGCTGACAGCACTGGGGCTATGGGACAAGCGTGACAGCAAATCGCGTGATTTATCTGGCGGTATGAAACGCCGTCTGATGATCGCGCGCGCCTTGATTCATAAACCAAAATTACTGATTCTCGATGAGCCCACAGCAGGGGTGGATATTGAGCTGCGCCGCTCGATGTGGGAGTTTATGCAGCAGATCAATATCGAAGAAAACACCACGATTATATTGACCACCCATTATCTCGAAGAAGCCGAGCAGTTGTGTAAACGTATTGCGATCTTGGATCACGGTGAGATTCGTATCAATACAGAAATGAAAGATTTATTGGCGCAGTTATCTGTAGAGACGTTTGTCTTTGATTTAGAGACGCCGCTCAATGAGCAATTGGCTCTGACTGGAGTGACAGACATCTCCCAGCCAGATAAGCAGACGCTAGAAGTCACCCTGACAGAAGGCGAGTCATTAAATGGTGTCTTTGATCAGTTATCCGATAAAGGCATCAAAGTCGGCAGTATGCGTAATAAAGCCAACCGTCTAGAAGAGTTGTTTATGCGCTTGGTTGACAAAAATATTGAAAGTGCAAACAGCATGAAGGAGGCGGGATTATGAGTCAGGAACTAATCGATCATAATAAAACGATGTCACTGAGTAAAAAGTGGATTGCGTTTCGTACTATTTGGTTCAAAGAAGTGCGCCGTATTCTGCGTATTTGGCCGCAGACGCTATTACCGCCAGTGATTACGATGAGCTTGTACTTTGTCATTTTTGGTAAGATGATTGGCTCGCGCGTAGGTGAGATGGGCGGCGTGCCCTACATGCAATTCATCGTACCAGGTTTGATCATGATGTCGATCATTACCAACAGTTACTCGAACGTGGTTTCGAGCTTTTTTAGTGCCAAATTCACGTCTAGTATCGAGGAGCTGCTCGTTTCACCCGTCTCCAAGCATGCAATTTTGATGGGTTATGTCAGCGGTGGTATCTTCCGTGGACTGGCCATCGGTGTCATTGTTTCGATTGTCGCGTTATTCTTTACTGACCTTGGTATTGAGCATTTATTTGTCACTGTATTTACGGTACTTGGCACGTCTACCTTGTTTTCATTAGGCGGTTTTATCAATGCGGTGTTTGCGCGATCATTTGATGATATCTCTATCATTCCAAGCTTTGTATTGACGCCGCTGACCTATCTTGGCGGCGTGTTCTATTCGATGGAAAATTTATCACCATTTTGGCAAAACATCTCGCTATTAAATCCTATCGTGTATATGGTCAACTCATTCCGTTACGGTATTCTTGGCTACTCTGATGTCAACGTTTGGTATTCGATGGCAGCGATTTTTGTGTTCTGTGCAATATTTTATACCATTGCTTATCGCTTGCTCAGTAACGGTTCGCGCGTGCGCTTGTGATGGTCAGCGTGTGAAGCGATAGCGATGCCCAAAGCGCTGTCGGTTGAGCAGTTAGGGTTTAACGATTAAATAGTAGGAAAGTAAATGAGTATTCATGGTATTTTAGGAGAACAAACCACCGATTATCCGACTGAGTATAGCCCAGAGACGCTATATCCTATTGCACGTAGTATGGGACGTGATGTGATTGGCTGGCACGCTGACAAATTAACGGTCGGCGTAGATTGGTGGCAGGCATTCGAGATCTCTTGGTTAAATCTACAAGGTATTTCGCAAGTGGCGATGGCGCGGTTTAGTATTCCTGCCAGCTCGCCCTTTATTGTCGAGTCAAAATCGCTCAAGCTATATTTGAACAGTATCAATTTTACTGAGTTCGCCAGTTGGAATGACGTTCAAGCGTTGATCGCTAAAGACCTGTCAGCCTGTTTGCAAGCGGAAGTACAGGTGGAGTTATTTACGCTGAATGATGCAGCAAGCCTGCTGGTTGCCCAGCCAACAGGTATTTGTATTGATGACACATTGGCAGGTAGCACGGGAAAAATCGCGTTAACTGAGCATCCTGATGCATCACTGTTGAGTAATGATGTAACAGAAGCGAGCAGTGAACGTGTGGCAAATAACAGCAATCAGCCTTATGTTTTTTATTCTAATCTGCTGCGTAGTAATTGCCCTGTGACCAATCAGCCAGATTGGGGTACACTAGCCGTGTCGATAACGACTGACAAGACTTTTAACAACGCAAATATGCTACGTTATATATTAAGTTTTCGTCAGCATAACGGCTTTCATGAGCAGTGTGTTGAGCAGATATTTGCAGATTTGAGCGAGCATTATCAGCCAAGTGAGTTGATGGTACGCGCATGGTACACGCGCCGCGGCGGTATCGATATCAATCCTTGCCGTGTTAGCGATATGGCACTATTGCCTGCGCCGAGTCGCCTGATTCGCCAATAATTTATAAGTCGTACAAAAAAGCGCCTATCTCATTTAATGGGATAGGCGCTTTTCTTGTGTCTCAAATCAAACATATCTGACGTTCAATTTACTGACGCTGTATGCTTGGACTACGATTTATTCACAGCCCAATTTTGCCAGTAGCTCGTCACGGCTAAGCAACTCTTTTTCACCGTCACGACGATTGACATATTCGTATTTGTCTTCAGCGATGTTACGATCAGACACGACGATACGGTGTGGAATACCAATCAATTCTAAATCAGCAAACTTCACCCCTGGGCGTTCGTTACGATCGTCCAGTAGGATGTTGACACCTTTGGCCTTTAGCATCTCATAAAGCTCAGTGGCAGTCTGCATGACCGTCTCTTCTTTTGACTTCATCGGTACGATAGCCACTTCAAAAGGCGCAAGTGAGTCTTTTACATCAGGCGTTTGTGGCCATATGATACCGTTATCATCGTGGTTTTGCTCGATGGCAGCAGCGATGATACGGCTGACGCCGATACCATAGCAGCCCATCATCAAGGTTACCGGCTTGCCAGCTTCGCCTGAGACGCTGCAGCCAAGTGCTTGTGAGTACTTATCACCCAACTGGAAGATATGACCAACTTCGATACCGCGTTTGATTTGTAGGGTTCCCTGACCATCAGGTGAGGCGTCGCCTTCGAGTACGTTGCGGATATCAACGATGCGTGTTATGTGCGCGTCACGATCCCAATTGACTCCGGTTGCGTGTTTGTTGACTTCGTTGGCACCAGCGACAAAGTCAGAGAGAATAGCCGCTGCGCGATCGACGAACACAGGAATATCTAGATCGACACCGATATAGCCTTTGAGCAGTCCTGCGGCTTTTAGCTCCTCTTCACTCGCCATAGTCAGCGGCGTGTTTACTTCTTCGATTTTTTCCGCTTTGATGTCGTTGAGCGTATGATCGCCGCGCAGTACCAGCGCAACCAACTGCTCTTCGCCTTCTGGCGTATGACCTTTGACAATCAAGGTTTTCACGGTGGTGGCAAGTGGAATGTCTAAATGCTCAGCAACTGCTTCGCAGGTTGGCATATTAACGGTATCAACGTTGGTCAGTTCTTGGGTCGCAGGCTGACGCTCGCCTGTGCTAATGGCTTCAGCAAGCTCAATATTGGCCGCATAGTCAGAGATGGTGGAGAAGGCAATGTCATCTTCGCCGCTGTCTGCCAAAACATGAAACTCATGTGAGGCAAAGCCGCCGATAGAGCCTGAATCCGCTTGTACCGCGCGAAAGTCAAAACCCAGACGGCTAAAGATACGAGTATAGGCGTCGTACATATCTCGATAAGTCTCAGCAAGTGAGGCTTGATCGATATGAAACGAGTAAGCATCTTTCATGGTAAATTCGCGTGCGCGCATCACACCAAAGCGTGGACGAATCTCGTCACGGAATTTGCTTTGAATCTGAAAGAAAGTAATCGGTAGTTGCTTATAACTACGTAGCTCGCCTTTTGCCAGATTGGTGATGACTTCTTCATGCGTTGGACCCAGCACAAAGTCACGATCATGACGGTCTTTGAAACGCAGTAGCTCAGGGCCGTAGTCTTCAAAGCGTCCGCTGGTCTGCCATAGCTCAGCAGGCTGCGTCATCGGCATCAATAACTCTTGTGCGCCGATGTTTTGCATCTCTTCACGAACGATGCGCTCAACCTTTTGCAAAATACGCAGACCCATGGGCAACCAAATATACAATCCAGAAGCGATCTTGCGGATAAGACCAGCACGCACCATCAATTGGCTTGAGGCGATGTCGGCATCACTTGGGGTTTCTTTTAGTGTGGCAAATAAAAATTGACTGGCTTTCATAAATAAAGCGTAACCTTATCTTTGATAAAAAAATAAGAAATAGTAGGATGTTGAGCGTATGGCTAATCGTTTCATTGCCGCCGCAAGCTTACCTTTATCACTTAGCAATATTCTAGGGTATTTCCTAGTTACTCACATGCTGGTATAAAAAAGCACATCAGTAAGAACCCCTCTTATAAGAGTAAACAAGAGAGGCAAATTTGATTTAAGGTATGAATATGCCGAAATGCAATATATTCAGGGCAAAAGCCTGATAATGCTAAAAGACTGACATTTTATACATACAATCTGACTATGTTAGGTAAAGTTCGCCTAAGACGCAATGACTTTTTATCTTTTCAGACCGAACGTTATACAAAGGCTGAGATGAGGCTCGAATAATTGAGTTATAGTCAATCCTAAATAAAACAGATACATTATATAACAAGGTGGCACTGGTCTAAATTTTCCTTGCGTGCTGTGCCTACGCCGCTCGATGCTGCGAAAAATTTATCCCAGTCCCACTGTATCGTTTTTATACTGAATTCACTATATTTATAAGATTTTAAGATAAGCACAATTTACGTATTATGTAGAAGATTGGTAGCCACTACTTGAATTTACTGCACAATAGTCACATTTACAGGTTAAGTATTTGTTTTAATTATATAAAACCGTTGGTCATCTGAAAAACGATGCACTCTTATAACGATGCACCTTTATAAAGGTAACTTCTATGAGTAGTCCTGATATGAACAATACCAATGGCACCCACAAGCCAGCGAAGCAGCCTATTGCCATGATGTCTTGGGTAATATTACTCATTGGCTTAGCAGCCATCGTTTTTGCTATTTATAGCGCGCAAAAAATCACAGAAGAAGAACCGATAGAAACCATCACTCGAGAAGGCGTGGTCACGCAAATCCAGCAATTAAACAGACTCCATACCGTCGCGTTTAGTGTTGATACGGTGATTACGAGTGAGCGTCCGGGGAGTTGGATGAAGTTGTGGCAAGATGAACAAAAAGCGCTGTTCATCGCTCATGGCCGCGTCGAAGCAGGGGTTGATCTGAGTGCTTTGACGCCTGAGATGGTGCAGGTCATTCAGCCTACTCAGACTATAACTGATGCAGAGGATGAGCAAGCAGCGAATAATGCACCTGCCTCAGCCATGCCACAAATCAATATTACCTTACCACCTACAGAGATATTTTCAGTATATTTAGATGATATCGAGATTTATGACTGGCAGACAGGCGCTTTTGGCATGATGCAAGTTGATCCTAAGATATTGGCGCAAGCACAAACCATGGCAAAAAAAGAAGTGCTAGAGCGTGCCTGCCGAGGAGATGTCATGAATATGGCGCTGCAAAATGCTCAAACGCAATTGCAGCAGCTGTTTGCTTTAACGGGTGCTGTCGTGACGGTCAACACGCAGGGTGCAGGCGCATGTCAGTTGCCAGCAGTCACTAATAGCTAGTTTACTCTTTTTTAAATTCAGCAATGGCGAGCTTACGTGCTGATTTATGTTCGACCATCGGCGCAGGGTAGTCCGCATTTGCAAAGTCTCCACCCTTCGCCAGTGCTTTACGCATTTTATCCTCACTATGCAAAGTGCTCGCGGGGATATCTTTTAGTTCTGGTAGCCACGTTTTGATAAATATCGCTTTTTTATCATGAGTGCTGCCTTGGCTAAAGGGGTTCATAATACGGAAGTAGGGCGCTGAGTCAGTACCTGTTGATGCGCTCCATTGCCAGCCGCCATTATTGGAGGCAAAATCCCCATCGATGAGCTGCTGCCTAAAGTAGCGCTCACCCAAGCGCCAATCAATCAACAAGTCTTTGGTCAAAAACATCGCTGTGACCATGCGCAGTCGATTGTGCATAAATCCAGTAGCGTTCAGACAGCGCATCGCCGCATCAACGAGTGGTACGCCTGTTTTGCCCGTGCACCATGCTTGAAAATCATCGTCATCGTATGACCAGCTGACTTTGGTGTCAGTGTCCTCTTTATACGCTTTATGGCGAATCAGGTTTGGCTTATCGACCAGCACATGACGATAAAAATCTCGCCAAGCAAGCTCGCTTATCCAGCGGTCGATATCTTCATTATCGCCATCATTACCGTGTAGCTTTTCTTGTACTTTGCTGGCTTGTAAATAGCAGAGCCGCGGGCTGATGGTGCCTATAGTGAGATAAGCGGATAGCTGACTGGTGGCATGCAGGTGTGGCACATCACGGCTGACATCATAGTCATTGATATCATCAGCGACAAACTCATCTAAGCGCTGGCAAGCAGCAGACTCCCCTGCAGGATAGGCGTCCCTTGCGGCAGTGAGTTGGGCTTTTATATCGATATGCTGTAACGAGTCCTCTTTTTGCAGCGTCTTTTGATAATCACCAAGCATTTCTTCACTGAGGGCTTTGATATCGTCAGCTGTATGGGCACTATTTTTCGATGATTTTAGCTCGATTTTATCATCGCAGTCGACTGCTGGTGCGTCATGCATTTGAATGGTGCTAACGTCTAGCGTATGTCGCCATTTCTTATAAAACGGCGTGAAGACTTTATACATACTATCGCCGTCATTTGTCGTGATACTCAGCGGTGGCAAGATACATTGGTCATGCCAGCGGACAAACTCGATGTCGTCTTTTGCAAGCTGCTCACACAATTGCTCATCACGACCAATCTCATTGCCTTCGTATTCATGGTTAGCCATGACGCAGCTGATGTCGTTGTCCTTACATAAGCTCGTCAGAGACTCTATACAGTCAGAAAAGCTTGGACAGAGCTGTACTGTTAAAGTGATATTCAGTTGTGATTTCAAATCCTTTGCTAGTATAGGTAACGTACGGGCAATATGGTCGACTTGCACCAGAGAGGTGTCATGCTGTTGCCACTGCTCGGGCGTCAAAAAGAATATGGCGGATACCGATGCATTGTCTTCATTAGCCCGCTCGCACAGTGCTGCCAATGCAGTATTGTCATGAATACGCAAATCTCGACGAAACCACATCAAGTAATGCAACGGACTGTCGCTATCGCTACTGTCATTGTTTTTATTATTGCTACCATTGTTGTTAGTAGTCTTTGACATCAAAGTATCCCTATATGAATCAATCGCAATCATAAACAAAACTCGGCATAAAAGTATGCTAGGATAAGTTTTTGGATGCAATGGCTTTGCCGTTTGCGTAACAAACTCTCATCATATCTCTCGATTTATCTTTAGTCTGACGCTATCTGATGCCGCTATAATCGATGTCAGATTTATGAATATAAAATCCAAGGTCACAAAATGCACGTTAAGTTTTGCGGATTTACTCAGCTTAGTGATATACAGACTGCGGCACAGTTAGGTGCAGACGCAGTCGGTTTGGTGTTTTATCCGCTAAGTCCGCGTGCGGTCACGATAGAGCAAGCACAGACATTGAGTGCTGCCGTTCCTGCTTTTGTGAGCGTGGTGGCGTTAGTGGTCAATATGCCTAAAGAAGAGCTGGTCAAATTAGCAAACGATGTACCTTTTGATATCCTTCAGTTTCACGGTGATGAAACGCCTGAACAATGCGAGCAGCTGGCAAGCCGTGTCAATAAACGCTGGATCAAAGCATTGCGTATCAATGCAGAGCAAGACACGCCAGATAGCGTTCGTGCTCAGATTGCACAGTTTGCTGACGCAGGTGCCAGTAGTATTTTGCTGGATGCGTATCATCAAGCGGCATATGGCGGGACAGGGCAGCGCTTTGACTGGAGTCTCATTCCCCATGACAGCGCGCTACCAATTGTATTGGCTGGTGGTCTTGATGCGCAAAATGTCGCAGAGACATCAAATCTGCCCATCTACGGCGTCGATGTCAGTGGTGGTATCGAGGTTGATAAAGGCAAAAAAGATGCTGCCAAGATGCGTGCCTTTATGAAAGCGGTCAAGCGCGACCGATGGCAAAACGCTACGGTCACTGACGCCATTTAAGTTTGTTATCGTAGGTTATTTTCTATATATAATAGGCTTATTTGGTCGTTATTCCGATTTTTCCGTTCCAATCTTATTTCATTTTTCTCTTTATATTTATTCTAAAAAATACCACTTATTACAGTAGGAATTACCATGAGTCATGTCGCGAACAAAGATTTATCTACTACAGCACAATCTGTAAACACCTTTACCAATCCTGAAAACGTGCAAGATTTTAACCAATACCCTGATGCACGTGGCCATTTCGGTGTACATGGTGGACGCTTTGTCTCTGAGACGCTGATGGCCGCATTAGAAGAGCTTGAGACGCTTTATACCAAAGTCAAAGCAGATCCAGCGTTTTGGGAAGAGTATCATAACGATTTGGTCAATTATGTCGGTCGTCCAACGCCGCTGTATCATGCCAAACGCTTGAGCGATGAGATCGGCGGCGCGCAAATTTACTTTAAGCGTGAAGACCTGAACCATACTGGCGCGCACAAAGTAAACAACACCATTGGTCAGGCATTGCTTGCCAAGATGTGTGGCAAAAAACGTATCATCGCCGAAACTGGCGCAGGACAGCATGGTGTCGCGACCGCCACCATTGCTGCGCGCCTGGGGCTAGAATGTATCGTCTATATGGGCGCTGACGATGTTGAGCGTCAAAAAATGAACGTTTATCGTATGCGCTTGCTTGGTGCCACTGTCGTGCCGGTTACTTCTGGCTCACGCACGCTCAAAGACGCGATGAACGAGGCCATGCGTGATTGGGTGACCAATGTTGATAGCACGTATTATATTATTGGTACTGTTGCAGGGCCGCATCCTTATCCGCTATTGGTTCGTGATTTCCAAGCCATTATTGGTAAAGAAGCGCGCATTCAGCATTTAGAAAAAACAGGCAAAATGCCAGATGCGTTGGTTGCTTGTGTTGGTGGTGGCTCAAATGCTATCGGTTTGTTCTTTGATTTCCTAAACGATACCGATGTTAAAATGTATGGTGTTGAAGCCACGGGTGACGGTATCGAGTCAGGTCGTCATTCTGCACCACTAGCTGCTGGTCGTATCGGTGTATTGCATGGTAACCGTACTTACCTCATGGCAGATGATGATGGTCAGATTCAAGAGACGCATTCTATTTCAGCGGGTCTTGATTACCCAGGTGTTGGTCCGGAGCATAGCTTCTTAAAAGACATGAAACGCGTTGAGTATGTCGGCTGTACTGACAAAGAGGCGCTAGAAGGTTTCCATGAAGCCACGCGCAAAGAAGGTATCATCCCTGCGCTTGAGACTTCTCATGCTATCGCTTATGCCTTAAAACTGGCGAAAACCATGACGCCTGATCAGACAATCATCGTTAATATGTCCGGTCGCGGTGACAAAGATCTGCATTCAGTAATGAAGGCAGAAGGGATTGAGATGTAGTAAGAGTAGAGTAGTTTAGATGGTTGTATAAGAAAGTTTAGCAGCGTATTAACTTGATTAGGTATCATAAATCTCAATACGCTAATTGATAATTACTTCACTCTATAGAGTAGAGTAGTTATCAATATTGCTAGCTATTTTTTTATTATCGATAGTATACCTCCATGAATTTGAACCGCTTAATACCGAGTAAGCCTAGCCAGTTGGGCAAGTATCCAGACCAAGCAGTGCTAACAGCGCCAGTCACAATAAGTGTGGGTGTGCCTACTGAAAGCGTCAGTTTTTGGCAGAGTTATGGTTTCTTTGTAGTTGTCATTGTATGGTCAGTGATGTATGTCTTTACGGCCGTTTGGGAGTTTTCGACAGGTTATACGGTTACGACAATTGATGAAATTTTAAGAAGTATTATTGGGCTTTGGTCTTTTTTAACTATTCCCATGTTGTTTTTATTCCTGATGATACATTGGTTGCATCGTACCTACAGAGGTTTTGTCGTTCCAAATCCATGGGTTGCAAAGCGGTTGACTTGGAAACATGTGCCAATCATGGTTATTAAAGAAGATAGCATTAGCTTTCTATCTAGCTTCTTTATATTCATTGATAAGCTACATCATGATCAGATAATAAGCTTTGATGATGTTGAAAAGTTTTATCTAAATCAAAGTAGTCATTCTGGTATTGGTTTTTCGATAATATATAAAAAACAGCATGTTGCAGCTATGAAAAATAAAGGTAAAAGACTTGAAGGCTTGTTAGCTCACAAAAAATTTACGCTATATGAGCATTACAATGTTTTGAATGGTCGGTATTATATTGATTTGCGTGAAATTCTAAATATTATGAATACTTTTCACAAGCAAAGAACTGATCGTATTAAATATTTGTCGCAAGATAACCATGATAATTTAATGGATATTGGCTGGTAAGAATACACTTATATAAGCTAACAATTTATTTAACAAAATTATAAGAGAACATTATGACCAGAATTGAAAGCACATTTAAAACCCTGAAATCACAAAACAAAAAAGCTCTGATCCCTTATGTCATGGCAGGCGATCCTAATCCTGCAACGACCGTCGGTCTATTGCATGACTTAGTCAAGCACGGCGCCGATATGATCGAAGTCGGCTTACCGTTCTCTGACCCGATGGCAGATGGTCCTGTGGTTGCGTTGGCTGGCGAGCGTGCATTAGCAGCAGGTACGAGCACACGCGACACGCTAAAGATGGTTGCAGAGTTCCGTCAAACAGATACGCAGACGCCAATTATCTTGATGGGCTATCTCAATCCCGTTGAAATCATCGGCTACGACAACTTTGTGGCGCTATGTGAGCAGTCAGGCGTTGATGGTTTATTGATGGTAGATTTGCCACCAGCAGAGGCGGGCAGCTTCACTCAGCATTTGACCGACCATTCAATGAATGAGATTTTCTTGCTGTCGCCGACCACTTTGCCTGAGCGCCGCGAGCAAGTATTGACCCATTGCGGTGGTTATATTTACTATGTATCGCTAAAAGGCGTGACGGGCTCAGCCACGCTCGATACCGATGATGTGGCGACGCAAGTGCAAGCAATCAAAGCAGAGACAGACCTGCCTGTGTGTGTAGGCTTCGGAATTCGTGATGGCGCCTCTGCAAAAGCAATTGGTACTCATGCGGATGGCGTTATCGTGGGTAGTGCATTGGTACAGAATTTTGCGGATATTGATACCAATGATGCCGCGGCTATTGCCAAAGCTCAGCAAAAAATCATGGCAAAAATGGATGAGCTGCGTGCAGCATTAGACAGTCTGAGTGCTTAATATTCATTATCCTAGCATCGCTTTTATTAATCTAACAGCGGCAAGATGTTTTAAGTATCTCATTGAGGCAATTTGATAAAGGCGATAGCTGGTTTGAAGGGGTTATTTTGAGTAGTTGGCCTTGAATCTCGAAGTTAAATAATGGCAATCAATGACTCAAAAACGTTACTGAAAGATGACGTTAAATGACTTTGCTAAATTTAGTTTACGAGTGTAAACTAACATAACTATTATATGGCGTCTGATAGCCGTGGTTTATCAGTGACTAGTTTCAAAAAGCATTTGCCAAAAAGCATTTGCCAAAAAGTCTCAACAAGCACATCATCTATCAACAAGCACCTAACCAAATGATCGACACGTAAGATTGATACATCAGCGTGTCGCATAATTGCTCATGTTATGGCTGGGTTTGACGCTTTGTTTAGACAACCATTAAACTCTCAATGACAAGCGAATGAGCCAACTTGTCAATAAGCCTTTTATGATGGCAAATAATATGACTGATACAGCAACAAAACTCGATAATAATACTGCTAAAGCCGAGCCAAACAGCAACGCGGATAGGCAGTCATGGTTTAACCGTCCTATACCAGGTATCAAGCAGCAATTAACTGCGCAATTGACCGCGGTAGAGACTGAACCGTCGACCAAATGCAGCAATTGTCATTCTGTGATTACCAACACCGCACTGATTTTTAACTGCTATGTGTGTCCGCACTGTGATCATCATTTACCAATGAGTGCTCGTGAGCGTTTGAATTGGTTGCTTGATCAAGTAGACGGTGAGACAGGGCAAGAATTCACTGCCAAAGATCCGCTGAGCTTTATGGATAGCAAGCCATATCCTGCACGTATGAGCGAAGCACAAGAAAAAACGGGCGAGAGTGAAGCGCTGGTTGCCATGTACGGCAAGCTGCGTAACCTTGATATTGTCGCTTGTGCCTTTGATTTCCGTTTTATGGGCGGCTCGATGGGTTCAGTGGTTGGCGATCGTTTTGTACAAGCCGCTGAAAGAGCGCTTGAGCAAAAAGTACCGTTAGTCTGCTTTGCTGCTTCTGGCGGTGCGCGTATGCAAGAAGGTCTGTTATCATTGATGCAAATGGCACGTACAGCTGCCGCGATTGAACGTCTAAAAATCGCTGGTATTCCTTACATTGTCGTATTGACCAATCCTGTTTATGGCGGCGTAACTGCGTCATTGGCGATGCTGGGTGATATCCATCTGGCAGAACCAAAAGCGATGATTGGCTTCGCGGGCAAGCGTGTAATCGAGCAGACCGTGCGTGAGACGTTAGAAGAGCCGTTCCAGCGTGCAGAGTTCTTATTAGAGCATGGCGTCGTAGATGAAGTGGTGCATCGTCATCAACTGATTGATACGATCTATCGTTTGCTCGCAAAACTGTGCCATGTACCTAATGTAGATGCTTAATAAGATGTATGGCTCAGTATCATGAGTCAATTATTGAGTGCATAAACGCCTAGCCACGTGCTAACATCTATTGCATATGCAAGACCCTCTAATAGCATTTATCGTCATTGCACGGTAAATGCTATTTTTGGTTTTAGCCAACACATATATTTTTATTTCTTATTAAATTTACTATAGGTTTTATCCATGTCTGATCTTGTAGCGTCCAACTCTAGTAGCCCTAACGACAACGTTGGTTTGGTCAGCTTGACCGAATGGCTAAATTATATGCAGCAAATACATGTGTCTGCGATAGATATGGGACTATCGCGTGTATTGCCTGTTGCCGAAGCGCTAGGAATAGTAAAGTCAGCTAAAGATGACGCTTATGTCTTCACTGTGGCAGGCACCAATGGTAAAGGCTCTACGACCGCTGTTATCGCCGAAATGTGTAAAGCCGCAGGTTATAAGACGGCACTATATCAATCGCCACACTTGAGCGTATTTAATGAGCGCGTGCGTATCAATGGCGAAATGGTCAGCGATGAGACGCTGATTGATGCTTTTAGCAAAGTCGAAGCAGCACGTTTAGAGTGCGATTTGACCTTGTCATTCTTTGAGATGACAACGCTGGCAGCATTACTCATATTTGCTGAGGCAGACTGTGATGTATGGGTGTTAGAAGTTGGATTAGGCGGACGGTTAGATGTGGTCAATATTATTGATCCTGATATGGCAGTGATTACCAATATCGGTATCGATCATGTCGACTGGCTCGGTGACAATGTTGAGGACATCGGTCGCGAGAAAGCAGGTATATTGCGCCAAGGTATTTCTTTAGTTTATGGTGCTATTGAAATGCCATCTAGCGTGCAGCACGCTATCGATAATAAGCAAGCGACTTGTTATCAAATTGGGCAAGATTTTAGCTACCGCGATATTGACTCAATGATTTGGCAATACAGTAATGCGGCAGTTACCTTGCAACTACCACGCCCTGCGCTATCCTTGACCAATACTGCTAATGCACTATCGGCGGTACTTGCAAGCCCGTTGAAAGTCGATATAAGTGCCATCGAGCAGGCATTGCAAACTGTCAAACTGGCAGGGCGCTTTGATTATCGTGAAAGCCATCATCGCCATTGGTTGTTTGATGTGGCGCACAACGAGCAAGGTGTGGAATTTTTATTAGCGCAGTTATTGCCATTTTGGCATCAACATTTGAGTAAACACGGCAGCCAAGCTGATAGAGACCTTCCAAAAATCAAAATGTTGTTCTCTATGTTGGGTGATAAAGATATCGACAAAGTAGTACAGCGTCTGACTCAAGCAGGCTTGCCGATTAGTGATTGGTTCATTGCTGAGATTGATTATCCTCGTGCCGCGAGTAACGAGCAGCTACAAGGCGTCTTAACTCAATATGTGGATAGCGCCAACATATATCAATTCGATGGCTTGCATGCAGCGACGTATGCGGTAATAGCTGATAGTCAGCCACAAGATCTAATCGTCGTATGTGGTTCGTTTCATACGATTGGCGAAACGCTTGCTGCACTCGCCGTATGATCATTTAAGTTAAAGTGGCGCCTGTTTAGTGTTAATCTTAGTACTTGCCTGATAGCAGACAGCAAGAAAAATATGCTTTATAATCAAAATGATTTGCAAGACTGGCATAAATGGGTCGGCATAGATTTTGAACACTGATGGCAGTAACTGGCGGTACGAGGTATTTATTAGCGCAATTATCTATATTGCTGTAAGACAGTCCCTGCGCCGCTCAATCAACCTTATCACCAACTAAGAGACGTAAACGGATGAACTTTTCGAGACAAGCCTTATTGGGCATTGGGATGATTCTAGGCGGTAGCGTGATGTTATACGCCATGGTGCAGCAGATTGGCGAGAGCAACCAGCCACAGCCAACATCAGCGATGATAGAGAAACCAACGACCGAGCAAGAATCTCCGCAACCGCTAACGACTGACATTGAGACAGAAAAACGTATCCTTGCGCAAAAGCAAAAAGAACGTGCGGCTCGTGTTGCCGAGCAGGAGAGACGCGCACAGGAGTTTTTGACAGAACAAGAAGTGGCTGAAGCAGAAGCGTTGGCCAAAGCCCGTGCTGAAAGCCAGCAGTATGTCAAAAATATCGCGGCGACAAATGAACAGAGTGAGAGTTCAGAAGACGTAAAAGACACAGACAAAATTGTCAAAAGTAAGGAAGTGCAAGATGCTGAAAAATTGGTTAAGGCAGCCGATGATGCAGTGAATGAAGCCAAAGCAAAAAAGCAGGCGGAAGATGAGCAGCAACAAGCCAAAGCAAAACAAGAAAAAGCCGCTGCTGAAAAACTAGCAGAAAGTAAAAAAGAAGCAGAAGCGAAAAGACAAGCGGACGCTCAAGCTGCGGCCGAAAAAAAGAGAGAGGCAGCTGAAGCGGCTAAAAATGAACCACCAAAATCGCCCTCTGATTATCAAGTCAAAAAAGGCGATGGGCTGATTAAGCTTGCAAGACAGTACAATATGCCTGTCGAAGTCTTGGCTCAAGCAAATAACATCTCACCATCGACCTCATTACAGCTGGGTCAAAACATTACCATACCTTCGCGCAGTCAAGTGCAACGTCTGGAGCGAGAAGCCGCTGCTGCCGAAAAAGCGGCTGAGGCTAAGCGAGAGGCTCAGCAAAAGCTTCGTGAGGCTCGTCAAGAAGTCAAAGAAACCGATGCGAAAGGCAGCTTTGGGGTGCAAGTAGCGCTCGCAGATAATCAGGCCAAAGCGGATCAACTAGCGAAAAAATTCAAAGAGGCTGGATATCAAGTGAAGACCAGTCCGACCAGTCGCGGTGTACGCGTCATTGTTGGTCCTGAACGTGGAAAGGTCGCCGCATTGGCACTAAAAGATAAGATCAATAGTGATTCTAACGTCAATACGACCGGTGCTTGGGTGCTTTACTGGCGTTAAGCTATAACTATAGACTCAGCGACTGTCTTCAGAGATTGATGAGTAGATAAGTGAGATATTTTCTTTAGTACTGACTTGAATTATTATTTAATGATCAAAACACGACATTCGCTGTCGTGTTTTTTGTTTTATCGTTTGCCGATTGGCGCAAGCTTGGTTACGATGAGCACCATTTTTATTACTCATTTTTGTATAACCTGTCAGCCTATATAGGTTGCCCTGTGGTGATCAGCCGATCATTGACTCTTCAGAGTCTTGAACGCTAGCCGGTCACTGTTATATTGTATAAGGTAAAACCATGTCATTTGGCGCTATATTTTTAATCTTGGCCGTTGGGTTTTTAGGGCTGATTACGTTACCAAAGCTATTGGCCAGACGTCCAGTCGCAGAGCCAGACCCAAAGCCTGTGCGCGGTGATGATCTCGCTATCTGGCCATTTGCCCCAATGCCAATCATGACCGACACTGAAGTGATATTTTTTAATAAATTAAAAAATGCGCTGCCAGAGTATCATATCTTCGTGCAAGTTCAGCTGTCACGAATCATTGAAGCCAATAGTGACGAGACATCCGAGCGCAGCTTTTGGTTCAATCGTATTTGCCGTCAGAGCGTTGATTATGTAATCGTGGATGTTGACGCTCAGACCACGCTAGTTGCCATCGAGCTTGATGACTGGACACATAGCAGCAAAGCGCGGCAAAAGGCTGATGATAAAAAAGACAAAGCCCTGGCGAGTGCAGGCATCGCCATCGTTCGTTTTCACGCTGAGCGTATGCCTAGTGCCGATATGCTGAGATATGAGCTAATGCAGGTGATAGAGAGTTATTAAATGGCTCACTAAGCTTCTTTGGTTGTTAAAATGAGACAGTTATTCAAACTATCTAGCTTAGACTATTCTTTTATTTGGCTTAACTGCCTTGGATAAATGACAATCAGTCGCTCACCTTCGAAGTACAATCCTGTTCTGAGGTTTGGCGTGTCAGGGTAGGTAAGGGGCGGCTGAAACCGACCATAGCGGTCATAAAAGTCGCGCTTAGTGAACCATTCAATATAATGCGCGGCTCGCAATGAAGTGGTGTCAATCGTCGCAAGAGCGGTTTTATCTCTCTTGTCACACCATTCATGTATCGGAAAGCTGGGTGTTAGCCAATGAGGCCAATCATAATCGCCAAGGTTGGTTGTGTTAATCGGTAAAAAGAATCGCCCTTTGATTACACCATAGCGCTTGTCTATTTTGACCTGCCCGTGATCTTCTGTATCTACCCAGACGGCTCGAAACTGCTTGGTTTGCATGTGCGTCATCTTACGCTGTAGATTATCATTGGAGTTAATCCCTACCCAGTTCACAGGCTCAAAAGGTGCTGACCCCATAAAAAATTTAATGGCTAGTTCCCAATGCTCCACCAGCCTCTCTTCATGATTATACAAAATCAAATCAAGCTCACCGACAGTCTGCTTACCATTGTACAGCTGTACATTATTAGCTAGTGTCTCATACGGATGCAGATTACGCGCAAACCCATCCTCTAACCAAAACGATAGCAGTCCCTCAAAGTGAAACCCCAATCGATTGGGACTAGGGCGCTTAAGTAAATAGCGGGTCAGCTTCTGATAGGCGGCAGTGGTGTCTAGCTCTGTTAATCGTTGCTCATACGCTTCAAACTGTGTCTGCCAAAATTGTGCACTATGCACAGCAACGGTATGTGTGCTCTGATGCGGTGCAAAGTCTAGCCACGTGGTCAAGACATTAGGACATGCCAGTACATAAGCCAAATCGCGCACGTAAGGCCGGCGTAAACGCTCCCAAGGTGCATCATCTATGAGGCTATGTGTGGGTTTATTGATAGGCTCGGGCATAGGATACACCAGTGTGAAGAGGTAGCATTTACCCTAACGGCTCGCTCTATAAAAGTCTATAGGACACGAGTATCGGCGATGGCAGTGCTAAGCTTTTTGGCTTCAAAACATGGTATTAATGTGATGGATATGAATACTGATATCAGTAAAATTTAGCACAAAAAAAAGCCAACCATTGAAAACAATGATTGGCTTTTCTCTTTACTGCTATGTTTGGTCGGAACGGCAGGAAGTAAAGTGTTCGCTGTGTTCCTTGATATGTATAGCTTTAAGTTTTTTAAATAAAAAATATACCGCAAAATATACCGCATTATGCAAAAGTCACTTAGGTTTTAATGTCTATTTACCTATCAAAAAGCTAATAAGGCTAGTTACAAAATAATAAGGGCTGGCTTGTTGGGTTCGTCATTATTATCAACATGCCAGTAATTTAGGAATACTTTTTTAGGGGCTGTAGTAGATAAGCACTATGCTAGACTACTTTTATGAAGATAACCCATTGTAAACTCAGTAAAAAACTACAGCGAAGGCTGTTAGAGTTTTTCACAGCTGAAGTGACTGCTAGAACAGCCGCAGATTTGCTTAATATCCAGCCTAACAGTGCTGCACTTTTTTATCATAAAATAAGACTTGTGATAGATCATCATCTCTCATTACAAGCTGATGAGCTTTTTGATGGCGAAGTCGAATTAGATGAAAGTTACTTTGGCGGCGTACGCAAAGGCAAAAGAGGTCGCGGAGCTGCTGGTAAAACAGCCGTGTTTGGTATCCTAAAACGAAATGGTAAGGTTTATACCATTGTCGTAGCAGACACCAAACAAACCACCCTAATGCCTGTCATCAAGCGTAAAATCAAGCCTGACAGCTTTGTTTATACTGATAGCTATCGAAGTTATAATGCATTAGATGTGAGCGAATTCAAACATTTCAGAGTCAATCACTCTAAAGAGTTTACTTGTGGTAAAAACAATCACATCAATGGCATTGAGAACTTTTGGAATCAGTCTAAACGAACGCTCAGAAAATATAATGGAATTGATAAGAAGCATTTCCATTTATTTTTAAAAGAGTGCGAGTTTAGGTTTAACTATGGCTCACCATCTAATCAGCTGAAAACCTTGAGAAAATGGTGTGATATTTAATCCTTATCTACTACAGCCCCCTTTTTTATACTTGCAACTTTCTTTCATGGGGTTAAATTGCTAAACACTATGCAAGCGCAATTATGGGCAAATTCACTTAAGCGTTTTTCGTGCGCTTACTCTCTGAGTTTTCTCGCATCAATTCGCACTTACTCACAAAATTAGATAGAACCAATTTTGGGTTTATATCAAGCCAGACTTTGAAATATACTACTGTGATTTTATGATACTAAAATCTACTTGCAACTTCTTTGCATGGGGTTGAATTGCTAATAGGTAGATGCGTGTTAGTGGCGGCTTATTAATCAAGACTTCTATAAGCTATGACAGCACCAAAACAGCCTCATAAATGTGTCGTTCAGCATTGCCTAGATGCTCCCTTACCTTGCGTACATGGCTGCGCTTAGTTGTGCCTTCCCCGTGTTCATATTCACTCACTACCGATTTACTTAGTTTTGTATAAGACATGCCATATAAATAATAGTGCCTTATAATCTTAGCCCACATCATAAGTTCTTTATCCCCTGATTGCCTCATGCCAGCTAATTCACGGTCTATCAGCGTGTAATAAGCTTCGTCATTCATATCCCACAGCACTGGACGACTTCTTTCGCGACTTTGCTGAACATTGTTATTTAAAACCTTTGCCATAGGTGACTGATACCCTAAGTGACCGCCAACCGTGCCACGATTGCAGTAGTCACCCCAACCAGTTAGCCAGCTTTGCACCTCTAATAGATCAGTCGCTTCAATTTTTCCAATATCATTGCTCATGTGCCACCTCGAAATAATGCGTAATGTTTTTTTGATAATATAGCTCTGTTACTTGCCAGCCATAAAAAAGGCAGACGATAAACGGCTGCCCCTTGTTTTAATCGCGCCTTTGCTGTTTTATTGCCGTTTACGCTTCTGCCAGTGGCTCATGGCTGGCTTTAGGGGTCAAGGTCACTTGCAAGCCCATACCGTCAATAATTTTCAGCATAGTGTCAAAACGTGGCTTCTCTGATCGCAGTGTCTTATAAAGACTTTCACGTCTTATGCCTGTCTTTTCTGCCAGCTCGTTCATGCCCTTTGCTTTTGCTACATCGTTTAGTGCTTCGATAAACTCACTAGGTGCGCCATCGGTCAATACTTCGTTCAGGTAAGCATTGATAAGGGTTTCATCTGTTAGATATTCCGCTACATCAAATCGGCTAGTTTTAATATTGGTCATTGGGGTGTTCCTTTTCTTGATCCTTAACTTGCTGCCACAAGGTGCAAGCCTTAGAAATATCGTTTGTTTGGCTGTCTTTACTGCCACCTATCAACAATAGATAGAGTGTATCGCCTTGCTGGGCATAATAAACACGGTAACCATTGCCTTTGAATATTCGCATCTCATAGATACCGTTTGTATTGGCTAGTGGTTTATGGTCACCAAAGTTACCGCCTTGCGCTCGCTTAATACGTGCCAATATGCCAACTTTGCCTAACGGGTCTTTTAGCTTGTGCAACCAACGCTCAAACTGTTCTGTTTGGTCAATATTAATCATAGGGTTAGATTATTAGAATACTTATAACTCATTGTAAACTTTTGGATAATATATAACAAGCTATGACTGTGCTTGCTGTGTTGTTTATTGTTGATCCATAAAAAAAGCAGACGCTAAACGCCTGCCTTTGATTATTTTTGCTGTACCTTAGTTTTTTGCTTGGGACACTTGGGACAACGGGACAACGCCCGTACTTACTGGCTTTCAGCTGTCCCAGCCCTTTTTTAGCCTTTGGGACACTTGGGACAGATTAACAGATTGAGCTATTTTGTCCCAGCTGTCCCAGTGGTGTTTTAACGCTTGGGACAGGCTCTAGCCCTTGCTGTGTATGGGTTGTCCCAGTTGTCCCAGCTGTCCCAGTGCTTTTTGTAGTTTCACAACTTAATATCTCACCTTTGACCGCATAAACACGCTGGCGGTTCTTTTTGAATGGTAAAGGCACTTTGCACGTTTTACGGTCACTCTCAGTCACATTTAAAAATCCTGCTTCATCTAACACTTGTAATACTTTGCTTTTGTTAAAGGGCGAACAGACTTCATCAAAGGTACTGGTAGAGAAATAATATTCCCCTGTGTCGTAATTGTGATAGCCAGCGCGGTTATTGGTTTTAGGTTCAAAGTCTTGATATGTGTGAATGTGGCAAGGCTGAAAACGGCTTGATCCGTGCTGTTCAATAAATGCCTTGATATGCTCTATGATTTGGCGCTGCTCATGCTCACCATCACGCCCATAGTTATCGAGCCAGTTATCTAAGCAAATCATTACAGCTGTAGTTGCTTGTCCTGCTTGCCAGCCCGTTATACCTGCCTGTGTTGCCAGTTCTCCAGCTGCGCTCACGATAGCAAACCGTTTAGCCACTCTATGCGCCTGTGCTGTCAGGTCGCTGTACTGACTCATAAAGTCACTTACAAGCTGCCTAGCGTTGGCAGTGGTCGCTGCTTTGTCACTGGTGATATGTTCTAGCCATGCAATGCCAGCTGATCCATAGTAAGCCTGTGATAGCTCTTTGATCCTATCGGCTTGTGCTTCGCTTGTTTCTGCCAGTACCAAACTATCAAAGGTTTTTAACCTTTTGCCAGCATCAGCATCAATATGCGCGACTCGAACCTCAATACCTGCATTGGTTTTCTGTCCTGCTTGCGCCATGAAGTTTTGTAGCGACTCCTCACCATTGGACAAAAAGATAATGCGCCATGTTTTAGCAATGCGATTGTGTCCCGTGGTGGTACTACGTCCTTTACCTTGACCATTAGCCAGCATATAGACGGTTTTGCCTACTATCTTGGGGTCACATTCGCTGATCTCATCAAGTGGTAAAAAACTGTCGTTGTGCTCGCTTGCTGTGCCTTCTAGGGCGTTGTCAGTGCTGCGCCATGTCTTAACGTACCTGTCAGGGTTGCCCCATACACTAGACGCTACTTTAAGCGATAATGACTTGCCCATGCTTGATGAACCTAAGAGATGAAAACCGCCCCCGTCATACTCTAATAGCTCCAGTAATTGCCCTGTAAACGCGCAAGCAATAGAGAAAGCAAAACGGCTTTGTTCTGCTAGTGGTTTGCATAAGTTATCGCGCCACTGTGCTAGCTCTCCTTGCTGGGTTAAGGTGCTGTTGATACTGTTTGCAGACTGATAGACGATAAGCTGCTTACCATCGCTGCCTATGGCTCTGTCAGGTAATATATATTGCTTATCGTGCCAGCCTAACTTATCCACGCATAACGCCCGTTTGTGGATAGGGTAGTTTTGAATATAGGTATCTAAGTAGCTGCGCTGTTTGGGGTTGGTAGTAATGTTCAAGCCTTGACTGGCAAGCTCTTTGCGATATTCCCTTGCATCACCTTGTAATAGTGATAACGGCATTGACCACGTATGCAATACACCATCATCATCACGCCATTGCAATAACCGCCCCCATGTACCGCTGCTTGTGTCCCGTGTTTTAGCGATAACCTCAATCGGTGAACAAACAAACGACTTAGACTTGAACGTAATGTTTGCTGGGTCATCATCGTTATACTTCACGAAAAACAGCCCATCATGGTATAGCTCAAAACGCCCATCACTGTAGATCATCGGTTCATTCAGCTGTGGATCATCGCGCCATTCAGGATAGTAGGCAGTATCTTGCAAGTTGATTAGCTGGGTGTCATTGTCTGCCAGTATCGCTTCATAGCTGTCATGCTGTAGCATAGTGACGATATGAGCGACTGTAACCAATGCTTGAGCCTTTACACCTGCCAATAGGTTTATTAAGCCCTTGTCATCAAGCGTCATCGGTACGGTAACAAGTGATCCGCTGCTCCAGTGCTGCACCATCTTTTTAAGGCATTGCTTGGTTTTTTTAGGGCTAACAATGATTGTTTTATCACTGCTCATTAGATAGCTGTAAACATCAATACCATCATCTAAATCATTAAAGGCTATCACCTCATTGGCTTTGTTTGGCTCACCAATGACGATAGCACCATACCCTGTAGGATCAATAACAATGGGCTTTGCTTTGCTGTTTGGTGTGGAGAATACCGCGCCTACTATATCGCCTTGTTTATCGGTCAATCGTAGGGCTATCGTGCCAGCTGTCGGTACTATTTGCGCGTCATCTGTAGTAAGATTGTCGGTAATACTTAGCAAGCTGTCAGGCGGTAATAGCGCGATTAGCTTTGTCAAAGTAGGATCATCTGCCAGCCCTTGCCGTGTGGCTGCATCAAAACTATTTATTACCACTGTAAAGCCTGTGCTAGATGCACGGGCTTTTTCATGGGTGTTTGTTTGTAGTGTGGTGGTCATCTGTTCCCCCTTGCGTGTGACTGTTTAGGCTGGCGCGTGGCTCTGTACTTCTTGTAGTAGCTTTTGCGCTTGGCATACTTACGGCTTTGTTTTGGTGGGTAGCGTTTCATTGGCTGCCTCCTTGCCGTAACGGGTCATTGCTAGGGTTTCTTTGATTTCCTTTGCCTTACTAAGTAGCAACTCTGTCCATGCGCTTGTTGAGTCATGAGTGATACGCGCCATAGATACAGCAGTGCTTGCCTCGATTTTTCCAGTGTAAATAAGCCATAGCAGTTGACCAATATCATCTAGAGCAGTAGCGGCACCTTCAATGTCACAGACAATACCTGATAAATCAAAAGCTGATATTAAAACCGCTTCTTTATCGTCTGCCTCTGTGGTGTCTATGACTTTGCACTGGCTGGTGTGGCTGCCACTGTATAGCGTGGCTATTGCTTGGCGATTGGCTGGCGTGTCAGCAAATAGGCTTGGCTGAAAGTCGTCTGTTTCGTTTTGATTGGCACGAACAAAATAGCCATTTCTATCATAGTAGAAGTAGCTGCTTTCATATTCTAATGCCAAAACATCACGCTTGCCGTATGGGTCATTGGTAAGTACAAACGGGTTAAGGCTCAATGATGGGCATAGAACGCTATCACCTGCCTTGAATGTGGCTGGTGTGGTGTTGGTAGTGGTTTGGGTGTTTGAGGTCGTACGGATTGAATTAGGCATGATAGCCTCCTAACGTTTTTTGAGTGAATGCCACGCTATACGATGAAAGTATAGGGTGACGGGTCTTACTCTCGGTAACGTTAGTAACCGCCCTGCATATTCGCCTTACGGCTGTTTTATTTTGCAGCGTCAACCCGTCATAGTCGGTTAGCAAGTGACTTGCTATAGATATGAGGGAGTGCCCCCTTGATGCGCTTAAATGCGCTCTTAGGGCGGTGTCTGTCTGTTTGATTGAGGATTGAGAGTCCATACCAATGACAGGCACAAAAAAAGCCAATGAGTAACGGCTGGCTTGTCCGCTAACGTTTTTTGAGAGGTCTATATAGTAACCATTGTTGGTATTGGTTGCAATCGGTTTTACCGTGGCTTGGCTGCAAGCTACCAATGAGAGTAGCAAGCCAATGCCTGCCACCCATGCCATAAAGATGATAAATCTAAGTAGTAAGCCTCGTTTATGTGGCTCGTTGCGATTGTGTGCCCCGTCACGGGCTTTTAGATTGGTTTTGGTATGATTATGCGTCATGATCGGTTGCCTCCGCTTGGTACGGTAATGCGTGTTCACAAAACATGTCGCTAACAATACCTGCCAGCTCGCTATTGGCATAAAGTGCGGCTTTGACTGCCACAAGTACGCCTTGACTAGCATCGTCTTTTGTCTTGATAGCATCTAGCGCAGTGGCTAGGTGGTCAGTATCGCGGTAAATGTCCTGTATGCGGTCATACATAAGCCGTAAGTACAAACTATCTACGGTCACTAGGCGGCTGGCTGGGGTGTCGATTGATACGCTAGGGTGGTTATTCATTTAGTTCACCTCACTGTTAGTTAGTTCGCTTTCAAGCAATGTTGCTTCATCAAGCCAATAGAGAGCAAAACGCTTGTCATTGTGTGTGACCATCTCACTTTGAATAACTAGCCCTGTTAGGCGCAAGTCATGTATGCGCTGTGCTAGGCATGTGATTTGATAAAGGCGGTATGCGTCCCATGTGCTGATAGTTGCCCCTGTCATCAGGTGCGCCCGTATGGTGTCAATTTGGGTCTTAGGTGCTTGCTCATTGGTCACTGGGGCGGTTGCTGTAGTAGTCATGGTTACACCTCCTCGCTAGTGGTTGAGGTGTGACTTTCCAGCCACTCGATAACATCAGCATTGCGCCATGCCGTCATAGTAGGGGATAGTTTTATTGGTGCTGGGAAGCGTCCATCGCGTGACCACGCCCATAAGGTACTGCTACCAAACGGTAAGAATGGTATTAGTTGGCTGGCACGGCTCATGCCTTGCGGTGGTAAATATTTGATGTGTGGGCTTTCGACTACTTGCTCAATGCTGTTTGATGTGTCATCAGTGAAAGCAATAACGGGATTATCTGTGGTGGTGTGCTGTGTCATGTTAATGACTCCATACTATGTGCCACTACGGTATGTCGTGGCTTGTATGAGTCATCTTATGGGGTAGGTTTGTATAGCTAAATGCTTATGCCTGTATAGCGTACAGTATGCTTGCATAGCGTATCGTATGCTTGCATACAGTAATAGATTGTTTTATGAAAAATCACCTCTACTTGCTTGGCTCAACCATAACTCAATAGTGCGATAAGATGGTGTTTTGCCTGTTTCAATGTATTGCTTAATATAAGTGGCTGTTTCTGCAAAGGTAGTAAAGTTCTGCTTATCCATTATTTCTAGGTATTGCTTCTTTTTTTTAGGTCTTAATTGATTGTGTTTTGACCATCGCTTATTAGCCTTATCTTTATTTCTAGCGGATAGCTCACTTTCAATATATTCAGATGGGTCAAATTGCTCATTGGTTATTGCACCTCCATACATTAAAACTGTAGCTTCATGATGCCAGCAAGAAACATCATAGAGTCCACGCTCAAAAGCTAAATATGCTAACTCTTTATATAACATTAGCCTCAATATTTCTCTTAAGTCACAGCTTAAGAGCCTATCTTTTTCCTCTGTCGTATATTCTTCTAAGATATGATTTACTAAAGAGCCATTGTTGATATAAGGTTCAAAACTGAGAGCTAGATTTTTGAAGGCTGGCATAATAAATTTATTAAAGTAGCACTCACAGTCATAATCACATTCACATTTATAGTTATCCTCAAGATCATTATGTTGTTTGTACTCTAGTTTATTTTGCTGTAGAAAGGTACATATAGCGCCTCTTACTCTGCTCACAAAAGAGAGGTTATTTTCAGACTGGATTTCATTACACTCATTATCGAGTAGTATAGTTTTTGCAACCTGACTATTTGTAGGTCTTGATAAGCTAAGCTCAAAAGATTTATACATTAGCTTATAGGCTCGCTCATCTTCTCTGACACGATTATACATATTTCACACCTTTACACACCCTTAAATCAAAGTAGGTGCAAGGCAGTGCCAGCCTAAAGGTGTGTGAACGGCTGGCTTTCGGGTAATTAGTCCTAGCCTTGCATAGTCGTTATGCCATGCCTTCGGTTTTGATGGCATTGGCAAGTGTATTAGTGACCCATTGGTTAAGGCTCATACCGTGGCTGGTGGCAATAGTTGTTACTTGCTCGTGTAGCTCACTTGGCACACGGGTTACAAACTTACCTGAAAAGGATTTGTAAGGCTCAATGCCTTGTTCTTGGCAAACGTCCAAAAAGGTTTGCAATGACTGCTTACCCTCATTTTCTAAATCGGCAATGCTGTCACCATAAAAGTCTGCCCCACCATTTAGCCCTACAAATTCTCCACGGAATAACCCTAGTTCAGGGTCATATTGAATAAGTGCTTTATGGTCATTAATCATCATAATGTTTTGCATGATTATTCCTCATTATTAGTTACGGGGGCGGTGTCTTTGGCTTCATCAATAGGGCTATACCCTAAACTATCTAGCCATTTACGAACGCTAGCGACTGCGCCCTTATCTGTTGTCGGTTGGGGGTGTGGTCGGTGATAAACTTGTACCTCACCATCTAACACTACAGCTATTCTTGATCCTGCCCGTTCGTTGACCTCTGCACCTAATGCTATAAATAAGGCTTCAATGTCTGCCCACTTTATATTTGCTGATATAGGCTTAGTAAAGATGATATTAAGTGTTTTTAGGTGCTTGCGCTGCATGTTATGTCCTTAGCTCTACGGTCATTATAGTATCATATAGTGATACTAACAACGGTTATTTAGCCTAGCTTTTGTTTCTGTCCTTTAAAGTCTGCACGGATCACATTATCTAGTTTGCCAGCATAGGCATCATCAATGAAGTTTGCCCACTGGTTCATCATGTCTATTCTGTACGGTAGGTGCTGTGCTCCGTTGTATGCCTTGCTGATCTTGTTTTCTTTTTCATGTGCTAGCTGTAGCTCTATTGCTTCGTGCATGTATTCCTGTTCATGTAGGGTAGTGCTGGCAAGTCCACGGAAGCCGTGCCCAGTCATGCGCCCTTTATAACCCATACGCCATAGGGCAGTGATAAAAGCGTTTGTACTGTATGGCTTACGGGTTGATGGATTAAAGAAAACGTACTGATCCGAAAAACCTAGCGCCTTGATCTGCTCTAAGATAGCCATTGTTTGTGGTGCTAACGGTACTAGGTGCGGTCTGTCCATTTTCATTTTTTCGGCTGGTATGCGCCATACCTTAGCTTTATAGTCGATCTCGCTCCACTCCATAAAGCGCAATTCTTGCGTTCTTACAAACGTATAGCACATAAACCATAAACCTAGCTTCACCAGTAGATCACCCTCGTAGGCGTTAATATCTTGTAGTAGCTTTGGTAATTGCTGGCTGGTCACACGGCTATGGTGCTTCACCTTATGCGGTTTTAATGCTTCGGTTAGGTCGTTGGCTGGGTTATGGGTTACTAGCCCTTCACGTATTGCTTGCTTGAATATCTGCCCCGTTTGACGCATTGCACGCCTTGCCATATCACTAGCGCCCCGTGCTTCGATAGCTTTACCAATAGCCAAAATATCAGGCGCGGTTATGTCATCTATATTCATGTGACCAATGACGGGCTTAATATCGCGCTGGTACTGTGAGTAATCACGGCTGTAGGTAGTAGGGGCTATATGTGCCTTGCGGTCATCATGCCAACGCTGGGCTATGTTATCGAACGCCTTTGATCCGTCATTGTCTGCCTGTTGTCGCTTCTTATCATGCTTAGGATTGATGCCTTGCGCTATCAAGTCTTTTATCTGTTGGTTACGCTGGCGTGCATCGGCAAGGCTCATTGCTGGGTATTTGCCAATAGTCAGGCTTTGGCGCTTATCGGCATATTTATAGTCACATACCCATACCTTACTGCCTGTACTACGCACCCATAAGCGTAGGTTATTACCATCACTATATTTGTCAGGTCGGCTAGGGGTGCAAGTGTCGCTAGGCTTTAAGCGTTTGATTTGGCTATCAGTTAAAGGCATGACGGTATATTTCCATGACGGTATAAAATATACCGTAAAATATACCGCATTATTACATGGATTACCATGTTTTATGATGGGCTATAGTGTAGGGCTTATAGCTTGAAACGCCCATAAAAAAAGGGCAGACGGTCAATGACGGTCTACCCTAATATGTTGTTTGGTCGGAACGGCAGGATTTGAACCTGCGACCACCACACCCCCAGTGTGGTGCGCTACCAGACTGCGCTACGCCCCGAATGACTGACTATTTTACGCAAAATTATGTATATTGCAAGGGCTATTTATATTAGTCAAAATCTACAATACCATTCTGCCTAGCATAGTCAGTCTAATTGCTACGCTGCTCGTGTTAACCTAACAATTCTTTTAGAATTTGGTTCACTTGCTGCGGGTTAGCACTACCGCGACTGGCTTTCATGACTTGACCGACCAAACCGTTAAAGGCTTTTTCTTTACCGCCGCGATATTCTTCGACCATCGCTTCATTTTTTGCAATGACGTCTTCGACCATGGCTTTGATAGCGCCCGTGTCAGTCTCTTGCTTGAGGCCTTTTTCTTTGATGATTTTGTCTGCTGCGTCATCATCATTGCCACTTTCGCGCTCATATAGCGCACTAAAGACTTTTTTGGCCAATTTGCCAGATAGCGTGTCATCTTTGATACGTTTTAGCATACCAGCCAACTGTTTGGCGCTGATAGGGGAGTGGGTGATGTCTTTATCGTCTTTGTTCAGTGCGCCGAGTAAGTCGCCCATGACCCAGTTGCCAGCCATTTTGGCATCTGCTTGCCCAACTTCTGCGACCACAGCTTCAAAGTAATCAGCAATTTGACGACTACCAGTCAAGATACGAGCGTCATATTCTGACAGACCAAGCGCTTCTTCAAAGCGTGCACGGCGAGCGACAGGTAGCTCTGGCATGGCTGCTTTGATCGCGTCAACGGTATGCTGCTCAATTCGGACAGGTAGCAAGTCAGGATCAGGGAAGTAGCGATAGTCGTTGGCGTCTTCTTTGGTACGCATGGTACGCGTTTCGTCACGCTCTGGATCATATAGCATGGTTGCTTGTACGACTTTGCCGCCATCTTCTAGGATGTCGATTTGACGCTCGATTTCACGATTGATAGCACGTTCGATAAAGCGGAACGAGTTTAGGTTTTTAAGCTCAGTACGTGTACCAAGCTCAGCGCCTGGCTTGCGCACAGAGACGTTGCAGTCACAGCGGAATGAGCCTTCAGCCATTACTGCGTCTGAAATACCTAGCCAAGTGACTAGCTGATGGATGGCTTTGATATAAGCCAGCGCTTCGTGAGCAGAGCGCATGTCTGGCTCAGAGACGATTTCGATTAGTGGCGTGCCCGCACGGTTCAAATCCACACCCGTCATACCATCGACGGCATCATGGACAGATTTACCCGCATCTTCTTCTAAATGTGCGCGGGTAATACCTATACGTTTAGGATATTCGTTCTTCTCGCCTTCGTTGACCACAACATCGATATAGCCTTCACCCACGATAGGGTTGGCCATCTGAGTGATTTGATAGCCTTTAGGCAAGTCAGGGTAAAAGTAGTTTTTACGATCAAATGTATTAAACAGACCCAGCTCAGCATTGACACCGATACCGAATTTTAGCGCGCGATCGACCACGCCAGCATTTAATACTGGCAATACACCAGGTAAGCCTAAATCGACGTTGTTGGCTTGGCTGTTTGGCTCATGACCGAAGTCAGTTGGCGCACTTGAGAATATTTTACTTTCTGTATTCAACTGGCAGTGAATCTCGATACCGATGACCACTTCATAGCCATCGACAAGTAGCTCTTTACGCACGGCGTGCTCGCGGACGGCACTGTTATCAGTAGTAGCTGTACTCATTATACCGTCTCCTTTGCGATGGTAGAGTGTTGTAGATGATGGTCGGTATGCTGCTGGAACAAATGCGCAGTCGTAAGCAATTGACTCTCTTGCCAGTGTTTACCGATTAATTGCAAGCCAATAGGTAGGCCTTCTGTCGTCAAACCTACTGGCTGACTGAGCGCAGGTAGACCCGCTAGGTTGACCGCGATGGTATAAACGTCGCCTAAGTACATGGTCGCAGGGTCGAGGTCTTCTGCCAGCTTATAAGCTGCGGTCGGCGCGGTGGGACTGGCGATGACGTCACAATTGGCAAAAGCATCATCAAAGTCTTTGACAATTAAGCGGCGGATTTTTTGTGCTTTAGTATAGTAAGCATCGAAGTAACCAGCAGATAGCGCATAAGTCCCTGTCAGGATACGGCGCTGTACTTCAGGGCCAAAGCCTTCAGAACGTGAGCGCGTGTATAGATCGATCAGATCCGTTGGGTTTTCACAGCGATAGCCAAAACGTACGCCATCGAAGCGTGATAGATTTGATGACGCTTCGGCAGGTGCTAGCATGTAGTAAGTGGCAAGCGTGATTTCAGGGTCAGTGATGTTTACTTCTACAATCGTTGCGCCCAGCTCTTCGTACTTCTTAAGAGCCGCACGTGCTGCTTGTTCGACTTCGCTATCAAGCCCTGTACTGAAATATTCTTTTGCCACACCAATACGCAAACCGTCAAATGGCTTATCACCAGCCGCAGCCTCTGCATCATTGATGTCTTGTACGTAGTTAGGTATGTCGTATTTGATAGAAGTGGCATCGCGCGGATCGTGCCCAATCATTGGCTGTAGCAAATAAGCACAATCTTTAGCGCTGCGTCCCATGCTACCAGCTTGATCCAAGCTTGAGGCATAGGCAATCATACCAAAGCGTGACACACGGCCATAAGTCGGTTTGATACCGGTTAGGCCACAGAATGAAGCTGGCTGACGAATAGAGCCACCCGTGTCACTACCGGTAGCAACAGGGACAAAACCTGCGGCAACGGCAGCGGCACTACCACCTGATGAGCCACCAGGGACGCGCTCTAGGTTCCAAGGATTGTGTACGGTGCCGTAGTATGAGCTACTGTTGTCTGAGCCCATCGCAAACTCATCCATATTGAGCTTACCTAAGCTAATCATGCCAGCTTTGTCGATGTTAGAGACGATAGTCGCGTCATATGGTGAGACAAAGTTATGCAGCATCTTAGAGCCACAAGTCGTTAATACGCCTTGGGTACAAAAGATATCTTTGTGCGCCATCGGTACGCCAAGTAGTGGACGCTGATCGCCTTGTGCACGCATCTCGTCAGCGGCTTTTGCTTGTGCACGTGCTGTCTCAGAAGTATGCGTGATAAAACTATTGATTTTGCCATCTAGCGCATCGATACGCTTGATGTAATGCTCGGTTAATTCTGCGCTGCTAAATTGTTTGTCTTGCAAGCCAGTAATTAGCTGCTCGGTACTTAATAAATGAAGTTCAGACATAAGGTGTCTTCCGTCAAAATGTGAATAGCATAAAATAAAATAGGATAATGGCAAATGCGTGGTTGTATTATTCAGCCACTATTATTCAATCACCTGAGGTACAAGGTATAAGCCATCTTCAACGGCAGGCGCGACTGACTGATTGCGCTCGCGATTGATATCGTGTTTGGCTACGTCAGCACGTAACTCTTGGCAAGCCTCATGGATATTGGCTAGTGGTTTGATGTCTGTTGTATCAACGTTAGATAAGGTATGCATCAATTTTAATACTTTACTGATATCGGCGGCATAGCTATCGGCCGTGCTTTCATCGACACCCAAGCGTGCAAGGTTGGCAACTTCTAGGATTTCTTCACGGCTGACAGTGTTGTCAGACGTTGCTGATTGCTGAGACATAGTTTCTCCAGTTAAGGACAGTTTTTGTTAGAGTAGGGATAAGGCAAATATATAAGCGCTCAAATGTAATTGGCTATAAAGTTGGCTTATTATAAAGCATCTGACCCAAGTTTACAGAGTATGAGGCTTGATTGATGCACAATATCAATCAACATCCGTATCAATCAGGGCAGAGTGCCGGCATAGCAATACGCAAATACTTGCAAAACTGACCGCATAATTCATGATTGATTTTCAATTGCTTCCCAATTAGGTTCTAAAATACGTTACAGTATGCACCTACTACTAAGCAAAACAATTATGTGCCTGTAGAACCTTGTTAGTTATCACATTAAAAGCAGTTTCATTGAGTTGAATGATAGTCACTACTATTTCAAACTTTGTAACAACTTTTAGCGTCTCAGACAAAAATCCTTGCTTACTGATGCAAATACCTATGTTTTTTTTGAGCTAAATCGGTATAATTTAGCTCAGTTTTTCATTTCATCATTATTGCTTAGGTTTGACTGGTTGCGATGATTTACTTTCGCTCCCGTTAATGTCTAACGACGACCTGCTCAACACTGACGAGTAACACCTCAGTCAATCTCATTCGCCTCATTCGTAAGACGCTGGATATATTAGTCATGAACCTGTTTGGATTTTTATCAAATAATATCGCTATCGACCTCGGTACTGCGAACACCCTTATTTTTATTCCTAATAAAGGCGTCGTACTTGACGAGCCTACGGTGGTCGCATTACGAAGCAATCGTACTCAAAACCCGACCGTCGCTGCTGTGGGTATCGATGCCAAGCAAATGCTGGGTCGTACGCCTGCCAATATCACAGCGATTCGCCCGCTAAAAGACGGTGTGATTGCTGATTTTGAAGTGACGCAAAAAATGCTAAAACACTTCATCACTAAGGTAAAAGCCAAGCGTTTTATGGCACAGCCTAACGTGGTGGTTTGTGTACCATGTAAGTCCACCTTGGTTGAGCGTAAGGCGATTCGTGAGGCAGTATCATCAGCAGGCGCGAGCAAAGTATTATTGCTAGAGGAGCCAATGGCTGCGGCTATCGGTGCTGGCATGCCTGTTCATGAAGCCAGTGGTTCTATGGTCGTCGATATCGGTGGTGGCACCACTGAGATTGCTGTTATCGCGCTATCTGGCTGCGTCTATGCTGAGTCTATCCGTATCGGTGGCGATATGTTTGATGAGGCGATTATTACACATGTGCGCCGTACGCATGGTTGTGTGATCGGTGAGACGACCGCTGAGCGCATCAAAAAAGAAGTTGGCTCTGCATTGAATGAAAATAGCCAGCTAGAAGTAGAGGTTCGTGGTCGTAGTATGGCAGAAGGCGTACCAAAAACCTTTATCGTCAATTCAGAAGAAGTACAAAAAGCATTGACTGACCCACTAAGCGGTATTGTCAGTGCAGTCAAAGTCGCTCTTGAGCAGACACCGCCAGAGTTGTCATCAGACATCGCAGAGCGCGGTATCGTATTGACGGGTGGTGGCGCATTGCTACGCGATTTAGATAAGCTTATCTCACAAGAGACGGGCTTACCAGTGACGGTAGCAGAAGACCCATTAACCTGCGTTAGCCGTGGTGGTGGTATCGCCCTTGATTTCATCAATAACAAAAGCTTGAATATGATTTTTGTCTAAACAGCTTTTGCTCATGAGCATGATTTCCTTGTTAGGATACCTATAATGCCTCATGGTTTATGCATCAATCATTGATGTAGCCGATGCGATGATAAGTAAATAACATTAAAGGTAGCCGACTGCGCTGCCTTTAATTGCATTAATCCATGCTAGAACCCAATATCACCGATAAACATTTATGCTCTAAATAAGTGCTATTGCTCATTTTAGAATTCTTAAATCAGACGACTTATGACTACAAGTATCTTTGCGCGCCAAGCGTTATCACTTCGTAAGACTGCCATTGTATTGATAGCAGCCTTAATACTGATGTGGTTTGATAGCAAAAACTCGGAATGGTTCAATCCAGTACGTAGTACCAGTCATGCTGCCATGCAGCCTATTTATGAGATGTCTTTATTACCGAGCTATGCCAAGCATTGGGCGAGTGGTAGTTTGCAGTCAAAAGAAGCGCTGCGCCGCGAAAACATGCAGCTAAAATCGCAACTCATTCATGCACATGCCAAACTGCAGCAACAAGATTATATCTTGGCACAAAATGCGCGCTTGCAAGGGATTTTATCCACCACAAAACCTGAGCAGTTTGATCTCAACTTAGCTCAAGTCATTGGTACAGATACCAACTTACTCAGACAGATTGTTGTGCTCAATAAAGGCAAGCAAGATGGTGTACAAGTGGGACAAACGGTTATCGATGAAGATGGTATTTTAGGACAGATCATTAACGTCTATCCTAATACGAGCCGTTTGTTATTGATTACAGATGACCAGCAGTCAGTGGCTGTCACTGTCAAACGTACTGGTCAGCGGGCTATTGTGACAGGCCAAGGTATCCCATCTGCACTGAGCTTAAACTATGTCTTTAAGACTTCAGACGTGCGCGTGGGTGATGAGTTGGTATCATCTGGTTTGGGTGGGCGAATTCCAGCGGGCTATCGTGTTGGCCGTATTGCTCACATCAAAGATGGGCAAGCGGATAACTTTAGAAGCATTGAGGTCACGCCAGCTGCAAACTTTATTGACAACGCTTATGTCTTGATATTACAAGACAAAATGCTCACTAAGAGTAAGAGCAGTAGTCAATGAATTCTGATGTCATAACGTTTTAACCAATGATGCCAGCTGCCTTTTTTATCAAAATTTTGCCTATCTTACTATCTCATTATTACCCAATGCATTCTATAACAGCGGTCGCTACACAATCGAAGGTAAATACTCATGTCGTATCCTGATTCTGAGAATTCAACGGCACTGTTGATTGTGGTCATTGTTCTAAGCTTTATCATTGCTTCATCGCTCAATGTCTATCCGTTAAGCCCAAGTATGGCAACATTACGGCCCATGATTATGATCATGGTGCTGATATATTGGCTACTGTTCCAGCCGCGCTATGTGGGTATCTTTACCGCATTTACTATTGGGCTTATTACAGATTTGCTGATGGACACCCATCTAGGACAGCAAGCCTTTGCCGCTGTCGTGGTGGCACTAGTGATCAAAATTACTAGTATCTATGTTAGACAACTAAATACCATCAGCGCATGGTTGATAGCCAGTTTAGGATTAATTGTTTTTCAGCTAAATTTATGGATGCTGCAGATGTTTATCCAAAATACCTTTATCGCAAAATCTGCTTTGTCGCTTATGATGAGTATCATCAGCTGGCCACTTGTCTTACTGGCTCTGCGCAAGTTTGCGCGTTAATGATGTTTATTAACTTATATACAAAATATCTAAAAAATACATACCTCATAAATCTGTAAATGAAGAGAAGAGCGATGGATATCATTTTAGCGTCTGGTTCGCCGCGCCGTCGAGAGCTACTAGCAAGAGCACAGTTAGATTTTAGAGTATTGAGTGTAGATATTGACGAAACGCCGCAAGATGATGAATTACCCAAAGACTATATTGAGCGTATGGTCGCTACCAAAGCCATGGCTGCCATAGAGCAACTAAACGGCACATTAGAAATCGATGAGAACGGTACCAACGAATTAATTATCATTTTGACCTCTGATACCATCGGTGTGTTACCAGATGGCAAGACAGTACTGGTCAAACCGACCGATCGTGAGCATGCTTATAGCATGTGGCAGCAGATGTCAGATAATATCCATGAAGTATGGACTGCCGTACAAGCCACCAAAATACAGCGGCTACCTAAAGGAACAGAACACAATGCATCAAAGCGCACTCAGGCATTTCAAATTATCGACCAGCAGCAAATTACTGAGCGTACAGCAGTAACCTTTATACCATTGACTACAGAGATGATGAGCAATTATTGGGACAGTGGAGAGCCTGCTGATAAAGCGGGTGGCTATGGTATTCAAGGTTTGGGTGCTGCTTGGGTCAGCCGTATCAACGGCAGTTACACCAATGTCGTTGGATTGCCACTGGCGCAAACGCTGGCCTTAATCAAAGACATGACAGAAGGCAGTGAGGATATCGTTGACCCGTTATAATTATATATGCACATAATGACACGGTAGGGCAATGGGCAAGAGCAAGGCGCATTTGTTACACTGTCAATCTAATAGACGATGACCGTCTGATAAGAAAGCTGAGAGATAAGAGAAAAAACTATGTCCGAAGAGCTGCTGATTAATATTAGTCCAATGGAATCCCGTGTTGCGGTTTTAGATAATGGCATCTTGGGTGAGATTTATATTGAGCGACATCACAAACTGGGTTTGGTCGGCAATATTTATCTGGGCACAGTCGTACGTGTCCTTCCAGGCATGCAGGCAGCCTTCGTTGATATCGGTCAATCGCGGACAGCGTTTTTACATGTCAATGATATGCAGCGTGAGCCTCGCCCAGTTGCAGAAGACAAAAGCAAAGCCGCTACAAATGACAAAAAAGATAATAGTGACAATAGCGCCATCTTAGAAACATCCACGGATGGCTTAGCAGTCACGCCACCTGTTGTCAGTGCTCAAAGTACGGAGGTCGTGCCTGTTTCTAAGACCTTGATTCAGCATCGATTACACGAAAGCCAGCGTATCTTGGTACAAGTCACCAAAGACCAATTAGGCAGTAAGGGTGCTCGCTTAACGACCAATATATCGTTGCCATCTCGCTATCTGGTTTATCTACCATCAAGCGATCATATCGGTATATCACAGCGTATTGATGGTGAAGAAGAGCGCACGCGTCTGAAAACTGAGCTTAGTAGCTTAATGCAAACGGTCAATCTAAAAGGTGGACTCATCGCTCGTACTGCCGCCGAGCGTGTTCCTGTAAACAAGCTAGAAGAGGATATTTATTACCTGTTGCAGCTGTGGCGTACCATCTGTGCTCGTCGCCAAGAGATCAATCATCACCAAAGCTCAGAGCTGATTTATCAAGAACTATCGCTACCACTGCGCTCTATTCGTGACTTGGTACATGCTGATACCGAAAAAGTCATCATCGATAATACGCAAGTTTATGAACAAGTCAGATACTTTGCCAAAGAGTTTGTACCGTTCATTTACGATAAAATCGTGCATTATACGGCAGAGCAGTCACTGTTTGACGTGCATCGGGTTGAAGATGATTTACGTGACGCATTGAAACGTCGTGTTGACTTGAAGTCTGGTGGCTATCTGATTATTGACCAAACAGAAGCAATGACGACGATTGATGTTAATACAGGCTCTTTTGTAGGCGGTCGCTCATTAGAAGACACCGTTTATAAGACTAATCTAGAAGCCACACATGCCATCGCACGTCAGCTGCGCCTGCGTAATCTAGGCGGCATTATTATTCTAGATTTTATCGATATGCTAGAGCAGCAGCATAAGGATGATGTACTAGAGAGCTTACAGGCGCAGCTAACCCAAGACTATGCCAAAACCAAAATTACGCAGGTTAGTGAACTTGGCTTAGTGGAGATGACGCGCAAGCGCACGCGTGAATCCTTGGGTCAGCAGCTTTGTGAGCCGTGCTCAACTTGCCAAGGTCGTGGGTTCGTTAAAACCGCAGAGACCGTTTGCTTTGAGATTTTCCGTGAGATCATGCGCTGCGCCCGTACTTATAATTCTCCTAAGAAATTCACAGTAGTGGCTCATGCGGCAGTCATTGATTTATTGCTGACATCAGAGTCAGATACAGTAGCAGATTTAGAGTATCTACTGGGTCGAGTGATTACATTTGACGTAGAAAATCTATATACCCAAGAGCAGTATGACATTGTTTTGGACTGAGATTACTGAGCCTACTGCCAGAGACTTGTTACAAGTATCTTGACCAACAAAACAGTTTTCTGAAAATTGAGGTCTTTAATTACGCTAGATATTGCCCTTGCAATACCTAAAATACTCTGTATAATACACACCACTGAATTATATATGCGCAGCTAACTAAAAAAGCTGACGCTATGACAGCTGGAGCATCGTTTCTAGCACTATTTCATTATGCCTTTGCTGACATCCATTATAGGAGAGTTGGCGGGGCTTTAAACTATTTTGCTTTTGGCACGCTATAAGTTCGGATAAAGAACTCATTCTGGTTAAGAACAGAAGGCCGCTTTAAGTGAATATTTAACCAAACTGCTTTTGATCATAGTCTTGCAAACCAAGAATGACGAAAGCACATATTAGGAGCTTGCTGGCATGGCTAACCAGAGAATCCGTATCCGTCTTAAGTCTTTTGATCATCGTCTGATTGATCAATCTGCACAAGAGATTGTTGATACTGCAAAGCGCACCGGTGCGCAAGTTTGTGGTCCTGTACCGTTGCCGACTCGCATTGAGCGCTTCAACGTTCTAACCTCACCACACGTTAACAAAGACGCGCGTGATCAGTACGAAATCCGTACTCACAAGCGTATGGTTGATATCGTTCAGCCTACTGACAAAACTGTGGATGCGCTAATGAAATTAGATTTAGCGGCGGGTGTTGACGTCCAAATTGCTTTGGGTTAATGCACATTACACACCCAACCCATTAATATAAGATATAAAGAGGTCTAAAATGGCGATCGGTTTAGTCGGTAAAAAATGCGGCATGACCCGTGTCTTCACTGAAACAGGCGCATCTATTCCTGTAACAGTGGTTGAGGTCGATGCAAACCGCATTACTCAAGTAAAAAATACTGATGTAGATGGTTACCAAGCCATCCAAGTCACCACAGGTACCCGTCGTGACAGCCGCGTAACTGCTGCACAAAAAGGTCACTTCGCGAAAGCTGGCGTTAAAGCTGGTCGTGGTGTTTGGGAATTTCGTGTCAACGATAGCGATCTTGAAGGTCGTGAGGTTGGCGGTGAGATTCTAGCTGACTTGTTTGAACAAGGTCAGATGGTTGATGTGACAGGACAAAGCAAAGGTAAAGGCTTCCAAGGTCCAATCAAACGTCACAACTTTAGTATGCAAGATGCTACTCATGGTAACTCAGTGTCTCATCGTGCACATGGTTCAACTGGTCAAAACCAGTCACCAGGTAGAGTATTCAAAGGCAAAAAGATGGCGGGTCAGATGGGTAACAAGCGTGTTACTGTTCAAGGCCTAGAAGTGATTTCGGTTGACGCCGAAAAAGGGTTACTTGTCATCAAGGGTGCTATCCCAGGTGCCACCGGTGGCGATGTTATCGTACGTCCGTCAGTCAAAGCCTAAGCAAGGGGATTAACGTGGATTTAAAAACAGTTACAGGTGCAGCGGTTGAGCTTTCTGATACGGCTTTTGGTCGTGAATTCAATGAAGCATTAGTGCACCAAGTCGTCACCGCTTATCTAGCTGGTGCTCGCCAAGGTACACGCGCTCAAAAAACCCGTGCCGAAGTTTCTGGCGGTGGTATCAAGCCATGGCGCCAAAAAGGTACTGGTCGCGCTCGTGCGGGCTCTATTCGTAGCCCAATCTGGCGTTCAGGTGGTCGTGCATTCGCTGCAAAACCACAAGATTGGTCACAGAAAGTAAACCGCAAAATGTATCGCGGTGCGATGCAGTGCATCCTAGCAGAATTGATTCGTCAAGAGCGTCTGATTTTGGTAGAAGAGTTGAGCGTTTCTGGGCCGAAAACTAAAGAACTGATTGCAAAGCTAAATGAGCTTGATGCACCACGTGCATTGATCGTCACCAAAGAAGTTGACGAAAACTTATACTTAGCTGCTCGCAACATTCCGCACGTCAATGTACTTGGTACAAACGAAGTGGATCCAGTGAGCTTGATCGCATTTGATAAAGTGATCATGTCAGTTGAAGCTGCGAAACAATTTGAGGAAGCACTAGCATGAACAACGCAAGACTTTATCAGGTCTTAAGAGGGCCTGTATTTTCAGAAAAATCTCAAATGCTTGGCGACTCACTTGGTGTGCAGGTATTTAAAGTTGACTCTAACGCTACTAAGCTTGAAGTCAAAAAAGCAGTTGAGTTGATGTTTGAAGGTGTTGAAGTTACTAAAGTAAACACTTTGAATGTTAAAGGTAAGACAAAGCGTTTTGGTAAAAGTATCGGCCGTCGTAACGACTATAAAAAAGCCTATGTTACCTTAAAAGCTGGTCAAGATGTACAAATGGCTGATGCTGGTGAAGACGTCGCAAACACGACTGCTTCTACTAGTGAAACAGCGAATAACGAATAAGGATTACACTCATGCCTATCGTAAGAGCAAAGCCAACATCACCAGGCCGTCGTTTTGTTGAAAAAGTGGTGCATCCACACCTTTATAAAGGTCGTCCTTATGCAGCGCTTCTAGAATCAAAAAGTAAGTCAGGTGGTCGTAACAATAATGGTCGTATTACTACTCGTCACATTGGCGGTGGTCATAAGCAACATTATCGCATTATCGACTTCAAACGTACTAAAGACAATATCCCAGCTGTGGTAGAGCGTATTGAATACGATCCTAACCGTACTGCACATATTGCATTACTTAAGTATGCTGATGGCGAACGTCGTTACATCATCGCTGCTAAAAAACAAGCAGTTGGCGATACAGTAATGTCAGGCGAAACATCTCCAATACGTCCAGGTAACTGCCTACCGCTAAAAAACATTCCATTGGGTACTGTGATTCATAATATCGAACTTAAAATCGGTAAAGGTGCACAGATGGCTCGTTCTGCGGGTGCTAGCGTTCAGTTATTAGGCCGTGACGGTATCTACGCTATTTTACGTCTACGTTCAGGCGAAACTCGCCGTGTACACGTAAATTGCCGTGCTGTTATTGGCGAAGTTTCTAACACTGAAAACAACTTGAAATCACTTGGTAAAGCTGGTGCTTCACGTTGGCGTGGTGTTCGTCCTTCAGTTCGTGGTGTCGCGATGAACCCGGTTGATCACCCACATGGTGGTGGTGAAGGTCGTAACAAAGGTCGCCATCCAACTAGCCCTTGGGGTCAGAAGTCTAAAGGACTTAAAACGCGTCATAATAAGCGTACTGACAACATGATCATCCGCCGCCGCGCCAAGAAGAAATAAAGGAAGAATTTCATGCCTCGTTCATTGAAAAAAGGTCCATTCATAGACGCGCACTTATTTGCTAAAGTTGAGAATGCATTAGACACCAACTCACGCAAGCCAATTAAAACTTGGTCGCGCCGCTCGATGATCCTACCACAAATGGTTGGCCTGACTTTATCTGTCCACAACGGCCGTACTCACGTACCGGTTATCGTCAGTGAGCAGATGGTTGGTCATAAACTAGGTGAATTTGCCCCGACTCGTACGTATCGTGGTCATGGCATTGACAAAAAAGCTAAGAGATAAGGTGCTTACCATGGAAGTAACTGCAAAATTACGCGGTGCCGCCATATCGGCACAAAAAGTTAGACTCGTTGCTGATGAAGTTCGTGGCAAATCTATTGAGCGTGCTTTGGATATCCTAACGTATAGCAATAAAAAAGGCGCTATCTTTGTTAAGAAATGTCTTAACTCAGCCATCGCCAATGCCGAACATAATCACGGCCTAGATATTGACGACCTAAAAGTCGCTACTATCTATGTTGATGAAGGCATTACGCTAAAACGTATCCTACCACGTGCCAAAGGTCGCGCTGATCGTATCAGCAAGCGTACTTGTCACATCACTATAAAGGTAGGAGAATAAGTTATGGGTCAAAAAGTACATCCAATCGGAATTCGTCTTGGTGTTGTAAAAAAGCATAACGCAAACTGGTATGCTGATCCTAAACAATACTCAGAATACCTAATCAACGATATCCAAGTCCGTGAATATCTACGTAAAAAGCTAGATAATGCAATGATTAGCAACATCATGATCGAGCGTCCTACTGGCGCTGCTAAGATTACCATCGCCACTGCGCGCCCTGGTATCGTTATCGGTAAGAAAGGCGAAGATATCGAAAGACTTCAAAAAGAATTGACCAAAATTATGGGCGTACCTGCTCAGGTCAACATTGAAGAAATCACGTCACCTGATCTTGATGCACGTTTGGTAGCAGAGGGTATCGCAAGCCAGCTTGAGCGTCGTGTTATGTTCCGCCGTGCGATGAAACGCGCTGTACAGAACAGCATGCGTTCTGGTGCTAAAGGTATTAAAGTTGAGCTGTCTGGTCGTCTTGGCGGTGCTGAGATTGCTCGTAGCGAATGGTATCGTGAAGGCCGTGTGCCCTTGCATACACTTCGTGCTGATATTGACTATGCGTCAATTCGTGCAGAGACAACTTACGGCACCATCGGTGTTAAAGTTTGGATTTTCCGCGGAGAGATCCTTGACGGTATGAACAGTGTTTATAATCCCGTCAAAGAAGAGCAGACTCGTGCGCCAAAACGCCGTGGTCGCGGAAACGGAAACCGTCGAAACTCAGACAGAGGTTAAACTATGTTACAGCCAAAACGTACCAAGTTTCGTAAAATGCATAAAGGTCGTAACACTGGGCTAGCTCATCGTGGAAGCACTGTTGCATTCGGACAAATTGGTCTAAAATCATTGACGCGTGGTCGTATGACAGCCCGTCAAATCGAAGCAGCACGTCGTACCATCACTCGTAAAATCAAGCGTGGCGGTAAGATTTGGATTCGTGTATTCCCAGACAAGCCTATTACCAACAAACCATTAGAAGTACGTATGGGTAAAGGTAAAGGTCCAGTTGAGTACTGGGTATGCGAAATCAAGCCTGGTAAAGTGCTATATGAAATTGAAGGGGTATCTGAAGAGCTTGCTCGCGATGCATTAACGCTTGCTGCAGCAAAACTGCCCTTTAAAACTACCATTGTTAAGCGGACGATAATGTAATGAAGATCAGTGAATTACGTGATAAATCATTAGAAGAACTGACCCAGTTACTTGATGAAAAGCAGCTTGATGCTTTCCGTATTCGTATGGCTAAAGCAACTGGTCAGTTGGGTAATACCCATGAAGTCAGAGCAAATCGTCGTACGATTGCTCAGCTTCAGACTTTGATTAACGAGAAACAACGAGGCGACTCATGAGCGATAACAATCAAACAGCTACCAATGCTAGCGTATTGACAGGACGAGTTGTCAGCGACAAGATGGACAAGTCCATCACAGTTTTGATTGAGCGTCTGGTTCGTCATCCTTTGTATGGCAAACAGCTTCGTCGTTCTACTAAAATCAAAGCACATGATGAGAACAATGTTTGTCAACAAGGCGACCTTGTCCGTATCAAAGAAACGCGTCCAATCTCAAAAACTAAGTCTTGGACTTTAGTTGATGTGGTTGAAAAAGTAGAAAAAATCTAAGTAAATTGCATTAAAAGCCAGAAGCTGTTAAAATAGCCGCCTTTTTAAGGATGCTGATTGCGCCCGTCGCATATCACTCACATTAAGAGTAAGCTGCGGTTATTTATATTAAAATGCCGCCTTGCTCATTCTGTGCTAGCGGCAGCAACTGGTTTTTATTGCTCATACGTGTGGAGTAACGCTATGATTCAGGTTGAGTCAATGCTGGAAGTTGCAGACAATAGCGGTGCAAGGCGAGTTCAGTGCATTAAAGTACTGGGTGGTTCTCATCGTCGTTATGCATCAGTTGGCGACATTATTAAAGTAACGGTTAAAGAAGCCATTCCTCGTGGTCGTGTCAAAAAAGGCGACGTGATGAATGCAGTAGTTGTACGCACCAAAAAAGGCGTTCGTCGTCCAGATGGTTCTGTGTTACGTTTTGATGACAATGCTGCGGTATTGTTGAACCAAAACAAAGCGCCGATTGCAACTCGTATTTTTGGACCGGTAACTCGTGAACTACGTGGTGATCAGTTTATGAAGATTGTATCACTAGCACCAGAAGTATTGTGAGGTAATCCATGTCAAAATTACGTAAAGGCGATACAGTTATCGTGATTGCTGGGAAAGACAAAGGCAAGCAAGGTACTGTACAAGCTGTAAAAAACGATCGTATTAAAGTTGAAGGCGTTAATATTGTTACTAAACATCAGAAGCCAAATCAGGCGACTGGCGTTGAAGGTGGCATTCTTAAGCAAGAAGCTTTTATGCATATCTCAAATGTCGCAATCTTAAATGCGCAAACCCAAAAAGCAGACCGTATTACTTATCAGTTTGGCGAAGATGGCAAGAAACAACGCGTCTATCGTTCAAACGGTGAAGTAGTGGCGACTGCGTAAGACACTAAGGGTGTAATGGTAATGGCAAGATTAAAATCTTTATATAACGATAAATTAAAGCAGCAAATCAAAGAAGATCTTGGTTTGGACAATGTGATGCAAGTGCCTAAAATCACTAAAATCACACTTAACATGGGTGTAGGCGGCGCGTCTCAAGACAAGAAATTGCTTGAAGGTGCTGTAGCTGACATGACCGCGATTGCTGGTCAAAAACCTGTTGTCACCAAAGCGCGTAAATCAGTTGCTGGCTTTAAGATTCGTGAAGAATGGCCAATTGGCTGTAAAGTAACGCTACGCGGTGAGCAAATGTACGAATTTTTAGATCGTCTCGTTGCCATTGCAATTCCTCGTATTCGTGATTTCCGCGGTTTTTCACCTAAAGCCTTTGACGGACGTGGTAACTACTCATTGGGTATCAAAGAACAGATCGTATTCCCAGAAGTAGATTTTGACAAGATTGACCGTATCCGTGGTATGGATGTGACAATCACCACGTCAGCTCAATCTGATGAAGAAGGTCGTGCGTTGCTTAAAGCATTCGGCTTCCCATTTAAATAAGGTAAAGACGTTATGGCAAAGAAGAGCATGATTAACCGCGAATTAAAGCGCGAAAAAATGGTTGCTAAATATGCTGAAAAGCGTATCAAGCTAAAAGAAACTATCAGTGATATCAACGCATCAGACGAAGAGCGTATGGACGCGATGTTAGAGCTACAAGCTCTTCCACGCAACTCATCACCAGTACGTCTGCGTAATCGTTGTGCTATCACCGGTCGTCCTCACGGTTACTTCCGCAAGTTTGGCTTATCACGCAATATGCTGCGTGAGCGTGTCATGCAAGGCGATGTGCCTGGTGTTCGTAAAGCAAGCTGGTAAGGAGTAACTATATGAGTATGCAAGATACCGTTGGGGATATGCTAACCCGTATCCGTAACGCACAAATGGCTAACAAAGTATCGGTAGCAATGCCGAGCTCTAAATTACGTAAATCAATTGCTGATTTGCTAGTTAGCGAAGGTTATGTGGCGAGCGCTGTTGTTACTGAAGAAGAAAACAACAAAGCAACCCTTACTATTGAATTGAAATACTTCGAAGGCCGTGCGGTTATCGAAACTATTCAACGTTATAGCCGCCCTGGTCTACGCCAGTTCCGCGGTAAAGACGAAATCCCTACTGTTAAGCAAGGTATGGGTGTTGCTATCGTATCTACAAGCCAAGGTATCATGAGCGATCGTGCTGCACGCGCTGCTGGTATCGGTGGTGAAATCGTTGCATTTGTAGCGTAAGCTATACGACGATGAAGTCTATTTGATGGTGGTTAGGCTTCTATCGATTGAGTAATGTTTAATTATTTCAAATTGATAGGTGTCTAACACAGTCAACTATGCTAAACTAACACGCTTTTTAGCCTGTTAGTTTTTTCGCTAATAAAAGCAAGTTAAATTTTTTAAGGAATATTCCTATGTCTCGTGTGGCTAAAGCCCCAGTAACGCTGCCAAATGGCGTAAGCGTTACTTTGAACGATCGGCAGGTCGAAGTTAAAGGCAAGAACGGTACTATGTCTTTACACCTGCATGAATTGGTCGAGCTGAAACAGGAAGATGATGCTATCATTTTCTCACCTGCAGTCGATTCAAAAGAAGCTATGATGCACACTGGCACCATGCGCGCTCTTGTTAACAACTATGTTACTGGCGTAAATGAAGGCTTTGAAAAGCGTCTTCAATTGATTGGTGTTGGTTATCGCGCACAAGTTGCTGGTAACAAAGTAACCTTGAACGTTGGCTACTCTCATCCAGTAGAGTACACGCTACCTGAAGGTGTATCGGCTGAAACCCCAACGCAAACTGAAATTGTTTTGAAATCAAACAATAAACAGCAGCTTGGTCAAGCAGCGGCTAATATCCGTGGTTTCCGTCCACCTGAGCCTTATAAAGGTAAAGGTATTCGTTATAGTGACGAGCATGTGATTCGCAAAGAAGCTAAGAAAAAATAAGGTGAGTTGAAATGTTTGATAAAAAAGCAGCTCGTCTGCGTCGAGCTAAGAAAACACGTGCACATATCCGTCATCTAGGCGTTCATCGCTTAACGGTTAACCGCACGTCAAAACATATTTATGCCCAGATTATCTCTCCAAATGGTGGTGAAGTGATTGCTCAGGCATCTACCTTAGACAGCAGCTTGCGTTCAGGCGCGACTGGTAACGCTGATTCAGCAACGTCTGTAGGTCAAATGATCGCAGAACGTGCAAAAGCAGCTGGCATTACTAAAGTTGCCTTTGACCGTAGTGGTTTCAAATATCATGGTCGAGTTAAAGCTTTAGCAGAAGCTGCTCGCGAAAACGGATTGGAGTTTTAATCATGGCTAGAAATGATAAAAATGATAAAAATGAACAGACTGACGGTCTAGTAGAACGCTTAGTTACCGTTGATCGCGTTGCAAAAGTTGTTAAAGGTGGTCGTATTTTCTCTTTCACTGCGTTGACTGTAGTGGGTGACGGTAATGGTCGTGTTGGTTTTGGTCGTGGTAAAGCGCGTGAAGTGCCTGCTGCTATCCAAAAAGCACTAGAAGCTGCCAAACGTAATATGATTACTGTTGAGCTAAATGATGCAACTTTGTATCATCCGATCAAAGCAAGTCATGGTGCTAGTAAAGTCTACATGCAACCTGCATCTGAAGGTACTGGCGTAATCGCTGGTGGTGCAATGCGTGCTGTATTAGAAGTTGCTGGTGTCAAAGATGTTTTGACTAAATGTTATGGTTCTACCAATACTGCTAACGTTGTTCGTGCAACGTTTAACGGTTTACGTGATATGTCAACTCCAGAGAAGATGGCAGCTAAACGTGGTAAATCTGTAGACGAAATCTTGGGTTAACTTAGACTAGGTGAGTTACGATGAAAAAAATGAAAGTCACTCAATTTAAATCGGGTGCCCATCGCCTAAAGAGCCACAAAGCGAGCTTGAAAGGATTGGGTTTACGCCGTATTGGTCATAGTGTGGTCGTTGAAGATACTCCTTCAACCCGTGGTATGGTTAATCGCGTTAACTACATGGTAAAAGTGGAGGAAGCGTAATGGGTCTTAGATTAAATGAATTATCACCAGGTGTTGGCGCAAAGAAAACTGCCCAACGTCGTGGTCGTGGTATCGGTTCAGGTCTTGGTAAGACTGGTGGTCGTGGTGTAAAAGGTCAGAAATCTCGTTCAGGTTCTAGCGTTCGCTCAGGATTTGAAGGTGGTCAAATGCCTTTATATCGTCGTCTACCAAAATTTGGTTTTACCAGTAAACTGGCTATGAAGACTGCTGAAGTACGTCTTTCTGAACTGAATAAAATTGAAGGCGATGTAGTTAGTCTTGAAACACTTAAAGCTGCTAACCTTATCCGTCACGATATGAAACGTGCTCGTGTAATGCTATCAGGTGAAGTCACTAAAGCTTATACTTTTAAAGGTATCAAAGTGACTAAAGGCGCCAAGCAAGCAATCGAAGCTGCTGGTGGTAGCATCGAGGAGTAGTAACGTGTCAAAACAATCAATGTCATCGACTGGTATACCGCTCAATCCATTTGCCTTTATACGTAAGTATGATGAATTATGGACGCGTTTATTATTCTTAATCGGCGCATTGATTGTTTATCGTTTAGGGTCACATATTCCAGTACCGGGTATCAATCCGGTTAACTTGGCTGATCTGTTTTCGCGCAACGAAAATACCATTTTGAGCATGTTTAACATGTTCTCAGGTGGTGCACTAGAACGTATGTCCATCATGGCACTTGGCATCATGCCATATATTTCAGCATCTATTATCGTTCAGATGATGTCGGCGGTATTGCCATCGCTTGAAGCCCTCAAAAAAGAAGGCGAAGCGGGACGACGTAAGCTAAACAAGTACACCCGTCAAGGGACACTTGGATTAGCACTAGTACAGTCATTAGGAATGTGTGCTGGCCTTATCAGTCAGAATCTTACCTTATCTACTGGTTTGACTTTTTATATTCCAGCGGTTACCTCATTGGTAGCTGGCGCTATGTTCCTAATGTGGCTTGGTGAGCAAATTACAGAACGCGGCGTGGGTAATGGTATCTCAATGCTCATCTTTGCGAGTATTGTGGCTGGTACGCCAGGTATGATTTCGCAGTCTATCGAACAGGTCAATCAAGGGCAGATGAACTTGATTGTACTTTTTATCTTTGTATTGCTAGGCATCGCGGTGACTGCCGGTATCGTTTATATTGAACGAGCGCAGCGCCGTGTCCCAGTAAACTATGCGCAGAAGCAACAACAAGGTCGCAAAATTTATGCTCAGCAGCAGTCGCATTTGCCGCTTAAGCTAAATATGGCAGGGGTTATTCCCGCTATTTTTGCCAGCTCGTTATTGTTGTTTCCAGCAAGTTTAGGACAATGGGTTGGTCAATCGGCTGATCCTACTTTTACACAAAAGATATTACAAAATATGGCATTGGTGTTGTCTCCAGGGCAGCCGCTGTATTTGGTTCTGTTTGGCGCAATGATTATTTTCTTCTGTTACTTTTACACGGCATTGGTATTTAGTCCGCGTGAAGTTGCTGAAAACCTTAAACGTAGTGGTGCGTATATCCCAGGTATTCGCCCCGGACAACAAACTCAGCGTTACCTTGATCATGTATTAAACCGACTGACCTTTATTGGCGCGATGTATATGACGGTTATTTGTTTAATGCCAATGGTCGTGCAGTCATCGTTTGGTGTGCCGTTTCAACTTGGTGGTACGTCATTACTGATTATGGTGGTTGTGGTAATGGACTTCATTTCGCAAATCCAAGCGCATTTGATGACCCATCAATATCATGATCAGACGTTAATTCAATCGCCCACTCAACCTTAAATGAGCGGTACGATATCTCAAAGGAGTATGCTATGAAAGTTCAAGCATCAGTTAAGAAGATTTGTGGTAGCTGTAAAGTTGTGCGCCGTAAAGGCCGTGTACATGTTATTTGTACCGCAGAACCTCGCCACAAGCAACGTCAAGGTTAATATTTGATAGCATAAGTTTTTTAACTTTTGTTACTAATTAAATTAATACTTGAAAAATAACGGCGGATGGGATATCATCCGCCACTTGCCGTGTTTATGCAGAATGTCTTATAATGTTTTCGATCAATAGGCTTTTAACTAAGTCAAAAGAACGACTATCGTTATAAAGAATCTAGTATTAACAGCAACAAATCTGAAGAATAATGCCTTATTGATAAATAACGCTTATTTTTCTTTAATGGAGAGAAATCAATGGCTCGTATTGCCGGCGTAAACATTCCGGATAATAAGCATGCTGTTATTTCACTAACTTATATCTTTGGTATCGGTCGTACCACTGCTCAGAAAATCTTAGAAGCAGTTGGCATTGCCCCTACTACTAAAGTTAGCCAGTTAGATGATACACAGTTAGATGCTATCCGTGCACAAGTTGCAAATTACATGACTGAAGGTGATCTTCGTCGTGAAGTGTCGATGAATATCAAGCGCTTGGTTGATCTTGGTTGTTACCGTGGCATCCGCCATCGCCGTAACCTGCCAGTTAGAGGTCAGAACACCAAGAACAACGCTCGTACTCGTAAGGGTCCGACACGCCCTCTCAAAAGATAATTAACTTAGGAAGCTAAAAGATGGCTAAAGACACTCGTAGTCGCAAAAAAGTGACTCGTCGTTCAGTATCGGAGGGCGTTGCCCATATCCATGCGTCTTTTAATAACACCATTGTTACGATTACCGATCGTCAAGGTAATGCACTGGCTTGGGCCACTTCAGGTGGACAAGGCTTCCGTGGTTCACGTAAATCTACACCATTTGCAGCTCAGGTTGCAGCTGAAGTCGCTGGTAAAGCGGCTCAAGAATACGGTGTTAAGAATATCGACGTTTTGGTCAAAGGACCAGGACCGGGTCGTGAGTCTGCGGTAAGAGCACTTGGTGCATTGGGTTATAAAGTTAACAGCATCTCTGATGTGACCCCAATCCCACACAATGGTTGCCGTGCGCCGAAAAAGCGCCGCGTCTAATATTAAAGACGAAGCTTTTTATCATAAGAGCTTATAGGAGACATAACAATGGCCCGTTATATTGGACCAAAACTCAAATTATCACGTCGTGAAGGTACAGACTTAGGCCTTAAGTCTGGTGTTAAACCATATGACGTAAAAACGAAAAAAGCGGCTCGTCCACCTGGTCAACATGGTGTTAGCCGTAATAAGAGCTCAGAATACTCTCTACAGTTACGCGAAAAACAAAAAGTTAAGCGTATCTACGGTGTATTAGAGCGCCAGTTTGCCAACTACTATAAAGAAGCTGCTCGTAAGCGTGGCGCTACTGGTGAAAACCTGCTAGCAATGCTTGAGAGTCGCCTTGATAACGTCGTTTATCGCATGGGCTTTGGCTCAACTCGTGCTGAAGCACGTCAGCTCGTTAGCCATCGCACTGTGATGGTAAAAAAAGCTGGCCGCGATGAGTTTGTTCGTGTGAACATTCCATCAATTCAGTTGCAAGATGGTGATGTCGTCGCTATCCGTGAGAAGTCTCGCGAACAACTACGTATTAAAAACGCTATTGAACTAGCGACACAACGTGGTATTCCAGAATGGCTAGATGTTGACCACAGCAAGCTACAGGGCACGTTTAAACAAGCGCCTGATCGCATTGATCTACCTGCTGAAATCAACGAAAGCTTGATCGTTGAGCTATACTCTAAGTAAGTAACGTACTGCTCGATGTTATAACAATAGCATTGAGCAATTGACGTTAATTAAACCAGTTTAATAAATCGAGGTGACATCATGATGCTAAGTGCAACTGAGTTTCTAACGCCGAACGCCATTAACGTGGATACGGTTAATGAAACGATTGCGAAAGTCACGCTCGAACCGTTAGAACGCGGCTTTGGGCATACCTTAGGTAATGCCTTACGTCGCATCTTGTTATCTTCATTACCTGGTGCTGCAGTCATTGAAGCTGAGATTGATGGTGTTGACCATGAATACTCAACGCTTGAAGGACTACAAGAAGACGTGCTTGACTTGCTTTTGAACTTAAAAGGCTTGGCAATCACCCTTCATGACCAAAATGAAGTATTCTTGACCTTGGATAAACAAGGTCCAGGCACTATTACTGCTGCAGACATCACGTTGCCGCATAATGTCGACATTATCAATCCAGAATTGGTATTGGGTACATTAAGCGACCGTGGTCATCTTAAGATGCGTTTGCGTGTGGTAATGGGTCGTGGATATGAGCCAGCAAACCAGCGCCGTGAAGATGGCGACACTAAAGCGATTGGACGCTTAAAGCTTGATGCAAGTTTTAGTCCAGTACTGCGTGTTGCTTATCAGGTTGAGAACGCACGTGTAGAACAACGTACTGATCTTGATCGTCTTATCATCGAGCTTGAAACTAATGGCACTATCGATCCAGAAGAAGCAATTCGTAAAGCAGCCACTATTTTACAACAACAGATTTCTATCTTTGTTGACCTAGAAGCTGAAGAAGCGCCTGAGCCTGTGAAAGAAAAAGAAGAGGTTGATCCGGTGCTATTACGCCCTGTGGACGATCTTGAACTAACGGTTCGCTCAGCCAACTGCTTGAAAGCTGAAAACATTTACTATATCGGTGATTTGGTACAGCGTTCAGAGACTGAACTACTAAAAACCCCAAATCTTGGTAAGAAATCATTGACCGAAATCAAAGACGTATTAGCGTCTAAAGATTTAGAGCTCGGTATGCGCCTAGACAATTGGCCACCAGCTGACCTTCGTGTCGATGATCGCTTTTCTTATCGTAGCCGTTAAACTTTAAGGATTTTTGACTATGCGCCATCGTAAGAGTGGAGTCAAGCTGGGTCGTACCGGCAGTCATCGTAAGGCAATGTTTCAGAACATGACCAACTCATTATTTGAGCATGAACTGATCAAAACAACTTTACCAAAAGCAAAAGAATTGCGCCGTGTTGCTGAGCCATTAATCACTTTGGCTAAAGAAGACAGCGTTGCTAATCGCCGTTTGGCATTTAGCCGCATGCGTAGCAAAACTATGGTAGGCAAACTATTTGGCACGTTAGGTCCTCGTTACCAAACTCGTCCAGGTGGTTATTTGCGTATCGTAAAATGCGGTTACCGTGATGGTGACAATGCGCCAATGGCTTATGTAGAATTGGTTGATCGTGACTAATTTTATACGCTCATTGTATAATAAAAAAAGCTCCAATAATTTGGAGCTTTTTTTATGCCTTTTATTCTTAAAATTTTTTTATGGTACGAGTGAGCTGACGTCAGCAGCACCTTGTCTGATGATTTCGGGCTGATTAGTGGTCATATCGACGATAGTAGTCAGTTTGGTGGTTTTGATACCAGCATTAATGAGACCATCTATTTGATTACCGAGTAACTCTTCAATCTCAAATGGATCATCCAATATCTCATCTCGATGCGGCAATATGAGTGAACTGGTCAATATAGGTTCATCCATCGCTGCTAGCAATGCTTGCGCAATAGGATTGCTTGGCACGCGAATACCAATGGTTTTTTTCTTAGGATGCGCCAACTTCTTAGGTACATCTTTGGTGGCGTTTAAGATAAAGGTAATCGGTGCCGGTGTATGGGCTTTTAGCTGTTTAAATTGCACATTGTCTACCGTGGCATAGTTGGCAATTTCACTTAAATCGCGACATAACAAGGTAAATTGATGCTTATCATCAAGCTCACGGATATGTTTTAATTTTTCTAGCGCGTCTTTAGCGCCTAAGCGGCAGCCAAACGCATAACTGGTATCGGTAGGATAGATAACTAATTGATCATTACGTAATAAATCCGCTGCTTGTTCGATAAGCCGCGGTTGTGGGTTGTCCGGATGAATGTAAAATACTTGCATGATTTTTCCTTATTTTTTAATTATTGGTTTTTAATTGAGACAATTTTTTCATTAATTAGATGTAGTTCAATCATTAGACATATTAAAAAAGTTATTTTAAAAATTAAGAAAATCTGTATTTTTAACATACTACTTTAGTTATCAGTATAGCTTAAAGCAAATATAAGTTTAGTGGCAAGGCGTTACCAACCGTAGAAAATCGTTAATAAGTAGGAACACTTAGTAATTTGAATTAAGCGTTGATTTCAGATGAAGGAGTACAAACGCTAATTAAAGCAGTCAGTAAAGTCTTAGCGTCACGCGGCAGAGTATAAGGTTTGGCTATATAGCTTTCTACTTGCTGATAGACATCATTAGCAAAGGTACTACTGCTAGTGTCGAAGTCGGCAAACAAGTTATCTTGTGAGACTTGGAAGTTTCGACCACACGCTAAGGTGAATAAACATTCTAATGCCTGTGGTTTGATCTCTACGCGCTCAAATGCTTGCTGCTGAGCTTCTGTCCTACCGTCTGGAGCATACCAGTAGCCAAAGTCAGGTAATTGTCTACGAGCGTCACCAGCCAGGCACCAATGACTCAGCTCGTGCAGGGCACTGGCAAAAAATCCATGAGCGAATTCAATTCTGGCAGGCTCATTGTCTTGAGCAGGGAAATACTCTGGCTCACCCTCACTACGAACCAATATCACTTGCTGGTTAGTAAATAAAGTATTAAATAGCTGTATGAGCCAATCAGTGGCTAATCGTTCGCTATCAATTATCAACCCTGCTGAGTAAGTATTGTCAGGCTGAGTAGTAGATAACTTTTGCCACTGACTTCTCCATTCTCTTAAATACTCATCTTCATCGAGGCACAGTCTATTGCTAAGAGCATTTTCAGTATGACGATCTAGTTGAGTAAGATATTGCAGCAACGAACTTGCTGTAGCAGGAGAAAGTAAATCAGAAAAATTAATTTTATTATCAGGTAGATTCATAGAGAAGACATTGACTTAATAAATATTAAAGACAAAAAATTTTAGGTAAAAAAGTAAGTAGTAAAAAAGCTTGAACATATTTGCTATCAAAAAATCTTAACATACTAGCGCTAGCAGAATATGGCACTTTCCGTTAGTATGGCAGGCAATATTATACACCGTTTTTATGAATGAGGCCGCGCATGTCAAGCACTCCAGAAACTAAACCGTCAGCACCTTACGCTGACAATAAAAAAGCGCCTGTATCTACTAGCATGCTTGAGCACATTTCTTTGGACAAATGGGCAGACACGGGTTTTGAGTGGTCAGGAGAAGTCGATCCAAACTCTTTTGAACGTCTTGCCACGACGTTGAGCGCCGAGCATGATCAGTCAAACACTCAGTTAAACGCTGAACTCTATCGCCGTAATAATGTTTTGCATTTGGCATTTACATTAAAAGGCGATATCTGGCTAACATGCCAACGCTGTTTACAACCAATTGCGATAGACTTATCTGATGATTATAATATTGCATTACTAGAGAATGATAGCCAAGTACGCTTGATTGATGAAGAGCAAGACTACTTGTTACTTGATGAAATCGTCACTGAGCAGTCTCCGGAGCGTCTACTACCATTTAAAAAACTGGTAGAAGATGAGATATTGCTCAAAACACCAATGGCGCCAAAGCATGATGATTGTGAGATGTCAGTTGAGCAGTTTGGCGAGATACCAGAAGAAGAAGAGAGTGAAAATCCATTCGCTGCTTTAGCCTCCTTAAAAGGTAAGCTATAAGAGCCAAATTTATTTATTCAAGTATTTGAGAAGCCTTTTATCTGCTTTGTACAGAAGAGTGCAAGGCAGGGCTTTATTAATCTAATAAACATGCGTATAATGTCCGGTTTATTGCATTCGAGCAACCTGTTGCGTGCTGATAGAAGCTGACTAGGCAAATTTTTCATAAATTTCAGACATAGTTAGCGCTTTATGTAAGTAACAATCTATTTAACTAATGATGCTTCAGACTTAGGTTGTTGTGATTATATAGCCTCTGTCAGTATCGACTAAAGCTGAATTTCAAGCTTATCCCTTTTAAGTATAGGAGCTATATCATGGCTGTTCAAAAAAGTCGTAAAAGCCGTTCTCGTCGTGACATGCGCCGTTCACATCACCGTATGGAAATTGCTGAACTAAGCGTAGATGCTACCACTGGTGAAAAACATCGTCGTCATCACATGACTAAAGATGGTTTCTACCGTGGTCGTCAGCTATTCAAAGTTAGTCAAGATGCCTAAGACATTGGCCCTATGATAGCTAGGTAAAATAGTGACGGTACTGGTGACTGTTGTTGTATTTACCTGGCTATCATTAGTCAATAAGCTTTGAGCTAAAAAAAGCCAAGTTATTTCGCTATCATATATTATGTGGCTGGATAACTTGGCTTTTTGTTATTTATGACTAAACTCATTGCTTAGATGACTTTTTATTTTTAGCAAATAGAAACGCGTACTCAATCGTTAGTGCTTTTGATTGGTACTGTATTTTCCTATCGTTGTTTGGTCTGCATCCGCTATGATAATAGTGTGTGTCAGTGTATAGTTTACTGACAATCCGTTTTCTTAGATAAATAATTGAACTAGCGGCTTTGTATCACATCTAATAATATAATACACCCCATTGTTTTAGGGATATTTCTAATCAGATAAGGGATATTGGTTATGGCTTCTGTACCCGATATGGTAAAAAAGCAACCCGCTCGTATCGCGGTCATTTTTCCTGGACAAGGATCTCAAGCAGTCGCGATGACGAGTGAGCTTGCTGAAATCTACCCAGAGATACGCGATACATTTACCGAAGCGAGTGAGGCGCTTGGTGAGGATTTGTGGGCAATCTGTCAGGATGAAGAAAAACTCAATCAAACCGAGTATACTCAGCCAGCGCTACTGACAGCTAGCATTGCCATTTGGCGTGTCTTACAACAAAAAATAGAAGAGACGCCTTGCTATTTAGCTGGTCACTCTCTGGGCGAGTACAGCGCCCTGTGTGCTGCCAATGTGATATCGCTTGGTGATGCCGTCACCCTAGTGCATAAGCGCGGTCAGTTGATGCAAGAGGCCGTTGTAGGTGTCGATACTGCTATGGCTGCCGTGTTAGGACTAGAAGACAACCGAGTCGAAAATCTGTGTGAGCAAGCAACAGAGCATGTCGAGGGTGCCATTGTTGGCGCTGCTAACTTCAACAGCCCAGGACAGGTAGTGATCTCGGGTAACGCTGCTGGCGTTAACGCTGTAATCGACAAAGTCAAAAATACGGGCAAAAAATCTGTGCCCTTAAAAGTGAGTGTGCCATCTCATTGTGCATTAATGGAGCCTGCAAGTAATGCCTTAGCTGAGATATTAGCAGGTATTCAATTTGATCAAGCGGCCATTCCTGTGATTCAAAATCGCTATGCGCGTGTTGAAACCAGTGCAGTAGGTATCAAACAAGCATTGACTGAACAGCTGAGTGAGCCAGTACTGTGGTCAAAAACCATGCAGGAACTGGCCGATAAGCAAATTAATCTATTAATCGAATGTGGCAGTGGCAACGTATTAAGCAATTTGGCTAAGCGTCAAGCGCAGCCAATCGCAAGCTATCCTACAGACAAGCCTGCCCGTCTAGAGAAATTATTAGAGGTGTTATCATGAGCCGTACGATTACATTAGTAACTGGCGCGAGTCGCGGTATCGGAAAGGCAGTCGCCAAACGCTTTGCTAAAGAAGGACATTTTGTCATTGGAACAGCAACCACTGAAAAAGGTGCTGAACTTATTGATGACTATCTTCATGATAGTGGTGGTATCGGTCGCGTCTTAGACGTACGTGATACTACTCAAATTGATAAATTGTTTGAAGAGATCGAAAGCGTCTATGGAGCGGTACAAGTATTGGTTAACAATGCAGGTATCACGCAAGACGGTCTGCTAATGCGTATGAAAGACGATGACTGGTCAAATGTCATCGATACGAATTTGACCTCAGTGTACCGCATGAGCAAACGCGCAGTACGCGGTATGATGAAAGCGCGCCGTGGTCGTATTATTAATATCACCTCTGTTGTTGCTCAAATGGGTAATGCAGGTCAATCTAACTATGCCGCGACTAAAGCTGGTGTAGAAGGTTTCAGTCGTACGCTTGCACGTGAAATCGGTTCACGCCAAGTGACTATCAATTGCGTGGCACCAGGTTTAATCGAGACTGATATGACAGATGAGCTCGACGAGCGCCTATTGAATTCTATGCTAGATGCCGTTCCTATCAGCCGTCTTGGTCAACCAGAAGACATCGCAGCAGCAGTACATTTCTTAGCCAGTGATGAAGCCAGCTATATCACCGGCGCGGTCATTCCGGTCAACGGTGGCATGTATATGTAGGCGTTACATAGTTATAATAAAAAACTGTGTGAACGAGTGTAAACTATAATAAAGGGTGCTATAATTACGAATACTTTTGAGTCAAAGCCCTGTATGATAACAGGGCTTTATTAGACAGACTGTGTAACAAGTCATAGAGTACTCAGACAGCAATGCTGATCTGGCAAATACATTTTATATATCATGCTATAGAGCTTAAATAAGGCGCTATAGCAGTTTATTAAAAATAATAGATGATAACGGAGTGATCTATATGAGTAATGATATCGAGCTAAGAGTAAAATCAGCAGTTGCTGAGCAACTAGGTATGAACGTTGAAGACATCAACAACGATGCTTCATTCATGGAAGACCTAGGTGCGGACTCATTGGACCTAGTCGAATTGGTCATGTCTTTTGAAAGTGATTTTGGTATCACTATTCCTGACGAAGATTCTGCAGAATTGACTACTGTTCAAAAAGCAATTGATTACGTACAAGCCCAGCTATAATTTGCCATTTGTTTAGCAAATTTTATAATGCCGCTTATCTTAATAGATAGGCGGTTTTTTTTATGAGGGTGATTTAATTGATCGGTTGCATTAACATAAGCTACGTCAATTAACATTACTCAACATACTCTTACTATTCACGTTTGGTTCGTTTGTCTATACTCATCATGGTAAGCAGTACAAAGCACGGTGATGTTCAATAACACACCACCGAAAATAAATATGAATAATAAATAACAATATTTCAAGGAGCAGTTATATGGGTATGTTCAGTTTTGCAAAAGATATTGGCGATAAAATTTTTAATCGTGATGATGAGAAACACGATGCCAAATCAGAGACTAAGGCAGATGCCAATACACCAGTACAAAGTAGCGAGCCTTCAGCTCAATCCGTTGCTAATATCTTGTTACGCCGTATACAACAACAGAATCTAAACATCAGTAATTTAAAAATCAAATATAACGGCTCTACAGATACAGCAGAAATCAGCGGTAACGCGAAAACTCAAGCTGATCGCGAAAAAGCAATTATTGCTATTGGTAACGTACAAAATGTTGCTAAGGTCATTGATAATATCGATATCGAAGAAGATGCACCTGAGTCAACGATGTATACGGTAAAATCTGGCGATAGCTTATCTAAGATTGCGAAAGATGTTTACGGTGAGTCTGGCGATTATATGAAGATATTTGAAGCCAATAAGCCAATGCTATCTGATCCAGATAAGATTTATCCAGGCCAAGTACTACGCATCCCCAAGCCATAATTCTCAGATTCTAAAAAGTATTTAATATGAAAAAGCCTCTTATCGTTAAGAGGCTTTTTTTATGAACATCTATCAAAGCAAATAATGACTTGCTCCGTTATGATATACATCAACTCGTTGGCTTACTACTAGCGTCTAGTTTTCTGCCCTGTTCAGCTATTGCCCATTCAATGTGTTCATCAAGCATGGCGTTATGTAGCGTCAACTTAGACTTCAACTGCTCAATGACGTGTGGACTAGCATTAGCGTTACCCAAACCAATAGCAACATTACGTAAAAAATTCACATAGCCTGTGCGTCTGAGCGGGCTTCCTTGTGTGTTGTTCAAAAAATCCGCTTCTTGCCATTGCCATAATTCAAGCAAACTGCTGTTATCGAGACCATGCCTTGGTGCGAAGTCCTCAACGGTAGTCAGATTGGCATAACGATTCCATGGACAGATCAGCTGACAGTCATCGCAGCCAAACACCCGATTACCAATCGCGCGTCGATACTTGGTATCAATAATACCATCGTGTTCAATCGTCAAATAAGAGATACAGGCAGAGGCATTGAGCTCATAAGGCGCTACAATCGCTTGGGTAGGGCATACATTAATGCAAGCGCTACAACTGCCACAATGCTCTTTAACAGGCTGGTCATCGGGCAGCTCTAAGCTTAAAAACAGCTCACCTAGCACAAAAAATGAGCCAGCTTGTTTGTTGATTAATAACGTATGCTTACCTGTCCAGCCCAGACCAACAGCATCGGCAATAGGCCGCTCAAAGATAGGCGCAGAATCACTAAAGGGTCTAAAAACAAACTCTTTATCTGAACCAATATCGAGATGTTGCCATTCAGGAAGCATGGCCTCGATATTCAGAGCCAATTGCTTTAAACGGCTACGCATTGTCTTATGATAATCACGACCTCTTGCATAACGCGCAATGATGCCTTGGTTGGGATGGTCGTTGTCTGTGACAGCACGCGGTGTTGGGGCTTTGGTTAGGTAGTCCATCCTTACACTAATAATGGTCTTTGCGCCATCCACTAACTGCTCGGGATGAGCGCGCAGATGATGGTTGTTGTGCATGAACTGCAATTGACCCTCATAGCCTTTATCCAGCCACTTCTGTAACTGTTCGATTTGCTTAGTAAACAGTGGATGATGGACAGATAAAAACCCACAGTCAGCAAATCCTAATGTTTGCGCTTGCACTTTGATCCATTGTTTAATATCTGCTGTTGTTGCAAAGACTGTTGAGTTACTAACGGCAATCTTGTTTTTATCGGTAGGCATATAGATAGAGGCTTATTGGCTGTCTGCTTGTTTGGGTTGATCAGATTATTCGCATCTCACAATCAGTAATCATATGAATAGTGTTTATGATAAGCCAGTGAGCGATAAGCGCAAGTAGAAAAGAAAATAAACTCACATTCATATTGATACATAAGTAGACATGAGCTTTTGCTAAGCTGATACCAAAGTTTAGAAACTAGACTTTCAACCCTATAAAAATATCAGAAAAACATGGCCGAGGATAATAAATGAAGAATTTTACCAATTTATCACCTATAAAAAATACAAAACCTATTGCGCTTTATAGTAGTGAGCAAATTTATACCATGGAGCAAGCGTGGTTTGCTCAAGGATATGATAGTTTTGGCTTAATGCAGCAAGCAGCTTGGCAAATGGCACAGCAGATAGAATTGCTTTATGAACAAAAATGTCTCAATGCTAATCATTCTGCTAATACCAACGTTTATCATCGTGCGGAGCGTTTGCGCCGAGTAAGTGTCTGGGTAGGCAAGGGTAATAATGGCGGGGACGGTTGGCTCATTGCTTATTACTTGCAGCAAGCAGGCTGGCAAGTAGAAGTGGTCACTGTCGGTTTTGATGTCAATGATTTTGATACTCGTACTCAGTCGGCCATCTCTAATAAGAAAGACCACAATAATGACCATATAACTGATGCTGACAAAGCGCGACAGATAGCAATATCTGCCCACTGTCATTATCAACGCTTCGAAGAGATTCATAGCAGTCACAATGAGTCAGAGAAAATGGCTTTATTAGCTGACATTTATATTGACGCACTGTTTGGGATTGGGCTAGATCGTGCGCCAGAAGGTGTCTATAAAGAGGCTATTAGCGCTTTTAATCGTACTACTCAGCAACAAAACGCACTAGCAGTCGCCGTCGATATTCCAAGTGGATTGGTGGCTTCTACTGGTGCGGTCTTTGATCGTATAGCAGTACAAGCTGATGTCACCTTATGTCTGATTGCGCGCAAATTTGGTTTGCACACCAAAGACGGTACGGATTATAGCGGAGACATAATCGATATACCGTTAATACCTTATCAAACAGCTAGACCTCACAAAATATCTGATAAAAATACCAAGCAAAATACTATTGAAGCATTTGAACCTGTTGCCATACTGCTGACGGCTGCACATAGTATGAAGCCGCGCCGCCAAAACAGTTACAAAGGTAGCTACGGTCATGCGCTAATCATTGGTGGAAATCGCGTTGATGGCTCTCAAGGGATGGGCGGTGCTGCGATACTGTCTGCCTCAAGCACCATGGCAACTGGCACTGGTAAAATAACTGTTGCCTGTCATGAGGCTTTTCATGGTGCATTATTAACTTCATTGCCTGATGCGATGACTATCAATCTGCACGATACAGATGGCGTAAAGGCACTTATCAAACAAGCCAGTGTTATCGCGATTGGTATGGGATTGGGCCGTGACGAAAAAGCAAAAATGTTATTTATCGACTATATACAGGCTGCCATAGCTCATGAAAAATCAATAGTGATCGATGCAGATGGACTTTACCATTTGGCATCGTTACAAGCGGACAATCACCAATTGGTGACAGCGCTGCGTGAATATAGCATGAGCCATCAGGTTTGCTTAACACCGCATAGCGGCGAAGCGGCTAGATTGCTCGATCAAAAAATAAGCGAGGTAGAAAGTGATAGATTGCGATCCATAAAACAATGCGCTGCAGTTTATGGTGGTGACTGGGTATTAAAGGGAGCAGGGTCGCTAGTTTTGGAGCAAAAATCAGGACCAGCGCGAGTATATGTCTGTGATGCGGGCAATGCTGGTATGGCAACTGCTGGCATGGGCGATATTCTATCTGGAGTGATTGCTGGATTATTAGCACAACAAGACTTAGCAGCAGAGTCGTACAGTTTATCTCAGGCAGCGCTTATTCATGGATTTTCAGGGGACACACTGGTTAATCAAGGTAATGAATATCATCGTGACAATAAGCTATTGATTGGACAACGAGGGCTACAAGCGCAAGATATGCCAGCAGCCATTCGCCATGTTATGCAGCTAGTGATGGTCGACTAACCCTCACTATTGGGTCGACTAGGTTGTAGAGCCGCTACAATACTGGTCGATCGCCTGTTGTACGCGTTCACGCTTTAGCTCAATCTCACGGCCATCTAAGTACTGACGCTTGCCATTTGCATCCATCTCATAGATACGTCCGCCAACGTTTAGATTCGTTAAATTGTTACGTAGCGATTGGCAGCGCTGGGCATTGGCTTGCGCTTCTTGCTCTTTGATACGTGCTTCAAGTGCGGCTACGCGCTGTTCTTCTGCCGTTTGAGTATTATTGCTTTGTCTGGGGTCTGTTTTGCCAGCCATTTGTCCGGCGTTGTTTTGTCTACCGTCGCTACGAAATTCAATCAACTCAACGTTTTTACCATTTTGCGGTGCGTGCTGGCTATATTTAACTTCGCCATATGCGCCAATGGATTTGTAAACTTGAATAGCCTGACTGGCATTCATGGATAGCATTAGCATACAGGTGGTACTCGTTAGCCATTTAGCAGCAGTCGCTATTTTAGACGCATATGCCATAGCAGCAATCCTTTTGTTTGATAAAAGCAAATTTGTATAAGGGTAAATATAACATTTGAGCACTTTATTGGCAGCACTAATGTATCGACTTCCAATTTTAGCAAATAATACTTATCAATGTGTATTATTTAATAACTAATAGTTTGGGATAGGCTTTAGAAGTTTTTCTTGACAATAGCGGGCAAACCATCGAATATAATAGAAGTTGATTGGTCAGTGAACGGCTTTTATGATATTGCCGTGGCACTTGAAAATGATCACTACGAGCTACTTATCGGTAGTTTATGCAGTGTTATTTTCTTTGTGATGATGATATAGCACACGTAGCATTGGCTACTCATAACTATACATTGTCTCCGGACTTATCTGTCTACAATGACTAAGATAAACTTATTATTTGAACTGTGCTAAATGTAATTCTGGCAATTGTGCAAAATACGATACAGTACTGGTTATAAAAAAGTACGCCAAAGCCTCTGTTATAAGTTTTAGTAACTTATGCATAGTATTTGGGTATAAATATCCTGTTATCTCTACGTCTTTGCACCCATGAATTTATTATCAGTACTTATTTATAGAAAGACTCAATAATAAGCTTCTTTCATAGGTGCGTCCGCATCTTGTCACTGTATATCGATAAACATCCATCACAAAACTGACCTTACATACATTGCTATGTTTGAGTAATTTGCTGTCTTAAAAAAACAACGTTACTTAAATATGATAAGCAAATATTCTTGATATGGACAAGGATTAGCGATCATTTTATGAGTTTTGAAGTAATACCTATATGGGGTTATCTCTTATCATAGAATACCGCAAATCCTCGCCGCAAAAAAAGGTGATGACAGTGACGCAAACCACGCAAAGTCCGAATATGACGGGACATACCCAAACGGGTAATGCCGCCAAAAATTTTGAAGAAAAACAACAACGTCTTGCAGAAGGCAGCGTTCAGCCTGTGATGCTATCGGGCGCTGAAATGCTGGTACAAGCGCTGACAGACGAAGGTGTCAAATATATCTTTGGTTATCCAGGCGGTGCCGTTCTACACATCTATGATGCGCTGTTTCAGCAAGAAGCCATTGAGCATATCTTGGTGCGTCATGAGCAGGCGGCAGGACACATGGCAGATGCTTATTCACGAGTTACTGGTGAGACGGGGGTTGTACTGGCAACCTCAGGACCTGGTGCAACCAATACGGTTACCGCTATTGCGACAGCTTTTATGGATTCAGTACCGATGGTCGTGATTTCAGGTCAGGTGCCAAGTAGCCTAATCGGTGAAGACGCTTTCCAAGAAACGGATATGGTGGGGGTATCACGTCCGATCGTTAAGCATAGCTTCCAAGTGCGCCATGCTAGCGAAATTCCGATGATTGTCAAAAAGGCATTTCACATTGCACAGTCTGGCCGACCAGGTCCTGTCGTTATTGATGTGCCAAAAGACATGACTGCGCCTAGTGAAAAGTTTGCCTATAAATATCCAGAAGAGGTATTTATACGCTCTTACCAGCCTTCGCTCAAAGGCCATAGTGGTCAGATCAAAAAAGCGGTCGAGACATTATTATCTGCCCAGCGTCCTGTCGTATATGCAGGTGGCGGCGTTATTTGGAGCAATGCTCACGAAGAGTTGACTGATCTGGCTCACCGTCTTAATTTACCAGTGACCAATACATTGATGGGTCTTGGTGCATTTCCTGGCTCTGATCGTCAGTTCCTAGGTATGCTTGGTATGCATGGTACTTATGAAGCCAACATGACTATGCATCATGCCGATGTTATTTTGGCAGTGGGTGCGCGTTTCGATGATCGCGTCACCAATAATGTCAAAAAATTCTGTCCGAACGCGACGATTATCCATATCGATATCGATCCTGCGTCGATTTCAAAGACCATCCTTGCGCATATTCCTATCGTTGGCGATGTAAAATCTGTCTTAACCGATATGCTAGAGATCGTTGGAGAAGATAAGCAATTAGAGCAACACGCATTGCTCGATTGGTGGTCACAAATTAATGAGTGGCGTAAGCGCCATGGTTTGCGTTATGACACCAGCACAGATAATGGCATTAAGCCACAAAGTGTCGTACAAGCTCTAGATAAAGTGACTAACAGTAACGCTATTATCACAAGTGACGTCGGTCAGCATCAGATGTTTGCAGCCCTTTACTATACTTATAATGAGCCTCGCCAATGGCTGAACTCAGGCGGCCTAGGTACGATGGGCGTTGGCTTGCCGTATGCCATGGCAGCCAAGCTTGCTAATCCAGAGCGTGATGTGGTGTGTATCACAGGCGAAGGCTCTATTCAGATGAATATCCAAGAGCTGTCAACTTGCTTGCAGTATGACTTGCCAGTTAAAATTCTAAATTTAAATAACGCACAGCTAGGTATGGTGAAGCAGTGGCAGGACATGCTATATGAAGGACGCCATGCACAGTCTTATATGAACTCCTTGCCAGATTTTGTCAAATTGGCTGAAAGCTATGGTCATGTTGGTATCAAGATTACTGACCCTGATACGATGGAAGAGCAGTTGGCTGAAGCGATGGCCATGAAGGACAAGTTGGTATTTATCGATGTTTATGTCGATCGTAATGAGCATGTATATCCGATGCAAATCGCTGGACAAGCCATGCGTGATATGTGGTTAACAAAAGGGGAGCGTACCTAATGCAACAACAACATCTGATTTCGGTATTGATGGAAAACGAAGCGGGTTCGTTGTCGCGTCTAGTCGGTTTGTTCTCACAACGTGGCTACAATATCGAAACGCTCAACGTCGCGCCTACTGATGACCCAAGCATTTCACGCTTGACCTTAACGACCATTACCTCACCAGAAAGAATTGAACAAATCACCAAACAATTGCATAAATTGATTGAAGTAGTTAAAGTGCATAATCTGACAGAGAATGTACACGTTGAGCGTGAATTGATGCTCATCAAAGTACGAGCAACTGGCAGCGTACGTGAAGAGGTGAAACGCAGCGCAGATATCTTCCGTGCGCAGATTGTCGATGTGAATGCCAACTTATATACGATTCAAATCGTTGGTGACAAAGCCAAGCTTGACGGTTTTATCGATGTGCTTGGACGTGACCGTATTATGGAAGTGGTTCGCTCGGGTGTGATTGGTATTGCCCGCGGTGAGAAAACCCTTAGCACCTAGAATTAATGCCCAAATATCCTATTTTATTGAAGAACTATTTATCTAAATCAACAAAGCGCTTATCTTAATCACTATCTTGATTACAGTATAAGCGTCTACTATCCATGGTAAGCCATGATTGAGGACAAGGACTCTATTTATGAACGTTTTTTATGACAAAGATTGTGATCTATCCATTATCCAAGGTAAAAAAGTGGCCATTATCGGTTATGGTTCACAAGGCCATGCGCACGCGCTTAACTTACAAGACTCAGACGTTGATGTAACGGTTGGTCTACGTGCCAACTCAGGTTCATGGAAAAAAGCTGAAAACGCGGGCCTAAAAGTTGCTGAAGTCGAAGAAGCGGTAAAAGCTGCTGACGTCATCATGATTTTGACGCCTGATGAGTTCCAAAAAGAGCTTTACAACGATGTCATTGAGCCAAACATTAAAGAAGGCGCGACCCTTGCATTTGCCCACGGTTTTGCTATCCATTATAACCAAGTAGTGCCACGTAGCGACCTTGACGTGATCATGGTAGCACCAAAAGCACCAGGTCACACCGTACGTTCAGAGTTCACCAAAGGTGGCGGTATCCCTGACTTAATCGCCATCTACCAAGATGCTTCAGGTCAAGCTAAGCAATTAGCATTATCCTACGCTGCTGGCGTTGGTGGTGGTCGTTCAGGTATCATCGAAACCACATTTAAAGATGAGACTGAAACCGATCTATTCGGTGAGCAAGCGGTTCTTTGTGGCGGCGCGGTTGAATTGGTAAAAATGGGCTTTGAAACCCTTACTGAAGCAGGCTACGCGCCAGAAATGGCTTACTTTGAGTGTTTACATGAGCTAAAGCTTATCGTTGACTTAATGTATGAAGGCGGTATCGCTGACATGAACTATTCAATCAGTAACAACGCTGAATACGGCGAATATGTCACTGGTCCTGAAGTCATCAATGAGCAGTCACGTGAAGCCATGCGTAACGCGCTAAAACGCATCCAGTCTGGTGAGTACGCAAAAATGTTCATCTCTGAAGGTGCAACCAACTATCCATCAATGACAGCTCGTCGTCGTAACAATGCAGCGCATGAGATCGAAACCACAGGTGCCAAATTGCGCGCTATGATGCCTTGGATCGGTGGTAACAAAATCATCGATAAAGACAAAAACTAATTCGATACTACTTAAATAGAGTATTTGGTAGTTTATTAAGTAACCCGTGTTATCACCTGATAGCACGGGGTTTTTTATATCCTACTTTTGACATAGGGTTACACCGCTATATGTGTTGGTTGAAAACCAGTAAAAACTGCCCAATATAGGCAGGCATCTTCACATTAGCCAGTGGGCTTTTACTGTGCTTATTTATCTTTGATTGATCAAAGTAGATGAGTCCTCATTCATATTTTCTATAGATTACAGGTTGTATGTTGTGCAAATATCTTATCCAGACTGGCTAACGCCGCAATTCGTGTATATTACTCTTAGCGCTGTCGTAGCAGTTTTAATTTGGATAGAAGGAGAAATGCTTAAGAAAACCGATGGTAAACTGCCTAAATCTAAGTTTTTCCAAATCAGCTCAATCTTAGATACCATCTGGTTCTTTATCTCTGTTGTTGTCCTATACGTGATTGATTTGGCACCGCTCGCGATTGCTGTACCTGCCGCTTATGGCATTTACACGACCTTTGGTTGGGTCTACGGTACGCGACTACTAAAGCGCAAAGGTATCCCTGACTCTCCTAAAGACTTGGTCATACCGGCCAAATATATTGCTTATAGTCAGTCGTTTTCGTTGATATTTTTTGGGCTATGTTTGCTTGTATTAAGTTCACCATGGTTACCGATATTGCAATAGGTAATGAATGAGTTTTTGGCCTATAAGGGTCTGTCTTGTCGTATTTAACGATGGCTTCGTAATTGTAGCCTAATATTCATATGTTGGAAATTTATTCAATATCAATATGATAACGGCAAAAATGCTAGCTATTTTGATAGGTTCTAATAGCTGGAATTTATTTACAAAAATCATCAATTTAGACTGTTACCTGTATAGAAAACTGTTATAATCAGATTGTACTCAAAGTATTTGAGGTAAAAAATTCAGGTTTTCTCTTAGATTATTTGCAATTTTGAACCGTAGCGTTCAGCAAAAGATGCATGGGTATATATCAATTAATCGGTGATGATACAAGTCTCGCCAACAGTTAAAGAGTCAGGAAAATTTATGTCAGATAAAGTTGAAGGCACTGTAAAGTGGTTTAATGAAGCTAAAGGTTTTGGTTTTATCGCTCAAGACAACGGCGGACAAGACGTATTCGCTCACTACAGCGCTATCCAAGGTAGCGGTTTCAAAACGCTAGCCGAAGGCCAAAAAGTGTCGTTCATCTTAGGTGAGGGCAAAAAAGGTCCACAAGCTGAGCAAATCGAAGCACTATAATCTCTTTGCTGTTTGGGCACACTGATGTTTAGTAGGCTTGATGACAGTGAGAGTGACGATTATGCATAAAATTTTTGTTTATAAAAACAATAAAAATACTGTTTAGACTTTAAAAAAAAGCAACCTCTTATCAGGTTGCTTTTTTTATGCTTAAGTTATTGATTTTATTAGTTGTTTATAAATGACGTTAAGATTTGGTAGCCGTTTTGGTAGCCAGTTGCTTTAAATTTTAGCTATTGGTAGCCATAGGGCGGTGTAATGGTTCATGGCTTTGTGAGTAGTGACCGCGGCTTAAGTAACTTTTACGCCTGAGCGTTTCTGAAAGTTTTAGGGGTTGCTTTTTGTTTGCATGGGGTTGAATTGTGGAATGCTGCACGCGCTCAATAATGGCACTTAAATGCGTGCGTATTTCGTGCGTTTCTGTGCGTTTGGTAATTCACCCCCATTGGGGGTTATCTGCTCAATAGGTTTCTACGCATTATAAAAAGGCGTTTACCTGTCCGAAAAGTCGCTTATGCTGCCTCGTGTTACTTGTCTTGAAACTACCAATCACGGGCAGAATATGCCTCGTGCGCGTACTGTTCCATAAACTAGCCCTTAACGTGTCCAACAATACATTTTTAGCCCCTCTTACGATGTCCGAAAAGTCCCTTACGATACCTGTGCATAAAGTCCCTTTTATGGACTCAAAGAATTACCCTTAGTTGATTTAGAACAGTCCGAAAACAGTCCTTTTTATGGACTCCAAAAACTACCCCAGTCCTTTTAAATCACTCCGAAAAACTATCCCTTTATGGACTCCGAAAACCCTGTAATTGGCGCTTGCCTCGCGTACGCGCGCGATACTTGTCCGTTAATTAGCTAAGCCCTTATGCTGCATGGCTTTGTGATATTCGCAATGATGGGTGGCTGCCTTTTCAATGTTAGCATTAGCGGCGTGTGATTTGGTTTTGAATGTAAGGTTTTATAGGGTTTTGGGTTCAGGTTTTATCAGGTACTAAATGACAAGTTTTGACAAGTCGGTACTGCCTGCCAATATAGTAAAAATTAGTAGTTTGCCGTTGTACTGGTCTGCTTTCAAAGTGAGGTTTTATGAGGTTCTAACCTGTAGTTTTCTGTAGTCGATACTAGCTACCAATGTCAACAAATGACAACATGCAAGGCAGGGTAGATTAATTTTGAGCGCCAGTTTTGATTAGGTTCTAACGTGTCCGAAAACCTTAGTTTCTTTACACTATAAAAGGGCTTGGTCTGTCCATTGAGTACCACTTGTTTAGTTTTAAACCTTAACATTTATTAACATGCTGGCATGTCATCAAACTGTTTTGAATGTAAACAAATGACAACATGCGGCACGGTGTCTGTTTATCTAAAACCTTAGGGTTTCCTTAGGTTGTTGAGCATTATAAAAAGACGTTCATACACCAATTAATCATAAAATTATTGCTACTACCTCTAACTTTGCACTGCCAAAACTGACATAACCCCTCAAAAGACACAAAAAAGGGCGCTATTTATTAATAATGCCCTGATATTGCACTGCCAAAACTGACGAAACTAAATAAATGTTTTTAGGTTTGGATTGATAAAGTAACGCTCTGTCGGTCTGCCCCCTTGTCCCGTGCTTTCCACCTGCTTGTAATTGAGCCAGTCATATTCTATCAGCACATCAAGCGCGGTCTGTATGGCATTGTCATCATTTAGCCCTTTCCAGTTCTTGCGCTTAAGACTTCGAGCCGTAAAGCCATAACTTAGCCAGTTGGTTTTGTCGGTTTTGTCACCTCCTTTTTTAACCATCTCTAATATTTTATTTGATAGTAAAGACGCTTTGAGGTGTGAATTATCAGTAATGCAGCTATAAACTCTCAGCATGTGCGACTCCAACATATCGCCCCATGCAATCGCTGCTTTGAGTGCGTCAAGGCTAACCCCTCCTAAACGTCTGCCTATTTCGATACAGTCCACCAGATGAAAGATGAGGGCTAACGCTGGTATCAGTCTGCCATACTTGAGCAAGTGCTGGGTTATTACGTCATGTTCTGCCTCATCAGCTTTGTTCTGTAAGTTGTTATACCAATCCATAAACACAGGATAGGCATTACTATCAAAACGAAAGTATGGGCGCTTGTAATATTCGTTTGGCTCATGTGCCCCGTAACTGACTAGGCTATCAGTATAAAGGTTGTCCATTGACTCAAACAAGGCATAAACGGCGTTACGGCTGTCCTTGTCCACGGCTATATCGTTCTCCTTTGCCCGTGCTATTGGGTCTGGGTAAACCATCATTTGAAAGCGTTGCATGAGTCCGTCATTGCCTAACCCTCGCATGGTTTTCTCTAAATACATTTCGAGCTTATCAGGCTGCAAACCACCAATGACAGACAAACAATGATTTTCAATGAATAGCGAGCCGCGCCCTATTCTGTCCACCATTGCGCTGCCTGTACCGTTAAAGCCCTCTAAATAAAACGCGCGTTTTTCTTGTTCGCCCTCCTTATCAAGACTGGCTAAAAAGCCTGACAGCTCATCACGAAACTGTAGTACGCCATTATTGTTCTCGTTCTCAATTTCGCCCAGCTTTTCCATAGTAATATCGCCTACCATGTGTCGGCGTGGTGTAGGGACGTTGTTATCTTGCGCCTTACTCTCTGCTATGGCGGCTGCCTTTTGGTGCAAGTCATCAGGTGTTATAGGGTTGTCCGTGTCATCGGCTTGGGTAGCGAGCTGCTTAGCCATTTTCTTGAGTGCGTCATCGTCTGCCTTTGCTTTGCTGTCGTTGATAAGCTTTTGCGTTTCATATTCTTGTTTAGCGAGTTCATGAGCTGCCCGTGCTTTGCTGGCAAGATTATCAATCGGTTTCATTGCGGCGGCGATTGAGGGACTTTTCTTACTTGAGGGTTGCCCAATGACTGCACCCCACAGGTTTGGCACTATGTCCCAGTCGTCATAGCGTTTAGGCATGATAGCTACCTTTGTACCAACAACACTACCCAATGCCACAAGCAAAGGCACTGCTACAAATTCCAGCGATACGTTGAGCCGTTCGGCGCTGTTCATTGCATAGTTGTAAAGCGGTTCAGGTAGCATGTTCTTGGTTATGCTGGTCACTGGTGGCAAGGTGTGATTGATTGGCTTTGGCTTTGCCCAGTCTGCAAGCTCCAAGTCGATTATCTGGGTATCATCAAAAGATAAGATTTCAGCATAACTTTTGCCACACTCAAGATGAGTTATCACACCCAATGGGGCTATAACTACTTTGACGTTGCACCCTGCAAACTGTTTTTTAACCTTGTCCTTGTGCTCAATGCTTGGGAATATCGTTACTTGGGTGTCGTGTGCAAAGTGCTTAACCGTATCAAGGAATAGGTACGGCGTTGGACTCACTGCTACTATGATTTTCTCATGTGCAAAATGCTTAGCGAGCATTACACCATCTTGATAATTATCAACGATGACAAGTTCATAATCATTTTTAGGTGTGCCAAGAAATAACGCGCATGATTGGCTTGTGTCAGTGACAAACGGCAAGCTGCTATCATTTGGCGTAAAGCAAACAATACTGATTGCCTCTATAACTCTATTATGTAATATTACTCCTACTGTTCCCGTAGTTTGCTGCTTTACCCCTGCATGTTCGCCTGTGGTCGGTGCGATTTCATGTTGAATGTCTAACAAACTATTGGGTTCTAACAGGTGATAAATATCAGTTAGCAGTTTGTCACCTTGTAATGTTTGCTCCGTTGCTGGGCTGTGGTCGCCCAAAACAGTAGTTACGCCCGTGTTGGTCGCATGGGCGTTTTGCTGTGTGGTAGTCATTTTTTACCCCTTGCTTGCGTCTGTTTCGGCTGGCGTGTGGCTCTATACTTTTTGTAGTAGCTTTTACGCTTGGCGTGCTTACGGCTTTGCTTTGGTGGGTAGGTTTTCACTATGCTACCTCCTCAACAATAAAAACCTTTGGATTGTTTGGCTGGCATGCTACCAGTGAGAGTAGCAAGCCAATACCTATCACCCATGCCATAAAGATGATAAATCTCAGTAGTAAGCCGCGTTTATGTGGCTCATTGCGATTGTGTGCTCCGTGGTCGGTTGTTAGGTCATTTCTGTTATCGTTGCTCATTTCTTACGTCCTCCACGTTAAAAGCGATTTCTGCTATTTTTACAGATAGATTTTTTAGCGACTCTACTTGTCGGCTGCCTGTAGGTAACAAGCTGCCTAACATCTTGATTTCAAGCTCTGCAAGTTCTGTCATGGTATTAATAATGGTTACATTGGCGTGCAAGGTAATGATGAGCTGGTCTATAAAGTCATCAGGTATCATCAACATGCCCTCATTTTTCAGCCCGTCCATGACTTCGTTTATAAAATCGTTATCATTCATGGTCTATTGCCTCCGTTTGGTACGGTAATGCGTGTTCACAAAACATGTCACTAACAATACCTGCCAGCTCGCTATTGGCATAAAGTGCGGCTTTGACTGCCACAAGTACGCCTTGACTAACATCGTCTTTTGTATTGATAGCATCTAGCGCGGTGGCTAAGTGGTCAGTATCGCGGTAAATGTCCTGTATGCGGTCATTCATAAGACGTAAGTAAAGGCTATCCACAGTTACTAGGCGCGGTTCTAAAACATCATTGGACTGGGGCATGTGCTGCTCCTTTGCTGTCGTTGCTGTCGGTGTGCTCAAGTTCTAGCAAGGTTGCCTCATCGAGCCAATACAGGCTAAAACGCTTGTCATTGTGCGTCACCATCTCGCTTTGAATGACTAACCCCGACTTTCTAAGCTCATGTATGCGTTGGGCAAGGCAAGTAATGCGGTAAAGGCGATAAGCGTCCCAAGTGGTTATTGATGAGCCTGTCATTAAGTGCGCTCTTATAATGTCGATTTGGGTCTTGGGTGTTTGCTCATTGGTAACGGGTGCGGTTGCTGTAGTGGTCATCGGTTACACCTCACTGTCAGTATGTTGGCTATCAATAAATGCCAGAATGTCGCTGTTCTTGAATAGCAAAATGCCATTGACGTTTGACGGCTTGATAAACTTGCCAGCTTTCCACCAACGGCGTAACGTTTGATGATGAATGCCTAAGATAGCGGCGGCTTGTTTGATACGCATTTGCCCGTCTGGGTGAATTGCTGGGGGTGTCTGTGTGTTGTCTGTTGCTGGGGTCATGCTATTAACTCCTAATGATTGCCATTGATTGGCGTGGTCTGGAGTTAACAGATTAGATTTGTTTTTAGATAACAAAAACCCCCTAAACCTAGCGGTTACGGGGGTTAACGAGGATTGATAGCGTTTAAGGATATTATTTTTTCATGGTTAGGGTGATTTCGCTGGGCGCATTCTTTGGGGTTCTACCTGATTTTTTAGCATGAGGCGGCGCAACTTCTGCTAGCCATGTTCTTATAGTTTCGTCCTCGCTAGGTAGTAAGTCATAATTAACCTTAATCATAATTGCTTTGACTTGCTGCACCATGTCGCCCGTTCTAATAGCCTCGCTTTTATCCAATGACCAAAGATAATCAGCGATTGCTTTGGCGCTACTTATGAAAATAGGCTTTTCAATATTTAGCTTAGCAATTCCTTTTAATTCATCAATGCTATCAGGCGCATCTATTTTATTGCTTAGCTGCTCTTTGAACTCTTTAATATCAGCTTCTGCTTTCTCAAGCTGTGCCTTGAGTTCTTTTATCTCGTTTTGGTTCTGCCTGTAAATATCACTAGCTTTGTTCAATCTAGCGTTGAGTTTGTCATTCTCAGCTTGGGCGCTTTCTAATTTTGTGAGTAGTTCGCTGTCTTGTGCTGTAGGCTCATCGCTGACAGAAACGGGCGCAAGTGAGGCTATATAGCCGTCCAGTTCACGCTTCGAAAATCTGATTTCGTCCGCTTCAATATGTGATAGCCTACCTTTTTCAGCATCGTTCAGCCCGTTGGGGTTTTCATAGAATAAAAACAATCCATCATCATAATCTGCAAATTCTGCGGTTTTCCTTTCAATAACTCTATAAATCTTGACCCCGTCACTTGGTAGTTTCATATAGTCATCGTAACCACAAATTTCCTCAGTTAATAACCTATAAGTGAAGTAAGCAGCAATAACTTCTGTATGTAAAACTCCCTGATAATCTAATTCGCCCACATAGCCATGGTAATAAAAACAAGGTGTAATTTTCTTTTTCCTAGCTAAGTCTCTCAATTTAGTATTATCAACAGATAGTCCACTTTCATTATTAGGATTAATATTAGTATTGATTAGCTGAATTGTCTCACTTAACGTTAAGTAGTCATCTTCACGATTTTTTTTGTGTTGAGTAATGTCGTAAGTCCGCCCGTACACATCATGAACCATATCGTTAGCGGCTTGGCTTCCCTTGAAAATACCGTGTTTTGTGATTGGCTCAAATGCCATTACATCGGATTTTTGAAAGTAGGTTATATTGGCGTCATTACCTAGACCTAGAAAATAACCATTATAAGGCTCAAAATTATAACTTTCGTCCATATAAAGTAGGGTTAGATGTTCGTCAATATTATGAGCATCAAGATATTTGACTACCTCATCAGGTGTGCTATTGGTCGCATTTGCCATAGTATTTATAACATCTGCTACTAGAATATAATCGTCCTTTCTAGCCTCTAACTCTTTAATTAAAACACTCATATTTACACCCTACACCCTTAAAAAAAGTAGGAGTGAGGCGCTGACAGCATAAGGGTGTAAATTGCTGTCGTTCGGTTCATGACTACCTAGCCTCACAAGTGGAATGACAGCCCTTGAGCTGTCAAAACTGGTTAAAAACTGTCTAATATGGGGGTTTTGTCAGTTATGGCAGTGCTGTTTTAGGCTTGTTTCTCTTTTTTACTCTTAAAATCAGCATGAATAACGTTATCAAACTTGCCAGCCTTAATATCGTCTAAATAGTTCGCCCATTTGGTCATCATGCGCGTTCTATCCTCTATTGCCGTCATGCGGTTGTATGCTTTGCCGTACTTATTCAGCATTGCATGACCTAGTGCCAGTTCGGTGATTAGCTCATCATAGCCCAGTCGCTCCATTAGCATGGTTTTTGCACTGGCTCTAAAACCGTGGGGGCTGTGAATGTGTTTGTAACCTTTGCCGTCATTCATTAATTCACTGTTTAACACCTTGTTAACTTCTTGCATGTGGTGATAGGGCGCTTTTTTGCGTCTGCTATTATGGAATACATGTTTTTGTTCGCCTGTCAGTGGCTGCATACGCTCTAATATAGCCATAGCTTGCGGTGCTAATGGTATGACTATGCTGTCCACCATGTCGCCCCGTCCTTTGCTCTTTTGCGGCTCTAAATGCCATTGTTTGGCGTTCAGGTCAATGTCTACCCACTGCATGGCGCAAGCGTCACCAATGCGGACAAACGTTAAAGACAGTAGCTGTAATATGCTTTTGTTATATAGCTGGCGTGCATCATCTAACTGGTCAATGTCGTTTAGCAGTTTGGCAAATGCGGTAACGTCATTGCTTAATGCTGGGCGGTGTTTGACCTTGTGATTTTTAAGCGTTCCCTGTAGCTCGCTTGCTGGGTTGTACTCAATAATCATATGAGCTTTGGCAATCTGTAAGATACTTTTTAGTAATGTTCTTACTCTTAACCCTTTGTAAGTGTGCTTTTTTTGAATACCATTAATAAACTTGATAACGATACTAGGTGTTATGTCTGTAACTCTCATATGCCCTAGCTGACTTTCAATCGGTTTTAGCAGTTCTTTATTCTTGTTAATAGTGCCTGTAGATAGGTTTTTGCTGTCTTGAATATCGCGCCATTCATTGATGAAGTGCTGCAAGGTGTTTTGGCGGTCTGTTATCTCTTTTTGCTTGGCATCGGCTCTATGCTCTATTGGGTCTATACCCTTAGCTAATAACTGCATGTTGTCGCTGTGGTATTGACGGGCATCGGCAAGGCTCAACGCTGGGTACTGTCCTAGCGTCATGTATGGGCGTTTGCCTGTAATGGGGTGGGTGTAACGGTGTCTAAAGTCGGCGGTAGCGTCTTGGCTATCTTTATGCGGTCTTATGCGTAGCTCTAAGCCTTTATAGCCTGAAATAGGGTAGTTGGCTGTCTTAGCAGTCTTGATAGTGTCTTTGATTGCTTTCTTGATTTGAGTATCAGTTGTTAGGTCTGCTTTAGCCATTGTCTTATTACCTTTATTTGGTAGCCAGTTTGGTAGCCATTTGGTAGCCGTTTTTACGTTTGCACTAACGTTATCACAAGTGATATATTAGCAGTAAAGGCTAGTAAAATAAAGGGTTTGGGGTTATCAGGTTTTATCAGGCTTTATCAAAATATGACCTCTTATCAGGTTGCTTTTTTTATATCATTTTATCTGAAGTAGCGTTTGATTGATTTTCTTAATAATTATCAGTTCATAATAGGTACTGACTCAATAATAAATAAGGCTCTATTATGAAATGGGAAACTTGGTTTTCAATTGACTGGCAACAGCTGTTAGGCATTTCATTGTCTGCGGTGGGTTTCTATATAGGTTTGATGCTTTTTACCCGACTGATGGGTCTGCGCAGCTTTTCCAAACTATCAAGTCATGATTTTGCTATGACAGTTGGTATTGGTAGTATATTAGCGTCGACGGTATTGGCTGACAAGCCGTCTCTGTTGCAAGGACTGTTTGCAGTTGCCATGTTGTTTTTGATTCAAGGTGCTATCTCAATAGTGAGGCGCAAGATTAAACCTCTAAAAGCGCTGATAGACAATCGTGCCATCATACTCATGGCACATGGCGAATACTTCTCAGATAACTTAAAAGAAGCGAATCTTACGACCAGCGATGTTCAGGAAGTGCTGCGCAAAAATGGCATCAAAGCCAAAACTGAAATATTTGCGGTCATTATGGAGACGACAGGAGACATGAGCGTCATCAAAAACAATGATGTAACTCCTGACTGGGCGTTGTTTGATGACATACGTGATAGTGAGTTGTTAATGAGCTCTAACAAAGACAGCGACATATAGCTGTTGGGTTCTTCGCGACTACTATTAGTTAAACCCTAGGAAATAAATAATAACAAAATATTAAATAAACATACCATTGAGAGTGCTATAAAGAGGAGGACTCTTAAGGCTATTGTCAAAGAAAAATCACTAGATTACGTGCTTATAAACTATTTATTATAGAATAGTGACAAATTTATGACGCATTATTCACGGCGTTGTCTTGACCTTATCTGCAGGCTGACGCAAGATACATAGGTCTGATAAGAACGGTTGGCTTAGCTTTAGCAGATTTTATCCGTAAGAAGTGCAATGCTAATATAATTTCGAATATTGGCGTATTTTTCTTAATTAGTTATACATCTGTTGATATAGTAATAACCTTGAGTAGTATTTTGAACGACGATTTGAACCACAACGAAAATTTGGTTCTTAACTGATATTTTTTAATTCATAACATTAATAAACGAGGAACGTATGAAAGCATTAGTAGCGGTCAAGCGTGTCATTGATTATAACGTAAAAGTACGTGTAAAAGCCGATAACTCTGGCGTTGATCTATCAAACACCAAAATGTCGATTAACCCTTTTGACGAAATCGCAGTAGAAGAAGCCGTTCGTCTAAAAGAAGCTGGCGTCATTGATGAAATCATCGTCGCGTCTATCGGTCCAAAAGAGTCACAAGAGCAAATTCGTGCAGCTCTAGCATTGGGTGCTGATCGTGGTATTTTAGTCGTGAGTGACGAAAAACCATATCCATTGCAAGTTGCCAAAATTCTAAAAAATATCGCTGAAACAGAAAGCACTGATATTATCTTGCTGGGTAAACAGGCGATTGATGATGACAATAACCAAACGGGTCAGATGTTAGCGGCATTGATGGGTATCGGTCAGGGTACGTTTGCATCAGAAGTGAAGGTTGAAGGTGACAAAGTCAACGTCACGCGTGAAATCGATGGCGGTCTGCAAACCGTTGCGCTTGATTTGCCAGCAGTCATCACAACTGATCTACGTTTGAATGAGCCACGTTATGCGAAACTGCCTAACATTATGAAAGCGAAGAAAAAGCCGCTTGATGAGAAAACGCCAGCAGATTTCGGTGTCGATATGGCGTCTAAGCAAGAGATTATTAAGGTCGTGCCACCTGCTGAACGTAAAGCTGGTATTACAGTAGGGTCAGTTGATGAGTTGGTTGATAAGCTAAGAAACGAAGCAAAAGTCATTTAATTTTTCAATGATTAGATACTTCGCTACGGCATATCCTGTACAAAGCTAAGAATTTGACTGCTTTATTTATATTAAACGATAGTTGCTCAAAGGGCTTTGTACACAAACAACCGCATGAATAGATAATACGAATAAATAAAGGATTAAAACCATGGCAATTTTGGTATATGCAGAACATGACAATGCCAGTCTAAAAAAGGCAACTTTGAACACCATCGCTGCTGCTAAGCAAATCGGTGATGACATCCATGTATTAGTGGCAGGTAGTGGCGCGCAGGCCGTTGCTGATGAAGCAGCAAAAGCAGAAGGCGTGACAAAAGTACTCTTAGCTGATAACGCGGTCTATGAGCATCAATTGGCGGGCAATGTGGCACTATTGGTTGCTGATGTGGCTGGTGATTATAGCCATATCCTAGCAGCTGCGACTACGACTGGTAAAAACTTTATGCCACGCGTTGCCGCGTTACTTGACGTCAGCATGTTGTCAGAGATCTCAGGCGTAGTAGATGCGCAAACGTTTGAGCGTCCAATTTATGCAGGCAATGCAACGGCAACCGTCAAAACCTCTGAAGATAAAGTTGTGCTAACCGTACGTACGACCGCGTTTGATCCAGTAGCAAGCGAAGGTGGTTCAGCGACTGTTGAAACGATCGATAATGTACAAGAAACTGGCAAAGCTAGCTTCGTGAACGAAGAAATGGCTAAGTCTGATCGTCCAGAATTGACCTCAGCTGGTATCGTGGTTTCTGGTGGTCGTGCCTTGGCAAATGGTGAAAACTTCACCAAATATATTGAGCCATTGGCTGACAAACTAGGCGCTGCTGTTGGCGCATCACGTGCCGCTGTCGACGCAGGTTATGTACCAAACGATATGCAGGTTGGTCAAACCGGTAAAATCGTTGCACCGCAGCTATATATCGCCGCTGGTATCTCAGGTGCGATTCAGCATTTGGCTGGTATGAAAGATTCTAAAGTCATCGTTGCGATCAACAATGACCCAGAAGCGCCTATCGCTAGCGTTGCTGATTATTTCTTAGAAGCTGATCTATTTGAAGCACTGCCTGAGCTAACTAGCAAGGTTTAATGTTAATGTATAGTCACAGAACTACTAAACGGCTACGGCGTTACCCTCCTTAGAGGTGCTACTTGTACAATCTGCAGTCGGCTGCCTTGTATCCGTTTTAGATTTCTTTGACTATATTAGTAGTAGACAGATAACAAAAACCCACTATCAATCGGTAGTGGGTTTTTTTATTGCTTGATAGAGAAGATTTTAATTGTAGTTATAAATGGACGCTAAGAGTACTGTCTTTGGCGCAAGGTTTCGTACAGACATAAAGATCCTGCAATCGCAACATTTAAGCTCTCTTGACCATTTGGCTGCGGTAAAGCGATAGGGGTGGCACATTGCATCAAATCATCGCTGACGCCTTGACCTTCATGACCCATAATCCACGCCACAGGCGCAGATAAATCGTGATCGTAAATGATAGTATCGGTATGTGAGCTGGTCGCCAACAGTGGAACTTTTACGTGATCTAAAATATCTTGCGTACTCAAGCCTTCATAAATAGTCAGTGCAAACTGTGCACCCATACCTGCTCGTAGCGTCTTGGGAGACCAAGCTTGCGCGGTAGCACTGGTACATAAGATGTTGCGAATACCAACGGCTGCTGCTGTACGCAGGAGTGTGCCGACATTTCCGCTGTCCTGTACATCATTTAAGATCAAGCAATCTTCATCAATCATTGATAAGTTAGGCGTTGGTACGTTGATAATCGCCATGATATCGATACCAGTACCTAAGCTACGAATACTCTCGTACAGTGAATTGGATAAAATAAGAATAGGCGTATAAGTCGGCAGGCGAGTTAATACCTGCTGAACTTCAGGATGACTACGCGCTGACTCAGACAGTAGTATCTGGGCAAAAGGATAGTCGCTACGCAGCGCAGCATCTATCAGATGAACACCTTCTATGACGGTCTGACCATGCTTTTTGCGTTGACGTGCTTGTGCCAATAGGGCTTTTACAAGCTTGACGGTGGTGTTCTTATCTGAGGTAATCAGCTCGGTGGGATTTAGTACCATAGTGGGTCGCTTAGAGAAGAGTAGGAGGGATAACCAGCATCGAGCTTATAATCTCGCTGTAAGCTGGTTATTTTTAGAAAGTACTTATATCAATTACTGCTCAGAATAATTGACGTGTAAGTCTCTAACATAATTGACTTCGTTTTTGCTACCGAGCACCACAGGAACACGCTGATGAATGTCAGTGGGCTCGATATCTAAGATGCGATTGACAGCGTCTGTCGCACCGCCACCCGCGCGTTCAATCAATAAGCTCATTGGATTGGCTTCATACATCAAGCGTAGTTTACCTGCTTTATGCGCGTATTTGGTATCAAACGGATAAGTGAAGAGACCACCGCGGCATAAGATACGATGGACGTCACCAACCATAGCGGCGACCCAACGCGTATTGAAATCGCGTTCACGTACGCCTGTCTCGCCAGCGATTAACTCATCGATGTACTGTTGCATCGGTGCGCGCCAGTAGCGATAATTTGAGCTATTGATCGCATATTCACTCGTATCGGCATCGATTTGCACGTTGTCTTCTATTAGCACATAGTCTTCAGTTTCTGGATCTAGGCTAAACATCACGACCTTATCTGCGATGGTCAACGCCAGTACCGTAGAGGTGCCATATAACAAGTACCCTGCTGCTAGCTGTTTGTTACCTGCCTGTAGATAGTCGCTGTTTTCACTGGTTTGACCTTGACGCTCGTACGGCAGAACAGAAAAAATCGTACCTACTGCCATATTGATATCAATATTTGATGAGCCATCTAGTGGGTCAAACAAAACCAATAGACTGCCATCGTCATTAGCAGGGGTGGCATCATCAAGCTCTTCTGATGCAACGCCGGCACAATGGGTATTCTTTGCCAATGCATCTAGCAGTAAGTCATTGGCCAGTACATCTAGTTTTTTCTGATCTTCGCCTTGGACGTTTTGATTGCCAGCCTCGCCTAAAATATCTGCCAGAGCACCTTTTCTAAGTAGTTGTGAGATGGTTTTACCAACATTAGTGACCGTGGTAATTACGTCGTTGAGTGCAGGACTAGAGGCATGTTGGTTTAGATAATCTGCTAAGGTCGTCATAACGCTTCCTAATAGAGGGTATGGAAAGTAAAAAATGGATGGTCTTAGAGTCAGGTCATAGACGGCATTTGGCACACCTTAAAGGGGTGAATTTTTAAATAGCTTATACGGTATCTTTGTCCTGACCACAAAATCGGCTACACTATATCTATTGTTATTCATTTATAGATTTGTCAGAATTATTCTCTATGAGAATATAGCATGTCTATTTACGCTTTCTGATTGTCTGCTGAGGCGGTTTTTGGTCGAGTTTGACTACGGTAAATTGTAGCAAATAAGCGTCAAAATGTCCTCGTCTCTGTGCCTATCGGTGCTAAATGATTGAACAAAGATGAATAAGCGATTACGACAGACTCATATAAACCCACAATAAAGACTCGCCATTATGTCAAATTCTCTCGATAGTAGCGCTACCCAACCAGTCTCACCGACTGATTATGCAAAATTTGATCCCAATACAATTCATCAAAGACTCAATACCTCATTGAGTCGTCCGCAGCTCAACACCGATGGCAGTATCAGGCATTTCTTGGGTGTTGAAGGTCTTAATAAAGCACAGCTCAAAGCTATTATCGCAAAAGCAGAGACTTTCTTTGATGAAAACGGGCAGCTCATCAATCGTCCTGAGTTAGATGGCTATACGGTCATGAATTTGTTCTTTGAACCATCGACTCGTACCCGGACGACTTTTGAAGTAGCAGAAAAACGCTTGGGTGCTAATGTACTCAATATCGATATCGAACGCTCTAGTACCAAAAAAGGCGAGAGTCTACGCGATACCTTGTGGAATCTACAGGCGATGACCGCAGATATTTTTGTAGTTCGACATTCAGCATCAGGTGCCGCGCATTTTATGGCGACAGAAGTGACCCCTGATATTGCTATCATCAATGGTGGTGATGGCTGGCATGCGCATCCTACTCAGGGAATGCTCGACATGTTGACCATTCACCGTGAGGCACCGCGCCCATTTGAAGAGCTTTCTATCGCAATCGTTGGTGATATTAAGCACTCACGCGTCGCCCGTTCTGATATTAGCGCCTTGCAAACCCTAGGTGTGACAGATATCCGTGTGTGTGCGCCGCGTACTTTATTGCCGAAAGGTATTGAGCGTTTTGGCGTAAAAGTATATGAAAATATGGATGAGTGTGTCACTGATTGTGATGTGATTATGGGATTAAGAATACAAAATGAGCGTATCGGTTCGCCGCTATTGGCATCGTCAAGTGAATACTATAAGCATTATGGGATCACGCCAGAGCGAGTGGCATTGGCCAAGCCTGATGCGCTAGTTATGCATCCAGGGCCAATGAACCGCGGTGTTGAGATTGCCTCTAGTGTGGCTGATGGCGCGCAATCGGTGATCTTAAAGCAGGTAAATAACGGTATTGCCATACGAATGGCGGTCTTGTCGCTTGCGATGGAAGGTCAACGTGCTCATCAAGCGGCTGGCAAGTAACAGCTTGCCGCGCGACTTATTCTCATTTATTTCATTTTATTGATACGGTAATAACGTTATGTCTACCATGCTTAATACGGATGCACCCATCTTTGACCATTTACCAAAAGCGTTCAAAGACACGCTGTCACAAACTGCCAAAGAAAAATTGTCTACGCTTGATGCTGAACATGAGATGTGGCTATTACCACCATTGGTCGATCTGTGCGCACGCCTACGTGAGCCGGGCCAACAGCAACACGGTACACTGGAATCAGAAGGTAGGGCAGCTCGTGGTAACGGGTTTTTGCATGTAGTCACGCCACCTGACACCAATCCTATTTTAGAAAATGGCTCCCTCTTAAAGGGCTTGCGTGAGCGCGCCTTGAATGATGGCGGTATTTACTTGCATATTTTGGGCGCATTGACCACAGGGTTAGAGGGCGAACGACCGTCTAATATTGCAGGGCTTAAAAAGGGCGGCTGTATCGCAGTATCCAATGCGCGTAGACCTTTTCGCAATGACTTAGTATTGCTAAGAACACTAGAGTACGCGGCGACTTTTGGTATGAAAGTATTCTTTTATCCTGATGAGCCAAGTCTGTCTGGAGATGGCGTGGCGCATGAGGGTTATATCGCCTCTTATCATGGTTTACAAGGGATTCCTTGGATTGCGGAAACGGTTGCACTGTCTAAGCAGCTGTTGATGGTTGAAGAGACGGGGATAGCCGCTCACTTCAGCCAGCTGTCTTGCAAGTCTTCGATTGAGCTCATGCGCTGGGCAAAAGATAAAGGCTTGCCTGTTACGTGTGATGTTGCGATGCATCAGCTGTATTTAACTGATGACAATCTTGAAGGCTTTAATGCTCAGGCATATGTCTTGCCACCGCTACGTAGTAATACCGACCAGCAGGCAATCCGCCGTGGCTTAAAAGATGGCACTATCGATGCCATCTGTAGTCATCACGAGCCACTGAACAGTACGGCGAAAAAAGCGCCATTTGCTGAGAGTACGCCAGGTATCTCGAATTTTGATACTTTTATGGCGCTAGCCTGTCAGCTGGTCAATGATGAGGTACTAACACTCTCAGAGCTGGTTGATAAAATCTGTCTTAATCCGGCAAAGATTGCGGGTATTCATGAGCAGTATGAAGCGATCGGCGGCGCGGTATTGGTTGACCCGAATTTTGAGTGGCAAGTGACTGCGCAATCTATGCTATCGAATGGTAAAAACACACCATTTTTTAATCAGCAGTTGCAAGGACGTGTTGTGGAGACGTTCTTTGGCTAATTTGCCTCGACAGGATGATAGTCTACCGCTATCCTCGAAGGATAAAGGGGGTGAAAATGATTGACCCTCTAGAAAAAACGCACAGCACAGCCAGTGAGTCTATCAAAGCAGTGGCCATCTATGAAGTCGTCAAAGGTGTGGGGGCATTATTAGGTGCAGGTGCATTGTGGTCGTGGCATACCGATCTTGAGCATTGGCTGACGACCGCGACTGGCTCTTGGCGCCATACCTTTGGCCACCTACTTGCACCGCAAATCGACAGTGTAGTAAGTATTGCCCAACAGGCCAGCAAAAACTGGCCAGTGTTTTTATTGTTGATATTTGCTTATGCCAGTTTGCGCTTCCTAGAAGCCTATGGATTATGGCGCGATAAGACATGGGCGTATTGGTTTGGTGTGCTGGGCTATGGTGTCTTTATTCCTATAGAGGTTTATTATCTGATAACCAGTCCATTTGATTGGTTTAAACTGGGAATATTGGTTTCTAATCTGCTTATTATCATCGTGGTTTATCGTAATATGAAAAGAAAGGGTTTGATATAACCATTGAAACTGCTCAAAAAAGCCAGCCAAAGCCATCCTAAGACATCATGTCTCAGGCTGGCTTTTTTATACGTGCTGTATTTGTGGTTTATGCCTCTGTTATTTCTTTATCCTTACGAATGCTCTTGGCGACTCTGCCAACACTGAGGCCCTGTACCAAGATAGAAAATATCACTACCGCATAAGTGAGTGCCAATAAAATATCGCGCTCGGTACCGATGGGTAGCTGTAATACTAAAGCGACTGAGATACCGCCGCGCAATCCACCCCATGTTAGTACTTTCCATGCACCAGTGGGCAAATCAAGCTGGCGATGAAAGGTCTTGGTCGTCATCCCAACCACGATAAAACGAGCTACTAGAGCAATAACAATAGTTAGACCACCTGCAATAAATAAATTGCCTGAATAAGCAATCATCACTACTTCTAGACCGATAAGGACGAATAAAATAGCATTTAAGATTTCATCAATCAGCTCCCAAAACAGATCAATGTAATGACGCGTCTGATCACTCATCGCAAGCGCCCGCCCGCGGTTACCAACCATCAGTCCCATCATCACCATCGCAAGCGGCCCTGACAAATGCCAATGACTAGCAAGCGCATAGCCACCTATAACGCCTGCTAATGTCAAAAGTACTTCTTCTTGATAACTATCGATGCTCTTTAGCAAATAGTACAAAATCGCCCCGAGTACCAATCCAAAGATGACACCGCCGCCAGCTTCGACCGCCAATGTATGCGCCACATAGTTAATGGTTGGAATATCGCCACTAGATAAAATCCCCAGTAATAGAACGAAAATCACAACGCCGATACCGTCGTTAAACAATGACTCACCAGCGATGACAGTCTCAATGCTTTTTGGCGCGCCTGCTGATGCAAGAATCCCCATGACGGCAATGGGATCAGTAGGGGAGATGAGTGCTCCAAAAAGTAGGCACCAAAGAAACGGTAGTCCAAAACCGAATATAGGCAGCATAAAATAAACAGCGGTGGCAATGAGCATGGCTGATACGATAGTACCGAGTCCAGCTAGGATACCGATAGGCAGTTTATAGCGCCTCAAATCACCAATATTGACATGCAAGGCACCTGCAAATAGCAACATCGAGAGCATACCGTCCAATAGCACCTCGGTAAAATCAAGCTGCTCTAATAGACTGACTTCATAATCAATGAGCTGATCAAACCCCAAAAATCCCAAAAAAATCGCACCGATAGATAGGACAATCGAGATGACCATGACGCCAATGGTCGTGGGCAGACCGATAAAGCGATGATTGACATAGGTCAGTGAGGCCGTAATCGATAAAAATATGGCGCTGATTTCAAGTATGGTTAGGCTGGTTGCAGATGCCATAAAGCAGATCTCGTATGAATATAAAATTAACCCTAAGCCTATGACTTATGAGAGTTACGTAAAGATTTTGAGCTATAAATATTGAAATGATAGGGACTGTGTATTACCAATATGCTATGCGATCCAATTGTCATATTACTAACTCGACTGTGACTGTAGTGCTTCACGGATATTGGCAGCAAATTCGCTGACATAATTAAAATGTTGATGCTGTGCGTCTTCATCAAGAATAAACTGCTTGGCTTGCTCACACATGGCGACAAGGTCATCTATCAGTTCTTGGTAGTTTAAGTTTTCTTCTCCAGCTCGCTTAATCAGATGTAGCTCATGCAGCAAGCTCTGCTGCTGTGCTTGATTGATACAGGCATAGTTGAGATTGACCATCGCTTGACACAGCGCCTTTAGGACCATGGCATCAGCTGCGGCATAGCGCCGAATCTCTCCAAGTGAGGTATTGATGAATTCTGATATTTTGGGCGTATAAGTCACCACGGCCAAGATAGCCACGCGCTGCTGCGCCACCACTTGTTTTGGTATGGCGGTATACGGCGGTTTGTCACGGTGCTCGGCAGGTATATAAAAATGATAGGGACTTGGGGGCTGGCGCCGCATCATAATACTTAAGCAACTTGTCAAAGACTGTACGCAGTTGACGGCTGTTTTTGGGTCATTGATACCAGGTGAGAGGGCGCGCACCGCAATCTCGGTCATCTGCCCCAGACTATAGGCGATATCATTGGAGTGTGCCAGTCGCTGCTCGATACGAATACAACCGGCAAAGCGCTGCCAAAACATACCATCAGGGGCACGTGGCACCACGGCCAACTGCGGCGTTGCGGTTTTTTGCCGATTATTGGGATGGTCTGTCGGACGTTGATAAAAATGCCCAATGACGTTTTTGTCAGTAATATACCCACCAAGATTGACATGCATCTGTACCACACCGCCGTAGTCTTGTGACAGCGCAATCAATGACTCAAGGTAGATTTGCTGTAGATAGCCTGAACTTGGTGAGTAGATAGGCATGGCAGGCCAGTTATGAAACTGCTCGACATCATGATGTTCAGCATCACGTTGATGCTGGATGTCGCATCGATCGCTGTACCAAGAATAAATATTATTAATCGCATCGTTGCTGGCATTTTGGATGACGTGCGAGGCTTGAATGGCATGTACCATATGTTGTACAAAATACACCAGCAACAGCGCACAGATGATCGCCATGATAATCCCAAAGGTCACCGCCAGTTGCGGTACGCCAAAGGCCACATCATACTTATGAATCGACTTGAGCACCAGCAAGCTATAGCTAAAGGTACCAATAAACGCCCCTAAGACAAACTGGTTCGGAGTGTCTGTCAAAAAGTTGCGTAATAGCCGTGGGCCAAACTGGGAGGAGGCCATCGAAAGGACGGCAATCGTAATTGAGAACGTCGTACCAGCCACGCCCAACACCGCACCAGCAATAGCGGTCATGATAGCGCGTGCCGCATCGTCATCACCTGTAAACGCAAAAGAGATCTCTCGGACCGTTTCACGATCAAAGTGCTGATCTATCGTCACCAATACCGGCGCCAGTAAGATGCCGGCGATGACGCAAGCAGTTGGAATAAACCAATAAGAGCCGATCAACTCCTGCCACAAGTTTCTTAAACGATCGGGCAGGTCAGCTAATGTCTGTAACGACCAAAGCTGCGAAAACGCCTTCATTCTCTGCACTGAAAATAAGAGTAGTCGCTTAAAAAAGCCATTTTCAGGGTGTTTGTCCAATATTTGCGCTCCAAAAATGACTGACGAGATCTTATATAGTGAATCTATTTTAAAACAGGTAACGTCCTACAGCGATTCATTGTCCTTGCTTGCTGCGTCTACGCCCTATAGCCGGTTCAAAATAAAATGGTGATGAATTTAAGCGTAACGCTGGAGTAATCTTTTGACTATTTATTACCTTATCATATAAATAGGGCGTGTTGAACATTCACAAATAGGCACTGCTGATCGCCAAAATTGTTCCAGACAAGGCGCAAAGCGACGATAATGCAGATGCCTTAGCTAGATTTGTAACGCAGTATAGGGCAATTTTAGCATCAGCCCCAACGATAAAAGCAGGGGACAGGACTCTTTTTTGCCGCTTCATTGGTAAAAATAGACGCTTAGAGCGACTAAGCTTACTATTTTTACCTTCGAATCGTCTAAAAAATAGTCTCTGTCAGTGCCATGGTTGAATGTTCAACACGCCCTAATAACGATGAAAAATTTAGTAAAAATAAGCCCCTATCATAGGAACTTATTTCTATCATTATTAGGTATTTTCAATTAGCTGATGAGACTATAAAACCAAGTACTTATCGCGTTGCTTACTTTTGCTAGTGTAGAGGGTTGCTGATGATTACTATTGGTGCTTGCCAACTGCATTTGCATGGTGTCTGTCGTCACTGCTTGTTTTTGCATACTCTCTATTATCAGCGGTAGATTTTCGCCAGCGCTAGATAATATCAAACTCGAGTTTTGCGTGAGCATCGTCCATCTTTGGTTGCCACCACCTGTACAGCTATAGCGAATGAGTCGAGCGCGATTATTACTCATATAGCCATTTTCTAAGTCAAAGCATTGATTGCCTTGCTTGATGGCGTTGGCGGATACATCCATTTGCCAAACTTGCAAGCTTGCTTGATCATCACAAGGGGCTAGGTTAATGACATTGCCACCTTGCGGCATTAGGCACTGATCTAGTGCCATTTTATTGTGGATACGACCTTTGCTGTCTTGAATCCATTGCTCAGAGTCATCTCCTGTGCAAGCACTGGGTCCGCTGATAAAAGCATTGAGCTTACCATCTTTTAATGTTTCAACCTTAAGACAGTTGTTACCATTCATGAGTGGGCTGACATTTGCTAGAGGCTGATCATCTTGCAGTTCTAATTCGTTGACAAACTTATGAAAGGCAGTGATGACCTCCGGCCCGCCCTCGATTAAATCATCACGATACACATTGACCCAACGATTTAGGCGATGCATGGTCTGTTGTTGCTGCTCATAACGCTCGAGTACCTGAAAGGCAAGCGGGCTGAATGCTTGACTGAGCGCATCACGATCATCTTTATAAGAGTGGTATATCAGCTCACCCTCGGCGTCCAAATTGATAGTCGGGTTGGCCGATTGATCGATAAGTTGCTGCGCTAATAGTGGTAATTCGATTTTTCTTAAGGCGCTAAAGCCATGCTCTTTACCAAAGGTAACGGCTGGCTTAATGATATCGCTATAGGGGCCAATAGCGGTTGATGATAATAACACCTGTGCTTCGTTGGCTTTTTTACAATACAAATCGACTTTGTTAGGGTTTTCAGAAATCGCTAAATTGACGTGAAATTTATTGGCATTGCTATTGCCATTCATGCGATGAGGGGCAAGGGCAATGTTATTGACCATGTTGTTACTGTAAGTAACGGTCAGCCAGCAGCTAGCGACGTCAGCTGAACTACTCGCCGCCGGTAAGTCAAAGACGTTACCCCAGTTACCACGAGCTGCTGGATAGATAATACCCTTTTGGGTGACAGGGTCATAACCGCTTAAAATAGTATAAACAGGCACGCCTTGCAAACGCGGTCTTAAATAGTTGCCATCGGCGCTGTTGTACCAAACATTATTAGATCGTGGTACTTTTGGTTGTGCGATCTGCATTCTTTGACGCTCAGCATCCCATTTTTTATAGCCAGTCGGTGAGTCACTGGCAAACATATAACGATCAAATGCTGGCTGGATTTTGGTTTTTGTACTATAGCCGGTGTAATGAGTATAGCGCGAGATGTCACTGTTATTAGAGCCACCAGACATAGCGTCACGACCATAGCCGTATTGACCTAAGAAAGTAGGTGAGTCTTCAGTGCCGGCACCGACATCTTTTCGCCACCATTCAAAGTTACCCCGCATTCTATGTCTAAGGGGCATGTAACCCCAACCACTATCGGCATGGTGCTCTGACCAGAATTTTTTATCACCAACTTTACCTGGATAATGCCCCAATCCATAATGATGGCCAATTTCATGACTAAACTCATTACCGACCGAGTCAATCAAAGTCAGCATACCATTGCCACCGCTTAAGCCGTGGTTGAATGTACCGTTGGCGTATTTGCCACGGGCATGGTGTGCATTGACATTTTGGGTGAGCTGCGGCTGCTCTTGGCTTAACATCGATGCGCTAGTGACGCCCCAGTTGGCAAGGTTAATACCGACGCCAAAGGTTGATTTGCCTGTGTTTTCGCGCATATCACCGCTGTATACGCTGCCATCTGAGCTGCTACCTGAAGCCGTATCATAAATAGTACCGTTCGCTACCATCACCCGATCAAGCACGACGTCATCGTATTTAGCGACGGTCATCTTTGCTGCTGGAATGGTCTGGAAATAATCTGCGCCCGCCTTTTCTGGCTGTAGCAGCATATAATGACCATTGTTGTTTACAGTCACTGGGCTCAAAAGACCAAGACGAATATTGGTTAAGACCAGCTCACCTGGCGCCGCAAAGTCTATTTTATTCTCTAATAATTCACCGCTACGATTTTGTTCATCGACAATACGAATCTTAAGGCCGCTTTGTACTTCATCCCAGTTGAGTTTGGTTGACCAAGCGCGCTTACTATAGGCGACCCGTGGTCTATCATCGCTGTTGTTTTGGTCAGATGGTGGGATTTGGGTCGGGTCGTCTAAATTGACCCTGCGTAATAGCAGACCATCTTGATAAATCTCAGCAACCAGTTGATTGACTGCTCCCATCTCAAGCGTAGGCGTAACCAGTAATAACGCCTCTTTTTCTGCAGTTAGGCGTGGCATGTTTTTTGCTTCGTTGCCTTGAGGATCTACCGTATGATTCTGCCCAAACTGAATCATAGCTTGAAAAGAGCCAGTCAAGTCAGAACGGATCTCTCGTGTTTCACCGGCACCGTCATAGTCAAAGAAGCCTAATTGATAATAATCAGCACGGTCTTTTTGTGGTTCTGGATATTTGATCGGCGTGCTTGGTTCCAGCGGTGTTAATGGTTCGCTAGGCTTGATTGGCGTACTTGGCTCCAGCGGTGTCAGTGGCTCACTTATATCAGGTGGAACCACTACAGGCGGCTTATCAGATGATGCAGGCTGTGTATTATCATCACTACCTTCACCGCATGCAGATAGCATTATAGAGATGATGCCGATACTTATGGTTTTTAATGGAAATGGTGTGTTATGTGTCAAAAGAATACCCCAACAAAGGTGTTGCTGGGAATATAACAGCTATATTAATAAACTGTACTACATTTGTTTTCTTGTTTCCAATCAGCTTTCTTTTATCTACTTTAGCAAACTAATTTTTATTGCTAGAGCCGTGTTTAGGGTTGTCCGCTTCGGTGATGATTGTGCTTTTGTGTCCCCATCTGCTGGTTTGTGGAGACGGCGGCGTTTTTGGGTCTATAGGAATGATGATTTCATTATCATGTGCATCACACTCAACCTTACTGTCCTTGTCATAAGCGGCTGGATCAAAGTGCGGTGTCGCTGTTGTATCAGTTGACTGTCGAGCTAAGCTGTTAGGAGCGGCTTGCGATGTTTTTCTAAATTCAGGTTTTTTAAATAAAGGGTGTTGGGTGTTTTTATTCGTGCCTTTATCATCAGGGTTTTTGCGCGGTTCGGCGTTGGTAAAGATTACATTCAACGGCAAATCTAGCTGCTGCTTGGCATAGGCTTCTGTGTGCTCAAAACGATCTACCAGTAAGCTGAGCCAAGGTTTTTGGTCTTCTAGCCTCATCTCATCAAGCTCATCCTTAATAGGCAATGGATAAGGCAAGGTGCGATAAAAATCCCACAATGTCATCTTGCTCAAGTCTTTTTTGAGTACATAGTCCTCATCTTCGGTCATGGTGATGAGGTTACTGTCTTGGAGGTAGTTGATATAGGTGTACCATTTGGGTAGCTCTTTGCGTCCCAACACATTGCGCAGCGCTTGTTCGCTGACGGCCTCACCTTTTAAATGATGGGTATATACCAAGTTCAGCATGTCCAGCAAGCTAAGTAGGGGATGGCGCGGGTAGACTTCTTCGGTCTCAAAAATGGTTAAGGTATAGCTGATCTCAACGCCTAACAAAATCAAATTCCAAGACAGGTATATCCATAACAAAAAGATAGGCAAGGCGGCAAAAGCTCCGTAAATGGCCTCGTAGCTGGTAAAGTTTGCCATCACTGTGCCAAACAGATGCTTCATCAGCTCAAAGATAATCGTCACAAAGACCCCAGCGATGGCTGCATTTTTTGCGGGCACACGCGCCTTAGGAATGAACCAATACATGCCAATAAAACCTGCGACAGTGATACCAATCGATACGGCCTGTACCCAAAACCCCCAATCGATCCCGTAGCCTGCTATTTGGCGATTTAAAAAACTCAAGCTTTGTACCGTGCTTGAAGCGATAAACGCCGTACCCAGCACCATAGGCCCTAAGGTCACAATTGTCCAATAGCGCAGCAGACTCTTTATGCCACCTGAGCGGCTCTCCACTCGCCAGATTTGATTAAAGGCACGCTCAATGGTGGTCAAGGTCATGATGGTGGTAAAAAATAGCACCATGGCGCCGATGATGGTAAGGTTCGATGATTTTTCGGCGAAGTCATTGATATACTCACTGACTTGCATGCTCGATTGGGGTAACAAGTTGCTATAAATGACCTCGTATATCTGCGCTCTGACGGATGCCAGTGCCGGTACAGAGGACAATATCATGAGCAAAACGGTCAATACAGGCACGATCGACAGCATAGTTGTGTAGGTTAGCGATGCTGCTTTTTGCTGACAGTTGTCTTCAAAAAAATGTCGAACCAAAAATCGCAAGAATTGAAACCAGCGTTGTTGTAGAAATGGCAGTTTTTGTGAGAATTTTTCCATGTCGACCAGTTAGCAAAAGTAAGAGTGACAATAGTGTAACAAACATGCGCTGCTCACATCTGCGGTTTAATTGTGTCAAAATGCACAGCGGCTATTTGATAAGGCATCAAGTAGGCGTGGCTGGCGTAAGTGGTCGTAAAATAGTCGTCAGCTGGTTTGCATGTCGGTGAATGACTGGGGCATAATGAGCACATCATCGCATCGCCTATCGCGGGCGGTATCGTTATTGATCGATAAATAATGATATATAAATAATACTATCAATGATTTTATGAGGAAGGACGGTTAATGAGTCAGGCCAACCCTTACGTTTTGGTGCTTTATTATTCAAATTATGGCACGACAAAGACATTGGCATATGCTATCGCTCAAGGGATCGAAGATGCTGGCATGACCGCACGTATTCGTACTGTCCCGACGGTGGCACCTGAAACCACATTGAGCAAGCCTGCAATACCTGATGAAGGTGACTTGTATTGTACGATGGATGATCTAAAAGACTGTAGCGGTCTGGCATTGGGTAGCCCGACGCACTTTGGCAATATGGCCGCGCCCATGAAGTATTTTTGGGACAATACGGTCACGCTCTGGCTGGCGGGAAACCTACAAAATAAGCCAGCCTCGGTATTTACAGCGACAGGCTCTATGCATGGTGGCCAAGAGTCCACATTGCTGACGATGATGTTACCATTGATGCATCACGGGATGGTCATCGTTGGGGTACCGTATGCTGAGCCTGCATTAAATCGGACGCATCGCGGCGGGACGCCTTATGGTGCCAGTCATGTCAGTGGTGCGGCGCATGATCAGCCAGTATCGGCAGACGAGCGTGACCTAGGTATTGCACAAGGTCGCCGCTTGGCAATCACCGCTACTGCTTTAGCACAAGCAAACTGGGGTCGCTAATCGAGTCTCATGTAACCGGTGTTATAGCTCAAGCTTGATACTTAAACACTCTTTGCACTCAAATACTGATTATTAATCGCTAATAGCGATATATCTATGCTATTCATTTAGGAAGTAAAAATCTCTAATGGCTACAAACCACTCTAACAGTAAGTCTCCTAAAGTTACCAAGCCTATCGCACCTATTGCGCAGCGCTTGATGGTCACTTGGCTGATTTGGCTGGTTTATAGATTAATGGGACTGCCTATTTTTATCAGTATTTTTAATCCAAGCAGCCCTGATATTGTGGGCGGTATCGCCTGGCAAGCACTATGGCTTTTGCCAGCTTTTATACTGACGCCATGGATCGTGCGCGGGCGCTCGCCTTATGCGTTATTGGTCGGTAGTATGTTTACTCTAGTATATTTGGGCGCAAGTGGCGTGGTGCTGTTTACGCGCGCGTATGGCAGTAGTTGGGCTGAGATAGCAGTGTACTTGACCGACTTTGTACTGTTACTTGCTATTAATGTCTGGCTCTTTATTTTGCTAAAACGCTTGCCGTCGATGAATAATGTTGTTAAAAAACCGCGTTCTCATTAGTAGGCTGTAATAATAGTCATTAATCTTAAGATATAAAAAAGCGGCGTTCCAAATAGGACGCCGCTTTTTTGTTGCAGTATTACTTTTCAACGCTTCTGTTTACATACTTGGATTAGTTAACCTTGGTCAATTCCAAATCCATCTTCTTACCATCATTGATCTGACTGACTTTTATGGGCAAATAATCCAAGCTCGGCGCTAACCAAAAACTGGTTGAGCGGTCATTGTCGTCATGAATACGGTCGACACGCACGGTATCAAAGGTACCGGCTGGAACGGTAATTTTGGTGCTGCCAGATTTTTTAAATGGGGTCTTTTCGATTTTGTCTTTTTTTGCCATGTAGTAATTGCCAGTGAACTTACCATTTAACAGATCTTGACGAATTTGCACCTCAAGACTCAAATCATCAAAAGCTTGCTGCGGCATACTCAGCGTTGTGGTCTTGCCTTTATAGTTGCTGGTCACCTTTTTGCTATTTGGGTTAAAGTTTAGTTTGTGGGTACGACCCAATCCTAATAGCTTATAAGTGGTGCTGGCTTGGGTTGGAATGACATTATTACCATTGAGGGTAAACGTACTGTTTTGCGAGGCACTAGCTACCCCGGCGACGCGAGCCTTAACGTTGTATTTCCAAGTATTGCCGGATTTGTTTAACGTACGAGTCGCGGTTCCTTTGTATTTGTCTTCAACGGTAAAACTATAGTTGGCCGTTGATGGCTGAACAGTCTTTGCGCTGGCAAGTGTGGGTGCGGTCATACTCAAGGCTCCAATGGTAGAAATACTGATACCTGTGATTAAGGCAGATAAAAATTTAGATGGACTGCGTTTCGTATTATTAGAAGCGTTGGGCAGTGATTTATTATGCATTGATAAAAAACTCATAGATACCTCTTAGTAGTTAATAAGATGCTGATATAGCAGCATCTATCGTCATTCTTATTATGTTCACAACGCTTATAATGGTCATACTCTGTTACATTTTCAAGAGTAACAATCGACCGGCACGTGTGACGATTGTAGCGAATGTTGCTATAACATCTGATACGGCCATCGAGGGTAACGTGCTGTAAAGCCAGCAATAGAGGGTAAATAAAACGTATGGCCTCTATTAAGCCTCATCTCTATCAAATTCCGTCAGAATAATCTTGTAAATTTTTGGGCTTTACACTTGAAGCCAACCTATCTTGCCCCCACTTTTTGTTACAAGCTCAAAGCGTATCTTTAGATTGCTATGATTGAATGGCAACTCTTATAGATACTGTTATTGAGACTATTAATTCAAATAAACCCTTTATTCAAACAACCAATTTTTGGAGTCATATCGATGAATATTCGTCCTTTACATGACCGTATCGTCGTCCGCCGCATAGAAGAAGAGACAAAAACTGCTGGTGGTATTTTATTGCCGGGTTCTGCTCAAGAAAAACCATCACAAGGTGAAATCCTTGCAGTTGGTAATGGCCAAGTTCGTGACAACGGCGAAACTCGCGCGTTGGATGTAAAAGTTGGCGACAAAGTCTTGTTCGGTCAATATGCTGGTCAAACGGTGAAGGTTGACGGTGAAGAATTGTTGATTATGAAAGAGTCTGATGTATTGGGCGTGCTAGAAGGTTAATCCTTTTATACTCAGCATCTTTCTGACATTGATTTTTGATAAAAATAACTCAAATCATTCAATTGTATTCTCATACTTATAATAATGGAGTAATTTACCATGGCAAAAGACGTAAAATTCGGCATAGATGCCCGTAAACAAATGATGGACGGCGTCAACGTTTTAGCAAATGCAGTACGTGTCACCCTAGGCCCTAAAGGCCGCAACGTGGTTATCGATAAGTCATTTGGCGCGCCAACCATCACTAAAGATGGTGTATCCGTTGCCAAAGAAATCGAGCTAGAAAACAAATTTGAAAACATGGGTGCTCAGCTCGTTCGTGAAGTTGCTAGCCGCACAAACGATGTCGCTGGTGATGGTACAACGACTGCGACCGTATTGGCTCAGTCAATCTTGCAAGAAGGCATGAAGTCAGTGGCCGCTGGTATGAACCCGATGGATCTTAAGCGCGGTATCGACAAAGCCGTTCGCGCAGCTGTGCAAGAAATCCATAACCTATCAACGCCTGCTGATGATGAAAAAGCCATCGCGCAAGTCGGTTCTATCTCTGCAAACTCAGACACCAAAATCGGTGAATTGATCTCGCAAGCGATGCAAAAAGTGGGTAAGCAAGGCGTTATCACCGTTGAAGAAGGGTCAAGCTTCGAAGATACCCTAGAAGTTGTCGAAGGTATGCAGTTTGACCGTGGTTATATCAGCCCGTACTTTGCCAACAAGCAAGACAGCTTGACTGCTGAATTTGAAAACCCATATATCCTATTGGTTGACAAAAAAATCAGCAATATCCGTGAGATCGTGCCATTACTTGAGCAAGTCATGCAGCAAAGCAAGCCATTGCTAATCATCGCTGAAGACGTAGAAAACGAAGCGTTGGCAACTCTAGTTGTAAACAACATGCGTGGCGGCTTAAAAACTTGTGCGGTTAAAGCACCAGGTTTTGGCGATCGTCGTAAAGCCATGCTAGAAGACATCGCAACGCTAACGGGCGGCACGGTAATCTCTGAAGAGATTGGCCTAAGCCTAGAGACGGCGACCCTTGAGCAATTGGGTACTGCGAAAAAAGTCACTGTTGGTAAAGAAAACACTGTGATCGTTGATGGCGCTGGTAACAAAGCTGACATCGAAAACCGTGTTGAGTCTATCAACCGTCAGATCGCAGAGTCTACTTCTGATTACGATAAAGAAAAGCTACAAGAGCGCGTTGCGAAACTGGCAGGCGGCGTAGCAGTAATCAAAGTTGGCGCAGCGACTGAAACTGAAATGAAAGAGAAGAAAGACCGTGTTGACGATGCGCTACATGCCACTCGTGCTGCGGTTGAAGAAGGCGTTGTACCTGGCGGCGGCGTTGCATTAGTTCGTGCGTTGAATGCATTGTCTGAGCTAAAAGGCGACAACGACGACCAAGACGCTGGTATCAACATCCTACGCCGCGCGATGGAAGCACCATTACGTCAAATCGTTACCAACGCTGGCGAAGAAGCATCAGTGGTGGTTAACGCAGTGAAAAACGGCACGGGCAACTACGGCTACAATGCTGCCTCTGGTGAGTACGGCGATATGCTTGAGATGGGTATCCTTGATCCAGCAAAAGTATCACGCTCAGCGCTAGAGAATGCAGCGTCAGTAGCAGGTCTCATGCTAACGACTGAAGCCATGATCACTGACATACCAGAGAAAGAAGACGCAATGGCAGGTATGGGCGCTGCTGGTGGTATGGGTGGTATGGGCGGCATGATGTAATTTTACTGTCGCTGCAAAGCGGTTTGTCTTTGTCAGACACGCTCAATGTACAATAAGTACTATTTTCGCTCGTCTTCCTTGATAAATCGCTTTTCGCTGAAAGTATGAATAATATCACGTACCTGTGAAATCTAGTCCAAATAAAACCCCCGATAGGCTAAGCTTATCGGGGGTTTTTTTATGCAAGATAAGTATGTTTTGGCTAAAAGATTAGGCATCTGCCTCATCACGACGAAATGTCCACGTCTTATCATCAGACGCCTCTTTACAATAATAATAACCCGCTAAGTTAAAGCCTTTTAGCTGCTCAGCACTGGTCAGCTTATTGTCTGCTGCATACTTGACCATCAGTCCGCGTGCTTTTTTGGCATAAAAGCTAATGACTTTATATTGACCATTTTTTTCGTCTTCGAACCGTGGCGTGATGATATCCGCCTTCAGTGCTTTCTTTTTCACCGCTTTAAAATACTCGTTCGACGCCAGATTGATCAAGACCTTGTCCTCACTATCTGCCATACGAGCATTGATAACGTCAGTTATTTCTTCTCCCCAAAACTCATAAAGATTATCACCGCGCGCGTTTTTTAGCTTTGTACCCATCTCTAAACGATAAGGCTGAATCAAGTCCAACGGTTTTAATACCCCATAAAGACCTGACAAAATACCCAGATGTTCATTGACATAGACAGCGGTTTCTTTATCCATGTGATACATATCAAGACCGGTATAAACATCACCGTCGAACAAGTAGCCCGCCGGCTTTGCTGCATTACCAGACTCATCATCAGTAAACGGCTTATCTTCGCTCCAATGCCATTGTTGATTGCGCGTGGCATTGAGTTGCGCAAGATCATCAGAGATGCCCATCAACTCTTGCAGATCAACGGGCTCTTTGGACTTCAATACTTTCATGAGTGACTGTGAGTGCGCGATCAGTTCAGGCTGACTATAGTAGTTGCCCAAGTTCACTGGTATAGCGTCTGTTTCATTCAAAGATTTGGCAGGAGAGAGTAAAAAATACATGGTGAGTCCTTATTATCGTGAATCAATGACCGACCTGTTCAGGTGTCAAGCATTCTTATTATACGACAGCTGCGGGTTTAACTTGACTTGACCTTGAGTGTTTTATGTTTTTTTTAAGGGGATATGGCAATGCGTAAATGTCCATATAGTTAGCTTCTATCGAAGCGAGACCTTGTTATATAAGGGGTAGAGGTTTTTTGAAAAAATAAAAAACTTTAATATAACAACAAAAGTTATGCAGATGGTATCAATACCTAACTTTTTATCTTACTTGTTGGTCATCATTAGACAATGAAAGTTGGCAGATTATGTCTCTATAATAAAAAGGCATGATGGTAAACAATACATCATTTATTAAATTGATAGTCTTTATTTATGATATTGGATAAGTCATGGTTAAGGATTTTTGTCCCCTATGCTTTTGAAAATGCGTTGAGGGTATCAAGGGTAAGTCATTCTATATAAGTAAGGAGACGATATGAAAATCGGTGTAATCAGTGCAGATATCGCGAGTGAAAGCCGTGTCGCACTAACCCCAGACGCAGTCAAAAAATTGCGCAAGCTTGGGTTTGAAGTCGTCATTCAGTCAGGTGCAGGCCAAGCAGCGTATTATGCTGATGCGTTGTATCAGGCGGCAGGAGCCGACATTGCCAGCAGCAGCGCCGAGGTGATTGCCCAGTCTCAAATTATTACCACCATTCACGACTTGCCCGCCGAAGTGGCAGAGCATTTGAGTGCAGGCCAAATCGTCGTCGGTATGCTAGACCCGTATCGCAACACTCAGCTTGACACTTATGCAGCCAAAGGTGCGACGGCTTTTGCAATGGAGTTATTACCGCGCACATTATCACGTGCGCAAAACATGGACGTATTGTCATCGCAGGCTAACCTTGCTGGTTATAAAGCGGTATTGCTGGCGGCTAACGAATATTCACGTCCTTTTCCTATGTTTATGACATCTGCGGGTACAGTCAAGCCAGCCAAAGTGGTTATTTTGGGCGTAGGCGTGGCAGGTCTGCAAGCGATTGCAACGGCAAAGCGTCTAGGCGCGGTTGTAGAAGCGAGTGATTTGCGTCCTGCGGCAAAAGAGCAGGTCGAATCACTTGGTGGTAAATGGCTGGATGTGCCGATGAGTGACGACGAAGCACAAAAAGCCAAAGCGACGGGCGGCTATGCGTGGACGCCATCAGAACAATATATCAAAGACCAAGCTGCAGTCGTCGACAAGGCACTCAGCAATGCTGACATTGTCATTACCACAGCACAGATTCCTGGGCGTAATGCCCCGCGTCTAGTGCACGCGGCAACCCTTGCCAAAATGAAAGCAGGTTCTGTCCTGATCGATATGGCTGCTGGTACCGGTGGTAACGTCGAAGGCAGTGTGCCAAATGAGACCATCACCACAGAAAGCGGCGTACGTATCGTTGGTGCCGCCAATATCCCATCTATGCTAGCCGCACAGTCGTCAGATCTATACGCCAATAACTTGGTTAACTTTATCACGACTTTGATTGCACCTGCTGGCGACGATGCAGCAGCAAACGACCTTTCGCTTAACTTAGATATGGAAGATGAGATTCAGGGTGCACTGGCAGTGACCCACGACAACCAAGTGCGCTTGGCCAAACGCTAGCCCTTGCTGGTCGCCATACATTTGCCAGACACGAATAAATTTTTAGGAGGATGAGATGATCGCCACCATTTTAGCGGCAGCGCCTGCCGGTGCAGCCATGAGTAGCACACCATTTGTCGCGATTTTTACCGTATTTGTACTCGCTATTTTTGTCGGATACTACGTCGTCTGGGGCGTGACCCCAGCGCTACATACGCCATTGATGGCGGTGACCAACGCCTTATCAAGTATCGTGATCGTCGGTGCGATGCTACAGACTGTCCATATCGACGGCTCGATGTTTACCCCGACCAGTTTGCTTGGTGCTTTTGCGGTATTTTTGGCCAGTATCAATATCTTTGGTGGTTTTGCGGTGACTGAACGTATGCTCGCGATGTTCAAACCCAAAGTAAAAAAAGCCCCAGCAGCAAGCACTGATAATGGAGGCGACGCATGAATGATTTATCAACAATGATTGCGGCAAATGCGGATTGGTTCTATCTGGTTGGTGCGATCCTTTTTGTTTTAACGTTACGCGGATTGTCGAGTCCAAAGACAGCGATTCGTGGCAACCGCTTTGGTATGGTAGCGATGGCTATTGCCGTCGTGACGACGTTCTTTTTAGCAGAAGGCCCTGTCCTTTGGCTCATTATTGGCGCGATGATTTTAGGTGCGCTGGTTGGTATGTGGAAGGCAAAAACCGTTGCCATGACGCAGATGCCAGAAACCGTAGCGTTGATGCATTCATTCGTCGGTTTGGCAGCGGTTGCGATTGCCCTTGCGACGGTATTACACACTGAGCAAGAACATGGCGCGGTTGCCCGTGTTGAGCTATTTATCGGTTGCTTTATCGGTGCGATTACTTTTTCTGCCTCTGTCTTTGCTTTTGGTAAACTGGCAGCAAAAAGCTGGGCAAAAACAGTCACTGGCGGCTGGGTAAAACCTGTTCAAGCCTTGCTATTTATAGCGATGATTGGTTTTGGTGGCGTGTATTTTGTCACGGATTCCTTGCCTGCGTTTTATGCGATGACAGTGATTGCAGTGATTTTTGGCTGGATGTGGATTGCGCCTATCGGCGGCGGTGATATGCCAGTGGTCGTGTCGCTACTGAACTCATTTTCAGGTTGGGCGGCAGCAGGTATTGGCTTTACGCTGGGCAACTCGATGCTCATTATCGCAGGTTCGCTTGTTGGCTCCTCGGGTGCGATTTTATCTTATATCATGTGTAAAGCCATGAACCGCTCTCTACTAAACGTTTTGTTTGGTGGTATGGGCACGTCAGCGGCCGCTGCAGGCGGTGATGATGGCGCACCAAAAACATACAAATCAGGCTCAGCAGAAGACGCAGGGTTCCTTATGTCCAATGCCAGCAATGTGGTCATCGTACCAGGTTACGGTATGGCACAAGGCCGCGCGCAAAACGCGGTAAAAGAATTGTACGAACTATTAAAAGACGAAGGTGTCAACGTTCGCTTTGCCATTCATCCTGTTGCTGGTCGTATGCCAGGGCACATGAACGTACTATTGGCAGAAGCCGACGTGCCTTATGACGATATTCTAGAGATGGATGAGATTAATTCCGACTTTGCCAGTACCGATGTGGTCTTGGTCATCGGTGCCAACGACGTCGTCAACCCGTCAGCAAAAGACGATCCGACATCTCCTATCTTTGGTATGCCCATTTTAGAAGCCAACAAAGCGCAAACGGTGATGGTCATCAAGCGTTCGATGAGCACCGGCTATGCAGGTCTTGATAACAGCCTCTTCTATATGGACAAAACCATGATGATCTTTGGCGATGCCAAAAAGATGGTCGAAGAGATGGTACGTAGTATTAATGGCGGCGGTCATTAATCGCTAAAATCAGCTTTTTAGCATAAGTTTTGAGTATGTTTTCTTAAATAAAAAAGTCACTTAGGTGGCTTTTTTGCGTTAAAGTGATCTACGTTTCGGAAACAACGATAAGAAAATATCGTTGAGCCGTTCAACCTTCACTCATAAACACAACAAAGTAAGAGCACTATTTATGAATATGTTACTGCGCTTTTTTATTATGGTCAGTTTGCTTAAGCAGCAGCTCAAGCATCAATCGGCGAGCGAAATGATTAGTCTAGAGACATTGACCGCGCCGACTGTTCGCCATTATCGGGTATTACCGCATGACATGGGGTTTCGCGATCATCTGCCCAATTATCGTTATTTGTCCTTTATAGAATTAAACATCACCAACTGGCTGATGACTTGCTGTCATCAAAAGGGAATAAAAAATCTTGGCTGGATTATCGCCATGCAAGAGATGGTTTATCTTAAGCAAATCAAGTTTTTGGATAAAATGACGCTTAGCAGTGCGGTTGCAGGCTGGGATCACAAATATGTGTATTTTGAGCATCGATTTTTTGTCAAAAATCAGCTGATGGGCGTTGGTATGACCAAGTTTGTATTTACCGATGATACCGGTATGCGCACACCAGAAGTATTGGACATGACAGGGGAGCGGTTGACGGAAGTGATTAACACATGGAATAACCACCAAATTGCTGTGAAATCTAACAAGTCAGCATAAAACATATTGAAAAATAGCACCCGATAATAACTTGGCTATAATCATTTGCTGAATTTTGGTAGGATAGAGTCCATCAAATCGTCAATACTAAGGCGACACTACTATTTCTAAAACGACTAAAAAAAGGTACCGTTATGACGCCACAAAAATTAAAATGGACAGACAGCCTCGATATCGCCATTGAGCTTTATGAGAAGTTTCCAGAGGTCGACCCGCAGTACATTCGTTTTACGGATTTGCATCGCTGGGTGACTGAGCTTGAAGGCTTTGATGATGATCCGCAGCGCTCAAACGAAGGCATCTTAGAAGCCATTCAAATGAATTGGATCGATGAAGCCGATTAAGGTGATTTTCTTCTTTAACAGTATAGTCAATCAATATTAAAAGTGGTACAAGGCAGACGAGTGCAAGTACTACAGTAGTAGGCTAAACGAGTCTAACGCTGTAACACTTTAATAGTGGTTCGACTATACATCTAATAACAATAACAGAGAGCAACAGGGCAGGCAGCGTCATGACGTCTCAAATTAAAAAGTTAGCCGAAGCGATAGCGTGTAAGGGTATTAGCATTCGTACCACCAATCACGCTGAGGTTAGCCACGACACTGCCAAGCTTGGTAGATTGTGGCAGAAGTTTTACCAGAATTACGCAGGACAGTTGCCTGAAAATGGAGATATTTATGGCGTTTACCACAATTATGAGAGCGATGATTTGGTCGGTGCTTTTGATGTGGTGGCCAGTTGGGAGGTGATGGGTGAAGCTGAGGCATCAAGCGCGCCTAATCCGGCAGGCGGCTTGGTCGCGGTAAATACTCCTGCAGGTAAGTATTTGGTTTTCTCTGAAACAGGCAATATGCCAAATACGGTAATGAATGCATGGGAAAAGGCATGGGAGTACTTTAATGATCCAAACTGTGAATACACTCGCAACTTTGATGTAGACTTTGAGCACTATATCGATGGGAATTTAGAGTACGGCCAAGTCGACCTTTATATAGGAGACCATCCCGAATTCTGTGTAACTGCCATTTAGATTAAATGCTTACTGATACGGTCATCAAACATAATCATAAAACGATTAAGGGCAGACGTCCAGTTACGGATTGGCATCGACCATTTTTTGGATGCCTGCTGGGTGGCTAAGTACACCACTTTAAACGCTGCCTGATCAGACGGGAACACCTTACGCTTATTCACCGCTGTCCGAATCACACTGTTTAGCGACTCAATAGCATTGGTGGTATATATGACTTTTCTAATGTCTTTAGGGTAGCCAAAGAACACCGTTAAGCCCTCCCAATTATTGCGCCAAGACTTGATGACATGCGGGTACTCTGTGCCCCAAGTCTCATCAAAGTGCTCAAGGTTGGCCTCTGCCATCTCAAGGGTATCAGCGCCGTAGATGGCCTTTAAATCAGCCGCTACGGCCTTCTTATCTGTCCACGGCACAAACTTCATTGAATAGCGCGCCATGTGTACGATACACAGCTGAACCTGTGCCTTTGGATAGACGGTGTTAATGGCATCAGGGAAGCCCTTTAGACCATCGACACAAGCGATTAAGATGTCTTGTACGCCACGGTTTTGTAGCTCGGTAAGAACACCAAGCCAGAACTTAGCGCCTTCATTCTCTGATAACCACATACCAAGCAGCTCTTTTTTACCATCAAGTCCCACGCCTAGTGCCAGATAGATTGCCTTGTTGATGATCTGCTTGTCTTGACGTACTTTAACGACAATGCAGTCTAAGTAGACGATAGGATAGATACTGCTCAGTGGCCGGTTCTGCCAAGCAGTGATGTCCTCTAATATGTTGTCGGTGACTCTTGAGACAAGAGAGCTTGAGATGTCGACATCGTAGAGCTCTTTAATGCTCTCTACAATTTCGGTGGTGGTTTGACCCTTGGCGTAAAGGAATATGATCTTGTCATCAAGACCACTAATACGGGTTTGATGCTTACTAACGAGTACAGGATCAAAGCTGCTATCACGGTCTCTTGGGGTAGAGATTTCAAGATCGCCTGTATCACTGCGGACGGTTTTTTTAGTGTGTCCATTGCGCTTATTAGGCTTGTCTGCTTTTTCATGCTTGGGGTATCCAAGATGGTCTTCCATCTCAGCTTCTAAGGCAGTGTCGATAAACGACTGCATGAGCTGCTTTTGAAAGTCTTTGATGTCATCGAAGCTGTTCATGCTACCAGCCATTTGCTCGGCCAGTTTTTTAATGTCAGATTGAGTAGTCATTGCTTATTCTCCGGTTAATGGATTATAAGCAGTTACACAGAGTTTGGGAAAGGCTCTTATATAGGTATTAAATAAAGCCGTAACTATAGTCAATCCTAAATAAAACAGATACATTCTGTATCGTTTTTATACTGAATTCACTATAGCTAACAACTTAAATGAGTTTTGAGCCAAAGCCACCCATAAAAAAGCGCCAGTCATCTAAGACTCGCGCTTTTTTACTTTTCGGTTTTATCTACACAGTTACTCTAATAATAAATTTTCCAATATCCCTTCATAAATCTGCGCCAATTTACCCAAATCATCCACTTCTACTTTTTCATCGACCTGATGAATGGTGGCGTTACGGACACCAAGCTCGACCACTTGCGCACCAGTCGGCGCGATAAAGCGTCCATCGGACGTACCGCCTGATGTCGATAGCGTCGTGTCTGTACCTGTGACTGACTTGATCGCATTTTGACAGGCTGAAACCAGCTTCCCTTCAGGGGTCAAGAATGGCTGACCAGATAACTTCCAATTGATGTTGTAACTGGCCTTACTGTCGGTAAAATATTTGTCAAAGATAGCATGAGTTTTTGCCTTTAGCTCGTCTTCAGTCGTCTCTGTCGAGAAGCGAAAGTTAAAGACGACCTCTAAGGTTTCGGGGATGATGTTGGTTGCGCCCGTACCACCATTGATATTTGAGACTTGTAAAGTCGTGGGCGGGAAGTAGTCATTGCCATTATCCCATGCGGTAGATGTCAATTCAGCAAGGGCAGACATCGCTGCATGAATTGGGTTAGAGGCCAAATGTGGATAGGCAACATGACCTTGCTTACCTGTGACCGTCAGTTCTGCGCCTAGCGAGCCACGACGACCGTTTTTGATAATATCGCCTAACGTATCCGTGCTCGATGGTTCACCCACAAGACAATAAGTGATTTTCTCAGCGCGCGCTTCTAAGGTTTCGATGACTTTGACCGTGCCGTTGATTGACGGCCCTTCTTCATCTGAAGTGAGCAAAAAAGCAATCGAACCATTGTGCTCAGGATGATTGGCAACGAAGCGTTCGGCGGCAATGGTAAAGGCAGCAATGCCTGTCTTCATGTCTGCCGCACCGCGCGCCCATAGATAGCCGTCAGCAATGGTTGGCGTAAATGGTGGATACGTCCAGTTTTTTTCATCACCCGTTGGTACCACGTCTGTATGACCAGCAAAACAAATAACGGGATCCGTCGTGCCACGGCGTGCCCACAAGTTTTTGACTTCAGCATGCTCGCCTTTTGCTTGTCTATCACCATAGTACATAAACTCGCAGTTAAAGCCCGCTTTCTCCAAACGCTCTGACAATATGTCTTGGCAACCATCATCGTCTGGTGTGACAGATGGGCGTTCGAGTAGGGCAATACTCAAATCTAAGGTTGCTTGTTGGTGGGTGGGCTGTTGGTGAGAGTCTGACATGGGTTAGCCTTTTGTATAATAATGAAAATGTTAAATATAAATAGATAATGAAGAACAGGTGCTAAGCGTCTACTTCGACAAAGGGTACAAGACCGTCACGGCGCATCCACGTAGCAATAGAGTAACGCTGACGATGCGCGATCTGCACTTGATGCTGTAGGTCGCTATCAAAAATGATTAGTCTATTGGCAACTGGCATAACTTCATGGTGCATGCCATGCTTATCAACGACTTCTAGCGCACCGCCGTCAGTCGCTCCCCAATCATCATTGAGATAAAACACGGCTGAGATCACCCGTTCATCGCGTCCAGCAGGGTTGTCGCTATGCCATTGATAACCAAAGCCAGTTGGATAACACGCATAATGCGCTTCGCTATGACGAATACCCGCGAATAAGCTGCGATTAAACAGAGCGGCGAGGGCGTTAATGCTTTGTAGATAATAGTAGCCTGCAAAAAAGTTCTCGGTGATCCAGCGTATTCTATCACCGCGAATATCACTGATACGAATGCCAGCGGTTAGCGCCGCATCACGATAGTCAATAAAACCACTTTCAGCCTGTAGCGCAAGTAATGCGGTCTTATTAAATACATTATCAATAGTGAGCCAGCCATCAGTGACAAAGGTATCAAGCTGCTTATCCGTCAGCCTATCTTCCCAGCTGACTGCAAAGTCAGACAGTTGCAGCATCTTCTGGGTAGGCGCGTCTTGGTCGTCGTTATGACTGTCTGGAGATAGTAACGGAGGATTGTCCTGTCCTATCGGATGATCAACCGCCAATTCTGTCTTGTTCAGGTTGCTAATAATCTGCGTCATTTTATCTCTTTGTTATCAATCAGTGGTCAATATACCGCCATTCAATGCGTTTTTATTGAAAGGCTTACTAAAACCACATTATCTTTTACTCCGCCTATGCTACCATAGATGCAATTTTTCTTATTTAAACTTTTGAGATTATGAACTATAAACACGCCTACCACGCTGGTAACTTTGCTGATGTGGTTAAACACATTTTATTGGTACAACTGCTCAATCAATTGGGGCAGAAAAACAAACCGTTTTATGTGCTTGACGCCTATGGCGGCCGCGGACTGTATTCACTAAGCAGTGAAGAAGCGCGCAAGACAGGGGAGGCCAAAGGCGGTATTCAGGCTTTTTTGAAAGCAGATACCGAAAAAGCACCAGCCGCTGTCAAAGATTATATGGAAGGCATTAAACAAGCCAAATTCACTTACGACAATAAAGTCTATCCGGGTTCGCCGTGGTGGATTGCTCATTATGTCGAAAAAACCGCCGCTAAAAAACCTGATGCTGGCGTGCGCGCCGAAGCTTTTGAAGCCAAAGCGACTGAATATGATGCACTGAACTATCAGCTATATAAGCTGCCAATTGGTATCCAGCATCGTGATGCTTTTGAAGGTATCACCGCTGTTATTCCCCCAGCCGAGCGCCGCGGTTTGATTTTCCTTGATCCTCCTTTTGAGCAAGAGCATAAAGACTTTACGCGTCTGATCGATTTATTAGTCTCGGCTTATAAAAAATGGCCACAAGGTACTTATGCCCTGTGGTTCCCAATCAAAAATATCGAAGCGGTTGAGTTGTTTTATAAGAAGCTCAAGCGTACTGAGATGCGTCGTCAGCTGGTTTGTGAGCTAAATATTTATCCTAATGATGTGGCCGTCGGTCTGAACGGTACAGGTCTACTGGTTATCAATCCGCCATGGCAGTTTGATAACCATGCTCGCGAGATATTACGTTTCTTGCAGCCAGTACTAAAAGTAGAAGATGCGCCAGACTTAACACCTGACAGTGCGACCAATGTACGCTGGCTGGTTGGTGAATAGTGACGTCAGTAGGTGATGTCGGTGAACAGCAACATTGGCCAATAAGGATATCAAGATGACGAATATGCAGCCACCTGAAGGCGAACCAAATAACATGTCACCAAAAGAGCGAGCGTTGCAGGATGATGCAGCGACCCAGCCTCCATACATGGATGAGCATGAGTTTAATATTCGTCTAGCGGACAATGACAATTATGATGGTTTGACCTTTGAGGTCGTCGAGGCAGAGGTTGCGGAAGGTAAGCGTGTGGTCAGTCGCGGTGTCTATTTAGCGCCTAATTTGATTACCACTTTGTCACTGCTATCAGGGTTTTATTCAATTTTGGCAAGTACGCAAGGCGAGTTTTACAAGGCGGCTTTGGCTATTTTTTTATCAGGTATTCTAGATGGGGCTGATGGCCGCGTTGCGCGTATGCTGAATGCCCAAAGCCCTTTTGGCGAGCAATATGATTCATTAGCAGATATGCTCGCATTTGGTGTGGCCCCTGCTATGTTGGTTTATAGCTTTGCGCTAGAGCCGCTGGGTCGTATTGGGATTGGTTGTGCGTTCGTCTTTACTGCCTGTGCTGCTTTTCGTCTTGCACGCTTCAATGTGCAGGTGGGTATCGTCGATAAAAAATACTTCGTTGGTTTGGCAAGTCCGCTTGCAGCTATATTAGTAACAGCAGCGGTTATGGTTGCAGTTGATCATAACGAATGGATTGGTCAGTACGATACGGCGATCATGTTTTTGTTCGCAGCGTGGGTGGTCATTTGTGGTCTGCTTATGGTCAGTAATGTTAAGTACTACAGCTTTAAAGAGTTTGATAAAAAGAAAGTACCCTTTGTGGTGCTTATCATTGGTGTACTGGTCATGAGTATCGTGCTCTATGATATACCTGTTGGTATCTTGGCAATCGGTATCATTTATGCTTTATCTGGTATTGTGACTACGATCAAAGCAAAGATGTAAGCGTAAATATGAACGTTACTGAGATAAAAAAAGGGACTTGCCAATAGGTGAGTCCCTTTTTTTATACTTTATTTACTATAAAAACATGGTGTTATAGTCAATCCACTAAAAAAGCGTTACAGCGTTAACCTCGCTTGAAGTATGACGTATACATCTGCACTCGGTCGCCTTGTACCACTCTTAAATTGAATCAACTATATTGAAGAATATTCTACTATCAGATACGTTTTATCCTTGCATAATAGCCATTCATTATGTTTCTGAACAAAATGTACATCCAAACGAAGGGGCTGTCCTAGATAATTAGTTCAAACCCTGTTTTGCATAACCATTGTAAAATAGATAAAACTATTGAAGTGTATAAACCATTGGAATATCTCTACAATTTGATGTTTGCCAAGGCAGTGAGCAAGACCCTCGAAATAATCCTTGACCCATCCTCAAACCCGCGTATAATGCGTCCCAATCGAAAGGGAAGTGGTGAGGAAGCTTAAGCGATTAAGTTATTTCGAACTAATTAAAAATACTTCTTGACTAAATAAATAAAGGGTCTATAATACGCCCTCATCAGACGGACTGGCAGTGAGAGATGTGTAGATTACACATTAATAACCCAGTTAACCTGGCGAAACAAATTATAAAAAGTCTTGACAATTCAAATCAATATGATAAGATAGTCGGCTCGCTAGATAGCTTAACCGGAGACGGAAAAGGCAGATAGCGTTAGTAATACCCTATATATCGATGACTGGACGACAGTGATTGAGACTATTTAAAAGCATAACTAAAGAACAACTTGTGTGGATTTTTGCTGATTCAGAATGCTAAAAAATAAAGTTGGTCGACTATCTTTTCGGTAGAACACCAACTATAAAAATTATCATTTAAGACAGCAGAAAAACTCAAAGTTAATTCATTACGAACATAATTACGAGCGATTTTGCCAGATTAAATGAGCCAAGATTAGAAGTCGTCTTCCTATTTATAGGTAAAGGCTTCAGATAGATTAAACTGAAGAGTTTGATCATGGCTCAGATTGAACGCTGGCGGCAGGCTTAACACATGCAAGTCGAGCGGAAACGATGATAGCTTGCTATCAGGCGTCGAGCGGCGGACGGGTGAGTAATACTTAGGAATCTACCTAGTAGTGGGGGATAGCTCGGGGAAACTCGAATTAATACCGCATACGTCCTACGGGAGAAAGCAGGGGATCATTAGACCTTGCGCTATTAGATGAGCCTAAGTCGGATTAGCTAGATGGTGGGGTAAAGGCCTACCATGGCGACGATCTGTAGCTGGTCTGAGAGGATGATCAGCCACACCGGGACTGAGACACGGCCCGGACTCCTACGGGAGGCAGCAGTGGGGAATATTGGACAATGGGGGGAACCCTGATCCAGCCATGCCGCGTGTGTGAAGAAGGCCTTTTGGTTGTAAAGCACTTTAAGCAGTGAAGAAGACTCTTCGGTTAATACCCGGGGACGATGACATTAGCTGCAGAATAAGCACCGGCTAACTCTGTGCCAGCAGCCGCGGTAATACAGAGGGTGCAAGCGTTAATCGGAATTACTGGGCGTAAAGCGAGCGTAGGTGGCTTGATAAGTCAGATGTGAAATCCCCGGGCTTAACCTGGGAACTGCATCTGAAACTGTTAGGCTAGAGTAGGTGAGAGGGAAGTAGAATTTCAGGTGTAGCGGTGAAATGCGTAGAGATCTGAAGGAATACCGATGGCGAAGGCAGCTTCCTGGCATCATACTGACACTGAGGCTCGAAAGCGTGGGTAGCAAACAGGATTAGATACCCTGGTAGTCCACGCCGTAAACGATGTCTACTAGTCGTTGGGTCCCTTGAGGACTTAGTGACGCAGCTAACGCAATAAGTAGACCGCCTGGGGAGTACGGCCGCAAGGTTAAAACTCAAATGAATTGACGGGGGCCCGCACAAGCGGTGGAGCATGTGGTTTAATTCGATGCAACGCGAAGAACCTTACCTGGTCTTGACATACACAGAATCTTGTAGAGATACGAGAGTGCCTTCGGGAATTGTGATACAGGTGCTGCATGGCTGTCGTCAGCTCGTGTCGTGAGATGTTGGGTTAAGTCCCGCAACGAGCGCAACCCTTGTCCTTAGTTACCAGCACTTCGGGTGGGAACTCTAAGGATACTGCCAGTGACAAACTGGAGGAAGGCGGGGACGACGTCAAGTCATCATGGCCCTTACGACCAGGGCTACACACGTGCTACAATGGTAGGTACAGAGGGCAGCTACACAGCGATGTGATGCGAATCTCAAAAAGCCTATCGTAGTCCAGATTGGAGTCTGCAACTCGACTCCATGAAGTAGGAATCGCTAGTAATCGCGGATCAGAATGCCGCGGTGAATACGTTCCCGGGCCTTGTACACACCGCCCGTCACACCATGGGAGTTGATTGCACCAGAAGTGGTTAGCCTAACTTAGTGAGGGCGATCACCACGGTGTGGTTGATGACTGGGGTGAAGTCGTAACAAGGTAGCCGTAGGGGAACCTGCGGCTGGATCACCTCCTTATAGACAGCATTCGCTCAGCAAGAATTCACAACAAGTTGTTCTTTAGTTTAAGCTTACGTTTTAGGACGTATCAGGGTCTGTAGCTCAGCTGGTTAGAGCACCGTGTTGATAACGCGGGGGTCAGTGGTTCGAGTCCACTTAGACCCACCATTATTAATGTAGGTGAAAGAGCCCTAAGTAAATCCCCTTCAAGGGATTTCCTCTTGCGCTCGGATCGAAACAATGCTTCGATTGCATCCTCGCTCAGGGGCCATAGCTCAGTTGGTAGAGCGCCTGCCTTGCACGCAGGAGGTCAACGGTTCGACTCCGTTTGGCTCCACCACTACATACAGCTAAGCTTAGCGTGCTAAATAAAATAGGTATCAAATAGAAACAAGTGATTCATCTTGAATAAAGACACGATTACTTCTTTCTGTTTTATACAGAAAACTATGACTCGACGAGAGCATAGGAACTATTTAAAAACATAGATATGAGTCTGGGTTAGGATGAGCGTATTCACGCGCCCATCTTAACCTTAATAACTCACCTCTTAACGACATTGTTTGTTATCCCAGGGGTGAGTTATTAAAAAAGTAAAGAGAACTGAATCAAGCGTATAAACATAGGTGATATCGTTATCATAATTAGATTGTATGACACATAGAAGTCGAAAGACTACTTGGGGTTGTATGGTCAAGTAATGAAGCGCACATGGTGGATGCCTTGGCAGTCAGAGGCGATGAAAGACGTGACAGCCTGCGATAAGCTTCGGGGAGGCGGCAATATCCTGTGATCCGGAGATTTCTGAATGGGGAAACCCACTTACCATAAGGTAGGTATCCTAATTTATTAGGAAGCGAACGAGGGGAAGTGAAACATCTCAGTACCCTTAGGAAAAGACATCAATTGAGATTCCCCTAGTAGCGGCGAGCGAACGGGGAGAAGCCGATTAATGCTAATGTAGAAGAACAGCGTGGGAAAGCTGACCATAGTAGGTGATAGTCCTGTATTCGAAACATTAGCGTTAACATATTAAGTAGAGCGGGGCACGAGAAATCCTGTTTGAAGATGGGGGGACCATCCTCCAAGGCTAAATACTCCTGACTGACCGATAGTGAACCAGTACCGTGAGGGAAAGGCGAAAAGAACCCCTGTGAGGGGAGTGAAATAGAACCTGAAACCGTGTGCGTACAAGCAGTGGGAGCCCACTTGTTGGGTGACCGCGTACCTTTTGTATAATGGGTCAGCGACTTATATTCTGTAGCAAGGTTAACCGTTTAGGGGAGCCGTAGGGAAACCGAGTCTTAATAGGGCGACTAGTTGCAGGGTATAGACCCGAAACCGAGTGATCTATCCATGAGCAGGTTGAAAGTGCCGTAACAGGCACCGGAGGACCGAACCCACTGTCGTTGAAAAGCCAGGGGATGACTTGTGGATAGGGGTGAAAGGCTAATCAAACTCGGTGATAGCTGGTTCTCCCCGAAAGCTATTTAGGTAGCGCCTCGGACGAACACCATTGGGGGTAGAGCACTGTTTCGGCTAGGGGGTCATACCGACTTACCAAACCGATGCAAACTCCGAATACCGATGAGTGATATCCGGGAGACACACGGTGGGTGCTAACGTCCATCGTGGAGAGGGAAACAACCCAGACCGCCAGCTAAGGCCCCAAATTCCTAGTTAAGTGGGAAACGAGGTGGGAAGGCATAGACAGCTAGGAGGTTGGCTTAGAAGCAGCCATCCTTTAAAGAAAGCGTAATAGCTCACTAGTCGAGTCGGCCCGCGCGGAAGATGTAACGGGGCTCAAACTAGGAGCCGAAGCTGCGGATTTGAATTTGTTTTCAAGTGGTAGGGGAGCGTTGTGTAAGCCTGTGAAGGTGTGTTGTAAAGCATGCTGGAGGTATCACAAGAGCGAATGCTGACGTGAGTAACGATAATGGGTGTGAAAAGCATCCACGCCGGAAGATCAAGGGTTCCAGTCCAACGTTAATCGGGGCTGGGTGAGTCGACCCCTAAGGCGAGGCCGAAAGGCGTAGTCGATGGGAAATCGGTTAATATTCCGATACTTGTTTATAATGCGATGGAGGGACGGAGAAGGTTATGTCAGCCTGGCGTTGGTTGTCCAGGTGAAAGGATGTAGGTTTATAGCTTAGGTAAATCCGGGCTATTCTATACCGAGATCTGATAGCAAGCTGTACTTGTACAGCGAAGTGGCAAATACCATGCTTCCAGGAAAAGCTTCTAAGCAATAGTTATAAACGAATCGTACCCTAAACCGACACAGGTGATCAGGTAGAGAATACCAAGGCGCTTGAGAGAACTCTGCTGAAGGAACTAGGCAAAATGGTACCGTAACTTCGGGAGAAGGTACGCTGTTGGTGGTGATAGGACTTGCTCCTTGAGCTGCTGGCAGTCGCAGATACCAGGCTGCTGCAACTGTTTATTAAAAACACAGCACTCTGCAAACACGAAAGTGGACGTATAGGGTGTGATGTCTGCCCGGTGCTGGAAGGTTAATTGATGGGCTTAGCGTAAGCGAAGGTCTTGATCGAAGCCCCAGTAAACGGCGGCCGTAACTATAACGGTCCTAAGGTAGCGAAATTCCTTGTCGGGTAAGTTCCGACCTGCACGAATGACATAATGATGGCAGCGCTGTCTCCAGCAGAGACTCAGTGAAATCGAAATCGCAGTGAAGATGCTGTGTACCCGCGGCTAGACGGAAAGACCCCGTGAACCTTTACTACAGCTTTACATTGAACTTTGACCTGACTTGTGCAGGATAGGTGGGAGGCTTTGAAGCAGACACGCCAGTGTTTGTGGAGCCATCCTTGAAATACCACCCTGGTCATGTTGGGGTTCTAACTCAGGTATAACAATACCGAGGACAATGTATGGTGGGTAGTTTGACTGGGGCGGTCTCCTCCTAAAGAGTAACGGAGGAGTACGAAGGTGCGCTCAGACCGGTCGGAAATCGGTCGAAGAGTATAAAGGCAAAAGCGCGCTTAACTGCGAGACCCACAAGTCGAGCAGGTACGAAAGTAGGTCTTAGTGATCCGGTGGTTCTGTATGGAAGGGCCATCGCTCAACGGATAAAAGGTACTCTGGGGATAACAGGCTGATACCGCCCAAGAGTTCATATCGACGGCGGTGTTTGGCACCTCGATGTCGGCTCATCTCATCCTAGGGCTGAAGCAGGTCCTAAGGGTATGGCTGTTCGCCATTTAAAGAGGTACGCGAGCTGGGTTTAGAACGTCGTGAGACAGTTCGGTCCCTATCTACCGTGGGCGTTGGAAATTTGAGAGGATCTGCTCCTAGTACGAGAGGACCAGAGTGGACGAACCACTGGTGTTCGGGTTGTCATGCCAATGGCATTGCCCGGTAGCTACGTTCGGATGGGATAACCGCTGAAAGCATCTAAGCGGGAAGCCCACCTCAAGATTAGATTTCCCTAAAGAGCCGTTCAAGACTAGGACGTTGATAGGCAGGGTGTGGAAGCGCAGCGATGCGTGTAGCTAACCTGTACTAATTGCTCGTTTGGCTTGACCATACAACACCCAAGTGGTTTGCATACAAGTCTAATTAATCTATCTTATATAGCTCAGGCTATAGAAACAGACAGAAACATTTCGATATCACCGTTAACCTTGATTCAGTTAGGTTACGTGGTACTTATTAAAAGTCACACAAACAGACTCATATCTAACCCCCTTTGCTGACGACAATAGCACGATGGCACCACCTGATCCCTTCCCGAACTCAGAAGTGAAACATCGTTGCGCCAATGGTAGTGTGGTTCGCCCATGTGAGAGTAGGTCATCGTCAGCTCCTTATTCCTGATTAGCCCCCGACACTTATGTGTTGGGGGCTTTTTTTATCTTAAACCTATCTGACTTCCCTAGAAAATCTTTTTATTTAAATGGTTTTATCTTTCGCTCGCACCAAAGCAGTTCTTCAACTCTTTCCTTGTCCAAATCATCACTAGCCTCTTATACCTAAAAGCCCCCGCTCACTTGATAGAGTGCTTTTTTATTGGCTTATTTATTGATAATAATTTATAACTATAGATGGTCAACTGAAAGTTTATTGAGATAATCTAATGATATTAGAAGAAACGGATAAATTGTATTTATATGACAGCTATGGAGATGCATATCTCATCGATAAAGAAAGCAGGGATATCTTGTTTACTGATAGTTTTTACGGTGGTCCATCTTGTACTTTAATTGATCCAAATAACAAATATGCAATCGTAGCTGGTAAGCATTTAACTCTTTGGGACTGTTATGAGGGAAATAATAAGCTCACAAAATTTGAAACAGAACAGTTTTGCTGGATAGAAAGACTAAGGTTAATCAATGAAAATACTATTCAAATATTATTAGATCCATGGTTCCAATACAGTGCTATATGGGAATTAACAGTTTCTAATAAGTCCTTATTTAAAATTTCAGATTTTATCAAGTATAAAAACCTACCTTATACTGATAATATAGTTTGGTGATTCATTATAAAACCACTATTTGAACCTTATAGTGGATTGTATATTTCTGAATTTTAGCTTAGGAAAGAACCTATGACTACATCAAAAGTAACCTACCAAGGCGATTTGCGCACCACCGCCATTCATTTTCAATCAAATAATGAAATCATCACCGATGCCCCAACAGACAATCAAGGCAAGGGTGAGGCTTTTTCACCGACTGATCTATTAGCGACGAGCTTGGCAAGCTGTATGCTAACGATCATTGGTATCAAAGCCCGTGACATGGAGATTGACCTTGCAGGCACCACAGCTGAAATGACCAAAGTCATGGCCGCTGATCCAAGACGCGTGAGCGAGATCCATATCATCGTGACCTTTAATAAGGAGCTTGATGATAGAACGCAAACGATCTTTTATAACACCGCATTGACTTGTCCAGTCGCCAAAAGCCTCCACCCTGATATCACGCAGAACTTAACGTTCCGTATTGCTCGTGGCCTTTAATGCCATGGCAAAAACGTTATTGATTGTCGCTCATGCGCCGTCACCCAATACTGAGAAGTTGGCGCAAGCGGCGTATGGTGGTGCCAATCATCCTGATCTAGATATCAATGTCATTTTGAAGTCGCCGCAGGACACGCAGCCTGAAGATGTGTTGGCTGCTGATGCTTTGCTATTAGGCACGACTGAAAATCTGGCATATATGGCAGGGCTGACCAAAGACTTCTTTGATCGCTGTTATTATCCTGTGCTAGAAGAGAAGCAAGGCATGCCATTTGCACTATATATACGTGCAGGGCATGATGGTACGGGTACCAAGCTTGCAGTAAAGACGATCACGACGGGGCTGCGTTGGTCGTGGATTCAAGAGGCGCTGATACTACAAGGTGAGTGGCAAGACAGCTTTGCTGACCAAGTAAAAGAGCTTGCCATGACGTTAGCCGCTGGCGTTGAAGCGGGTATTTACTAGTAGCATATTTTGCCAATAATTCGCGAGAGATACTGCAAATGTAACGTGCAGTCTGAGGAGAGTATCCATGCAAATCGATCATCTAAACAGCCAAGTGGATATCGACGCGTTGCCATTCTCTCAAGCGTGCGAGAACAATAAGCAGCCTATCCTAGAAGTATTGCAAAACGAGCTACAAGAGCATACTCATGTCTTAGAAATCGGCTCTGGAACGGGTCAGCATAGTGTTTACTTTGCTCCTCGTTTACCTGAGATACAGTGGCAAACCAGCGATGTCACGAGCAATCATCATCATATAGCGGCTTGGTATCATGCTTATCCTGCGCCCAATCTATCTCTACCATTAGCGTTTGATTTGGCTTACGATTCTCTACCTATCAGTAGTCAGTCAGCAAATAGCAATATAGCCAAGCCCTATGATGCGATATTTACGGCAAATACGCTACATATCATTAGCTGGGCTTTAGTTAAGCGGTTATTTTTACTGGCTGGTGATGCGCTACCTGTGGATGGTAAGCTGATCGTCTATGGTCCATTTAACGAACATGGTAACTATACTAGCGCGGGCAACCAGCGATTTGATATCAGTCTGCGCCAACGCGACCCAAAAAGTGGTATCCGTCATAAAGAAGACATTGTAAATTTAGCAAATATGCATCATCTAACGCTTAGCAGAACGTACGCGATGCCTGCCAATAATCAGCTGTTGGTCTTTCAGAAGTATTAAATGATTAGAACGTCAAAAAAAGACACCTCACCGATGATTCGTTGAGGTGTCTTTTTTTTGCATTGCTTATATGGTGACTGATATTTTTATACGATTAGATTATTTATACTCATCTGCTAAGAAGTCCAAATAACGTTTCCAAGAGCGCTCATCGGCGCGTGCATCATATCTGTCACTACCAAATACGCTAAAGGCATGGGGTGCGCCGCTGTAAGTGACCATTTCATGAGGAACTTTTGCCGCTTCTAGCGTTTTGCCCAGAGTCGCAAAGCTCTCTAGAGAGACAGACTGGTCAGCTGAGCCGTGGAATACCAATATCTCGCCAGTGGTCTTGTCATAACTTTGACCGGTCGGAGTATCAAAGGCACCATGGAAGGGGACAAAGGCTTTTTGCGGGAAGCCTGAACGTGCTAACTCTAAAGCAACCGTACCACCGAAACAGTATCCCATGATCGTGCCGTTGCGCACATCATTGCCCTCCAGTCGTCCAGCATTCAATGCACCTTGTAGTATGCGGCGCATTTTGTTGCGATCGTCATACAATTCGCCTGTTAAACGCTTATTTTCTTCGACAGAGGTCGGACGAATGCCTTGCCCAAACATGTCTGCTGCCAGTACGTTGTAACCTTCATTCGCTAGCATATCAGCGCGTTTGCGCTCATAGTCGGTTAGACCATCCCAGTCATGAATCAACAAGATAAAAGGGGCGTAGGGCTTATCGGCTTTGGCGTAATAGCCCTCGTATGCTTGGTTATCCACTGTATAAGTGACGTTCTTGGTCGTGATAGCGGCAGCGGTTTGGCTGATGGTCAATGCCAGGAGCCCCATTGATGCACCCGCCAATAATGAGCAGTAAGGTTTTTTGGACGAGAAATTCGAAGTTGGTAACATAGTCGATAGCCTTATAGTTATATAAAAAAGAGATAAATATATGGCTAAAAACCATGCCAATGTTATTTATCGATGATCTCTAGTACGCCATAAAGCATACCTTAAAGAATAACTAAATTACAAGATTGGATTGTTAACGTTTAGGCTGGCTCAAAAGCCGTCAAGCGGTTGAGTGACTGCGCACGTAAACTTTAACCAAACATCAACAACTTTCACTATATACGCAACTATAAGCGACTTAGTTTTTGGGTAAGATAAACCGTATGCCTTTTATTCCTTTATCTTTTTTAATAATTGGTCATGCAGCATCACAGACAGATAATCGACAGATGAAGTCAGTATTATCCCAAAGGATACAACACCTGTGTAAGCACATTTTTAATGGTCTTAGAAGAGACTATTTTACTCATTAGATAGGATGTTTTATGAATAATAATATCGATCATACCGACCCAGCCAAAGATATGAATAGTGAACGCGGCAATGGGGGCGAAACCCATCAGCGCGCAGGTGATGACACCAAAGTATTGACTACCCAACAAGGCGTGGCTATCAGCGACAATCAAAACTCACTAAAAGCAGGCGCACGCGGTCCTACGCTATTAGAAGATTTTGTACTACGTGAAAAGATCAACCACTTTGACCATGAGCGTATCCCTGAGCGTATCGTCCATGCGCGTGGTAGTGCGGCACACGGTTATTTTGAGCTGACCGAATCATTAGAAGAGTATACAACGGCCAAAATTTTGACTGAGACGGGTAAACAAACACCACTTTTTACCCGTTTTTCGACCGTTGCCGGTAATAAAGGCTCAAAGGATACGCCCCGTGACGTACGCGGATTTGCAGTCAAGATGTACACAGAAGAAGGTAATTGGGATTTAGTCGGTAATAATATGCCGATCTTCTTTATTCAAGATGCCATTAAGTTTCCTGATCTCATTCATGCAGTCAAGCCGGAGCCGGATCGCGGGTTTCCGCAAGCGGCCTCTGCACACGATACCTTTTGGGACTTTGTCTCGCTAAGCCCAGAGACGATGCATAACCTGATTTGGCTGATGAGTGATCGTGCATTGCCGCGTAGCTTTAGCATGATGGAAGGTTTTGGTATTCATACCTACCGTTTGCTCAACAAAGAAGGTAAGAGTACTTTCTTCCGTTATCATTGGAAACCAGTAGCAGGTGTACAGTCGCTTATTTGGGATGAAGCTGTAAAAATATCTGGTGCTGACCCTGATTATAACCGCCGTGACATGTATGAAGCGATTGAAAATGGTATGTATTTTGAGTGGGAGCTTGGTGTACAGCTCTTTACCGAAGAAGAGGCCAATGAGTTTCCATTTGACCACTTAGATGCCACTAAGCTGATTCCAGAAGAGCTAGTGCCAGTTAAAATCATCGGTAAAATGGTACTAAACCGTAACCCAGATAATTTCTTTGCAGAAACTGAGCAGGTAGCCTTCTGTCCATCGCATATACCACCTGGTATCGACTTTAGTAACGATCCCTTACTGCAAGGCCGTTTATTTAGTTACTTAGATACGCAGTTGTCACGATTGGGCTCACCAAACTTTGTTCAGATTCCTATCAATGCGCCTAAATGTCCGTTTGCAAATAACCAGCAAGACGGTCATATGCAAATGCAAGTGCCTAAGACTCGTGTGCTTTATGAGCCTCAAAGTCTAGATCTAGACCGTCCACGTGAAAGTCCTCAAAAAGGTTTTAACTCGTTTCATGAAAAACTGGACGATGGCGTAAAAGGTCGTATCCGTGCTGAGAGCTTCGCTGATCACTATAGTCAGCCACGTATGTTCTATCGTAGCCAAACCCCTGCTGAACAAGCACACATTGCATCAGCCTACGCGTTTGAGCTGGGTAAAGTAGATACTGCGCATGTTCGTACTCGCGTGCTCAGTCACCTTATCAATATTGATGAAGATCTAGCTAATCGTGTTGCCAATGCCTTAGGTATGGAGCTACCAGAAGCGGCAGAACCAGCAGCACCAGTACAAGATATGGACACCTCTAAGCCTCTGCAAACGATTGGTCGTACGCCTAAATCACTAAAAGGCCGTTTGGTTGGTATCTTAGTGGCTGAAGGATCAAACCATGAGCAAGTTAAGAAGTTTGAAGATGCTATTAATGCTCAAGGCGGTATGGTCAAAATTGTTGCTCCTAGCAAAGAAGTCAAGCTTGACGACAATACGCGTATCCAAGCAGATGAGCGTGTTGCTGGCGCACCCTCTGTATTCTTCGATGCGGTAGTGAGTATCATTATGCCGGATCAAGCTAAGAAACTGGCGGAGGATAGCTCAACGCTAGATTGGTTCACTGATGCTTATGTACATTGCAAAGCGATTGCTTATTGCGGTGCAACGGATGAGTTTATCTTAAGTAAACTTCCTGTAGAAAAAGATGAGTTTGTCACACCGCTCGCTAAGCTTGACAGCTTTGTAGAAAATGCAAAATCTCGTCTATGGGAGCGTGAGCCTAAGGTTCGTGACCTTGCGTAATCGCTAGCATAATTGATGGTATCAGCTTTAAATCTATAAAGTAAATACTTAATGTAGAAAACCCAGCCTAAGCGCTGGGTTTTTTGCGTTTTTACTGGAAGTATAAACGTAGTCATTAATGATGTTACGCATTATGCGACTATTATCAACCGTATCTATAGTCACAAGCGTTCACTGAAAACGATTTGTTTTGTATTGATTATCGCTATACTAAAAATACAAAGACACTAGGATCAAATGATCAGGGATGATAAATGAGTTCGTGTGAGATTGTACGCTTAGAGGGCTATATCCAAAGTAGCTACCTTGCGGTGTATCCAGATAAAATCATGCTACTAGACGGCTGCTGCCGTGCCGATGTGCCAATGGTGCTTGGGTATATCAAAAATACTCTAAATAGGCCGATAACAGACCTAAAAGTGGTGGTGGTCACCCATATGCATCCGGATCATGCGGGTGGTGCGCGCAAGTTTCGCCAAGAGACTGGCTGCCGCATTATCTCTGCTGATAAGAAAAGTCAGTGGTACGGCGGTATTGGTGGACGAGCGATGCATTTTGTCGATATGAATCTTGCGTACTATGTAGCGCGGCGGCAAGGTCGCCCATTCAAAAATCTGTACTATTCGGCAAGCCTAAAGCCAGACATTACTGTCACAGACGGTGACTTTGTCCCAGAGTTTGATGAATGGCAAGTGTTAGAGACGCCTGGGCATACCGATCGCGATCTGTCTTTATTTCATTTGCCCAGTCGTCAGGTATATACGGCTGATCTCATCATTAAATTGCGCCATAAGTTTGTGGCGCCATTTCCTGTCTATGATCCCAAAGCTTATAAGCAATCGTTAAAAAAAATAAGAGATTTAAAACCATCAATGGTAATGATGGCACATGGTCGAGAGCGTGCAATGAGTGAGGTAGAGTTTGATGCGTTCATCGACCAAGCCCCCAAGTATCCGCGCACGATTAAAGATACGATCAGACATAAACTGCTATGGCGTAAGAAAGGCAGCTTCCGACTTTTTAAACGGCGACATCATAAGTAGATATAAAATAAAGGATAGAAAGTGCAGCCGAAAAAAAGCCCAGTTACTATGATAGTAACTGGGCTTTTCAAATATGGTGGGCTGTCCGCGACTCGAACGCGGGACCAATTGATTAAAAGTCAACTGCTCTACCAACTGAGCTAACAGCCCTGAGAAGCGTGTAAAAATGACACTGCAATTTTAGCTTCGCAAGAGAATATTCTTTAAATAGAATTTTCTAAAAGTTATGCTAACAATAAATGTATATTATTGCCAACAAGAGTAATTCATTTAAAAAAGAGCTTTTTAAACTTAACTTTATTAAACAACTACCGGATAGGGTAGAACGATGAATAAAGGTTAAACTAAAATATGGTGGGCTGTCCGCGACTCGAACGCGGGACCAATTGATTAAAAGTCAACTGCTCTACCAACTGAGCTAACAGCCCTAACGTTTAAAGTGTTTGTATCCCTAAACGTGAGAGCACATTATATATATAATTCTGACAATTACAACCCCACAGGATAAAAAAAGTGTAATTCTCTTATAAAATTGCCAATTTATTCCAGTTTCTTTAAATTTTTGCCATTATATCGATATTGACTGCTCTATTTTTGGCTAAAGCGAGTCAATACTCAATTATTAGTCTCGAGAAAGCGCCTCAACAGGATCTAGTTTGGCAGCATTACGTGCTGGCAAGAATCCAAATACTACGCCAATCAATGTCGAGCAAACAAATGCGGCAATAATAGAAGTCGGTGAGTAGATGACTTTGAAACTGTCACCGCCCACACTATTAATCAGCTCACCAATGGCAAATGCCATTCCAATACCAATCAGTCCCCCTAGGATACAGACTAGAACGGCCTCAATGAGAAATTGCTGCATGATGTCGCTTTGACGCGCACCTACTGCCATACGAACACCAATCTCATTAGTGCGCTCGGTGACAGAGACTAGCATGATGTTCATGACCCCAATACCACCAACAATCAACGAAATAACTGCAACTGATGAGATAAGTAGGGTCATCGTACCTGTCGTTGACTCAATGGTTTGACGGATAGAGTCTGAATTTCGTAGCTCAAAGTCATCTTTGCCATGGCGACTTTCTATCAAGTCAGAGATGGCCGTCTCTGCGGCACTAGAAGAGATACTATCATCTAACAACGCCACAAAGCGGTCGATATTGGTACTACCGGTGACGCGCGACATCACTGTCGTATAAGGCATATAGATAGTAGGCGTCGTTACACTGGGACCAAAGCCACCATCGCTCTCTTCAAGTACGCCAATCACGCGTCCAGGCACACTACCAACCAATATTACCTCGCCAACAGGGTTATCAATATCTGAGAAAAAGGTCTGTTTAGCGTTGTCATCGATGATGATATCTTGACTACGTAAAGTAATGCTTTTTGCATCAAACCCTTGGCCAAGTGCTAATGTCTCACCAGTGACGGTTAGATAGTCTTCACCAACGCCATTGACGGTAGCATCCTCTTGTATATTACGATAGCGGACACTAGAGCTGGCATTTACCTGAGGGCTGACGCTGATAATATAGGGCTGATTGCCGACCGCCTCTGCATCTTCTGGTGTCAAATTGTCATCATTATAGCGGCGTCTAGGATCGCCTCTAGGGTAGCCATCATTGACAGTAATGGTATTGGTACCTAATGAGCTGATATTGGCAAGGATTTGCTGCTGAGAGCCTTGTCCAAGACCTACGATAGATACGACTGCGGCAATACCGATAATAATGCCGAGCATCGTTAGTAGAGTACGCATCTTATGCGCGCGCATGGCAAGCAAAGACATTTTGAACGCTTCAAGCAGTCGATCAATAAAACTACCAAAGGCACTTTTGCGATGCTCGCCAAGGATAGATTCTGGTTTTTTGTCTGTGTGCTTATAATGCTCAGTTTGATAGTCAGCGATGACATGGCCATCTTTGAGCTCAATCACACGCTCTGCTTGTGCTGCTAGTTTTGGATCATGAGTGACCATGATAATGGTATGACCTTGTGCGCTGAGGTCATGCAAAATCGCCATGACATCTTCGCCAGACTTACTGTCTAGGGCACCAGTTGGCTCATCTGCTAAGATAACATCGCCACCATTCATCAGTGCACGAGCGACAGAAACACGCTGCTGCTGTCCACCTGAGAGCTGATTGGGACGATTGTTGACCTTATTGCCAAGGCCGAGGTCAGTTAGTAGCTTCTCAGCACGATTGGTGCGTGCCTCGGTATCCATGCCTGCATACACGGCAGGGACGGCGACGTTGTCTTTGGCACTGATATCACCAAGCAAATGATAGCGCTGAAAAATAAAACCAAAGTGCTCACGGCGCAGTTCTGCTAGCTGATCGGCATCAAGCTTACGGGCGGATTGACCATAAATCTTATAATCACCAGCAGTGGCTTGATCTAGACAACCCAAGATATTCATCAAGGTGGACTTACCAGAGCCTGACTGTCCAATGATAGCGACCATCTCACCTTGGTGAATCGTCAGATTGATATCATGCAAGACGCGAATGGTTTGCTCACCAGCAGGGAACTCTCTGATAATGCCAGATAGTTCCATAATGGGCTTGCCTGATGCAGAGTGGTTAGCGGTATTGGTTTTTGCTGAGTTGTTTGAGCGATTAGCAGAAGTGTGTGACCCTAAGTTTTGAGCCGTGCTACTTTCAGAGCTATCTTCAGTCGACGGTTTAGGAGATTGAGATATAGTCATAGCAGTGTCTTTAATAAAGGCTAATAAGCGTTATAGTGTTGTTATGAAAGGGCTGCTATGTTTAGCAAGCCTTTCTTACTCAACATAGTCAAAGCACAAGTTACATTCGAGGTCCACCAGGTACGCGGCCGCTATCTGATTTCTTACCGCTCTCTTCACTGATGATTACTTCTTCCCCTTCTTTCAAACCACTTAAGATTTGCGCATGTACTCGGTTATCAATACCGACTTCTACAGTACGCTCTTCTACGGTTCCGTCATCTTTTAATACACGTACAAACTTGCCCGTTGTTGATTTGCCTTTTTCTTTAGCTCGCCTTTCTTGTATCACTGTTGATGGTACTAATAGAGTATTTTTGGCTTCGTTGACGATGATATATATCTGTGCGGTCATATCGATTCGGAACAAGCGGTCAGGGTTTGGTACTTCTACGTAGCCGACGTAATAGATAGCAGCGTCTGTCGAGCTGGTGCTACTGATCTGCTCTGGGGCAGGTTCGATAGCGGTTAATGTCGCATCATACTGTTTGTCTGGATTACCGATAATATTGAAATAAGCAGGCATACCAGCACTGACGTTAATGACATCAGCTTCTGAGATTTGCGCGTTGATACGTACGGTCGATAAATCTGCTAACGTCACCAGTGTGGGCGCCGTTTGGTTAGCATTGACCGTAGTACCTTGCTCAGTCGTAATAGAAACGACTGTACCTGATATTGGTGCACGAATCGTGGTATAGCTTAGATCTTCTTCAGCAGTACTGACGTTGGTTCGTGATTTGCGTAATGCTGCTTGCTGACTGTTGATATTGGCTTCTGTGGTCGCAATCGCGGCTTTAGCTGTGTCGATAGCCGCACGTGCATTGGCAACGGCTGCTTTTGCAGTCTCGACACTGGTCGCCTGCGTGTCATATTCTTGTTGTGAGATAGCATCGATAGCGACTAAGTCTTGCAAACGCGCAAAATCAGACTGTGCTTGTTTGAGTTCAGACTGGCGGCTAGCAAGATCGGAATAGGCACTTTTTAGTGCTGCCTGTTTGCTGAGCGACTCTGCTTGCGCACTTTGTAGCGCGGCTTCACTTTGCTCAAGGCTGGCTTGTTCGTTGCTCAGGTTGTTTTTTTGGGTCACTTGGTCAATCTGTGCGATCAAGTCGCCTTGCTTGACTTCATCACCGACTTCAACGTACAGGCGTTTTACCTCGCCAGATACCTGCGCGCCGACATCAACGGTATTTAACGCTTTTACTTTACCAGAGGCCATGACATTGTTTTCAATATCACCGACTTCAACGGTTGCGGTTAAATAGTTAGGTGTGGTTTCTTCTGGTTTTAAAAAAGTATAGGCCAAAGCCCCTAATGCTACGATAATTAAGGTGATGACACCCCATTTAATAGCAGATTTTCTGCTTATTTTGCGCATGACAACAATCCAATCACAATTAAATCAAGTGTAGATATAGTAGAGACTTCATGTACGAAAGGGAATGATAATTAGTTTACGAAAGGTTAAGGCCTATGTAGTACAGTTTACATAACAGCAAGTAAGCGGCTGTTAATGGATAAATATGAGGAAAGGGTGGACATGATAAGAGGTAGTAAGGGAGAGGCCTTTAAAATACTACTTGGTAAAATAAGGCATAGGGTGTGATAGTGAATGACGACTGGCTATCACGAAGTACTATCGTATGGTAAACAAACGCTTGCCTGCCAGCTCCAATGCCGCTTGCAGTAGTAACTCCCACGCTGGTTGGCGAATAAGGCCTTTGATGGCTTGGTCACAGCGATAGAGCAGAGGAGGCCATTCGCTCGTTTGTTCTTTTGACTGACGGCGGCACGCTTGTTGGTATAACCCTTGCTTACTACGCCAAATGCCTAATGCTTGAGGGTCTTGACCATCCATCAGTTGGATAATTTGACGCATGTCTTTGCTAATAGCCCAGAGTACTAAAGTAGTAGGCTCATCGGTCGACTTTAGCTGAAACATGATTTTGGCAACCTGCGTGCTATTACCCGCGAGCATCGCATCAGACAAATCAAACACACTAAATTGCGCGTCGCTGACTAAGGCTGCTTGTAAGTCTGCAATATCCAATGCCACATTATTTACTGGCTGTGTAAAACTATTAGAGTGCTCGTTATCTTCATCATTATCACTATTGCTAGTAGCTAATTGCGGTGCAAACAGATAAGACAGGCGCCATAGCGTTTGATAAGCACTGAGTAGGTGGTGCTCAGTGTGAGACATGAGGAGTTGCCACGCTTCTTGTGACAATCGTAGGCCGAACTTTTGCGCCTGTATCTGCAATAACTGCTGGCGCTGCTGCTCGTTGTATAAATTACAATCAATGACATGACCGTACTGTGAAAAAGGGGTAAACCACTTGCTGCTCTGACTGCGTTTGTCTTGCTTAGGTGTGAGCCATAATACGCTATGACTGTGCGCACCTGCTTGCGCTTCAATGGCAAAGCGCTCAAGCTCAGCAATCACCGCTTTATCAGGCTTGTGATTACCTGTCACGATCACCGCACTGGCATCATCAAATAGAGACTGGCTGCCAAGCTCTGACAATACCTCTTGCCAACTCTTCACCGATATCAGCTCTATACGTTTGATAGCATAATTTTGCGCGCGCCAATGGGGACGTAGTGCATCGATGAGCCATTGACTGAGCAGTGGCTCATCACCATGCGCCAGCCACAAGCCAGCTACCGCAACCGAAGATTGCAGGAGTTTTGGATAAGCTTGTATAAAGGTGTTTTGCATAGCGTGGTAGGACACAGGTTGGTAAGCAGATGATAGCATTTGTAAAAATATGACGAGCGCTGTCGAACTTGCTTAGCTGACTAAGTTAGTGCGTACGCTCGTTGTTCTTCATACTTAAATGGCTGCAAATGATAGAGCTTAATAACAGTATTTGTTAAAAGTTACTTCTCAGGTACGACGACAACCGTTGGCGTTGCGCCTTTATTCATCAGTACAGACTGCTTGGCAGCAGGTGCAACTTTTGGCAAGGAGATCGCCACATATTGATCCGTGATACGGCGTGCTAAGCTGTCATAGAGCCAATCACGAACCTGGTCGCCTTGCTGGTCATCAGTACTGACTGATGCTTCATTGTACTGGTAGCTGCGCTCGACTTGAATGGGATTGGTAAGCGTGACTGGCTTGCCGTTCTCAATTGTCTGGTAGCTGACATCAGCAGAGAGTACCAAGCGAATCTCTGTCAATACACCCACCAACTCGTAACGTTTAAAACGCACGTTACTGATATCGATCGCTGCAATCGGTTTAGCACCAGCTTGTTGATTGCTGCGAATCACATCATCAACTGTCATATTGCCAATGACATCGACACCTAATGTGGTTAGGCGACGCGTCAATGGCAATTTTAGAGGAAATGAGGTGCGATTGTCTTCGATAATGATGGCTGTTTTGTTGGCATTGAGCAGCATTGGCGAATCATAGCCGCGTAGCTGAAAACCGCAACCACTTAGACCTGCCGTTGCACCCAATATCGCAAACATAGGTAATGCTGTGAGCAATGCCGTCGCAATCTTCTTTCCACCAGATTGTTTTGTACCAAAGTGCAGTGCGCTTGGCGTTGGTTGTGATTGCTCAGCTCGATGCTTATACGACATAAACGCTATCCTCATATGATAAAAAGGCTTAGAGCACTAAGCCTAGGCGACTAGCCTGCAACCACGATATTAACCAGCTTGTTGGGTACGACGATTTCTTTTTTGATCTCGCCTGTGATGAACTTTGCTACGCTTTCCATCGTTCGAGCTTGCTCTTTTAGTTGCTCAGGATCGCTGTTCGGTGCGACATCCATCTTACCACGCATTTTACCATTGACCTGAACGACCATTGTGATCATGTCCTGTACCAGCGCACTTTCATCAACAGTTGGGTAATCTAAGGTTAAAGTATCAAGGCCGAGCTGCTCAAGCAAATGCTCACCAACGTGCGGCGCATAGACAGAAAGCATAATCAGCAGATTGGTCAACGCCTCGTGTTTAACGTGTAGCTCTTGCTCGCTACTGGCGTTAAAGGCAGTCAACTCGTTGGCAAGTTCCATCAGGCTTGATACTGGAGTGTTGAGTGCTAAACGATCACCCAAATCACTATCAATCTTGGCGATGGTTTCGTGCGTTTTACGGCGTAAGTTTTTGGCTTCTTTACTCAGACCCTCTTTGTTCAATGTCGCACCGTTCAGCGTATCAATACTGATATTAGCTGCCGTTAGCGCTTGCATGTGATCATTAGCGATGCGCCATACTTTTTTCACAAAGTTGTAAGGGCCTTTTAGCGCGTCATCTGACCATTCAAGCGTCTGATCGGCAGGTGCGGTAAATAGTGTATATAGACGAACCGTGTCCGCACCGTATTTATCAATAGTCAGCTGTGGATCGACACCGTTGTTTTTTGATTTAGACATTTTTTCGATTTTGCCAATCGTGACTGGCTGACCATCCAGCTTTAAGGTCGCTTTGATCGGCTGTCCACGGTCGTTGTAGTCGATATCGATGTCTTCTGCAAAGTAGTAAGTGGTACTGCCATCCGCGTTGACACGGTAGAAGGTGCCAGCGAGTACCATACCTTGCGTCATTAGGTTGGCAAATGGCTCGTCGCCAGTGACCAAGTTTTCATCTCGCATGAGCTTATGGAAGAAGCGCGCATACAACAGATGCATCACTGCATGCTCAACACCGCCCACGTATTGATCGACTGGCAGCCATTTATTGGCAGCAGACTTGTTGACCATGTTTTGTGTGTCAGTTGGACTAGCAAAGCGGGCGTAATACCAGCTTGACTCCACGAATGTGTCAAAGGTATCGGTCTCACGCTCAGCAGGATTACCACATTTAGGACAAGTGGTATTGACAAACTCTGGTATATTCTTGAGTGGATTACCACGACCATCAGGTACGACGTCGGTTGGCAACACAACGGGCAAGTCTTGCTCTTCAACAGGAACCGTACCACAATGCTCACAGTTGATCATTGGGATAGGGCAGCCCCAATAGCGCTGGCGCGACACGCCCCAATCCCGCAGGCGGTATTGGATTTTTTTCTTGGCAAGCGATTTTGGCTCAAGTTTGGCAAGCATGGCATCAAACGCCTGCTCAAAATCTAAACCGTCAAACTCACCTGAATTGACCAGAGTGTTGCGCTCGGTATAAGCAAGATTGACTTCACTATCATTTGCCTTAGCATCTGCTTTTAAATCATCAAAATAGCCATCAGGGGTATTGATGACTTGTTTAATCGGTAGGTTGTACTTTACCGCAAATTCATAATCACGCTCATCGTGAGCAGGCACGGCCATCACTGCACCTGAGCCGTAGCTCATCAGTACATAGTTGGCGACCCAAACAGGCACTTCTTCACCAGTCAGTGGATGAGTGACGGTCAGGCCGGTATCCATACCGATTTTCTCGGCTTTGGCGAGATCGGCCTCAGCCACTGAACCTTTTTTGCACATCGCACAGAATTGGGCAATCATGTCGTCTTTTTCAGCAGCGTACTGTGCGAGTGGGTGTTCTGCGGCAACGGCGACATAAGTCACGCCCATCAAAGTATCAGGACGAGTGGTGAACACATCTAAGGTGTTTTCTTCGCCAGCAATCTCATAAGGGAAATGTACTTCCATACCGGCACTACGACCAATCCAGTTGCGCTGCATGGTCAATACTTCAGAAGGCCAGTGACCTTCTAGTTGATCCAAATCGTCGAGCAATTCATCGGCATAGTCAGTGATGTTGAAGTAATACATGGGGATGTCACGTTTTTCGACTGCCGCACCACTACGCCAGCCTTTACCATCAATGACTTGCTCGTTTGCTAAGACAGTATTATCAACGGGATCCCAGTTGACCGTCGATAGCTTTTTGTACACTAGGCCTTTTTTGTACAACTGCAAGAATAGCCACTGCTCCCACTGATAGTATTCAGGGCTACAAGTGGCAAACTCGCGTGACCAATCAATAGACAGGCCTAGCAATTTAAGCTGCGCGCGCATATTGTCGATATTGGCAAACGTCCATGCAGCAGGTGGCGTTTGATTGGCAATCGCGGCGTTCTCAGCTGGCAAGCCAAAACCATCCCAGCCCATTGGCTGCATGACCTCATACCCTTTTAGGCGATAATAACGGCTTAAGACGTCAGAAATCGTATAGTTACGTACGTGGCCCATATGCAGCTTGCCGCTTGGGTAAGGGAACATCGACAGCATGTAACGACTTGGCTTGTCGCTTGGCTCATTGCTGACTTCAAAGCGCTTGTCAGTGGCCCATTTGGTCTGCTGAGCGGCTTCGATCGCTTGCGGGTTATAATGATGGTTGTCGGTTTGGTCTGCTGTCACGGCGTTGCTCATAGTCGGCTCGAAATTGGTTGATACTGATTTATTTAATACGGATTTGTTTAATACTGTTCAAAATAGGTGGAATTTGACAATGCCATAGCATAGCGTAATTTGGCAAAAATTGCGACGATATGATGCATTTGCTCATCAGGTTTGACGATTAAAAGTGAGGTATTTTTTATATCCAGTCAGCCTCCGGTATAATAGAAACGTTCACCAGTATTTATGAGTAATGATAAGGAGTCATCATGACCATCACCGTTTACGGTATCAAATCATGTAGCACGATGAAAAAGGCGTTCAATAAGCTTGACGAGCTAGGCGTTAGCTATGAGTTTCATGATTATAAAAAACAAGGTATCGATAAAGATACAGTACAGCGCTGGGTAAATGCGTTAGGGGTTGATAAAGTGCTTAATAAGCGTGGTACGACATGGCGCAAACTTGATGACGCTCAAAAGCAAGCGGCTGACGCCAGTATAGACAATGCCATTGAGCTATTGGTTGAAAACACCAGTATGATCAAACGTCCGATTGTAGAAGGTCAATTAGCAGATAAAGATCAGCCGATATTGCTGTACGGTTTTGATGAAGCGGAGTTTGAGCGTGTGTTTGGTTAAAAACGGGCATAAAACGCCCAAGCTAATAATTAAATCTTAGCTCGGGCTTGATAACGCCAACAATAAACCAAATCACACTAAAGCCCTAAATAATGAGCACATAGAGGCGGATTTGCTCCGCTGTCCAATCAAGGGCAAACCAGTCAATCATAAAAAACGACTTCCAGCCCTCTATCCACTTTGCGCCGCCATAGCCTATAATCCACCAACAATAGACCGTTTCTAATATAAACAGCATAAACCACAGCGACAAGGGCATGATTTACTCATTTCTATGATTGGCTCAAAGCGGCGTCTATCTCACGGCTAATCAGTGTACCAACCCCTTCGTTAGTGAAAATTTCCAGTAACGTGGCATGAGGCACACGGCCATCAACGATAACGGCACTTTTAACACCGCTACGCACGGCATCAAGCGCACACTGTATTTTGGGAATCATACCGCCTGAGATCGTCCCATCTTCGATTAAAGCATCGACTTTCTTGGGTGTTAGCCCAGTCACTACCTCGCCGTCACGGCCCAATACGCCTTTGATATTGGTCAATAGCATCAGTTTCTCTGCTTGTAAAAACTCAGCCACTTTACCAGCGACTAGGTCTGCATTGATATTATAAGTATTGCCTTCTTTATCGACACCAAGTGGTGCGATAACGGGAATAAAATCAGAGGCAATGAGCATATTGATGACGTCTTTATTGACACTGACTACGTCGCCCACAAATCCTAAATCTACGGGAACCGCGACACCGTCGTTACCGATTTTTTCCATCATCAGTTTTTTGGCTTGAATCAAGTTGGCGTCTTTGCCCGTGAGGCCAATTGCGCGACCGCCGTGCTTGTTAATCAAACTAACAATCGATTTGTTGACACTGCCGCCAAGCACCATTTCTACGATATCCATCGTGCTTTTGTCAGTCACACGCATCCCATCGATACGATCAGACTGACGCCCCAGCTCTTTTAGTAAGTTATCAACTTGTGGGCCACCACCATGTACAACGACTGGATGTATACCGACCGTTTTTAGCAAGACGATATCGCGAGCAAATGAGCTTTCGAGTTCAGGATCGGTCATGGCATTGCCGCCATATTTCACCACGATGAGTTTATCAACAAAGCGCTGAATATAGGGCAGTGCGGTGGTTAATACTTCAGCGGTGTTTTTGGCGTCATCTAAATTAAGTGTCATTCCTAACTCCTAAAGGGCGGGTTTTAAATGGGTTGTTCTTTTTAGCATATTTAATCGATACAGGTTTAATGCCGTTATTCAGCAGGCATGGCGATAATCTGTGTTGCCAGCTCTGCATCAAATGGGCGACACAACGTGGCAAAGGTTGCTTGAATGTCTTTTAGATCATCCATGCTGTCACCAGCGAAGCGCGCAGTCAGGCTATTACTGGTATTTGATTGACGCAACACGCCAAAGCCGTGCGCAAAATCCAAGCGGACACCATCAATGCAGCTAAGTCTAGTGCCTACTGGCAATAAAGACTTGGCTTGTTCGACAGCTATATGGGGTCTGATAGTGGAGCAAGTACAGACTGGTGACGCACATAAAGCCGTTGGTAGATTGGCGGCGTCTAGTCGGTAATCAGAAATATCAAACGAATCAGCATGAGTCGTCACGCTCGCTAGCTGCTGCAAGTAGGTACAAACCCTGGTTAATTGCTCCATGATTGAGCAATCTGTCCTAGCAGTCTGCGGCATCGGCAAATAATGATCTGCTGTACTGACCAAGGCGGGCAAGCGTTGGAGAATATCTGATAGTGCATTTTTATCATCTAAGATATTACGAGACTTGACAAACCAATGCAGTAAGCGCAATGCAGCATATATGGCATCATCATAAGGGATAAAGCGGTCATCATTAAAAATAAAATGCCCTGATAGCTCACCTGCAAAGACAATTTGACTATCAGGATGCTGTACCTGTTGGCGCATAAAGCTGCTACCGGTTTTGCTAATCACTGGCATCGCGCCAAGATCCGCCAGTAGCTTTGGCAGATGATGCGCGCATTTAATATCAAATAGCACCTCAGACGCTAAGGAGCTGGTCAAAGAATCCGGACGTTCTGTAATGGCAATGCGTGCTAACAAGTAGAGTAGGTGATCAGGCATGACCACTTTGCCGTTATTATCAATGATCATCAAACGATCACCATCACCATCAAATGCTAAACCAATATCGGCACAATGAGAAGCAACAGCTTGCTGCAGCGCTGTTAGACGGTTGGGCTCGGCTGGATCAGGACTACCAAGAGGAAAACTGCCATCTGGCGTGTCATTGAGCACAATGACATGCTGGCAAAAACGGTCAAATAAGCGCTGAGTGATGTTGCCAGTGGCACCGTGCATACAATCAATAACCACAACCAAATCAAGCTTAGACGCTGTTTTTCGGTTGTTTGTAGGTGCTGTCTGATTATCCTGAGTCAACTGGCAAAAGACTTGCTCAATAGCCGCGATATAGACATCTGCTACTTGCTTGGCAGGCAGCTCTTTAAGCAAAGCTCTAGACAATTCAGTATTGCTGCTAATATTTATATAGTGTGAGTCTGGTTCTGAGTCTAAGGTTGCTTGCTCGACCTGATTTTTAGATAAGTAATGAGTATGAGAGATTAATTGTTGATAAAGGGCTTTTATCTCTAAGCTACTAGGAGATTTATGATTGACCAGCCACTTGATACCCAATACGTCTTTGGCAGAGTGGCTGGCGGTTACAATAATGCCATGACCTTGATACTGCTTTGCCCAAAACGCCATCATGGGTGTGGTAACAAGACCGAGCTGAATAACGCATAAACCCTGTTGGGCTAATACAGTAGAGAGTGTACGTGCAATCGATTCGCTGCCATGACGCATGTCATAGCCGATCACCACGATAGTTTCGGCTACTGTATCCTCTTGAACGTTAATGGTGCTATCGGGAGAATAAGTAAAATCAGTAGCAGCATGGGCATTACTATTTTTTGTGAATTGGCTGCGTTGAGAGCCATAGAGCTGAGCAAAACGATGGCCCAGCGCTTGTACAAACTCATCGGTGAAATGCGTGTTTGTACCACGGATGTCATAAGCACGAAATAAGGATTGCTGCGCCGCAAAAGATGGCATGGCTTACTCTCCTTATGAACGTGTTAAATAGGTAATTATGAATACAAAACGGGTAGCGTAACATTCTATTAATGTAAACAATTACTCTTAGTCGCTATCCCAATAATTATTTTAGCCACTAAACTGGCACTGCTAACCTGAAATCGCCACTTCAACGATCATTAATTGAGCGAATAATTACTGACGGCCTGAATGTCCAAATCCGCCTGCACCGCGTACGCTTTTGTCACTGAACTCTGTGACCACTTCAAACTCAGGACGGGCAACAGGCACCACGATATACTGTGCCATGCGCTCTGCAGGGTTCAGAGTAAAGTCTTCGTTACTGCGATTCCAAATACTGACCATCAGCTCACCTTGATAGTCGGCATCAATCAGCCCAACCAAGTTACCCAAGACGATGCCGTGCTTATGGCCAAGGCCTGAGCGCGGTAGAATCATGCCTGCATAGTTAGGGTCTTGAATATAAACAGCAAGGCCCGTACCTATCAAGTGGGTTTCGCCTGCTTTGATCGTTAAAGGCTCATCAATACAAGCGCGCAGATCGATACCAGCACTGCCATCGGTAGCGCGAGTCGGTAGAGAAAATGCTTCATCTTCAGTAATTTTAGGGTTGACCACTTTCACTTGTACAGCTTGCATAACACACTCACTTAACGATTTAGAAGTTTTATAAATTAAGACTATTTAACAATATTGTATAAACAACAATGATATATAAATAGCAATGCTATATTTTTATTGGATACTTTATTATTTAGCAATTCACTAGAGTATTAACACACTCGCCAAGCCTAAAAATGACATAAAACCGACAATATCTGTGACAGTGGTTAGAATCACTGAGGCGGATAGTGCAGGATCGATATTCATACGTTTTAGCATCAGCGGTATACTAATTCCCGAGACATTCGCCGCCGTCATGTTGATCGCAATGGCAAAGCCAATGACAGCACTAATTTCGATGTCATGAAACCATAATTGGGCAATAAATGCCATGATGATCGCCCAAATGATACCGTTTATCGCGCCAACCCACAGCTCTTTATTAAGGAGCCAGACTCGGTTAGAACCACCGATTTGACCCATTGCCATCCCGCGGATAACGACGGTCAAGGTTTGCGAGCCTGCAATACCGCCCATGCTGGCAACTACAGGCATCAATATCGCCAGCGCCACCACTTGTGCCAAGACTTCCTCGAATTGTCCAATCACCGCGGCTGCCAAGAGCGCGGTACATAGATTGATACCCAGCCAGACACTACGGCTTTTGGCACTGGTTAGAATAGGCGCGAACAGCTCTTCATCTTGGCTAACACCCGCCAAATTTTTCATAGTGCTATCGACATCATCTTGGATAATCTCCATGATGTCCTCGCCATTTAGCTGTCCAACCAGCTCGCCGTAGCTATTTGTCACGGGGGCGAAACGAATGTCTTCTGAACGAAAAATCGCTGCAGCATCTTGGATATCTAGGCGATCATTGATGGTGATGGCTGTATCGATCAGTTCTGAGACTAGGGTGTTTTGATCATGTTTAATCAGATCTACCAGGCTTAATAGCCCAAGTAATTGCTGGCTTTGATCGACAACAAGCAGCTCTTGGCTTTCGTCATCGAGTAGATCCTCGTTTTCGCGTAGCCAATCCTGTACATCCGCCAGACAGATATCATCCCGTATTTGGATAATATCGGGATCCATATAGCTCCCAACTTCCCAGTCATCATACGTATCAAGTTTATTGACTTGGACGCGCGTTTCTTCATCGAGCGTTGCCATGACTGAGGTACGTACGCTCTCAGTGACAGTATCCAAAATCTCAGAGATGTCTTGGGCATCAAGATCTTGGGTAAATAGCGAGATTTCTTGAGAAGAAATGTTCTCCAGCAATGGCTGGCGGGTATCGTACTCGAGCTCAGCAAGTACCTCACCTTTAATGCTCTCTGGTACTTGCTCCCAGATGAGTAGGCGGTTTTGAGTCGGGAAAGACTCTAGTAGGCTTGCAATTTCATACTCAGACTGCTTTTCTAAAAACTCTGTAATCGCCTCATATGCTTTATCAGCAACCAAATCCTGCAAATACAGCAGTTTATATTCGGCACTATATTCAGCCGGATTATAATCTCCTGGTAGCACTGATGGTCGTTCCTGATCGGGCATCGAGGTAGGCATAAGGATTCCAATATCTTTTATAAAGTGTTAATAATAGCAAATGGCAAAACGTCGTGTTAGCGTTTGCCGAGTCAGTTCTTTTTGGCATCAGCACTGTCAATATTGATGTTAGCGCTTACCCAATAAAGCGCGAATATTGGCTAAATACTCATCAGCGACCGCTTCTGGGTCTTTGATGGCTTTTTTCTTTTTGGCCTTGGCGGGCCAGTCAACATGATCTTCTGGCAGCTCATCCAAAAATCTGGACTCTGAGGTCACGCGCATCTGGCCACCGGCACGGCGCTGGGCCGCAAGCGTCAAAGTCAGCTCACGACGCGCGCGGGTGATGCCTACGTACATCAGACGACGCTCTTCTTCGATCGTCTCGCTCATAATAGAGTTGCGATGCGGTAGCATCTCTTCCTCAAGCCCCATGATATAAACAAAATCAAACTCCAAACCTTTTGCAGCATGCAAGGTCATTAGATTGACTTTGTTGGTGTTTTCTTCTTCTTGCTGCTGCTCGAGCATGTCTAGCAAGACCAGCTTACGAATGATAGTATCAATCGTGCGGTCTTCGTCTTCTTCCGCGCGATTAATGAGCGATTGGATACTGGTATAGAGCATATCGATATTATCAATACGGTTTTTTTCTTGCTGCGGGGTTTTGGCATCGCTACGGACAAAATCAATATAACCCGTCTCATCAATCATTTGGCGTACGATTGGCACAGGATCAGGGTGTTGATCGAGCTCACGTGTATAGTGCTCGATGAACTCGCCAAACTCTTTGAGCGTACCATACGCTTTTGACGGCAACACATGAGCCAAGCCGGCATGAGTACAAGAAGCCAGTAGCGAGATACTATGCTCTTGAGCAAATAAGCCAAGCTTTTCTAGCGTGGCAGGTCCCATACCGCGCTTGGGTGTATTGATAATACGCAAAAACGCGCTGTCATCTTCAGGGTTCAAAATCAGGCGTAGATAGCCCATGATGTCTTTGATTTCACTACGCGCAAAGAAGGACTGACCGCCCGATAACTTATAGGGTACTTGTAGCTGGCGCAGTTGTGCCTCAAGCATTCGTGCCTGAAAGTTACTGCGGTAGAGTACTGCATACTGCTCCCACTCATTACCAAAACGCAATTTGTGCGTGACGATTTCTTTGGCGACGCGCTCAGACTCATCGTCATCATTACGGCAGTTGATAATCCGAATTTTTTCACCTTGACCTTTATCTGACCACAGTTTCTTTTCGAATAAATGCTCGTTGTTCAGGATAACGGCATTGGCTGAGGTCAAAATACGGGTGGTTGAGCGGTAATTTTGCTCAAGCATGACGATTTTTAGTTTTGGGAAATCTTCTTTTAGCAGTGCCATGTTTTCAGGCTTCGCCCCGCGCCACGCATAGATAGATTGGTCATCATCACCCACCACGGTAAAACGACCTTGCGGACCAACCAAATGCTTAATCATTTCATACTGGGCGGTATTGGTATCTTGATACTCATCGACCAATAGATAACGAATACGGTTTTGCCATTTGTCTCGCAGCTCTCTATTTTCACGCAAGATTTTGGTCGGCAGTACAATCAAGTCGTCAAAATCGACGGCATTATACGCACGCAAGTTACGCTCATAAAGAGCGTACAAGGTCGCAAAAATCATGTCTTCTGGATCGTCTAACGTCTCCATCGCCTTGTCAGGCTCAATCAAATCGTTTTTCCAATCAGAGATCATCTTGATGGCTTTACCAACCAGCTCACGACTTTCAGCACCACTTAAGTTGTCGCGCATCATCAGCTCCATCAAGAGGCGCTTACTATCATCGCTGTCCATGATAGAGAAGTTGCCTTTTAGCGGCGTATGCATCAGCTCATAGCGCAAAAACTGCAGGCCAAATTGGTGAAAGGTCGATACAGTCAAGCCGCGCGTTTTTTCGCTTGGGAGCAGTTTGCTCACACGGGCTTTCATTTCACGTGCCGCCTTATTAGTAAAGGTCACCGCTGTGATGCGCTCGGCTGGCATGTCGCACTCTTGAATCAGATACGCAATTTTACGCGTGATCACCGAGGTCTTACCGGAGCCAGCACCTGCGAGCACAAGTAGTGGGCCGGATACGTAGAGCATGGCTTCTTGTTGTTTGGGATTGAGTTGACTCATAACGTGACCTGTAAGACAAAAGCAAAAAGAGGGTAGCGCTGATATAGCACAATTGATATCTTAATAATGTTTGTTATAAGGATAATAGAATTTAAGGTTTGATGATGACATATCGTAAAATTAGGTGGGTCATTATAAAGCAAAAACGGTCACTTTGGGGGAGGAGTTGGGTGATGAAAATAGGGTATGAGCGCACTTGATTTTTGGTAAATAGCGTGACAGCGTTTGCGTATCGAACAAAGCATGGATTTGGGGTTAATATAAGGTAACGTCTATATCATAATTTTTGGAAAAAAAAACACATTTTGTTTCATAGAAAATGACCGTCGAATACAGTTAAAAACTAGCTTTTAGGCACTGATATGCGTATAGTACATAAATAATTTATGCCAGTTGTCACGTCATTATTAACCACGTGTAATGAGCTATTAAATCAATTAAGTACGCAGTCAGATATGATATTGATTTAATACGTTGATCTTACGTTGTTAGAAGATGCGTTGGGCGACCAGCCTTTATCCGCGTGCATACCGGAATCTCTACCGTTGGTCAGGTCTGACATCGTCGTTAATAAGCTTGATAATTGGTTATTACCAGCAAAATACCTAACATGTGACTCAATGACAGTTACTTAAACACAGTGTCAGTGAATGACAACTGCTTTGTGTTTTCGTCTGCGTTATACCTGTCGTGAGGCGACCTTAATAGGTCAGTGCCTGCGCTGTGTCTAACACTCGATTGGGTGAGGAGCACGTATTATCATGTCTGCTTTTAATTGGTCAGCAGTTGCTTTTATCTTAGCCGCCATTGGGCTAGTTGTCTTTATGCTGGTGGTACCGCGTTTACTTGGCGGTCGCTCTCAAGGCTTACAAAAAGAAGAGATATTTGAAGCGGGTGTTGTCGGATCTGGCAACGCCCGTATTCGTTTGTCTGCTAAATTCTATTTGGTCGCGATTTTCTTTGTGATTTTCGATTTAGAGGCGCTGTATCTCTACGCGTATTCTGTGTCAGTACGAGAGGCCGGCTGGCTTGGTTTTGCCGCTGCTGCTACCTTTATCACTATTCTGATTATCGGTTTGATTTATGAGCTGAGCTTGGGTGCGATGAACTGGGCACCTGCTGACAAGCTGCGTAAAAAGGCACGCTTATATGCCGCGCCTGCTGGCTTTAACTTAGCAGATATCACCAAGTTTGATGGTGCTCATGAGCTGATGGTCGATCCTACTGGTAAAGTACCCGCACAATCATCCGGTCAAATCAATGTCTCAAACAATATCGAAGCCAATCGTCGTCATCTACAAAACATCGATCATATTAATACCACAGGTAATGTGACGTCTGTGGACTTTGCGACGTCTGCACAAAACGACAAGCCTGCGCACTAGTGAGTGCTGCTGGCTTTCGCTGATCACATTTTGTTGCAACGATTGCTTGTGATTGGCCCCTTATTAATAACGAAATTTTTGGCGACAGCGTATACAAGATGAGTATGACGCCAAGCCTAATATAAAGGTTGTATGTTATGAAATACACATTAACAAAAGCCAACCCTGATGCAGATACCTACCCTGCACAGACCCGCCAAACGGTCAATGATCCTATCGAAGATGAAGTCAATAAAAACGTCTTTATGGGTCGTCTCGAAGACCTCGTTCATTCGACAGCAAACTGGGGGCGCAAGCACTCGCTCTGGCCATTTAACTTTGGTACGTCTTGCTGTTATGTTGAATACGCCACTACCTTAACCGCCGTTCATGATTTGTCACGCTTTGGGGGCGAAGTTATCCGTGCCTCACCCCGTCAGGCAGACGTCATGATCGTTGCTGGTACATGTTTTGTCAAAATGGCCCCTGTTATTCAGCGTCTTTATGAGCAAATGCTTGAGCCAAAATGGGTCATCTCTATGGGTGCTTGTGCCAACTCAGGCGGCATGTATGATATCTACTCGGTCGTACAAGGGGTGGATAAAGTGATCCCTGTCGATGTGTATGTGCCAGGCTGTCCGCCGCGTCCAGAAGCATTGATTCAAGGCTTGATGTTATTGCAAGAATCTATTACCAAAGAGCGTCGTCCGCTGGGCATCCATGTCAATGAGCAGGGTATCTATCAGCCGCAAATGACGCCTGAGCGTGACCGTAAGCAAGCAGATCGTATCGCTGTAAAAAACCTGCGTAGCCCAGACAGCATCTAAGTTTAGACAGTATCTAAATTTAGATAGCATGTAGATTTAGATAGCATGTAGATTTAGCAACCTCAATATTTTATGCGCTCATCATGGTTTGGTTATGACTGACATAGCCTCACTGTGATTGACATCGCTCAGTTATGATTAATGAAGGAATACATCATTCATGGTCACGGTAGTCGAAAACACAGATCCTAAGATCAAGCCCGTCCCAGCCGTCATCACAGAGCTGGAGCAAAAGTATGCTGGTAAATTTGTCGTACAGCACACTGTGGATGAGATTCCAACAGTCTGGGTGGCGCGTGCAGATTTATTAGACGTGCTTTTATTTTTGCGCAAACTGCCCAAGCCTTACGTCATGCTATTTGACTTGTCAGCGATAGATGAGCGCTTGCGTCAGCATCGTGCGGGTTTGCCTGACAGTGACTTTACGGTGTTTTATCACCTGATGTCGCTTGAGCGCAATAGTGATATACGTGTCAAGGTCGCACTGAGCGAAGATGACCTCAATGTCCCAAGCGCGACCAATATTTGGCCAAATGCCAACTGGTATGAGCGCGAAGTGTGGGACATGTTCGGTATTGTCTTTACAGGTCATCCGCATTTGACCCGTATTTTATTGCCAAAATATTGGGAAGGTCATCCACTGCGTAAAGAATATCATGCGCGTGCGACTGAATTTACCCCGTATTTCTTGAATACCGCCAAGCAGCAATACGAGCAAGAAAACCTACGTTTTGTCCCAGAAGAGTGGGGCATGAAGCGCTCAGGTCGTGACGAAGACTTTATGTTCTTGAACATCGGTCCTAACCATCCCTCTGCTCACGGTGCGTTTCGTTTGGTACTACAGTTGGATGGCGAGGAAGTCGTCGACTGTATCCCTGATATTGGCTATCACCATCGCGGCGCAGAAAAAATGGCTGAGCGCCAGACGTGGCACTCATTTATTCCTTATACCGACCGTATCGATTATTTAGGCGGTGTGATGAATGAGCTGCCTTATATCATGTCAGTCGAAAAGCTCGCAGGCATTACCGTCCCACCTCGCGCTGAGACTATCCGTGTGATGATGAGCGAGTTTTTCCGTATTACCAACAACCTATTGTATGTCGGTACATTCATTCAGGATGCAGGTGGTATGACCCCTGTATTTTATATGTTTACCGATCGCCAAAAAGCCTATGACGTCATCGAAGCCGTGACAGGCTACCGTATGCATCCGGCTTGGTTCCGTATTGGCGGTACGGCGGCTGATCTGCCACGTGGCTGGCAGCGTTTGGTGCGTGAGTTCTTAGATTGGATGCCTAAGCGCCTGGACGAATATGTCAAAGCAGCACTACAAAACAGCGTGCTCAAAGGCCGTACCCAAGACGTCGCTCAGTATAATGCCAAGCAAGCATTGGCTTGGGGCGTGACGGGCGCTGGTCTGCGCGCGACAGGCGTTGACTTCGACCTGCGTAAAGCGCGTCCTTACATGGGCTATGAGAATTACGATTTTGAGATACCGGTTGGCTACAACGGTGATGCTTACGATCGCTGTATGGTCAAAGTTGAGGAGATGCGTCAGTCATTACGTATCATTCGTCAATGTATGGACAACATGCCACAAGGCCCTTATAAGGCAGATCATCCACTGGCCGTACCACCGCCGAAAGACCGTACACTGAACGATATCGAAACGCTGATTAACCACTTTATCTCCGTATCATGGGGTCCTGTAATGCCAGCGGGTGAGTGTACGACGATTGTCGAGGCGACCAAAGGTCTGAACAGTTATTATATTACCTCAGACAAAGCCACAATGAGCTATCGTACGCGTATCCGTACGCCAACGTTTGCTCATATACAGCAGATGCCATCGGTCATTAATGGCTCACTGGTTTCTGATGCCATTATGTATTTGGCATCGATTGATATTGTGATGGCGGACTGCGATCGTTAAGATTTTGATCTTTAAGGTTAAACCGCTGCTTAAAAAGTATTTGTTCATCAATATATTATTGCCTGATGGCACACCAAAATGCTGTCGCTTGTCGATATAACCACGGTTTTAAGTAGACTGATATTGGCTTGTGATAGAGCAGGATGAGTGAGGAAAGACAGAAGATTATGAAAATTGTTTCCGACAAAATGCCAAAAGTAGATGTGGAAAGCATCCTCACCACTGAGGAAATCGCTGCCATTCATGAGTTTATGCACCATTACCCACAGGCGCGTGCTGCCTCATTAGATGCGCTAAAAATTGTGCAAAAGCGCAACGGCTGGGTCGATGATGCGCAAGCAAACGCTATTGCCAACATCCTAGACATCCCGATGTCAGACATGGATGGGGTCGCCACTTTCTTTAACCGTATCTATCGCCAGCCTGTCGGTCGCCATGTGATTCTCATCTGTGACTCCGTGGCTTGTTATTTGACAGGTTATGAAGCGTTGTCAGCTGAGATCAGATCACAGCTGGGTATTGAGTATGGTCAGACAACTGCTGATGGACGTTTTACGCTATTGCCAATTTGCTGCTTGGGCAACTGTGATAAGGGACCAGCGGTACTGATTGATGAAGACACTTACGGCCCTGTCCAGCCATCTGAGGTCGCGCAATTATTGGAGCTATACGCATGAGTTTAACGATTTCAGAGCAAATTGCTCGTCGCGGTCAAGGCCAAGCGCCAAGCCAGCTAAATGCACAGCGTGTTCCAATCTATGGTGATAAAGCGACAGCCACTAGCGAAACCAAGCCATTGACGTGGCGTTTGGCGCATCATGATGCGGTGCTTGATTTAGCCACTTATGAGTCTCTAAAAGGCTTCACTGGTCTAAAAGAAGCGCTATCTAAATCGCCTAAAGACGTCGGCAATATGATTAAAGCGGCCAATGTTCGAGGTCGCGGTGGTGCGGGTTTTAACGCAGGTCTCAAATGGTCATTTATGTCGCCGCCAGATGGTTTGCCGCGCTATCTCATCTGCAATGCGGATGAAATGGAGCCGGGTACGTTTAAAGATCGCCTCTTAATGGAGCGTCTACCGTTTCAGCTAATCGAAGGTATGCTTATTACCGCTCATGCGATTGGTGCTACTGACGGTTATATCTTTATCCGCGGTGAGTATATCTTGGCCGCTGAGCGTTTGGTCGCTGCTATCGATGAGTGCCTAGCCAATAATCTGATGGGCGACAATATTTTAGGCTCAGATTTTAGTTTTAATCTGCATGTACATACGGGCGCTGGACGTTATATTTGCGGTGAAGAAACCGCCTTGATCAACAGCCTAGAAGGCCGCCGCGCCAACCCCCGTACCAAGCCGCCGTTCCCACAAATCTCTGGGGCATGGGGTCGTCCAACCGTTGTCAACAACGTTGAGACCTTATGCAATATGCCAGCGATTTTGAATCACGGCGTTGAGTGGTATCAGTCATTATCTGAAATCAAAGGTAAAAGTAAAACGCCGGGCACCAAATTATTTGGCTGTTCAGGCTTGGTCAATGATCCAGGTCTCTGGGAGTTACCCTTTGGTTATACCGCTCGCGAAATCATTGAGGATTTGGCAGGTGGCATGAAAGATGGTAAAACGCTCAAAGCTTGGCTACCGGGCGGCGCCTCGACTGACTTTTTAACCGCCGATCATTTGGATGTGGTCGTAGATTTTGACACCATTCAAGAAGCGGGTAGCCGTATGGGTACTGGGCTTATCATGGTCGTTGATGAATCACAAGACATGGTGCCATTACTGCGCAATCTTGAGATTTTCTTTCAGCGTGAGTCATGCGGCTGGTGTACACCGTGTCGTGATGGTCTACCGTGGGGCGTCAAATTGCTGACCGCTATCAATAACGGTGAGGGACAAGTGGGCGATGTCGAAAAACTAGAGGGTCTGACGCGTGATTTATGGATTGGCAAGACGTTTTGTGCCCATGCACCAGGTGCGGTAGAACCCCTCATGAGTGCGATTAAATATTTCCGTCCAGAGTTTGATCAAAAAATCGCGCAGGCGGTTGGTGTCGATGTGATTGATGCGGCAGCCAACCAACAGCCAGCAGTGAAATAAGGAGAGCGGCATGGCAGTCATACATATTGATGGAACCACTGTCGAAGTAGATAGCAGCGACAACTTACTACAAGCCTGCTTATCACTCGGCATTGATGTGCCGTATTTTTGTTATCATCCAGCCCTAGGCTCAGTAGGCTCGTGCCGTCAGTGCGCGGTCAAGCAATTCCAGAATAAAGACGATATGGAAGCAGGTCGTGGTCGTCTCGTCATGTCATGTATGGTCGCCCCTGGCGATGACATGTACATCTCTGTGACTGACGATGAAGCCAAAGCATTCCGCAAGTCGATGGTTGAGCTACTCATGACCAACCATCCACATGACTGTCCAACCTGTGAAGAGGGTGGACATTGTCATTTGCAAGACATGACTTATATGTCAGGTCACAGCCGTCGTCGCTATCGCTTTACCAAACGCACGCATCAAAACCAAGAGCTTGGTCCATTCATCGCGCATGAAATGAACCGTTGTATCGCTTGCTATCGTTGTGTACGTTTTTACAAAGACTACGCAGGCGGCGAAGATTTGGGGGTATATGGCTCAAACAACCGCGTGTATTTTGGCCGTGATAAAGATGGTCAGTTTGAAAGCGAATTTTCAGGCAACTTAACCGAAGTGTGTCCAACTGGGGTATTCACTGACAAAACGCATTCTGATCGCTACAACCGTAAATGGGACATGCAGTATGCGCCAAGCATCTGTCATGGCTGCTCAGCGGGCTGTAATATCTCACCGGGTGAGCGTTATGGTGAATTGCGCCGTATCGAAAACCGCTACAACGGCGACGTAAACCGCTATTTCTTATGTGACCGTGGCCGCTTTGGTTATGGTTATGTCAACCGCGCGGATCGTCCAACCCAAGCGCTTGAACGTATCAATGATAAGCATGTCAAAATCAATATTGACTACGCACTTGATGAAACCATCAAACGTATCAAAGATAAAAAGGTAATCGGGATTGGCTCACCACGTGCCAGTTTAGAGACTAACTTTGCGCTAAAAAATCTGGTCGGCTTTGATAATTTCTCAACAGGTCTGAACCATCAGCAGCAAGCACTGGTCAATAAGTGCATCGAAGTGCTTAGCACTGAAGGCATTTATAACCCTAGCATGACTGATATCGAGACACATGATGCAGTGCTCGTATTAGGTGAAGATATCACGCAAACGTCATCACGTGTCGCGCTGTCAGTACGTCAAGCCGCAAAAAATGAAGGTTTGAAAATGGCAGCGGCGCTGCAAACGCAACCTTGGCTTGCCGAACCCGTCAAACGTATCGCTCAAGATGCGCTAAGCCCAGTCTATGTCATCGATGTAACCCAAACCAAGCTAGAAGATATCAGTAAAGTGAGCGTAGTGGCGACCCCTGAAGACATCACTAAACTTGGCTTCAAAGTCGCTGATGAGATTGCGAGCTTCGCTGATGACTTAGCAGACATAGCAGATCCACAAGCAGCTGAACAAAATGCTGATGCTAGTACTGAGACTGATGGTATGCAAGCGTTGGCCAAACAAATCGCTTATGATTTGATTCAAGCTGATAAGCCGTTAGTTGTCTCGGGTAGCAGCTTGTCTTCTACCGCATTGATAGAAGCAGCAGCACAGATTACCCAAGCGTTGACCCAAAAACGTGCAGCAATCAAAGCGACTGAGCAGCAGCAAGTTGAGGCACATAATGCCAAAGTACAGGCAGCGCAAGCGAAAGCGGCTAATGACCAACCTGAAGAAGACCAAGATTTATCTGCTAAGCCAAACAAACCGGAAACGGGCGTAAATACAGAAGCGCAGGATAATGTCGAACGCGCACCTGCTGAAAACCTTGAGTTAAAAGAAGTGAACGCACAGTATCAGGCACAAGCAGGTATCTATCTAACGGTTCCTGATGCCAATAGCATGGGCGTTTGTATGCTTGGCGGTCAGTCAGTTGAAGAGCTGCTAGCCTCTGATTACGATGTGGTTGTGGTTGCAGAAAACCAGCTAACAGATGCGATTGATGCCAATAAATTGACGCAGCTACTGACTGATAAAACGGTCATTGCGTTAGATCATCAGCTGCTTGATTGGCATAAGGACGTCGATATCGTACTGCCAGCGGCTAGCTTTGCAGAAGCGGATGGCACATTGATATCAGCTGAAGGTCGTGCGCAGCGTTTCTTCCAAGTTTATGACAACGAATACTACCATCCGATGAGCAGTATTAAAGAAGGCTGGCGCTGGATACATGCGGTGCATAGCAGTATTGAAGGTCGTGATGTCGACTGGACGCAGCTAGATGATGTTATCAATGCATTGATTGCCACCCATCCTAAGCTTGCAGGTATCAAAGGCGCTGCGCCTGAAGCGGATTACCGTATGACTGGTCTGAAAATCGCGCGTCAACCGCGCCGTTACTCAGGTCGTACTGCTATGCGTGCGCCAATCTCAGTGCATGAGCCGATGCAGCCAAAAGATTTGGACACTGGTTTGACCTTCTCAATGGAAGGTTATAGCGGTAAAGAAGCACCAAGCTCGATGATTCCTTTTGCCAATGCGGCAGGTTGGAACTCCCCGCAGGCATGGAACAAATACCAAGACAAAGTCGGCGGACATCTGAAAAATGGTGATCCAGGGGTGCGTTTGTTCGATCAGCTAGAGCGCCTAGCCACTCGTCAATATGTGGCGCCAGAAGCCATGTCTTCGAATACAACTGACTTACAGCAAGGCCAAGCGAAGCTAGTACCGATTCATAATATCTATGCCAGCTCAATGATGGCATCACGTAGCCCAATCGTCGCAGAGCAGCTGCCAGTTGCAGCATGGCGTATCGGTATAGATGATGCCAAAGACTGGAATATTGCTACTGGTGATTACTTGGCGATTGAAATTGATAAGCAACAAATCACCTTGCCAGTACAGCTGGTTGGTTATTTGGCTGAAGGCTGTATCGGTTACCCAGTCGGGCAGGTGAGTATCATTCACCCATCAATGCCAGCGTCGGTACGTAAAGTAGACGCACCAGTAACGATGATGGGTAGCATGGCTAACGATATAATGAACAATAACGACACAGCGCAAATGAACGCAGCGCCGACCACCACACAGGAGGTGTAATATGCAAGTTACCCGTATTATCCCTGATGTGCCAAGCTTTTTGGCGGGTAGCATGAGCTTTGATACTTGGTCTATTCTGTTTTTGGTGGGTCAATCGCTAGTCATCTTTTTGGTCGTGGTATTGGTTGCCGCAATGATGATTGTCTATGAGCGCCGCATGCTGGCATTATGGCAAGATCGTTATGGTCCAAACCGCGTAGGGCCTTTTGGTTCGTTGCAGTTAGTCGCTGACATGCTCAAAATCTTTTTTAAAGAAGATTGGACACCAAACTTTACTGATAAGTTTATGTTCACCTTGGCACCTGCGGTCGCGATGTTCACGGCACTGGCTTCATTTGCCATTATTCCTATCTCGCCAACACTTGGCGTGGTTGATTGGGATATTGGTATTTTGTTTTTCTTTGCCATGGCGGGTATTGCGGTATATGCCGTGATGTTCGGTGGTTGGGCATCTGCTAACAAATTCTCGCTACTCGGTGGTTTGCGCTCAGCTGCACAGACGATCAGTTACGAAGTGTTTTTAGGGTTGTCGTTGATGGGCGTTGTTGCACTGACAGGTTCATTTAACTTACGCGCCATTGTTGAGTCACAAGCGGACGGTTGGTATATCTTTCCGCAGTTTTTTGGGTTTTTAACCTTTGTGGTGGCGGGTGTGGCGGTTACGCACAGACATCCATTTGACCAACCAGAAGCAGAGCAAGAACTGGCTGAAGGCTATCATGTCGAATATTCGGGCATGAAGTTTGGTATGTTCTTCATTGGTGAGTATGTCAACGTTGTCTTGATTTCTGCCTTGATGACTTGCTTGTTCTTTGGCGGTTGGCTTGCGCCGTTCAATTTAGATATCCCATTTATTCCACCAGCTTTTTGGTTCATGATTAAAACGCTGTTCTTTATGACCATGTTTATTTTGGCTCGAGGCTCACTCATGCGTCCGCGTTATGATCAGGTGATGAACTTTGGCTGGAAAGTATGTCTGCCAGTAACGCTGATTAATCTATTAATCACTGCTGCGGTCATTTTGATCTTTTCCCCAACGTTATAGTCATTACTAGCCATCACTGATGAACTAGGGTAAAGCTGATAAGGATAATAATCCCATGTTTACTACCATAAAAAAGACCGTCATTGGTATATTTACCATTGTCCGCAGCATGTGGATGGTCAATAGTCATGCGCTCAGACCGCGTGACACCATCCTTTATCCTGAAGAGCCGGTACCTGTGCCGCCGCGTTTTCGTGGACGTATTGTCCTCACGCGTGATCCTGATGGAGACGAGCGCTGCGTCGCTTGTAACTTGTGTGCGGTGGCATGTCCGGTAGGGTGTATCTCATTACAAAAAGCCGAGCGTGAAGATGGACGCTGGTATCCAGAGTTTTTTAGAATTAACTTCTCACGCTGTATCTTTTGTGGATTGTGTGAAGAAGCCTGTCCAACGACAGCGATTCAAATGACCCCAGATTTTGAGCTGGGTGAATATAAGCGCCAAGATTTGGTCTATGAAAAAGAGCATTTGCTCATTTCAGGACCAGGTAAATACCCTGATTATAACTATTATCGTGTGACAGGTATGGCGGTAGCAGATAAACCAAAAGGTGCAGCACAAAACGAATCTGCACCGATTGATCTAAGGAGCTTGCTACCATGATGAATATTTTGAACCATCCTGAACTGGCTGGGTTTTATTCACTTGCAACAGTGGCGATATTTGCCAGTCTGCGCGTCGTGACTCAGGCCAATCCAGTGCATGCTATCTTATCGATGATTGTATCGTTGCTGGCAATTGCTGGGATATTCTTTGTATTAGGAGCGCCGTTTGCAGGTGCGCTAGAGATTGTTGTTTATGCTGGTGCCATTATGGTGCTATTTGTTTTCGTTATCATGATGCTGAACTTGGGCATGAGTAATGATGAGCGCGAAGAGCGTTGGCTCGATGCTGGTACTTGGGCGATACCGACAGGATTGACGATAATCATTGCCGTTGTGCTCTATGCAATGATTGGTATGGGTCATGATGAGGCCGTTATGATGGGTGGCACGACTATCTCTGCCAAAGCAGTCGGTACGGTGCTATTTACCAAATATATCATGCTGGTTGAAATTGCAGCTTTGTTACTATTAGCGGCTTTGGTGGCGGCATATCACTTAGGTAAAGAGTCGATTGATGAAGAGATCGTCGATCATGCGAGTCAAGACTTTCAGCCAAGTGTAGGCAGTATCAAACAATATGACAATGACAGTGCGCTTACACAGCATGATGGCGTAGAAATGGCTAAGCCCTACGAATATAAAGATGTTGACCCGCATGACTATGTTGGTATGAAGATAGGCATGAACACAGGTGCGAACAAAGTGACGCGCAAGGAGGCAGACTAATGGTACTAGCAGCAAGCGTGGCACAAGAGGTGTCAAACGTGCCGTTTGCCCACGAGGTGGCAGGCTTAGTACAGCCAGTTGCTGAGGCGCAAAATGTACTGGGTATGATACCCATGAGCCATGGACTTATTTTGGCAGGTATTTTATTTGCTATTGGTCTGTGCGGCGTCATGGTACGACGTAACTTCTTATTTATGCTCATGAGTCTTGAGATCATGATGAATGCGGCAGCACTAGCATTTGTCGTGGCAGGTAGTCGCTGGGTCGATCCAGACGGGCAGATTATGTTTATCTTTATTTTGACCTTGGCCGCGGCTGAAGCGTCGATTGGTCTGGCAATATTATTGCGTTTTTATCATCAGCGTGGGCATCTCGATGTCGATAGCGCCAATGAGATGAAAGGATGATGTCATGAGTTTATTACCATTAACCTTTATATTCCCGCTCATTGGCTTTTTGATTTTAGCCTTTATGCGCGACAAACTATCAGAGACGGTCGCAGCGATTGTCGGCGTGGGTAGCATGCTGTTATCAGCATTATGTACGCTAGTCGTTAGCTATACCTTTTTGACCACCAATCCAGCTGGAACGGTAATTGAAGTTCCGCTATGGACATGGTTCCAAGTTGGCGACTTTGCGCCGCATTTTGGCTTGAGCTTTGATGGTCTTGCATTGACTATGACAGGCATCATTACTGGGATTGGCTTTTTGATTCATCTGTTTGCCTCTTGGTATATGAAAGGCGACACTGGCTTTGCCCGTTTCTTTAGCTATATGAACTTGTTTGTGGCCAGCATGCTGTTACTGGTACTCGCAGATGATTTGTTCTTGCTATATCTTGGCTGGGAAGGCGTGGGTATCTGTTCGTACTTATTGATTGGTTATTATTACCATGACAGAGCCAACGGTCGCGCCGCGATGAAAGCCTTTACCGTCACGCGTGTTGGTGATGTGTTCTTAGCCTTCGGTTTGTTCTTATTATTCCGCGAATTCGGTACGCTTAATATTCAAGAGATTATTACGCGCGCGCCAGAAGTGTTCGATATCAATAATCCAACGATGATGCTTACCACGATGATGTTGGTCGGCGGCGCAATGGGTAAATCAGCGCAGTTGCCACTACACACATGGCTTGCTGATGCGATGGCAGGTCCAACACCCGTATCGGCATTGATTCACGCGGCAACAATGGTAACGGCTGGCGTTTATCTGATTGCCCGCTTGCATCCATTGTTTGAGTTGACCCCAGGCATCTTATTATATTGGGTTGGTGGCGTCGGGGCATTGACGCTGGTCGTTGCTGGATTCTGTGCGCTCGCACAAACAGACATTAAACGTATCCTTGCGTATTCAACCATGAGTCAAATTGGCTATATGTTCTTAGCGCTTGGCGTGGGTGCGTGGCAAGGGGCAATCTTCCATTTGATGACCCATGCTTTCTTTAAAGCATTATTATTCTTATCATCAGGTGCGGTTATTCTTGCGGTACATCATGAGCAAGATATCTTTAAAATGGGCGGTCTGCGTAAAAAGATACCATTGGTATTTTGGTGTTATATCATTGGTGGCGGTGCGCTCGCGGCGATACCTTGGGTTACCGTTGGTTTTTATTCTAAAGAAGCGATTCTTTGGGAAACTTATGCCACAGGTCACTTAGTACTATTCTATATGGGTGTGTTCGGCGCATTCTTAACCGCAATCTATACGTTCCGTATGATTTGGATCATATTCTTCGGTGAAGAAAAAACCCATGCGCACAAGCTATCAGGGGTGTCGTACTGGTTACCTTTATCGGTATTACTTGTATTGTCTACCGCTGTTGGTGCATGGATTACGCCGCCACTGCAAGGCGTATTGCCAGAGAGCGTGGGTCACTTATTAGAAGTCGCGGGTCAAGACCATGCTAAGCACACCGCAGAGTATATCGCGATGGGTGCGATGGTGGCCGGTTTGATATTGGCAGCACTATTATATGTCGTCAATAAAGGTCGCATGCTCATGAGCTTTAAGCGCTCACGTATTGGCGGGGCGCTATATCATTGGTGCTATCACGGCCTAGGTTTCGATGCGCTATACGATATAATTTTTGTAAAACCCTTTTTGTTCATCGGCCGCTTATTAAAAGCCGACCCTATCGATAAAACGTGGCTATTCTTGCCTAAGCTGGCTTCGGCAGGTAATAAAGTATTGTCTGCGACGCAAACAGGGTCTCTTCGAGGTTATGCCACAAGCTTTGGCTTGGGTATGGCTGTATTGCTGGTGCTGGTAATGATAACGGTGGTGTAAAGATGATGGAGTTACAACAAACGTGGATGCTGCCAGCATTAATCGCAATTCCTTTTATTGCAGGATTGCTATGCTGGTTGGTGGAGCGATTTAATAAACGTCTGCCGCGCTGGATTGCCTTGATCGGTATGATGTTGACCTTTGCTTTGTCATTAGTACTTTGGCAGCAGGGTGATTTTAGCGGTATGAGTAAGCAGGTCATCGCGCCAGATGCTGCCGTGCCTTGGGTCGCTGAATTTAGTGTGCCGTGGATACCGAGCTTTGGTATTAGCTTCCACTTGGCGCTAGATGGTTTGTCATTGATGATGGTAGTCTTAACAGGCTTGCTTGGTGTGGCAGCTGTTGCCTGTTCGTGGAATGAGATTCAGCGCCGCGTTGGCTTTTTCCACCTAAACTTGCTATGGAGTTTGGGCGGCGTTATCGGGGTTTTCTTAGCGATTGATCTGTTCTTATTCTTCTTCTTTTGGGAGATGATGCTGGTTCCTATCTATTTCTTGATCGCGCTTTGGGGTCATGATGTGGTTGGCAAAACCAAAGAATACGCCGCAACCAAATTCTTTATCTATACCCAAGCGTCTGGGCTTATCATGCTCATCGGTATTTTGGTATTGGTCATTATCAGCTACGCCCAAACTGGGGTGGTCAGCTTTAACTATAATGACTTGCTCGGTACGTCACTTGGCGGCTGGGAATATCCCATCATGCTGTGCTTCTTCATTGGTTTTGCGGTGAAGTTGCCTATTGTACCTTTTCATGGCTGGTTGCCAGATGCGCATGCGCAGGCACCAACGGCAGGTTCGGTGGATTTGGCAGGTGTGCTCATTAAGACGGCTGCCTATGGTTTGATTCGTTTTGTGTTGCCGCTATTCCCAGTAGCGTCACAAGAGTTTGCACCGATAGCTATAACTCTAGGTACGATTGGTATCTTCTACGGTGCTTGGCTCGCGTTTATGCAGACCGACATGAAGCGTTTGCTAGCGTATACCAGTATCTCGCACATGGGCTTTGTGGTACTAGCAATCTATGCTGGAACATTACTCAGCTTACAAGGTCTGATGATTCAGATGCTTGCGCACGGGCTTAGCTCAGCCGCACTATTTATCATGGCAGGGCAGCTATATGAGCGTCTGCATACACGTGATTTGACCTTGATGGGTGGTATGTGGGGACAGTTCCGTTACTACGCACCGATATTGATGTTCTTCTGTGCGGCGTTGCTTGGTATTCCAGGTACAGGTAACTTCATTGGCGAGTTCATGATTTTATTTGGCTCCTTTGCTCAGTATCCTGTGTTTGTAGTGTTTGCAACATTCAGCTTGGTGCTTGCAGGTCTATACTCACTTATTTTGATTCATCGCGCGTTATTTGGTGAAAACAACATCGCTGCATTGGCAGAGCGAGAGACTAAGTCACATGGTTTGCCTGCACGTAGATTAAAAGATTTGGGCAAGCGCGAGCTGTCATTACTATTGATGTTAGCGGCTGGTTTGGTATGGCTCGGATTATATCCACAGCCGTTCCTTGATACCTCAAGTCACGCGATGCAGTGGATCAATAATGCATATATATACAGTCAAGTGACACAGGTAGATGCGTCGCAACTGCTTGATGTAATGGAGGCACGTTAAGTCATGAATGAGATTACAATGAATGATTTGATAGGGCTTGTGCCTTACGCGCCGATTATCGCCGTAGTGATTACGGTACTCGTGGTGATGATTGCCATCACTATCAAGCGCTCGCATATGGTCACTGGTACAATCACCGTAGTCGGTTTGAATATTGCTCTGGTTACGTTACTTGGGCAAATGACGGGCTTTATTGAAAGCGGTGCTATTGCGCCAAATGCTGAGCAGTTATTTGTGATTGATAACTTTGCTCAGTTCAATATGGTGATAGTTCTAGTTTGTGCCTTGGCGTGTTGTACGCTATCGTATGCGTATCTGGCCGATCTAAAAGACAATAAAGAAGAGCTATACTTGCTCATGCTGCTATCGACCATTGGTGCATTACTCATGGTCAGTGCTCAGCATATGGCGTCATTCTTTATGAGTCTTGAGATGCTGTCAGTGCCATTATATGGTTTGCTCGCTTATACTTATATGCGTAACCGCTCGCTTGAGTCGGGGCTCAAGTATCTAGTGCTCTCAGCGACCGCATCAGCAACACTTTTGATGGGTATGGCCTTTATTTATGCAGAGGTTGGCTCGTTGGCATTTAAGCCAATCAGTATGGTGCTAGGCAATATTTTTGAATCGCCACTACTGATATTGGGTGCGGCGATGATGATGTTTGGTATCGCCTTTAAACTCTCGGCTGCGCCCTTTCATATGTGGACGCCAGATGTATATCAAGGGGCACCTGTCCCTATCGCGACCTTTTTGGCGTCTGTCTCAAAAGTTGCCATGATGGCGCTGGCGGTTCGATTCTTAATCGATACCTCTTTATTAGCATTGCCATCGGTGCAAATGTTATTAATGGTGATGGCAACCTTGTCTATCTTGGTAGGTAACTTGTTGGCTGTGCGTCAGACCAGCCTCAAACGTCTATTGGGTTATTCATCCATTGCCCATATGGGTTATGTGATGATCGTCATCGTCAGTATTGGCGCTGCTGCTGATAGCATTTCTAGTATGTATATGGCGGTGTATGCCTTTACGTCTATCGGTGCCTTTGGTGTGGTGACATTGATGTCGAGTCCATATCGCCTATCTGGTGAGGCCGATGAGCTGACACATTATCAAGGGCTATTCTGGCGTCGTCCAGTATTGACGGCAGTGATGACTATCATGATGTTATCACTGGCTGGTATTCCATTGACCGCAGGCTTTATCACCAAACTATTTGCGATATTGGCTGCTGTACAAGGAACCAACTGGTTCTTAGCTGCGATGATTATCCTAGGTAGTGCGATTGGTCTATTCTACTACTTGCGCGTGTTACTCACACTGTTCAAGCGTCCTAAGCAGTTCATCGAGTTTGACGTGTCCGGACAATGGGGTATTCGTACCGGCGGTATTATGGTTATTGCGGTGACGGCCATTATCCTGTTCTTTGGTATTTTGCCAAATAGTATGATCGAATGGGCAAGCTTGGCTCGTATTTGGTAGATTCGATGATTTATGCGATAAGATAAGCCATTTGCTGCTTATCTGTTGTTACGGTTAAAAAACCAAGATGCGCCCGCTTTATGATAAGCTTGGCGCATCTTTTTTTGCTTAATTTTTGTCTTTGGCAAACTTATCTTATAAAAATACCATTTAATAAAATATGAGTGATGAACAGTTATGAGTGATAATATTCAAACGGTAACGGTGCTCAGCAAAACCACATGGACGCCAAATTTATTTAGCTTTACCGTCAGCCGTCCTGATAGTTTTAAGTTTACTGCCGGACAGTTTGTGCGCTTGGGCGTCAATCCCAGCCAGTTGAAATATTACCAACAGGTTGAGGCAAGTGATGAAGCATTGAATGAAGATATCTTTCGAGCGTATTCGATTGTGTCTTCGCCATTCGATGAGGTGCTAGAGTTTTTCTCCATTGTGATTCCTGATGGTGCCTTTACCTCACAGCTGCAACATCTACAAGTGGGCGATGAGTTACTGCTTAATACCATGCCATTTGGATTCTTAACGTTAGCGCGTTATCAAAAACCATTGCCAAAGGATTTGTGGCTGCTCGCCACAGGGACTGGTCTTGCACCATTTTTATCGATGCTACAAGACCTAAAGACATGGGAAGATTACGAGCATATCGTGCTAGCCTATAGCGCACGCTCGACGGATGAGCTTGCGTACGTTGAGCAAATCGAGCGCTTGCAAGAAGACTTTGGCTCGCTGGTGGATAATCCGGCAAAGCTGATCTTTATTCCTATCGTCACCCGAGAGTCTGTCGACGGCGCGTTATCAGAGCGACTACCAAAGCTGTTATTAGAAGGCACGTTGCAAGCGCGCGCGGGTATCGATTTGGATGTCGATACGACGCATGTCATGCTATGTGGTAACCCAGATATGGTGGATGATACCAAAGAGGCATTGAAGACATTGGGTCTGGTGATGAATCGCCGAGGTGAGGGTAATATCGCTGTTGAGAACTATTGGTAGGGGCAGCTGACGATTGTCTCATTTAATAAAAAACGCTGCATCTATCAGGCTAATAACCTGTGAGATGTAGCGTTTTTTTGGAGACATCGTTTATGGATCGTTATTCTCGGCTGGGTTCGGTGGCATCGTCTACAGGGTTGATAGGGCCTTGCATCAATTGCGGCTCATCATCGTCGCTAATGATATCTTCGTTATTGCTTGAGGCCAATAAGTCACGGTAGTTAATCTGCGCCTTCAAAACCATTTGCTCTTCTTCAAGCTTTCCATAGTTGACCTGTACTTTATACAACGTACTCATGATCTTTTTGTTGTTTTTTAGCCAGCGGTTAATATCGAGGTAAATCACTTCATCTTTTGGGCGAGCAATATTGACGTAGGAGAGAATAAAGCCCAATGGGTCTTTTTTGAGGACGCTATGATAAAACCAAATAGCAAGCTTGATCCCTTGGCGCTTAACAAAAGACTCGCAGCGTAGATTTAATATATCGGTATACGTCTGCTGACCAAACACAAAACGTTGGACATTACGATCGAGCTGCACATGTATCAAACTAAAATTACTGGCCACTTCAGCGTAAATACCGCCAGCATCAACCGTGCAGTATAAGCGAAACCAATCATCATGCATTTCAACGCGCAGCTCTAGTATGGCTTTTACATTATCCGTCACAAAGCTTTGTAGCGCCTCGTTGACGTATTTTTGTGCGACTGGTAGGGATATCTCATCTTCGAGTTTCTCTGTCGTTTTATGATAGATGTCTTTAACCGATTGAGCGATACGCTCCCAACCACTATCAAGTGATTCGTCAAAACGATAGCCGATGTTCTCAAAGAACTCGTCAAAACTGTCTGAATTATTCACGTTATCAAAGTCGCTCAAACTTATTATCCTTATAATTATAGGGCTTAGCACTACCATTCTAAAACAGTATATAACAAATACCGTGGCTTCAAAATGGACACATGCGTTTTATGACAATTCATTTGATATCATAAAGACGATATCTGTTTTATAACATTTTTAGTGATAGGGATTTGTTTTAAGTAGATGAAAGGTTGTAAACACTGACTGATTAGCGCCATCTCTCGACCCTATCGGTTGGGCTAGCGACATAGTTTTATGTCATGTTATGATAGCGCCGACATATATCGTGCATATCACTACATGCTCATTCATAAACCATACGCCTTACCTATCAGCTGAGACCCATTGTGGCCTATATCAAAGACTCACAGAGCTACCATTTTTCGGCGCAGCCTCCCAAGCGTGATGTGAGCTTACCTGTAGCGATTGTCATTGCGGTCGCCATACACGTATTGATTATTTTTGGCATCAGCTTTTCGATGGGTAAAGACCCGGCTGCTATGATGCAGGATGTGGCAAAGGCGCTCACCGATAATATGCAGCCAAACGAAGACGCGCATTTTATTGCCAACGCCTCACAAGAAGGCGGCGGCACCATAGAGGAGCGACTGAGACAAGAGAATGACCAAGTGAGTCCATTGTCTGCTGAGCAAATGAGTGAGACACAAGACGTCATCAATCTACAGCGCCAAGTTCGACAGCAGCGCTACCAAGAGAGCTATCTGCGCACCACGTTAAGCTGGCGTCAGGCGAGCGTAGAGTCGGATAATGATAGCAAACAAGCACAAGATGACATCATGGCACAAGAAGCGCGTCTGCGTAAGCAAATCGCTACTTTAGAAGCGCAATTGTCTCAACGTCAGCAAGTCTATGCGACCAAATCCAAAGTGGTCACTATGGATAGTAACTCGACCACGCGCGGGGCAGCAGCTGACTATATCAATACCTTCCGTGAGCATGTCGAGCGTGTCGGCAATCTGCATTATCCTGTGCAAGCACGGGCGCAAGGCATTACGGGTGAAGTGCGGCTCATGGTCATCATTAGTAATAATGGCAATATCAAAGCCATTCGTCTGTTAGAAAGCTCAAATTCGACGATACTGGATGAGGCCGCAAAACAGTCAGTACGACAAGCAGCACCTTTTGGACAATTTACCAAAGAGATGAGTGATATTGTCGAGTTACGACTGATACGTACTTATCGCTATAGCGACGAAGTGAATGTCACCTACTAACGCCACAAAACGAAAACTACAAAACTAAAGCGATAAAAAATCAGTGACACGATAAATAAACATAGAATATCAACGAATACGTCATAATATTTGACGACAATAATTAAAATTAATCGGCAATTAAGATTAATCGACACCCAAATTTATAACACACCGCTATCGAGTAAAGAGTTAGTATGGAATTTTTAGGTTTTACAGTAGATGTTGCAACGCTCACCAGCAATGCATTAGAGATAGTCATCAAGGTGGCTTTGGCAATACTTATATTTATCGTTGGGCGCTGGCTTGCCAAAAAAGCCGTCGACTTTTTTGGCCGTCTCATGGCGCGTAGTCATTTAGATGAAACCGTGACGGGCTTTTTAAGCCGTCTGTTGTATGGCGTGCTATTGGTTGTCGTAGTCTTAGCCGCACTTAGCAAAGTTGGCGTACAGACCACCTCGGTCGTTGCTATCTTGGGCGGTGCCGCGGTTGCAGTTGGTTTGTCACTAAAGGATCAATTATCAAATTTTGCCGCTGGCATTATGATCGTGACTTTTCGCCCATTTGTACGCGGTGATTATGTGCAGATCAGCAGCTATACGGGTACAGTGACCGAGATTACCTTGGTCAACACGCATCTAACGACCATTAACAATCATGACATCATTATTCCTAACAGCGACATCACAACCTCAGCGGTGGTCAACTATACAGCACTACCCAATCGCCGCGTCGATATCACCGTGGGCATTGGCTATGATGCAGATATCAAAACGGCCAAAGATCTGATGCTGAGCCTCGCCAGAAATAACCCGTTGTCTTTCACCGATCCTGAGCCTATTGTACGAGTGACCAATCTTGGTGACAATTCAGTTGATTTGACATTGAACGTATGGACGACCAATGCTGATTGGTGGACCATGCAGTGCCAGTTACTTGAGCAGTTCAAACACGCATTGGATGATGAGGATATTGAGATTCCATTCCCGCAGCGCAGTATCCATGTCAAAGGCTTGGATCAAATGATCAATCAAATGGGTCAAGCACAAAAGCTGCCGAACACTAAAGATTGATTAAGACTGAATTAAAGATAGGGATTTGGTAGGTTTAGGCCTGCCAAAATCTCAATCTCAAAGCGTTCCATTTCATCTTGCTCAGCCTCTCCGAGCTCATGATCAAAACCCAGTAGGTGCAGCACGCCATGTATCAGTAAATGACTGATGTGCTGCACCACGGTTTTGTCTTGCTCTTGTGCCTCACGTACCATGACCTCATGACAGATAATAAGCTCACCAAGAGACAGTGTTGGCATTAGTCCAATGATGGCGACAGGCAACTCACTTGGATAAGACAAAATATTGGTCGCATAGTCCTTACCGCGTGCCTCTAAATTGAGGGCTTGGCCTTCGATTTCATCTGTAATATATATATCCAAGGTTTTAGGTTTTTCTTGCCACAGCTCAGAATCGATATCTGCAAAGTAGGGTAGTGTCAGCCCTTCATTGATGCGCGCGTTCATATAATCTAAAGTCGCCATCATGACAGATAATAGATACTTACGATCATAAAACGTATCAAGCGTCTCATCATCGATACTATCGGCTGCATTAATATCCAGTGCTACCAAGCTGTCATCGTCATTAGTGGCGCTATGATCTTGGTGGCTATTATTACTGTCAAATTGGTTCATATCGGTGTCCTGTTTTATTATAAATGGGCGTGTTTAGTTGGCTATACTCAATCTAGACCATGCCTCACCCAAGTAATGCTAAACCTAAGCAATCTCTGCCAAGAAAAAACCGGACTACTTTAGTAATCCGGTTTTTCTATGCAATATAAATCTTTATAGTAAATTGTTCTAGCGTTATTATAGTTGATCCAATTTAAGAGCGATACAAGGCAACCGAGTGCAGATGTATATGTCATACTTCAAGCGAGTTTAACGCTATAACGCTTTTATAGTGGATTGACTATATTATAGTTTGGCAGCAGCATTAGCCACAGCTTGTCTACGTTCTTGTTCTTTGATACGTTCAAACTTACGTTTTTCTTCTAGAGCCATTTGCTCTTCATCGTATACGTCATACGCTTCAACGATTTGTTGTACCAACTGATGGCGTACCACGTCTTTTGAATCAAATTTGGTGATATGAATCTCTTCGATGTCTTTTAAGATCTCCATCGCCTGCGCGAGACCTGACTTATGACCGCGCGGCAAATCGACCTGCGTGATGTCACCAGTAATCACAGCCCGTGAGCCAAAGCCCAAACGTGTCAAAAACATTTTCATCTGTTCAGGCGTGGTGTTCTGTGCTTCATCCAAAATGACAAAGGAGTTATTGAGCGTACGACCACGCATATACGCAAGCGGGGCGATTTCGATGATTTGTTTTTCGATCATCTTGCCAACTTTCTCAAAACCTATCATCTCATAGAGGGCGTCATACAATGGACGCAAGTAAGGATCAATTTTTTGCGTCAAATCACCAGGCAAGAAGCCTAGTTTTTCGCCAGCTTCTACGGCTGGACGCACGAGCAAGATACGCTCAATCTCGTTACGTTCTAGCATATCGACTGCACAAGCGACCGCAAGATAAGTTTTACCAGTACCAGCAGGGCCAATACCAAACGACACATCAGAGCTTAAGACGTTTTTTACATAGCGCTGCTGGTTGCCACCGCGCGGTATGATGCGACCTTTGCGCGTACGCAGACTGACGGGCGTAAACTCATTGGCCTCATCTGATTCTGCATCCTCGATATCATCATCCTGCTCATCGTCGTCCATATCCTCATCACGCGAGATGCTAGATTGAATAATCAGATGCAGCTCTTCTGCGCTGATATCCTTGGTATTTTGGGCTTCATCGACCATCTTGTAGATGATGCGCTCACCGCGCTCGACAGCGGTCACATCGCCACTTAAGCAAAAATCGCCTTGGCGTTGCATGATTTTGATATCGAGGCGTTCTTGGATGTATTTCATGTGATTGTTATATTCACCAAGCACGGTTTTGAGCTGTGCTGGCGTTAGGGATTCAAACTTTATACGGCGGCTCATGGTATCAGTCAAGCGATTATCCTTGTATTATGTGCCCGGCGCTGTGATTTCATTTTGATAGCGTCACGGGTTTCAGAGATAAAGTAGTTAGTAGCGTTATATGGGTGTTGAGTAGTTATAGTAGATACTAAAAATGACGGTAATATTATTGTTGGTTTTGTGGAAGATAATAAATAAAAGTCTTGCCTTCATTATGGTAGAGAATTTTTAAAATTCAAGCGATACATTGAGCAGATAGCGTTGTTTTTGTATGTCGATTGCAATCAACACACAGGCCTACTCTAAATCGAGTCAACAGCATGTCTATTAAGTTCATTTATCGGTTAGATAACATCATCAGGGAAAAGTAACGCTCGCATTGAGAGATGAATAAGTTGAGTTTTTACTGATTTTACTAGGGTGTGTTGACAATTACCGTAAATGGATAATCGTCGCTGCTAAATAGATATTAGCAGCAAACGACTCATCCGTTTTTTCAGCACGCATGGCAATTTTCTTGAAATCTTTCAGCTTACAGAAGAAGTTCTCGATTAAGTGACGCCACTTGTACATTTCTTTATCGAAATCTCGTTGCTTTAAACGAGAGCGTTTAGGGGGTATGACCGCTTTGCTACCACGCTCTTCTAAGTCTAGCAGTAGCCAATCCGTGTCAAAGGCTCTATCAGCAAGCAATGCACCAAACTCTTTGTCTTTAATTAAAGGTTTAACGCCAGCCATGTCATGCTGTTGTCCTTTCAATAAAGTAAAATCAACAAGGTTGCCTAATGCATCAACCATTGCCATGATTTTAGTGGTCATACCGCCTCTTGATTTGCCAATTGCCTGATGACAAGCCCCCCTTTTGCGCCTTGTCCATGACGATGTACCTTAACAATAGTGCCATCAATCATGGCATACTCTAAATCTGAGTCATTCAGAGCATTAAATAGCTTGCTGAATCTATCGCTTTTTACCCATCGACGGTAGCGCTTATAAACACTGTTCCAGTTACCAAATTCAGGGGGTAAGTCTCGCCACGGACTACCTGTTCGGACAATCCATAGAACAGCTTCGATAAATAGTCGATTATTTACCGCTGTTCTACCAACATCGGTCTCTTTACCTGCACAATACGGTGCTATCTTTGCCCACTGGGCATCACTTAGGGTTAATCTAGTCATAACACTATGATTATCAATTATTCTATATATGTCAACACACCCTAATATAAACCTTGCTTGCGACGAGGATGGACGAACGATTTGTCTACGGTTAAGAGCGCAGCATGATAGGCAATTTGTGGTAATCTATGAGCGATATTACAGCACTCAATCGCCAAAGACGTGTCTGCCCAACAATTATAATAGGAACAACAACGATGCAAGAGACAGGTTCACCTTTATCCAATTCTAAAAGCCTACCTGAAAGAAGAGAAGCAATCACCGACCAGCAAGTGCTTATCGTCGGTGGCGGTCATGTCGGTTTGTCTTTTGCCTTACTACTGGCGCATCACGGCATTGCTAGCACGCTATTAGAAAAAAACCGCTATCCCACTATTAGTCCGACCGATGACCGTACGCGCAGTCATTATTTGGACAGTCGTAACACGGCGCTATCTCGGCGTACGGTACAGATCTATCAAGAGATTGGATTGTGGGATGAATTGCAAAGCCATGCGTGCCGAATTGATAGCGTGCAGATTAGTGAGCAAGGTAGCTTTGGGCGCGCGCAGCTCAATAAAACCGAAGAGAAGGTCGAATCCTTTGGACAAGTCATTGAAAACGCGTGGCTAGGGCGTAAGCTCTTATTAGCCGCACAGCAGTCACCACTTATTACCTTGATTGATAATGCCAGTGTCAACGCCGTTGCCCAACAAGCGGACGGCGTGACGCTGAGTTTTAGCAATGATGGCGAAGCAGAAAACGAGCAACAGCTACAAGCCAGCGTGTTAGTCGCTTGTGATGGACGCGACTCTACGGTACGTCAGTTGTTAAATATCGGCACCACAACCTATGACTATCAGCAAACCGCTATCGTTGGTGTGGTAGAGACCGATAGACGTCATGAGCATGTAGCGATTGAGCGTTTTAGCCCAGCGGGGCCACTGGCGGTACTCCCACTGACGGACCCAAAAGGTGATGGCAATGATGAATATCAACGAGGTTATAGACGATCTGTGGTTTGGGTCTGTCCAACAGGTGAAGAAACCAAATATCTAGAAGACGACGCGCAGTTCTTGCAGACGCTACAGCAAGCGTTTGGACAACGCGCGGGCACGTTTGTCGCCGCTGGTCGCCGCGGCGCGTATCCGTTATCGCGTGTGCTAGCAGATAAGCAGGTCGAGGGTCGCTGCGTTATCATGGGCAATGCCGCTCATACTTTGCATCCTGTCGCGGGTCAAGGGTTCAATCTTTGTATGCGAGATGCTCATGTATTGGCGCAAATGATGAGCTCACAAGTGCTCAAAGGCGAGGACATCGGTAATGCACAACTACTAAGGCGCTATGAAAAAGCGCGTCAAACGGATCAAAAGCGGGTGATTCGATTCTGTGATGCCGTGGTACATGGCTTTACCCATCCTAATCCCGCCATTAAGTTTGTACGTAATATGGCATTACTGGCCTTTGATAAATTGCCAAATATCAAGCCATTGGTGGCAACCTACGCGATGGGTTTAAAGTCATAGCGCTATAGTTAATCCTCTTTAAAAGAGTGACAGCTTTAACCTCGCTTGCAGTATTGCCTATACATCTGCACTCGGTTGCCTTGTCTCTCTTTTAAACTGAATCAACTATATGTAATTGAGATTGATAATAAGCATTCTAATATTGAGCAATATTGAGAGACACCTTATGAAAAACAATCATACGCTGATTATCGGTGGCGGTATCGTTGGCGCGACGCTCGCGCTAAAGCTGGCGCAAAATAAAATGCTAGTGACCTTGGTTGATGCCTGTCCTGCGCGTGACGAGTCAGTGTGGCAAGCGGTGCTAAGCAAACGTGACGCTCGTGTCTATGCGCTTAGTCTGGCGAGTATTAACTTGCTCGAAGAGGTTGGCGCGTGGCAACACATTACCGCATCCAAGCGTAAAGCGGACTATTCGCAAATGCAGGTATGGCAACTGAATGGCATGGGCGAGCTATTATTTGGTGATAGTCATGACCAAAGCGCTGCGCCTGAGATACTCGGTAGTATGGTGGAGCCAGCCGTTATTGAGCACGCCTTATGGCAGCGTTTGCATGAAGCGGATGTCAGCGACTATCTGACCGTTATCGCTGGGCATAAAGTGGTCAATATGGACTGGCTAGGTGCACAGCAAGGTTACCGTGTGACCTTGGATGATGGAACAGCGATTGATGCGCGTCTGTTAGTTGGGGCTGATGGGCGTGGCTCATTTGTCCGTCAACAAGCAGGCATTGGACTTGATACGCTTGATTACAATCAAACCGCGATTTGCTGTGCGATTCAGACCGAGAAACCGCATCAAGCGACTGCTCGTCAAGCCATGTTGCCAACGGGCACGCTAGCACTATTGCCGTTAGCGGATATCACTGAGGAAGATAAAGCCCGTCCAGAGCATTGGCAGTCAGTAGTATGGACTTTGCCGCGCAATCAGGCATTGGCATTGATAGAGGAAGACGACCGCTTTATCGCAGATAAACTCGCAGCGGCAAGTCATTACGAGCTGGGTGCTATCAACCAGATTGAGTCCATCGCCAGTTTTCCTTTAGCAGCACAACAAGCAAAAAGCTACGTCGCTGATAACTTAGTACTCATCGGCGATGCCGCCCATGGCGTGCATCCGCTGGCAGGCCAAGGGTTGAACCTCGGTATGCTCGATGTAAAAGTATTGTGTGAGCAGTTGATGCATGACTTTACCCGTAGTGGCGGCACGCTGTGGGGCGGTAATCAAACGCTGCGTCATTATGAGCGCTCGCGTCGTCCGCATAATAGCCTGATGATGCATAGTTTCTCTGCGCTTAATTGGTTGTTTGCAGGATCGCTTGCTCAAGCGCGCCCCGTGCAGCAAATCCGTAATGAAGGCATGTATCGGGTGGGCAAGATAAAACCACTCATGCGCTTGTTTGCAAAGCAGGCGAGTGGGGTTTAGTTTGCTTGTTCTTAGTGACATAGAGTTAGGGACATAGCATGAGTATAAGTATGACCTATCATAACCAGTAAGGCATTCACTATGACAAAGTTTAAGACAACAAAATTCTCTACTGCCTTATGGATGATAGGAGCTGTGGTAATAGCAGGCTGCCAATCAGTGACTCCAGCCACAAGTAACATAGCACAAGAGGTTTTAAAGCCCTCCATTTGCATGGTTGAACCGCCACCTGTTGATGAAAATGGCAAACCTATGCCAGTAGATTTGGACGATACATTGTCTATGGAGTTACGAGTATTTTTTGATAAAGATAGTGTCGAATTCAAGGAACAATATACTCCGGAATTAAATAAGATCATAGCGTTCGCGGATCGCTGTTCTAACCTGACTTTTTTTGTCCAAGGGCATACCTCCAAAATTGAACAGCAAGCCATTGACGAGAAAGCTCTACATCTCAAAGGCTCGTCTCAGCCACTGGACTTTATCTCATTAGCGAGTGCTCGTGCACAAAGTATCAAAAATTATTTGGTTAATCTTGACCTACCAGCGCATAGAATTCGCACCTTTGATTGTAGCGCTGATAATCCTATTGCTCCTAATGATACCGAGGAGGGAGCTATTATGAATCAGCGAGCGTTCGGTTGGATATCAGCGCGAGATAGGTATGATCAAATGTTACTCGAATGCAGAGAGTTTTAAAGGAAAAATATTATGAAAACTCAATTGGGAAATGCATTTTTAATTTTGGTAAGTGCTTTGGCGTTATCAGCCTGCCAAACATCTGTTTCACAAAATCAAGCAACTCAAAATATTAATGCCCCAGTTGCTAAAGTTATTTTAGATAGCGACGGCGATGGCGTGCCTGATGACATCGACCAATGTCCAAATACAAAAATGGAAAGTAATGTAGTAGTGGATGACAGAGGCTGCCACTTCATTATGGGACCTGACATGAGTTTAAAAATCGAGTATCGCGCCTTTTTTGATAAAGACAGCAGTGAGCTTTTGCCAAAGTACCAAGATGAACTCAATAATGTCGGTAAAAGAATGCAAGAACATAAGACAGCAACGATACGGATTGAAGGTCACAGTTCCAAAAGTGAGGTTGATAGCGCCGATTTAAACAAATCCAATCCACTGGCGCAAGCTCGAGCCGACAACGTTAAAAACTATTTGATGTCAAAGTTTAATATTTCACCTAAACGTATCACGGTAGTTGAGTACGGCGCAACTAGACCAACTGCGCCTTCAGACAGTGAAGAAGGCGATATGTTTAATCGTCGAGTTTATGCGCTTGCGACTGAACCTGATAAGTGAAAATGTAGCTTTTTTTAAAAGGACAAAATAATTATTAAAAAGGACTTTACCATGACATCAAAAGTTTATTTAGCTATGGGTATTTTTAGCAGTATTTTTACGTTATCAGCTTGTCAAGCTGCACTGCAATCGGTAACGGCTAATCAGCAAGCGCCTATCGTAGCGCCCGTCGTTCCGGCAGTTTTGGATTCCGATGGCGATGGAGTGCTTGGTGATATAGACGAGTGTCCACAAACGCCACTTCATACAGTAGTGGATGATAGAGGCTGTCCATTTACTCTTATTGGTGTCGGTCTAAAAATGGAATACCGAGCCTTTTTTGCCAAAGACAGTAGTGAGTTATCAAAAGAGTACCAGCTTGATCTTGATAAAGTAGCAGAGCAGATGAATAAGTACGATACCGCTACTATGAAAATTGAAGCTCATATTTCGAAAGATGAAATGGGGCAGGCGTTAAGTGCTTTATCTAAAAATAGAGCTATGATGGTCAAAAACTACCTTATTTTAAAACACGACATCAAGCCTAGTCGTTTGAGTACTTTTGACTGTAGTATCAGAGCGCCTATTGCATCAGCTGACACCGAAGAGGGAAAATCCATGAATCGTCGAGTCTATGGACTAGCGACAGAGCCAAAAATAAACGCTTATAATGATCCGGCTGACTCAGCTTCAAAGATATGTGACGAGTTCTAAATCGTACTCAATCTTAAAAATCTGTATCTACCCCAAAGCCGAAAACACCACCATCAGTACGGGCGAGATGATATTAATCAAAAAGCCAAAGCTAATTGCCAGTGGCACGACCTTAAGGCCGCCTGATTGCTGAATAATCGGTAAGGTAAAATCGAGACTCGTCGCGCCGCCAAGGCCAACTGAGGCAGACGGATATTTACGCATAAACACCGGTATAAATAGCAGTGCAAAGAACTCACGGATTAAGTCATTAAATAACGCTACACTGCCCCAAATTGCGCCATAAGCCTCGGTCATGACGATAGCGGAGAGCGAGTACCAGCCAAAGCCTGAGGCTAATGCTAAGCCTTTGGTCCATGAGACTTCACTAAATAGCAAGGCAAAGAATAGTCCGCCCGCCAACACCGCAAAGGTGAAGATAACGCTCATCTCCACGCCGCGGCGATTGAGCAGTACTTCTTTAAGCGTAATCCCTGAGCCTTTAAGGCCAATACCGACGAGTAGGATCAAAATCATCAGCATGACCGTCATAGAGTTTTCAGGCGGTAGATAGCCTTCTGGCAAAAAATACCCAATCACCATCCCAATTACCACGCAGACGACCTGTAATAGGCTACCTCGAATACTGACACGATGCTCTTTAGATTTGACGCTTGGTTTTTTGGCATGCCACGGTCGTACATGATCAAAAACCATCAGTGCAAACAATCCTGTGCCTATCGTCAATATGGATAAGACAGTCACGTACAGTGCAATTTCGCCAACTTGGTTACCCAGCCCTTCTACCTGTGATAGCTCAATACCGATCAGTGCCAAGATAAGATAGACCAAATAAGACAAGCCCGTATCAGCAAGTTTGGTCAAGGTCGGATTAGACGGAATGGCAAAGCCAATAAACATTGGCATCAAGACCAAAACGAGGGTAATTAGGCTTTGCATGGTGGTCAGCTCGCAGCGATTTTAACAAGATATTTTAGGAAGCTTGCGATTGTACCATAACCCTGACCGAATACTAAAAACCCACTAGGTAGCCTACATTGATTGATATTTTGTGAGCTGATAGAACTTACGACAAGTTAATCAATCTCTGCTATTGGCTGACTTTTTCTAGGACGTTGATGTGTACACTGCTCCGTTAAGCAATCAACGTTTTCCACATATTATTTAGCGTTTTCGATATATTTATAGATTGAGCAGCAGAGATATGTTGCTGATATGGCTCACGCTGCGGCTCAACCACACTTGCCCGAGGTATATCCGATAGCTTTGGATAATCAAGGCGATAATGCCCGCCGCGACTCTCCATACGCTGATAAGCAGACTGAATAATTAAGGTCGCTAAAGCAAGCTGTCTGGTTAATTGAAAGCATGCAAGTTCGCTAGCAGTAGTAGGGCTGCGTCTATTACTTGCATCGGATTGATCAGACTCAGCATCTGTGAACCAGTCTTGCCACTTTTGTATTTGGGTTAATGCTTGTTCTAATTGTCCCGCGCTACGGGTGATACCCATGTTGGCCGTCATGAGTGCTTTTAGTTCTGTGGCTATGGTTGCGACATCAGTTTTTGCCAGATTAGTGTCAACAACATCGAGTGTTTTATTGCCATGACCATATTGTTGTGCAACAAGCCCAGAGATAGGCAAGACCACAGGCTGCGTATTTGTAAGAATTGGCGCTGACCAAAACTCAATCGCTGATTGAGCTGCCTCATAATAAATGTCACCATTTATCTCTTCTAAGTCTTCTAAACGTTCTAAATACTGAGGCAAATGGTCTGCGATATTACGACCAACCACCACGCACTCCAACAACGAATTACTTGCTAAGCGGTTGGCCCCATGTAGCCCTGTATAAGCGACTTCACCAGCCGCATAAAGTCCTGGTACATCCGTCAATCCATTGGCATCAGTCACCACACCGCCACAACTATAATGCGCAGTCGGGGCAACTGGAATAGGGTCTGTCGTGATATCAATCCCGAGCGTTAAGAGCGTTTGGTAAATCTGCGGGAAATGCGCTTTTACAAAGTCAGCAGGCAAGTGACTGACATCAAGATGCACGTAGCCAAGCCCGTTGTTATCAATCTGCTCGGCTATCGCCCGAGCGACGATATCGCGCGGTGCCAATTCAGCACGTGCGTCCACGTCCAACATAAAGCGGACACCCGTCTTTGGACAATATAACCGTCCCCCTTCACCGCGCAGTGCTTCAGATATCAAAAAGCTGCTGTCATCTAGCGCTAAACCTGTTGGGTGAAACTGAATGAACTCCAAGTTTGCCAAGCGGCAGCCTGCTTGCCATGCCATCATGACACCATCACCGACGCAGACGTTAGGCGCGCTGGCACGCTTGAATAATTGACCCAATCCACCACTAGCCAGTACCACTGCACGACTATGAAAGGTGAGCGGGCGCCCATTGATATGATCAAAAACAAGCGCCCCTCGGCAATGCTTAGCATCGCTATTATCTGTAAAAAAAGGCTTGTCGCTCGCTATAGGCAGTGTCAATAACTCAAGCGCTTCATGATAAGGCAAAATAGTGATATTGGTAGCAGCTTGCGCTTTGATGGTTAATGCGTCCATCACGTGTCGACCCGTTGCATCGTCCGCATGGGCGACGCGTCTACAGCCGTGACCGCCTTCTTTTGTTAAATGCAAGTCGCTAGTCTGTAACCGAGAAAATTCCTGTGCGCTTGTATTATCCAAAGCGTTAGGTGAGTTCTGCGTAAAAGGGACACCTTGCGCGCATAGCCACTGAACCGCTTGCTGTCCTGCACCCAAGATACTGGCGGTATTATCGGGTGTGCAAAGCCCGGCACCAGCCACTAAGGTATCAGCAACATGGTCAGACACAGAGTCATCTTTGTCTAGACTAGCGGCAATGCCACCTTGAGCATAGTGACTTGAGCAAACCTCAAGTGCCGCTTTACTCAAAACCGTGATATTTAGTGACTTTGGTAGCGATAACGCTGTACTCAAGCCTGCCAGTCCAGCGCCAATGATAAGGACGTCAGTTTTGACAATATGGCTCATGTGACTACTCCTATAGTTATCAGGAATACAGTTATCAGGGATGGTGGTACGGGTTTGATTGGCTGAGCGCGGCTGACTCATGCTAGGCTGCCCCAACATTGGCAAACAATGCACGGTCTTGGACGATATCGCCACTGGCGGCCACACGTTGCTTTTGTGATTCAGCAAAATCAAGCATACGTTGTAAGGGTTTTCTAGCGGCGGCGGCAAGCTCAGGCGTCATTAGTACCTCACCGCTGTTATTGGTCAAGCATTGCTCGATACCTTTTAGGCCATTCATCGCCATCCAAGGACAAAAGGCACAGCTTTTACAGCTTGCGCTTTCACCAGCGGTAGGCGCTGCCAAAAAGCGTTTGTTCGGCGAGCGTTTTTGCATTTCATGCAATATGCCGAGGTCAGTTGCAACGATAAAGGTGTCAGCATCCATCTCATACGTTGATTGCAACAGTTTACTGGTTGAACCAACGACATCAGCGAGTGCCACCACGCTATCGGGCGACTCAGGATGTACCAAGACTTTGGCTTCTGGGTACTCGGCTTTTAATTGCAGCAATTCAGTGGCTTTAAACTCATTATGCACGAGGCAAGACCCTTGCCAAAGCAGCATATCTGCACCCGTCTCACGAGCGATGTATTTGCCCAAATGACGGTCAGGCCCCCAGATGATCGGCTCACCTTGTGCATGCAAATGACGGACGATATCGATACCGACCGATGATGTCACAACCCAGTCAGCGCGGGCTTTCACCGCGGCGCTGGTATTGGCATAAACGACCACGGTATGCTCAGGGTGGGCATCACAAAATGCGGAAAACTCATCAGCAGGACAACCCAAATCGAGCGAACATTCCGCCTCCAAATCTGGCATAAGCACGGTTTTTTCCATACTTAAAATCTTTGCTGATTCGCCCATAAAGCGTACACCAGCGACGACTAGGGTCTGGGCGCTATGGGCTTGTCCAAACCGAGCCATCTCAAGCGAGTCACCGACGCAGCCACCTGTCGCAAGTGCTAAGTCTTGGATAAAAGGATCGACATAGTAGTGTGCAACGAGTACCGCGTTATTATCTTTCAATAATTTTTTGATGTTTTCTTCAACCACGAGTCGTTCAGCACGAGGCAAGTCTGCTGGCATTTTTGCTCTGGCATATTCGATGTTCATCTGAGTGGCGATGCGATTGTCGGTACTCATGATGGGTGCGTCGTAAGGATAAATTTTCATAATGGCAACCTCTGTTGGCGCTATAGTGATAAATGGTGTGCTAAAACAAGATATTTGGTTAAATAAATTTAATTGGTCTTTAATTATGCTCATTTTGAGTATAAATACAAGTGTTTTTTATAGGTTTACTGATTTATTTCCTCTGTTGTCATCATTTATTCTTAGTTATGTGATAGAGATTCTCTAGCATGTCTCTGCACCATCTTTCTTTGATAGTAGAAGGACCATTTTGATGTTGTCTGATTACAACGCCAGACTATGATATTTCAAGATTCACGTTATACTGTTTTAGATTTGAGGCGTACTATCACTATCAGCCTTGAGAACCCTTTTATGCCATTTTAAAGAGACAGGATAATCCCCAAAACTATGACGTTGTCTTATTCACATGCGCACCAGCAAGGTAGCGGCACAACAGAAGTGGTCGCTGTATTGGTCGCGATTACCGATCATATCGCTCGTGTCCTAACCGTTGACCAAGGCAAACTGTTGCCAAATGGGCCGCTTATGCCATTACATCGCTCGCTACAGGCAGGCGTGCGTCAATGGGTAGAAGAGCAGACGCAGCAGCCGCTTGGGTATTTGGAGCAGCTATATACCTTTGTTGATACCAACAGACGTAATGTTGATGGTCATGCATTGGTGTACGTCAGCTACCTTGGTTTGGTACAAGAAACTCAAATGCAGGCATTGCAAAGCCAAGCGCTATGGCGAAATTGGTATGATTATTTCCCGTGGGAAAATCATTTGGATGGTATGCCCAGTATTATTACCGACTTTATCGTTCCTATGCTTTTAGAGTGGGCAGATACCGCCGAAGACTCTATTGCCCGGCAGCGCAGGCGTCAACGTATTGGTTTGTGCTGGGGACTTAGCGAAGAGTTTTTGACAGATAGCGAGTTCATAGAAACTGAACCAGTTGGCGATAAGGCTGATGAAAGCAGAGAATGGATCGCAGAGCATGTGCTGCTGCGCTACGAGATGCTGTATGAAGCAGGACTGATACCAGAAGCGCCCAATTATCCGCCTAATTACCAAACGGTTCAATTGCCAAGCGACTGGTCTCAGCGTATCGGCATACCGATGTATTACGATCATCGCCGCGTGATTGCCACCGCTATCTCCAGACTACGCGCCAAGATTGAATATCGACCGCTTATCTTTGGGTTGATGCCAGATGTGTTTACTTTATCCCAATTGCAGCAAAGTGTTGAGGCCTTATCAGGCATACGCTTGCACAAACAAAACTTTCGCCGTTTGCTGGAATCTCAGAATCTTGTGATGGAGACAGGAGAGAGTAGTAGTGCTCAGCGTGGTCGCCCCGCCAAACTCTATCGTTTTCGCCATGATATCGAGCTACAAAGCTTATTGATGGACAGCAAACTTCCTAAGCGTAAATAATTGCTACTAACAAATACAGCTAGGTCAATTTCATATAGAAATCGACTTGCTCAATAAAAACTTTTTCACCTTCCCTTGCAGGAGCGTCAACTTTACGCTATATTTATGCTCATTTTGAGTTTAAATATTTAGAAGTTTTTATTCATATTACGCCTACATAAGGGTCAAACATGACAATTGAAAAAGAGCCAGTATTGGATGACGTATTGCTTAAACCTTTGGTAGAAGATGCGCTAGCGGAAGATTTGGGCAGGCGTGGTGATGTCACCTCGCAAGCCACTATCCCAGCAGATATGCAAGCCCAGCTACAAATTAAGGCACGACAATCAGGTGTGATATGCGGTATGGATTTGGCGCGGTTGTCTTTTGCCTTAGTTGATGCAAGCATTGAGTTTGTGGCTCAAGTGCAGGATGGCGAAACAGTCGCTGCTGGTGCCGTATTGGCTACTGTAAAAGGTAATGCACGCCATCTGCTAACAGCAGAACGTACAGCATTAAACTTCATGACGCATCTTAGCGGTATTGCGACTGCGACCCGCCAGATCGTCGATAGCGTGGCGCAATATCCGGCGCAGATTACTTGTACGCGTAAAACCATCCCAGGTCTGCGTATTGTACAAAAATACGCGGTACGCTGCGGTGGCGGTCGCAATCACCGTTTGGGACTGGATGATGCGATTTTAATCAAAGACAATCATATCGCTATTGCCGGTGATATAAAGACGGCTATCGAGCAAGCGCAACACTTTGCTGGGCATCTGATTCCGATTGAGGTTGAAGTCGATACACTAGAGCAATTAGAGCAGGCGCTAGAGGCGGGTGTGAGTTTGGTATTGCTAGACAATATGTCGCCAGAAATCTTATCGCAAGCGGTTGCTATGTGTAAAGGTCGCGCAAAGACTGAAGCATCCGGTGGTATTACGCCTGAAACGGTACGAGCCGCCGCCAGTACAGGGGTTGATTTTATCGCGATGGGCTACCTAACGCACAGTACTACCGCTTTGGATATTGGCTTAGATTTTAGTGCATAGGCCATCAATTATTTCAGCTTTATCTGAGTCATAGCTTTTATATTCGCTGGATTTTTCGCCAAGATGACATAGAAGGGTAACCGAGCAAAGTTAATGATTTAACTCGCTTATCTGCCTATGTTACAATGCTATTATGAATTGCCTATTGGGTCATCGTCGCACTCGCACGATGGCCTTCTCTTTTTGCACCAGTGGTATCAATAGACAAGCGAGCGCTCAGTGAATACTGAAATTATCAAGATAATCCTAGCCTTTATGGTATTGATCAATCCATTTAGCGCATTGACGTTGTTCTTGGATTTGACTCGCGGCTATTCGATGAGAAATCGACGTAAGGTGGCACGCGTTGCCTGTCTGACCATTTTTATCACCATTAGCTTTTTTACGGTGGCAGGTGAGACGCTACTAAAGGCACTAGGTATTTCTATTGGCTCGTTTCAGCTGGCTGGTGGTATATTGGTGTTCTTGATTTCACTGAATATGATGAACGGTGAAGGCAACCCTGTTAAGCCTGATCAAGAGAACTTCGATGTCGACCACGTGCAAGATGCACCGCCGACGATGGCCTCAGCAGTGGTCCCCATTGCGATACCAATGATGATTGGACCAGGTGGTATTTCTACCGTTATTATCTATTCATCGCAAGTCTCAGGCATTTTGCAGGTATCTGCCATCATCATTGCTGGTCTCTTCATTAGTTTATTTTGCTACTTGGCATTGATGGCTGCTGGTCGTATCAGTCGTTTGTTGGGTGATACCGGTCTTAACATCATGAGTCGGATCATGGGTATGCTATTAGCAGCCGTGTCTATCGAGATTATCGTTAGCGGTCTGCGCACACTGTTTCCTGCTTTAATCTAAGCTATTTATTCTGTGTCTAATATTGAGCACTTAAAATCCTCTTAATTTATCTAGATTTAATGCCTAATGTTGTATTTAGCTTTGGTATAAATGCCAAGCCAGATACAACATCAGCAATCCTACCAACGCATCCAGTATGTTCCACGCTTTGGGCTTCGCAAATAGAGGTCTGAGCAATCGTGCACCGTAACCGAGCGCAAAAAAGAAAAAGAATGAGGCGCTAATTGCCCCAATGGCAAAGGTGAGCTTACTACTTGCGCCTGTTGAAACCATCCCAACGAGTACCAATGTATCTAAGTAGACGTGTGGGTTTAGCCACGTAAAGCCAAAGCAGAGCAGCAGCGCTTTTTTTAAGCTACTCACTACTTGTCCCTCGACCGTCAGCGCATGAGATACGCGTACGCTGGCATACAGACTCTGTAAGCCATAACCCAACAAAAATAAAACCCCTGCTATTTTTGCAATATCGATCACATGCGGATAGCGTGCGGTGACCGCACCAAATCCACCAACGCCTGCTGATATCAAGAGCGCATCGCTCACCGCGCAAAACAGGCAAACAAAAAATATGTGCTCACGTTTGAGACCTTGTTTGAGTACAAAGGCATTTTGTGAGCCAATGGCGATGATGAGCGATAACCCAAGCAGGAAACCAGAGATATAATCGGGAGCATTCATAACAAGGCGCTTAGCATTTAGGAAGTGAGCGGAGAGAGTAGGAATGTTGACACTTTGCGTACTGGCAGGTCAGCAAAAACCTGTTAAGATACGCTATTGAATGAAGGTATGCAATATGAGCACAGATTGCAGGTATCGAACGAGGGGCAGAGCAAGTTATGGTCGTTAGTTTGACAAGAATGCTAAAGTCATTTGGGCAAGCGCAAGATGACCTACCAACGCTAGCTGCCAAAAATGCGCAGGAAATAGGTGCCAGTCAGCACATGGATAATGATATTAATCATGTGGATATCGATCATACGAATAGCAGTACTCAAGCAGATCGCCAGCGTCCGCCACTCACAGCGCCTGAGCGAGTAGACCGCATCTGTGATGCATTGGCGCAAGTAAATGATATTCACTCATCAACCCCGCTGACTGATCGCTATTTGTCCAATCGCGCCCAAATGCAACCGACCAATAGACCACCTTTTGACCCCGATACCTTGTGGTATCTCAAACATGGACGTTGTCCGATTATGACTGAGCTTGTTGATGTGGTCGATGAGGCCACCCTAAATGCGATGCCTATCGAAGCCGTTGCGATATTAGATCGTATCAATGGTAAGCTAAAACGCTATCGTGAGTGGAGTAGTGAGCTAAACGAGCAACAGCAGCAGCAACATAATGAGCGACAATTTGTCATTGATAAGCTGGTGTCCGAGAGCATCCCAGAAGCGCTACATCATTACGAGCAGTTGCAGCGCTTTAGTCCGCATCGCACCAAAAACAATATGGTACAGGGTAAAATGACCGCAGGTGATATGTTGACCGATTTGTTTTTAGAAATTGATTATGAGCTTGATGAGCTATTGGATGAATTGCATCAAACCGTTTTAAATCGTCTTGCCTCAACCCATCGCTATGTCAAGAGCCGGACACAAAGCTAAGGATGGTAGGATTCTATGGATAAGCGCAAACGCCTATCCAAAAACATAACAGACTCAATGTATAACAATATAAGGCTTTCATAGAGCCTTATTTTTTTGTTTAATAAAAGCAGTGCTAAGCAATAAAGTTGATGACACTAAAACCGCCTAGCTTAAAATACTGATTAAAATAACAAGAAATCTGCCAAACAATTCTGTCAAATAATAAGGAAAACCCGATGACCCAAGTGACTGCTATGTTAGTGATGTTTGTATTATACGGAGTGCTGCCGGCCGCTGGGTTATATCTGGGGTATCGTGGTATTAAGAAAGTTACCGCGCCCAAAATGCTGGAATATACTGCCATGCCGCAACTAGGCTATATACCAGAGAAAAGCCTACCCGTTGAAGTCAAAACAGCACTTGAGCAAATCAATCGAAAAGGCAAAAAACTCCGCTTGATTTATGGTGATACCAATAATGACGGTAAAATTGATGATAAAGACACCATCAATGAAACCTATATTATGATCCAAAATCTGATGGACCGACACATTCCGCAAGCCGTGGCCGATTATCGCCGCTTGTATGATCTAGATGTGACAGATGGGGCGCGTGCTGATACCACCAAAATCAAACATTCAGATGTCACTGGCAAACAAGCATTGTTAGAAGTGCTTAAGACGATCAATACCCAGTTTGACGATTTACTCAATGCCTCATACCATCAAGATGGGCAAAAACTGCTCGCGACCAATCGCTATCTGCAAGCGCGTTTTGATCATCCAAATGCAGAGTCAACAATGCAGCCGCTGAGTAATCTCAGTAAGAAAACAGAGGCTATTGAGTCACCTACTTTGAGTAGCGCGAATGTGAAAAATCCAGTAGCAGAAGATATTAAACGCTAAATGCTAAATGCTAAATGCTAAGTGCTAAGTGCCAACGATAAGTAGTCATACATAGAATTGAGTGATGAGTAGCGAGCAGTTATGAGTATATTGATAGGCATCGGTATTGTAACGACCGTCACGACTTTTTATCTAGGTAGAAAAGGCTGGCATGCATTGCACAAAGCGGTCGGTATTACCCCAGGTGTGCTTATATATCAAGATGATCATGCGCCATTGTCACTGGCTACGTTAAGTTGGGAGCAGCTTAACTTGAATAAAAAGCACTTAAAAAGCTTGTCAGATCAGCAGCTACGGCAATTAAAGCGTATCGATAACAAAGTGAGTAGCTATCAAGCTTATCAGGCAGCATTACAAGTTCAACATAAAACACCTGCTATAACAGAAGCGCAGTTTGTATTGAACAAAATGCTGCAAACTCGGCTACCTGAAATGCTAGCCAGTCACTACCAATTCACAAATATAAATGTCACTAATGAGAATAGTGAAAAGAGGTTAGAGGCTAGTGAGTTATTGCAAAGTGTTTTAGATAATATCGAACAGCGTTTGGATAGACTACTGGCACAAATGGACGGGGAGCAGCTAAAAGAGCTGCGAGTCATGACGCATTATATTAATAGCCACGACAGCTGAGCCGTTATTTTTATACTGAGTCACTGTGAGGCCTGTAAAAAAGACATAAAAAAAGCGGTCAATGATGAATAGTTATTGACCGCTTTTTTATGTTTATTCTAAATCTATCAAAAACTTAGAATAATGTTAAATAAACTGAATTAGTGCTTATCATTGCGGTCACGACTATTACGCGTGCCGCGGCTGGCAGGGCTAGCACTGCTTTTTTTAGGCTTCGCGCTGCTGTTGCGATTGTCATTACGAGTGTCCGTGCGACGCGCTTTAAGCGGCTTGTTTCTGATGCGCTCTTGCTTTTCTTTAGCCGCACCATGTAGACCTGTGCCATAACGTGGACGTAAGCTCACCAAATCGGTCAATGTATTGATCTCTTTTTTATCGAGCTCTAAGAAACGACCTGTACGTAACTCTTTTGGCAAAGAAATCGTGCCATAACGTGTACGTAGTAGACGACTGACTTTTAGACCTTGAGACTCGAATAAACGACGTACTTCGCGGTTACGACCTTCTTTGAGCTGGACGTGATACCACTTGTTAACGCCTTCGCCGCCGCCTTCTTTGATATCGTCAAACTGCGCCATGCCATCTTCTAACATAACACCAGCAGTCAAGGTGCGAGCAATATCAGGAGTTACTTCACCCAGCACACGAACGGCATATTCACGTGTCACTTCGCTAGAAGGATGCATTAGGCGATGCGCCATCTCACCATCATTGGTAAATAATAATAGGCCAGTTGAATTGATATCTAAACGTCCCACCATAACCCAGCGATCATGAGTGAGCTTTGGCAAGCGCTCAAATACGGTCGGACGACCTTCTGGATCTTTTGCTGAGCAGACTTCGCCTTCAGGTTTGTAATAAGCGATCACTCGGCGACGCTTCTCATTTTCGGCGGTATATTTGATCTGACGACCATCCACACGAATCTCATCACCTGGTGTGACACGGTCACCAATCGTTGCTGGACCGTTATTAACAGATACGCGACCTGCTTTAATCACTTCTTCCATTTGACGGCGTGAGCCAAGGCCCATACGGGCGAGTGCTTTTTGTAATTTTTCATCTTTCATCTTAATGTCCTTGAGTCGGTGGGTTTACATTTCTCAATGTATAATGATTCACAATTGTTTATACTAGATTATAAATGATAATAGGTAAGAAAATGCATTGTTTGCTGTGAGCAGCATTATACTAGTAAAAGACTGCTTGTACTGTATTTTTTGACTTATACACCTCGCAACTGTACTCAAGCCAATTTGAACAAAATCTTGCATATTTTTACTAAGAATGTTTAACAGCTTTTAGATAGTCGTACATATGCAGCAACATAGCAGTGTAAGAATTTAGTATAAATTCAATCAGTGATTAATATACGTAATATATTTAGTTGTAATTGATAAAAAGAATTTATATGCTACATGGAGTAATTAGTTTAAAAATAGCTTTTTGTATCAATCAATAAGAACATTACTGTATAACAGATAACTTATGTTATGATGCCGATTATTTTTGTGGAAGATGTAAAAAAATAACATCGATACAAATTTATTAATACAAAACTGTTTTTAGTCGTTTTATGTGATTGCAGTAATAGAAGAGGCTTTTTGATATGAGACAGACAACTAAGTTGTTGAGTGCAGCGTGTTTGTTAGCTAGTAGTATGCTCTATGGATGTGCTACTACAACCATCAATTCTGGGCTTCAAGCTGGTCAGTTACCGCCCAGTGGATCTTTTACTGCAGAGAATGGTATTAATTTCAATGTACTGCCATTGACTCTCGCCACATTGCCACCTAAACAAGTCGCTCGCTCACAAATGAGTGCCAACCTATCTGACCTAGTACGATCGTCTAATAGGATGAATTACCGTATTGCATCCTCTGATGTATTAAGTATTATCTTGGTAGATTATCCTGATATTAATGCTGCAGGAGCATCTGGTTATCCTGTTGATCAGCAGGGGTTTATACAGTTTCCGTTGATAGGTCGTATACAAGCTGGCGGGCTAAGTGTTCCACAGTTCACCGCAAACCTAAGTTCAAGATTGCAACGCTACCTAAAGTATGCAGATCCGCAAGTGAAAGTTGCTGAGTATCGAGGCAATAAGTTTTTTATCGATGGTGAGGTTAACAAGCCTGGTCAATTCAATATTGCTGACGAACCTGTGTCATTGTACAGTGCAATATCTATGGCTGGTGGTACGACGAGAGAAGGTAACTCAAACAGTATTGTATTGAGAAGAAATGGTATTGATTATCGTATGGGATTACAGTCTCTGCAGCAGGCGGGATTATCAGCCAATCAAATTTATGTACAAGATGGTGACTCTATTCGTGTCAGTAGCGAAGACATCAATAAAGTGTATGTTTTGGGAGAGTTTGGCAAAGTTGCACCTGTACCTATTATTGACCAGGGGTTGAGCTTAGCGCAGGTGATTGGGGAGTCAGCTGGTCTGAATTCTAATACGGCTAATGCGGCTAAGATCTACGTAGTACGTGATCAACCTGAATATCAGCGTACAAATATATACTATGTAGATATGCAGGCGCTCACTAGCTTTCCACTGACTAGCCGGTTTGAGATGTTGCCTAATGATATTGTCTATGTCGACCCAACTGGTCTGACGCGCTGGAACCGTGTTATCAGTGCTTTGTTACCATCAACTTCAGCAATCAGAAGTTTTTCAACTTTATAGGAAGTGATAAGCATGGCGTTTGATAATATTTTGGTTGTTTGTGTTGGTAATATTTGCCGTAGCCCAATGGCAGAAGCTTTGTTAAAAGAGCGTTATCCTAACAAAGTAATTGACTCCGCAGGCGTTGGTGCTTTAATTGGACATCCTGCAGATTCATCTGCTCTCAAGATTATGACTGAACAGCAGATAGATATTACAGACCATATAGCCAAACAAATCGACGAAAAATTAGTAAAAAAAGCTGATCTTATTTTTACCATGTCAGATAGTCAGACTAAATGGATTGAGGAACGTTGGCCATTTTGCCGTGGTAAAACCTTCAAGCTTGGTCACTGGCAAAATAAGGATATTGCTGACCCATATAAACATGAAATGAGCGCTTTTGAGACAGCATATCAAGATATTGTTGATGGTCTCGATCAGTGGGCCGATAAAATTAACTAAGTAATGCTTATCCGATGAACAAGCTGAAGTGGTAGACCTATAGTTATGAGTACAGATTCGAAAAATTTATCAAACCCTGTTTCGAAAGAAGATAATGATGACATTGATCTTATGGCGCTGCTGTTTGCCATTTTGCGTGGCTGGAAAACTGTATTGTTTTTCGCATTAATTGGCTTATTGATTGGTGTGCTGTACGGGCGCTATGTGAACCCCACTTTCAAATCCGATGCTTTGATACAAATAGAGGAAAACTCTCAAGGTATATCAGCATTAGGTACAAGTGCATCAGAGCTCATCGCTCCACAATCGAGCAAAGCTCAGACAGAGTCCGAGCTGATAAGATCTCGTATGATACTTGAGCCTGTAGTAGATAAGTTAAACTTGCGTATACGTCTAACGGATCCTTCTATCGGCTATATTGATCGGATCAAAAGTGATCGCGTCGCTACCCAAGTTAATACTCCTGATGGTGTATCGTTACAAACAGAAGACGGCGATGCTCAGATTAGCCAGTTCAATGTATCGCAAGCTTATCTTAATCAAATATTTACTCTGACCAAATCCGAAACAGGTTTTGTCCTGAGCAATGGGTTCGATGATTTTAAAGGCCAGTTGAATAAACCGCATTTATTTAAGGGTGTAGATGGTCAGATTCAGATTACTGTGACTGATTTACCTGACAACTCTCATCCTATCAACTTAGCCAAGCAATCTCTACAGGTTACTACTGATTCAATAAACAGCAAGCTATCCGTAGTTGAGCAAGGGCAACAGACTGGTATTGTTGAACTGTCTATGACAGGGTCTAACCAACAGCAAGTCAGTTTGATATTGAAAGAAATAATTCTGTCTTATGTAGATCAGAACCAAACGCGGGGCACTGAAGAAACAACCAGAACAATCAAGTTTATGGAAACACAGATCCCAGACTTGAAGAAAAAGTTAGAAGATTCTGAAGCAGCATTTAATAAATTCCGTGAAAATAACGGTACTATTGACGTTAGCAAAGAAGCTGAACTTTTATTATCAGAGAACTCTCAAATTGATACACAGATTAATGAGCTCAAGCTGAAAAAAGCTGATTTGACTACCTATTATACGGAAGAGCATCCATTAGTCATCCAGATCAACGAACAACTCGACGTACTTAATCGTAGAAAACAAAATATAGATGACACCATTGAAGGATTGCCGGAAATACAAAGGGAGTTCTTACAGTTGTCTGAAGATACAGCGATTAATAGAGAAATATACCTAACACTGCTAAAAAATTATGAACAGCTAAAAGTCGTGAGAGCTGGTCAGATCGGCTACGCTCGTATTATTGATTTGCCTATCAATACTTTCAATGCTATTGCGCCAAATAAGCCACAAATTTGGGTGTTAGCAACGCTACTAAGCACTATGATAGGTGTATTGCTCGTACTCCTGAAAAACATGCTTAGAAATGTGGTTAAAGACCCTGAACGTATCGAAGCAAAAACGGGTGTACCTGTGGTCGCAACGATTCCTCGTTCACCTTTACTGACCAGATTACGTAAAGATAAGAAAACGCCTAGTCGTTTGCTGGCCTATACTGATAGTAACAGCTTGAGTTATGAAGCCATCAAAAGCCTAAGAACGAGCCTGATGTTCGGTATGACGACACCAGAGCAAGCGGGCCAAAGGGCGAAAGTTATACTTATCACTGGTGAGAGTCCTGGCGTTGGTAAATCATTTATCTCGGCCAATCTAACGGAAGTTTTTGCTCAGTTAGACAAGAAGGTGCTGATTATGGACGCAGATATGCGCTTGGGTGAGCTGCATAAAATATTTGGTATGACCCAATATAACGGTTTGGCCGACTATCTATCGCAAGATAAATTATCACAAAATATGACTGATTTTGCGCAGAATAACGCTCAAGTCCCAGAAGCTATCACCACCCAAAATATCAGTAATCTAGCGAGCTTTATCCATCCGACCAATATAGATAATATTGATTTTATGCCAAGGGGCGAGTATCCACGTAATCCTGCATCGCTGTTGTCTGATAGCAGGCTCAATAACCTAATGACAGAGTTAAGCTCACACTATGACTATATCATTATTGATTCACCGCCGATCCTAGCAGCTTCCGATGCAATGATACTGGCGCAATATGCTAATAAAGTATTGATGGTAACTAGATATGATAACTCAATTGAGGGACAGCTGGTCTATGCGGTCAATCAAATGAATAAGGCAAATATAGAAGTAGATGGAATTATCTTAAATGACGTACAGCAGGGTATCATGAGCAAATACAGCTATCATTATAGTTATGCCTATGGTAACAACCAGTAGTATGCTATTAACTAACTTAGTTCTTAAAAACGATGTGGTATGAATAGACAATCCATATGGTTGAAACGTCTTTACATAGTGTCAAACGTAAGCCGAAGCTTATAGGTGGAAATGTGTTGCAATCTATCGCTCAGTACCTGTTGTCGCTGCCAAGATATGTCAAGCGTCTGATTTTGATTAGCGCAGACTTTATAATGGCTATTGCCTGTCTGTTTTTGTCACTATTATTGCGATATGGTTATATCGAGCTTCATATTAGTTTATGGACATTAAGTTTATATGCCTTAATTCCTGTCATTGGTTTATACCTTGTAGGCTTTTATCATGGCGTATCTAGAGGGTTTCTTGATACGGTTATGAGTGGTGTATTGCAGCTGTTTTTTGTGCTGATTGTTTTTTATGAACTGATTATCTACTTTGATGTACTGCCACAAATCCCTCGATCGACCCCTATTTTGTTTCTGTTTTTGCTTTATATCTGGCTGTGGAACAGTCGTCTGACAATTAAAGAATTATTGAAGCGATGGCAAGGTAAGCGTTTTGAGGGTGAGCTTATAGACTACGATAATATTTTGATTTATGGTGCAGGTGAAGCAGGGCAGGAGTTGATGAAAGGTTTGAGTAACTCACATAAATATAGTGTGGTTGCTTTTGTTGATGATGATCGTCAGCTAACAGGTGCCCATATTATGGGTAAAAAGATTTACCATACTGATAACTTATTGGATATCGTAAATACCCTTGATATTGCCCAAGTATTTTTGGCAGTACCCTCGATTAGCCGTGCTCGTAAGCGCAAAATTATTGAAAAGCTTTCACATATCTCTATCAAGATAAAAGAACTACCCAGTCTAAAAGAATTGGCTGACGAAAAAGTCACGGTTAGCCATATGCGCAAGATCGATATATTAGACGTATTAGACCGCCAAACTGTAGAGCCAGACGAAGAGTTGCTGAAGAAAAATATCGCTCATAAATCTGTCTTGGTAACAGGGGCTGGTGGCTCTATCGGTAGTGAGTTGTGCCGTCAAATCATCAAAAATAAACCAACTTGTCTGGTGTTATACGAGCTATCAGAGTTTGCCCTTTATAGTATTCACCAAGAGCTTTTGGCAAAACAGGCTAGTAGTAATGAATATCAGGATATTCAAATCGTATCCATTATTGGTAATGTGACTGATGAGCATAACCTTATGCGGATATTTCAGACTTATCATGTACAAACAGTCTACCATGCAGCAGCATATAAACATGTGCCTATGGTCGAGCACAATCCGTTTCAAGGGGTTATTAATAATAGTCGCGGTACTTACCATTGTGCGCGTGCTGCTATTCAAACAGATGTAGAAACTTTTGTTTTGATATCTACTGACAAAGCTGTTAGACCTACTAATGTGATGGGTGCCACAAAGCGTTTAGCTGAGCTTGTGTGTCAGGCATTAAGTTATGAAGCCAATTCAATCAAGCCAGGTAGCAAAACCTGTATTAGTATGGTTAGATTCGGCAATGTGCTAGGCTCATCAGGATCTGTAGTACCTGTTTTTACCAAACAAATCGAAAAAGGTCTTCCAATTACTGTCACCCATCCTGATGTGACACGCTATTTTATGACTATTCCAGAGGCTGCTAATCTAGTAATACAGGCAGGTGCTATGGCGCAAGGTGGTGAGGTTTTTGTGCTTAATATGGGAGAGCCAGTAAAGATTGTCGATCTGGCTCAGCGTATGATTCGCCTAAGTGGGCATGAGGTCAAAGACGATAAGCATCCTAATGGTGATATCGAAATTGTCTTTACAGGTCTTCGTCCTGGTGAGAAGCTCTATGAAGAGCTCATAATCGGTGATGACAATGTTGAAGAAACTGCTCATCCTCTTATTATGCAAGCTATGGAGCATAGGTTTTCTCTAGCAGATCTTGAACGGGTATTAGAGAAGTTACCAGAAAAATCTCAATTATACGACGTTGTATGGTTAAAGTTGCAGTTCAAACATTTTGTAGATGGATATAAAGAAGATACTACAGTTCACTCCTAATTTGGAAAACACTCATTGATAAGGTTGGTTGATAGATACTATGCTAAATATTGATAATATTAAAATTGCCGTTATTGGTCTTGGTTACGTGGGGCTACCATTAGCAGTAGAGTTCGGTAAAAATCACTCGGTTATAGGCTTTGATATCAATGCTGAACGTATTTCAGCACTTAATACAGGTATTGATCATACTTTAGAAGTCAGTGAAGAGGAGTTAGCAGAAGCTACACATTTAGGATACAGCTCAGATATCAATGAGTTAAAGGACTGTAACTTCTTTATTGTGACTGTACCTACTCCTATTGATGACTACAAACAACCTGACTTAACACCGCTTATAAAAGCATCGGAAGCAATCGGCGGCGTATTGAAGCAAGGTGATATCGTCGTTTATGAATCAACCGTATACCCTGGCGCGACTGAAGAAGTGTGTATCCCTGTACTAGAGCAGGTATCAGGCCTAACCTTTAATCAAGACTTTTATGCAGGTTATAGCCCTGAGCGTATTAACCCAGGTGATAAAGAGCACCGTGTAACTAACATTCTGAAAGTCACCGCTGGTTCAACGCCTGAGATTGCGGACTTTGTCGACGAAGTCTATAACTTAATCATCACTGCTGGTACTCATAAAGCACCTAGTATTAAGGTAGCGGAGGCAGCAAAAGTTATCGAAAATACGCAACGAGATGTCAATATTGCTCTCATTAATGAGCTTGCAGTTATTTTTAATAAAATGGGTATCGATACTGAAGCAGTGCTAGAAGCTGCTGGTACTAAATGGAATTTCTTACCGTTCCGTCCAGGTCTAGTCGGCGGCCACTGTATCGGGGTTGATCCATACTACTTGACGCACAAAGCTCAAGCCATCGGCTATAACCCTGAGATTATCTTAGCGGGCCGTCGCTTAAACGATAGCATGGGCGAGTACGTAGTCACGCAGTTGGTCAAAACCATGATTAAAAAGCGCATTCAGGTAGAAGGCGCAAAGGTACTAATTCTAGGTCTTAGCTTTAAAGAAAATTGCCCAGATGTACGTAATACTAAGGTTATTGATATCGTACACGAGCTGCAAGAATATAATATCGAGGTCGATGTGTACGACCCATGGGTAGATGCTGTAGAGGCCCAAAGAGAGTACGGTGTTAAGCCTGTCAATGAGCCTACAGCCAATAGCTATGATAGTATTATTTTAGCAGTAGCTCACAGTGAGTTTGTCGATATGGGCGTAGCGCATATAAGAAGTTTAGGTAAACATAATCATGTGCTATATGATCTGAAGTATGTGTTCGCCAAAGAAGACACAGATATCCGTCTATAAGCCTATATAGTCTTACAATAACAGCATGCGAGCAATACTATGACAGCGACAACCTACAATAAAGTGAAAGAAACATTAGTACAGACGCCTAAAACTTGGCTTATCACAGGAGTAGCGGGCTTTATCGGCTCTAATTTGCTTGAGACACTATTATTGCTTGATCAAAAAGTGGTTGGGTTAGACAATTTCGCCACAGGTTTTCAGTATAATTTAGATGAAGTAAAAAGTTTAGTAAGCGCTGAACAGTGGGAAGGTTTTACTTTTATAGAGGGTGATATTCGTCAGTTAACTGATTGTTCGAAAGCCTGTCAAGGTGTTGATTACGTGCTGCATCAAGCAGCGCTAGGCTCAGTACCGCGCTCTATCGCTGATCCTATCGCAACCAATGAGACTAATATTTCAGGCTTCTTAAATATGATGGTAGCCGCTCGTGATGCTAATGTAGCTAGCTTCACCTATGCTGCTAGTAGCTCAACATATGGTGATCATCCGGCACTGCCAAAAGTAGAAGATGCTATTGGTAATCCTTTATCGCCGTATGCGGTGACTAAATATGTTAATGAGCTGTATGCAGATGTATTCTCACGTACTTATGGCTTTAAGACAATAGGTCTACGGTATTTCAATATCTTTGGTAAGCGTCAAACGCCAGACGGTGCCTATGCGGCGGTGATACCGAAATGGACGGCGGCGATGATTACAGGCGATGAAGTCTTTATCAACGGCGATGGCGAGACTAGTCGTGACTTCAATTTTATTGAAAATGCTGTACAAGCAAATATCCTAGCAGCGACGGCTAATGATGAGGCTAAAAATGAGGTGTATAATGTAGCAGTCGGTGGTCGTACTACCCTTAATACACTGTTTTCAGCGCTTACAGAGCATTTAAGTACTAATGGCGTTAGCTACACTCAAGCAGCAGTCTATCGAGATTTTAGAGCAGGGGATGTGCGTCATAGTCAGGCTGATATTAGCAAAATACAAAATGCATTAGGCTATGCGCCACAGTTTGATATTGTTCAAGGTATTGAAAAAGCGATGCCTTGGTATGTACTAAATCACAAATAAACTTATTTAATAGGATATGTAATGAAGAAATTTGCGCTAATAGGAGCTGCTGGATATATTGCTCCAAGACATATGCAAGCCATTAAAGCTACAGGAAATGAATTGGTTGCCGCTTATGATCCGAACGACTCTGTAGGAATTATAGATAGCCATTTTCCTGAAGCACATTTTTTTACTGAGTTTGAAAGATTTGATCGACATGTAGATAAGTTGCATCGTCAAGCTGAAAATAAAAAAATAGACTTTATGTCAATTTGTTCTCCTAACTATCTACATGATTCTCATATGCGTTTTGCTTTACGTAGTGGTGCTGATGCTATTTGTGAGAAGCCTTTAGTTTTAAACCCTTGGAATATTGATGGTTTATTAGAAATAGAAAAAGATACAGGGCATAAAGTAAATACCATTCTTCAGCTAAGAGTGCATCCTGCTATCGTTGCGCTAAGAGAAAAAGTAAAAAGCCAACCACGAGATAAAAAATATGAAGTCGATCTAACGTATATCACTTCTAGGGGCAAATGGTATTTACAGTCATGGAAAGGTGATATTAATAAGTCGGGAGGAATTGCAACTAATATAGGGGTGCATTTCTTTGATATGCTGCATTTTATATTTGGTGATTTACAGCAAAATATTGTACATCATGTTTCAGAGACGAAGTCTTCTGGTTTTCTAGAATATGAAAATGCTCGTGTGCGCTGGTTCCTATCTATTGATTTAGAAGATGTGCCAGCTGATATATTGGCTACAGGACAGCGTACATTTAGATCGATTACGGTGGATGGTGAAGATATTGAGTTCTCTGGCGGTTTTACCGACTTACATAATCGTAGCTACGAGCAGATATTGGCAGGTAATGGTTTTGGCTTAGAAGAAAATCGTACCGCGATTAGTACTGTAGCTCATATTCGCGATGCTCAGCCTATTGGTTTACAGGGTGATTATCATCCTTTCTTGAGTAGATAAGGAAATATGATAATGAATGATTATTATCAGCACTCTAGCGCAATAGTCGATGATGGTGCTCAAATAGGTGAAGGATCTCGAGTCTGGCATTTCGTACATGTCTGTGGTGGGGCTAAAATTGGAAAAGGTGTTTCACTTGGTCAAAACGTCTTTATAGGTAATAAAGTCATTATTGGTGATTACTGCAAGGTACAAAACAATGTATCAGTTTATGATAATGTAACTCTAGAAGAGGGTGTGTTTTGTGGACCAAGTATGGTCTTCACCAATGTATATAATCCACGCTCTCTCATTGAGCGTAAAGATGAATATCTCAATACTTTAGTAAAAAAAGGTGCCACATTAGGTGCAAACTGCACTATCGTGTGCGGGATAACCATCGGCGAATATTCTTTCGTGGGAGCAGGTGCAGTAGTAAACACAGATGTTCCAGACTATGCCTTGATGGTAGGCGTACCTGCAAAACAAATTGCTTGGATGAGTGAGTATGGTGAGAAGTTAGACATACCGCTCACTGGTAACGGTGAAGCAATATGCGAACATACTGGCAGTAAATATGTGCTTTCCAATGGCCAATTAGCCAAGGAGGCTTAATATGCAGTTTATTGATTTAGCAGCACAGCAAGCAGTCATAAATGATAAGTTACAAGCCAATATTCAAAAAGTATTGGCCCATGGTCAATATATTTTAGGCCCTGAAGTTCATGAGCTTGAAGAAAAGCTATCAGCATATACAGGTGCTAAATACTGTATCACTTGTGCCAATGGTACTGATGCGCTACAAATTGCCCAAATGGCATTTGATATCGGTCCTGGAGACGAGGTCATCACGCCAGGATTTACTTATATTGCGACAGCAGAGACGGTCGCGGTACTAGGTGCCAAACCTATCTATGTAGATATCAATCCAAAAACTTATAACCTAGATGTCGAGCAACTTGAAGCTGCCATTACGCCGCGTACTAAAGCTATCATCGGTGTCAGTCTCTATGGGCAATGCGCAGACTATGATGCTATCAATGCTATTGCAGCTAAACATAATATTCCAGTGATTGAAGATGCAGCACAAAGCTTTGGTGCCACGTATAAAGGTAAAAAATCTTGTAATTTAACAACTATTGCTTGCACCAGCTTTTTCCCAAGTAAACCGCTCGGTTGCTACGGTGATGGTGGGGCTATTTTTACTAATGATGAAGAATTGGCTAAAATAATTCGTCAAATAGCACGCCATGGTCAAGATCGCCGATATCATCATATACGTGTAGGGGTCAATAGCCGATTAGATACTTTACAAGCAGCGATATTGCTGCCTAAGCTTGAAATCCTAGATGATGAGATGCAAGCACGTCAGCGCGTGGCAGAGACGTACAATCAACTCTTTACTGAAGCAGGTATTAGGACGATACCATTTATCGAAGCACATAATCAGAGTGCGTGGGCGCAATACACTATCCAAGTTGATAATCGTGATGAGGTGCAAGCGAAGCTAAAAGAGCAGGGTATCCCTACAGCCGTACATTACCCTATTCCGTTAAATAAGCAACCTGCCGTTGCAGATATCAATGCAATACTGCCAGTAGGTGATGAAGTGGCTCAAAAAGTAATGAGCTTACCGATGCATCCTTATTTAAAGTGTGAAGAACAGAAAAAAATAGTTAAGGCCTTAGCTGAATGAATAAACCAATACATATTCTAATTATTCCTTCTTGGTATCCACATACTACAGGAGATATCGGGGGAAGTTTTTTTCGTGAACAAGCCCACGCTTTAAGGAAAGCAGGGAATAAAGTTGGTGTGATATATCCCCAAGTTAAAAGTATAAAGGATATAAAGAGGGTTTGTTTACAACCCCATGGAAGAGAGTATATTAACGATAACGGCCTACATACTTATAAATTTCATTATTTAGCAATACCTAAATTACACAGAATCCAACGCAAAAGATGGGTAAGTCATGGATTAAAGCTTTTTGAAAACTATACTGCTAAATTCGGAATTCCAGATATTATCCATGTTCATTCTTTAAAACCTGCGGGTTATTTAGCCTTAGAAATAAAAAATAAATATCAAATCCCCTATGTGGTTACAGAGCATAGTACTGCTTTTGCAAGAGGATTAATACAAGAAAACGAGATTAAAAATCTCGAAAAAATAGTTTCTGCAGCTGATTACAATATCGCAGTAAGTGAACCTTTTTCTAATTTATTAAATAGTTTTTTTGGCCTAGAAACTTGGAATTACATCCCTAATATTGTTAATAATGATTTCTTAAATGCTAATATTGAAGAACCAAAAGAAACATTTAAGTATTTAAGTATTAGCTTACTAACAGAAAAAAAAGCTGTTGATAATTTAATAACAGCTTTCTCTGATATTACGAATAAGATACCTAATGCAGTGCTGCATATTGGTGGTGACGGTCTAGAAAAAGTAAATCTACAAAAATTGGTTAGCGAGTTAAATCTAGAAAGTAAAGTCGTATTTCTAGGAAGCCTCTCTCGTGAAAGAGTTAAGTTAGAGATGGCAAACAGTTCTGTATTTGTATTGCCTAGTAGATACGAAACATTTGGTGTGGTTTTAGTTGAGGCTTTAGCGTTGGGTAAACCAGTGATAGCAACTAAATGTGGTGGCCCAGAAAGTATAGTTAATGAGAAAGTCGGCAAACTAGTTAAGGTAGACGATATTAGTGAACTCTCTAAAGCTATGTTGGATACATACTTAAGCTATAATAAATATAATTCAAACGACATCAGAGAGTATTGCATCGATAATTTCAGCGAAGAAGCGGTAACTTCAAAGCTTGGCAATGTCTATCAATCTGTACTTTCTGGTTCAAATTAATGAATAAAAAGACTATTTTAAGCTATGCTATAGGTCCTATAGGTTCTGGAATCCTTGGCTTAATCTCTCTACCAATAATCACTTGGTTTTTTTCGGTAGAAGACGTTGGTAGAATATCAATGCTACAAGTAGTAGCAAGCTTTTCGGTGTTACTTTTCTGTTTAGGTCTCGATCAAGCATATGTACGTGAATACCATGAGGTAAAAGATACGCCAGAGCTGTTAAAGCTTACACTTATGCCTGGATTGTTTTTAACAATGCTAGCATATAGTTTAGTATTTATCATAAAGCCTACCTTAGTTTCTGAGTGGCTATACGAAATTCCAAGCGTCTATCTAAGTGTTATAAGCATTACTTGTTTTATTTTAAGCATTATCTCTCGTTTTCTGTCTTTAGTACTAAGGATGCAGGAGAAGGCTCTAGCATTCTCGATGAGTCAACTTCTACCTAAAATCATATTTTTAATATTCATCATTTCGACAGTTTGGCTAGGATTCAAAAAAGATATCTATACCTTAGTTACTGCACATTTCTTATCTATACTAGCAGTATTTTTAGTATTTTCATGGAATACTCGTAAAGAGTGGTTAGCTTCGTTTAAATACAGATTTAATTGGTTAAGATTCAAGCCTTTATTGTTATTTGGACTACCTTTAGTTGTAGGAGGCTTAGCCTCTTGGGGCTTGAATGTTATGGATAGGCTTTTTTTACGTGGCCTGTCGACGTTTGCAGAGCTAGGTGTATACTCAGTGACCATGAGTATCGCAGCTGTTGCTACCGTTTTTTCTGGTATTTTTAATACTATATGGGCGCCTTTGGTTTATAAGTGGGTTAAAAATGAAGAGATGAATCTAAGTAAGATTGATGAAATATCAGAGCACTTATTAGCAGCTATCTACTTTATAATCGTTTTATCTGGTTTATTCTCTTGGGTTCTGCCATTTTTTCTCCCAAAAGAGTATGCAGCCATACAGTATTTAATTACCCCATGTTTATTAGCACCACTTTTTTATACCCTTTCAGAAACCACCTCTGTTGGGATAGCTATTGCTAGAAAAACAAGCTATTCAATGTTTGCCTCTATACTTGCCATGTTATCCAATGCAGTAGGGAATTATTTATTGGTTCCTGAAATGGGGGCTCTGGGGGCGGCTATTTCTACCGCTTTTTCATTTTGGTTTTTCTATATTTTAAGAACCGAATTATCTTGTAAGGTTTGGAGAGATATTCCTAGAGCTAAGTCTTATGTTGTGATTACTGTGTTATTAGGTTTTACAATAATTTCTTCTTTATTTTCCCATATAAATTATTTATCAGTACTAATTTGGGGATTGCTATTTATCACAGGTATACTACTATTTAGTAAATCTATTAAATTAGCCTTAAAACAATCAAAGGTTTTAGTAAACTAAATGCAAGTGTTTACTAAGCGATTTAATAATCAAAAAATAGTCTTAAGGCATTCTAAGTCAGGGATAATTAATGCAACTTAGTTGTAGACTATTAAATATAAAGATATAGCCAAACCCATTTAAAAGTGTTATAAATTAATTATTAGACCCAATTGTTATTATAAAGACCATGACTTACTCACTAGATTTTCGCAAACAAGTACTAAAAAGCTTAGACGAGGGTATGACCTTTGCCGGGGCGGCTGAATTCTATAATCTCAGCCCAACCACCATACAAAACTGGAAGAGACTTGTTCAGAGCAAAGCAACCAGGCAAACCAAACCCTATAAAATACCAGATGACGTGCTACTTAATGATGTCAAAGAACATCCTGATGATTACCAGTATGAGCGAGCCCGTCGTTTAAATTGTAGTAAAACAGGCATTTATCATGCCCTAAAGCGCCTAGGCATCAGTCAAAAAAAAGACATTAGAGCATCCAAAAGCGTGTCCAATAAAAAGAGCGGCGTATCAGAGAAAGCTTGATAGATTTACGCAGCAATGCTATCCCATTGTTTATATGGACGAAAGCGGCTTTGAGCACAAGACCATTCGCTCTCATGGTTATGCACCGATTGGTAAGCCTTGTATCGATAGCTACAACTGGCAAGGTAAAAAGCGAACCAACGTTATCGGTGCTCTATATGAAAAGATGCTGTTTGCCCTAGATTACTTTGAGACAAACATCAACAGCATCGTCTTCTATCACTGGTGCAAACACAAGCTAATCCCAAGTCTTAAAACCAAATGCGTGATTGTAATGGATAATGCCAGATTTCATAAGAGTAAGCGTATTCAAAAGCTACTTAATAGACATGGTCATCGTATTTTATGGTTACCACCCTACAGTCCTGATCTGAATCCTATTGAAAAGAAATGGGCACAAGTAAAATTCCTACACCAAGGATGGATGAAGAATAATCTACCTAAACTGTTTTATGATATGGGCTGTATCGATTTTGTGTTAAACTGACTATATACAAAAATTAGTGCTAATACTCTTAAATCGTATTAATTTATAATTGAACTAAAGGGCTTTTGATGAAGATTTTGACTATTACTTCTAATGATCTAGGTATATCTTGGGGTCCAGCAATTCATTATTTGGAGTTATGGAATGAGGTAGTTGAGCATAGTGACTTTGAAGTAGTAGGTATTTCGCCTAGCTGGACTAAAAAGGAAACTATTGTTCAATCTTCTTTTAAATTAAAAAGTATTCAGATACCTGATTTAAGAGGAGTTAGACAAATAATTTATGACTCTAAAGTTTTCTACTATCTTATATTAAATCATAAGAAATATGACTTAATTTATATTCGCCTAAGTCATTGGCACTTACTTCAAACAATATTTTTTTTAGTAAACAAGAAGAAGTTCGTGTTAGAAATTAATGGACTAGCAAAAGAAGATTCAATATCTTCAAAAAAGAGTTTTATATATTCATATATTGTTAAGCTTCAAGAAAAATGGTTGGTTGAAAATGCTCAACTAAATATATGTGTTAGTAGTGGTATTGAAAATACTCTTAAAAAGCGCTATAAAAAAATTATTAATACTATCACTATCGCAAATGGAGTAGCTACAAGTTTCTTTAGAAAAAATTATAATAAAAAAAATACATCTTCACAATTGAAAGTTGGCTATGTAGGTACATTTACTTCATGGGATGGAGCAGCTGATATCTCTAAATTAGCAAGATATTTCCCTAATATCGATTTTATTATGGTAGGGCATGGTGACTTGAAAGCTGAGATTCAAGAATCTGCACCAGAAAACGTAATCTTTACTGGCAAGTTGGACTACTCTCAGTTACCTGAGTTCTATGCAAGTATCGATGCTGCAATTGTACTCTATGAGTTTGAAAGGCATAGAAATGTCAAAGTATCTTCTTTGAAGACTTTAGAGTATGTTGCATCAAGTTTGCCAATATTCTCTACTAATATAAATGGACAAGAGTTTATTCAGGAAAATGATTTTGGCTTGTTACTTGAGGAAGAAGGCAACTTAGTAGAAAGCTTTGATAAATTCATTAGCAGCCTTGATAACTATAAAAATTCCTACAAATTTTTAGATTATAACTTAGTTGATGTTTTTGGATGGAAAAAAACAGCGTTAAAAACGATACAAGCTATTAAGAAATTAGAACTATAAAAAGGTGTTTTAATATGTGTGGAATAATAGGGTTTTTAAGAAGTTCTATATACTTAAATGAAAGTGATGTTACAAGAACTTTAAGAATAATGACCAAATCTATTTCCCATAGAGGCCCTAATTCAGTAGGCTTTTGGTATGATATTTATGATGAAATAGCTTTAGGTCATCGCCGACTTGCCATATTGGATTTAACGGATTCTGGCCATCAGCCTATGCTCTCTGACGATGACAGATATGTTATGGCCTTTAACGGTGAAATATACAATCACTTAGAAATCCGTCAAGAAATCGAGAATTCTATTCCAACTATCATCTGGAAAGGGCACTCAGATACCGAAACCTTATTGAAAGCAATACAGGTTTTTGGATGGGAAGAGACGCTTCAAAAACTCGTGGGTATGTTCGCTATTGCATTGTGGGATCAACAACAAAAAGAGTTAACACTCGCTCGTGACCGTATGGGTGAGAAGCCTTTATATTGGGGCTGGTCAGGACAGACATTACTCTTTGGTTCAGAGCTGAAAGCATTGAAAGCACATCCAGCATTTAATGCAGCAATAGATAGAGATGCTTTAGCATTATTACTTCGCTATAATTATATTCCAGCACCTTATTCGATTTATGGCGGTATAGAAAAACTATTGCCGGGTCATTTTGTTAAAATAAAGATAGATCAGGCTAGGGAAGAGGTTTCTCCTATATCTTATTGGAGTCTAAAAGAAACCGTTGAAAAGGGAGTATCTGCTCCTTTTACCGGTTCTGATGCTGAAGCAATTGATTTGCTTGAGCATACCATTAAACAGAGCCTTGTCGGACAGATGGCAGCGGATGTGCCTTTGGGCGCTTTCCTCAGCGGTGGTGTGGATAGCAGTACTGTTGTTGCTCTGATGCAGGCCGAGAGCAAACAACCTATCAAGACCTTTGCTATTGGCTTTGATGAACCAGGATATAATGAAGCTGAGTATGCCAAAGCAGTAGCCGAGCACTTGGGGACGGAGCATACAGAATTCTATGTAACGGCTAAAGATGCTCTAGAAGTGGTTCCATTGCTCTCAAGTATCTTTTGTGAACCGTTTGCCGATAGCTCGCAGATACCCACGTATCTGGTGAGTAAAATGGCAAAGCAACATGTTACGGTGGCGTTAAGTGGCGATGCTGGTGATGAACTATTTGGTGGTTATAATACCTATCAGCTATTACCGAAGATCTGGAAAATAGTAAGTCCACTGCCTACGCCTGTTCGTAAACTGGCTGCTAAATTACTATCAGGACTACCGATGCCTGAAAAGCTATTAAAGCTAGTTGAGGTTTTGCCGGTTGATAATCGAGCTGAGTTTTACAACTTAGTAATTAGCCATTGGAAAAATTCTGAGCAGCTGGTCATCGGTGCAAAAAAGGTCCCTACGGCACTGACGGATAAGTCTCAATGGTCTAACGTTGACTCATTTGAAGAGTGGATGATGAGTATGGATGCCCAGCAATATATGGTTGACGATATACTGGTGAAAGTTGATCGTGCCGCTATGGCTAACAGTCTTGAAGTGCGTGTACCTATGCTGGATCATCGAGTGGTCGAGCTAGCTTGGCAATTACCAATTGATATGAAAATCCGTGATAAATCTGGTAAATGGGTATTACGAGAAGTGTTATATAAGTATGTGCCAAAGGAATTGATTGAGCGTCCTAAAAAAGGGTTTTCTATACCTTTAGCCCAATGGTTGAGAGGACCACTTCGAGAGTGGGCAGAACCATTGCTAGCTGAGAAACGGCTAACAGAAGAAGGCTACTTTTATCCGGATAAAATTAGAAAGGCTTGGAAAGAGCACCTAGAAGGTCATAAAGACAACTCTTCAAAACTATGGAGTGTGTTAATGTTCCAAAGCTGGTTGGACAATAATATTAAGGTGGGATTATGAATGTTGCAGTTTATTTCGCTTATCCTATGCAGTACTTTATATATACATAAAAGTGTTTGAGAATTCAAATTAACTATAAAAGATTATGTATGGATGTCATAGCCTAATTATAGTGATTACCTGTAAAATTGAGTATTTGCATTTTAGATAAACTATTTTTTGATATGGGTTATGTTGATTTTATATCGGACTGACTATATTAGACTTCTTGCATAAGTCATCGTCAGCCCTTGTAACTCCGTCAGTGGAAGTCAATGAACTGGTACTTTTGCAAGAGATCTATTTAATATCCTTTTGGTAATACCATAGCAACTGTTGAAGTGATTTATACTAAAATAAACATAATTAAGGAATCTAATGTTTCTTGACATATGGCAGGTGACAGCTCCATTCTTAGTCTTTCTTTTGGGCTTATTTGCTGTTATATCTTTATCTAGGAGGTTTGGATCAAAAGATAAGCGAGCCTCACTGTTATATTTTTGGCACACTACTTTTACTTTTGTCTACTATTGGTTCACTATTAATGTCGGAGCTGACTCTTCTGTTTACTACGCAAAAGCGATCAGAGGTAACGTAGTTTTTGAGCCTGGTACAAACTTTATTGTCTACTTAGTTTCAATTCTAACAAACTATCTACATTTAAACATGATGGGTTGTTTTCTTGTTTTTAATTTAATAGGTAGTTTAGGGTTGATAATTCTTGACTCTATTATTCAACCCCTAGTTAGAAATCAACAAAAATCATTACGAGTTATAGCTACATTAGTGATATTTCTACCTTCTATTAGTTTTTGGTCTTCTGGAATAGGTAAAGATGGCATTTCATTTCTTGGAGCAGTATTAGCTCTGTGGTCGGCACTAGAGCTTAAAAAACGCATGGGTAGTATGAGTATAGCTATCCTTATGATGTTTTTGGTACGACCTCATATTGCCGGTATTATGATAATAGCTTTAGCAGTATCATTATTTTTTGATAAGAAAGTCAATATAATTATGAAGCTTGTATTAGCTTTTGTTACCATCGGAATATCAGCATTTCTAATTCCATATGCTCTTAATTATGCGGGAGTTAATGCTGGAAACTCTCCTGACGATATAGCAAGTTATATTGAAAGTCGTGAAGACGTTTATAAAAATACAGACAGTGGTATTACTCTTTCGGAATTAAGCTTTCCTATGAAGCTCTTTACCTATATGTTTAGACCCTTAATTTTCGAAGCACGCTCTATTACTCAGATTTTTTCTGCATTAGATAATTTGATATTACTATATCTTTTCATCTTTGGTGGTTACAAGATAATTAAAACTAAAAATCTGACTTCACTAGAAAACCGTAAATTCATGTGGGCATATGCAATTATAGCTTGGGTAATTTTGGCTTTAACTACGGGTAACTTAGGAATCGCTGTTCGACAGAAAATTATGGTGTTACCATTTTTTCTTTATATTTTTATTTCTGTTATGTCTAAAAATAAGAGATTTATTGATCATTATAAGTAAGTTTTATTAAGAGGTAAGTTCTCATATTTTGAATAGGAAGCAATATTTTGAAAGTCGTACATATAATTACTGGTGGAGAAGGAAGAGGAGGTGCTGAGGGAGCACTTCTTAGATTAATAAACGGTACCTCTAAAAAAGTCGAGCATATAGTTTATACGCTTTTAGACATGCCAGAATACAATAGTGATTTTAAAGAAGCTGATATAGTTATCCAATCACTTAATATCCGTAGCCTAAAATCATTTGCTATAAACCTATATAAATTAAGAAAAGAGATACTGGAATATGAGCCTGATATTATCCAGAGCTGGATGGGTCACTCCAACTTTCTCTTTGGGCTGCTTGGTAAAACTTGGGGAATTCCAGTTGTTTGGAATATTCGTCAAAGTAGAGTTACTAAAAAAGAGTTAGGCTCTAAAAATTATGCTTTAATGAAAGCAAGCGCTAAACTTTCTAAGCTTATACCATATAAAATAATAAACTGCTCATTAAAATCTATTGAGCTTCATAAACAAGCTGGATTCTACGATAATTTCGCATATATCCCTAACGGAATAAATATCAATAGTAGCGATCATAAATTAATTGAGCCACAAAAAAACAAAGAATTTACTGTTGGGCATGTTGGCCGCTATGACCCTGCAAAAAATCATGCATTGTTTATATCATCTTTCAATAGTTTCAATAAATACCGTACTGATTCTCGATGTATTATGGTAGGTACAGGCATAAGTTATGAAAATACAATATTTAAAAATAAATATGAGCATCTCATTAATGCTTCATTCACTTTTCTAGGTCAGATTGACAGTAGAGATGAGCTTTTCGATATTTATAAAAAAATGGATTGCTTGGTGTTAAGCAGTATTACCGAAGGCTTTCCAAATGTACTTATTGAGGCTATGAGCTTTGGTGTTCCTTGTATTAGTACAGATGTAGGGGATGCCCGCGAAATTATTGCAGATACAGGTTGGATTGTCCCCTCAGAGGATCAGAACGCATTAGAAAAAGCCCTAGAAGAAGCTTATCGCGAATATCTAGATTTCCCGGAGGATTGGGCCGCTCGAAGAGAGAAGGCTTACGAGAGAGTTATTGAAAATTACTCAGTAGAAAAAATGTGCGAGCGTTACATTGATGTCTGGAATGATGCAATAAACCAAACTACAAGAAAGAGGAGTCAGTAATGGACAAGGGTGTTTTTACCTTATCGCTTGACTGTGAGGGCCTATGGGGAGTTGCTGATCACTTAGGGGGTTCTACACAATGTATTAACCAAAGCAGCTTAAGTGAAGTATATACATATATTGAAGATGTGTTATCGCATCACTCTATCAAAGCGACTTATGCTTTTACTACTCTCTTTACGCAAGATGAAGCTGATATTCTAAAATATAAAGATATTATAAAATCTTATATCAATGAACAGGATGAGTGGTATAAGTACATTTATAGTGCACTGCAAAATGAAAGTTTAAACGGTTGGCTAGGAAGAGAGTTATATTTACAAGCTAAGCAAAATGGCCACGAAATTGCATGGCATGGATTTACTCATCATCCATTAGGTCAAACTACTAAAGAAAGTATTGTTGAATTTGAAATTGCAGAATCTCTCAAAATATTTGAAAAGGAAAGTATATCTGTAAACTCGTTAGTTTTCCCACGTAATGATGTAGGGCATTTAAAGCTCCTCAACAACTCAGGCTTCAATGTGTATAGAAAAGGTCTAATCGAGCAGTCTAGATTACACTCTAACAAATATTACAGAGTGCTTGATGAACTAAACATATTAAAACCTTCACAAAAATTCAAGCAATCTAAAAATAATCCTATGATAAGCTTGCCTGCAGGTTATTTTTTGAAATGGCCCAGTGGTGCAAAGAAATTTATACCTAGTGAAGTCACCTATAAACGATGGGATCATATATTAAGATCTGCTTCGCATAAGTCCGCTCAGGCACACATGTGGTTTCACCCTCATAATATGATTACGGCTCCTAAAATGCGCGACACGTTCGAAAGTATAATTAAAAACGTATCTACTAAAATTCAAAATGGTGAGCTTATCAACCTAACGATGGATGAGTGTAAAAGGTATTATAAATGAATAATAAATGGATAGATAATGAGCAAGACCTTCATTTGGTTAAGCAACTCTTTAATAACAATGATAGCCCTCGTACTCTACAACATTTGAAGTGGCAATATATAGAGAGCTATAGTCAGAAAGGCCGATTAATTTTAGGAGGCGTTGACCCAAGTCTAATAAATGGACTAACTGGTATATATGCTGTTTTTCAAAATAGATTTATGTCTAATGGAAAGGTAGTAACAGGGTCACAGTCTTTAGATACTTTAGTAGCACCTGAGGGCAGAGGAAAAGGTTTATTTAACAAGCTAGCCTCACAAGTTTATAAAGAAGCAGAAGATAGAAATATTGCATTTGTCTATGGATTTCCAAATGGAAACTCAGCCCACGGCTTCTTTAATAAATTGGACTGGATAAATTTAGATCCTATCCCTTTTCTGGTTTTACCGTTACGCTCGCATTATATCTTGTCAAAGCTTCCTATTATAAATAAAATTTCTAGCTTTTTACCTAATATTACTTATTTGAAAAGAATTAAGTATAAAGGTAATTTGAACATAGTTAAGAATATCGATATAGATTCTAATTATGATAAATTATGGCAAAATTTTTCAAAGAAAATTAATATAGGCTTAGTCAGAGATGCTGAATATATTAATTGGCGGCTCTCTCGGCCTGAAGAAGATTATCAGAACATTGCAATATGTAATAGTGCTGGTGAAATGCAAGCAATATGTATTTATTCATTGAAAGAAAAGCATGGTGGCTTAATAGGCTATATTATGGAGTTGATTTATCTTGAAGATAAATTAGGCTCTATAGTCTTAAATAAGGCTTTACAGCATTTAAAAAATAACAATTGTGATGCTGTCTTAGCTTGGAACTTTGATCATTCACCTAACCATGCTGCTTACAAAGCCAATGGGTTTTTATATCTCCCTGAAAAAGTGAGACCCATAGAATTGCACTTTGGTGTTAGGGTTTTTAATAAAGAGCTTAAAAATATTTTAAAAGATAGAAATAACTGGTACTTAAGCTATTTTGACTCTGACACTGTATAGGACCTCTTTAATATGAAATACCTAATCATAGCAAGCTACCCTGCTTCTATTTTAAAGTTCCGTGGTGCTTTAATTAAAGCCCTACAGGATAAAGGCTTTGAAATTCACATTGCTGCCCCTGAATTTGAGGTTTATCCAGAAGAGTGTGATAGTTTGATAGCATTAGGTTATACAGTGCATGACATACCTATGCAGCGTACAGGGACCAATCCGTTAAAAGACGCTAAAACCTTGTCTGCTTTATACTTATTAATGAAGAAAATTAAGCCTGATTATGTGCTTGGCTATACGATTAAACCTGTTATCTATGGTTCGCTCGCTGCTAAGCTTGCCCGTGTGCCGCATATTTTTGCGCTAATAACAGGGCTTGGCTACGCCTTTAGTGGGGCGGAAGAAAAAGGGTACAAAAAGTCCAATCTGCAAAAAGTGATGCATCAGCTGTATGCCGCAGCATTACTGACAGCGGATAAGGTGTTTTTCCAAAATCCTGATGATCAAGCGCTATTTAAAAAAATGGGTATTTTAAAACCATCAACACCTAGCACGGTGGTCAATGGCTCAGGTGTCAATGTATCAGAATATAGCGTTGCGCCATTGCCGACAGAAAATGGTGAGTCTGTGCCGCGCTTTTTGCTCATTGCGCGCTTGCTGGGTGCAAAAGGCGTGCGTGAGTATGCTCAGGCAGCAGCAATTATCAAGTCGCGTCACCTTAACGTGCAGTTTGACCTAGTAGGCTGGGTCGATGACAACCCTGATGCGATTGCGCAGCGTGAGCTGGATGCGTGGATTGATGATGGGCTGGTTAGTTTCTTAGGTAAGCTCAACGATGTAAAGCCTGCTATTGCAGACAGTTCGGTTTATGTGCTGCCATCCTATCGTGAGGGGACGCCGCGTACAGTGCTTGAGGCTATGGCAATGGGTCGTGCGGTTATCACTACCGATGCGCCTGGCTGTCGTGAGACAGTCGTAGACGGTCATAATGGTTATCTTGTGCCAGTCAAAGACGTCGATGCGCTAGCCGCAGCAATGGAAAAATTTATAACCGACCCTGACTTAATCACCAACATGGGCAGTGCAGCACGTCAGGTGGCTATGGATAAGTTTGATGTCAATGCGGTTAATCAGATGATGCTAACGGAGATGGGAATACAATGATAAAACGACTGTTTGATATTGCAGCAGCGTCCAGCGCGCTCGTGGTCTTAGCCCCTGTCTATGCAGTGACCGCTTATAAAGTAAAAAAGAATCTAGGCTCGCCTGTCTTATTTCGTCAAGTTCGTCCTGGTTTGCATGGTCAGCCATTTGAGATGCTCAAGTTTCGCTCGATGAAAGATGCTGTTGACGCTGAGGGCAATGTACTGCCTGATAGCGAGCGTCTAACAGATTTTGGTAAGCGTCTGCGTGATAGCAGCTTGGATGAGCTGCCTGAGCTTTGGAATGTCGTTAAAGGCGATATGAGTTTGGTTGGCCCGCGTCCCTTACTGATGGAATATTTGCCACTATACAATGATGAGCAAAAGCGCCGCCATGATGTGCGTCCTGGTATTACAGGGTATGCGCAGGTTAATGGGCGCAATGCGATTGGTTGGGATGAAAAGTTTGCGCTTGATACGTGGTATGTCGATAATCAGTCATTGTGGTTAGATATCAAGATATTACTTAAGACAGTAAAGAAAGTGGTTGTTAAAGATGGTATTAGTGCTGACGGCGAAGCGACAATGAGTAAGTTTATAGGAAGTAAATAGTTAATAATAACAAGGAAGTCGATATGCAGCAGTTAATCGGTATATATGGCGCTAGTGGTTTTGGCAGAGAGCTTTTACCTTTAGTGCGTGAGCAATATCCAGAAGCAAGTATTTGTTTTGTAGATGACGGATCACAAGACGAAGAGTTAAATGGTTATAAGATTTATAACTACAAAGCCTATTTAGGTTTAGCTCCTAAAGATAAAGCAGTGGTTATAGCCATTGCAGATAGTAGGATTCGAGAAATCTTAGTAGCTAAATGTAGTAAAGACAATATCGCTGTTTTGTCTGCAAAAGCATCTAATAGCATTGTATTAGATGCAGTCGAAATAGGAGAAGGTTCAGTACTATGTCATTTTACTCAACTGACTTCTAATATTAAAATCGGCAAACAGTTTCACGCTAATATCTATAGCTATATTGCTCATGATTGCGTCATCGGCGACTATGTGACCTTTGCCCCGCGCGTTAGCTGCAATGGCAATATTCATATTCACGACCATGCCTATATCGGCACGGGGGCAGTCATCAAACAAGGCACACCTGATAAACCCTTGATCATTGGTAAAGGCGCTATAGTCGGCATGGGTGCTGTGGTGACTAAAGACGTACCTGCCGGAGCCGTAGTAGTAGGTAATCCAGCACGACCTTTGAGTAAATAATTTGCTAAAACTAGCACACTATAAATCTTATGACTTATTATAAAAAATTGAGAACCTTATGCTAAACACTCCTTTCTCACCATGGCCCAGCTTTACTCAAGAAGAGGCGAACAAGGTCAGTGCTGTTTTATTGTCTAATAAAGTTAACTACTGGACAGGGCAAGAAGGGCGCGAATTTGAAAAAGAATTTGCAGCGTGGGCAGACAGCCAATACGCAGTAGCCGTTGCTAATGGCACACTGGCATTGGATGTGGCATTAAAAGCGCTGGATATAGGTGCAGGTGACGAAGTGATTGTCACGCCGCGCACTTTTATCGCCAGTATCTCTTGTGTGGTGAATGCAGGGGCGACCCCTGTGTTTGCCGATGTCGAGGCGGACACGGGCAATATCTCCCCTGAGACCATCAAAGCCGTATTGACCGATAAGACCAAAGCCGTCATTTGCGTGCATTTGGCTGGCTGGCCGTGCGATATGGATGGTATCATGGCATTGGCAGACGCGCATAATTTATACGTCATCGAAGATTGCGCGCAGGCACATGGCGCAACCTACAAAGGACGCAGTGTCGGCAGTATCGGTCACGTAGGCGCATGGAGCTTTTGTCAAGACAAAATCATGACCACAGGCGGTGAAGGCGGCATGGTCACCACCAATGATGAAAACTTGTGGCGCAAAATGTGGGCGTACAAAGACCATGGCAAAAGCTACGCTGCTGTCCATGAAACCGAGCACCCACCTGGTTACCGCTGGCTACATGAAAGCTTTGGTACCAACTGGCGTATGCCTGAGATGCAATCGGCAATCGGGCGTATTCAGCTGGCGCGAATGAGCGATTGGACACAAAAGCGCACGCAAAACGCGCAGGCAATTTTGGATGCGTGTACACGCTGGGCAGAAAAAGGCTATTTGTCTGTACCCCGCCTAGAAAACAGCGCCGATTTTGCAGATGCCAAACACGCTTACTATAAGCTTTATGTTTATGTAAAGCCTGAAAATCTCCCCGAAGGCTGGACACGAGATGCTATTATTGCAGCGATTAATGAGCAAGGCGTCCCGTGCTTTTCAGGCTCGGCGTCGGAAGTGTATTTAGAAAAAGCCTTTGATGATACAGGTCTGCGTCCAGAAATCAGGCTGCCAATAGCCAAACAATTGGGTGAAACCAGCTTGATGTTTTTGGTGCATCCAACCTTGACAGAAGCAGAGATTACGCAAACTGTTCAGGCTTTAGACAAAGTTCTTGCCCGTATCGATGCGGATGCTAAATAAATAATGATTCATTAAAACTTATCTATTCTGGATAAGTACACTTTATAAAGAGTAGATAATTATGTCTAAACAAAGAAAGTACAAGCAGCTGAGTGTGTTAGTAGGGCTGGGTATGATATCCATGCTGGCCTCAGCACAGAATTTGTATATGAATGATATGAAGCTCAAGTCAGAGCTAGAATGGTTAAATGCGCAAGGCGTCACTCACATTAGTACCAGTACATGGCCTTTAACTGCTAATGAAATTACTAAAGCAATCACCACGGCTCAGGTGAGTACTGACGCGCAGCAAAAAGTACTACAGTCAGTCCGTGCCACACTTGCTAAAAACCCCAACTCCTTGGTGAAGGCTGAAGTAGACGCTTATGTACAGACCGATCGTCAGCAGTTGCCGCAAACTTTTGCTGATGACCATTTAGCAGGGCAAGAGGTTTCAGCAGCGCTCAGTTTGAGTGAAGAAAATTGGGAAATGAAACTTCAAGCCAATCTAAAAAACGATAGTTTGCTCGAAGACAGTAACGACTTGAGTTTTGAAGGCTCATATATTGCTGGCTCTGCTGCCAATCAATGGTTGATTGCCGGTCAGATCCCGACATGGTGGGGCCCTGGTACTGACGGCAGTTTGATTCGTGGCGATGCCAGTCGTCCTGTTGCAGGTATCACCATGCAACGTGATGAGCAAAATGCACCAACATCGCCTTATCTTTCATGGGTTGGTCCATGGCAGTATCAATTATTTGCAGGTCAACTTGAAGATTATGATGCCGTACCAGATGCTAAGCTATTTGGTGCTCGTCTGACGGCCAGTCCTTTACCATGGCTAGAAGTTGGTGCGTCTCGAACCTTTATGTGGGGCGGGGAAGGTCGTCCAGAGAGTTTTAGCTCCTTTGGTGATGCTATTTTAGGCACTAAAGATAATGGTGACAATGGTGCGACGATTGGTGAAGACCCTGCTAATCAATTAGGTGGTTTTGATGCGCGTATGAATCTTGCGCCTTTGGTAAATATCCCAGCCACAGTATACGCACAATATGTGGGCGAAGATGAGGCGGGCGGGCTACCAGCGAAGAACATGTACCTTGCCGGTGCTGACTACGCTTCGGAAGCTTATGGTATGCCATATCAATTGTATACAGAATATGCAGACACACGTACTAGTGGTAAAGTCCGAGGCGTATCCTATGATCATAGTACATATACCGATGGTTACTACCAGCAAGGCTATCCACTCGGGCATTCTTTGGGCGGCGATGCAGAGAGCATATCAGTAGGTGGCAAGCTATGGCTAGATAGTCGAAACTTTGTCAATACAAAACTGCAATATGCTAAGGTTAATCAGTCAGGAGAGTTGGATCGTCGCACTGGAAAGTCTGATAACCAAGCCTTTCCAATGAAAGATAAACTGACCGCTATTGACATATCATGGGCGCATCAGTTGAATCCAAAAACTTTAGTGACATCTCGCTTATGGGGCGTAGACTCTGATACTCAGTCAAGTGATATTGGAGCAGGCGTTGGGCTAGAGTTTCAGACTTATTAGCCCAGGCCTATAGCGCCTAATAAATAACGTGAATACATGAGAGTCAAATGGTCTACTAAATGATAGTAGGCCACTTTTTTATTGTATCCCAATACACGCTAGGATTTTGCAGCGTACACAGGTACAATATTATTATCAGTCAAAGGTTGACGAAGCAAAAGACAGGCATGCAAAGTACTTGCACGCGCTGTCTTTATTTTTTTATATCGTATCCTCTATTGGAGTTACTATGTCTATTGCCCACGAGTCCGCCACCGTTTTGGACGGCAAAGCACTTGCCAAACAAATAGAACAGGATCTACGCACGCGCGTGGATGCGATCAAAGATAAAACGGGACGCACCCCAAGCTTAGCGACGATATTGGTTGGTGACGATCCAGCCTCTGCCACTTATGTCCGTATGAAAGGCAACGCTTGCAAGCGTGTTGGCATGGACTCTATACGTGTTGAGATGCCAAGCGCCACGACCACTGAGCAGCTCATGGCAAAGATAAATGAGCTAAACAGCAATCCAGACGTACACGGTATTTTGTTACAGCATCCTGTCCCTGAGCATATCGATGAACGTGCTTGCTTTGAGCAAATCGATTTGGCAAAAGACGTCGATGGTGTGACTTGTCTTGGTTTTGGTCGTATGGCGATGCAGCAATCCGCTTACGGCTCATGCACACCGCAAGGCATTATGCATCTATTAGAGCATCATAATATCGAGCTTGCGGGTTTGGAGGCTGTGGTCGTAGGACGTAGTGCTATTTTGGGTAAACCAATGGCAATGATGCTATTGAATGCGAACTGTACGGTGACTATCTGTCATTCAAGAACGCAAGACTTAGAGTCTCATATTAAGCGCGCCGATATTGTAGTTGGTGCTGTAGGTGTGCCTGAGCTGATCAAAGCCGCTTGGATCAAAAAAGGTGCGGTAGTTGTTGATGCTGGTTTCCATCCAACGGATAACGGCGGTGTTGGCGATATCGAAATGCAAGGCATGGAAAACATTGCTAGTGCGTATACACCAGTGCCAGGCGGTGTCGGCCCAATGACCATCAACACGCTTATTCGCCAGACAGTCGATGCGGCTGAAAAATCAGCAGGTTTGGGTATTAGCTAGAAAATAGCCAGGTGAGTGCTGATTGCCGATAGATAAAGGGGCCTGATTGATAGAGTCAGGCAAATCAACCACCTCTTCGTTGATAGGACCTAAAAATGGCTAAAAAAGATGTAGGTATTCATGAGCGACTACAAGGTATTGGTAGAGAGTTTGTCGATGTCTGTCATTACGTTATCTTATTTTTAATCAGCGTGGTGGTGGTCTGGACGGCAGGTAAAGAGTTTATCTATATTGTCCAAAAAGGCTCAGCGGATTTAAAAGATATTTTGATGCTATTCATTTATCTTGAGCTGCTGGCTATGATAGGGATTTACTTTAAAACCCATCGTCTGCCCGTACAGTTTTTGATATTTATTGCCATAACGGCTTTATCACGACATCTAGTGGTTGATGTGCAGGCAGTGTCAGATTATTTTCATCTATGGTTGCTGGCCACCATTTCTGTGGCAATCATGCTATTGAGTGGGGCTATTGTCATACTCACTTGGACGGCAAAAACATTTGGTCGCCCAGAAGACAATCTTGATAGACAGTATGCAAATTTAACGGTCAAGGCTATACTGCCTGATAATGCGCAAGATCCAGACAGCCATACCAAGCACCGCCGCGAATAATGATTGACGATCAGCATAAAAAAGGGCTACCAGTGGTAGCCCTTTTTTTGTGTATGAATGAGTTATCACAGCCATTTGAGTCGCTTAAAGTTGTAATATAAGAAGCTACAAAGAGCGATGATGATTATCATAATAATGAAGTACGCATACTTCCAATGGAGCTCGGGCATAAAGTCAAAGTTCATACCATAGATACCAGCGATAGCGGTTGGTACGGCAAGGATACCCGCCCACGCCGCAAGCTTACGTACGACTTCGTTCTGTCCCATATTGACCATGGCCATATAAGTGTTCATGACCACGCTTAGCATCTCATTAAGACCATTAATGGCATCCAATGAGTGCAGGAGATGATCGTTCACATCGCGAAAATATGGCTTGGCTGCTTGAGAAAACCCTGAGACTATCTCGCTTTTTTTATGATTGATAAAGAAGCTACAGATGTCTTGTACGGGTAGGATAATAGCGCGCATATGTACCAGCTGTGATTTGAGCTGATACAGATTTTTTAATGTGCCTTTATCAAATTCATAGGTGAAGACATAACGCTCTTGCTCACGCAAATATCGTCCCAATCGATCGGTGATCGGCATATAGTTATCAACGATAAAATCGAGTATGGCATGGAGTACAAATATCGGCCCCATGCGTAGCTTTTCTGGGCGACGATGACAGTGCTCGCGTACAGGCGCATAGGAGTTTGACGGACCATTACGAATCGTAATCAGGTAGTTTTTGCCCATAAATATCGCAGTCGTACCATAACGAATGACATTGTCTTCAAGCTTGGCGGTACGTATCACGACAAAGACCATATCATTGTCATAGTTTTCGACCTTGGCACGCTGGTGATCGGCAAACGCATCTTCAACCGCCAACTCATGCAGATCAAAAGCGTCTTTGACTTTTACCATGGTTTCTAGGCTGGGGTCGTAGAGACCGAGCCAAATAAACTGACCGTTATTGCTAAGAGCACGGCTCACATCAGTAAGGGCGATTTTGTCTAGATTTTCACCTGTTTTTCGCGAATACGCATAGCAATTAACCACTTCATCCTTACTTGATGAATCAATATCTTCATAACGCTCAGAGTCAGGATCGTAGACCGTCATGGTCTCGATGGTATCCTGAGTCGTGGCTTCAGCATCGCCGTAGATATAGCTGTCATCGTCATCTAGGTAGAGATGCCGATCATTCATATTGGCATAAATGTGGCTCATATTAGAGTCAGGTGCAATGTGAGCCGTTTTTTTGATTAATTGGTTGTTGTCGTTTTCCACACACCCTCCTGTCATATAATAAACAGATGCAAGAATCAAAACTTGTCTTAAGCAAAGCCATTATCATTTGGTCGCACTATCTATGAACAACCTTTTACAATGCATAGCTTTTTAGCGTGTCGATATCTACCAATGCCAGTAGGCTCTCGTGGCAAGCTTCTAGTTTTATCTGCGGGGCAATGTCAAAATCTAGTGCTTCGACCCAACGCAGGGCGCAGATACACCAGTAATCACCAGGCTTGAGACCGGCAAAGTTATATTCAGGTAGCGGGGTGATAAGGTCATTGCCACGACTGGCTGAGAAGTTTAAAAACTCGCTGGTCATCTTGGCACAGACGGTATGTTGACCAACATCATGGTTTCCCGTATGACAAAAGCCATTGCGATAATAGCCAGTGATAGGGTCGAAGCAACAGCTGGCAAGCGCTGTGCCTAAGACATTGGTTTGGTTGATGGCAGGGTTTGGGTGGTAATCAGATGACATAAGGCTTCCGAGATAAAAATATGTGTTAGTGTAACATGAGTCTGTCTGCATGGCGCTGTTCTTGCTGGGGCAATTCGCGCACGTTTTTGTCAAGTAATGCAAGCGCATAGCGGCTATTTCACGGGCGCTATTTGTTCAATACGAGCAGATAGCCGTCGCCGTAGCTACTGATACTCATGATGCCATGGACGATAATTAGATAGTAATTGTGCCCAATTGTCACTAGGCGAACCTTGAGTGCTATGCTAAACTAAAGCATAAAGTGCCTTGATTATTTATCTCTGTTTATTAGCGCATAAAGATACTCGTCTTATCATCCTAAATTATACTTATTACTCACCCTGTTGCGGTTACCTAGTTTGTTTATAAATAATTGGGTCAATGATGTTGTGTGTTAAAAACACAACGATACGATGTCAATGCCCTTATAAATACAACCTTTTAGTACCGCGTTTTTTGGTAAGCGATACGCCAAACAAGGATTTATTGTGTCTGTCAGTTCTGATTCTGCAAAACCTGCCCAGTTAAATGCAACAAAAAATGCGGCCACTCAGCCTGCCGATAGCGTTGCTAAACCTAATAGCATGCCCTACCTAAACCATTTTGCCAGCGATGTGGCCAACAGTTGGCTGTTGCCTGATGGCGTGGTGGATGTGTTGTTTGAAGACGCACATAAGCAAGAGGTGCTTAGGTACCAATTGACGCAGCAGCTGATCACTCATGGCTATCAGTTGGTCAATCCGCCGATGATTGAGTTTACTGAGTCACTGTTAAGTGACGCCTCAGAAGATTTGAAACGTCAGACGTTCAAGATCATCGATCAGCTGACGGGTCGTTTGATGGGCTTGCGTGCCGATATTACCCCGCAGATTTTGCGTATTGATGCGCATCACGGCGGTACAGGTATTGCGCGTTATTGCTATGCAGGCGATGTGATTCACACCTTGCCATCAGGACTGTTTGGTTCACGTACGCCCTTGCAGTTAGGCGCTGAGATATTTGGCTGCGCCGATTTGGCAGCCGATATCGAGCTGATTGATGTCTTGTTTGGGATGGTCAATACACTAGATATGAGCGCGGCACTGCATATTGACTTGGGTCATGTGGCGATATTTAAGCGTTTGGCTGAGATGGCTGCGCTATCTGACAGCGACGCTGAGCAATTGATGCATTTATATGCCAATAAAAACCTACCAGAGCTCAAACGCATTTGCCAAGCATTGCCGATGGGCGATGACTTTTATGCCTTAGCGCGTTTTGGTCACGATATCGATAATTTGCTGACCAAGCTCTCTACTGCCGCACAGCAAGATGAACAGATATCTACGGCTATCGATGAGCTACAGCGCCTAAAAACGCACCTAAAAACGCAGTGGCAGTGTCCGGTGAGTATCGATGTGACTGAGCTATCAGGCTATCACTATCATACTGGCATTGTCTTTAATGGCTATATCAATAGCGAGACGCAGCCGCTGGTACGCGGCGGGCGTTTTGATGGTATGCAAAGCGGTGGCCATCTGTCCGCCAGCCAGCCACGTGAAGCCACAGGATTTAGTATGGATGTCAGCCGCTTGCTGGCGCACACGCAGCTTGAAGCGCCAAGTATCGTGCTGATCGATTATCAAGCCGCCACTCAAGCAAGCCCCGAGCAGCGACAAACCTTGCTCCAGCAGGCCACCAGCTTACGCGAGCAGGGCTACCGTGTCACCATGCCACTAAACGCGGACGATCGTCCCGATGGCGTGACACATCGTTTGGGTTTTGCTGACAATCAATGGCAACTACAAACTATCTAGCTTAACTAGATTCAGTTTGGCTGACTTATAGGTATATTTACAGTGGCATCGCCGCTTGGATAAAGACTTTAAGATAAAACATACTTGGTTTGGCTCGGCAATGATAAGCGCACTGAGCACAAGCATCAAACACTGCTAACATCACGTTAGTTTTGCAACCGTTATTGCACACACCTCAATACATAAAGGTAAGGATTGATCATGGGTAAGAATGTCGTAGTTTTGGGTAGCCAATGGGGCGATGAAGGTAAGGGTAAAATCGTTGATTTACTTACCGAAAAAGCCTCAGCCGTTGCTCGTTTTCAAGGCGGTCACAACGCTGGGCACACACTGGTTGTCGATGGCAAAACCACCGTCCTACATTTGATCCCATCTGGTATCTTGCGCGAAGGCGTCACCTGCTTCATCGGTAACGGTGTGGTACTAGCGCCAGATGCCCTACTAAAAGAGATAAAAGATCTAGAAGCCAACAACGTACCAGTACGCGAGCGTCTACGTATCTCGCCAAACTGCCCACTCATCATGCCATATCACGTGGCACTTGACCAAGCACGCGAAGCCAAACGCGGTACAGGCAAAATCGGTACCACAGGTCGCGGCATTGGCCCTGCGTATGAGGACAAAGTGGCGCGCCGTGCCATTAAGCTTGCTGACTTGTTCCGTGATGATTTAGAAGAAAAACTACGTAACCTAATCGAATATCACAACTTCCAACTGACACAGTATTATAAAGTCGATGCCATCGATTTTGATGAGACCTTTAAACTGTGCCAAGAGTGGCGCGAAGAGATCAAAGGCATGGTTACTGATGTGACCGAAGACCTCAATCAATTGCGCCTTTCTGGCAAAAACCTAATGTTTGAGGGTGCACAAGGCACGCTACTTGATATCGACCACGGTACCTATCCGTTTGTGACCAGCTCTAGCGTCACTGCGGGCGGTGTATCGACTGGTACAGGTATCGGTCCCTTGTATTTAGACTATGTATTGGGTATTACTAAAGCTTACACTACGCGTGTTGGTAGTGGTCCATTCCCAACTGAATTGTTTGATGATGTTGGTGCTCATTTGGCCAAAGTCGGTCATGAGTTTGGTGCAACCACCGGCCGCGCGCGTCGCTGTGGTTGGTTTGATGCTGAATCATTACGCCGTGCCGTGGTACTAAACTCTATGTCAGGTATCTGTCTAACCAAGCTTGACGTATTAGACGGTCTAGAAGAACTGCTAATCGGTGTCGGTTATAACTTACCTGAGACGGAGTGTGCAGGCGCACATGATGCTGAATTCTATGAGTCAGTCACGCCTAAGTACGAAACCCTACAAGGCTGGAGTGAATCAACCGTTGGTATCACAAGCTATGATGACCTACCAGAAAACGCTAAAATTTACATCAAACGTATCGAAGAGCTGATTGGTTGCCCAGTTGATATTATCTCAACCGGTCCTGACCGTGAAGAAACGATTGTATTACGCGATCCGTATGATGCGTAGATAGTGTTTTTAGCTACATAAAAAAGCCCCATTGCTCAGCATTGGGGCTTTTTAGTAGCAATAAATCATAAATATTTGAGAAATGAGCGGTAAGTTTTGGCTTTATGCAAGCGACTTTCCTAAACTGATGATAGTATTTATAGCGTCAATCATTATATTGACATACTTCCACCACTTTCGCCAAGCTCAAGTGGGGAATTCTAAAAACATAAGCTCTTAGGTGACTTTCTCACGAAGGTCACAAGTTTTCTGTTTCAAAGGGCGACCTTTAACGCATCCTCCCTCCGCAGACAAAACGGCATGTCCTGCCGCTAATATATTACGAGCCGCATTAACATCTGCGTTCGTAACATACCTGCATTCGACGCACTCAAAGTTTGCTTGAGTGCGTCTATTTTCCTTGGCAATATGCTTGCATTCAAAGCAGGTTTGGCTGGTGTAACGTGGGTTTACCTTAATGAGCAACCGTTCCAAAAATCTTACTCAAACCTAGCCAATATTGACTATTAGATAGGTTTGACGTTTTCTTTCTGCTTCATTGTCACGCGCTATTTCTCATTTGAGATTTAGACTGACCACGACTCCACAGACTTTTTTAATTGGCGATGGAACTCACCGTCCAATAAACAGGATTATGCAGCTGTTAAAATAACAGTCGCGTTATTTAAAATATTGATGCTGGCGTTGAGGTCACGGTCATGAGAAACCTGACAGTTAGGGCACAACCACTCACGCATTTTCAATGTTAGCTCATCTTTACCAAGGATATGATTGCAGTTTGAACAGGTTTTTGAGCTTGGGTAGAAGGGTCCGACTGATTTCACAACCTTGCCTTGCTCAGTGGCTTTGTAGATAAGCTGTCGCTTAAACTCAAAGAAACCCAAGTCACTGATAGCTCTTGATAGCCGCCTGTTCTTAACCATACCTTTGACATTCAAATCCTCAATCGCAATCACATCGAACTCATTAACCAGACTTGTTGTGATTTGATGGAGAGAATCTTGCCTAATACACCTGATCTTATAGTGCAAACGAGAGAGCTTGGTTTTCGCTTTTTCTCTGTTTTTACTGCCTTTTTTAGTGCGACTGAGCGCTTTGTTTAGCGTTCTTAGTTTTTTAAGGTTTGCTTGAAGTGGTTTTGGCGCTTTAATTTTAGTGCCGTCTGATAAAACCAGTAAGTCGGTAATACCAAGATCAACACCAACGCTTTTACCTGTCTTTTTAGTAGGAATTACAGCTTTTTGTATTTCAACAGCCACACTAACAAACCACTTACCGCCACGTTTAGAGATGGTGGCTGACATGATCTTGCCGTCAAAACGTAAAGCTTCTTTTAAGCGAACCCAGCCCAAGTTTGGGATACGAATGGATTTACCTTTAATGGCAAATTGGTCGTTGGATAAACTGAATCTATCGTCACGGCCTTTTTTACGAGCGGTTGGGTATTTCGCTAAGCCTTTAAAGAAGTTGTTATAAGCATCACCCAACTGCATGATTGCCGCCTGCGGAGCGCATTTGGTCACTTCCAGCATATAGGGGAATAATTCACGCTTAATGGCGTTCAATTCGCGTCTGAGCTTCGCCTGTGAGGGCTTGTTTAGATTTTTAGTATCAACCTCAACGCCTGCGGCCAAACACGCATCACGGTACGCTTTGTCAAGCGCATACTGCCGCTGCCACTCATGCAAAGCCCAGTTGTAGGCTTTTCTCGCCACGCCACAAGCACGAGCAAGGTGATTTGCCTGTACGTTGTTTGGCTTGAGTTCGATAATGTGTCCACGGATCATAATGCTTTTTTAACCGCCTCTATTAATTGTTGGTTTTTCTTGCTGCAAGAGCCGTATAGCCTCGCTGAAAATACGGTGATAATCTCCAATAAATCTTGGGCTAATTCTTGCTCAAAACTCAACTCTTCACCTTGATTGATTATTACCACTTCAACGTCACGAGCCTCACACAACATGAAAACCAGTTCTGCACCAAATCGTAAAAGCCTGTCTTGATGGGTAATTACCAGCCGTTCAACTTTATTGCTCAGTATGTCATCAAGCAGGTCTTTTAAGCCTTTCTTTTTATAATTCATTCCACTACCAAGATCGGTAATCGTCTCAAAAGTCCAGCCTTGCCTGGCACAATAAAGTTCCAAAACTTGAGACTGGCGAAGTAAGTCGTCTTTTTGATCACGACTCGACACACGAGCATAAGCAATGGTTTTTCGGTCTAATTTAGGTGGTGTATTCAAGGAATGCGGTCTGATTTCACTTAAATCATATCGCCTATGCCCGTTTTCGGTTCGCTTGGCGACTAACGTACCATCCTCATCCCAACGTCTTAATGTGGATTGAGCAACCCCGAAATGTTTGGCAGCCTCCCCAATACTAACCAGTTTCCCCATAACTTGCTCTCTATATTATAGATATAATCTATCTATCATAGTAATAAATAGGTAGGTTTGTATATATTTTATTTAACTGTTTGCAACCCGCCTTGCCATTGTTGCTTGTACTCAAGCATATTAACCATCATGCCCCAGCCTTGATCTAAGATTGATTTGTTTAATGCTGATTTAGCTTTGACATGCCGACCTTTTTTCTCCATCGTACCGCTAGCTGATCTCGACATATTGGCGACTTTTAAATCTTCACAGGCAATCATGGCGTGGTTTTTGCTGATTGTGGTGGTGATTTTATGCAAGTAGTCATGGCGAATATTGGCGATGTGATTGTGTAATTTTTGAATCTTACGGTTTTGCCTTTTCCAGTTTTCACTGAATTTTACTTTCTTACTTAATTGACGCTGCAATTTGGCAAGTTTAATTTGATTGGCTTTAAAGCTGTTTTTGGGTTTGATGTATTGACCGTCTGAGGTGGTAATGAGTTTAGTGATACCTAAATCAATACCTATGGCGCTTTTGGAGGGGTGAGTTGGGTTCTCAGATAATGCTCGCTCAGTGCCAAACGACACGTACCAGTGACCTGATTTCTTGCTGATGGTGACGTTTTTAATGGTGCCGATGATATCTTGTGATTTTTTAAATTTTACAAAGCCCACGCCATTAGGTAGTTTGACGCGATTACCTTCAACACGGCAATATTTATCAAACTGAACAAGCCTGATTGAGTCGCAGCCATCGGATTTACGTTTAAATCTTGGCATCAGTTGTCGTAGTTGAATCTCTGTGCCATCACTTAGCTTAAAAAACTTGGGTTTTCGGAACTTCTTTTTGTTTTCTTTGAGCCTAGCATGAACTTTAGGGTCGAAAAATCGTGACCAAGCAGAGGCAAGATCACGTACTTTTTGTTGTAAAGACACAGCATTGGCATAGGTTCTTAAGAAGTCAAAATCAGGATTGTTCTTTAGAACCATGATTTTATTAACCAAGTTGGTGGCATTAATAAATTCATTTTTGGCAAACATCTCAAATGAGATCGCTAGCATTTGATTCCAAACAAAGCGTGCAGAGCAACAGATTATTTAGAATAATCTGTTGCTCTGCATTAGGCTCAAGCCTAAATTTATACGCTTTGTTGATTTTCATAACGCCGATTCATTTTTTTTGATATAATATAAACTCTAAAGTTTACAATAATTTATTTCAATATATTATTTGTGTAAAGATATAATATAATAAACGAAACGCTAGGCGAAATTCAATTCCACCCTAACATCAGGTGGTGTCCTTTTTCGCGTTTTGATAAGCAATAATTCTGTTTTGGTCTGTCTTGAATTTATATTGATAAATCATGAACCATTTCAATAAGTCTAAGCCAATATAGTAGTCGGAGATAAAATGAGAGGTTCGTGATAAGGCGACTTCTTTGCTATTTCATTTCTTATTTTAGTTCAATTTTTTAACCCACTCATCCATTAGGAGCTTTTCATGGCTAACGAACGTACTTTATCTATCATCAAACCTGACGCAGTAGCTGGCAACAACATCGGTGCTATTTATAGCCGTTTTGAAGAAGCGGGTTTAAAAATCGTTGCTGCAAAAATGTTGCATCTTGATGACAAAAAAGCAGGCGGTTTTTACGCTGAGCATGCCGAGCGTCCATTTTATAATGCTTTGGTCTCATTCATGACTTCAGGCCCTGTCGTTGTTTCTGTATTAGAAGGCGAAAACGCCATTGCTAAGCACCGTGAAATCATGGGCGCAACCAACCCAGCCGACGCTGCCGAAGGCACTATCCGTGCTGACTTTGCTAGCAGCATCGACGAAAACGCGGTTCATGGTTCAGATTCAGCTGAGTCAGCAGCACGTGAAATCAGCTACTTCTTTAATGATGATGAAGTATGTGCACGTACGCGCTAAGAGCAGCCAGTTATTGATAGCAGCCGAGAGGTTGGTTATGAATAATTTGTGTCGCAAGACGGCTTATATCTGATGGGTATAAGCCGTTTTAGCTATTTTGGTTTGTCTGTTTTTTCGCCGTCTTTGCGTTATTGAAATTTTTTATTATTTGCCTCATTATTGTCTTTATCTAGCATTATCAATCCTTTATCAGTATAGCTACTCATTTTTTGTGCTTGTCGCTATGTATGATTGGCATAAGTACAAGAGACGCTGCGCTCATAGTGGATTGCTAATGGCCATATTTGCCATAAGGCGTATGGAGAGCAACACTCATCGCTTATATCAACAATTGCCACGCTTAATTTAGCTGATGCAAAAAGGTTACCTATTATGTCCACTGTTCAATCCCCGATCCAGCATGTCCCTGCCACCTCCAAAGCCAGCATCAAGCTGGTCGATGAAGCGCAGGCCAAGACCAATCTTTTAGGGATGACCCAAGCACAATTGGCTGACTATTTTAAAAGCCTCGGCGAAAAGCCATTTCGCGCGACGCAGGTGATTAAATGGATATATCAGCACGGGGTGACAGATTTTGAGCAGATGACCAATCTGAGCAAGTCACTGCGCGATAAATTGTCGCTGAATGCCTGCGTGACTCCGCCTAAGGTTATTCATCGTCAGTACAGTGATGATGGTACGCGTAAATGGGTGTTTGAAGTGACGGGCGGCTCGCTGGTGGAGACGGTATTGATTCCGGCGGATGATAATAAATCAAATGGCCGCAAAACTTTGTGTATCTCTTCGCAAGTCGGCTGCGCGCTCGACTGTAGTTTTTGTAGTACCGGTAAGCAGGGTTTTGAGCGCGATCTGACGGCGGCTGAGATCATCGGGCAGCTGTGGGTGGCCAATGCTTCCTACATGAGCGATGATAATGACAGCTTAGAGGCTGTCGATCATAGCGCTTGGGAAAACCATGTCACCAACGTAGTGATGATGGGTATGGGTGAGCCTTTATTAAACTACAAGCCTGTAATCGGCTCGATGGAGATTATGCTCAGCGACCATGCTTATGGCCTCTCAAAGCGCCGTGTGACATTGTCGACCTCAGGCGTGGTACCCAAGATGTATCAGCTGGCACAAGATCTCGATGTGGCTTTGGCGATATCCTTGCACGCGCCCAATGATGAGTTGCGTGATGAGCTGGTGCCTATCAATAAGAAATACCCGTTAAGTGAGCTGATCGCCGTGGCAAAAAACTATGTGTATGATGTCAATCCACGCCACAAAAAACACGTCACCATTGAGTATGTCATGCTTGATGGCGTCAATGACAGCGATGAGCATGCGCGGCAGTTGGTGGCGTTGTTGGATGGTCTACCAAGTAAGATTAATTTGATACCGTTTAATCCGTTTCCGCATGCACCATATGACAAATCTAGCAACAACCGCATCCATGCGTTTAGCAGTATCTTAAGTGAAGCTGGGTTTGTGTGTACCATTCGTCAAACGCGCGGCGACGATATCGATGCGGCTTGCGGCCAGCTGGTCGGGCAAGTCGCCGACCGCACTCGTCGTTCAGCGGCATGGCAGCAAAGCATCAAAGCGCGTGAAAACGCTGAGTTGTGATTCATCATACAATTAATCACAACTAAATTGTACTTATGGGGGCTAAATCTATTAAACTGATGCTTCGATTATCGAACGCATTGAATCCAGTTTTATGATGGCGGCTATGATGACTTCTAAAAATTCTTGTCAAAATAAGTATCAAAGCGTGTGTTTTTTGACTGACAAACCATGGATGACAGCCACGTTGCCAGTCGTGGCGCAGACGGCAGTGACGTCCAAACGGCTACTGCTTGGTATGGCAATGGTGGGGCTGTTTTTGACGGGGTGTCAAAGCACGCCAACCGATGATTTATTGGGGGATACCCCTTATCAGACATCGACGCGGCCGAGCAATGATCGCAACTTGGATCAACAAGAAATTGCGCGCGTACGCACCTCGCTTGCCGCGCAATATATCCGTAAAAACGAGCTTGATACCGCCCAACGCCAGCTTGAAAAAGCCTTCGCTGCCGATAGCCGTTACGCGCCAGCCTATGATATGATGGGCGTTTTGCTGCAGCAAGAGGGCAGCCGTATTAATCTGCAAAAAGCCGATCAGTACTTTAAAAAAGCCATCGCGCTTGATAAAGACTTTGAGCAAGCTCACAATAACTATGGCGTGTATTTGTCGCAGATGAAACGCTATCGTGAGGCGGCTGAGCAGTTTGAGATTGCAGGGGCAGCGCTTGGCTACGAAGGTCGTATCGGCGCGCTGGAAAACCTAGGCCGAACCTACCTACAGATGGGCGACCGTACTGCTGCGGCCAAAGCGTTTTTGCGCGCGCTAGATGGCAACCGCAATAGCATCATCGCCCATATCGAATTGGTAGATTTATTGCTTGAGCAGCAGCGGGTGGCCCAAGCACAAAAACTTTATGACGAGACACTGATCTTGGTACAAGGGCAAGGTATCAGCCCGCGTTTGCTATTACAAGGCATCAAACTTGCGGCGGCTCAAAACAACATAACCACACGCCAGCAATTGGCACAGCAGCTTTTATCCGCTTATCCACTAAGTGATGAAGCAAAACAACTGAAGACTTGGCTTAACAATCCAGAGGCACCATGGAAATGACCACCCCATCATCAAATACTCAATCAAACACTCAGGGATCATTTGGTGCCATGTTGCAGCAAGCCCGCAAAACAAAGCAAGTCAGTCTAGAAGAGGCCGCCGCCGAGCTATTTATCTTAAAGCGTCACCTAAAAGCCTTAGAAGATGAGAATTTTGCAGATTTGCCGCAAGCCGCGTTTGCTCGTGGTTTTGCTATCAACTATGCCAAGTTTTTGGGGTTAGACCCTGTAAAGGTCGCCAGTAGCTTTGATGCCGCCTATCCCAATGAGCTAAAACCATATTCAGTCAACAACATTGATACACCGCTGCGCCCGATGGGCACCTTGCAGCGAGAGACTCATAACCGCATTCGTTTCAATCCGTTACTGATTATCGCGGTCATTGGCGTTATTATCTTAGCGATTTTTTTATTCCGCATGGTCAGTAATGCCAGCAAAGAAAATACCCAAGCACCGACCAACGCTGTCGAAGACATCTCGGCACTCGAGCAGGCTCAAGGCGCTGCTATAGATAGCGAGACAGGCGTGGGTGCCGCAGGCTCTGCGCTTAACATAGGCACGGCGAACAGCACCGCGACGTTAGAGGTGATGTTGAGCGACGAGGCGGTGGTGGTGATTACTGATGCGTCAGGGAGCAATCTGATGAACGGCGCTCAAAGCACGGGTAGCTATAAGCTATCTGGCATACCGCCATTTAATGTACAGATCGATAATGTCGATAATGTCAGCTTAATGCTCAACCAAGAGGCGGTGGCATTAGAGGCATATGCCACTGATAAGCAAGCCAGTTTTGAGCTTGCGCCATAAGTGGGCAAAAGCATAATGCCGCATCGTTAGGTATCATTGTCAGGGTTTATTTTTATTTTTTTGCTTTAACCAAAGGGTTTGTCTATGTCAACGTCAGCGCCTATTAACCGTCGTTTTACCAAAAAAATATATGTCGGTGATGTCGCGATTGGGGGTGATGCACCGATTAGTGTGCAAAGCATGACCAATACCGAGACTTGTGATGTGGCCGCGACGGTCGCACAAATCGAGCGCTGCGTAGAAGCAGGCGCTGATCTGATGCGCGTCTCGACCCCGACGATGGATACGGTCAACGCCTTTGCCGAAATCCGTAAACAGGTCAGCGTACCGCTCATCGCCGATGTGCATTTTGATCATAAGATTGCTTTGGCAGTGGCCGAAGCAGGCGCTGATTGTTTGCGTATCAACCCAGGTAATATCGGTAGTGATGCCAAAGTACGTGAGGTGGTTGCCTGCGCCAAGCATCACAATATCCCGATTCGTATCGGTGTCAATGCAGGCTCGCTAGAAAAAGACATCCAGCGAAAGTATAAAGAGCCGACGGGCGAGGCGATGCTAGAGTCCGCGATGCGCCATATCGATATTTTGGAGCGTCTCAACTTTGATCAGTACAAAGTCTCAGTCAAAGCCAGTAACGTGTTTTTGACATTAGAGGCATATCGTCTGCTCTCAGCCCAAATTGACAACCCGCTACATCTGGGCGTGACCGAAGCTGGTGTCTATCGCACCGGTGCGGTCAAATCTGCCATTGCATTAGGGGGGCTACTCCTAGACGGTATCGGCGATACCATTCGTATCTCCCTTGCGGCAGAGCCTGAAGAAGAAATCAAAATCGGCTTTGATATTTTAAAATCGCTAAATATCCGCTCTAACGGTGTCAATTTTATCGCTTGTCCTAGCTGCTCGCGCCAAGAGTTTGATGTGATCAAAGTGATGACAATGTTAGAGTCGCGTCTCGAGGATATTCGTGAGCCGATGGATCTGTCAGTGATTGGCTGTAAAGTAAATGGCCCAGGGGAGGCCAAAGAAGCCGATATCGGTATCGTCGGTGCTGCGCCAAAGTCATTGGTCTACCGTATGGGCGAAAAAAGCCATTTGATCAATACCGAAAACCTAGTCGATGAGATTGAAAGTATGGTGCGCGCCCATGCTGAAGACTTGGCAAAAAAGCGCGAAAATGAGATTATTCGCGTTAAATAAATACCAGTAGCGCTAACGGATACCAGTAGTGCTGTCGCTGTTTTTAGGTTAACCATATAAAAAAGAACTTGTGATAATTGTAAGGATATGACCGTACCATGATCAAAGCTATCAAAGGGTTTAATGATATTTTGCCTACCCAATCGGCAAAATGGCTACAATTAGAGGCGATATTGGCGGATGTGCTGGGTAGGTACGGTTATGAGCATATTCGCCTGCCTATCGTTGAGCAGACTGATTTGTTTGCCCGTGCTATTGGCGGGGCCACCGACATCGTCGAAAAAGAGATGTATAGCTTTGCCGATAAATCTGAGCCGCCCACTCCTTTGACCTTGCGCCCAGAGGGCACCGCAGGCGCGGTAAGGGCTGTAATCGAGCACAATCTACTGCGCGGTGATACGCCCAAACTATGGTACATCGGCCCCATGTTTCGCTATGAGCGCCCGCAAAAAGGCCGCTATCGTCAGTTTCATCAATTAGGAGTCGAAAGCTTCGGTAGTGCGCTGCCCGATGCCGATGCTGAGCTGATCGCGATGACGCACCTGATGTGGCAAGCGCTGGGTCTCAAAGACGAGATGCGCTTGCAACTAAACAGCTTGGGTGAAATCGACGAGCGCCATGCTTATCGTGAGGCCCTAGTCGCTTATCTAACCGACAAACAAGATCAGCTTGACGAGGATAGCAAGCGCCGTCTGACGACCAATCCGCTACGTATCTTAGACAGCAAAGACGCGAGTACGCAGGCGTTATTGAATGATGCGCCAAAGCTGGCTGAGTTTTTGGGTACAGAGAGTATGGTGCACTTTGAGCAAGTTCAAGATTATCTGACTGCGCTTGGTATCGATTTTGAGATTAATCCACATCTGGTGCGCGGTCTTGATTATTATAATAAAACGGTCTTTGAGTGGGTAACGGACAAGCTTGGCAGTCAAGCGACGGTATGCGCTGGTGGTCGTTATGACGGTCTGGTTGGACAATTAAAGTCCATAGGTACAAACGATGATAAGTCAGATAAAAAACCTGTAAAATCTGAACCGGCTATTGGTTTTGCAATGGGGCTCGAGCGCTTATTGCTACTGATGGAAGCCGTGGCACCGATTGCTGACAAACCCGCTTGTGATGTCTTTGTCGTGGCGCATCCTGACGTTTATAGTGCAGGTATCAGCTATGCACAAAACCTGCGTTATAGTCGTCCAGATGTACGCGTGAAGATGGCAAGTGCAACGAGTCTAAAAGCGCAAATGAAAAAGGCAGATAAGTCAGGCGCAGCATTGACAGTCATCATCGCACAGCAAGAGCTGGATGATAATACCGTCAGTATCAAAGACATGCAGACGGGTGAGCAGCAGACTGTCACACAAGACTGGCTATCGAGTAAAGATAACTTTTCTCGTAAATAATCGTCTTGCAACGCCGCAGTTTTGATTTTGGCATCAGCAATTTAATGTACATTTTATCAGGTAAATATATATGGCTCTGACCCCCAATTCGCCGAATGCAGACAACTCCATGCAAGCGTTAAAGCAGTATGGTAGTTATATTGTCACTGCGATTTTGTTGGCACTGGCTGCTTATTTTGGCTGGACATACTGGCAGAACAACCATGCGCGAGTAGATACTGTCGCCGCTGATCAATATGCCGATATCCAACGACTGAATGAAGAAGTCAGCTTGGCTTCGCAAAATCCAGATCTAGAAGCCGACGCGCAAGAGTCGCTGGTACAGAGTCGCACACAGTTAGACAAAGATATTGATGCTTTAGTCAGTACGCATGGTGAGTCAGTTTATGCCTGGCAAGCGCTGATGATAAAAGCTCGCCAACAGGTCGATAATGATGATTTTACGGCGGCGGCTGAGACATTTAAGCAAGCGCTAGCAATCGATCTGGGTGATGCCGGTCTAAAGGCAATCACTCAGCTGCGTTATGCCAAGACGTTACTGGCGACAGGCGATGCAGATGCGGCCTTGTCAGAGGCCAACAACGATATGCCAAGCTCGTTTGAAGCCAGTCAGCAAGAACTGCTGGGTGATATCTACTTGGCACAAGACAACAAAGAATCAGCGATTAAGTCTTACAATAATGCTTGGGAGCTATTACGTAGCCGCCAAGAAACGCGTGCAGTATTGGCCTTAAAGATGGAAAGCTTGGGTATCACTCCTGAGCCAATTGCTGAGCCCACCAGTCTTATTCAAGAGTCAGCGACTCCTGAGCAGCCATTAGTGGTTGAAAACTCAGAAAATACGAGCGTTGAAGCTGCTCAATAAGTCACTAAGCTCAGTAGGTCACTAAGTTCAGTAAATAACTAAGCTCGGTAAATCGCTAAGCTCGGTAAATCACTAAGATAGTATTGAGCAGTAGCAATCGATTAAATGCTTTTTGATATGACGTCATAATGACTAATGTGCTGTTGGCCAATGTACTAATTAATAATAATTCATTTGTAGTGAGAACATATAATGACTCAATCTATTCGCTCTAGCAAAATGTTAAAAACTACGTTAAGTAGTCAGACTATCAAGAAGACAGTCATGCATGTGGCAGTACTTGCCGTAATGAGCACTGCAGTGATTGGGTGTAACCGCGGCATCAAGCCAGTGGTTAATGACCCAGTAAAATTGGTACAGATTGCGCAACCGATCAGCGTGCTCCAGCCAGTATTTAGCACCGATGTAGGTAACAAAAAAGCCAGTAAGAAAGACCCTCTAGATTTGCAAGTTGGTTACGCCAATGGGCAAATCGTTACGGCATCACGCGGTGGTGATCTGATAGGGTTTAATCAGGCAGGCGAGCGCTTATGGTCGGTTAACGTCGGTGATCAGATCACAGGCGGTGTGGCGTTGGATGCGCTGAGTCAGACAGCGGTTGTGAGTACTCGCAATGGTCAAGTAATGGCGTTTGATACTATGACTGGCGCAAAACGCTGGCAGCAGCAGTTGTCAGGGTCGGTTTTATCCCCAGCGCTTATCAGTAATAATCGTGTGGTATTATCAGCGAATGATGGCTTCTTGCATGGCTTATCACTACAGACTGGTGAATCAGTGTGGCAGTTTGCGACGCAAGTACCAGCGATCAGCGTGCGCGGTAGTGCGGCACCAACTTTGCTAGATAATGAAACGGCGTTGTTGGCGACTGCTGATGGTCGTTTGCATGCAGTCACCGTTGATAATGGCTTACCAAAGTGGTCAAGACGTGTTGGCATTGGGTCTGGAAGCAGCGAAGTTGAGCGCATGAGCGATGTCGATGGCAAGCCTATCGTGGATAAAAATCAGCTGTTTGCGATTAGTTATAGTGGTCAGCTATTAGGTATTGATTTGGCCTCACGTCAAGTGATGTTCGTCAATGAGCTTGCTAGTTTAAAAGCACTTGCCGTCAACCCTCAGCAAGTGATTGCTACTAGCCTAGATGGTAAAGTGGTTGCCTATGATCGCAATAGTGGCGAGACATTGTGGGAAAGTGAGGCACTGGCTTATCGTGACCTAACCAATCCTGTCATGATTGGCAATTATATTGCAGTCGGTGATTTTGACGGTGTGGTACATTTATTTGACCCTGCTACTGGCAATATTGTTAGCCGCGTGCAGACAAAAGGGACGTTGACGAACTTGCAAGTACAAGGCAATCGCCTGATGACTCAAAGCACGTCAGGACAAGTTGCTATCTGGCAGCTAACGCGCTGATAAAACAGTACACTGGTTTTTATCTACAAAACACAAACGCTGCTTAGTCAGCGTTTAGTGCCTTGTGTAAATCGCTTGTTTAAGTACAGGCTTTCGCGTACTCTATGCGACCGATGTGCTAACCATATATACTATATATAATTTAGTCGTCCCAATTATTTTTTAGCCAAAAAATAGCTAGCTACTATTTTTGCTATTGTTTTATCATTCATTTTAATTTGCGGTTAAGTGCAGCCCTATTCGTTACTATTGTTATATCAGTGGTCATAAGAATAATTGTACTGTCCGTCATTGTGCCTTTCACTGAGAGTAACCCATGAGTATCAAGCCTGTGGTCGCCTTAATTGGTCGTCCAAACGTCGGTAAATCCACCTTATTCAATCAGTTCACAAAAAGTCGGCAGGCATTGGTTGCTGATTTGTCGGGATTGACTCGTGACCGTCAATACGGTGATGCAACTTATGAAGATAAGTCATTCATCGTTGTGGATACTGGTGGTATTGGTGAAGCAGATGACGGCAGCGGTAATATCGATGACTATATGTCTGAGCAGTCGCATACCGCGATTCACGAAGCAGATATCATTGTATTTGTCGTTGATGCTCGTGCTGGTATGATTGGTGCTGATGCTGAGATTGGCAAGTTTTTGCATACCCTAGGCAAACCGGTCTATGTCGTTGCCAATAAAGTTGATGGTGTCCACGATGCAGCGCCAGCAGAGTTTTACGCGCTAGGATTGGGCGAGCCGTATCCGATGGCGGCCAGCCACGGCCGCGGTGTGGGCAACTTGCTTGAAGTCTTAACAGCTGATATGCCTGAGCAAGAGAATATAGTTGAGCCAAACGGTTTGAAGCTTGCGATTATCGGTCGTCCAAACGTTGGTAAATCAACACTGGTTAACCGTCTGTTGGGCGAAGATCGCGTGGTGGTATTCGATATGCCTGGTACGACGCGTGATAGTATTTATATCCCTTATCAGCGTGAGGGCAGAGACTACGTATTGATTGATACGGCTGGTGTACGTCGCCGCGGTAAAATCGATGAAAAAGTAGAAAAATTCTCTGTTATCAAAACCTTGCAAGCGATTGAAGACTCTAATGTAACTGTCATTGTCATTGATGCGCATGAAGGTATTGTTGACCAAGATTTGCATATGATTGGCTATGCGCTTGATGCTGGTCGTGCTCTAGTCGTAGCAATCAACAAGTGGGATGGTTTGACACCAGATCAAAGAGACTATATTAAGCTTGAGATGGATCGTCGTTTTAACTTTATCCCATATGTAAAAGTACATTTGATATCAGCACTACATGGGACTGGTGTGGGTAATTTATATCCATCTATCTTGCGTGCTTACAAGTCTTCAATGTTTGAAGTCTCTACCAATCGCTTGACGCAAATCTTGCAAGATGCTGTCACTGCCAATCCGCCACCAACTATTGCTGGTCGCCGTATTAAGCTACGTTATGCACATATCGGTGGTCACAATCCACCTGTTATCGTAATCCATGGCAATCAAACCAGCGCGCTTCCTAAGAGCTATCAGCGTTACTTAGAGAACCAGTTCCGTCAAGTATTTAAGCTTGAAGGTACGCCGCTCAATGTTATCTTTAAACAAAATGACAACCCATACGCCAATAAGAGCGACACGCCAACCAAGGCAAAAACACAGCAATTGCGTCAGCGTGAGCGCAATCGTGCGAAGAAATTCACTACCAAAGATAAAAAGTCTCGTTAATCACATGATTTGCTATGACTTATTTTATCGTGCAGCTCAGCACGGTAAAATAAAAAAGCACTATAATCATATAGTGCTTTTTTTGGCAGTTCAGTATACTCGTTAATTACCTCAATCTTTCGCTTATCACATCTCTCAAATACCTGTAATATAAGTAAAATTTTTCTTGACTCAGTAGAGTGATATGAACAATCGTTCGTCTCAAACCATTTCTATGCTCATTTGGCGCTCTGTTGGACAGGCCGTAATTCTGGCTCTGCTGGCAGGCTTTGTATTGCCTTTTATTTATGGTTTGGTGCATCACTACCAAGAAAAACATCAGCATATACAGCAGTTAGCCTCGTTACTAACAACCAGTGCATCGACACCAGATGGTGCTGACGTCGTCGCTGAGCAAGTGAATGTTTTATTAGAAAATGAGCCGAGCATTCAGAGTATTGTGTTTTATTCCACATCCCAGCCTATCAACGATATCAGCCAATCACTAGATGACTGGAAAAATGCTTTATTTGCCGATACGGTCAGCTTCAACTATCCTGTCGTTAGTAAGTACGAAGATTTTGTGAGTGTCAGACCCAATAAACCCATATCTAATCAGCAGCTAGCGACAGATCTGTCTGAGAGTATGAGCACATCATCAGTTACGGATGAATCGATCGGTATCACGAATAGGAATAACACGCTGATTGGCTATATCAACATCACCATGGATGTGAAAGTACTGCGTTCATATTGGTTTCGTAGCATTATTCCGTTGTGGCTGACCACGTTACTACTGACTATTATTTCAGGTATGTATATCTTTCGAAAGCTGAATTGGCCGCTCAAAGATATCGAAGCATTAAATGGTGTCTGCGGTATTATCATCAAAAACGCAGAGCTAGAGCAGCTACCTATTATTCCGCAGCGCTTTAACTTTCAAGAGCTGACACAAATAAAAAAGGCCTTGGCTATCTTGTTTGATCGACTGCAAGAAGCCAAGCAAGGATATGATACGCTTGCTGCCTTTGAGCAGCAACTACATAACAAAGATGTCTCGCTTGATGTGCAGTTGCATAATTTTCAAAGCATGATTACCCATGAACTAAAAACATCGCTCAACGCTATCGTGGGCGGGCTACAGTTATTGGACTATGAAACCTTAACTAGAGAGCAAAAAGACGCTGTCGAAATTATTAGCAATGGCAGTGATAAATTGGTGCTATCACTGGATCATATTATTCAATTAAATCAGATACAAAAAGGACAAATAAAAATTCATAACAATGAATTTAATCCGCTACAGTTGATATCTGATCTTTTGATAAAGTTTGAACCTATAGCCAATCAACAAGGCTTAGCGTTAACCAGTAATATTCATCATGTAGATTACAGTCTTTATGGCGACTCAGCAAAAATTCAACAAATATTATCCATATTAGTCAGTAATGCCATTAAATTTACTCCTACTGGACAGGTAGTGATCACGTCACAACTGACGCATTTTGATAAAAGTAATCGTTGGAAAATCAGTGTCAAAGATACGGGCATCGGTATTGATAGCAATCATATTGATGATATTTTCAATCCTTTCTTTCAGGTGGATTCGTCACAAACGCGCCAGTATGAAGGCTCAGGTGTGGGCTTGCCTGTGGTTAAGCAATTGGTGCAGCTCATGGGGGCGACCATCGAAGTTGATAGTACCTTGGGATCAGGGACGCAGTTTATTTTGACGTTAGTGATGCCGAACCAACAACAATCTCGCCAGCAGCGGCTCTTAAATGGGCTAACGATTATTTATTATTATGATCAAGAGACGGGTGCGTTATTCAATGAGCTAGAGTATCTGGGCGCTACGGTGATCTGTCACCAGGACGTACAGCAAGTCATGAATGAGATAAGGGCACAGAAGGTCGATATGGTGATGTTCGCTGAGGACGTGCTCGCGGACAAAGCTGAGCTGTTAGCCAAGCTTATTCGCCAACATGAAAACGAAGAAAGCGTGCAACGTGCGTTATTGATATATTGGTATCCCCAACATCAAGCGCGTTATGTCGATAATTTTGAGTATGGTTTAAAAGCAGCTGGCATCGATTACTGTCATAGTACGACTTATGAGCACAAGGCTTTGAGTGACTTGTTAAAACGTTGGCTAGTATGGATCTAAAACACTATAAAAAAATACGTTTGGCTTTTTAAAATCGCCTAGCCCGTTAGATGTAATTTCCTGATAAAAAGCACAAACAAGCCAGGATTTTTTTACAACAAATAAAAAAGACGCCCAATTTTAAGGCGTCTTTTTTATTATGTGATTTTCTTATAATGAGAGTCTTTGCTCTAGCTCTCTATTCATAAAAATAGAGCAGTTCTTAGAACAGATTCTGCGCCCAGCGTACGATATGTTGCCAAGTACGGCTCAAGAATCCTGACTGTGCGACATCATTAGTGGCAATAATAGGGACAGATGCGACAGCTTTACCATCAATAACGGCCATCATCTTGCCGATTTCTTGACCTTTCTTAATCGGTGCTTCTAGGCTGTCAGGAATATCAACCACGGTCGTGATTTTATTCTTCTGCGTTTTACTGGTTAGGATTTGTAAGTTATCACCCGTTGCCAGCTCTACCTCATCGGCTTCTCCGAACCATACTGGAACTTTGCTAACGAACTGACCAGCAGGTGCTTTGGTCACTGTGGTGAAGTGGCCAAAGCCCCAGTTGAGTAGTTCACGCGACTGATCAGCACGAGCCTGCTGGCTCTTGGTGCCCATGATGACAGAGATGAGGCGCATACCGTCGCGGTTACTCGAAGCGACTAAGCAATAACCTGCCGCATCAGTATGGCCCGTTTTTAGACCATCAACGGTAGGATCGGTTGCGAGTAGGGCGTTGCGGTTGCCCTGAGTGATACCATTATAGGTAAACTCTTTTTCGGAATAAATACTGTAGTAATCACCGCTGTTTTTGACAATAGCGCGAGCAAGTTTGGCCAGATCCAGCGCTGATGCCTGATGCCCTTCAGCAGGCATGCCAGTAGAGTTGACGAAATGAGAGTTTTCCATACCAAGCTTTTGCGCTTGCTCATTCATCAATATTGCAAATGATGCTTCGCTACCCGCGATATGCTCAGCCATGGCTTTTGACGCATCATTACCTGATTGAATGATGATACCGCGTAGCATATCGATGACACTAGCGGTCTTATTGACTGGCACATACATGCAAGACTGACTGCTGCTACCACGGCACCATGCATTTTGGCTCATGAGTACTTGGTCGTCTTCTTTGAGGTCGCCTGATGCTAAGCGCTGTTCGATGATATAACTGGTCATCATTTTCGTCAGAGACGCTGGCGGTAATGACTCATTCGCATTTTTTTGGGCCAAGATCTCACCAGTATTATAGTCCATCAATACATAGGCGGTATTATCCATCTCAGGTGGTTGTATGGCTGCGTTTGCCATCACTGCACTCATTGAGATACTTACACCAACGACCAGCTGTACTAGCTGATTTTTTACACGCTTTACTGTCATATATCATTACACCGCATCATGGAACCAAATGTATCTATCGCTTGTATTCACTGTCAATTTTCATACATTATTTTAAGCAGCATGCCTTAAACATCATGTCTAAAATAATGTATTAATCAAAACAAGAACGACTGTACGATAGACATAAAATTAACGCCTTATCTTAGCAAAATGCCAACCGATGGGGAATCGATAAATGCAAAAAAGTAAGGCATGAATAAAAAGAAAAGCGAGTAGGTATAGTGAATTCAGTATAAAAACGATACAGTGGGACTGGGATAAATTTTTCGCAGCATCGAGCAGCGTAGGCACAGCACGCAAGGAAAATTTAGACCAGTTCCACCTTGATATATAATGTATCTGTTTTATTTAGGATTGACTATATTAAGTGTTTGCTCTTACTAACCTATAGATAGCTTTTGATCAGCATAAATTCAACGACCACAAAAAAGCCTGCTGTACCGCTTGTGGTTTATAAGCGCAATGACAGCAAGCTTTTTTGTTCATTAAACTTAATGGATAAGTGTAGAGTATTGTTCTTAACGATGATGAGAGTAGAGCTCCAGAAAGAACAAGGCCATTGTTTATTGTCGTTAATTATGACTGGCTTTTCTAGCGCTCAAGACGGCTCTCTACGCTTACACGCTTTTTAGCGATTAATATTCTGCGTTTGCAAGATCTTCGCATAGTGCTTTATTTTCTTGCTTTGAAAAGCCCATTGTCCAGCTACGAATACCTTGCAGTATCTGACGATAGTCTTGCTGCGTTGACAGATATTGAATCGCTGCTTTTGGATCTTCTAACGAAGGCATCAGCTCATGCAATTGCACGGTATAAGACTTATAAAAACGTTGTTTTTGATTGCCGTTCAGCATTGATGGACAGATCTCTGATAGTACCTGCATCACAGCAATTTCATGCTTTGTGATATTAATGCCAGACATATCTAGCGGAATAGTAGTCGCAGGATTGTTTGCAGCATTAGACGCTTGAGACAGCATGGCAACAGACGTTATCAGTCCTGCCAGCCCGATTTTTGAGGCGGTCTTTGCTATCACAGAAGCTATAGATAATATCGATTGATTCTTCATTCAGTATTACACTCGCTTATCTTTATTTGATAGTGATATGTTAATGGGTAAAAAAACAAAAGTCACATAAAATATTGATTTATGTGTAGATATCTTGTGAGCCAAAGGCATTTTACAGCAACATATCAGTAGCATATACCAATGAAGTCACATCAGTATAAACGCATCAGTTTGTATTGTTGTATGGTGTTGCATATTGTAACGCGTTGCCTTATTTCTCTCATTTCGACTCCGTTTGAGGCAAATAATATAACAATAGACAAAAATGCCAGACAGTTTTTGGTCAAAGACTGAGTTCGGGATTATCTATTGTTCAGGTATAATCGCTCGGGCTATCAAGATAATTTAGTTTTAATGTACTGATATCACAAGGCTTTCAAGAGTAATCGCCAAATTTTTTATTTTATATACTAGGGCGTGTTGAACATTCGACCATGGCACTGACAGCGACTATTTTTTAGGCGATTCGATGTTAAAAATAATAAGTTTAGTCATTCTAAGCGCTTATTTTTAACAATGAAGCGGCAAAAAAGAGTCCTGTCCCCTGCTTTTTATCGTTGGGGCTGATGCTAAAATTGCCCCATACTGCGTTACAAATCTCGCTAAGGCATCTGCATTATCGTCGCTTTGTGCCTTGTCTGGAACCATTTTAGCGATCAGCAGTGCCTATTTGCGAATGTTCAACACGCCCTAGCCTTTGGTTGCTATTTTTATGCGAATAAAGATATGGTACGGTAGCAAAACTTTCTACTAGAAAGACGGTTTGACACAAACATACTGAGCTGACATGAAGATTTTAATTAGTAATGATGATGGGGTGTATGCGCCAGGATTAGTGGCACTGTCTCAAGCACTAACGACCATCGGTGAGGTCGTGGTAGTCGCACCAAATGAGGAGCAGAGTGGCTATGCTAGTGCATTGAGTGTATCAAAGCCATTGCATACGCATCAATTGCCATCGGGATTTATAGCGGTTAATGGTTCACCAGCTGATTGTGTCCATCTGGCGCTGCATGAGCTATACCGTGACGTGGATTTTGACTGTGTCATTACAGGTATCAATTCAGGTGCAAACTTAGGACAGGACGTGATGTTTTCTGGTACCTTTGGCGCGGCATTGACCGCGCAGTTATTGGGCATACCTGCTATTGCCACGTCTTTGGTAGGTGGCGGCGTAAAAAATGGCGGACAAGAATCAGCCAGTGATTATCAAGTGGCGGCAAATGAAATTGTCAAATTGCTCACTGATACCTCGATTTTAGAGTTTCTCAAAAGTTTGCCCTATCATGTATTAAACGTTAATATTCCTGATATGGATAGCAGCAGTGATATCAAAGGGCGAAAGGTTACCTCATTGGGACACAAGCAGATCGCCCGGCCCGTGCGTCATATGATTGACCCGCGCGGCCGAGATGCGTACTGGCTGTCTCTACGAAAATGTAAAAACAGCAAGCACAAAAATGAGCGACCCTTAGACAGTTCAGCTAAATCAATCAATCAAAAAAATGTTGTATTAACATCGGGCATGACGGATGATCAAGCAGTGGCGGCAGGATACATCAGTTTGTCGCCAGTACGTCTACATCATACCCCAGCGGGGGCATTGGATAAGCTTTTGGCACTAGATTTATAAGTTCGATAGGTTATGATTATCAATGACATAGGTGATAATCACCATATCGCTTGCTGTACGAGTGATATAAATCATCTGCTAGATCGCTAATTGTAGTAACAATATCTGGAGGCTTTTGAGTGATATCAAGCGCTTTTGGATGATAAAACAATAGATAAGCAACACAAAGAACAGGAACCTTGTATGAAAAGAATCATGACCGGATCGCACCTTGCTAAGGCGGCGTTGATTGGCACTATGGCAGTTGCTACCTTGTCTGTAGTCGGCTGTGCAACCAAGCCTACTTATCAATCACCAAACCAAGTAGGTCCTAAGATTATTACCAACGCACAAGGCGTCCCTAACTACCATCGCGTACAACGTGGCGATACGGTCAGCCAAATTGCGGCGCGCTATCGTCTTAACTATCGTCAGATTGGCGCACTAAATAATCTGGACAGTAAATATACGATTTATAGTGGGCAATGGCTCAAGCTATGGCAAGGTAACACGGCTAGAAGTAATAACTATAGTAGACCTGCACAGCCGCAACCAACTTATACCCCACCTATAACCCAGTCTCGAACGCCAGCATACGAGGCAACTGCCAATTCGACCTCTGGTTATGATTATCCTACTCGCAATCCAGTGACGCGTAACATTGATCCAGCGGCGGGCAATATGGGCATGTGGTTTGCTGGTAATGTCGGTGATCCAGTACTTGCTAGCCAATCAGGAACGGTGCTTTACTCAGGCAACGGTCTACCAGAATATGGCAACTTGATTATGATCCGCCATAGTGATGATTACATCACGGCCTACGCACACAATAGCCAATTGCTGGTAAAAGAAGGGGATACGGTACAGCGTGGCCAGCGTATCGCGACGATGGGTAGCAGTGGTCAGACCAATCAAGTGGGGCTGGAGTTCCAAGTTCGCTTAAATGGCAATCCGATTGATCCACGTACGGTACTTGGGCGTTAGTATTGAGCTATGTCGCTGATGGCTGGGCGGCTTTGGTCCATTTTATTTATTTATGTTTGAGAATTTTTATGAGATTAAAAAAACAATACTTCACTCTTATGCCGGCATTAGTGATGGTCGGGTGTACAAGTCAGCAAGCCATGCAAAAAAAGCCTGTCCGTCAAGGTGGCGTTGAGATTACTCAAACCCAAACCGTGCAGGTCAAGCCAACACCAGCGCCAGTTATTAAGCCGCAGCCCGCCCCAAAGCCAAGCTATAGCAGTTTTTCTGATTGGAAGTCAGACTTTTCTATGCGTGCAATATCTTCAGGCTATGATGCGGGAGTCATTCGCCGATTACTCGATTCCGCTTATCTGAATCAGCAAGTTATCTCATTAGACTCAGGACAGCCTGAGTTTTCTAAGATGCCATGGGAGTATGTGGACTCTGCTGTCTCTAGTGGGCGTGTGAGCGTAGGTAAGCGCAAGTTTGCAGAGCAGCGTGCGTTTTTGTCTCAATTAGAATCGCAGTATGGTGTTGATGCAGAGATTGTCGCAGCGATATGGGGTATGGAGTCGTCATATGGCGCGGTCACAGGTAACAGTGATTTGCCAAGCTCGCTTGCCAGTCTGGCCTACGATGGTCGTCGTCAAGAATTCGCTGAAGCTCAGCTATTATCCTTAGCGACGCTACTCCAGCGTGGCGACGTATCATGGTCGCAATTAGATGGTTCTTGGGCAGGCGGCATGGGACAAACGCAGTTTATTCCTGAGACTTGGCTCAAGCAAGGCGTTGATGGTGATGGCAACGGTCACCGTAACCCTTGGGCCACAGGTGATGCACTCGCTTCTACTGCCAACTATCTGAGCAACTCAGGCTGGGCGCGCGGTCTAGCACCTTTTTATGAGGCGACTGTACCTGCTTCGTTCGATTATTCACTGATGGGGAGTAAGCAACCTGCAGCCAGATGGTCGGCGATGGGTGTCGATACGATAGATGACGTCTATTTAGATGCCAATACTCAGATGGAGCTATGGTTGCCAGCTGGTAAAGATGGTCCCGTATTGCTGCTAAGCCCAAACTTTGATGTTATCAAGGTTTACAATAACTCGTCGAGTTATGCGCTAGGGGTGAGCCTGTTGGGCAAAACGATTGATGGACAAAGTGGTCTGCGAAAATCATGGCCCCGCTATGAGCGTCCGTTATCAACCACGCAAGTGACCAACTTACAGCGCCGTTTGACGAGCATGGGTTACGATACCAAAGGTGCTGATGGTATCGTGGGCACCAATACTCGTATGGCATTTCAGCGCTGGCAAGCAGATAATGGGCAAACGCCAGATGGATTCATCACTCAAAATAGCGCCTCTTCATTGGCTGGCTGGTGAGGTAAGCTGACGGTATTTATACACCGTATGAAGGTCACGATTCATAATCGCTTTTAGCTATTATAAATCAGTCATTAATCATCAATTAAGCATGTTACCTTGCTCTACAAAAAGCACCTTGCCAAGGTGCTTTTTTTGCCTCAGGCTATGTCTGATTTTGCTGAAATTTATTGAATGGATAAATATTGTGATAATCATCAAATATTTGAGTTGGCTTGATCTCGCAATCTTCAAAACTTATCAGAACAAGGTTAATACAACAAAATCGACACTGTGAATGATAGACTCTAAGGACAGCTTTTAATAATAAAGATTCAATCACAAATAATGAGAACGATCAAAAGAGCATACCTTTATGATTACTATGGAAGAATTACAAGCGGCAATAAAGCTGCGTATCAATGATTATAATGATATGGATTTTCCGCTGCACAAAAGAGCCGTCAATATCTGTGATCTATTAGACAGCCGTAACCACATACTCGCGCAAGATATTGCATCACCTTTTGATGTGCCAAGACAGAATCTATCTGCTATGGATGGTTATGCCATTGCAAAAGGAAGTGAGCTGTCAGAAGGCAAGACGATTGAAATCATTGGTGAGTCTCAAGCAGGCAGTGCCTATGCTGGTGAGACAAAAGCAGGGCAGGGTGTGCGTATTTTTACTGGCGCGGTCGTCCCTGACTGTTGTGATACAATCATCATGCAAGAAAATACCAACTTTGCTGATATCAAAGCGACCATTGATAAGACTCAGCCGTACAGCATCACTCTCACGCAAACGGCCGAAACCAACGATAATATCCGTGCGCAAGGCGAAGAGGTTGAGTCTGGCGAAGCTGTGCTAAAGATAGGAAAACGAATTAATCCCGCCGATATCAGCTTGCTGGCAAATTTAGGCATCAGCGAAGTGAGCGTGTTTCAACCACTCGTCGTCGGTGTGCTCGCGACAGGCGATGAGCTCGTCGCTATTGGCGATGAGCTGGAACATCTAGCCCAAATATATAATTCAAACACCCCAACGCTCAAAAGCTTACTGTCTGGTTTACCTATAATCATTCGTGACTATGGCATCATTCCTGATGATTTGGATAAGACGACAGCTGCGGTCAACGAAGCCATGCAAGACTGTGATGTGCTCATATCGACAGCAGGCGTCTCAGTCGGCGATTATGATTTTCTGACGAGGGTGATCGAAACGCTTGGGCAAATCAACCACTATAAAGTGGCGATGAAACCTGGTAAGCCTTTCGTATTTGGCGAGTTAAATAAAAATCTCGATAAGCCCGTATTGTATTTTGGTCTACCGGGTAATCCGCTCTCCACAGTTGTGGGCGCGCTACAGTTTGTGATACCCGCATTATGGCAAATGTCAGGTGCGAGTGTGTCCGAGCAGCCGATGCCGCTAACGATCAACGCTAAACTCACAAATGACATCAAAAAGTTCCCTGGCCGCAAAGACTTTCAGCGCGGCGTATTGTCACAAGATAAGGCGGGTCATTACCAAGTTGAATGCTTTTCAAGTCAACAATCACACAGAATAAAACAGCTGAGCCGCGCCAATTGCTTTATTGTATTAGACAAAGACAGTGGCAACGTAGTATCTGGTGGTGAGGTTACCGTACAGCCGTTTCCTTGGTTGCATCGCTAACTCACCGTTTGCCAATCTGCTATAAAATGATGGAACGAAATTAAAAAGCAATCTAGCAATGGGATGCTAAACACGAATAATAAAGTAACGCTTATGGTAAGCAATACTGATGGCAGTAATATATGAATGACAACAATATCAAAATAGACAGCCCAAAACTGTATTCTCCTGCGTCAGCACCTGTGCTGTCTGACAGCTATATACCGTCTAATTTAGTGATGCCGATTGATCAGGCAACCCAAATCCATCAGCCTTTAACGGATGGGTTTGCGCGCCGGTTGACATATCTGCGTCTATCTATTACGGATTTTTGTAATTTTCGCTGTGAGTACTGTTTGCCAAATGGCTATCAAGGCAAACGTCCTGACGATGAGTTGAGCGTTTCTGAAATTGCGACATTGGTGCACGGCTTTGCCCAAGTAGGTACCAAAAAAGTGAGAATTACAGGCGGTGAGCCATCTATTCGCCGTGATGTTGTCGAGATTATCGACACGATCAAGCAAACGGACGGTATTGAAACAGTAGCGATGACCAGCAATGCTTATAAGTTGGGTAAACACTTAGCCAGCTGGCAAGCGGCTGGACTTGATCAGCTCAATATCAGTATGGACAGTTTTGATGCGGCCACTTTTCACAAAATGACTGGCTTTGATACTTTACCGCAGATACTGGCAAATATGGATACCTTGCTAGAAACGACGGATATCAAACTTAAAATAAATAGCGTCTTGATGGCAGAGACTGCCTTTGAAAACCTAATCGCCGCGATCGACTACGTCAAAGACAGGCAAGTAACGTATCGTTTTATTGAGTTTATGCAGACCAGTGACAATAGCGACTTGTTTTTTGCCCAACATGCTCAGTCTGATATCATCACGGATTATTTGTTAGAGCATGGTTGGCAGCCACACGAGCGTGGCAGTGCCGATGGTCCAGCGGTCGAGTACAGTCACCCTGATTATGTCGGCCGTATTGGTATGATTGCCCCTTATGCGGCGCACTTTTGTGATACTTGTAACCGCTTGCGAGTCAGTAGTCAGGGCAAGGTGCATCTGTGCTTATTTGACCAAGGTAATTACGATATTCGTCCATACTTACAACAAAACGATATCCAAGGACTGGTAAACACTTTACATAGCTTTATGCCGATTAAGCCTGAGCATCATCATCTGCATGACTCGAACAGTGGTATCATGCACAATCTCTCGATAATCGGTGGTTAAGGCATTCTGAGTCTCTAATTCTGATGATAACTGATGCTGTTTTTGCTATCGCTTTTCTGACATAAGCTTTTTTTAATACATTTATAAAATTATATCTATAAAGGATCTTTTATGAGTAAGCCTGCTGCACCATTTACCCCTCTTAATATTGCGGTATTGACTGTTTCTGATAGCCGTACGCTGTCAGAAGACACGTCAGGTCAATATCTAGCCGATAGCTTGACCGAGGCTGGACATCATTTGGCAGACCGTCAGCTGATCACTGATGATATCTATCAGATTAGAGCGGTCATTAGTGGCTGGATTGCCAGTCCAGACGTGCACGCGGTCATTACAACAGGTGGTACAGGGTTCTTTATTAGAGATAGCATGCCAGAAGCTGTCAGCGTACTATTTGATAAGTCGATTGATGGTTTTGGTGAGATGTTCCGTTTGATCTCAAAAGACGAGATTGGTATGTCTACGGTGCAGTCGCGGGCAGTGGCTGGTATGGCCAATGGTACCGGTATCTTTTGTCTACCAGGTTCATCTGGCGCGTGCCGTACAGGGTGGGAAAATATCCTAAAAGAGCAGTTTGATAGCCGTACTCGTCCGTGTAACTTTGTGCCACATTTTTTGGCACAAAACCCCAGTCATGACTGATTTATAAATGATTAAGCCATAACGGCTATTTAACCAAAAATGACAGGCAATGGCATAATGATGGGTTGCTCGAATAGGCTGGACAACTTGGCAGGTATAGTTATTTTAGCTGGCGGAGCATCCAAACGTATGGGAACACCAAAGGCGACGCTCACTCTGCCGACAGGTGAGCAGCTGCTAAATTATCATGTTCGTCATGCCAGCGAGTTGCAAGTTCCTATTTTGATTGCGGATAATGGGCGCGGCTTTTATGTTGATTCAGATGCTACTTTGAACAAACCCAGTTCGCCCGTTACGCCTATTGCTGACTACGTTTCTGATTTTGACGCGGATAATGATGAGCAGATTCGTACAGGTGGTGCGTTGGTTGCTATCGAATCAGCATTGCAAACATTGACTGGCTCGAATAATCTGTTTACAACTAACAATCAGCGCGCATCGTGGCTACTGGTGATGAGTTGTGACAGCTTAATACCCGCCACTGATCTATGGCAGAAATTGCAACAAGCGATTAATACAGCGGCTAATCAGCGCGTCATTTGCTTAAAAGATAACAGTCACTTATATCCACTATTGGGACTTTATCATTTAGACATTGAACCCGATTTGAAAGCTTATATTGATAGTGGTCAGCGCCGAGTCATGCCCTTTATTCAGCCGATGGTAAAAACCTTGCCATTTACTCAGGACTGGCAGCATTTGACCAATTTTAATATGCCTCAAGAGTTTGAACAGGCGTGTGCCGCGCTACCAACATAATAAAAATACTGATAAAGAGATTACTAAGAGAAGGCGATATCAATGAGTAACAGCGTTCAGACAAATCATCAATCTGCTTTATCACACTTAGATGGTAATGGTGACATCACGATGGTTGATGTCAGTGGCAAGACCGCAACGACGCGAGAAGCGAACGCGACTGGGCAAGTTCGTTTTCCGAGCGAGATTTATGCGCAGATCAAAGCGGCTGATGGGATGACCAAAAAAGGCAGCATTACGCAAACGGCACATATTGCCGGTATTATGGCTGCCAAACGCACGCATGATATGATACCGCTTTGTCATCCGCTGCCGCTAGATAAGATCGGCCTCACCTTTGTGTATAATGATGCGCTGAGCAGTATCACCGTCAGTGCTATAGTCAAAGTCACGCACAAAACGGGGGTTGAGATGGAAGCGCTAACCGCCGTGAGCGTTGCCTGCTTGACCATCTATGATATGACTAAAGCACTATCACATGACATCGTTATAAATGATATTCACCTGATTAAAAAAACAGGTGGCAAGTCAGACTATACTCATGCTTAGTGTGATAAAAAACCTAATCAATGACTAAAGATATATTGGATATCAAGCAAGGACGCTTGCAAAGAAGGGAGAGATTTATGGGTACTATCGATGTGACAACCGATATCGAATCAACGATGGATATCAATGTCATGTATTTCGCCAGTTTGGCAGATGAGGCCAACTGTCAGCAAGAGACTGTCAAACTACCCCAAGACACCTCATTGACTGAACTATATGAACAGCTTAGCCAAAAGCATCGTTTTAGCCGTCCGCAAGCAGAGCTACGGGTGGCAGTGAACGATTATTTTGCTAAATGGACAGATCAAATCAATGACGGCGATAGCGTAGTATTTATCACGCCAGTCGCTGGTGGTTAGGTATATATTTATAAGCGGCTATAGCGCCACAATTAGTGTAAATAGAGAAAAAAATGACAGATAACATCCATAACCATTCAATGACCATCAAACGTAGTACCGATGAAGCGTATCTTATTGCTGAGCGCGACGGTTTTGCGTTACTCGATATTGCAATTGACGAAAATAAGCTCAAAAGTACATTGGACAATGACAGCTCCGGTGCGTTTGTTTGCTTTGAAGGGCGAGTGCGCAATCATAACAATGCCACGAGCGTTGATCGACTTACTTATTACGGTTATGAAGACTTAGCAATCAACCAAGGCCGCGCCATTATAGAAGAAGCCAAAAAGCGTTTTGAGATCACTCATGCCATAGCGATACACCGCATCGGAGCGCTAGAGATTGGTGATGTGGCAGTGTGGGTGGGGGTAGTGTCAGCGCATCGTTATCCAGCATTTGATGCGTGTCGCTGGATATTAGATACCATCAAAGCCGACATTCCTGTGTGGAAGCAAGAGTATTACGAAGATGCTTCATCTAAATGGCTCAGCAACAATGGGTAGGTCACTAGCTGCGATTAGTACCTCTGCGTGTTTGCTACTGGCATTAAATGCTTGTACAGCAGATAACAGTACGAATGCAGAATCGGCGACTGCTACAACTGAGCACCAAACACTACGTATCGCTGCGGCAGCCAACTTATCTGATGTCCTACCCAATATCATTGATAGCTATCAAACAGATAGCAATATGCCGAATCAAGGTAACTTAGATATCGAAGTCACTTACGCGTCTTCTGGCAAGCTATATGCTCAAATCAAGGCAGGAGCCCCTTATGATATATTCTTGTCTGCCAATCAAGAGTTTCCGGCAAAGCTGTCTGATGACAAGCGTGATAAATCTGTACAGCCGTTTACCTATACCAGAGGTCAGCTTGCACTCTATAGTGTCACAAAACCTTTGAATGATTTTACGCCAGCATCGCTTCTTGACGCGTTTACAAGTGCTAGTTTCACAGATGATAGCAAGATTTCTATTGCCAATCCTGAACTTGCTCCTTATGGTGCATCTGCAAAAGCTTATCTACAATCACAAAAGATATATGAAAAATTAAATGCACAGAAAAGCCTGATACAGGCAGAAAATATTGGTCAAGTATTTCAGTACGCCCATACAGGTAGCGTGGATTATGGGTTTGTGGCGCAGTCTCAACTCGTTGCGATAAAAGCCAAACCTGAGCAGTTTATTACTGTGCCAAAAGCATCCTATCCAGCCATCTTACAAGATGGTATCGTTATCAATAATACAGTCCCAGCAGCGGCGTTTACTGATTACTTGCGCTCGGATGCAGGACAACAGCACTTCGCGCAAGCAGGCTACCTGCCCATTCAGTAATCCGTTAGCCTAGACACGCTACCTATCTACCTATAAAACGAGCCGTGACATTATATGATCGACCAGTCTCTTATGTCAGATATGCTCAGTCCATTTTGGGTAAGTATTAAGCTCGCTTCTATCACGACCTTGTGCTTACTGTTGTTTGCAACTCCTATGGCTTATTGGCTTGCCAAGCCAAGTCAAAAGAAGGCAGTTGGGCGTTTCAAAATTCTGCTCATGGGCATCATTGCCATGCCTCTGGTGCTCCCGCCTACGGTTATTGGCTTTTATTTATTATTACTGCTAAGTCCAAGTATGGGTATCGGTCAATGGCTGATTGAGCACAATGTTAGTCCGCTTATTTTTACCTTTGAAGGTCTAGTGGTTGGCTCTATTATTTACTCACTGCCTTTTTATATACAGCCAGTGTATGCACAGTTTTTGCGTATTCCGCAAAGTGTCACGGAAGTCGCGCATCTGTTAGAACCCAGTCGTCTGCGCCGCTTCGTCAAGGTAGCCTTACCGCAAGCGCGCGTGGGTATTATTTTGGGTAGTTTAATCAGCTTTGCTCATACCATTGGTGAGTTTGGTGTGGTGTTAATGATAGGGGGGAGTATCTCAGGTGAGACCAAGGTAGTGTCGATTGCGATATATGAGCAAGTTGAAGCGCTCAACTATGAGGCAGCGCATATGATGTCTGGTATTTTGATTATCATGGGCGTAGTGATGGTGGCGTTGATTGCTAGTGTGAGTCGCATGAGCCAGCGTCCATAGTACTAAAATACCTGCACGTCCGTTGGATGATTATAACTATTGCGAATACAAAATAGATGCTTATCGAGAGGTAGTTATATTAGAAGGAACATATAGTCGAACCACTATTAAAGTGTTACAGCGTTAGACTCGTTTAGCCTACCACTGTAGTACTTGCACTCGTCTGCCTTGTACCACTTTTAATATTGATTGACTATAGACAAAAAACACAGACACAAAAAAACCTCAAGTAAACTAATACTTGAGGCGAAACTTGCTTAAACTTAACCGTTTAAATTCGTTTTAAATATGGCGCAGCGGACGGGACTCGAACCCGCGACCCCCGGCGTGACAGGCCGGTATTCTAACCAACTGAACTACCGCTGCTTAGGTCGTCTTAGCTTTTTTGCCACAAGCTAGTAAGTGGTGGGTGATGACGGATTCGAACCGCCGACATTCTGCGTGTAAGGCAGACGCTCTACCAACTGAGCTAATCACCCTGAGCGAGGAGCAAACGAAGCATTGCTTCGTCCGAGCGCAAGAGAATTTACATTTTTGTAAATTCTAGAAGCTCAGTACCCAATATAAGGTATAACTTCTACTACAAGAGAAATTCTTTAAATAGAATTTCTGTATTGCTTCATTAACATTAGCTGTCACACTCAATGTTAACTTAATCAGCTGGGCTTATCTAAGTAAGTCCCCTTGCTGTGGCTGTGTATTATATAGATTTACACTTGGCTGTCAAACGTTATTTTGACTATTTTATGAAATAATCGGAAATAAATTTTTAATGGTATTAAAAACAGTAATATATGGTAGATACTTACTTGTATTTTTTAGAGGCAGGTTATGATTGTTAGCAGTTGTTTGACAGCGAAAAGCTACTATACTACGGATACTTTGTTTTTTGAGCATGATTGAGGGAGGCTAGCATAGATATTTTTACGATTGGGCAGATCTTTACTAACTGGACGTGGGGAGAGTACGCAGGTCTAGGTCTGATATTTCATATTATGCTGATGATTGTTATGACGTTACGCGTTGTATCAGTGCAGCGTAATATTGGTGTATCCATTGCTTGGATTGCAGTGCTTTATACCGTGCCCGTGTTCGGTCTGATTGCATACATACTACTAGGCGAGCCGATGATTGGACGACGCTACCGTGAGCGCGTGGATCAAGCAAGCATCATGATGAATGACATGGCACGGCGCGAGCAACTGGTGTTTGATAAAGGACAAGATCTGCTACCCATCAAATACCGCGGTGTGAGCCAAATAGGAACGCGCTGGACAGGGCTAGGAGTATTTCCCGATCATCAAATGCAGTTGTTAACAGATCCTGCATCGATTTTTCAGCGTTTGATTGAGGATATCCATGCAGCGCAGCGCATTGTCTTTATGGAGTTTTATATTGTATATCCCAGAGGAAAAGTACTCGATGTGATAGAGGCGTTGTCAGTAGCCGCTCAGCGCGGCGTTGAATGTCACATATTGGCTGATAGTGTAGGTAGCTTTAGTTTTATTAATAGTAGTGCCCATCGTAAATTAGAAAAAGCCGGTGTGTTTGTCCATCAGTCGCTGCCAGTGGGACTGCTTAAGACACTATTTAAGCGCTCTGATTTACGTAATCACCGTAAGATGGTGGTCATTGACGAATATATTGGCTATATCGGTAGCTTTAATTTGGTTGATCCACGGTTTTTTAAGCAAAATAAAAATGTCGGACAGTGGATTGATGTGGCGATTAGAACCACCAGCCAGCACTCTATTAGTATCAATACCGCCATGGCCAAAGTTATTGTTACTGATATCGGCGCCGAAAACAACGAAAACCTAGATGCGCTCAATCAGCGAATCAATAACTATACGCGAAAGCTCTATGTGATGGATCCGACCATCAACGATCTGAATAGTCGAGTAAAGGTGTTGGGTGATACGATTGATTATCACGAGCAGCCAGGTATCGGTAGCACTTCAATTGTGATACCAAAGATGCCTGTCGTAGACAAGGTGATGGCACAGCTCATACCGTCAGCACCGCAGCTGACAGCGCATGTGATTTACAATACGTTAGTGACTGTGATTCACCGTGCCAATAAGCGTATTCGTATTACCACCCCATACTTTGTACCCGATGAGTCGCTATCAGGTGCACTGACGATAGCGGCAAAGCGCGGCGTTGAGGTGACGATTATTGTTCCTGAAAAAGTCGATTCGTTTTTGGTGCAGCATGCTTCACAAGCTTATTATCAAGAGCTACTCGATGCTGGCGTGACCATTGCGCTATTTCGAGGGGGGTTGCTACATGCAAAAACCGTGGTTATCGATGATGACTACTGCCTGTTTGGCACGGTCAATATTGATATGCGCAGTTTTTATTTAAATATGGAAGTCAGCTTGGCGATTTATACGCCAGAGATGGTCGCTCAAGTGGCTGACTGTCAAGAAATATATTTACAAAGTTGCCGTATTTTGGGCAATGAAGAGTGGCAGCAGCGCCATGGATCAAAACGCTTATTTGATAATGTTGTACGCTTGTTTAGTCCTTTATTGTAGCACGCTCAATTTTAGGTTAAGGTAACCTGTCCGTGTTTTTTATGCTCATATTTTTAATCATTATCATTGTCTCTATAATCAACTTATCTAAAAAAGGACACGCCTGTCTATGTCTGCCTCGCCCTTAACACCACTTGACTATATTGCAGAAGGCTACTGGCAAGATTTTTTAGCTAGGCGTCCTATCGCAGGTGGTATCGCATATGAGACAGAGCTACATAATTGTGCGCTAGATGAGTCGCTTGAGAGTTTACAGCGTATTGATACACTATTGTCTCAGGTGCGCCGTGACATGATGAAAGGCGGTATATGGGACGAGGCGACGTTACTGGTCGATGAGCACTATCGCAACTTTATGGTGTTTTTGGCGTTTTATGCAGGTCGCGTATTGGCACAGCAGTGGCAAAATAAGCCCCATTGGTATGGGCAGTTTGAGCTACGCAAACGCTATCCTGAGCTGTCATTGATTACCGTTGACTTTTATCAGCATATGGCCGTTGGCTATGGTGATAATAATGCGGCTACTGATGCGCTGCCTTTATTTTTTCCTTTAGAGCCAATAGGGCTGCGTCTATTTGGCAATATTGATCGGCCATTTGAAGCGGTACAAGGGGGACAGGCGGAGAGTGGACTATACCAAGCAGTCAGCGCAAGATTGCCAGATTTATCGGATCAAGCGAGTAATACAGATACACTTAGTTATTTAAAGACTGAGTCAGCAACGCATAATACGACCCAAAGCATACACTCAACGATAGATTCGAGTACGACTATCAGTACAAGTCAACCTGCTAGTCATTATGAGGCATCAGAGGACGTACCGGTAAATAATGAATTGGCTGATGTTAATATAGTATCAGCCAATATCGAGCGCCCTTCTGCTGCAACTACTGTATCTAAACCATTAGTGAGTACCGCGCCGCGCCAACCAGAGCTTCAAGCAAAACCTGAGCTGACGAAGACAGAGTCGCCAGCCACCAAGCCTATGGCGCCTGTAAAAACCCCACCGACACCAGAAATGTTTACGCAGCTGCTCATAGAGTTAGACGAGATTGAGGTGCCGCAAACAGCAGGCGTGACTGAATATCAGCAAGCTTGCAAAGTCCTCGATCAGTTTGAGCAGCACATTGCCAAGCAGGACAAACCGCGTGGCCAAGTTGTGTTTTCAGACAATCATAGAGCAGCAAAAAATAAAGCATTGCTAGCATTACAGGCGGCTGCAGAAGCGGGTAATACGGCTGCCATGCTACGCTTAGCGATGTATGAGCTGCTTGGCGAAGGACTCACGGCAGATGATGAGGAAGCTAAAAAATCTGGCGTGGAATGGGTGAAGCAAGCCGCTAGCAAAAACGACAGCCGTGCCCAGCGTTTACTTAGCAAGCTGTACTATCAAGGGGTAGGCATGCCGCAAGATATTGATAGTGGTAAATACTGGCTAGAGCAAGCGGCAGATAATGGTCATATAGAGGCGGCAAACCTTGTGTCTCAATGGGAGCAAGCGCAAGCGCTGATCACGACGCAAAAACAAGAGCAGCACAGTATCAAGCGCTATCAGTTACTGTTTGGTGCAGTGATCGTGGTTGCGGTACTGATACTGATTATCGTCTAGGCGCTATTGACTCAGTAAACTTTTAAAAGTTTATGGTTACGCGCTGATTTCAGGTAGAATTGGCGCGTTTTTATATTTACCTTTCTGCTGTTTGATTCATTACTAATCTGGGCTACTCCATGCCATCATCTCATACTCCATCTGACACCTCTTCCCATTCGACTGACACTAGGTTGTCAGGTCATAATTTATTGACTGATCGTGCGGTGTATCAGACGCCATTTTATTATCAATTTCTGATCGGTGTGTTAAAACCGCTATATCGCCTGCAAGTATGGCGGCGCTCTCACAAACGTGACAATTATCAGCAAGAAGTGGCGCAGCGTTTTGGCAAGCAATATCCACCGCGTCCAGCGATTACTGGTCACAGTAATAAAGGTGTGATTTGGTGTCATGCGGTATCGTTGGGTGAGACCAATACGGTTGCACCTTTATTAGACGCATTACTGGCTAGTGGCTATCAGATATGGTTGACCAACACCACGCAGACAGGTTTTGCTCGCGGTGCCAGTCGGTTTGCAGATGCAATCGCTCAAAACCGCATGAGCCACAGTTATGTCCCTGTTGATACTCCTGCCGTGATTGAGACATTTTTGACGCACGTACAGCCTATCGCCGCGCTGTTTGTCGAAACTGAACTATGGGCGAATATCTTGACCAAGCTTGCTGAGCATCAGATACCAAGTATCTTAGTCAATGGTCGTCTCTCGGCTTCTTCTTTTAAAAGTTATCAAAAAATTGGTGCGGTGAGCAGCAGCATGATGAAAAACCTTGCGCTCATCATTGCGCAAGACAGCGATTCTGCCAAACGCTTTCGTCAATTAGGGGCGGATAGCGCACAGATCCGCGTGGCAGGGTCGCTAAAGTGGGTCATCAATACGCCCAAAATCGATGATAAGGCGATTGGTTCTAGTGAGCAGGCTGGTGATACAGAAGAGGCACGTGCGCAGATACCCTCTAAAAAAAATTCGCTCGCTAAAAAAAATGCGCTGGCAAAAGCGTTTGCGATAGCAGACCGACCAGTTTGGGTGGCAGCAAGCACTCATAACGGCGAAGAAGAGACGGCGCTATCGTTACATCAGCAGATCTTATCGCAGTCATCACTAGCCAATACGTTACTGATCATCGTGCCTAGACATCCTGAGCGTTTTGATGAAGTTGCAGCATTGATCGAAAAGACTGGTCTAACAATGGCACGGCGCAGTCTTGATGAGGCCATCAATGCAGACACGCAAGTCTATCTGGCGGACAGCATGGGTGAGATGATGACTTGGTATACACTGGCAAATGTCGCATTGGTTGGAGGGTCGCTAGTAGACATAGGCGGACACAATCCCGTTGAACCTGCGAGCGTGGCAACGCCTATTATCATGGGTCGTTACACCCAATCGTGCCAAAGTGTGGTCGATAAGCTGGCCGAGGTAGGGGCTTTATATCAACCAAACAATCAGTTTTATCGTCCAATGACGATAGATGGCTCAAATGAGCGCGCTAAAAGTACAGTAAATCATCAGTACGGTACTGATAGCACTGATGACACCGCACTTATTTGTCAGCAGCTAGAGGTGTGGTTAAGTGATTTACCATTGGCGACGCAGGCAGGACAGGCGGGTGAGACAATAACCGTACAGCAGCAAGCAGTGTTGACTCGTCAGCTTGCCATGATTGAGGACGTTATTGAGCAATATTTTCCTCAAAATTTAGGGCAAGAGATATTATGAATTGTATATTACTGCCCGTTGAAAATTTCTCCACAAGCACAGCAAAGATCAATGACGTAGTGCAAGTCGACCATGTCAATAACATACTGGGCGCAAAAGTCGGTGACACGCTCAAAATTGGGCAGCTAGGTGGCAATCTTGGTACGGCTGTCATTGAGGACATTGCTGCTGATAGTATTCAGTTACGCGACGTTCAGCTCGCTATTACCCCGCCAGCCAAACTGGATCTGACCGTGGTTTTGGCATTGCCACGGCCCAAAGTATTGCGGCGTTTGATCATGGATATGACGGCGCTTGGCGTACGCGATATTGTACTTGTTAACAGCTATCGCACGCAAAAAAGCTATTGGCAAAGTCCGCTGCTTGAGCGTCTTGATGAATTTGTATTAGAAGGGTTGCAACAAGGGGTTGATACGATTGCACCTCGTATTACGCTACAAAAACGTTTTAAGCCATTTGTCGAGGATACGCTTACCAGTTTGGTGAGTAATCAAGCCATCGTTGCACACCCTTATGCTGAGCAGTCATTTTCTGAATTTCGACAATTAGATACAACATTAGAATTACCCAATTTGGTCTGCATCGGTGCTGAGGGCGGTTGGATCGATTATGAGATAGCGCTACTCGCCGCACACGGGTGCACGCCAGTACATATAGGGCCGCGCATCTTGCGTACAGAAGCGGCGGTCAATGTGATGTTAGGGCAATGGCTGCTCTAAATTGGTGTGGTATTCGTTAATATATTTGCCATTCCCAAGAGTGCAGGAGTACAAAAACACAAGAGCCGTTTTGGGTACAACTTAGCTTTAGAAAATGACTAGGGCGTGTTGAACATTCGCAAATAGGCACTGCTGATCGCTAAAATTGTTCCAGACAAGGCACAAAGCGACGATAATGCAGATGCCTTAGCGAGATTTGTAACGCAGTATGGGGCAATTTTAGCATCAGCCCCAACGATAAAAGCAGGGAACAGGACTCTTTTTTGCCGCTTCATCGTTAAAAATAAGCGCTTAGAGTGACTAAACTTATTATTTTTAACATCGAATCGCCTAAAAAATAGTCGCTGTCAGTGCCATGGTCGAATGTTCAACAGCCCTAATAAGCCAAATAATTTCAGCATCTTGGGTTAGATAAATGTATTGATAGTTAATCTCATTTCTATTAGTATGTTGTTTTCATAATTATGGTCCAACGAATCCCAACAAATAGGGGCTTTGACCATTTTATCTCACTATTTGCCGTCTCTTTTTTATCGCATTACTATGGGGAAAACCATGCCACTGAACACCATCCGCACTAATCTAGTCACTACCAAGCCTGTATTGTCTGCTGCCATATTTGGCCTGATGTTGGGAATGGTTGGCTGTAGCAATTCTTCTACAACCGAAGACAGCGTGGAGACAGAGACAACAGCGGCTGGTACTGAAACTGAACAGCAAGCAGCTAATGATGACGGTGCGACCAGTGCAGATGGTCAAACAATTACTATTTATTCTTCACGTAATGAGCAGCTGATTAAACCATTGCTAGACCGCTATACTGAACAGACTGGTGTCAAGATTGAACTTGTCACAGACAAAACTGGCCCACTGATGGCGCGCTTGCAAGCGGAAGGTAAAAACACTCCAGCTGACATGCTACTGACGGTGGACGCGGGTAACTTATGGCAAGCGGCTCAGCAGGGTTTACTACAACCAGTAGCGTCGTCTGTGCTAGAGGCCAATGTCCCTGCAAAGTATCGCGATCCAAAAGGTCAGTGGACAGGTCTATCACTGCGCGCGCGTACGATTTTTTATGACCCAAGCAAAGTTAGCGCCGATCAATTATCGACTTATGCAGATTTGGCGGATCCAAAGTGGAAAGGCAAACTATGCTTGCGTACTTCTAAAAAGGTCTATAACCAGTCACTTGTGGCCAGCATGATAGAGCATTTGGGTGAAGAAAAAACAGAAGCTGTCATCCGTGGTTGGGTTGATAATCTTGCCACTGACGTGTTCAGTGATGATACCGCTATGCTAGAGGCGATTGCGGCTGGTCAGTGTGAAGTTGGTATCGCCAATAGTTACTACTATGGCCGTCTATTAGACGAAAAACCAAACTTCCCTGTGAAAATATTCTGGGCAAACCAAGGCACCACTGGTACACATGTAAACGTTTCAGGCGCGGGCGTGGTTACAGGGTCAGACAATCCAGACGGTACACTTAAACTGATTGAGTGGTTGTCATCTGATGAGGCGCAAGGCCTTTACGCCAGCTCAGACAAAGAATTCCCAGTCAAAGAAGGGGTGGATGAGTCAGAAATGCTCAGATCTTGGGGCGAGTTCAAAAAAGACGATATCAACGTACAGAAATTTGGTGAGCTACAAACTCAAGCCATTCAAATGATGGACAAAGCGGGTTATAAATAAAGGACTGCCAGTCATCATGATACCAAGCTCAACATCATCTTTTTTAAAGGACAGTTTTTAAAGAACAGCCTTTAAAAATAAATCATTAAGAGTTAGTTGTTAAAGTAATGACGGTTTTGAGTTTGGTCTATGCTTAAAAAGCCTCGATGAGTGAGTATGACACGGTAATGATACTATGATCACAACGCCAGATGCGTCTGTTAGCGAGCAAGATCCAATCAGTAGCAGAGCTGATAACAATCAGACGGTCAGTCAAGACTATGCCCTTCGTAAACGTATTATCTCGAAATCAGTCTTAGGGCTGATTTCGTTGTTTATGCTGGTGCCGATTTTGATCGTGTTGTTGTCGTGGACGCAACCAGTCGCCGATATTTGGACACATATGGCAGAGTATGTCCTGCCGCAAGTGCTCAAAAATACCGCGATTTTACTGTTCATGGTGGCTGTTATATCGGGTACTATCGGTACGGTTCTCGCTTGGGTAACCAGCATGTACCGCTTCCCTGGTCAGCGTTTTTTTTCGTGGGCGCTCATGTTGCCGCTTGCCATACCGGCTTACGTATTGGCGTTTGTCATTATTGGTATTGTGGATTTTAGTGGGCCGTTACAGACAGGACTGCGCGATTTTGGTATCACGACAGCGATTCCCTCGGTACGTAATGTATGGGGTGCAGGTTTAGTGTTGTCGCTGGCATTTTATCCTTATGTGTATTTGCTGGCGCGTCAGGCGTTTTTGTCGCAAGGTCGGCGGGCGATTGAAGCAGGCCAGATGCTAGGTTTGAGCCATAGCCGCGTGTTTTTTCGGTTGGCATTACCGCAAGCACTGCCTTGGATTATCGGTGGCTTATTGCTGGCAAGTATGGAGACATTGGCAGATTTTGGCGCGGTTTCGGTATTCAATGTCGATACGTTTACCACTGCTATTTATAAGGCGTGGTTTGGCTTTTTTAGTTTGACCACAGCGGCTCAGTTAGCAGCCTTGCTCATCGGTGTGATTTTTATTGTAGTACTGTTTGAGCAGTATTGGCAGGCCAAGCGCGGTAATTCGATTACGCAAGGCAGCAATCAGCGTTTCGACGCCAGTACTCCTGCCAAAATAGGGATGAGCTTGCTATGTACGTTTGTATTTTTGCTGGCTTTTCTAATACCGTTCTTGCAGCTGATTTATTGGACTGCACTGAATTTTCGCCAAGATTTTGATGCGCGCTATATTGATTTTGTGACCAACAGCCTCATGATTGCTAGTATGACCACAGTTTTTATTGCCTTTTTGGCAGTGATTATTGCGTGGATCAAGCGGCAATATCCTGATAAATCGACTAAACTGATGACCACGCTCGCTAATTTAGGCTACGTCGTGCCAGGTACGGTATTGGCAGTGGGTATTTTTATTCCTATTGCGTGGCTAGACAATCAAATGATTGCTTTTGGTATCACCTCGCAGCAGGTGCTCTCAGGCAGTGTGATCGTTATGCTATTGGCATTGTCGACGCGTTTTATGACGGTGAGTTTTCAGCCAGTGGATCGGCAGTTACAACGATTGACCGTCAATCAAGAGGCCGCAGCGAAACTGCTTAGTGACAGTGCGTACCAGCGTTGGCGTCATGTGATGCTACCTGTGCTTAGTCCTGGGGTACTAACGGCATTGTTAATGGGATTTGTCGAAGTGATGAAAGAGATGCCGATCACATTGATGACACGCAGGCAGGGCTGGGATACGCTGGCGGTGCGCGTGTTTGAGATGACAAGCGAAGGCATGTGGGGGCGGGCAGCATTACCCAGTTTATTGATTGTACTGGTCGGATTGCTTCCTGTTTGGATACTATTGCGTCAAAGTGACAAACACAGCTAACCGCCATTGCTGCTTATAAATGTGCCATGTTTAATGGTGCTTGATCCAACTTATATTATCATTTTTACTGCTTTATCCAACATTGTATTTACTAATAGCGAACTGGGATTGTCTATGTACACTGATTCAATGAACGACTCGTCAGACGCTCAGTCAGTAAAGACTGGAGCACGTAGTACTCCTGTCAAAAAATCACCAGTCGTGCAAACTCGGACAACCCAGTCTCAACGTAGCAAGCCTGTAGAACAAGCCGATACTGCGCGCCAAGATACTGAGAGCACTATCGCGACCAATCCATATTTTAGTGTACAAAACCTAATTGTCGGCTATGACGATACTATTGTAGTTAATGGCATGTCTTTAGTATTAGAGCAAGGAGAGATTGGTTGCTTCTTGGGCTATAGTGGTTGCGGCAAGACCACGGCATTGCGAGCGATTGCAGGACTGGAGCAAAGCCGCGGCGGTACTATCCATTTAAACAATCAACGTCTAACGGAAAAAACAGCTCGGGACTCTTTTGCCGTGGCACCAGCCAAGCGCGGCATGGGGATGGTGTTTCAAGATTATGCGCTTTTTGGTCATTTGAGCGTGGCAAAAAACATTGCCTTTGGCCTCAATAAATGGTCAGCGGCTGACAAAAAAGCTCGTGTGGCTGAGATGCTAAGCCTGGTCGAACTGACGGAGCATGCGGATAAACGTCCAAATGAGCTGTCCGGTGGTCAGCAGCAGCGTGTGGCACTTGCAAGGGCGCTTGCACCGAAGCCTAAATTACTACTACTTGATGAGCCATTTTCTAATCTGGACGTGGTATTACGTGAATCCTTGGCAATGAATGTCCGTGATATTCTCAAACGTACCAATACTACGGCAATCTTGGTCACTCATGACCAAAACGAAGCGTTTGCGTTAGCAGATAAAGTCGGGGTAATGGATAAGGGCAGGTTGGTACAGTGGGCAACACCAAGCGAGCTGTATCATGAGCCTGTCAGTCCTTTTGTCGCTGAGTTCGTCGGCGAAGGCGCGATGATAGACGGTATCATCAAAGAAGGTCGTGTGGAGACGGCATTAGGTAATATCTATCGCCGTATGGAAGTCTACGATGAGTCAGGACAACCACAGTACTGCGAATATGATTATCCAAATGGTACACCAATCAAGGTGCTCGTGCGTCCTGACGATATCATCCATGATGATGATAGTACGCAGACAGCCTTGGTGATTGGGCGAGTGTTCCGCGGTGCCAACTATTTGTACCGTCTACAGTTAGATGACGGACAGACCATATTATCACTGGTTGCTAGCCATCATAATCATGAAATTGGTTCACATATTGGTATCTTGCCGTTATTGGAGCATGTGGTCGTGTTTGACGAAAAAGAGGTCAATGCCACCACTTGGTCAGAATATGACAGATCATCGAGAGTTGATGAAGACGTTTAGCAGCCTTCACAGCTTTTGAGCGGTTGTCTAAGTTTACCGTTTAGCCAGAATATGCAAATACCGTCCAAGCCATTTGTATGGCTCTAATTGTGAGTAGCGCAGCTCCATCCTTATCACCGCATCTGGATCGTTATGCCCGCCACGCTTGAGCGGTGCATAGTCATGAAATACCCGTAGACCACTGCTACGTACCGTCTGATAGTCATGCGCCTTCAACCAAGACTCCACTTCTTCTTTAGCAACGGGATGATTGGGTGTGAGGCTTTTTTTATTGTCCGCCTTGTAGTCTGTATTATCGAGTAAATTAAAATTTCCCATGATGAGGTTGCGATAATCAAAGCTTGCGGGATTATAAAAGCACAAAGATAGCGCGCCATCATCGGTTAGATATTGATCAAAGAAGTCCATGACGGCAGCAGGCTCTGCCAACCATTCAAGTAGCGCGTGCGATAGGATCAAATCAAACTTATCGTTTTCTTCTTTACCTAGCGTTTCTTCAAGTGTTTGGTATGGACAGACGTACCATGTGATATCCAGCGCTTGATCGATTTGTTCAGCGTTTGCTTTTGCCTTCTCAAGCATATTTGCTGAGATATCGTTGATGACGACGCTATGACCTTGAGTAGCAAGCTCTATGGCAATTTGTGCAAGCCCTGCACCCACATCTAAGATACGCAGCGGTCGTCCAAGCGCTTCACTCATTTGTGTACTATATTCAACAATATCACGGCGTAATACCGCCAATCGGATTTCACCTTTTAAACCGCCATAGACCTTTTTTTCAAAATGATCGGCAATGGTATCGAAGCTACGATCTGCTCGTGTGTCTTCTGGTGCGGTGGCTTGGTTTAGGCCAAGTTGGTTGTTTTGATGTTCAGTGGTCATAAGGCGTTCAGATCAATAGAAGTGAGGTTGAGAGCAACAAAAATATTCAGTATAGCTTAGCGTTTCAAACGTCTATTAATGACCCATTTAAAGACGATCTTGGCTAAAACAATAATGACAAATACGACGATAACAAATACCCACATACCGTTGCCTTGTAGGTTTTCTTGATAGGCTTTTGCTAAATATGCTGACAAAGCCATGGCGACTAAAAGTGCTCCCCAACGGACATAGGGTACAGCGCGATTGTTATGGTTAGGAAAACTAGCAACATAATCGCTCGAAAAGCTATATAGCACCATTGCTAAAATCCAAACAATTGCAAGAATGATATCCATAATAAAAGTAGCCTGTTAGGTCGTTATTCGAGTTCTATAAAAGATGAGTTAGTGTAACGCTTAGGATTTTTTTGTCCAGCGTCACTAAAAAAATAGCCTCATTGACCTAATTTAAATTATCATATACTTATGAAACCCATTAGCTCATGTTAGAACAATTGGTAGGCTCTGTTCAGCTAAGATGGACGGAGTATCTCTTTGCTCAGCAGGTTGTAAGTTCGTCTGTAAAAATGGCAAAATCAGCCAATCAAAAAAAACCTGTCATTAGAATTATTTTAGAGTGTATGGGTAATTCAAAATATCACTGCAAATGAACCGCCTAGCTTGATTTTAATGGTGGTCAGAACCCCCTAAATCAGCAAATTTGTGCTAAAATAGCTTCTTTTATTAAACATTGTTTTTAACAAAAACCGTATCACTATTTTCCTATTGTTTTGCATGTGTAGCAGTGTTTTTTTATGGTATGTATTTTGATCATGACTGCCCATTTATGTGGCAGTATTTTTATATGATCTGTGGGTGCCATAAGCGATGTGTCAACGTTAGAAAAAAATGTGAGTGAAGGAGTGTATATGAGCGAATCGGTCAGTCCTATTGGCATCGTAGATGAACTAAAGCAATCCTATCTGGATTATGCGATGAGCGTGATCGTCTCGCGTGCGCTGCCTGATGTGCGTGATGGGTTCAAACCTGTACACCGCCGTGTGATGTATGCCATGCACGTGTTGTCTAATGATTATAATAAGCCGTACAAAAAGTCTGCCCGTGTGGTTGGTGATGTGATCGGTAAGTACCATCCACATGGCGATAGTGCTGTCTATGATGCCATCGTCCGTATGGCGCAGGATTTTAGCTTGCGCTACCCAATGGTTGATGGTCAAGGTAACTTTGGTTCGATCGATGATGATCCTCCGGCAGCGATGCGTTATACCGAAGTACGTATGACCAAGCTGACTCATCAGATGCTGGCAGATTTGGACAAAGATACGGTCGATTGGGAAGACAACTACGACGGCTCTGAGCGCATGCCAAGCGTGATGCCAGCGCGTATCCCTAACCTATTGGTCAATGGCGCGACAGGTATTGCTGTTGGTATGGCGACCAATATGGCACCGCATAACTTGACCGAAGTGATCAATGCTTGTTTGGCGTATGCCGAAAACCCACAAGTTTCAGCCGAAGAGCTGATGTCACATATTTCAGGTCCTGATTTCCCTACAGGCGGTATTATCTATGGCCGTGCAGGTATCTTAGATGCTTACCGCACGGGTAAAGGCCGTTTGCATATTCGTGGTCGTTATCATATTGAGCCGATGAGCAATACTGGCGTCAACCGCGATCGTGAGCGCATCGTATTTACCGAAATCCCTTATCAGGCGAATAAAGCCAAATTGATTGAGCGTATCGCAGAGCTTGTTCGTGATAAAAAAATCGAGGGCATCAGTGAGATTCGTGATGAGTCTGACAAAGACGGTATGCGTATCGCTATTGACTTGCGTCGCGGCGAGACTGCCGAAGTTATTGTCAATAACTTGTTCTTGCAGACGCCGCTTGAGTCTAGCTTTAGCATCAATATGGTCGCGCTAGACAATGGTCAGCCAAAGCTATTGACCTTGCGTCAGCTTATCGCTGCATTTGTCCGTCATCGTCAAGAAGTGGTGACGCGCCGTACGATTTATGAATTGAACAAAGCCCGCGTTCGTGGTCATTTGCTAGAAGGTTTAACGGTTGCATTAGCCAACATCGATGAGATTATTGCGACGATTAAAGCGTCTGCAAACCGTGGACTCGCACGCGAAAGCTTGTTGAATAATACATGGGGTTCAGGTAGTGTCGTTGCGATGCTCACGGCTGCTGGCAGTCAATCAGTACGTCCTGAGTTTATCGAAGGCGAAGATCCTAAAGCGCCGTTTGGTCTGATCGAAGGCGAAGAGCGTTATCGCTTGTCACTTGAGCAGGTCAATGCGATTTTAGACATGCAATTACATCGTTTGACGGGTCTTGAGCAAGATAAATTGACCGAAGAATACCAAGACTTACTACGCGAAATCACTCATTTAGAGTCTATTCTGGGTGATTTTGATAAGCTTATGAGCATTATCTCTAATGAGATGATTGAGATTCGTGATAACTTTGGTGATGAGCGTCGCACCGACATCATCGATTCACGTATGGATTTCAGCCGTGAAGACCTGATTCCTGAGCAAACCGTTGTGATGACGGTGTCGCGTACTGGCTATGCCAAGACTCAGCCAATTGATGACTACGTCGCACAAAAACGTGGCGGCAAAGGTAAGTCTGCAACGGCAATGAAAGAAGATGATGTGATTGATCATCTGGTCGTGACCTCAACGCACTCTACGGTATTGTGCTTCACTGACAGTGGCCGCGTCTTTAGCTTACGTGGGTTTGAAGTGCCGATTGCCAGCCGCGGTGCTCGTGGTCGTCCGTTGGTCAATCTAATTGGTTTAAATAGCGACGAAACCGTTACGACGATATTGCCGATTCCGCAAATGTCTGAGGAAGTTAGCGGCCGCTTTGTCTTCTTTGCAACCGCCAATGGCACAGTCAAACGTGTTGAGCTTGAACAGTTCGCCAACATTCGCTCAAACGGCCTAATTGCAGTGGGTTTAGAAGAGGGTGACAAATTGGTCAGCGCTCGTATTACCAACGGCAATCAAGAAGTGATGCTATTTGCCTCTAGTGGTAAAGCGATTCGTTTTGATGAGAATGATGCTCGTGCGATGGGCCGTACAGCGAAAGGCGTCCGCGGTATGCGTTTGGCTACTGATGAATTTATCAAATCATTGGTCGTGATCGAAGATGATGTACATGAAATCCTAATTGCTTGTGAAAACGGTTTTGGTAAGCGTACCCTTATCGAAGAGTTTAATACGCAAAACCGTGGCGGTGGTGGTGTCATCGCCATTAAGACCAGTGAGCGTAATGGCGCATTGGTGCGAGCGACTAAGGTTGACGCTACCGATGATATTATTTTAATCTCTGACAAAGGAACGCTAGTACGTACGCCAGTTGAGCATGTCGCGAGCTCTGGTCGTAACACCCAAGGTGTCACGCTCATTCGTCTGCCAAAAGATGAAAAATTGGTCGCTATGGCGCGTGTTGAGCACGAAGAGGGTGATGATGAATTAGTCGATGCGATGAAAGAAGATGGCACGTTTGAGGTGGAAGGTCAGGAGCAGATAGATATCGATACCGCAACTGACAATACTGCTTTGAGCGATGCCAACGACGCTATCGATATTGCCAACGATTACACATTGGATAATGATGCAGTAGACGATGACGAGTAATAGTCTTGGTAGTTAGCTTTTCAGTCTAGTTTCTGATCATTGTCCTAGAAAAAAGCCTCTGACGTTGTCGTCGGAGGCTTTTATTTTTTATTCACTTTTTCTTAATAATGTACACAGGGTTTTACTTTTAAGGCTGTTGTTATGCTTACGACCAATCAAACTTTTCAGGGAACTGTCGCAGCGGTATCGTCGAGTTTTTTATTCTCGATGATGTTTTTGTTTGGACTGTTTATGCTGCCCTTAACGGGGACACAGGTAGCCTCATGGCGCGTGCTGATGATGTTGTTAAGTTTGGTCATCTTGCTCAGTTTGACCAAGCAATGGCAGCATGTCTTTGATTATATAAAGACGCTTAAGACCTTGAAAGAATGGCTGATATTTATATTGCCTGCTCCGATTTTGGGCGGCCAGATTTGGTTGTTTATGTGGGCACCTGTGAATGGATTTGGACTGGATGTCACCTTGGGCTATTTTTTATTGCCACTTGTGATGATTGTGCTTGGTCGGTTTTTTTATCGTGAGGATATGAGTGTCTTGCAGTATGCGGCAGCAATACTGGCAGCGCTCGGTATTGGCTACGACATTTTTCAATATGGTTCGGTGTCTTGGGTGACGCTATTTGTATGTTTGGGCTATCCGCCGTATTATCTATTGCGCCGCACACTTGCTGTACCGCCCGTTACTGGCTTGTTGTTTGATTTGACATTGCTGACGCCAGTGGTATTGATCATGCTTTATTTCACTGGTGGTTTTAGTGTGGCGGCACAAAATATGAAGTTTTGGTACCTACTGCCATTGCTGGGTGCCTTTAGTGCACTGGCAATGTCGCTGACGATGATTGCGAGTAGCAAGTTGCCGGTCTCGCTATTTGGGGCGCTGAGCTACATAGAGCCGCTACTGTTATTTGTGTTGTCCATTACCGTTCTGAGTCAAAGTCTTGATGAAGGTGGCTCGCTCTTTATGTACGGCATGATTACACTTGCCCTAGTGGTCATGATAATCGATAGTGTGATAGGCTATCTCGTTCGTCAGCGTAATAACCGCTTGCATGGCTATAGAGAGCCGCAGGTCGGCGGCTTTCCGCCGCGCCGTCATTTTATCAATCAGCGTATTGATGGTGTGCTAAAAGCGCATCGCTTTCGCAAAATCCGTCGCTATCAAAAAAAGATGGATAAGATACAGCAAAAACTCGAACAACTTGATGCAAAATAAGCACTTATATACATTAAATTTACTGGATGTAGAAATTAATGCACTAGATGCACAGTAGCATTGCTTATCTATTCCGACTTTGACATCATGCCGCCCATAATGTAGCAAGATACATTAAAAGCGTTTATCTTAGATTGTGCGACGACCTTATATGCAAAGGCCTCAGACGTTATCGTCTGAGGCTTTTGTTTTTTTAAAATTGCAAAGGATGTGCCCCAATCTCTAAAGGCTGTTGTGATGTTGACTACTAACCAAACTTCTCAGGGTGCGATCACGGCTGTGGCTGCAAACTTTTTATACTCATTGCTGTTCCTATTTGGCTTGCTGCTGCAACCGCTATCAGGAACACAAGTGGCTTCGTGGCGCGTGCTCACGATGTTTTTTGGTCTGGTGCTGCTGGTGGGTGTGCTAAAACAGTGGCAGCATATTTTTGATTATCTAAAAACCTTAAAAAATGCCAAAGAGTGGTTTTTATTCATACTACCCACACCGATTTTGGGGGCGCAAATCTGGATGTTTATGTGGGCGCCAGTCAATGGTTTGGGTCTTGAGGTGACGTTGGGCTACTTCTTATACCCGATGATCATGATCGTGGTCGGTCGCTTTCTTTATAATGAAGATATGAGCTTGCTACAGTGGGCGGCCATTATATGCGCAGGTCTCGGTATCGCTTACGATATCTTTGAATATGGTGCGATCTCTTGGGCGACTTTGTTTGTCTGTTTGGGCTATCCGCCGCGCCGCCGTCTCAAAAATCGCCATATCAAAGGCGTGCTAATTGCGCACCGCTTTCGCCAAATCAAAAAATATCAGCAAAAGATCGATAAGATGACGCGCAAGATTGAAGCACTACATGTAGAATAATGCGGATGATGACCGTGTCCTAGATATATGTAGAGCTGACTTGTCAGGCCGTACTTTCGTCACAGTTCTACAAAGTTGCAGTGTCAAAGGGGCAAAAATTACGCTATTATCGAGAACAGTGGTGTCATGTTTAATTCAAAACGTGGCGCCATATTTAAGAGATTATGGCTGATTTAAAACAATATATCACTAGGACGGTTTATGTTAACTCTGCATCATTTAAACAATTCGCGCTCGTTTCGTATTTTATGGCTACTAGAAGAGTTGGAGCTGGATTATGAGCTGACAACCTATGAGCGTACGAAGGCCTATCTTGCACCTGAGAGCTTAAAAAAAGTGCATCCGTTGGGACACACGCCGGTGCTTGAAGTCGGCGATCGCGCTTTGGCTGAGTCCGGTTTTATCATTGAATATTTGCTCAGACACTATGATAAAGAACATCAATTTAAGCCTACTGATGATAATGAAGCGGCATGGGAAGATTATACTTTTTGGTTGCATTTTGCCGAAGCCACGGCGATGCCACAGTTAGTTATGCGTCTGGTATTTAGTAAAGTCGTTGAACGATCGCCTATGCTCATCAAGCCGATCAGTAAAGGTATTCGTAAACAAGTTGAAGATGGCATGATCAACAATAATATTATCAACAACCTAAATCTGATGGAGCAGCATCTACAAGACAGTCATTGGTTTGCAGGGGAGACGTTCAGTGCCGCTGATATTCAAATGTATATCGTAGTCGCCGCCTCTAATGCGCGTGCAGGTATGGATCAATCTAAATACGCCAATCTATTGAACTGGCTCAAGCGTTGTCAAGAGCGTCCCGCTTTTAAGCGTGCTGAGGCAAAGGGCGGAACACTGCAGTTTTAAAAGATACTTGTATAAATGTTTAAACACCTCCCAATACTTGAGGTGATATTAGATAAAAGGTTTTGTTTATTCATAAGCAAAGCCTTTTTTAGGATAAAATAATGACAGACTTGAATACATCGCATCATGCAAAAACAAAGAAAGACACAGATGCTAAGCAGTCGCTAGATCATAACTTGCAAAATAGGCAACTGGTTGATAACCAGCAAGTATCTATCAAATCTTGGTCACAAAAACTACTGGTTGTAATTTTGTGCGCCGCTAGTTTTTATGGTGGCTGGAAATCTTATGAATCTAATATGGTTAATGAATGTACGGCCAATGGTGGGCAAATGGTTGACGGTCAAAAAACCATGATATGCCAACGGTCCTAACCCGTGCCTCTAATAAATAAAAGACATGACCTATGCTGAAATTAACCTTTTTGGGCACCTCGGCCGGTGTGCCGACCAAACAGCGTAATGTAACGGCATTGGCAATCGAGTGTTTGAATACTCATGCGTCTGGTTCATCAAAAGGCAACCAGCCGCATAGTAACAGTCAAAATAAAAAGTCGCGCCCGTGGCTACTCATCGATTGTGGCGAAGGCACACAGCAGCAATTACTGCATACCAAGCTCTCCTTACGTCAATTGACGGCTATTTGTATTACCCACGTCCATGGCGACCACTGTTATGGCCTGCCAGGGCTGCTGGCGAGTGCCGCGATGTCAGGTCGCCGTGAGCCATTGACGCTCATTGCACCAAAAGCCATCTCGGCGCTGCTTGATGCCTTTATCCTACATACTGAACTATATCTGCCATTTACCCTCAACTTTGTGTCGATAGAGGATCTGTTGTCGCAAGAAGTTAATGTTAATAAAGGTAAAGTAAAAATCGACTTGGATAATCAACATCAGCTGATGATAGAGGTTTATCCGTTATCACATCGCGTACCATCTCATGGATTTGGTATCACACAAACCATCATCCGTCGCACGCTCAATACAGGTAAACTCATAGCGGATGGTGTTCCAGCAAGCGCGCTTTGGGGCAAGTTGCAACAAGGTGAAAATGTCATCACTGAGGATGGTCGGCACTTACATTCAGCAGACTATGTTCATGATGATGTGCAGCGGACAAAAGTAGTAATAGCAGGGGACAATGACACGCCAGAGTGTTTGAGTGAAGCAGTTATGGATGCGGATTTGTTGGTGCATGAGGCCACTTATACGCACGAGGTCATGATGGCCATTCAAGCCCGCAACCCTGACTTTGATCCTATGCATAGTAGCGCGCACATAGTGGGCACATTCGCGCAAAAGATGAGCTTGAAAAACATCATTTTGACTCACTTTAGCGCTCGTTATCAGAGCTTTGATAATCCAGATAGCGAAACGCCAAATATGGCCTATATTCGCTTAGATGCGCAAAGTGTCTACCAAGGCAATATATGGCTGGCAGAAGATTTTGCTCAATATAGCGTCAATGGGGCTACCGACTTGGTAGACAATCAAGCGGGTAGTCAAAAGGAGAGTCGCGTGCAGTATGTAGGCTCTGCACGCAGCAATTAGGCATAACTGTAAAGAGATAGTTTCAAAGATATGGCTTAGCGGCTGATATGGCTTAGCAGCTATGATTTACGGTCTTCAATAGCCAATTGTGTTTTGCCGCTCCAATAACGACTGAATTGATAAGCCACTCGACCTGAGCGTCCACCGCGTTCAGATGCCCAGCGCAAGGCGTCCATTCTGATTTTGTCAGGTAGATTTTCACCGTCCACATCCATTTCAATATCAGTATCAATGCGAGCTGAAATTTTCCGTTGCTCTAAATTTAGATAATGCTGCACAATCTGTAAGTATGTCTGCTGATCCATGGGATGAAAGGTCAGTGATAAGCCAAATCGATCTGATAACGACACGGTCTCGTCAATGGTCTCGTAGGGATTGACTTCATCCGTCTGCCCATTATAAATATCAAGATTGTCCTTCATCATTTGTGGTAGCAAGCGACGGCGATTACTGGTGGCATAGACCAGTAGCTTGTCTTGCTCAGAGTCTAGCGCGCCATCAAGCACGCTTTTTAGCGCCCGATAACTCTCATCTTGACCGTTAAATGCCAAATCATCACAGTAGACGATATAGCGACAAGCGCAGTCCGCTGGCAGCGCATTAATCGCGGCACGAATCTTGTCTAGCACCTGTAGATCATCACGCGCAATCTCGATAATGCGTAACCCTTCACTGTGATAGGCTTGTAGTAATGCGCGAATCAGCGAGGATTTGCCGGCACCACGTGTCCCTGTCATCAGGACGTGATTGGCAGGATAGCCTTTGAGAAACTGGCGGGTGTTTTGTACCAGCTTTGCTTTTTGCACATCAATACCTTGCAAATCATCCAAACTCAAAAATAGATTGACAGACAAAGGCTGTAGGTGACCAGTACGTCCACCGACCCAGCGATACGCAAGCTGGCTTGGGTCAATCTCAATGGTTGGTGTGACATGCTCTTGCAGATACTGGCTAAGCAATGCTAATAAAGGGGCGGGCAGGGCATAATTGTTAGACTGTGACATAATGACTCTAGCGGTAAAGTGGCGGTTGGGTAAAACGATAGTGCGCGATTGCGACTCTATAATATGATGAGAGATAACACTGTGAAAAATAGTGCCAGTAATTTGCCTATTAAACAAGCCTTGCAAGCGCAATCTGGACAACTATTGCCAGTCATTACCCAAGTATTGTCAGAGTTACAATATGCCCAAATAGTGCATCAGCGTATCAGTCAACAATACAGAGAGGGAAGCACAGAGCAAACCCAAGAGAGCAAAACGCAAATTACCAAACAACGCAGCAAGCAAAGCTGCTATCAAGGTATCACGCGTGCACGCCATGTAGAGTATGGTAGCGTGATAATTAAATGGGAGCTATGTGCCACTTCAATTAGACTTCAAAGTGTCTCAGATTTAACTCATGAAATAAGCGTGTTGCAAGCGTTATATACTTCGCAGAAAACCCAAGTTAGCTCTATTACGCCACCTCTATTGGCCTATCATAATGTAGAGGTCGACACATTAGAACAGAGCCAGCAGTTAATGGTATTGGTCATGCCTTATTATGAAAGCGGCAGCTTAGCTAAGCTGTTGAATCACCATGTGTCATTAACAGACAAGCAAAAACATGATTTGATCAAAGAGTCTGCTCATTTAATCTGCAACCTACACAACGCTGGCTGGCTTCATAATGATATTAAACCCAGTAATATTTTGCTCAGTGATAATCTAACAAGTCACGCCGATAGTGATTGTATAGTGCCTGACTTACTATTGACAGATTTTGCATTAGCCCAAAGAAATGATCGACCAAACGCAATAAATTTTTCTGGCGGAACACCAGCATATTTGGCACCTGAGCGTTGGCAAGGACAAAGAGCAACAATACAAAGTGACATCTATGCCTTGGGTATCATGATGGTTGAGATATTGGTAGGGAAGCGACCATTTAATATAGACCCTCAAAGTAATCAGTCCATGACAGATTGGGCCATTCAGCACTGCCAGCAGTCTATTCCAAAATTACCGCTAGAGTATGTTCGCTATCAAAGTATTGTTGATAAAGCATTGGCAAAGCGAATAGAGAAAAGGTATCAGAGTATGGATGAGGTGATAGCAAATTTATAAAGGTTATAACTAGAAATGCTAAATGACAGACACAAAAAAACCTGCTAAAAAGCAGGCTTCAATATTTGGTCTAAGATGTACTATCCGAAAATGGTGGGGCTGGAGAGACTCGAACTCTCACACCTTGCGGCGCCAGAACCTAAATCTGGTGCGTCTACCAATTCCGCCACAGCCCCATTTTCCGTTACTCTATCATCAAAAGCGATTAAGTTCAAACGCTATCTAGACAGTTAACTGATTCGGTAGTGCGTCTCAGTGGTTGGCTATTATATAGAGTTTGAATTTTTGGTCAACCCCTATTTGCGATTATTTTTAGTTATTTTGCATTTATTTTCACGTATTTTTATAAATAATTGATATTAATGGCTTTTTAATATTGCGTTTTAAGCCTTTATTTACTCTTTGGATGGCACTCTGGGTGCAGAGATATCTAACTGCTGTAATTTACGGGTCAGGGTATTGCGACCCCAACCAAGTAAGCTTGCTGCTTCTATCTTTTTGCCACCACTATGGTTGAGTGCTGCTGTTAGCAAGACCCGCTCAAACTCAGGCGTGGCCGTTTGTAGAATATCAGTTTCGCCTGTATTGAGAGACTGCTCAGCCCAGATAGCAAGAGCTTTTTGCCAATTTGGACTGGCAGGAGTGTGAGTGACTTGATTATTTTGGCTGTGATTATTCAAGTCATCGTTATTTTGCAGCTGAGGGTTTTCTGCATTTGCTTGTGGTGACGAGTCGTGTTCTTGGTCTAGCTCTGAGTCTAGAGGCGTGTTTTCTAATAGCTCTGGTGGCAAATCTGTCGCCATCACGGTGTCGCCCGTGGCCATCACTGTCAGCCATAGGCAGACATTCTCAAGTTGACGCACATTGCCGCGCCAGTCAAAGGTCTGCATCATCTGTAAGGCCGCAGGATGCAAATGTTTCGGTGTTGTGTTCATTTGCTCAGCTGCCGACTGCATAAAGTAGGTCGCTAATGCAGGAATGTCTTCGGGGCGTTTACGCAGTGGTGGCAGCGGTAGACGAATGACATTGAGACGATAAAACAAATCTTCACGGAAACGATTTTGTTTGACTAATTCTTCTAAGTTCTGGTGAGTGGCGGCGATGATACGGACATCTACTTGGATCGGCTGCTGTCCACCAACGCGGTAAAACTCGCCATTGGCCAGTACGCGTAACAGACGTGTTTGGGTACTAAAGGGCATGTCGCCAATTTCGTCCAAAAATAACGTACCGCCATTAGCCTGCTCAAAACGTCCTTGACGAGTTGTCGTTGCACCAGTGAACGCGCCTTTTTCGTGACCAAATAATTCAGACTCAATCAAATCATGTGGTATGGCTGCCATATTAAGGGCGATAAATGGTTGCTGTTTGCGCGGTGAGTGCTGGTGCAAGGCACTGGCAACCAACTCTTTACCTGTTCCTGACTCTCCGGTGATCAAGACTGAGATGGGGGACTGCGCCAATCTACCAATGGCACGAAACACGGCTTGCATGGCTTGTGACTGACCGATGATACCGCTCGGATTGCTATTAGCTTTAGAGGCAGTTGTCACCTCAGCTTTATTTTTGCTGTGTTTAGAGTGTGTACTGGTAGGTGCTTCAGGTGTTATCTCACTGTCAGCGCGCGCGTCAGTCGCGATATGGGTATCAGACTCATTCGAATAATGGGCTATCGCCATATTTGGCTGGTAGTTGATCGCTTTATAGATAGTGGCAACAGCATCATCTAGGTCAAAGGGCTTTGGCAAGTATTCAAACGCACCGGTCTGATAGCTATTAATCGCAGAGGTGAGGTCTGAGTGTGCTGTCATAATGACAATCGGCATGTCCGGAAAGTGCTGGTGTACCCAGTCACTAAATGACAATCCATCCATCATTGGCATACGAATATCAGTCAATATTACGTCTGGCAGCTGTGTGGCTGATTCTTGCTGTTTTAGCGCATCATTGAGCCGAGTCCATGCTGCCTGCGCTTGGGTAAAACTGATAACGGTCAATCCAGCATCTTCAAACGTATCGGCCAATACCATACGCAGCGCTGCATCATCGTCGATTAACCAGAGCGTTGCAGGCTGATCGCTGGGTGCATTATTGACGGTGACTATTGGAGAGTGTGCATCGCTTTTAGGGTTTTGGTTGTCACTGTATTGGGTCATGTATCGGGCCTAATGAGCAATTGTTATTGTCGGTTTGGGATTGGATGTCTTACAATTTAGCAGTTTTATGCCGCCATGTGTTCTATGATTCAGTGACGGGCTGGGTAAAAGGCAGATATAGTGTAAAGCGTGTTTGCTTGCCGTTCGCCTCCTCTGTAGAGCTCACATCAATCATACCATGATGATGGCTGATAATATCTTGTACGATAGATAAGCCAAGGCCAGTACCTGCTGCACGGCTGGTCACCATCGGAAAAAATATTTGTCCGATAAGTGCCGGATCAATGCCCGAACCATTGTCAGTGATAGTGATTTGCAGCACTTGCTTGTGCTGCTGCCCAACAATCGTATGCTGAAAGGCAACGCGCGTTTGAATGTGCAAGGTTGGCTGATAAGCAGTCTCTCTATCGGTCTGCACATCGGTTAATGGTAACTCCTTAGACGCAGAGAGCTTGTTCTGCTGTAGCGTTTGCTCAAACTCAGTCATAGACTCACATGCATTATTCATAATATTTAAAAATACCTGAATCAATTGGTCTTTGTCAGCACACAACTCAGGCAATGACAAATCATAATCCCTCTGTATCGTCACTTGTGGGTATTGACTGACTACCAAGGTCAAAACATGCTCTAGTGGTTCATGGACATTCAGCGTTTGCCAGTTTGGCAGCTGATTTGAGCCAAGCAGTTGAGCAATCAGATGTGTCAAACGGTCAGTTTCTGAGATGATAATATCGGTATAGTTACGCAGCTTTTGATTCATTTTTTGCAAATCATCGTTTGTGCCAGCGCTAGTGTCCTGTGAGATGCTGAGCGTGTTAGAGTGACTGTTAGCCGCCGTCGTATTCGCATCACTGAATTTAATAAACTGTCGCTGTAATAACTGCGCTGCACCCCGAATGCCGGCAAGTGGGTTTTTGATTTCATGCGCGACCGACCGTAGCATGTGACGAGCAACCGCATATTGCTGCTGCTGGCGCTGCTCTTCTGAGATGCGACTTTGGCGGTCTTTGCCCCACATCTCGATAATAAAATACGACTGCTGCTCGTAGATAACAGGCGTCACGCTATAATCGACCGAAAGTAGTAGGTTGCCATTCAAAGGCGTCTGGATGACGTGATCATGGTCAATGAAAGGCTGTTGGTAGTTTTGTGCTTGATTGAACCGCTCTGTCAAAGAATAGAGAGGTTCATCCAGAGGTTTGTTTTCACTATCATCACTGACATTGTCGATAGAAGCATTTTCTTTTAGTTTTAATTCATCGGGTGCCAATAGCGTCAAGATAGACTGGTTAATTAACCTCCCACTACTAATAGCCAGTAATTGCTCCGCTTGAGCATTTAAACGGGTTATCGATAACTGATCATTGACCCACAAAATAGCGGTGAATAGATGCTGTGATACGAATGCTAAATCAGGGGTGGTTTTGGTGGTGATAAAATCAGCAGTCATGGATATTGCCCAGAAAAATAGGATGTTTGAATCAATATTTAACCATAAATCAAGACTATAGAGAGGCAAAACTGGTGATTTTTGCAAAAAAAACGTACAATGCGCTCAGCCAATTTATCTCTAGCAAGGTCAGCCATGTCCAAAACTTCTACCGAGTCAGTGAACACGACAACGACAGCCCCTACGTCAGCCGTAAAAGACACTGCCACTATCTTTAATCCTGCAAAGCCATCAATACCGCAAGAGCAGAGTCAGACAGATGTCAGTCAAACACATACTGACCAGCCTTATCATCATAAAGCCAACCACAATCAAAACCGCAGCATTACTCAAAGCAGCCATGCTACTTCAGCCTCGACGGCTAATGCAACTGCCACGATGCCAGTGAGTGCAGCGCCAAAAATTGGGTTTGTGTCACTAGGTTGCCCCAAGGCCTTGGTGGATAGTGAGCGTATCATCACTGAGCTGAGCCGTGATGGCTATCAAGTCGCAAGCGACTATGACGGTGCGGACTTGGTCGTGGTCAATACCTGCGGTTTTATTGAGTCAGCGGTGCAAGAGTCGCTTGATGCGATTGGCGAGGCCATTAGCAAAAACGGTAAAGTGATTGTCACAGGCTGTCTGGGCAAAGAAGCGGAAAAAATCCGTGAGATGCATCCCGCTGTACTCGCAGTGACAGGCGCGCATGCCTATGATGAAGTGATTACAGCCGTTGCACAGCACGTGCCAAAGCCAAATCGCAGCTTGGATGCCAATTACGACCCAAAAATAGACTTGATCAATGAAGCGGGGGTCAAACTGACGCCCAGTCATTATGCTTATCTAAAAATCTCAGAAGGCTGTAACCACCGCTGTACGTTCTGTATTATCCCAAGTTTGCGCGGTGATCTCGTGTCACGTCCGATTGATAATGTCATGAACGAAGCCATGGCGCTCAAAAAAGCGGGCGTGAAAGAGTTGCTTATCATCTCGCAAGACACCTCAGCGTATGGGCTGGACCTCAAATATAAGACCAGCTTTTGGAATGGCATGCCGCTCAAGTCTAAGTTTTATGATTTATGCCAAGCCTTGAATGATCTAGGCATTTGGGTGCGTCTGCATTATGTTTATCCATACCCACATGTAGACAAAGTCGTTGAGCTAATGGGCGAAAAGAAACTGCTGCCTTATCTCGATATTCCGTTTCAGCACGCCAGTCATCGTATCCTAAAAGCGATGAAACGCCCTGCACACAGCGAAAACACCTTGGCTCGTATCAAAGCATGGCGTGATATCTGCCCTGATATCGTGATTCGCTCGACTTTCGTAGTTGGCTTCCCAGGCGAGACTGAAGAAGATTTTCAGTGCTTGCTTGATTGGCTAGTAGAAGCGCGACTTGACCGTGTGGGGGCATTTACGTATTCAGAAGTAGAAGGTGCTGTCGCCAATGATTTGCCAAACCATGTGCCTGAAGACGTCAAGCAATCTCGCTACGAGCGTTTGATGGCACTACAACAAGAGATCTCAGCGCAAAAACTACAAGAAAAAGTCGGCAAAACCTTAATGGTATTGGTTGATGAGATTGATAGTGATGAGAATATCGCTATTTGCCGCAGTTATGCTGATGCGCCTGAAATTGACGGGCATGTCTATGTTGATGACATTACTGCTCAAGTCAAAGTTGGGCAGTTCCTGACCGTGACGATTGATGATGCTAGCGAATATGATCTATTTGCCAGTTATCAAGGTTAAGTGTTCGACAAGATATACGAGTGAAAATTGCCCAATAGCGGGCAGTTTTTGCTACAATTAGCGCAATTTAGCCTGTTTAATACGCTTGTCTTTAAGTGCAGCGTTACGGGCAAACCTGATTTGTGTTTTACCCATAATTTTCTTTATAATTTCATGATAATAAGGTGACCTCATGTCTGACAAAAACCCGCGTTACGCCCGTATCTTGCTAAAACTCTCTGGTGAAGCCTTGGCTGGTAGCAAAGACATGGGTATTGATACCGAAGTGCTCGATAAAATGAGCCTGTCTATCGCTCATTTGCGTGGACTAGGTGTTCAGGTTGGTATCGTGGTTGGCGGTGGCAACTTATATCGCGGCGCACAATTACAAAAAGAAGGTTTGGTTGGCCGTGTGACGGGTGATCAGATGGGTATGCTAGCCACTGTCATGAATGGTCTGGCGATGCGTGATGCGCTTGAGCGTCGTAATATCAAAACGCGTTTGATGTCTGCATTGCCAATTGGTGAGGTCACCGAAAGCTATAGCAGTCGTAATGCGATTCGCTATCTCAAAAATGGTGAAGTGTGTATCTTTGTTGCTGGAACAGGGAACCCATTCTTCACCACTGATACGGCTGCTTGTTTGCGTGGTATCGAGATTGAAGCCGGCTTGATTTTGAAAGCGACTAAGGTTGATGGCGTTTATGACAAAGACCCAAGCTTACATTCTGATGCCAAAAAATACGACGGGCTCACCTTTGATGAAGTGTTAGAGCAGAAACTTGGCGTGATGGATTTGACGGCTATCGCGCTATGCCGCGAGCATAACGTGCCTTTACAAGTATTTGATATGACCAAACCTAATGCATTGCTAAATGTCATCATGGGTGAAAACGAAGGCACACGCGTTTTTCATTAATTAATTCCCTGAATTGATGTAGCGTTGATCGGTCACTTCAGAGAGTGGCTAATAACAAAAAGTAGCTAATAACAAATATCCCAATAGCAAATAAAAAATTTGTCGATAGCGATAAATAAGGACACACAATGATTAAAGAGATTAAGCAAGACGGCGAAGCACGCATGCAAAAAACGTTGGAAGCGCTTGAAAACACTTTCAGTAAAGTTCGCACTGGACGTGCACACCCAGGTATGTTGTCAGGTGTTATGGTCAGCTACTACGGTGCACCAACCCCCTAAACCAAGTCGCCAGCGTCAACGTTGAAGACTCACGTACGTTATTGGTTCAACCGTTTGACCGTACGATGGTACAAGCAGTAGACAAAGCCATTCGCGAAGCAGATTTGGGCCTAAACCCAATGACAGCGGATGTGATTCGTGTGCCCATGCCAGCGTTGACCGAAGACACCCGACGCGATATGCAAAAACTTGCTCGCGGAGAAGCAGAGAGCAGCCGTGTGTCTATCCGCAATATTCGCCGTGATATGATGAATGACATCAAAGATCTAGCAAAAGAGAAAGAAATCTCAGAAGATGATGAGCGACGTGCTAACGATGACATCCAAAAAATCACTGACAAGTACATTGAAACTATCGATAGCCGCCTCAGCAAAAAAGAAAGCGATTTGATGGAAGTTTAATACTGATCCATTTGGTATTTATAGCAAGAATCAATTCGGTAGATTATCTGTAATTTAGCAGCCAATACCTTGTAGTTATTGGCTGCTTGTTATGACATGGATAATATGATTTATTAATGTGAGTGCAGTTTACTGATATTTCTCAAATATATTGTAAGCTATAAAAATTTTGATCGCTAAATTATGATAAATTTGTGAATTATTTACATGGCGCTTTTAATCGCCACTGCACACGTTATTATTATTTTACCTTAACAATAAGCAAGTTTGCCTATGTCCACTTCAGCCGTTACGGCTCCTAACATTCTTCCTCGTCATATCGCTATTATCATGGATGGTAATAATAGATATGGCAAAGCCAATAACCTGGGTAAAGGTCAAGGTCACATAGCTGGTAAAACTGCTTTAGACCCTATCGTAGAATATTGTGTCGAGACCGGTATTGAAGTACTGACTGTTTTTGCTTTCTCTAGCGAAAATTGGCAGCGACCACCTAGTGAAGTTGCACTATTAATGCAGTTGTTGGCATCGACCATTGATGAGCAAATGCCGCGTATGAAAAAATACTGTATTCGCTTACGTTTTATCGGTGATCGTAGTCAGCTTAGTGAAGAATTACAAGCGTTAATGGCGGATGCCGAAGCAGAAACTGCAAGCTTTGATGCCATGACATTAGTCATTGCGATTAGCTACGGTGGACAATGGGATATTGCTCATGCAGCAAAACAGCTGGCAAAACAAGTGCAGGCAGGTGAGTTGAGGGCTGAAGATATTAGTGCAGAAATGCTCGGTGAGCAAGTACAACTGGCAGACGCTCCAGCAGTAGACATGCTGGTTCGTACCGGTGGTGATTATCGAATATCGAATTTTTTATTATGGCAAGCGGCCTATGCAGAGTTGTTTTTCACGCCAACTTTATGGCCAGATTTTGTTCCAGAAGAGCTGGCTTCGATGATGGCTAAGTTTGCACAGCGTCAACGCCGTTTTGGTAAAACCAGCGAGCAGGTAGGGATAGAGCAGCATAGTCGCTGATGCAATAGTAGCCATAAAAATTCAGACAGTATTCTCTAGGTCGCTAATACCGCTTGCTTACGAGATGATAAACCGTTTTAATGAGGGTCAATGCTATTAATGGGCACAGGTCTATCAACTGTTATAATGCATTTTTTTGACTGTACCTTCTTCATTATTATAAGGCTCGATAAGTATGTGGCAACGAATTAGAACGGCAATAGTTCTCGTTATTATCGTTGGTATTGCAATGTTTGCGAGCCAAACCCCTATTTTATTCGCACCGCTTTTAGCCGTTGGCGTCATTATCGCAGCTCATGAGTGGGCGAAGTTGATGCCGAAGTGGCGTCAACCTATTGTCTTTGTGCTGTTAGTTTTAGTGATAACTGTCGTATCGCTTATGTTGAAGGTGACTTGGTTATTCTGGTGGACGGCCTCGCTTGTCATATGGCTGATGGCACTGTCTTGGGTACGTGCATTCCCAACACAGACAAAATGGTACGGAAAACATCTAGCGTTGTTGGGTGTGGTTATTTTGACAGCCTCTATTACTGCGATTTTTTACCTCTGGCAGCTATCAGCATGGTGGCTACTTTATGTGTTTTTATTGGTCTGGTGTGCTGATAGCGGTGCTTATTTTGTTGGTCGTAAGCTTGGCCGCCGAAAAATGGCACCCAATGTCTCACCCAATAAGAGTATGGAAGGATTGGCCGGTGGTTTGATTACAGGTCTACTGGTAGTCGTTGCGATCAGTGTGTTTAAGCTACAACTGACGGGCGCATCGCTAGTCGCCTTTGTGGCACTATCGGCGCTAACGATTCTGGCTTCTGTGCTTGGTGATCTTTTTGAATCAATGCTCAAGCGCCGTGCTGATGTCAAAGACTCTGGTACCATCTTACCAGGGCATGGTGGTGTACTTGATCGTATTGATTCATTGCTATCTGCAACTCCGATATTTGCACTTGGCTTTTGGGCGATACAGCAGCTAGGTTTGATTGTGGTATAAGACTTTGATTGTGGTATAAGACAAAGTCACTTAGCTGATTTTATGATGTGATAAGTAAGCGAAGTGACCGTTTTGGCTAGTCTTTTACAATGGTCTTATTTGTTACTATGTAGCTTTATTGCCTTTTATACTGTTCAACCCTCATTTATTCTTTTCTCCTTCTCTAAATATTAAATATCATAGGCATTAATGGTTATGACGCAACGCATCGCCGTACTAGGCGCGACAGGCTCGATTGGCGATAGCACGTTAGCAATATTAGCGGCGCAACCGCAACATTATGAAGTTTACGCATTGTCAGGCTATCACCGTTTAGATAAGCTGTTTGCGCTTTGTCAGCAGTTTTTGCCTAAGCGCGTCAGCGTACCAACAGCCGCTGTGGATGATTTTGCCAAAAAGCTTAAAGCAGCAGGGATTGATAGTGATGTAGTAGGGGGTGAGGAAGGTCTAGTAGATATAGCCACTGATTCACAAACTGATACTGTCGTTGCTGCCATCGTAGGCGCAGCAGGACTGCCTTCTACCTTAGCCGCAGCACGCGCAGGTAAGCGTATTTTGCTCGCCAATAAAGAAGCGCTGGTGATGGCAGGGCAGGTCATGATCAATGCGGTCAAAACACATAATGCTACGTTGTTACCCCTCGACTCTGAGCACAATGCTATTTTCCAGTGCTTACCACTCGCTATTCAGCAAGACAACACCCAAATTCATCAGCCAAATCATGGTGTACGCAAACTGTGGTTGACGGCTTCAGGTGGCCCATTTTTGCAGCAGTCTTTTGAACAGATGCAGCAAGCAACTGTCGCAGAGGCAGTCAAGCACCCTAACTGGTCAATGGGCCAGAAGATATCTGTCGACTCAGCCACAATGATGAATAAAGGGCTTGAGTTGATCGAGGCTTGTCATTTGTTTGATCTGCCTGAAAATAAGATAAATGTGGTCATTCATCCACAAAGTATCATTCACTCAATGGTAGAATATAGCGATGGCAGCTTTTTGGCACAGCTTGGCAGTCCAGATATGAAAACCCCAATTGCCCATGCGCTCAGTTACCCGAGCCGTATTGATAGTGGCTCGCAGCCATTAGATTTATATGCACTTAGTGGTTTGGAGTTCATTGAGCCTGATCTGCAAAAATTTGCCTGTCTACGCCTTGCTCGTCAAGCAATGCAAGCAGGTACGCAGGCGACTATTGTGCTAAATGCAGCCAATGAAATTGCAGTGGCGGCGTTTTTGGATGGACAAATTCGTTTAACTGACATTGCTGATATCAATGAGCGTGCCTTAAACGATATACAGCTGCCACCATTAAACGAAACGGCTGACATAGAAGATATATTGGCCATTGACAAGATAGCGCGTCACCTTACTGATAAGCTTGTGGCAAAATTGGCATAATCGTAGCAATCATTAGCCATAAATAGCCTCTTGGTTAAAAAATGGTACTAATAAACGATATCAGTGAAGATGTTGATGTTGATGTTGATGTTGATAAAAGATGCTAAGCAACAATACTGAGAAAAGATCATGACGTTTTTATTAACGCTTCTTGCGGCAATATTTGTCTTAGGTCCACTCATTGCCTTACATGAGTGGGGGCACTATATCGTGGCACGGATGTGCGGCGTCAAAGTATTAACATACTCTATCGGTTTTGGCCCTAAACTATTTGGTTGGACCAGCAAAAAAAGTGGCATCGATTATCGTATCTCAGCTTTGCCACTGGGCGGCTATGTCAAAATGCTTGATGAGCGTGAAGGCAATGTCGCAAAAGATGAACAGCATCTTGCGTTTAATTATCAGCATCCGCTCAAGAAGATTGCGATTGTCGCCGCTGGGCCTATCATGAATTTCATCATTGCTATTGCGCTCTTTTGGGTGTTGTTTATGACGCCGTCTGAGCAATTGGCTACCAAAATTGGGCAAGTACTGCCAGATACTCCAGCTGCGATGGCGCAGTTACCTGTCGGTGATAAGATTGTTGCGATTGATGGGCACGATGTACAGACGTGGGAAGGTATCAATTATCGCCTTGCAGGACGAATGGGTGAGACAGACAATGTCAGTATTACACTACAGTCAGATGCTCAAACCAATCAGTCGATCAAAACCTATCAAGCACCAGTCACACAATTTATGCAGGGTGATGCACAAGGCAAAGATGCATTGACCAGCTTTGGTATGTTACCGTGGCAGCCACAGATTGCCCCGATTGTCGGTGAATTGGCGCCTGATGGTGCGGCTAGCCGTCAAGGTCTACAGGTGGGCGATCGTATTACCGCCATCAATAATCAAAACATTGACGATTGGATTAGCGCCACGCGTATTATTCGTGATAATCCCGAGGTGTTACTTGATTTTACCGTATTGCGTGATGACAAGACGGTGCAATTGCAAATTATGCCGCAAGGTAAAAAAGACAACTTGGGTAATGATTACGGTCAAATTGGCGCCATGGTTGATCAGACTGAGATTGTTATTCCTGATGCCTACAAAACCACCGTGGTTTATGGCCCTGGCGAGTCATTGGTCAAGTCGTTCGAGAAGACTGAGCAGCTCGCCGTGATGACGGTAAGCTCGATGGGAAAAATGCTCTCAGGTATGATTGGTCTGGATAACTTGTCAGGTCCGATTACCATTGCCAAAGTCGCCAAGCAAAGCTTTGATATCAGTTGGCAGATGGTATTATCGTCGGCTGCATTGATTAGCCTGAGTCTGGCTGTATTGAACCTGTTACCGATTCCAGTATTGGATGGTGGTCATATCGTTTATCATTTTATCGAACTGATTCGCGGTAAACCGCTCTCTGAAAGGGTGCAAATGGTGGGGTTAAATATCGGTTTACTCTTACTGGCAAGTTTCATGGTGTTAGCAATTGGTAATGACATCAGTAGGCTGTTTTGATCGGTTAATGAGTAATATAATCAATAAAGCACGATATACTAATGGTTTAATGGCTCTTACGCTTTGATTGTTGCTATTATACGCAAGATACTTTGTGTCATAGCCTCTGTACTAATCGTAATTTTTAGTTTATTTTGTGATTCTTTTTATATAAAGTGTTCTGAGTCAGCCATGCATGGAGTTGCGACTTTGTGCAAATGGGCTGGACAACATATGCTTTTTACCTTAACTTTAGCAAGTTTTTTATTGACGGATAGTGTTTATGCGTACGCCTTTATTTATGAGCGCGGCTGGGTTGCCGTTAGTTGTAGCGATGATGAGTATGCCGGTACAGGCTGCAGAATTTGTAGTCACTGATATTGGTTTCAATGGCTTGCAACGCCTAACCCCTGATAGCCTCTATCCGGTTCTACCCATCACGGTAGGAGACACGGTCAATGACAGTAGCTTGGCGGCCAGTATTAAGGCACTATACGCCACTGAAAACTTTGCTGATATTCAAAGCCGTGTCGAAGGTGGTAACCTCAGATTTGATGTTATTGAACGTCCAACCATTGCCGAAGTGAATTTTGAAGGTAATAAGCTCATTCCCAAAGAAGGTCTAGAGCAAGGCCTTGGGAATGCTGGACTGTCTGTCGGTAATGTACTGAAGCAATCGACCCTGCAAGGCGTTGCTAATGAGCTGCAACAGCAATATATCAGCCAAGGTTACTACAACAGTAATATTGAAGTAGATCAGACGGTACTTGATGGTAACCGCGTCAAACTTGATGTGCGCTTCATCGAAGGTAAGCCTGCCAAAGTTGTTGATATTAATGTCATTGGTAATAAGCACTTTAGCGATGAAGAGATCAAAGATGTTTTTGCGGTAAAAGAGTCTTCATGGACGCGCTTGCTATCAAAATCTGATCGATATGCACAAGAAAAACTGGCCGCCAGTTTAGATAATTTAAAAGCATTGTATCAAAACGATGGTTATGTGCGTTTCGCAGTAGATAACGCGGTACTCAATATTAGTGAAGATAAACGTAGTGTGTTTATCGAAGTCAGTTTGAGTGAAGGTGAACAGTATCAGTTTGGTGACGTCAATTTCTTAGGTAAGCCTACTTTTGATAACGACGAACTAAAAGAGTTGGTTACTTTTGCGCCTAATGAAAAATATTCACAGGCCAAACTGGATGACACCACAGCTGCGCTCAAAAGACGCTATGGTAACGAAGGGTATTATCTAGCTCAAGTTAGACCCGTACCACGCATTAATGACGACACCAAAATGGTTGACGTGGATTATTATATCGATCCTGCACGTCCTATTTATGTTCGCCGTATCAACTTCACAGGCAATCTAAAAACTCAAGATGAAGTATTGCGCCGTGAGATGCGTCAGTTAGAAGGCTCTCTTGCCTCTAGCGAAAAAATCCAGCTTTCACGTACACGTCTTATGCGTACCGGTTTCTTTAAAGCTGTTAACGTTGATGTAAAACCAGTACCCAATCAGCCAGATCAAGTAGATGTCAACTATACCGTAGAAGAGCAACCTTCTGGTAGTTCAACGATTGCAGCAGGTTACTCGCAGAGCGGCGGTGTTACTTTTCAGTTGGATTTGACCCAAAATAACTTTATGGGCACTGGTAACCGCGTTAAAGCCGCACTATCACGTTCAGAGACACGTGATTCGTATAGCTTGGGTTACACCGATCCATACTTTACAGAAAATGGCGTCTCACAAGGGGTGAGTGCTTATTATCGCGAAACCAAATACGATGATAGAAACGTCAGTAATTATGTCACTGATGCCTACGGTGCTACGCTAAATTATAGCTATCCTGTGGATGAGACCAAGCGTGTCAGTGCTGGTCTAAATGTCGACAACACGACAGTACGTGGTGGTCGTTTCCTCGGCATATCAAACGCACAAGAAATCATCGATGACGGCGGTACTGTTGAAGACTTCACTGGAGATTTCGAAGGTCGTACTGGCTTTAAAAATGATTATCAGACTTACAACTTACTATTGGGCTGGGACTACAGCACACTAGATCGCCCAGTGTTTCCGACCAAAGGCATGAGTCACACTGTTGATGCTACCATTGGCCTTGGCGATTCTAGCTATCAGAAACTCGTTTATCGCGGCAACGTGTATTATCCGCTTTATAAAGATTGGATCGCGCGCGGTTATACCAAACTTGGCTATGGTAATGATTTGCCATTCTATGAAAACTTCTACGCGGGTGGTTATGGCTCAGTACGTGGTTATGAGTCTTCAACGTTAGGACCTAAGTCACAAGCTTATTATGATGCTATTAACGATCCCGCTGATCAGACGTATAGTACAGAAGAGGTTGGTGGTAATGCGTTAGTTAGTTTTGGTACCGAGCTAATTCTACCAATGCCGTTTAAAGGCGATTGGGCAGATCAAGTGCGTCCAGTACTATTTGCTGAAGGTGGTCAGGTATTCGATACAAGTGACAAAGAAGACCGTACCTTCGTTAATCCTGGCACTGGTGAGGATACAGGTGTACCACTATTGACCCAAGACAATGATTTCCGCTTTAGTGCAGGTGCGGGCGTGACATGGTATACACCAATTGGTCCAATTTCACTCAGTTATGCCGTACCTTTTGGTGATAAAGAAGGCGACGAAACTGAAAAAGTCCAATTCCAGATTGGTAATACATTCTAGATCGCTAATATTATCTAAATATATCTAATCGTTCTCAAATATTTGTCTAAGTAAGTTAGAATGTCATTAGTTTCCAGTAGGTCGTCAAAACACATTGTTATTTTGACGACCGTTTTATATATAACAATAGTCTATTAATAGTCATTATGATAACGATTGAGCAACTTATCACTCGGATTGAGCAGCGTCAGCCCATTATCAATAAGGCTGATATTAGTGCTGAGCAGTTACGTCACCCATTTAACAGTGTTGGAAGTTTGACTACTGCTGACCAAAAGCAGCTAAGCTTTTTGGCAGACCCTCACTATATCTCTAGTTTGTCCGGTAGCCAAGCAGGTGCAGTATTGGTCACCCAAGCGTATCGTGACCAAGTACCTGAGTCGGCCTTAGCGTTGGTTGTCTCTGACCCATACCTAGCTTATGCCAGCGCTAGCCAACTATTTGCCCGTCAGTCACTATCTGCTGGAATCCATCCTAGTGCTGTGATCTCTGATAGCGCTGTGATTGGTGATGAGGTTAATATTGGTCCTTTTTGTGTCATTGGCGACTATGTGCAGATAGGAGCGCGTAGCTCACTTGATGCCCATGTAGTGATCGAGGCGCATTCTGAGATCGGTACTGACAGTGTTATCAAATCGCAAGTGGTTATTGGTCATGATTGTGTCATTGGTAACTACGCAAGATTGCATGTGGGTGCGAGCATTGGTGCCGAAGGGTTTGGCTTTGCTCCTACCAACAACCCTAGTGTTTCAGGCTGGGAGCGGATCGCTCAGCTAGGCCGTGTGATTATTGGTGATCATGTACGCATTGGTAGTCACACCTGTGTCGATCGCGGCGCCATTGATGATACGGTTATTGGCAATCATGTTATCATTGATAATTTGGTTCAAGTTGCTCATAACGTACGTATTGGTGACGGTACTGCCATTGCCTCCCAAACGGGTATTGCCGGTAGTACGACGATAGGTAAACGCTGCATTATTGGCGGTGCTGTCGGTATCACAGGGCATATCGAAATTACAGATGATGTGGTTTTATCAGGTATGACCATGGTTACCAAATCTATAAAAACTGCTGGTTCTTACTCTTCTGGAACTGCTGCTATGCCAACTGCTAATTGGCGCCGTGCAGCGGTACGCTTTCGTCAGCTTGGTCGTGATTAATGCGAACACATACAAACAATAAACATCCAAAACATAGCAAGGAAGCCTCATTATGAGCAATGACCATATAGATATCCCAACTGATGAAGACATCAAAAGCTTGGCCGAGCAAGGTCTTACCCTGCCACTAACGTATCATACGATTAAGCATTATTTACCACATCGTTACCCTTTTATGTTGGTCGATAGAGTGGTCGCTTGTACACCAGGAGAGTGCATTACGGGTATCAAAAATGTGACCATTAATGAAGAGTTTTTTAATGGGCATTTTCCTGACGAGCCAATCATGCCAGGGGTATTGATGGTAGAGGCAATGGCACAGGTTTCAGGCATACTTGGGTTCATTACCGCAGGTCTGACTTCAAAAGATGGCTATCTGTATTTGTTTGCTGGTGTGGATAAAGTGCGTTTTAAGCGCCGAGTCATTCCTGGTGATCAACTCACCATTCGTGCCAAGACAGTGATGCAGCGCCACGGTATTTATAAGTTTGATTGTACGGTGCATGTCGAAGACGAACTTGCTGCGAGTGCTCAAATCATGATTGCGCGTCAAGAGCAGCAAAAAATCAAAGACAGTAAAAGTGCCTAAGTTTGTAATAAGTTAGCATTCATAAAGCGCTATATCGAATCGATCTTCACAATTATAATAAGCTATTATATTGATATTTAACAAAGCAGCGGATATTGGCCTCATTCATGAAGCCAAACTGGCTGTATTTGGCTGACTATTTATTTGCATTAAATGATACAAGGGCCCACATCATGAGTCAGATTCACCCTACAGCACTCATTTCACCATCTGCACAGATTGATGAGACTGCCATCATTGGTCCCTACTGTATCATTGGTGATGAAGTGTCAATTGGACCACATACTGTGTTGCATCGGCATGTCGTTGTCACAAAGTTAACTCGTATTGGTGCGTATAACCAGTTTTATCAGTTTGCGAGTGTTGGAGAGGATCCTCAGGATCTAAAGTATGCAGGTGAGCGTACTTGGCTTGAGATTGGTGATCACAATACGATTCGCGAAGCTTGTAGCCTACATCGCGGTACTGCACAAGATAGTGAGCTAACCAAGATAGGTAGTCATAACTTGTTGATGGTCAATACTCATGTGGCGCATGATTGTGTGATTGGCGATCATAACGTGCTGGCAAATAATGTGGGTGTTGCAGGTCATGTGACTATCGGCAGCCATACAATCATCGGTGGCAATTCAGGTATTCATCAGTTTTGTACAATAGATGATTACAGCTTAATCGGCGGTGCTAGTTTGATTTTAAAAGACGTCGCAGCGTTTACGATGGTGTCTGGTAATCCAGCAAAAGCTCATGGTCTAAATATCGAAGGCATGCGCCGAAAAGATTGGTCGAAAGAAACCATTGATGTCCTACGCCAAGCGTATCGTACTATTTTTAGATCCGGTTTGACGACAGCGCAAGCTTTAGAGGTTCTGCAAGGTGAGCTACTATCTCAAGAGCCAAAAGTTCAATTGTTGATTGATTCACTACAAAAAAGTCGTCGCGGGGTGGTGCGTTAAACGCATATTGAGCTACGATAGAAGCTAGGCTAGATAGTCGTTTTTTACAGTTTTAATCTGCCTAAATTTTATTAATAAAAGATAATATTGCTAAAAGCCATAACCAATTGTTATGGCTTTTTATATTTATGAATGCTTGACTTTTTTGGTCGCTTAGCAGAAACTGAGCGTTTATGATATTGTAAACAATTCTTTCTTAATGTTACGGGGCACTCCATATTGAAGTGTTTACTAAATAGTTTGATAGTAGTAGTGACTATTTATGATGATCAAGGAGGATTGTCAGTAGCGTTATTTGAAGTACGAGGACGCAAAAAATGGCTATCAATAAACAAGAACATGCGCAATGGAGCTCAAGTTTTGGCTTCGTGTTAGCGGCAGTAGGTTCAGCAGTAGGTTTGGGAAATATATGGAAGTTTCCATATATGGTGGGTGAGAGCGGTGGTTCAGCTTTCGTTATCGCTTATTTATTCTGTATCGCGCTAGTCGGTTTTCCAATATTAGTTGCTGAATGGCTCATTGGTCGCCGTGGACAAAAAAACCCAGTCAACACGTTTGCGGATGTGGCTGCTAGCGAAGGTAAATCTCGTAGCTGGACCATCGTTGGTGCTACTGGTATTTTGGGTGGCTTTTTAATTCTATCCTTCTATAGTGTGATCGGTGGTTGGGCACTTAACTATATCACCAAAGTGGCGTCAGGCAGCTTTACAGGTCAAGATAGTGATTCTGTGGCTGCGACCTTTGATGCGATGCTAGCATCAGCCGGTACATTGACGATTTGGCACACTGTATTCATGATTTTAACGGCCGTTATCGTTGGTATTGGTGTAACGAGTGGTATCGAAAAAGCAGCCAAGATTTTGATGCCACTATTGGGTGTGATCCTTTTCGTTATCGTTGGTTATAACATAATGAATGGCGGTTTTGGTGAGGCAGTTGCTTATTTGTTCACGCCAGACATGAGCAAGCTGACGGCTGACGTTATGCTTGCAGCATTAGGTCATGCCTTCTTCACGCTATCGATTGGTATGGGCATCATGGTTGCTTATGGTTCGTATTTGGGCCGTGAAGTGAACTTGCTAAAAACTGCACGTACCGTTGTTATTTTGGATACGGTTATCGCTTTGGCGGCTGGTTTAGCCATTTTCCCAATTATCTTTAGTAACGGTCTAGATCCTGCGTCAGGTCCTGGTCTGATCTTCGTCAGCTTACCGATTGCTTTTGGTAGCATGAGTGCGGGTATTATCATTGGTGCATTGTTCTTTTTGCTTATTACCTTTGCAGCTGTCACCTCATCTATCTCATTACTAGAGCCAACGGTTGAGCTGCTAGAAGAGCGTACGTCGATGAGCCGTACCGTATCGACTATCGTTGCCAGTACTGTGATTTGGCTATTAGGCATTGCCGCATTGTTATCGTTTAACCTATGGTCTGAATTTACTATTATGGGTAACGGTATCTTTGATGCCCTAGACAAGATTACCAGTAAGTTCCTGTTACCTCTAACAGGTCTTGCGGCCATCGTATTTGTTGGTTGGAAAATGGATCAGCGTAGTATTCAGCAAGAGCTTGGTTTATCTAATGCGACATGGCAGCTTTGGCAAATTGTTGCAAAATTCATCGCGCCAATCGCTGTGATCGTGGTATTTGTTACCTCACTGATGGGCTAATAGTTATTTACAATGATTTAGACATGTAAATCATTGAGTGATAAAAGCAGCACACATAAAAAGGGCTTAAGAATTATCTTAAGCCCTTTTTATGTCCAATAATATCAATAAATACTAAAATGGATTAACGCAAGTTTAACTCAGGAATGGTTTGGCCACGCTTATTATAAAATTCGCTAACGAATTCATCAAACTGATCTTGCTCGATGGCATCTCGGATACCTTGCATCAAACGTTGGTAATAGCGTAAGTTGTGAATGGTGGCTAGCTGAGCACCCAGCATCTCTTTACATTTATTAAGATGATACAAATAAGCACGGCTAAAGTTTTGGCAAGTGTAGCAGTCACATTCAGGATCTAATGGGCCTTCGTCGTTACGATACTGGCTATTACGGATACGTACCACACCAGCATTGTCTGCATCGCCCGTCACAAAGTAATGGCCATTACGCGCGTTACGAGTTGGCATCACACAATCGAACATGTCCACACCGCGGCGTACGCCTTCAACTAAATCCTCAGGCTTACCAACGCCCATTAGATAGCGCGGCTTATCTGCTGGCATATCATCAGGCAGGTAGTCTAGGACGTCTATCATCTCTTCTTTTGGCTCACCAACTGAAAGACCGCCGATAGCATAACCATCAAAGCCGATGTCTAGCAAACCTTCGAGTGATTGCTGGCGCAAATCGGGATACATACTGCCTTGTACGATACCGAATAATGCGTTGGTGCTACCCAGTCTATTGTGCTCATCAACGCAGCGTTGTCCCCAGCGTAGTGATAGCTCTAGAGATTTCTTTGCTTCATCATGAGTCGCTGGATAAGGCGTACATTCATCGAACTGCATGACAATGTCTGAGTTCAAGCTATACTGGATTTGCATGGATTTTTCTGGAGAAAGAAATACTTTGGCACCATCGATAGGCGATTTGAAGTTAACACCTTCTTCGGTAATTTTACGCATTGCACCCAAGCTAAAGACTTGGAAGCCGCCTGAATCCGTCAAAATAGGCTTGTCCCAATGCATGAACTTATGCAAGCCGCCAAATTTATCAATCACTTCCGTGCCTGGGCGTAACCAGAGGTGAAAAGTGTTGCCTAAAATGATATCAGCACCAATGGCTTCGATATCACGTGGCAGCATACCTTTGACCGTACCATAAGTCCCAACAGGCATAAAGGCAGGCGTCTGCACGTCGCCATGATTGAGATGAACGGTGCCGCGGCGTGCACGCGTTGTACCGCTGGCTGTTTTATGTAAGACAAATTGCATATGTTAACCGATATATGAGCTATGAAAATGGCGCTAATTATAGCATTGTTAGGGATTTTTTGGATATTGATATTCATTCTGTCAATATAGTCAGTCAGTATGCAGCAAGATGACGGAAAGTGGCGCGTACAATTCGCGATGCTCAGTAAATATACGATGGAGACGTCACCAAAACCAAATAACCCAGAAGTCGAAATCGTCGAAGTACGAGCTCAAAATTATGACATTATCAAATTCTCAGGATTTACTGGAAGTGATAAAGTAGATAAAAAGATACAAGAACTGCGAAATTGGATGCAAAGCAAACATTTAACGCCTACAGGTGAGCCAGAATTGGCACGTTACGATGAGCCATGGGCATTGCCATTTTTACGTTGTAACGAGGTAATGATTGCGTATGAGCAAAAGTAATACAAGGATACTAGGGCATATAGTCATTGTTCTTAGCCATTTAGGTTATTGACCGCACAAAAAAGACAGCACTTGCTGTCTTTTTTATCTGATATTTTGGTTATTCGATTTAGTTGTTTTGCTCACGAATGATATTCAGCATACGGCGCAATGGTTCTGCTGCGCCCCACAGTAGCTGATCACCAACGGTAAAGGCACCTAAATATTCAGGACCCATTTTAAGCTTACGTAAGCGGCCTAATGCAACTGTTAATGTACCAGTCACTGCGACTGGCGTTAAGCGATTCATAGTGGCTTCTTTGTCGTCTTCAACCAAGTCTAACCACTCGTTGCCGCTATTTTTTAGGGCGGCTTCAATCTCTTCTAGAGGGATATCTTTTTTGAGCTTGATGGTTAGACCTTGTGCATGGCAACGCATTGCCCCGACACGTACACACATACCATCGATAGGAATCGTGCTAGCTTCGTCATTACCAAGAATTTTGTTAGTCTCAACGCCGCCTTTCCATTCCTCTTTTGACTGCTTATTTTCTAACTGTACATCGATATAAGGAATCAAGCTACCGGCAAGCGGCACACCAAAGTACTGTGTAGGGAAGTCTGCTGAACGCTGTGTCTGAGCGATTTTCTTATCAATATCAAGAATGGCGCTAGCAGGGTTGGCCAGCTCATCTTGTACAGCGTCATGCAAAACACCCATACCTGAGATAAGCTCACGCATGTTATTGGCACCAGAGCCACTAGCCGCCTGATAGGTCATCGCACTGACCCATTCGACCCAACCTTTATTAAATAACTCACCAATCGCCATCAGCATCAAAGATACGGTACAGTTACCACCGATAAAGTCTTTTTTGCCCCTGGCTAGGGCGTCATCAATGACGCTGCGATTGACTGGATCAAGAATGATGATGCTATCGTCTCGCATGCGTAGCGTACTTGCCGCATCAACCCAATAGCCAGTCCAGCCGCTATCACGTAGTGGTTGGTGAACTTTTGACGTATAATCACCACCTTGGCAAGTAATAATCACATCACAGGCAGCGAGTGCTTCAATATCATAAGCGTCTTTTAGTTGGCCAGTTTTAATACCGTCGAATTTTGGCGCATCACCACCAGCATTACTGGTTGAAAAAAAGACAGGCGTAATACCGTTAAAGTCATTTTCTTCTTGCATACGTTGAATCAATACTGATCCTACCATGCCGCGCCAGCCTACCAAGCCTACTGTTAAATTACTCATGAAATTCAGTCCTATTTACAATTATTTGTTGCATCACCAACCGATAACAATGCCGTGAATGGTACAAAAAAGCAAGGCGTTTTGGCTATTATTTACTCGTTTTCCATACACTATTAACTATGTGTACTATAACTTTACGTTATTATTAGAGTCGCGCTTAGGTATTGGCAAAATATATTTGGTTGCCTATAAAGAATAAGTCTTTCGATAAAATACTTATTATTTTGATTGGGCAGGTATTGTAAATTTTTATGGCAGTTGTTGCAGAATCACGACTCATATATAGGCGAAAATCTTATGAAATGCTAAAGTAAGCTTCTAGCATTCATACTTGACGTCAGTTCAGTTACAACTCAGTTCATTTAAAACTCAGTTCAGTTAAGATAATGATGTGCGTTGTCATGGAATGAATGGCACAGCACATGTCATTATTGGCCCCATTATCATCTCAATAAACGGTTATCACATACTATGGATCTCTCACTATTATATTACAGCTTACAATGGCTCGCAGGATTCATCGCATTTGTAACGATCTGGGGTTGGGTGCCACTGGATAATTGGTGGGTACGTGGCGTCGAATTCCCACGCATTCAGATAATGGTACTGGGCATTATTGCTTGGATTGGCATGATCGTGTTTTTCTCAGAGTGGCAACTGGGACAATGGTTGTTATTTATAGTGCTTAGCATCACACTAGCGTTTCAACTCAGAATGGTATTGCCCTATACAAGGTTGTGGAAAAAAGAAGTTCAAAAAGCGAAAAATAAGCCAGAAGGGGAAGCACATCAATTAAAAATCATGGTGTCAAATGTATTAACACCCAATAATGAAACACAAAAATTGGTTGATTTGGTCAAGCATAGACAGCCCGACATTTTAATTACGCTTGAAACTGATAAAAAATGGGAGAAAGCCTTACAGCAAATTGAGTCTGATTATCCATATACAGTGAAGGTTCCGCTGGATAATCTATACGGTATGCACCTGTACTCTAAGCTTGAGCTCATAGATCCTGAAGTGAAGTACCTAATGATTGATGACATACCTTCTATTCATACGCAGTTACGCTTGCAAGGCGGCCGCGTGATTTGGCTATACTGCTTGCATCCTATGCCTCCAAGTCCAACTGAGGCTGATAAATCTACCACGCGTGATGCTGAGCTGTTGATGGTTGGCAAACACATCAAAGAAAATAAGCAAACCGCGATATTGGCTGGTGATCTCAACGATGTGGCATGGTCAAAAACCACGCGCCGCTTTCAGCGTATTTCTGGGCTGCTAGATCCTCGTATTGGTCGACACTTTATCAACACCTTTCATGTCAAATATCCGTTTCTGCGTTGGGCATTGGATCACATTTTCCATAGTGCTTGCTTTACAGTAGTTGATATCAAACGTATGCCGTCTATAGGATCTGATCATTTTCCTGTCATGACGACTTTACAATATGAGCCAGAAGAAACGAGTAAGCAAGAAGGTAACGCGCCTACTGCAGAAGCAGAAGATGTAGCAGAAGCAGATAGCAAGATTGAAGAAGGTAAAAAAGAAGGCAAGAAAATGTCAGATGAACGCAAAGAAGCGCAAGGCAGTTTTAGTTGATAAGAAGTGCGACGTATAGGTTAAAGTTTACTCTTATAACGTAAGCATATGCTTACGTCAAATAAGGTCTTTAGCTTCTATTCGTACCAAATTGATTGTCCTATAATACATTCATCAACACAAGGATACGCAAGGATGCAGTGTTGAGACGGTATCAATAAAAGAACAGGTCAGCCCGCTGTTTTATACGTTACTGTTTATGACTTAGGATGAGTCAACACGGAAGAGAGATAATAACAATAACATGAAGCACTGAAGCCCCGAACCAATCGCCCTAGGTTCGGGGCTTTTCTTTGTGCATCCTTTATCGATTTGTAATATTCTTGCTATAAACAGCTAAATAGATTGGTTTAACCGTCTGTTAAGTTAATTGTACTTAGGCGGTTTGCTATCCATTATTCTAATTAACTGGCAGTCAATTTCTAAATAAAAAAAGGGCATATGCATTGGCATATACCCTTTTTCTGTGCAAGCTAATTAGTATTATTAGCGTTCAGTGTATTAACTTATGACCAAGCAGTTGAACGTAAGTCTTTAACCGAGTACTTGGATGTAAGCACCTGCACGCAATTCTTGCAACCAGTCTTCTTGTGCTTGAGGCGCTAGGCGTTGATACAAAGCTTGGCGTGCCATATTGCGACGATATTGCTCGCTCACATCCTGCTGACGCTTACCGTCAACCTTTAGGATATGCCAGCCAAACTGAGTTTTGAATGGAGCAGAGTAGTCACCAACGGCTGTGTTTTTCATTGTGGCTTCAAATGGAGCCACCATATCTTCTTCACTGACCCAATCAAGATCACCACCGCGTCCAGCCGATCCTGGATCGTCTGAATAGGTTGATGCTAAGGCAGCAAAATCAGCGCCATTACGCAGTTGCTCATACAAATCATTAATTTTCTGTTCAGCCAGTGCATCTGTCTGTAACTCATCGACTTTTACTAAGATATGACGAGTGTGCCACTGCGGAATCAGCATGGTATCACTGGCTTTTTTATCAGCCAGCTTAACGATATCGATACCTTCAGGCGTTAGTAACGGCTCACTAACTGCACCAATATCGAGATTGGTAATTTTGCTTGATAGCTCTGTCGGCAGGGAGGCGGCTTTGTGAAAGCCCATATCGCCACCTTGAATAGGGATAGGATAGCTACCTTGGCTTGCAGCAACAGCTTCAGAGACATTGACATTTGGTTCAAGTAAACGAGTACGCAAATCCTGTGCAACTTTTAGCGCTTCCTCACGTTGAGCTGCTGACAGACGGCTGTAGTCATCTATATAAGGAACGCGTACATGCACAGTTTGGTATTCACTTTGGTTCAAACGTTTTGCTTCAGGCGACGCCAAAAATGCATCAATATCTTGCTCGCTAATGCGTACTCGGCGACTGATTTGACGCTGCTGCAGCTCTTGAATAGCAGCATCTTCGATCAGTTGAGCACGTAATGCGGCATAACTACCAGGACGCGCGGCATCTAAGCGTTGCTGTAATGCTGAGATGCTATTAAGCCCTTGAGATTGAGCAATTTGAGCAAGGCGTTGATTGATCTCGGTCTCATCAGGAGATAGGCCGACACGTTTTACCATTGATAGTTGCAATTCACGCAAGATAAGCGCGTTTAGTACCTCAGACTGTAGTTGTGCTGAGTTTGCAATTGGCTCGCCCGCTGCTCGTGCGCGGGCTTGGGTTTGTGTAATGGCATCAACCAATTCGCTCTTCAAGATAGCGTTTTCATTGACCAAAGCCACGATGCCATCAGTACTATTGGCAGGTGTCAAACGATCGACGGTATTTTGTCCAGCCGGATTCGACGTTTGTGCTACTGCAGGTGCCACCGTGGCTGCTTGAGCGCTCAAAGTGAGCGTAAGGCTGGCCCCTATAGACAGTAGTACAACGCGGCTGGTTTGACGTAAAGAAAAAAATCTCATGATGCTCCTCATCAATATCATCGCATCGGATGGTAGTTGGTCAACACGATCCAATACTTTTAATCATTAAATACCCGACAGTGTTGTCCATAATTGGATTGTAGATAGTGCTTTATACATTTTTATATAAATAATATTTTACTTCAAAAAATCTCGTTAGTCTTTCCATGCAGTTTGGACAGGTTCAAAGCCTAATATCTTATCAGAGAGCAATCGTGTTAAGCGGCTACTGCCACTACCAAGCCCATTTAATCTAATTTCCGCCATAATAGCTTGTGTTGGCTCGTCTTTGACATTTAAGTCATTATAGTAACGACGACCATAAACTGCAAAGCCAAAGCAGCAATCTTCATAATCAACGCCGATAAGTGAATCGAGCATCTTATTACTATTATAGTCATATTGACCTTGAGCCAATATCCGCCAGCTATTGTTGATAGGGAAAACAGCAGAGGCGGTAAATGCGGACAATGGCAACTGATCCGTATTTTCATCACGCTGGCGCTTGACATAGCCCACATTGAACAAGCTATTGTCTGATGGCTGATAACGTAGCTCAGTCGTGATATAGTTCAAATCATAGTCGTTAGTCAGCGCACCGCTCACATCAACCCAAAAATTGTTATAAGGTTGGGTGCTGGTAACCCATACCATGCCTGAGGAAGAAGAGTTGAAAACTCGTTGCTCATCATCAAGCGTGACACGACCATCATCTATATAGAACTGTTCTGCAATGCTACCATCAAAACGTGTCACACCCGTTGCATCGATGTAACGATAATTGACACCAGGCGTAATAGAGTGCAGATCTTGCAAGCGGTCATGGCCTAAAAACCAACTGTCTGAAAATAGCTGCTCATAGTTGATAGAGGCAATACGAGTATTGAAGTTAGGGATATCATTTTGGTTTTTGTACGGTGAATACGTGTATTTCACCCGCGGGCTAAGCAGACGATAGCCACCCATGGTGTCATCAAAAGCGCCAAAGGGTGAACCTGCTTGGTAGAAATTCAGACCTGCATCAATACTGGCTTGTGGCACAAATACGGATTGGCTACCATCTTCTTCACTGATGTTATTGTCTGCCAAGCTGTCTTCATCATAGGAAGTATAAAGGTGCTGTAGGCTTAGCTTCGGTCTAATATAGCCCCAAGACTTCTCCATCGGATAGACGGCACTTATTTTATTATAAATGCGTGCGCCGCTCTTTTCATCCTCGGAGCCATCATCAATAGACTTCTTAAAATAGGCAGAATCATGTACACCAGTGATGTCAAAGTTCTTCGCCCACGGCAGTCGATAGTTGAGCTTTAGTTGTGGTAGGCGTGAATAGGGTTTGTCTTTATCCTCTAGAGCCTCACCATTATCAGTAAACGCATCTAACGTTTGAAAGGTTTCTACTTTTAACTCACCATCGACGTAATCATTATAATAATTAACTCGAGCACGCCTTGGTAGATTGATGGTGTTATCTGATAAACCTAAGGTATCAAAATCATCAAGATAATCTGCATCTGATACATAGCTATATTTGGCATCACCACTTAACCGTGGAATACTTTTCGATGACCAATAATGATCATAAAAAAAGCTTTTACGATCTTCGTCATTATATTCTTTGTCATTAGGCAAGTATGAACCGTTAAAAATGCCTTCTCCATAGTTTTCGGTCAAATAACGGAACTCACCTGAGAGCATAGGATTACGATCAGTATATACATGCGTATTGAGCGTGGCATCGTAGTTGGGCGCTAGGTTGAAGTAATAAGGAACATCAATCTCAACACCGCTCTCGCTACTCACGCTCGCACTTGGTAATAAAAATCCGCTGCTACGACGACTGTCTATTGGGAAGTTAAAGTAGGGCAGATAAAAGACCGGTACGTCAGCAATGCGAAAAGTCGTATTGTAGGCTTCACCGCGCCCTGTATCAGTATTCAAATCGATACTTTTGGCATCAAATTGCCATTTACGGTTGGTGGGTGGACAGGTGCTAAACATCACCTCGTCCAACTCGTACTCACTATCATTGGGCTTATTCAAGCGTTTAGCGTAGCCGTGTGCTTGTAGCCCAACACTAGCAAAAGCCACATCGTTGGCTGTTGATTGTCCAGTTTCAGTATTATAATTTAAGCTGTCTGCAACCCCAATCAAACCACCTTTTTTTGCTCTTTCATTAAAGCTGGCTTGAGCGTTGCTTGGTACATTGCTACGTTGCAGTGATTGTCCTGTCGCCTGATCGGTAAACATGACTCTACCTTGCGCAGCAGCCACGCCATTGCTTAGATCAATCACAACTTTCTCTGCTTCGATATGCTGGGTGCCCTGATCGACTTTCACATTACCTGATAGCTCAGCATAGTTGATATTATTGTAATAACCGTAGTCTGACTCTGTGAATAAAGGTGCTTGATTGTTGGGAATACTGTCGACATCAGGTACAGGTTGTCCATTTGCACCGCCAGCCTCATTCACAGCACGCTGATAATTAGGGTTGCTCTTTGGATAGACCCATTGACCTTCACAGCGTTGTGCACTATCTATAGCGTTTGGCAATAATCGTAAGTTTTTACCGACTTTTGGAATGGTCTGCGCTGTAGGCGCTAAAGTACTCTGTATGTTATCTGACTCAGCATCTTCTATATTATCCACGTCATTTGAGACAGGAGTCTCTGGTGTAAGCTCATAGAATTCTGCCAAACGCACTAGACTGTCTTGAATGCTCTCATCATTGATATCTAGCTGGCGGTTATCCGCTGCGGTATTTTCAGGTGTAGCTATAGCATTAGCGCGTGTGTCGCGGCTTACCTGATCGCTATCTAGCATATTTGATGGTTGTGTCGAGGCGATATCAGAAGACTCATTAATCTCTGTGATATTCAAAACATCATCGGAGGCGCTGTCTTCTAACTTAGCATCGCTTGCGAAACGGGTGTCATCAAAATCAGAGGCAGGAGTCGCTCTTTGAGAATTATCGAGCTGTGAGCGCGCGTCTTTATAACGGATATCGTTGTAATCACTGCTTTGAGTGACATTACTGTTATTGGTATCAGAGAGGTAGCTGCTCGTACTACCAGCACTTGATGGCTCAGTTGTCTGTGTGTCAGCATCGTTGATGGCAGCATTAACCGTTAGGCTAGATAAGCCTAAGGCGCCAAATAAGATCAAACGAATGCTTTGGTAAAGCGGAGAATATAACAAGGGCACACCTATGATTGCAGAGCCTATTGGATTACGATACTGAATTGCATAGTCGTATTATTCAACAAGACAGAGCTGTTAATGAACGGCTAAAAAATCACTCATCGATAGCGTCATCTCAAGAATTTGGCTGTTTTACATATAATGACGACTAATCATAGTCAAAAAAAACCAAATCAGCTACACTATTTACCAAAATTTATAATATAGCCAAGCTGCTTTTAAATGAGCTAAAAATTTCAGCTTATCGTTAAATTACTGAATGATATCTTGATATGTCTACTAACGCAGTTGTTGCGGCTTAAGATATGACCATTTTAGCAAGTATTTGCCTGACTTATCACTACTTTAATTATTTATGATTTATATTTAACCTGTGATGCCCATTATGACTGATAAAACCACTATAGAGCCTGACATGACCGATAACAATAACGACAATCGCCAACAACAACTCGAGCATTGGTTGCAGCAAGTATTTGTAGATAAGCCCTTTGATCTAAACAGTTTACCGGGTGACGCGAGTGCGCGCCGCTATCATCGCATTCAACTGCTAGAGGCTGACGGATCAGGAGATACGCGTCATATCGTCATGGATTCTGCTGATGAGCAAGATGCCATGCGGCAGTTCATCAATGTTGCCAAGCTCATGTCGCCTGCAATCAATGTGCCGACGCTCATCGCACAAAATTTAGAAAAAGGTTTTTTGGTGCTACAAGACTTTGGTGTAGTAGAGTTTGCTCATTTGCTCAATGATGCAACACCAGAGCAAATCAATGACTATTATCAACTTGCCATGCAGACGTTAGTAGCGCTGCAAACGGTACCAGTCGAGACTGCAAAATCTCAGTATCAGCTCCCAGATTACGATACGGCGTTATTAGATCGCGAAATGAACCTGTTTAGTGAGTGGTTTATCCCTTATATCGGCGTAGAGCTGAATGAGGAGGTGTGGGAAAACTTAAAATCGGCACTCATCAATGAAATCCTGCTACAGCCACAAGTCATTGTGCATCGCGACTATCATAGTCGTAACCTCATGCAAGACCAAGCGGACACATCGCGCTTGGGTGTGATTGATTTTCAGGATGCCGTCATCGGCTCTTATACTTATGATTTAGTATCATTGGTACGCGATGCTTATGTTGAATGGCCAGAGCACCAAGTATCTGCATGGATTAACGACTTTTGGCAGCTACAAAAGCAACAATTGCTAACCACAGCCGATAATGTGGTTCAGCTTGAAAACGACGTTAATGTAATGGGCGTGCAGCGTCATTTAAAAGTACTAGGGATTTTTATTCGATTATCTGAACGCGATGGCAAAGATCGCTATTTGGGTGATATTCCCAAAGTCATGCGTGATTTAATTATTGAATTAAACTGGCTGGCTGAACAAGGTAATGATGCGATCAAGCATGCCGTCCTACCTTTTAATCAATGGCTAAAAGATGCTGTTCTACCTGCATACAAAGGTAAGTTTGCTTCAGCCTAGATGATGCTTAATCAAATTGATCAACTAAATAATAAAAATAGGAGTAAGCATGTCTAACTCTACGATTACACAAGCCATGATTTTGGCTGCTGGCAAGGGCACACGTCTGCGACCATTGACGCTAGATACGCCCAAACCTTTGGTCGAAGTGGGCGGTCAGCCACTTATTGTCTGGCATATTAAAGCACTACAAGCCGCAGGTATTACCGATATCACGATCAATGCGTCATGGCTGGCGGATAAGCTAATGGATACCTTGGGCGACGGTGCGCAATATGGAGTCAAACTACATTGGTCAGTAGAAGGTGATGAGCCGTTAGAGACGGCAGGTGGCATTTTTCAGGCATTACAGTCAGGCAAGCTGCGAGACGAGCCATTTATTCTCGTCAACTCTGATGTTTGGACGACCTATGATTTTGCTCAGTTGCGAGACTATACATTAGGCGCGGATCAGCGCGCGCACCTGTTGTTGATTGACAATCCAGAGCACAATGATGGTGGTGATTTCGCTATTAATAATGGTCTTGCCAGCGAGCAGCCAGTTGGCGATGCGGACAAGTTTACTTTCGCTGGTATTAGCGTGATGTCTCCTACGTTGGTAGAAGGACTAGTATCAGGACAACCTGCCGCATTGGCGCCACTACTTAAGCAAGCGATGATCAAATTCCAGATTACTGCTGAAGTGATTACTGATAACTGGATCGACGTCGGTACAGCCGAGCGCTTGGCACAAGTGAATGAATTTATTGAAAAAAACGATATCGATAATCATCAAGGTCGAGTAAATTTATAAGATAAGCAAAAATACACTGGTAAACACAAAAAAGCAGCGTTGATCGTTCAACGCTGCTTTTTTACACAGATGATTTCTATATCTTGTTCAATATTTACCAATAGAAATGAAGAGTGAATACAAGGGCTGGTAAATTGAGCGCGTAGCACATAGATAACGACATTGTCTGATAACCGTATTGTCTGATAACCGTGTTAAACGCCCATTGCCAGCTTAATCAATTGGGCAATCGTAAAGATCGTCAAAAATCCTGCGGCATATAAGCCCAAAAACCAAGCCCATTGTCTTTGCTTTTTACTCAAATGTTTTTTACTGAGATTTTTCATAAAGACCTCTTATCTGACAAATTGAGCACAGGTGCCACAAAAATGTGTAGCACCTGCTTATCTCACTACTAGCTGCTTGTCATTTACAATGACTAGTACATATGTTCGTGATCAGTTTTGCCCTTGAACACATAGTACGCATAAGCAGTATAACTTAAGATGATAGGTAACATGATTACCGCACCCACCAGCATAAATGATAGCGATGTATCGGCAGCCGCCGCTTCATGTAGCGTCATCTGATAGGGCACAATATAAGGGAAAATCGCCAGACACACCCCAATATAACCCATCAAAAATAGTGCGACAGTCAATAAGAAAGGACGATATTCACGCTCTGTGGTCAAATCTTTACGCATAATAAAGAACAATATGAGAGCAATAATCGGCATCGGCGCTAAGTAAGGTAAGCGTGCTAATGTGAACCAATTCTCAAGCGCTTCAATGTCTGAGAAGTACATAAAGATCGTCACGATAATCATTGCGACAACCAGCGCTGACAATAACCACCCTGAGATTTTTCTTGCCCAGACCTGCAAGTCATGTTCCGTCTTTAAGATCAGCCACGTCGAGCCTAATAGCGCATAACCAATGATGACCGCAATACCGCTGACAATCGAAAAGGTCGTGAGCCAGTCAAAGGGGCCACCCGTGAACAGACGGTTACTGGCGTCAAGACCATGCACCAACGAGCCAAGCATCACCCCTTGAAAAAAGGCAGCAGTGATTGAGCCAACAAAAAACAAAGAGTCCCATATGTAGCGATGCGTGCTAGATTTGAAACGAAACTCAAACGCCACGCCACGCAAGATCAGGCCAAACAGCATAAAGATGACCGGCAGATACAAGCCTGTCATGATAATGCCATAAGCGACTGGGAAAGCTGCGAATAGACCGCCGCCACCCAATACCAGCCACGTCTCGTTACCATCCCAGAATGGGGCGATAGAGTTCATCATGCGACTACGGTTTTTGTCTGAGCCTGCAAACGGAAATAAAATACCACAGCCTAAATCAAAGCCATCAAGCAGGACATAAATGAAGACTGCAAGCGCAATCAATCCACCCCAAATTAAGGGTAAGTCTAATACATCACCGAAATTAAACATTAGCGTAACCCTCCATCATCGATGTCATCTGCTGGTGTGTCGATATCTTGCTTGGTCGTGTGACCAGCAGGATCATTATCTCCGCTCAGCGTACGACCTTGACCTTCGGTTACTGAATGCTCGTAGAAATTGTCTTCGGCAGGATCGGTATAAGGTTTTGGCCCTTGACCAATCAAGCGCAAGATATAAAAGCTACCTGCACCAAAAACAAAGGTATAGACGATAATAAAGCCGATCAATGTAGTGGCAACCTGTTGGGCTGCTAAGGGTGACATACTTTCAGCTGTACGGATTACACCATAGACTGTCCATGGCTGACGCCCTGTTTCGGTGACAAACCAACCGGCAAGTAGCGCGATAAAGCCAAGCGGCGTCATCATCATCCATGCACGGTGGAACAGCTTGCTGTCAGGACTGAACTGCTGTTTTTTGAAGTATTTATAGACACTAAATAGACCCACAAGCACCATTAACATACCAATGGCAACCATAATACGGAAGGCCCAAAATACAATAATAACGTGTGGTTGGTCTTCTGTTGCCCAGTTTTTAAGACCCTTCACTTCACCATCTAAAGAGTGAGTGAGAATCAAACCTGTGACATAAGGGATTTTTACTTCGTATTTATTGGTTTGATTTTCTTGATCAGGAATCGCAAAGAGACGTAATGCTGCCCCGCGCTCATCTTCCCAGATACCTTCCATGGCTGCGACTTTGGCAGGCTGATGCTCAAGCGTATTTAGCCCGTGCTCATCACCGATTAATACCTGCGCAGGTGCCACAAAAATCGCCATAATCATCGCCATGCCCAACATCACGCGGCCATGTTTTCGGTGTTCGATGTGCTTTTTGGATTGTAGATAATAAGCACCAATACCACCAACCACAAAAGCAGTCGTCAAGAAAGCAGCGGTCATCATGTGTGCGTAGCGGTAGGGAAATGAGGGATTAAAAATAATCTCAAGCCAGTTGGTTGGATAAAGCAGACCATCAGCACCGACCATGAATCCTTGCGGCGTCTGCATAAAGCTGTTGGCGGCCAAGATCCAAAACCCTGAGATCAACGTACCGATAGCGACGGTTGCAGTGGCGACAAAGTGCATGCGCTTACTAACGCGGCCCCAACCGAAGAGCATGATACCCAAAAAGGAGGCTTCTAAGAAAAATGCAGTCAGTACTTCATAAGCGAGGAGTGGGCCTAAGACGTTACCCGCCTTATCTGAAAAGACTGCCCAGTTGGTCCCAAACTGGTAAGACATTACTACCCCTGAAACCACACCCATACCAAACACCACGGCAAATATTTTTACCCAGTGTTTGTAGACTTCCGCAAAAACAGGATTGCCTGTTCTTAACCAGCGAAACTCAAGTACGGTCAGCCAGCTAGCAAGTCCAATAGAAAAAGCGGGAAAGACAATATGAAAGGAGACAACAAAAGCAAACTGGATACGCGCGAGTGTCAGCGCATCGAGCTGGTCAATCATAAACGTAGCAAACATAAATGGTTACTCTTATCTGTTAGCTTCATAGCGCTGTCTTCCGTACAACGCTCAAGTAACTGTCCGTAACGGTACATAAATCAAGGTGACAATGATTACGGGCAATGGCTCTTAGTGGCGTAAAACTTTAACGACATCAGGCATAAATTGTGGCTAAGGTTACGATTCACTGTTTAGCTGAATTGAATAATTTATGTCCCTATAAACTCATATACTACAGGTATGTGCTATGCATATATTATGCGCTTCCCTAGATAGTGACGCAACCCGTGCGGTTAGACAGCTGCATACCTAGGAGTCAGAAAAACAAACATAAAACACCCTTGAAAATAAAATTAATTTTATGAATAACAATGACTTGGGAATAGCGAGTATTTTTTTATAAAACATCTGTTTTGTTTATTACTTGCTTTCCCATGCATTAAAATGTTCCCCAATAACAAAAACATACATCATTCTTGTAACTGTTTATGCAAAATCCGTCGCAGTGTCAAAATCGTTTGTGGATTGGTTTGAATACTATGACCGCCATTGATAATGGTCTCAGACGCCGCGCCATCTAAGTGCGCACTGGTATAAGGCACAATACCGTCTGATAAACGTTGGGTTAGGGCTTGACTGATATTTTTATCAACAGTGACGGCAGCGACCAGTGGCTCAGGAGGCAGCTCTGATGTGTCATCTGACACGCGGGCACTTGCGCGTTCGTCTTTAGCGTCTTCTTCTAGCGCTTGCGATAAATCAATTTTGGCACCGTCAGGCTGTGCTTGGGCCAGTCCTTTGGTGATATCAGCATCATTATTGGCAATAATCGAATGATAAGTGACACGACTATTGATCGTCAGATCTTTGGTCAGCTCAATAAAAGAAGAGTCATCGCTTAGCTGGCTGGCACCGTTTTGCAAATACAAAGCGCCCAACGGGTTTTGTGCCAGATCGCCTTGCGTGGCAATCGTTGCCAAGTTGTCAGTCACTGTTTTTACCAAACCGACTGGCAGATAGACAATGCGGCGCAGCGCCCGCGTAAACCAGCGGTCTGCATAGTCAGTGCCGCGAAAAGGTGCAGATAAAAAGACAGCGGTGTCTACTTGTGGCAAGGATTGTAGCTCAAACCGTTTTTTTAATTCCTTTTCACCAAACGATTCTTTTAGTGCATCGCGGATTTGCCGTTTTTCACTACTAGAGAGAATGTCTTGATCATCAAGTCTGTCCAAATCATCGACCAAATTATCATCGGACAGCATCATGCGCGCGATAAGGGCACCCATGCTGTGGCTAATGATCACGCTGTTTTTACTGGCGCGATTTTGTCCTGTTGGGTCCGTCTGCTCGTAAGTCGTGTTGATTAATTGCTGAATCTGATAGCGGTTTTCTAAAATAGGCAAATTGGTTGGATAAAATATTTGCCAAACCTGGTAATTGTCGCGCAGTTTGTCATCATTGAGAATATCGTTGGTGAGATTGACCCACGTGGCTGGGCTAGAGGCCAAACCATGTAGCATAATGATGACACGCTTGTCAGGGTCATAAGGTTCGAGCATAAACAGTTTGGGCAGACGAGCATCTGGCTGGCGTGTGATGAGGTTCAAATAACCCACACTATCCAACTGGTTTTCTGCCAGCCACATTCCATAACCTGCTGAGAAATTGGCTGCTAATGGATAGTTATCGTTAAGAATATTGACGGTTTCAGTTTGATATGGATTGTATAGATGGATATCGAGCTGGCGACTGCTCAGCACATCCAGCACGCTATCACCACTTGGTTTGATCAAACCAGTTAGCAGGAGATGACCAGTAGGATAAATGCGTGAGCTTGGCTCGCTATCTTTTGTATTGTCACTCTCATTGGTTAATCGACCCGATAGTGATGATGATAATAATTGGCGAATCGTGATGGTGTAACGATCATCGAGAGAAGCGACTAAGCTGATACCTAAACCGGGACGTTTGCTAACAGAATTCAGCCCAGAGAGACGTAGCTCGTAAGTAGAAACTAAGTCAGCAAGCGCAGAGTCTTGCTTATGAGCATTTTGCAAATAGTTGTTTTCATTGGGCAAATAGATGCCGAGGTCATAATCATCTACTTGTACTTTCATGACCTTGACTTGGTCGGTCGCTTTACCTTTTAGCGGGGCTCGGTTGGCAATCGCTGCTTGATCGCTACTATCGCGCCTAGCAGAAGGGATGGTTAAGTATTCTACTTTTTTGCCATTCATCAATTTATCTGAGTTTTCGGTCGATCGATAAAGCTGCGTGATGACATCATTGCTGGCAGCGTTATAGATATCTTGGGTCTGAATATCGTTGTCAGTTGGGATGCGGGTTTGCGTGTGAGCACTACTATAGCTTTCATCAGCACCCTCAAAATCATGAGTCAGACTGTCATAAAACAAATAGGTATAGCTATATTTAATCGCATCAAACAGTCTGTCCTGATAATTGTTTAAGCAAAGAGTGGTCTCTTCTTGCTGCGTTTTGGCATCGTCGTCGCTCAAAGGCGCATTGGCATAGTATGGGTCAAGTGGTGGACGGGCAAGTGCATTGCGGCAGTTTTGTGAGTCAGCAAGCTGGCGCGCTTTTGCGTAGTGCAGTTCTGCAAAAATTGCCAGTGCAGGTCGATAGTGTTTATTTAAAATACTGTCCGTGAGCTGAGTCAAGCACAAGTCGAATTGCTGCATACAAGCTTGCTCATCAAGACCTGCTGATAGCAAGGCAGATGCCGTATCGCTGCTTAGTTGATTATCAGTGACGATATTACCGCGCTGTGCTGAGATGGTCTTGGCCGATGCTTGTTTTTCTACCGAGACGACACTACAGGCTGGTAGCAGCATTGCCGCTGTCAATAATGCAACTGAGGCGATAGGCAGCATTTTTTTATTGGCTTGCGTTACCGTGTTTTTGCTAGGGCTAGCAGAAGTCATAGGTCAGTCCGGTAAAAAAGAAGTGATGAGAAAACCAGCAATGGAAGTGCTATTGGTTATGGTAGAGTTTAGCGTAACTTTTGATATTAGACTATTTTATTTGAAGGGTTATAACCAAGCGCTATATATCGAATGACTTTTTTAAAGGATGGTTATTGTTTTGAGATACACTTAAATTTTTGGGTAAAAAGGGCATTCATTTAGACAAAGTAGGAAAAGACAGGGTTCTGCGCAAGCAGCTTGCTATTAGGCACAAAAAAGCCAGACATAAAAAAGCGCCTTGGCTTTATATTCATAAAAACAAAGGCGCTAGGTATTCTCAGGCTATCAAACTATTTGTTTATCTTTAGTATAGACAAACAGTACCAATTTAGGCACCTGGTTTGACATTGATATCCGGTGCAGGGATATCCCAAATGTAGAATTTGCCATCTTCAACCAGTTTGATTTGCTGAGGAATAACGGTGTTGTTAGGGTATTTTGCTTCAAGACGACGTAGGCGCTCTAGGGCGTTAGCACGGCGATCACTGAGTAGGTCTGACTGTGCCAAGCTTTGCTCTGCTTCGGTATAACCCAGAGATACGGCTCGGTCTAGATATTTTTGGCCTTCTTTAAACCCGCCACCTTCTGATAGCATCATGCCATATAAGAAGTTGGCTTCACCGCTATCTGGCTGGATTTTGAGCGCACGATCAACATACTGGCCGCCGCGTACCGTGTAGTCTGAGCCCAAGTCTAGATTACGACCCATACCATTTAGCTTGGCTGCGCGCATCAATACATCATAAGACGCATTTGGTGATTTGGCGTAAGGCTCAATCCAATCGGCCAATACTTTGATTTTTTCGCGAGTGTAATGGCGCTGAGTGCGGTTAGGGAAGTTTGGTGGATAGTGACGAGCATTCGGTGAGACGTCTGCGATAAAATCATCAAGCAAGCTGACGTCAAGCTTATCAGTACCTAGGCCTTTTTGTTGTGGAATCAAGACGGTTTTGATAAAGCTCACATCTGAGAGCTGTACTTGTGGCGTTGGAATATTTGAGAGCTGACCACTGCGCAGATCAATACCAGTCGCGGTCATCGGACCTGGCTCATAGATGCGAGTAGTACCGCTCATCACAGGGGCGTTAGCTGGATTCATCATTTGCGATGCTGGTGGCTGAGCGGGGCTGATAGGTACACGATTTGGTTGAGCATTGCTTGATTGCATCATCTGTGCTGCCTGTGCCGTGCTCAAAGGGGTACGGTTAGACTGAGTGTTGCTTGACGGCATCATTGGCTGAGTATTAACTGACTGAGCGCTATTAGCAGGCGTAGCATCTGTTGTGCTTTGAGCTGTGCTGGTCGTTGCACCTGGCCTTGCTAGACGAATCACGCGTTTACTGGAATCTACAGCGCTCGGTACAGCAGGTGCTGATGTAGCAGCAGTGTCAGCTTCTGCAGCATTCACAGGCGCAGAAAGCATCATTGCACAGGCGGCCGCGAGCGCAGTCAAGGTTGCAAGCTTTGGCGACTTGGAAGACGCGCTATTAGAGAGAGTTGCTTTCATAAAAATCATTACCTTATTTAGTCGTTATTTATTTATTAATCGGTTGATAGTCAGGATATATGTTTGCTGCAAAATCGTACAAATTTTTAATACCCTAGCAAATTAAGCTTTGCGCTATCTGTGGTAGGATTGTTACTCGCTTGGGCTGAGCAAATCGAGTATTGCTCGTCATCTCAGACATCAAATTGCTATTTGCCTTTATAAATGATAAGCGGTCGCCTTCATACGGTTGGCCATCCAGCGCATTGTCTGACGTACAGGTGGTGACAACGCAGCGCCGCCACTTGCCAGTGCTAGCTCGCGATGATGTTGCTCTTCGATATCCATTTGTGCCAGTATTTCTCTTGAGCGTTGATCATGTTCGGGTAGTTGATTGATATGATCTTGCAGGTGCTCGCTAACTTGTGCTTCTGTCTCCGCGACAAACCCCAAACTAAACTCATTTGAGATGGCGCCTGCGACTGCACCTAGGCCAAAAGACATCCCATACCAAAGCGGGGTAAACACACTCGCATGGCTACCCAGCTCATTTAAGCGCGTCTCGCACCAGACCAGATGATCGACTTCTTCTTCAGCAGAGTTCTGCATAGCTTGCTTGACGCCACTGTCTTTGGCAGCAAATGCTTGTCCATGGTAGAGACCTTGCGCGCACACTTCACCGGTATGATTGATACGCATCAGCCCTGCGACATGGCGTGCCTCTGTGATGGTCAGTTCAGGAATCTCGTCACTACTCACTGGCAATGGGCGCGTACTGGGGTTTGAGTTTGGCACGACAGCTCGTAATGCTTTGTCGACCCCAAGCAATAGCTGATCGATTTTGGATAAAGGACGCAGGGCCATGGTTCACTCCTGATGGCGTTAAATTCTATCAATAAAATAAGACTAGTGACTGCTCTAGGGCAATAATCCTGTGCACAGCTCTTATATACATTACTATAGCAAACAATCCAAATTATCGGCATCAATATTATTGCCTTGATAACCTATCGATTGCTATCGTTATTTAAGCTCAATATGGCTTATTTATATAACCACATCATCATTGGTTTGGATAACCGCCTGTTTGATATGCCTATTTAGCTTAAGGTATAAGAAGATACCAAAAACAATATTGAGCACACCTGTTACCAAAAATAGCTGCGGTAGACTTAGCCCTAATGCATTTAAGATGACAATCGCAAAAATCGCTGATGTGACCATAAATATCGCATTGAATATATTGTTGGCACCCACGATACGCGCGCGATGGCTCTTTGGCGCATAGGCCTGCATTGAGGCATATAAAGGCACAATATATAAACCGCCACTGAATCCCAATAAGAACAAATCAGCAAAAACGCGCCAGCTACCGCTCGTACCAAATAAATCACTGATACCAAGCAATGTGTCATTATTCACATTTATGTTTAGGCTTGAAAGTGAAAAGTACAAATCAATAGCAAAGATACTCAATCCAGCAATACCAAAAGGCAATAGGCGCAGGCTGACTTGGTTTTTGGTCAATGATTTGCATAGGAGCGAACCTATCGATACCCCTACTGAAAATAGCGTCAATAGAAAAATCACCACCGACTCATCACCGTGCAAAATGACTTTGCTGAACTCTGGCACTTGAGTCAAAAACGTCGCCCCATAAAACCAAAACCAGCTGTTGCCAAGAATGACAAAAAACAAGAATGGCAGAGAGTAGAGATAGCGTACCGTAGACAAGCTGATGGTGATAATATTCCAGTTAATCTTAAGATCAGGCTGCATGGCTGGCATGTTAGGGATATAGCGCGCTGCCAGATAACCCAGCACAGCAACGACCAATACGGTAGCGCTAATCCAATATAAGGAGTGTGACAGCTGAGTTAAGATACCAGCGACAATCATACCAACAAGAATGGCTAGAGAAGTGCCCATTTGAAACAGACCGTTGGCACCGACCAGCTCATCTTCTTTCATCGCCTGTGGTAGATAAGCGTACTTAATCGGTCCAAAAAAGGTCGAATGCGTGCCCATCAAAAACAACGCGACAAATAAAAGGGTGTACCATTCAAAAACAAAACCAACCGCAGCGATTGCCATGATGACTAGCTCAAGTACTTTGATAAACTGCGTGAGCTTGGATTTTTCATACTTATCAGCGATTTGTCCTGCCAATGCCGAAAACAAAAAGTAGGGCAGTATGAATAACATCGCGGCCAAATTATTTAAAATACTGACTTCCACACCCAATTGACTGGCAGCGGTATAAGTCAGAACCAGTATAAGTGCTTGTTTAAAGATATTGTCATTAAACGCACCCAAAAACTGAGTGAAAAACATGGCGCTAAAACGGCGGCGCTTAAATAGCTGAAACTGATTGGACATGAATGTTCCTACAGATGAGAAGCGGCTGATAAAGTAAGAAGAGGCGCTGAACGCAGCTTATAATGCGATAGCAATCATCAATATTATCAAAAACTTATCGAAATACAGCATAGGTTTTATCAATATTAAGCCGTATAATAGCAAGGCTTAAGTAAAAATACATGAAACCTGCGCTATGATTTCATAATTAACTAAGTTATGATTTGTAAATTTTATATGGTTGCATTAAAAGGTGCGAGCGACGGTAAAGGTGAAGGCTTGCTATCAATCAAGACTGTTTGTATGGTGTCACCCATCGAGTGCTGAGATTTAATATGCGCTAGAGACTTCCATCATGACAAGCAACGTAGTAAACCATTAATTTCAGCCCACTGCTATAAGTTTATTCACCGGTCTGACTTGGCGATAATCAATCGTTAATAATAGTATGCCGCGTGAAGGGATAGGACGTAAACATGACCCAGCCGCCTTCAACTCGAGCACGCAACACATTAATGAGGCAGCGTGACAGCGTGAGTATTCAGAATGATATCAGCATCCAAAGCACTCATGTCGGTACTCCCCGTATTCATTTTAAGCGCTCAGCGCTCTGTACCGCGCTAGCTACTAGTCTAGTCAGTGTCGCACCTGCGGCATTGGCTGAGACAACCAACACAAATATCACCAATCCATCGACCAGCAATCAAGTCGCTAAGACTCAATCAGCTAACAATCAAACGACCAATAATACATCAGGCACACTATCAGACGATGATACCCAGCTCGATGCTGCCCTAGATGCACTACGTCTAAAAAAGGCAGTAGAGCAAGGTATTATTGATCAGTCGGTCTTGGATGACTATAGCGAGCAAACACTAGGTATCAAAAAATCTGATGCTAACTCGCCATTGTCTCAGAATGACAGTGCCCGAAATAATAATCACAATAGTGGCCTGCAAGATTCAAATCGTTTCGACGAGGATATGTACGTAGAAGGCATGCAGGCAGATCTATCTAACGATGATTTGTTGCAGCAAGCAACAGCGATACAGCAGCAAGGCTATCAGATGATGACGCCTGAGCAGATTGATCGTGAGTTGGCTGCGCTCGATTTACAAAATGCTCAAGATATCGATAGCATTAACAACGACAGTGCCTTTGATGCGCCAATTGCCACATTGAACGACACAGCGCCGCCCATCGGCTTAGATGTTGACTTAGATGCGACCAACTTGCCTATGCCTAGCAATCTTGACACACTGGGTAGAAGTGAGGCCGCAGCAGAACAGGCAGCCACAGCTGAAATTATGTCACGTCCCATTAACGTGAGTGACTCTGTCAGCAGTGGCAATGTCAATGCGGCAAATGGCATTAATGATGAGATAATAGCAGGTAATAGCGATATAACCGATGGCGGTAACATGCCCTCAGATGTGATTGATCCTGAAGACTACCTACCGGATTATCAGAATGATACTCAGGCCGTCAATCAAAGCATCGAGCAAGCTGACCAGTCAAAACCACTTGCACGTAATAAAAGCAATATCGTCAAGCGTCTCTATAATCGCTTTTTCAATGGTGGTGTGATGGCATTGCCTAGTGTGGAGACCACGGTTTATATACAACAAGCTGGCGCCGAAGACACGGCTAATGGTCAACCAAAACTCATCAAAGCTGACGACGATATTCAGCCAATGAAGAATATTAAAGCGGCCCTTGATGATACGACAGTACAGTCGGTCATTGATTTTACCGCAGCGCTACCACGTTTGCGTCAAACGGCATTGGATGCTGCCAAAGCAGTGGGTTACTATGATGTGACTCTCAGCCTGCGTCAGCCTACGCGTGATACGATCAATGTGGTGATCGAAGAGCTGGGCGAGCCTGTTATTGTAGACAGCCGTATCGTTGATATCCGCGGTGAGGGCGGTGAGCAAGCAGAGTTTGTCGCGCTTGAAAAAGAATTACCGCCGCAAGAAGGGGATATTTTTAACCACCGTGTCTACAAGAGTAGTAAAGCGGCGCTTGAGTCTTTGAGTAATACCTATGGGTATTTTGATCAGTATTGGTTAAACAAATCTGTCGATATTATCTTACCAGACAACAAAGCGGACATGTCTTTGGTCTACAACACAGGCGACCGCTACGAGTTTGATGATGTTGTTTTCTTTACCTATGACAAAGAAACCAACACGCTGACACAAGACCCTGACAAACTCCCAGTAGAATTGTCGTTATTGCAGCAGTTGTATGAGTTTGCGCCGGGTGACCCATTCTATCGTCCATCAGTGACAAAGTTTAGTAATGACTTATCAGCGACTCGCTATTTCAACGCTGTCAACGTTGAATCGATATTACCGCCAGATGACCGGAGTGAGGCCAGTACATTGGCATTTGATAATGCACCTACCAATAGCAATGCTATATTGGATGAGGATGTTGATAAGGATGGCATCTCAGATATGACTGGAGATAATGCTACTCTAGCAGCATCCAATAATCGTTTGGCTAGTACAGAAGATACGGGTAGTAGTACTGGCGTAGAGCGTGAAAGTGCGCTTAGCAATGGTAGTGGCGAGACGGTCAATGAAGCTGATATTGCTGCTATCGAGTTTGAGGTTGATGAAGAAACGCTTGATAAGCTACAAGCGGTTAAGCAAAAAGCAGAGCGTCTAAGCCGCCTGCCGGATGACCGCGTGCTGGATGAAAAAGACCAAGAAGCGGATAACTTATTAGGCAAAATCAGTGACTCTATCAGTAATGTGGCCCAAAAAATATTCCCTGATGATGCAGACTTCACCGTTGATGAGGATTTCGTACCGCCAACGCTCGCAGGACGTAAAACACCGCAAGACGTTGCCACAAGCAAAAAAGTACCGTTGTATGTCTTTGTATACGCTGATAAGCCGCGTGATGCTCAGGTTGGTTTGGGTTACGGTACTGACACAGGCGTGCGAGCAACCGCCAAGATCGATTATAATTTGCTTAACCGTCAGGGCTATCAAGCAGGCGCAGAAACCGAAGTGTCCAGAATCAGCAAAAACGTCGCTGTCTATGCGAGCCGCCCTTGGAATCATCCACTCAATGATAAATTAGATGGGCGTCTTACTTATGAAGAAGAAGTCATTGACCAAGGCAAAGGTAACTTTGATTTATCTACCACCACTTTAAAAGCGGCTTTGGCACGTAATATTCGCCGTGATAGTGGTTGGAATCGTAGCTACTCTATGCGTTATCGTTTAGATGAGCTAGAGACTGGCGTTGACGGCGCTGCGCGGGATGATTTACCTATCCGCTTTACCTCGTCAAACCCCAAGCAGCAAGCATTGCTGTTTGGCTATGGCATGAATAAAACCGACACGGATAGTGCGACTAATCCAACGCGCGGTATGCGTCAGTATTATTCGATTGAAGCAGGTGCTGACAAAGCGCTGAGTGATACTGATTTGGCCATCGTGCGTGCTGGTGTTAGCGGTATTTATAGCTTTGGCGATGACAAAAAACATCAAGTGCTTGGTAGTTTGAATGGTGGTTATATTTGGGCAGATGATTTCTATGATGTGCCTTATAAATTGCGCTTTTTCGCAGGTGGCGACCAAAGCATCCGTGGCTATGACTACGAGAGCTTATCGCCACTAAACGATAAAGGCTATCTGACAGGCGGGCAAGTACTAGCGGTTGGTAGTGCAGAGTATAACTATGAGTTCAAACCGGGCTTTCGCGGTGCATTCTTTACCGATGTTGGTAATGCGTACGACAAAGACTTTGATGCTGAAACCAAAGTTGGCGTCGGCGTCGGTGTGCGCTGGGCCTCTCCTGTTGGGATGGTGCGTGTCGATGTCGCCGCAGGGGTGACAGAAGACAATATTCCTGTGCGATTACATTTCTTTATTGGCTCGCCGTTGTAAAAGCTTACTTCCTACATATGAACACAGATCGCTTGAACCGTTTTATTCATTACTTATCGTACCGATTGCTGGTCATCACTTTTTAACGTAGTTGAGTGTCATGCAGACAAAAAATACCCCGCCTAACAATGCACCAGATGAAGACCCAGCACAGCGCGATGCTCGTGCCGTTAGGCGCTGGTATCCGCTATCATTTTTACTCAAGCTGCTGGTGCTGGTCATTATCGTACTAGCGATTATGTTTGCGATATTTTTTTATGCAGCAGGTACTGATGCGGGTACTAAATTCATTTTAGAAAAAATCAGTGCTGAGACGGGTATCGGTTTCAAATATGGGCGCGGTAATTTGCGTGATGGTATTTGGGTGACAGATATCGATATTGAAGCCACTGAAGACCTTGAGGTATTAGTAGACAAAGCTTATGTCAAGATAGGCTGGCGTGCGATATTTGCAAAAGAAGTACACCTGAGTGATGCCGATATACAGACCATCGAAATTCTCAATAAGAAACCACCGACTGGCGAGCCGTTTGATTATAAGACGCTAAAGCTACCAGTCAATCTACGTTTTGATCACGCAAAAATCAATAAAATTATTTATAAGCAAGTGACCAAAGAGCCTATTGTTATCAACAATACTACGGCTCGCGATCTGACATGGGTTGGCAGCACTGTGACGGTCGGTCGCGGCAGCTTGCAATATGCTGATATTGTAAAAGTCAGTGCCTTACAAGGTGAGGCAGATTTACAAGGCGACTACCCACTGGATCTGAGCGCGATTGTAGAGGTGAGTGCACTTGAAAAAGCTTATATCGATCCATTGAATATCACGGCAACTGGTACGCTAAAACGTACGGTTGGGCAGGTGCGTAGCCGCTATAACGACAGCGACGTTAGCGGCGATTTTGTGGTTCAAGGCCTAGATGCAGGCGCACCGTTTCAGGCAAAACTGAAGTGGGATGATATTTTAGTCCCTTATGCAGATGACCAAAATATTCATCTAAAAAGTGGTATGGCGACTGCATCAGGGGTTATCTCTGAGATACAACTGCGCATCAACACAGAATTGACTGCCAAAGACATTCCATCCGGTCATTATCAAGGGCGCGGCGTCATTGCAGACAGTCAATTGCGTATTGACCGCTTAGAAGCCGACGTTCCCTCTGGACGTTTGCTGCTTCAGGGCATCTTAGGCTGGAAAGAGAGCTTTAATGCGACAGTGCGTGCGGCTGGTAGTAACTTTGACATTCGACGTGCGATTCCTGATGAGTATGCTGATTTTAAAGCGTATGCTCCGCAAACGCTCAATGGTAGATTATCGTTACGCTATCAGCAGCAAAACAGTACAGGTAATACAGAGATTGATGTAGACCTACGTCAGCGTGACGGCGAATATGTCAACGCCAACCTAGTGCGCGGCAAGACGTCTGCTAAATCTCAACAGACAGCGCCTTGGTATATTGATGCAAGATGGCAAAACTTGACCCGCCGTGATGTGCCTAATATTGGTAACATCAATAGCCCGCGTGGTCAGGCCGATGTGATTGTCCGTGGCTCCAATGTCTCAGTAGATGCCAATGCAGTGATCAATGAGCTCAATGCGGCGCCCAAAGGCAACTATGATGTGCGCTTGCGTAAAGCAGGTGACGTCATTGATATCAACCGCCTCAATTATGATGGCATCGTAGGCGACCTATCAGGAACTGGGCAGATTCGGCTAGCAAATAAAAACCGCCCACTGACATGGCAGATTGATGCAGCGACCAAAGGTTTATTGCCTAAAGAGTACCGTAGTGACTTACCACTTGAGCGCCTGACGGGCCGCCTAAGTGCTCGTGGTCGCCTGTTAAATATCACCAAAAACGGCGTTAGCGGTCAACGTCACATCATCACGGTTAATAGTACAGACCTGCAAGCACAACTGGATGCCACGCAAAACGGTCGCGCAATCGGTATAACAGGTAGCGGTGATGCCAGTGTCGATATCGTGGGTGGTGAGTTGTCCGTATTTGATGCACGTTTTGATGGTCAGATCGATACAGCGGATGTACCAAAAGGTCGTCTATCAATCGACGCAGCGGGTACGCCAAAATTAATTAGTATCCGTAAATTGAATTATGATGGCGAAGCTGGTGCGGTGAATGCCAAAGGTGTCATTGACTTGCGTCGTAATATTGGCTGGACGGTCGATGGACGTTTCGATCAGTTTAATTTAGGGTATTTTTTGCCAAATAATTCAGCAATCATCACAGGTGATCTAAAAACCAGTGGCGAGTGGCAGGCTGCGCCTAAAAACAGCCCAAATACCGCAGGTAAATTACAGCGTTTTGCTGTGAATTTCGATGGGGTTTTGGATGCCGAGCAGTTACCAGCAGGTAAGCTGAATATTAACGCGAGCGGCGATAGTCAGCTGATCCGTATCAACCGTCTGCGGCATGTGGGCGCGGCAGGTAGTATTGATGCCAAAGGAGAGGTTGATGTGCGTCAAGGCATTGCATGGGACATTAGTGCCGTGATGGATCGCTTCAATATCGGATATTTCTTAAAGGATACACCAAGCCTTATCACGGGTAACATCGATACAGATGGACGTTGGGGCGATACGCAGCAAACAATCAATATCAGACAAGTCAATCTGAGCGGTATGCTGAAAGGCCAGCCACTTAGTGCTAAAGGCAGCTTGGCTGCAAAACTGCGCTTGCCAAAAGACTTAGCCAGCTATTTCAAACGTCTACAAACACAAGATGCCCAAGCACAGTATAAGCAAGTGAATGCATTGATCGATAGTTTAAACGCTGACAACTTGATACTACGCTGGGGTGACAACTATGTCACTGCTAATGGCAATGCCAAACAGCTACAGACCAAAATCAATATCATAAGCCTAGATCAACTGTCAGATAAGCTTGCTGGTAAAGTCACTGGTGGAGCGACTTTGTCTCAACCAGTAGGTCAGGCACTACCGACGATCTATATCGACTTGGTGGGTGAGCGAATTGCACTACCGGGCTTTATTTTGCGTCAAGGTCGTATACGTGGCAAGCTGGTTAATCTAGCCAATAGTCCAAGCCAGCTTATCGTCAGCGCTGAAGGTCTGGATGCTGCGGGACAAAGCTTCGATAGTGTAAAAGCCTCCTTTAATGGGACTGAGCAATCTCATATCGTTGATCTAAATGTAGCCAATCAGCAGCTTGATGTTGGCGCTAGGCTTAAAGGTGGGTTTGATCGCGACAAGCTTCGTTGGTCAGGAGTCATCGGTAAAGGCCGCGTTAAATCCAGATACGCTACCTTAAATCAATTACAGCCAGCACAGCTGATTGTGAATTTGCCCAATAATCAACAGGGCAATAATACAGATCTCAAAGTACAGTTGGCTGCACATTGTTGGCAAGCCACGGACCAAACGGGCAAGCTATGCTTACGCAAGAACTTAGTGGCTTCTCCAGCCAGTGGTGAAGTCGATGTGGCATTGCAGAATTTAGATACGTCATTATTTTCAGTATTTTTACCAAAGGATATTGATTGGCACGGCAAGATTAATGGTAAAGCCATTGTCGGTTGGCAACGTGGTCGTCCGCCAACTATTAACACGACACTATATTCAGACAATGGCAAAATTGGCTTGATTCAAGACGGGGATAGCACGCCTGTGACACTGCCTTATAAGCGTGTTTCACTAATCGCCTTGTCGGTGCCAGAAGGTATCAAGCTGCGTACCGACATCAATACGGGTCGCGGTGCTCGCGGTTATGCTGAAGTCGTTGTTGATCCTTACAAAACACCGAAACCCATCTCTGGTGCACTCGTGTTAAATGAGCTTGATTTGGCGATATTTAAGCCTTTCTTCCCAGGTATGAGAGTACTAAAAGGCAACGTTACAATGGCAGGAGGACTGGGCGGTACGCTAGATAAGCCGCAGTTCTATGGTGATGTGAAACTCTCTGATGGCCGTATCGCTATGCTGGATTTGCCAGTGAATCTGACCAATGTCAACACACAGGCCAAAATTCGCGGTACGCAGGCGACCATTGATGGTACGTTCAAAAGCGGCACAGGCACAGGAACTTTAACAGGAACCGTCAACTGGCAGCAAAAACTACAGGCCAAATTGAGTATCGTTGGTGAAGGGCTCGTGATTACGCAGCCGCCACTACTCGTGGCTGAGATCAATCCTGATATTGACATCATCGTACGCCCAACGGATCGCTATGTGGATATTAAAGGCGCTATCAGCGTGCCAACCGCTACCATTCGTCCACCAGAGGCCAGCGAAGATATTGTGACTCAATCTGAAGATGTGGTAGTGCTGGATCGGCGTTTGATCGGCAACATCGATGAGGTATTGGCAATATCAAAACCTTGGTCTATCAATGCCGATATCGGTGTTGATTTGGGTGATGACATCAATTTCCGTGGTTTTGGTGCCGTTATTCCATTGGCTGGTGCAATTAATATCAATCAAAATGGCACGGGCATCATGCGTGCCAAAGGCGTGGTTCAAGTATCACGTCGTACCAATATCAATGCTTTTGGTCAAAGCCTAGAACTAAATTATGGTCAAGTACGCTTTAATGGCGATGTCATGAAGCCCAACTTGAGTATTGAAGCGGCAAAAACCATTAATGGTAAAACAGTGGGTCTACGCGTAAAAGGCAATACCGAAAACCCCAACATCATCGTCTTTAATAATGCAGGATTGACGCAGCAGCAAGCGATGAATGCGCTGGTGACAGGGCGAATCGATAACAAGAGCGCCACTCAAATCAGTGAGCAAGGGTTCAAATCACAAGTGACCAATAACCTAGCCGCTGCTGGACTGAGCTTTGGTCTGAGTGGTACGCGCAGTCTGACCAATCAAATCGGACAGGCCTTTGGTTTACAGAGCTTGACGGTGGATGCATCGGGTAGCAGCGAAGATACCAACGTCAATGTCACCGGTTACGTGACCCCTGACTTGTATATTCGCTACGGCGTGGGTGTCTTTAATGCTCAAAATAGCTTATCTGTTCGCTATCAATTGACTCGTCGTATTTACGTAGAAGCCAGCTCGGCTGCTGAAAATGCGGTAGACGTGGTCTATAGTTGGCAATTCTAACGCTCTTACTTGACCGAGTGGGTATCTGATCAGCGGTATGGATTGAGACGGATTCTTATAATTATTGCTTTACAAAAAAAACGCCTCGTAATGAAGGCGTTTTTTTTATAAAAAATGTAGTCTACTCATACAGCTATTTGGTCAGAATCAACCGATTGTTGCGAGTGAGGCGTAAGCGATACTCTTCGCCTTGATGCTCGATACGTACTTCTTTGGTCAGGGCAAATAGATGCTGCGACTGTAGTGTTGGCAGACGGTTTTCACGGCAGTTTAGATAACGAGAGATAACCATACTCATGGTAAATTCCTTTTGATAAGAAGTGGCTTAATAAATTAGCTATGTTCTAATTAACCTTAACGATAATAATTATCATTTAGATTGAATGAATTTGCAAGGTAATTGATAAAATAAAATGCAGTTATTGTGTAAATTTATCTAAGGCTACTGTCACAAAGTGAGAATAGGGGGCTTTCTCCTTGTAGAAACACAGAATTTATAAGATGTATAAAAACGATAGGGACCATAAAGACAGTCGCCACGTTGTTACAGCTGCCAAGTTATATACGCAGAATCAGGCGATTAAAAAGTCATAATGAAGAGAGAAGTGAAAGGTAGAGTTATGCCAAATGAGATGAGCGGCCAATCAAAAACGAAAAACATCACCATCGTCAATGTTGCAGTTGCCGTTATTTATTATAAAACCAAGTATTTGCTTGGATTCCGAGATGCAGCTCAGCATCAAGGCAATCGCTATGAATTTGTAGGCGGCAAAATAGAGGCTGATGAGTCAGCAGAGCAGGCATTGATTCGGGAGGTCGTTGAAGAAACAGGGATCGATATTCATCAAAATATGATGGTGAAGCTTGGGCGTTTGCATCACGACTATGGTGACAAGCAGGTGAGCTTGCAGGTTTATCAGGTTGAACTGACCGCACAGCAGTATGAACAGCACAAGCATTGTGAGTATGGATTAGAAGGCCAAGCAATGACGTGGGTTGAAAAATCTAAGCTACTAGCAGGAGCGTATCATTTGCCCGCTGCTAATAAAACTATTTTAGAATGGCTAAAGCTTCCTACAAAAATAGCGATTACGTATCCACTTGCGCATTTTTCTGCCCAGCCAAATTCAGCAGCAGCATGGGTGCACTATCATCGAGAACAGTTGGCAACAGAGTCTTGGGTTTATATCCGACTAAAAGCATCTGAGTTAGAATATATTGCCCAGCAGCTAATGGATGTGCGTCCAGATATTCTAGCGATTTTGCCGTACGACAACGACTGTCAGCGCTCCAAGACGACAAGTACCGATGCAATGGTAGAGGCAAAAACGACTGGTTCGATTGTCGCTAAACACCTGACGCATTCGGTATTAATGGCATGGTTCAATGGTACTCAAGATATTACAGAGTCTGAGCAATTGGCCCACATCTCGAGTAAGCATCCACTAATAGTCAGCTGTCATGATATTGCCAGCATTCGTGCCGCTAATAAACTTGCGAGTATGCGCATACAGCAGCAGTTGTCGCCAGTGATTGGCGCTTTTTTGTCTCCTGTACTTACAACTCGGACGCATCCTGACACGGTGCCACTTGGCTGGGAGTCGTGGTCAGCTTTGGCACGGTTAGCTGACATGCCAGTCATTGGTCTGGGCGGCTTGGCACCTGTCATGATTGACCAGACATTAGCGCACGGCGGTGTCAGTGTCGCAGGCATTCGTCAGTTCCACGAATAAAAAACTAGAAAATGAGTGCCCATTAAGCAGCAATATCATTCACTTGACTATGTTTGCTTATGAAGATAGGTAAGTGTAAATAACTGATTTTTAAGTTATTTATCCAGTCAGTAACTATGTGATTATGATGTGTGCATACCAATGCATAAACCCATCGTTATTTACAAACCGTTGCGTTTCCCTACATTGCACTACTGTTTTAATAGTCCAGCTGCCCTTAATATATATTCCATATCTACAACGCATTGATTCTGGTTTTTATCAGTAAACTAAATATTAACGCATCTATCAAAACTTATAATAAAAAAGAGCGTTTGTAGCAGTAGAGTTTGGGTCGATAATTAATTCTGAAACTCAGGCTCATTATAAAATCAATTCGGATAAATGATGCAGATAAGGTATTTTAACAGTCACTATTAATAACGGTATCCCTATGAAAACCAATAAGTTACCTGATTCAGCATGGACTGACTCACAGGCAGCTGGTTCTCAATCTCAGCAGACTATACAGTCAAACAGCTATAACAATGGTCGTCATGCGCAACAAACAATAAATGCCAGTAATGATGCAAACTATAGCCATAAAAAACTGAGCAATGAAAACCTGAACGGCGAATATTCGCACCATCTGGCAGACGACATGTCTTCACAAGACAGCTATTTTGGATACAAAAGCGCCGACAAAAGCCTTACTAAGGTCAAAGAGTCCGCTATGAGTAACAGTAAAAACAGTCAACATCTGAAAAATAATGATAAAGAACAATTCAACATTGCTAATGGATACAAGCGATCAGCAACGTTGAATAAAGACGAGCCGCTAATCTCTGAGCTTGTAGATGACCAAGCAAGTAATTTGCAAGACAGCACCAAGCAAATCCTTGATACTTCATCAACCACTATCAACTCGTCATACAAAGACATACCGGAGCGTATATTTATGAATGGACTTATCAAGCATACAGGCATTGCGTTAGCGATCATCATACCGCTAGCGGCATTTTCAGCCTATGCTGCAACGCCGCCCATTAATATGGCTACTACCAGTAATATGCAAGATAATGTGATGAGCGAGAAGATTACGACCGATATGCTATCAGTTAAGCCAAACGATATTATCTATAAGCCTGCAAGCACACCAACGACAGTGGATAGTGTCGATCTCAATGAATACGCTGGGACATGGTATGAGATCGGACGTCTACCTATGTATTTCCAGCGCAAATGTGCAGGCGATGTCACGGCAAACTATACGCAAAAGACCGATGGGTCAGGCATTGTCGTCACTAACAAATGCGTGAGCGAGGGTGGTTCAGGTATTACGGCAGAAGGTTTGGCTAAGCCAGTCGATGAAAGTGGTAGCAAACTAAAAGTGACGTTTTTACCGAAGTGGATTCGCTGGATCCCAGTCGGCCGCGCCGATTATTGGGTACTGGCACGTGATGCAGATTATAAAACTGCGCTAGTAGGGACACCTGATAAAAAATACTTATGGCTCCTAGCACGGTCGCCGAATATCAGTCAAGAAACGTATACTAAATATCGTCAGGTTGCTCAGCAGCAAGGATATGATTTGAAAGAGTTTACATTGACGTCGCAGAGCAACCAAACAGTGAATCTAGCACCATAATAGATATAATGAAAATTATTGCTTCAATTAATTAAGCGCTATGGCAATTATCATGTAAACGACGTCCTAATAAGGCAGCATATATGGCTGCCTTTATTTTTATCCTTGTTTATGTATGAGTCTGTATATAACGACAAAACCTATTATGCACACTAGCTAATCGGTTATTACTGGCAAAATGAGGCATTTTAGGCTAAAATCTAGGCGATTTGAATACTCTGACGTCAAGAACTGATATTGATAGTGGTCGATTATCCTATTACAGTCACCACCTAGAGCATACACGACCTATCTTATTTATATCTCTTCATATTTTATCGATCATACATTACTGACCATAAGGATGTTTCTCGTGAGCAACGCTGATACCTTACGCCAATTACATCAAGACCACTTAAAAAACTACAACAATCAAGAGCAACAAGCCATTGAGCTTATGGGGCTATTGAGCAAGCTCTATAATGAGCAAGACGTACAAGTGACTTTGTTTGGCGAAACGCTAGACGCTACTTCAGTTGGTCAAATAATTGCGCTACATCAAAAAGCAGCATTGCGCGACAACGATGCCAACGCTATCGATATCGCTGATACTCTAGCGATGGTAAAAGTTATCTCAGAAAACACTGATATCCAAGCGACTCGTATCGACGTCGGCCAATTGATTGCTAATGATACTGATGTACAAGCCGCTCTACAGTCTATCAACAACGCTGGTGCCGTGAATGGCGCAACGGACGTTGTACTGTATGGTTTTGGTCGTATCGGTCGTATTTTGACCCGTCTGTTATTGTCACAAGCATCAAGCGCAAAAGGTTTGCAGCTAAAGGCAATCGTCGTACGTCCAGCCGCTGCTGGTGACTTGGCTAAGCGTATCTCATTGCTTGAGCGCGACTCAATTCATGGTAGATTCTTAGGTGGCATCAGTATCGATGAAGACAATAACGGCATGATCGTTAATGGTCGTTTCGTACAAGTCATCTATGCCAAAGACCCAAGCGAAATCGATTATACTGCTTATGGTATTGACAATGCGCTAGTTATCGATAACACCGGTATTTGGAAAGACGAAGCGGGCCTTGGTAAGCACCTACAGTCTACTGGCGTGAAAAAAGTACTCCTAACGGCACCTGCTGGTGGCGATATCAAAAACGTCGTTTATGGTGTGAATAACGACACCGTTGGTGATGACACAATCGTGAGTGCTGCGAGCTGTACCACCAATGCTATTACCCCGACATTAAATGTACTAAACGATGAGTACGGTATCGTAAATGGTCATGTAGAGACTATTCACTCATTTACCAATGATCAGAACTTGGTTGATAACTATCATAAAGCGGATCGCCGTGGTCGTAGTGCGGTGATGAACATGGTTATCACTAGTACTGGTGCGGCAAAAGCCGTTGGTAAAGCATTACCAGAATTGAACGGTAAGCTAACGGGTAATGCTATCCGTGTACCGACACCAAATGTCAGCCTAGCAATCTTGAACTTGAATCTAAAGACCGCACCAGCAAGCGCTGATGCGTTGAATGAGTTCTTGCGTAAGATTGCTAACAGCAGCACATGGCAGTCGCAAATTGCTTATACTGATTCTACAGAAGCGGTATCTACTGACTTTGTTGGTACGACCCATGTTGGTATCGTTGATGCCCAAGCGACTATCTTGACTGACAACCAAGCTATCGTTTATGTTTGGTATGATAATGAAGTCGGTTATAGCACTCAGGTATTGCGTTTGGCGACGCAGATGGCAGGAATCAGCTACGCTCAGATTCCAGCATAGATTACTAAATACAGTAGCGCAATAACGTTATACTAAGCCTCTCAAAGCATGGTCACTTTAAAGATTATGCTGCAATAGACTCTACTTTGCATAGCTTGGTATCACTTTAACTGTCATACTTAAACACCCGATAGTCCGATTGATTATCGGGTGTTATTGTCATAATGGGCATGACGTAACATAGCTTCTATAGATTGCTCATTTTGTCAGAACGATATAGCAAAACCTCAAAATACAACCGCTGGTTGTCACCAGTCATAGACTGGATTGTGAATTAAGGAACGTAAGATGCGATTTATTGATGAAGCCGTCGTAACGGTAAAAGCAGGTGACGGTGGTAACGGAATCGCCAGTTTTCGCCGAGAAAAATATGTCCCACGTGGTGGACCGGATGGTGGCGATGGCGGTAAAGGCGGAGATATTTATGTCATTGCAGAGGACAACACCAACACTCTAGTTGACTATCGCTATACCCGTCGTCATGATGCCATGCGCGCTGAGAATGGCCACAGCAGAAACTGCTCAGGCAAGGGCTCTGATGATCTTTATTTACCAGTACCAGTTGGTACGACGGTCGTGGATACCGAAACTGATGAAGTACTCGGTGATTTGATTGAAGTTGGCCAGACGCTATTGGTCGCTAAAGGTGGTGACGGTGGTCTGGGTAATACCCATTTCAAAAGCTCAACCAACCAAGCACCGCGTAAAGCTACGTCTGGTTTTGAGGGTGAGTTAAAAGTTCTTAAGTTTGAGCTAAAAGTTGTGGCTGATGTTGGCTTGATTGGTTTGCCTAATGCTGGTAAATCGACCTTTATCCGTCAAGTTTCTGCCGCCAAACCAAAAGTGGCTGATTATCCCTTTACCACGCTAGTACCAAACTTGGGTGTGGTCGATATTGGTCGTCATCGTTCGTTTGTGATGGCAGATATCCCTGGTCTTATTGAAGGCGCATCAGAAGGCGCAGGACTTGGTATTCGCTTTTTAAAGCACGTGGCTCGTACGCGTCGTCTGCTACACTTAGTCGATGTCAAGCCCGTCGATGGTAGCGACCCGGTCGAGAACGCCCGCGTTATCCTAAATGAGCTTGAGCGTTTTTCACCTGAATTGGCCAACTTGCCACAAATTTTGGTATTGAACAAAATCGATCAGGTCAATGATGAAGACTTGAACGCGCTTTGTACACATATCGTGGCAGAGCTTGGTTGGACAGGTATGGTTTTCCGTACAGCAACGCTGACTGGTGAAGGTGTTGATGCAGTAAAATATCATTTAATGAATGATATTGAACTTGAGCGCGAGCGCGAAATAGAAGATCCTATATTCGCTGAAGCACAAAAAGAACGTTTTGAGCGTTTAGAAGCCGAAGTGCGTCTCAACACTGAAGCCCAGCGTGAAGCGTATCGCGCTGCTAAAAAAGCAGCACGTGAAGGTTTGGACTCGTCTGATTATAATGACGATGACGACGATGGTGTTGAGATAATGTACGTTCCTTAAGCTAGTATGCTTAAGCGGTTATACTTGAATTGTGAATTTAATCCCTACAATCAATTGATATGAAAAAAAGGAGTTTATATGGCAGATGACATAGCAAACACGACCGAAGAAGCAAGATTTGTTAAACAATCTCGCAACTTTGATATTCAGCGCGTTATTGTCAAGATTGGCTCATCATTATTGACAAATAATGGTCGAGGGTTGGATCGTACTGCCATATATGAGTGGGCGAAGCAGATTGCTAAGCTGCACAAAAAAGGTGTTGAAGTGCTGCTGGTATCGTCAGGTGCCGTTGCTGAAGGTGTGGTACGTATGGACCTTGAGGAACGCCCTAAAAAACTGGCAGCATTACAAGCCTGCGCTTCTATTGGCCAAATGGGACTGATTGAAACATGGTGGTCAGCACTGATTCAGCATGGAATTCAAAGCTCACAGCTCTTATTGACTCATGATGACTTGTCCAATCGTAGCCGTTATCTCAATACCACAGGCGCGCTCACGCAACTATTAGAATGGCGTGTGCTACCGGTCATTAACGAAAATGACACCATTACCATTGATGAGATTAAATTTGGCGATAATGACACGTTAGGTGCGATGGCAGCCGCGATGGTTAATGCAGATTTGTACATCATCTTAACCGATCAAGAAGGCGTGTTCACTGATAACCCACGTGACAATCCTGATGCCAAGATGATTCGTCAAGAACGTGCCATGGCCGATTATTTATTTGATATTGCAGGTGACGGTGGTAAGCTTGGACGCGGTGGTATGTTAACCAAAATTCGTGCTGGTCGTCTTGCAGCAATGGGTGGTTGTCCAACCGTTATTGTGAGCGGTGCTATCGATGATGTGATCACTCGTGTTGTCTCAGGTGAGGCAGTCGGTACACTATTGACCACCAACGAAGAAGATAAAATCATCGCTCGGAAACAATGGCTTGCCGCGCATTTGCGTATGTCAGGTAGCTTGGTCGTTGATGCAGGTGCCGCAAAAGCATTGACTGAGCATAACAGAAGCTTACTGCCAGTAGGCGTTGTAGAAGTTCGTGGCGGCTTTGATGAAGGTGATGTGGTAGAAATTGTTCATCAAGACACTGGCGAGCGTATAGCCGTTGGGCAAGTAAACTTCTCATCGCATGAGGCGCACCGTGTTGCCCGTGAGCGTACAGAGAAGTTTGACAAAATCTTTGGTAGTAACGAAGACCGTGTGGTGATGGTGCATCGTGACAATCTTGCGATAACTGTATAACGTATTCATGATATAGCACGGCTGTTTTTTATAGCTTATAAATATTTATTGTTATTTTATTTAACCTATTTTATCCAGCACAGTATCTATTTATAAATTGGATACTATGTTGTTTTGGAGATTTGTACATGAGTGCTTCAGACAAGAGTGACTCGATTCAGCAGCAATTTGCACCACTAAAAAATGACAGGCTGCTACGTGCATTACGCTTTGAGCCCATCGATACCACGCCAGTTTGGATGATGCGCCAAGCTGGTCGTTACTTACCAGAGTACAAAGCCACTCGTGCTGAAGCCGGCGACTTTATGAGCCTGTGCAAAGATACAGATCGTGCTACTGAAGTGACGCTCCAACCGTTACGTCGTTATGACTTAGATGCCGCGATCTTATTTAGTGACATCTTGACCATTCCTGATGCCATGGGATTGGGTTTGTATTTTGAGACTGGCGAAGGTCCTAAGTTTAAGCATCCGATTCGCAAGCAGGCTGATCTTGATAGATTGCCAGTACTTGAGCCTAATGATTCTCTTGACTATGTAATGCGGGCCGTAACCAGCATTCGCAAAGCGCTAAATGGTCAAGTGCCTTTATTTGGGTTTTCTGGTAGTCCATGGACGCTCGCGACATATATGATAGAAGGTGGTAGTTCAAAGGATTATCGTTATACCAAAGGCTTTTTGTATAGCGATCCCAGCTTTTTACATCAGTTATTAGACAAGCTTGCGACTTCGGTCATTGACTATCTCGATGCACAAATTGTGGCCGGAGCTCAGATCGTACAAATATTTGACAGTTGGGGCGGGGCGCTTGGTCATCGTCAATTTATCGAGTTTTCGCACAATTACAACAAGCGTATCGTGGCTGAACTAAAGCAACGCCATCCACAAGTACCAGTGGTATTATTTACCAAAGGTGGCGGATTATGGCTTGATATTCAGGCTGATAGCGAAGCTGACGCTTTAGGTTTAGATTGGACGATGCCGCTTGACCGCGCGCGTCAAGTACTGACTGAGAGCCAGCGTGAGTTGACCAAAAAGCATAAGAAGCTACAAAGCAGCAAAGCCATTCAAGGCAATTTAGATCCGGCAACGTTATACGGATCACCCGCCACTATCCGCTCTGAAGTGAATGCGATGCTTGATCGCGCCTATGCTAATGGCGAAAAAACTGGCTACATTGCAAACTTAGGTCATGGTATTACCCAGTGGGTGAATCCTGACAATGCCAAAGTCTTTGTTGATGCGGTACATGACTACAAGATCTAAAAGCCACGGTATTCAAAGCTATGGTATTCAAAGCCATAATATTCAGAGACGGTAGGATTGACAGACTGGTTTTATGTCTATATGGCTTTGTAAGCTAGATAAAAATATAGAATTTATTAGATATAATGAGTGCTTACTAAGAATAAGGATAATTTATGATTTCAGCAGCGATTGTCGGTGGTACAGGTTACACAGGTATTGAGCTTATTCGCTTACTATCTGCTCACCCTGAAGTGTCTATTGATTTGCTAACCTCGCGTAGCGAAGCTGGCACTCGCGCTGATGAAATCTTCCCAAGCTTACGCGGTATCTCAGATATTGTTTTCAGTGACTTAGGTGACAATACGCTTGGGGCATTGCAAAAATGTGATGTTGTATTTTTTGCGACGCCGCATGGTGTTGCGATGAAGCAAGCAGAAGCGCTGACCCAAGCTGGCGTAAAAGTCATCGATTTGGCAGCTGATTTTCGCCTGCAATCATTGACGGAGTTTGAGCACTGGTACAAACAATCTCATGCTTGCCCTGAGCTGTTGAAGACAGCAGTTTACGGTTTGCCTGAAATCAATCGTGATAAGCTTGCCAGCGCTTTATTGGTCGGTAACCCTGGCTGCTATCCAACCACGGCGATTTTGGGTTTAAAACCTGTTATCGAAGCACAAAATGAGCAAGCAGAAAGACTAGTCGAGTCTCGTATTGTCATCGATGCCAAATCTGGTGTATCAGGTGCTGGTCGTCAAGCGTCACTGGCACTTAATTATGCGGAAACTACGGATAATTTTAAAGCCTATAGCGTTGAAGGTCATCGCCACTTGCCGGAGATTGAGCAGGGTGTGGCGCAGTTACTAGACAGTCAGTTTACACATCGTATTCGCTTTTTACCGCACTTAGTGCCTATGATACGCGGTATGCTGAGCTCAATTCACATGGAGCTGACCGATGCAGGTGCGGCTATCGATTGGCAGCAAGTGTTTGAAGACAGCTATGCATCAGAAGGTTTTGTTGATGTCATGCCAAAAGGTGTTTATCCAGACACGCGCAGTGTGCGTGCTAGTAATCGTCTACGTATCGCAGTACATCAAGACAACGAGCGTGCTGAGCTGACGGTCATTGTGGTGCAAGACAATTTGGTAAAAGGTGCCGCAGGGCAAGCTGTCCAGAATATGAATGTGATGTTCGGCTTTGATGAGTCGATGGGACTCAATTTTGCACCTATCGTACCTTAATGCTGGCTTTTTTGTCGCTAAGTCATTCATATTTATGGTACTAGGTATTGATTATAAATTCCGCTATAATAACTTGCCTTTACTCTTAAGAGATACCATCTAAATGCGTGTTAAACTTGAACGACGCTTTTTTTTAAAGTCATCACGTCTATCGTGTCAAGATTCTGTTCTATATGGCTTGGCGTGCAAAACGCATTCCGATAAAAATAGTAATGGCTTTATGAGTGATATCGGTAGCACTCAACGAGGCGCGTCTACATTAGTATTGGCTTTATTTGTAGTAGTGATATTAGTGACTGCCGTGGCTGGATTGCTATTCGGACATAAGCTGGGCTATCAGCGTGGTTTTCATTCGATGGAAACGCAAGCTCAGCAAGCGATTATCGATGGTAAAGAAGCGACAAAAGCGCTAGAAGATTTGCGTCTTAGTAATAAAATCGCGACCAATCAAGCCGCGACAGCCAAGCAAGAGCTGGCCATAAGTCTCGCAAATCTAAAAGAGCTGCGTGAAAATCAACAAGCTCTGACGGTAGAAAACAGGCAGGTCTCACAGCTTAATGAGATATATGCTGATGTGATTGCTGAGAAAGGTGGCATGCCGCTACAAATATTGGGCGCTAAGATTGAACCGCTGCCCGAAAATGCTTTTGAGTATGGTTTTGATATTGGTATGCTCAGTAGCGACGGTCAAGCCAAACGACTCCAGCCAACCTTGACGTTACTCAATAATGATGACCTTGTAGAAGTTCCCTTAGATCCTGCAAGCTATGCGATCGAAGGTATTGTTCGTATACGCGGTCGTTTTATAATGCCCTCAGGTTTTAAACCTTTACAAGCAAAACTAAGCTTGCAAGCAGGTGGCCAAACAGTAGAGCAATTGTACGATTGGAAGCTCGGTGATAAGGTTGATAACATGCTACCATCACTTTTAGACTTGCCAGAAGTTGATGAAAGCCCGATTGTTCCCTAGATACAAGTCTTAATAAATACCAAACAGCGATGATATAGTTGAAAACAAAGCACCATGTCTATATATAGTCATAGTGCTTGATATTTCATCGCCTGCCTAGCTAATCTCTCTTATTCCAAACTTACCTTATAATTATACTTTGATTATGATGAAAAAAATGATATTACAAGCTACGCCAACGGTTGCTGATTGGCATTTTCCAAATATGCCTGCTCATCGCGCACAGGACGGTGATACAGAAGGTGAAACGTCACCGCAAGCAGATGTGCTGGTTGCTGAGCCAGAAATTGCTAAACCGCCTATGTATGCGGTGGTTATGTATAATGACAATTACACGCCAATGGAGTTTGTCGTCTATATTTTGCAGTCAGAGTTCCGCCATAGTATGGACTCTGCGGTCGAAATTATGCTAACGATTCACAATAGTAGCAAAGGTATTGCTGGTATTTATCCCAAAGACATCGCTGAGACCAAGGCCAAAAAAGTAAATAGTTTGGCACATCGTGAGGGCTATCCACTATTAACCCAAATTGAGCCACATCAAGGCGAGTAAAAGGATAGCAAGACACTATATCTTATTCTCACATCAGCTCTCATTGCCATACCTAATCGTTTTTTGTTCTCATCCAGTTGTTATAGCAGCTCACTCTCAAAGTGAGCTAAGCCATCTATTTTTACAGCCTCGCTTTAGATACCCGTATTTGATTAAGCATGTCAGTGATTATATCGCTCTTATAGTCTTGATTTTATTGTAATATATCCTTATATACTAACTAGGCTTCTCAATAATTTTTATAACCTTTCGATCACTCGTTATTAATATCCTCGTTCATCTACTTATTTTTTATCCACATTAGCTCTTTAAGCTTCTCGTCGCTCTCACATTCTTCGTTATGTACTCGTAGTATGCTTTGATACACTTTAGTCTGCGTTAATAGATTGACTCTGTCGAAGTATCGTGTTGATATAAAGAAAAGCGACTATGAATTATCACAATCACTGCTAACTGATAGATAGATTACAGCATTCGTCACACAGTCTATGGTCCAAATGATATATCCATGATTTTTTAATTATACGAATCTTACTCTTGAACAATCGATCTATCGCCCTGATTTACTTACTAACTCATTCATAAAACTATCAATTATAAAGATAGATATAACCGTAGGAAGTTGTTATGTTAAGTCGTCATCTTGAAGTTTCTCTACGTTTAGCAATGACGCTTGCGCGCCAAAAATCGCATGAGTATCTTACTGTTGAACATTTATTATTGGCGCTATTAGAAAATACTCACGCTGCCAATACCCTAACTGCCTGTAATGCCAATATATCGGCACTGCGTACTGAGCTTGAAGCTTATATCAATAAGCACACGCCAACTGTTGATGCAGATACAGATCAGTCACCGCAGCCAACGCAAAGCTTTGATCGTATTTTGCAACGCGCTATTTTTCATGTGCAGTCTATAGGCGGTGGTCGATTGGTAGAAGGCTCTGATATTTTGGTTTCTATGTTCTCAGAGCATGATACTTATGCCGTTTATCTGCTCAAAAAACAAGGTATTAGCCGTCTTGAGCTGACCCAATATTTATCACATGGTCAAGACAAAGAAGAGCCATCTGAGCAACGTGCTTCTATGACTGGTGAGCGCCGCAGTGCGTCTGAAAAAACCAGCAAAGATCCACTGGTTGAGTTTGCAACCAATTTAAATCAGCGTGCTGCTGAAGGCGAAACAGACCCACTCATTGGACGCGCTTCTGAAATTGAACGTGCCGCTCAAGTTTTATGCCGCCGCCGCAAAAATAATCCGTTATTGGTCGGTGAGCCTGGCGTTGGTAAAACCTCTATCGCCGAAGGTTTGGCGTGGTTGATTATCAATGATAAGGCACCCAAGCCACTTAATGGTTGCGTGATTTATAGCCTTGATATCGGCTCGCTTATTGCTGGGACGAAATATCGTGGTGATTTTGAAAAGCGTATGAAGTCATTGCTTGATGCGCTGAAGAAAAAGCCCAATGCTATTTTATTTATTGATGAGATTCATATGATCATTGGTGCAGGCTCGTCAATGAGCAGCAATATGGACGTATCTAACCTTATCAAACCTGCTTTGGCTAATGGTGAGCTGCGCTGCATTGGTTCAACGACCTTTACTGAGTACCGTCAAGTGTTTGAAAAAGACCATGCACTATCACGTCGCTTCCAAAAAATCGATGTGAAAGAACCAAGTGTAGATGATGCCGTCGATATCTTGCGTGGCCTCAAGCCTCGCTACGAAGAGTTTCATAATGTGGAATACACGGATGAGGCATTAGTGACCGCTGTACAGTTATCAGCCAAACACATTCATGAGCGTTTTTTACCCGATAAAGCCATTGATGTGATCGATGAGGCAGGTGCGTACAAACGTCTGGGTGTGGTACCTGATGTAGAGGATATTGAAGCTGAAGAGAGCTTTATTGCAGATTTAGAGCAAGACTTTGATGTACAGATTGATGCTGATGTCGAAGGTATCGATAGCGATGCAGACAGCGATAATGAGATGCAAGACGAAGCAGAGACGGCAAAGGCAAACGACCGTGCTCAGTCTGCCGATGGCCTAAAATCTGCTAAAGCGCAAAAGCCACCGATGAAAATTGATGTCGCTGATATCGAAGCCATTATCGCTAAACTGGCACGCATTCCGCCCAAGTCGGTATCGAGTGATGACAAGAGCATTCTTGAGCACTTGGATCGTGATCTTAAGCACTTAGTGTTTGGTCAAGATGAAGCGATTGCCACGCTTGCTGATGCAATTAAGCTGTCTCGTGCAGGACTAAAAGCACCAGATAAACCGATTGGCTCGTTTATGTTTGCAGGGCCGACAGGGGTGGGTAAAACGGAGGTCTCTCGTCAGCTGGCCAATCTGTTGGGTGTAGAGCTGGTACGCTTTGATATGTCAGAGTACATGGAAGCCCATACCGCATCACGTCTGATCGGTGCGCCTCCAGGCTACGTTGGTTACGATCAAGGTGGATTGTTGACTGAAAAGATTAATCAACATCCGCATTGCGTACTGCTACTTGATGAGATTGAAAAAGCGCATCCTGATGTTTTCAACTTGCTATTGCAGGTGATGGATCATGGTACATTGACTGATAACAATGGCCGTGTTGCCATCTTTAAGCAAGTCATCATTATTATGACAACCAACGTTGGTGCTGATAGTATCAGTCGCTCTTCTATGGGCTTTACTCAGCAAGATCATAGCCGCGACAACACTGAGGCGCTCAAGCGCGTCTTTACGCCAGAGTTCCGAAATCGTCTAGACGCGATTATTCAGTTCAATCCACTAGATACGTCAGTGGTTGTGTCAGTTGTTGACAAGTTCTTGGTTGAGCTACAAGTACAGCTTGATGATAAGCAAGTGACGTTAGAGATTGATGATGATGTGCGTGATTATTTGGCTGATAAAGGATACGATCGCCTTATGGGTGCACGTCCAATGCAGCGCCTGATTCAGGATGAGATCAAAAAGCCACTGGCAAGTATGATTTTATTCGGTGACTTGGTAAATGGGGGCGTTGTTCATTTGACTTTAGCCCCTAAAGCCGACAATACGCAAGACGATGATACAGTGAAGTTAGATCAATCTTCGCAAAAAGGTTCACCGGATAGTCGGATTGTTTTGACTGTGGTCGAGACTCATGAGCCACGTTCAGACTCTGAGTCAGTGGCTAGCTAAAACATTTGGTTTGAATATAAGAGTAACGGCTATCGTAACATTACGGTAGCCGTTTTTTTGTTGCTATAATTCATCAACAAAGCTCATACGGTTTTTTGTTACTATTAGTTTTTAAAATAAGCCAACCACTAAGCATTCATTTCATAATAAATATAAAAGGATATACCATGGAGCTGTTTGACGAGCCGACCACCAAAACACCAGAGCAAAAACAAGCTATTTTAGACAATGTTCGCCTACCAGAAGACTGGAAGATGGCCCTCGCAGATGAATTGACGTCTGACAATATGGACAACCTGCGTGCATTTTTAAAAGAAGCCTATCAGTCAGGGGATAGCATTTATCCGCCCGCGCCGTTGATGTTTAATGCGCTTAATCTCACGCCTTTATCGCAAGTTAAAGTGGTGATTTTAGGTCAGGACCCTTATCATGGGCCAGGGCAGGCCATGGGATTGTCATTCTCTGTTCCTAAAGCGATTCCTAAGCCGCCATCATTAAACAACTTGCTTAAGGAGATGGCAGATGACATCGGTATCGCACCTTCAAAACATGGTGACCTAACTTACTGGGCGCAGCAAGGTGTTTTGCTACTAAACAGCTCACTAACTGTGCGAGAAGGCGAGCCAAACAGTCATCAAAATAAAGGCTGGGAGCAGTTTACCGATGCAGTCATTGACGCGGTTAACGAGCAGACAGAACATACCGTATTTATTTTGTGGGGCAGTAAAGCACAAAAGAAAGGTAAGTATATCGATACCGACAAACATCTTATTTTAACGGCAGTGCATCCTTCGCCGCTAGCTGCCAACCGTGGTGGATTTTTTGGGACAAAGCCATTTTCCAAAACCAATGATTATCTGGTGCAGTATGGCCGAACGCCCATTGACTGGCAGCTACCGCAATAAATGCTAAATATGATGAAGACAACTTTAGCGCCTTATTTTTCAGCGGCGAGCGACTCAACAAGTATACCTTTTGCTCAGCTTATGTTTTGGTCGCTATCAGATGTTCAATGGATGCAAAAGGCTCTTAGACTAGCGAGCCAAGGCGCTGATGTCGGTGAGGTGCCAGTAGGTGCTGTATTGGTACACGATCAGCAGATTATCGGGCAAGGTTTCAATCAACCGATTGGCGGTCATGATGCGACGGCACATGCTGAGATAGTCGCATTAAGAGAGGCGTGTCAGCGTCTACAGAATTATCGACTGCCACTACAGACAACTTTGTACGTAACACTAGAGCCTTGTACGATGTGTATTGGCGCGCTCATTCACGCACGTGTTGATAGGCTAGTATATGCGGCGAGTGAGCCACGTGCTGGCATGGTAGGCAGCCAGATGGACTTATCAATGCAGCCTTTTTATAATCATAATATCCAAGTTCATAGAGGATTGTGCAGTGAGCATAGTAGTCAATTGCTAAAGACGTTTTTTCGTGAGCGTAGGCGATTAGCGAAACAGAATAAAAACAGCGTCTAATCCAAAATTATTAATAAATAAGATATCAGTTTGGGCGCTAGTGGTAGCGATGATTTTTTGCTATAATATCGCCCTATTTAGTAGCGAATTTTTTAGCCTGCTATCAAGCATTTGATATACCAGTAAATATTGCTTCATTGCTATTGCATGACAGCGATACGGGTAACAACTATTATTGAGTAAGTATTATGACCGTCTCCGTATCTGATAACGATCCACTCAATAAAAACGATAGTGTAAACCATTCAGCACGCTATCCGGTTATCTGTATCGATGGGCCTAGTGGCGCTGGTAAAGGTACGGTCACATGGCGTTTAGCTCAAGTATTGGGCTATCAGTTATTAGACTCTGGAGCGCTGTATAGAATCGTAGGACTCAAAGCATTTGAGGCGGGATTGATCACTACAGATGCCAGCCAACCAATTGATGAGTCGGCGGTCTTAGCGCTTACTAAGAGCTTAAAAATAGCTTTTGTCCCAAATAATGAGTCAGGGCGCGTAGATATCATCGTAAATGGACAAGCGGTAGGTGATCAGGTACGTAACGAGACCGTAGGCGGCTATGCTTCACAAATCGCGGTGTTTCCAAAAGTTCGTGAGGCTTTGCTCACATTACAACAGGATATGGCGACACGCTCAGGGCTTGTCGCTGATGGTCGTGACATGGGAACGGTTGTATTCCCAGATGCCGATGTGAAAGTATATTTGACGGCGAGCGCGGAAGCGCGTGCTGAGCGCCGTGTGACCCAGCTAGTTAACGCTGGGCAAGCAGCAGATTTTGACTCGATTTTGGCGACGATTAAAGAACGTGATGATCGTGATGAGAATCGTAGCACCGCACCATCGAAACCTGCAGCAGATGCTTTATTACTTGATAGCTCAATGCTCGATGCTGATGCGGTTTACGAGCAAGTAAAAAGACATTGCCAAGAGCAAGGGCTGTTTTTTAATAGTTAATAAAAACAACATATTAAGTACTAAAAAAATTCCTATAGTCCCTGTTTTTAATGTAGAATTGTACAGTTGGAAGTTAGTGTTTTTTAACGATTAATTATTTATTAGGCTGGGTTGATAAAATTTTGTTTAATAGAATAAAGTAAGACAGTTGTTATTAGTAAGTTTAAATATGCGCTTATTAACAACAAACGTTTTTATATATGATTGCATAAGATATAAAACCAGTATTCTCGTTTTATGCAATCATAAATTTGATCCGTACTGTGCTGGACAGGATACGGCTATACAAAGGTAGACATAATGGAATCATTTGCTGAACTATTTGAAGCGAGCATCGAAGAAACGGGCCTAGATATCGAGCGTGGCTCGGTGATTAACGGTACTGTTGTGGCCATCGATAGCGATTGGATCACAGTAGATACTGGTCTGAAATCTGAAGGTATCGTCGCTCGTGAAGAGTTTTTAAGCGAAGAAGGCGAACTTGAAGTTGAAGTTGGCGATAGTGTTGATGTCGTAGTTGAAGCGGTTGATAACGGCATGGGTCAAACCTTGCTGTCACGTGAAAAAGCTAAGCGTGTTGAAACTTGGAACTTCCTTGAAAAAATCGCTGACAATGATGAGATCGTAAAAGGTATCATCTCAAGCAAAGTTAAAGGCGGTTTCACTGTAGATATCGGTTCAGTACGCGCGTTCTTACCAGGTTCATTGGTAGATGTACGTCCTATCCGTGATACGACGCATCTTGAAGGCAAAGAGCTAGAATTCAAAGTCATCAAACTTGATCAAAAGCGTAATAACGTTGTTGTTAGCCGCCGTGCAGTTATGGAAGCTGAAAACTCAGCTGAGCGCGAAGAGCTATTGAACAAGCTTGAAGAAGGCATCGAGATCGAAGGTATCGTTAAGAACCTTACTGATTACGGCGCGTTCGTTGATCTAGGTGGTATCGATGGTCTATTGCACATCACTGACATGGCATGGCGCCGTATCAAGCATCCATCTGAAGTTGTTGAAGTTGGTCAAGACCTAAAAGTTAAAGTATTGAAGTTTGACCGTGAACGCAATCGCGTAAGCCTAGGTCTAAAACAACTTGGTACTGATCCTTGGGACAACGTTAGCGGTACTTACCCAGTGGGTAGTGTTGTTAAAGCTCGCGTAACCAACTTGACTGATTATGGTTGTTTCGCTGAGATTTCTGAAGGTATCGAAGGTCTAGTACACGTATCAGAAATGGATCACACCAACAAAAACATCCACCCATCTAAAGTAGTTCAAGTGGGCGATGAAGTTGAAGTAATGATCCTTGATATCGATGAAGAACGTCGTCGTATTAGCCTAGGTATCAAACAGACTCTAGCTAACCCATGGGATGAGTTTGATAAGAAACATGAGCGCGGTGATAAAATCACTGGTACGATCAAATCAATCACTGACTTCGGTATCTTTATCGGTCTAGACGGTGGTATTGATGGTCTGGTTCATTTATCTGATATCTCTTGGAACGAAACTGGCGAAGATGCTATCCGTAACTACAACAAAGGCGACACCGTTGAAGCAATGGTATTGTCTGTAGATGCAGAAGCTAACCGTATCAGCCTAGGTATTAAGCAGTTGAGCTCTGATCCATTTAACGAATACCTAGTCGCTAATGACCGCGGTGCTATCGTTAATGGTAAAGTGAAAGAAGTAGACGCTAAAGGCGCTACTATTGAGCTTGCTGACGAAGTTGAAGCTTATCTACGCGCTTCTGAAATTCAACGTGACCGCGTTGAAGATGCAACTAAGCATCTGTCTGTTGGTGATGACGTTGAAGCAAAAATCATCAGTGTTGATCGTAAAACACGCAACATCAACTTGTCTATCAAAGCGAAAGACGAAGCTGAAGAGCGTCAAGCGATTAAAGATCTTGGTAGCACGAACACAACTGCCGCTGCAGGTTCTGATGCACAGCCAAAAACGATTGGTGATTTGATCAAAGAGCAAATGCAGTAAGTTGTAAGTTATTGATATAAAAGTAATATAAAAAAAGCGACTTCGGTCGCTTTTTTTATGATTAAGTTTTGATATTTGTATTAATAGGTAAGGTTTTTGGCTAAATAAAGAAACTCTTATTCCTATTTTCCTCAATATCCGCTATCATTTGCAACATTGAGTAACGAGATGTGAGCGACAGTGTATTTAGAGTTGCGATATGACTCTTGTAAATAGACTATTCTGATATGCGCTATTATTGATTTAGCTATTAGAGTTTCTGTTGATAATACTGTTTTGACTTATTATCAGTTTATCCATCAATCAACAAGGCAAGCGTAATAATGCAGCAAGCGATTAACAAATCCGAATTTATCAGTAATTTGAGTGCGAATTGTGACAACATGGCAGATACCATCGTTGATGACGCCGTTCGCGAAATATTAAATTTGATGACCCATACTTTAGCCAATGATGGCCGAGTTGAGGTTCGTGGGTTTGGCAGTTTTTGTCTACATCATCGCCGCGCTCGTGTCGGACGCAATCCTAAAACGGGGGAGAGCGTACCAGTTCCTGCCAAAGCGATTCCACACTTCAAGCCAGGTAAAGCATTACGTGAAGCAGTCAATGATAAAATAGCACACAGCTAATATTCATTAATGATTGACTGACCAAAAACTATCATTCCAACCTGAGGTAACTGTCTCATGCGCTTTTTATTATTCGTATTGCTGTTTTTGAGCTTTGCTTACTCGCTTGGTCTGGTATTGGCAAATAATACCGAGGTCGGGGTCAATTTACTGTTTTCGCAAGCGCCTACAATGAATTTGGGACTACTGCTCATTCTATGTCTAATACTCGGCATCATTATTGGTATTCTATTATCATTGCTTATATTCCGCGTACTACAGAATAAGTGGGAAATCTCACGTTTGCAAAAGGCAAATGCAAATCTACAAGAGCAATTGAATCAAGCCAATGTGGTGATTGACCGTCAGGCCAATGCGCCAACCGTAGATGAGGCTGTCTATGGTGCCAGATCGATTGATATACAAGACAATACAGACACACATCTAAATGGAGATGGTACGTTGTCTAAGCGCAAGCGAGATTAAATTGCTCGGCCATAGAAATGGTTGTTGATTTTGAAAATACAGTGCTCTAATAATTCTGATATGCGGCAAAACCATGAATAATATGATTAACTCTCCCGTCATTGTTGCTTTAGATAATATGACTTTGCAAGCTTCCTTGGCATTAGCTGATCAATTGGATCCAGCGTTATGCCGGCTCAAAGTGGGCAAAGAGCTGTTTACACGCTGTGGCCCTGACATCGTTAAGACGCTACATCAGCGTAACTTTGAGGTATTCTTAGACCTGAAGTTTCACGATATTCCTAACACTACTGCTCAAGCGGTACTAGCTGCTGCCGAGCTTGGTGTATGGATGGTCAATGTTCATGCTAGTGCAGGTCTAGAGGCTATGTCTTTGGCAAAACAGCGTTTAATAGATAATAACCTTGATACATTACTCATCGCGGTGACTGTATTGACCTCTATGGACAGTGACGCATTGATGCAAACGGGTATCACTGATAGCTTAGACGTACAGGTGAGCCGATTGGCACAATTGACCAAGCAAGCTGGGTTAGATGGAGTAGTATGCTCTGCTCAAGAAGCGAAAACGCTTAAAGCGTTATGCGGTCAAGATTTTAAATTGGTCACGCCAGGCATTCGACTAGCAGACGACAATGCTGATGATCAAAAGCGCATCTGTACGCCAAGTCAAGCATTGGCAGATGGTTCTGATTATTTGGTCATTGGACGCTCAATCACTCAAGCCAAAAACCCTGCCGAGAAGCTAAATAGAATATTACAAAGCATTTAAGTTTTAATAGCAATACAATAAAAAAGACAGCCTAAATCGCTGTCTTTTTTTACTTTTTTCAGACAGAAAAAAGCTGTTACACTACCTGAGAGGTTTTATAAGTAGGCTGATCTGCAACCAATTATGCAGTCTATTAAAAGGAGTGCTGGCCTATTAAAATACGCTAACGTTACCGATTGGCTGATAATGATACTATTGGACGATATTGAATTATATGAAATTACAAATACTAAGTGACTTACATATTGATAGTTATGCACGCCAGTCACACCCTATTGGGCATATTCCTAAAACTGACGCAGATATCGTGTTAGTAGCGGGAGACACCGCCAACAGCGATAGAGGGATGCCGTGGTTACAAGAGCAGGCAGCACGCTTACAAGTTCCTCTGATCACGATCTCAGGTAATCACGAATATTTTGACGAAGATGTGCTAAGTTTTGACCAAAAGTTGGCGACTTGGGACAATTATGATGCTGCCTCTAACAAAGGGGTTTGTGTCTTACAGTGCCAGCATATTGATATTGGTGATATACGAATCTTAGGTTGCACACTGTGGACGGATTATCAGTATCATGCCAATGAAGATACTATGGCTGCTGCTAGGCATTTTATGCGTGATTATAAGCAGATATATGCAGGTAAAGAGATGTTCTCACCTGAAGTTTCCATGCAAATTCACTCAGAGCATCGTCAGTGGTTGCAGCAAGCACTAATCACTGCCAAAGCACTGGGCAAAAAAACGGTCGTCATGAGTCATCATAGTGTCAGTGCATTATCGGTGTCTGAAAAATATGCTAATTTACCAAGCAATGCTGCCTTTGTTAGTGATTTGTCTGGGTGGATGCATGAGGACTGGGCACCGACTTTGTGGGTGCATGGTCATACCCATGAAGCATTCGATTATCGAATAGGTAATACGCGAGTGATTGTCAATCCTAGGGCTTATCCTAATGAGATTAGCAGTACGGCGTTGACATTTGCGTGGGATAAAGTTATTGATATCGGTTAGTTGAGGATCTATGTAGATAAGCCATGTTACTTATCTTCGCTTAGTTCTCTTAAAAACAAGCTCACTCCTTGTATGCCAAGATATTTACAAGATATAGTGCAACTAGACTTGTCAGTTGTTCATTCCTATCAAAAAATCTGCTACGCTTGCTACTATGAGTAAATATCTTAATAGCACCTTATCAAAAGTCTCTGCTGACAAGCTTGCGAGTCACACACCAAGTGCGCCTGCGCCTTCACATCTGCCAGATAGTATGATTTCTTCGGTCAGACTATTACCTGAAAATGAGCGGCTGATTTTATTTACCAGACACTCTTTGCGTGAGCGTTCTGACGGCAATGGTTTTGCCAGCTATCAGTTGCCGCTGACGCCTAAAGGCCGCGTACTAGCTAAGTCTTGGGGTCGTTGGTTAGCAGGTCACCTCCCATACTCACTCGATGTTGATAGCATCTCAAGCCCCATTAAACGCTGTATTGATACGGCGCAGCTCATGCAGGAAGGAGCAGGTCTAAAGCGTGATATTACGCATCAGTCACTTCTGGTTGAGCCTGGTAGCCTCGTTACTGAACCTGAAATAGCGAACCCAATATTTAAAGAGATTGGTGTACTCAATTTTATCAATCGCTTTTTGCAAGGCAATCTTGAAGGCACCAAAAATGCTTATCAAGGTGGCCTTGATATTCTCTCGCTCTTTTATCAAAACCAGCCGCAGCATGGGCATCTGATGCTGGCTGTCAGTCATGATACTTTGTTGTCTGCATTCTTAGCCGTGATGTTCGATGTGGAAGAGATCGATTGGAATGATTGGCCAAAAATGATGGAAGGGGTGTTTTTGTGGTTTGATGATAAACCTTTTGATCAGGCAAATGCGCATTTTATCTGGCGTGGTCAAGTATATACACGTCCGATTAGTTCATTGTTGAATGGATATCGTGCAGCAGGGTATCACCCAAGTAAACTGCTATTACCACCAGGGGTGCAATGGACATAAAATTTCATCAAAAAATGGTAATGACGCTCCACTAGATATATATCGAGTAGGCATAAAAAAACCTTGCCCCAGTATGAGAACCAGTAGCAAGGTTTTAGTCATGGCGCTATAAAAGCGTCATGCGGTCTAGACAAGACAAATCTTAAGCTTGTAGGCCTTTGATTGTTTTGTTTAGGCGGCTCTTACGACGAGCAGCTTTATTCTTATGAATAATACCTTTGTCAGCCATACGATCAATAACTGGTACCGCTCTGTTGTAAGCTTCGGTAGCCGCGTCATAATCTTTAGCTTCGATAGCCGCATCAACACGTTTTAAGTAAGTACGAACCATAGAGCGTTGTGACGCAGAGTTCTGACGACGTTTGGTGTTTTGACGGGCGCGTTTACGAGCTTGTGCAGTATTAGCCACGCGTATCTCCTTGATAAAGACAGATAAAAATATGAATGTTGATTGCAATAATGGGTTTAACAATCATCGGTGACGAGCAGCCGTCTCGTCAAACATGATGTCGATGTCTAATATTAAAGTATCTAATATTAATAGATCATCGCAAGCGCCAGAACTGTTTGGAATAATTAAACAGCGTTGACGTGTAAAGCCGGTTATCTTAGCAAATTATTGCGCTAAGGACAATATATTTGATTATCAATACCCAAAGAAGTAACGTAAACTTATAGAAGTGGACTCAATAGGGCATCTAATGCCCTGTCAGATACCAAAAGACATAGACAGCGGTTAAAATCTCTTACAATATATCATACATAATAGCGTCAGTTATTCATGAACTTAGGTATGATATTCTAATGGTAGGCCTTGATATAGGTCATTTGTGATTAATATAGAATCTTTCATGTTATATAAGTGGATAGGGTATGCAGCGAAAAGCAATTGTGATTGGCGCAACAGGATTGGTAGGGCAGCATTTGGTAAAACAGCTGAGTGAGCTCTATGATACATTGATTGTGATCGCTCGGCGCCCGCCACGTTATATTAATGCCAGCATGCGTTTTTATCAGGTTAATGACTTTGATAACCTCTCTGAAGTGTTTGCGAGCGTTGGTGCGGATCGAACGACAGATGCCTTTAGTTGTCTTGGCACCACCAAAAAACAAGCGGGCAGTGATGAGGCTTTTCGAAAGATAGACCATGATTACAATGTTAACTTTGCTAAGCTATGCCGTGACAAAGGGGTAGAAAACTTTTTTCTACTTTCATCCATGAATGCCGATATTGACAGCCGCTTTTTGTACAATCGAGTCAAGGCAGAGACGGAGCAATCTATTACAGCACTAGGCTTTGGTCAACTAGTGATATTTCGACCGTCGTTATTACTAGGCAAGCATAAAGGGCGTCCACTCGAGAGCATTGGTCAAAAAGCTTTTAAGCTTATCTCGCCTTTAGTCTCAGAGTCACTCTCATTACATCCTATCTCGGCTAAGCGCGTCGCTAGTGCAATGGCGATGAGTGCTCATGACATTTATCATCGTCGTAAATACCGTACAGAACCCCAGATTGAACATACAGAGATCATTGAAAATAAGAAGATGCTTGCAATGACTCGCGTGAAAAAATAAAGCATTATTTTTGAGTCAAGACTACAGCCAAGTATGACCATGTATTATAAGATCAAGCAGCTTAATCACTCATAATAAGGAGTAAAAAGGATGGAGATGAATAAAGAGAACTTTGTCACATGTGATTTACTGGACGCCAATCCTGAGTCGCAAGTATGTCTACCAAATATTGAAGGTAAGGTATTTCGTCATTTTGGTGCAAAAGATAAATTCTGCGGTGAAATCGTGACGGTGAAGTGCTTTGAAGACAATAGCCGCGTCAAATCACTATTGAATAGTGATGGCAAAGACAAAGCTGGCGATGGTAAGGTGTTGGTCGTCGATGGTGGCGGCTCTATGCGCTGTGCCTTGCTCGGCGATATGATTGCACAGTCGGCCATCGACAATGGCTGGGCGGGTGTTATCGTATATGGCTGTGTCCGAGATGTTGATGACATGGCAGCGATGGATCTTGGTGTGATGGCACTTGGTTGCATCCCGCGCAAATCAACTCGCCGTGATGAAGGTCAAACGGATATCGAAATCCGCTTTGGTGATTTGGCATTGAACTCGGGAATGTTTGTTTATGCTGACAACAATGGCATTATCGCTAGTGATAAACCGTTAATTTGAACTTGGTTTAACCAGTGTGAATGAGAACCTCAGCTTATCAGTTGGGGTTTTTTATGTAATGATAGTTAAAGCTTAATAATCGTTATCAATCCTCGATCATGAATGAGTGAGCTTTTACGTGACAAACCGTTACGGCATAAGTTTTGGTAATTGCTCAAATATTCGTATAATAGCTTTCTGACTCCTTAACTGTGATCCTATTCTTTATGCCTATCACTGCTTTGACTGACGCGTTTGATCCCATTAACCAGCAGTTGTTCCCTATACAAAATGCCGAGCGGCGTTGGCTAGCGCCTGTCCACGGTGCGGTCAGTAGCTTATGGCTGGCAAGCTTGGTTCAAACGCCTCACTGGAATGTTGCCGAGCGATTGAAGGTGGTGGTTGCCCGTGACCAAAATCAGCTCAATCAGATAGAAACTGAGCTGGCATTTTGCGGCGTCGATGCTTACGTATTCCCTGACTGGGAGACACTGACATATGATGAGCTGTCTCCGCACCAAGACATCGTTAGTGAACGCATCAACCTATTGACGGATATGCCGAGATCAGGCGTGCTACTCATCTCAATACAGACATTGATGCAACGCGTCGCACCGCCCAGTTGGTTGATCGGACAGCATTTTGATTTGAGCGTTGGTGATCGATTCGATATCAATACGCAACGTGGGCTTTTGGCAAAGGCGGGTTATAGAGCGGTTGATAATGTCTTTGAGCCCGGTGAGTTCGCTGTACGTGGCAGCATTATCGATATCTTTGCTATGGGTCAGCCTTTTCCGCTGCGTTTAGACTTATTTGACGATGAAATTGAGACAATTCGTTTTTTTCATCCGCAAACCCAGCGCACGTTGACCGCTGATGACCTCAAAGCGATGTTAACAGGCAATGATACCAGCATGGGCAAAGAGTCACTGTCGCTGCTGCACAAGTTGCCAGATATCTCTAAACCTATCGAACAGTTCCAAATATTACCAGCAAAGGAGTTTCCGCTGGATGAAGGGCGAGAGACATTTCGCACGAATTTTGCGGCGATGTTCCCTAATGCCAGTAGCCGCAAGTCTGAGTTGCATAAAGATGTAATGGCAGGTATCGCGAGTAGCGGACTGGAGTATTATCAGCCACTATTTTTTGACTTAAAAGATTGGCAAGAAGAAAGTACATTGTTTTCTTATTTGCCAAGCGATGCGTTGTTTATCACGGATGAGCTGATCCACGAAAAGCAGGCGGACTATTGGTCACAAATTCAGCGCCGCTATGAAGAACGTCGCCATGATATTGACAAGCCTATCGTCGAACCTGCGCTCTTATACTTATTATCCAACGCACTTAACGAGCAGCTCAATCAATATCCACGAGTGATATTAAGTGCTCGTGATGAGTTGGCTACGACGAATGACGTTGTAGCGCCAGAAGGTAACGACCCATCTCAGCCGCAACTGCCATTAACGCCTACTAAGCAGCAAGGCTTGGTGACATTAAGTGCGCAAGAGCCGCCAGAGCTGGCAGTCAATCATCAGAAATCTGAGCCATTAACGGCATTGCTCGATTTTTTACACGTTCAACAACAAACAGCAACGCCAGTATTAGTTGTGGCAGAGACTGCTGGTCGCCGTGAAATTCTCATTGAGCTGTTTAAGGGTAAGATTGATATCAAAGCATATGATAGCTTTGAAGCATTTTTAGCAGCAGATAAGACGAGCGCTATGAATAATACTCGACTACCACATGTCGGTCTGACTGTGGCACCGATTGAGCGCGGCGTATATGTGCCTGAACGTTTGGTGTTGATTAGTGAAACGCAGCTGTTTGGTCGTCAAGTCTTACAGACGCGTCGTCGTCGCCAAAGCGGTGTATCAGAGGAGTTCTTGGTTAAGAGCGTCACTGAGATAACAGATGGCAGCCCAGTCGTTCATATCGAGCATGGTATTGGTCGTTATAACGGCCTAATCACGCTAGATGTGGGCGATGGTGAGCAAGAGTTCATTCATTTAAAATATGACGATGATGCCAGTATCTATGTACCAGTCGCCAATCTACAAATGATCAGTCGCTATAGTGGCGGCGATCCAGCGTTAGCGCCATTACATAAGATCGGCAGTGGCAAATGGGATAGAGCCAAGCAAAAGGCCTTGGAGCAAATTCACGATGTTGCCGCAGAGCTGCTCAATATGCAAGCGCGTCGTGAGGCCAAAGTTGGTATTCATTTTAAAATAGATCCGTCGCAATACGAGCTGTTTGCCAGTCAGTTTGCGTTTGAAGAGACCGCTGACCAAGCCAATGCCATCCATGCGGTTATGGAGGACATGAGACAAAACCAGCCAATGGATCGCCTCATCTGCGGTGATGTTGGCTTTGGTAAAACAGAAGTAGCGATGCGAGCGGCCTTTATTGCCGTCAGTGCTGGCTATCAAGTGGCTGTATTAGTGCCCACCACATTGCTCGCAGGACAGCACGAAGACAATTTCCGCGATCGATTTGCTGATTGGCCAGTGCGTATTGAGAGCTTGTCACGCTTTGGCGGCAAAAAACATCAAGACATGGTCTTGACGGACTTGGCTGATGGCAAAGTCGATATCGTGATCGGTACTCATAAACTATTGCAGCCTGACGTGAAGTTTGCAAACCTTGGGCTAATGATTGTCGATGAGGAGCACCGCTTTGGAGTACGTCATAAGGAACGTATCAAGGCGATTCAGACAGATGTAGACAGTATGTCTATGACCGCAACACCCATCCCTAGAACGCTTAATATGGCGCTCTCAGGCATGCGTGATATGTCAATCATTGCCACACCGCCTGCACGCCGGTTGGCTATTAAAACCTTTGTCATGCAAAAGACAGATGCCTTGATGAAAGAAGCTATCTTGCGCGAGCTGTTACGTGGTGGGCAGGTTTATCTGCTCCACAATGATGTGGCTAGTATTGAGCGTATGGCAGAAACTATTCGTGATCTGGTACCTGAAGCGCGAGTGGGCGTTGCTCATGGACAAATGCAAGAGCGTCAGCTTGAGCAAATCATGCAGCAGTTTTATCACAAAAAATTCAACGTGTTGGTGTGCTCTACTATTATTGAGACAGGTATTGATGTGCCAAATGCCAATACTATTATCATTGAGCGTGCGGATAAGTTTGGTCTGGCGCAATTGCATCAGCTACGAGGCCGGGTAGGTCGCAGTCATCATCAGGCATATTGTTACCTATTGGTGCCTTCTCTCAAAGGTCTCAAAGGCGATGCCAGGCGTCGTCTACATGCAATTGAACGCGCCAATACACTGGGCGCAGGTTTTATGCTGGCGAGTGAAGATCTAGAGATTCGCGGTGCAGGTGAGATACTGGGTAAGCAGCAAAGTGGTAATATGCAGGCGATTGGTTTTAGCTTATATATGGATATGCTGGAGCGTGCAACTAAGGCGATCAAGGCCGGTAAAGAGCCTGACTTGAATACGCCACTATCGCTAACCAGTGAGATTAACTTGCATAGCTCTGCTCTTATTCCAGAAGACTATCTACATGACGTGCATCAGCGTTTGTTGTTTTATAAACGCATTAGTAACGCCAATGATAAAGAAGCGTTGACGGATATTCGTACAGAGATGATTGATCGCTTTGGCGCGCTACCTGACCAAACCAAGCAGCTTTTTGCCATTCATGGACTGCGCTTGCAAGCAGAACCATTGAAGATTAACAAAATTGATGCCAATAGTAATAGTATGACGTTGGAGTTTGCACCAGATACCCCCGTCGATGCTTTGGCGATTATTAAGCTGATTCAGTCAGATGGGCAGCATTATCGTATGAATGGGGCATCTGGTATTCGTTATCAACATAGCGAGAAGCTGGCAACGCCTCAACAGCGAGTCTCTGTTATACAAGATCTTCTACGTTATTTTAGTGAGCATATGGTGACAGAAGCGGCCTAGAGTCGATCAGTGAGAGCCATCATCGGGGTTTCTAAGACAATCAACACAAATGCAATAGTGTATGGTGCTATTTTATCGCAGGGATAACTGATAAAATAACCGGATTGCTTCTTCTTCGATATTTTTACGTACTTTTATTTGCATTAAACAACAAGAGAACCGTCATTATGTTCCAACTTCATCATAAACTTGCTGCTGATAGTTTCTTAGTGGGTGATTTTCCATTATCTACTTGTCGTTTGATCAATGACTGCCAGTTCCCTTGGCTGATATTAGTACCGCGCGTATCGGGTATCAAAGAGCTGTACGAATTGTCTGAGGCAGACCAAACGCAGTTCTTGCGTGAGTCAAGCTGGTTATCGAGTCAGCTAGCCAAAACCTTTCAAGCAGATAAAATGAATGTGGCCGCGCTTGGTAATCAAGTCCCGCAGCTTCATTTTCATCATATTGTTCGTTATCAAAATGATATGCAATGGCCAAATCCAATATGGGGAGTTCCTGCGGTCCCTTATACCAAAGAAGTCTTAGCACAAATGCAGCAGACGCTAATGATGGCGCTACGTGGTCATCATCAAATGCCTTTTGATTGGCAGATGTAATCCGTTTTTAACTTTGGATTGCTTTACCTCATCTATAAAGCATTATTTATGAAGCCTCTCTCATAAACTATTGCGACAGAAAAAAGCCAGATACTCGTCATATCTGGCTTTTTTCTGTAATAATCAAACATTGTCAGTTATTTATCCAGAAGATTTGTCATCTTGATAAATGATAAATGGTATTTTTTTAGCTACCACTGACCTAGGTTTCATTTAATTTAGAAAGTATAATATATTTTTGTAATTATTTATCATTAAGATAGGTAATTTGCGTGTGTTGTTCTTATATATCTTTATCTCTCTGATAGCTTATCTCATTTAAGTGAAATTCAATATGCCTTTTATAGAGATGTTAAAGCCAAAACTATTGTTAAAAGGTAGTGGAATCTGTCAATTCGACTATCCAGAAGTTTTTGTTTTAATTCTTACTGTCATATTACTCGCCCCGCATTACAATTTTCGTCCTACCTCAATGGCATTATTGGTTGTCGTTCTACTACCTAGCCTAATGATTCTGATTTATAACTATCGACGCCAAACCAGTCTTTGGACGTCTAATATGGTCGTTATTTTATTTGCGGTCGTTATTGGGTCAATACAGTTTTGTACGGTGATATCGCTCAGTTTGGCAGCCTTAATCGGCGTACGTATGATCGTCAGTGGTGTCGATAACGGTCTAAGATTATTTACTGTAGCATTGGTGACATCTATTGTCTTTTATTATGTCAGTACAATACTAGACAACGAAGGATTGAACTGTAATGAAGGTTGGGTGCCTCCCACCGTATTGCTAGCAAGCATAATGGTTATTTTGTATCAGTTTCGCAGTACGTATCAAGAGTATATTGGTTATAAAGAAAGTGCCTCTAAAGCCGGAGGACGTTTGAGTACCATGGTGTCGGTCATCAATAAGTTGACTCGCTTTGTACCGCCGCAAATTTGGGAGCCAATTGTTAGATCTGATAGCCCTGTTAGTGTGTCGAATAAACGTGCCAAGCTGACTATTATGTTTTCAGATATTGTGGGCTTTACCGATCTGTCTGATAGTCTAAGTGCTGACAACGTGGCTGATATTTTGAACACTTATATGCATTGCATGACGTTAATTGCTGACAGACATGGTGCCGTACTTGATAAATTTATTGGTGATGGCATGGTGTGCTTTTTCGGTGAGCCTAATAGCCGTGGCTCACGTCAAGATGCTCTGGATTGCGTGGCAATGGCGATAGATATGCGCCGCGAGATGCGTACATTGCGTCAAAAATGGCGGCTGATGGGGTTTGAGGGGTTATATATACGTATTGGTATCACAACTGGTTATTGCCACGTGGGCAATTTTGGTAGCAACAATCGTCTTAGTTACACACTGATTGGTAAAGAGGCTAATCTGGCGTCAAGACTCGAATCGAATGCTGGCAAAGATGAGATATTAGTCAGTGAAAGCACTTATGATTATGTTTGCCATAACTATGAGTGTCAACATGTTGGAGCGCTTCAGCTAAAAGGCTTTGATGACAAGGTAAATGCATGGCAAGTACTTGACCCTGATGCTAATAAAGGTCATTTGTCTAAATGGGTAGATCACACCTTGCCAGGGTTTAACTTGCATCTAAATTTTAAAGACATGAAAGACAATGACTATCAAGATATCAGGAGTCGTCTAAACTTTGCGCTTGAGCGTATCGAACAAGAAGAAGAAAAGTTGGCACAGAGCATCGCTGAAGAAAGCAAACGTCATAGTGCTAACAAAAAGTCATGATTTGGGAAGTCATATCGTGAAATATTGAGTATAAAAAAAGCCAGCTATTATATTTTAATAGCTGGCTTTTTTGTAACTTATAAGTAGTTTGTACTGATCATATTAATGATTTTCTTTTGCATGATTCAATGTGTATTTTGGAACCTCGATGGTTAGATCTTCATCATCAAGCATGACCTGACAAGACAGACGTGAGTCAGGCTCTAAGCCCCAAGCACGATCAAGTAGATCAGCTTCTACATCATCCATCTCATCTAGACTATTGAACCCTTTGCGTACGACAACGTGACAAGTAGTACAAGCTTTTGACATCTCACAGGCATGCTCGATTTTGATGCCTTTTTCTAATAACGCTTTGCACAAATTCTGACCAGCTTGTAGCTCAACTTCTGCGCCCTCTGGGCAGATTTCGTGATGGGGTAGTACGGTAACTTTTGGCATAAATTATTTGTCCAATGCTAATCAATCTAAAAAATAAGAGAAAGTAGCTTAGTATCATAACTAAGCTATCATTTTGAGTATGAATTTTACCAATCTTGTGCGCTGGTACCTGCCATGCTGGTTTGAACGCTTTGATTCATAATGCGAGCAGCAAAGGCATCACTATGCGGCTTAAGCTGTGCTTGCTGTGCTTCGATAAGTGCCAAGTCATTAGTGCTAAGAGCAGAACGAAGGGCTTGTATGTGCTCCGCTAAAGTGTGCTGCTCATCAGAAGAAAGCAGTGCTGCAAACTCGTTCAGCGCAGATTCTAGAGCCAATACTTCACGCTCGGCTTCTACTTTTGTTTCGATTAAAGAGCGTGCGTTTTTATCTTCCTCTGCATGTTTAAATCCGGCAACAAGCAACTGCTCTTTTTGCTCATCAGACAAACCATAAGAAGGCACGATCTCGATCTTGCTTTCTGTCTTGGTCGTGGTTTCTTGTGCACTAACAGTCAGCTGACCATTGGCATCGATACTAAAAGTGACCTCGATACGAGCAAACCCAGCTTTCATTGGCGGAATACCGTACAGCTCAAAGCGGCCGAGTGAACGACAGTTTTCTACTGTTTCGCGCTCACCTTGTACCACATGAATCACCATGCCTGTTTGACCATCTTGATAGGTGGTAAACACTTGACGTTTTTTGACAGGGATAGGCGTGTTGCGTGGGATGAGTACTTCAACCAAACCACCCATGGTCTCAAGACCTAATGATAATGGCGTTACGTCCAATAACAACAAATTGTTGTTACTATCACCATTCACCAGTTGGTGAGCAGTTTGAGCAGCACCTAAGGCAACAACCTCATCTGGATTCAGACGGCAAAGAGGCTGCTTGGCAAAAAATTCAGTCACGACTTGTTGTATGGCAGGCATACGCGTTGAGCCGCCTACTAAGATCACTTCGTCTAAATCTGTGGCAGTCAGCTTGGCATCACGCAGGACTTGCTCACATACGCTTAACGTGCGACGACTAACAGGCTCTACGATAGTAAGGATGTCTTCACGGCGCAATACACCTTGATAGGTTTGTCCGTTGACAGTGACATTGATATCCACTTGCTCAGCATCAGTCAACGCTTGCTTGTAAGCTTTAGCTTCTTGTGCGAGTACTGATTTGTCATGTAGGCTTACGTTTTTTGGATCTATATTTAACTGTTTAATAATCCAGTTGGTAATCAGACGATCAATATCATCGCCGCCCAGTGCGCTATTACCGCCAGTTGCCAATACTTCAAAGACACCATCATTCAACTTCAGAATAGATACATCAAAAGTACCGCCGCCCAAATCATAAATAAGATAGTAGCTTTCTTTATCATTGTCTTCTGATGATTGGTCAAGACCATAAGCGACCGCCGCCGCCGTTGGTTCATTCAATAGACGAAGTACGTTGATACCAGCCGCTTGCGCAGCATCTTTAGTGGCTTGGCGCTGTGCCTCATCAAAATAAGCTGGCACAGTAATGACGGCGCCCTCAATGCTGTCTGCAGGCAGTGCGCTCGCTGCACGTTGCTCAAGCGCGGCTAATATACGCGCTGATACTTCGACAGGTGACACTTCACCTTGAGCCGTGACAAATGCTGGCATATCATCTGTACTACCAGACAACTCATAAGGATGCGAGAATTTGATATCTGCTTGACTGCGACCCATAAAACGCTTAGCCGAGACGATCGTATTTTTGGGATCGTCTGCTAAATGCGCTAGAGCATCATAGCCGACCGATGGATTACCTGTCGCTGGATAATAAACCACAGAAGGCAGCAAGGTATCTGATGCTGCGCCTGCTTCTAAGACTTGCGCCTTGCCTGAACGTACTACAGCGACCAGTGAGCGTGTCGTTCCAAGGTCAATACCTAGGCCAAAACGATGTTGATGAGGTTGAGCGCTTTGATTGGGTTCGGCAATTTGCATTAAAGACATAAGAATAACTCAGAGATAAAATGAATAAGTGTAATGAGGCAAATATGGCATGTTCAGTAGACTGCTTAACCGCTATCTCTTTATTCTCAATATAGAGGGATTTGGCAGTTAAGCATGCTCAAAATCAGAGATTATACGGTATAGTTGATACTAATTTAACCAAATATTTAGAATCTAGCTTTCAAGTAAGATACATCATGCACAGCTATCTAGACGTATAGGTCATCGTCATCTGAATGTGCAGCAGTGGCGACGTCATCAAGCCCCGTTGTAACATCAGCATTCAATTTGACCAAAAACTTCAATTTCTGTGTCGCATCAATCGCCGTTGGCCAATCTTGCTCTTGGTAAGCAGTCTCAAAACGCTGAGACTGGTTTGCCAAGCGCGATGTAATCTGAGGATGTAGCTGCTGCAAGGCTAAAAGGTCTTTGCCTACAATAGCGTCATCTAAATCCATACGCATTTCCATCGCATCTTCTAAAAAATCCAAGTCTGCGATGGAGTGTTCTAGATTTTGCGCTTGATCAGCCATACCTAGTAGGTAACCAGCACGGCTATCAGGTGCACTCAATGTTTGGTAGGCTTGATTTATAATGGCAGAATACTGCTCTGATTGCTGCTTGGCTTGCTTAGTATCTGCTAGGTTCTTTGCAACATTATCAGGATGATAGCGTTTTTGTAGCAGACGTAGATGCTGATCGAGACTGTCTTGATTGACTTCAAATTGTACAGGTTGCTCAAATAGGGCAAAGAAGTTATCAAATAGTGTTTCTGGAATCGTATCTGTCATATCTTACGCCTTGCTTTTTTATTTGTTTTTAAAGTCTTAATCTGGTGCTTCTACCAAATATATTAGTGCATTTATATCTTTTGTATTGATTCATCACAACGGGTGCATCAACCTGAAAGCCAGTTGATTGAACCATTAAACAGTAAAAGACTCACCGCAGCCACATTCACCTTTTTGGTTAGGGTTAGTGAACTTGAAACCTTCGTTTAGACCTTCTCTTTCATAATCCATCAACAGGCCATCTAAATAGACCAAGCTTTTAGGATCAATAAAAATGCTAACGCCGCGGCTTTCATAGCGCGTGTCATTTTCATCAGGTATATCTACAAACTCTAAAACATAAGCAAGGCCTGAGCAACCCGCTGTACGGATACCCACTCGAATACCTTCACCTTTGCCGCGATTGTCCAAAAAGTCTTGAACATGCTGAGCGGCGCGTTCTGTCATTTCAATCATGCCAACTCCCATTGACTATTAATCGTAAATATCAATAAATAAACTATGTAAACTGGCAAGCGAAGTTACGAGTTTGCCAAAATAATATGCTAATAGTTTTTAGAAAATAAAAGGTGACAATTACATAAGTGTCATTGTCACCTTTTTAGCGTTAGTAACCATCTGATGTATTACTACTTTAGCATTGCTAACAAAACACAGCGCAGACGCTAGTAGGTTTGGCTTAGATAGTGGCTTCTTCTGCCGCTGCTGCTACGCCATGCTTACCTTTATAGTCGCTAATAGCGGCTTTAATGGCATCTTCTGCAAGTACAGAGCAATGCACTTTTACTGGTGGTAACGCTAGTTCTTTAGCGATATCGTTGTTTTTGATTTCGCCAGCTTGATCCAAGCTTTTGCCTTTTAGCCACTCAGTAACGAGCGAGCTTGAAGCAATTGCTGAACCGCAGCCATAAGTTTTAAAACGTGCATCTTCGATAATACCGTTATCATCGACTTGGATTTGTAGACGCATTACATCGCCACAGGCTGGGGCACCGACCATACCGGTACCAACGTTTTTGGCGTTTTTGTCAAGTTTACCAACGTTGCGTGGGTTTTCGTAATGATCAATAACTTGGTCACTATAGGCCATGGGGTTTTCTCCTAGTTAGATGATGAGTAGTCGCGTATTAACTTTAAATATCTAACTACTCATCGATAATTGGGGTCAAACATTTAGTTAATAAAAACTGGATTTTTAATTGTCTGATCAATCGTTTAATAAATATATTTGAAGCTGTATTACTGTCTGTGCTTGATTTTAGTGCTCAGCCCATTCGACTGAATTCAAATCAACACCTTCTTGGTACATATCCCAAAGTGGCGATAGGGCACGTAGTTTATCAACAGCTTCATGCAGTTGCTTGATAACAGTGTCGATGTCTTCTTCAGTCGTATAACGACCAAAGCTGAAGCGGATTGAGCTATGCGCCAATTCGTCTGGGCGACCGATAGCACGTAGTACATATGATGGCTCAAGCGTCGCTGATGTACAAGCTGACCCTGATGATACCGCTAAGTCTTTTAGCGACATCATCAATGACTCGCCTTCAACAAAGTTAAAGCTGATGTTCACAATGTTTGGTACGCTGTTCTCAAGATCGCCGTTCAGATAGATCTCTTCGATATCTTGTAGGCCATCCCAGAGTTTTTGACGCAATTTTGCAACATGGGCATGATCTGCTTCAAAGCTCTCATTGGCTAAAGCAAACGCTGCGCCAAGACCAACGATTTGATGCGTAGGTAATGTACCTGAACGCATACCGCGCTCATGACCACCGCCGTGTTGCTCTGCTTTTAGGCGAATACGTGGCTTACGACGTACAAACAATGCGCCGATACCTTTAGGACCATAGGCTTTATGACCTGAGAAACTCATCAAATCAATCTTCATCTCTTCAAGATTGATTTTTACTTTACCAACAGACTGTGCGCCATCCACGTGGAAAACCACACCGGCTTCACGAGTGATTTCACCAATCGCTGTAACATCTGTGATCGTACCAAGCTCGTTATTTACCATCATCAGTGATACCAAAATTGTATCCTCACGTAGCGCTTCTTTCACTTGCTCTGGCAAGATAAGCCCCGTGCTTGGTTGCGGCTCAAGATACGTAATTTCAAAACCTTCTTGCTCAAGCTCACGGCACGTATCTAGCACGGCTTTGTGCTCAATTTTGCTGGTGATGATGTGTTTACCACGAGACTGATAAAAGTGAGCTGCGCCTTTAATGGCTAGGTTGTCAGATTCAGTTGCACCAGAAGTAAAGACGATTTCGCGTGGGTCAGCGTTGATGACTTCAGCCACTTGTCCGCGAGCAGTTTCTACGGCTTCTTCTGCTTGCCAGCCATAGCCGTGCGAGCGCGAGGCTGGATTACCAAAGATGCCATCTACTGTCAGATATTCGCTCATCTTAGCCGCTACTGATTTGGCAACTGGTGTGGTGGCGGCATAATCTAAGTATATAAGGTTGTTATGTTGGCTCATGCTGGGTTTGCCTCACTGTTCGATAGAGTAATAGTATTGATGTCTTTTGTGGAAATATCTTTTGTAGAGGTGTGCTGACGTTCTGATACTGACTGCACATTTTCCATATCTAATAATTGAGCTAATGTTATATTTTTCAAGTACTGTTCAATATGATTTGATAGTGCACACCATAGGTCATGGGTCAGGCACATTGTACCACCTTGGCAGTCACCGCGTCCTTCACACTGCATCGCATTAACGGATTCATCGACAGCAGATATAATGCTCATCACATCTATCTCGTTCAATGGCTTGGCTAGGTTATAACCACCAGCTGCACCGCGAATACTGGTCACAAGGCCACGTTTGCGTAGCTTGGAGAATAACTGTTCGAGGTAGGAGATAGAAATTGACTGCCGTTTAGCGATATCAGATAGAGATACTGCGCTCTCTTGTTGACTGGTCTGTAATGCCAAGTCTAGTAAAGCAGTAACGGCATATCTGCCTCGAGTAGTTAAACGCATGTGCTATCTCCAAACTTTTATGTCATTTTTATTTAATAACGATCTTGGAAAGGGATAGATACAGTCAATAATAGATCAATATAAAAGCTGTCAATCATATCCGTTCAAGTTGTGTCTTATCGTTATTAAACAACAGATGGTTAACCCGATGTGTGCAACGATTAGGTCAATTATACTTAATCCTGAGTAATTTGGTCAAGATTAAAGTGTGATTAAATGGTTAATCGAGCTTATCGCTATGATTGATAAAAACAATGGTGTTCGGGATGTGTGTATGAGCGGGGAGAGATATCTTATCTTTAACAATTCGATATTGGCTAATTTATGATTTGAACGTAAGTTGTAGCAATATCGAACAAGCCAGAATGTAACAATCTAGAGAAAAAATGAGCGTCCATTACCTTTAATAGACACTGTACGCTCATTTATATCTGAAATCATAGTTTGGTAAAAATCAATTGATAAAAGCTAAGTTCGAATAAAATCAGCTCATAAACAGTGCGATGACTGAGCCAATCATAACAACCAGCGCTACCATAGTGACAATCATAAAGGTCTTTTGCTTACTCTGTAGCTCTTTAACTGTGGTTTCAAGTTCGCGGTTCTTGATGGTTAATGTGTTGATTTGGGTCTGTTGTTCTTTGATACGCTCTTTATAATGGTCTTTCTTTTCCGCCATTTCAGCATCGGTCGGTTTGGTTTTGGCTTTGCCACCTTTGATTTTTCTGATCAGACCCTGAATCAGGCTACCAAGACCAAGCTGCATAATGAATTGTTTGACCAGCTGTACTTGAACAGATTCACCGCGCATCTGTAATTTTTCGGTCGTCTCTCTATCGTGAGTGGTGATGGCATTAATCACTTGAATGCTATAAGCATTGATAACGACATCAGGTTCGCTACGGCCAACAGGCAACTCGGCATCCAAGAGTACGCCTTTGGTACTAAAGGTGGCAAAAACCTCAACATGAGGCAAATATAAGCGCAACGCTACGACCGTACCTTGCTTGGCAAGTGGATAAGCGGCTTTACGTAGTTCGGGATCCAAACGTAACAATAGTGTCAGCGCCGACTCGATGAACACCAGAATAATATTAAGAAGAGAGTGAGACAACGTAGAACGCTTCATGTAAATAATCCATTTTTTTATTTAGCAAATCAAAGTTATGTAATAAACTTAAGTTTATTTTTACCCGAAATTTGCAGTGGTATTTTGTTTATAGTAACGCCTTTATAATAAAAAGTAACGCTAGTTTCTGTCAGTGGTAAAATTATTACAGTACAATCTAGCAGTTGATAAAGACATTAAAATTTATGACTGGTAATGCACAGACACCAACTGACAACTGTTTTAAAGAGTAAACAAATAAGCTGATTCATTGTTTGAATGAGGACAGTTTGCCTGTATATAGGTTGCAGATGTTTTGCGTAACATTGGGTGTCAAATAAGTAGTTGATGGCACAAAAAGATGTAAAATCGCTTGCACTCCTTATGCTGCCTTGATATAAAGACGATAACAAAGCGAAACCTGTTAATACGCCAGTCAGGTAGTTTTTATTGCGTAAGTACCACGAGAGCGTTACAATGCTTGGCGTGAGCGTTTATTACCCCCTTAAACTTGAAGGAAATTTTATGAATAAGTCAGAATTAATTGATAGCATCGCAGACAAAAGTGGTCTAAATAAGACTCAAGCTGGTGATGCTTTGAATGCTGTTATGGAAAGTGTTGGCGAAGCTTTAGAAGCTGGCGATAGCATCTCTTTGGTTGGTTTCGGTACTTTTAGCGTAAAAGACCGCAAAGCACGTACTGGCCGTAACCCTAAGACTGGTGAAGAGCTAAGCATCCCTGCAAGCAAAGTACCAAGCTTCAAAGCTGGTAAAAACCTAAAAGAGCGTTTGAACTAAGCCGCTCTATGGTAGATGGTCGCTTTGGCTGATGTCATAAGCTAAGCACCGAAAAAGCACCTAAATATTAGGTGCTTTTTTTGTCGCTATAGTTTATCTCATACAACGTGAATATTTTGAGTATATACGAAAAATCACGTATCATAGGGCGCGCGATAGATGCGTTGTTTAAATAAGGTATTGTCACTGAACCTTGTTTTCCCTAATAAAATGTACACGTTCTTCCTCTTACCATTGCCGGCTTAAATAGCATTGATGTTAGCAGGTCGCACTCGACAGCTCCTAACAGTATTACAATGGTTTTTCATCAATATAGGTTAATAAAGCAGAGATAACTATGGATAAATTGCGCGATTTCTTAAAAAGCTGGCCAGGTCGCATTTTATTGATTTTATGCCTATCGCCACTGGCTCTATTGGGTGTCGAAAGCTATTTTGGCGGCGGGGTTGATCCCAACCAAATCGCTCAGGTGGGTGAGGCAAGCGTAGGGTTGTCCGAGTATCAGACTGCCGTCAATAACCGTCGTAGCGAAATACTAGAGCAAGTTGATGATGCCAGTTTATTGAATGAAGACGTACTGCACGAGCAGGTACTAAAAGGTCTGATTGATCGTACATTACTAGAGCAGCAAGCAGGTAAGCTTGGTATGACAGTCTCTGATGACACGATCAATCGTTTGCTGCGTGAAGAAGAAATATTCAAAGATGCTGATGGAAACTTTTCTAACGATCAGTTTGCAAACTTTTTGCGTCAGCGTGGCATGACCAAAAATCAGCTGTTTGCAGAGTTTCGCAATCAGTTAAGCTTGGATCAGTTGAATGCGAGCATCGTTGGTACAGCCGTCTATCCAATGCAGGCAGTTAGCCAATTGATCGACTTGCAACTAGAATCACGCAACGTCTGGGTACATCGTTTTGATTGGCAGGACTATGCTGATCAGGTCAAACTGAGCAAAAATGATATTCAAGCATATTATGATGCCAATAAAGACACGCTAAAAAGCGCGGCAATGGTCAACTTGGCTTATATTCAGCTTAGCCCGCAGACCATCAAAGTCGATGATGTGACAACAGAAGAGTTGCAGCAGCAGTACGAAGCATATAAGCAAAGTCTGGCTGCTGATGATGAGCGTAGAGTGAGTCAAATACTGTTAACAGGTGATGATGCTAAGGCAAGAGCAGATAAAGTTAAAGCTCGCTTGGCTAAAGGCGAGTCTTTTGCTGCTGTGGCCAAAGCAGAATCGGATGATCCTTCAGGAGAAGCAGGCGGTGACATTGGTCGCTTTAATCCGTCAGTATTTGGTGGTGACGCCGATGCTGTTGAAAAAGCACTAGAAGGCTTGAGCGTTGGAGATGTGACAGCCCCTATCAAGACCAGCTTTGGCTATCAGATATTCACAGTCACTGAAGATAATGGCAAAAAGATTCCAAGTCTCGATAGTATGCGTGCTGAGCTGACGGCTAAGGCAAAAGAGTACAAGCGTCAAGAAGTCTACGCGGATAAAGTAACCTCGATTAATGATTTGGCAGCAGATGGCTTTAGTATCGAAGATATTGCGCAGCAAGAGAATGTCACGCTAAAACGTATCAAAGATTATCGTAAAGAAAATAACAAATCAGTATTATCGCAACCAGCAGTGATCAAACAGGCCTTTGACGAATTTACGATTCAAGATCAGGCCGTGACGGCAGGTATAGAAGTTGGTAACGGTACGGTATGGGTACAACCAAGCAACTATCGCCCTACGACCACACTGAGCTTATCTAGAGCAACGCCAAGAATCACTCAGATATTGCGTCAGCAAAAAGCCACAGCCTTGGCGCTAAAAGAAGCGAAAGCTGTCGCTGCTGGTATCAAAACGCCAGCTGATATTGCTAAGCAGTCAGTAAGTTTGCAATCTTTGGGTGAGATTAATCGTCAAACAACGTTGCTAACTGATAAAGAGCGTGGATTGGCCTTTAGCAAGCAAGCTGCCAATGATGGCGTAGTCGCGCTCGCTAGTGAGACTGAAGCAGGTGCAACGCTATTGGTTGGTGATCGCATCAAGACTGAGCAGCAGTCACCACTATCTGATATGCAAAGAGCGCAAACGGCCCGCATCATTCGTGACAATTTAGGTCAAGATCAGCTGCAAGACTACTTAGATTATCTACGTATGGTCTATCAAGTTGAGATTAACGAAGCCAACATGGCAAATGCACAAGGGCGCTAAGCGTTCGCTGTATGGTTACTCTTAATTATTAAACGCAAAAAAGCCACTGTAGCGATGCAGTGGCTTTTTTTATTGGGTAATACTTTAACTGTAGTGACCACGAATACGATAAAAGCAGGGGACAGGACTCTTTTTTGCCGCTTCATCGTTAAAAATAAGCGCTTAGAATGACTAAACTTATTATTTTTAACATCGAATCGCCTAAAAAATAGTCGCTGTCAGTGCCATGGTCGAATGTTCAACACGCCCTAATTCCAGACTTAAACTAATAGATGATTGTTTAGTGGCGGAAATGACGCATGCCAGTGAATACCATCGCAATACCGTGCTCATTAGCGGCTGCAATGGTCTCATCATCACGCATAGAGCCACCTGGCTGGATAATAGCTGAGATACCTACTTCAGCAGCATTATCGATGCCATCACGGAATGGGAAGAAGGCATCTGAGGCCATAACGGCACCTTCAGTGGCCAGTCCAGCATGCTCGGCTTTGATAGCAGCGATACGGGCTGAGTTAACGCGGCTCATTTGACCTGCACCAACACCGATAGTACGTTGACCTTTCGCATAAACAATGGCATTCGATTTGACATATTTTGCCACATTCCAGCTGAACAACAGATCTGCCACTTGCGCTTCAGTTGGTTGTACGTCAGTGACGATTTTTAGATCGTTTGCCGTAATCAAACCAAGGTCTTGCTCTTGTACGAGTAGGCCGCCATTGACGCGTTTGTAATCAAGCTGACTATCACGCTGATCTGGTGCTGGTAGTTCACCACATACTAATACGCGTACGTTTTTCTTAGTAGCAGTCGCTTCAAGTACACCGTCTTCAATGCTGGGTGCAATGATGACTTCTACAAATTGATTATCGATAATGGCTTTTGCAGCAGCAAGCGTCAGTGGACGGTTGAAGGCGATAATGCCGCCAAAAGATGACTCAGGATCGGTGCTAAAAGCAGTGCGATAAGCAGCTACTTGGTCATTATCTACCGCGACACCGCAAGGATTGGCGTGCTTAACGATAACGCAAGCTGGTGCACTAAAGGCTTTAACACACTCAAGGGCTGCGTCAGTATCAGCGATATTATTGTATGATAGCGCCTTACCTTGCAGTTGCTTAGCCGTTGCAATAGAAGCTTGCTGGCTTTTTAAAGGATGATTTTCAGTGTAGAAAGCAGCGTTTTGATGTGGGTTTTCGCCATAGCGCAGATCTTGCGCTTTTTCTAGTTGTACATTAAATGTGCGTGGGAAGTTTTCTGGTTCCTGCGTCTCATTGACACGGCTGCCTAAGAAGTTGGCAATCATACCATCGTACTGCGCAGTATGCTCAAAGGCTTTAACCGCTAAATCATAACGTAGAGCCGTTGTCAATTCAGTGCCACCATTTAAAGCAGTCAGTACGCGATCATAATCAGCAGGATCGGTCACGATGCCTACATGGGCATGATTTTTTGCTGCTGATCGTACCATGGTAGGGCCACCAATATCGATATTTTCGATAGCATCGTTCATCGTCACGTCAGCACGTGCAATCGTTTCAGCAAATGGATATAAATTCACAACAACCAAGTCAATACGTTCGATTGCGTGCTCATTCATGACAGCATCGTCTGTACCACGACGTCCCAAGATACCACCATGAATTTTAGGATGCAGGGTCTTAACACGGCCATCCATCATCTCAGGAAAGCCCGTATAGTCAGACACTTCCGTCACAGCGACATTATTTTCTGTAAGTAATCGATAGGTACCGCCAGTAGAGAGTAAGCCAAAACCTGCTTTAATAAGGCCTTGAGCAAACTCAACGATATTGGATTTATCAGAGACCGAGAGTAGGGCAAGTGGGGTTGTACTCATAAAAAATCTTCCATAAAAAAAGCCTGACGTAAACGTCTGGCAAGGTGATGATGGCAACAACGGTAGACTATATCGCGATAGATAAAGCCATGCACATTGAATTGCCATGCATGATGATTAGCAATAATGGGTGAGCACATATAGCAGTGCTACATTAAGTCGTAAGTTTTGAGTTTTTTGCGTAAAGTGCCACGATTGAGGCCTAAGATTTGTGCACACTTGGTTTGATTGCCGCGAGTTTTCTCTAGAACCACTGACAATAGAGGCTCTTCGACTTGCTTTAAGATAAGCTCGTACAAGTCGGTAGGCATCTCATCACCTAGCATAGCGAAATACTGGCGAACGACGCGCTCAACATGTACACGCAAAGGCTGCTGTGCGCTACTCGCAGCACTTTCTAACGGGAACTCAATATCGTGAGCGACAAGGTGATGATCTTCTTTATTATAGTCGGCAGGATGCTCAGAGCTCTTAGCAAAATGATGGGCATGATGCTGTGCATGAGGTGCCATAAGATAATATCCTTGAAATGAAAAAAGAGTCAAACCATAAGATGTCAGAATAATAGTATATCAAATTAATATCGTCTAGCGCTGACAGATTGACGGCTATCTTAAAGTCAGCGATATGTCAGGCTCATTCTATTACTAAAAATAACATTCAATAAAGTGGTGTCATCGTAATTTCGCGAATTTGTGCATTGTCAACGGGTATGGTAAATAGTAGTTGTCTGTTATTACTAGCAGCTAGCTGGCTTGGCTTACCCAATAAATAGTCGTTAGGCGCTGCTATAAACTCTCCAATGAGATTGTCTGTCCCATAAACGCTGACTTTTATATTTGGATAGAGCTGTGCTTTTGTGCTTTGGTTGTTCAATATCGCGCTGATATCGCTAAATGTACCTGTGGTTTTAATTTGACTTGATCGATGACTTGGATTGGTAATAGTCAAAGCTGTCAGATCAGCGCTTGGTAAGCTACATGCCGCAATAGAGCATACCGTTTGGAGGCGCTGCGCATTGGCAGGGTTTTTGACTAACGTCTCTAGGTTAAACATAACATACTGCGCGGCAAGTAATAGTGCTAATACTAAGCATCCCAGTATCCAGAGGATAGATGCAATTGAATGGGTTGTGGCTGTTGGCGCAAACTGTGCTTGCGCCTTGTTTGCACGTTCTGTAACAGAATTTTCTTCTTCCCTAAGAGGTACACCCATATCTATCAGTAGTTGTGATAAATCTGTGCTATCTACTGATTTGGCTTCGCGTTTATTTTGTTCCTCAAGAAGTGTTTCTAGCCATGAGTCATCAGCTGTGTCGTTGATACTCGCATGAATATCATTGGCAGCAGTTGAGCTCAGTACTTCTTGAGTCATTGAGGAATGTTCTGTTGCAATACGATCGGTATTGGTTTTAGAAAGTGTGTTTGTCGCGTTGTCAGTTGTCGTCGCAGCATTGGTATCGCTCACTTGCGTCAACCAAGCATCCATGCTGTCTAGTGAGTCGTATTCTACAATGCTGTCTTCTGGCTCATCGATATCCATATCATCATAGATTAAGTCATCATGAATCAATATATCAGCTGAACGTTTTTTATGGAGTGAGGACTTTGCAGTATTTGATATATTAGATGCTTGATTACGACTATTGGTGGAGCTTTCAGGTCTATTACTCAGCTTGGATTGAGTCTCGTGATGTGCTGTAGCAGTATTATGTTGAGAGGAGAAGCTGTTGGAGGTATCAGGGGTTACAATAAGGTGTTGATTGACCGAAAAACTTTTTTGGCACTGAGTACAGTTAATAGTAGCATTGGCTTTATTTAGTTGATTCTGTTGCACTTTAAAGCAAGCTTGGCAATGAGGGCACTGGGTTTTCATTGGGGTGGTCATAGGGTCGAATCCAAAAAAGTATGGTTATCTATACCGCTTAGCCACTCACCAACAGCTACCATGCTTTTTGAAATTCTATAAATCATGAGCAACGACAGAGTGGCGCCAAACCTGTGACGTTTGACTGCCCTCTATCGTAACAGATGTAATTAAATGTTGCTAGCTAGTAAATGTACCAGATAAACGCTGCCAATGCTGGTCCTCTTGCGCGGTAAAGGCATGCTTTGGATCGAGTGCAAAATAGGGTTGATAAGCTTCCATGACTTGTTCAGTCTGTGACTCGATTAAACCGGCCAGTACGATTCGACCTTTTGGTGCAATCAGGGTTAAGAAATAAGGGGCCAAACTAATCAATGGTTTGGCCAAAATATTGGCGACAATCACTTCTACAGGCAAAACATCATGTTGTGAGCAGTAATCTGTGAACTCTTCGGGCAAGAACGCTTGCAGACGGTCACCGACATGATTACGCTCGGCATTTTGATTGGTTGCGAGTACAGCTTGTGGATCGATATCGACTGCATACACTTGGCGTGCACCTAATAATAGAGCGGCGATACCCAAGATGCCTGAGCCGCAGCCATAGTCGATGACCACTTTATCTGTCAGGTCTTGCTCTGTTAACCAGTCAAGACAAAGACGAGTCGTGGCATGATAGCCAGTACCGAAAGCTAAGCCTGGATCCATAATGATATTGGTCGCCTCTGGATTGGGCGGTGTGAGCCAGTCTGGCACAATCCACAAGTCATTAGCGCATTCGATAGGATGGTAGTTACTCATCCATTCGCGCTCCCAATCCTTGTCATCAACAGCCGTTAGCCAGATACGAGTAGCCTGTACTTGTGCGGCAATTTCATGACTCAGCTGCTCAACTGCTTGACGGCTACCATCATCAGTGGTGGCATCAAATAGCCCTGTCAGTATGACTTCATCCCATAGCGGTGACTCACCGGGAAGTGGTTCAAACAAAGGCTGATCACCTGCATCATCTAAGGCAATAGATAGTGCGCCAGCTTCTAATAAAAGCGCTTCAGCCAAATCGACGTTTGATTTTTCACATTGTAAATGCAGTTGTTGCCATGCCATAACGATAACCCTAAGCTAAAAAAAATAAATGTATGTTTTGGATAAATGATAACTGTAGTGAGCGGTTATTAGCGTAAAGCTCGTCTTGCTTCACTAACGACGCGTGAGTTACCTTGAGCTTGCCCTGATTGTAAAATGATTTGCCACAGCGCTCGTCTGCGACTGGCATTTTTAGAAACACTAAGGCCACGACGTGCCATCGCTTCTGCCTTACGAGGTTGGTTCTTTTTCAATGCCACTTGCGCCAGATAAAAATATACGGCAGACGACTTGGGGGCCAAGCGCTGTGCACGGGTAAAGCTGTTTTCAGCATTCGTTAATTGTCCTGATTTCAGTTGATTAACGCCTACCTGCATCAAGTTACGAAATGCAGGCAAGTTACTGTTATTACTTGCTGATTGTTGAGAGCGTTGCTGTGAGTTTTTTCTTGCCTGCTCTAGTAGATCATTGTGTGACGGTGCTGAGGGCTCAGAGATGATATAGTCATTGCGTGATGGTATGGCAATACCCAGATTAGGCTCTGTCACCACTGGAGTAGGCGGCTCAAATACAGGCGTTTCTTGGGTCAATGGGTTCGGCGACTCGAGCTTTTCGGGTGGAGTATAAGGCTCAATAGGGTATTCGTTCTCATCATCTGCTTCAACGATGGGTGCCTGAGTCACAGTGGTGGTCGATGTCACTGGCGGCTGTGATGATGGGGTTGTTTGAATAGGTGTTGTTTTCATCGCAGCTGAGCTATCTGGCGCAGTCTGGCATGCGCTGAGGCTTAGCATGCTACAAACAATGCCACCTACAACTAGAGTATTCACTGACGCAAATTTTTTCTGCCACCAAGACATTGTTTGTGTCACAGAGGCAGACTGCTGTAGAAATGAGACCATATTGAGACCTTTTTTAAATATCAGACGCTACATTTTAAAAATAATGTTAAAACCATTCAATAGCACGGTCATACCATGTGTCAGCGCGGTCTTGACCTTCATTATTTTGTCCATTACTGTCCTCTGAATCACCAGCATCAACCGCTTCACCGTTTGGGATATCTAAACCTTCGCGACGACGTTGCTCATTGATCGCGCTCTGCTGATTTTGGAATTGAGATTGCTCGCGAGCACGGTCTTGTTGATACAAGCTAAGCGCGCAGCTACTGGCTTCCTCTGGTAAATGTGCTGACATGACAGGTAAGTAGCGAGCATTGGCACAACGTTCGTTAGACAGCTTGCCTGAGTTGTTCTCGAGCCACAACCATTCGATACCTTCTGGCTCTGGTAGCGCTACTGGAGTGAGTTTGAGGCGTTTCATATAATCGACCCAAACCGGTAGAGCACCAGTACCACCACTCAAGCCAATGGGCTTGTTGTCATCACGACCAACCCAAACAACACTGACGTAGTTGCCACTGTAGCCTGCAAACCAAGCATCACGGTAGTCGTTTGTCGTGCCCGTTTTGCCGGCGAGATTCAGATTGCTGCCAAGTGATTGAGCCCGTCTGGCGCTACCGTTTGACACCACTTGTTGTAGCGCATAGTTGGTCAAAAAGTTGGTCTCAGGTGGAATACTGCGCTGAGTATTGAGTCCGGTACGCTGCAAAATACGACCGCGATCATCAATAACCGTGCGAATACTATGAATAGGTGTGCGGAAACCGCCAGTCGCAAAGACTTGGTAAATACCTAACATGTCCATCGGGCTCAGATTGACAGACCCTAATAGCGCCGATGGGTATGCTGGTATTTCTTCTTTAACCCCCATGCGTTTTAGCTGTTTGGCAAAAGTATCAACCCCAAATTCCATACCTAAGCGTACCGCCGCTTGGTTATAAGATTGCGACAGTCCTGTGGTCAGTGGTACATAGCCATGATCACGGTTGTCATAATTCTTAGGACTCCAATCGGTACCATCATTCAGATTGACTGTGATAGGTGAGTCATCCACCGAGCTTGCTAAGTTATAACGACCACTCTCAAGCGCGGTCATATAAATGATTGGCTTCAATAAAGAGCCGACTTGACGCTTGGCATCAACTGCTCGGTTAAAGCCTGTGAACTCACTGCCACTACCGACGACAGACACCAATTCGCCAGTTTCAGGATTGGCACTGACGAGCGCGCCTTGTAAGTCTTTGGTTTTGCTACCGCTACGGCGCAGCTCGCCCAGTTTTCTATCAACCGCCTTATCTGCTGCCAACTGAGCAATAGGGTCTAGGGTACTAATGATGATTAGACCTTCATTTTTGAGATCATCAGAGTAATAGACATCATTGAGCTCACGTTTGACGATGTCCAAAAAGTCAGGGAACTGGCTCTTGCCCTCAGCAGGCTTGTCCACGATACCGAGCGGCTTTTTTAAGGCTTTGTCATAGTCCTCTTGACTTAGCGTGCCCATTGCGAACATGTTACCAAGCACCACGTCACGACGAGCTTTTGAATCATTTGGATTACGACGTGGGTTGTAAATACTTGGGCCTTTTGCCATACCAACTAGCATGGCTTGCTGATCTATACGCAGCTCGTTAAGTGGTTTATCAAAATAGAACTGTGAGGCCAAACCAAAACCATTGATAGAGCGATTGCCGTTTTGACCCAGATAAATTTCGTTCAAATAAGTCTGTAAAATTTCATCTTTACTATAATGCAGCTCAAGCAGTACCGCCATCAACGCCTCATTGGCTTTGCGTTTTAGGGTGCGATCAGAGTTGAGGTAAAAGTTTTTGATCAGCTGCTGGGTGATGGTCGAGCCACCTTGCCTAGCACCACCAGTAAAGTTATTGATTACGGCACGGGCGATACCGCGTATCGAGACGCCTTTATGCTCATAAAACGCGCGATCCTCGGTGGCAATCAATGCATCAATCAGTGGCTGAGGCACGTCATCTAAAGAGACAACCATTCGATCTTCGTTACTGTCTGGATAGATACCACCGATACTCACTGGCTCTAGACGAATGATGCCACTTTTGGCAGGTAAGGTGCTTTGAATAGAGTCAACTTTATTGCCAGCAAGGGTCATTTTGATGACTTGCTCAGCATCTATATCGCTTGAGCTATAGGTAAAGCCGCGCGTATGGATAAAATAAGTATTACCCGATCTATGATAAGTGCCAGTACGATCATAAGACTTGTTGCTTTGATAATTAAGCAACTCTAGCCACGTTTTCATCGTATCTCTATCGATATTGGCACCCTGATATAGCTCAAGTGGCTGTGAGTACACTTTAGCTGGAATGTCCCAGCGCTTGCCTTCAAACTTATGGGTAATGGTGCGATCAAGCTTGACCAAATACAGTGCAAATAGCACCATGCCAGCGATGATAGTAATTAAGAGAAGACTACTAAATACCAAGCCGCGCTGCTGTGAAGGTAAGGTATTCCTAGCAGGCTTAGATGATGGTGATAGCTTGGTATTTGGTAACTTAAAATTGGATTTTTGCACGGATGTCGCACCATTTTTGGATAAAAAACTGCCTCATAATGACGCAAATTGACAAATTTTTCAATCTATCATCGTCAACACAGACATACATTGGGATTAGACCATAAGCATTGGTACTGCCTAGGGTGATTGCTTGTAGTATAATCTCTACTAAAATACTGATACTTGTAATCAAGTATCAGCATCTTTCAATTGGGCTAATAAACGCCATGTAAGATAACAATCTATGATAAGTACCATGATGTATTTTGTATGAATCCGCCGTTGCTAGTTATTTGCTATTAGCCATTTGTTATCAATATTGTGCTACTAACAATAGTGATATTCATGTGATGAAAAGTGGCTCTGTTGCACGACGTACAGTACAGTCAATCAGAGCAAGTTTGCCTTAAATGAATGCATTTTGAGCAAGCCTGTCAAAGGAAGTAAGCGCGACTATGTCTAGTATCCCATCATCAGTATCATCTGCTACCAATCATCCTTATAAAGACAACTCCATCACTGATGGCTTGGTGCTACCCCTTGCTGATCACTGCTTCCATTGCGGTGATCCAGTGCCCAAGCCGCCGTTTCATACTGAGATTCTAGGCAAGTCGCGTGAGATGTGTTGTATGGGCTGTCAGTTAGCAGCTCAGAGCATCGTAGAGGCTGGTCTTGAGCAATATTATCTTGACCGTTCGGAGATTAACCGTACAGCAAGCTTACCGACCCAGCTGACGCGTCTTGAGGTATATGATCATGACGAGATAAAGTCGCAGTTCGTATATGCGCAAGATGGGCTGTCGGTGGCGGAGCTGTCTGTTAATAATTTGCGCTGTGCGGCCTGTACATGGTTGATTGAGTCACGTCTCGATGAGCTAGAAGGCATTAGTAAGTGTCAGGTGAATTTGACCAACCAGCGTATGCGGGTCATTTGGAATGAAGATAAGTTACCGATTAGCCGCATTTTAGCGGTCATCAATGAGATTGGCTATGATGCCAAGCCTTATCGGCAAGATACCCATGAAGCCATGCTGGCGCGTCATAACAACCAAATGCTATTGCGTCTTGGTATCGCGGCACTCGGTTCAATGCAGGCAATGATGTATGCCGTTGCGCTTTATTTTGGTGAATATAGCGACATGTTGATATTTCAGCGTGACTTTTTGCGTTGGGTGTCTTTATTTGTTAGTACGCCTGTTTTCTTTTATGCCGGTATTCCTTTCTTTACCTCCGCATGGTCAGCGATTCGTGCGCGCCAGGTCAATATGGATGTGCCTGTTAGCCTTGCTTTGATTATCACCTTCTTTGCCAGTTTATATGCCACCATTACTGGGCAAGGGGAGACATACTATGACTCCGTCAGTATGTTTATTTTCTTTTTGTTGGCAGGACGCTATATCGAACATAATGCCCGTCTAAAAGCTGCGACCATGGCCAATGATCTGGTCGTAGTAGAGCCAGTATTGGTACAAAAAGTGGCTGAAGACAAATCAGCAGCAGAGCGTATTTTACAACTGCTGAAAGAAAATGACTCTCAACAAGGTGACGCCATCGAAAATGAGGCAAAAAAGGTATCAGATGCGACGACAGAAATGATGCCTAACTTTATGAAGGGTGTTGATGCCAATGTTCATCAGCTCACATCGGGTATTGCTCAAGATTGGCAGCAGTCACGTCATCAACAAAATGCGTTATCACAGGTAGAGGAAAATATAGCATCAAAGCAGATGGTGACGGCTCATAGCTTGCAAGTGGGTGACATTATTTTGGTTGAAGCGGGTTCTGAGATTATCAGTGACGGTATTTTGTTAAGTCCTACTGCAACAGTCTCGCAAAGCCTACTGACAGGCGAAGGTGATTTAATCATTAAGTCCCAAGGCGATTATATTGTTGGCGGTGCGCAAAACGATAGCCAGCCGTTTGAGATGTTGGTGACGGCATTACCAAAAGACAGTCAAATAGGGCTGATTGATAGACTGATGAACCGCGCCATGAGCGAAAAGCCTAAACTTGCACAGCAAGCAGATAAACTGGCACGTTGGTTTGTGGCGCGTATCTTAGTGCTATCAGTTTTAGTGTTTGTTGGCTGGTACATTGTCGATCCAAGCCAAGCTATTTGGGCAACAGTCGCCGTATTGGTTGCCACTTGTCCTTGCGCCTTGTCATTGGCGACGCCAATTGCTTTGACTGTTTCAACCAATCGTCTGGCAAGCTATGGTTTTTTGACGACTCGCGGGCATACGCTGCAAACATTGGCTGAAATTACACATGTTGCTTTTGATAAAACAGGTACGCTTACTTATGGGAAGCCAAATTTATTAAATATTGAGATAATCGAGCCAGTAAACCAGACTGATTCTGATAACTCAGCATCAACAGCACAAAAAGATAAACTATTAGCAATCGCAGCTGCCCTAGAAGTAGGGAGTCGTCATCCGATTGCACACGCGCTGCTTACCGCTGCCTATCAGTTACATCTGCCATCGACGCAGGCCATGCAGCATTATCCCGCAGGCGGGGTAGAAGCCATGATTGATGGCATGGTATATCGCATTGGTCATGTGAATTTTGCGTTAGATAAAACCAGTGGCAGTACCAATGAGGTCAATACGAGCAATGATTTGAACATTGATTTGGTCGCTCAGCGTGCCAGCTCCGCCGTTGTCTTATCGAGCCAGAAACCTGATACAAATGACTGGCAAGCGCTGGCGTGCTTTTATTTTAATGACAAGGTACGTGATAGTACCCAATCGATGCTCGATACACTCAAAGGTCTAGGCATTGAGTCTGTGATGTTGACGGGGGACCCAAGCCCGCAAGCGCTCGTGATGGCTGAGAGTTTAGGCATGCAGACCGCTTATAATGGCTTATCACCGACTGACAAGGTCAACCATATCCAGCAGTTACAATCTAAAGGCGCTGTCGTACTGATGGTGGGTGATGGCATCAATGATGCACCAGTGTTAGCAGCGGCAGATGTATCCACCTCGATTGCTGGTGCTGCAGATTTGGCACAAGTATCTAGCGACAGTATTATCTTAAATGGGAAAATTGAGGCCATCACTGCGGCCAAACGTATCTCTGATAAAACCGAACGTATTATTAAGCAAAACTTCCGCTGGGCTTTGGCTTATAATAGTATCGTGCTGATACCAGCGGCTTTAGGGTATGTACCACCATGGCTTGCTGCCATCGGCATGTCACTTAGCTCATTGTTTGTGGTGTTAAACGCGCTACGCCTGAAACGGGCTTAGTTGAACTATAGCTCTCAAAGTTTGCCCATAAAAAAACCGCCTGCAACTATCAATAGCTCAGGCGATTTTTTTTATACAGATTTACTATCGAATTATTTGATTAGTCTTGTAGATAGCTGAGCAGACGCATAAATTCGATATACATCCAAACTAGCGTGGCAAGAATACCAATGCTGAACAACCATTCGTAGTCTTCTGAGATACCCATAGCAACACCGCGATCGATATTGTCAAAATCTAATAATAGCGTAAAAGAGGCAATAACAATCACAAACAAGCTAAAGCCGATAGCGATAGCACCACCTTCAAACAAGAATGGCAAGGTTGAGCCAAATACTAGAGACAGTACCCACTGTGCTACATAAACTAGCATGATAGCGATAACGGCTGAGGTCACGATAGAACGGAACTTTTCAGTAACTTTTACCAAACCTGAGCGATACAGTCCTAGCATGACTGCTGCTGTGACGAAGGTCGCACACATTGCCGTGACTGGGACGGTTGGATACATTCTCATGAAAAATAATGAGATACCGCCCAAAAAGATACCTTCTAGCAAGGCATAAGGCACCGCCAACGTCTTTGCTTTTTGTGGTTTAAAGGTAATAAAAAGAGCAAGAACAAACGCAGCAATCATGCTACCAAAGGCTGCCATGGTAATAAAACCTTGCGATAAACCTGCCATAAGCGCATAAAAGAAAAAGCCCACACCAGTAATAGCTGATAACCCAAGTAACAGGCTGGTCTTTTGAATAACGCCTTTGACCGTCATTGGATTACCGCCGATCGCAAGTTCTGCGCGACTGACAATAGGATTGGCCATACATAAGTCCTTAATAATAAAATATAAAAATAGAGATGCTGCTACTTTAGCAAAACCGCCGTTATTGTCAACTGTGTTTGCGTGACAGCCGTTACAGCTCAACCTAGTAGTCTCAAAACCCAAGCAGACAAGCAAGCATGAGTAAGGCATCTGATATATTTTATATGGGGCCAGTTACGACAGTTAACAACGATAATTCATAAACATGCTAGTCTAAGCGCGCATTTATCGCTATTATTACCCTGTACTTCACCGTTATACCGAGTCGTTTTATGGAAAACTCAGCGCAGTCAGCAAGATTGCCACACTTACACGAGTCAGAGCTGTTCCACGCTATCAAAAATCCTGCTTTTAGGCGTATTGGTTTGATGGGCCGTGCTGGTAAACGCAGCGTCACGCGAAGTCTGGTACAGATTGCTCAAACCATCAATGAGATGAACTTGACGTTGATCATGGATGTACAAACAGCCAACTTACCAACGCTTAACCTCACAGAAGTAGAAAGAGTCAAAATCGTTAAGCGTGGCTTGATTGGTGAGATTTGCGATTTGGTCATCGTTGTTGGTGGTGATGGGTCGATATTGCATGCTGCCGAAGCATTGGCACGCTACCGTGTCCCAGTATTAGGGGTTAACCGTGGTCGTTTGGGGTTTTTGGCAGATGTAAAGCCCAACGAAGCGGCTTTTAAATTACGCCAAGTATTGATGGGCGATTATCAGCTGGATCATCGGTTTTTATTGACGATGGAGATACGAGAAGGGCGTAAAATCATTCATGAAGACATGGCGCTGAACGACATCGTACTGCACGCTGGTAAATCGGTACATATGATCGATTTTCAGATGAAGATTGATGGACATGATGTTTACAGGCAGCATAGTGATGGCCTGATAGCAGCGACACCGACTGGTTCAACCGCTTATGCTCTATCTGGTGGTGGCCCCATCATTCATCCCAGTATGGATGCGATTTGTCTTGTGCCTATGCACCCACATACGTTGTCTAGTCGCCCGATTGTTGTCAGTGGTAATAGTGAGGTCTGTATTCGTATTCATGAAGACAATCGTACGCAGCCGATGGTCAGCGCAGATGGCAAACCAAGCGTACCGCTTGAGCAAGAACAGCGCTTATATATTCGTAAGCACCCTGATAAGCTCACTTTACTGCATCCGCCTGGATTTGACTTTTATGAAGCCTGTCGTACCAAGCTGCACTGGAACGTACATGCCGAAGAATTCAGTCTGGATGTCGATGATGATATTATAGATGATGAATGAGCGCATCTATTAGAGCATGTTTTCAAATCGTCCAATAGCCATCAAAAAATATGATGAAAAAATAGTAGTGGAGAGTAGGCAAGATGGATAAACAAACAATACTAGCCAGTCTAACACCGGAAGTGGTTGATAAATTCCGCATGGCGATTGAGTTAGGTAAGTGGCCTGATGGTCGCAAAATTACCGCTGAGCAGCGAGAAACTTGTATGCAAGCGGTGATGGTATGGGAGCACGAGCACCTACCTCCTAACGAGCGTATCGGTTATATCCACAAACCAGTAAAAGAGGACGGCGCTACCGTGGGCGCTGAGTGTGATGTCGAGCATGAGCATCATTATCCTAATATGCCGAACCCGAAAGGGGCGGTACAACCTGTGAAGTTTCGTAATAAGTAACGATAACCCGATGAGTCCCTAATAAAAAAGCCACGCTCATGAGCGTGGCTTTTTTATTAATAGTTACATACTAAGTAATACTTAGATCGCAGTTGTATCAACACTAGGACGAATGGTTAGCGGATTTTTTTGCATTAAAAATCCTTGCCAGCCCCAATGCAAAAAGTTGCGAATATTAGCATGGTCAGTACCGTTAGGCGTTGCTTGCACTTTGGCATAATGTTCGCCGAATAGTTTTAGCGTGTCCAGTTGATTCAAACCGTGATGCTTAGCGAATCCAAAAATCTTTGCACTACCTTCATTTTCGCCCGCTGCATTATGGACCATACCGTTGACAAACGGGGCAGGCGAATAGCGATAAAAATCATCGATAAAGCTGATAACATCATTGAATCCAATGGCTTTTTTATTCAAACCATTAAGTAGAGCCGATACATCTGATTGGCGGATACTCATAAATAAATGACCTCAGAGCAGTTTAAAAAATAAAAAATATAATGCTTATGTATGCTCATTAGTCGTTGAGCATTAAGTATTATAAATTAGCGATTGAAGTAGTCTTCGTCATCGAACGACGGCGAAAAATTGCCTTGCTCAAGATGTTGCATTTGCGACTGTACAGAGCGCTCATGCTGGATACGTTGATAAATCTCTTCGCGATGTACGGCAATATCTTTAGGTGCATTCACACCGATACGTACTTGATTGCCCTTGACGCCCAATACCGTCACACTGACTTCATCGCCGATCATTAGCGTTTCGCCCACACGGCGTGTCAAAATTAACATGCGTCACACTCCTTATGTCGCATCAACAGATTATTACTCATCAGATTACTTCTCAATTGCAGAACATCACCGCAGCACTCAGTAAGTAATATATCAATAATTACCATACTCGACATTGTGCAAACCACGGCAATGATAGGTAGATTCATTTAGCCCAAATGAAAGCCCATTATAGGTGGCATAACAGATACTGTCACGGTTTTTCACAAAACTATTGGGTAAATGCTCATTTCAACTATGCTAAAAAATAAAATAGGATCTAAAAAGATCCTATTTTATTTAAGTACTGTTTTTATTTGGAGGCTATTTGTTTAAACGAAATGCTATTTATTTACATACGATGCAAAGTTGTCAATAGCGGTTAATAGATAACCATCAATGCTAAAGCTGTATTTTAACAGTTTTTTGGCCTTATAGCCCAGCGATTTTGCTCTCGCCGTCTTCACGGTCAAGACCAAAGGCAGTGTGCAGTGATTTGACCGCTTTTTCTAAGTGTTGGTCTTGAATCAAAACAGACACTTTGATCTCGCTGGTCGATATCATTTGGATATTGATATTGTTCTCAGCCAATGTTTGGAACATGAGGCTGGCAACTCCTGCGTGTGAGCGCATACCAACACCAACTAGTGAGACTTTGACCACTTCGCTGTTGCCTGATATTTCTTTGGCACCAATCTCGTCTTTGACTTCTTCATTAAGCACTTTTAGCGTCTTGTCCAAGTCAGTACGATTGACCGTGAATGTAAAGTCAGTGGTACCATTATCCGAGAGGTTTTGGACAATCATATCGATTTCGATATTGGCACGACCAATTGGGCTTAAGATAGCAGAGGCGATACCAGGATGATCGGGTACACCGCGCACTAAGATTTTTGCTTCGTCTCGGTTGAATGCGATACCTGAGATGATTGCCTGTTCCATATTGTCTCCTTCGTCTATCGTAATTAGGGTGCCCACGTTGTTTTGAAACTCTTGGTCAAAGCTACCGTCAGTGTTTTCATCAAAGCTAGATAGGACGCGCAGTGGTACGCCGTATTTGCCAGCGAATTCTACTGAGCGAATCTGTAGGATTTTGGAGCCAAGACTTGCCATCTCAAGCATTTCTTCAAAGGTGATTTTTTCAAGCTTTTTGGCTTTTGAGGTTACGCGAGGGTCAGTGGTATAAACGCCATCGACATCAGTATAAATTTGACATTCATCAGCACCCAAAGCCGCTGCAATCGCAACGCCTGTCGTATCAGAACCGCCGCGACCCAATGTGGTTGCATTGCCTTCTTCATCAATACCTTGAAAGCCTGCCACAATGACGATATTGCCGGCATCTAGCTGCTCGCGTATGTTTTTATCATCGATGCTTTCGATACGGGCTTTATTATGGGCGTTATCGGTTTTGATCGCGACTTGACGACCAGTCATTGAACGCGCACCAATACCAAGCTCTTTTATCGCCATCGCGAGTAGCGAGATAGAAACCTGCTCACCGGTTGAGACCATCTGGTCGTATTCACGTGGGTCAGGGTTGTTACTGATTTGGCGTGCTAGATCAATCAAACGGTTGGTTTCGCCGCTCATGGCTGAGACCACGACCACGACTTGATGACCATTGTCATGCCAGCGTTTGACGCGTTTGGCGACGTTTTTGATGCGGTCGATACTGCCCATCGAGGTGCCGCCGTATTTCTGTACTATTAACGCCATAAAAATCTACCTATTATTCATTAATGACCTTTTATTCTCATGGATCAGTCTCAATGCGACACGTGTCCATGCGTGTATAGATAAAGCCAGATTGTAAGAGTTATGCCCTATATGTGTCATTCGTTTATTGGTACTGCATCAACTGTCATGAATGAGCAATATTGTCAAACGTTGACCTTTATACCATATCTACTGCATAACTTTAAGTATCAGTACCGCTTAGATGTATGGCGATTGGTTATAGTTGCTATAACCAATCACGTATCTTATACCCAGTAAACCAAAGTAAGGCGCTGAGTTACTGGGCTTTTTATGATTAGCTAAGCTGGGTTTCAATCCAAGCAGGTAGGGCATTGATGACCGCAGTACTGTTATCAGACTTTGGTGCGCCGCCCTGTGCGTAGTCAGGTTTACCGCCACCTTTACCACCAAGCTCACTGGCTAAATGACGAATGATATCACCCGCTTTGATTTTAGCAGTAACAGATTTTGCGACACTCGCGGCTAGTGCTAATTGGTCATCTTTATCACCAATCAATACAATCACACTATCAGGCAGTTTTGATTTGATATCATCCATCAGCGTACGGATGGATTTACCATCGATACCGCTTAAGGTGCTGATAAGCACAGGCGTATCTGCAATAGTCTGCACATTATCGAGTAAGTTGGCAGCTTGAGCGCTGGCGATTTTTTGCTCTAAGCGCTCTAGTTGTTTTTCAAGCTCACGTTGCTTATCTGCCATGGTACGCACACGCTGGGCGACCTCAGGACGTTTGACCTTTAGCTGGCTTGCCAACTCGCTTAGTTGCTGCTCGCTTTGCTGAATGTTTTTGACCGCGTTCATGCCCGTGACGGCTTCAATACGGCGAATCCCCGCAGCGATACCTGACTCGCTGGTGATTTTTAGCATACCGATATCGCCAGTACGCTGTACATGTAAACCGCCGCAAAGCTCGATAGAGAAAGGCTTGCGCTGACCATCGACGATACGATCTGTACCCATGGTTAGTACGCGAACGTCAGTGCCGTACTTTTCGCCAAATAATGCCATCGCGCCTTGATTCATGGCTTCATCGATCGACATGTGTTCAATACGAGCAGGAGTGTTGGCTTGGATTTGCTCATTGACGAGACGCTCTACTCGCATGATTTCAGCAGCACTGACAGGCTTATCATAAGCAAAGTCAAAACGTAAGACGTCGCTTGAGACTAATGAGCCTTTCTGCGTGACGGTATCACCCAAGACTTCTCTTAGCGCTGCATGTAATAGGTGAGTGGCAGAGTGGTTTTTGGCACTGGCTGCACGAATGCTTGAAAGCACGTGGGCATCCGCCGTTTGCTTGGGTTTGATATCACCCATGGTCACCACACCATAATGAATGATGGCTTGACCAGATTTTTTGGTATCTTGTACTTCAAAGACACCTGATTCGGTACGGATTTCACCAAGCTCACCCACTTGACCACCGCCTTCAGCATAGAAAGGCGTACGATCCAATACCACCACGCCTTCTGCGCCTTCCGTTAAGCTATCTGCTGGGTTGCCATCTTGATAAAGCGCGTCGATGGTCACGCCTTCTTCTTCAAGTTGCTCATAACCAACAAAGACGGTTGGCGTCTCGACTTGGATGACGCTGCTGTAATCGACATCGAACTTACCTGCATCACGAGCACGTTCGCGCTGTGCTTGCATGTGCTCATCGAACTCCGCTTCATCAATAGCAATGCCGCGCTCACGCGTGATATCTGCGGTCAAATCGATTGGGAAGCCATAGGTGTCGTAGAGTTTAAAGGCCGCTTCGCCAGATAGCGTATCGCCATCTTTTAGACCTTCAAGCTCGCTGGCAAGCAAACGCAGACCTTGTGCCAATGTTTTGGCAAACTGCGCTTCTTCTTTTTGAATCGCATTTTCGATCACGTTTTGTTTTTCTACTAGCTCTGGATAAGCACTGCCCATTTCAGCCACGAGCGGCTCAACCATTTTATAGAAAAACTCACTATCAGCGCCAAGCTTGTTGCCATGACGTACCGCACGGCGAATGATACGGCGCAATACATAGCCACGACCTTCGTTGCTCGGTGTGACGCCATCAGCAATCAAAAAGGCCACAGCACGGATATGGTCAGCGATGACTTTTAGTGAAGACTGCTGTTCATTGTCAATCTCTAAGATCTCAGCTGCCGCATCCATCAAATGGGTAAACAGATCGATCTCATAGTTACCATGGACGCCTTGCATGATAGCACTAATACGCTCAAGCCCCATGCCAGTATCGACACTTGGCGCAGGTAGCGGCAATAACGTGCCGTCTTTTTGGCGATTGAACTGCATAAAGACGCAGTTCCAAATCTCGATGTAGCGATCGCCATCTTCTTCTGGCGTACCGGGCAAGCCGCCTTCGATCTCAGCGCCATGGTCATAAAACACTTCGGTGCAAGGGCCACAAGGACCGGTGTCGCCCATGGTCCAAAAATTGTCTGAGGCGTACGGTGCCCCTTTGTTATCACCGATACGAATGATGCGCTCACTTGGCAGACCAATGGTTTTGTGCCAAATATCAAAGGCTTCGTCATCAGTCTCATAAATGGTGACATACAGACGATCTTTATCAATCGCGAGCCACTGATCTGAGGTCAAAAACTCCCAGATATACTCGATACCTGCTTGCTTGAAGTAATCGCCAAACGAGAAGTTACCAAGCATCTCAAAAAACGTATGATGGCGGGCAGTGTAGCCAACATTGTCCAAGTCATTGTGCTTACCACCAGCGCGGACACATTTCTGCGAGGTCACAGCACGTGTATAGTCACGTGGCTCCATGCCCAAAAAGGTTTCTTTAAACTGATTCATACCGGCATTGGTGAATAACAATGTTGGATCATTATGCGGAATCAAGCTAGACGATGAAACTTGGGTGTGCTGCTTGCTTATAAAAAAATCGATAAAGGCTTGGCGAATATCGGCTGAGCGAAATGGCTGGCTCACAGCGGCTCCTTACTGACGGATAGAATTGAGTAAATGACATAAAATAATTTTGCAAGCGATTTTAGCACAAACGCCTAAGCTCTTGGTACAAGAGTTACAACTGCTCGTTATAGTCCATTCATGATTTGCCGCTCATATAGGGTGCATCATGGTGAATTGGTCAAAATTACCGCATCAGTCTCATCAAGCTTGTCTTTGATTAATGGATCAGACTCAATGACCTGCACTGGCAAGTAGCGCAATTGCAATTTAATAGGCAAGTATTTGGGGAAGTTTTTTGCCATATCTTTGGTAATCACATCCTCGATCTGCTGTACATCTTGTGAATTTGGACTGGTCTCACCGCGTACCACGGCACGAATGACTTGGAACCCATTGTTTTTTTCAAATTGTATGTTGGTCAGTACGTTACCTTGATCGATAAAATGTTCATTAATTGCTTCTTTGACATTGTTTTCAAAGGTCTGCTGCTTGGCATTGCTATTGAGGTTTAGAGTAAGATAAATGCCCAAGCCGACCAGTAACAATAGGGTGACGGCATTTCGACGGAAAAATATCAAATAGGTGCCCGATTCATAATCATCATCGACCAAGCGCCTGAAGCCTAAAAACCACAGTACCATGGCATTAGTAAACTGAATGGCAATGATGTTGGTCAGGGCCAATAAGGCAGCACCTAGCCCCATCTGTATCTCGCCATTGGCAAATAAAATGCCACTGGCCGCGAGTGGGGGCACCAAGGCGGTGGCCACAGCAACCCCAACAACGGCGACGGACAGGTGCGGAGACACCATCGCATATGCACCAGCCGTACCGCCAGCCAGTGCAATCATCAAGTCCATAGACGTGGGCTGGGTACGAGACAAAATCTCATTGGTCAGCGGTTGACCTTGATGCAATAGACCCACCACAAAGCCGACCAATATCACCAAAAATACCCCCGCTAACACGGTGAGCAACGACTTACGCAACAGTGGCATACGGTAGTCAATAATCGCTAAGGCGACACCTGTAATCGGACCGAGCATCATGGCGACCAACATCGCGCCAATAACCACTGCGGCTGAATTGGTCACCAAGCCATAACTGGCAATAATGGCTGATAGCGTGTTCATTACAAAGTACATTTTACTTGGTAGGGCGTTGGCCTCGATCGTGACACGGACTTCAGGATAGTCTATCTTTTGATCGCTAAACTGCTCGGCCACGAATTGCTTGTAGGATTCTAGCTTGGCCTCTCTTTCATCTTTGATCTTTTCTTCTGACTGTTGCTCGTCGTCATCACTCTCCACATTTTCACCACTAGTGTTTGTCGTTGCAGACTCTGTGGTTAGATGATCATCGACGTCAGCAACGGCAGGATCATTTTCATGGATACTATGATCGATCGAAATGGGTTCGACAGGTTGGCTAACATGAGTGTTGGGCGCTTCGGAAGTGTCTGGATCTTCTTGTGTTTGATGAAAAGCCTCAGACGCTGTCTTTGATGCGTGAGCGGCTGTGTCTGCGTTTGGGCTGGATAATTCAGATTGATCTGAGTCATCATCAGGCGCGTCTAGCGTGGCAATGACGACATCAGGCTCTGGTGAGGTCATGACGATTTTTGTTTCAGAGAGCGACTCCTCTTCACTGTTTTCGGTTGCATACTCCTGTTCAGTGGTCTGTTCGGGTTCATGGGCATCATCGATCTTTCTCTCAGATGTCTCTTTTGTCATATCAGATGAAATCTGAGAAGCGGTGTCTGGTTTTTTTTGTTGTGACGTATTATCAGAAGCGGTCATAGCAATTGGGCTTTATTAGTCAGTTGAAATAAAACCATTATTGTAATGAAAAATCAGCGACAAGCTGTCTTTTTTTTGTGCAAAAGCAAAGTGCTAGACATGACATTGGGCAAAATAGAAAGAGGTATCGTAGTAAGGGTATGATCGAGGGGCTGAATGTAAAGTGGAATCGGAGTAAAAATTTATAAGAAATGAGTATTAATGAAGATAGCGAAATATGAGTGAGAAATACCCTTATGTTAACATGGGTTTTAGAATAAGTCAGCCAAAATGTATGAGGCTGGCGTCTATATTAAATACTTACCTTTAGTAGGGATATGGCGTATAAAGTAACTATACCCACACATAAAGTAAGGATTAAGTCATGAACTGGCCATTATTTGCTGTCATTTACATCATAGCAGGCACTGTCACCACAGGGATTGTCATCATCGGTACGCTCATTATGGGTTTCGATGAGATCGCACATATGCAAATAGCGGTCGCAGTGGGTGCAGCGGCATCTATTCCCATCACCATGTTCTTTGCCAAAAAAATCGGCAGCATCACTGGTAACGAAGATGGTCATAAAGTATAACGGATGATCAGATTTTGGCTTGATGCTCAGATGATGTTGGTTCTAATAGTAAAAACGCTAAAGCGTCGCCAAACGTAAAAAAGACCTCAATAGTGAGGTCTTTTTTGGTAGTAAGTGCTGACTTGGTAATAAATGCTGATAGCGATCTAGGTTAGAGCATTATTTAAGCTCAACGGTTGCGCCATTTTCGATATTGGCATAAACCTCAAGCACATCCCAGTTGGTCAAGCGGATACAGCCATGTGAGGCTTGGCGACTGATACCTTCAGGTTTTGGTGAGCCATGTAGGCCATATGACGGTTTAGATAAGCCCATCCATACCACACCGACTGGATTGTTTGGTCCTGGTGGCAACATATGGACTTTTTTCTGAGCGCCTTCACCGACTGTGGCTTTATACCATGGCATTTTGACTTTATTGACAATCTTATAAGTACCATGTGGTGACGGCGTGTCATTACTACCAACGGTCGTTGGGTAAGTCGCTACCAGTTGGTTACCATCATAAGCATATAACGTTTTATCAGCTTTGTTAGCGACCACGCGGTTGATTCGCTTGTTTAACGCACCACGGGTATTCAGTACAGTGATGGTCTCACCAGCTTTGTATTCTTTGTTCTTATTGAGTTTATCCAAATAGCGTACGTCCATATGAAAGCGTTCACCAAGCATCTCTTTGATATCTTGATAATACAGCCCTTTCATTTTTGACTTGGCTTCTGCACTAGCAGGCGTGGTGGCAAAGTTGGTATTAATATCATCATCAGTCAACGTATAAGTTACGAGCACAGGTTTGGTCGCAGGAATGTTCTTAACCAAGGCATCCCACGTTTTTTGATCCATTCTACCTGTGGTTGGCAAGCCTTTCATCGCTTGGAAGTTAGTAAGGGCTTTTTTGCTGTTCATACCCCAGCCACCGTCGATAGGACCAGGAGAGGCATGATTCCAATCGAGCAACGCTTGCATTTTGATCGTCATGGCTGAGTTGACTTTCATGTTAGGCGACCAAACAGCATTGTTTACTTGTTGTGCGTAATTTGACAAGTTTAATGTGGTATATCTCTTACCATCTTTGTCTTCGATATTTTTGATGGTTGGATCATTACTGAAGTCTTGACGCTTTTCACTCTCCGGTAACTCAAAGGCGAGTGGATCAGATGAGTCGATAGAGGAGACATCGCTGGGTGCAGCGACCGCTTGGCCTTCGCTGATATCATCAGTGCTATCAGATTGCTCATCTTTGAGGGTCAACTCAGCAGCGCTCATGTTGTCAGCAGCAGGTGCTGGCGTGCTATTTTGATCGTCTTGCTTAGTGTTGATCAGCTGGTTCATGCTATCAACGGGTTTTGCGTTCTCTGTATTTAACTGTACAGTAGCAGCACCATCTGAGCGACTACGATTTTCTTGCACATTAAGGCTCACTTTTTGAGCAAGGCCTGGCATGGCGTTTGCCGTTCGTACTGGCAATGTGCGAGTATTATCGGCAGTGACGGCAAGTGCGCCAACGCTGGCACTCATGGCAGCGATAGATATAGCAGTAATAATAGGCTTTATTTTCATCATATTGAATCACTTGTGGTTGCTACTAATGCGGCTATTATGCGCATAATTTGGTTGCTTCGCAAACTTTTGGTCTATCTTTTTGCATTTAGAGTGGGTTAAACGTCAACTGCTGACGTATTCGCTACAGTTGAGTAATATTTTAGCCAAAATGTGTACGGCGACAGGCAGGCTGCTTACGCAAACTCCTCATTATTTTCACTATTTTTTGTTTTAGTAAAAATGACAGTGATTGGCGCTATTTGGCGTTTACGTCTATAATGTATGATTAATTTTTTTATTAATAGATCGATTGTTAGCAACAAGCCATTTAACCTGCTAATAGTTAATCCATAAGGTGCGATATGTCAGAAGACCAAACAATGAGTGCAGAAGAGTTTCAAAACCAATACTTCAGTGATGATGAGTCTAAGGGCTTAGAAGGTGAGATGGAGTATGATCTAGAAACTGGACTTCTTGGTGAGGATGGCGAACTTGCTAACTTACATGCCGAGTTAGAAGAAGCACGCGAGCAGCTAGTGAGTATTCGCGACTTTATTCGTTTTTCCGTCACACAATTGCGTAACTATGATGTGGTTGTCGCGCAAGGCACGACCGATGAGTTTGCAGAAGCCTCAGCCATTGTGTTGCATTCGTTGTCTTTAGATTGGTCAGCCAATGAGCAGATTTTAGACTGTCGTTTGACCACGTCAGAGAAGCAGGCAGTGCTAGGACTATTAGAAGAGCGCATCGCTGAACGTAAGCCGCTGAGCTATCTGATTAACTTGTCGTATTTCTGTGATTTGCCTTTTTATGTGGATGAGCGCGTGCTTATCCCGCGCTCGCCAATCGCAGAGTTGATTCGTCAGCAGTTCCATCCTTATTTTGAAGTTACTGAACTCGCCAAACCACTGGGTGTTAGCCCGAATGAAAAGTCAGCAGTATTTTATGATCATGGCTTGGATGTGAAGCAGTTGTCGCAGCCTGAGCGTATCTTAGACTTGTGTACTGGCTCTGGTTGTATCGCAATCGCGCTTGCTACCCGTTTCGTTGATGCGTTGGTTGATGCTATCGATATCGATAAAGGCGCGCTGGACGTGGCAATGGTCAATGTCGATCATCATGACCTTGGCCATCAAGTGAACGTAATCGAGTCTGATTTGTTTGCCAAGATACCTGCTGAGAACCAGTATGAGCTTATCGTCACCAATCCACCGTATGTCGATGCGGCTATCATGGCAGATTTGCCACCTGAGTTTTTATATGAGCCTGAGCATGCATTAGCCGCGGGTCAAGACGGCTTGGATTTGGTACATCGTATTTTATTTGAAGCGCCAGATTACCTTAGCCCAGATGGTTTGCTGGTCTGCGAAGTGGGCGACAGCGAATGGGCATTAAAGCAAGCCTATCCTGAGATTCAGTTTGATTGGTTGAAGTTTGCACATGGCGGACATGGGGTTTTTGCGATTACTTATGATGAATTGGTAGCCAATCGTCAACTGTTTGCCGCTTATGTGCAACTATTAGATAGCATGCAATAGTTGAGTGTGGGTCACAAAATCGAGCATATAAAAACTGATCAGCGATAATCATAAAAGGTTGGTCGAACAACCATCAGTCGCGTTTACTTGTTTAAGGACAATTATGGCAGGCAATAGTATTGGGCAGGTTTTTACGGTCACCACTTGCGGTGAGTCACATGGCGCAGGACTGATGGCCATCGTTGATGGCGTACCACCAGGTTTAGCATTATCTGCAGACGATTTACAAGTAGATCTGGATCGTCGCAAACCGGGTACGTCTAAGTATTCAACCCAGCGCCGTGAGTCTGATGAAGTTGAGATTATCTCTGGCGTATTTGAAGGCAAAACCACAGGGACATCCATCGGTCTATTGATTCGCAATACCAATCAAAAATCAAAAGACTATAGCGATATCAGAGATACCTTCCGTCCTGGACATGCCGATTATACTTACAGTATGAAATACGGCTTTCGTGATTATCGTGGCGGTGGTCGCTCGTCAGCGCGTGAGACGGCTATGCGAGTGGCTGCTGGTGCTATCGCTAAGAAGTACTTACAAGAACAGCTGGGCGTACAAATTCGTGGTCATGTGACCCAAATCGGCAATGAGCATAGTAACGTTCTAGATCCGAGTCAAATTGACTGGGAATTTGTCAATAGCAATCCGTTCTTCTGCGCAGACAAAGAAGCGATTGGCCGTTTTGAGACCTTGATTGACAACTTGCGCCGCGAAGGCACCAGTTGCGGTGCACGCCTTGATATCATTGCGAGCGGTGTACCCGTAGGTCTGGGCGAGCCAGTATTTGATCGTTTAGATGCCGATATCGCTCATGCGATGATGAGTATCAATGCGGTCAAAGGGGTTGAGATTGGCGATGGTATGGCAGTGGCAGGTCAATTTGGACATAGCGCTCGTGATGAGCTGACCCCAGATGGGTTTGCAGCCAATCATGCGGGCGGTGTCTTAGGCGGTATCTCATCAGGGCAAGATATCCGTGTCAGTATCGCGCTTAAGCCAACGTCTAGTATTACCACCGCTGGTAAAAGTATCAATACCCAAGGTGAAGCAGTCGATATGCTCACCAAAGGCCGTCATGATCCTTGCGTCGGTGTGCGTGCCACGCCTATTGCCGAAGCGATGCTAGCGATTGTAGTGCTCGATCACTATCTGCGTCACCGTGGTCAGAACGCGGATGTGAAGCCGCCAGTACAATCGATTACTTAGTATTTTTGCTCTAAAGCAATCAGCCCTTTGTTGTTTCCAGTAGTTTGATACTAGAAATGATAAAGGGCTTTTTTATGTCCCAATAAAATACAGGGGTTACCTAAAAACAATCAACGTGCTGAGCGAGCAAGATATCAGGCTGCCAATCGATATTCATCAATAGCTATACATTGCTGATGCCGAAAGACCAGTAATAATTGCTGACTAGGAATCGCTAGCCAATGTCCAAACTCAATACTACCGACACCTTGGCTGGATAGTATCTGCGCGCAGTGATGACGACTGAGGCCGATTAGGTGCTTGATCATAGGATCATCAGTTAATTGACGTGACATAAATGTTCTCCTTCTAATCTGCTTTACAAATTTGATGGTTCAATAGATCTTAGTGCTATCGTAAAATAAAGAAGTAGAAATCCTGTGCAGTCATGATGGAAAATTGATGAACTGTTATCAATGCTTATTCTTAAGCCAGGGGCAGGGTAATACTAACCATCACACCAGAACGCTGATTTTTACCAGTATGATTTTTATCAGTGCCAATTTTATTATCATTAGCATGGATATTATCAATAGTTACCTGACCGCCATGATGCTCAATGACTTGCTTCACTAAAGTGAGTCCAAGACCGGTACCTTTTTTGAGAATACTATCGGACTGTTTTGAGTCAGCTTTGTGATGTGCTGAACCTGTATCTAGCGTATAGGTTGTATTCTGATTTTTCACTTGCTGAACAGAATGGCTTTGATGAGATAGGCTAAAATAACGCTCAAAAGCTTTTTCAATAGCATAATCAGGCAATAGCTTTCCATCATTAAATATATCGATGATTACCGTTCGCGCTGTGCTGTGCAACGAGATATCAACAGTGTTATCAGCAAAATGAATGGCATTATCCAGCACATTTTGTAAGACTTGTACCAACCAAAATTGGTCAGCAAACACACTGGTAGAGGCCAATAATTCTGCTGGTAAGTTTGTAGTGTTTGTCATGTGCTGATCATCGATGTATATATCGATAGGTTGTAGATTCTGCTGTTGCTGCTTAGCGGTATTGTCTTTTATTAGACTCTGTAATAATGGCAGTAGCGGCGTTAGCTGACGACTGAGCTTAAAAGTAGGCTGTTCAACTTTCGCAAGCAACAGTAGTCGGTCGATGAGCTGCTGCATTTTTACGCTTTGCTCACCAACCGTCTCAATGAGCATCTGCCGATCATCCTGATCAAGCGTATGACCATCTAGTCCATCATCTTCTAACAGCTCACTACTGGCGCGAATGGCGGTTAAAGGGCTTTTTAACTCGTGAGTGAGTGTATGCACATAATCAGTGACATAAGCACGATTCTCTAGTCGATGCTTCATAGTCTCAATGGTATCTGTCAGGCTGTTTAGCTCATGACCCAGATAAAAATAGGGCTTTTTGGTGTCTTCTGCCAGCGAACTGGTATATTGAGTCACTAAGGTAATACTTTGCTTGAGCCACCATGCGATGAGACCTGCTAAAATGAGGGCAGCCGTGCTGATAAATAGCACTGTGATCAGCATGCGGTTACGTGTATCGTCCAAATAAGGTAGCACGCTGGCGACGGGTTTGCCGACGCTGACCACGCCGATAATCTCGCCAGACATATTCTTTATTGGCTGTGCGACATACATGACCGAGCCATCACGCTGCTGGTTATCCCGCAGCGTACTTCTTGCACCGTACTGACCTCTTAATGTGAGATAGACATCATTCCAGCGCCCATAGTTTTGTCCCTCATTATTATCAGGTTGGGGTAGCGAATCATAAATGACCCTGCCGCTGCTGTCTGTTACATATACCCGAAAGCTACTATAGCTTTTGGTTTGATTGACAGCGCCTAAGTGCTCGTTAGTCGCCGGTATGCCCACAAATGCAGTATCGAGCTGTGCTTGATACGCTTCATCGTATAGCTCGCCCGTAGCCAATGGCACTTGCAGGCTAGCGGCTAGTAATTTACTGGTGTCTAATAGCGTGTCTTCGATGACCTGCTGGGCGGTTGGCTTAACGTAGCCAAATAATTGAGTAAAAACAACAATGCCACAAATGATGAGTACCAAAGCGACCGCCAGCCAAATCCTAAAAAATATACTTAAATTGAGCAGTCGTTTACGCTTAGGAGTTTGCTGCACAGTACCAATGGGATGCAATTTGGCATACCAATTGTTTTGGTCGTTATGAGTATCGCTCTCAGCATTATTGGCATTATGATTCATAAATTAGCAGCTATTATTAAGCTGGACATAATGCGTAACCCAGTCCACGATGTGTATGAATGACTTCAATACTCGTATCAATAGTCGCAAGTTGCTTACGAATCGACTTGATATGGCTGTCTATCGTGCGTGCTAGGCGATGATCAGGATAATCACTAACTGCGTTAAGCAGCTGCTCACGGCTAAAGACTTGATTCGGTGCTTGTAATAAGGTGAGTAAAACTTTGCGCTCGGTGTTACTAAGTTCCAGCTTTTGCTCTTGCCACGTTAATGAATAATTAAGCGGCTGATAGTGCCAAACGCCGGATTGGTTTTCAAACGTTAATGCTTGTCCTGATAGATTATTCGAGGAGGTGCTGTCAGTGCTGTCATTTGAGCTTACGGTATGAGAGCCTGACTGTTGAATCAGCTGTTCACGTCGCCAAATGGCTTTTAGGCGTGCGACCAATTCACGTGGACTAAAGGGTTTGGCACAGTAATCATCGCCACCCATCTCCAACCCTAAAATACGATCGACCTCATCGCTACGTGCAGTCAAAAATACAATAGGCAAGTCTTTTAAGGCGTCGATATCAGGTGTATGACGTATTTGTTGGCACAGACTCAGACCATCGCCATCTGGCAGACCGACATCCATAATGATCGCCGATAGATCTTGTGCTTCATGACTATGCAGCATGGGTAACACACTACTGGCATTATCCAGCCAAGTCATCTGCCAGCCTTCGCGCTTGCAGGTAACCTTAAGCGACATCGCGATCGCAGGCTCATCTTCTACCAGTAAAATATGGGTCATAGTCTCTACATCATCTTATAATCTTAGTAAATTATCGTAGCACAAAACAGCAGGATGCTCCTGCTACTAGGAACCGAATGGTGTGAAAAGTTAATGGAAAAGTAGGGTGCTCAGTAGATGGTTTTCGGTGTAATCATTTTAATGCATTTAACAAAAAGGCCAGCTCAATGGATAAGCTAGCCTCGGTAATACAAACTAAGCGTGATTATCTATTAATAGACTAAATCTATTTAAGACCTTTGCAATTGGCGTAATAGCTTACCGTAGCGGGCCAGTCTGAAAAAATGCCTTGGACACCGACATCCTGCGCTAGTACGTCAATATAATTCATCATATCACCATCATTGTTGATAGCATCTCCAAGACCGCTATAGTACCAATCGCCACCGTCGGTTAATGGTCCTGAACGCTCTATCGACCACGTAATGATTTTTAGACCATTGGCTTTGGCTTGTTTTGCGTATTCTGATGGTTGCATATTGCCTTTACCGTCAGTAGTGACTAATAACCAAAGCGCCGGTGCAATGGTATTGATGCCGCGTGCTTTGATATCAGCCAATGAATGTCTCCAAGTGCTTGCGTCGTTTTTATTAAAAGTTTTATCGTCAGCGGTCTCATTGCTGTCATCAATCAGATAGACGGCATTAGCCCCATAAGCTGGCTCGTTTTTGATCCAGTAATCCAGATCTTCTATATTGAATGACTGGGCAAATACATCACTTGCAGGCACGCCCGCTGCCTTATAAGTATCTATCAGCTGTTGGCGATAATCGTCTAAACGATAGCCATTAAACGGCATGGTCACGGCTGGTGCTTTTAGCTCAGGCGTGTGCTTCATGCCTAGCTGGCGTGCCAATGCGATATGCTCTTTTAACGTCAATACCTGACCATTTTGTGAATACAAGTCCGTTCGCCACGGTGCGGTTGCATTCATATACTCGCTAATACTGGTTGCTTTTTTATTGGCAGCATCCATCTTACCCGTCAAGGTTTTAAATTGAGCGGCACTGATATCTGAGGTGCGGCATTCGATACTATCGGCATTGGTAAGTTTGCCTTTAGCATCCAATACAGGCGGTACGGTGCATTGCTTGGCCAGCGGCGTGGTTAGAATATTAGTCGTGGTGTGCAAATCGTTTTGGGCATGACGACAGACAAGCTCACCGTCATTGGTAAATGCAACATCACATTCCAAGATGCCAGCACCCATTTGTGCTGACGCCACGTAGCTATCATAAGTATGTTCAGGTAGCTGTAATGGCGCACCTCGATGTGCAATAGAGAAGTCCGTCTTACTTGGTAGTTGCCCCTTGCATGCTTGGAGCTCTTGTTTTAATGGTCCCTCATCCATATCATTGATCAGATAAAACGGACGCACGCCATAGGTATATGCGACAGGTGAGGACGGTTGCGGCTGTGATTGCAGTTGCGCTGTCGATGAAGGAGCTTTTGATGTGAGCATCGAGCGGCTATCGGTAGTGCAGCCTACTATCAATAATGAGCTGATCAGTGTTAAAGGTAAGGCGAGATTCATCTTGTTAACTTTAGCCAGCGTTTGCTTACTCAGCTCAAGCGCTGATTTATCAAAAAATGTCATGTAAAATGTTCCTGCAAAATTATAAAAAAATCCCATCGGACGTAGGGATAGGAATTAAAAGATTAGTGTTTGACTATTGGTTGCTATTTGCTATTTGCTATTTGCTGTTTGCTAAAAGAAACTAAAGGCCTTGCATTCTTGTATGAGCTTAGTTTTGTAAGAACTTAACATTAATGCAGATACAATTGTAGGAAAATGTACTAAAGAATAGACAGCTGATAGTATTTAAGCTTGATAGTATTGGGCTTATCGGTCATACAGTCATACGTGTCTTCTTATGCTGTTCTCATTTTTGCTATTGTCCATTTAGTGCCCCACTATTGATTAGTACCTCACTATTGACCATATTCTCAAACTAACAGATGATATTGACCATATAATGACACATACATTATTTTGACAAAAAACATAGAAATGCTTAGGGCATTTCTCACTACATTATTAAGGATAACTATGAGTAACTATTTAGACGCCGTCGTCGTTGAGCACAATCCCTCTCAAAAAAAGATAGATCGCGCGGTGATTTGGCTACACGGCTTAGGTGCTAGCGGTCATGATTTTGAGCCAGTTGTGCCGCAGCTTGGCTTGGCTGATGATATGGCAGTACGTTTTATCTTTCCACATGCACCAAAACGCCCAGTAACCGTAAATGGCGGCATGGTGATGCCAGCATGGTACGACATCATAGAGATGAGTCTGGAGCGCAAAGTAGATGTGGCTCAGATTGAAGAGTCTGCTCAGCAGATACAAGATTTGATTAGCCGTGAGATTGAGCGCGGCGTATCACCAGAGCACATCGTTATTGCCGGATTTTCGCAGGGCGGGGCGGTGGCGTATCACGTGGCACTTGGCTACCCAGAGCGCTTAGCTGGCTTGATGACGCTCTCCACCTACTTAGCGACCAATGACAATATTGAGTATAGTGCTGCCAATAAAGACATGCCGATTCTGATTGAGCATGGTACGCATGATCCAGTCGTGCCTGTCATCCTAGGCGAGCATGCGCAGCAGTTATTGACGAGCAAAGGCTACAACGTTGAATACCATACTTACTCGATGGCACATCAAGTCTGTATGCCGCAGATTCAAAATATCGGCAAATGGCTAAACACCGTCTTGGCTTAAGATGATTCGCTGTAACGTAATGTAATAAGGGTTATGTATAGGTTGAAAAACCATCAATAAATCCTATATAATAGTCAGTCTTATTGGGGATGTTCTGGCTTCGACGCTGGTGATGAAACTCAATGATGCATGTCGAGAGTGTATGTCCTCTCGTTAATCAAACATATATTGTTATAGTCGCAAACGACGAAACTTACGCTCTAGCAGCTTAAACCCTGCTTACTGCGCTGCCGATTACCTATAGTTGGTTAGCCCAGTTGAAGCGTCCGCATATAGGTTCGCCACAAGGGATTGTCTCAATCGCTTGGGTTCAAAAGTAGAGAATCGTCCAATCCATCCTGACTGTCGGATCGGTGCGGATTAAATTTAAAGACAGAAACTAAACATGTAGATTCATGAGCGTAATGCTGGCGGACGCGGGTTCAACTCCCGCCATCTCCACCAAATATTGATAAAGGGCTGACAGTCGCAGATTGTCAGCCCTTTATTTTGCGTGTTTTTTGACTTTCTCTTACCTTATAAAAGGTTGGCTACCATATAGGATGTTGGGGTTATTGTTGGTATTGAAGCTTTTCCAGCTGTTCAATATTAACAAAAAATACTCTGATATCCTTGACCTATATCACGTTACGTAGCATAGATTTCACCATGAAATATCTCGTGCTTATCATCGTCGTAATTAGCTAAAACACTACTCAAGGCAAGCTAGAATTGCTTTTCAGTATGTCTATTTGTAACCTTCAAGTCGAAAAAATATATTGTAGAAAGTGAATTTATCTGTAAAGTATAAAAATAACAGACTAAAAATGAGGGATTAGACATGCTTATCGAACTACAGGGTAGTAGATTGACTCAGGCAATATTAGAGCGGGATGATAATCAGGTATGGTGTGCTGTGAGCAATGTCAGTGACGATCATGCTATGACAGCCATCGATAATGGTTATTACGAATTATTAGTGTCTATCGTGTCTTTGGGTGATGATGGCTTTGTTTGTGATAAAGGCCATCTATGGCAGTACGCTGTACCCGTTAAAAAGGTCGAGCTTACTCAAGATGACGTAGGCTTATAGTTGAATGAACACGGATGTAACCTGATTGTTTGCCTAAATAATCATCTTCATTGTAGGAGTCAGTGGTATGGATAGTGGAATGGTGGGGAGTCAATTAACTCGCTTAATGCTTGAAAATGGCCATCAAGAAATATGGTGTGCCGTGAGTGATGTGAGCGATGAAGACGCTATGGAAGATCAAGTAGGGAACGACTTTACAGCGTGTATCGTAGATTTTAGGGACGGGCAGTTTTATTGCACCGCAGATAATGGTTGGTTTCATGCAGTACCGATTGAGGTACGTGCACTAACGCAAAATGAAGTTGGTTTTTAAAAAAACTTATCAAAGTATTTAGGGCGTGTCCCTAGTTCTTGCTATCCCACCACGAACAAAAAACCGATCATTTAATTTGATCGGTTTTTTTGCATTATGTGGTATTGCGCAAAGTACCTAAGAAATTTAGGGCGTGTTGAACATTCGCAAATAGGCACTGCTGATCGCTAAAATTGTTCCAGACAAGGCACAAAGCGACGATAATGCAGATGCCTTAGCGAGATTTGTAACGCAGTATGGGGCAATTTTAGCATCAGCCCCAACGATAAAAGCAGGGGACAGGACTCTTTTTTGCCGCTTCATCGTTAAAAATAAGCGCTTAGAGTGACTAAGCTTATTATTTTTAACATCGAATCGCCTAAAAAATAGTCGCTGTCAGTGCCATGGTCGAATGTTCAACACGCCCTAATGAGTTTAGAGCAATTCAACGATTTTTTATTGATGATTAATGTAGTTAGCTGTTTGGTAAATTAGTAGGAAAAGGAAAATAGAGTATTAGCAGCAATCTATAAATAATGAACAGCCGTTTATTTTAATGGAGGGCGATCATAATATTATCTTGTCTTGACACACAATTCTGATTATTCTTAATTGTGGTTTATTTTTAGTATTAGAGGATACATGAATAAAAATAAGCGAACTTTTAACAACGACAGGGAATGTACTATGTTAGGAAAAATGATGTATCAGCCATTGCTGATCAGTGGTCTAATCGAACACGCTGCCCGCTATCATGGCGATACAGCAGTTTTGTCCAAAGAAGTCGATGGACAAATGACTCATACTAATTGGCTTACGATTTCGAATAATTCAAAACGGTTGGCCAATGCCTTAGCTGCCCTCGGACTTAAATCATCAGAGCGCTTAGCCACATTGGCTTGGAACAATCGCCGTCACTTAGAAGCTTGGTATGCGATTTCAGGCAGTGGCATGGTTTGCCACACTATCAATCCACGTCTATTTCCTGAGCAGCTTAGTTACATTATCAATGATGCTGATGACCGCGTGCTATTTTTTGATGTCACATTCCTACCGCTTATCATGGCGATTAAAGAAGATATTAAAGGGATTGAGCACTTTATCTGCTTGAGCGCTCGAGAGGACAGTGTCGTCGCAAAACTGCCTGAGGTGTTATTCTTTGATGAGTTATTAGCTGAGTACTCTGCTGACTTTGATTGGCCTCAGTTTGATGAAGCCATTGCCAGCTCGCTTTGCTATACCTCAGGAACGACAGGCAATCCTAAAGGGATTTTATATACGCACCGCTCTTCTGTGCTTCATGCGATGGCACTCTGTATGCCGGACGTATCGGGTTTATCTGCGCAAGACGTCCTACTCCCTGTAGTACCGATGTTCCATGTCAACGCGTGGGGAACCCCTTATGCGGCTGCATTAACTGGCTGCTCTCTGATGCTCCCAGGTCCCAATCTGGATGGTGATAGCCTAGTATCTCTCATTGATGATTATAAGGTGACGGTTGCGTTAGGCGTTCCCACGATTTGGCAAAGCCTATTGACCGCCGCTAAAGCCAGAGGCAGTAAGCTTGATAGTATGACGCGGACCATTGTCGGTGGCGCCGCTTGTCCACCATCAGTGATTAAAACGTTTAGAGAAGACTTTAATTGCGATGCGGTACACGGCTGGGGTATGACGGAGACCAGTCCACTTGGAACGATGAATCAAATAAAAGCTAAGCATAAATCACTGAGTAAAGATGAGATTGACGAGCTACGTAACTCTCAAGGACGTCCACCGTATGGTGTTCAGTTACGTCTCATAGACACTGATGAGCCACTTAAGCCAGTCAAAGAGGATGGAGTGTCTCAGGGTCGCTTGCAGATCAAAGGTCACTGGATTATCAACGATTATTATACAGAGAATCCTGATGCCATTACAGAAGATGGCTGGTTTGACACGGGTGATATTGCAACTATTGATGCTGATGGTTATATGAATATTCGTGACCGATCAAAAGATTTAATTAAGTCTGGTGGAGAATGGATCTCCTCAGTAGAGCTTGAAAATATCGCTGCCGGCCATCCACAGATAAAAATGGCAGCTGCTATCGCCGCAAAACATAAAAAATGGGGAGAACGTCCGGTACTGATTGTGGTAAAAGAAGAGAATGCAGAACTCGATGAGTCACAAGTGCTAAGTTTTTATGAAGATAAAATTGCTAGCTGGCAGATACCTGACAAAGTTATTTTTGTAGAGAACATCTTACTAAACGGTGCCGGAAAAATGGTGAAAAAAGACTTGCGTGATGAGTATGGTGATGCGCTATTAGAGGCGTAGCTTTCTGCTTTTAAGATACCATTCATGATATCCCTGATTGGTGTTAAAAAATCTTAGCCATCAGATACTATGATGGTAATCACGATCAAAAGGTTGTTTACGCTCATAGCGTAGACAACCTTTTTTAGTGTTTTTTTCTGAGTTACCAAAATAAGCCTTATCGCGCGATGCTCAGTGACTTGGCGACTTGAGATGAAGAGATACCTTTTCGGTCTGTTCTCTCTTTAATAATATCAATTTTGATATCCAGATTATAAACTATAGGTCTTTCAGTTGTGATATTTTCCTCACATGCTACTACTCTATTTTAGAAATAGCATTTGCGAAAGCGAGTACGTACTGAGCGTGGTGGTTGCTCAACATGGAGTGTGACAGTGAAAAAGTTCGAAGAAATTTGTCTCATTGTGATTGACGATATCAAGTCTGGACGAAAAAAAGTAGGAGACAAGATACCCTCCATTCGAGCGATGGCCGAAAAACATAAGGTGTCCAAAAACACCGTAATCACGGCTTATAACAAGCTGCTTGAGCAGCACTGGATCAAAGCGCTGCCCAAATCGGGTTTTTATGTGGGAGAGGATTTGTCCAACACACCCATGCTAAACGCGACCCCGTTTTATACAGGTATTGACTTGTTGGAGCAACAAATGGTCAACCAGTCGCATCATAAGCCTGGGGCCGGCCGCTATCCCAAAGAGTACATGGATAAGCTCAACCTTGAGCGCTATTTGGGGCCGGCTAGTGACCGTTTTGGGAGTGAAAGCGCTGAGGTGGCACATTTTGATCGTGGTAATGGCGATCCTGCTGGCAATGTATTACTGCGAGGGCTGCTGGTCGACATCCTAAGCAAGCGCGCTATGACGGTTGAATCGCAAAATGTTCTATTGACCTATGGCACCAATCACAGTTTGGACTTGATCATTCGGCACTTTTTGACCAGCGGCGATCCAGTCATCGTTGAGTCTCCCGGATATTATCCGCTATTTAGTAAGCTTGAATTACATCAAGTCGCTATTAATACCATTAAGCGAACCAAATTGGGCATAGACGCTAATCATTTAGAAGCCCTTATTATTAAATCTCAGCCCAAGATTTTATTTTTGCAGCCTTTTGCACAAAACCCGATGGGTACAGATTTGACGTCTCAGAATATGGCAGAGATTCAGGCATTATGCACCCAATATAATGTGATTATTGTGGAAAACGACCCGTTTTTATTGGCAAGAGACGACGCTGCCAGTTACTTTTTTAATCAAACCTGTCCTGTGATTTATGTCAGTAGTTTTTCAAAAACCGTCTCTGCGTCGATCAGATGTGGTTTTGTCGTCGCCTCCAAATCGGTGATCAAATCACTCACACGGCTTAAGATGATTACGGTGATCAATACCTCATCCATCATGGAAAATATCCTCAACCATCTGATCACCAGTGGCGCTTTGACCAATCATTTGCAAGCGCTCAAGCATCTGTCTGCGGAGAAGTCAGCCACTGCCATCACTCAGCTAAACAAAATCGACGGCCTGACGCTTTATCCGCATAATCCCAGTGGTAATTTTTTGTGGTTTCGTATTCCGATGGACGATAAAAAGGCGGTAGAAGCCGCAAAGAGTCATAATATTTTCATCGCGCCTGGTAGTTTGTTTTTCCCCTCCGATCCGACGTATTTTGCCTTAAGAGTCAATAAATTCTATATAGACAAAACCACGGTTAAGTTTATTAAAACTGCTATTTTTAACCATCATTAACGCTTATGTTTATGCGTTATATCAAAGCATACTTTTTGCTTTTGACAGTGTGGGAGATAGTTTTTGTTTAATAACATGATACAAAACCTGCCAGTATTTCTTAAAAATGCATCGATAATGACCGATATTTTTGTCATTTTGTTTGATGAATCGCACCGCCCATTTTCCTAGTAACTGCCTGCCATAGCACAGAAATGTGTGCCCAAAACGGGTACAGTTTCCTGTCAAAACGTTCATCTGTACCCTTGGAAGCCTCCTGCACCCGTGATATTTCTAATAAAGCTGATGCCAGTGAGTCACCGATGGAGAGGTGAGCTGGTCATGATATCACATGGAAGAGATTAACGTTCACAAGGAGAAGGACTGTGTTGGCACTATTGGGATTTTTGACGATTTTCGTGTTTTTGGCGTTGATACTTACTAAAAAAGTATCCGTCATTGTGGCGCTTATTCTTGTGCCTGTCGTTTTTGCTTTAATCGGCGGCTTTGGCGCAGAGCTTGGGGGCTTTATGCTAGACGGCATCGTAGGTGTGGCACCAACGGGTATCATGCTGGGGTTTGCCATTTTGTTTTTTGGCGTGATGAACAATGCAGGTTTGTTTGATCCGCTTATCTCGCGGGTATTAACACTGGTCAAAGGCGATCCTGTCAAAATCTGTATCGGCACCGTGGTGATCGCCATGGTGGCGCATTTGGATGGCTCGGGCGCCTCGACGTTTTTAATCACCATTCCAGCCCTACTACCGCTATATGACAAGCTGGGTATGAAGCGAATCATACTGGCGGGTTTGGTGGCGCTTGGCGCAGGTACGATGAACATGACGCCTTGGGGCGGCCCAACTGCACGTGCGGCGGCGGCTTTAGAGGTGAGTACCGCGCAGTTATTTAATCCGCTTATTCCTGCGTTTGTGGTAGGTGTAGTTTGGATTGTATTTGTGGCCTATCTTGTGGGCAAAAAAGAGCGCAAACGCTTGGGCGTTCAAGACATGGAGCACAGCTTGCATGATGAGCTGACGGAAGAAGCGCGCGATATGCGTCGCCCCAAGCTATTTTGGTTCAATTTGATATTGACCATAGTTACTATTGTGGCGTTGGTGCAAGTTTGGCTACCGCTGCCAATCGTCTTTATGCTGGCATTCGCCATCGCTGTGCTTATCAATTATCCCAAGCCTAATGATCAAATGGATCAGATCAAGTCGCAATCGGTTGGCATGATTACCGTGGTGTCCATCATTTTTGCGGCAGGCATCTTTACGGGCATTTTATCAGGGACAGAGATGATTTCTGCGATGGCGACGGCGCTGGTGCAGATCATTCCAGACGCGGTGGGCGGTTCAATGGGCGTCATCGTTGCCGTCTTGAGCATGCCTTTAAGCCTCGTCTTTACGCCTGATGCCTATTATTTTGGGGTGATGCCGATTTTGGCACAGACCGCGAGTGCATACGGGCTGGATCCTGTCCAAATTGGTCAAGCGTCTATGCTGGGACAAATGACCACAGGATTCCCGCTCAGTCCGCTGACCGCATCGACGTTCTTGTTGATTGGCCTTGCGGGTGTGGAGTTGGGCGATCATCAAAAGTTTGTCTTTAAATGGGCGTTTGGTACCACGCTGGTCATGACCATTGTGGCGATAGTCACAGGCGTGATCATTTAAATAAAATAATCAGGAGTAAGGAATGAAAACCATCAAAATTGGGTCTGGCGCAGGTTATGCTGATGACAGATTGACGCCTGCGCTTGATGTTATGACCTACGGCGACGTGGACTATATCGTGTTTGAATGCTTGGCTGAGCGTACCATTGCCATTGCCCAGCAGCGCAAAATGCAGCAGCCAAACGAGGGTTATGACCGTTTACTTAAGTATCGTATGGCGCAAGTACTGCCGCTGTGTGTCGAAAAAAAGGTCAAAGTCATCAGCAATATGGGGGCTGCCAACCCCAAAGCTGCTGCCGAAACAATCAAACAGATCGCCGAGCAGCAAGGGTTTCATGGTTTAAAAATCGCTGCTGTCACAGGTGATGATGTGTTTACAGACATTGTGCGTTATCAGAATGAGACACTGCTGGAAAACGATCGCACCATTGCAGATCTTGGCGATTCTATCGTCTCGGCCAATGCATATATTGGTGCCAAAGGTATCGTGCAAGCATTGAGCGCTGGCGCAGATATCGTCATCACGGGCCGCGCCGCCGATCCGTCGCTCTTTTTGGCGCCGATGGTGTATGAGTTTGGCTGGTCTTTTGACGATACCGATTTGATGGGCAAAGGCACAATTGGCGGTCATTTGATGGAGTGCGGCGCTCAGATCACAGGTGGTTATTTTGCAGATCCTGATTATAAGGAGGTACCTGAGCTTTGGAATGTTGGCTTTCCTATCTTGGCGGTGACAGAGGACGGAGAGTATACCGTGTCCAAGCTGCCCAATGCTGGCGGGTTGGTCTCTGAGGCGACGGTAAAAGAGCAGTTGCTGTACGAAATTCATGATCCTGCCCGCTATCTTACCCCAGATGTGATTGCTGATTTTTCTAACGTGTCTGTGAAAGCCATTGATAACGATGTGGTTCAAGTGTCTGGCGGATCAGGCAGGCCCAAAACAGGTCTATTGAAAACCAGTATCGGCTATAAAGATGGCTATATCGCAGAAGCGGAGATCAGCTACGGCGGTTCAGGGGCAGTCAAAAGGGCCGCGCTTGCCAAGCGGGTCATTGAAAACAGGCTAGCCGCTGAGCATATTAAACCGATCGAGATACGCTATGACTTTATCGGTCTCAATTCGTTATATAGCAATGAGTTTGCCAGCACGGCGGAGGCGGCCGAGGTGCGACTACGGGTGGCGGCGCGTACCCCGGATAAAACCATGGCACAAGCCATCACCCGAGAGGTCGAGACGCTGTATACCAATGGCCCCGCAGGTGGCGGCGGTATTCGTTCACACATTCAGGCTATCGTGTCCATCGGTTCTATCTTGATTCCAGAAACCGATACGGACATTACTGTCTCATATTGGGAGTCAAATAAATGAAACTACGTGAAATTGCCCATTCTCGCACTGGTGACAAAGGCAATATCTCCAATATTTCTCTGATCGCGTTTGAGGAGACTGATTACGAATTGCTCAAAGATAAAGTAACCGCAGCCGTGGTCAAAGACTGGTTCCAAGATATTGTAGCAGGAGAGGTGATTCGTTATGAGTTGCCAAACTTAAAAGCTTTTAACTTTGTTTTGTATGGGGCATTAGGCGGCGGGGTGACCAAGTCGCTGGCGCAAGATATGCATGGCAAGAGCTTAAGCTCAAAGCTGCTGGACTTGGACATATAGATAAGAGTTGCGAATCATAGATACAGCAAAGCCCTGATATCAGGGGCTTTGGCTACTCTATAAGATAGTATAGAACTATGTAATGGTACCCGGAGCCGGACTTGAACCGGCACGCTATTGCTAGCGAGGGATTTTAAATCCCTTGTGTCTACCAATTTCACCACCCGGGCAAAACTTGTGTTATCTAACATGTAAACTAGCTGATAGACTGTCTAGTTACTAGATAAGTGGTCGCTATTATAATCGGTTGGGATAATAATGCAAGCCAAAATTAACGTAAAGTTAATAAATAATTGGAGGCTGGAGTCGGAATCGAACCGGCGTTAACGGAGTTGCAGTCCGCTGCATGACCACTCTGCCATCCAGCCAATCAAGGTGGACTATATTAGCAAAAATAATTTAAATTACAAGTCATTTTTTGGCTAAAAATAGCTTATTTGCTCACTTGTGCTGATTTTAGTGCTTTTTTATTAGTTTTTTGCGTATTCAGGCTCATCAGCGAGCCGGACTCACTGATGAGAGTACTGATCATTGAGAGTGTACTTTTATAATATCTCTTCGTTATTACGTTTGGCTCGTTTGATATCGCGATAAGTCGCGGTACAAATCAATACCAGCACGCCGAGCGTAATGGCTGGCCAAATTAAAATATATAAGCCGTAGATAAAGACGTTGTCCATGATATCTCCTTATAGTATTTATGAAGGGTTGCCTGTGCAGCGGGTCATATATTGACCAACTGCCAAACCCGCAAGCGGTGCTCGCTACCTGTGTTCATGAAAGCTCAGAGGTCGATGCCTTGGCTTTTTTATCATAATCGCCGACACGTTGATTGATTAAAGCAAAATCAAAGTGTTCATCACCCATGAGGCTAACGATGATACAAGCGATGGTGCTAGCACCATAGGCCGTTAGTGAGGCCAGTAGTACCATGTACTGACGTAAGAAGCCTGTGGCAAAAATGAGCATCAGTACCAGCGTGATCGCTGCCGCTACCATGCCGATTTTACGACCCAAAAAGCCAAAGACCATCAGCCCAATCACGACTGCGGCGCCCACACTGGCCAGTATTTCAAAGAAAAGCGCAGTAAAGCCTGTCATCGGTAGCAGCTCAAAGCGTACCACACAGAATAGCAGTAGGCCGATGATGACTGCCGAGGTAAAGGCGGCATTGGTCACGCGGTTCCAAAACACACTGGCGATGACCGGAAAAACAATCGCGCCCCATAATGCACCGACGAATACGAGCATCACCAAGATATCTAGCTTAAAGCTGGCAAAGATCAGTCCGGCAGCGGTGGCGATAATCATCGTGCTACGACCAACGAGCATCATGGTTTTAGGTTTGACGCGGCCTTTGGCAATGTTTTTGCCATACACATCCGCCATCATAATGGTCGATAATGCCGACAAATCTGAGTCGGCTGTCGATGACAATGAGCCAATGACCAAGATAAAGAACAAGGCGATAAATACAGGGTGCAAGTAAGTGCTGACCATCTGCGGGATGAGGTTGTTCATATTGCCATCTAGTGGCTCGATACCGATGGTCAAAGCCATCAATCCGATCATACCAAGACCGATGACGATACCAGCATAGCCGACCGTGGCGGTAATAAAGGTCTGTTTAATCTTAGTCTTATCGATCGCAAACAAGCGCTGCGTGATGGTTTGGTTACCAATCGCATAAGCAAGTACAGCGACAAAATAGGGCGCTCCTTGCTGAAAAAACGCTTCGGATGAAAAGAAATCCTGCTGTTCAAGCGTGAGGTTAGCGAGGCCATCGACCATGACTTGTGGCCCACCCATCGCAAACAGTACCGCTGGAATAATGACAATACCGATGGCCATCAAAGCGACCAATTGCGCAAAGTCTGTAAAGACGGAAGCACGAAACCCTGAGGTTAGGGTGTAGCTTAGCACCCCGATACCTGCAATCATGACCCCCGTCTGAAACGATAATGGCGATAATACCGATACCAACGCCCCAGCTGCAGTAAAGTTGACCATCAAGCTAATTAAGCTGCCCATAAGGTTGGATATGGCTAAAATTAATTGGCTTGATGAGCCATGGCGGGCGTGGATAAGCTCACCTAAGGTATGACCATCGGGTGCAAGCTCACGAAAGCGCATACCAAAAGGATAGATGAATAAGATCATCAGCGCGCCCCAAAAGCCGTAATGTATCGGCCCTGACACGCCATACTTGTAGCCAGAGGTCGCCGCCGCATAAAACGATGCCGCCCAAATCCAAGTAGCGGTCATACTAGCAGCACCCATACCAAAGCCGACGCCGTGGCCTGCCACCATAAATCCTGAAGTGGTTTCTTTGTCTTTTTTGATCAGCAATGACAGCAAATACGTGCCGCCATAAAACGCTAACAACAATAAAATAATGGTTAACGATGAAAATTGGAACAGTGACTCAGTTTTCAAATTCATACCTCGCAATTATTTTACATAAATAAAAGTTTAATAACATAACTTTATCCAAAACTGTTAAGAATACAATAAAGCCCATAAAATTCTTATGTAGAGGCATCACACAGTGCTAACAGTTGGCCGTCATAAAAAGCGGTCAGCGCCGACCCAAATGCAGCACGCTGGCGCACTTGGTGTTTTAAGAGTAGATCCTGCAACCTGTAAATGACAACTGCCCATTGACATCATGCCGGTCACTCACTGTTGTACGTCATTTGAAAAAATCACATGCAACTGTGAGCCACGTTTCACAAAAATCGCAGGGCAGTCCTCAGCATGCGTCTGTTGATGGATAGTCCATCACGCTGTCAAGTGGTCATACTTGATAGTAGCTGGCTGCTATAGAGCGCTGACAAGGCAGGTATCTACAGCAAAATTATGAATAAGCATTCAGCCATCTGCTGATGACGGTGCTAAGTATAGACAGCTTTATCGGCTAATATGTATAGCCGGCTGAAATACACCCAAGCATGAGCGAATTTTTGCCCATGATTAGGTAATTGACGCATTACCTGTAGTTAAGTCTCAAACACGCTACAGCCCTGATGCGTCGCACCATAGGCTCGGTATTTATAAATAAAACTACAGCTATGTTAACTATGTGTAACATACTCGTGCGCTAAGAGTACCCTATTCTGCCGTGAAGCTCAAATCTATCGGTCAGTTATCTGTCATAAATGACCAAAAGGCAGAGGCAGACTTCAAGAAAATAGCATTGACAAATGGGGTTTATGGAAAGGTGTTGGTGAGGGTGTCAATAAGGCTAACGTATTGAATGGTGGCAGTATTAAATGATCAATGTGAGGGTATCAAAGTAAACGAATCAGTGATAACGACAGGATTTAGAAAATGTGGTTAGGCAATACTCATCAAATACCAGTGTAGTAGGTGACTCTATTGTCACGCAAAAACCCAGCCAGTCCCAAACCATAGCGCTGGGCGACCCGTACGGCCGTACTGGTGGGCGCAGACATGCCAACGAGCCAAGGGATGCGCCCCCGAATCGATTTTTGTACCAACTCAATCGATAATCGTGAGGTCATGAGTACGCAATCAACCTCTACTTTTTGTCGCAGTTGCCAACCGATTAATTTGTCGAGTGCATTGTGACGGCCTACGTCCTCAAACAAGTACAACTGCTGATTGTATATCGTCGCTGCTGCATGCACAGCTCCTGTCAGTTGGTGTGTATGCTGTGTGGCATCTACTTGCTGACGTAGTACTAATAGATACTCAAGGCTTGGCACGGTTGCCTTAGAACCATGTATGTTTGCTTGTGAGTAGTGGCTCAAGTCGGGCAATGCCTGTGTCAGCCCCGTGATGCCGCACATACCGCAGCCTGTACGCCCTGCCAGTTGGCGCTTTTGGGCTTGGATGCGCTGATGGCAGCGTTGGTTTAGCACCAGCTCTACGATATAGATATCATAATCTTGAAATTGCTCTAAGCGTTGCTCAATGGAGGCAGATTCAAGATCCCCATCGTTTAAGGATTGAGCAAACTTTTGGTAGCTGGCAATATCTGTAAGATGTGTCACTTCCCAATCAAGTAACTCATGACTGTGCTGAATCAAGCCCTCGCTAAATAAGAACCCAACAGCCAAATACTCTAGTTGGTAAGGGCTGGCCATCAGTACCGCATAATGAATCCCATTAATAACGATTGATACCGCTGCCTCTACTGCCAAACTGGTGGTTTGAGACTCAATACAGCTTTGAGGTATATCGGCTCCATGAGCCTTGTCCGATGGATAATGATGCTTCTGCGCTAAATGTTTGCGAGCGAGCATTGTCTCGGCTGCGCTATTATCATTATCCTCAGATATCTCAGTCATAATCACTCTAGTTTCAGTTGTCTCTGCCATCATAGCCATTTTGCTAGAGGACTCACTTTGCTCAAAATTACTTTCAGTGATCATTACCACTTATACAGGTTCGGCTGTCTGAACACTTGTATTCACACGCTCTAAGATCACGGTCGTCGATTTGTATGCTGGGATATGAGAGTCTGGCGCATGGGTATCCAAATCAAACAGGTCGTTACATTCAGGATAATAGGCGGCGACGGCATTGGCGGCGATATCCATCTCAGTCAATATGAGAGGCCCTAGTACGCGCGGCTTGTTTTTATGCGCTGTGTGGCTTGAGCTGCTGGCGTGCCGCGATACCATCACCTGATCTCCTTTTTGCCAGCCTAGGCGGCTGATTTCATCTGGATGCATGAATAGCACATCTCGGCGGTTGGTCTGGCGATAGCGGTCTTTGAATCCAAATATCATCGTATTGAACTGGTCATGACTACGAACGCTGGTCAGTTGCCAAACCTTTTGCGTTGTGTCCTCATGATCAATGTCATGTGTGTCCGCCATTTGGGCTGCAACGTACGTAATGGGGTAATGCGGTACTTCAAACTGAGCTTTGCCACTCTCGGTATTCCATACACGATGGCGCGCTGCATGATACAAATGAAACCCGCGCTCATTGGTACGAATGCGCTGATTGAAGTTTTCAAAACCGTTAATAGCTTGGGCGATATAGTCTCGAATGAGATCAAAATCTTCGCTCATTGCAAGCCAAGGAATAGAGGAGTCAGCACCAAGTACATGTGTCGCAAGCTCCGCTATAATCTTTGCCTCAGACTTTAAGTTATCACTCACAGGTTTAAGCTTACCTTGGGTTGGAACTATCTGACACATTGAATCTTCAATCGTTGCAAACTGCTCACCTTTTGTTGTCAGGATACGCTCAGTACGACCCAGACAAGGCAGAATGACGTTGTTTGCTCCTGGGTATAGCATGGTTTCATTGAGCTTGGTACCGACAAATACATTGAGCTGAGTGGTGGTTAATGCTTGTTGAATAGCGCTCGTATCAGGGGCTGCCACAGCATAATTACCGCCCATACCCATAAACACTTTTAAGTCACCTTCGATAAGCGCTTTGGCGCCTGTGACGACATCATAGCCATGCTCTTTTGGCATAGGACGCTCAAAGACGCGCTCTAGACTGTCCAGTAAGGTTTTACTCGGGCGTTCATGGATACCCATGGTACGATCGCCCTGAACATTGGAGTGACCACGAACAGGGGAGGCGCCCGCACCATCAATACCAATCATACCCATCAATAATAATAGATTGGTAATCATCGCAACATTGTCATCGCCTTGCACATGCTGGGTGATACCCATGCCCCAAGTACAAATGGTCGCTGAACTATCAGCAACTAGCTTAGCGAGATTGACAATATCTATTTGAGGAATACCGCAGCCAAGCGTGATGTCTTCCCAAGTTTGCGCTGTTAGCCATTGTTTTAGCGGTTCAAAACCTGCGGTATGAGTAGTGATAAAGTCATGGTTGATTCTATCATTTTCAATCAGCCATTTAGCAATGCCCGTCAATAGCGCGGTATCACCGCCGATTTGAATTTGAATGACATCATCGACCATATCATCACTTTGACCTGCGGCCATATGCATTGGTTTTTGCGGATTTCTAAATCTACTCAAGCCTTGCTCGCGCATCGGATTAATCGAGATGATTCGGCATCCTTGCTCATGTGCATGGGCAAGCATCTCCAGCATTCGTGGATGGTTAGTCGCTGGGTTTTGCCCAAACATCAATATCAGTTTGGCTTGCTCAAAATCCTCTAGCATGACTGTCGCTTTGCCGACGCCTAGCTGTTTACCGAGCATCACTGAGGTCGGCTCATGGCACATGTTCGAGCAGTCAGGCAGGTTGTTGGTGCCAAAGCTGCGAACAAACAGCTGATACATAAAGGCCGGCTCGTTGGTCACGCGCCCTGAGGTATAAAATAGTGCTTCATTGGGTGAATCAAGCTTTCCAAGCTGCTCAGTGATTAAGCCATAAGCCGCTTCCCAAGGAATAGGGACGTAGCGATCTTGCGCGGCATCATAGTACATCGGTTCTGACAAACGCCCGCTATGCTCAAGTTCGTAGCCAGACCATCTTTGTAACTCGGTCACGGTATGCCTTGCAAAAAATTGTGCATCTGCCTTTTTCGTCATGGTTTCGCTGGCGATGACTTTGATGCCGTTTTCGCAGACGTCGATGCGCTTATGTGACTTATGGTCTGGCCACGCGCAGCCTGGGCAGTCAAATCCGCCTTGAGGTTGATTGCTTTTTAGGACGCTGACACTACCGCGTAAAAAGGTTTGATAATCCATCAGTTTGCGTGTCGAGGAGATCAGCGCAGGCCAACCTGCAGCAGGGTGGGAGTAAACAGGAATTTTGCGCATGACAGACCTCATCGATAAATGGCGGCATAATGGTGGTATCTCATCACTATATAATGCCCGCTGTACCGTGTGTAGCAGTAGTAACCATAGATAACAAAAAACCTTCAAGAAACATCAATTTTCTTGAAGGTTTTAGAAGCAATTAGAAACAGTAATGCCTGCTTTTTGAGAGTCAATAAGTTGAGACAGTCTAGCTCAAAATTAAGCTATCGTCTTCAACCTTTTCGCCGCGTGTTTGCTCGAACATATCTAACAAATCGTGTACGGTCATGCCGCGACGAATGTCTCCAGACACGTCCAAGACCACTTGCCCTTGGTGTAGCATCACGGTGCGCGTACCATGTGCCAATGCTTGTTGCATAGAGTGGGTCACCATCATGGTGGTGAGCTTATTGTCTGTGACAATTTTATCTGTCAATTCTAAAACAAAGGCGGCAGTTTTTGGATCAAGGGCAGCAGTATGCTCATCGAGCAATAAAATCTTAGAGGGCTGTAGCGATGCCATCAGCAGGCTCACCGCTTGACGTTGACCACCAGAGAGTAGACCCATACGGTCTGTCAGGCGATTTTCTAGTCCCAGTTTTAACACAGACAGTTTTTCACGGAACAAGTCACGGTTGTTTTGATTTAGTGCAAACTTCAAACCGCGCTTGCCGCCACGTTTATAGGCCAAGGCCATGTTTTCTTCAATGGTCAGCGCTTCACAAGTACCTGCCATCGGATCCTGAAAAACACGCGCGACCCAGTGTGCACGTTGATGGGCGGATTTTTTGGTGACATCAATGCCATTTAGCAGGATTGAACCACTATCGACGCGCGTGGTACCGCTGACTGCGTTCAAAAAAGTCGATTTACCTGCACCATTGGTACCAATAACAGTGACGAACTCACCATCAGCGATATTCAAACTAATACCACGTAGGGCAGGGTTTTCGATAGGTGTGCCTGGATTAAAGGTCAACTGTAAATCGGTGGCTTGCATCATAATCGTTATTCCTTATTATCTCTTCGGGCAAAGCAAGTGCTGTTGGTACTTGCTTAAACTGTCATTAGGCGCGAACTTTGCGTGATAAAAACTTCGTTTTCGCTTTTGGTAAGACCAAAGCCAGTACCACGAGTAACGCGGTAATTAAGTTCAAATCTTGCGGGCCAAAGCCGATACTACGCAGCGTATCGCTCGATAGTGCGACCTGAATAAACAGCTTGTACAATACTGCACCGACCACAACCGCAAAGGTAATTAACCAAATACGCTTGGCAGGAATGATGGTCTCACCAATGATGACTGCTGCTAGACCGATGACGATGGTGCCGATACCGATAGAAATATCAGCGCCGCCTTGGGTCTGGACAAATAGCGCACCTGCCAAGGCAATCAAGCCGTTAGAGATCGCCATACCGATGATGGTCATCCATGAGGTATTAATACCTTGCGCTTGTGCCATTCTCAAGTTTGAGCCAGTAGCACGCATTGATAAACCAGTTTCGGTACTATAAAACCAGTTTAAAAATAACATGGCAATCGCCACGACCACACCGATAATCAGACAGCGCATCCAATAACCATTGCCATTAGTCACTAAGGTACTAAATACCGTCGTTTCACCAAGTAGCGGTAGGTTTGGGGCGCCCATGATGCGTAGGTTGACAGAATATAGGGCAACCATCACCAAGATACTGGCAAGCAGCTGTAAGATGCCAAGTTTGACATGCAGCCATGCGGTGACGATACCAGCGACTGAGCCTGCTAGCATACCAAAAGCACAGGCGAGCCACGGATTGACACCCGCAACGATAGAGATGCCAGCGACCGCGCCGCCCAGCGGAAAGCTACCGTCAGCCGTCAAGTCAGGAAAGTCAAGCGTACGAAATGAGATCAGCACACCAAGTGCGACGAGGCCATAGATCAGACCACTTTCAAGCGCACCAAAAAAAGCAATTAAAGACATAAGAGATCAGTAAGTCATAACTCAGTGTCTAGCGTATGGAACCAAGATAGGTGAGTGGCAAGCGCCAAAACCATCTAAATGCTAAACAGCTAAGCGGTGAATTTAACAGATTAAGCAATCTGCGGTTAGGGTAAACCAAAACAGGTCACGATTAACAACGATCATAAGTTACCTTGGTTTAAAGCGCTGATTCAAGCAACGGCAATATCCAATACAGCAAAAATGTATTTTACTTAACAAGTATCAGATAAGCCATAAGCTAACTACAGCAATATATGAAACAAGCTATTTAAACAGGTTCTGCTGAAACAAGAAGCCCAGCCTACTGACTCATAGCTGGGTTTCTTGTCAAACATTTAGCATGACAGCACAAAAGCGCAATCACTGATTCATACTATGATTTTGCTCATGGCTGCTATGGTAAGCCAAATAAAAAGGTGCGTTATTCTACCACTTCTTTTGCTTTATCGATAACTGCTTGTGACAAAGTAATGCCTTCTTCTTGAGCATGTTTTGGGCTGACATACAGGTTAAGCGCTTGTGGGGTGTAAACAGGGATAGCGCCTGCTTTTTCACCATTCAAGATACGAACAACGATCTTACCCGTTTCACGGCCAAGCTCATAATAATCTACGCCTAATGCTGCAACCGCACCGCGCTCAACTGAGCTGGTATCTGAGGCGATCAGTGGAATCTTGCTTTCTTTGGCGATTTGATAGAGTGACTCGTAAGCGGATACCACGTTATTGTCTGTTGAGGTGTAGATCATATCGACCTTACCTTCTAGGCTGCGTGCTGCCATTGCGATGTCATTACTACGCTGTGCTGGTGCTTCAAGCACGTTAATGCCTTGAGGTGTCAATTTCTCTTTTAGATTTTGTAAGATAATCGTTGAGTTGACTTCACCTGGACTATAGACATAACCGACATTTTTTAGTTCAGGAATGATTTGGCGCATCAAGTCGATTTGCGGCTCATATGGTAGGGCATCTGAGGCTCCTGTCACGTTGGTACCAGAGCCGTCCAAACTTGGCACTAGCTTGGCAGCGACTGGATCAGTCACGGCAGAGAATACCAGTGGAATGCTGCTCGTTGAGGCGGCAACAGACTGCGCAGATGGTGTCGCGATAGCGACGATTACATCTGGATCATCAGCAACGAACTGTTTGGCAATCTGTCCGGCAGTAGCTGTATTGCCCTGTGCGCTTTGGAAGTTAACGGTTAGGTTTTCACCGTCTTTGAATCCTGCTTCGTTTAATTCGTCGATCACGCCTTTGCGCACATCATCAAGTGCTGGATGTTCAACGATAGCAGTGATAGCAACAGTTTTCATTTCGGTGGCAGTATCGCCAGTAGCCGCAGTATCAGTCGTGCTATTATCTTGGGCTGATTGATTACAACCCGTTAAGATAGCAGTGCATACACCGCCTAGTAGTAACGCTTTGCCAAAATTAAAACGATTTTGATACAACATGGTTCTGACTCCTAAAAATAATAATGTGTCCGTACATTATTTAATAGATGGGTAAAAGGGTAAAGCGAGCCACTTATGATGGCTACAGGGTATTTTTCAGTATTACTATTCAGCACTATTTATTTTATTCGTGCTATTTGTTATCAGTGCTTTGCGCTTGTTCATCAACATTGATGCCATTTTTTAGCAACTCTGCTGGCAAACTAACGCCTTGCGTTTTGGCATGCTTAGGGCTGATATATAAGGTTAGATCGTTCATGACGGCAGGTTCAATGGTATTGATCGCCTCGCCATTTAATACGCGGTACACCATCTTGCCTGTGGTACGACCAAAGTCATAATCATTAACGCCAAGAGCAGCTGCCGCGCCGCGCTTCACGCTAAACTCATCAGACGCGACAATAGGGAGTTTCAACTCGTTTGCTGCTTGAGTCATGGCCTCAAAAGCAGAAGCAACATTATTGTCAAATGAGGTATAGATGATATCTGCGCGTCCTTGCAAGCTACGCGTTGCCATGCCGATATCGGTTGGACGATTGGCAGGGATGTCTAACAATGTCAGACCTCTTGCTGGCAGGGCTTGTTTTAGGCTATCACGCAGTGACACTGAGTTTGCTTCACCTGGGCTGTAAACGTAGCCGATCGTTTTCATATCGGGCTTTATTTGCTGCAATAAGTCTAACTGCGGCTCTAGAGGTAGCTGACTCGATAATCCTGTCAAATTGCTTTGAAAAGGCTTGCCATCTTCATTGATGAGCTTAGCGCCTAGTGGGTCTGATACGGCCGTATAAATGATAGGAATAGTAGTGGTCGCAGCGACAATCGACTGGGCCGATGGCGTCGAGATAGCGACGATGGCGTCCGGATTGTCTCCTGCAAACTGCTTAGCAATCTGTCCTGCTGTCGCTGTATTGCCCTGTGCACTTTGGAAGTTGACCGTTAGGTTTTGGCCTTCGACATAACCATTGTCTGCCAGCTCATCAATAATACCGCGGCGCATGTCATCCAATGATGGATGCTCAACGATTTGGGTAATCGCAATAGATTTGGCAGGTTTTTCTACATCTGCAGCAGAGCTATTTTCAGTAGTGGCGGCTGTGTCAGTAGAGGAGTTCGAGCAGCCTATCAGGCCAAGTGTGCTAATGGCACTAAGAGCAACGCCATATAGGCTTAAGCGTAGAGTAGAAGCAATAGTCATTATTAGGATAACTCATAGGTTATATCAATCATAAAAACCAAGCGAGGACTGTCAGATTGATCAAGCCTACTAATAGCAATGCTCAAAGAATCTGTTTGGTTCTCTTTGGTTCTAAAAAAGATATTGGAGAATGCAGATTAGCCGAGTCAATGCTATGTTGATGCCAAAATAGCAGGCTAACCATTAAATAAAGTAATCGTTCCGTCGATTATTATGTTCATATTATGACAGCAATGTAAGTTATCGCAATAAAAAATTAAAGCGCATTCGTCATAGGCGTACTTAGTAAGACTATTAGGCATTGTCGTAACCACTGTCATAAGTGTGGTTTTGAGTATTTAACCATAAGAATTAGCCTCTTAAGGCATTGTCTTATCCAATAAACTGATAGTCAAAAAGCATACAAGCTAGCAACGCATCTATTACCAATCCACTTCATAATTAACGTAAGCTAATGTTTATATAAAAATTTTTTATATAAGAAGTAGGGTGCGTCCAAAATCCATATCATTACTATGTTGACGTGTTGAATATATAGTAAAGCCCAAATAAAACTGATATAGCATCACAAACACACTCGATTAAATACTATTTTCCTTGCTTGCTGTGACTTCGTCTCCAGAGGCTGCGAAAAATAGCCTTTAATCTCGTTGTGTCATTTTTAAATTGATTTGACTATACAACGCACTCAAATATCTCATTACTATTATTCAAACGCATATTTTAAGGACAACATTATGAATACGGCTAATTTAAAGTTATTGACCATCGCTGGTATTACGGCAAGCTCATTGATTTGCCTGCCTGCTATGGCAAAAGACAATCATGGTAATGGGCACGGTCATGGAAATGGCAAGGGTAACTCTGCTCACATTAGTAAAGATTACAACCATAACAATTATCAAAATAATGGCAAAGCCCACCCTAATATTAATGCGTATCGCAATGCTAGCCCTAACGCGTCATTCAAGCGTGACCTTGATAAATACGGTTATAGAGTAGTCGGCAAGATTGATAGAAGGGATTATGATCGTTCTGTTATTTTAGATCGTTATGATGACCGTTACGTACGTATCCGTACGCCAGACAATAAGATTGTGACAGTAATTAATAACACGTTGGAAATTATTGATGTTTTGAGTAGATAACAGCGAGATTTAATCTTTTAAGTCAGCCATAAAAAAACGGTCTATTTAGACCGTTTTTTTCGTTCTTTCTTTAATTATCACTTACACCACTACTTAAGTTAATATTTTTATGCGAGTACATCACCAATGACACAGTTATCAGGTAGCGTAACGACCGTAAGCCCTGTCTTTGGATGACCGGTTGAGAGTACCATGCCTTCTGATACGCCAAATTTCATCTTTCGCGGGGCAAGATTGGTCACGCAAATGACTTTCTTACCCGTCAGTTGCTCAGGCTCATAGAACTTACGAATGCCGCTAAACACGTTGCGTGGCTTTTCTTCACCAACATCTAGCGTGAACTGTAGCAGCTTGTCCGCGCCTTCTACGTGATTGCACTCAAGCACTTTAGCGACTTTCATCTCAACCTTAGCAAAGTCTTCGATACCAATATAATCCGTTCGCTCGGCATCAGTATTAGCGTCTATTGCAGGTGATTTGTCTTTTGCGGCAGGCTTGTTATTTTCGGTCACAGCAGGCGCATCAGCTTGAGCTAATGATGCTTTAGAATCTTCTACCATGGCTTCAATATCTTTTTCTTCGATACGTTGCATCAGTGGCTTGAATTTATTGATTTTATGACCCAGTAGCCACTCATTACGACTGGCAAAGCTTAAATCGTCAATGTTCAAAAACTCTTTCGCATTTGCTGTCAGCTCAGGCAATACTGGTGCTAGATAGACCATCAACTGACGGAAAATGTTGATAGCGACCGAGCAGACGTCTTGAACTTCTTGCTCAGTGCCTTCCAATTTCGCGAGCGACCATGGCTTTTTGGCATCGATATATTCGTTGGCTTTATCCGCACACTGCATGATGAGGCGCATAGCACGTGAGAATTCACGATTCTCGTAAGCAGCAGCAATCTCATCGCCCGTTTTGGTAATGTCTTCTAATAGGCGCGGTTCAGCGCAAGTCTCAGACAGTATGCCGTCGTATTTCTTAACCAAGAATCCTGCACTACGACTAGCGATATTGACCACTTTACCGACCAAGTCAGAGTTGACCTTTTGCATAAAGTCTTCTAAATCAAGGTTGATATCTTCGACTTTGTCAGACAGTTTGCTGGCGAAGTAATAACGCAGATATTCAGGGTGCAAATGCTCAGCATAAGTCTCGGCCTTGATGAAAGTGCCGCGTGACTTACTCATTTTTTCGCCATTGACCATCAAGAAGCCATGGGCAAAGACGCCCGTTGGCGTGCGCAATTCACTACCGGCTAGCATGGCAGGCCAAAACAGTGCATGGAAATACACGATGTCTTTACCGATGAAGTGATAAACTTCAGTTTTGTGCTCGTTTTCTTGTGCCCAGTAGCGGTCAAAATCAAGCGCTTGCTCTGTTCCCGCACGCTTATCACATAGGTTTTTAAAGCTTGCCATGTAGCCCACTGGCGCATCAAGCCAGACATAAAAATATTTGTCTGGCTCATCGCTTGGGGTATCTGGAATTTGAAAGCCAAAGTAGGGCGCATCGCGAGAGATATCCCAGCTGGTAAGTCCTGCCTCAAACCATTCTTGCAATTTATTAGCCACTGAGGTTTGCAAACGATTGTCACTGCGCGTCCAGTCCTGTAAGAACTGCTCAAACTCTGGCAAATCAAAGAAATAATGCTTAGAAGTTTTAAGCACAGGCGTGGCATCCGATAACGTTGAGCGCGGGTTTTTCAGCTCAGTGGCATCATAAGTGGTGCCGCATACTTCGCAGTTATCACCATATTGATCTGGTGAATCGCACTCAGGGCAAGTGCCTTTGACAAAACGATCGGCTAAAAACAATTGCTTTTCAGGATCAAATAGCTGCTCGACATCTTTTGTGCTGATATGACCAGCCTCATTGAGACGACGATAAATCAGCTCAGAGAACTGTTTGTTTTCTTCTGAATGAGTGCTGTGGTAGTTATCAAAATTGATCAGGAACTTTGCAAAATCTGCTTCATGTGAGGCTTTAACTGAGGCAATTTGCTCTTCTGGCGTGACGCCATTGGCTTCTGCTTTGAGCATGATTGCCGTACCGTGTGCGTCATCCGCGCAGACATAGGTGACTTGATGGCCTTGCGCTTTCATCGCACGTACCCAAATGTCGGTCTGAATATATTCTACAAGATGCCCTAAATGGATATAGCCATTGGCGTAGGGCAGCGCACTGGTTACTAGAATCTCACGCACTTTCATCACCTATATTTTTATATAAACGGGTTAGTTATAGTTAGCTGAATGTAAAACTGTTATGGATTTAAACGCGCTACTGGTATAAATTTTACTTGCGTGCTGCGTTCCCAGAGGCTGCGCAAAATTCATCCCAATAGCGCTATGAAATTTTTAGAGTGTATTGACTATATCGAACATCTTAAGCGGCTCATCGCTCATAGATGCGACATCGTTAATGCTAAAAACTTCTAAAAATAATAAAAAATCAAAAAGTGTGCCTATGATACCGTAATTCAGATAATTTTGTGATATTCCTTGGTAATTATAGTTAGCTGAATATAAAACTGTTATGGGTTTAAACGCGCTACTGGTATAAATTTTACTTGCGTGCTGCGTCCCCAGAGGCTGCGCAAAATTCATCCCAGTAGCGCTATGACATTTTTAGAGTGTATCGACTATACTTCTCATCTGGCAAGCATTTATTAGTCATGAACGATAGGTTTACACCGCATGTTGATGGTCATAAACCAGCCATAAAAACCCCATCTGGGAATTGAGTTTTTAGGCTACTAAAATCTATCGATGGCAGTTGCCGCACCAGAGTCGGCCATCAAATGCCCAAACAGTGACCCTAGCAAGAATATAGGGAAGAATTTGAGTAAGAACCCACTTAACGCGCCCATAAAGACATCGGTATAAGCGGGGATGCTGTTTAAAAAATCACCTGATAGTAAGACTGCTAGCGTCGCCATAATCGGTGCTAAGATCAGCACAGAATAACCGCGATAAGCAAAAAATATGAGTAATAATAGGGTAATGACAATAGCTAGCGTACTAAACATGATAGCCCTCCTTGGCAAAATTAAGACAGCGTGTATGTCGCGCTTATTAATATAGGTAAGAAACTAATCAAAAAATTCCATTTAATCGATTTTATTAAACATAAATCCAGTTGCGATATTATTGAAGGATAAGGAATACTTTGTTGACTCGCGGTGGTCATGTAAATTTGGCGATATTAGGCGCCATGGAAGTCTCAGAACAAGGTGACCCTGCTAACTGAATGATTCCAAAAAAAATGGTCAAAGGCATGGGCGGTGCGATGGATTTGGTCGCAGGCGTACAGCGTGTGATTGTATTGATAGAACAGGTCAATAAACATGGCGATCCAAAAATCTTAGCCAACTGTGAGCTACCATTAACGGGTAAGGGCGTGGTTGATCGTATCATCACTGAGCTTGCCGTATTAGACGTTACTGACAGTGACCTAAAATTGGTTGAATTAGCAGATGGTGTTAGCTTTGACGAGCTACAAGAAAAAACGCCAGTTAGCATTGCTCAATAGGATTTATCTCCTAATATTTATAGATCATAATAAGGAACCTATATGGACACCTAATTACAGCAGGATTTGACAGGTAAAGTGCCATTAATCACTGGCTCTGCAAGTGGTATCGGTCGTGATATCGCTGAGACTTATGCAAAAGCAGGCGCTATGGTTGGTATTGCCGATATCAATCTTGAAGCAGCACAGCAAACGGTTGATGCCATTGAAGCAGATAGCGGGCGTGCTCTTGCGATTGCGATGGATGTCACCTCTGAAGATGCGGTACAGCACATGTATCAAGACGATAAAGGCGGCACGGTCATCTACATGGGCTCAGTACACTCGCATGAAGCGTCACTTTATAAAGCAACTTACGTCACTGCCAAGCACGGCCTGCTAGGACTGTGCCGCGTATTGGCCAAAGAAGGTGCTGAGCATAATGTGCGCTCGCATGTGATCTGTCCCGGGTTTGTCAAAACGCCTTTGGTCGAAAAACAAATACCGCAGCAAGCAAGCGAGAAAGGTATTAGTGAAGAATCTGTCGTTAATGACATTATGCTAGTAAATACTGTCGATAAAGAATTTACAACGGTAGAGGATATTGCTCAGTTGGCACTATTCTTAGCGGCGTTTCCCAGTAATGTGTTTACAGGACAATCTATCGTTGCCAGTCATGGCTGGTTTATGAATTAATAGACAAATATTGCGCCTATTATAATAGAACAAACCACAATGTCAGACCTACTGGCGTTGTGGTTTTTTTATGCGTCCAATTCAGCTACACTGTCACGATAGAAGGTTTGGCTAAAATGGTCACTGGTTTTATCGTTTGCTCAATAGGAGACGATATGAATTAAGCCATGTACCAAACTCATCCACTTGTATAGGCAATAATAATAGCTATGTTCAACTTTATGAAGAAAAAAACCACCAAAACCGAAACACCGCAGCAGCAGGCAGAACGTGATAGTGCCGTTGATAAAGTATTGCTTGGGTATGAGATAGGAACAGTCAGTATTGCGACGATGGTCACAGGACTTGAGCGTGACGGCGAGGCGCTGACGCTAGACTTGCGCCTGCCACAAGACAGCAACCCTGAAGCTATCCAACAAGAGCTTGGTCAGCTGCTGCATCCGCATGGCATTACCACGATTCATATGAATGTGCGCCTGCCTGCTCCAGAAAAAGGGTCAGGTTCAAGCTTACCAAAGCAGATGCCAAAGACAACCAATGCGATGGAGTCCCAGCCTTCATCTGGCGTTAATAACAACGTGAGTAATGCCAATAACGCTAACGCTGAGCCGCCAATTACCAAAGCAGCACCTACGCAAGCTTCATTAGCTGCGCATCCTCGTATCCGCCATATTATTGTTGTGGCATCAGGTAAGGGCGGCGTTGGCAAATCAACGACGACTGTGAACATCGCACTGGCATTACAAAAGCGGGGTAATCGCGTGGGCGTGCTTGATGCGGATATATATGGGCCTAGTATGCCGACAATGCTAGGTGTTGCCGATGTGAAGCCGCAATTAGAAAACGAGCAGTTCGTTCCGGTTGATGCGCATGGAATAGCGATGCTCTCTATCGGCAGCTTGCTCGATGGGGAGAACACACCAGTTGCGTGGCGTGGGCCAAAGGCGACGGGTGCGCTGATGCAGCTTTATAATCAAACCAACTGGCCACAATTGGACTATTTGGTGATTGATATGCCGCCAGGTACGGGCGATATACAGCTGACATTGGCGCAGCGTATCCCAGTGACAGGCGCTGTCATCGTCACGACGCCGCAGCACGTTGCACTACTTGATGCGCAAAAGGGCGTTGAGATGTTTAACAAAACCAGTATTCCCGTACTGGGTGTGGTTGAAAACATGGCGCTGCACACTTGTAGTAACTGCAACCATACCGAAGCGATTTTTGGTACTGGCGGTGGTGAGATGATCGCTGAGCAGTACCACGTGCCGCTATTAGGGCAACTACCACTTGCCAGTGGTATCCGCGCCCAAGTCGATAAAGGGAAGCCAAGTGTATTGGCTGATGATGAGTTTGCGAATTACTATATCAATATAGCCAAAAACATCGAGACTAATATTGATAAATTTGCTAAGCCTGTTGATGATAAACGTATATTTTAATCGTTTATGATGATTGTTTATCAATAACAAATTAGCCTAAGCAAATATAAAGTTAAAAGCACTTTTATTCTAACAAAGAAGCAAGGAAACTTTGTGAGTGTATCTATTTATCAAAGTCATTTAGAGGCTGCGCCCAAGCAGTACACGTTACTAAAAATGCTGCGTCCGCCCGTGTATGAAATTGAGCTATCAAATAACCAACTGATTGGCGTTTGCTACTATAAAGATGGTAGTAGCAAGCGCTATCAAGTCAATGCAACCTTTAGTAATAGGCGAATGGTGATTGCCGATTTTTTGTCAGCAGTAGAGGCGATGGCGGCTTTATTGTTAAAGTTTCCCAAGCATCCTTTTGGGACAAATGCTTTTGCCGTAGCAAATGTGACGCAGGAGCTGGCCGATGGACTCACTGCAATAGAGGTCAAAGCCATTACAGAAGCTATTTGGGCCGCATCAAGGCAAGCAAAAAGAACAGTGATAAGTACCGAAGTAAGCTATCAAGGACAAGTGATTAGTCAGTAATAAATGCAAGACAAGGATGTCATAGCAATGCATGGACATATTAAAAGCGACAAGGTAGATAATGTAGCTTACGCAAATATCATTTCTACCGATATAAAGCCACAAGCTATCGAACAGCTCATCCAAAATGGTCAGCCGCAATTTGGGGTGTTCTCGCAAGTTAAACAAATCAATTATCTCGATTATTACAGTCCGCTAATCTCGCAAAAACCATTATCAAACTGGCGTAAAGACTTCAAGGCCAATCAATTCTGTTTTGTCCAAATCATCGAGCCGCCTTTTAGAGTATGTCTCGCACTGGCAACGATTAAGATTGCCACTAGTGCTTTTGTTTATGTTTACAATGAAGAGACTGCACAATTAGAGATTGGGGAAGCCTTGCAGCCAGTTACGCGCCGCAGTGCATTTAAAGGCGATCACTATCAAGGGCAGATGTCTTTTACCCATAGCAAGCTTAGCCTAACGCTAGGTTTTACCCCAGAGCAGGTGAGTATAGAGCTTGATAGCCAATATCTAGCAGTCCATGCAAAATTAGAGCGTCAGCAGCAGCCGCTTGCAATATGTACGCCAACAGGCAGACGCGGTTGGACCTTTACCCAAAAAGAGCCGTTGAGCGCTGCTAGCGGCGAGATAATTATCAAAGCGGGTGCACAGATAACCGCTGATAGTCAGCAGCAAAAACTTGAATTGAGCAAGACAACAAGAGCCAATCTAGATTGGACACTGGGTTATATGCGTCATGAGACCAATTGGTTTTGGACTTGTATCAACAGCTACCTAGCAGATGGTCGGCATTTTTTATTGAATCTCTCTATGGGTGTCAATGAGACAGGTCTAAGTGAGAATGCTTGTTGGCTCGATGGCGAGATTTTTTATCTGCCGCCTGTATTATTTGAGCGTAAAGATACGAATGACTCCTCTGCCAATACTTGGCACATTTATCATCGAAGCTTAGGCTGGAGCAGTGTCGATATCGATTTAACTTTCACGCCGATTAGAGTCTACAAAAAAACAGATAATTTCGGCGTTGTCGCCAGCATCTTTGAGCAGTGGCTAGGGGAGTACAGCGGCGAGATACGCTTAGCTGGGCAAGTGCTACGCTTGGATAAGGTAATGGGACTGGCGGAAGATCACTTTGCAAAATGGTAATATCTGACTCAAGCTGAATAGCGAGTGGATACTTTTATCTCGCGTAAAACCTATAAATTGATGCCTCAACTGCGTATAATCATCGCTATTAAAAATTTGCTAAGGAATAACAATGTCTATTAAGTCTGACCGCTGGATTCGTAAAATGGCCGAAGAGCACGGCATGATCGAGCCATACGAGCCAGGTCAAGTGCGCTTCAATGATGCAGGCGAGCGTTTGGTGAGCTACGGTACCTCAAGCTACGGTTACGATGTACGCTGTGCGCCTGAATTCAAAGTCTTTACCAACGTCCATTCAGTCGTTGTTGATCCTAAAAACTTCGATGATAAAAGCTTCATCGATATCGTTGGTGATGAGTGTATCATTCCGCCAAACTCGTTTGCCTTAGCACGTACCATGGAATATTTCCGTATTCCACGCGACGTACTGACTATTTGCCTAGGCAAGTCGACTTACGCACGTTGCGGTATTATCGTCAATGTCACGCCGCTAGAGCCTGAATGGGAAGGGCATGTAACGCTAGAGTTCAGTAATACCACCAATCTACCAGCTCGTATTTATGCCGGAGAAGGCGTAGCACAAATGCTGTTTTTCCAAAGCGATAGCGACGATGTCTGCGAGACCAGCTACAAAGATCGTGGCGGTAAATACCAAGGTCAACGCGGCGTGACCTTGCCGAGAACCTAGTTAAAGATAAAGTCTCAAGTCTTTGAGCAGCCAACAAAAAAGCCAGTTATATCAAATATGACTGGCTTTTTATTATGTGAAAAATAATCAGTTTGAATGGCTGATTATTTCAGCACTTTCAACCCTGCTTTGTTATCGCGTTTAGGTCTAGTCGCAGCTTTTGGTTTATTCGCTACCGCGCTAGCCTCTTCTTCAGGCTCATAGTTATCGTACTCGTTAGGATCAAAAAACATCCCTTGCGAGTTTTCTTTAGCATAGATGCCAAGTACCGCTTGCAAGGGTACCCAAATTTCTTGCGAGACACCGCCAAAACGCGCACTAAAATGAATATAGTCATTTTCCATACTCATATTGCCTGTAGCACGGCTGGCGATGTTTAATACGATACGACCATCTTGCACATGCTCGGTTGGTATCTGTACGTTATCAGCAGTAGCATCGACCATCAGATAAGGCGTCAAGGCGTTGTCTTCTATCCATTGATATAGTGCACGTACCATATAAGGACGGGTAGGTGTAATAGAGGTGGTTTCGCTCATCTAATGATTTCCTATACTAATGATGTTCAATAATGAAAAGATATTTTATTTAGCAAATTATCGCACAATAAGTGCAAGTCAATTTCTGTTATATTGGTACTTATTCTAAGGCAGCTTCTTATACTTGTCTAATCAACGTACGCTTTTTTGGAAGCTACTACGCTCAAACACTCTCGTTTGATATTCAAATATCGGACGGCTGATAGCACGTGGCAGCTCAATACCCATTTCATCCAATCGCCATAGTAGAGGCGCTAGTAATACATCACACCAACCAAACTCATCAGCCATAAAATAAGGCTTATGAGCGAACAGCGGCGACAGAGTAATCAATGAATCACTGAGTTGTTTTTTGGCAACGGCAGCCTGTGCTTTATTAAAACTATCTGGATGCGTGAGGAGGCGCTTGCCAAGTACGAGCCAATCACGCTGAATGCGCCAAGCCAATTGACGAAACTGTGCACGTTCCTGCGGTGTCTCAGGGAGCAGTTTGTTTGTGTGATAACGCTCTTCAAGATATTCAAAAATAACATTAATCTCATAAAGCGCAATCTCACGCTGCTGCAATACAGGTAAAGTATGATAAGGGTTTAGTTCAGTTAAGTCTTCAGGGCGCTCAGAGTGCAAGCGCGATAGGTAATACTCTAGTTTTTTTTCTTCAAGTAATAGGCGTACCACATGACTGTCGTAGCCGTCATCAGCATATAAAATTAGCTGACTACTTGGAATGTCATTCGCATCAATCATGAAAGCCTAATGTTAAGAGTAAAGGTTGTCATCGTAAACAAACTCGCAACGTTTATCAAGGTAGTGTACGTAAACATTAGCGCTGAGTGGCTTATTTTCCGGCTTATCTGGTATTTCAGCTTAATGTCAAAGCACAAAAAAAGGCACTACCGAAGTAGTGCCTTTTTTAATTATCAGAACTGTCTGCTAATTATTACTTATTTGACGTCTTTCCAGAATTCTTTGTTCAACAAGTAAACTGGGATGAGTAGTACTAACAAGAATAAAATAACAAAGAAACCAATTACTTGACGGTCGTGACGAGCAGGCTCACCCATCCAAGCCATAAAGTTGACTAAGTCACCAACTTCAGATTCAAATTCTTCTTGGCTTAGCTCTTCTTGCATATTATGCAATACGTGGGGCATAGCAGCATTGGCCAGTACTAAGTTGTTAGCGCCCCAAGGACGACTTGGATCTTCATAGAATGATAGTAGGTATGTGTATACCCAGTCATCACCGCGCAGTCTCGTCTCAAGTGACAGATCGGGAGGTGCAGCACCAAACCAAGACGCTTGAACCTCAGGGTCGATCTCAGCAGTAATGTGGTCACCGATTTGATCGGTGGTAACCATCAAATACTTTTCAACCAACTCAGGCGGTATCTCTAAATCTTGTGCAATACGCGAGTGACGAACATACTTGGCTGAGTGGCACCCAGCACAGTAGTTCATAAAGATTTTCGCGCCGTTCTGTAGTGAGCCTTTATTGGTAAAATCAATGGGGGCTTCACTACAAGCCAAATGTTCTACCACGCCGTCGGCATTGGTAAAAGTACCACATCCGCCGCCTGCTGCCAGCGCACTACCAGCAGTCAAACTCAATGCCGCGCCTAAGCCTAGACCAGCTAGGGATTTGATTAGCGTGCTCATTAGTGACCTCCGGTAACGCGTTCTGGTGGCTGTTTACACTTCTCGATTGCAGTGTAAAACGGCATCAACAAGAAGAACAAGAAATATAGAATCGTGAATACACGAGCCATAATAGTCGCAGTTGGCGTTGCAGGTGTCGCACCTAAATAGCCAAGTACGATAAAGCTAATAGCAAAGACAGTTAGTGCAATCTTAGACAAGATACCTTTGTAGCGTATTGAGCGTACAGGTGATCTGTCGAGCCACGGTATCAAGAATAGTACAGCGATGGCCGCACCCATGGCGATGACCCCGCCCAGCTTACTTGGAACCGCACGCAAGATGGCATAGAACGGTGTGTAGTACCATACTGGCGCGATATGCGCTGGTGTTTTTAGAGAGTTCGCCGCTTCAAAGTTAGGTGGCTCAAGGAAATAACCGCCGCCTTCAGGGAAGAAGAACACCACCGCAAAGAAACAGATAAAGAATACTACGATACCCACCATATCATGCACAGTGTAGTATGGATGGAATTCGATACCGTCTAATGGTACGCCATTTTTGTCTTTTAGCTTCTTAATATCGATACCATCAGGGTTGTTAGAACCTACATGGTGCAATGCGACAATGTGCATGAAGACCAAGCCCACAAGGACCAATGGAATAGCGACAACGTGTAGCGCAAAGAAGCGGTTTAGAGTGATACCTGAGATGATATAGTCACCACGTACCCATTCAGCAAGACCGTCACCGATTACCGGCAGTGCCGCAGGAAGGTTTAAGATAACCTGAGCACCCCAAAATGACATGTTGCCCCAAGGGAGTAGGTATCCAAAGAAACCTTCGGCCATAAGAGCCAAATAGATGCCCATGCCGATGAGCCAAATAAGCTCACGAGGTTTTTGATATGAGCCGTAGAGCAGTGCTCTAAACATATGCAAATACACCACGACAAAGAACGCTGAGGCGCCAGTCGAGTGCATATAACGGATGAGCCAACCGCCTTTGACATCACGCATGATGTATTCTACAGACGCAAATGCGCCCTCGGCACTAGGGTTGTACATCATCGTCAGCCAAATACCGGTCACCAACTGGTTGACCAGTACAACCATTGATAGCACGCCAAAGAAGTACCAAAAGTTAAAGTTCTTTGGTGCGTAGTACTTTGACATGTGGTATTCGTAGGTTTCAGTCGCTGGAAAACGCGCGTCCACCCAGTGCATTAACTTTTTACCTATACTCATGTTAAGCCTCCCCAACCGTCAAAATGGTACCATCCATACCATATTCTGGAACGGGTAAATTAAGCGGTGCAGGAACGCCACTATATACGCGGCCTGCTAAGTCATATTTTGACCCGTGGCACGGACAGAAAAACCCGCCGTACCAATCATTGCCACCTAAATCCACCGCGCCCACATCAGGACGGTAGTTTGGTGCACAGCCCAAGTGCGTACATACGCCCTCAACCACCAAGATCGATGGATCGATAGAGCGGTTGGTATTTTTGCAGTATTCAGGTTGTACCGATGCTGCAGATTCAGGATCTGACAGTAATGGTGTTACAGATTCCAACCCTGCGACCATGTCTTCTGTGCGTTTAACGACATAAATAGGTTTGCCACGGTATTTGACAACAATCATTTGTCCATCTTCGATAGCACTAATATCTTGGGTTACTGCAGCCCCTGCAGCCTCAGCTTTAGCGCTTGGGTACCAAGAACGGACAAAAGGTGTCGCCACGGCAGCTACCCCAGCTGCACCAATCGCGGCAGTTGAGGCAATAAGAACTCTACGGCGTTGTACATTAACGCCTTCGGCTTGGCTCATTAATACTTCCTCCAGGTGAATGAAATGGGATTATCCCACACTGGGTTTGTGGCTTAGAAAATATACAATATCAAGCCACTTTAGCTGTGCCTAATTTTGCTAATTGTTACTATTCTAAGCTATTTCGGTGATAAAATAAATTATTGCGTTAAAAATAAAGCAACCTTAATAGGGCATATTAGGGGGTTGAATATGACAACCATATTAAAACAGTCGGATTATCAATGTTTAACGCCAACTTTGCTTTTATAGGGATTGTAAATGTCATGACCTTATAATTAATAAGGATTTTTCAGCAATAGCGAATGATACTTGAAATTACGAAAATGTTCACTAACTTTCACCATCTCACTACTGGATAAAACGTCATAAAACGAATATCACCACTCTATATATAATAAAGTGGTGATGCTTTCAGAATAATTAATAATGCTTTATCAGACTATCAGAAACTTGTTTATCGAAATACGCAATGCAAAGTACATATGCGATATTCTAATAAATGTGGCTAGAGAAGTGCCATTATTAGCTTTCAAGCTCGCTCCAACGCTCAAGCTTACTCATCATTTCATCTTCGATTGTCAATAAACGCTCACTTGCGGCTGTCGCTGCATCAAAGTCGGTATTAAACCAAGAGCCATCAGCCAGCTTGTCTTCTAGCGTTTTTTGTTCGGCTTCTAGCGCAGCGATTTCTTTTGGTAAGTTATCCAATTCACGCTGCTCATTATAATTCAGCTTTTTGGCTGCTTTTTTAGGCTTGGTATCTGCGCCAGATTTATTTGCCGCTTTTTTGCTGACCGCATTATTGGCAGGTGCTTTTGCGGCACGTGCTGCCTCTTCTCGGGTTTTTTGCACCAAATACTCTTGGTAGCCGCCGACATACTCTTTGACGATGCCATTGCCATTTTCATCGGTATCAAACACCCAGGTGGAGGTGACCACATTGTCCATAAATGAGCGGTCATGACTGATCAGCAAGATGGTACCGTTAAAGCTGCTGACCGACTCTTCTAATAGCTCAAGTGTCGCCATGTCCAAATCGTTGGTCGGCTCATCGAGTACCAAAATATTAGCAGGTTTCAATAACTGCTTGGCCAGCAATACACGGTTGCGCTCACCACCAGATAGTGCTTTGACAGGGGTACGTGCACGCTCTGGTGCAAATAAGAAGTCTTGTAAATAGCTCATGATATGGGTTTTTCGGCCGCCAACTTCGACAAAGTCAGAACCTTCTGAGACGTTTTGTGCGACGCTGGCTTCAAGATCTAGCTGATCACGCAGCTGATCAAAAAAGGCAATTTGCAAATTGGTGCCAAGCGTGACGCTGCCGGTCTTGGTGACCTCGTCATCCGACATATCGAGTAGGGCTTTGATAAGGGTGGTTTTACCAGCACCGTTAGGGCCGACAATACCGATTTTGTCGCCGCGCATAATAGTGGTCGTAAAGTTGTCAACCAGTACATTACCCTCATATTCAAGGTGCAGGTTTTTGACTTTACAAACGAGCTTACCGCTTTTTTCGCCTTCACCCATGGTGATATTGACGTTGCCGACTTGCTCGCGGCGGTTTTTTCGCTCTTCGCGCAGGGCTTTTAGCTCGCGTACGCGGCCTTCGTTACGGGTACGACGGGCTTTGATGCCTTGACGAATCCACACTTCTTCTTGCGCCAGTTTTTTATCAAAATTGGCATTGTTTTTTTCCTCAGCAAGTAGCTGCTGCTCTTTTAGCTCTTGATAACGAGCGTAGCCTTTGGCGCCTTGAGTGACGTCATAGCTGGTCAATTGACCACGGTCAAGCTCTACAATACGAGTCGCAAGCTTATCAACGAATGCTCTATCGTGGGTGACAAACAGTAGAGTTAGACCTTGCCAATCGAGCAAGAAGCGCTCTAACCACTCAATACTATCAACGTCTAGATGGTTGGTTGGCTCATCAAGTAAGAGTACATCAGGTTTGGTGACCAGCGCACGAGCAAGTAATACGCGGCGCTTACGGCCTCCAGATAGCGAGGAGAGGTCGTCCTCTGGGTCAAGCCCCATGGTGGTGATCAGACGCATGGCATCACGTTCTAAGTCCCAGCCATGGACGGCGTCGATATCATGCTGCAAGGTCGCCATGTGCTCGCAAGCGTCCATGTCGCCATTGGCGCACATCTCCACTTGCTTATTATAGTTAATGAGCAAGTCAGCTGTGCGGCGGCTACCGCCCATGACGATATCAAGTATGCGTCCGCTCGACTCGGGGACGTCTTGCTCAAGCATCGCAACACGCATACTGCTGTTGGTGATGATCTCGCCACTGTCAGGCTGCAATGAGCCATTAATCAGTTTGAATAAGGTGGATTTACCTTCGCCATTGCGGCCAATCAAACACACACGCTCGCCTGAATTGATAGAAAAATCAATACCATCAAGAACAGGCGCGACGCCAAACGCTAAGTGAATGTCTTTTAAATGAATCAGTGCCATAGAGTATCTTAAGCTTATATAATAGTGAGGTAGGGGTTGTTGCAAAATTGCCAGCAGTATAACATGCCACCGCGCAACTGTAGTGCGAGTAAATCGTTTTATCAGTACTATTTATAGCTTTTATTCATAGTGGCTATTTTTGATTAGTATGATGGGTTTAATGATGCCACTTAGGTTTTGCCACCTATTTTACTTGCTAAACCTTTCCACCTTATATTTACGATACTTTAGAGAAAAATATGAATCAATCTAATAACAAAGATGCTGCTGCGAGCATACAAGACGACTTGCAAACCCAAGTAATTGATCTGCAAATGAATGTAGCGCACCTTGAGATTACAGTAGAGAGACTTGATGAGGTGATTGCACGTCAAGATAAAGATATTCAAACATTACAGCGTCAGCTACAACTGATTTATAAGCAAATAGAAAATCAAGACCCAGAGAGTGGTATTGCCCCATTTGATGTGATGGCGGATAAACCACCACATTACTGAAAAATAATAGCAAGTAAGATAACCAATAGTAAATAGTCGCAATATGTATATTTTTAGATAAAGGTACCCTTTGGTGACTTAATAGTCATAATATGGAAATAATGTATTTTGGCAGTTGTTTTAGTGTTAAAAAATCTTTACTATCTTCCACCTCGGATGCTGCTTACTTAAGAGAATTAAGTAAAGCAGTAAAACAATGCGGATGTTTGGAGATGTAAAATGCGCGCCACCTTTCACTTAAAAACTCTTGCAGTAGCTGTTGCTACTCTATCTGTCGCTAGCGCTGCTAGTGCTGCTGGTCTTGATCGCTCAGGTCAAGATGTCACCGCATTCCTACAAGATGGCACTTATGCTGAAGCTGTCTATACCTATATCGATGCGGACGTGACGGGTAAAGATACTTCAGATAATAAGATTGATGATATCGCAGAGTCTTATGACTTTTTCCGTTATGGCGTAAAAACAGACATTAACGACACGTTTAGTGTTGGCGTCTTATATGATGAGCCTTTTGGCGCAGCCGCTGACTATACTGGTGATAATAACTTTGTAAATGCAAACGGTGAGGGTACTAACGTAGAAGTACGTACAGAGAGTATTACTGGTATCCTTGGTGCGAAGTTTGGTCAAAATAAAAACTTCCAAGTATACGGTGGCCCAGTTGCTCAGCGCGTAAAGGCAGATGTAAAGCTACGCGGTCCTGCTTATGAAGCTGCGAACGGTTACACTGCGAATATTAATGCTGATCAAGATTACGGTTATATCGCAGGCGTAGCTTATAGCAAGCCTGAAATTGCGTTAAAAGCATCATTAACATACCGATCGGAAATCGAACATAACGCTCAAGCATCTGAAATTTATCCTGTTGTAGGTTCTGGTCTTATACCAGCTCCTGTGGTTTCTGCACTTGGTCTGTCAACAAACAGAGTTGATAGTATTGAAATAACTACGCCTGAATCAGTGAACTTTGATTTTCAAACTGGCATCAACCCTACAACCCTAGCGACTGCCAAAGTACGTTGGGTACCATGGAGTGATTTTGCTATCGTACCATCACTATATAACGATGTTAGCAAGATTTCGACTCAGGATGATAAGGGGTTAGCGTTAGTTAGCTATGATGACGACCAATGGCAAGTAGAGCTAGGATTGGCTAAGCGTGTCGCGCCAGCACTTGCTATCAGTGGTACTGTTGGTTGGGATAGTGGTGCAGGTGACCCAGTCACCTCATTAGGTCCTATCGAAGGCTATTATAGTGCTGGTCTTGGCGCGAAATATAATGTGACCGAAAACTGGGCGATATCTGCTGGCGGTAAATACTTATGGTTCGGTGATGCCAAAGGTCAAATCCCAACTAAGACGATCGTTAGTGATTTCGAAAGTAACGATGGTTTTGTATTGGGTGTAAAGGTATCTTACCAAGCTCAGTAAATCACAAATAAATTATGTGATACTGTTTGCTACTAATATAAAAAAGCGATCCTTTAAGGGTCGCTTTTTTATTATGTGTTTTTAAAAATCACATTTAACAGACTATAGGTAAAAATATTTATTTTCTGGCTATAGACCTTACCGTAAAAATCACATTAAAGACAAAAAGTAAACCACAGTATTTTATTTATATCTTATATGTACTGTTCAGTCATAATTGAGAAATAAAGCACTTTTAATGTTGTTTTAGTGTCAAAAAGACATTAGTATTCAACTTAGGACAAAACTTTAGTAATATCAATATCGAGCATAGCAATGCTACATAATGGTTATTAAAGTATTAATACAACAAGGATCGTTGGAGATACACAATGCGCACTACCTTTCATTTGAAAACCCTTGCAGTAGCTATTGCTACTCTTTCTTTCGCTAGCGTAACCAACGCTGCTGGTCTTGATCGTTCAGGTCAAGATGTCACTGCTTTTTTTCAAGATGGCACTTACGCTGAAGCGGTCTATACTTATATTGATGCTGATGTAAGCGGCTACGATAGTGCGAATGTCAACCCTGGTCAAAATGACTATGAGCGCGGCAATAAAACGGGCGACATTGCTGAATCTTATGACTTCTTCCGCTATGGCGTAAAAACTGATATCAACGACACGTTCAGTGTGGGTGTACTATATGATGAGCCTTTTGGTGCTGCTGCTGAATACACGCAAAGTAATTTTGTGGCAAGCAATAATCCTCAAGCTTCAGGAGGCGAATTGGTAGGTGATGGTGTAGACCCACAGACTGCAGGTGCTATAGCATTAGCTGAGTCAGCCACTGCAGGCGAGAATACTAACGTTGAAGTTCGTAGCCAAAGTTTGACTGGTATTTTGGGAATGAAATTCGGTGCCAATAAAAACTTCCAAATTTATGGTGGTCCAGTTGCTCAGCGTATCCAATCTGAAACCAAATTGCGTGGCTTAGCTTATGGGCCTGCTAGTGGTTATACCTCAAACAGCAATCCTGATATGGATTATGGTTATATCGCAGGTATTGCCTATAGCAAGCCTGAAATTGCTCTAAAAGCAGCGTTGACTTATCGTTCTGAGATTGACCATGATATAGATATCTCTGAGAATTATCCTATAGCAGGTATTTTGGCTCAAGGAGCTGCTTTGCAGCAAGGAGCGACTCCAGCACAGGCAGCGGCTATAGGGGCTGCGGCTGCTAACCGGAACAGTAATTATGAGATTACAACCCCTAAATCAGTCAACTTTGATTTCCAGACTGGTATTAATCCTACAACTCTAGCAACGGCAAAAGTACGCTGGGTACCTTGGAGCGATTTTGTCATCACACCACCATTATATAATGACGTTAGTAAACGTAATTACGGCCCTGATGGTTTGGACTTGGTTGAATACGAAGATGACCAATGGCAAGTGGAGCTTGGTCTTGCCAAGCGTGTTGCACCAGCACTTGCTATCAGTGGTACTGTGGGTTGGGATAGTGGTGCTGGTGATCCAACAACGTCGTTAGGTCCTGTCGATGGCTATTACAGCGTCGGTCTTGGTGCCAAATACAACGTGACGGAAAACTGGGCCGTGTCGGCTGGTGGTAAATACTTATGGTTCGGTGATGCAAAAGGTCGTCTACCTAGTGGAAAAATCGTTGGTGATTTCCAAGATAATGATGGTTATATTGCTGGTTTAAAGATTTCTTATCAAGGAAAGTAGCTTCCTTATATAACTGTTAGATAATAAAAAGCGGCCTATCATAGGTCGCTTTTTTATTGATTCCAATATTTTGAAGTGAATAAAAACTCTTAGATATGGAAAGATATTTAGAGTGTTTTACAGAAAGTAAATTAATAACTGATAGCTACAACCTACTTACTACTCATATGTTGTTATACGTTTGATATCTGCCTTCCAGTTGATTGAATGGTAAGCAATGTATCCATTGTCGCTACCTATATGATAGTTAGCTATCCATATAGGTAGGGGCATGTTTAGACAGATCCATTTGGTAATAGTACATAGCTATTCTATTAAGAGTAGATACTCATAATAGAAGGTTAGAGCAGCCTTCCTACTTATAATAGTAGCTACTTACATCATAATTAATAGCTACCAATAAAAAACCTCGCCATTAGTGGCGAGGTTTTTTTATAGTGATAAGGTAAAGTTACTGTATAAACCTACTTGTTCAGGTTCAATTCCATCTCTTTGTATTTAGCGGCGACTGATTCTCTTGGACCGCCCGTCATGATACTGACTACAAAAATAGCGATGGTACTTAAGATAAAGCCTGGAACAATAGCATATAACCAGCTATTTAGTGCCATACCATCTATTTGGAAAGGACCATAGATCCATAAGATAACCGTCAATGCACCTACAACCATACCGGCAACAGCGCCATTACGGTTCATGTGGCGCCATGTGAGACTGAAAATAACCAACGGCCCAAACGCTGCACCAAATCCTGCCCATGCGTTTGATACTAGGTTCAATACTGAGCTGTCTGGATCAGAAGCTAACAAGATAGCAACAATAGCGACCACGACAACTGAGATACGTCCAACCAATACTTGACGAGCTTCTGGTGCATCTCTGTCAAAGAATAGTTTATAAACGTCTTTGGTTAATGAGCTTGATACTACCAATAACTGCGATGAGATGGTACTCATGATGGCCGCTAAAATCGCTGCTAATAGGAAACCTGAAACCAACGGGTGGAATAGGAACTGAGTGAATACTAAAAAGATAGTCTCAGGATCATCTAACGTCATAGCTGTCTTTTGTACATAAGCACGACCAGCAAAACCAGTCATCAATGCGCCGATAAGACTGACAATCATCCAGCTCATACCGATATTACGTGCAGTAGGCACATCTCGTACTGAGCGGATTGCCATAAAACGCACAATAATATGCGGCTGACCAAAATATCCTAAACCCCATGCCATAAGTGAAATGATACCGATGATACTCATACCGCTAGTAATATTTAGTAGGCTTGGATCAATGTTTCTAACCGCTTCAGTCGTGGCTGAAACACCGCCAAGATCTGTAAAGGCAACGAGAGGTACAATGACCATCGCAAACAGCATGATAACACCCTGTACAAAGTCAGTCATCGATACCGCTAAGAAACCACCGAATAGCGTATAAGCAACCACTACACCAGCAGTAACCCATAGACCAGTACCATAGGATAGATTGAGTGAGCTTTCAAAGAGTTTACCACCGCCTACGAGACTTGCCGCTGTGTAGACAGTAAAGAATAAAATGATAACCAAAGCGGAGATTACACGCAGCATATGCGATTTGTCTTCAAAGCGGTTGGCAAAATAGTCAGGTAAAGTAATAGCGTTATCAGCAACTTCGGTATAAACACGAAGACGCGGTGCTACGATGAGATAGTTCAATAAGGCACCAAGGGTCAAACCAAGTGCGATCCAAATACTCACCACGCCATCTGCATACATATAGCCTGGTAGTCCGAGTAGCAACCAACCTGACATGTCCGATGCGCCTGCTGAAAGTGCAGTAACTGCTGGACCTAGATTACGTCCTCCTAAAAGATAACCCTCGGTATCATTGGCTTGCTTAAAATAAGCATAAACACCAATTCCAATCATCACTAAAAAATAGGCGCCAAGTGATATAAGCACGCCACTAGAAACTCCGTTCATATAAGTTATCCTTAACCAACATCGTTGGCTTTAATTATTTTTTAACTATAAAAGTTCTGTCTTAAAAGACGATGCCTCAAACAAAATATCTCAAACAATGTCTAAAGACAAAAAAAGCCATTAATTAAGACATAATGGCTTTTTTCAGTATCTTTTGTAGTTTTATATGATTGATGTCGTTATATGGCTAGCACTCATATAGAGATAGAGAACAATGGGAACCTCGCATTCCACTTATCTGCTGTTATTGCTCGCATCTGCTATTTATATATGAGTATTAGCAACCTACATAACCAATCAGCGAAACCATTAAACCTACTGTTAACCATCATATCTTACTAGAAGTATTCAATATATGACTATCAGTGTCCTTGTGGTAAATTTTTGTTATTAAAACAACGTCAAGCATATTATAACGTATGAGAGTCACGAATGCGAATAGCTTAAATACCTAAATTGTTGTATTGGGATGTTTTTACTCAATTGGCGCCAGCAAATCTAGTAGTGCGGTTACGCTACTAGATTGTGTTAGCTTCGGATTGATAACCACACCTAAATAGCGTTGTAACTCAATGTTGTCTGCCATATCGATACGTTCCAAATCTTGACTGACCATAGTTTGCGGAAGGACTGACCAACCCAGTCCAACAGAAACCAGCATCCGAATAGATTCAAGCGGATTGGTACTCATCGTGGCATAAGGTTTTAGGTTATGCTTAGCAAACTCAGCCAAAGTAATCTGACTGGTAAAGGTATTGGCAGACGGTAGAATAGCAGGATAGCGTGCTAACTGCTCTAAAGTGACATTAGATTTGGTCGCTAGAGGTGACAAAGTACCCGTCATAAAATACAGGGGATCTGACCAAAGCGTGTGATAGGTCAAGCGTTTATCGTATACAGGCGGTAGCGTGACAAACGCTAATGACAGATCGCCGTCCAGTACTGCTTTGTGGGCCTTTTCTGAGTCAACAAAATGAACTTCTAACTGAACAGCAGGATAAGTCTGAATAAAATGCTTAAGCACGGGTGCTAGATGATGTAAACCAATATGATGGCTTGTGCCAATTACAAGCTTGCCAGAGACGATATGCTGAGAGTGCTGCAAGTTAATCTTGAAGTTCTCATAATCTTCCAACCAGCGTTTGGCGTGTGGCAGCATCTCAATAGCAGCCTGCGTGGGTACAATCCCGCGGCCTACAGTATCAAATAAAGTAATGTTAAACTCATCTTCTAAGTTTTTGATGCGCTTACTGACGGCAGGCTGAGTAATGAACAGCTTTTCTGCGGCACCTGAAATACTGCCAGTGTGCATAACGGTAACGAATGTCGTCAAGTTTGTGGTGTTCAAACGGATTTCCTTAGCTACTTTATGAGCTATAAATAAAAGTGGGCTGAGCCAATGATAACGTATTAAAAATAAAAGTTTGCATCTGGTTAAAAATCATCAATTATTATTATAGGATTTGCCTGCTATAATCACAAGATATCAAGGCGTATTGTCACATATTTATTCTTTTAAGTTGATTATTTGCAGTCTCAAGCGTGTTTAGGCGCTGCTTATAGCCACAAATCTAAAATTATTAATGAATAATATTTATACTACACAAAATATAGCAATTCTAGAATATATATTTCAATATCATTGATTAGGTAGAAGTTATTGCAAAATGATGCTCTCACACAAATCATAAAGAGCTATCATGCAGTTAAATACGACATTATAGATAAATCTAATCGTTAATTGAACAAACAGAACCTTAGCTTGCCAACAGGTGAGCAAGCGAAAATCAAGTCAGTAGTAATTAATAAAGGATAGCATCATGGCCGGTCAAACTTTATATGACAAACTTTGGAATGCTCATGAAGTCACCAAGCGTGACGACGGTTCGAGCTTAATTTATATCGATCGCCATCTGTTGCATGAAGTGACGAGTCCACAAGCGTTTGAAGGATTGGAGCTTGCCAATAGAGCACCATGGCGTTTGTCTGCCAATATCGCCAGTCCTGATCACAATGTGCCAACAGTCACCAAAGAGCGCTCAGCAGGTGTCACTGGTATTAAAGACAAGGTATCACGTCTGCAGGTTGTCACATTGGATGAGAACTGCACCAAATTTGATATCGCAGAATTTACAATCAACGATGCGCGTCAAGGAATTTTGCATGTCGTTGGTCCTGAGCAAGGTCTTGTGTTGCCAGGTATGACCGTTGTTTGTGGTGATTCGCACACAGCGACACATGGCGCACTTGGTTGCTTAGCACATGGTATCGGCACCTCTGAAGTTGAGCACGTATTGGCAACGCAGTGCTTGATCCAAAAGAAATCAAAAAATATGCAAATCCGCGTCACTGGTCAACTTGGTGCGGGCGTGACCTCAAAAGACGTCGTGCTCGCCATTATTGCGAAGATCGGTACGGCAGGCGGAACTGGACATGCGATTGAATTTGCAGGTCAAGTGTTTGAAGACATGAGTATGGAAGGTCGTATGACTGTCTGTAACATGGCAATTGAGGCTGGTGCTCGCGTGGGTATGGTTGCCGTTGATGATACGACGATAGACTATGTTAAAGGTCGCCCGTACGCGCCAAACGAGTCACAGTGGCCACAAGCTGAAGCCTACTGGCGTACATTATATTCAGATGATGACGCAGTATTTGATACCGTGGTTGAGATCGATGGTAGCCAAATAGCACCGCAAGTATCTTGGGGTACCTCGCCTGAGATGGTCGTTGATATCACCCAATCGGTACCAACACCTGACCAAGCCATTGATGAAGCCCAAAAAGAGGGTTGGTTACGCGCATATACCTATATGGGTCTAGAAGCTGGTCAGAAAATCACGGACATTCAGCTTGATCGTATATTTATTGGCTCATGTACCAATTCGCGTATCGAAGATTTGCGGGACGCTGCAGCAGTGATCAAAGGACGCAAAGTGGCTGATAATATCAAAGAAGCCATCGTTGTTGCAGGTTCTGGACAAGTAAAACTACAAGCAGAGGCTGAAGGTTTAGATGCTTTGTTTACCGAAGCTGGTTTTGAATGGCGCGAGCCGGGTTGTTCAATGTGTCTTGCCATGAATGCAGACAAACTTGAGCCGCAAGAGCATTGTGCATCGACGTCTAATCGTAATTTCGAAGGTCGTCAGGGTAATGGTGGTCGTACGCATTTGGTCAGTCCAGCAATGGCAGCTGCAGCAGCGTTGGCAGGTCATTTTGTAGACGTTCGTACGTTTTAAGACTGATAATAAGTAGCTGACATCATGCTTATATCAACGATAAATATATGAGCATGATGTCAAAACGGTAAAAATTTATTTACTGTTTAATATGCTTATCAAGATCGTCAACCAGCAAAAATATAATTGATAGGAAATTTTATGCAAGCTTATAACACCCAAACCGGTATCGTTTGCCCACTTGATCGCGCAAACGTCGATACCGATCAAATTATCGCAAAACAGTTTTTGAAGTCTATTAAACGTACAGGCTTTGGCGTGAATTTATTTGATGATTGGCGCTATCTTGATGAAGGATATCCAGGCCAAGACCCCAGCACACGTGTTATCAATCCAGACTTTGTATTGAATAAACCCCGTTATCAAGGCGCTACTATATTGCTAGCACGCAGAAACTTTGGCTGTGGCTCTAGTCGTGAGCATGCACCTTGGGCACTTTCTGAGTATGGCTTTCGTACGGTTATCGCACCAAGCTTTGCTGATATCTTTTACAATAACTGCTTTAAAAATGGCATGTTACCGATTGTACTAGATGAAGCAATTGTGGATACTTTAATGAAGGCGACTGTTGCTAATGAAGGCTATGAGCTGACGGCAGATCTTGAGCGTCAGGTAGTCATCACGCCAACAGGCGAAGAGTATGCCTTTGAAGTGGATGCTTTTCGCAAACATTGCTTGTTAAATGGGCTAGATGATATCGGTTTAACCTTGCAGCAAAGCGATGCTATCAAAGACTACGAGCATAAAATGATGCAAAAAACGCCGTGGATCTTTAACGACGTACGCGCTTAGGTAAGGATTTTATGATGCCTTGCTCACAAAACTGCTGGCCAGTCGCAACGCATCGTTGAGTTATGGCGGTGAACTGGCTAAAATGAAGGGTAGTTTTTGACACATTTTATTATCTTCCTTATAAATTATCTTTCTGATAAACAGTAGCCGCCATTATGAATAAAAAACGTTATGCTCTATCGACAAGTACGATTGTTGCTGCAAGCTTATTTTTGTCAGGCTGCCAGCTATTGACGGGCTATCAAAAAATAGATGAGGCAGAAAGTGCGAAAGCGTGGGTAGGTAAGATCCAACCCGTTGCTGGCGAAGTAAATATCGCGTGCGTGGGTACTTACCACTGTGAAATCGTGCAAATAGATAAGACACTGGTTATTTCTCCTGATAATCATGAGCCAGTTAATCCTCAGATTGTAGAGGCTTTACCAAGTTATAAAGGTACTGCAACGCCCCAAATGAGCATAGAGATGACACCGCTCATGAGTAAAAACTCTATAAAGATATTGCCATTAGCCGCATCTGGTATGCCAGGGTTGACCAACTATTATGCACGGGTGATGCCTGCAAAACGTGAAGTCCATGTCAATTTTTATCCAGAGAATAACATGGGATACGTTGAGCGTTTTGCGATGATTCATGATTTTGCGGACGCAGGTACTTACAAGTTACGTGCTTATCAAAAGAAAAGTAGTGAAAAATCTGGCAGTTTGTTGGATACAGCGTCGCCTGAGCCTTTATGTATTGATCTATTACAAGGTAATAAGGTGCAGCGCCGATTCTGTAAACAGTTAGAGTCTGAGCACCAAGGTGAGTTTGTAGAGACAGGCATGGTCAAAGCAGTGACGTCAGCATCTAAACCTAAAACGACCACAGCGTAATAAAAATTAATTGATAAAAATATATCCAAAAGGATTAGTATGGCAACGATTTTAACATTAGCGGGCGATGGTATTGGCCCTGAAATCATGACTCAAGCCATCGACGTGCTCAAAGCCGTCAATGAGAAGTTTTCACTTGATTTGACATTAGAGTCTGGATTGATTGGTGGTGTGGCTATTGATGCCACAGGTGAGCCTTTACCTGATGAAACATTAGCGCGTGCACGTGCAGCAGATGCTGTATTATTAGGCGCTGTCGGCGGCCCTAAATGGGATACGATTGAACGTAGTAAGCGCCCTGAGCGCGGTCTGCTTAAAATCCGTGGTGAGCTGGGTTTGTTTGCCAATTTACGTGTGGCAAAGCTTTATCCGCAGCTAGCCAATGCGTCAAGTATCAAGCCTGAAATTATATCTGGTTTAGATTTGCTGATTGTTCGCGAACTGACGGGTGGCATTTATTTTGGCGAGCCACGTGGTATTCGCACACTAGAAAATGGTGAGCAGCAAGGCTATAACACGATGGTGTATAGCACCAGTGAGATTCAGCGTATCGGTAAAGTTGCTTTTGAGTTAGCAAAAACCCGTGCCCAAGCCGCAGGTACAGCTGCCAAGGTATGTTCAGTAGACAAAGCCAACGTCTTAGAAGTGACTGAGCTGTGGAAACAAACAATGATTCAGATGCAGCAAGCAGAGTATAGCGATGTGGCGTTATCCCATATGTATGCTGACAATGCTTGTATGCAGTTGATCAAAGATCCTAAGCAGTTTGATGTCATGGTAACAGGCAATATGTTTGGTGATATCTTATCTGATGAAGCGGCAATGTTGACCGGTTCTATTGGTATGCTGCCATCAGCGAGCTTGGATGAGGATGGCAAAGGTATGTATGAGCCATGTCATGGTTCTGCGCCTGATATCGCTGGGCAAGATAAAGCCAATCCATTGGCCACTATTTTGTCTGTCGCTATGATGCTGCGTTATACCTTTAAGCAAGAGGAAGCCGCACAAGCGATCGAGCAAGCAGTCAGTGATGTGCTTGATGATGGTCTGCGTACGCTTGATATTTTAGACAGCAGTGAAGCTGGACTCAAGCAAGTGGGCTGTCAAGAGATGGGGCAAGCGGTATTGGCTAAACTGGTATAAGTCAGCTAATCTAATGTAGACCATTTTAAGGTAGTTTTTACAGTTTAATCTCGTTCATTTTATACCCATAAGTTGCTGAGCAATTTATGGGTTTTTTCTGTTATATGATATTGAGTCATGCCTTATTGTAAACGGATCAGTGTGTTTGTTCACTCTCTTAACAAATGCACAGTAGGAAGAGTCGGTTATTAACATAAAGCTGTTAGGGAATAGTGGCAAGACTATGGCAATATATTTTTATAATAAATTTTTCGATATTTTTTGATATATGGTAACTATTTAGGGAGTTTTTTTATGTCTCAATTACTTAAGGTTAGCAGCCTTGTTATAGCGATGGGTACAACGTCCGCATTATTAATAGGTTGTAGTAGCAATGCTAATAATAGCGCACAAACGGCTAATGACAGCAAGTCGCCTAATAGTGGTATGACAGGTACTACAACAGATAATAATAACCATGCAGGAACCGAAGCAAAGATGAGTACTAGTAGCAACCAATCTACTAGTAACCAAACTAATAGCAACAGTATCGATGCTGATACGATGGACAGCACGATGACTGATAGTAACGATATTAGTCCAGTAACCAACGGTGTTAGTCAGCAAATAGAGGGTAATAGCAAAGCCGCAAATTCGCTAAATGAATTACTAACCAAAATTGAATACAGTACAGAAAATCTATCAGAAACTGCTAAAAAGGTAAATGAAGCAACATGGAAAGCTGATACCAAAATTGATCGTAATGTTGCTACCAAATTACAAGCGCTACTGAACTGGAATCATAGTGGTGTGGGTGCAGTGGATGGCTATTGGGGCAAAAACACGCGTAAAGCCATGCAAGCTTTTCAAAAGGCTCAAGGATTACCAGTAACTGAAGCGGTCAATGAAGAGACGTGGCAAGCATTAACTAAGAATTCTACGCTTACTTCACAGCCTGTATTGGTCAGTTATCAGCTGACAGATGCTGATGTGAATGTCAAAACTACCCAAATTCCTGCTAGTGCTGAAGCCAAGGCCAAGCTAGATGGTATGTATTATGAAAGCGTCCTTGAAGCCTTGGGCGAAAAATTTCATATCAGTCGTGATTATCTCAAATCGCTTAACCCCAATGCCAGCTTTAAAAGTGGCGAAACCATCATTGTCTATAACCCAGGTAACCCTAATACAACACCAGTGAGCCGAGTGGTCGCTGATAAAGACACGCAAACCCTATATGCATACGATGACAGTGACAATCTGGTTGCCAGCTATCCAACCACAGTAGGTAGCACAGCAACACCTTCACCAACGGGTACGCATAAAGTCAAAGTCAAAATTCACGAGCCAAATTACACCTATACTAGCGATAATGGCAAAAAATCTATTATCCCGCCAGGCCCTAACAATCCCGTTGGTGTGGTATGGATTGGCCTTAGCAAACCATCGTATGGCATTCATGGATCACCCGATCCTGAACGTATCAGTCGTCAGGCATCAGCAGGTTGTGTTCGCCTCACTAACTGGGATGCACTGAGCCTATTAGGTGTTATCAAGAACGATGCCACTGTCGAGTTCAAATAACTCATCGTTTAATTATTTCATAAAACGCAGACAAAAAAATACCGCTGAAATTTAGCGGTATTTTTTATGGTAAAACAAACAGCAAACACGAAATAGCTAAAACAGTGATAGGCAATAATGAGCAGGTTAGCGTTTTCATTATTATTATCAGTCAAACCACTCAAGCGTCTATATCAGCTATCAGCGATAAAGTAGCTATTTGGTTATTGGCTGTATTTTTATAAATACTTTTATAACCATATGAGTTGGCGAGTATTTAGTTTTTACCACGGTAAGTAATACGACCTTTAGATAGGTCATAAGGGGTCATTTCAACCTTAACTTTATCACCTGTCAAGATACGAATATAGTGCTTACGCATCTTACCTGAGATGTGTGCAATGATTTCGTGTCCGTTTTCTAAACGAACCTTGAACAAAGTGTTAGGAAGGGTATCAATGACTTCGCCTTCAAATTCGATAATATCGTCTTTTGCCATAATTTGTATCAATCAATTAAAAATAAGCCCATATTATACGTAAGTTAGCGGATTAAAGCAATACAGAACCTGGTTTTGACTTGACAGCATGTAAGTGATATGTATGCTAATTTAGTCAGGTAAGTTTAACCAAATCGGTGTGAGGGGTGCCTGCGGCAATAGTCGCTGGAAATGCTCAGGATAATAGGCATTGATGAAATACAAGCCATCCCCTGAGGCCGTAGGCGGCGCAATTGTTCGATCCTCTTTGCTCAAAATGTTTAAAAAGTCTGCTGGCTCTAACTCATGTCTGCCAATCGCGTATAGCGTACCCATCAAGTTACGAACCATGTGATGCAAAAATCCATCTGCCTGTATATCGAACACTATAAACTGACCATGAGCGAAAAGGTCGGCATGACTGACGGTACGTACTGGCTGATTGGATTGACAGGCTGCCGCACGGTAGCTGCTAAAATTGTGAGTACCAACGATATCGGCAGCTGCCTTTTGCATCGCTGCTAGGTCTAAAGGCTCATAGATATGGGTAACCTGATGATTGAGTATCGCAGGGCGCTGCGCTTGATTAAGGGTGATATAACGATAACGACGAGCAATCGCACCAAAACGCGCATGGAAGTCAGCTGGCATCGGTTGAATCCAGCGCAAAGCAATATCGTCAGGCAGTAGGCTATTGACACCGCGTAACCAGTTATGAGTAGGGCGATACGCATGCGTGGTAAAATGAGCAATCATATTGCTGGCATGGACACTGGCATCAGTACGTCCAGCGGCGATGACTTCGACGGATTCATTGGCGACCTTGCCGATAGCGGTTTCTAGTGCTTCTTGTACACCCAGCACTTCTCGTTGCCGCTGCCAACCATGATAGTGCGTACCCAAAAACTCAATCGCAATCGCCAAAGTATAGGTTGGTGAACGTTCAGGTTCGATAGTTTCAATCTTAGACATTTTGGTTTCTAAGCTTATAAAGTCGGAATTAATTAAGGAGCATTTATCGCTTTTTGATGCTTGTGCCAGGCTGACTGACATTATTCAACCAGCGCTGTCGGCGCCTTGCTGGACTGTCATAGCGCAGTAGCAACCATAACAACCGTGCATAAATAGCAGGGATGGTTAAGCGTCCACCAGCAATAACGTGGTAGTCATATTGCCAACTGCCTGCCGCGTAGCTGTCGCTCACACCGCCAAACGGACATTGACTGGCAGATATCACCATGTGTCCATGCTCGTGAACCAAATCAAGCGTCTTTGCTAGTGCAGTCGAATAGGGAATATTCCCCGCGCCAAATCCTAATAGGATAATGCCACAAGACGGCTGTGATAATAACGCTTGTAGTTGATCATTGAGCACCTGAACATCATTAGGTAAGCAGTATAAAGCATGGATTTTGGCCTGATCAGCACTTGCTTTGATATTGGGTAGTAAGTCTTGCTGATCATCAAGCCAATGCTGCCTACGGGTATCTGAGAGATTTTTTATATAACTGTTGGCTGGATACGCTGCTCGAGAGTGACCAGTAAATGCCATAAGGTCATGACTGTGAATTTTTTGCACCGTTTGTGCAGGCCACGATTCACCGCCAAAGCTGATCTTGACACCTGATTCACCAGCCGCAGCTAGCTTCAATGAGTCGTTAAGGTTGCCCCAAGCGTCGCTATGAGCATCGATATCGTAGGAGTGAATCACTTCACTATCTAATAACGGCCGCATACTTCCAGTGACCACAATACAAATATCGCTACCGGCAAACGCTTCTGCTAAAAATGCACCTAAATAACTCAACGTGTCAGTGCCACTAATCAGGACAAAGCGTTTATTACCTTGATTATAAGCATTCAGTAATAGCTGATAAAAATGTACAAAATCAACTGGCGTAAGCTGGCTACTGTCTTTGATCAGCGTGTTGTCTAGCCATGAAATTTCTGGTGAACCAGTCGTATTGCCTTGCTCAGCCAATAGTTTTTGTAGCGTAGGTAAAAAGATATCTGCCGATAGCGGCGCTAGAGGTTTGCCATAGCTACCAAAGGTACCACCAGCATAGATTAATTGAATGGGGTCAGACATAGTTTTGGTCATAAAAGAAGATGGCATAGTATCAACACAGTAAACAATTATGAAAAAAGAAGCGCCAGAGCGTTTATTAGTGACAGGTTGAGAGGTCAGTAATAGATAGTATCAGAATTAAATGCAAAAAATCAGCAAGCCTCCGATAATAAGAGATACTTGCTGATAGGCATCTAAACGACTGATTATGCTGTGCGCTCAAGTAATAGTTGTGCTTGTTGTTTCTGCTCACTATTACCCTGAGCGATCACTTCATTAAGCAAACGTTTGGCACTGTCATATTCGCCTAATTGTAAATACTGATTGGCTAAATCTAGCGTCACTTGATTGCTATCTAATGATTTTACAAAGTCAAAATCTGCGGCAAAGCGCGATGAAAAATCTTCTGCTGATTCAACCGCTTCATGACTGATATCTGTTTCAGGTTCTGCTGGTGCAACGGTAGAGGCTGGGGGAGTCGCTACGGAAGAATCTAATAAAGAGTCAGTTTCTATGATATCGAAGTCATCAGCTATAGGCGTGTCATCATCAAATCTTAACGACGTAACTGGCGTAGTATCTGATGCTTCAAAAGCATCAATGTCGGTGTCATCGTTGATCAGTTGTTCTTCAAAACTTAAGTTTGCAACGCTATCATCTTCGAGAGTACTACTGTCATTATCAGCGTTTTCAAAGTCAATATCTTCCAAAACAAAGCCATCAATATCGTTACTTACGTCAGTAGTAGATGGCTCATTAATCGCGAAAGTGTTAACGGCATCAATATCGTCTGATTCGTCCAGATCGTCTAAAGATAAAGTAAAGTCATCTTCAATGTTTTGGACAGCATTGCTAGAAGCTTCTTCTTCATTTTTATTAACAGAAGCATCTTTATCTGCATCGGCTGCTAAATCATCAAAATCTAAGATGAAGTCGTCTTCTAATACTAATGCTTCGCTTTCACTGTCTTGAACATCTGATACGTCAGAATTTTCAATTAAAGTGTTTTCTGCAGGTGATTCAAAATCGAACTCAAAGTCACTAAGGTCGTTGTCTTCTATGACCTCATCATTCTTGGCCTCGTTATTTTCGATGGTATTAGTATGGTCGCTTGTAGAAATATAAAGGCTATCATCATCCGTGGCCAATGATGTAACAGGAGTCTCATCAGTAGCATTTGACTCATTGAAATCATCTTCTAAGTCACTGAGCGTCAGATCAAAGCTATCGTCTACGTTTTCAGTAGGCTCACCTGAAAACACTGGGCTATCGATAGGTTTGTCTATTACTAAATCGTTATTATCTTCAATAACAGGACGATCAGATATGTTAGCGGTATCATCGGCTTGATTAGTAGTAGATAAATCGAAATCTAGACTATCAAAACCATCTTGATTGTTTTCTGTTGTTGCCTCGTCTGTTACCACTTCTGGTGCGGCTACTGGGCTTTGCTCTCCAATGTATAAATCTTTTAATTCATCAGCAAGCGTAATGGTTTTGGCATCGTTATGCATTTTAATGCGGTTATAGACATCATGAAAGTTTTCTGGCTGATCTAGCGTAGCGTATATGCTCAATAGCTTAATAGATAACTGACTGTCATTAGGCTTTTCGTTTAGTCCACGATTGATCGTTTCAATGGCTTTGTCGTAGCGCTGTTGATCCATGAAACGCTGGGCAATCGTAATATGATCGAACTTATTGCTATCATTTTGATTGGTTTGGGCAGCAGTGCCATAATCCGTTTTTGATGCTGGTGCAGCGGTATTTTTTACTGAGCTTGCAGGTGGTTGTACACTTTGGTTTTGTGCTTTATTTTTGCGCAATAAAAAAACAGCGACTAACAGGATAAGCACCAATCCAGCGATGATATATAGCATATTGTCCATAGTTATTCCTACTCCTAAGATCACAGCATCGTGCGTTGATCCGTTAGGCAATTATTGATTGCGTAGTTTTTTGAGACGAGCTTGTAGCTCAGCCAGTTTTTGATTTTGTAATTGAAGCTTTTTCGTATAGTTGTCCAGCGCGCTGCTGGTTTTTGACAAGCGCTGAGCTTGTGAGGCAGTCTCTTGTCTTGATGCTTTTAGCGCTGCTAATATATCGGTGCTTAGACCATTGCCTTTATCTGCCGCTGATTTCGCCTGAGTGCCATCTGCATTACCATCATGACCAGGGGCAAGGACAGAAAACTGTGCTTGCGGTAGTGTCTGGGTCTTAGTGGTTGGTTTTGTAGAGACACTTGCGGCTTGAGAGACATCAGCTGGTTTTTTAGACGTCTTTTGCGCTGGCTTTTTTGGCACAGGTGTATTCGCTCGGCGGCTATATTGTCTTTGAGCACTAATGGCTGCTTCTAAGCTTTGCTGTGACGGTATAACATCGTAGCTAGGTAAGCGAAGCTTAGCATCTGCTTTTAGTTGGTCAGCATCTTGATTAATAAAAGCATCAGGGTTCTGTGACTGAATTTGTTTCATTACAGTCGACGTGTCTAGGTTGTTTTCACGTGCGATCTGCTGCGCGATCATCCACAAACTATCATTGCGTTGCACCTGATACTGAGTTGTTGCATTCCTCGTTACTTTATTGCTAGCTGTACTTGGATTATTCATAGTTTTGGATGGTACAGGTGATGCTATATTAGCAGGTATATTACTGCCTTGAGCTGCGGCGATAACACGATTGTCTGAGTCGATTGCACTTTTTGAGTCATCTCTCGCTTTAGGGGTTGTTGCTTTGACAGGTGAGCTTGCCATGAGGTCAGAGTCTGCTTTACTGCTTGGTTGTATTTGGCGCGTCACTTGTATGTTTAGGATATCAAGCTGCTTGTCAGTACTTGGCTTATCTGCCGCAACTACGTTGTTATGAGTGCGCGCCTCAGTACCGCCTTTATCATCAGGTGTCATGGTACCGCTACTACTACTTGCTACACTTAATCCACTGTTATCCGAAGTGTTCACCGAGCTTTGGCTGTTACCAATAGCAGTTGAATGACCGGTATTATTTTTTATGTCAGCATTGCTGTTTAAGCGACCATTATTGAGACGGCTAGGTGTATAGGTAAGACTGTTGACCTGTGAGATAGCCGTCACTGTTGGCGCCTGAATATTAGGTGCTGGTGATGTAGAAGCCAACAATTCAGTCGCTGATTTGCTTGGTTTTGATAACTTGGGCGAGGATATAGCAGGGGCCGACATCAGTGGCGGCGGCGCGCCTTTTCTGACCGTCAAAGGCATGGCATTACTTACAGAAACGCTAGGCAAATTTGGCTTCTTGGCACCTGTGGCGATATTCTTACCAGTATTGATAGGTACACTATCTTTTAATGGCATCAGTAGCGTTTTTGGTACCATATTTTGCCGACCATTATCATTAATCGCTAAAACGACATCAGCAAAAGGCTTAGACACAGGCTGTGATGTGGTAATAAAAACTTGACCGCTGGTCGCCGAAGTAGGCTGAAAGCGTACCCTCATAGAGTCAGTCGAGGTCAACCCCATTTGCTGGTAAATGGTCGAGTTTGCCAAACTGGCAGAAAAGTCAGCTGATTGAATGTTACTGACGACGATGCTCGCTACTAAAGGCTCATGCTGGGCCGAAGTGACCACCGTCTTACCAATGGTTGCTGCTTGTACGCTCGGCACTAACACGGCGGACCCTACAGAACAAAATAGTGCCATCGATACCGCGCGATGTACAGTAGTCAAGCGACGAGATAGATGACAAGACATGAGCAGCCCTTTAGTATAAATAAGTTGTCTTTGCTGTTATAACAAAATACCGTTTAGTTTACCAGTTTATTTCACAACTGTTGTGTCCAATGCACAAAGTGTCTTTGTAGTGTTCACTGAGCTTTTTTATCTAGTAGCATGGCATCGCCATAACTAAAGAATCGATACTGTTTTTCGATAGCATGTTGATAGGCGTGTTCAATAGATGCCTTACCTGCGAATGCTGATACTAGCATTAGTAGTGTCGATTTAGGTAAGTGGAAATTGGTCAATAACCGATCGATAACGCCGAATTTGAACCCAGGGTAAATAAATATATCTGTATCGCCTGACCAACTAGAGAGTGCCTGACCGTCAATGGCAGTTTTTTGATAAGCCGTTTCGAGAACACGCGTCACTGTGGTACCAATCGCAATAACCTTTTTACCATTCGCGTGCGTTTGATTGATGAGGTTTGCCGTGGTCTGCGGCAAATGCGCGTATTCACTATGCATGGTGTGATTGAGTAGGTTATCTGTTTTGACGGGAGCAAAAGTACCCGCCCCAACGTGCAATGTGACAAAAGCGGTATTGATACCTTTCTCGTCAAGCTTGCTCAGTACGGATTCATCGAAGTGTAAGCTTGCCGTTGGTGCAGCCACGCTGGCGAGCTTGGCAGGATCATGAAAAACGGTTTGATAACGAGTGTTGTCAGTGTCATCAGCATGGCGCTCAAAGTAGGGCGGGATAGGCAGTTCACCATAAAGCTCTAGATGCGGCAATATCGGCGCATCAAACGCCAAAATGAATAAGTTGTCTTGGCGACCAATCATCGTAGCGCTCATATGACCATCGGCAAGTTGTAAGCGTTGACCAAGCTTGAGCGCTTTGCTGGCTTTTACATGGCAAAGGGCAATATGCTCTTGATTAACTGCTTCATCATTGGTGTCTTTTAGATGCAGTGGCACTTCATCTAAGTCCGAGATACCAACTAAGCGTTCAATCAGTACTTCAAGTTTACCGCCAGTATCCTTTTGACCAAATAAGCGTGCTTTCATCACCTTGGTATCATTAAAGACAATCAGATCTCCAGCCTCTAATAAGTGAGGTAACTCAGAAAACAAACGATCTTCTACACGAATGTCATTTATTTGAGTACGAGCTGGCAAGTATAGAAGTTTTGAAGCAGAGCGCTGCGCTAATGGGTAGCGTGCAATCAGACTGTCTGGCAGCTCATAGTCATAATCTTCAACGCTCAGATAATCTAAGACGTCGTTGTTTTTGTCGGTATCAGTTGGCGCGTCAGTATCAGCAGAGTCAATGTGAAAGTCGGTCATAATCAGTCTTTAAATGGATAGGGATTTTGGCACAATTGTAGCAGAAATACCTTTGTGAGAGGATACTTTGCTCAGCAGTAATCATGTATAAGATATGCTTCAAACCTATAAATAGCCTAAGTAAATATTATAGGCTATGTCAACTTACAAAGAAGTTTTTATCAGTTGTAGACTAATTTACTCGAATAGATTTAGTTGAGGCAGTAACTGAGCGGCAGGTGCTAACGAAGAAAAAGTCACACCAACTAGCCGAATAGGCAGCTGGCGTGGAATATCCAAGAATAGCTTGTCTAGCCAATAATGTGCAGACTCAGCGCTATCAAACGTCGTAGAAAGCGTGTGTGAGCGAGTGATTTGAGTAAAGTCTGAATATTTGATTTTTAGAGTAATGGTATGAGCGACTAACTGCTTTTGGTGCATTTGATTAAAGGCATCGGCGTTTTGCTCATATATTTGGGTGAGTAGCGCGTCATCATCATTTAGATTATTTTTGAATGTGGTCTCTGAACCAACAGACTTGTGCGTGCGTTCAGACTTTACAGGGCGCGCATCGCGGCCATGAGCAATATCATGATAAAACTGACCACGTTTACCAAATTCTTGTACCAATACGGCAGCTGGTGTACGCCGAAGATCAGCGCCATTACTTACACCCATCGCATGTAAGCGCTTTGCCGTTGCTTTGCCTATGCCATGAAACCGCTCAATGGGTAGCGTGCTAATAAAGTGATCTGCCTCTTTTGGCGTGATGATGGCTGTACCGTTAGGCTTATTGATGTCAGAGGCAATCTTGGCGAGCATTTTATTAAATGACACGCCAGCAGACGCAGTCAATCCTGTATATTCCAATATCTGCGCACGTAACCAATTGGCCATCAATGTCGCTGAGCCTTTGTGTACAGATAACCCTGTGACATCAAGATACGCTTCATCTAATGATAGCGGCTCCACATGGGGCGTTAAACTATGCATAATGCGGCGAATATCACTACTGACCGCTCGATAAACCTCGAAACGCGGTCTTACAAATATCACTTCTGGGCAAAGTTTGCGAGCTTCATAGCATGACATTGCAGAGCGTACACCGAATTGACGCACCTCATAACTGGCAGCGGCAACCACACCTCGACCATTAGGATCGCCACCAACCACCAATGGCTTACCACGTAGTTCAGGAAAGTCACGCTGCTCCACACTGGCATAAAAAGCATCCATATCGATATGAATAATTTTACGGGAGTTCAATTGAATAGAGTCTGTCATATTCAATATTTTACCTGAATTAATGGCTTTTTCTATTATCAATTGTTAGAGACCAAAGTAGCTTTTCCGTAAATTTTTGACTAAACCGCAATAATATTTAACTATTGATATATATTGGTAATTAAATATATTGTAATGTTATGTACAGCAAACAAGACAACTTTATAAACCTTATGCTAATGTTAGCGAACAGTTGTTTTCTATCAGCATCTTTTATTAAGAGGTTTGGTAAGTTATTTTATTTTAATAAACCGTCTATCTTAATAGAGCTGCCATTCATCATAAATTTGATGGACATCTATTATAGTTGGCAGATTAAAGTTTTAAACTATAAGTATTCACAGTAATAGGTACGGTAACAAGAGTAGTTAACGCCTCATATATTTTTAGTACTGTAAAAAGACGTTGTTTGTAGCGCTCATACCAAACTTGTGCATTGAGTACTGGTAGATTAGCTCTTTAAAAAAATATCGTTGCTAGAGAGTTCAGAACGACCAAGGAGCAGAAAATGAATAACGAATTGAAAGGGAGTGATTTAACACGGGCAATGCTAGCACGCGGCGAAAAACGAGTATGGTGTGCAGTTTGCGATGACAGCGACGAGCAAGCTATGATGGATCATTGTGGTAATGACTTTACCGCGTATATTGTGTCGTTTCGTAATGGGTCTTTTTATTGCAGTGCTGGCATGCCATGGAGCTATGCCGTACCGATTAAGATAAGTGTTGTTAGAGAATCTGAAGTAGCGATGTAAACAAAGAATTCACAGATATAAAAGTAACAGACACAAAAAAACCTCCGAAAAGGGAGGTTAGATTGTACTGCTATATGGTACCAGTGGTCGGACTCGAACCGACACGCTTTTAAAGGCAACGGATTTTGAATCCGTCATGTCTACCAATTCCATCACACTGGCATGTTAGAAGATAATGTCTATTAAATAAATATTATCGAATTGGGCTACAGGGTTAACTCTGTATAGGCTGCGTATTATAGCAGCCTATTTTTGGTCGTCAAGACTTATTTAAAATAATTTTCGATCAATTCAACATTTTTATCCTACAAAGGCACGTTCAACTGCGTAATCTGCTTGCACACCCATGCGCGGTGATACAGTCAGACCAAAATCATCTAGAATGGCTGACACTTCGGCGTTGAATGGCATGCTGCCACATAACATGACGCGGTCGTCGTCTTTATTCATTGGAGGCAAACCGATGTCTTCGAATAATTTGCCAGACTTCATCAAGTCTGTGACTCGGCCTTGGTTTCTAAACTCTTCACGAGTGACAGTCGGGTAGTAGATGAACTTTTCGCGGAACCATTCACCAAAGATTTCATCATTCGGTAGCTCATTTTCGAACATATCGCGATAAGCCAAATCATCAACGTGGCGGACACCATGAACCAAAATAACTTTGTCAAAACGATCATATACTTCAGGGTCACGTGCCAATGCCAAGAAAGGGGCAAGTCCGGTACCTGTTGAGAGCATGTATAAATGTTTGCCAGGTAATAAATCATCTAATACCAACGTACCTGTTGGTTTTTTGCTGACCAATAGCTCATCGCCGACTTTGATGTGCTGCAAACGTGAGGTTAAAGGGCCGTCTTGAACTTTGATGGAGAAAAACTCTAAATGCTCTTCGTAGTTAGGACTAGCAATCGAGTAAGCACGTAGCAGTGGTCTACCATCGACAACAAGACCAATCATCGCAAATTCGCCATTACGAAAGCGTAGGCCATCGTCACGAGTGGTTTTAATGCTAAATAGAGAGTCATTCCAATGATGAACCTCTGTGACCGTTTCGGTGCGAAGTTTTGACATAAAGTCCTCGTTAATTAATAAGTGGTTATCGCTGTCGTTAGGCTTAAATACGTATTAAATCAAAATTTTCAATGATAGATTAAAAAATATAAAAACCTATCAGTATTCTAATAGTTATCGAAAAAGCTGAATGTTAAAACGTACCTACCGTAAAATTCAATAATCAGGTTTATCTATCAGCCGATAGGGCTGTAGACTATTTTTCTTGCATGTTAAATCATCAGTATTGATAAGAGGAGTTACAGATAAGCCAAATGTAAAAGACTCTCATCAAAAAATTTCTTGCACATGATATCAAACTTTAAAGTAAAAATCCGTCTAGCTGCTACCCACCAGCATGATAAAATGGAATATCGTTAGTGAGTAATTTTGTATCATTTGGCCAAATTGTCTAAAAAGAACCGTTTTTTATTACTGGAGCCGCGCTATGTCTGATGACAATATGTCTTTAGATAACTCTCACCACGCCCCAATCATTGGCTACCATCGTGCGCCGCTTTCACAAAAATTTGGGGCGCCGCGTCAGCCGAATTTGGTCGCGCTGATCAGTGCCATTGAAATGCTAGCGCCCTACGATACGCCAGCCGCGTTTGAGGGTTTAGAAGACTTTAGCCATATATGGATCAGTTGGCAGTTTCATCATAATTATCGAGATAAAGACAATCAACAAGCCAATAATGGCTTTCGAGCGCAAGTGCGGCCACCAAGACTGGGTGGCAACCAAAAGATAGGCGTATTTGCCAGTCGCAGTATGTATCGTCCATCAGAACTGGGACTGTCCGTTGTCAAACTTGAGCGTATTGAGATAGTACAAGGTCGCGTACTACTTATCATCAAGGGTGCTGATATGATAGATGGCACGCCAATTATCGATATAAAGCCGTACGTAGCTTATAGCGACGTGCTTCTAGATGCAAAAAGTGGATTTGCACCGATTGCGCCAACATTGCTAGATGTGGTCATAACAGAGGCGGCCTACGAACAATTTATACTGCTAGCAAGCGTAGGAGAGCCTGCTGAAGTCAGTAATAATGATGCAAGCCATAGCTCTATAAAGAGTGTACCGAAAAGTGCTACAGTTGCTTCGATGGTCGAGCACATACAAAGTCAATTGTTAATCTCTGATATCGATGCTATCAAAGCGCTAATTGCGCAAGATCCAAGGCCTGCATACCGCCGCAGAGAGAAAGAAACCTCATTTATCATGCGCTATAAGTCTGTTGATGTGAGCTTTTGGCTGATAGACTCAGGACAGTTGCAAATAACAGCGGTAGTGGCAATATAAGTGATATGAATCGATAGCATGTTTGTCAACGTACCCCAAACAATAAAAGAAGAAAAATATGGCTGCTCAGAATTATTCGATAGTGATTGATTTACGCTGGTGCCTAGATGAATTATTGGCAGATAAAGTCATCGATCAACGTGGCTATAATTTGGTAATCACCAGCCGCCGAAACAAAGCGCAGCATCCATTGCTGACGATTAGTGAGTTTGGCTTGCCCAATGGCCATGCCCTCGATAGCAACTCTGATAATAAGTTGACGCTGGCATGGCTAAATCAGTGGCTAGCGGCCAAAGCAGACATGCCACTCGTTCGTATTGATCCATTAAAAGTTGACGTCCCGGCAGTGACGCAGCTGATGTCTTTTGAATATGCTCGCTCACAGTATATTTTGCCCATTGAGGTCACTTTAGATGAAGTGGTCATCGGGACAGATCAGCCTTTTTATACCGATTGGCACTCAAATATCGAAAAGCTAATCAAGTCAAAAAGCTATCGCACGGTCTATATCAATCCTGAGCAAATCAATCGCTACCGCCAAGAGTTCTATCAAGTCACGCAAGCAATAGCAGGGGCAAATAGTGTTCACAAACGTGCTGCGGCTGATGTTACTAATGTCGAAGCATTGCTGCAATTGGGTGACAACACCAACCCTGATGCCAATGACCAGCATATCGTCAGAGTCGTTGATTGGCTCTTACAATATGCTTTTGAGCAGCGTGCCAGTGATATCCATTTGGAGCCGCGCCGTGAGATGGGTAAAGTGCGTTTTCGTATTGATGGCGTGCTGCATACTGTGTACGAGATGCCACTCGCGATTATCGTGGCAGTGACGGCACGTATCAAAATCTTAGGGCGTCTGAACGTTGCAGAAAAACGTAAGCCGCAAGATGGTCGACTAAAAACGCGTACGCCGAAAGGGCTAGAGACTGAGCTACGTCTCTCTACCATGCCCACTGCCTTTGGTGAAAAGCTGGTCATGCGAGTCTTTGACCCTGAAGTGCTCGTGCGCTCGTTCGCGCAGCTTGGTCTATCGGGTAAGCAGCTTGAGACGTGGCATGAGCTGACCGCAAATCCCAACGGTATTATTTTGGTCACGGGCCCAACCGGATCAGGTAAAACAACCACCCTTTATAGTACGCTCAAGCAGCTAGCCACTGAGCAGGTGAATGTTTGTACGATTGAAGACCCCATTGAGATGATCGAGCCTGCCTTTAACCAAATGCAGGTCAATCCAGGTGTCGATTTGTACTTTGCGGATGGTATTCGCTCCCTGATGCGTCAAGATCCTGACATCATTATGGTTGGGGAAATTCGGGATGCAGAAACAGCAAATATGGCAGTACAAGCCTCACTGACGGGGCATTTGGTGCTCTCGACATTGCATACCAATGACGCACCAAGTTCTATTACGCGCTTGCACGATCTGGGCATTCAGCCTTTTTTGACCTCAGCGACTATATTAGGGGTCATGGCACAGCGCTTGCTACGGACGCTATGTACGCACTGCAAACAAGCTGTGGACGTCACCGTAGATAGTGAGAGTGCCATCCAATGGCAAGAGCTTGTTCAGCCTTGGCGCGCGCCAGTACCCACACAGATTTATACCGCGCAAGGCTGCGAGCACTGTCGACATACTGGCTATCAAGGACGAGTCGGACTCTATGAGATTATGCCGCTCTCTAATGAGTTAAAAAAATTGGTCGCTGCCGATGCCAATTTAGACGTACTTAAGCAACAGGCATACCGCGAAGGGGTGCAACCCTTACGTGTCTCTGGTGCAAAACGCGTGAGTGAAGGGGTGACGACGATAGAAGAGGTGATGCGTGTGGTGCCGCTACATTAGTATGAGGTATTTACAAACCAGATTATCAACAATAGCCACACCTAAATATTGCTGTGTTTGACTATAGCGATATTTTCTCGACTTGAAAATATAAGTCTTTAGAGCAATCAACACACTAACGAATGTTAAATTCCAATAACTTTTACTGATACTGTTCCAATAACGAGATTATTTATGTTTACAGATACACATTGCCACCTTAACCGCTTAGATCTAACCAAATATGATGGCCAACTGGCTGGCGCGATTGACGCCATGAAAACGGCTCATGTCACTCGCGCGATGGCGATCATGTGTGATTTTGCTGAATATGATGAGATTGCTGATATTGTCAGCACTTATAATGATGAGACTTTAAACCTAGGGATGAGCGTCGGTATTCATCCTTGTGAAGACATTGGTATATTACAATCAGCGACAGTCGAGCGTCTGATAGAAACGGCCAAAGCGGATCATGTGTGGGCAATTGGAGAGACAGGACTCGATTATTACTGGTCAACAGAAAACAAAAAAGCGCAGCAAGCCAGCCTTGCGCGTCATATTCATGCCAGTCAGCAACTAAAAAAGCCACTCGTCATCCATATGCGTGATGCCAAAGAAGACACGATTGATATTCTAAAAAGTGAAGGTGCGGAGCATGGCATCATTCATTGTTTTACTGAAGATTGGGAGACGGCGAAGCGTGCGCTAGATCTAGGGTTTTATATCTCATTCTCAGGTATCGTGAGCTTTAAGAGCGCGCAAGACATCAAGGATGCAGCTCAAAAAATGCCGAGAGACAGAATACTTATTGAAACTGACAGTCCATACTTGGCGCCAGTCCCCAAACGCGGTAGACCAAACGAGCCTGCATATGTTCCCTACGTGGCAAACTGTATCGCAGACATGTATGGATGTAGTAGCGAGGAAGTCGGTGCACTGACGGCAAAAAACTTTGAAAATTTACTGGCACAGTATCATTAAAATGGTTATGCTATGACCACTCAGTCATTTATTTGATAGTCTTGTGGTTCAATCCCCTTAGGTATGTATCACACTAAATATAGCCACCTGATTATCAATGACTATTTAGCAAACATAAGCATATTCCCTTTTGTGGTCCTCGAGCAGTCTTGGTACAGTCTCATACTTTCATTGCCGATGTACTGCCGTAAATGATGGTTGTATGCTTAATCTTGTCATGTTTTAGGAGAGATTATGAGTCGTCAGCATCAGTTTAAGGCACGAGAAGAAAATATCTTAGCGATGGCAGAGCAATTGCTACTTGAGTCAGGCGATGGTGATATTACTTTGGACAGTTTGGCAGATCAGCTCGACTTGGCTAAAGGCACGCTATATAAGCATTTTTCTAGCAAAGATGAGCTTTATCTGCGTATTATTATCCGCTACGAAGAGCAGCTATTTGATATCAACCGTATTGATGACTGTCCCTCGGCAGGCGTTGCCCGCATGATTCTTCAGCAGCTATTTAATCCACAAAAAGCCATGCTATTGAATCAAATCGAAGAGCGTCTGGCAGCATCGGTCACTGGTCTGAATCGCTTATTTGGCGAGTTGTATGATATTCGTCGCCAGCGTATGAAGCGCTTGATTGATATTATCAGTGCTTATCTGAAAGACGAGCATAGTAGTCTGAGTACTCGCGATTATTTATCTTCTATTTGGGCGATGGGTCAAGGCGGTGCGGGTCTACTAAACTCAAGCTTTTATCAGCGTTATTTGGGTCGACGTGATACCTTGCGCTACGCCTTTGTTCAGCAAATGCTAGAATTGCCGAGTCATTATCCTGCCGAAGATGAAGAGGTGATGGATGAGGATATGCAAGAATTAGTAGAGCAGATCGATACTGAATCAGAAGAGCATCGCAATACCAATTATTAGAATGTCGACTGATTTTCGATGTCATTGATTATTTAGTGTTACGTGTTGTCATACCTGATATGGCAGCACGTCAAAATGTATCTTTCAATGTATCTTTCTTAGCGTTCATAAAAATGAACGTTATCACCCTATATACAAAACTGAATTACAGGCTTATAGGTGCAATATGCCGGTCACTGTCAAGACTCAGTCCAGCTCAGCAGCCAATTGCCCTTTAGCCATCGTCGGTCAATCGCCTTGTCCAAATCGCTTTGGTATTTTAGCTACATCGTCTGATTGTAGTTGTCTCTCTCTATCAAGTAATGCATGTCCCTCACAACATACCTCATCAATAAGCAGTCATAAGCAAAGTGGTTTTACGCTGGTTGAAATCGTGGTAGTGGTGGTGATTCTATCTATATTTGCCGGCATGATGAGTCTGTCTGTCGGCAGTAGTGACTCTCGCAAAAACCGCGCCTTTTATGAACACTTCACTGATTCGCTGAGCTACGTCCGTTTGCTATCAGTTGAGCGTATGCAGCCGATGGGCTTACGTTTGCAGGCAGATAAGCAGGGACAGGTAGCGCCTGTAATCGTTACCTTATCGAATCCTTATATTGCCTATCAAACGGCTGATATTTCAGTAGGTAACAGGGACAACCAGCCAAAGAACGCAATGGAGCTGTCTGCTGATTTGAGCAGTCTGTCAGACTCTACTGGAGAGACTCAGCCAACACCGAGCTGGGAGGTTGAATCAGAGGTTAGCTTGCCTGAGCTGCCCGCTGGCGTGAGTATCAGAGTGCAGAGCTTGGATGCTAGTAATTCAACGAGTACAGGACAGACGCAAACGCTACAGCCTTGGTTTAGTGATCAAAGCGTGCCGCAGGTACTATGGTTTGGTACGGGCCAAGCGACGCCTGTCAACATCGAAGTAATTCACGATTCGCGTCTGGTGGGTGAGGTGATTACGATAATGCCCGATGGTAGTATGATGATAGGGCAGGGATTATAGTGAATAAGTTGTCCAAATATTCGGCGACGAAGGCTCAGCCTACGTCTCTCAAATCTATATCACTTAAGTCTGGGCGCGAGAGTGGTTTTACCTTGATTGAGGTAATGGTTGCCTTAGCCATTCTGGCAGTAGTGGCCGTCGCGGCGAGCCGTGCTAGCAGTGCGTATTTGAAATCGGTTGATATATTGCGCACCCGCACGCTTGCTCATTTTGTCGCACAAAATGCCGCTGCTGATTTGCGTATTCAAGACACATGGTTGACCGCCAACCGTACCCAAACGATTAATGCTCAAGGGCGTGACTGGCAAATAGTCATGACTGTCGGTGATGCCATCACACCTGCACTAAAACAAGTAAATATCGCAGTGGCGCCTATCATAGACGGACAGGCAGGCACGTCGGTCACTGATATTAGTGTCATGCTAAGCAATGCCGACCAAGATACAGGCAGTTTAGATTTAAGTAGTGAAAGTAGTATCGGACAAGCAGGGGGCGGCTTGTGAGTATGAAACTACAGCGCGGATTCACGCTCCTTGAGCTAATGGTTGCCATGGCGATATTTGCCATGCTGGCAGTGGCAGGCTGGCAAGTATTTGATGGTGTCAACCGCGCCCGCGAGCGCGTACAACGTCATGCGGATAATTTAGCCGTACTACAGTATGCCTATCTACAATTACAGCAAGACATGGCACAAATAATCCCGTATCAAGCGCCTAATACTCAAAATACTGGGACGGCGAGTAGCGATATAAATGGCAATACGAATAATAATGCTCAAGACAATACGCCTGAGCCATTTATGAGCTTGGACGGTGAACATATCAGCTTTGTACGCTTTGCTGATCCTGATCCACGTTATCAAAGCAGCACTAGTCTCCAGCATATTGAATATATTTTTGCAGATGAGCGCCTGATACGTCGTCAATATACCAGTCTTGAAGATGGACGCGATAGCGTCAGTTTAGACAGTGTGTTATTAGAAGGTGTTACTGCTGGGCGTTGGCAAGCCTATTTGCCAGAGCTTAGCACCAAATTTCCAAGCGATGACGTCAATAATAGTAGCAATACAAATATAGCATTGGGGCAAGCAGCGGGTGCTAACCCCGATGTTGTTTTGCTACCCAAAGGGGTTGCCGTCAACTTTACTTATCAAGAGATACCAATCACTTGGCAGTGGGCCCTAGCGCCACAACCAATACCCCGTAGTAGCGCAAAGGCTGCTAATAGCAGCGATAGTAATGATAATAGCAGCGACAATAATAATGGTAGTGATAGTAACAACAGTAATAGCGGTAGTAATACAGATAATAGCAGTGTGGGACACAGTAATTGAGAAGGTAGTATTTAACATGCATCACTTGCTCAGCGACATAAGCTCTCTATGACAATGAAAGCAAACTCTCAGCGCGGTGTGGCGCTGCTTACTATCTTACTATTGGTGGTGAGTATCACGGTGGTGGCAAGCGCGATGCTTGCTAGCCAAAAAGTTGCGATTAGGCGCAGCGGATTATTGTTTGATCAAAATCAGCTATTGCAAGACATCGATGCCGGTCAGCAGCTGGCAGTGACGATGATTCGTGCTGATAGCAAGCTTAACGACACCGATAGTGAGCAAGATATCTGGGCACAGCCGATACTGCCGTACACATTAGCGAATCATAGTGTCAGCATCGAGCTGCGTGATGAGGCGGGTCGTTTTAATATCAATAACTTACATCAAGGTGGCACGGTTGATACTGCTGCGCTAGAAGTGTTCCAACGTCTCTTAACACAGTTGAATTTAGAACCAGATATTGCTATTGCCGTCCTCGATTGGCAAGATACGGACAGTGAAGTCTATCTAGATGGCGGTGATGAAAGTGCGGTATATTCTCAGCAACTAAACCGTTCAGTAGATGGCGCACTACCAAACCAGCCTTTTGTTAGCGTTGATCAGTTACAAGAGGTTCAAGGGGTGAGTGCAGAGGTGTTAGCGACACTACGACCTTATCTGACGGCGGTTCCTTATTATTTACCTATCAATATTAATACTGCGAGCCCCGCATTGCTTGCCGCACTGATCGATGGTGCCAGCAGTCAGCAGATGCAAGGGATAGTCGACACGCGCAGTAAGCAAGCGCTCACGTCTATCGATGAGCTATGGCAACTGCCAATTTTGAGTGGCTTAGATAAAAAGCAGCGGGCAGCATTGACGCCTTTGTTGGCAGTTGATAGCCAAGCCTTTATGGCGCTTATTACCGCGAGTGATAATGCAACTGTTGGTCAGGCAAGACAGCGCTTTGCCACTGTCTTGATTGGTAAAAACGCAGCGAACGACAGTCAAACCTCAAACGACACTAGTGGTAGCAGTAGCGATGTCATTAGCGGAAAGCCCAAGGAAGTCAAAGTAGTCACGCAGCGACTATGGGCGTTTCGTCCTAGTTTTTGATGAATGGTAGTGCGCTTTTTATTAATCTCTCAAGCGAGTCTCTTCACTAGATTTCCAGTTATAAGCCCCATAAAACAACATCTGCGCTTGGCGAGTGCAGTTATGTAGCATCAACTGTTTATTTTCTTCGATGACATTTAGATCGATTTCGTCATCGTGATCTTCAGTGTAGGTCAATTCTAACCAGTCGATAATCCAAGAAAAGAACATATTTACGCCAGCCTCAGCCAATAGACGACGGTCATAATCATTGATATGGGTAAATGCTGGCTGTAATGCCAGATCATCTGCCAAGCTTTGGGCATGTTTTTTAACCAGTTCATTGATGGCTTTTCGCACAGATTCTGAGCCACCGTAGCGCTCACTGACCAAAAACTGCCAGTAGTAAGGCTGATCGCTGACCATATATAAGAACAACTGAATGCTTTTGGCTATCTGACGATCAAAGCTACGCTTGCGTCCAATTTGTAGGCTATCGCTGAGTGTGGCGAGCGTACCACCCAACTCTTCGATGACCAAGGCGCGACCGAGCGACTCCATATCATCAAAATGGCGATAAAACGCAGTCGGCACAACGCCAACCTCACGCGTGACTTGTCTGAGACTGATAGAGCTAAAAGACTGCCCTGTCATACATAGATCGAGTACGGCATTAAAAAAAGCGTGCCGAGTTTGAAGTTTTTTTTGTTCGCGACTGCTCATAATATTTCAAAATTATCCGATAGAGGTTTATCATACTCATTTCAGCGCACAAATACGACCAAAATGCACAATTCGTGCTAATTTACTAAACCTGCATTGGTCTTTTAAACCACCGTACCCCAATGACCTTGCAATTCTTGCGCCAATCGATAGGCTTCATGGTCATTCATACCTGTAATAAAATCTAAAATATTCAATATATTGTGATAAATATTGTCTGATAACACGCGGCGATGCTCATCTAAGTGTGGCTGTAGTAATCTTAACAGACTCTGTTGCTCAAACGACATAGATGATGACGTAGCCTCACTCGTCTCAGTACCCGTCCAAGCCAGTGGTACAAAGGCATCCATTAGACGATGCAAGCATTGATTGGCCATTAGCTCCATTCTTACCTTGTTTGGATGATTAAATATTTTTTCGCGGGCCAATTGCTTGGCCTGCAAGATGCCAGTTTGTACAGTGGTGTCGCAATGGGCAAACAAGCTGCCTTGGAGCGTACCTGCCAGCAAGTCTTCACTATTGGCCACAAAAGCATCGGTGATCGTATTGACCAAGCGCATCATGGCGCGTGATCGCAAAGAGGCCAGACTCTGCCTGACTGACATATGCACAGGCAGGCTGACGCTATCAGGATGCTCGCCAATCAGCTCATAAAAAATCGTGGCAACCTCGCTATAGGTTAGCATATTCAGATTGATACCATCTTCTAAATCTATCAGCGCATAACAGATATCATCTGCAGCTTCTAACAGATACGCCAACGGATGGCGTGCAAAGCCATCGTGATGTGTTGAGCGCGGCAAATGCAAACAGGCTGCCAGCTCCTCTAACTGAGAGGTCTCGCTATAAAAGCAGCCGAATTTCTGTACATTATGGGCGTTGTCATTTGCATCATTGCTGTGAGTGGCAAGCCAAGGATATTTCATAAAAGCGCCTAGCGTTGCGCAGGTAAGACGCATACCGCCTTTATCGGGATGGTGCTCATTGCGCACCAGTAACCGAAACCCTTGTGCATTGCCTTCGTAGGCCAGTAAGTCTAACCGCTCGTTGCTGCTTAATTTTTGCAAAATTGCTTGAGGATCAGGCTGCCGAAACCAGTCACGAATGGCGTACTCTCCAGCATGACCAAACGGCGGATTACCAATATCGTGAGCGAGGCAGGCTGCTTGTACAATTACGCCAATATCAGATGGCGAGACTCCTGCTAGTAAGCCATTGCCTAGCTTATCATGGAGCTTTTCTGCGGTCATCATCCCTAAAGAGCGTCCAATAGAGGAGACCTCAAGCGAATGGGTCAGGCGAGTATGGATACCCAGCTGATTGGTCAATGGATGAACTTGGGTTTTTTGATTCAACTGCCTAAACGAGTGAGAGAATACCAGTCTGTCATAGTCTTTGTGAAACTGTGAGCGAGTACTTGTATTAGCGCCGTATTTTTTGGCAGCGCCAAGACGCTGTGAGTTGAGAAGATGAGACCATTGCGCAGTAGAAGACGACAAAGAGGTTGGGGTACTTAGCATATTGGAACATCCGAAACCAAGGGAGCCTCTAGCATAACAAAATAGCGCCCTTGGTACAGCCACTAAGCGCCATGGCAATTAAGATTTATGACAATCAAAAATTACCTCTTCCTCGTCGATAGGCACATCACTATTTAGTGTTTTGTTTAGCAAGGTTGCGTTGTCACCATCCACTTGCCATATAATGCCATGAGTGTCATCTAATCCAATATCACTTGTGTATATGGTTTTGTCAGTAAGGGCGTCGCTACCAGAGGCAGCTGTCAAATCGTATTCGATACCGTCAATAAGTAGGTGCGCGGTCTGTGGTGTGGCATCGGTATGATAGTAGACGCCGATAGTAGCAGTAGGCTCACAAGAGAATGGTGTGCTGTTGCTAGCGTGCTCAGAATGGTCGTGACCCTCATGATCATGTTCTTCGTGAACGTCCATGTCATTATGACTTTCATGGTCATGCTCCTCATGGGCATGTTCATCGTGCTCTGCGTGACTGTCTACGGTTGTCACATCTTCAGATGCTGCTGGCTCACCGTCTGTTTTTGGCTGGCAGCCTAACAATGAAACTGTCATAACACTGCCTATGAGAGCAGCACTTGCAAATTTGGAAAAAGAGAAAAAGTCAGTCAAAGTATAAGCCCTCAAATAAGCAAAATAAAGATATGTTATAATATAACAAAAGGATAATAAAATAAAGCCGATGCTGGAAAATATCCAACATCGGCTGATTAGCTATCAGGCAGTATTGACTAGCTAAAGCTACACGTTAAATCTAAAATGCATGACATCGCCATCTTGAACGATATAGGTTTTGCCTTCTAGGCGTGACTTACCAGCGGCAGCAGCGCCTTTTTCACCGTTGTATTCGATGAAATCATTATAAGCGATCACTTCAGCACGGATAAAGCCGCGCTCAAAGTCCGTGTGAATCACGCCAGCGGCTTGCGGGGCAGTAGCGCCAATTGCAACGGTCCATGCACGTACTTCTTTGACACCAGCGGTAAAATAGGTCTGCATATCAAGCAAATCATAACCACCGCGAATCACTTGATCAAGCCCGGCTTCTTCCATGTCCATTTCAGCCAAAAAGTCTTTTTTGTCCTCTTCATCTAGCTGGGCAATTTCAGCTTCGATTTGGTTGCATAGAGGAATGACGATAGATTCTTCGCCAGTTGCGTAATCACGAACAGCGTCGAGATAGGGATTGTTTTCAAAACCATCTTCAGCAACGTTAGCAATATACATGGTTGGCTTTAGGGTGATGAGGCCGTAGCTGCGGATGAGTTTTTTCTCATCAGCGTCTAGATTGGCCGCGCGCGCCGCTTTGCCTTCTGCTAATAATGGTTCAATCTTTTTGAACACATCCAGCATGGCGCTAGCGTCTTTGTCACCGCCTTTGGCTTTTTTGGTCAAGTTCAGTATCGCGCGTTCAACCGCTTCCAAATCTGCCAATGCCAACTCAGTATTGATGGTTTCGATATCATCGATTGGGCTGACGCGACCATCGACGTGTACCACGTTGTCATCATCAAAACAGCGTACGACATGAGCAATCGCATCAGTCTCACGGATGTTGGCGAGGAACTGGTTGCCCATGCCTTCGCCTTTTGACGCGCCTGCCACCAAACCTGCGATGTCTACAAACTCCATCGTCGTTGGCAATACGCGTTCAGGGTTGACGATATCAGCCAATTTCTTTAGGCGTGGATCGGGTACTGGTACGATACCGGTGTTGGGATCTTTGGTACAAAACGGAAAGTTTTCAGCGGCGATACCCGCTTTGGTCAACGCATTAAACAAGGTGGATTTACCCACGTTTGGTAGGCCGACGATGCCGCAATTAAAACCCATAACAGTCTCTCAATGTATTAATAAAATAGTTGGTGCTGAGCTAATATAAGACTTGATATTTAGTCAGGATAAAACTGAGTTCATCTAAAGCTCAGCTTGTTTGAAATATTAGTCAAATAGACAATCAAAATTGGGCACATTGTAGCAAATTTACGGGAATAGGGGTGAGGTTGTTACTTTATATGCTTAGGTTTTTACTCAGCGGTGGCAGGTGTGTTTCTACTAAGGCTCAGATAGGTTAAACGCTGAAAAGTGAATACAATGGGTTGCTTCTTATTTAGATAAGCGGTGTTCGATTTGGTATTCAGTATTTTTTGCTATAGTACGTTATCATAGATAAATAGTGGCATCAGCTCACAAGCAGTCAGTACAATCTGCTGGCTGGTTTAATTTTTTCAAACAATCAGCTCGCTCCAAAACAAAATGTAAGGCAATATCCGATAATGACAACCTCGATTTTTGATACACGCCGCTATAAATATCCACAGAATTTTCTTGAGATGAAGCCCAAACTTGCTCGACTTGAGCAGGCCATCAAAAAGCTCGAGACAAACCTCATTGACGCTAATGATCAAGCAAATACGAAGCTGTTGACGCAAAGGTTGGATAGTCATTTGGGATTGAAGGTCGACTATGCCAGTGAGCTCAATCCCGATCAGCTCATGGCTGCCACCACTATCGAAGGTAAAGTGTTGGTGATTGCGGGTGCAGGATCGGGCAAAACCAAGACTTTGACCTATCGCACCAGCTATTTGCTCGAAAACGGCGTGTCGCCTAAAGAGATTTTGCTACTAACCTTTACTCGTAAAGCGGCAAATGAAATCAAAGATCGCGCTAAATCTTTGCTGGCAAGTAGTCTTTCAAATCAAGAGCTATCTGATGATGCATTGGCTGAAGATAAGCTCCCAACTGACAAGGCATTAAATAATATCACCAGTGGCACCTTTCACTCATTTTGCAATATGCTGCTGCGTCAATACTCTGGTCTGCTCGGTATCAATCCACGATTTACGATTTTAGATACTGGCGATAGCGAGGATGCTATCGACTTGGTACATAAAGAAAAAAAGTATCCTACCCAAACCAAAACCCAAGCCTTTCCGCGCAAAAAAACATTGCAAAATATCATTTCAACCTCTAGAAACAGACGCATTCCTATTCGCGACCTAATAGAAAGTAGCTATCCTGATATCGCCGTACATATTCCTATCATCGAGCAATTAGCAATTGATTTTCATGAGTATAAGCGCGCCAATCACTTATACGATTTTGACGACATTATCAGTCAAGTGGTACGTCATCTAAAAACCAACGACACCTTTAGGCAGCGACTTCAAAACACATATCGTTATGTCATGGTTGATGAATATCAAGACACCAATATTCCGCAAAAGCAGCTAATTGACTTAATATGTGAGCCTGATTCGGTGTCACTAATGGTCGTTGGCGATGACAATCAAAGCATCTATGCCTTTCGCGGTGCTAATTACGAAAATATTTTGCTATTTGGTGAGACGTATCCCAATGCCAAACTTATCAAGCTTGAGCAAAATTATCGCAGTACACCTTCGGTACTAAACTATATCAACGCGTTGTCAGCGCAAATCACGCTAGGCTATCAAAAGCAGCTGTATTCTGATGCGCCAATAGCAGGCGACAAGCCAATATTTCGACGACTCAGCGATGAGACAAAAGAAGCGAGTTATATCACTGATAAGATAGTCGCGCTAAAGCCTGAGTATGATTATAACGACTTTGCGGTATTGTGCCGCACGTCTTTTCAGTCCAATTATGTACAGCTAGAATTTATGGCGCGCAATATTCCCTTCATCGTGGTGGGCGGTATCAAGTTTATTGAAAGACGCCATATCAAAGACGTGTTGGCTTTTGTCAAAGTTCTCTATAACCCGAACGATACGATTGCTTGGCATCGTATTTTAACTTTGTTTAAAGGGGTAGGAGCAGTCACGGCGACGCGCTTAACCCAAGCCATCACCGCTGACAATAATGCGTTTGAGTCGCTACTGGCAGCATCGTTTGCCAAAAAAAGCGATCAGCTAAAGCCTCTATACCACACGCTTACCAAGGCCCAGCAAGCAGAAACGGTTGAGACAGCCATTGAGCATATTCTTGAGTTTTATATCCCTGTGTTAAAGTTGATAGAAGACAACTGGCGTGAGCGTAGCGAGGACTTTCGGGTGCTAAAGAATTTAGCGACAGAGCACACGAGCCTCGATAGCTTTTTAGAAAATCTTGCGCTCGATCCGCCCAATGACTCAGTCGCGGTCATGGAAAGCTCTGACGATGGACAAAGTAATGATAAAGTCACGATCTCAACCATTCATAGCGCAAAAGGGCTTGAGTGGCCAGTGGTGTTCGTCAATTCATTGGTCGATGGCATCACGCCGCATCATCGCTCATTGGACGACTTTGAAGCATTAGAAGAAGAGCGTAAGCTGTTTTATGTGGCCTGTAGTCGTGCGAAGACGCAGCTGTATTTGACCGCGCCGAATTACTTCTCTAGTTACTCTGGATACTTTGATATGGCCTCACGCTTTATTGCGGAACTATCGGCTGACGAGGTAACAGTAGAGACGGTAAAATCGCCTATCAAGAAAAATGATGACCCAATATGGTGGTGATTTTTTGAGGATATTGATGGTATCTATCATACTGGGTTTTAGTGTGTATTTTGCGGATTTTGGTCGTCCAATAATGGCTTCATACGCCAACTATTCCTTTTGAAAATGACCTACAAATAAATGTATAGCCAAAAGTATTTAATAGCAAAAATATTTTTCAAATAAGGGTTTAAAATTTATCCCAATGCGTTACTATGACCACCTAATTTGGTAAGACCTTTATATTTGATACTCTGTATTAACACCCTAAGAAAAGGATAGGTTATGCGCTACGAAGTGATCGTTATCGGTGCAGGTATGGTTGGCACGTCAATCGCGTGGCATCTACAAAAAAATAACTCAAACGTATTACTCTTAGACAAAAAATTGCCAGGGTCAGAGACCTCATATGGTAATGCCGGCTTGATTCAGCGCGAAGCCATTCATACGCATCCTTTTCCTCGTCAGCTGACAGAGATGATCCGAGTATTACCTAACCAAGGTACTGATATTCGTTATCGCATACCGGCAATTCTGCGTTATCACCAAGCGCTGCTACAGTACTGGAAATACTCAACGCCTGCGTCAGTCAAAAAAATCGAATCTGAGTGGCAGACCTTGATTGAGCATTGTACCAGTGAGCACCAAACCATGATTAGCGCCTCTGGTGCTGATGAGCTCATTACTCGTGATGGTTGGCTACAATTACATCGCTCAGAAGAGACTTTCAAAGAAGCGCAAGCATCCGCCATTGATGCACGTAATCAAGGGGTTGAGCACAATGTATTGAACCTTGAAGAGCTAAAAGCAATGGAGCCCCGCGCCAATTTTGACGGTTTCGTTGGTGCTATTCATTGGTTGAATTCATGGCAGGTATCAAACCCAAGCTCGCTGGTAAAAGCCTACGCAAAAAACTTCCAAGACATGCAAGGTACGATCAAAGAAAATGACGTCAAAGAAATCGTCAAAGAGGCGGATGGCTGGAAAATCACCACTGATAAAGATACCTATTATAGTGATAAATTGGTCATCGCAGCAGGTCCTTGGTCAAATGATTTGATCAGACCACTTGGTTACAATCTGCCATTGTTCCCAATGCGCGGCTATCATCAGCATTTCAAAGTGACAGACAAGAACACAATCCATCACAGTATGTTTGATATGGACAAAGGCTTTGTCATGGGGCCAATGCAGCAGGGTATCCGTATCACTACGGGTGCTGAGATGACTACCATGAATGCGCCAAAGAATTTTGGTCAATTACAAACGGTATTGAAGCTTGCAAGAAAAATTTTGCCATTAGAAGATGCGGTTGAGAGTGAAGCATGGGCAGGATCGCGTCCTTGTATGCCTGACATGAAGCCCGTCATCGGTCCTGCTGATAAGCATGACAACCTCTGGTTCGCATTTGGTCACAGCCATCAAGGCTTCACTTTGGGACCAATGACAGGGCGTCTGGTTGAAGAGATGATTCATAATAAGCCTGCATTGGTCGATCTTGCACCATTTAGTGCCCAGCGTTTTTCTAACTAAGCGCGACTTGACTGACTAAACACAGATTCAAATTAATAAAAAGGTATAGACATGATTAAGAAGCTACATAGCAATCAGCGCATGAGCAAAACGGTAATCCATAACCAGACGATCTATTTGTGTGGTCAGGTCGGTAATGCAGAAGACGATATCAAAGCGCAAACGTTGACGTGTTTGGAAAAAATCCAAACGCTATTAGAAGAAGTGGGCAGCGACAAATCAAAGCTACTATCAGTCACCGTTTGGATCAAAGATATGGCGGATTTTGCTGCTATGAATGAAGTCTATGACAAGTGGTTTGAAGGCATACAGCCACCAGCGCGTGCTTGCGGCGAATCAGCATTGGCACGCCCTGAGCTATTGGTTGAGATGATTGCCATCGCTGCTGAGTAATAAGCGGCTCGTAGTACTTGTAGTATATGTATTAAATAGAAATAAAGAAGGCCATGATAGCGATATCATGGCCTTTTCTATGCGTAGCAATAAGCCAACTCGATTATTGAAAAGGAATATGCTAGCTTTTTAATCCAAGCACGCGCCGTATAACGTCAGCGAAGCAATACAATGATTATTATAGGAATTAGCATTCTTTCCATACCGCTTGGCGTTTCTCAATAAAAGCATCAATCCCTTCACCCACATCGTCTGCCACCATATTGCAAGTCATGACCTCACTGGCATAGTCATAAGCGTCTTCGACACTCATATCCAGCTGCTTATAAAACATACAGAAGGTCATCTCTATCTAGAGTGGTGCCTAATTGAGTCATTTATCATCCTTGATAATGGGTTGGTTTATAGTTTTATATATAGCTGACTAAATAGTAGCATGGCTCATATTCTATACAATAGATGGAGCACATAGAAAGCGCATAAAAAAATAGCGCACTCAGGTGAGGAGTACGCTATTGGTTTTTCAGTTAAATATAAGCTAAATTCATACTAAGCTGTATTTATACTGAACCTAGTATGCGCCTTCGCTATAGATAAGCTCGTAGCTATGGCTATATATCTCGACGATGTTACCGAACGGGTCTTCCATATAGATCATGCGATATGGCTTTTCGCCAGGGTAGTAGTAGCGTGGTTTTTCCATACGTTTTTTGCCACCTGCGGCAACCATACGCTCAGCCAGCGCTTCAACGTTTGGGTCTTGGACGCAGAAGTGAAAAATACCTGTTTTCCAGTATTCAAAGTTATTTTCAGGGTTTTCCTGATTTTTAAATTCAAAAATCTCAACACCGATACGGTCACCAGTGGAGAGGTGAGCGATCCGAAAGCGGCCCCAACCAGCACCGAATACTTCAGTGCACATCTTACCAATCGGGCTGTCATCTTCAATAATCTCAGTAGGCTCCATGATGGTGTACCAACCCAGCACTTCAGTATAAAATTTTACAGCAGCATCTAAGTCAGGGACTGACAGACCGATGTGCGAAAAGCTTCTGGGATAAACGTTGTTCATAGCTTGTGCTCCTGTTTGCTGTACTCTTGTTTGACGTGAGGCCAGTATACAAACGCACTGTCATTATGTAAAATTATCAAATATTATAAAAATAAGTATGAAACGTAATGATTAATGTCACATGGCTACGCACTTTTTGTACGCTTGCCGAAGTTGGGCACTTTACTCGCACGGCTGAACGTCTATATATGACACAGTCCGGTGTGAGCCAACATATACGTAAGCTAGAAGAGCAGCTGGACACAGATTTGTTAATTCGACAAGGAAAGCAGTTCTCATTGACCAATGCAGGTGAGCAGCTTTATAAAGAAGCAGGCGAGATATTGCAGCGATTATCAAATTTAGAGCAGCGCATCAGTGAAGATCCGCCTTACGAAGGGCTAGTACGGTTGATGTCACCGGGTAGTGTGGGACTTAAGCTATACCCGCAGCTTTTGACCTTACAGCAACAGCACCCAAAGCTAGTGATTGATTATCGCTTTGCCCCCAATGCTGATATTGAGCAGGCATTGGCAAATCACGAGATCGATATTGGTTTTATGACGGACATCTCAGATGATGAAACGATTAGCTGCAAGCCTATGGCGCAAGAAGCATTGATACTCGTAACCCCTGCGACTACAGTAGAGCCGAGCTGGGAGCAGCTTATGGCACTTGGATTTATCGATCATCCGGATGGTGCCCATCATGCAGGCATGCTACTGACTGCCAATTACGAGCAATTCCAGCATATCAATGATTTTGAGAAAAAAGGCTTCTCTAATCAGATTGGTCTAATTTTAGAGCCCGTCAGCAGGGGAATAGGTTTTACTGTCTTGCCGGCGCATGCGGTGGCTGCTTATCCAAAGCCTGAGCTGATTAACAGTCATCATTTACCAGTTGCTGTTAGCGAAACGCTATATCTGGCAGTCAGACAACAGCAGGCACTTTCTAATAGAATGCATACGGTCATTAATGCAGTAAAAAAATGGCTATAGATATGTTGAGAGTGATAAATGTACAGCTAACAAAGGGTTTAATAACTGTACATTTAGTGAAGAAGGTTCATTGATAGATTGCGACTATCTCAAAGTCTGCCCAAGTTTGATACTTGCAGCGATATTAGCAGCAGTCGTTTCAATGTTGTTATAAGCAGAACCCAACACATTATCGATCGTATCTACTTTTTGGATACTTGGCATCACAACATTGAACTGACTGGTCTGAGCAGGTTTTAGTCCGTCAACACTGCCGCAGATAGCGATAACAGGTGTGCGGCTGGCCTTAGCGATTTGGCTGATACCACCAGCGACCTTACCCATGGCGGTTTGCGCATCGAGCTTGCCTTCACCTGTGATGACAAGATCAGCCTCTGCGATATGCTGTGACAGGTGAGCCACTTCGGCAACCGTATCAAAGCCTGACTTCAGCTGAGCTTTAAAGAACGTCATCATCGCATAGCCAAGACCGCCTGCCGCGCCAGCGCCTGCAACGTGTTGACAGTCTTCATAGCCATGCTGTCCACATATGGTCGCAAAGTGACTGAGCGCTTTATCCAAGGTATTGACTTGCTCCGGACAAGCGCCTTTTTGTGGGCCAAACACAGCGCTGGCCCCAAGCAGACCACAGAGCGGATTGGTCACATCACAAGCAACCTCAAATACTGTGTCTGATATCTTTGTATGAAGGTTAGTATTATCGAGTTTATGTAAGCTGGCAAGTGCGCCACCACCATGAGTGAGCAGACTGTCATTGATATCATGAAATGTTATGCCTAACGCCATTAGCATGCCAAGGCCTGCATCATTGGTTGCGCTACCACCCAGACCGATGATGATGCGTTTAGCCCCTTCCTCCAAAGCATCAGCAATCAGCTCCCCAACGCCATAAGTGCTAGCAACGATAGGATTACGCTCATCAGCTGTTAGTAGGTGCAATCCGCAGGCTTGAGCCACTTCAATAACCGCCGTCGCATTGGGCAATAACAGATACTTGGCGATGATTGGTCTCATCAATGGATCATGCACTCTGACTTCTTTCCAGCGCCCACCCAAGACATAAGACAATACCGCTGAGGTGCCTTCACCGCCATCCGCCATCGGCAATAATTTGTAATCAGCATCTGGAAACACTTGACTAAAGCCAGATTGAACGGCGTGGCAAACATCGAGTGCTTCTAGGCTTTCTTTAAACGAGTCAGGGGCGATCAAAATTTTCATACGGCTCTCTTTGAATATCTTAATGACACGATCATCGCAACAGTGTCGTGTTTTAAAACGTTTACTTAGCAATAATCAAATAAACGTATATATACGTACCCAATCTCATGAACTAGATAAACACTAGGGTTAACAACCAGATAAATACGATGCTAGTCACCCCTTGGATACCAGTGGCCATTGAGTGCGCTTTGTACGCTTGTGCCACGCTCATGCGACTAAACTGACTCACGATCCAAAAGAAGCTATCATTGGCGTGAGAGATCGTCATGGCACCGGCACCAATTGCCATCACACAGAATACACGGCCAAGCTCACTGTCCAAGCCAATTTGGTTCAACAGTGGGGCAACCATAGCAGAGGTTGTGACCAATGCCACTGTGGTTGAGCCTTGTGCTGTTTTTAGCGCAGCAGAGACGATAAATGGCATAAAAATACCTAAACCCAAGGCCGATAACGTTGAACCTAGATAATCGCCAATTGGCGTCACTTTTAGCATGGCACCAAATGCGCCACCAGCACCAGTGATCAGTAGGATAGGGGCTGCTACTACCAAACCTTGTGAGATACTATCGCTGATTTGCTGCGTTTTTTGCTCTGAATCAATCAATAAAAACGATAAAAACAAACCAATCAACAATGCAGTCAGTGGATTACCGATGAATATCAAAACCTCTGCTAGCGTACCACTACCGAACGGTGCACTTGGGAAATTGGCAACCGACGACAGACAAATTAATATGATAGGCACAATGATAGGTAAAAACGCCATTGTTGCTGAAGGCAGTTTGCTGTAGTCATCGCGTGTTTTTATGCCTTCAGGTAGGGTCGCTGCTTGAGCATCTGTGGCATTGATATTATCAGGCGTGGCATTAAGAAAGCGATTCGACCACCACCAGCCGGCCAATACGGCAACAGCCGTGACAACCACACCGACCATGATGACCAAACCTAAGTTTGACTCTAGTCCTAAATTACCTGCCGCCGCGATTGGGCCTGGCGTAGGCGGTACGAAGGTATGAGTGGCGTATAGACCAGTAGCCAAGGCAATACTCATCGCGACACTTGATACATGTAATCGCTCAGCCAAAGACTCTTTTAAAGAGTTTAAGATAATGTAGCCAGAATCACAAAATACAGGCACCGAAACCACTGCACCGACGATAGACATGGTCAAAGTAGGGAAGCGTGGCCCCAATACTTTGATGACTGACTCTGCCATTACAATAGCCGCCCCTGTTTTTTCGAGGATTAAGCCAATAATCGTACCAAACACAATCACAAGACCGATGTAGCCTAAAATACCACCGAAACCATCAGAGATTGTCTTTGCAACAGTGTTGAGCGGTACTTGGTAAAAAAGGGCAACCAAAAAAGCGGACAAAATCAACACTAAAAAAGGATGCCACTTCAATTTTGCGGTAGCGAAAATAATAAAAAGAATGGTCAGCACAAGCCAAAATACAATCATCACTGTCTCAATATGGTTTATATCTTAATGAGTTATTCACGCAAACAGGCATCAATAACGATACGAAATTTTGAAGGGGCATATTTTATAGCAAATAGGGGGCACTAGGAAATACATTTGTCAAAGAGATGCTGTTTGTTATGGCGATATGAACATTTTCTGATGAGAGTAGTGGCATTCTTATGCCTGCAGAGTTATCGCTTTTTCGATTTTCAGACCGCATTTAACCAAGGTTTTTCACTAAAAAAAGACTGACCACTATAGATGGCCAGTCTTTTATAAGGTATCGCTTATTTTTTTTGTTCAAGATGAGTTTTATATAAACTCCAATCTAAGCAATCTTATCGAAGAACGCTTTATTGTCAGTAGCTATCGTAGAATCGAAGCTTACGTAAATACCTTTATCATCTAGCGTTGCATACCAGTGATCATCATCGCCGCTGGTCAGTATCTGAAAGTATTTGTCATTTACGATTCTACCTACCGTATAGATCTCACCCTCTGAATAGAAATCGTTACCTTTGACACAAAGTAGTTTATCGTCAGTGTTTATTTCATCAGTGTTAGTCATATTAAAGTACTCTATCAACGAAAAGTATAAAAATAGAAAAATCTTTCTACTCGTTATGATGAATACAATTATATAGACAGTATCTTGTTGGTTGGTATAGCATTTTTAAGTGAGTTGTTGCAAATGGTTACTGCAAGATATCATGCTGACAAATAGTATTGAATACAGCTTTTAGTAATCGATTGATACTTACAAGGCATCAAGAAAACTCTGATGTAATGCGAAAGTATTACGATCACATGTATAAAATATCGACATAAAAAAAGCCAGCAACACAAGGTCACTGGCTTTTTTATAGACTGAGTCTAATTATCTAGAAGATTACTCTTCAGAATAATCTTCTTCAGCTTCTTCTTCGTCAGCTGAATCTTCGTTGTTACCATCTTCAGAAAGAATAGTAACTAAGATGCTAGCAGTAACGTCATGGTGTAGCTGAATATCAACATTGTATTCGCCAACTTGACGTAGTGTGCCTTCAGGTAGCTTGATTTCAGCACGGTCTACTTCTAAACCTGAGTTAGTCAATGCTTCAGCGATATCGCGAGTACCGATAGAGCCGAATAGCTTGCCTTCGTCACCTGATTTCGCACGCATGATAACATTAACGTCAGTTAGTGCATCAGCACGCTCTTGAGCAGTAGCGATCTCTTTTGCTTCTTCAGCTTCAAGCTCAGCACGACGTGCTTCGAACTTTTCAATGTTAGCTTTGGTCGCAGGTAGAGCGCGGCCTTGAGGGATAAGAAAGTTACGACCGTAACCTGGTTTTACATCGACAGTTTCACCGAGTTTACCAAGGTTGACGATACGCTGTAACAAAATAATTTGCATGAGTCATTCCTAGTTAGCGGTTAACCTTGATGGTTATCAGTGTATGGAAGTAGCGATAAATAACGAGCTTGCTTGATAGCAGTCGCTAGTTGACGCTGATATTTAGTAGACGTACCGGTAATACGGCTTGGTACGATTTTGCCATTATCACTAATGTACTGTTTTAGCAATTCAACATCTTTATAGTCGATGTGAGTGATGCCTTCAGCAGTGAAACGGCAGAATTTGCGACGGCGATAGAAACGTGCCATGAGTATTCTCCTTTAATTAGTCTTCACTGTTGTCGTTGTCGTCATTATCGTTTTCACGATTGTCTGGACGACGAGTAGTTGCTTTGCGTGCGCGTTTTTCATCGGCATTCTTGGCTAACTGCGACTCTTCAGTGATAGCTTCGTCACGGCGCATAACTAGACTACGAATGATCGCGTCGTTATAGCGGAATAATTCTTCAAGTTCAGCCAAAGTCTCGCCGTCAGTTTCGATGTTGAAAAGAACGTAGTGAGCTTTGTGAATCTTGTTGATTGGATAAGCCAATTGACGGCGGCCCCAATCTTCAAGGCGATGGATAGTACCACCGTTGTCTTGAACCAACTTGATATAGCGTTCAACCATGCCGACCACTTGGTCGCTTTGGTCTGGGTGTACAAGTAACACCAGTTCGTAATGTCGCATTATGACTCCTTACGGATTAGTAGCTATTAACCCTATGTTAATAGCAAGGAGATTTATAAGGTAAGCCCACGTTCTTAAAAATATAGTAAGAAATAAGCTTAGTTTATAAAGCGCCGTATTATAACAGCACTTGGCGCTTAACACAAAGGGTAATCACCAAGCGGCTGCCAATAAGATATAAAAAGATGGAAAATAAGCGTTACTCAATAAAAATGCTGCGATCTTGCGCAGCGTTTTTATCTGAAACAATATGGTGAATAAAATATTATTCAGATTTTGACTTTTTTACCAGTTGGCTACTGTCTGCTTTGACCACTAAAGTTTTGGCAAGTTTGTCATGCCAACCGATATTTTCAGGGCTTTTTGATGCCATATAATAATGGATAGCAATAATCACAAAACCCAAAAAGCTAGTAAACGAAAACAGTAAATTATAGATAATAAACAACAGTAACGTACGTGTACCGACCAGCTTGATAAACGAGGGTAGACGATGTGTGGTCTGATCCACAACCCGAATACCAGTGATTACTTTGCCTAGGGATTGACCACGCATGGTAATAAATACCAGCTGCAGTGCAAACAAGCCAAAAACCATGACTTGCGACATCATGAGCGTACTGCTTGGAATGCTTTCCATCAACGACATTGAATATTGATAGGCAGCGTCCATATTTTGGATGTTTTGAAACTTGGTATAGTCTACATCCATTTTGGTCAGTGCCATTACTAATGGCAATATGGCCAATACGTAAAGCAGGCCGTTGAGCGCGGTTGCCAATATGCGTGACATAATCGGCGCCAGTACCACATCACCAATGACTTTATCATTATCTGCGACCGTCTTTTTGAGAGCAGTTTTGTTTAATGAGACATTGTTGTGCGGCGTTTGATGACGATTGGTCGTCATATCGGCCTTCACATTTTTAGAACGTTCAGGCTTGCCATATAGTCTATCTAATGATATTGAATTATTATCTTTAGTATTGCTGGTATCTTCAGGGAAGACGGTCACATTATTGATAATAGAATCATTCGCATCAGGAGTAGTAGCACCAGTCGGTCGATAGACCGTTTGATTATTGGTCACATTTCCTACGCGCTGCCACTGATCTAAGCCTTCATGCCAGATTAAATCATCAAGCAATACTTCGCCTGATGCCAGCATGATATTAAGCTGCTCCAGATTGTATGGACCAGCTTGTACGTTATTTCGAGCAAGGAAAATCTGCATAGTTGCCTGCATAGTTAGTCATGTCTTAAGACATTATATTAGGGTCTATTTGAAAAAATCAAATAGACCCTAATAGTGGTATCTTTAATGACTGTGTGAGTTACCGCTGCGACTGAACGTAACGGTCTACTTTTCTTCACCAGCTAGGAAGAACCAAGTATCTAGCACAGAATCAGGGTTCAATGATACCGAGCTGATACCTTGTTCCATTAACCAGAACGCTAGATCTGGATGGTCTGATGGGCCCTGACCACAGATGCCAACATATTTGTTTTGCTTACGGCAAGCGTCGATAGCCATAGTGAGCAATTTCTTAACAGCAGTGTCACGCTCATCAAACAGATGTGAGACGATACCTGAGTCACGATCAAGACCAAGCGTTAACTGAGTCAAATCGTTAGAGCCGATTGAGAAACCATCGAAGTACTCTAGGAACTCTTCTGCGAGTAACGCGTTGGTTGGTAGCTCACACATCATGATGATGCGTAGACCATTTTCACCGCGTTTTAGACCATTTTTCTCAAGTAACTCGATTACTTGCGCCGCTTCACCAGTGGTGCGGACGAATGGAATCATGATCTCAACGTTGGTTAAGCCCATCTCATCACGAACACGTTTTAGCGCTTTACACTCAAGCTCAAAACAGTCACGGAAGTTGTCAGAGACATAACGGCTAGCGCCGCGGAAACCAAGCATTGGGTTCTCTTCTGATGGCTCGTACAGCTTACCACCAAGCAAGTTAGCATATTCGTTTGATTTGAAATCTGACATACGAACAATAACTGGCTGATCCATAAAGGCAACGGCTAGGGTTGAGATACCTTCAACCAATTTATCAACATAAAAGTCAACAGGTGAGGCATAGCCTGCGATACGCTCTTGAATGGCTTGTGAGATCTCACGTGGCAAGCTGTTCATGTTTAGCAGCGCTTTTGGATGCACACCGATCATACGGTTGATAATAAACTCTAAACGCGCAAGACCAATACCTTCGTTTGGCATCTGGGTGAATGAGAAGGCGCGATCTGGGTTACCAACGTTCATCATGACTTTGAATGCAAGCTCTGGCATAGACTCAACCGAGTTGGTCTGTACTTCAAAGTCAATCTGGCCTTCATAAATAAAACCAGTGTCGCCTTCAGCACAAGACGCAGTCACGTCTTGACCATCGACTAGCAGTTCAGTGGCGTTACCACAACCAACGATGGCGGGCACACCTAACTCACGCGCGATAATGGCTGCGTGACACGTACGACCACCACGGTTGGTGATGATGGCAGAAGCGCGCTTCATGACTGGTTCCCAATCTGGATCAGTCATGTCTGATACCAGAACATCGCCTTCTTCTACTTTGTCCATCTCGTTTAGGTGAGTAACGATACGTACTTTACCCGAACCGATGCGCTGACCGATTGAACGACCTTCACACAATACTTTTGCGCCAGTCGTGTCGATGACATAACGCTCCATGACATTGCTGTCTTGGCGACTCTTAACGGTTTCAGGACGTGCTTGAACGATAAAGATTTCACCGCTATCACCGTCTTTTGCCCATTCGATATCCATCGCGTGGCCATAATGCTGCTCGATGGTTACTGCTTGCTTGGCAAGAGAGGTCAGCTCTTCGGTAGTCAAAGAGAACTGCATGCGATCTTGTTTTTCAACATCGACCGTTTTCACTGATTTTGCGGTGCTGCCTTCATCACCATAAACCATTTTCTTGTGTTTGCTGCCTAGGTTACGACGAATAACGGCAGGCTTACCATCAGCGAGCAGACGTTTTGAGATGTAGAATTCGTCTGGGTTGACCGCACCTTGTACAACCATTTCGCCAAGACCATAGCTTGACGTGATGAACACGACTTGATCAAAACCGCTTTCGGTATCCAGCGTGAACATAACACCAGCAGCACCAGTCTCTGAGCGCACCATACGCTGTACGGCAGCGGACAATGCCACACCTTCGTGCTCAAAACCTTTGTGTACACGGTAAGAGATTGCACGGTCGTTATATAGCGAGGCAAATACTTCTTTAATAGCAATTAGGACGTTATCAATACCGCGAATGTTCAAGAAGGTTTCTTGTTGACCAGCAAATGACGCATCTGGCAAATCTTCAGCAGTCGCAGAAGAGCGTACAGCAACAGCGATGTCTTCGCCGCCGCTCATGGTTTCGAACGCTTGACGTACTTCTTGCTCAAGATCTTTTGGCAATTCTTGCTCAATAATCCAAGTACGGATCTTTTTACCAGTCGCCGCAAGCTTATTAACATCATTGACATCCAATGTGTTTAGCTCGTTGTTGATTTTTTCTAATAAGCCTGTTTCTGTCAAAAAGCGATTGAATGCGTTTGATGTGGTGGCAAAGCCGCCTGGAACACTAACGCCTAAATCAGAAAGATGGCTGATCATCTCGCCAAGTGAGGCATTCTTGCCACCAACCATTTCGATGTCGTCTTTTCCTAGCTGATCAAGATTGATTACAAGTGCTGTAGATTGCGCTGCCATGATAACTCCAGAAAATAAGGTTATTTAGTAAAGATTATAACGGTGAATTATACCGCCATATTAGGAGGAATTCGAGGGGTTTTACCAAAAAACTTGTTAAAAATACACAAATTGTAGGATTTGCTACACAGAGTAAGGCCAGTCTAATCAAGTTTCGTATTTACTCAGATGAAAAATATCATTGCTAGTGACGATGTTATGCGCTTTCAAAAGCCAATTACTGCATAAAATAGACGTATTCAAATAAGCCATATTTAGAGTATTTTTATAATTTATGTTTCAATCTTATGTTTATATATAGGAAATGCTATAAAAAATGCCTTGATGAGAGGTGGATTGGTTATGACGACAAGATGAAAAACAATGTTGGTGCTAAGTGTACGCCTGTAACATTAATTTCTATTAACAAGCTAATATGCGTATAATGTAGCGGATAGATAAGTGATGCATATGGCCATATAAATATGCAATAGCAGCGCTGCCATCGTTCTGCATTTACAAGAGATAAGGCAGCCAAAGTTAGATAATTGCTATTAGATCAATACTAAAAATGAAATGAAGATCATTATTGAGCTTTCAACCGAGGTGTCAACGTTATGTACTCAAGCAATCCATCTGAACAAGTCAAGTCCACTATCCAAAATCGTCATGCGCTAAACTTGGACAGCTCACAAGCCATCAGAACGGCATTTTTTATCTCAGATGGCACCGCAATTACGGCTGAGACCCTCGGACGCGCTATTTTGAGTCAGTTTGCCTCGGTCCCTTTTGAGACAAGAGTGTTGCCATACGTCGATAGCTTAGAGCGTGCCGATGATGCCGTAGAGCAGATCAACATGGCGTATCAACGTGATGGGTCGTTGCCGTTGGTGTTTGATACGATCGTCAATCCAGAGATTCGTGAAAAAATCAATTCAGCACACAGCTGTAATTTGGATATGTACGAAGGGTTGATTGGCCGCGTTGCAGAAGAGACTGGCGTAGAGCCAGATGGTCATTCAGGTCATGCGCATGATGATGTTGATTCTGAGACATATAAAGAGCGTATCGATGCAGTCCATTTCGCCTTAGACAATGATGATGGCGCACGTACTCGTCATTATAATGCAGCAGATATTATTTTGGTGGGTGTGTCACGCTCTGGTAAGACACCGACTTCTCTATACTTAGCATTACAATTCGGTATTCGAGCCGCTAACTATCCTCTGACCGAAGATGATTTGTACGACAATCAACTACCAAAAGCGCTGCGTGACCATAAAGACAAACTGTTTGGTTTGCTCATTGATACCGATCGCTTGGTAAAAATACGCCAAGAGCGCCGTGCGGGCAGTCGTTACTCAAGTTATCAGCAATGCCAGCAAGAACAGCGCGCGATACAGGGAATTTATATCACGCATGGTATCCCAAGTTTGGATGTATCAGAGATGTCTGTTGAAGAAATTGCAACGCGTATTTTACAGATGACAGGTCTTAAACGCCGCATTGGGTAATGGACTATTAATTTTATAATATGTAATCGTCATCAAGTTTGTAAAAAGTCTATTCATGCCTTATGGTGAGTACAACTTTACTAAGCTGCTTGGATATTAAAAATATTAACTCGTGCACATAGATATTAATAGAGCAAACAATACATAAAGAGGACATGATGGTAAGTAAGAATATAGGTGACGCAACCAATGATACTGGTAAAGACGTCCATACTGAAGTATCGAATAAATCTAATGGTCGTTCGCCCAATCCTGAGCATACTGAAGGTAAAAACGCAAAACAGAAAATCGAGCAGACTCATGAGCAGGTCACTGAAGATATCATGCATTACCCTGATCTCATCAACCCGCTTGATGACACTCGTATTGATATCAAATCTGGATTTACCAAAGATTCTCGTCGACTAAAAAGTGACGATCACGAGTATGAGTATGATGCGGTGGTTTTAGGTGCAGGTCCTGCTGGTGAAGCCGCTGCCATGAAGCTGACCAAATCTGGTAAAAGAGTGGTCGTCGTCGATCCGCGTGATCAAGTAGGAGGTAACTCTACTCACGTCGGTACAATTCCTAGTAAAGCATTGCGCCAATCAGTATTTAACTTGATTAACTTCCGTCGCGACCCGATGTTTACCAAAGCGATGGAGTATAAGCAAGTTCCGCTAAATGAAGTATTGGCTAAGGCGCGTCAAGTAATCCGTCGTCAAGTCAGTACGCATACCCGTTTTTATGAGCGCAACCGTATCGAAGTTATTCAAGGTTGGGCAAGTTTTATTGACGCTCATACGCTGCGCATTGAAGTCGACGACAATATCTACGAAACTATTACTTTCAATAAAGCCATCATTACTGTCGGTAGTCGTCCTTACCGTCCTGATATTTTAGACTTTAAACATCCACGCGTTTTTGACTCTGACAAAATCTTGCAAATGGATTATGTCGTCAAAAAAATCATCATCTATGGTGCAGGGGTGATTGGCTGTGAGTATGCTTCTATTTTTACAGGACTTGGTTATAAGGTTGATCTTATTAACAACCAAGATCAGCTACTGAACTATTTGGATAGCGAAATCAGCGATGCGATCGCGCATGACTTTAGACAGTTCGGTGTGCTTATCCGTAGTAATGAAGAGATTGATCATCTCGAGACTCATGATGATTATGTGGTCTTGCACTTAAAGAGCGGCAAGCGCATCAAATCTGATGCCATTCTTTGGTCAAATGGTCGCTCAGGTAACACAGAAGGCTTAAACTTAGAAGCCATTGGGCTAAAAGCAAATAGCCGTGGTCAGTTAAAAGTAGATGATACTTACTGTACGGACGTCGACAATATTTATGCTGCTGGTGATGTCATCGGTTGGCCATCATTAGCCTCTGCTGCCTATGATCAAGGTCGCTGTGCTGCTGCCTTTATGGTCGGTGATAGTGATGCCGAGCCAGTATCTAGTGTCCCAACTGGTATCTATACCATTCCTGAAATCTCTTGTATCGGTAAAACAGAGCAGGAGCTAACGGATGAGAAAGTTCCGTATGAAGTGGGTCAAGCGTTCTTCAAACATCTGGCACGTGCCCAAATCATTGGTGAACGCTCGGGCGTATTAAAGATATTGTTCCATCGTGATACGTTAGAAATTTTAGGCATTCATTGCTACGGCAACCATGCTTCAGAGATTATTCATATTGGTCAAGCAGTGATGAAGTGCAAAAGCAACAATACGCTTGAGTATTTTGTAAATACGACTTTTAACTATCCAACGATGGCAGAAGCGTATCGTGTGGCTGCGCTTAACGGTTTGAACCGAGTATTTTAATGTTTAAAAATGACTCAAAGTGAAAGTGTCATATGTATAAAGAAGCGCCTGCTAATATTAGCAGGCGCTTCTTTATGCTCATAGATTTAATTAACTTAAAGATTTATCAGTAGGCTTTTTTTTGCGGAATACGCTTGCGTAAAAATAGCAATAAAACAAAATAGAGCAACCACAAGCCTGCCAACGCATAAAACCCTATGGCGACTTGAGAGATACTTGCACCCATTTGGTTAAGCTGTACAGAGGTGTTGATCGCAGGGGTAGTTGGTACGATCCAGCGTATTACTTGCAAAACTTGGGGCAACTGGTCGGCTGGCCAAGGGTAGCCGCTTAAGAAGAATATCGGTAGGGAGATAAAGATTAAGATCTGCATACTGCGCTCACGCTGCCGGAACCATAGCCCAAGTACACAGCCGAGCGTTGCGACTGTCGGACAAAACAGTGCTAAAAACAATAGCGTTCCGAGCATATTTTGCCCACGTGGATAATGATGCAGCTCAAACGCCCAACCATAATAAAAACAGCCAATGATAAAGCTTAGCGTGCTCAGCGCTGTGATACGTCCGAGCCAACCGCGTACACTCGCAGCATGACGCCGCTGCTCATACCAAGTGCCAATCAGCATGGCGGTTGCCATCAATAGTGTCTGTTGTAAGATAATGACGGAGACGGCTGGTACGACGTAGGCACCGTAGCCTTCAGTTTGATTATAAAGTGGCATGATTTGTAGTGGTACTGCTTGAGCGCTCTGTGCTGCGGTGGGTGCATAAGCGCCTTTAGCGATATTTTTCTTTACCTTGATCCCCGCTGATACGGTACCAACTGCTTTAGAGAATCCCAGTTGGACGTTCTTATTTAAAATAAAGTAGCCGCCATTGCCGAGGACGCTAACATACGCTTGCTGTCCTGACATGACTTGTTCTTCAAGGCCGCTTGGAATCACCATATAGCCTGCAATTTGATCGGACCATATGGCTTCTTTGGCCGCTTGTTCATTGATAAAGTGCTCAGTATCTAGATATGGACTGGCACTTGCATAACGAGCGAGCGTGCGCGACAAGTTACTATTGTCATGATCAACAATACCCACTGGTACATGGTTGACCACTTCAGTTGAGTAGGGCCAAGGATAGAAAAACCCATAGATAATCGGGGCAATAATCAACATCAAAAGCACGCCTTTATCCCCAAAGACATCTTTTATAGTTTGAGAGAAGCTTGCCCAAAAAGTCTGCGCAGTTAAAGAAGTGGTGGCTTTAGCGTTGTTTTGCTTGGTATTTAAAGGTGATGACATCAGCGTGCTCCCCAGCGTTCAGGATGCGCCAATGCGCGTTTGGTCAATAGGGCTGTCAGTAGCATGGCGATGATAGTGGCAAGCGCCAGACCGTAGACAATAGGCACAGAGATAGCAATAGGCGCTTGCATTTGTAACTGGGCAATATGTAGCTTGAGGTAATGTGTCAGTGGCAATGCATTTGACCAGTATTGCGCGCTATCACTAATCGCAATATAAGGAAAGGTCACACCAGCAAAGGCATAAGAAGGCGCTGAAATAAAACCAGTGGTTGACAAACCCATACGCAGTGAAAAGGAGTTCAAAGTAAAAATAGCACCAAGCCAGAATGACAGTATCATCAAACACAATAGGCCGATATATACTGCGATGATTGACCCAATGCTTATATTTTGGTTCGACGTTACAAGCCACAATACCAAAGCCGACCATAAGCTATAGGCCAATATTGGCCAAAAATACTTACCCAATAGACCGGATAGCAATACTGATATACTCACCGAATTGGGCATTTTTGAGTCTGATGATGGTGCAGTGTTGTTGGTGCTATCTTGTGTGGTGTTTAACGCAGCTGCTTTTTTAGAGGATTTAACCAAAGCTAAGTCAGGTGTACCTGTACTGATAAAGCGATACCAGTGACCAATATTTTTATCGCGCAGCTCGCGACCAATGGTGGTTGCCCCGACGACCATCGCTAATATGTGTAGCAGGGCAGGTATGACGGTCGATGCCAAAAACTGCTGATAATCGGTTGCAGCATTGAACAAACTAATACGCTGGATACTGATAGGCGAGTAAGCAGTCATGGCTTGCGACGGCCCTACGCCTTGCTTTACCAATCGTTTGATCTCTACCCCTGCGGATAAGGTGCTAGCGACTGCTTGGACAGCCGTTTGAATAATGCCAGAGTGCGTACCGTACTGGGCGTTTACTTGTAGGATTAAAGGGGCAGGCTTGTTAGATAAAATGTTACGCGAAAAGTCTTCAGGAATGATGACAACCGCATAAATATCACGTTGCAAGATCGCAGCCTCTGCATCCGCTGGTGAATAATAAAGTTGTCTAACCGTAAGCGTAGGACTGGCTTCTAAGTAACGTACGGTAGTATTGGCAACAGCACTATTGTCTTGATCGATCACTCCAATGGGTAAGTCAGTAATCTGCGTTTGTGAAAATATCCACCAAATCAGCAGCACTGTGGCTAGTGGTATCCATACCACCATACTAAGGTCCCAATGGTTTTTGGCTAAAAAACGGCGCTCATAAGCGGCGCTACGTAAAAAAGCCTCACTTAACTTAGTCAAGTGCATGGCCTACTCTTGGTTCTGATTGATAGGATTAATATGCACAACCACACTCATTCCTGAGCGAATGCGAGTATCAGGCGTGGATGGTCGTGCTTTGACCTCAAAGGTACGCACATCAAAACCATCATCATTGTTGGTCGGTCGCCAAGTGGCAAAATCAGATAAGGTCGATGTCGCATAAACAGTAAACTGCTTGCTATAAGGCTTATCTGCTGATGATAATGCGGGAATAGTACCTGTAAATGTCTGACCGATAGCGAACTGGTTTAAATACGACTCAGTGACATTGAGCACTACCCATTGGTCATTGGTATCCACCAACGTCAGCAAAGGAACGCCTTGACCGATGACTTCTCCAGCACTAACGATGACATTGTCCACAACACCAGCGATAGGGCTCTTTAGATTGGCCTCTTCTTTTGCTGCCAGTGCTTCATCTAGCTGGGCATCAACTTGTGCGACTTGAGCGGTAGCCGCTGATTTGTCTTCACTGCGAGCACCTTCTAATGCCAAATCATATTGCAAACGTGCGGCTTCAGTTTGGTCTTGAGTGGCTAGGTATTGGGCATAAGCCTCATCGCGTTTTTGCCGTGCCATCAATCCTTCTTCATACAGACGATTGACACGCTGATAGGTGTTTTCTGCCAAATCAGACGCGGCTTTATTGGCTTGCCAAGCGGCTTTGGCTTGAGCGATCTCTTGCGGGCGTGCCCCGTTTTCTGCTTTGTCCAATTGACTTTGTGCGATTTGCTTACCAGCACGTGCTTGGTTGATCTTAGCGTTAATCTCAGGCGAATCCATCTCAATGAGTTGTTGACCCACCGTAACCGTATCACCTTCTGTCACCATAATGTTAGCAATGCGGCCTGCTACCTTTGCAGCGATAGAGGTTTGCTGCATTTGCATTTGCCCTTGGAGGGTAATGACTTCTGGTTCATTATGCTGATTGCTTTTATATAAACCGTATGCAATTGCGCCAAGAACACCTAATACAAACAGTACGAGCAATATCTTTTTCATACGAGCAGATTTATCAGCTTTTGCGTTGCCCCGACTATAAGCGGGTACAGATTGCTCTGGAACGTCAGACCCACTAGATACATTTTCTATTGGATCGACGGAGGCTTTTGTATCTTGAGAGGTCACTGACTCGTTTGAATCAACTGATTTATTTGAGTTGTCTGATTCGTTTGGAAATTCAGTCATGACGGTGTGATTCCTAAAGCAGCAAAGTTGAGAACAAAGGATTTATGATTAGTACACTCGAACAGCATAAGGTTTGGCATTGTCTATGGCTTCAGAATTAAAAATCGCACCAAAAGCGACGACAAAGGCTGAATAATATAGCCAAAGCATAATGACCACCGCCGCTGATAGCGCCCCAAATTCAGCACTATAGTTGTTGAAGTTTTGCACATAAATCGAAAACAGTACGGACAATATAATCCAAAGAATGGTCGCGAGCGTTGCTCCTGGAACCAGTTTTTTTAGTGCAACGGCATCGCGATTTGGCGCGAGACGATAAAGACTTAAAAAGCTTAAAAAGATAATACCCGCCAATACAGGCCATCTGGCCCACAGTGCAACCGTTTCAGCCACTTGAGGGAAGGGGAAGTAATTCGCTGCTACAGGGATAATAGCAATAGAAGACACCGCTATTATCAAGACGACTACTGCACCAAAGGTCAGGCTCACTGCTCGAACCGTGCCTTGTATAAAGCTGCGCTCTTGGGTGATATGAAAAGCGAGATTGACAAGGGCAATTAAAGATTTGATGCCTTTGGAACCAGCATAAAGGGCAAGTAAGGTCGATATGATCAGGCTAAATGTCAGCGTGGATTTGGTATTAGAGACCAACTCGCTCAGGCGCGAATTGAGGACTTCGTACACTGTATCAGGTATAAACGGACGCAAAATGGAGATATGCTCCTGCATCTCAACGGGTGAAAATACGAGACCATAAATCAGCACAAATACCGCCATTGCTGGAAAGATGGATAAAAAACCAAAAAATCCGACACTGGCGCAATGTGCCCAAACATTAGTGGTATTCGCAATAGGCCACGTTTGTAGCAAAGTTTGTAGCCAATTATTTATCGATTTGGACGTTGGTTTTTTCATAAAACAGTGATTCACTATAGTAATAGTATGGTTTATTGAGCGTTATTGTTTGATAGCGTCATGCTGATTTGGTATATATCTTCGCTCATTAGCCTTATAACACTTAAAAGTTGAAACGACGACATAGCGCTTATTCGTATACTTTATAAGCTTTCATATACAATCATCATTCAGTGTACAAAGTCGGCAGCTGGATATCAGCGGCATTAAGATAAGCGTTAAAAGCAAGCGGCGTACCGCAGCTTTGCATGAGTGCGGCCAATGACTGTACATAGTCGTTTGCTGCTTGCGCTTGCTCAGTACGTGCTTTGAGCGATTGCGTTTGTGCTTGTACCACATCGACTGTGGTATTCACGCCTTCTTGCAATCCTAAGCGGCGCAATCTTAACACTTCTGCAGCCAAATCAACGTTACTTTGTAGCGCTTGATAGCGTGATTGAGCATTATTAACATCGTGCCAGTTTTTTTCTACCAGCAGTAGCAGGTTGTCGCTGACTTCAATCTCAGAAAGATCTGCCTGACGTATTTGAGCATTGCTTGATGCCAATGACGCGGTTTTATCCAGTCCGCCCCATAGCTTCCAACTGGCAGAGATACCAGCGACCCAGCTTGGGTCTTTTTCGAGCTGACCATAACCATATAGCAAGACTGTCGGCTTGTAGCCAGTATCTGATAATGCATGCAACTGCTGAGCCTGCGCGCGTTTGGCGGCGACCTTTTGTAATCCTGGATGATTATTCAGTGCCAAATCCTGAAAATAGCTAACATCCGGTAGGGGACGGCTAGAGACAAATAATGGCGTCGTCGGCTTAATACGATAATCAGTACGTAGCAATCGCTGTAGCGCAATCATGGCTAAGCGCGCGTCGTTATTGGCATTGACGGATTCGCTTTTGGCATCGGCAAGCGCAGACTGTGCTTCTAGTCTATCGACGCGCGAAATAAAGCCTTCTTCAAACAAGCGTTCTGCCATATGATCCGTTTGCTGCAAGGTATCGTAAGCATCCTCACGTAAGTAAGCGGCAATGATCGCCAATTGGGCCTTAAAATACCGTTCAATTAACGTATTATAAAGCTCGTTTTTATCAAGGATGCTATCGGCGACTGCTTCTTGTGTGCGTGCATCTGAGGCGCCAGTCAATGCGTCCGTACGTCCAGCTGTATAAATAGGCCAGACCACACCAAGACCTGCGCCCGTCGTCGATCCTGAGCGCTTAATATTATAAGAGTCTGGAATTCGCTCACCGACCAACTCCCCAAAGTTTGGTAAATCTGGCAGGTCTGCAATCGGAGGAACCGCGTTATCGACGGTATTATTTACTCCGTTGACGATACCGTTTCTAAGAGACGATAGATCTATATCCTCATCAAGATGGTAAGCACTGGCAGAGACGCGCGCAAATACGAGGGGGTTGTCGATGGTTCTGAGGGCCTCAGTTTGGTATTCGCTGGCAGCGATGGCTGCTTGATTGGCCGCTATTTTGGGCGAGACTTGAACCAAAAGCTTTTGCGCTTGTTCTAGGCTTAAAAAGCTAGAGACTTCTAATGGATAGCTATTATCCACGGCTTTGTGTGTGATTAGATCGATAAGGGTGTTTAATGCACTGTGCTCAGCATGAGTCTCTGCTAATGTATGACTAGGTGCCATTGCTGTCTGAGCTGTCTGATTATTAATCTGACCATCGGCATCCACAATTTTTGTCACAGTCACCGGTGTCATGTCATCTGATGATTCTATATTATCTGAGCCCGTGCTCGCATAAGTCACTATAGGGCCGCTCATGAGTGCAACTGTCATCATAGCAGTCGGTAGCGCTGATAAAGTGAATTTCATAAGTCACATAAGCCATTAATTAGAATGTAAGGTATTATAAAATAACGGACAGCATTAATAGATTTTATCGCTCAGAATATAAAGCGGTCATACTATTATAAACGATTTGCTAGTAAGCGAATAAATGATGCTGAAATAAAGTATTTGTACTGAAATATCAGAATGCTTTTTAATAAAGTGCGTGCTAATACGAAAGCGCTAAAAATGTATCATTCAAAACAAGGCGTACACTGTATAGCCACAATGGTGACGGGTCAATGCTCAGTATTCTGCTACTCTCTATTGTGTCATCCCTAGCGGTATGATAGAGGTTTGAGCTGTTTTTTAAATATTCGTTTATAAGTAACATCATAGCGAATAAGACGTCTTAGAGTTAACCAATTTAAATTAACGTGCTGTTATTTTTATCATTAGGGCGTCTTGAACATTCGACCATGGCACTGACAGCGACTATTTTTTAGGCGATTCGATGTTAAGAATAATAAGTTTAGTCATTTTAAGCGCTTATTTTTAACGATGAAGCGGCAAAAAAGAGTCCTATCCCCTGCTTTTATCGTTGGGGCTGATGCTAAAATTGCCCCATACGGCGTTACAAATCTCGCTAAGGCATCTGCATTATCGTCGCTTTGTGCCTTGTCTGGAACCATTTTAGCGATCAGCAGTGCCTATTTGCGAATGTTCAACACGCCCTAAATAATTTGGCCAGTCATTTATAAAATATACAGTGATTGATTAACAGCAAATAATGAATAGCCACTGGTTTTTATCAAATAGAACCAACAATATCAGTAGAGGATATGCGTAATGGCAGGATATATTTTGGCGTTAGATCAAGGGACAACGTCGAGTCGAGCGATATTATACGATGATCATGCACGGCCTATTAAGATGGCACAACAGCCAACGACGCTGCAAACGCCAAAAGCGGGATTTGTTGAGCAAGACGCACAGCAAATCTGGCAAACTCAGATTAGCTGTGCGCATGATGTTATCAATCAGGCAGGGTTGCTTGCTACTGATGTCACCAGTATCGCGATTACCAATCAACGCGAGTCTATTGTCATGTGGGACAAGCAAACAGGGAAACCGCTCGCACCCGCTATCATTTGGCAAGACAGGCGCACGGCAAACTATTGCAAGACACTCGCTGCTGAAAGCGCTACCAATAGTATGGATGATAGCGTTCATCAGGGTGCTGATAGCGCCAATATGGCCGATGAGGTTCAGCGCATCACAGGTCTGCGCTTAGATCCGTACTTCAGTGCCAGTAAAATTGCTTGGCTGCTCGAAAATAATCCCAAACTCAGCGTACGTGCGAGTAAAGGTGAGATAGCAGTTGGCACCATCGATAGCTGGCTGATTTACAAGCTAACTGGCGGCGAGCATGTCATCGACGTGACCAATGCTTCTCGTACTTTGCTATTTGATATTCATAAATTGGCTTGGTCAGAGACGCTTTGCGATCGGTTTGCCATTCCTATGACTATATTGCCTAAGGTACTGCCATCTGACGGTGATTTTGGCAAAACCAAAAAAGGCCTATTTGCAAAGCAAATACCCATTCAAGCCGTGCTCGGCGATCAGCAGGCCGCGCTTTTTGGGCAAGGCTGTCTCGATGCTGGCATGGCCAAAAATACTTATGGCACAGGGTGCTTTATGCTGATGAACATTGGTCAGCAGCCAAAACTGAGCGAGCACAAGCTGCTAACCACCATCGCATGGCAGCGAAAAATATCGCCAACTCGTCCAGACAATTTATCATTTGATCAAATCTTACAGTCAGGTAAGCGAATGCTACAGCCACCCAAAAAAGAAGTTACCTATGCCTTGGAGGGTAGTGTTTTTATGGCAGGAGCTATCATCCAATGGCTACGTGACAATTTGGATATGATTCAACAAAGTAGCGATGTTGAAGATTTAGCTCGCCAAGTAGACAGTAGCGAAGGTGTGGTGCTATTACCTGCTTTTACCGGATTGGGTGCGCCTTACTGGCGTTCTGATATCAGTGCTAGCATCACTGGTATGAGCCGCGGTACTACTAAAGCCCATATTGCCCGTGCTGCGTTGGAAGCAGTTGCCTACCAGACTTATGATGTACTCATCGCCATGCAAAAAGACAGCCCTCATCCCTTGACTGAGCTGAGAGTAGATGGCGGCGCGGCAAATAATGATTTGCTGATGCAGTTTCAGGCAGATTTGCTAGATGTTCCGGTGCTACGTCCAAGAGACACAGAGATTACGGCAAAGGGTGCAGCACTACTCGCTGGTTTAAAGACTGGGCTTTACGATGAGTCAACCATGAAAGCATCATGGCAAGTAGATCGTATTTTTGAGCCAAGTATGTCGATTGATGCTCGTGAGCAACACCTTGATAAATGGCAACGTGCCATCGCAAGGTCATTAATGCAGATATAGGGTTGATTTCTATAGTAAATTTATCAATGCTAATCTCTTATGATTACCCAAAGTATGAGCGCACCGTACATAGACGTCATAAAGATACAGGCTGTAACGCAATGTAATCGCAATACGGACACAGTTTACATAATCAGGCTATCTGTCTCTACCTATAAGTTTCTATACTTCAGTTGGATTTAGCAATATCGCTAATCTTTTAGCAAATAAATAATTCAACAAATAATAAATAATTTAGGGACAATACTATGAGTAACCATGACGCTATCGATCGCAGTGAAGTAAAAAACATGTCTAAAGAGACAAAAGAAGATTTGAATGCAGACATTATTACAGGTGAGCCAGGCTCACATCCAGTAGGTACAGGTATTGGCGGTGTAGGCGGTGCAGCAGCAGGTGCAGCCATCGGTACTATGGCAGGCCCATTAGGTACGCTCATTGGTGGTGCAATCGGTGCAGTTGTTGGTGGCGGCGCAGGTCATGCAGCAGCTGAAGCCATTGATCCAACCCATGAGGAAGCTTACTGGCGCGCAGAGTATGCCAATGCTGATTATTACAAAGAAGGTTACGAGTTTGATCGCGACCTACACCCAGCGTATGCGGTAGGCTATGCAAATCGCGCTCGCTATCCAGTAGATGCACGTTTTGAAGATCATGAAGCCGACTTAGAGCGTTCATGGAATGAAGTGAAAGGCGATTCTCGTTTGGCGTGGGATGAAGCGCGTCTAGCATCACGTGACGCATGGCATCGTGTATCGTAGTACGTGTTTTACAAGAAAGTCAGATGTTAAAAAGACTTATGAATATGACTACTGTTTACTCAATGACTTTAATAGATAGCTAACTTAGCAGACGAGCTGTCTCTTAAAAACGCTGACAATAGATTACTATTTCGTTGCTGAAAATAGATTGATTGTACGATTGGTTCTATTAATGACTTTGACCAGCAGTATGTATGTTATTTTAAAACTTCCAAAGTCAACCTTTGGGAGTTTTTTTTGGCATAAAATTTGCTATGAATCCATATGTATGAATATAATATAAGAAAAACAGGGGACTTATGACTAATAATGACGGTAGTAAACAGTTTTATATTGCCACAGCTAATTTATTGAACTTTGCTAACCCTAATCGCATTTATTATGAGAATGCCCCAGCTTATGATAATAAAGCCTATGAGCATAAGCGACGTGGTCTGACAGATCTGCTGGCTAAAGCACACGCTGATATCATTGCCGTACAAGAAGTATGGGATAGTAATGCACTAGAAGCACTAGCTGTCGCACTAGGATTCAAACCAGAGCAGGTGGTTATTCCGCTTGCAAGCAATGACACTGCAAGTCCATATACTCAAGGTAGAGGCGCACAGCATACACCAGCCGTTGGTATTATTAGTCGATTTGAGCAATTAGAGACGACCTTATTAGAAGAGATTGCACCAAAAGCTGTGATTGATATCCCCGATATCGGGCCTCATCAGCATTTTAATCGTCCACCTTTGATATTGCGTGTTGACGCATATGGTCAACCAATAACGATCATCACGGCGCATCTAAAAAGTAAACGTGCGTTTTTCTTACGTGACGAAAATGGTAACCTATTAGAAGACATGGATGATCCAAATATCCGTATTCGTGCCAAGCTTCGTAGTTTGTGCATGCGTGCTGCAGAGGCGGCATCTATTCGTATGTCGATCATGGAACGTTTGCATCACACGCGTGAGCCATTGATACTGCTTGGCGACATGAATGATGTGACTGGTAGCGTAACAACCCAGCTGATGACGGAGACTGGCGAGGTTAATTATGATAAAAGTATGCGTGATGTCGCACTTTTTGACGCCGCTCGTATTCAAGCTCGCTATGGTTGGATGAAAGATGTGGCTTACACCCATATTCATCAAGGTATGCCAGAAGTGATCGATCAATTATTTGTTTCAGAAGAGTTCTTACCTGATAGCAAGTTTTCGCTCGGTCAGGTTGAAAGAGTTGATTATTTCAATGACCATCTTAAGTGGGATTATTCAGATAGGGTGACTGATCATGGTATTATAAGAGCGAAAATTAAACTGAATGATTAACTTCATAAAATTAGATAGTTAACTCTAGTAGAGTGTTAATCGATACATTAACTTTTAACCCATTCATGTCCCTTGCTTGATAGTGTACAAGCGTTTATGATGCCTCCTCATTGAGGTTAGTAGCGATAACGTTGGCTCTACATTTGAGCCACTCGTTGATTCTCCAGTGATTTAGGACGAATGCTACTCAATGAAGATTGAATTTATGAAATAGGACGTAACATTAAGAGATTTACAATGAGTGATAACAAAGACGAAAAAATTGAAGATGTGTTAGTAGATTCGGAGTTGGCAAAAAAACTTGTACCAAACAAGTTTAAATTTACCAGCCAACAGGGCCGCGCACGTCGTCAAAAACTTTTGGCTGGTGCCAAAAAGTTGAGTGAAACACAAGCTATTAATGATATTACTCTAGCAGCTGTGTGTGAAGAAGCAGGAATACCAAGAGCTTCTGCTTATCATTTCTTCCCTAACATTGAAGCAATATTTTTAGCATTGCGCTTTTTGAATGCGATTGAAATATTAGAGATGGTAGAAACCGTTGATATCGGCAACTACGATAGATGGCAAGGATATCTAACCGCGCTGATTGATCAATGCGTGACGATCTTCCATAACGATGAGACCAAAGCCAAACTCATTTATGACACCAATACGCCTGATTTTGAAGGTGATGAATTTGGCGAAGATATGGACCATCAAATTGTTGACTTGGTCTATAAGCGTTTATCAGAGCGTTATGAGATGCCAAATTTTGAGGATATCCAAAACACGCTATTGATTGCTTATAGTATTGTTAATGCGATATTTACCTTGTCTTATCGTCGTCATCAGACCATTACGGATGACTATATTCAAGAAGCAAATACCGCATTTATCGCGTACTTACGCTGCTATCTACCAGAAAAACTACCACGTAAAAACCGCTAATTTTATCTATAGTAGACACAAAAAAGCCGACAACTCTGTCGGCTTTTTTACCTCTGTTATTTAGTAAGGCGCTTTAATTATTAGGCGTTAGATCTTGTCCGCGGCAGATATCATCACTGGCATCTAAAGGCGCATACTGCTTATAGTAGCTGACGATAGATTGCTCTAAAGCCACATTGGTCTGCGCATCATGGGCATTAATATAGGCTTCGCGTGCTTGCTCAAGCCAGCGGTCCGCCATACGAAAATGTATGCCTGACTCACGCCACCCTCGCTTACATTGATTGGTCGCCGCCCAAATTAATGCCACTTCACTAAATGCCATCTCACGTGGCGCTGACTCTATACCGCCACTGTCTTTTAGCGCACTCAGCGTCGCCCACAGATCAGGTCGCATTAGAGCAGAGGTAGTAGGGATATCTTGCTGTAGTTTGATGCTTTGCGCTGTATCGTTCTTTAGCGATTGTAAGATAGACTCTGCCGTTTCTGCCGCAACTATGCCCGCAGCTGAGCGGTTATTCATACTGTCTTGATGGATCGCATAAGTAAGCCATGCTTGTGCTTTGTAAGCGAGGTACTGCTGATGAGCGGTTTTGTCTTTTTGCTGATAGGGCTGTAGTTGCTCTACCATACAGTTGAGTACACGTTGCTGCGTGCTTTGATATTTATAAGAAGGGGCTTGAGCCTGAATATCATCACGACAGTCTACAGCACTATTCGCATCAACGATTTGAGCCGTGTCGTTAGCGATGCTATCTTGTGCTGAAGCAAGGGATACGACACTCAAAAGTAACAGTGCCGAGAGTGCAGTATGTACTGGTTGTTTATAAGCAGTGGTTTTGATGGCAGCTTTAAACATGATGCAAACCTTATCTGAAGGTAATGAGTGTGGGTATTTACCATTATTAGGGCTGACTCTGCGACTCCTGTCTAATCGCTTATTATATTGCCAGTAGACAGGAGTTAAGACGCTATCATTAGCTTACAAGGTAGTCGTATTAACTTGCGTAGAGTCACTGTTTAAACGCTTGTTCTTACGTGGGTCTTCACGCTTGAATAGATTTTCATCAAACTTAAAGCGCAATCTAAAGTAAGCCCCTTCTTGAGTACTGTCGTCATAGGCGATGTCTTCATCTTCAAAGCCCATAAAGTTATAGCCAAGTGACAACCAAAGGTTGGTCATTGGGCTATAGCCCACTTCAGCACCTAACATATAAGACAAATCATCTGCTTGCTTATTCCAATAAGTACCCGCTTGCAAACCAACATCCCAACGTTCGCTAATATCGTACAGACCGCGACCATAAACGGCATGAGCAGTATTGTCACTGGTAATGTTGTCTGCTTCATATTCTGTATACTTACCCGCATAGCGACCAGACAAGGTTAGGGCACGCGTTGGATGGTAGTTACCATTCCATGACCAAACAGTGGTGTCTTTTTGATAAGTATCATCACCCGTGTTATTGTCATCCAAACGATACTCAAGCTTTGCAAGCATGTCTAGTTGATTGCTGTCGTAATCACGATAAGCGGCACCAAGTTGGAAACGATTAATCGTGCGATCACCATCATTATAGTCGATGCGCGAATAGGTATCTTTGGCCAATAAGGTAATCTCATCGGTATAACGATAGGCAATACCTGCGTTACCAAGTAAGGTGTCGCTTGTCTCGCCCCAACGTTTCTCAACACGTCCTGATGCTTTGTAGTTTTCTTTGGCAAGATACTCAACGCCAAAACCTGCCGCCGTGGCGGTGTTGTTCTCTTCGCCTTCTAATGACTCAACGCGCTCAAGCAACGTATTTAGAGTCAGGCCTTCTTGTACATACCACTTGTTTTTCAGACCGATAGCGGCTTCCGCTTCACGCGCACTGATCGCGTCACGCATGCGGTATTCGCTATACACTTTACCGTCTTTCATATAATTGACGTCAAAGCCCACAACGGTACGTTGACGCTCATCAGTATCATCAAGACCATAGCTACCAGACAAGCTATTGATCAAATCATGACGTGCATACAGACGACCCAAGCCACCGATTGGCGTCTCACCACCGATGGACGTCGCGTTACGTGAGCTATTTTCGATATCTTGCTCATACTCTGCAAACACCAAGCTATTATTTAGCTTGGGTAGGCGAGAAGTGATACGGGCACGAACCGTTGTGCCTTCGATGTCTTTGTCAGCATCACTAACGCTATTTAATGCTGACTGGTTGATAATGTCATCGTTAAATAACGTATCGTCAGTAACGTCTACGACATCTGTTGCCGCTTGCGTATTGCGTGAGGCTGCCGTGGCATCTTGTTTGTAGTAACGCACACCGATTTCACCAACGACATTTTCACTCAAACGTTGCTCGATACTGGCTTGTACGCCTTCACGACTCGCGTCAGTAGTATGATCCTTGGTACGCACACCTTCTAACTTCAACGCTGTTTTTTTGTCGTTGAATGTATGGATGACTTCTACGCCAGACTCCGTACGTCCAGCAGTCAGTGGTGATGCACCAGTGACAAATCCTTCATCTGCATCATTGTAATAAGCCTTGGCACGCGTGTCTTTCTTATTATCAAAGTCAAGCTCGACACGTAAGGCATTGCCCTCAACATTATTATCGTCTAATTCTGTGGTGTTGATCTGATTGCTTGGCTGAAAATTAGGGTTCTCAGCTTTGTTCATTGCGTATTCAGCGACCAGCTTTAGCTTATCGTTGAACTTGATAACGCTATTGACACTAGCCAGCTCTTCTTTGTTCAATGGGTCGTCGCTATTGATATAGCTACCACCGATAGCGACTTTATTAGTCAGTTGCTGTTTGGCAGCGATACCACCAACCAAATAGTCCTCACCACCTTCATCCACTTCTACTGTGACACGAATGTAGATAGGATTGCCTTCGAGATCTTGACTCGCAATCGGTGATTTTAGATATAAACTGCGGCTAATCGGGTCTATCTCATAATCAGCAAAACGAGTTAGCGTCTCACGGTTGACGATTAAGCCAGGGTTATTACGGTCGCGAGTGATCACTTCGATAGTTTCTGAGTTCTCTAACACGGCATCGAAGTCTTCAGCTAATGGGTAGGGACCTGAAATACCTAAACCGCGAGTCTCATTAACGCGCTGGCTAGTACTGGTCTCTGCCAAAAACGTAGTCACGCGAGTATTATTATCTTCAAATTGCGCCTTTAGACCAGTCAAGGTGCGATTGTACTGACCAAGCTCAATGCCTTCATCATTGTCAATTTGTGTTTTTAGGTCGCCATACATAGCAAACGAGCGACCTTTGTCTAGACGCACATAGAGCTTACTGGTTGATTGCGCATCAAAGCCCTTAGCCGATGAGTCACCATAGACAGGATAGTATTCGCCAGGCTCGATATCACGGAATAATCGCTCGCCTTTTTTGTCACTGTCATAAGCCAACGTCAGCAAGTAATCTCCGCGCACTTTGCCTTTCAAGAACATTGCCGCACGACCAGTGGCTGAATAATCATCATTGCCTGAGATTTCATGCAGCTCTTGCTCGAACGCGCCTTGTGCGTCTGTGATATTGCTGCCATCAAAGTCTTTGAGAGAGATAGCACCTTCGACGATACCCACAGCAATGAGTGGACGCAGCTTAGCCGTGAACTGTAGTGGGATAATTTGCTTGCTACTACCCGTATCGATGACCAACTCACCTTTGCCTGGTGCGCTTGGCGCGATGACTGGTATTAATAGCTCACCCCCTGATACAGTAACTTGGGTACCGGCTTGATCTTGGCTGCTGTCTTTCAGATTGATACGACCGATATTAGTATCAAGTGTAAGAGAAGTAGTACCGATATAGGGGCGATTGTCGCGATCTTTTAGACTAATAACAACCTGATATTCGCTGATACCATCTGCTGGGACTAGTTGTGCTTGCGTACGATAATCAATCGCTTGCAGACTATCAGGTGTCAATACGGTGATGGTCTGCTCGGAAATAGTTTTGCCATTGATGTCAGTTGCCACACCACGTAGAGTATTGCGTCCGCGTTTTAGGTCAACCGCATAATAGTCAAAAGCCATTACATTTTGCTTTTCTTGCTCAGCAGTTTTACCGATTTGCTGCTCTGATATCGCTTTGCCATTGGCGTATAGAGTAAATATTGAACCAAGTGGTGCTTGTACCTGTACCATCTGCTTGTAAGTACTGAGCTGTTGACCTTCATTTAGGTTAATGAAGGTGACATTATTGTTAGCCACTTCTTTTAGATATTCTTCGAGCTCTTTTTCTACTGGAGGTGCAACCGTTGTCACGGCCATGTCTACACGATTGGTCGCATCCCCAATCATGTCGTTGACAATAGCAGAATCACAGTTGTTACCAAGGTCTAGGTCGCCATTGATATTGCAGCCACTTGCATCGACATTATCAGTCGTGTCGGCATCGTAGTTTGGCTCTAATGTTAGCACTGTTTTTACCGCTTGCTCTAGCGTATCATTCTTAGCACTCACTGATTTGCTACGAGCGATTAACTCGGCGTTCAGACGCTCAGTACTATCGCCCATGCCGCCCACAATCGCAAAATCTGCACGATGTAGCTCGCCATATTTCAAATCGACAAAACGGCTGCCAGCATCACCCGCATTACGGTTGCTTTGGGTGACCAGCTCTGTTTCTCTAGGGATCGTCGTGCTATCTACTTTTAGTACGTGTGTTTTGGCACTGACCCCGTAAAAGTTGTATTTACCTTCAGGATCGGTCACGATGAAGTTGCCGTTCTCCATATAAATACGGACACCAGCAACCCCAAGCTCGCCGTCTTCTTTTTGCTGAATACCATCACGGTTGATATCGTGATAGACCTTACCAATGATGATACCGTCAGTATTCATGACGCCGCGTTCTACGTCGATTTTCCACTGTGCTTCTCTTGATACTAAGCTTTGGCCTTGCTCATTGTTAGCAACTGCGATTGCGCGGTTGATACCATCACCACCTACTGATGAAGCACCGATAAGCACACGATAAGTAATTTTTTTACTTTCGCCATTTTCCATGTTTCCTAAGTTCAATACCTGATATTTACCATCAGCTTTAAACTCGGTGGTCTGTGCTTGATTGATATCAATATCAGTCGTTGGACTAACACGTACACTATTCTCAACATAGTCAAAACCACGTGGTAAGGCATCTTTTAGCTGTACATCGTAAGCAGTAGCGTTACCATTGTTCGTGATATTGATGGTGTAGCTGACATAATCGCCGAGTTCAGCAATTTTTACGTCACTTTCCTTTGTAACAACTAAAGCTGGGTTGTCATCGACGATATTAATTTGTGAGCTCAGGTCACTGATACGCACGGTGAAGTCAGACGCGTTCGGCAGTTCATCAGCACCAGTACCAACCGAAGGGGCGATACAAGCATCTAAACTGGCAGTCAATGTGTCGTTGTTCAACGTTTGGATAAGCTTATCGTCAATAGCGTTAGCGTTATTTTGAGTGGCTGCTGATAGCTGATATTTACCTGTGTTATTACCGGTTTCTATAGCTTTAAGTGAATAGCTATCACCACTACCAACGGGCGGGTTAGCTGATTTGATGGTTACCCATACTTGATCAGGCTTGTCAGTTTGTACATTACATTGCGCATAGCTGGCACTGACATAAACGTCATCATTAATTTGTGAAATCGTTTTGCTTTCATCAAATTTAGGAGTGGTGAATTTGATACCAGATTCGATAATGACTAAACTATCAGTCGCACTCACGCTGGCTACTGACGGGTCTTCTAAGACAACTGCACCAATCTTAATGTCAGCAGTATCTCCATCCTTACCATTAGCATCTGATAGAGCTTGTACAATAAACTGAATGTTTTCACTCTGACCAAGCTTGATTTGGGCACTCATGTTATCAAGAATCAATTGTGTATCACCACTATCGACAATGCCGTTTTTATTCAAGTCTTGATAAACTTTCAAATTAGATAGAGTTGGCGATACATCAAGCGTCAGCTCAACAGTCTGATCACTATAGCTAGTATTACTAAGAACATTAACCCAATTCACCAGTGTGTTGGGTGCGACAGTACGCACAGGTGGCTGAGTTAAGTTAATACCGTATTCAGGTAAGGCAGAGGCTTTGACTTGAACTTGGTTTGAAATGCTATTTTGTTTGATAGAATTGACGTCATAAGAAGCATTAGCGATATTGTTGATAGTTTGTACGAGAGTGGTGGGCGCAGCAAACGCCATATTTGATTGCATAAGCAACATTGCAGCCGTCAGCGCAGAGATCTTCGCTGTATGCAACGTAATACGATTAGACGGTGTCATTAAAGATTTAGTCATATGTCGCTTATCCAATAAAATATAAAAGGGTCGGATAGTAATTCTCCAGCTTGGCTCATCAAAATCAATTAGGTCAAGCTGGAGCGTTAGTCTATAAGCGTCTTGTGAAGCTTATAGACTTTGAAATGTTAAATATCAATTAACGAGCGTTTTTAATTTTGATTTTAAAAGTCAAGGTACCAACGCCCTGAGGAACTAGGGTATAGTTAGTACCAAGAACTGCAGTACTGGTAGTACTAGCTATGCCTGCAGTAGATGAGGCAGTCGCAGAAGTAGCAGGTGAACCAGCTACTAAATCCGCACCAGCTGAAAAGTTAGACAACAAATCCGAAATGGTTAAATCGTTAAGATTAAAACCTAACGCTGCTGAAGAAGTATTAGTCGCCTGAATACGATAGATAACACACTGATCAGGTTCCGCATCGATCGCAGTCCCAACAAAGGTACTTGCAGCAACCGTACCTGAACAAGTCGCATCTAATGCTTGAGACTTCACTAAAGTTAAGCCTCTAACGTTAGTGGTATCAGTCACTGTAGTAGCAGCAGGTGCATTAATACCAGCAGGTGTTAGTGTTACAACAGAAGTTTCAGTGCTACCAACAGCTGCAGCATCAGCAACAGTTGCAGGAGCAGCTACATTGCCCGACGACACATTGTAGTTGATTTCTAATGTGCCACCAGGTGCAATACCATTTGGAAATTGAGCGGTTGGTAGTGTAGTGCTATTAAGAGTATATGTATTACCATCAGCAACGGTAGGTTGCAGCGTTATAGTAACCGGAGCGCCATTACCAGGCGGCGTATAAGTAGCACTAACAGGACCAGTAACAGGTCTGACAGCCCCATTATTGCCACCATCAGCAATAGTGAAAGTCAATGGGTTAGCATTGGTACCTTCACCATCTTGACCGCTGTTAGTAATGAGAGTTGAATGAGTCGCTTGACTAGCAGTACCTGAGGCAGGGGGAACTTCTCTAGTCGTTGGATTGCTCACCACAACCGCTCGTCTGGTAAAGTTAGTCACACCAGGACTATCTATACCAGCGCCGTTACCTTCACCCGCATCATCAGGTATTCTAGTAGGACCTATAGTGCTATCTGTACTATCCAAAATATCATAGTCAGTACCAAGTACAGGATTAGCAGGTAGCGGGCTAACCGGACCGACAAACTTATCGTAGACTTCTGCGTTGTTAGTTACTGAACTATTAGCAGATGTAAACTGATCTCTATCGACGTTAACCGTGAAAGTAATCGTGCGACTTGCGCCAACAGCTAAGTTCGCTACGGCAACATTAATAGCTTGTCGACCACCAACAGTAGAAATCGTAGCGGTACCAGCACCACCAGTTACGGTCACGTCTGATGCTGTGCCATTAGGTAAACTCAAACCTACAGGAAGGACATCTCTGATAACAATATCAGTCGCAGCAGCACTATAGTCAGTAGTCGCGTTAGTGACTACGATACTATAAGCAATCTGTGGGTTGGCGACTGTCAAATCGACAGTACTGGTCGCTGTTTTTACAATTTTAAAGGTAGGCAATCTCACGATAGTTTGGTTTTCGTTTACCAATGTCGCACCAGGTGCATTATTAGCAGTAAAGAAAGTACTGGTCGCTGTTAATGTGCCTACACCTTTGTCATTACCGTTACGATTGTCTGGCGTAGCTGCTTCGTAGCTTAAGTTAGCTCTAGTACCTGGCTGTAGTCTAATAGTACTGCCATTAGTTAGGGTACCTGTCTGTGCTTGAGTTCCTAAAGCGGTGACTTGAGCAGAAGTTAGAGGAGTGCCATCTGCTTGTACAATAGTAAACGCAACAGGCGCAGTACCTAAAGGGTAGTCTGGAGTAGCCGTTACTAGTGATGAGTCATTACCTGTGGTGTTAATGGTATAAGTATCCGTCACGTTACCCGTGTTGGTTAAATTATGAGTAAAGGTAGTTGTACCACCTGGCGTAGCAGTCTGATTGATAGCAGTATCGTCACCAATACTACCATCATCAACAGTCGATGTGAGTGCAAAGTTAGCCGTTTCGCTAACGTTAACGGTTACTGTGTTAGAGGTTACAGATGGCTGACTGACGCCAGCAACACTGTAGCTTGCAGTTGCTACGTTATTAATTGGCGCAGCGCCTGCTGTTACAGCGTTAGCTGGGGTCGCTGCATTAGCGCCAGTAGACACACCCATTACTGCGGCGACGCCGACAGCTAGCAGGCTATAGTTAAAAGTGTTTGATTTCATATAATGCTCCAGAGTTAAGATTAAAAATTGAAACGTTAAAAGCGTGAAGGTTTAATGTCTATTGAATTAATTAACGGTGGTATTGAGAGCAACAGCTGCTGACTTTTTAGCTGGCAATAACTTAATATTCCAACGCAGAGTGCGGTATTCAGAATATGGAATCTTGACCATTTTGCCATCGACTTTACGCATAAGTGGCATATCAGCATAGTTTTTGCCATCGATACTGGCTTGCGCACTTGCAGGCATCGCATCGCCAGTAAATGTCATATTGGCAGGGATAGGTAGCGTCACCATTAGATCGTTAATATCTTTATTGATGGTATTGGTATAATTCGCTTTATACTGAATCACAGTACCTGCCGGTGCGGTGCGTACTGGCGTATAGACTGTTTTACCTTCCGCATTCTTTATGACTTGATTAGCTGTTAGTTCCATTTTTAGAGCATCATCAGCATGTGCTACATTTAGTAAAGAGCTAAAAGCTATAGTAGCTAATAGAATATTGCGTAGAATCTTGAAACGTTTCATATAAAATCCTTTCTTATACCGTTACTATCATGGGGATACTAATGCTTTGGGCTGCCGTGAAACTGTCTATCATTTGCTATCAGGGTCGTCTGTAAAAAGCACACATTCCCCTTTAAGCTATTGTAACGTAATCGATACAAGTATCAATTATAAAGATGATAAATGGTATTTCAAGATGACCGAACGGTAAAAGCCCTGTCTAAGAAGACAGGGCTTGATTGAGTACTCAGTAATTCGATACACAGGTGTTTAGTTACTAATGGTAGTACCATATTTAGTATTAAAACGAATGGCCTGACGGCGAGTGGCTGTAGTAGCACCTAAGGAAAAAGTATTGGTGATCACTGTACCGTTGTTACCAATAGATACTGAGTTTGTTGCAAATGATGGAGTGCCACTATTTTCACCAATAGGTATTGGATTAACTAAGGTAGAGGTAATTAGCGAATTATTAGAGTCGTTTTTACTCTGTAGCCTATCCTTAATAACAATATCTGTCAGAGAAACATTACCTCGATTGATAGCTTCAATTCTATAAGCGATACATTGTCCTGGCACAATGCCAGATATTGGTTTTATACTATACGCGCTGCTAGCACTACCTTCATAATTAACACCAATTGTGGCAAGGTTATTTAGACTACAGTCATGAATATACTGACTTTTGATCAATACCAATGCAGCATTTGCTTGAATAACATCACCGAAATCATTGCTAGGATAGTTGTACTGACTATTAATGATGTTTATTTGTCGCACATCGCTTGTCGTGTCTACAGAATAGGTATAATTACTAGGTTCATTCTGAGTGACACAGAGTCTTGTGTAACTACCTACTTGTGCTGGCGTCAAGCTAAAACTATAGGTTCCATCATTACCAATGTTTACCGTCTGAGGTGAGAACGTACCACTATCACCGGCACATTTATTCAAAGTAATGGTGTGACCGGTGGTAAAAGGGATACCAGATTCGGTAGGTGAATCGTATTTGCCATTGAAATAAAGACTATTATTTAAGTACTTGCTAGATATATCATCCTTAGATGGATTTGAAACATTACCGTTATCGTTAAATACTGTACCTGAAAATACATAGTTAGATCTATCATTTGTGATTGTGCACGTCCAACTATCTCCGTACGTAAGCTTTAGATTCTTTGGGTCTAAAGTCGTAACGGTTGTACCATCCGATCTTCTACATGCATATAACGCAGTATAGTCTGCTAAATTTGTCGTTCCTGAGACCGCCTCTGTCAATGTATAAGTCTTGGTAGGATTAACCTTGAAAGTTCCTGTAGTACCTGTGCCCGTAGTAACTGTATTACCTGAACCTGTTGTAGTAACTGAGTTAATACCACTGGTAACGACGGAGTTATCTGCATTGTCCTTGATTTGAACAGTGAATTGATCGGTATTTGTTTTACGAGAAGAAGAGAGCACTTTAGTATATGTTAGGCGCGGCTGTGGCAAGTAGCAGTAACCATCAAATACAATGTTGATTAGCTGATCACCAGGGTTACCGAAATTGCTAAAGTCATAATAGTTTAAATCAGGATTATTACCATAAGTTACATCTACTCTAACTACAGGTTGATTAAAAGCAACGGATACTTTACACCTTTCGTCCACAGAGTCTGTACTACACAAAACGCTACCGGTAGTGGTAGTTTGACGATAGGGTGCCGTAGTCGTTATTCCGGTGCCTCTATATATTAAAGTTGGCGTCACACTAGTACCTGCACTGGTAAAACCAGTGATAGTTACTTGGTCAGAAAACTCGAAATACCTAGTTCCTGAACTTGTTGAACCTACATAGTTCACATCTATATCATAAATACTTAAACTGACATTAGTAAGGGCTTGAGACTCGTTGGTAAAACTGTTTTTAAAAGTATATGAAACCGTACGAGATGATGCCTTGTTAGTAAAATCCTGGAAAAATTCAAATGATTGAAGGTTGCCCGCTAGCGTTTTAGGTCTATAAAGATTTGAGCCGCCTGCATCTAAACTGCCAGTAGTAATCAAACTGTTAGAAGCAACAGTGTAACTTTCACTTTTAAGACCATTTAAAAGTTGGTTTACACCAAGAATAGGGGGTGATGCTGTCGATCCTAAGTTGCTGTAATCAGTGCTTGAAAACTCATCAGAAATGTAACCAGCAGGACATGTTGTTATTGCTGCAAAAGCTAAATAATTAGGTAGCAGTATTAATAAAGATGGTATAGCTATCCAACGCGTTACTCTTGACTTAAAAGCTGACAGTTCAATAGACGAATTCATAATAGCTCCGAGAGTAAGAATGGAATTTGGATATAGCTTTGTGATAAGCATAATGTATAAGTGACAATTAATATACAAAAATGAGATGAAAGTCTATTTATAGGGTATGAATAGCATAAAAGTTTACTCAAATAATATCTATTTAGTAACTCAAACTGTTACTACAGAGACGATATTAATTTTTATACATTCAGCAAGGTTGAATAGATATAGTTTAGCAAGTGATTGATAGTCATTTTTAAAAAAACTAATCATTATTTATTTAAAAAATACTTGTTATTTATCCATTTCTCTACAGCCATAAACAATTGCCTCGCAAACGCTTATAATAGAGTGTCAAAATCATCCATGACTGAATATACAGAGACAACAGTATGATCTGTTTTGTAGTTTCGTCCATTTGACGCATATGTCAATTCTCAGTGGCACTATTTTGTATAATCTAGCTGTATCTCACCGTATGAAACAAGGGAATGCTTGGACATATCAAGGAAGTCATAAGTAAACCGATATCTCACTTCACACCAGTATTTAACAAAGCCTTACCGTCTAGATAGGTAGGTATGACTGATATAAAAGGATCGACAACAATGAATTATTACAAGGATGCTGACAGCACCGAAACACAAGAATGGCTTGAAGCCTTTGAGTCTGTGATCAAACATGCAGATAAGGATCGCGCGCAGTTTTTACTAAAAGCCTTATACAATATGGCGGTGCAAGAAGGCCTGCCATTCAACCGCCTTGATACTGCTTATATCAATACCATCGCAGTCGAGGACGAGCCGATGTATCCTGGCGACTTGACCATTGAGCGTAAGATCCGTGCGCTGATTCGCTACAACGCGCTGGCGATGGTGATGCGTGCCAACAAAAACGATGACGATCTAGGTGGCCATTTGGCGACATTTGCCTCTAGTGCCACGCTGTATGAGACAGGCTTTAACCATTTTTTTCGAGCCGCAAGTGATCATTTCGGTGGTGACATGGTTTATTATCAAGGTCACTCAGCGCCAGGTATCTATGCACGTTCTTATTTAGAAGGTCGTCTAACCGAAGATCAGCTTGATAACTTCCGCCGTGAAGTGGGTGGTAAAGGCTTATCAAGCTATCCTCATCCATATTTGATGCCTGACTATTGGCAGTTCCCAACGGTATCAATGGGCTTAGGTCCGATCATGTCGATCTATCATGCTCACGTGCATCGTTACATGGAAAACCGTGGCTTGCTCGAAAAAGAAGGCCGTAAAATTTGGGCATTCTTAGGTGATGGTGAGACGGATGAGCCAGAAAGCTTGGGCGCAATCTCTCTTGCTGGTCGTGAGAAGTTGGACAATCTAATTTGGGTTGTTAACTGTAATCTACAGCGTCTTGATGGTCCAGTACGTGGTAATGGCAAAATTATTCAAGAGCTAGAGTCGGTATTTCGCGGTGCTGGCTGGCGTGTGATTAAAGTCATTTGGGGTGGTAAATGGGATAGCCTGCTTGCCAATGATGATACTGGCGTACTCAAACATCGTATGGAAGAAGTGGTCGATGGTGAATACCAGCTATATGAAGCGCGTACGCCTGAATTTACTCGCAAAGAATTCTTTGGTAAATATCCTGAATTAAAAGAAATGGCAGATGCATTGACTGATAAAGACATTGCACGCCTAAACCGTGGTGGTCATGATCCACAAAAAGTGTACGCTGCGTTTAGCGAAGCGATGAAAACCAAAGGTCAGCCAACGGTCGTATTGGTCAAAACTGTCAAAGGCTATGGTTTGTCCAGCACAACACAAGCGGTCAATAAATCGCATCAAATCAAGAAACTTGATCAAGAGGCGCTTGTTTATTTCCGTGATCGCTTTGATTTGCCATTTACCGATGAGCAATTAGAGACCCTACCATTCTACCGTCCTGAAGAAGGTTCGGCAGAGATGAAGTATCTAAAAGGTCGCCGTGAAGCATTGGGTGGTCATCTGCCAAACCGCCGTAGTGGCCATATTCCGCTGAACATCCCTGAGCTGTCGATATTTGATCGCGTCTTAAAAGGCAGTAACGGCAAAGAACAATCAACGACGATGGTATTCGTACGTCTGTTATCAGCCATGCTGAAAAACAAAGACATCCAAGATCGCGTGGTACCAATCGTACCAGACGAAGCGCGCACCTTTGGTTTAGAAGGTATGTTCCGTCAATTGGGTATTTACTCTGCGGTCGGACAAAAATATACGCCAGAAGATAGCGAAGCATTGATGGGCTATAAAGAAGCCATCGATGGCCATATGTTAGAAGAAGGTATCAACGAAGCGGGTGCGATGAGTACATGGATTGCCTTGGCAACCAGTTACTCTGTGAACGCGCTACCAATGATTCCGATGTACATCTATTACTCGATGTTTGGCTTCCAGCGCATAGGTGACTTGGCGTGGGCGGCAGGTGACTGTCAGGCACAAGGCTTCTTATTAGGGGCTACTGCGGGTCGTACGACTTTGAATGGTGAAGGCTTACAGCATCAAGATGGCCATTCGCAGATTTTGTTTAACACCGTACCGAACTGCGTGAGCTATGACCCTTGCTATGGTTATGAGTTGGCGGTCATCATGCATGATGGCCTACGCCGTATGTACGGAGAAGGCGAGCGCGTTTATTATTACCTAACGCTAATGAACGAAAACTACGACCAGCCTGCCATACCAGAAGGAAGCGAGGAAGGTATCAAGCGCGGTATGTACTTACTTGAAGACAACGGCTCAACTCAGGTACAGCTATTGGGTTCAGGCGTGATTCTACGTGAAGTACAAAAAGCGGCTCAGATCCTAAAAGATGAGTTCAATATCACATCAAACGTTTGGAGTGTCACCAGCTTCAACGAGTTGACTCGTGATGGTATGGTTTGTGACGACTACAACCGTCTACATCCAATGGATGAAGAAAAAGTGCCATGGGTTACTGAGCAATTAGCACCGCACGAAGGCATCGTAGTTGCAGCCACTGACTACATGCGTAACTACTCAGAGCAAATTCGTGCTTGGTTACCAGACAACCGTCCTTATACCACGCTTGGCACAGATGGTTATGGCCGCTCTGATACTCGCGAGAACCTACGCAGCTTCTTTAACGTTGATGCGGCTCATATCGTTGTCGCCACGCTTAAGCGCTTAGCGGATGAGGGTGAAGTCGAGATGCGTTTGGTAAAAGATGCGATTTCAAGCTTAGGCATCGATGCGGATCAGCCACCTGCATGGCACCAACAGTCTTATTATGATCATTCTCCAGATGCACCTGCACCAGGCAAAGTCAACCCAAGTCCTGTGCCTGAGTTCGTTGCTGAAGACGATGAAGATATCAGCAATGAAGGCCGCGCCGAAGATCAAGCAGATGCGCTCTTGCTCAATGACGGTGATGTCAAAGAATAATAATCATAAGACTAGGAGATAAAACATGGACATTAAAGCCCCCGATTTGGGTGTCGATAGTGCTGAAGTCAGCGAAATTATGGTAGCAGTGGGTGATGTCATCGCAAAAGATGACAACATCGTTTTGTTAGAGTCTGACAAAGCGTCAGTTGAAGTACCAAGCTCTGCTGCTGGTAAAGTCACCAAAATCAATGTCGCCATCGGTGATCAAGTCAGCGAAGGCATGGTATTGATCGAAGTAGAGAGTGCTGACGCAAGCGATGATAATGACGATACTGCCGAAGAAGTAACTGATTCAGAACAAGCAGACGATAATAATGAAGACGCACCTGTTGAAGATGAAGCAGATGCAGAAGAAGCGACTGATGATGCTGGCGAAGGCGCATCGACTACCCATGCACTGCCAGATATAGGCGTTGATGAAGCGCAAGTGGCTGAGATTATGGTGAGTGTAGGCGACACGGTCAGTGCCGATGAGTCTATCCTACTGATTGAGTCAGACAAAGCCTCAGTTGAAGTGCCTGCACCAGAAGCAGGCGTAGTCGAAAAAATCTTGGTTAATGCTGGTGACACTGTTGCCAACGGTCAAGACTTTATCGTTATTAAAGCGGCAGGTACTCCTAAGGCAAAACCGAAAGCGGATACTGCTAAAACTGAAGATAAAGCGGACAAGCCTTTACCGAAAACTGAAAACAAGTCACAGCCAGCCCCAACAGGCGAGCCAAAGCAAGCGCCTGCACCGACCTCAACTGCTGCACCTGCGGGCAAAAAATTGAGCGAAGCGGAAGTCAATGAAAAGTTGGTTGATGTATATGCAGGTCCTGCTGTACGTAAATTGGCTCGTCAGCTTGGCGTCGATATCACACAGGTAAAGGGTTCAGCATTAAACGATCGCATTCTAAAAGAAGATCTGTTTGCGCATGTTAAAAACCGTTTGACCACCCAACAAGCCGCACCAGCTGCTCAGGGTGCTGTTAGCTCAGGTCTGCCAAAACTACCTGATATGAGCAATGTTGAAATCTGGGGCGAAACAGAAACCCAAGATTTAAGCCGCTTGCAAAAAGTGTCAATCCCGCAGCTGAACTACAATACCTATCTACCGCAAGTGACACAGTTTGATTTGTCTGATATCACCGAAACTGAAAAACTACGCGGTGAGCTAAAGGGTGACATGAAGGCGCAAGGTATTGGCCTGACTATTTTGGCCTTTATTGTTAAAGCAACTGCTTACGCCTTGACTCAGCATCCACGTTTCAACAGTCATTTGAGCGACGATAATACACAAATTATCTTACGTAAGAGTGTCAACATGGGTATTGCGGTTGCGACTGATGACGGCCTAGTGGTTCCTGTGATTAAAAATGCACAGGACAAAGGCATCAAGCAGATCGCTATCGAGATTGGCGAGCTGGCAGGTAAGGCTCGTGATAAGAAGCTTGGCGCTAAAGACTTGCAAGGCGCGAGCTTTACGATTTCGAGCCAAGGGAACTTAGGCGGTACGGCATTTACGCCGCTGGTCAACTGGCCACAAGTCGGTATCTTAGGCGTCTCTGAAGCCAGTATGCAGCCGCGCTGGAACGAAACCAAGCAGACGTTTGAGCCGCGTTTGATGCTGCCATTATCATTGTCTTATGATCACCGAGTGATTAATGGTGCTGATGCAGCGGTATTCACTCGCTATGTTGCTACATTGCTTGCTGATCCACGCCGTATTTTGCTATAGCTGATACGCTACTTTAAAAACTAAAACCAAAAAAAGACTGCCTAAGGGTGGTCTTTTTTTTGAGCAGTACTGTATTAGATATGAGTAACTATCAGCCAAAAAAAAGCCAGCATCAGCGCTGGCTTTTTATACTTAGATCATCGAGTTTAATACGATTTGTGATTAAAACTGTTTAACAAATGCAATGCCATATGCCCAAGGGCTGATATCGATTTCACCGATGTCACTGCCATCTAAAGTAGCATCTGTTTTGATGTCCATATAACGCGCATCGATACGGAAAGCTTCAGTTGGAGCGAAAGGAATGTCTAAACCGACATGACCAGCCACACCAACACTATCATCAAGATCTAAATCACCACCAGTAGAGATTCTTTCTTTAAAAAAGGTCGTATAGTTCACGCCAACACCAACGAATGGCTTGATATTCATTGGCATGTTGTCAGAGTCAAAGTGATATTGCACAGAAAGAGTTGGTGGTAAATGTTGGGTTTTACCTGTTAAAACTTGTGTGCCATCCGCACTGTTTAGATCAAAATCATGATGAAATGGAAGTGCTGCGAGTAGCTCAACACCGACATTGTTGGCAATGAAATACTCACCACTAATAGTTGGCTGTATATCGCCGTCAACATCAACAGACAAACCATTATCTAGAGTGCCATTATCACTTTTAGGGTCAACATAATGTGCACCAGCCGCAATAGACCAAGTGCCAGAAGGTACGGCAAAAGCAGTGGTCATGGTAAGGGCAGTGGCAGCGGCTAAAACTAGGGATTGTAGTTTCATGATTTGGTTCCTTAATATATTAAAAGGTTATCAGTGCTAATGAGGGATGACATTGCACACTGATACATAATGTTATAATGGATGATAAAGCGGTAACATTATGACTCCATTATAGTATAAAACCACAATTACTGTAAGGTTTTAATTGTGCTTTACTAAGTTTTATTTAATTATTTATAGTAAAGGCGATAACGGTATAATTATTTTGATTATTTAAAAAAATTGATTATTGTGAGGTAGGGTATAAGCCTGTTGTGATACTCTGAAAATAGGTAGATAAGAATTATAGTCAATCCATTAAAAAAGCGTTACAGCGTTAACCTCGCTTGAAGTATGACGTATACATCTGCACTCGGTTGCCTTGTACCACTCTTAAATTGGATCAACTATATATTGATTATTGCTAATGTCTAAACGGTAGAATTGGAAATAAATGGTGACGGCTTACTGAATTGATATTCATGATTTGATAAAAGGCGTACGTATTATGCTTGGTTATTGTAGCAACTCCCCACTACGTTGTAAGAACGCCCGTTCTACCAACATATTGAATCAGGTAGATTCTTGTTGCCCTGAGTGCCATTTATTTTTAGTACCTGCTCAAGACATCAGCCAGCAATTGCCCGCTGATGAGCAGTTTTTACGATTATCAGTAGTAGGCACCGCATTGGTGCTATTAATAGCAGTCTATCTTTATTATCTACATGGGACATAATATAGTCGAACCACTATTAAAGTGTTACCGCGTTAGACTCGTTTAGCCTACTACTGTAGTACTTGCACTCGTCTGCCTTGTACCACTTTTAATATTGATTGACTATAGCGGCTGCTGATGAACAGGCGATAAGCCAATGCCATGCTGGGTCATGTCAAATAGTTGATATTTTCGTATTGATCAAAGTGCATTGATAAAAGCGCATTGAATAAAGCGTGCGCTTTTGATGATAGAGCGCTTGAACACCTTGCAAGGCAGTTAATTTATTTTATTTATATAATACCGGTATTTCACCGAATAGGGACGGCATGCTACTCCAATCTATAAGGCGCTTACGTCATTTTGTTTATGATACGTTGCAAAATGATGAACATGACACTTTATTTAGCCGCTATATTGATTATTTTCTCATATTTTTGATTATGACCAATGTGGCAGCTGTGATTGCTGAGTCAGTTGACAGCTGGTACTACCCTTATCAAAATTATTTTACTTGGTTTGAAAACTTCTCTATTGTGGTCTTTTCTATTGAATATTTGCTGCGACTATGGAGTGTTGCTGAAGCCAAACCGGACAATACAACGTGGAAACAGCGTTGGGATTGGATCAGAAGTCCTTCCGCACTCATTGACTTGGTAGCCATTGTTCCAGCCTTCTTAAATTTCTTCGTCAATATTGATCTGCGTTTCTTACGTATTTTGCGTTTGTTCCGTATTCTCAAACTGACCCGCTATTTTGCGTCCATGCGTATCCTGCTAGTGGTCATCAGTAAAGAGCGCGGTTCGTTCCAAGCGGTTATTTTTATATTGATTATTATGATTGTGACTGCCTCGAGTGGCATTTATTTGGTCGAAAACCATGCGCAGCCAGAAGAGTTTGAGTCAATACCCAAGGCGATGTGGTGGGCTGTAGTAACGCTCACGACCGTGGGTTATGGAGATGTCACACCAATCACTAATGCTGGCAAGATATTGGGTGCTATTATTACGATATTGGGTGTGGGTTTGGCGGCACTGCCTGCAGGTATTCTGGCGACAGGTCTGGCAAATGAATTGGTACAACGCCGTGAAGAGCTGGAGCAGCATTTTCGTGAGCAGCTGATCGATAGTGATTTTGATTTGGTACAAAATCAGATGATGATTGACAAGATTCGCCGAGAGTTGGGACTGGATAAAGAGCAAGCACAAAATATTGTACTGCAAGTGCTACGTGAGCAAGAGCTTGAGCGGCGCGAAAAAGAAGTGGAGGTGCGTCAAAAGAATTTTTGCCCGCATTGCGGCGAGGTTTTATAGCTTAGTATCTATCAGGCAATCATAGAAATTTATGCTTAAGATTTCTAGAAACAAATATATTTGTCAGGAAACATAAAAGGGTACTGTGTGGTTGAGACGCAGTACCATTTTTAGATTTTATGATCGACTGACGCTATATTCCTTGAGGAATCGGTAGCGCCCTTGCCAATTCATGCGCAACTTCTTGCGCTGCATTCGATAGATCTTCAGCGCTCAGTGGTAAATTTTGTAGGGTTAAATGCCAGTCATCAACGGATCGGCGCAAATGAGCCACCCAAAGCGTTTTACAGTCGCGTGGGAGCTGTTTTAGGTTGACTTCAAAACAGCGGTTACCCTCATCATCACTCAAATGAATCTCACCTTTTTTGACCCTAGAGAGTGAGTGCCCGTGATAGGAGTTGGCAATCAAAGCGATATGAGTGATATGCAAGGGAATTTCTTCTAGCTCTAGTCTGATTTGTTCTTGATCAAGCGGAGCCAAATACATGGCTTGCTCTCCGCGATCCTTACCGTTTAGACTGTCTCCTTGGTGCTTGACGGACTCAGCTTTGTCACGTAATTGTTTGAACCAGACAATATCACTAATAATGCAATTGTCATCATATAAAACGCAAGCCAGATCGATATCTACCGCGCTTTTGTCCTTTTTAAAACGTTTAAACAACCCTTTTGGCTCGATCTTAGTAAATTCATAGTTGAGCGCAAAAAATAACGTTCCCGTATCCAAGCCCAGTCCTCTTAAACTGTCGGAAAGCAGCGGTGATGGGGCAGCGGTTGGCATAATATTCCTTTTTTAATTTTTAGTGGTTAACGATTAGTGTCATTCGAGTGTTATTCGTTGTTTGTCATTGCAGGTTGGTCCAATACCGCTTGATAAAGGAGTGCAGGCTTGGCGTCTAACAGTCCACTGCCAAAACCACGTAACCACCAAACCAGCTGTGAGGTCAAATTAACGGTCGCTTTTATTGTTAGGGTGTCGTCGTCGTTTGATGTGACGATTTGATCATCACTCAGCTTGCTTTCAGTCAGGCTTCTGCCTGCCTGTTGCGTAAATTGTAGCTCAACGGCTGTGTTTTTACCACGCTCAGCCAGCTCACCGAATAACGGATGACTAAAGCCCATGCTGCCTTCATCCAAATACGTATCGAGCTGAAAGTTATCTGGTGTCTGTGCTGCGCTCTCTAAAATCTCGACTCTATCAAATCGATGCAGCGCAAAAGTGCGGATGGTGGATTTTGGATCATCGGTACGAGTTGCCAGTAGATAAATAATCACGCCACGCTGGATAATGGCAATAGGATTTAGGGTGTATTCACTGGCCTCTGATTTATTGCTGCGTGTATAGCAGGCATTAATTTGCAGCTGATAAAACAATGCATGGTAAATGTTGTCTTTGCTATCTAAATCTATATCTGGGGCAATAAGTGGCTGGGTCGCAGGCTCGATACGTACACGGTCTATCCATGAATGCGTGACTTTACTGTTTTTGAGCTGTCGTCTTGCTAAATCAAACCACGGAAATAGCTCATCTAAAATCACAGGCGGCAATAGCTGAGTGAGATTGGCCTCGACCATATTAAAAGCAACTGCCTGTGAGAGGTTCATATGCGGCAAGCTTTGCAGCGGTGCATCTTCCTTCCAGCGCCAACCTTGTGGATTGGCGTTGTTTTTTTCGATAGGAAAGCGTCTGGCCAATGCGTTCAAATCACGTTGCACGGTACGCAGGCTGATGTCAAAACCGGCCATCATGAGCTGTTCATAAATATGAGTCGTACCTACCCAGCGATTGCGCTGTAGCTGTGACAGTACTTGCCATTGACGAGCCGTTGTCGCTGCCCCATAACGATTATCTTGGGTCTCTTTTAACACATCATTTTCTGCTGCCTCTATTGCAATTGCTTGCTCATCAGAATCTGACTGAGCTTGAAGGTTATTGGCATTAGTAGAATGTACAGTCATCAAAAAATACCCTTTATAAAGTCACAGGTTATTGTTCTACAGATTTTGGCTGGTTGTTTATCATCTCAGAAAAGTATCAAAGCGTCTAGGGACGTTCGTATACATTTAGACATCGTTTAGGCGCCGTCTAAGCGCCATTTAAACATGGTCTAGATACGTTCTAGTTATTCTTTTGGTGTGTTGTTATTGACACTTTAAGCTTTACTGTGCTCATGGTTATCAGTGACATCACTATCGCTATTTTCGCCTTTACGTTTTTGTTTTTCTATTTTGTCCTCTTTTTTTGGCGCTTAGCTTTGCGTTTTTTCTTCTCTTTCTTTTTTGACTTTTTATCATCTACCTCATCGTCGCCGTCTTGGTTCTCATCCCATAACATCAGACGATTTAGGACTTTGCCAAATAGGGTGTCTTTGCAGTAGCGACCTTTTTTATTCATGGTATCGATGGGTAAGCCTGTCATCAAGGTCAATGCTTCACTCAAGGTATAAACGCCATAAATATGGAAGTCGCCGTCTTTTACCGCAGCAATGATATCGTCGCGTAGCATGAGTTGTTTGACATTGGCCATTGGAATGACCACGCCTTGAGCGCCCGTCAACTCTTGCTCACGGCACGCATCAAAAAAGCCGGCGATTTTGGCATTGATACCACCAACTGCTTGTACTTCGCCCAGCTGATTCATAGAACCAGTAATGGCAAAGGATTGATCAATAGGGACATTTGCTAAAGCGGATAGTAGCGCACAACCTTCGCTAACGGTGGCACTATCACCATCGATATGGGCGTAGCTTTGTTCAAACGCGAGCGAAGCACTAAAATTTAGCGCATGGTGTTGGCTAAATAACGCACGCAAATAACTGGTCATGATTAGCATCCCTTTAGCGTGCAAGCTACCACCCAAGTCTACATCGCGCTCGATATCAAGGATTTCACCTGCGCCAATATTGGGTTGAATGACCGCAGTGAGGCGCGCTGGCATGCCAAACTCACTATCGGCATAGCTGACGACGGTCAGGGCGTTGACCTGCCCAACTGCACTGCCTTGGGTTTGAATCAGCTGCTGGCCGTTTTTGAGTTCGTCCCAGTATAGATCGCGCAAATATCCTGAGCGCTCATCCATGTCGTCAATTGCCTGAGTGACATGATCTGCTGTCACCATTGTCTCATCATTTAAACGAGCGTGACGGTTTGATTCATGCAACAGTTTAATCAACAAATCACTGTGTAGGCTTAAACGGTCTTGCTCTTCAGCTTGCAAGCTTAAATGCTCAAGCAACGTGGCTTGCGCGCTACTATCGAATGGATAGAGATTAGCATAATCGATGATGTCTGCCATTTTCGCTACCAGTGCCAATTCATGCTCGCTGGTGCGCGTCACATCATCATGAAAGTCCGCGCGAACTTTAAACACTGCATCAAACTCAGGCTCAAGCTCAAGCAGCTCATAATATAAGTCTGCTTCACCTAATAAGATCACTTTGATATCAAGATCAATGGGCGCTGGTGATAAAGACAAGCTACCTGTTAGCGTGAGCATTTGCTCAAGGCTTGAGAGCTTAATTTTGCGTGACTGTAGCGCGCGCTTTAGACCTTGCCATGCATAAGGATGCTCAAGTAAATGGCTGGCTTCTAGCAGCAGATAGCCGCCATTGGCACGGTGTAGGGCACCTGCGCGAATCATACTGACATCAGTCGTTACGGTTCCTAATTGAGTGATTTGCTCAACATGACCCAATAAGTTTAGATGGGTTGGTAAGTCTTCAAAGACAACAGGCGCGCCACTGTCTGGTGCGTGACTGACAATGACATTGACCGCGTAACGGCTGGGTGTTGTGGTCAATACAGCCGTCACAAACTCTTCATCATCGCCGTTAACGATACGCTCTACATGAGTAACCATATCGGCAAATATGGCTTTGAGATAGTCAACCACAAGTGGGTGCGTGGCAAATTGCTCATAAACAGGCGCGAACAAAGGCTGTAGTGCACGGCGCGCGATACTGCGATGCAGTGATTCTATCGCATCGTTGGCTTCGTCTTCTAACTGCTCCAACGCAATGGTTAGCTGACTGAGGCGCTTTTGCATATGGTTTTTTTGGACAAAGTTATTTAACTCAGCCTCGTACTCACTGTTACCATACTCAGAATTTTGAGCGTTGTTTTGATCCTCATCATGGTTAGTCTTATCGTTGCTCAATATATTGACTTTTTCGTTATCATTTATTGGTGATAAATTTTCACTGTTACTAGATGGTTCTGAAGCCTTTACAGGGTCGCTACTACTGTCTGTCGTCAGCTGACTGGGATGGACAAAAACTGCCTTGTTATCAAATGAGCGAAACGTTAAGGCGAGGTCATACTGTTTGCCCTCAGCGTTTAGCGCGTCGTAAGCATGACTCTCTTTTTGATGCGTATTATTTTTAATCGCTTCGATTTTACTTTGGTATTGATCACTACGAAAGCGTTGGCTTAGTCGCTTTTTTGCCTGTTGCCACAAGTTATTGACCTGCTGTTGTAGCAAGGCGGCTTGCCCTGCAGGTAGACGTAGAGCCTGTGGCGTACGCGGATCGGTAAAATTGTGCACATAAACCCAATCATCTGGCGTTGGTGCGTCGGCGGCAATACGGGCCAACAGGCGACTGATGACAGTACGCTTACCCAAGCCGTTCTCGCCAGCAGCAAACACATGATAGCCACTTGCTTTGATGTCTAGCGCTGTGTGCAGGGCTTTGAGCGCACGCTTTTGACCAAAACCCACATCTAAGTCGGGCGCAGTACGTGTGTCGGTAGGCAGCTCATCAGGGTCGCTATAGCGTTTTAGTTGCTCAGCCGAAATACGGCAGCTTTTTTGAACCTCAGTAAAAATAGGATTTGGGGCGTTAGATATTACTGGTTTATCGTCTTGTGAGTCAGCGGTAGGTGGTACCATATTATTAGCGTCTTTTGATATTTGAGATATAGGGGTATAAGGTTGTTCGGTCATAGGTTTTTGAGAGATCGTTTTAAAGGTATTGAAAGAGTATGAGGGATAATATATTTATTTTAGTCATGCGCGCATTGAATTTTTTATAATTAATAGTGACATCTTACAAGACATAGTCGCATTTTAGCGAAGTCATTAAGCGCAGTTTGTCTCATATTTACAGGAATCTTTGATCATGATAAACGAAAAATAAAGAAACTAGGCAAGGCGTTTTATGCTGTTAACGCAGAATAACGCGTCATGAACGGTGCAGATAGTATAAGATGTCCCACATTGGCGCAATCTGCAACTATTCAATGAGCAGACTGCATGATAAAATAGGCGGTTCACATGTCAAAACTGGATAACTCGTTGTATGTCAGCTTCCGCTAAAACCTCTTCGTCGTCTACTAGCACGGGTAATATCAATATTGATCCGACTGGCTTTGTGAAGCTTGGCTCACAATTGCCAAAGCTGGCCAGTATCTTAGCACAAGCCGTAAGTGAGCTAAGTCTATCACTAAGTGAGAAACAGCAGCGCACGTTATTATTATACTTAGACCAGCTTTTGTTGTGGAATAAAGCGTATAATCTGACCGCCATCACCGATCCAGAAGAAGCGCTGATCAAACATGTGATTGATTGCTTGTCTATTATAACGCATTTGCCGACAGGGTCGCTGCTTGATATCGGTACAGGTGCAGGGTTGCCTGCGGTGATTATTGCGATTTGTCAGCCTGAGCGCCCGTGTACAGCCCTTGATAGTAATCAAAAAAAGATTCGCTTTATTAAGCAGATCAGCAGTGAGCTTGGCTTACGTAATATGCAACCGATCGCTTCGCGTATCGAAGCGCACGAAGCCAGCTATGATGTGGTGACGTCTAGAGCGTTTGCCAGTTTGATAGATTTTGTTGAAGTAGCGCAGCCAAGATTGGCAGATGACGGTTATTTGTGTGCTATGAAAGGCAAAGCGCCAAGCGATGAAGAGCTACAAGCGCTTGATAGTGATTGGCACATTAAGACGATTAAGCTGACAGTGCCGCGTCTGCATGATAGTCGTCATTTGATTGAAATGTCTGCTAAAAATGCCTGAAAGGTAGATACTTCCCAGTCATGAAACAGCAGTCGTTTTTTGTGAAACGCAGTTTACGTTTGTACCTAAATGGCATAGTATTTAAAAGGCACTGAAAATATACAAATGAAAATTGGGTAACTTATAAAAGAATTTTTTTATAAATGGCTGTCCTTTATGAGGCGCTGATTTAGTAGCACTGCATAAGCATATAAGATTGAGCGGCAAATAAATTAAAAGAAAAAGTCAGTAACAGACCTTAATAAAATTGAGTGAGTGTATGGAAATCATAGCAATTGCGAATCAAAAAGGCGGCGTGGGCAAAACCACGACGGCGGTAAACTTGACCGCCAGTTTAGCTGCTAAGCGCAAGCACGTACTACTGATTGACTTAGACCCACAGGGCAATGCAACCAGCGGTACGGGTGTCGACAAAAACGAGCTGACGCTTACCATAGCCGATGTTTTACTAGATGGTGTAGCGCTGTCAGAAGCCATTGTGACCAGTCCGGCAGGGTTTGATGTGATCGGTGCCAATCGTGATTTGGCTGGTATGGACGTCACGTTGATGAGTAAAACGGACAGTCACGAGCTGTTCAAAACGGCGATGAAAAATCTGGTTGATGCGCAGACATCCTCGCAACAGCCGCCATACGATTACGTGATTATAGACTGTGCACCCAGTTTGAACCTACTAACGATTAATGCCTTGGTTGCAACTGATAGTGTGATTATCCCAATGCAGTGCGAATATTATGCATTAGAGGGTTTAGCAGATTTATCACAGACGATTGAGCGTCTCACTGAATTAAACCCTAATTTATACATTCGCGGTGTTGTGAGAACGCTGTTTGATGCGCGTAACACGCTTGCCCGCGATGTGTCTGCTGAATTAGAAGCGCACTTTGGCGATATTATGTATAAGACTCATATTCCAAGAAATATTCGCTTGGCAGAAGCACCTGCCCATGGTCTGCCAGTGATTGCTTATGATAGATGGTCAAAAGGCGCGCGCGCCTATCAAAAACTGGCCACTGAAGTGATGAAGCAAAGTAGCTAGTTTTTCTATAAAAGCTTTCGAACAATAAAGCACTTAACATTGTATTTAGTAAGCCGCAGCAGTAATCAATTGACTTTTATTTTAGCGTTAGAGGATAGGTAATCATGGCGAAGAAAAGAGGGTTGGCTGCCAATCGAGGCTTAGACGCCTTATTAGGGTCAATCAAGAAAGAAAAACAAATCACCGCCTCTGCCTTGCAAGATGATATGGCTGCACGCGATATGGCCGTGCCAGCTGAAACGCTAGATACCAACATGCCTGTGAAAACTGCACCCGTCGATGCGGCTGCGTCCAAAGCCAGTAAAAAATCGGCGGCAAAATCCGCTGACAACCACACTACTGTCATTAATAGTACTCGTTCATCACGTGTGACAAGCAAGACGGCTATCAACAAAACGCGTGGTAATAGCACAGACGTAAACGCTTCAGAGGATCAAATCAGCCTCGTGCAGATCGATGTCACGCGTCTACAAGCAGGTAAGTATCAACCGCGCCGTGACATGAGTGAAACGGCACTGGCAGAACTGGCATCTTCTATTGAGCAGCATGGCGTGATGCAGCCCATCGTTATTCGCCCATTGCTCGCCAATGAAGATAAGAGTGAGGCATTTGTCACTCATGAAATTATCGCTGGCGAACGTCGCTGGCGCGCGGCAAAAATGGCGGGCAAGTCGGTTATTCCAGCGATTGAGCGTGCGTTATCTGATGAGCTTGCTATTGCACTGGCCTTAATTGAAAATATCCAGCGTGAAGATTTATCTGTGATCGAGCAGGCAGCTGCGTTGCAGCGCTTTCATACAGAGTTTGGTATGAGCCATGCGATGATTGCTGAAGTGGTGGGCAAGGCGCGTACAACGGTATCGAATTTACTACGCCTAAATCAATTGCATGATACGGTAAAAGATCATTTGGCAAATAGCGCACTAGACATGGGTCACGCTCGAACGCTTTTAGCATTGTCTTCTGAGCAGCAGCCAATCATTGCACAAAAAATCATCGATGGCGGTATGACGGTGCGAGAAGCTGAAAAGCTGGTCAAATCGATCTTGCACCCTGCGCCCAAAACCAACCGTGTCGAACAAGCACAGTCTCGTGACGAAGAGCGTCTCACGCAAAGATTGACAGATATGTTGGGTGCTGAAGTCAAGCTTAAGCACAAAAAAGACGGGCAGGGTAGTGTTGAGATCTTTTTTCACAGTCAAGACCAGTTAGCTGCTTTGATTAAACACATAGAAGCACAGGCTTAAGACAATACGCAAGCTAGTAGGACTGATTTATTAGTAACGACTATTTACGTATAAATCCATCTACGTAATAACTGTTTTTAAAAATATGGAAGAGAGCAAATATGTGGGAGTTAGTAAAGGCAGGCGGCTGGCTAATGACACCTATTGTCGTCTGCTCTATATTGGCATTGGTTATCATTATTGAGCGTAGTCATACATTGCAATTTAGCAAGACTGTGCCTAGCAGACTGCGTGAGCAGCTCATCACTCGCCTACGCGAAAATGGCGATATCGGCCGTACACAATTGATGAATGTCAAAGAGAAGACAGCGCTTGGTGATATTTTGGCAACGGGGCTGCTCTATCGTCAGTACGGCCTAGAGTCTATGACCATGCATATGCAAAATCGTGCTAGCGTACAAGTCCACCAGCTAGAAAAAAATATCAATATGTTGGGTACAATTGGTGCCATTGCGCCATTGCTTGGATTATTAGGTACGGTATTAGGTATTATTTCTTCATTCTTAGCGATTACTGATGGTGCGATGCAAGATCCAACAATGCTTGCTGCTGGTGTCTCACAAGCACTAATTACCACGGCTGCTGGTATGATCGTCGCCATCCCAGCGCTTGTCGCGTATCGATACTTTCAGCGGCGTATCATCGACATCAATGCACAGTTCGAGACTCAAGCAGGGCTGATGATTCAAGAGCTATACGACTACCAATTGCTCGACAATACTTACGTAGCGGCACCTGCTAATAGTATGACTACTATTGATGAGCGTGCTACTGATCGATTAGATGTAGATAAAAGCAATATGGCGACAATATAATTGTCATAGTTTTGATCCTGAGTTTGATGCTCAAAGTACGTTCGTAATAGCAGGTAAGTAGAAGAGATTCATATGCGCTTTAGAAAACCGACTGTTGAGCCGCTTGAAATTAATCTGACGCCCATGATTGATTGCTTATTGTTTTTAATCGTCTTTTTACTACTGGCTACTTCTTTTAATCATTTTAGTCGTTTAAATATTATCCTTCCTGAAGCAGAAGGTGTGGCGCAGACAGAGCAAAAAAATAGTATAGAAGTAGCTGTACAAGAAGATGGCAGTTATTTGGTGAATGGTATTACGCTTGCTAGTAGTAACGAGGCTGAACTGACCAGCATGTTGCAGCAAGAAGCAGGAAGCAATCGCGATATGCTATTTGTCATCGCAGCGGATGCCAACGCTACCCATCAATCTGTCGTACGGGTGATGGATGTTGCTGGTAAACTCGGATTTTTGAACTTAAATATCAGCACCGTTGTCCCACTTGGTCAAACTTTGCCGCAATAATATTTGCCGCATCATTACTATAAACTGTGTATCAAGCACAGCCCATTCATGTCATGACACCTACATTGAGGCTTTTATGAGCCAAGCTTATACACCTGACTCTACAAAACCTTCTGCTAAAAAACCTTCAGCAGCCCCGTCTAATCCGCCAAAAAGTAAAACTTTACTGCGTCTATTAAAATATCTAAAACCGTATTGGTGGGCTTTGCTACTGACTGTTTTGGGCTTTGCTATCAACGCAGGAACTGAGATTTGGATTGCCAAGCTGTTGCAATACATTACTGATGCCATTAACCAAAGTGATCGAAGCAAACAGGCATTATTTCCATTACTCATCATTGCGCTATTTTTCGTACGCGGTTTGGGCAGTTTTTTGGGTAACTATTACTCGGCTTTGGTCTCACGTAATTTGGTTTATGAGCTGCGGGTCGAGGTTTTTAATAAACTACTGCGCTTGCCAAGTTCATTCTATTTGGCCAATCCTGCTGGTACGATCTCATCCAAGTTGATATTTGATGTTGAGCAAGTCACTGCTGCCAGTACAGACTCAATGAAGACCTTGCTGCGTGATGGTTTGACGGTTGTGGCATTGATAGGGTTTTTGCTTTATAGCAACTGGCGCTTGACTCTAATCCTATTTGTCGTATTGCCACCAATACTATGGCTCATTCGCATTGCCTCCAAGCGTTATCTTAAGCTCTCTAAAGGTATCCAAAAAACGATGGGTAGTGTCAGTCATATTACCAATGAGGTCATCAGTGGCTATCAGGTGGTAAAGAATTATGGCGGACAAGCATATGAAGCCGAGCGCTTTGATAAGACTTCAAAAAAGAACTTACGTCAAGGCATGAAGGTGGTCGTCACCAATAGCATCAATACCCCAGCAGTACAGCTGCTGATGGCGATAGCGATGTCGGTGGTGGTATGGCTTGCATTGAGACCTTCAGTTATTAGCGGTATTTCAGCAGGAGAGTTTATCTCTTATATTGCGGCAGCTGGTCTGCTCAGTAAGCCCGTCCGTTCATTGACTGATGTCAATCAAAAACTGCAAAAAGGCATTGCTGCTGGTGAGTCGATTTTTGCATTACTTGATGAGCCAGAAGAGGAAGACACAGGCACTATCAGCAAGGCGTTATCTGGTCAGATGTCTTTGGATAATATCAGTTTGGTATATCCAGATTCGACAGTTGCTCTACGTGATTTTACGTTAAATATAAAAGCAGGCGAGACGGTTGCATTGGTAGGACGAAGCGGAGCAGGCAAGTCCTCCTTGGTTAATCTCTTAACGCGTACTTTAGAAACCTCTTCAGGACAAATTACCTTAGATGGTGTGCCGATAGACCAGATTAAGCTAGAGAGCTTGCGCGCACAAATTGCGATGGTGAATCAGCAGGTTGTACTATTTAATACCACAGTATTTAATAACATTGCTTATGGGGGATTGGCCAACAAGAGCCAAGCTGAGGTCGAGGAGGCTGCAAAAGCGGCTTTCGCGCATGACTTTATCATGAAAATGCCAAACGGCTATCAAAGCGAGATTGGGGCCGAAGGGCTCCAGCTGTCTGGCGGCCAGCGTCAACGACTATCTATTGCTCGCGCGTTGTTAAAAGATGCGCCGATTCTGATTTTGGATGAAGCCACCAGTGCGCTTGATAATGAGTCAGAGTATTATATTCAGCAAGCGCTCGATAACGTCATGAAAAACCGTACGACGCTAGTGATTGCGCACCGCTTAACGACTATTGAATCTGCGGATCGTATTGCTGTGATGGATGGTGGTCAGATAGTTGAGCTTGGTACCCATAATGAGCTGATGCAGCTGCAAGGCCATTATGCGCAAATGTATGCTCGAGACTTTGAGTAGAATAGATTTATTTGATAAAGCGTCAACGCCTAAGCAGCGAATCGATAGGATACATGGCAATTATTTATGAGTATTGAGACGATAATTACTAATGCATGGCAACGTAAGGCCGCTTGGTTATGGCTGTTGCTACCTATTAGCTGGCTTTATGGACTGATCACCTTGCTTCGTCGTCACGCTTATAAAGTTGGGCTGCTATCAAGTTATCGCGCACCTATACCCGTCATGGTCATTGGTAATATCAGTGTGGGTGGTAGCGGCAAAACACCGTTAATTATCGCCTTGGTCAATCACTTGCAAAAACGAGGCATAAAAGTCGGCGTCATCAGCCGCGGTTATGGTGGTGATACGAGCCAAATGCCAGCATTGGTCAATGCCACCAGTTTGCCTAACGTAGTAGGCGACGAGCCATGTTTGATTGTTCATATGACAGGCGTTGCCATGGCAGTATGCCCGAATCGTCAGCAAGCAATTACTACCTTGTTGGATGCTGAACCTGATTTGCAATTGATTATCGCTGACGATGGTTTGCAACATTATGCGCTCAAGCGGGATATAGAGTGGATTGTGGTAGATGCCGCGCGAGGGTTTGGTAATGAGCAATTATTACCAACCGGATTTTTGCGTGAGCCAATGTCACGACTAGAAGGTGCTCATGTGATTTATCATGACAAGCCAAAAACAGACTTGTCGCATTATCATGAAAGCAGTAAAAATTCACACCCTCCTGAGCGCTTGAGCATGCATTTGCAAGCTGATGAATTGCAACATCTATGGAGTCCTCAATCACCTATTAAGCAAATAGATAATGTCGTTCCTGCCAGCAATAGTAGAGTACACGCAGTCAGTGGTATCGGCTACCCACAGCGTTTTTTTGATACGTTGGAGTCTCTTGGTTTTGACGTGATAGGGCATCCTTATCCTGATCACTATGACTTTAGTTTGGCTGAGCTTTTACAATACAGCGATTATCCTATCGTCGTTACCAGTAAAGATGCGGTAAAAATAAAAGCATTGCTGTCAGACTATACGGCGGAGCAAGCATCAAGTGATGAGTATGCACAGCTCGTTAGCAGGTTGTGGGTTTTGCCTGTGACGGCCGTATTATCCGATAACTGTTATGATAATCTAAACCAGCAATTAAAAGCTTTGGGTATTGAGGCTGACTCTGATGTTGGTACAAAAACGCCATCATAGATAATAGTCAATACGTCAAACTGACACAATTTTTAGGAATAAACCATGTCGCTTGTCACCACACCTGCCAAAACCCATATTGTGATTCCTGCACGCTTTAAGAGCACACGGTTACCCGGTAAGCCATTATTGAGCATTCATGGCAAACCGATGATACTTTGGGTGGCTGAAAAGGCAAAAACAGCAACCTTTGCTGACGATATGTGTATTGCAACTGATGATGAGCAAATTGCAAAGGTCTGTATCGATGCCGGTTTTGATGTTGTGATGACAAGTAGCGAGCATGCTTCAGGCACTGACCGCTTGGCGGAAGTGGCGGCTATCAAAGGCTGGGCTGATCATGATATTGTGGTCAATATGCAGGGTGATGAACCTCTTGTGCCGCCCTTACTGCTTGAGCAAGTGCAGGCGCTTTTGGTAGCGGATGAGGCCAGCGTCATGGCGACACTCTGTGAGCCTATCGATGATTACGATACATTCCAGCGACCTTCTGTGGTAAAAGTGGTCAGCCAACATACGAATAATTTGCAGCGCGCGCTTTATTTTAGTCGAGCACCGATTCCTTGTGATCGTGATGTCGTATTGGCGGATGACAATCAAAGACAGCCACCGAAGAACGCATATCGTCATTTGGGTTTATATGCTTACCGCGTTAGTTTATTACAGCAGTTTGTTGCATGGCCACAGACGCCACTTGAGCAGCTTGAAAGCCTAGAGCAGCTACGAGTGCTAGAAAACGGTAAGCTTATCGCCATTGCAGAAGCTGCTTGTCAACTGCCGGCTGGTGTCGATACCCAAGAGGATCTAGACCGTTTAAATGCCATGAGCTTGGCTGATTTTCAAAACCCCGCTAAATAATGGTTTGAGCAAGCGCTCGCACATTATCCAGAGTATCGTTAGCGTGCCGCATCCTAAATATCTAAAAACGTGATAGAGCCATTGTTATGAATGATCTGACAGCAAATGTAGGCGCGCAAGAGCGTTCAGATAGTATCTATTTTGCGCCCTTATTGCCATGGCAACAGACATTGTGGTCGCAATTGACTCAGCGAGTATTGACTCAGCAGTCCTTGCCGCATGCATTGCTCGCTGCTGGTATGCAGGGAATGGGTAAACGCGCCTTTGTATGGCGGTTGGTGGCTTGGTTATTATGCCGCGAGCATGATACGAATCCACTAGGCGCATGCGGCACGTGTGAAAGTTGTCAATGGCTCAAGTCGGGTACTCACCCAAGCTTGCAAGTGCTGCCAATCGTGAGTATGCCAATCAATGCGGATAGCGACACCCTCCAAGACAAATCAAGCAGCGCAAAAGACAAAAAAGCCACTAAGAGCACCAGCAACAGCGCGATTAAAATCAAAGTGGATGACATTCGTGCCTTGCAGCCTTTTATTTATCAAGGCGGGCAAGGGATGCGCATCTGTGTGTTAGATCATGCTGAGCAAATGACCGTCGCCGCTGCCAATGCGTTACTCAAAACCTTGGAGGAGCCGCAAGCGCAAGTTCATCTATTTTTAATCAGTGACACGCCTGCTCAGCTGCTTCCGACCATCAAGAGCCGTGTACAACAGCTGGCATTACAGACTATTGAGCCCGCTGTTGCTATCGATTATGTGACAAAAGCGCTCGGTCATACCATCAATCGTGAAGCCGTCAGTAAGATGGCGATTGAGCAGTTGATACAATTAGCAAACGGCGCACCTCTCGCTGCGGTAGCATTGGCACAGGCACCGTGGTACAGCAAACGTGCACTGTGGCTGACCACATGGCAGGCACTGCGAAGTGGTAAACGTAGTAGCGTAGCGGCAAGTGATTATTGGCAAAAACAGCTGAGTATTAAAGAGTTTATTCAACTGTCTGAACGGATGCTCCTAGACATAAAGCGCATCTGCCTAGGACTGAATGAATTACAAACAGATATCAACCTATCAGAAGCATTAGCCTCTTATCAACCCGATGCTCTCAATCTAGAAGTATTCGGCGATAGTTTGCAGCAAACCAAAGTTGCACTGCAACAAAATGTGCAAGAAAAATTTGCCTATGATAAGCTAATGCAAGAATTGGCCTGCTTGTAGGAGTGGTGACATAGCCTTTGTGAGCTATTGAAACTTATTGATATAAATTGCTTTTGTTTATATCTCACAATCATTTATAAAAATATATTTGACCCAATTGATAAAGGAAGCTGATTATGGCAATGCCAGGACGCGGCGGGATTTTAACCTGCCATATTGAGACTATCGAAACGTTGTATGCCAGCTATCTGTCTTTTGTGAACAATGGCGCTTTGTTTGTGCCCTCTGATCAGCCGCAGCAATTGGGTAATGAAGTTTTTATTGCTGTTACACTGCCCAACTCTAGTGAGCGTTTGCCAATGAATGGTAAGGTTGTTTGGATCAACTCCAAAACGCAGAGCGGTCGACCAGCAGGCTTTGCTGTGCAAATTGGTAGTGATATCGCAGGACAACGAATCAAGAACGAAGTTGAGCGTTTATTGGCTGGTAAAATAGATAGCCTGCAATCCACTTATACCATGTAGCCCATACCACTTAACCCAAAAACCTAGGCGTCTTTATCGATGGTCATCATGGCTATATTGTATGATTAATAAAAAAGCCTTATAACTGTATAAGGCTTTTTTTAGGATATATATCCATGAGTGCTAGTAGCGCGACGGTACGTACATATCATCAGGAATAGGCTCGCGGTAGTATTCGTCATCACGTTTGCGACTGGGCAATTCAACTTCCTCACGAGGTATCTCTTTATAAGGAATCTGGTCGAGCAGATGTGCAATACAGTTGAGCCTAGCGCGCTTCTTATTGTTGCCTTCAACCACCCACCATGGGGCCTCAGGGATATGAGTGCGCTCAAACATGGTCTCTTTTGCTTTGGTATAATCCTCCCAGCGCCTACGGGATTGTAAGTCCATCGGCGAGAGTTTCCACTGTTTTAGCGGATCGTATATTCGGCTCATAAAGCGTGCATGCTGCTCATCGTCAGTAATAGAAAACCAGTATTTCACCAAGCGAATGCCTGATCGCACAAGCATGCGTTCAAACTCTGGCACTGACTGGAAAAATTCCTCATATTGCTCATCAGTACAAAAGCCCATGACGCGCTCGACACCGCCGCGATTGTACCAACTACGATCAAACAAAACGATCTCACCTGCGGCTGGTAGATGCGCGACATAGCGCTGAAAATACCACTGGGTTTGCTCGCGTTCAGTAGGAGCAGGTAAGGCGGCAACACGGCACACGCGTGGATTTAGCCGCTGAGTGATACGTTTAATGGCCCCACCTTTGCCAGCAGAGTCTCGCCCTTCAAAGATAACGACGATACGCTCACCATTTGCGACCACCCAGTCTTGCAGCTTAATAAGTTCTCGCTGCAATCGTACCAACTCATGGAAATAGGTACGCCGATCCAGTTTTTCTTGCTCACTCATCTCACGACCATTGAAGCGAAAGTCACGTGCATAGTCATCTATTTCGTTTTCTAGCTCTTCATCGTAGGTATCGATAAGGTCTTGATGCATTTTTCGACGTAGCTCATCATCAAGAATGTCTTTTTCGATGCGCTCAGCCAAGATGGCTTGTTCTCGGTTGTATTGATCTAATTGCTCCTGGGTGGTGAGTGATTGAAAGTCAGTGGTTGTAATGGGTTTTGTCGTTACCAATTTATCAGAGCCAAAAATGATTTGTCTCATTTTTCTTAATAGAAACTTTTTTTTAAGTAGAAATTCTGTCTTACCCATAAATATTACCTTTGTTTGGCGTGTCAGCTTTTTTAAGAGGCTACTATCTAGGTCGGTTCTATCATAGCAAAGTACAGACAATAAAAAATGCCCTTTAACTATTTAAAGGGCATTTTTTATGAGAATAGATGAGCTGATAAAAATGATGAATCAAGTACTCATTTTCATTCGTTACTTACCGAACTTATTTTTCTAAGATGCAAGTCACGCCTTGACCACCGGCTGCGCAGATAGAGATTAGCGCACGGCCTGAGCCTTTTTGGTCAAGTAGTTTTGCGGCGGTGGCTAGGATACGACCACCGGTCGCGGCAAATGGATGGCCTGCTGCTAGCGATGAGCCATTCACGTTTAGCTTGCTGCGATCGATCGAGCCTAGTGGCGCATCAAGACCTAGGCGCTCTTCACAGAATGTCTCATCTTCCCAAGCGGCGAGTGTCGATAGCACTTGTGAGGCAAACGCTTCATGAATCTCATAGAAATCAAAGTCTTGTAGCGTGAGGCCAGCGCGCTCAAGCATACGCGGTACCGCATAAGCGGGTGCCATGAGTAAGCCTTCGGTAGTACCAGATTTACCGATAAAGTCTACCGCTGCTGTCTCTTGGTGCACGATATAAGCCAGTGGTTTTAGACCATGCTCTTTTGCCCATTCATCAGTACCCAATAGGACACAAGATGCGCCATCAGTCAGTGGCGTTGAGTTAGCAGCAGTCATCGTTGGATTGGCGTTCTTTTTGCCAAATACTGGCTTTAGCTTACCCAGTTTCTCTAGCGTGGTGTCTGGACGTAAGTTGTTATCACGAGTCAGACCTTTGTATGGGGTGATCAAGTCATCAAAGAAACCTTCGTCATAAGCGCGTGCTAGGTTTTTGTGACTGTTAAAGGCAAGCTCGTCTTGAGCTTCACGAGTGATGTTCCACTCAAGCGTGGTGATGGCTTGGTGCTCGCCCATCGATAGACCAGTGCGCGGCTCGCCATTTTGCGGTGAGTCAATCAAGTCTTTTGGATTTAGACCCATCAATGCCTTTAGGCGTTGCTTGTTGTCTTTGGCGGCACCAAGCTTGATCAGTACTTTACGCAGACCATCACCAATAGCGATAGGCGCATCTGAAGTAGTATCTACGCCGCCTGTAATGGCTGAATCGATAATACCCAGTGCGATTTTGTTCGCAGAAGCAAAGGTCGCTTGTAGGCCAGTTCCGCACGCTTGTGAGATATCATAGGCTGGTGTGTGTGGGTTCAGCGCTGTGTTCAATGTTGCTTCGCGAGTCAGGTTGATATCGCGGCTTAGCTTCATAACGGCACCAGCGACCACTTCGCCGATGACTTCGTCTTGTAAGTTGTAGCGCTCAACCAAGCCGTCTAGAGCCGCAGTCAACATATCTGTATTGCTGACGTCAGCGTATGAGCCATTTGAGCGAGCAAATGGAATACGGTTACCACCTAAGATTGCCACACGATTCTGGTTTGTAGCAGGTTTGGTTGTACTCGCTTTTTTAGTTGCAGTCGCTGGTTTTTTAGCTGCTGTGGTTTCTACTTTTTCATCATCTGGTTGTTTGCTAGTGGTATTTTTAGTCTCTGAGTCGTTGGTATCAGTTCCTTTAGCGTCAGATTTTTTAGTAGCTGGCGCTTCTTTTTTTGTGTTGTCAGCTTGTGTGCTATCAGCCTTGGTATCGTTGGCCTTAGTATCAGCTTTAACGTCAGCAGTTTTAGCAGGTTCATTGTTTTCAGCAATTTCTTGTGGTTTTGCATCGCTGGCTTTAACAACAGTGCTTTCGACAACTGGACTATCAGGGTGGTTATTTTTATTACTCATAATATTATCCTTAAAAAGTATGGGCAGAAAAGTTGAAGGGTAAAAATAAAAAGTGGCAAAGTCATGTTAAGCAAAAATCAAATATTATCATTTATCGCCTAGTGTCGCTGTGTATGATAAGTCGTTTTGTGCTCGTTTAATGTATGTCTTTAGCAAACGATGTGTCGCTTGTATAAGTTCAATGACAGCTTTAAGCGTACTGGTTAAGGCGCTGATAGACTGACGAGTACCAACGAATATCAGATAGTAGCATTGCATAATGATATGTTTGATAATATATTGTTATCAATAATTATGTTTGCCATAACTTATACGTCAGATTTTAACATGTTATGATGGTCAGTAAGTGGGTAAAAAGTCGTCAGCTTGTATACTGACTTGTTTACAGATTGTTGTAGACATTGTCTGTTTTTGGACATGTTTTTAATGGCAGTGTATAGTTTGGCCAGTTTTAAAATGATTTACCAAATATCAATAATTACAATGTTGATGAGTCTATATAATAGGCGTATTACATTTAGTGTTTATTATTATTTCAACCATTCATTATTTATAGGGAATATATTATGTCAGACCGTTATGGTGATTTTGTTCAATCTTCTATTGGTAAAAAAGTCGCAAAGAACTTAGGTTTGCCAATGCCAGCGACGCTTGATCGTTTTGAAAGCGGTGAGCGTTTGGTTCGTGGCAGTGTACTAGTTGGCCGTGCTAATGGTGAGGACAAAAGCATTAGTGAATCTGTTGCACGTATTTTGTTAGATGTGCATGCTGATGTATATGTAAACAGCAGTGATGATGTTAAAGACGCCCTTGCTGATGCAGGCGTTGAAGCAAAAGCCAATACAGGTGGTGACGATCAGTTCAAAGTATTGCTTTTTGATGCAAGTAATATCAGCAATGCAGATCAGCTAAAAGAAGTGTACGAGTTTTTTCATAGCGTTGCGCGCCGCGTTGAAAAATCAGGCCGTGTGATCGTTATTGGTCGTACGCCAGAGGACATCACTGATATCGAAACTGCCATGGCACAACGGGCACTTGAGGGCTTTGTAAAATCAGTAGGCAAAGAGTTCAAGCGCGGCATTACAGCTCAGCTTATCTATGTAGAAACAGGCGCTGAGCAAAACCTAGACTCGACCTTACGCTTTTTCACTTCAGCACGTTCAGCTTATGTCTCAGGACAAGTGGTACGCGTGAGCAAGGGCGACTCAGTTGATGTCGATTGGAATCAGCCTCTAGGCGGTAAAACGATGCTAGTGACGGGCGCAAGTCGCGGTATTGGCGAAGCAATTGCTCGCGTCTTGGCTCGCGAGGGCGCGCATGTAATCTGTCTTGATGTACCGCAGCAGCAAGCTGACCTACAAAAAGTTGCTAGCGAAATCAGTGGCTCTGTATTGACAGTAGACATCACTAGCGATGACGCTGGTGCAGAAATCGCAGATGCGGCGCAAAAGCGTGGTGGTCTGGATTCAGTCATTCATAATGCTGGCGTGACACGTGATAAGACATTGGCCAGAATGGATGAGAAAAAGTGGGATATGGTCATCGATATTAACTTGGGCAGCATTGCTAAGCTGAATCGCTACTTGCTTGATAATGACGTGCTAAAAGAAAACGCCCGTATCGTCTGTGTGTCATCTATTTCAGGTATCGCTGGCAACATGGGTCAGACCAATTATGCCACTTCTAAAGCGGGTGTTATTGGCTTGGTTAATGCGACTGCTAAGCAGTTAGAAGACAACGCAAAAGGCATGACCATCAATGCAGTAGCACCAGGGTTTATCGAAACACAAATGACGGAAGCGATTCCGTTTGCTATTCGCGAAGCGGGTCGTCGTATGAATTCAATGAGCCAAGGCGGTTTACCAGTTGACGTGGCTGAGACCATCGCATGGTTGGCTTCACCTGCTTCGGGTGGCCTAAATGGCAACACAGTTCGTGTTTGTGGTCAAAGCTTACTTGGCGCATAATACTGATTTGTTGGTGAGACTGTGTGGCAAATGAGGAGAAAGTAGCGTGATGGTATTATCCCTTGTTTTTGATTTGCCTCACATATGCTTACGAAATATTTGCTGATAATTTGTAATAAAGCTGCCCACGGGTGGCTTTTTTATGATAAAAACACAAGAGCCATCAGCCAAACTATTTTTTGCTATTAAAGATACTTGCAAAATTGATTGAATATAGTACTCATTGATAATAGGTATCAGTCAATGACTGCTTAATGTCTTTAGATACGTTAAAAATCTTGTTCAAGCCACATTTAGGATTTACTTATGCCAGACACCCATTATGACGCGTTGCCAAAAGCGCACACTACCTATGCCAATATTGTCAAAAGCTTACTACCGATTGGTAACAGCGGCAAAGTCAGTAAAGATCAATTGCCACAGGCCACCTATTACGTCGATGATTTGCATATCGATCATGATAATCTAAACGACTATCGTAAAATTTGTGGCTTTGCTGATAATAGTAAAGTTCCAGCGACGTACTTTTCAGTACTATCACAGACTCTACAGATGAATATGATGGTCAAAGAGCCGTTTCCGTTTGCGATGTTGGGTCTGGTACACGTAGACAATAGCGTCACGCAGCATCGTCCTATCGGTGAGCGCGAAACGGTGTCCATGTCGGTCACTTTTGATAACTTGCGTGACCATGCTCAAGGTCAGCAATTTGACTTTGTCACCACGGTCAAAGCAGAGGACAAAGTGATCTGGGAAGGAACGTCAACTTACCTATCACGCAGCAAAAAAACGGCCAGCAGCAAAGATAAAAAAAGCACACCGCGTCCAGTTGCTGTGAAGCCAGAAGTAGGTAAAAAAGACGTACACAGTATTTTTGAAGTGCCAGAAGATATCGGTCGCCGTTATGCTTTTGTTTCAGGTGACTTTAACCTGATTCATTTGCACCCACTATCAGCGCGCGCGTTTGGCTTCCCTAAAGCGATTGCACACGGCATGTGGTCAAAAGCTAAGTGTCTTGCTCTAATGGATGAGCTGCCTGATGCTTATACCGTTGATGTTTCTTTCAAGTTACCGATCTTTTTGCCAGCAGAAGTGGAGCTTATTGCGCAGCCAATCGCTCAGCTTGAAAGTGTCGGCGATACCTGTGATTTTGGCTTATATAGCTCCAAAAACAGTAAGCCACATTTGGCGGGTGTCGTGACGTTAAATAGCAAGTAGCAAGCATTGTACGACGTATTCAAACCGATATCTTAATAGCCATATTTAACCAACACGTTTATCATTATGACTGCACAAAACATGAATTCACAAAATAGCGCGACAAGTACGGATCAAGCTGACAGATCAATGACTATTGATACAGTAGCTGCTAATGACAACGCTGTCACTAATATCTCAATTAATGACCATAGCGATTCTGACAATGGTGTTGATTTGTCCGCTGTCTTTGAGCCTTATTTTCGTCCGGATGCCAATACTATTGTGTGCGGCGCGTTAAATGAGGAAAAAGTCGCCGCTCTAGCAAAAGCTGGCGTTGAGTTGGTGATTAATTTGCAGTCAGAGGATGAGTTGAGTTTTAATGAATCAGCGGCCGTTGAGCGTGCAGGAATGAGCTATGAGCACCTGCCTATTAATGGCGCTGAAGAGCTAAAGCAACTTAAAATATTGGCATTTGATAATATATTGCGTCAGTATCATGGTAAAAAGATGGCCATGCACTGTGGTTCAGGCAACAGGGTAGGGGCTGCCATTGCACTACGCGCAGGCTGGTTGCGTGGTCGCAAGATGGATACTGCTATGGAGCGTGGACGCAGTCACGGCTTGACCAAGCTTGAACAAGAAGTCCATAATCGCTTGCTAGTACCGCGTTAAAATATCATAATAATTGAAGCATAAAAAGGCGACCGATAGGTGGCCTTTTTTATTGGTTATCAATGCATTTATACTGATCTCCAATATCTCTATAACGCATGTACCCAACTGATTTTAATACGAGGTCAGTTCACAATACTGGAGCAAGGTAGCAATGATGGACGACAACAAGCAAAATAATGATAAAAATATCGATACATCTATGAGCATAGATTTACAACGCCGCTTACAGCATTTATTGATAGACTTACAGCTAGATGACGCGCCAGCTGGTGGTGCTGTGGTTGTGTATCAGGCAGGCGAGTGTATTGCACAGGCAAGTACAGGTATGGCGCGTTTGGATGCATCATGGCAGTCTGATACGCTTGCCATCAATTTTTCTACCGGTAAAGGCATCTTAGCGACGCTACTGCATGTATTGGTATCACAGAAGCTGCTTGGTTATGATGTGCCTATTGCTCACTATTGGCCAGAGTTTGCCGCAACAGGTAAAGACAAAATTACCTTGCGACAGATGATGTCACATCAGGCGGATTTGTTTTCGATCACCAGTATCGATGTCGATAGTGACACGATGCTCGATTGGCGCGTTATGCTGAATCATATTGAAAAAATGCCTATCACAGCACCTGAGGACGCCGCTGCATATGACAGCGCTTATAGCGCGTTGGTCTATGGTTGGGTACTTGGCGGCGTGATAGAAGCCGTAACGCATATGTCATTAGCCGAAGCTTTACGTCAGTATCTAACCGAGCCTTTAGGTATTGCAGACAGTTGCTATTTTGGTGTACCAGATAGCAAAGTAGATCAAGTAGCAAAGCTTGCCAAAGACTTTGAGTCATCAAATGAGGATAGCGTACCACTGCGTAACAAGCGCCAAAAACCAACCCTAAAATCCGACTCACCAAGCACCTTACGTACTTATGCAAGTCTGCCTAGCTATCATTGCTGGCAACAGAAAATGCTCAATGATGAGCGTACAGCTGAAACGCAAAGTAGCCTTAACGACGATCTGGATGATAAAAATATTGATAACATACAACCTGTATTAAATACTGCGCGTATTAATAGCCTATATTTTAATACCAGTCAGCTCAATCTGAAAAACTATAAAGCAGCGCTCATTCCTGCCGGAAAACAAGCACTTGATTATCACAATCGCAAGACACTACAGGCAATCATTCCCGCTGCTAATGGCGTCGCTTCAGCGGATGCGCTAGCCACTATCTATGCTATGTTGGCCAATGGTGGGGTTTGGCAAGGGCAGACGCTAATTGATAGTGCTACGTTTAAGCAGCTCTCCGCAATACAAGTCACAGGCCTAGATGCTGTCATGCCAGCGCCTATGCAGTGGCGACTGGGCTACCACAGATTATTCAGTATATGCAGTGGTAACGACACTATCGATAATAGCATTGATCCAGCACTATCAGGGTTTGGGCACATGGGATATAACGGCTCAGTCGCTTGGTGTGATCCTACGCGTCAACTGTCATTTGCCTTTATCCATAATTTTGATACCACCATGCTCAACGATATTCGTCAGTTTGCATTGACAGAAGCGGTTCTGGGCTGGGTTGATGAAGTACGCTGATAAAGGCAATTCTATAAATGAATCCACTTTATCAATGATAATAACAGCATGAGTGGTTAATGATGCTCTTTTGGTGTCATTTTAAGTAGCCTTGTTGCGCTCAGACCATGGATGAAGATGGAGGTCAGAATCACAATCGAGCAGACAATCCATAGTTTGAGCGCATCATCCTCAGCAAAGAAATCTGTGTTGAGCGCATAAGACAGATAGTACAAAGTACCAATACCGCGTATACCTAGTGCTGAAATTGCGTATTTTTCAGTACGGGGTAAATGAAGTCCTGATAACGCGATAAATCCGCCAATTGGGCGTATGAGTAGTAGGAAAGTAAAACTGACGATATACACACGCCATGTTAGCTCAACACCAGCTTGCAAACCTTGACCCAAGAACATACCAAAAATAACCAGTACTAACGACATCAACAAACCTTCTGATTGCTCAGCAAAATCGTGTAGTTTTTGATGGTAGGAGTGCTCACATTCTGAACGCCTAAATGCAAATGCAGCGACGAAGACAGCGATAAAACCATAGCTGTGCACATACTCTGCGACACCATATGCCACCAAAGTCAGAGCAATAACTACATATCCTTGCGATATCGTGGTCTCACGGGTGTGTTTAGAAAATACTACTTTGGCCATCGCCTTACCAACCAGCACACCAACCAATACCCCTGCGCCAATCTTCCACAAAACATCATGGGTGAACCATGACCACAGCATCTCACTGGTAAAAGCGTTTCCTTCACTAAAAGCTTCCGCAATTTTAATCGCCAAGTAAACAAAAGGAAAAGCCAATCCGTCGTTTAACCCTGCTTCTGAAGTCAACGTAAAGCGAGGTGTGTCTTCTCTTCCTGTATTAGGGGGGCCCACCTGAATACTAGATGCCAGAACAGGATCGGTAGGTGCTAATACCGCACCCAGCAAAATAGCAGCGCCAAGGCTCAAGCCAAAGGCATAATAGCCTAACCCTGCCATCGCAAAAATACCGATGGGCATCGTAATGAGTAAGAGCCTAACCGTCGGTCGCCACAGCTGCCAAGAGAAATCAGTATCAATTTTGATACCCGCACCAACCAATGAGACTAAAATGACAATTTCAGTCAGTTTTTCGATGATTATTCCATTATTGATAGGGTCCAAAAACGATAGAGACGTCCACCAGTAACCCATCATCAAGCCAAAACTCACTTGTAGCATAGGCAATGATATCGAGGTGCGTTTAAAGATAACAGGAAACAATGCCCCTAATAAAAAGGCGATACCGCAGATTAATAAAAATAAATTGTAGTTCTCAATCATAAGGTTTTCGCACGTTGTTATATTTTAAGGAATTGTTTTGAGAGGTTTGCTTTCGATATTGATAATGGTTGGTATAGATGTTTAATATCTAGCCTGCAATATGACTTATCATAACGATAAAAAAGAATTATTACCGAAAGAAATAGTTATCAGAACGACAGATGCGTTGTTTTTTGGTGAAAAAAAAGCCTGCATGGCGCAGGCTTGATAGATTTTTATAAATAAGTTATGAAAACGAAGGGTTTAGATAGAGTTCTTAGCGCTCAACTTGGCTTACGTCGCGCACAGCGCCAGTGTCCGCACTGGTCGTCATTGCAGCATAAGCACGTAATGCCGGCGAGACATGACGATCACGACTGACGGGTTTCCATGCGTCGCGACCGCGTGCTTCCATAGCTTCTCGGCGTGCGGCTAAGTCTGCATCACTGACTTGCATGTTGATAGTACGATTTGGAATGTCGATGTGAATGCTATCACCTTCTTCAACCAGACCAATGGCACCGCCTTCAGCAGCTTCTGGGCTAGCATGACCGATTGATAGACCGGATGTGCCACCAGAAAAACGACCATCAGTGAGTAGGGCGCATTCTTTACCCAAACCTTTTGACTTCAGATACGTCGTTGGATAGAGCATCTCTTGCATACCAGGGCCACCTTTAGGGCCTTCATAGCGGATGATGACCACATCGCCTGCAACGATTTTGTCGTCTAAAACTGCCGCGACAGCTGCATCTTGTGATTCAAAAATACGTGCGCGACCGGTAAAGGTTAAGATACTCTCATCGACACCAGCGGTTTTGACCACGCAGCCACGCTCGGCAATATTGCCATACAGTACAGCCAATCCACCATCTGCAGAGTAGGCGTGTTCGGCACTACGGATACAACCTGACTCACGGTTGACGTCAAGGTTTGACCACTCTTTTGATTGTGAAAACGCCTCGGTGGTGCGAACGCCACCCGGTGCAGCAAGGAAGCGCGCGCGTGCCTCATGGTTATCACGATTCATGATATCCCATTTATCAATCGCTTCTTTCATTGTCGTACTATGGATAGTCGGTACGTCAGTTTTCAACAATCCCGCACGATCAAGTTCAGCCAACAAGGCAAAGACACCGCCCGCACGATGCACGTCTTCCATATGGAATTTTTGTGAGGCAGGGGCTACTTTTGCTAGGCATGGCACACCGCGGCTTAGACGGTCAATATCAGCCATTTTAAAATCAATCTCAGCTTCATTGGCCGCAGCAAGTAGATGCAAGATCGTATTGGTTGAACCCCCCATGGCAATATCTAAGCTCATCGCGTTCTCAAAAGCGGCTTTGGTCGCGATTGAGCGTGGTAATACTGAATCATCATCTTGCTCGTAGCGACGTTTCGCAAGCGAGACAATAGTGCGTCCCGCTTCCAAAAACAGCTCACGGCGTAGTGAATGAGTAGCGAGTAGCGAGCCATTACCCGGTAGGGCCAAGCCTAACGCTTCGGTCAAGCAGTTCATCGAGTTGGCAGTGAACATCCCAGAGCACGAGCCGCAAGTCGGGCAAGCTGAGGCTTCGATAGCAGCGACATCTTCATCACTGATGCTGTCATCAGCCGCGTCCATCATTGCATCGACGAGGTCAAGTTTACGAATGGCACTGCTGTCATTACTATCGGTATTGTGGCTCTTACCAACGGTGCTGGCTAGGATTTTGCCCGCTTCCATTGGGCCACCTGAAATAAATACCACAGGTATATTAAGACGCATTGCCGCCATTAGCATACCCGGTGTGATCTTATCGCAGTTAGAGATACACACTAGCGCATCTGCACAATGCGCATTGACCATGTACTCGACCGAATCAGCGATCAAATCACGACTTGGCAGAGAATACAGCATACCGCTATGACCCATGGCGATACCATCATCGACCGCAATGGTGTTGAACTCTTTTGCAACGCCGCCAGCTTGCTCAATCTCGCGTGCGACCAGCTGCCCAAGATCTTTTAGATGCACATGGCCGGGTACAAACTGGGTAAAAGAGTTGGCAATCGCAATGATTGGCTTGTCAAAGTCGCCGTCAGTCATGCCGGTGGCACGCCATAATGCGCGCGCGCCTGCCATATTACGACCGCCGGTAGAGGTTTTTGAGCGATAATCCATGTGATATTCCTTACAAATAGGCGGGGTTGTTAAAATCTGCACCCTCAGTTCTGATAAGGATAGTGTGCTTTTTATAGAGGGTGAGGACTAGTGAATAATACTAATTCGTTACCATACCATTAGATATGAATAATAAAAAATCATGTGCCAATAATAATGAAGTTATAACCATAAAAGATGGGTAAAAATGGACTATTCAAGACGCGCTAAGATGGCTTTTTCAAACCAAGGTAGTTCAGCTTTATCGGCTTCTAGCTTCATAATAACTGCCAGCGCATGGGTGGCCAGTAGTTGTTGATAGTCACCACTTGCCTCAATCGTCAATAGCGATTCGGCAGGTAGCTCTTGCGTATTAGAGTTTTGCTCGTCAATACTGATTAATATCTGCTTATTATTTTTATAAAGGACGTCTACACGACCAAAAAACTGCCAGTCTTCAAAAGCGGCAATAATAGCGTCGGCGGCATCCTTAGTATAGATTTGCTGCGTCTTTTTGCCTGTATTGGTCCAATGCAGACGAACGGCTAACTGCAATGCCTCACTAAATACCACCAATGAACCCATAATTTTTACATGCCAAGGACTGGTCAGCAGCTCCTCGTCAATGCCAATTAACTTGGCAGCTTCGTGAGCTGACATAGGTGTATTGAATTGAAGCAGTAATTCAGGTGTAAGCGGATGCGACTGCTTGACGGCATCGTCTAAGCTATCATAATGATACAGAAAAGGCAGTGGCAAATCTTGCGTGACGGTCTTTTTGATGATTTTACAGTTGTGTATCTGCCAGCCAATCGCCTTGTCAGTCAAAGCTTCTGCTAAGATAATAGCGTTTGGATCGATAGTTTGAGTATTATTATCAGGCTCAGTACCAAGTTGCTCTAAGCCAGTACTATTAGGCGTAGAGATATTTGATTCAGACGTTTGGACACTGTCATTGGTTTGAGCATTGTCATTGAGTGTTGAAGACGGGTCGCCGTTATCTAGGCTATCTGATCTATTGGTCGGCAAAGTAGGCAAATCCATAAACATAGCGTTATTAAAATAGAGGGTTAATATAACATTTAAAAGGCATGGTCCGCCAATAAATTAGTAGGATAAGCTAGGGAGTGTACAGCTTGATTTTATCAACGACGGAAATGATAGCAACTTGTACTAAACTTATATTTCGTCCACTATATGACAAGCGCACTAAACCATTTTAAAAGCTTTTAAGCATCCAACAATCAAATAATCAAAGGAAAAAATAATGACTGAAGTAAATCAAAAGACTGCTTATGATGACAATAATATTTTTGCCAAAATGTTAGATGGTGATATTCCTTGTCATAAAGTCTATGAAGACGACAAAACCCTTGCTTTTATGGATATCATGCCGCAAGCCGAAGGTCATGTATTGGTGATACCCAAGCAAAAAGCGGTAGATTTGGTAGATCTTGAGCCAGAGTATGCCGCTGCTGTCCTGATGACTTCTAAAAAGGTTGTGCAAGCACAGCGTCAAGTGTTTGAGCGTGAAGGGGTTATTCAGATGCAGTTGAATGGCTCACAAGCCGGTCAAACGGTTTTTCATTATCATGTGCATTTGATTCCATCGAGTATTCACGAGTTAGGACGTCATGCAGTAACGCAGGCTGATCAAGGTGAGCTTGCAGATATTGCCAAGCGACTTGCTACAGCTATTAGTGCTGCCTGATATCGAGGCATAAATTGCTAGGATGATAGGTATATAAGATTGAAGGGCAACTAACAAGTTGCCTTTTTTATTGCCCAGTAATCATTGTGTAATAAACGTTAAGTTATTGTTGTAAACACGCGTTTATCTTGGGATTTGGCTAAAGTTTATGTTACATAGTATTCCCATCTACACAGAATGCGTCGGTATTATTGCTAACGTGCTGTTTTAATATTGATGACATCTATTGTTTGTAAATTGATATCTACTATGTTGATGAGTATCAGGGATAGGATTCTTTATCACTTATTTTTACGGATTTGAGGATACCACTGCTTATGAGTAACGGTTCACGCTCTACCATTTTACTACCAGTCTTTATACCCGCAGCTGTGATTATGCTGCTGTTGGTCATCGGTACCGCCATCAATCCTGAGGCAGCAGGGGCGCTGTTTAGCGATGTGCTTAGTTTTACGACCGAGACCTTCGGCTGGTTTTACATGCTGGCGGTGGCCCTGTTTTTGATGTTTATTATTGTACTGGCGTTTTCGTCTTATGGCAGTATCAAGCTGGGCCCTGATCATGGGGAGGCGGAATACGGATTCCTTGAATGGTTTGCCATGCTGTTTTCGGCAGGCTACGGGATTGCGCTACTATTTTATGGAGTAGCGGAACCAGTGATGCATTTTTCTAGTCCGCCAATGTCTGATCCGCAGACCATTGCGGCGGCAAAAGAGGCGATGCAGATTGCTTATTTTCACTGGGGTTTTCATATTTGGGCGATTTATGGTGTCGTTGGTTTATCACTGGCATATTTTGCCTTTCGTCATGGTCTACCATTATCAATACGTTCGACACTGTATCCGATTATTGGTGACAGGATTCATGGCCCTATCGGTCATACGGTCGATGTGTTTGCGATATTGGGTACGATGTTTGGTATTGCCACCAGTCTTGGTCTGTCAGTATCGCAAATCAATGCAGGTCTAAACTACTTATTACCTGATATTATCCCCGTGAATACTACCATACAGGTCGTGGCGATTGCATTAGTGACATCGGCAGCACTGGTGTCCGTATTGGCAGGGATGGACAAAGGGGTAAAACGCTTGTCTATTCTAAATATGGTATTGGCAACCGCGTTGATGGTGTTTGTATTTGTAGTAGGGCCGACGATCTTTATCCTAAATGCCTTTATGGAAAATACGGGTAGTTATTTGGGTAATATCATTGAGCGTACCTTTAGCTTACAAGCGTACGAGAATAGCGATTGGATCGGTAGCTGGACCTTATTTATCTTTGCATGGACGATTGCATGGGCGCCTTTTGTCGGTCTGTTTATCGCCAAGATTAGCCGTGGCCGTACCATCCGTGAGTTTGTACTCGGTGTGATGTTGGTGCCAACGTTCTTTACGTTCTTTTGGTTTTCGGTGTTTGGTGATACTGCCCTACATATGATTATGGTCGATGGCTATAACTCACTCATCAGCGAGGTACAAAACAACCAAGCGATTGCTTTATTTAAATTATTAGAGCGGTTACCGTTTACCGAATTTGTGTCGTCATTGACTATTTTGTTGATTATTACGTTTTTTGTGACGTCATCAGATTCTGGCTCATTGGTGATCGATTCGCTAGCGGCTGGCGGGCGTAGTGATACGCCATGGTGGCAGCGCAGCTTTTGGGTAGTGACTGAAGGGGCCGTTGCCGCGGTGCTTTTGATTGCTGGCGGTCTCACAGCGCTACAAACGGCGGCAATCGTTAGTGCACTACCATTTGCGATTATCATTCTGATCTCCATGTTCGGTATGTGGCGCGCATTGCGTATCGAGGGACATCGTAATCAAAGTCTCGATCAAAATAACAAACTACCGCCGCACTTGCTTAAACCGTCTGCATGGCGTGAGCGCATCGACTATATGGCTGATAAGCCCACACGTGACAAGGTGCTAAACTACATCAAAGAAGTGGTGATGCCCTCGATGATGGAAGTGTCGTCTAAATTTGCAGAAACAGGTTGGACGACTGAGGTGAATTATGATGCAGCCAATAACCGTGCCGTGCTTGAGTTGCAACGTGGTGACGATGTCGAGTTTTGGTATGAAGTGCGCTTGTCTGAACATGAAGCGCCTGATTATTATACTGAAAGCAGCGCCGACACCTTGCCGCAAGAACACTATCATCGCGCTGAGGTGTATCTGCGCCGTGGTGGTCAGACCTATGACTTATACGGTTATAAGTCTGAATCGGTGATCAATGATATCATCGATCAGTTTGAGAAGTATTTGCACTTCTTGAATGTGTCACCTGATAGCCTACCGTGGCGTATGCAAGCGCATGATGATGCTATCACGCTAGAGCAGGGCAGTGTGCTTGATAAATAATGAATAGAATGTATCAAAAATGAGTAATGCTTATGCAAGCTATTCACGTTAATCGCTTGCAATAAATGTAAGAATCCTTAGAATAACGGCTTGTTTTCCTTACAAATCAAGCCGTTTTTTTATGTCTATTGATTCTCCTGTGTTACCTTCATCCTCGACTTCGTCCGACCATCCATTGTTGCAACCCTTAAATATAGGTGGTCTGACGATTGAAAACCGTTTGATGGTTGCGCCGATGGCGGGCGTGACGGACAATCCTTTTCGCCGATTGTGTAAGTCATTTGGCGCAGGTCATGCGGTCAGCGAGATGATCATCGCTGATACGGCACTTTATGCACGCAAAAAATCCCTGTATCGTGCCAATTTCGACAATGAGATTGCGCCTATTTCTGCACAGATAGCAGGCGCAGAGCCAGACAAATTGGCTGAAGCGGCTCGTTATCAAATCTATAATGGCGCGCAGATTATCGATATCAATATGGGCTGTCCGGCCAAAAAAGTCTGCCGTAAGCTGGCAGGCTCAGCGCTGCTGCAAGATGAAGATTTAGTAGCAAAATTGCTTGACGCTGCAGTCAATGCCGTTGATGCGCCTGTGACATTAAAAACACGATTGGGGTTTGAAAACGGTCGTGAAAACATCCTGCGAGTCGCTAAGCGGGCAGAGCAAGCAGGTATTGCCGCGATTGCGATTCATGGGCGTACGCGCGAGGATATGTATACGGGCGAGGCGCGTTATGAGTTAATACGCGAAGTCAAAGACAGCATTAGCATTCCTGTCATTGCGAATGGCGATATCGATAGCGCGCAAAAAGCGCAGCATGTTTATGAGATGACAGGCTGTGATGCGGTGATGATTGGGCGAGCCGCGCAAGGGCAGCCGTGGATATTTCGTGATATTGAGCATTTTTTACGCACAGGTGACGTGCTTGATGCCCCAAGTGTGAGCGAGATTAAGGAAGTTGTACTGGCGCATTTGCAAGAGCTGTATGACTTTTACGGCGAGTACTCCGGCTGCCGTATCGCCCGCAAGCATATTGCGTGGTATACGACAGGCATCCCCAACTCCAACGCTTTCCGTCAAGCGATGTATGGCGAGGAGAGTACAGCAGGGCAGTTCCGCGTGGTTGAGCGTTTTTTGCAGACGCATGAGTAGTAATGATCTGTACAGTTTCATCACGCTTATCATAAGCATAAATCACTGATACCTCTTTCAGCTCTATTGATTAAAGCTATATTTTATCAACAGGAGCGGCTTCGTTAAAAGGCATAGCATCAGGGTTTTTCTCAGATGTTGGCTTTTCTTTTTGCCAAGGGAATCGGCCTTCTAGCTCAACTTGTAGTGATAAACTCAAAAACGTACGAATAAGCACGATAATACCCAATACTAAGACTCTGCGTAATGTCGGCTCTGTCACCACCGTTGCCATAATGTCTGCGGCAATCAGTACCTCAAGTCCCAAAAGAATGGATTTGCCAACGGTCTGCCTGCTCTCTACATAGGTATTATGGTTCAGGCCGCCCGATATCCGAAATGCTTTGTAAAAGGCAAAGAGGAGTCCAAAGAACATAATCAAGACACCAATGACTTCGACTATCTTGGCAATCAAGTCAATATAATGGGTTAGGTTTCCGATCAAAATAATGTCTCCTCTGTATCAGTCAGCAAAAAGTATGGTGCTAAATATCGTCACTATTATATGATGATATATCACTATAAACCTCTAAAACCGTCAAGTTAACTATCAGCTATTGGTGTTTTGTTCACTGTATGCGATATTTTTTTGCTATGCTGTAAACGAATATTCATTGGCATAGGACAGACAAAAAGGACTTTTTATGGCTAATCCCTCGAAAAAAGCAATAACAAAAGCAGTAAAAGGCAAGAATATTATCATTACGGGTGCATCAAGTGGTATTGGCGAGCGTACGGCTTTTTTATTAAGTGAGTGCGGGGCGCATGTTATTTTGTTGGCGCGTACTGAAGACAAACTAAAAACCGTCAAAGAAAATATTGAAATATTGGGTGGCAGGGCCAGTTATTATCCATGTGACCTCACCAATATGGATGAGATTGAGAAAATCAGCGAACAAATTCTTGCTGATTTTAAACATGTGGATGTATTGGTCAATAATGCTGGTCGTTCGATTCGCCGTTCAGTCCATGAGTCGGTCAACCGTTTTCATGACTTTGAGCGCACCATGGAAATCAATTATTTTGGCGCGGTCAAAATTATTTTGGGTTTCTTGCCGACGATGATTAGCCGCCAAACAGGTCAAGTCGTCAATATCTCTTCGATTGGGGTATTGGCCAACAGCCCTCGTTTTGCCGCGTATGTGGCGTCAAAATCTGCACTAGATGCGTTTAGTCGTTGCTTAGCCGCGGAAGTCAAAGGCGATAATATCAAGGTCACCAATATCTTTATGCCTTTGGTACGTACCCCTATGATCGCCCCCACCAAGCTATACCGTTATATGCCAGCTTTGATGCCTGATGAAGCTGCATTAATGGTCGCAAAAGCGATTGTCCATAAGCCAAACAGTATTGCCAGTAATATGGGCAAATTCGCCTCAGCCACTTATTCGTTGGTGCCAGCATTTAACGTCGGTATTCAATCAATTGGTTATCGTATCTTCCCAAGTTCGACGGCAGCGCAAACGACTGATAGCAAGCCTAACTTTGCTCAGCGTGCCTTTGCTAGAATTCTTCCTGGTGAGCATCACTAAGATAGGTTTATTCTTAATTATTACGAAAACAAAAAAAGGATACGATGGTATCCTTTTTTAATACTGTAAAAATGGCTTAAATCCATATAGTTAAGTAGGGGAGTGGCAGCATTTTGTTCTTAGCAATTTACTTCGGTTAAAGTTTATTTACCATATATGGGCTTAGCGTGAGAATACGACGTGCTTTCGTCCTTCCATCATTACTAATGAATAGACTAATAGATAAAAGTTTGACAAAAAACCTAAGAAAATATTTATTATAATGAAATATTCAGAACCCACTAGAAAGCTTCTCATGATTCTTGAGTTTCCCGCTGAGGTAAAGCCAAAGAACATAAACCAACCTATATTTATAAGAAGTAATATTAATGCAGTTATAAGAATAGTTCTTTTGGGATTTTCACCGACTGCATGACTTAACTTATCTGGGTTTTTTGCTGCTAGTTTAAATTCCCTGACAACTTTGTTTGATACCCCTTTCATGAAATAAGTGAGAGTAATTATAAAAAATATTAATACAAAATATAGTATAACTGCATCGCTCAGCAACCTTATTCTACCCGAAGCTAATTCCATTGATTGTGCAAAGGGAGTAATACCTTGATAGTTTTTGTACTTGGAGCCTAGTATTAAAGAAGTGAAAAAAACTGCAAAAAACCCATAAAAATAAGCATAATTAAATGGCGATAAATCGTTTAATAGATTAACCATAGTTTTATGAGAAATATAATGATGCTCTTCTGTCATTTTTTATGTTCACCTTAATTTTTTTAGGCTATACCCCAACGGAACCAACTATCTCACCCTTCAAACCTATTAATAGACTACTTAAAACAGACTGGTATAATGGAACCACTTATAACAGACTAGTGAAACCAGCAGACCTTGCTTGGCTTTTCTATTGTCCAGCCTGTGAGTAACAATACTCGCAGGCTACAGTATCAGCGATAAACGGTTCTATAAAAAGTATCGCAATTTAGTACTTTATTCAACCAAACACTCGCCACAATATCCAAAATATACCTATCATCAATACCGCGATGACAAGCAATCGTTTTAGCCAATAAGGGAGTAAAGGTTTTTTATAGCCCAAGTCATTGAGTTGACTGTCGACACCCGCTTGTAAGCTTTTAAACCCTTGCCCTGGCTGAGTAGATTTGACACGATTTTTTACCAATGGACCAGGCTCATCTTCGACCTCTTGCTCTCTATCGAAACTAATGGCCTGATTGGGGATACCTTGTTTGCTGGCGATGGTATTGAGCTTTTGCTGTTGTTTTACTTTGAGTGCTGTCTCATAGGCATCAATCCTAGTTTTGGCTTCATCCATACTGATGTTTTCGTCTGCCGCCAACGTTTTGATGGCCATCACCAAGTTGTTTTTTTCGACCATCATAATGATGTCTTTTGGCAACTTTGTACTGACCGGCTTTTTGCTAGGGTCGGGGTTAAACATGGCTGTCCTTATTACGGCGTATGCGTGTGAATGAGTAGTCGCGTTTATTATAACCATTTTACATATAGAGTATTCAAGTTACACACAGAGTATTCAAGCAAAAAAATACCGCGATCACATTGCGATCGCGGTATTTTGGTATTTATCTATGATTAGCATTTATGCCAATTTTAATAAATTATAGGTCTTTCCAGCGTTGGATAGATTCTTTGATGACCTCTTTCGCTTGCGCAACATCACCCCAAGATTCAACCACAGTAGTGCCCGCTTTTTTCAGGTCTTTATAGTGGCTGAAATGGAACTCTAGTTGGTTGATTAACTGCTTTGGTAGGTCTTCTAGGCTGTTGTAAGCATTACCTGTGTCACGGTCGTCAGCAGGGACGACAACGATTTTGTCATCGACTTCGCCATCATCAACAAACTTCATGACACCGATGACTTTGGCCTTTAAAAAGATGCCAGTCGGTAGTGGCTGTTCAGTCAAAATCAATGCATCTAGCTCATCACCATCTTCGTCAAGCGTTTGCGGGATGAAACCATAGTTACATGGCTTAGCAAAAATCTGTGGATCAATACGATCAAGCTCAAATACGGCCAAGTCGCGATTCCACTCAATTTTATGGCTGCTACCAGCTGGGATCTCTACGACTACGTTGATGATACCGCCGTCTACGTCGCCTGCGTCCAAAATTTTATTAAAATCTGCCATGAAATACTCCAATTTGCTTTTGTTTTAGAGGTTTGAATGATTGATTTAGCTAGGGATACTGCAAAATTTTTACCGCACCCGATTTGTACTGGGTGCGATTATAACAAGTTTGGTCTAAATTTTCTCTTAATGCTTAAGTCTAAGCGTGCAAGATATTATGCAAAAAAAGATTATGCAAAAATGGACTCAAAACTCACTTTGGCGCTATTGCTCGTAATTCAATCAGTCCAGCATGACGCTTGGCGATATTGTCGATAAGTTTTTGAGTAACTATCTTGTAGTTTAATGTGTCGCTGATTTGTTGAGTCGTTTGTGTTTCTGACTCTTTTTGCTCTGAATCTGTCTGCATGGCCACAAAATCAGACAAGCGCAACATCTGCATCCCCGCATAACCGCAAGGATTGATAGCATTAAATGCTGACAAATCACAGTCTAAGTTAATTGCGATACCATGATAGCTAAAACCATGCTTAATCTTGAAGCCCAACGACGCTATTTTTCCAAGCATAATCTTATTATCAAGAGATTTGTCATCTAGCGAGTTGTTATTAGCATTGCTACTGTCATCCGCTACAGTGGGGTCAGAATACATATAAACGCCAGGTGCATCACGGCGGGCGTGGGCACTGATATTGTCACGACTAGATGGCGAGCTATGCAGACAGTCATTAACGACGTCTTCTATCGCTTGTTCAGCATGGGAGACCAGATGGCGTACACTCCAGCCCAAACTGTTTAAGTCAAACAACCAGTAAAGTACCAGCTGTCCGTGACCGTGCCAAGTTACCTGACCACCGCGGTCGGTCTTGATGATAGGCGTGTCGGTGCGCTGCAATATGTGTTCTTCTTTGCCTGCTTGTCCAAGCGTATAAACATCGTTGTGATCAACGATCCATAACTCATCAGGCGTGCGCAGTCCTTGCTGTTTTTTTAGATCAATACGTTCGAGAGTACGTGACAGCATGGCATCGAGAGTGGGAACATAATCGGCTGCTGACAGAGATTTACTGATCAGCATGTCATTGAGCGGTTGTGTGTCGTTTTGCATGAGCGTGTCTGTCTTATTATTGTCTGGTTTAAATATATATAATGCCGATGGCTAGTGTAGCAGTTTTGGCAGGTATCGCTCAAAGATTATATGCTATCACGCAGTCTAAAAGACAGTTAAATACTAAGGGTGAAAGTCATGAAGGATTCATAAAAATATTTATATATCATTGGGTTAGCTGATAGGTAGACAACACTAGTACAGACGCACTAGTCAACCAAAGAAGCTGTTCATTGCGCAGTCAATGCGCTACATTAAAGTTTGATAAGCAAAACCGAATAAAATGTACGGTCAGGGCATATAACGGATGCGCGCGTCTGACTAACAAAGTAACACCATAATTCAATAAACATATTGAGCATGTGACATCATATGAGCACGACAAGGAAGATAAATGACAGATAGCAACCAACACGTCCATGAGCAGGCACCAACCGATGCAAGTTTTGCGCTGCAGCGTATGCCTGAAGCACTGAGTACCGCAAAAACCATCGATGAGATGAAAGCGCAATTTGCGCGCTTACAAATGCTAAGCCGTAAGCAGCCGATCAATGATTGGGGTACTCGTGAGACCCAGCTAGATAATTTAGAAGTGATGCTGAGCGACAATCAAGAAAGCTTTGCAAAAGCAATCAGCGCAGACTTTGGCTATCGTAGCCAATCAGAGACTCAGTTTGCTGAGTTGTTTCCAAGCTTCACAGGTATCAGTCATGCCAAAAAGCACGGTAAAAAATGGATGAAAACGTATCGTGCGCCTATTTCACCCATATATATGCCCGCTCACAACGAGATTCAGCCGCAGCCATTGGGGGTGGTCGGTATCATGGTGCCTTGGAATTATCCTTTATTTTTGGCAATCGGACCGATGATTGATGCGCTTGTCGCAGGCAACCGGGTCATGGTCAAAATGAGCGAAGCTGCGCCGCAGTTTGCTCAGACATTTGCTGATGCCATTTCTCGTTATTTTTCGCCCGATATGATCTGCGTGGTACTGGGCGAGGTTGATATTGCGGCCGCCTTTAGCGAATTACCTTTTGACCATCTACTCTATACTGGGTCGACTGCGGTCGGCAAAAAGGTAATGGCTGCCGCCGCGCCTAACTTGACACCAGTGACGCTTGAGCTTGGCGGTAAGTCACCAGTGATTGTATTGGATGATGCCAATCTAGAGTCGGTGGTCAACCGTGTCATGATGGGTAAAACACTAAATGCAGGTCAGACGTGTATTGCCCCAGATTATGTATTGATTCAGCGTCAATATCATGACCAGTTTATCCATTTGGCAAAAGAGTGGATGGCCAAGCATTATCCCAATATCGAAAACAATCCAGACTATTCACGCATTATCAATGGTGAGCAGTTTAAACGGGTCAAGGGTTACCTAGACGCGCTAACAGGTGTTGAGATACACGCACTTACTGCAGTTGAGCCCAATATCGAAACGCGCTTGATGCCACCTGTGATTGTGAGCGAGCCTGCGCCTGATAGCGATCTGATGCAAAATGAGATTTTTGCTCCGATTTTGCCGCTGATGCATTATGAGACATTGGATGATGCGATTTCTTTCGTCAACGCGCGTCCACGTCCATTAGCGCTGTATGTCTTTAGTGACAACTATAGCAGCATCGAAAACGTGCGTAACAATACCGTCTCTGGGGGTCTATGTATCAATGAAGTGATCATGCATGTCGCCCAGCATGACTTACCGTTTGGTGGGGTCGGTGACTCTGGTACAGGCGCATACCATGGCAAAGCGGGCTTTGAGCGCTTGAGCCATATGAAACCTATCTTTGTACAGACCAAGCTAAATGGTCTCAATTTCTTATTGCCGCCTTATGGTGGACTGTTTAAAAAGGCGATGGCATTGTTTTTGAAATAATTGCTCTATGGGAGTTATTCAAAAATTGATTTTGAACTCTCTTCATTCGATACCTATATCTATAGCATCTATCAAAATAGGTGCTATTTTTTTGTCAAAAAATCAAAGGTTAGCATTGGGAAAAGCGTTATCAATGATAGCGTTTATATCTGCATGGCATGAGGTTTAACCATCTCAGCAATCGACAAATAAGCATTTGTTATTACTCCTATAAGTCGCTACACTTTGTAGTAAGTCTAAACAACAGTGAATGATTCATAGATGTTGTGAGTCAATATGGCATCGTGATGCTCTGTGGTTGTGATACTTCTTTCATGCCAGTACAAAACAATAAATAGGACAAAGCATGCGCCAATGGATTGCATTAAGCTTACTGTGTATGAGCGCGTTGTTGCTGCCTTTATCAGCATCCGCAGCTTGTGAGTCACCGATCAAGTTTGGCGCACTGACGTGGGAGAGCGGACAGTTTACCTCTGGGGTGCTTAAATATATTGCTGAAGAGGGTTACGGTTGTACGGTAGAAGAAGTGCCAGGAGCAGGACCTGCGCTTGAGACCGCATTGTCTCAAAACGATATTCAGATCATCGGTGAGCAGTGGATTGGACGCTCACCAATCATGGAAAATGCCATCGAGCAGAACAAAGTGGCTGTCATTGGCGATACACTCAAAGGCGGCGCAACCCAAGGGTGGTATGTCCCAAAATATGTATTAGAAGAAAACCCAGGGCTACGTCGTTATCAAGACCTGCCCAAATATGCTGATCTATTCAAAGACCCTGAAGATCCGAGCAAATCTCGCTTTATGAACTGTCCTTCTGGCTGGACCTGTGAGATTTTTAATACGCGCCTTCTAAAAAATACGGGGCTTGATAGTATTTTTAATAATGCTCATCCCGGTACGGGCGCTGCGCTCGATGCTGAAATCGCCTCTGCTTTTGAACAGCACAAGCCGCTATTGTTTTACTACTGGCAGCCTACGGGCCTAATGGCAAAGTATGACTTTGCTGCTTTGGAGTTCCCAGATCACAAAGATGCCTGCTGGCAAGACCTATTACTCGCTGATGGTACTTCCGATTGTGTATCTGGTTTTCCAGTATCGCCTCTTGGTATTGCAGCATCGACCCCATTTATCGACACCAATCCTGAGCTTGCAGAGGTGTTTAAGCGTGTTCAGTTCACCTCCGATGAGCTGAACGGCGCTATCTTGGAGATGAGTGAGAGTAAGCGTAGTGGCGATGAGCAGGCGTTGGTGTTTTTGCGTGATAACCCAGACGTTTGGCGCGGTTGGTTGTCTGAGGAAGCTGCTACCAATCTTGCGACTAAGCTAGGTGTCAGTTTGGACGGTACCACCTCGATTGATGATACTGCTTCTACTCTGGATCAGTCGGTATTATCATCCAGTTTTCCATCATGGTCGCTTGAGACCCCGCTCAACAATGCCTTATCAAGCGTCGTCCAAAACTACGGAGACGTATTTCGCACTATTAGCACGGTGACACTTACGTACTTGCTCTTACCCATTGAGCGATTATTAACGATTATTCCGCCTTGGCTGATTATCGCCTTGGTGGCTGTATTGGCGTGGTTTGGTGTACGCAAGATTTGGTTTGCGTTGGCATGCGGCGCGGGGCTATTTTTGATTGGTGCTTTTGGGTTATGGGGCGCGCTGATTGATACCTTAGCGTTACTCATCGTGTCAGTATTGGTCACGGTGGTGATTGGTATTCCTATCGGTATTGCCATGTCGGGTAGCAAGCTGCTGCGCAAGATTGTGACGCCAGTACTCGATGTGATGCAGACGATGCCAAGCTTTGTGTATCTCATACCGGTACTGATGCTGTTTGGTATTGGTAAAGTGCCTGCACTTTTTGCAACGGTTATTTACGCGCTGCCACCACTGATTCGCCTGACAACGTTGGGTGTTACCCAAGTGAATCATGAAATGGTCGAGGCAGGACGCTCTTTTGGTAGTACGCATTTGCAGCTACTCATTTGGATCAAGCTGCCACAAGCACTGCCCAGTATTATGGCAGGTATTAATCAGGCGGTCATGATGTCACTTGCGATGGTGGTGCTGGCGTCGATGATTGGTGCCCCAGGCCTTGGTGAAGATGTATTGCAATCTATCCAAACGCTTAATATCGGGCAAGGCTTACAAGCGGGTATGGCGATCGTTATCGTTGCCATTATCATTGACCGCATTACTCAAGCCTTTGGTCAAGGAAAGCGTGCTCGTCAAAAAACGATCAAAGCAGGCAGGCGTCCGATTGGGTAGAAACTTGTCCAATAGTCAATGAGTAAAGCCAGCATAAAAATCAAGCAAATAGCGAGAGTCACGATGAATCATATCCAGCTAAAAAATATCAGTAAAATCTATAATGCCAATAGCACGCAAGCCCAGTCTGCAATGGCGTTACTGGCTGAGGGTATGGATAGCGTTGCAGTTAAAGAACAAACTGGCTACTCGGTGGGGCTCTACGATATCAACTTGAATATCAAGGCAGGCGAGCTACATTGCATCATGGGGTTGTCAGGCTCTGGCAAGTCGACCTTGATACGTCATCTCAATCGATTGATTGATCCAACCAGCGGGGAGATATGGGTTAACACGACGGTCAATACCAAAACGCATGCCAAGGATAATACTCAGGCAAACACTGCGCCAGTAGACGAAAGCTCATCTAACGCTATCAATATTTTAGAACTTAATGATAAACAATTGCAGCACTACCGCCAGCAAACGGTCAGCATGGTTTTTCAGCATTTCGGCTTAGTTCCGCACATGACTGTGATTCAAAACGTCGCTTATGGTCTGCGTGTCCGTAAAATGAGTGTGAGCGAGCGTCATGAGATCGCGCGTTATTGGCTCAATGAAGTAGGGCTGACCAACCTAGAGCACAGCTACCCTGATGAGTTATCTGGCGGTATGCAGCAGCGAGTTGGGCTGGCTCGTGCGCTAGCAACGGACAATCCCATCTTATTGATGGATGAGGCATTCTCTGCGCTTGATCCGCTTATTCGCGCGCAGTTGCAAGATCAATTATTAGAACTACAAGAGCGCCTGAACAAAACCATCGTTTTTATCACCCATGATATCGATGAGGCTATTAAAGTTGGTCAGCGCATCAGTATTTTAAATGGCGGACGCTTAGTACAGACAGGAACACCAAGCGACTTAAGACACAATCCTGCTGATGATTATGTCGAGCAGTTTATGCGTGCCAAAGCTTAATTGGGATTGATGAGGGTGTCAGATACTTCTCTATCAGCACTCTTACTATCCTGTTAAATAAGTGTAGCTATCAACAGCTTACTATTAAAGTAGGCTCCAGTAGCGTTGTATACTATTAAGATGAACTAATGCGTCTCAACCATCAGAATCACTGTCTCTCCACCATTTTTCAAAGTCTTATCTCTTTAACTTGAGTTCCCTCATAATAGAATTTTGAGCTATTTATCGCTCATGGTTGCCAAAACTCGCACCATTCGTAACAAGGACATGTCATGTCATATAAAAACAATCAAAAAAATAGTAATCATGAAGAAATTAAGAAACCTCGCTCACCAAGCTGGCTAAAAAATGTTAGCGCCTTTAGCATGACAACAGTGCTAAGTGCAGGCATATTAGTCGCCTGTGGCCAGATGAGTAATGCAGAAAGCAGCGCAAGCAGTAGTACCAAATCAGGTAGTCAAAATACTGGTGTCACAAGCTCTCGTGACATGTTGCCTTCCGACATGCTCAAACAAATGCAAGCATTGCCGCAGCTAACGAGCGGCTTAGGCGACACAGGTGCGGCAGTGATTGATCCTAATAAGCCAACCTTGGTAAAATTTTGGGCGAGTTGGTGCCCGTTATGCTTGGGAACGTTAAAGGAGACTGAGACATGGCGCACTGATCCTAAATTTTCAGGGCTGAATGTCATGACTGTCGCCAGTCCTGGTCACCTGAATGAAAAAGCGGATGGTGAGTTTAGTACTTGGTATGCAGGCGTACAAGCGGACCACCCAAACTTGCCTGTCTTGACTGACCCTTCAGGTGAACTTATCAATAAGCTTGGTGTACAAGTTTATCCAAGCTGGGCTATCCTTGATAAAAATGGCAATCTAGTACACTTGGTAAAAGGTAATATATCAGTAGAGCAAGCCTACGCACTTGCCGAAAATGCAGATAATGGCTTCGCTGAGCTCAAAGCAGGTAACGCTAAACCTGCCAATGCACAAGCATCAGATAACAATAAAATCGAAACCATCAAGCAAAAAGATGGCGTGTACTACAATGAGACCGGCAAACCAATCAACACCCGCTCAATCTACCTTGCAGGGGGCTGTTTTTGGGGTGTTGAAGCTTATATGGAGCGCGTTGATGGCGTCATCGATGCCGTATCAGGTTACGCCAATGGCGATACAGCCAATCCAAGCTATGAGCAAGTCATTCGTGGCTCAGGTCATGCAGAAACCGTAAAAGTTACCTATGATGCCGACAAAACAGACCTCGATACCATCTTAAAATACTATTTCCGAGTGGTTGATCCAACGAGTCTGAACAAGCAAGGCAATGATCGCGGTGTGCAGTATCGCTCAGGTGTGTATTACACTGACAAAGAAGACAAAGCGGTGATTGATGCTGCGCTCAAGCGTGTACAAAGCAAATATGAGCAAAAAGTCGTGGTCGAAAATGAACCCTTAGATAATTTTTATTTGGCTGAGATGTATCATCAGGATTATCTGGCAAAAAATCCAAATGGCTATTGTCATATTGATTTGAGTCTTGCTGATGATAAGCCTGAAGGGGCAGCTCGCACCAAGCTTGCGCCAGTTGAGACTATTGCTGAGACGTTAGATCCCAAGCGCTATGCTAAATTTGACAAAGATGCGCTAAAGAATACCTTGACCAAAGCGCAATACAATATCACGCAAGAGGCTGGGACGGAGCGTGCTTTTAGTCATGAATATGACGATTTATTTGCACCAGGGATTTATGTCGACGTGGTGAGCGGTGAGCCGCTGTTTTTGTCGACTGATAAATACCAGTCAGGGTGCGGCTGGCCCAGCTTTACCAAGCCTATTGATATGCAAGTGATTACTCAGCATCAAGATACGGCATTCAATATGGTACGTACTGAGGTGCGCTCGCGCGTAGCAGATTCACATTTAGGTCATGTATTTTCTGATGGTCCAAAAGACCGTGGCGGGCTGCGTTATTGTATCAATGGCGGGGCGCTACAGTTCATCCCAGTCGATGTGATGCCGCAATCGGGCTATGCACCATTGGTAAAACTGGTGAAATCATAGTCGTTTTATTGCCACCTTTGAATAAATAAAAAAGACGTTAAGTTCACTCTTAGCGTCTTTTTTGTACCATGTACTGTTAGATATTCGATGATCATTTTCGCTAGTTGTACGAATTTTGCTGCAATCTCATGCGAACTCTGACATCAATACCAAACTTCGTTATACTGGATGGTTTATGGATGACGCATACTTTATGGGCGTCTATTATCCAGATGTTATTTATTATTCAGACATAAGGTCGCTTGGTTGATTCGGTGACACTTGTTTCTCATTTCTGCACTTTTAAGGCCATAGCATGACTGCTACTTATTCACCTATTATTACCTCACTGCTTGATAATGATTTGTACAAATTTACGATGTTGCAAGCCATGTTGCATCAATTTCCGCAGACGCATGGGGTCTACCGTTTTCGCTGCCGCAATCATAAAGACACCGCTTATCCACTCGCCAATATCAAAAAAGATCTAGAGCAGCAACTAGACAGTCTGTGTGAACTGCGCTTTTTGCCAGATGAGCTGGACTACCTACGTGGTTTGCGCTTTATGCGCTCAGACTTTGTTGATTATCTAGAATTATTTAAGTTAAAACGCCGGTTTATTACCGTCAGTATCGATGAAAAAGGTCGTTTGTCTATCGACATCGAAGGGCCGATGATTCAGGCAATGTTCTTTGAAGTATTTGTGCTGGCTATCGTCAATGAGCTTTATTTTAATGCGTTATCTGACGATAGTGTGATTGTAGAAGGACAGCGCCGCCTTGATGAAAAAGTGGCATTGCTGCATCAATATGCGGCAGAGCAGAAAAAAGAAGATCGTAATACGCCGCCGTTTATCGTCGCTGATTTTGGAACGCGTCGACGCTTTAGCAAACGCTGGCAGGCGCATGTGGTAGAGACACTATACAAGGCTGCGCCAAAAATCGTAGGCGGTACTTCTAATGTATATCTGGCAAAGCAGCTTGGCATGACGCCGATAGGCACGATGGCACATGAGTTTATGCAGGCATTTCAGGCATTGGATGTACGTCTGCGCGATTCACAAAAGGCAGCGCTTGAAGCATGGGTGCATGAATATCGCGGTGATTTGGGTATTGCATTGACAGACGTGGTTGGTATGGATGCGTTCTTGCGCGACTTTGATTTGTATTTTGCCAAGCTCTTTGATGGGCTGCGTCACGATAGTGGCGACCCTTACATCTGGGGTGATAAGGCAGTGGCACATTATGAAAAATTAAAAATAGATCCAAAGACAAAGATTTTGACTTTCAGTGATGGGCTGGATTTAGAAAAGGCTTGGGAGCTGCATCAATACTTCAAAGATCGTATTAGAACCAGCTTTGGCATTGGCACCAATTTGACCAATGACATGGGCATCACACCGATTAATATCGTGCTCAAATTAGTAGAGTGCAATGGTCAGCCAGTGGCCAAGCTGTCTGATAGCCCAGGCAAGACCATGATCAATAATGACACGTATCTTGCCTATCTACGCCAAGTCTTTGAAGTTGATGAGCCTGAATAAACTAACTGTCCGTGCTGCTAGTAGATTTTTCTTCGGCGAAGGCCGCATCCAATGCTTGCTGTACCGCGTTAATACGGGTTTCGCAAACGCGATAAGCCGCAATAGACTCTTCAACCGTGGTCATCAGATTATCAATATCAGGCTCGTCTTGTTGCTGTAATTCGGCCGCATTGGTTTTTAAAATATCGTAAGCCGCCTTAAAGGTTTTTGGGGCGGCTTTTTTGCGTCTGCGAGTAGGGGTGGTCATAAAATTTCCTAATTGTTAAAGGTAAGTAGATAAGTAGTTGTTAGATATTATTATATGATTAAATGGGCATGTCTGAGGTTTCAGTCGCTTTCTTGTCGATATTGACATCGATAATCTGCGCTTTTGCATTGCCATCTTTTAAAATGATATTGACGGTTTGCTCAGGAGACAGTTGGGTGCTGGTCGTGAGCGTTTGGTTGTTTTTGGCATCCGTGAGCATGGCATAGCCTTGTTTGAGCACGCGAGACGGGCGATGTAATAGCACAATATCACGTAGATGTTCGCTATCACGCTGTGATTGTATGACTTGCTGCTGCACGTTTTGCATAATCGATTCTTGATGAGTTTTGCTATTGGTCGCGGCTTTCGTCAGTTGTTGACGTGCCGAGGTTTGCGTTTGTGTATATCGCTCAGCCGTCAGTCTAGCGGCTTGCTTTACTTGACGCTGTGCGCTTTGTTGAATGCTGCGCCACGCATAATCATTGTCTTTTCGCAGAGCGGTGAGTTGCCCAATAGTTTGCGACTGTATTTGGCTCAACTGGCGTGTGCTTTGTTGTTCCGCCGTATTGAGTTGGCGCTGAGCGGCTTGTTTGATTTGCGCTTGATATTGTAGCGTCTGAGTGACGAGCTGGGCTAAATGACTATGGATAGCGGCAATCACTTTTGAGGGCGTATCAAAGCTGGTGTGCGCCACTTCATCTAAGATGACTTTGTCACGCTCATGACCGATACCCACCCAGACAGGCACAGGCTGCTCAGCCACCAACGCTGCCAGCTCATAATCATTAAGATAAGCCAAATCACCAACCGCACCGCCGCCGCGAATAATCACCAATAAATCAGGCAAACGCTGATAAATTTCATAAAACTGCTGCTGAGCACTAACGATGGCTTGGCGTATCTCAGCGGGTGCATGATTGCCTTGAAAAGTCGCATTATGGTAGTGGAAATGACAAGCACCTGTACTGGCTAAGCGATCCGCATCTGCTTGAAAGTCACCCAATCCAGCCGCCTTTTCAGGCGCGATGACCAGCACATGCTCGATATCAAAAGGGGTAGGCAGCTGCTGATTGAGGTGTAATAGCCCTTCGCCTGTTAAGCGATCAACCATTTCTGCATACTGCCGTGCCAAGTCGCCTAGGGTATAGCTGGGATCGATATCCTCAATCGTGATTGAAAAACCGTACTGGGGATGGAATCCTGCCGATACTTTAAGGAGTACGGTCAAGTCACGCTCAAGCGGCATACCCGTTGCGCGCTCAAACTTGGCTAATACACGAGCCGCTTTAAAGCGCCAAAGGTTGCCGCGGCAGCTGGCGACCACTTTGCCATCATCGTCTTTTTCTGCCAATTCAAAATAATAGTGACCACCCTTGCTCGACAGATTACGGATTTCAGCTTTGACCCATACCCGGTGGTCAAAGGTCTGTTTGATGACCATTTCAACCGCGGATAAGTAATCACTCAGGCGTAGGACCGTATCCTCTAAATGGTCTTCTTGCTCAGCGAGCTCGGCCTCTAGAGTGGCCAAATCTTTGGCAGGTGCGAGTACTTTGGCCTGTTTGATATTTGAAAGGTTAGGTTTGCGCATGATATAAGACCAAAGATAATGAAAATATAAAGACTGATGAAGATATGCTGAATACGATAGCGGATAGTTTAACCCAAAAGGGCGCGCACAAAAAGCAAAGCCAACAAGCTTTGATTGATATATCATCCATATCGCGGCTTGTTGGCTATTCCATCAATCACAGTATGTCAGGTGATGCTAGAGAAACGCAAATGGCGTCGCTCATTTAGAGAGTTGCTGATAGAGAGTTACTGGCAACGAAAATTGATCTTGTATTCATAATCATCATTGCGTGACAAATCTGGCGTGCCCGTGCCAAAGATTGAGCCGACCACGGAACCCACTTGCCCAACCATACGGCCAGTACGTTCATTTAAGATACCATTATATTTGACATTGTCATCAACAATAATGACTTGTTTGCTTCGACAGGTTTTTTGCGCACTATCAATTGCATTTTGCTGCGCTTTGACTTTGGTATCAGCGATTCCTGTGGTTTCATAAATAGAGTTGGCACGTTGAATCACTGGTGATGATGGCGTGCTTTGACAAGCGCTTAAAACGAGCGCACTGGCCAATATTGCACCTAAACTGGCAGTTTTGTTAAAGGTATTCATAAATAATTCCTAATGTATATAAACAGAACGTCTTAGCGATAGGCAAAGCTTCATGAATGTAGCGCATCTAGATATTACCTGTCTAGACGCTTATTGTGTGCGGTATTACAGCAGTATTACCTATCCAATTTATGACAAAAAAAGCGTGCTTAAATAAATCATATACTCAGCTGCTGGGCATCAACTTTGGCCTAACATAAAACAAGTCGCACCCGTACACAGCAAATCACTTGAAATAAAAATCATATCTAGGATAATTGAGCCATTCATTTTTATTAATAAGTAATACTATGCAATTGATTCCTGCTCCTGCTGGTGTGCTCGAGGTCGACGCACTATGGCAAAATGACAATCCTAACGACCCAAATACAGATACCGTTGCGCTGCTGTGTCATCCCAATCCGTTGTTCGATGGGACAATGAACAATAAAGTGGTCACGACTATGTACCGCTTTGCCCGTGACAATGGTATGCATGTGGTGCGCTTTAATTTTCGCGGTGTTGGCCAATCGACAGGCGAGCATGATTATGCGGAAGGTGAAGTGGTCGATGCAATGACCGTGCTACAATGGATTGCTGAACAAACCAATGCCCGAAAGCTATGGCTGGGCGGTTTTTCTTTTGGTGGTTATGTCACTGCCCGCGTGGCTGAGCAAGTACTTGAAGCCGCGCATATATGGGGATTGGGTGATTTTGACGTGTCAAAAATCGCGCTTATCGCACCCTCAGTTGAAAAAAATGACAGTACTGATATCAATTTACCCGCTGATAAAACCTTTGAGATTTATGGCAATGCGGATGAAGTAATCGCGCCTGAAAATATGCAGGCATTTGCAGATCGTTTAGGAATTGCAGTAAGCGTTGTCGATGGTGCTGGTCACTTTTTTCACGGTCGATTATCAGAGCTCAAAAAGTTATTAGAAACGCATAGTAATACGTAGTTTTAACCTTAACCGCTAATTTATGTTTTAGGGTAGCACTTAGCCACTCCAATATTTTGATATTTATTTAATCCAACGATGAGTCGTATTATGAGTTTATCTCCATTGCAACGTTACGAGAAAGCCGTCAGTACCGATGAGTTTACTCGGGATGAGCAGCAATTTCAGGCCATGAGCTATCTTGATGAGATCTACCATCAGCTCATCAATAGCGCACCGCAAAAGAAAGGGTTCTTTGGGTTTTTAAAATCTAAGCCTGCCGCGCCAACTGGATTATATATGTGGGGCGGTGTCGGTCGCGGCAAGACGTGGATGATGGATATGTTTTATGATTCATTGACCATTGAGCGCAAAATGCGTCTGCATTTCCATCATTTTATGCAGCGTGTTCATCAGGAGTTGAATAAGCTTCAAGGCGAAAGTGATCCACTCGAAAAAGTCGCCGATATTATTTATAAAGAAGCGGTCGTTATCTGTTTTGATGAGTTTTTTGTGTCTAACGTCTCTGATGCGATGATTTTGGGTGATTTGTTTACGATGCTGTTTAATCGCGGTATCACTTTGGTGGCTACCTCAAACATCGAGCCTTCTGGTTTATACAAAGATGGTTTGCACCGCGACCGTTTTCTACCCGCCATTGCAGAGGTTGAGAGCCATACGACTGTGATGAATATCGACTCCGGTGTTGATTATCGTCTGCGCGTGCTTCAGCAAGCAGAGTTGTACGAATCACCAATGACCAAAGCCAACCATCACTGGCTCGCCAACCGCTTTGCCAGCTTGTCTAATAATCAAAAAATCAGCAATGACCCGATTATTATCAATGGCCGCGAGATCCCAATCAACGCGCGTACCGAAGATATCTTGTTTTGCGATTTTCGACATCTGTGCATGGCACCGCGCTCGGCATCTGATTTTATTGAACTTGCAAAACAATTCAGCACGGTATTAGTTGATTCAGTACCCGCTTTAGATGATGATTTGCGTGATCCAACGCGCCGTTTTATTTATCTGGTCGATGAGTTTTATGATCGCCGTGTAAAACTGTTGGTACGCGCAGAGCAATCGATTTTGGACTTGTATCAAGGGGAAAAGCTAGCGTTTGAGATTGAGCGTACCCGCTCACGCTTGCTTGAGATGCAATCAGAAGATTATCTACGCATGGATCACCGCGTCGAAGATGCTGCGTAGTGGATGTTTTTTAAAACAGCATTGCTACAGCTTAAATATTTTTTCGCATTCGGTGCTTAGTATTTTCAATGACAAGTATCAGATTTAAAAGTAGTTCGTAAAAAGAAATAAATAATAATAAGTAAGGACAGGCAATGACGACAACAGATGAAAATAACCAAGCGCCACAGGACAATAAACTGCCCGTTAAAAATGTAGCCACAAATGATGTCTCAGCTAGCAGTGAAGAGCTGATTGGTTGGATTAATTCAAGACGCAGCATGGGCAATTTGGATACACCAGCGCCAACACGGGATCAAATCGAGTCTGCTATTGGGTGTGCAGCGACAGCGCCCGATCACAAAAAACTGCGTCCATGGCGCTTTATTGTGACCCAAGGAGAGGCACGTCACGAGTTAGGTAATGCTTTGGTAGCCGCAGCAAAAGAAAAAGCGCTCAAAGATGGCGAAGAGCTGTCTGAGAAAACCATCAAAAAAACCCATACCATGCCGCTCCGAGCACCTGTTATCATAACGGTCGTGACGCAAATGCAAGAGCATAAAAAAGTGCCACCTTTTGAGCAAATGCTCAGTGCAGGTGCTGCTGTGCAAAATTTGATACTGGCACTCAAAGCTCAGGGATTTAGTACAGTTTGGCGTACTGGGTTGTTATGTAATGAGCCTGCGGTAAAAGCTTATTTTGATGTGGGTCCAGATGATTATGTGACCGCTTTTGTTTATACTGGCACTAGTCCAAAAGATGAATCCAAACGCAAACCTATTGATATCGAGCCGTTAGTACGCTTCGAGTCGTAATTTGACTCAGTGCTGTCTCTTGGTAAAATTATTACCTCAAAAAGACCGCGAGCCCGAGTATCGGAGATATCTGGGAACAGTAGCTCCTATGAGAATAAGTCAGTCAACATGGATAAAAGAACATGACAAGTCCTAACGATAGCAATAAAAATAACAACAGCGCTAACAATGAGGCGGGCAACAATACGTCTGAAAAACAAAATGGTATGTTGGCAAGTATCTTAGAGCGTGCAAGTAAGTCAGGCATCGGTCGTAAAAAATCAACGCGCAGTCCAGTTGAGTCAGCAGTCGCAAAAGACATGGCAGATATTCACAGCAACCCTACCAAGCTGCGTTTGGCGTTTTTAGGTGGTGGTAGCTTTGGTACGGCAATGGCAAACTTGGCTGCGCGTAATGGCTGCGATGCTACGCTGTGGGTACGTAATAAACGTACGGTAAAAGCGATGGCAAAAACTCAAACCAATAAAAAATATCTGCCTGGCTACAAGCTTGATGACCGTTTGAAATACAGTCATGATTTGGCGGCTACCGTCAAAGACAAAGATATTATCTTTATCGCCGTGCCGGGATTGGCTTTTCGCGAAACGGTAAAAAACATTGCGCCTTTGATCAGTGGGCAGTCTATCGTATCGTTGACCAAAGGAATGGAGAAAGATACCTTTGCCATGATGAGCGACATTATTAAAGAAGTGTTGCCTGAAGTGAATTTCGGTGTTATGTCAGGGCCAAACCTTGCCATAGAAATCATGAAAAACATGCCGTCTGCCACGGTGATTGCAAGTGAGTCTGAGCCATTGCGTCATGCGGTACAAGCAGCTTTGCACAGTGCTTTTTTTAGGGTGTTTGCAAGTGACGATGTACGCGGTGTCGAGCTTGGCGGCGCGCTCAAAAACATCTATGCCATCGCCATGGGTATGGCAGCTGCTTATGAAGTGGGTGAAAATACCAAAGCAATGATCCTTACTCGTGCCTTGGCAGAAATGAGTCGTTTCGGTGTTGAAGAGGGGGCCAATCCGCTAACCTTTTTAGGTTTGTCAGGAGTGGGGGATTTATATGCCACTTGTAGCTCAGAGTTAAGCCGCAACTATCGTATTGGTAATATGCTCGGTCGCGGCATGAGTATTGATGCTGCCGTCAAAAAACTGGGTCAAACTGCTGAAGGGGTCAATACGATTCAGCAAGTCCACGAAAAAGCCACTAAAGCGGGCATCTATATGCCTATCACCCATGCGCTCTATGCGGTCATTTATGAAGATAAAGCAGCATTAGGCGTGGCACTACATTTGATGGAAGCGGGATTCCGTAGTGATGTTGAGTTTGTGATGGCGCATGATCATAGCAATGCTGCGCTTACCGCTCATATGAAAAACTCAAGTAACAGCGCTAAAGACAATACCAAAGACGACGCCAAAAGTAAAAATAGCGATGCTGATAAGTAAGATATTTTATTAAAAGGTACTATTGAGAGACAGTACTAACTCCGCGCACCAAGGAAGGTTATGAAAATTATATTAGTACGTCATGGTCAAGCCGAAGATGAGACGCGTCCGGATAGTGCGCGTCAGCTGACTGACTTTGGTCAACAGCAAGCGGCACAGACGGCAGAGTATGTGACCACACACTATCATCCAGATTGTTTTATCGTCAGTCCTTATGATAGGGCGCAGCAGACGCTGGCTGCATTCCAGTCACGAATGCCCAACGTACTTTCAACAGTACAAGATAATATCACGCCCTCTGATGATGCCCGTGAGGCTTTAATTGATATTGCGAATATTGATGCAGAATGTCTGGTCGTTGTTTGTCATATGTCAATCGTTGCTTATATCGCAGGCTTGTTGACTGGTGATTATCCTGAGTCATTCTCTTTGGCAGAAGCCAGAGTGTTTGAAATGGAGTTTGTTATGACTGGGATGGCCACTGAAGTGGATCGTTTTGTACCTGACCAACCATACTAGGCTGACTTAGCCATTTCTTAGATAGGGTGAATTCAGAGTGAGGCAATCATGCCAATTAAGCGACTGGCTCAGCAGATAAAATGACTCAATCCTTTCTAAATAGTAGCACTGCTTCATCACAGTACTTTTATAACCGCAGCAATAATCGAGGACACGTTTAGTGTTACATGTTTGGTTACGAGCGCAGCATAGTCCGCTAGCTGTCTGGCGCGAAGATGTACATCAATGGCAGACGGTTGATGGTTGGCAACAGTTACAAACTATCTATGGTCATCATAAATCGAATGGCCAAAAGGCAATTTGTTTATATTTCCCCTCAAGTCATGTATTGCAAGTAGAAACAGCGCTTAATAATGCTCAGCTCAAGCAGCTGGGTAATAGTGGTAAGCAGTATTTGTTTGAAGAAACCTCCCTAACGCCAGTTGAGCAATTGGTTATTCGTCAGTTGAGCCATACTGATACGACGCAGCTGTACGCATTGGCACAAAGCGATATTGAGGCATGGCAGCAAAGTGCTCAACTCGTGGGTATGAATATAGTGGCACTACTGCCAGATTTCCTATTACTGCTGCCGCCAGAAGAAGGTGCAGGTCAGCAAGTGACATTATATCAAGACGAGCAGACTCTGCTATTGCGCCAATCATTGCGCCAAGGTATGGCTGTCAGCTATTTGCCGTTGATCTTTGAGCGCTTTCCGCATTTAAGCGAAGTGATGTTGCTGACTTCTATTGAAGCCAATAGCCTTGCTACCAGTGATTCAGCCACTAATGAAATGGATAGTATGGGTATCAATGATATCCCAGCAACATCAGCGACTACCAGTTCTATGGCGCAAACTAAAGCGCTGATCGCTGATCACCAGCTGTTATTAACGAGCTTGCCCACGACACCAGCGCCCATTGACAACCCAGAACGTCATGCGCTGAACTTCTTTATCAAATCAACCGACTCACAGTTATCACCGTATTTACGGGTAGCAATGATGGTTGCGTTATCGGCCTTAGTGCTACAGATGGCAACCGATGGGGTGCAGTGGTACCAGTATAATGAGGCAACAGCTGCCACCAAGACTGAAATAGCAGCGCAATATCAATCTTGGTTCACTGATGAGCCCCTCAGCACTCGAACCAAGCTCCAAGTACAATTACAGCCAAAACTGCTTAGCGACAGCCAGGCACCTGCATCACACATGGCAGCGCTGTCAAAGATATCACCCTTAATCAAACAATCTTCACTGCGTGCGCAGACGCTAGTGATGCAGCCATCTGCACTCAGTTTTACGCTCATTGCACCTGATCGTGGCAGTTTGGATCAATTCACGAGCACGCTAATAGCGCAAGGTTTGAATGCCAAGCTTGCGCAAGTGAGTAGTAATGATCAAGGTCAATTTAGTGCTCAGGTCACTGTGGATGTGGTGGAAAACAGCGATACGGCGAACACTCCGGCAGCATCATAATTCATCAGTGTATTGGTAAGAAAAGGTCAAAACATGAAACAATTACAGCGCCGTACCAAACGCAGTGCAGCTGTCTCTGCAACCAATACTAAGGCGCACGCATTCTCTGAGCGTATGAGCAGTTACCAAAATATGCTATCAACGCGCTGGCAAGCATTACCACCACGCGATCAGCTAGCGTTAGCTATATTATCCGTATTTTTGTTGGTGTTTATCGGCGGTTATGGTGGTTATAGCATTCATCAAGCGGCAAAAGAGAGCGAAAATGATTATCAGGAACAAGTGGCTGATTATTTTTGGTTGCGGGCGCAAGCAGGTAATATCGATAGTAATGCATTAAGTGCTGGCAATAACGCTAATGGAGAGGCTGACATGCCGCCTGCCAATCGAATTAGTGCGCTGCTAAATACCACAGGAATTACAGATGCTCAGGTCGTTGCGGCTGGTGATTCGGTGCAGTTAAGCTTTATCCACCCCAGTCAAGCTGTCGTAAGTACCGCTCTTGGCAAGTTAGAGCAGCAAGGTTGGCAGTTCACGCAGTTATCCATGCAGCAAGACCTAACGAATAAATCTATCCAAGTGCAAGCCACTGTCACTTTATAACTCGATACTGTTTAGTGGCAGGTATGGTCTTAATAGTAGAATATGAGTAACAGAACATGATATGTTCCAATCCAATTTATTAGTAACTCGTTTTTCAAATGGCATTTTGAGTTAGATGTCATTGAAAAGCCTTTTATCTGTCACCATTAAATGTTTATTAGCCACTGCTAACGATAGATATTTAGCGTAAAGCACTTTCTTCATAACGATACTGATGAGCATAGTTTTCAGCAGACAAGATTACTGACCAGCAAGGACAACGCAAACCAATGAGTGACAGTATGAGCAACGATAAGCGCCGTTCTTTAACCATTTACAATCACATCACTTATTTCTTATATGTGATTAGCTATTTTACCGCTGGTCTGCTGTGGATCGTGCCGATTGTGATGAATTATGCCAAGCGTCACGATGCTGATGGTACATGGTTATCCACGCATTTTGATTGGCAAATCAAAACGTTTTGGTACAGTATCGTTTGGTTTATTATTGGTATTGTCATCACAGTTTTTGCTTTAGGTGGTTTTGGTGTGAGTATGCTAGCTGATAGTGGCAATATTGCTATTGGTTCGACGTTACTGGCTGGCTTTGGTCTGTTGATTGTGACATTCACCTTTATCTGGCATTTATATCGAATTATACGTGGTTGGATTGCACTCACTGACGGTCGCCCAGTACCTTGATATAATATACTAGTTGTCTTTCGCTGTTGATTCAGCTGAGCTTAAAAGACAGTGAATTATTATGGCTATTTAATAAATGCTTATATGCGCTGACGGCGGGTTAAATGTGGAAATTTACCGTGTGAAACTTTGCGCTTGTTTCTGTTAAGCTGATATAATCGCTCCGCCTGATTTCATTCATATTCTTTATCCACTATTTCTTTCGAGCAGGGTTTGCCATCACTATGTCTTATGCCTTACTTCGTCCTTTTTTGTTTAATATGGATCCCGAACACGCCCATGAGATGACGCTATCTTTATTGGATAAAGCACATAAAGCGCGTGTTTTAGGTTTGGCGTATGGTCAGTCGATGCAGCCTACTGACTGTATGGGATTACAGTTCTCTAATCCAGTGGGTCTTGCTGCAGGCTTGGACAAAAACGGTGACTACATTGACGCGCTAGCTGAGCTGGGTTTTGGTTTTATAGAAGTAGGTACGGTCACGCCAAGACCGCAAGCGGGTAACGATAGGCCAAGACTGTTTAGAATCAAGCAAGCAGACGCCATCATCAACCGTATGGGTTTTAATAATGAAGGCGTTGATTATCTGATTGACAATGTCAAACGCTGCAAATACAAAGGCAATATCGGTATCAACATTGGTAAAAATGCCGACACGCCGGTAGAGCAAGCCGCAGACGATTATGTGTATTGCTTAGAGCGTGTCTATCCGCATGCCTCATATATTACGGTCAATATCTCATCGCCAAACACCAAAAACTTACGTGACTTGCAAAGTGGTGAGGCTCTGACCCAGCTGATGGATACGATTAAAAACCGTCACAGTCAGCTGGCGACTGAATATGGGTTTTATGTGCCATTGGTGCTCAAGGTTGCGCCTGATCTAGAGCCACTGCAAGTTGGCTATATCTCACAGCAATTATTAGACTTTGAAATTGACGGTTTGATTGCAACCAATACGACGTTGAGCCGTGTGGGTGTCGAAGACCTACGTGATGGTGATCAAATGGGCGGCTTGTCAGGTCGTCCGGTGAGCCACATTAGTACCCAGATTTTACAACAGTTCTCTGATCAGCTAGATGGTAAAGTTGCTTTGATAGGTGTGGGTGGTATCGATAGTGGTGCCAAAGCCGTCAAAAAAATCGAAGCAGGTGCAGACATGGTACAGCTCTATACAGGTCTTATATATAGAGGACCTGGGCTAGTACAGTCTTGTATTCAAGCAATCGGTGGCTATTATGATGCCATGGAAAGCTAGTCAAGTGAATAAGATGGTGAGGCGCAAAATATGAGCGGTCTAGATATTGTGATTGCTATTGTTGTCTTGATTGGATTGTGGCGTGGGTTTCAAGTTGGCCTGATCAAAACTGCGGTTGGCTTAGTAGGCTGGTTTATCGCTCTTATCGCTGCGACTCGGCTCGCAGGATCGGTATCGCCTCAGTTGTCTGGTGTTGTCCAAAGTCCCGTACTACAAATGGCCCTGGCCTTTTTGCTGGTGGTGATTGTGATATTGGCAGTTATGCACTTGGTGGCTTTTGTATTCTCAGGTGTGCTCAAGACACTGCGTCTGGGCGTAGTCGATAAAATGGCGGGCGGGGTGCTTGGTGCTGCCAAAAATGTACTCATGGTATTGGTTGTGTTAAGTGTGACTGCGCCACTACTAGTACAAATGCCGCAATGGCAAACCTCAGTCCTTGCCCCTGAGCTGCTACCTTATGCACCTATGGGGAAAGCATTGGTATCAGATGTGTTGGGCATGGCTTGGGATCAAGTCAATCAGTCGTAATTTTCTATTGTTCTAATTCTTTTTATACTTCTAAACGTTTACATGTGTCACTGATCATCGAAAACAGATGATCAAAAATTATCATGAAGTTTCTTGCAAAATCATCAGGTTAGCGGTGGACGACAGTGCGTGATTTTAGCCACATACTGTCAGCAGTTTTGCCGTTATTGTCGTACTAATGTATGAGTTAAATAGGATATAGCTATATGTGTGGAGTCATTGGAGTTGCAGCTCATGAGCCAGTCAATCAGATACTTTATGACGGTTTAACGATGCTACAGCATCGCGGGCAAGATGCAGCAGGTATTGTTACTTTGCAAGATGGTCGACTTTACCTACGTAAAGAAAACGGTATGGTACGTGACGTATTTATGAATCGTCACATGATGAAGCTGGTCGGTAAGTTTGGTATCGGTCACGTTCGTTACCCAACTGCTGGTACTTCTAGTAGCGCTGAAGCCCAGCCATTTTATGTTAACTCACCTTATGGTATCACGCTTGCGCATAATGGCAACTTGACCAATGCTGAGAGTTTGGCAAAGTCTTTGTATATCGAAGATCGTCGCCACCTCAATACCGATTCAGATTCTGAAGTGCTGCTGAACGTACTCGCACATGAGATGCAAAATCTAGGTAAGACGCATCCAACAGCCGATGACATCTTTGAAGCGGTAAAAGCCGTTTATAGACGCTGTGAAGGGGCTTATGGCGTTGTGGCCTTGATTACTGGTCATGGATTACTAGCGTTCCGCGATCCAAACGGTATTCGTCCGCTTATCTTTGGTAAGCGCATGGCAGAAAACGGCGGCACCGAATATATGGTCGCCTCTGAATCAGTCGCATTGACAGGTTCTGGCTTCACTATCGTTCGTGATGTAAAACCAGGCGAAGCTATTTTTATTGATTTGAACCATAAGCTACATACGTATCAATGCGTAGCGCCAAAAGAATATACGCCTTGTATCTTTGAATATGTGTACTTTGCCCGTCCAGATTCTATTATGGATAATATCTCAGTTTATAAATCACGCCTACGTATGGGTGAAAAATTGGCTGACAAAATCCTTGCAGAGTGGGGCGAAGATCATGACATTGACGTGGTCATCCCGATTCCAGATACTTCACGTACCTCAGCGATGGAGCTGGCGCTAAAAATGAACGTCAAGTACCGTGAAGGGTTTATGAAAAACCGCTATATCGGTCGTACGTTTATCATGCCAGGTCAACAGCAGCGCAAAAAGTCCGTTCGTCAAAAGCTAAGCGCGGTGCCGTTAGAGTTTAAAGGCAAAAACGTACTATTGGTTGATGATTCAATCGTTCGTGGTACGACGTGTCATGAGATCATTCAAATGGCGCGTGATGCAGGTGCTAATAAAGTGTTTTTTGCGAGTGCCGCGCCACCAGTCAAGTTTCCAAACGTATACGGCATTGACATGCCAGTGCGTACCGAGCTGATTGCCTCAGGCAATAGTGTTGAGGAAGTACGTGAGATCATTGGTGCTGACCGTCTGATCTTCCAAGACCTAGATGATTTGATCGATGCCGTCAAAGATACCAAGCACAGCAGAGTCGAAGGGTTTGATTGTGCTGTATTTAATGGCTGCTACATTACTGGCCAGATCAATGAAGCGTATCTTGACCATCTGCAAGAGCAGCGTAATGATACGGCCAAGACTGGTAAAAAAGGCGTGCAGATAGTGGCTGATACCCCAGTCGATATGATGGGTGTTGAAGAGCTTTAAGCCAGATAGCAATAAATATATTGCTTGAAAATAAAAAGCTGGATTCTATTAAGAGTCCAGCTTTTTTTTTCCAAAAATACCAGTAAAATCAATACTGAATGTTGGTATAAGGTTAGCTGCTGTTAAGTCAAAAAGTTGGTAAATATCCAGACAAAACCATTGATCGCGGCAATACCAACGACCATGCTAACCAAGAGCTGGCGGCTAATATGGTAAATAAAGAGTACCAGTACAAGTGCGCAAACCTGTGCCATTAACAGATGTAGCTCAGGATCACTCAAGGCAATATCCACTGGCAAGTTCTGATATGACAGACTGGTTAAGATAAGTAGCACCATCACTGACAACGGTAAGCTCTCATTCAGTCGATGTAGCCAAGGCGTATCTAAAACTTTTCTAGGGATTAATGCTGGTAACGCACGAGTGATGAACGTCACTGCCGCCATCGCAAGCGTCGCAAAAATAAGATAACTACTGGTCATAAGATTCTCCTATTTCATGACGCTGCATCCAAAATCCACGTACCAAAATCATCAACATACAGATAGTGATAGCCACCAACAATAACCAATCGCTAGTGAATAAAGACGCGACAATCAAGCCAATGACAGCGATGCCAATGGGGAAATAACGTTTAATACTTTGAAATTGCTCATAAGCCAAAATTGCAAACAGACAAACCAAGGCAAAATCCAAATGTGGAATTAAGTCACTAAGCGTACTTCCAATTATCACGCCGATGGCACTCGCGAGCACCCACCAGCTTTGGTTAAATAAGCTAATAGGGAGTATGAGTGCTTGTCGTGCCTCGTTTGGCAAACTGGTCATGACTGAAAAGGTCTCGTCAGTCAGGGCAAATAAGCAATACGTTTTTGCCAGTTTATGTTTTGGTAGATATTGCAATAGTGGTATACCATAAAACACGTGGCGTAAATTAATGGCGGCGATATTGGTCGCGATATTACCGATCGGCAGACCAGCGCTTAGCATTGGCAAACAAGCATATTGAGCCGCTCCAGCATAGAGCACAATGCTGAGCATAACCGTTGCCCATACAGGAATACCAGCAACTTGTGCAAGTACACCAAAGGCAATACCAGCAGGCAGATATCCCATGGCAACGGGCAAGCTTTTTTTGAAGCCCTCAGTCCAATCGTGAGTGCGTTCTTTTTGATGACTGAGTTCGTTTGAATGAGTGGTCACATGGCATCCTAAATTTTCTTACACTGTTTTTATAAACGGATTGTTTTACACTTAAAAATAAACACTGTATTGCGTCAAAACGGTATGTGATGGCTGTACAATAAAAAGTGTTTAAGCCTCTGGCTGTAGCTTCTCATAACTACCTGATTGATGAGCACGGTACAAAAATCCGCCTAAGATAATTAGCCTCAATAGCAGTAAGCACCATACACTCAGCCAAATACCGGTCATATCCCATTGCTGATAAAGCAGCCAGCTCAACGGAAAGAAAATAGCAGCTAGTATCAGTGCAGCATTACGAATCACATTGCCTGCTGTCAAACCAAAAAATATACCATCTAACCAGTAGGCTCCAACACCCACGAGGGGTAACAATACGGCATATAGGTGGTACTTATAGGCGAGGGCAAACACCGATTCAATATTGGTCATAAAATCTAGATAACTTGGCATTGCAAGCCACCAGATAGCGCTCAGCAGGATTGCTAGGCTATAACTGACAATGCCCGTGCGTTTTATGATCATCAAAAAACGTGGCCAGTCACGCCGACCAGCAGCTTGCCCACTTAACGTCTCAGCAGAGACAGCAACGCCATCAAGTGCAAAAGCTGAGATGCTCAATACCTGTAGTAAAATGGCATTGGCGGCCAATATCACATCGCCACTTTGAGCCGATAGCCGAGTAATCCAAGCAAAACTGAGCGTTAAGATAAGAGTACGGACAAAAATATCTTTATTTAAAGAAAATAGCCTAAGCATTTTATTTTTTGTAAAATGCTGCTTATCTGCTCTGAGTAAAGCTGTCCATGATACCTTTAAGTGATGGCGGCTTAGTGATAACGCTAGTAACACACCTAACCAAAACGCAATGGTCGTACCCAATGCCACACCAACCAAGCCCATATTCATAATGAACACAAAAAATAAAGTCAGCACGATATTGATCAGAGCAATAAATCCCTGCTGATACAGCATATATCGTGTCTTGCCTTGCCCTGCAAACCAACCTATAAAGGCAAAGTTCATCAGCTCAGCGATCACTCCCCAAAATCGCACATCCAAATAGATTTTTGCAGCGCGACCACTTTCAGGATTGGCTGATAACACTTGTAACCCAACATCGATCAGCCACGGTTTGGCCAGTAGCAAAACTGCGCCGATTAAGAAGGCTAATAACAACGCGCGCTGTAAAATAGACAGTAACGGTGACGCTGTTGTCGCAGTGCGCCCATTGTTATCAGTATGATTGGCCAGTTGTCCTAAAGCTTGCGCGGATAAACCAGAGGAGGCGTATTGTAAAAAGTTAAAGCTAACGAGCAACAAGGACAACAGCTGTATTGCCAAACCCATGCCAGCCAGTTTGGCCGTCTCATTCATATTACCGACAATCGCTGTGTCGATCACACTTTGCAATGGCATGGCGAGATTGGCCAATAGGACAGGTAGGGCAATGGCAATGATACGCTTATAGCTGGTATCGATAGGCGGCATGACGTTGGATGCTGAGGTATTGGCTGGCATTGGTGGCTCGTTTATACTGAGGCGATAAAGAGGGCAATATATTATTTGGTTTTGGCAAAGCAGCAGTGCAACGCATTTGATAAGTGAGGCAAAATTGCTATAAAGACAAAAGCACCTAGACTCATTATTCATAAGTCAGGTGCTCTTGTCGAAACATTATTACTATTTCATCAGCGATAATACAAAGGCTAACCGTACGCTACATAAGTGTACTATGTCCTCTAATATACCTTACTAGACGTTGTCTTGCTCAAACATTTTTGGATCATTGAAGGTGACAATCTCTTCTTCAAACTCTGGCTTCACTTTTACGATAAAATCATCGCGTGATAGACCCATGCGTAATGGAATCGAGCTTGCAATATAGGTCGATGAGTAAGTACCTGCAAGTAGACCAATAAATAGCGCGACTGAGAACCAGTATAGCCCTTCACCGCCTAGGAACAACATGGCCAATACGACCAATAGGACTGTTGAGATGGTCATGATGGTACGGCGTAGGGTTTCGGTCAAAGACAAGTCAATCGTCTGCTCTGGGGTAATACCACGGACACGGCGGAAGTTTTCGCGGATACGGTCATAAACCACAATCGTATCGTTCAATGAATAACCAATCAACGCTAATACAGCAGCTAATACCGTTAAGTCAAAAGGGAAGCCAAATAGCGCAAATACACCAATGGTCACCACTGCATCATGAAATAGTGACAGCACAGCACCAAGCGACAATTTGAACTGGAATCGTAGCGCTACATAGCCCAGCATACAAACCAATGCCAACACCAATGCCATAACGGAGTTTAGATAAACCTCATTACCCACTTGGCTACCAATGATATTGACGTTACTGATAGTAGCGGTATTGTTAGGCAATGCTAATGCTTGAGTTAGGTCAGTATTCAGCCCATCCACATTATCAGACTGGGGCGGTAGTCGTACCAGTAGCTCTTCACGTGTACCGAGATATTGAACGACAGCATCATCAAAACCATTGTCTGCCAGTGCTTGTACAACAGCAACTTGCTCAACAGGCTGCTCATAACGCACGTCTGCTGAGACACCGCCCGTAAAATCAAGACCCAAGTTCAGACCGTTGACGGCAATAGCAATGATACTACCGATCACCATAAATAAAGATAGCAGCGCCATTGGCTTTTCTATCTTCATAAAGGGAATGATGCGCTGATTACCAACGGCTTTGATACCGCCCTCAGCCATGGCTGCGGCATCATCAGCCGCGTCACTTGCTGCTAGGTTAGGATCAACAGCAGTAGAGAGGGCTTGATTGTCTGTACCAGCTTGGCCTTTACCACCACGGCGGCCACTACTTTTGCCAGATTTGGTGGTAGTTGGGTTATTGGTTTTGGTATTGCTACCTTTGCCATCACGGCGTGGTTTTTTGCGGCGGCGGGTACTTGCAGTAGTCGCATCACCGTTCGAGCCATTTCGATCAGGATTATTCTGCTGTTCTAAAGGGTTATTATTTTCGATCGCCATAATGTTCTCCTAACCGATGCTCAGACTTTTGATGGATTTACGCTTACCATAAGCAATTTGTACCAGTGCACGCGTCACCAAAATAGCGGTAAACAGTGAGCTGACAATACCAATAGCTAGCGTAACCGCAAAGCCTTTAATCGGACCCGTACCAATCGCAAATAGGATAAACGCGACCAATAAGGTTGTGATGTTGGCATCAAAAATACTACTAAATGCCCGATCAAAACCTGCCACGATGGCAGATTTTGGCCGTACCCCATTGGCAATCTCTTCTCGTATCCGCTCAAAGATCAGTACGTTGGCATCAACCGCCATACCAATGGTCAAGACGATACCAGCAATACCAGGTAGCGTCAGTGACGAACCCAAAATTGACATAATCGCAATAATAATAATAACGTTCACCGCCAATGCCACGTTGGCAATCACACCAAATAGGCGATAGAAGATAATCATAAATACGAAGACTAATAAATAGCCGACCTGCGTAGAGAATAAGCCTTTATCAATGTTCTCTTGACCCAGCGATGGGCCAATGGTGCGTTCTTCTACAAAGTACATTGGTGCGGCAAGTGCACCTGAGCGCAGTAGTAGCGCAAGCTCAGCGGCCTCAGCTGTGCTATCAAGACCAGTAATACGGAATGATGAACCCAGTACTGCTTGAATATTGGCACGGTTAATGACCTTGGTTTCAGCATAAGGCGTACGTACTTCAGTTGTCTCACCAGTCGCTGGATCTTCTTCGTAAGTGATTCTTTGCTTGTTTTCAATGAACAATACAGCCATCTGCTTGCCGACAGCGGTGCGAGTGGCGTTTTGCATGAGCTTACCACCAGCACTGTCTAGCGTGATGCTCACTTCTGGCGAGCCGTTTTCGTCGACGCCTGTCTGTGCATTGGTCACTTTATCGCCCGTGACGATCGCTTGGCGATCTAGCAACACTGGTGGACCATCGAGTGTCTCAAATGGGAATGCTTCAGTACCTGCTGGAGGAATACCGCCTGTGTAGGTATCAGCGTCTTCTGCCACCATACGGAACTCAAGGTTGGCAGTACGTCCAAGGACACGTTTTGCTTCAGCAGTGTCTTGTACGCCTGGCAGCTCGACCACGATACGGCTAGAGCCTTGAGATTGTACCAATGCTTCAGTCACACCCAGCTCGGCAATACGGTTACGTAGCGTTGTTAAGTTTTGATTGACCGCGTAACTATTGATTTCGTCAAGCGTGGCATCGTTGTATGACAATACCAATGCAGGACCTTGGTTATCAATTGAAGATTGCAAGTTGAAGGTATTGCTCATCGAGCCTTGCAAAATGTTTTGCGCACGATTACGGGTATCTGTATCAGCAAAATGTAGTACAACGCCGCGGTCTTCGGTTTTTATACCTTTAATCGCCACTCGCTCAGCACGTAACTCGCGTCGCATATCACGACTGGCGCTGTTCAAGCGCTGTTCAAGCGCCTTGTCCATATCGACTTCTAGTACAAAACGTACACCACCGCGTAAATCAAGGCCAAGTTTCATCGGTCTGGCACCGATATCACGCAGCCACTGCGGGGTCGTTTGTGCTAAGTTGAGAGCGACCACATAGTCCTCACCCAAGTTTTGACGTAGTACTTCTTGCGCTTTTAGCTGATCGACTGGGTTGTTGAGACGTACCAGTGCACTGTTGCCCTCAAACGTACCATTATGATTCTCTAGACCTGCCTCTTCGAGTAAGCTTTGAGACTGGGTCAAGATACCTTCAGACAGTTGAGTCCCTGCTGCTGCGCTCGTAATCTGCACGGCAGGTTCGTCAGGGTATAAGTTAGGAGCAGCATATAGACCGGCAATGATGAGCACGACGGCAATAAGTAAGTATTTCCAAGCGGGATATTGCATAATCACTTCTTTAAGTTGATAAACGACTGGCGACGTGAGCCACAAGTTAGCAGATGGGAAGTTAGCGACAGCAATGGCTGACTGCTATATTTAGCAGGCTCCATTATTCATCAGGCTCCATTGCGATCATCCGCGGTGATAGTAAAACATAAAACAGTAAAGCAAATAATACAGACGTATCTTTATCGAGTCACCAAGAATATCATTGGTGAAACAGGCAAAGTCAATATATCTACAGGCTAGGCTAGCTTATATAACAGCCGTACCTTACTACCTTAATAGCGACTACCTTAATAGCGAAAAATGACCGTAAATGATATACGGTCATTATTTGGTCATTGCACCCAGTGGTGATACGACCATTAAATTACTACCGATAAAGCTCAGTAATAATTAAACGTTTTCGATTAAACGCTTTCGATTGTGCCAGCAGGCAATACTGAAATAACAGAAGCACGTTGCACTTTGACATCCGTGTTGTTATTTAAGCTCACAACTGCATAATCGCCTTCTATCGCTTTGATACGACCCATCAAACCACCAGCAAAGATGATTTCGTTGCCAACCGTCAATGCATTCACCATGGCACGGTGCTCTTTGGTACGCTTAGACTGCGGGCGAATGACCAAAAAGTAAAAAATGGCAAAAAAAGCAACAGGAAGTAAAATCTGACCGAATAGCGATCCAGCACCAGCGGCTTCTGGTGCAGCATGGGCAGCTTGAATAAATAAGCTCATAATGTCTCTCAGTGGTTCATAGATAATAATAAAATTAGACGCATAGTAACAAAAAATCCCAGACTTGGTAACTGTTAATCATAGGCTGAGCGTGTTTTTGTTGATGTAATGGCAGAGAATAAGCCGCCGGATAGCAGGATAATATTTTTGCTATATCAAATATATGATGCCAAAATGATCAATATCATATGCCATTGAGCCAAATAATATTGAGGCAATACCAAACAATAAAAGTCACCAAAAAATAAAAACTTAAAAATAGTGACTTATTGTGAAAAGATATCATCAATGCTACTATCAAATGGCAATGACTGCATGCATTTAGTATGCTATTTATCGAAGCACTATTTTAGCTTTGAGACGGTGTCTAAATCAGCATTGAGCCGTTATGACTATTGATCAGTAGATATCTGATATCACCTCGATAATGTATATGATTGGCTCGTTATATCATCTTCCTTTTTCTCTTTTTAGGTTACCCAACTTGTTCACCACTTTTATGTTTGTACCTCGTTTATGTCGTCCGCGTGCTCATCGTGAAGACGCATCTGCAGAGCCTCCCCCGAGAATGACGACTAGTTCTCGATTTGGTTATACCTTCTTTGCCGTGCTTTGTGCGTTGGCGCTGATGTTGCCGCATTCTGTGTGGGCGGCGGGCGCTGCATCGCCAACCGCCGTGGCAGCCGCACCAACTGCCCTAAACGTGGGACTATTGATATTTTTTGTTGTCCTCGCTATTGGTGTCTCTTTTGCCTGCTCGTTGGCTGAGTCTGTTTTGCTGAGCATGACGCCATCGTTTATTGCAGATGTACAAGAAACCAATCCCAAAAAAGCGGATATGCTAAAGAGCCTAAAGGTCGACAATATCGATCAATCACTGGCAGCTATCTTGACCTTGAATACCGTTGCTCACACGTTGGGTTCTATCGGAGCGGGTGCCCAAGCCACCATTGTATTTGGTAGCGCATGGTTTGGATTGTTCTCAGCCATTATGACACTGGCTATTTTGTTCCTGTCTGAGATTATTCCAAAAACACTAGGCACTGTCTATTGGCGTCAGCTAAGTGGTATGGTGGCGTACTTTGTCCGCGGTATCATTATGATTTTATACCCACTTATTTGGGTATCAGAGCGTTTGACGAAGTTATTAGTACGCGGTAAAGAACCGCAAACGTTCAGCCGTCGTGAGTTTGCAGCCCTTGCTAGCATCGGTGAAGAATCGGGTCAAATCGATCCACTAGAGTCGCGCATCATTCGCAATCTACTAGCATTCGGCGCGATCAAAGTTGAAGACATCATGACGCCGCGCTCAGTGATGCTCGCATTTGAAGAAAACAAAACAGTGGCTGAGTTATTGGTTGATCGTCCAAAGCTCACGTTTTCTCGATTGCCCATTTATGATGGTGATCTAGATAACATTACTGGTTTTGTTTTAAAAACTGACATGCTATTGGCAAAAGTCAACCATGCCACGCACAAGCCTTTGACGCAGTTCAAAAGAGACATCACGTTTGTATTCTCTAAAATGAAACTGTTTGATCTGTTGGAGCTTATGCTAAAAAATCGTATTCATATCGCAATTACCGTTGGCGAATATGGTGAAGTCAAAGGGTTGGTCACATTAGAAGATGTCTTTGAGACATTGTTAGGTCTTGAGATTGTCGATGAAATAGATCGCGTGGAAGATATGCAGGCATTGGCTCGACAAATGATGGACAGACGCGTAGAGCGTTTGGGTATGAAACTCAGTGATGATGAGCAGTATGAAGATAGCAATAGCGAAAACAAATTTTAGCGTTATCGATTGAGTGCTATTGCCATTCAAAGTTGTTGAAATCAGAGGATATAATAACCTTCGTTTCAAAGAACGGCTTTTGTGAGCATCCTGTGCTTTTATATTCGCAATAATTACACAGGGTGTCACATGCCTGTGAGAATTCAATGATAGGCTCGGCATATGATATGAGTATACTTACTATATAAGTACATCAACAACACAAATGATAAAAGAGCGTTGATCGTCACTACGGCGCAAACGAAAAAATATCGCTAAGGATTATCATGAAAAAATTATTGGGAAGTAGGCTTTTGGCTTTATTGGTAAAGGGCGCCAGCGTCACTGCGATATTAGCAGTCGCCAGCACCATTAGTATCAATGCGCAAGCCGCTACGATGACCGAAGCGTTAGTGCAAAACTACGCAGCAGCGATGAAGTCATCCGCAAATAGCAAGAGCATTAATCAGGTCGCTCGTCTGGTATCGGATGATGCATTGATCTCTTTATCTAGAAAGGGAAAATCGACTAGCCTAGACAAAGATGCGTATCTAAAGCTACTGCAAAACAGCTGGAATGATACGTCCAATTATCGCTACGATATCTCTGTAGATAACATTGTTATTACAGGAGATCAGGCAAAAGCCAATGTAACGACAAATGAGAGCTGGACGAAAGACGGTCAGCAAACATCATTTGTTACGACATCTCGTGTAACGCTGACGGTATCTACTGGTAACGCTGTATTATTACGTGCAGTATCACAAGTAGCTATTAACTAGATACTGGTCAATACAATCTATTAGATACTAATAAAAATGATTATTAGTGTCTTTTATATTAGGCTGGTCTTTACTTTACGTTGCATACTATACTATCTCTCAACTTTGTCTTATCACTTTCTGTCGTTAGGAAACTTCCAATATCATGTCTACTGTGCTATCAAAATCTCGCTCGTTTGTTGCGTTACCATTGACGCTTGCGGTATCAACTTTACTCATCAGTGCGTGTAGCAACACCTCAACAGTAAAAAATAAAGGTGCAACCAACAGCTCAGCTATCATTACCAAGCGTCCTGCTAATCAAGGGGCGACTACGAGCAGTGCAGATTACTCAACTGCGTTTTTGGATGCAGAGAGCTTGGATGAATTGGCAGATCTATTAGAAGCCACTGACATGACGATGGTAGAGGGCAACCAGCTTGCTATTCAGCAGTATGGTGATCTATGGAATCGTTTGCGTGCCGGCTACCGTATGAACGGTGGTAAGCCGATTTATAATCAGCGTATCGAAGGGCAAAAGAGTTGGTTTACCAGCAGACAAGACTATCTAAACCGTTTGACGGCGCGTGCCAGTCGCTACATTTACCATACGGTACGAGAGGCTGAGCGCCGCAACATTCCAACAGAGCTGGCGTTGTTACCAGTTATCGAAAGCTCGTATGATCCGAGTGGTACCAGTAGTGCAGCAGCGGCAGGCCTATGGCAGTTTATCCCAAGTACAGGTCGTATCTATGGTCTGAATCAGAGCAGCACCTATGATGGTCGCCGTGACGTTATCGAATCAACGCGCGCCGCTTACGACTTTTTGACCGCGCTACACAATCAGTTTGGTAGCTGGGAGCTGGCGCTAGCCGCCTACAACGCAGGACCTGGTCGTATCCAAAAAGCGATTGATGCCAATGCCGCACGTGGACTACCAACAGACTACTGGTCACTACAACTACCAACTGAAACCATGAATTATGTGCCGCGCTTTTTGGCAGTAGCCGAAATCGTGGCCAAGCCTGAACAGTATGGCGTATATCTACCAGCTATCGCTAACCGTCAGCATTTCCGTAGTGTGCCAGTCAACTATGGTGTGAGCTTATCTGAAGTATCACAGCTTACAGGCGTGAGTTATGATGAGTTAGAGCGACTCAACACGGCATTGACTTCAGGTCGTGTGGATTCCTCTGGTCCACAGCGCGTTATCATTCCTAACGATGTTAGCTTGAACGCTGATGCCAAACTGAGTCTATTGCGTGGTAATGGCACAAGCAATGTATTGGCTTTTAGCAATACAAGCACCCCAACTACAACGACACCAAGCTACAATAGCAAGCCATATACTTCATCGTCATTGCCCTCCAGCAGTAGCGCATTGGCTGATTATGCTGCCAGCGCAAGCGTACCTCAGCAAACAACGAGCTATATCTCACCGTCCGCTCAAACGACTAGCAGCTCTGTCTATAGTGGTAATGCCTCAGTACGTACTGAGCCGCCAATAACCAATGCAGAAACCAAAAAGATCAATGCTGAGCTCAAGAGCAGCAACAGTCTACCGACTACCTCAGCTCAGATTACTCAGAATAATACGATTGTCCAAGAGCCACCGCTTAGCAAAGAAGAGCGCGACTTCATTGCCCACCAAATCCGTAGCAATACCTCTGAGACCAACGTTATTAACGCGGATGGTAATATCAACCTATCAGCCGTACAGACGCAGCAGTCTATCTTAGAAGCAAGCGGTGAAGAGAAAAAGCTGAGCTTTGCTAAAACGTCAGTTAGTAAACCAAAACCACAAGGCACGCGTACCACTTATACGGTCAAACGTGGCGATACGCTATCGAATATCGCAACCCGTGCAGGGGTAAATTGGCGTGATATCGCAGAGTGGAACCAAATAGATGCTAGTGCCAACTTACTATCTGGCAGCACGTTGTATCTATACAATGCCAAAACTATCGAACCGCTAAGCGCTGCCAGTAACCCAGCCGCCAATCAGCCTGAGAGCTATGTTGTACAAGGTGGCGACACGCTTATTGGTACGGCCAACCGTTTTGGTTTATCGGTCACACAGCTTGCCAGCTACAATAATCTCAGTAGCCGTGCTGATCTGCTCAGAGGACAAAAGCTCTGGCTAGTACCTGGTAAGGTAAAAGCGCCCGCCACAACACCTGCGGCACCATCTACCAGACCAAGTAAATCAAGCACTGCGACTAAGAACTATAAAGTAAAACCGGGTGACGGTCTGATTGCATTAGCGCGTCAATTTAACATATCGACAGACACGTTAGCTAGCCTGAACGGTATCAATAGCACAAGCTCACTGTATGTGGGTCAAACACTAAAAGTACCTGCTAGTGTTAATTTCGATGCAGCAAGCACCACAAGCTCTAGTAGTGCTAGTAATACAAGATCAGTAGCGACTACCAGCTATAAAGTAAAATCAGGTGATACCTTGATCGGTATTGCAAATAGCTTGGGTGTTAGTGCAGCAGAGATCGCTGCTGTAAACAGTAACTTTGATGCAAGAGCGCGCCTGCAACGTGGGCAAACGATTAAAGTACCGGTTTCAAAAGAGTTAGTTGATCGCCAACTAAATGATAAAGCCGTCAGCTATAAAGTAAAATCTGGTGATACGCTAACCGGTGTCGCCAAACGCTATAATATCGGCTTGAGCGATTTAGCTTCAGCGAATAACCTGAGCACGACGTCTAACTTGATATTAGGTCGTACTATTACTATTCCTGCGGGTGGTAGCGTGGCAAGCTCTTCGGCTTCTAATAGTAGTCAAAGCAACAGTAATCAAAGCAGTAGCAGTCAGAGTAGTAGCAGCGGTAAAAAGCTAGGAAATACTGAAAATTACAAAGTCAAATCTGGCGATGGCTTGATTGCCTTAGCTCGCCAGTTTGGTATCTCTGTAGAGGATTTGGCAGCGACCAATGACTTGGCAACAAATGCCCAGCTACAGCGTGGACAGACCCTAAAAGTGCCAAAAGCGACGGTGAGCTACACGGTTGGCTCAGGCGATAGCTTGATTGGTTTAGCTCGTAAATATGGTGTATCAACCCAAGAATTGGCTGAGATGAATAATATCGCTGCTGATACTATGTTGCAACGTGGTCAGCGTCTGACGGTACCCAATCGTTAAGCAATAACGTATTATCGAATGATGTATATATAAATATCGCCCACTTAAATGGTAACGCATAAAAAAGCTGCTCTATATAAGAGCAGCTTTTTTTACGTAAAAATTAGGTATCTTAAGATATCCGATATCCGATATCTAATGGAGTCTATTAACTAGACAGTTTGAGTTTTGATAGACTCAAGATAACTTCTGATGTTGCTGACATAGTGCATTGCTTGGCCATAACGGCTGTTTGATGCTTTATTGTCCGCCAAGTACGCATAAACGTTCGCCCAGCTCTTGTCGTCAATGCCTTGGGCGCGCAGTTTACGCTGAATGCTTTTCACCGCATTTGGACCCATGTTGTAAGCAGCAAGGGCAAACCAGACGCGATCAGTCTTGGGTACATCCGCGAACTCATCTTTCATTTGCTCTAGATAACGAGCACCGCCGCCGATACTTTGATAAGGATCAACGCGATCTGACACGCCCATAGCCTTCGCAGTGTTATTGGTCAGCATCATAAGGCCGCGTACGCCAGTCGGAGATACCGCATTGGCATCAAGATGTGACTCTTGATAACCCATAGCAACCAACAATTCCCAATCATGATTGTAATTGCGCGCTTGCTCTTCAAACGAAGACTGATAATCAGGCAGTTTTTCTGTCAGTGTTTTTTGGAAATGATCCTGACTATAAGCGTCTTTTAGCAAATTCTGATTGTAGAACGCCGCTAGTTTCTGTGTGTTTTTTAGCTTGATGCTATCGCACAAGAAGTAACTGGCTTTTTTGGACAGTGGATCATTAGGTGAGCTGAACGTCCAACTGACTTTTGGATGCAGACCGTTTTTAGTCAAGCTTGAGTCGTAGCCACAGCTAACATTAATAGATGATAGATTGAGCTGGCTTTTTAGTTTGGTACTAGCCGTGGTCAACGCCATATCAGCGTCACCTGATCTCAAGGCTTTGAGTGCAGCCTCTTCATTGGCATAGGCTTTTAGATTGATATCCACACCGAGCTCGTCTGCATAGGTGCGCACGAGATCAAAACCAAAGCCATGTTGGAAGCCATCAGTGGCAAAATAAGTACTATCACCTGGGACAGCGGCAATGGTCAAAGTGTTTTGCAGCATGACATTGGCATAGGCTGATACCTTTGTATTCATTGTCGTTAGGCTCTGTGCAGGCAAAGAGAGCAGAGCGATACTGGATACTTGTGCCAGCTTCTTGGTTCTGGCAAAACGACCCGACGCAGTAGGGGTAGATGAAACGATGTTACTTCTGGTGTTAAGTAGGCGTTTAGATGGACGTAGTAAATGAGAAATACGACGTTTGGCACCTTGCGCAGATCCTTTGACACGATAAGTAATACGTTGCATGGATGTCTCCTGATTTTAGCCATCCTTCTTACCGCAAAAACGCGTAAAAATACATGCACATCATTTGGCATGTATCAATACAGCATTTCAGACGACATCATACTTTTGAATAAAATAAGTATCAGTCATCCTGCTTGATTATAGCGCCACTAGCATGCTCTCTCTAAGAGTTAGCGATGTGGATTTGTGGGTCAGCCCGCTATCGAGGTGTTACTCATATGCTTAAAGTAAAAGCATAAAACAGTCGTTTCAAAATCTGGACGCACGACTACGCGAAGGATGTAAATCAGATGATTCCTTCATCGATAACGCAATATGGCTAATGGCCAAACAACTATATATCAAACATAGGTAAGGTCATGAGTAAGTTATTGAGACAACGACATCAAGCAAAGCGGTAAGGTAATGATTGACCATTGATACCAATATATTCATCTGCTTTGGTAATGCTAACTTTAATAACTAACGACACCTTGAGCGGTTAGTAGTAAGGTGGCTAGCTGCTAAAGTTAATTGTCCAGCAATGAGGGTAAGCAGCTCAACCATATTTGATAGCTTATAAAATATGCTATCAAAAAGGTGGTGCACAACTGTCATCGCGACACTAAAAATAAAAACACGATATAAATCAAATATCGAGTGTATACATCGTGTTTTAACTGGCGACGTTCAAAAATTTCATTGCTCATAGAGCATAATAAAGTTTCAGATAACCGCCAGCATTATTTTAGCGCCATAACCGGAAGCTGTAATAATGGGAAGTTTCATGACAAAACGTTCTTTCTTACAGGTAGTAATATGCGGATATCACTTGCATTATTCAAGTAGAGTTAAGAAAAAAGCGATAAAACTTAACAATTGCGATATAAACGGTTAAATTTAGCCATGTTATACGCGTGCTGGTCACAAACTTATCAATGACTCTTTCGATAACTGCCAAAATTGCGCCTATAACTGCTACTTATTCAGCCCATTACTTTTGTCCTAATCATTGCTATGTTATTGGTGATACATTGGCAATACTAAGCTGGATTTTCAATATCAATAAAGGTGACTGGCAGTCCATATTCTTGGGCGACTATCTCTCCTAACGCTTGAATACCACCGCGCTCTGTTGCGTGATGACCACAAGCAAAGTAATCGATACCCAGCTCACGAGCGATATGCGTGGTACGCTCAGAGATTTCACCAGAGATATAGGCGTCACAGCCCATTATGGCAGCCTGTTCGATCATATCTTGGGCGCCGCCTGTACAGATGCCGACACGTTTGATCACTCTCTCACTATTGGCAGTCGTTTTCGCATTATTATCAGAGTGATGTTCATAATTAGACGAAATATGTAGTGGGGTACGACCGAGCGCTTGGGTAATCTTTGCGATCAGGCTATCAGCACTCTGCGGTGTACAAGTGGCGATATTACCAACAGGGTGTGATTCGTTGGGGTAGAGTGCGCCAGTAATGGTCATATCTAGTACGTCCGCCAGTTTGGCATTGTTACCAATCACGGGGTGCGCATCAAGCGGTAAATGATAGCCAATCATAGAGATACCATGTTGCATCAATTTGCGGATACGTCGACCTTTCAGACCTGTGATAGGCGCAGGCTCGCCTTTCCAAAAGTAGCCATGATGCACCATAATCGCATCGGCATTGTCAGCGATAGCCGCATCAATGAGCGCCTCGCACGCCGTCACCCCTGTGACGATACGTTGTATTGGACGACCGCCATCTACTTGTAGGCCATTTGGCGCGTAGTCTTTGAAGGCACTGGCAGATAGATACTCGTCACAAAATTGCGTCAATGATTCTGCGCTGATGCTGTTGGTCGAAGGTTCAGTAGTCATGTTTTGGCTCATTAGGTTTCCTTATTGTTATTGCCTTGCAGTAACGCAGTATTATTCAAATATAGTGCTTCAAAAAAGTTGTTTGAAGCCAAAGACTCATAAAAGATAAATGATTGATCATTATCTATCGCAAATATCTGATAGCGATGATTTTAACATGGCACTGTAAAAGAGTAGACAAGATGGATAACTGAAATGGTACACGATACGTTACTATTTCACGGCATTGCGGTTATAATTTATACATGTGAGTCTGCCTAGCTCTGGCTATTAATTGCCTAATCAAGCAATTACCTAGTCAAGCCATGATGGTTGAATAATCCAAGCCATGATGGTTGAATAATCGCAGTCTTCTCACCTTATTTCCCACTGCCCGTCTGCATTACATTTATAGAGGTTCTATATGTCGTCATCCCAGAACACCAATAACACCCGTAACAAGGTTTCTTTATTAAAATGGTTGCCTTGGGTCTTATTGCTGCTAGTGTTAGTAGCGTTTATCTGGTTGTTCACGAGTATGAAGTCATCATCGGAGGCCACGTGGGAGCCGCCGAGAACCCCGCCAGCCGAGCAGCAAGCGTCAGAGCCAGTAGCAGACACACCAGCGCCCATCTCTTCTTATCATAATGCAGTTGCGCGTGCGTCACAGTCGGTTGTCAATATCTACACCACACAAACGATGACCGAGCATCCTTATATGGATGATCCTGTACTGCGCCGGTTTTTTGAATATCATGGTGGCCCATCACAAGAGCAGGGCAGTACCAACTTAGGCTCTGGTGTGATCGTATCAGAAGACGGTTATATCGTGACCAATGCGCATGTCATCGAAAAAGCGGATGAGATCACGGTTGCGTTCAATGATGGTCGTAAGAGCCGCGCCAAAATCATCGGTACAGACCCTGATAGTGATCTAGCCGTGATTAAGGTCGATATGACAGGATTGACACCGCTTGGTTTTCGCGAAGATCCGATACGTGTAGGCGATTTGGCATTGGCAATTGGTAATCCATTTGGGGTTGGTCAGACGGTAACCCAAGGGATTATCTCAGCGACTGGACGTACTGGACTGGGCGTCAATAAGTTTGAAGACTTTATCCAGACGGATGCGGCGATCAATCCAGGTAACTCAGGTGGTGCTCTGGTTGATGCTCGTGGTGAGCTAGTCGGTATCAATACGGTGATCTTCTCGCGCTCTGGTGGCTCGATGGGTATTGGCTTTGCGATTCCTACATCATTGGTCGAGCAAGTGATGAATGCGCTGATCAAAGATGGTCGCGTCAGTCGTGGTTGGCTCGGTATCGAAATTCAGTCACAGCTACGTGACCCAACGCAGCTAGAGACGTCAACTGGCGTGGAAGTGCTAAACGTCATCGAAGGCAGTCCTGCTGCCAAGAGTGGTTTGCGCGTTGGCGATATCATCCTAACCATCGATGGTGTCGAGATGACCGATGCCAATACCTTGATCCAATATGTCGCTCGTAAGCCACCAACGACAGAGCTGAATGCACAAATATTGCGCCAAGGCAAAAACGCTCAAGTAAAAATAATGCTAGAAGAGCGTCCAGTACAAGAGCCCATCGAGCGTCCTGTCGTACTACAGGGTGAGAGTATGGATGGGATGGGTGGCAGTATCCAAGGTGATGAGCAAGCACCGATGATGTCAGAGGCAGAGCGTGATCGCATGCGCGAAGAGCTAATGAAACTGTTTGAGCAAGACTCTTTAACACAATAAAGTGTATTGCTAAATTACACAAAAAAGCGCGCTCCTTATCTAAAGGAGCGCGCTTTTTTATTGAGTTAAATTTTATCAAAGCATAAAAGCTAATGTTCAGGCCAGTCTTTAGTCCTCACTATACTGCTAAGGCTTTTCAATCAGCTCATGGTTGATATAGATGACACCCCGTACGCGGCAACAGCAGGGTAGGATTTCATCGTCCTCAATCATCGCAAGCGGGTTAAATGGATAATCGACCGTATGCGAGCTAGCAATACGCTTGACTCGGCAGCTACCACAGTAGCCCTCGCGGCATTGATAGTTGACATCGTGTCCGGTGCGTAGCAATCCATCTAGTAGACTTTCGTCATCATGTAGATAGAACTGCTTTTTACTGGTCATTACCCAAGTCATCGCTCATCCTATTGGGATATCTGTGCTATTACTATCCCTACTATTAACCGATAAAATGATTACAGATCAAGCCTTTATAATTTAAAACCTTTATAGCTCAAAGCTCTTACAACTCAGCTCTTATAATTCGGAGCCTTTATAGTTCAAAGTCGTCAAAATCACTGTCTGATAAATCAGAGTCAATCTGACCGACCAAGTACGAGCTAATCTCGGTCTCTTGCGGTGCGACCTGCACATTATCAGACGACAACCACGTGTTGATCCACGGGATTGGGTTTGATTTTGAGTTCGGGAACGCCGCTGGCAAGCCGACCGTTTCCATACGCAAGTTGGTGATGTATTCGATATATTGGCACAGAATATCTTCGTTGAGACCGATCATCGAGCCGTCTTTGAACAGATAGCCTGCCCATTCTTTTTCTTGCTCGGCAGCCTTGCGGAAGATCTCAATACTTTCATCAAAACATTCTGCGGCAATCTCGACCATCTCAGGATCGTCACGACCATTACGCATGAGATTTAGCATGTGCTGCGTACCGGTCAAATGCAACGCTTCGTCACGCGCGATGAGCTTGATGATTTTGGCATTGCCTTCCATCAATTTGCGCTCAGCAAAGGCAAACGAGCAGGCAAATGACACATAAAAACGAATGGCCTCTAGGACGTTGACCGCCATGATACATAGATACATTTGCTTTTTCAGCGATCGCAAATCAACGGTCACTTCCTCGCCATTGATGTTGTGCGTACCTGGACCGTATAAGCTATATAACTGCGAGTTGCGATACAGCTCGTCATAGTACTGGGCGATATCAGAGGCGCGGCCTAAGATGTGCTCGTTTTGCATAATGTCATCAAAGATAATATTTGGATCATTGACGATATTACGAATGATATGGGTATAGCTGCGCGAGTGAATGGTCTCGCTAAACGACCATGTCTCAATCCACGTCTCAAGCTCAGGGATAGACACTAGCGGCAGGAGCACCACGTTTGGACTACGACCTTGGATAGAGTCGAGTAGGGTCTGATACTTGAGGTTGCTCAAAAATATATGCTGCTCATGCGAGGACAGATTGCTAAAGTCGATACGATCGCGTGATACATCGACTTCTTCTGGACGCCAAAAGAACGATAGCTGCTTTTCAATCAATTGCTCAAAGATTGGGTGCTTTTGTTGGTCATAGCGCGCCACGTTGACGGGCTGACCAAAGAACATCGGCTCTGTTAGCGCATTGTTTGGCGTTTGCGAAAAAATCGAGTAAGTCATGGGACTGCCTTTATCATTGATACGGTTATGAAATTATATAAATTGGATATGATTATATTATAAATTTTGGTCAATGGCTTTTTGGGTTAAAGGTTCTCTAGCGATATCTGTGAAGGCTCTTTGCCATCGTTCATATAGGCTTTGAATATCTCGCTCAGCTCACTATCATCGAGTGCTTCTAATTCATCCAGTGCGCTTTTGCGTAGGGTACTCACATCAGACGCTTCTGCTGTTTTTAAGTCTTTTTTAGCCGCGCGCGATGCTGGTTTTTTGGCTGCTTTTGCCACGCTTTTTTTGGCGACGGCTGCCTTTGGTGCTTCATCCATATCTAACTGCTGACGCACCGCTGCAATATCAACCTCGACTTGTACGATATGCGAGCCACCATCGTTTAGGTCTGAAAATACGTTTGGGATAAACAAACCACCGTCTTTGATGATTGCGGTATATTGCACATGACCTCCGTTATTTTTATTGCTGCTTACGTGTTTTCGTTAGGGTTGACGCGTCGCCAGACTGTCATAGACCTTGTTATTTTCTCTTTTACCGACTGCCAATACATAAACCACCACCACGTCATCTTTGACGGTATATACCAAACGATACCCTATGGTGCGTAATTTGATTTTATAAGTGTCTGTATGTCCAGAGAGTTTTGACGCAGGCACATGAGGGTTGGATAGTCGCTGCTGCAGCTTTTTCTTAAATTGCTGTTGGATGCTTGGCGCTATCTTTTTCCATTCTTTTAACGCTAATGGGTGAAACTCAAGACTATAAGTCATCTAACGTGACCTTTATCGGTGTTTGCCCATCATTCATCCGTGCGTTTACGGTTTGGCTGAGTGCCATATCGTCCATCGCTTCCATCATGCGCTCGTACATGTCTGTGGAAACTAAGTAAGCCACGGGTTTATTGTGGTTTAAAATAGCCACAGATTCACCATCCGACTGTTTAATGAGTGCTGAAGGATTGGTCTTAAGCTCTGAGATACTGGCTGTCTGTGTCGCAAATATTGGTTGCATGCCCCATTCTCCATTAAAATTATGCTCTAAATATAGGGCTAATTTTAGCACGAAAATTAGGTCTTACTTGTTACTGTGTTAAATTTAAATATTAAGGTAGCCAATCCCGCCTACCGCTTGTATCTGCTTAGCCGCTGGCGTGCAGTCTATCGTGTCTGACCGCATTCCTGTTGCCTCGATACTACGTCCAGTCAGAGACTGCAACGCCATCGTCGTCAGCAGGATATCGCTATAGTCGGGGCTAAACGACCTTGTTAGGGCGTCTTTCTTTTTTCTTAGCGACCTTGCTATTTGAGTATATTTTGTAGGGTGCGCCTCGCTCACCTTTAAACACAATTTTTATATCATCGGTGCGCTGGGCGCACCCTACAACTAAGAAAGATTCGCTTGACCTAGGCTTATTAGCTTTCAAAACAACAATTTAAAAATCTTTTTAACTTTCTATGCCTTTTACTACTTATCAAAGGCGTAAATTGTCTCATATTATCTGCACTAAATAACTTAAAGCCATCCGCAATAATACTATGTGCTTCACGAACACTATCGTTTAATTTTTCATTCTCTTTGATCATTTTGCTAAGTTCTTTGAGAGTTGTCTTGTCCTCATCAAAATCATTCAAACGATTAAGAGTTATTTTATTGTTTAGAATGATGGCTTTAATTTTGATTCTATCAGTAAGATAGTTTAGACCTTTTAAATCACCTAAGTTGTCAGACATATAGAAAGGATTTTGAACGTCTTTTCCTGTTCTAACCTCTTCAAGCTCAATCTCCGATTCTGTAGCTCTACGCTGTATTGCAATAATGGAGCTCTTACTATATTTCATTTGTTCTAGCTTGTCGTATAGCCCATCAAGACCTTCGGACTTTATAGCTCTATAAACTCTCTCAATCTTCTTCCAATCAGCTTCTATTTCATTTAACTTTCTATAATTTTCAGCAATATTCAATTTAGCTAACTTTATATTCTCGATTTTGTTTGCGTAATCAATCTCTTTGCTAAGTTTATTGCTCAAAGACGTAAAGTTTTCTCCAAAATACTTCTTGCCACAGTCGTTTCCTAAATTAGTCAACCTACCAGATTCAGTTTCAACAATACATCCAATATTATGAGGTGTGCGACAATTTGATAAACCGCATCTACCCTTGTTTGGAAGTTCATACTTATTAATAACTTGCTTTAATTTTTCCTTCTTAGGATCTAATGAGTCAGTATATCCACTCATTTTATAAATATCATCCCAAGTATTAATTCTCAAAAAATGCTTTTTGCCCACTGAAATATTCAAATTCTTATCCCTCTTAGCAACTCATACTTAATAGTGCTAAGGTGTCGAAGCACCCTAACACTAAACCATGAAGGTCAGACCAAACACCTATGCTATTTTTCTAGCATAAGTATGTTTAGCGTTTAAGTTTATGTATCCGTTAAGACCATTTCCTGTTCTAGCTAGTCTTATCATATTGTTGACATGATAAGTGCCAGTTTTGGAATAGTTATATAGATACATACCACCTTTCGTAAAACGCACAATTATAGAGTCATCACCGACCTCGAATGCGCTTACGCCAGAGTCGCCATGTATATCACGATAAACTTCCATACTCATTACTCCTGAGTAGAAATATTTGTGACTACCTTTTCACGGTTTTTTTGGACAAGTGGTAAGTTTTAAATTAGAATGTCTGCTCTGAAAAAGGAAATTCATTCTATTGGCCTATCACTTGTGGACGTCGGTAGTCTCAACTTCCTGATACTAAATATTGACGTATTTAGCATCTCCAATGGCATAGTTGATTACTCTTCTATGCCATTTTTATCTTCTACTATCTACCTCCTGTGCTACCCCTTTATAACTACCTTTCATACCACTCATAAATCGACCTGTAGCAGCGTCTCTCTTAAGCGAATGCTTAGGGTTACTAGGATGCTTCATTTGAGTTCGAGCTTTTACCGAACCTCTGCGAGTACTACGGCCTGTGTTCTTAGCCATAATTAAATTACCTCTCTATTAATTAGCTTTAGTGGTTTTATGCTATCTATATTTTAGTTGCACCTCCTTTTACTAGACCAAATTATCTATTAGGCTCTCTAAATTAGATCAGAGAGCCTAATGGCCAAATTTTTAAATCTTACAAGCACCGCCAGCACAATCATCTTCCATATCCGCTTGGGCATCGTTCGCACCATCACGAGTGTTATGGTAGTACAACGTCTTCACACCCATTTTATAAGCGTTTAGCAAGTCTTTTAGCAATATCTTCATCGGTACACGGCCACCAGCATAACGAACGGGGTCATAGTTGGTGTTGGCAGAGATACTTTGATCGACGAATTTTTGCATGATAGCGACCAGCTTTAGGTAACCGTCATTGTTTGGCATTTGCCATAGTAGCTCGTACTGATCTTTTAGGGTAGCAATCTCAGGCACGACTTGCTTTAGGATGCCATCTTTTGACGCTTTGATAGAGACCAGACCACGTGGTGGCTCGATACCGTTGGTCGCGTTGGCGATCTGGCTTGAGGTCTCAGACGGCATCAAGGCGGTTAGGGTAGAGTTGCGTAGACCGTGCTCAGTGATATCCCTACGTAGCGTTTCCCAATCGAGATGTAGCGGCTCTTGGCAGATGTTATCCAAGTCGGCTTTGTACGTATCAATCGGCAATATACCTTGTGAGTACGTGGTCTCATTGAAGGCAGGGCACGCGCCTTGCTCTTTTGCCAACTTGTTTGACGCTTTCAAGAGATAATACTGCAATGCTTCAAACGTCTGATGGGTCAGACCAAGCGCGCTGTCGTCAGAGTAGCGTACGCCATTCTTAGCCAAGTAGTAAGCATAGTTAATCACGCCCACACCAAGCGTACGGCGGCGCATACTGCCGTTTTCAGCCGCCTTAACTGGATAGTCCTGATAGTCGAGCAGGGCATCAAGCGCACGGACGATTAGCTCGGCTGGCTCTTCGATGTCGCTGACGCTCTCGACTTTACCCAAGTTGACCGCTGATAGCGTACAAAGGGCGATTTCGCCTTCTTCGTCATTGATGTTATCCAGTGGTTTGGTCGGTAGCGCGATTTCCATACATAGGTTTGACTGGCGAATCGGGGCAATGGCCGCATCAAATGGGCTATGGATGTTGCAATGATCGACGTTTTGGATATAGATACGACCCGTACTGGCGCGCTCTTGCATCATTAGGCTGAACAAATCAGCAGCTGGGATTTGACGGCTACGGATGTTAGGATCATTTTCGTATTTGGTGTATAGCGCTTCGAATTTGTCTTGGTCTTCAAAGAACGCATCATATAGGCCTGGCGTGTCACTTGGTGAAAATAGCGAGATGTCTTGACCTTTGATGAGGCGCGTGTACATCGTTTTGTTTAATTGTACGCCGTAGTCCATATGACGGACACGGTTGTCTTCGACGCCGCGGTTGTTTTTGAGTACCAGTAATGACTCAACTTCCAAATGCCATAATGGGTAAAATAGGGTCGCTGCACCACCACGGACGCCACCTTGTGAGCAGCATTTCACCGCTGTTTGGAACAGTTTGTAGAATGGGATACAACCAGTGTGCTGCGCTTCACCGCCACGGATCGGGCTACCAAGGGCACGGATACGGCCAGCGTTGATGCCGATACCAGCACGCTGTGACACGTAGCGTACGATGGCGCTGGTGGTCGCGTTGATTGAGTCTAGGCTGTCACCGCATTCGATAAGTACGCACGAGCTAAACTGACGCGATGGCGTACGTACACCTGACATGATCGGTGTCGGTAGTGAGATTTTGAATTCTGAGGTCGCATCATAAAAGCGTTTGACGTAGCTTAAGCGCTCAGCTTTGTCGTAATTGGCAAATAGACACATGCCCACGAGCATATATAAGAACTGCGGGCTTTCGTACACGGTCTTCGTGACACGGTCTTGTACTAGGTATTTCCCTGCCATTTGCTCGACAGCAGCATAGGCAAGGTTCATATCACGCCAATGATCCAGATATTCTTCTAACTCGTCAAATTCAGCACGGCTATAGTCCGCTAGGATATGCTTATCATATTTGCCCGCGTCGGTGAGCGTTTTGACATGGTCATACAGGTGCGGCGGCTCAAACTGGTTATAAGCAATCTTACGTAGATGGAAGATCGCCAAGCGCGCAGCGAGATACTGATAATCAGGCGTGGTCTCAGAGATAAGGTCGGCAGCAGATTTGATGATGGTTTCGTGAATATCACGAGTCTTGATACCTTCATAAAACTGGATGTGCGACTTTAGCTCAACTTGCGACACAGAGACGTTGTCCAATCCATCCGCCGCCCACGCTATTACCTTATGAATTTTGTCTAAATTAATAGGCTCTAAACGTCCATCACGCTTGGTTACTTGGATTTTATCAATATGTGTCATGTTGGCCTCTATTTTGATTGCTTATAGTGATGCTGCGCGCCAAAGGAGCGGCAGACATTCTTTATGACGCGATTGTAGTCGATGGTAGCAGTAGTTTTTTGGCAACAAGCAGCCACTACCCATAGTGATAGCAAAAATCACTGAGTACTACATATAGCGTGTTTGTTAATCGGTAGGCACAATATAGCGGGAAAATTTTGAAAATACTATATTGATTTTAGGATAAAACTATGTTGCTACAAGGTTGTAGGCAGTCCAAATTTTGGCAAAGGACGATGGGATAAGGGTTAGACGCAAATGCGGTCGATCATAAATTTTTTGTAAAAATAGTGTGGCCGTTTGCTTTTTATTTTCTCAGTGATTGTCGCCTGATAACCATCACCATGGCGGCAATAATGCGGGCGCAGATTGTACATCAAACCACAAAAAATCGCCACCCATATGTTATTACTAGCGAGTGACGACTTGGACCAAAAGGCGCTAAACCTGTCTGAACGATTTACAAAACCATGCGAACCGTCTTGGCATTATCAAGCGCGGCATAAAGTGTATTGACTTGATCAGCGGCTGTTAGGTACAGATTGACCCGTGCTGAATGAAAGCGACCCGTTCTAGAAGGTTTCACTTCAATAGAGGCCAAATCAAAATCAGGGAATTGGCTACCCAAGATCAGCTTGATTTCATTAAGCAGGCTCTCGTGCTCACCTTCATGACCAATGATGCTGAGTGGGTAGTTCATCGGGAACTCCCAAAGCTCAGGATTTTGAATGTCTGTTTTTTTGCCTTTCAGAACGCCTTTATTTGGCGTCAAATCAGTGACTTTCACTGATGGCTGATTGCTGGTTGGGTTATTTATATTGTTGTCGACGTTGTCGTTGTTATTTTTTGAATCATCACTCATGATATGAGCCTCGCTTTTATAGATAATATTTTTGAATAAATCAGCTGGTTAGAGTAGAGATTTTACCTACAGTACCTTTGTCTGCTATTTATAGTGGCGTGCGGTAGATTATTCAAGTTACGTTTGCCGCTCGTTTATTGTATGGCGCTTAGATGACGGCAATATTTACGGCAAATAACCATCAATAGGCATAATATCAGTCGGCAGATTGGTCTCTCCCAGCGCTTCTCGCAGATTTATTTCGATCGTGCGTGACAAGGCGGTCAGAGGTAACTGATTAGCCGCCAAACCAAACGGCTCTTCTAGCTCTTCGCTCAGCGCATCTAACCCAAAAAACGTATAAGCAATCACGGCACAAACCAAGGGCGTTGCCCAACCAAGCGAGGCGACCAAGCCAAAAGGCAGCATGACGCAATACAAGTAGGTCGTACGATGTACCAGCAGCATATAAGCAAAAGGTAGCGGTGTGTTATGAATGCGCTCGCAGGCTGCCAAGACAATCGTCATAGAGGTCAGGCGCTCATCCATGTTTTGGATGACTTGCTCTGAGACCAGTCCTTGACGCCGAATATCGCCGAGATGCTTACCCATGAGGCGCATTATATGGTCAGGGACATTTTTTGCTTGGCGCATACCATCATGATGTATGGATGCGACAAAGGGATCTATGTCCGCCCAAGGTGGCGTACCACGCAGCCTGTGGCGCACCGCATGTGCAAAAGCAATGGTCAGATATACCATGGTGCGCTGAGTCTCACGACCATGCTCGTTGTCATCATCTATAAAGGATAGGACTTGGCGCGTTAAGCTGCGAGCATCATATACCAACTGGCCCCATAGCATCCGTGCTTCCCACCAACGCTGATAGCTGGCATTATTTCGAAATCCCAAAAACAGCGATAGTGCAATCCCTAATAAGGTAAAAGTGGCGATACCATAATAAGGAAAAGAGTCAGGAATCCAGTGTTGAATAATGGTAATGGCTGTACTAAGGATGGTAACCAATAGCAGCTGCGGATATATTTTTGGAATGATTGAACCGCGAAGGGCGAAAAATATCTTAAACGGGTGGGGTGTTTGCCGGACAATCATGTCAGTTTCCTAGCGATGAAATCTGTGAGCGTAGTATTGCAGGTGCCGTATGATTCTAATACAGAATCTAAGTCTGTAAAGCCCAAAAGACTATAAATTTATTCAAACTAAGAAGTAGGGTGGTCACTTAAGCTCGGTAATTGGGATAGCCAAAAAGTTAAATCCTCGCCTATGCTTTTCGTCAGCAGAGCATATGATTGAATCCTTTGATATTAGGGCGTGTTGAACATTCGACCATGGCACTGACAGCGACTATTTTTTAGGCGATTCGATGTTAAAAATAATAAGTTTAGTCATTCTAAGCGCTTATTTTTAACGATGAAGCGGCAAAAAAGAGTCCTGTCCCTGTGGGCTGATGCTAAAATTACCCCATACTGCGTTACAAATCTCGCTAAGGCATCTGCATTATCGTCGCTTTGTGCCTTGTCTGGAACAATTTTAGCGATCAGCAGTTCCTATTTGCGAATGTTCAACACGCCCTAAAGAGTCTGTCTCTAAAGCAGTTATTGACGTGTCACGAGCACATTTTTGGGATGTGACAGCAATCGCTGCGATTGATAAAGTCATTATCAAATTTCGCCGTGAAGGCACTGAGGTAGAGCTTATTGGTTTGAACGAGGCAAGCCAGACGATGATAGACAATTTCGGTGTACATGACAAACCAGATGCTGAGCAAAATTTAGGCGCGCATTGATAACATAGATTAACAAACACAAAAAAGCCGAGATAAACTCGGCTTTTTTTATTTAGCTTCATTGAATATTAGTCATTTTCAAGGAAAGAACGTAAATGCTCAGAACGTGAGGGATGACGCAATTTACGTAGTGCTTTTGCCTCAATCTGACGGATACGTTCACGGGTAACATCGAACTGCTTACCAACTTCTTCTAAAGTATGATCCGTTGGCATGTCGATACCGAAACGCATTTTTAGGACACGGGCTTCACGCTCAGTTAGATTACCGAGTACATCACGAGTGGCTTCTTGTAGTCCAGCAGACGTTGCATCGTCGACAGGGCTTGAGATCGTACCATCTTCGATGAAGTCACCTAGGTGTGAATCTTCATCATCACCGATAGGCGTCTCCATAGAGATAGGCTCTTTGGCAATCTTCAGCACCTTACGGACTTTGACTTCGTCCATCTCTAGACGTTCGCCTAATTCCTCAGGCGTTGGCTCGCGGCCCATTTCTTGTAGCAGCTGACGTGAGACACGGTTGATCTTGTTGATCGTCTCAATCATATGCACAGGGATACGAATGGTACGTGCTTGGTCAGCGATAGAGCGCGTGATTGCCTGACGAATCCACCATGTGGCATACGTTGAGAACTTATAACCACGGCGATACTCAAACTTATCAACCGCTTTCATCAAACCGATATTACCTTCTTGGATCAGATCCAAGAACTGTAGGCCACGGTTAGTGTATTTTTTGGCAATAGAGATAACCAGACGCAAGTTGGCCTCAACCATTTCTTTTTTCGCGCGTCGCGCTTTTGCTTCACCAACGGCCATACGACGTGCCACATCTTTCATGTCGTGGATTTTCATATCAAGCTGCTGCTCATAATCACGAATACGGCGCTGAAGTAAAATAACGTCATCGGTGACTTTTTCTAGCGTGCCCGCAAATGCAGGCTTACCTTTGATACGCTCAATGAGCCAATCGACATTGGTTTCATTGCTAGGGAAGGTCTTACGGAACTCTTCACGCGGCATACGACCACGGCGAATCACCAAGCGCATGATTTGACGCTCTTGCTTACGCACGTCGTCGTAGACGTCATGCATGATCGCCATGACTTGGTCTGACAAGCGATTATTGAGCTTTAGCATCATAAAGCGTTCAGCAAGTAACGCGTACGCAGTATCCGCCTGCACGCTACCACGACCATAATCAAGCAGCGCTTGCTTGGCTTTGATAAATAGATGCTCGATCTCTTCTAGACGCAAACGTACTTCTTCTGGATCAAGACCGCTGCTTTCTTCTTCAGCTTCTTCTTCCACGTCGTCTTCGTCTTCATCTTCGTCATCATCAAGTGCGGCTGCCTTGGCATTCACTTTAGCTTTGATGATAGGCGGGTTTTCTTTTTCTTCTTTGATGCGCTCACGCTCTTCTTTTACCGCATCTTTGGCTTCTTGAGCGGCGATTTTATCTTCTTCGGTTTCAGGATCTAAGAAACCAGTGATGACGTCAGATAGCTTTTTTTCGCCATCTTGTACTTTTTGGTATTCATCAAGGACGAACTGTACGGTGCCAGGCCAGTAAGCCATGGCATGCTGTACATCACGAATACCTTCTTCGATACGCTTAGCAATGGAGATCTCACCTTCACGGGTAAGAAGATCAACTGTACCCATCTCACGCATATACATACGGACAGGGTCAGTGGTACGACCAGGCTCAGTCTCAACAGAGGCGAGTACCGCCGCTGCCTCATCTGCTGCCATGTCATCATCACTTGAATCATCGTTCATCAAGATGTCATCGGCATCAGGGGCAGACTCAAAGATTTTGATACCAACATCGGTTAGCATCTGCACAATATCTTCGATCTGATCGCTTTCGGTAATAGAGTCGGGCAGCTGGTCATTCACCTCAGCATAGGTAAGATACCCTTGCTCTTTGCCCATTTGGATTAAGGTGGCCAGTTGAGATGTGGACTTAGAAACTGACTTATCGTTCATAAATACTCGCTTACTTGCATCGGACATTTTTATATTGTGACTCGCTATCGCTCGCTCTTTGCGTTGATCTTATCAATCGATTGATCAAAATATGGCGTAGAGGTTGTCAATAATATCAAAAATGAGTTGATATGAATAAAGGCTCAAAACACTACAATAACAATGCTAAAAAACAGCTAAAAATTAGAAAAGCTAAAAAGACTTCAATACAGTACCTAAAAAAATATAGTACTTAAAATTTAATACTCAAAATAGTATCTAAAAGCAGATATGTAAAATAATACCTAAAATTTGTGCTTAAAGATGCATGCTCACAATCATCAACCAAGCAGTGCTGTCAATATACAGCGACACAGTTTAACACAGACCGCAGTGGTCAAGCACGAGCTAGTGATAGTTACCGACCATTTTTTGCCGTTTATTTGCCATCAGCTAAATGATTTAGGAGTGACTCATGCTACTCGGCATAATCATTAGTAGTGGGGGCAGTGGCTAGAATTTTAAAGGGGCATGATTTGATAATTAAACATTAAGACTGCACGGTGACCATCTGTGATGAGCGTTCGGCATGCTGCGCGCGCAGCCAATTGCTCAAGTGCTGGGCCTGCATACGTACAATCGCTTGCTTGATATGATCAGGGTTTTTTATCAGCTCTTGCATCTTCTTTTTTATATTACGCTCAAGCAGTGAGCTGACAAGCTCCTCGATCAAGTCGTCGAGACTCAATACATTTCTTGCTGTTAGTGCCCGATAAAATCCGCCCCAGCTACTGCTTAGCGTCACTTGATGGGATTGATCCAGATTTGATAATACAAAATGTGCCGCCGCATTGGCATCGGTGGGCAAATACTTCATGCACCGCTTAATCGTTGTGACAACATTTAATAAAGCCGCATCTTGCAAGTCTTCCCATGCGATTGCGCGCAATGCATCGCTTGTCGCCTTTTTTTGTATGTGAGCAGGCAGCTGTAATCTTGTCAGCCCAGACTGTTGCCAAATCGATTCGATAGGGTCATCAATGAGTGCGCGCGGCTGAAACAAAAAGCACAGCTGCAATTGTTGGCTGATGGTCATATCACCATCAAAGTCTAGCAGCGCATCTTTGGCCTCGACATTTTGACTGCGCCTGCCGCCAAGCTTTTGATAAACATCATTGTTGAGCAAATAGCGAAAGCTACTGCCTTTTGGCAAAGCGGTCGTCAATGAGCGTACTTGCGACATGAGCTTGGCTTTACCTTCAGCCAGACTCATGTCATAGCGCTCACTTAAGTACGCAAAAATATACTGTGATAACGGCATGGCTTGGCTGATTTGCTCGCGCATGGCATCGCTGCCATGACTTTTGATAAACGTATCAGGATCATGATTGTTAGGCAGGGTTAAAAACCGCAACTCTTTATCATCAGCAAGCACAGGTAAGGCAACTTCAAGCGTACGCCAAGCGGCTTTTTGTCCGGCACTGTCGCCATCAAAACTCAAAGTCAGCGTTGGATTGAGTGTCAATAGCCGCGATATTTGGCTTTCATTGATTGCCGTACCCATCGAGGCGACCGCGCCATAGATGCCCGCTTGATAGAGAGCAATGACATCCATATAGCCTTCTACCACCAGCCAGTCGTTAGCACGCTGCTGGCGCGACTCATAATAGCCATAGAGTACATGCTGCTTATGAAAGACGGGCGAGTCTGAGGAGTTGATGTATTTTGGCTTGACCTCATCGTCGAGCGCCCGACCACCAAAACCAATGGTGCGACCTTGGTTGTCACGAATAGGAAAAATAACCCGATCACGCAGCAGATCGTAGTCACGGCCAGACTCTGATTGGCGCACGAGCCCTAGTGCCTTAAGTCCTTCAATATCTTGTGGAAACTGGTGCTCAAGATGCTGCCAGCCAAATGGCGCATAGCCAAGACCAAAAGTCTCAAAAGTCTCTTCAGTGAGTCCGCGTGACAAAAAGTATTGCTTGGCATGAGGGTGAGTGTGTAGATTATGCTGATAGAACTGCTGAATTTGCTCTAGCAATTCGTACAGGTTGCCATCTTGATCAGACGTCTGATCGATACCAATACTATCCATGCCTGCGTCAGTTTCTGTCAGCCACACTGGCGGATAGCCACTATCGTCCGCATGGTTTGAAGAATACGGCTCTGATGGATACGAGTCCATCGAATAAGGCGCTGACTCGTAAGCATCTAGCGGCGGGAAATTATCGTAACCCTGAGCGTCATCATAACTCGACTGGTCTATGTGATTTTGGTCGCTTTGGTCAACATTATTTTGATGACTGGCTTGACGGTTGTTTTGATAGTTATTTCGATAGCTGTCTTGGTTTGTGCCGTCTTGGTTTGCACCGTCTTGATTTACTTTGCTGTGCTCTATCGTTGGGCTAGGTACATTGTGAACTGGCGGCGGTGCAATAGGTTTTGGCGTACGGCGTTGATAGCTGACGTTCTGTTGCTCTTCTTTTGGTACTTCAATGCCTGTTTGTTTAGAGAGCTCATTGACTGCTTCGATAAAGGTGAGATTCTCGTAATCACGCAAAAAACTGATGGCATTGCCACCGACGCTACAGCCAAAACAGTGATAGATATTTTTTTGTGGATTGACATAAAAGGATGGGGATTTTTCACCGTGAAAAGGGCAGCAGCCTTTATATTCACTACCAGCGCGTTTAAGCGTAGTGTGTTTGCCAATGATGCTGATCAGGTCAGCTTGGCTATTGAGTTGTTCAAGAATATGGTTAGGAATGCTCATACAAAAAACAGTTTACCATAGGTCGATTATGTTGGGGCAGAGGTAATAAGGTACTGCTAGAAAAATAAGGCCAACGTAATGTTGACCTTATTATCAATGAATACAGACTGTGTTAGCTAGGCTAAAAGACCTCACATAATCAATTATTATCCATATCACTCACACTGTCGTCATTTAGCGTAGTGCGACGTGTTGGATTGGTATTTAGTGGATCGACGTTGGCTTCTCGTGCAGTCGAGCCAGTGCTTGATTGGCTGGTCACGCGCTCAGCTGACGCTTCAGGCAGACCTAGGCCTACGCTAATACCATTACGTGCAGACGCATTGTTGGCGACTGGAGTGTTGGCAGGCGTTGTGTTTGTCCCTGCTAGTCTCAACTGGGCTGCGTTGCCAATCATTTGGGTTTTGGTCGCGCCATTATATTCGCCCGTTGCCACTGAGTTGTCAGTTGTGCTTGAACGACCAAGCTGTCCAAAGGTAATCTTATTGAGCCAAGAGCGATCACGTTTGGTGCTCAGTTTGACTTTGCCATTACTCGTCAGCATGTTTGGATAGTTGATTTGCAATAGGGTTTTGTACTCATTTGCTAAGTCTGTTAGACCAAGTTTTTCGTGGCTATAGGCTAGGACAGCAATGGCATCTGGTACTGACTCACTCAGTGGATAGTACTGGAAGACCCATTTGGCACGGTTGACAGCTGCCACATAAGCTTCACGCTCGATATACCAGTTGGCTGCGCTCATCTCGCTCTCAGCAAACTGATTATAGATAAATGTCATGCGCTGGGCGGCATCTGGTGCATAGGGGCTATTTGGGTATTTGCTAATAAGTTCTTGGAAATTGGCAAAGGCAATACGTAGATACGCAGTGTCACGCTCCGCTTGGTTTAATTTAAACAGCTTCAAACTCTCAGACGAGCCTTCCATATTGGCAACGCCGCGTACATAGTAAGCATAGCTGACTTGGGGATTAGAAGGATATAGACGGATGAATTGCTCAGCACTCGCTGCTGCCATCTCGTATTTATCGCTTTGATACTGTGCATACATCATATCAAGTAATGCCTGTTCAGCGTATTGCCCAGTTGGGTAAAAGGTACGCAGATTGGTCAGTTCTTCAACACCTTGAACATAGCGGCCTTTATCGATTTGAGCGATGGCATCGTTATAGTAATCTTGCTCTGACTTTTCCGCGGTTTCTACCGCGTCGACATCTTTGGCGCCAGTGAGGTTTTTGAATGTCTGGCAACCTACTAGATTGACGCTAAGCGCAAGTAAGGTGATTGAGGACAGTTTGATAAACGTATTGCCAACAGCTTGCATACTTCTTCTCCGACACAAGACGCATGATAGCAGCAGTGCTATCATGCTATATAAAAGGTTAGTGATAAAAAACGATGCTGAGTATTCAGCGATGCACAAGCAACACGTTTTTCATCGAATGCAGTTTTTGTTATGACGTATTGTACTGGTAGATTGGGTCTGATACATAGAGCTTTTATAATAAGCCTGTAATAGATCAAATGCATTTAATCATATTCAAACGGTTTAAATGGCAAACACTGTCAATAAAACCCAATGGTATTTTTATACTGTATTTGAATATGGCATAGCAATACAGTGCCATAGCATACAGCAAAACATGGCTATACTTTATAGAATAACGTTTGCTTCGTCTATTTTTTCGCTATCTATATTTTACAGGCAGTTTAACATGAGCAGCTATCACGAGCGATATCGAATGTCGCTGGCAGGAACAAATATACAGTAAATTACAGCAATGTTATGTTCTAGAGAGCTAAGCAGTAAAGCTTGGCACCTCAGAAGCGCTCAAAAATTCACAGATAGTATGCACTTTTATAGGGCTTGGACGCGTGACATGATACACTAGGGCGGTATTGTCTCCGCTTTTTTGACCTGCATAGCTTTTATTATTTGCTAGAGGTCAAAAAACGACAATTTTTTATTATTTTGTCTTTGAATGAAGTCACCTAACAAAATATAGTTAGTAACTTTACATAGTTAGCAACTTTGCCAGGTATCAATCCGCTATGAATAATGATGCCATGACTACCCATTTATCACCGAATCAATCGCTAGAGACTGATTCATCAGCACAAGAGTCACCAATGCCAAATAACGTTTTAAATAATGACGAGCCTGACAATCAAGAAATGATGGATGAGCAGGAAATAATGGACGAGCACACTGATGCTCTTGATAATGACGACTTGCTCGAAGAAGATAGCGATATTGATGAAGAAATTGATGACAGCGACATGGATGAAGGCGACGACGATGAAGCGCCAGTAGCAGGTCAAGCGGTACCAGTGGTGGTAGATATAACGCATATCGTCACAGAAGATGAGTCTGGCTTACGTATCGATAAAGTCGCTTCGCAAGTATTTGCAGACTTTTCGCGCGTGCAATTACAAGGTTGGATCACGGATGGTAGCTTACTTTATAACGGCAGTGTGCAAAAACCAAAGGTTCGTGTCAAAGCAGGTGATGTCCTACATCTATCAACGACGTTGCAGCAGCATAGTGAAGATCAACCAGAAAATATCGATATCGATGTGGTCTATGAGGATGATGATGTGCTGGTGATCAACAAACCAGTTGGCATGGTGGTGCATCCAGGTGCGGGTAACCATACAGGCACTTTGGTCAATGCTTTGCTATATCATTATCCGCAGCAGCATCACTTGCCGCGTGCAGGGTTGGTACACCGTATTGACAAAGACACCTCTGGATTACTACTCATCGGTAAAACCAAACCGGCTCAAATGGCGCTGATGGAGCAGCTAAAAGACAAATCTGTTTATCGTCATTATCAGTGTGTGGTAGCAGGCGATCAAGCAAGCTTGCTGCGTCATCGCCGTATTGATGCGCCGATAGGGCGACATCGTACTCAGCGTACCAAAATGACAGTCATGACTGCCGGCCGTGAAGCGGTAACCCATCTATTAAATGTCACGCCACTGAATGACAACTACTGTCTGTTAGATGTCGGACTGGAAACAGGTCGTACGCACCAGATTCGCGTGCATCTGAGCCATGTGACCCATCCGCTAGTCGGGGACCGTGTCTATGGTGGTCGTCGTCAACTGCGAGCAGGTTTGACAGAAGCACAGCGCCAAGCCATCAGCAACTTCCCGCGCCAAGCATTGCATGCCTATACTCTTGGGTTTGTGCATCCGGTAACTGGTGAGGATATTGAAGTGACGACGCCACTGCCAAAAGACATGCAACAGCTAATAGCCGTATTAAGCGACGGCTATGATGACGAGTAAACGCTATTGAGAAAAGCGGCTGTCTAAAGGTGTTTACGACAATTGCTAAGTTTATAGTAGTGATTTAGTGATGCCAATTTTTAGACAGTCAGTAGATAAAAGGATGGGGCAGTCGTGACAAACAAGCTTCCGATAATAGATAATTTTCCAATGACCATGCTCGCGCAAATGGATGACGTGGCTGTTTTCCAAACGGCTGCTTTTGCGCCGAATAATATTGACGAACCTGCTACCGCAAGCCAGCAAAGAGGGCTTGACAGTCAAGCAAACCATCAAGCAAATTATGGCGCGCTAAATCTAGGCCTGCATGTCAACGATGAGGCGGCAAAGGTATTAGGTAATCGTATGAGTCTGTTGGCTGCGATTAATACACAGATGGCAAGTGAGTCATCACAAACTGAGCAACATACTGCTATTCACAGCTTACATTGGGTCAGTCAGATTCATGGTAAACAGATCCATGATATTGATACGACGCCTTTGAGCATGGCACCAATGGCGGCTGACGCCATAATCAGCAAGCAAAGTGGTCGTGGACTGGCGATCATGACGGCAGATTGTGTGCCGATTGTCTTATACCAACCCTTAAGCGGTAAAATCGCCGCCATTCATGCAGGTTGGCAAGGATTGGCGTGCGGCGTGATTCGAGAGACTGCTCAGCGCTTTACCGATTCAGGGGCTATACAGGCTTGGATAGGGGTGTGTATCAGTCAGGCCAATTATGAAGTGGGTCATCAAGTTCGTGACCAATTACTGGCTGGTTGCTTAGATAATCAATTACTCACGGCGTCAGATAGTGATAATTTTGACAGTTTATATGTGATGCGCTCAGATAATGGTCTTGAAAATCATAGCGATACTCAGCATTTACATAAGACAGTTGATAAACTATCGAATTGCGCTACAGTGCACGCGCATAAAGTTAAGCTAAACTTACCAAAACTGGCCGCTGATCAATTAACAGCCGCTGGCGTGTCGATAGATAACAAAGAACCTATCAGCTGTAGCTATGCAGATCGGCATTACTATTCTTATCGTCGTCAAACGCATATGCAGCAGCCTGCAACGGGAAGAATGGCGCTCGTGATTGTGCGCCGCGCCGCTACGTAGATGTCAGCTCACAACTAACAAACCTATTGAGTGCGCTGAGTCGTTTTGCACTCGTACACTATATTATTTTTATTTAACCATTATTGTCATTATTAGAGTCTGTATGAATACAACTAGCGAATCCTCAAAAATATCTCCTGATAGTACGCCTAACGTATCGATTGCTGTTATTTTTCATAGCAACTATGGTCATACTAAGCGTGTCGCTGAAGCGATTGTACAAGGCGCGCATCAGCAATTACCAGAGGCCCAAGCAAAAGCGGTTGATATTTATGATATTGACTGGGATTACTTAGATCAGGCAGATCTATTGGTTTTCGGTAGCGCGGTATATATGGGCAGCGTCACCGCTGAATTCAAAACCTTTATGGATGAAACCTCAAAGCGTTGGTACAACCGCACGTGGGAAGGCAAATGGGCCGCAGCTTTTGCCAACTCAGGCGGTCTGAGCGGTGATAAACTTGCCGTGTTGCAGCAAATTTCTCTATATGCCATGCAGCATGGTATGAATTGGATTGGTCTGCCGCTTATGCCGACGGGTCATGAGGCGCACGATCTCAACCGTCTATCTAGCTTCTTAGGTTTGATGACGCAATCTCTTGACGGACCACCTGAAGAAACGCCAGGGAAAGGAGATATTGATACCGCTATTTGGTTTGGTGATCATTTGGCTAAAACCATCATTAAACATCAGCCAGCGGATAGTAAGCGTTAGATAACACAGTAGGTGACAGGCTACTCCAGTAAAAAAGCAGACACTATTGATGTCTGCTTTTTTTATGTCAATGTTATGGAGTAACCATTTTATGGAGCAACCAGATTAGTCGGTACAGGCTTAACAGGAATAGGGCTATCAACAAATTGGAAATGTTGACAACCAGTCAGCATTAGCGACGCTATCAGCAGACAAATAGAGGTAAGTGACTTCATAATAGTATCTCAGAGACGATATATTACCCAATAATATATCTTGTATGTCTATCTATCGTTAGAAGCGATGACAGTTAAAAGTAAGGTTTACTTTTAGGTATTATATATAAAAACAGGTCGGTTATATAACCTTAAAAAGGTACAAAGACTTGGCTTTGTTTTTAAAGAAATTATTTATTCAGTCATGACGTAACTTGTCTACTATGCGTTTGTATTAGCTATAGTCAATCAATATTAAAAGTGGTACGAGGCAGACGAGTGCAAGTACTACAGTAGTAGGCTAAACGAGTCTAACGCTGTAACACTTTAATAGTGGTTCGACTATATATCAATGACTAACATGACGAGTCTTAGAAACTATCTCTGCTGTTAGGATTGATAGCGGTTGTCAGATAGCGGCTTGAGGGTCAATCATTTAGCAGTATCGACAGATGTTTGAATGGGTTGTGTTATAAATAAGAATAGTGATAATATGTTGAAAGCTGACCAAATAGTCAGGTATATAGCAGTACTAATTCTTGGCAAAAGCTCCTGATAATTACTGCTATTTATGGTCGATTTATTTGCTATAAAAGAGTGTGCGATATCCTACTCATCGACATCCTGCAAATGCGACATAGAATAAATAGTAAGTATATTAAAAACTAAAAACGTACTTGCCGATAAACTTACTTGAGCGGTTGCAGCAAAATATAGATTAAGCGTTTACCTTTCGTACTCAAACCACTAATGTTTCTCAGTCTTATACTCACTTTCATTATTTTAGCCGAGCCTTGCTATGATTAGTTTTTATCTCAATGGAAAATACCATGAGCTAACCCAGCTTAACCCCAATACGACAGTGCTTGAGTATCTACGATTGCATGAAGGCCAAACGGATACGAAGGAAGGCTGCGGCAGTGGTGACTGCGGTGCTTGTACGGTAATGGCTCAACGCCTGCCTAGCACTATCCAGCAAACGCTTAATGATGAAAATGGCAACGAAAAAAATGCTACGCCTCCATTCTATACGATCAACTCCTGTATCACGCTATTGTCGCTGATGGACGGTCATCACCTGATGACAGCGTCCTACTTGGCGGACAATCCTGAGCATCATCCAGAACGTGCTTTGCTGCATCCAGCACAGCAGGCGATGGTTGAGTGTCACGGATCGCAGTGTGGTTTTTGTACCCCTGGGTTTGTCATGTCACTGGCTTGCGTTTACGAAAACAATCGTATGCAGACAAGTTCAGAATCAGCAAGTCAGAGTGATGCTAAGCAGTTGAGCTATGATGAAGTGGTTGCGTCAATATCGGGCAATTTATGTCGCTGTACAGGCTATCGTCCGATTATCGAGGCAGGCCTACTGATGAGCGAAATCGGTCAGAAAAGAGAGGCAGAGCAGTCGGTGATGAAAGACTTGACTATCAGTCTCGCAACAGACGCGATGGGTAGTACAAAGGAATCAGCAGTATCTGCAAATGCGCCAGCTGAAGCCGAGTCGGACAATGTAGAGTCAACAGCTATTGCCCCTGCACTCAATGATGCTGGGCGACGGTTATATATACCCAAGTCACTAGACGAGCTTAATCAAATATTAGCAGCTAATCCGCAGGCGACGATCTGGGCAGGTGGTACGGATTTGGGATTGAGTGTAACCCAGCATTTGGTTGATCACGAGATCATTATTCAGCTCTCAGGTATTGAGGCGCTAAAGTCTTGGGCGCTATCAGATGCAAATAGCAACACATCGACTGACGAACAAACTCAAAGTCAGTCGCTAGTGCTAGGTGCTGGCATGAGCTATCAGCAAATGCTCCCTGTGCTTGAGCAGTATTTTCCACGCTTTGCGCAAGTGTTTGAGCGCATTGCCTCTCCGCAAATTCGTAATATGGGCACCATCGGCGGTAATATCGCCAACGCATCCCCGATTGGTGATTTGCCACCGATTTTATTGGCACTAGATGCGTCAATTCATTTGCGTCATTGCGCGCCTAATCGTGAAGAGTCAGGTAAAGATTTAGATAGTAGTGATTCGGTTTATACGGATGAAATCATACCGTTATCAGCATTTTTCTTAGATTATAAAAAGACCAAGTTGCAAGCAGGCAGTTATATTGTCGCTATTCATATTCCTTTGATGCAAGATCATCAGCATTTATTTATCCATAAGATTAGCAAACGCTACGAAGATGATATCTCAGCGTGCTTGCTTGCGGCGCGGCTTGATGTGTCAGCAGATGGTGCAATTATCGACAATGCAAAGCTTGGGCTCGGTGGCATGGCAGCGATACCACTGCTTGCGGTGCACTGTCAGCAAGCGCTTATTGGTCAAGCTACTGATGTTGCAAGTTTTGAGCAAGCAGCACAGGTGTTATCTGCAGATGTCACACCAATGACGGATGTCAGAGCCAGCCGCGAATATCGCATGCATGTGGTGCAGCGTCTACTGGTGAAGTGCGGTAAACAATTAGTAGCAGAGATGCAGGCTGAGAGCGCTTGACTGTCAGCGTAATTGAGTATCAATACTGCGTCATGAGTGTATTTGTCAGAAATAAAAAAGCGCATCAGTAAATGCGTACTAATAGAAGAGATTTGCTATGAGCCATCATTCGTCTTTATTTGACAGTTATAGTATCCGCCGCGTGCGTCCGCCAAAAAACAAGATTGGCACGTCAGCCAAACACGACAGTGCGATTACCCATGTGATGGGTACGGCAACTTATGTGGATGATATTACCAAACCACAAGGCACGCTACATCTGGCAGTGGGTAAAAGCAGCCATGCTCATGCACGTATATTGAGTATGGATTTGAGTGCTGTCAGAGAGGCTGATGAGGTCGTTGATGTTTTAAGTTTTAAAGATTTACCGGCGCAGACAGATATCGGTGCCGTGTTTGATGGTGAGCCACTGATGGTGAATGACATTACAGAGTATGTCGGTCAGACGCTATTTGTGGTGGTGGCGACCAGCCATCGCGCTGCCAAAAAAGCCGCCACCAAGGCAGTAGTAGAATATGAGCCATTGCCAGCGGTACTTAGTATTGATAAAGCGCTAGAGCAAGAGTTATTTGTGCGTCCGAGTCATTTTATGAAGCGTGGTGATGCGGCAACGGCGCTTGAGAGTGCACCGATTCGTATTGAAGGTCATATTCATATGCGCGGGCAAGAGCACTTTTATCTCGAAGGGCAAGTGTCGTATGTGGTGCCTTGTGATGATGGCGGACTAGAAGTGTACACGTCGTCGCAGCATCCAAGTGAAGTGCAGCAGCTCGTCGCCGAAGTGACGGATTTGCCCTTCCATGCGGTAAACACAGTCGTACGCCGTATGGGTGGTGGTTTTGGTGGTAAAGAAACGCAAGCCGCGGCATGGGCGTGTCTGTGCGGTATCGTTGCCAAGCGCCATAACGCTCCTGTCAGTATGCGTCTAGATCGTCAGGATGATATGGTCGTGACGGGTAAACGTCATGAGTTTGCCAATCGTTATGAGGTTGGCTTAGATAAGTCTGGGCGTATATTGGGCGTCGATATGCAATTGGCTGGTCTGTGCGGTTATGCGCCAGACCTATCTGATGCCATCGTCGATAGAGCGATGTTCCACTGTGATAATGCCTATTACTATCCAGCGGCTCGTGTGGCGGGTCATCGCTGTAAGACGCATACCGTATCCAATACGGCCTATCGAGGATTTGGTGGTCCACAAGGGCTAATGACCGCTGAATATATGATGGACCATATTGCCTATACCTTGGGGCAAGATCCGCTGCAAGTGCGCTTAGCAAACTTATATCAAGATGGTCAAAGCACCCATTACGGTCAGACCATTGAGCATTTCGATTTAGCAAACATCATGACCAAACTGGCAGCGGATTGCGATTACGACAAGCGCCGTCAGCAAATTATAGAATTCAATCAAAAAGCCGCCGCTGAAGGTAGTGACAAGCGTTTGGGTCTTGCGTTAACACCCGTAAAATTTGGTATTTCATTTACGGTGCAGACGCTCAATCAGGCGGGCGCGCTGGTACACGTTTATACCGATGGCAGCATCCATCTCAACCACGGTGGTACGGAGATGGGGCAGGGTTTATATATTAAAATCGCCCAAATTGTCGCCAATGAGTTCGATGTGGATCTAGATACAGTAAAAGTATCAGCGACACGTACGGATAAAGTACCTAATACCTCACCAACTGCCGCGTCATCAGGTACTGATATTAACGGTAAAGCGGCGCAAAATGCCTGTCTAAGCATCAAAGCGCGCATTGTTGAATTTGCAGCTGAGCATTTTGAGGTGGCACAAGAAGAGATACGCTTTGAACAAAACCATGTCTATATCGGCGATAAAGAGACACTAACCTTTGCTGAAATGATTCAGCTGTCGTATCAAAACCGCATCAGCCTATCGTCTACTGGCTACTATAAAACGCCGAAGATATTTTATGATCGCTCCAAAGCATGGGGACGTCCGTTTTTCTACTTTGCGCTAGGTGCAGCTTGTGCTGAGGTTGAGATTGATACACTGACAGGGGAATATAAGGTACTGCGCTGTGATGTATTGCACGATGCAGGGCAATCGATCAATCCTGCCATTGACATCGGTCAGATTGAGGGCGGTTTTGTGCAAGGTATGGGCTGGCTCACAGCAGAAGAGCTGATCTGGAATGATAAAGGAAAGCTTGCATCCGATAGTCCTGCCAATTATAAAATTCCAACGGCGCATGACTTGCCTAAGCAGTGGAATGTGAAACTATACGATCGCAAAAACGAAGAACAAACTATCTATAATTCTAAAGCCGTTGGTGAGCCGCCGTTTATGTTGGCAGCTAGTGTCTGGTGCGCTCTCAATAACGCGGTGGCTAGCCTTGGTAATTATCAAAAAAATCCAGAATTGACCATGCCTGCGACCCCAGAAGCCGTATTAAAAGCAGTTATGCGTATGGAAGGTTCGTCTTGGGATCTAGAGACCAAGGCGGACAAGGATACGATGGATAGCCTTATTGAAGGTATAGAAGAAAAGGGCGATCTCTATAACGACAAAGTCATGCCGCAAGATGTACGCCATGCCAAAGATATTGATCCAAAAGAGGTAGCCGGCAAACAGACTGATGAGCAGCCAGAAGCGATAGAGCACCCAAATGTCGCAGGGGCAAGGGGTCCTGCGCACAGTGAGTGAGTCATTGGTTCCACCAAACATCTGGTATGAAGGTCTAGCGCGATATCAGCAGCGCGGCATGGCTCATGTGTTGGCAACGGTCGTGGCTGTGAATGGCTCGGCTCCGCGTGCGCTACAGGCAAAGATGATTATCACGCAGGATGGTATTGTAGATACGCTGGGCGGCGGCGGTCTAGAGCACGATGTGATTACTACTGCTCGTCAGCTATTAAGTGGCGAGATATCCACCACGGTATCCAAACAAGTCAAACCAAAAATTTCTGAAGCTAATGAGACAAGCGCGTCAGCTCCTTCTAAAGCAGTACGCCGAGACGCGGTTTATACTAAGCATTACCCGTTGGGTGCGAAATTGGCCCAATGCTGCGGCGGTAGCGTCACTGTTATGTTCGAATGCTTTAATGTGACGCCGCCGATGTCAGTACTGGTATTTGGAGCAGGTCATGTGGCATCAGCGCTCATGACTATCCTTGCTGAATTGCCATGTCAGGTAGATTGGGTAGACAGTCGCCCAGAGATGTTTGAGCGTTACTTGATTGATAAAACCAACTCCAGTGAAACGGGCCAAGCAGGCAACAGTGCCTACCAAAACCCCACACCGAATCAATCACAACTCTATCAGCTACCAAGGCATATCCGTCCGCATATCGATGACGATCCTGTCGATTTTGTGCGTCCATTTATTGAGCAAGGTGGTCAGCGTTTTATTTTGGTTATGACGCATGACCATAGTGTGGATTTTGAGCTGGTGCGCGCAGCATTAGATACTATTTCTGATATCTGCTTAGCTGATAGTAAGCGCTCAGATATCTCATTACCTTATATTGGCTGTATTGCCTCATCCACCAAAGCCAAACGTTTTAGAGATCGTTTGATTCAGCGTGGCTATAGTGAGCAACTAGTCAATCAGCTCATCATGCCAATCGGATTACCCATCGGCGGCAAAGAGCCAATGGCGGTGGCCGTATCTATCGCGGCACAGCTATTACAACGTTATCATCAGGTTGCTCTTTGAAGGGACTAATTACTTCATGAAGCCGTGTCATTTTTTATTAAATAATTAAAACGCTCAGTACTACTACGCCATTGTGAGACTACCAAATGACCCTACATATTTATCAAGCTCATTTATTACATTATATTAGCGAAGATGACCTTGCTAAGCGTACGGCTGCTGAATTATCCGATACTAGAATTCCTGACTTTCTCGTAAATCTGACCGTTGATAAAGATACAACGTTGCTTCCAGTAATTGCAGGCGTGCGTGTTTACCCTGAGTATATTGCCGACGGTGCACTTGTTATTGATGATGAGACTGGACTGATTATTAATTATGGCAGTCGAGAGGCGATGCTAGCAAATTATGTGCTGACCGCTACTAATGACAGTCAAGAACCAGTACAGATTCATGACCATCGGCACAAACTCATCATGCCGGGTTTTATCGATACCCATGTGCACTATCCGCAGATAGATATGATTGCCGCTTATGGTGAGCAACTGCTTGATTGGCTCAATAATTATACTTTTGTGACGGAAGCCAACTTTGGTGATCCAAAAATAGCGCATGATACCGCGCAGTTTTTTTTGAACCAATTACTTGCCAATGGCACGACCAGTGCGATGGTTTTTGCAACCAGTCATCCGTTATCTGCCGAGGCGTTTTTTGCTGAAAGCCACAGGCTCAATACGCGTATGATCACGGGTAATGTCTTGATGGACCAAAATGCGCCTGAGCCGCTATGTGTGCCTGCTGAGCAAAGTATCCGTGACACTCAAAATATCATTGATAATTGGCATGAGCGCGGGCGTCAGCATGTGGCCATTACCCCGCGCTTTGCGATTACGTCGAGCCCTACACAATTACGTCTGGCAGGTGAGTTGTATGCCAGCCATGACAGTGTGTATTTGCAAACGCATCTGGCAGAAAACCGTGATGAGGTGGCTTTTGTGCAGGAGCTGTATCCCAATCATAAAGGCTACCTCGACGTCTATGATGATATGGGATTACTGGGCCGCCGTACCACCTTGGCGCATGGTATCTACCTTGAGACACCAGAATACGAGCGTCTACGCGCGACTGGCACGCAGATATCACATTGTCCAACGTCCAATCTGTTTTTGGGTAGTGGGCTGTTCGATTTACCAAAGACGTTAAGTTATACCGGTGTTAGTATCGCCACCGACGTTGGAGCAGGCACGAGCTTATCGATGCTCACGACGTTATCAGAGGCATACAAAGTCCAGCAACTACAAAGTAATCAATTATCAGCACACCAAGGGTTGTATCAGATCACTTTGGGCAATGCGCAGTCGCTACTATTAGATGATAAGATTGGTAACTTTATGCCCAGTAAAGAAGCGGACTTTGTCGTGATTGATATGAAGGCCACAGCATTGTTAGAGCGGCGTATGGCGCAGACCAAAACCCTTGAAGAGCAGTTATTTGTGCTGATTATGCTGGGTGATGATAGAGTGATTGAGCAGACGATAATTGCTGGTCAGAGCCGCTATCGAAAATCTGCGGTCTGATAAACTGGCGAAAAACATGAGTCACAAAAAAGCCCCGTTTATATATCATAAACGGGGCTTTGATTGGTCTGTATCTTTTGTTCTGTGCTTTTTTGTCTGTGCTTATGAGATAGCTTGGCGACTTTTTTTCTAACTGACATTTTCTAACTGACGTCTTCTAACTCAATAAGCACACCCCAGTCCGTAATGTCTATCTCATGGCAGTTGTTACCTTCGCCATTGATACGATCAATCACTAAAAAGTCACTGTCGCGTCCAAGCGCCAATAAGGGATGATGCCAGACGTTGGCAGCATACTGTACGCCTTGATGCGACTTGGCATAAAACACGGCCAGATCATCAGGCGATTGTGGCGGCGTACCTGCTTTGGCAACGACGACGACATAGTCCTGACCTTCCATCGAGACAAATGCTTGCGTGCAAAACGGATGATACTCCATGACGGAGAGGGCAATCGGATTCTCACGTTTTTTGGCTCGAAAGATACTCATACCGACAGTGCCACCCTCAATCTGACTCGCAGCAAGCGCATGATGGCGAACCGCATAGCCATTATTGATCTCATAAGTGTTGTCAGCGGTTTGCTCCTCCTCACTATAGCGCTCGATAACCGAGCCGTAAGGGGCAAAGTCGCCTTTGGTCAAAGGCTGAGCCGTTAAGATAACACTCATTATTTGACCTCTGTATTATCAGTAGTACCAACATGATCTGCTACTTTGCCAAACACGCGCACGCGGCTGATACCACCATCAGGGAAGATATTGACTCGGATATGGGTGATAGGCTGGTCTATTAAGAGCTTGTCGTTACCGAAGGTATGGATGTCATCCGCATTGGTTTTTTGCGGCTCAAGCAACGTATCCCAAAACATACTTTGAGTGACCAAGGTTTGCTCTGGCGTATTTGGCGAGTAGACGGCTTGAATGGATACTTTATCAGGATAGTTGCCTTTAAAATGAGCGGTATCTATCTCGATAGAATCCACGATACCTGCTTGACCTAAGGCAATAATGCACCAGTCATTGCCTGGCTCACGGCGGCGACGCGTCTCCCAGCCATCCCCCATATTGGGCGCTTTGGTCGGTAACAGTAAGTTGCTAGCTTCACCGAAATGTGCGTCGTTACTGGCGATTGCACGACCGCCATTTAACGCGCCTGCCAAGTCGAGCATTTCACCTTGATTGTTTAGGCTGGCATCAAGTTGGATATCACCATAGACACGCAGTCGAGCCACGCCGCCATCTGGGTAAATATTCAAACGGATATGTGTGACCGTTTGCTCGTTATCAGTTTCGATAAACTCATGGTGATTGCCCTGTAGTGGGGTCATGCCAACAAGGGGCTGCCAGTTTTTACTGTCCCAGTCTTTTTTACTGAGACTAGTAAGCTCAGTTTCATCTTGCTGTAGTAGCTCTGGCGCGTATAAGCTATCGACACTGGCAGAAGAGGGGAAGTTACCCGTAAAATGACTGGTATCGATATCGAGACCTGCGATTTTGGTCGGACGCGCCAGCTGAATGACTAAATAATCATAGCCCAAATGACGCTTACGGCGCGTCTCCCAGCCGTCCATCCATTTACCGTTATCGTCGAATTTACCTACAATAAAGATAGGCGCATCAGGGTTTAGAATACGGCTTTTATCCGCAAAAAAATCATCGGTCGCAAATAGCGCTTTGGCACCCAAGCGACTGTCAGCCACGTTAGATTTTTTAGTAAAGGCTGGCAGGCTCTCAGGCAGATTATTTGCTGAGATGATTTGTCCCACTTCTGAGGTGTTTTGACTCATTATGATTCCTTTTGCTTAATATTAGGTTTAATTGATCGAGTGCCGCTTGTTTTATTTATTCGACACACTGCGGCTTACTTGACAGCCGTGGTAGTGGCTGTCGTGGCAAAAGCTACATCCAGTTGGCTGTGTTGTCTGGTGTTGCTGGATGGTTGTCGTACCAGTGCTTCGCTATCTCATCACGGCGGCATATCCACACGTCAGGCTTATTGGTGATGTATTGCAAAAATTGCTTTAATGCCTTGATACGTCCTGCCCGTCCGATAATACGGCAATGCAAACCGATGGTCAGCATTTTGGGGGTTTCTGCGCCTTCTTCATAAAGGGTGTCAAAGCTGTCTTTGAGGTATTGATAAAATGGCTCGGCGTGAGTAAACCCTGGACTCGAAGAAAAGCGCATGTCATTGGTCTCTAAGCTATAAGGGATGACCAAATGCGGCTTGCGTGTGATTAGATCGCCATCTTGGGCTTTGACATTGAGCCAGTAAGGCAGCTCATCGCCATAGGAGTCAGAGTCATAGTGATAGCCACCTTGTTCGACCACCAGCTCACGTGTGTTTGGGCTATCGCGTCCCGTATACCAGCCGAGTGGCTGTTTGCCGAGCATGCGCTCAAATATGTTGGTTGCACGGCGAATGTGCTCACGTTCCGTCTCGCGGTACATATATTGATAAGTGATCCAGCGTAGACCGTGACTGGCAATCTCATGACCGTCTTCTAATACGCGCTCGATAATATGCGGGGTTTTTTCGGCAGCGGCAGCACAAGTAAAAGTGGTGATAGGAGCGCCGTACTCTTTAAACACATCCAACACCCGCCACACACCAACACGGCTGCCGTATTCAAATGCAGACTCAATAGACTGGTGACGGTTGTTAAACTCGGGCGTACCCAAAATATCCGACAAAAAGCGCTCGGACTGTCCATCGCCATGGATGACGCTATTTTCTGCCCCTTCTTCGATATTCAAGACAAACTGTACGGCGATTTTTGCACCGCCTGGCCAATTGGCTTTTGGTGGCTTGCCACCGTAGCCTTTTAGGTCGCGTGGGTATGTATTTTGATCAAAATCACTGATGATTTTTTTGCTCATTGTTTATGTTCCTATATCTCGTAGAGCCTTAAATATTTAATTGAATATTGCTCGCCAAGGAAAGTTTTCTATTGATAACAAACTAAAGGGATGATGCGTATGCGACAAGCTGCTGACGTTCTGTATCTGTTAACTGAGTGATATTACCAAGTGGCATATAGCCAGTTTGTACCGCAGTGACGATTTTTGCTTTGTGTGTTTTTAGATCTTCTGGTGTTTGCAAAATGATACCTGCTGGCGGTGCGGCAAAGCCTTGCTGTGTGGGCTGCACTGCATGACAAGTGCTACAGCGTGTATGTACAACATCCATCATAGCGTCATCTACTGATGCGCTCACTGGTACGGCTTCAGCAGCAGTGGCGGCATTATTGCTAACACTGCTATTATTAACGTTATCAGTATTAGTAGTCGCGCTTGTAGCTGTTGGGGTGCTATTAGTTGTCGTAGGTGTTACTGCGGCAGTAGCGGGCATTGCAGGCGCTGGATCAATTGGTTCAGGTCGCATCCAAATAATCAATAATACCGTCAGTATGGCTGGGATAACCAAGTAGCGTGGTTTTTTATGCCCCAAATGTTTTTGGTTAAAATAATGACGTGCCGTTGCAGTGATAACGCCGACGAAGACCAATACCAACCAACCTTTTTCATGAGCATACATCATCGGATAGTGGTTGCTAATCATGGTAAAGATGAGTGGCAGGGTAAAGTAGTTATTCATCAGTGAGCGGTTTTTGGCTTGCAGTGCCAATTCAGCGACTTCTTTGCCCGGTTTTTCGCCGCGCCGCACACAGTCTACGAGTGCGCGCTGCGCTGGCATAATACCGAAGAATACGTTACCGACCATCACCGTGCCCAAAATCGCCCCGATATGGATGAACGAGGCGCGATCACTAAACAGCTGATAAGAACCCCAACTCGCGATAACCAACAAGATAAAAATCAGGGTACTAAAGATAAAGGCGTTTTTGCCCAAATGACTGCGCACAATGACTTCGTAAATAAAGTAACTACCAAATAAAAACAGCAAGCTTGTCGCAATGGCACCGATACTGGTAAAAGGCACTTTGCTTGGATCGATCAGATAGGCAGTTGCATTGGCATAATAGACGATAGACATCATCGCCGCGCCCGTCAGCCAAGTCGTGTAAGCTTCCCACTTAAACCAATGTAGCGTTTTTGGCATCTCCTCTGGTTCGAGCTTGTATTTGGCAATCTCATAAAACCCGCCGCCATGGACGGCCCACAGATCACCTGAGATGCCTTTGTCTGCTTTCCACTGTGGCGGCTTGCGTAGGCTCAGATCCAGCCACACAAAATAAAACGATGCACCAATCCATGCCACCCCTGCGATAACATGAAACCAGCGAAAAAATAAACTCAACCATTCGAGAAGATAGGCGCCCATGCGGTAAGTGTCCTTTAATATGACAGTGTCTTGATAAAATATTTGTGAGCGGATAACGATTTTCGCTCACAGTTTTTTGATAATAAGGGTCGGTTATGATCCGCGGTAGGTACTATAACCATGCGCACTCAGAAGTAATGGCACGTGATAGTGGCTTGCGTCTTTTATCACAAAGTCGATGACCACCTGCGGATAAAATGCCGTCAACTGCTGGGCATCAAAATATGCCTGAGTATCAAACGTCACGGTATAGCGTCCCGTATCTAGCTGACGCTCAGTGCCATCAATGCTTGACTCAAACTGCCAAGCATCTGGTGTCACGCGACCATCGCTATTGGTCGTCCCATGCGCAAGCAGTATCGTGTCACCGCTGTCTGGTACGCGGTGTAGGCGGACGGCGATATCAGCAGCAGGCGTGCCCAAATGAGTGTCTAAGATATGTGACGATAAGGTGGCAGACATAAGGCTTCCTTTGTATTTAGTAAAGACGTAAATAGAGTAATGATGCTAGCGTATTTGATAAGTAGAACGTCGGACAAACATTGATAGTAATAATGTGGTTTGATAGCTGTTGATCATCTAAGCATTACCTAATAGTTTGCTTAGACGTAAACGTGTGATTTTATTTTGCTCAGCGGCGGCATTGGCCAGCTCTGTTGCGCGATCATTTGGCAGGCGCGCCAAGAGCAAATCGAGCATTTGCTGCGCGCTTTTGCCGGTTGCAAAAACAATAAAAATAAAACCAAATTTATCAAGATAATCTTGATTGCCTTTAGCGAGCGCTTCGAGTACGTCGTCTGTCGCATCATTAGCGCCAGACTGCTCATGGGCGGCGCTATCTTGTGTATTGCGATATTTCTCTTTTAACGAAGCCACATTACCGATTTGTGGATGTCCATCAAATGCTTCTAGTAAGTTGGCCTCATTGGTTTGCACGTCATGCCAGATAGCATCGCTATTCGCTAAGAGCGCATCGAAATCTGCAAAAGGACGCGCATTGGCAAGCTTATTTGCCCAAACGCTACTGGTACAGCAGATTAAAAGCTGCGAGACTGCGATCTCTTGAGACAAATTATTAAATTGCGCTAAGGTTAAGCTCATGGTGATATCCTTTTTGTTGATATGACAGCCCATTATGCGGACTGGATAACTATTGTTTAATAAAGGTTTATACATGGTGGTTTTTTGCTTAGACTTAGCGATAGCAATCGATGTTTTTATGGTTCATTTTTTAGTTTTTCGACGTTTGCATTTTTATTTAAGCAAACCCACAGTGCGTATTTAAGTTGCTAGCTTTCTAATCATGATAAATTGACGATACAGAACGTATTTTTTGAGGAAATACTAATAGTTGAGCCGCAAAATGACATGGCAGTATAGTTTTGGTCGTAATACGTGTGATTTATAATTACCATTCTGCTAAAACCTGACTAATTGGTCAACTGTTTTATGAGAATTTTTTTATTTGGTGGCTCATGCTGCGAAAATCTGTGCATTGATATATAAAAATATTCAGAAATATAGCGACTATTTTGTCGAACCAGCCACTTGGAGTGAGATACCATTGTTATGACTCAAGATAATCAGAAAGAGGATATCCTGACTACTGATGCGCCATCGCATCGTAGTCAACAAGTTACGCGCGCGCACAATCAAGCGTTGATACTGGCAGCCGCTGAAGAGGAGTTCGTGCTCCAAAGCTATCGCGGCGCTACAATGCAAGGCATCGCTGATCGAGCAGGACTGCCTAAAGCCAACGTCCACTATTATTTTAAAAACAAAAAAAACCTATATATGGCGGTGCTACGCTCGATTATTGAAGAATGGAATGACGGCTTGGTGACGATGACAGTGGACAGCGATCCAAAAACCGTCATTGAAAAGTTTGTCCGTACCAAGCTGCATCAAGCTTTTGTCAATCCTAGTCGTCATAAGTTGTTTGCCATTGAGGTCATCGGCGGTGCGCCTCACTTGCACGAATTTATGTCAACAACGATGAAAGATTGGGTAAATGATAAAGCGCAAGTCATGAAAGAGTGGCATAAGCAAGGCAAGATTGGGATTACAGATCCCTTGCAACTACTAATTTTGATATGGGCGACGACCCAGCGTTACGCTGAATTTGAGATTGAAATTGTCGGCCTGATGGACAAAACAGCTTATGACGCAGAAGATGAAGCGCGCGCAGCAGATTTTCTAGTGCCTTTTATTTTACGAGGCTGTGGACTTGAATGATTATATACAGTTAAGTCATTGTGATTAAGCGATCATAGCGGACGAGGTGCACAAACAAATTTTATGGCACCTCGTTTTACTTTTAGACAGGGCTAAACATTCAAATTTATGCCACTTTTTGCGCTGTTTTTAAGCCATCTTCGGCATGTTGTTCAGCCGTATCAAATTCTACACCGTAGTTTTTTGGTAGGATCATATCAAGCGTGATTGCCACAATACCGGACATCGTCACCGCTGAGCCAAAGATGTTTTGGAAAAATTGCGGCGTCTGTGAGAGTACGTCAGGAACGAATGCAATACCCGTTGCTAATCCTAGTGACGTGGCGATAATCAAGACATTACGATGGGTAAAATCCACGGTGGATAGTATACGAATACCCGCAGTTGCGACAGTGGCAAACATCAGTAGCGTGACCCCGCCTACGACAGGCTTGGGCAGCTGCGTGAAAATCGCACCGAGGATAGGAAATAGACCCATCAGGCACAAGATACCGCCAACATAAAAACCAACATAGCGACTGGCAATACCTGTCATTTGAATCACGCCGTTATTTTGGCTAAAGGTTGTCACAGGAAAAGTGTTGAATACAGCCGCAATCAGAGAGTTGACACCATCACCCAACACACCACCTTTGATGCGCTTCTCATAGAGCGGGCCTTTGATCGGTTCGCCTGAAATCATCGAGGTAGCGGTCAAGTCGCCTGAGGTCTCAATACTGGTAATGATGTACATAAAGGCAATGGGAATAAATGCCTGCCAATCAAAACCAAAACCATATTTGAAGGGAATGGGAACGGTGAAAAAATCCGCTTTAGACACCAATGAAAAATCAATGCGCCCCATAAATACGGCAGCGAGCAAGCCTAACATCAGACCGATAAAGATAGCACTTGAGCGAATAACCTTATTGTTAATAATGCTAATGAGCACCACACTGACGAGTACGCCACCACCTAAGAGTAGGTTTGGAATACTACCGAAATCCTCAGCACCAAACCCACCTGCCAAATCAGTGAGACCTACCTTTGTTAGGGACAAACCAATCGTGACAATCACACAGCCAGTAACAATAGGGCTCATAAATGATTTGAGTTTGGTGATAAATTGACTCAAAAATATCTCAACAAATGCACCGAGAAACGACACACCAAAGATAACGGATAAAATCTCTTCAGGACTACCACCGCGGTTTTTTACTACAAATCCTGCGGTCAATACTGCCGCCAAAAAACCAAAACTGGTGCCTTGTAATGCCATAAGGCCAGAGCCGATGGGCCCTACTTTTCGCGTTTGAATAAAAGTCGCGACTCCAGATACGATTAAGGACATGCTTAGCAGATAGGGGATATGTTCCCCTAAACCTAAAGTGCCACCGATGATTAGTGAAGGGGTAATAATACCAACGAAAGCAGCAAGTACGTGCTGTATGGCACCTAAGAATGCTTTGATAGGGTTGGGGCGGTCGTGCAGTCTATATAATAAATCAGTATTTGCTGGAACGTTTTCACTCATGGTGGTTTCCTCCTAGAATAACTGCTTAGCACCCAATTAGCTGTATATATCAGACAACGTAACAAATCATTAGATAAAAATTAAAACCCAATCCTTGACCTGTTTTTTATCGATTCAAATAATAGGGGTAAGTTCCCGACCTTAAAATAGACAACAGTAATAGTTTATATTTGTTGGCCAATATCTAAATAACCTGACCAATTAGTCAGACCTATTTAGGATATAGGTAAAATGAAAGTTAATGCAATGTTTTTTTTGGTACTAACCGGTTTACGGGTTTATTACTAACAATAAGGAAGAAAAATGAGTTCGAATGAAGGGTACCTAAGAAGAGTGCATAAGACGGCGGGCAGGTTTTACTAAGTAGGTTTTATCACTTTTCTTCTAGCAGCTTATGACACAAAAAAGCCTTAATCATATTCATTATGATTAAGGCTTTTTGTATGAGTAAATTCTAACGTTGTGATTCAGTTGCCTAAATTACTTTGGACTTGATGACCATACGGGTGAGCGGATGATGCCTTGTCCTGATTTGCCGAACGCTTCGCCACCATTCAATGATTTAATCGTTAGTACACCTTTGCCGCCTTGGGTTGACGCATAGACCACGCGCTTGCCATTGGGTGAGAAGCTTGGGGCTTCATCGATACCCGTATTACCAAGGTTGGTCGTCACCGCACCATTGCTATTCATAATCGCGGCTGAGCGTCCACTTAAAAAGGCGATTTGTGTTCCGTCGCTGCTAAACTGCGGACTGGTTGCATAGCCACCATTAGATACTTTGGTGGTGCGTCCCGAGCCAAACTCATAACGATAGACTTGTGGTTTATTGAATCCAGCTTTGTCACTGACAAATACAAATGACTTGCCATCAGGAGCGTAGCTTGGCTGCACCTCACTGCTTGGCAAATTAGTGAGGCGTCTAGGCGTACCGCCGCTTGCGCTTATCTCATAGATATCGGCGCTACCCTCAAAACTACTAGAAAATAGGATTTTGCTGCCATCAGGGGAGAATGACGGACTCAAGTTACTACCAGAAAAAGGCGTTAGCACACTGGCGCCGCCGCCGCTGACGTTTTGAATGTAGATGACGGGATATGATTTTTCACGTTGTACCGAGTATGCAATGCGATTGCCGTCAGGTGACCATGCTGGTGAGAAGATAGACCCAGCTACCTCAGTGATGGTTTTGGCGTTTTCACCATCAGCATCCATCACTTTTAGACGAGAGACTTTTTGTTTGCCAGTGCCTGTTTCTTCTATATAAGCAATACGCCCTGAGAAATCCCCTGGAATGCCCGTAATCAGCTCATAGACTTTATCTGCGATGACGTGACCGGCGTAGCGCATGCTTTCTCTGTTATTGTCAGCGGTTAGGCTTTGCTTGCCTTCTATCACGCGACCAGATTTGACATCGATGACCTCATAATCGGTGACGATTTTGCCGCGATTGGTACGAGTGCTGCCGACGACCAAATAAGGTATTCCCATACTTTGCCATACTGGCAGTGTGCCTGCCAGCTCGCTACTGCTGCGTGGCTGCTGCGGTAGGTTTTGGCTGGTGACTTTTAGTTCTGTATTATTCAAATCATTTAAAATAATAGGGGACAAAACAGAATCGCCTGCGAATGGTACAAACGCGACTTGGTTTTGTTGGACAGGAATCTCATAGTCCAATTCTAATACGACAGGGGCTGCGAGCACGTTTTGCGAGATAAGTAATGCTGAACTACCCGCAAGTAAAGAGGCTAGTAGTTTTTTATGAGTATACATGGGTCAATGGCGCTCCTAAAATTAATATGATAGTCATTTTTATAGTCGATGAGGCAAGTATAGATAAGTCAATTTAAAAATGACACAACGAGATTAAAGGCTATTTTTCGCAGCCTCTGGAGACGAAGTCACAGCAAGCAAGGAAAATAGTATTTAATCGAGTGTGTTTGTGATGCTATATCAGTTTTATTTGGGCTTTACTATATTTAGATGAAAAAACGAAGCGATAAAAGCCGCTTAACATCACGTTATCAATAATACAAGACGCTAGCAACTGATTAATTGCTACCTTTAAACTGTATAGTAAAGGTAGGATATTTTGGGTCATCAGCATCGATTGGTAGGCTACCTGTGTTGAGCACTGCTTGTCTGGCAGCTTCATTGACGACGCTATCAGGACCAGATGCGGTGACATTGACCACGTCACCATTGGCATTAACGGTGATGGTTAAGGTGGCACGCTGGGTAGAGCCTTTCGCTGCGGTAGGCGGCGTATAGTTGCGCTTGATTAGATTGATGATTTCACTATTGCTGGCACCGCGACTACCACTTGAGGCAGAGCGACTACTACCTTTAGAAGTACTAGAGGTTAAGGTGTCGCCGGAGATGGTTGATTGACCATCTGAGAGACTAAAGGTTCGGCCTGCATTGCCAGAGCCATCGGTATCAATCTGTATATTACGATCGTTAGCCGTGGGGCGTCTGATCTTGGGTGGGTTGTTTTGCTTTTGACGAAAATCTCCAAGCCTTTTTTGATCTTCGATCATCTGCTCTCTTTTGTCTTGCTCTACTTGATCAAGCTCCTCTATCGCGGATTCGTCTAGCTGCGCTGCCCACTCAGCCATTCTGCGCTCATATTCTTGGTTTTGCTCGCGCAGGCGTTGATGTTGCTCTTCACTCATAAGCATAGGCTGACTGGCAGGCTCGTCAGATCGCGTAAACACAGGGACACGCTGGGAGTTCGGCTGGCTTGGATTTTGAGCGCTTGAGCTACTACTACTTGAGGTTTCTTGTTGAGCGCTACTGGCTGAGTCGCTGGTGCTGCTGTCCATTTGCATGGCGCTGGCTGCTGCACGATTGGCCAATATCTGTCCTTGCATTTCAGCGAGCTGCTCAGGAGTTACCATGACCGTCTCGATGCTACCAGCAGTCTCAACCTCAGTGGACTGATAGTTATAAATCAGTATGCCGATTATAAGACCATGTGCTAGCAAACTGAGTAACGTAGGCAGTGTTAGCCCATTGCCTTCAGGTTCGGTGGGGACATAGACGGCAGGCGCATTATGCATGATATGGATACTCATGAACGTGGTTTATCGGATTGGCTGCTATGATGTGACATACCTATATAGAAGGTATAGCTATTGGAGTGATGGCGTCGGTAAAGGCGCACCAGTCAATAACCCTACTTTTTCAATACCTGCCTGCTGCAAAGTTGCCATGAGCGTCATGATAGCGCCATATTGGTTATTTTGATCAGCATTAATCATCACTTGCAATGGCTCAGTGTTGGTATTACCGCTCTGAGACTGTAAGTTGGATAAAGTGTTAATTAGCTCAGGCTCACTAATAGGCAAGTCGATATTATTTTCATAACTGATAAAAATCTCGCCCTTGTCAGTCAATGAGACAATGACGGGCAACTGGCTCTGACTCATGGTATTGGTTTGCTCTTTTGGCAAATCAACATCGACACCTGTAATGAGCATGGGTGCGGTCACCATAAATATCACCAATAGCACCAGCATAACGTCGATGTAGGGAACGACATTCATCTCTGCATTCAGCGCTTTTTTCTCACGGCGATAGGGGTTTGGTTTCATAGCCCATTCACCTGAGTGGCACTCACTTGCGTCTCTCTAGCAACGGGGATTTGCACACTGGTCTCGCGCTGTAGCATGCCTGTCATCTCGTCACAGAATAGTGCTCGTGAATCATAAAGACGGCTAGATTTTGCCGTAAAATGATTGTATGCCAATACAGCAGGAATAGCGGCAAACAAGCCCATGGCTGTCGCAATCAGCGCCTCAGCAATACCAGGCGCGACAGAGGCTAGGGTGGCTTGCTCGGTTTGCGACAGTCCCAAAAACGCGTTCATGATGCCCCAAACGGTTCCAAACAGTCCAATGTAAGGAGCCACCGAGCCGATACTCGCTAGCGTCGTCAGCCCTGACTCGAGTAATTGCTGCTGACGGCCCAAGCCGACGCGCAGTTTACGTTCAACACCGTCGATGATGTCATCTTTAGGTTGACGCTTTTTATGCATTCTCAGGTACTCTGAAAATCCCACATAAAAAATCTGCTCAAGTCCTTGGCGATCAGGTGAGCCTTGTACGCCTTGATACAGCTTTGCTAAATCTTCGCCTGACCAAAACCAAGTCTCAAATTGTTGATCAAAGTTTTTGGCTGTACCGAGCCGCGCACTCATACGGAAAATAATGACCCAACTGAACAAAGAGGCTAATAGCAATAACGCCATCACAATCTGTACCAATAGACTGGCTTGGGTAATAAGATCAATAATATTTAATGATTCAGGCATGTAATGGACTCACGGATAATTGACAACAGCTGGTTTAAATAAAGACATCCAAACCAAACGAACCCTAAAAATAATAAGCATACTTTATCGTTGAATCTTAAGCGCAGTAAAGATCTCGGCAATCGGGTTTAGTAAGAGACTATTTGAGACCACGCTCAACCACTGAGACATCAACATAATAACCTGTTAGTTTACTTCTAAATAAAAGAAACGTCATTATTAATGTGTTAACCAGACAAAAAGTACGATACATCAAATATTTTAACAATATAGTGGCAACACGCCCTACTAGTATACATAAATGATTTGAGCTAGAGACTATAAGAAAATTCAAATTTGTATAGACTTTTTATCGTTATAAAAGTGGTGTTTTTAATTGCTTTTTATACGAGTTAGACATTATCAGCGATTGAGTTTGTAAGACAACTCGTCTAATATGTTACGCTTTGTTACTACATTATTCTTACTGCGGCATCGCCATTTTGCTGAGGTCATGTTTAGTTTTAGGTAGTGGTGATTTTTTATTAGCCAGTTGGGGGCGAACACTTATGAATGCAATTGAACGCTATTTTGGGATTAATGGTGACAATACCACGATCAAAACAGAAATCGTCGCTGGTATAACCACGTTTTTGACGATGGCTTATATTATCTTTGTTAACCCTAATGTCTTAGCCGATGCAGGTATGGACAAAGGGGCCGTATTTGTCGCAACCTGTGTGGCCGCAGCAGTCGGTTGTTTCATCATGGGTATCTATGCCCGACTACCAGTGGCATTAGCGCCAGGCATGGGACTTAATGCTTTCTTCACCTATGGCGTGGTCTTAGGTATGGGGTATGCATGGCAAACCGCGCTGGGTGCGGTGTTTTTGTCAGGTTGTATCTTTGTTCTATTAAGCCTCTTTAAGATTCGTGAGGCAATCATCAATGCGATTCCAAACTCTCTCAAAAACGGCGTAGTCGCTGGTATTGGTGCATTCTTGGCTTTTATTGCTTTGCAGAGTGCAGGTATCATCGTCAATCATGATGCGACCTTGGTTGCTCTTGGTGATATGACGTCATTTGGTTCTGTATTGGCATCTCTAGGTTTTGTCGTCATTATTGGTCTGTCTTATAAAAGAGTCCCAGGTGCGGTAACCATTGGTATTTTGCTGGTTGCTCTGATTAGTTTGCTAATGGGCTATACACAGTTTAACGGTATCATATCTGCACCGCCTTCTATCGCGCCGACACTGATGCAGCTCGATATCGCTGGCGCATTTGATGTGGGTATGATCAGTGTGATCTTCGCTTTCTTATTTGTGGACTTATTTGATACTGCAGGTACGCTCATTGCAACCACTAGCCAAGCCAAGTTGACTGACAAAGATGGCAATATTCCTAATATGGGCAAGGCGCTATTAGCAGACTCAACAGCGACAGTTGCAGGCTCTTTACTTGGTACGTCATCGACAACCAGTTATATCGAAAGTATCTCTGGTATTGCCTCAGGTGGCCGTACAGGATTGATGGCAGTCACTGTTGGTGTGTTATTTTTACTAAGCATTTTCTTTTCTCCATTAGCCGGTATGATCCCAGCCTACGCGACGGCCGGTGCCATATTTTATGTTGCCGTACTGATGATGGGCACCCTAAAAGACATCGACTGGAGCGACTTAACAGAAGCGGCGCCTGTTGTAGTTGTATTGCTGTTCACGCCGCTGACGTACTCTATCGCTGATGGCATCGCACTTGGTTTCATTACCTTTACGGCGGTCAAAGCGATCTCTGGTAAGTTTGCTGATATCAGCATTGCTGTATGGCTTTTGACTCTTGTGCTATTGGTTAAAATTATCTTCTTATAAGGCGTACTGCGCTAGGTATGAGACCTAACCATACAACCCTCTTTATCACTTGATGGTAAAGAGGGTTTTTATTATTTGGAGATGGTACTTAGCTTACTAGTGAGCCCAAAATTGTTACGATTAAAACTCAAAATTTTGGTAATAATTAATCAGTAATAGTAAACTAAAAAATATAACCAAAGCGTCATGACTGAAAAATTGCTTGTAAATATTTGTTTTTTAAAGAAAAATTAATTTTTAAAAATAAAAAAAAGCGTTAGTTTGAATTTTTTTTTCATGATATTATAGCCGAGTTAAGCGCATCACCTCAATCAACGCCGTAGAGGTTTTTCTTACAGTGAATTTGCACATTTAAGATGGTATGTTTGGGCTTGTTTAAGTGATTTTTTATCACTTCATTCAAGCGATATTTGTCCATCACACTCCTTTCACTACTAACAAGAAGAAGGCACTAATGCCGCTTAATTTTTCGTTGTTGCCTTTGTATTGTTAACGTAGCCCGTTTAACAGTGGAACGACCTACTTAACCATCTCCAGCATGTGCTGGATTTTCTAGTTTTGTGATGGCGCCGTTTGGTCTTTTGATTATTGCTGTGAATATCCTTCCATAACCTCTATTTTGATAGCGGTTACGAGCAGTTATGCAGGACGATCAGACTTCCTAAAGCACCATTTATTATGGTTTTTAAACGATAGTTATGGAGTTGTTATGAACCCAGTAGACCAGTTTACCCCGCAAGAGCCGATTTTATTCAATCCTGTTGATATGCTGTCGCCAGAGTATCTTGCCCAGCCAATAGAAGAGTTATATAAGCGTATTTCGCCATTGTATAGCGTTGATGAGCAGCGTTGGTTGTCTGATTTATTGCCCCTTGCTAAGCCTAGTGCAGAGGAGCGTGATGCTGCCGCTGAGCAGACACGCAAGCTGGTTGAGCATGTCCGCAACGATGGCAAAGCCGTCAAGATGGTTGACTCTTTATTGTTAGAATATAGTCTTGATACCCAAGAAGGTATCTTGCTGATGAGCCTAGCAGAGGCATTGATTCGTGTGCCAGATAACTATACGGCTGATGCACTTATTCACGATAAAATGAGTGTGGCGGATTGGAAAAAACACATCAAAAATGACAATGGCTTTATGGTCAACGCCTCAACATGGGGTATGATGATGACAGGCCGTGTGGTCAGTATTGACAGCAGTACCACTGCCTCAGGTTTCTTGGATCGTATGACCAAAAAGATGGGAGAGCCTGTCATTCGTAGTGCCATGCAAAAAGCCATGCGCATCATGGGCCACCAGTTTGTATTGGGTGAGACCATTGAAGATGCCAACAAAAACAGCCAGCCATACCGTAATAGAGGCTATACCTATTCGTTTGATATGTTAGGTGAAGCGGCTATCACGCATCGAGATGCTGAAAAATACTTCAATGACTACTTGCATGCGATCAAAGCGACGGCCAACGTCAAAGTCAAAGAAGGTATGCCTAAGCCATCAGTATCTATCAAATTGTCTGCGCTGCATCCTCGCTATGAAGCGACACAAGAAGCTCAGGTCATGGGTCTATTGCGTCAACGCTGCTTGCTCCTTATTGAAGCGGCACGCGAGGTCAATGTTGATCTTAGTATTGATGCCGAAGAAGCGGATCGTCTTGAGATTTCTTTAAAACTGTTTGAGTCTCTATACCGTGATAACTCAACAGCTGGTTGGGATGGCCTAGGTATCGTTGTACAAGGTTATTCTAAACGTGCTATTGTTGTATTGGCTTGGCTTGCTCGTTTGTCTTCTGAAGTAGGCGATCGCATTCCAGTACGTCTGGTAAAAGGCGCTTATTGGGATACTGAGATCAAACTTGCTCAGCAAAAAGGTCTATCAGGCTATCCAGTTTGGACACGCAAAGAAGGTACAGATACCGCATATCTTGCCAGTGCGCGTTTCTTATTATCAGACCATCTGCGCGGTCTTATTTGGCCACAGTTTGCGACGCATAATGCGCACACACTGTCTTCAATCATGACCATGAGCACCCATAAAGAGTTTGAGTTCCAGCGTTTGCACGGTATGGGTGATGCACTTTATGACCATATTTTGCAAGCTTATGAGATTCCTGTACGTATCTATGCACCAGTTGGCGCGCACAAAGACTTGCTACCATATTTGGTACGTCGTTTGTTAGAGAACGGTGCCAACAGCTCGTTTGTCCATCAGTTATTAGACAAGTCGTATCCGATTGAAAAACTAACTGTGCATCCATATGACAAGCTACTTGCCAACCCAACCTTGCACAACCCAGATATCCCGCTACCACTAGAGATTTATGGTTCGCGCCGTGCAAGTTTTGGCCCCAACATATTTGTAGAGTCACAATGGCTACCGTTCAAAGCCGCTATTGATAGCCATCTCAATAAAAAATGGTCAGCGACACCTATTATCAACGGCCAAGCAATTAATGAATATGAAGTAGATGGCGTCACCCATCAGCTTGATGCGCAGCCTGTACTTGCGCCTTGGAATCATGACGTAAGCGCTGGTGAAGTCAAATATGCCAATGCAGAATTGGCTCGTCAAGCGATTGATGTGGCTGTCGCTGGTCAAAGCATGTGGCAGAACGTGACAGTGGCCAAACGTGCAGCAATACTGCGTAAAATCGCTGAGCTATTTGAAGAAAACTACGCTGAGCTAATGGCACTATGCCAAGTCGAAGCTGGTAAGACTATGCAAGACAGCATCGATGAAATCAAAGAAGCCGTTGATTTCTGTCGTTTTTACGCTGATGAAGCAGAGCGCCTAGACGATGTCGTGCATGAGTTTACAGATTTGTCTGGTAAGCCATCGCGTCAAGTTTATAAACCACGTGGCACTTTTGTGTGTATTAGCCCATGGAACTTCCCATTGGCTATCTATACGGGTCAAATCGTGGCGGCACTGGCAGCAGGTAATACGGTAGTCGCTAAGCCTGCTGAACAAACCAGCTTGATTGCTCATTGTGGTGCGCAACTCATGTATCAAGCGGGTGTACCAGCAGAAGCACTACAATTGGTGACAGGTGCCGGTGATGTGGGCAGAGCGCTAACGGCTGCTGATAACATAGCAGGTGTGATATTTACTGGCTCAACGCAAACTGCTCAGCGCATCAATCAAAGCTTGAATGATCATGCACAAGCGAGCGGCGAGCTGCCTGTATTTATCGCTGAGACTGGCGGTCAGAACGCGATGATTGTTGATTCAACAGCACTGCCAGAGCAAGTCGTTAAAGACGCTGTTCTATCTGCATTTGGTTCAGCAGGTCAGCGTTGTTCAGCTTGTCGTATATTGTGCGTGCAAGATGAGATGGCGGATGATTTGATCGAGCTATTGCAAGGCAATATGGCTGAGCTTTCTGTTGGCAATCCACTATACGCTGCCACAGATGTAGGTCCAGTCATTGATGCTGATGCCAAAAATGGTTTAGAGGCCCATATCGCGCGTATGGATGCTGAGCCAACCGCGACTATTTTGGCTCAAACCCCAATGAGTGTAAGCTCAGTGGTCAGCCAAGAGAAGTCTACCTTTGTATTACCAACCGCAATCGAGGTAAGCAGTATTGATGTGATTGGTGGTGAGCACTTTGGTCCAATCCTGCACGTATTGCGCTATAAGGCACGTGATCTGAATAAGCTGATTGACGCTATCAACAACACAGGCTTTGGTTTGACGATGGGTATTCATAGCCGTATCGAAAAAACTGTTGAGCATATCGAGCGCCGTGCTTTTGTAGGTAACACTTATATCAACCGTAACCAAATCGGCGCGGTCGTAAACGTCCAGCCATTTGGTGGTTGTGGTCTGTCTGGTACTGGCCCGAAAGCAGGTGGCCCGCACTATGTTGCGCGTCTGATGCAGCTTAGCTCAGAATCAAATGGTAGCAACCAAACAAATGTTAACACCCAAACAACCACTCAAACAGAACTCGCATAAGGAGTAGCAACATGGCGACTGAATTCAAAAAAAATCATGCCCAGGTTTGTGAATCTTGGCGACTACTTGGCGCGGTCAATCGCGCAACGTACCTAGAGGCGGCAATTCCAAAGTTGTCTCTATTGACTGGTGATGCCAACAAAGCAAAGCGTTTATTCAATCACCTATTGAACGCGGCGCCAAGCTTAGATGAGACGCATCGTATGACTGGTGCGACAGGTGAGTCAAACGACTTGTACGTCACTGGTCGTGGTAAGACAATGGTCGTTGGTGGCGAATCAGCCAGAGCAATGGCCGTACTAGGTCAGCTTGTGGCTGCATTATTGACTGGTAATGAAGTCATACTGCATTGCCCAAGCCAAAATGAGATGTGCAATGAAGCCGCTAAAATCCTGTACGATACGGGTATTAGCGAAGATGTATTGAGCGTGGCTAATGACTCGCAAACCATCACACTTTTATACATTGATCGTCTTGCTCAGGTGGCCGTTTCTGGCAGTCGTAGTGAAGTACAAGCCATCAGTCAAGAGCTTGCAAAGACAGATGGTATTTTGACTCAAGTCATCAGTGTCACTGATATGGAAGGACTGTCTGAGATGTTAACGCCTGATTATCTGCATCGTTTTGTCACTGAGCGTGTTAAGACGATTAACACCACAGCGATTGGTGGTAATGCTAGCTTGCTTGAGCTTGGTACAGAGTAATAGTATTAACGACCAACACGTTTAGTGTTTATAGTGGTTTTAATAAATACTAAGCGGCGTTTGATACATCATTATGAGTATTGAACGAGTAATTGTGTAATATGCATAAGAAAAAACCGCTATCTGAGTAATTATCAGATAGCGGTTTTTTTATTGTGCATTATTCAGCTAAAATTTGATGATTATGTTTGGGGCTGTAGTAGATAAGCACTATGCTAGACTACTTTTATGAAGATAACCCATTGTAAACTAAGTAAAAAAATACAGCGAAGGCTGTTAGAGTTTTTTACGGCTGAAGTGACTGCTAGAACAGCCGCAGATTTGCTTAATATCCAGCCTAACAGTGCTGCACTTTTTTATCATAAAATAAGACTTGTGATAGATTACCATCTCTCATTACAAGCTGATGAGCTTTTTGATGGTGAGGTCGAATTAGATGAAAGTTACTTTGGCGGTGTACGCAAAGGCAAAAGAGGTCGCGGGGCTGCTGGTAAAACCGCTGTATTTGGGATTCTAAAACGAAACGGTAAGGTGTATACCATTGTCGTAGCAGACACCAAACAGACTACTCTAATGCCTGTTATTAAGCGTAAAATCAAGCCTGACAGCTTTGTTTATACGGATAGCTATCGAAGTTACAATGCACTGGATGTGAGCGAGTTTAAACATTTCAGAGTCAATCACTCTAAAGAGTTCACTTGCGGTAAAAACAATCACATCAATGGCATTGAGAACTTCTGGAATCAGTCTAAACGAACACTCAGAAAGTATAATGGAATCGATAAGAAGAACTTCCATTTATTTTTAAAAGAATGTGAGTTTAGATTTAACTATGGTTCACCATCTAATCAGCTAAAATTCCTGAGAAAATGGTGTGATATTTAATCCTTATCTACTACAGCCCCTTATGTTTTATTCAGTCATATTGACCCATATCCAACCGTTTTCTAACCATTCGCTTAAATCATCTGTATCGATATCCTTCACATCACTATATTGTAATGGCTCTCCATCAGCCAAACGTACCAACACTGCTATTGCTGCATCATCAAGTCCATCGAGACGCTGCCCATTGGCATACAGCACAATACCATTACCAGTTTTGTTATAGAGTAGGCGATTGCTATAGTCCGCTTGCAATAGCGCACCTTCAGACAAGGCTTGTACAAGCTCATCGGTGCCCAGTGTTTCCTCTGGCATCAGCGCATCGTATTGGCGCTTACTCACCACCTCAGAGACTGCTTGACGAATCATATCATCACCGCGCTCAGATTGTAGCATCTCTAGCAATTGCGCTTTGATAGCAGCAACACTGTCTGCTTGTAATTCGCCTGATGCTTGTAGCGCTTGCGGCAGTAGCATAGGGATAAATAACTGGCTGTCATTGGTTGCAATATCTGCCACACTGTCGATGATTTGCATCAAGTTTGGACGACGACAGCCAAACGAGAAAGTCAGACAGTCATCTTGTGCCACCCCAAAGTGCGATAATTTAGGCGGTACATAAAGCACATCACCCGCTTCTAGTATCTCATCAAAGATAAGCTCACCCATATCGTCAAACAAGCGAATAGGCTCATCAGCAACAAACTCTGTCTGCTCATCACAGAATTTGCCCAACTGCCAGCGCCGTGAACCATAGCCTTGTGCCAAAAATACATCGTAGTCGTCATAATGCTTACCAACCGATCCTCCTTTAGGGGCATAAGAGACCATGATATCATCACGTTGCCACTGCGGAATAAAGTCAAATGCTTGCCACAACTGACCGAGCTCTGGTGACCATTGCTCTAGGTTTTGCACAAGGACTGTCCACTGCGCTGGCAGGTTGTCAAAATCAGTCTCGCTCAGTGGGCTTTTTTTGAGTTGCCACTGCGCTTGACCTTCTTTTTTACTGGCTGCTTGGGTTAGCAAGCGTGCGCTAGCATCTTCTTCAAGGGCAAGACCCATCATATCATCGGGCTCAAACATATCGATCAGCTGCGGTAAGCCTTGCTTGATAAGCAGTGGTTTTTTCTGCCAGTATTCAGCCAAAAACTGCTCAGGCGTAATAGAGTCGGGTAGACAAAGAGGAATAGAGGTCATGGGCAAATCCATATTTTAAATACGTACAAGATTGATAGTAAGGGATGCTTTATAAGAAGGGATTAATCGTTTATGATGATCACCTATCTGATGGCTATCATCAGAGCAGCCATCGAATCGTAGGAAAGTTATGAAAAAATTACATTTTGTTGTCATTATTGCCAGTGTGTTTTTCTTGCAAGCTTGTGTCCATAAAATCGTCACCGTACCTGCCAAAATCGCCTACAAAACCACTAAAGGTGTGGTCAAAGGCACTGTCGCGGTCGGTAAAGCCATCATACCAGGTGACAGTGATGATGATAAAAAGGACGATTAGTCACTTAATTAGATACCACTTGGTTTTGACGAGTTTCAAATAGCATAATAACTGCCGCAATTAGCCCACCGAGTAATGCTAAAGCCATATCTTTGTGGGCGTCCCATATATCACCCTGCTGACCATTATAAGCTTCGGCAGCTTCTGGAGATAACGTCATTGCAATGCTCCATTCGAGTAATTCGTAGAGCAGACTTGATGACATATTAATCATGAGAGCAAGTGCGATGAGTAGTTTGACAGATTGAACGTTAAAGATAGTCTTTGAGATATCTACCATCGCATTGAACAGTAAAACCCCGTAGCTAAAATGCACAAGACGATCGTACATATTACGCTGCCAGTCAAATAATTCATCCAAACGTAAACCAAACAGCTGATCTATCCAATCATCGTAGGGCACGTATGAGTATAAATAGCGTGCGCCTACGATGTGAATAATTAAAAATAACGCCGCGAGCACATAGGAGCGTGAGCTAACATAGCGATAGCGATAAGCACCTAGCATTAATGCCAAAAAAAGCAGCGTACCTAGCTGATGTAACAGGTAGCTCGACCACTCTAGAGGCTCAATGCTTGCCAGTACCATAACGATGAATACCGCAATTGTACTAGCAAGCACAGACTTATTATCCTGACGCATATTGGACGCAGATCGCCATTAAAGCCTGACAGTTATAGTTTGGCAATCCAATCTTTAATAGCACGTGCTTGCTCAGCGGCATTACCGATATAAGTAGCAGGCGTCAATGCACGTAGGCGTTCTTTATCCACATCGCTAACAGCCGATAGCTCATCGCTTTCAACAAAGGTTAGCATGGCTTCACGAGTCATGGCATTACCGCGAGTCAAGGCTTTTAGTTTTTCATACGGGTTTTCAACACGGTAGCGACGCATGACCGTTTGAATCGGTTCTGCCAACACTTCTTGCGCTTGATTCAAGTCGTCATTTAAACGCTGTGCATTTAGCTCAAGTTTACCTACACCTTTTAGGCACGCATCAAAAGCAATCATGCTCTGTGCTAGGCCAACACCGATATTACGTAATACGGTAGAGTCTGACAAATCACGCTGCATACGTGAAATCGGTAACTTCTCACCCAAATGGGCCAGCATCGCATTGGCAACGCCCAAGTTGCCTTCAGAGTTTTCAAAGTCAATTGGATTAACTTTATGCGGCATGGTAGAAGAGCCAACTTCACCGTCTCTTAGGCGCTGTTTAAAATAGCCTAAGCTGATATATTGCCAAATATCACGGTTAAAATCGATCAAGATGGTATTGAAACGCTTAACAGCATCAAACAACTCAGCGATATAGTCATGTGGTTCAATTTGAGTCGTATAAGGGTTAAAGGTTAACTCTAGACGCTGATTGATAAATGCTTCAGCATGACTCTGCCAGTCGACGTCAGGATACGCTGAAAAATGCGCATTGTAATTGCCAACGGCGCCGTTGATTTTACCCAATAACTCTACTTGATTGATTTGCTTGATTTGACGAGCAAGGCGGTAGGCCACGTTTGCCATCTCTTTACCCAATGTCGTTGGACTGGCTGTCTGACCATGTGTACGTGATAGCATTGGTTGATCAGCATGAGCAATCGCTAAGTCAACGATGCTATCAGTCACTTGCTGCATTTTGGCAACGACAAGCTTGCGGCTGTCTTTGAGCATCAATGCATACGATAGGTTATTGATATCTTCACTGGTACAGGCAAAGTGAATAAACTCAAGAGAATCAATCAAGGCATCCTGACCTCGGAACTTGTCCTTGATAAAGTACTCAACCGCTTTTACATCATGATTGGTCGTCGCTTCGATGTCTTTGATCGCTTGGGCATCGGCTTCACTAAAATCATCAACGATTGCATTCAAAAAAGCGTTGGTCTGGTCATCAAATGCTGCTAATTCACCAATTGCGCTGTTGTCAGCTAAAGACTGCAACCAGCGAATCTCTACCGTAACGCGGGCTTTGATTAGACCAAATTCAGATAAATAAGGACGTAAGCTGTCAGCCTTTGATGCGTAACGACCATCAATTGGAGAGAGAGCGGTAAGTGGGGTCATGGTTGTGCCTCAGTAGTTATGAAATAAAAAACTGCAAGAGTCTAGATAAAAAATTACCATATAAAAAACGGCGTCGAAATCGTTGCGCGTAATATAGCAGAAATATGATATTAAAAAAGCGGTCTATGCAAATAAAGCGATGTTGACCCTCGTCAAAATAAATCTATTTACTGCATCAACATCTGTGCTTTAAGTTGGGTGTTAGGAAGCAATTAAAATCCACATGGTGCATCGATAGATTCAATCACGCCGCCGCCTAAACATACTTCATCGATATAAAATACCGCTGACTGTCCAGGAGTGACAGCGCGCTGCGGCTCATCAAATACCACTCGAACCTCACTGCCATCAGCATTGGTCGCAAACACGCGGCACGCTTGATCAGGCTGGCGATAGCGAGACTTCTCCATACAGGCTAAGCCTTCGTCGCTAAACACATCCGCAGGTGGTAAACCATCAATCCAATCGAGCTTATAGGCTTTTAGCTCGTTGCTCATTAGCATGGGATGTTCATGCCCTTGACCGACGATTAAACGATTTTTCTCTAAGTCTTTTGCCAATACAAACCACGGCTCCTCGGGACGGTCTTTGACACCGCCAATGCCGATGCCGCCGCGCTGACCCAATGTGTAATACATGAGGCCATCATGAGTATCGATGACTTTATTGTCATCAGTAAGTATCTCGCCTTTTTGGGCAGGCAAGTACTGTTGTAGGAAATCTTTAAAACGGCGCTCACCAATGAAGCAAATACCGGTTGAGTCTTTTTTCTTCGCGGTCACTAAATCATGCTCTTCTGCGATGCGGCGTACTTCAGGTTTTTCTAGCTCACCCACAGGGAACAAGGTCTGCGCGATTTTGTCACCGCCGACCGCATGCAAAAAGTAGCTTTGGTCTTTATTGTTATCAAGGCCGCGCAGTAGCTGGGCAACTTCTGTGCCATCAGCGTTACTATAGTTGACACTGCGGCGCGTATAGTGACCGGTCGCGATATAATCTGCACCAAGCGTCAACGCATAGTCTAAAAACGCCTTAAACTTAATTTCTTTGTTGCACAAAATATCAGGGTTTGGGGTGCGTCCTGCTTTATATTCTGCCAAAAAGTGCTCGAATACGCGATCCCAATATTCCATTGCAAAGTTTGCGGTGTGCAGTTTGATGCCAATTTTGTCACAGACCGCTTGCGCGTCCGCGAGGTCATCCATTGCTGTACAGTATTCGGTGCCGTCATCTTCTTCCCAGTTCTTCATAAACAGCCCTTCAACCTTGAAGCCTGCCTGCTGAAGTAATACGGCTGATACAGAAGAATCGACCCCACCTGACATACCGACGATCACATGCTTGGTGCTAGGATTTTCGACATCAGCAAGTGTTAAAGGGCGATGAGCATTAAAAGACTCAGAAACGGTTGTGCTTGAAGTGTATTGTATGGCTGACATAAAACGGCTCAACTATTTATACGTTATCCAAAATACATGCCGACGCCAAGCGTTATGCAATCACTACAATACGTAGTGTCAGCACAACAACGTCAGCTTGTCTTCTGGATCTGGTATTATGATAAAATAAACGTCATATTATACCAGTTAATTGAAACTGGTGGCGACCGATGGTGTCTGGCTACTCGTAAAACCACTTTGAAAATTCAGATAGTGGTTTTGAATTATTTTAATCACCTTTAACTCATCTTGGAATAATAATGATAAAAATTGGTCAAGGTATCGACGTTCATGCTTTTCATAATAATGGTCAGCAGCAACAATATGTCATTCTAGCGGGCGTGCCGATTGAGCATTCTCATAGTTTGCTCGCACACTCTGATGGGGATGTGGTCTTGCATGCATTGGCTGATGCGCTGCTGGGCGCACTTGCACTTGGCGATATTGGGCAGCATTTTCCTGATACCGATGCGGCACATGCTGGATTGGATTCAAGGATTTTGCTGCGTTATGTTTATAGTAAAGTGCAAGAGGCTGGTTATAGTATAGGCAATGCTGATATCACGGTGATGTGTGAACGTCCAAAGCTGGCACCGCACAACAAAGCGATGCGCGCTAATATCGCGAGCGACTTACAAACGGATATTAGCAATATCAGTGTAAAAGCCACCACGACTGAAAAATTGGGATTTACGGGTCGTCAAGAAGGCATCATGGCCAATGCCGTGGTATTATTAGTCCCTAATACTGTTGAACCTACATAGATCGAAATTCGTGCTTGTAATACAGCGGCAGTCGCCCCATGTATCAACCACGTCTTTACACAATTATTTTTATATAAATAATCATTTTAATGAACCGCTTTATCAATAGGAGCTTTTATGAGTGAGCAAACCCCAAACACTGCTGCAAACGACGTTGAACAATTGATCCGTGATCAAATCCGTGACAATAAAGTCATTATCTACATGAAAGGCACACCGCAATTTCCGCAGTGTGGTTTTTCAGCGCGCTCTATCGAAGTGTTGACTCAGATTGGTCGTCCATTTGCGTTTGTAAACATTTTAGAAAACCCAGAAATCCGTGCAACGTTGCCAAAAATTGCGAACTGGCCAACTTTCCCACAATTATGGATTGATGGTGAGTTGATGGGCGGATCAGACATCATCTTGCAAATGTATCAATCAGGCGAGCTAAAGCCATTGGTTGAAGCAAACAGCCCTGCTGCTTAATACTTAAAAGTGTGAATTGGATGTATTTAATGTCCAATTATTCTTTGTAAGATACGAGCACAGCAAACCCAAGTAGTCATTAATGGCTATTTGGGTTTTTTTATTATTGCTATTAGTGTCACTAATACTCTATCTATTCTTGTCCTTACTAGTATTTCCACGCGCCTATGTCATTAGGCTTCGTTGTTTTTAGGGGATTTACCCCCATATATTGTCGAAGATACCAGCGATATAAATAATAATTATCAGATAATTAAGAGAGCTTTATGAATAACCAAACCAGTGAACAGTTAAATGAGCAGAGAGAAGCGGCTGAGCAGGCGGCGATTGAAAAGCGTCGTGAGCGTTTAAAAAACGAATCTACGCGGATCATTGAGATTGCTAACAATGAGTCATACTCAGCACTGAAGTGTATTCATCAGCTTAGTGTGGCGGGCGGTGCAACTGAAGCGACCTATATCGCTATTGAACAGCGCATTGTTGTGGACCAAGATCCAGCAGGTGCTTATCACTTGGCATTGTTGGCTCAAAACACGCCAGATTTGCCAATCGATGCTCGTCAACTTATCGAATTAGTAGTCAACAAGGGTGATAACCATCAGCGCTTGGCCTTGCTCAAAAACTTACCATTACCGCCAGTTGAGCTTATCAAAGCGCAGATTTTAGCGAGTGAGGATGGTGAGGCGATTGGTCAAATGAATGCCTATCTACAGATAAACCCAGAAGGGTATGGTAGCCATCATATGCTGTCTAGCGGTCAATCGGATCAGATCGTACCCTTGAGCCGTGGAAACAGTAATAACTAAGAGATCATTACGAACTCAAAAGCTAACAACCAAAGTGATGCTGGCGTAAGTATCTTTGCGCTTAATTATAATAGTTTTTATCCTAGCGTTTTTTAAGCGTGAAAAAATTGTTATAATGATGGGTTATTCAACCAATTATGAACGATTTATCTGAGTCGTTATCTTTTTTATAAATACGACTGACGTTTATTTGCTGATGGTTTTCTTATTTGAACACAAGATACGTCAATCAGCAGCGTTATGAGTCAAGTGAGGCACACATGCAATACCCAAAACATTACGACGTGATAGTAATCGGCGGTGGTCATGCTGGTACAGAAGCTGCTTTGGCGGCTGCACGTATGGGCGCTCAGACCTTATTGTTGACCCATAATATCGAGACGCTTGGTCAGATGAGCTGTAATCCCGCGATTGGCGGTATCGGTAAATCGCATTTAGTGCGTGAGATTGACGCATTAGGCGGCGCAATGGCGCTAGCAACGGACAAAGCAGGTATCCAGTTTCGTGTACTAAACAGCCGTAAAGGCGCTGCTGTGCGTGCCACACGTGCGCAAGCAGACCGTATCTTGTATAAAGCGGCTATTCGTCATACGTTAGAGAATCAACCAAACCTAGATATATTTCAGCAAGCCGCTGATGATATCTTAGTAGAGAATGGCCGTGCGACAGCTGTTGTGACCTCTACAGGTATTATTTTTAAGACCGAAACAGTCGTATTAACCTCAGGGACTTTCTTGGGCGGCGTCATTCATATTGGTCTAGAAAACTCAAATGGCGGGCGTGCAGGCGATCAGCCTTCTATCAAGCTCGCCGATCGCTTGCGTGAGCTGAAATTGCCAGTAGGTCGCCTAAAAACAGGCACGCCAGCACGTATCGATGCACGTAGCGTTGATTTTAGCGTGATGACGGTACAACCTGGTGATACGCCGCTGCCTGTCATGAGCTATATGGGTGATGTTTCTATGCATCCTGAGCAAGTCAACTGCTATATCACGCATACCAATGCGCGTACTCACGATATCATCCGTGAAAATCTTGATCGCTCGCCGATGTTCTCTGGCAAAATCGAAGGCGTAGGCCCGCGTTATTGTCCATCTATCGAAGATAAAATTCATCGTTTTGCGGACAAAGATAGCCATCAGATCTTTATTGAGCCAGAAGGCTTGACCACGCATGAGCTGTATCCGAATGGTATCTCAACCAGTTTGCCGTTTGATGTGCAGTTAGATTTTATTCATAGCATGAAAGGGCTTGAGAACGCCCATATCACGCGTCCAGGCTATGCAATTGAATATGATTATTTCGATCCACAAAACCTCAAGCCCACGCTTGAGACCAAATCGATTGATCGTCTGTACTTTGCGGGTCAGATCAATGGTACGACTGGCTACGAAGAAGCGGGCGTGCAGGGTTTGCTAGCAGGGACCAATGCCGCATTGGTGACGACCAACAATAGCGAGTTTGACACGTGGACCCCGCGCCGTGATGAAGCGTATCTTGGCGTACTTGTGGATGATTTGATCACCCATGGTACGACCGAGCCTTATCGTATGTTTACGAGCCGTGCAGAGTATCGTTTGCTGCTACGTGAAGACAATGCCGATCAGCGCTTGACAGAGACGGGTCGCAAGCTAGGGCTGGTAGATGATGTGCGCTGGCAAGCATATCAAGAAAAAATGGAGGCGATCTCGACAGAGACGTCACGCCTAAAAGACATGTGGGCCACGCCGACAAATACCTTGGGTCAGAAACTATCTGAGCAGACAGGTGAGGTACTCTCTAAAGAATCGACTGCCTTTGATTTGCTCAAGCGTCCGCAGATACGTTTTGCTGATATCGCGGCTATTACTGACTCAACCGTTGATGCGCAAGTAGGAGAGCAGATCGAGATTTCTGTCAAATATGCCGGCTATATCGATCGTCAGCAAGAAGATATTGATCAAATGAAGCGCTTAGAAAACACGGCGCTACCGCTAGATTTTGATTATAGTGTGGTATCAGGGCTATCAAACGAGATTGTACAAAAACTCACGCAAGTTCGTCCTGCGACGCTAGCTCAAGCTGGACGTGTCAGCGGTGTCACACCTGCGGCCATACAGTTATTGGCGATGACGGTCAAAAAACATAAAAAAGCAAAGGCTGCGCTTGACTCGTAACAGTAGTATGCTAAAGCCTTTTATAACAAAGCATCCATGATATAAAAAGCCCGTAATAATATTTTATTGCGGGCTTTTGTTTATTGAAAAACCACTCTATTATCGAAATAAAGTCTCATTCAAACTTGTCTTACTTGCTGCTTTGTCTCTATACTAGGTCGTAAAATCTGATTATTACTTATTAAATTTTCTTGTTGATGCTCATATCATGATGGGCTTGTCACCGAATTGAGCCTATTTATGATTGATGCTATTGTTTTTGCTATTACTATTGTATTCCCCAACCTTGCTTTGATGTGGTTGGGTTTTTTTATGCAAAGACGTGGCGAGGCGAGCCAAAGTTTCATTGATCAGGCATCCAGCTTTGTTTTTAACTACTGCCTGCCTTGCTTGCTATTCTTTAGCGTGGTCGATAGCGATGTTGATTATGGTCAGCAAGTTAAGCTAATTTTTGTTGGTATTTTGGTGACATTTGTCCTGTTCTTTGGGGCGGAGCTGTATGCCAAACGCTTCATCAAACGTCCTGCCGACCAAGGCGTGTTCGTACAAGGTATTTTCCGTAGCAACATGGCGATTATTGGCCTTGCAACCGTTGCCAATGCTTATGGTGAGCGTGGTTTAAGTATTGGTGCCGTTTACATGGGCGTAGTCACCATATTGTTTAATATTTTAGCGGTCATTACGTTAAGTCGTGTCTCTAAAAGTGTGGATGATACTTTGATCAGTCGCAGTATTATGATCATCAAAAAGGTATTTACCAACCCACTTATTTTGGCATTGCTATCAGCATTCGCTTATAAGGCATTGCCATTGCCACCGCTTACAGGCGTTATTCATACAACGGGTGATCTATTAGCAGCGGTTGCATTGCCGCTGGCACTAATTTGCGCTGGTGCTAGTATTGATTTGAAATCGATGCTGAGTGCCTCAGGGTTATCTATGCAGGCAAGTATTGGTCGGATTGTGATTGCACCCACCGTCGCCATTGCGATTGGTTTGGCATTTGGTTTATCAGGCGTCCATATGGGCGTGTTATTCTTGATGGTGGCATCACCAGCCGCAGCGGCCAGTTATGTCATGGCAAAAGCGATGGGGGGTAATGACATATTGGCGGCCAATATTTTGGCGTTTACGACGGTGGTTGGTATGTTTGGCATGGCGTTTGGTGCGGCCGCCTTACGTGCGCTTGGTTTGATGTAGCTTATATAGTCAGTGCTTTGTTGGACATAGCGTCAACTGGTCGTTGTAATACTAAAACCCCCCTTTTTTCTATTTTGAAAAAAAGGGGGGGGTTGAATGTCAATTTATATTGTCTCGGTTACGTTTTTCTTCTCGACGTTGCTTACGCTTAGGACTGGTACGATAGGTCAGATATCCACCGATAGCCATGACTGCAAGAAATGCCAAGATATACATAAATATCGACGAGCCAATCATAAGTGATGCACCGATAACCGCAGTTGCTTCCATGTCAAAAATCCAGTTAAGGTTTGGCAATAATTATGCAAGTGTCTCATTTGATTGTAAAGTAAATAAGTTTAGCTCCGGTGTAAGTTCAAGTGAACGAATACGCGCTGCTTGATTATGTACATTAGCGGTTACAATCAATTCATCTGGTTGATGGGTTGCCAAAAACGCAGCCAATTTTGGTTTGACTGTCTCGACAGAACCAATGAATGAAACTGACAGCGCATTATCTACCATCATTTTTTCTGCTTGGCTCCAGATGCTGTCCATATCGTGCGTAGGTTTTGGCATTTGACCTGTCTCACCACGGCGCAAACGTACAAAGCTCTGCTGTGCTGAGGTAAAGTGATACTGAGCAGTCTCATCGTCGTCAGCCAGTAACAAGTTTGCAGCCAGCATGACATAAGGCTTATCTAAATAGGCAGACGGTTTGAACTGCTCACGATAGGCTTTAATTGCTTGTCCTAGCATTTGCGGTGCAAAATGTGAGGCAAACACATAGGGCAGTCCTAAATGCGCGGCTAAGGTCGCACCAAATAGGGACGAGCCCAATATCCAAATAGGGACGCCTGATCTGGCGCCAGGGAACGCTTGTACAGGGCTGCCATCTGTATCATTGCCCAAGAAGTACATCAGTTCTTGGACGTCTTGTGGAAAACGCTCGGCGTCTTGCATTTGGCGGCGCAGTGCCTGAAACGTCGCCCCATCAGTGCCAGGTGCGCGTCCTAAACCCAAGTCAACACGGTCGCCATAAAGCGCTTGTAAGGTGCCAAACTGTTCAGCGATGACCAGCGGGGCGTGATTAGGTAGCATCACACCGCCTGCCCCAATACGGATACGCTCGGTTTGGCTACCGATGTGCGACAGCAATACTGAGGTTGCTGCACTGGCGATACCCGGCATATTGTGATGCTCAGCCATCCAATAACGGTTTAGACCAGATCTTTCTGCTTGCTGTGCGGTTTCAACCGTTTGGGCGATGCCTTCAGCGATGGTATGGCCTTCAGGTACAGGTGCGAGATCTAAAAAAGATAAAGGGATTTTGTTATTCATAAATTATCCAGTAGAGTGACTAATTATTTTCTCTTGATATGCTTGTCACCATTACCGATTTCAAGCCGTGTGACCAAGCAGTAACAATTCACAACAAAGCGCCATTAGTGGGTAGTAGGTATAGCTAGCAAAAGATAAGGCTGCCGATAAGCTTGTTATCAAACATATCTATATCAAAAGTATTTGTATAACAAAACCAGTCGCACATAAAAAAGCAGGTAACCGAAGTTACCTGCTTTTTTGAAATGACATTATGTAAATGGTAAGTTTTTAAATCACTTATTTGGCTTGATCGCCAAGCTTATAAGCGACCACATAATCACCAATCTTCGTACCTACTGAACCATGTCCGCCAGCTACCAATACCACCATCTGCTCACCTTTAGAGTTCAAATAAGTCATAGGCGTGGCTTGTCCGCCTGCTGGAATACGTACATTCCATAGGACATCGCCATTTTTCAAATCATAAGCACGGAAGTTGTTTTCTGTTGCAGCAGACAAGAATGCGACGCCACCTTTAGTGATGATAGGGCCGCCAATACCAGGCACCCCCAATTCAAACTTGATTGGAATAGGAGATAAGTCCTGTACGGTACCGTTTTTGCGCTGATAAGCAATCTCGCCTGTGGCCAGATCAGCACCTGCGATCGTACCCCATGGTGGCTGCTGACAAGGTACACCAAGTGGTGATAAAAATGGTCCCATTTCTACCGCATAGTCTGCGCCTTCATTTGCATTCACACCTTGTTCACCTTTATTGGTCTCAACATCGCCAAGTGTGTCTTTAGGGATGAGTTTTGAGGTAAAGGCAAGGTAAGTTGGCATACCGAACATCACGCCATTTTCAGGATCGACAGCGAGTCCGCCCCAGTTAAAGGTACCAAAGTTACCAGGATAGACTAACGTACCGTTGGTTGATGGCGGCGTGTAGCGACCGTCGTAGTTGAGTTTGTTGAACTCAATACGGCACATCATCTGATCGATGAGACTTGCGCCCCACATGTCTTTTTCTTTCAACATCGGCGGCTCAAAGCTCAAGCCAGAGTAAGGTTGCGTCGGAGCAGCATGTTCACCAGCAATGAGATAGCCTTGCGGTGCATCACGCTCTTTGATAGGTACAATAGGCTCGCCTGTGGCACGATTCAAGACGTAGACATCGCCTTGTTTGGTCGGTATAACCAACGCAGGTTGGACACCATCAGCGGTATTTAAGTCAAGCAATGTTGGCTGAGCAGGCGTATCCATATCCCAAAGATCATGATGGACAAACTGCTGTACCCAGCGCGCTTCACCTGTTTTAAGATCTAGTGCGACCACAGAGGTTGCGTACTTTTCTTCAGCAGCATTACGATAGCTACCGAGCTGATCGGGCGTGCGATTGCCCATTGGGAAGTAGGCCAAACCAAGCTCTTCATCAGCACTGGCAGTCGACCATGAGTTTGGCGAGCTGGTGCGATAGACTTGAGTTGGATCATTGACATCAAAAGGAGCTGTGTTGTCAGGATCGCCTGAATCCCAGTTCCACATAAGCTCGCCAGTATTCACGTCATAAGCACGGATCACACCAGAGGGTGAGTTTACATCGTAGTTGTCGTTAACAGCACCAGCGACAATAATAACGCCACCTGCGACGACGGGTGCAGACGTTGAGTAGTAGTAGCCTGCTTGCGGGAACGGCATGTTGTGCATGAGGTCTAATGCACCATCTTCACCAAAGTCTTGACAGCGTTGTCCCGTTTTTGGATCTAATGCATATAGCTTGGCATCAGAAGTTGGGATAAAGATCTTGGCATCGCATTGCTTGGAAGGATTTTCAAAGGTATTTCCAGCAATTTTTTGCACCAATGTATCGCCAGTCGCGGCCGGTTTATTAGCCGCTACTACGTTATTATCAGTGGTGTCACTGACGGCGCTATTGCTAGCTGTCTCGATATTAGCATTAGCTGATGGCGTAGTGCTGTTTGTACCAGCTTGACCAGCATAGTAAGATACACCGCGACAGGTTTGATGCTGACGTTGGAGGTTTTCGCCAACCTTAGGATCAAACTTCCATAGAGTCTCACCAGAGTCGGCATCTAATGCTAGCACCCAGTTATGCGGCGTACACATATAAAGAGCGTTGCCGATTTTTAATGGTGTTGCTTGATAAGTGGTTTCGCCAACATCATTAGGACCTTTGACATCACCGGTTTGGATTTGCCAAGCGAGTTCTAAATCTTTGACATTCTCAGTGTTGATCTGAGCCAGAGGAGAGTAGCGTTGTCCATAATCAGTACGGCCATACGCGCTCCATTCGCCATCTGGTGTTTGCTCACCAGTGGATAATGGGTCGCCAAGGTTGGTAGAAGTGGCGTTTTGATCGCCGTCATCTTTGGCAGTTAAATCGAGTTCGCCCAATTTGTCGGTGGCATTATTGGCCATACTACCGAAAGAGAGCAGTGCGCCCACAACCACACTGGCCATTAGTCCCCAATAATAAAGAGGACTTTTCTTAACGTTGTTTGTGGTTGTTACTTGAGCGTGTTTCCCGTGCATCTTCTTAGAGACCCACGGTAAAAGCATTAATAAACCAAATATTAGTGGGAAACCCAAGCGAGTTGCCAGCGCCCACCAATAAAATCCAGATTCCCAAAGCGACCATACTAGTGTCACAACGATAAATATCGCGTACACCCCGTAAGCGCTCCAGTGTTTTTTGAACAATAAAAATGCTGTCGTTAACATCATAACGCCAGCAAAAAGATAGTAAGGACTACCGCCTAAAGAGAGCAGATAAGCGCCGCCAATAATCAAGGGGACGGCAAAAACTGCCATAATGATCGCTACGAGTTTTTCCATGAGCGGTATCACCTGTTACATAGAAGCAAATGGACATGTAGTGATCGACACCCAGTACAATTAAATGTCTAGGCGTCCAGCAATACATGCAGAAATAAAAACGAAATAAAACGTTGAATAACGTTTGAGACTGTATTTTATCACTTATGCATAAGCTCGGTAAAGGTGGGGTAAGGTAAGACAGACGCTCTAGCCGCTTTGTCTAGTTGTCAAATTGTTTTTGACAAAGCTCCATAAAGGCACGACCGTATTGGCGGATTTCCGCATCATCACGCACCGCCATCCAACTGGTGAAACGCCCGAAGTGATCGACTGGTATGGCAGTTAGGTTCTGATAATGACTTGGTTCAAAGGCCATCTCGGCAATGATACCAATGCCTAAGCCAAGTCCAACATAGGTACTAATCACATCCGCATCAAGTGCTGCTAACACAATATCTGGCTCTAGACCTGCTGCTTCAAAGGTTTTATCAATCGCGCCGCGACCGGTAAAGCCGCCATGGTAAGTCACAATCGGATAGCTGGCCAGCGTCGGCAGATCAATGGACTCTAAGCCTGCAAGCTCATGATCGCTTGGTACGATGACGCGGTGTGTCCAGTCATAATAACGATAACAGCGTAGGTAGTTATTATGGAGCAATGACTCCGTTGCAATGCCAATATCGGCCTGCCCACGAATAACCATCTGCGCGATGGTCTCAGGATCCGCTTGTTGCAAGATCAAATTGACTTTGGGAAAGCGATCTTTGAATTTTTTAACCACCTTCGGCAGCACATAGCGTGCCTGCGTGTGGGTCGTCGCAATGGTCAATGTGCCAATATTAGGATTATTAAAATCTAGGCTCAGATTTTCAATGGTACGAATCTCGGCAAAGATAGATTCGATATGTGGCATAAGCGCCGTACCCATGGTGGTCAGCCCTGTCAGACGCTTTCCTTGACGAATAAATACTTCGGTCTTCAGTTGGTTTTCAAGTGCCGCGATATGCTTTGACAAGCTCGATTGGCTGGTGTGCAGTACAGTCGCTGCTTGACTTAAGTTATAGCCATTAATCACCGTATGCCAGACTGTTTCCAACTGTTTGAGCTGAATTTGCAAATGTCGCTGATTGACCACTACATCGATTGCCATCACTGAATCCTATTGTGTAACAATACAAACCTTACCTATATTTGAAAGATTTGTATATGAAAGTAAAAACTTACAAATGTGCCATAAGAGCGTAGTGTAAAACAAAGCTATTATTCTTGTATATAATAAATAGCTATCAATTTATGATAATTATGAATATAGGAGTAGGATTTTTAATATTAGTTATAAGTATCTATTTTATCAACGCAAAACAACCAAAATAGTACTAGCTATTGTGTTAGACACAAACATAAAAACAGCTGCCTTCTAAAAGACAGCTGCTCATCATCTATATGCTCATCTATGACCAATCAGTTTGGCGAACCAGACTTATTTGGCGATATCGTAACGATCCGCATTCATGACTTTGCTCCAAGCGCTAACGAAATCACGAACGAATTTCTCTAAGTTATCGTCCTGCGCATATAGCTCAGCATAAGCACGCAAGATAGAGTTTGAGCCAAATACTAAATCCACACGGCTGGCTTGCCATTTGGTATTACCGGTACTACGCTCACGTATTTCGTAACTATTGACCGTGTTGCTTGGCTCGTCACCTGTTTTCACGGGATGCCACGTGTAGTTCATGTCGGTCAAGTTGACAAAGAAGTCATTGGTCAAGACCCCAACACGGTCAGTGAAGACGCCTTGTTGGCTCTGTCCATGGTTGGTATCAAGGACGCGCATACCGCCAATCAATACCACCATCTCAGGCGCTGTCAATCCCATTAGCTGCGTGCGATCGAGCAGCATCTCTTCAGGAGAGACCGCATAGTCTTCTTTGACCCAGTTGCGATAGCCGTCATGCAAAGGCTCTAAGTCTGCAAAAGATTCGGTATCGGTCATTGCCGCTTCTGCATCACCGCGACCTGCGGTAAATGGTACCGTAACCTCTATGCCTGCATCATTCGCTGCCTGCTCAATAGCAGTATTACCAGCAAGCACAATCAAATCTGCCAAGCTCACGTCTTTATCAAAGTCAGACTGAATGCGGGTTAACGCCTCAAGCACACGTTGTAGCTGCTCTGGCTCATTGCCTGCCCAGTCCTTTTGCGGGGCTAAGCGGATACGTGCGCCATTTGCACCGCCGCGATAGTCTGATGCGCGGAATGTACGTGCGCTGTCCCATGCGGTAATGATTAATTCACGGCGGCTCAAATCACTGTCCAATATTTGCGATTTTAGCGCTGCAATATCATCAGCATTCAAGTCTGCATTGCCTGCTGGAATAGGATCCTGCCAGATAAAGTCTTCGCTCGGTACATCTGCCCCTAAGTAACGAGATTTAGGCCCTAGGTCACGGTGAGTTAGCTTGAACCATGCTTTGGCAAACACCTCATCAAAATACGCTGGGTCGTTATGGAATTTCTCTGAAATCTCGCGATAAACAGGATCTTTGATCAATGCCATGTCAGCATCAGTCATGATCGGATTACGGCGGACACTTGGATCATGAGCATCTAATGGACGGTCTTCTTCTTTAATATCTGTGGGCTCCCACTGCCATGCACCTGCTGGACTTTTGGTTAATGCCCAATTGTGGTTCAATAATAATTCAAAATAGCCATGATCCCACTGAGTTGGATTGGTTGTCCACGCGCCCTCAATACCGCTTGAAACAGTATCACCGGCATTGCCATTACCTTTAGGATTGCGCCAGCCTAGACCTTGCTCTTTGACATCCGCCGCTTCTGGCTCGTCTTCTAGTATGGTCGCATCGCCATTACCGTGACACTTACCAACGGTATGACCACCCGCGGTCAAGGCAACCGTTTCTTCATCATTCATTGACATACGCCCAAACGTCGTACGCATATCTTGAGCGGTTTTCAATGGGTCAGGGTTACCGTCGACGCCCTCAGGGTTGACATAGATTAAGCCCATTTGTACCGCTGCTAGTGGGTTTTCGAGGGATGCACGGTCTTTATCGCTATCGTAACGGTTTTCGGTCGGTGCCAGCCATTCGCGTTCAGAACCCCAGTAGATGTCTTTTTCTGGATGCCAAATATCAGCACGACCACCAGCAAAGCCTAGCGTTTTAAAGCCCATAGACTCATAAGCCATGTTGCCTGCCAAAATCATCAAATCAGCCCATGATAGTTTGTTGCCGTACTTTTTCTTGATGGGCCATAGTAGGCGGCGCGCTTTGTCTAGGTTGGCGTTGTCCGGCCAGCTATTTAGTGGCGCAAAGCGTTGATTACCAGTATTAGAACCGCCGCGACCATCGGCACCGCGATATGTACCCGCTGAATGCCACGCCATACGAATCATCAAGCCACCATAATGACCCCAATCTGCTGGCCACCACTCTTGTGATTCGGTCATGAGGCTTTTCAAATCGGTTTTGACCGCTTCTAAATCAAGTTGTTTGAACGCTTCAGCATAATCAAAGTCTGCTCCCATTGGGTCAGTCTTTTTGTCTTGCTGATGCAATATGTCTAGGTTTAAGCTATTCGGCCACCAGTCAGTCACAGCAGAGGCGGTGGTAGTATGCGCTTGATGCATGACGGGACAGCCGCCCATGCTAGGACGCTGCGGTGCGTGTGTTTGATCAGCGTTTTCACTATGAATCGTCGGTCCCTTATCATCACCTTGATCATAAGTTGTATTGGTTGCGGTGTCGCTGTTACCTTGGTGGTTTATCGGGCAACCAGCGGTATCTTGCGTGGTGTTTTTGTCGGTTGGGGTGTTGGTTGAATCGGACATGGCAAAACTCCTGGGCTATGGTAATAGAAAGAACAAACCATCAATCAAGTTAATCATTGTTGATATAGAGAGCATAACGAAGCACTGTTTATTTATAAAACTAATATATAAAAATTATATGTTTTAAATTATTAATCATTAATTCTTGGTGTAGTACCTCATCCAGCTTGCTATTAACGCCATTGCTTTATCACGAGGAGAGATAGTGATGAGCCAATCAAACTGATACTGATGCTATCTCTATCTACATATTGCCGATAAATGAAAGCGTTGTTAGACATCTTTGATGAGAGTAAGTAGTAAGAAAACTAAGGACTGATTTAACCATAGTGAAAGATTGCTATAATCTTCGTTACTGCAGCGAAATATAAGCCGTTATGAAAGTGCCAGAATCAATGAGTTAATGCAAAAACATCTAGTCAAGGTAGCGGTTCTCAAGTACCATAACTGAATTTTGTTGTAATAAACGCATTGGTGCAACGTAAAGCAATTTTTATCGATCTCTTGATGGATAACTGATTCTAAAGATTGATAAAAATTGTGCGCAGTTGTGTTATTTGTCTCAATTGTTAGTGAGTTATTATGTCTGCTGTCAAATCTGTACTACCCAAACCTCCCATCGCCAAAAAATCATGGGGCGAGGCGGCGAAAGCCTATCTTGATCGGCGTGCTATGATCATGCTGTTTTTGGGTTTTGCAGCTGGTATTCCTATTTTGCTTATTTTCTCCAGCCTATCGTTATGGCTGCGTGAGGCAGGGTTTGATCGCAGTGTAGTGACGACCTTTAGTTGGGCGGCATTGGGATATTCGTTCAAGTTCATTTGGGCGCCCCTAGTGGATGCGGTGCCGCTACCGATATTGACTAGATTACTGGGCCGTCGTCGTAGCTGGATTTTGATTGCACAGCTCTTAATTATTTTGGCGATTTATATGATGGCCAGCATCAATCCGACCGATGAGAGCAGTTTGCACTATATGGCCATGGCAGCCGTGCTATTGGGCTTTTCATCCGCCACGCAAGATATTGTGGTCGATGCTTATCGTATTGAGCTTGCCCCTGCGAGTTTTCAGTCAGTACTGTCGGCAATGTATACCGCAGGCTACCGTTTAGGGATGATTTTTGCAGGCGCAGGTGCGCTCTATTTGGCAGATTATTTTGGTTCGACCGAAGAGCTTTATAGTTACGAAGCGTGGCGCAACACCTACTGGATCATGGCAGCGGTGATGGGCGTAGGTGTGGTGACCACGTTGATAATTCGGGAGCCTGTGAGCGAGCAGATACGTATTGATCGTCCCGCCTCTGACTATGCCCGTTTGGTATTGGTATTTGTATTGTCGGTCGCCGCTTTTATCATTGCTTTTGTCAATGTTGGTGCGTTACTGCCAGAGACAGACAGTGTGATGTTTGCCTTTGTACTCGAAGTGGTTCACCTGTTAGCCAGCTTACTGGTGGCATCAGTTGTGGGTTACTTATCTGTCAAAGTGGGCGTGGTCAAACAAGAAATGGCCTATACCACTTGGGTCGAACCAGTCGTTGATTTTTTCCGTCGTTATGGCAAAAAAGCATTATTGCTACTGGCCTTGATTGGGTTATACCGCATTTCTGATATCGTCGCAGGGGTCATCTCGAACGTCTTTTATCAAGACATGGGTTTTAGCAAGACAGACATTGCCAATGCTGTGAAACTGGTTGGTGTCATAATGGTTATTGCGGGTGGCTTTTTGGGTGGTATTTTGGCTCAAAAACTGCGTATGATGCAGGCGATGATGGTCGGTGCCATCTTGGCTTGTGTGACGAATTTATTATTCGTCCTGCTCACTTACCATCCTGGTAGCTTGCCGCATATGTATGTGGCAGTGATTTTTGATAACCTAGCGGCAGGCCTTGCCAGCGCTGTATTCATTGCGTTCTTATCTGCTTTGACCTCGATTCGTTTTACCGCGGTACAGTATGCTATTTTCTCCTCATTAATGACGTTGCTACCTAAGGTGATGGGTGGCTACTCTGGGGCTATCGTTGACAATATGGGCTATCCGTTTTTCTTTATTTTCACCTTTGCGATTGGTATGCCAATTTTGATCTTAATCTACTTGGTCGATAAACATATTATTATTGGTGATAATGATGATATATATGGTGATGACAAACTAGCGAAAGCAAATCCAAACCTGACCGATACCAATGAGCCACCGCGCGCTTCAGAGTAGCATTGGCGCATTGGCAGTACTTTTATCTTTATTTACGATATCTTTAAGAGTGACTTATGACCGCATTGACCATTCGTCAAATAAAGCAGCAAATTGGTCAACTGATGAATGGTGAGACAAATCGTCAGATACCATCGTTTTGGCCAACGGATTGGCTGCTATATGTTATTGATAAACCTTCACTATTTTTGATTACTGACGAAGATTATCAGCTGACAGAAAGTGAGCAAAGGCGGTTTTATACTGGTATGGTTAAGATGCAAGAAGGGACGCCGCTCGCTTATTTGACGGGTCAGCAAGCATTTTGGTCGCTGAATTTTGTGGTCAATGAGCATACTTTGATTCCCAGACCCGATACCGAGGTATTGGTCGAGCAAGTATTGAATTGGATTAATGCTCAGCCAGTATTTAATCCTCATAAGCGCTTACTTGACTTGGGTACAGGCTCAGGTTGTATTGCTATCAGTTTGGCTCATGAATTAAAAAAAGACAATTGGCAAGTGGTCGCCGTTGATTTGTCGCTTGAGGCGCTCGATATTGCTCGGCATAATGCGGATTTTAATGGTGTCACTAATATTGAATTTATCCAAAGCAGTTGGTATCAAGCGCTATCTACTGATGACGAATGTCGGTTTGATGTGATTGTCTCAAATCCGCCTTATATTGATGAGGCAGACGAGCATTTGGCAGGTCTAACCGCTGAACCGATCAGCGCGCTGAGTGCACCCAATCATGGTTTGGCTGATATCGAGCATATTGTCCAGCAGGCACCGTCTTATTTGTGCAAAAAAGGACTGCTGGCTATCGAGCATGGCCATGACCAAGGGGTTGCGGTTCGACGGTTATTTTTGGAGAATGGTTTTGAGTCAGTACACACGGTACAAGATTACGGTGGTAATGATCGTGTCACAGTAGGGCAATATCCATAAATAGGCTTTATGGATAGACATTTTTAATTATAGGTTGCAAAAAATATGGCAGACGATTTGGCACAGCTATCTGATGATGAGCTGCTCCGTTATGCACGGCAAATACTACTCGACGGTTGGGATATGGATGCTCAGCTGCGATTAAAGTCAGCACGCGTGGTGATAATAGGTGCAGGCGGCCTTGGTTGTCCAGCATCTGAGACACTGGTGCGTGCAGGGGTCGGTTATGTGCATCTGATTGACGATGATGCGATCGAGGCAAGTAACCTGCAACGGCAAACGCTGTTTTTGCCAGAAGATATCGGTCAGTCCAAAGCGCTGACAGCAGCGGCTATGCTGGCACGCATCAACCCTTTGATAGAAGCTTACGGCACCGTGGCGCGGTTAGATGAAGATAATGCTTATGAGTTGCTCAATCTAGCCTCTGGTAAGCCAGACTTATTACTAGACTGTACGGATAATTTTGCGACTCGTGACGTCATCAATCGCATTAGCGTCCATTATCGGATTCCATTATTATCTGCCTCGGCAATTGCGATGCAAGGGCAGCTGGCGCTGTTTGAGCCACATCTGGACACAGGTTGCTATCATTGCGTGTTTGGCGCGCTTATGCATGATGAGGTTGCTGATGAGCGTACCTGTGCCAATTCAGGTGTGCTTGCGAGCACCACTGCGGTTATGGGTAACCTGCAAGCCAATACCGCCTTGCAATATTTGGGATTAACCAAAAATCCACTGACAAATAAACTGCTTATATGGGATGGTAGGCAGATGCAGCAGCGGCTGATGGGTTATAGAAAAGATCCAGAATGCCCAGTCTGTAGCAGCCCTGATTGAATACTATGTCTTTGATATATTTTTAGTCTATTTTCGAAATTATCTATTTTCAAATCCTTTCTATTACCATAGTTGTTTTTTATGAAAATTCATCGTCCGCATTTGTTAAAGCATACCTTTAATGTCGTCAACCGTGTTCGCCAAACCGCGAGTGTGGCAGGCTTATCTGCGCTAAGAGTGGCAAAAGGGGAAAAACCTGATGCAATGCTACTCAAAGAAACCTTTGAGCAGTTAGGCACGACTTATATCAAAATCGGTCAGTTTATCGCCAGTACACCCTCGCTGTTTCCACGTGACTATGTCACCGCTTTCCAGAGCTGCTTGGATCAAACCACGCCATTGTCTTATGCTTATATCGAGCAGGTGCTAAAAGAAGAGCTGGCGACTGATGGTATGAGTCTTGATGATAAGTTTGCGCATATTGACTCAGAGCCGCTAGCCTCTGCCTCTATCGCTCAGGTTCATGCTGCCCGTCTGCATAATGGTGATGAAGTGGTGCTAAAGGTACAAAAGCCTGGCGTCGAGACGATTATGCAGACCGATTTGGGCGTATTGCATGGCGTGACCAAGCTGCTTGAAATAGTGATGCCATCGATGAAGTTCGCAAGTATCGCGCCAATTATCGATGAGATTCGCCTGCGTATGCTTGCCGAGACGGATTTTATCGCTGAAGCACAAAACATCCGCGATTTTCAGCAGTTCTTAGCCGTCTCAGGTAATACTCGGGTAGTGGCACCAACAGTGTATGACGATCTGACCACCAAGCGTGTATTGACGATGAGCCGCCTATATGGGGTTTCTATGGTTGATGAGTCGCTCATGCGTCAGTATTGCAGCGATCCTGCGCAAATCATGGCAGATACATTAAACACCTGGTTTGCCAGTCTTATGCTGTGCAATAGTTTTCATGCTGACCTGCATGCGGGTAACTTGATGCTATTAACCGATGGACGTATTGGTTTCTTAGACTTTGGTATTGTCGGTAAATTAAAAGCCGAGAGCTGGCGTGCGTGCATGGGTATGATGCAAGCGATGCAAGACAGTGACTATCAAGCGATGGCACGTTATATGATTGACATGGAAATGACGCATGGTGGCAATAAAGTTGATGTGGTTGCCTTAGGTAACGATCTAGAGCGCATGATGATAACGATCATGGCAGAAGATAAGACCTTTACCAGCGGTGTGCCTTTTAACAGTAAAGAGCAAGCTGACGAGCTCAATAAAATGATGCTTGAGATTGTCGAAGTTGGCAAACGTCATGGTATCCATTTTCCACGCGACTTTGCTTTATTGACCAAGCAGATGTTATATTTTGATCGGTTTATGCGTACGCTAGCCCCTGACATGGATATGTTTAGCGATCAGCGTGTACAAATGCTAGGACAGGATACGATAGGGACAACCACGTTAGATGTATTGTAGGGTTTGTTTTTATTTTATGATGTCCCAATAGCTCTAATAACTGTTTGACTCCTACTTATTTTACTATTGCTTTTAATTATCTAACACAAAGGATTGTGTGCTAATTGCCACAAAAATGGCGCTGTCATGATGACTGCTATTAAAAGCCGTGTCGCTCCTACCATCACCAATGAAGCGGCCATTGCCTGTATCGGTATGTACTGTTTGGCAGTTGTCATGGGCTATGGACGCTTTCTCTTTACCGCCACTCTACCTGATATTATGGTGCAATTGTCACTATCAACGACGATTGCTGGCTGGCTAGCATCAATCAACTATATCGGTTATTTTATCGGTGCCCTCATTGCTATGTTTGTGCCTCAGCGTGCGACATGGCAGGCGATGACGCTTTGGGCAATAATCAGTGTTGTCACAACAATGCTACTCGTTATACCAAATATGTCGCTCACGTTATGGTATATCATTCGCCTAATCGCAGGCATTGCAAGCGGGGTAGCGATGATATTGAGCTCATCGTTTGTGATTCAAAACCTGAGCCCCGAGCGCCGTTCTATACTCTCGGCCGTACATTATGCAGGTATTGGTGTTGGTATTAGTGCTTCTGCCATTGTGACATGGTGGCTTCTAACATTGGGCTATCACTTTGATGTGATTTGGCTGGTTGCAGGCTGCACCAGTTTACCGCTGATATGGCTCCTCTACGCGATAAAACCCAAACCAGTAGATAGTTCAGTATCACAGCGGACCGACTATGATCAGCACGTGTCCGTTTATCAGAGCTATTTGAACTTCAAACGCTCTTTATATGAAGCGATTTCTGGACACCATAAAGCGCTTGCTTTGCTTTTTGTCAGTTATATATTGGCAGGATTTGGTTATATCAGCTCAGCAACTTTCCTGCCCGTTATGGCAGCGCAGCGCTTAACGACACAGACCTATGCTGGATTGATGATTTGGTTGGTGGTTGGTGTTTTTGCGATGCTATCAAACCCGTTATGGGGCGCGCTTGCCAAACGTATCGGTGAGGTAAAAACCCTAATGGGTCTCACGGTATTACAAGCGTTTGGCATGTGTTTGCCTATATGGTTTGATGGTGCGCTTGGATTATACGGCAATGCTATTATTCTAGGGTTGACCTTCGTCGGTATGGTATCGATGACCCTCACGTTGTTTAAAAACATCAATCCTGCTTATTCTAATTTACTGATTGCATTGGCAACGCTCGCCTATGCGCTAGGGCAGTTCTTGGGACCTTTGGTGACGGTAGCATTGGCAGGAGAGGATGGCAATTTCAATGCAGGGTTACTGGTCGCTGCTATTGGGTTGATGATTGGACTGATTTTGATAATAATGTTTCGTAGACAGTCACCAACGCTCGCTTAGCATTTTTAACGCCATGAGCGCTCTATACGACGCTACGGCTGAATACCTCCCGCAGCTCAAAACTGGTATGTACTTGAGCAACGCCCTCAATACGATTGAGGCGATGCAATAAAAACTCCTCATAATGTGCCATATCACGCACTCTGACTTTAATCAGATAGTCTTCTGTACGTCCTGTGACAATACTACAGCTGACAACTTCATCAAAACTCTGAACGCTACGCTCAAATTGCTCAAAACGCTCAGCCGTATGACGATCCATACTGACGGCGATAAACACGGCAAGCGGATAGCCCAGTTTTTGCGCATCGGTTTTGGTATGGTAGCCTGTAATGATATTAGCGTCTTCTAAGCGTTTAATACGGCGGGCACAAGGGGTGGCAGAGAGATTGACACGCTCAGCAAGCTCCGTGATACTCATACGTGCCTGCGTCTGTAACAAGCGCAATAATTGCTTATCGATGTCATCTATATCTATTGTGCCCATACTTCTAAAATGACTTTCTGGCATTTTTAGTACCTCAATAGTGAATTTAGTTGATTGTAACTACTAAATTGGGTTTTTTCACTAAAATCATAGAAAATAAAGTAAAAAATAGCAGGTTTCTATTCGCTAAACTTTGCTATTATTATGGTGTAACTACTCGTTATCTCGTATGATAAATACAATTCTAAACAACAGCTAATCATCTAGCTAAACATACAAATAACCATATCATCTAAGGATTGATTATGTCTGACCAAACCACGCCTACGGCAGTCGCAAAGACTGCAAAGATTACACCGAAAAATGCCGCTTTTGACTTCCGTAAATACCGTCCATTTGCCTTTGCGCCATCGCTGCCAGATCGTACGTGGCCGAGCAAAACAATTGAGAAGTCGCCAATATGGGCAAGTGTAGATCTGCGTGATGGTAATCAGGCACTGATTGATCCAATGACCATTGAACAAAAAATGCGCTTTTTTAAGACCTTAGTAGAGGTGGGTTTTAAAGAGATTGAGATTGGTTTCCCGTCAGCGGCGCAGGTTGAATTTGACTTTACCCGTAAACTTATCGAAGAAAACCACGTACCGGATGATGTGACGCTACAAGTATTGGTACAAGCACGTGAGCATTTGATCGCCCGTACTTTTGAATCATTAAAAGGCGTCAAACGTGCCGTCGTCCATGTCTACAACTCAACCAGCCGTGTACAACGCGAAAAAGTCTATGCCAAAAACAAAGACGAAATTAAAGAAATTGCTATCACTGGCGCCAAACTACTGAAAGAGTATGCGGCCAAATACCCTGAGACAGATTGGGTGTTCCAGTACTCGCCAGAGAGCTTTAGTCAAACAGAGACTGAGTACGCAGTAGAAGTTTGTGATGCGGTTTGTGATGTGTGGCAGCCACAACAAGGCCAAGAGGTGATTTTTAACTTGCCAGCGACTGTTGAAGCATCTATGCCGAATGTCTTTGCGGATCAAGTAGAGTATTTCTGCCGCAATCTTCCTCAGCGTGAGCATGTCATTATTAGTCTTCATACTCATAATGACCGTGGCTGTGCTGTAGCCGCAGCCGAATTGGGTGTTTTGGCAGGTGCAGATCGTATCGAGGGCACGTTGCTTGGTAATGGCGAGCGTACAGGTAACATGGACATTATGGTCATGGCCATGAACTTGTTTAGCCAAGGTATCGATCCCGAGCTTGATTTTAGCAACATGAGTGAAATCGTACAGGTCGTGAGCGAGTGCAATAACTTACCGCTACACCCGCGCCATCCTTATGTGGGTGAATTGGTCTTTACCGCCTTTAGCGGCTCACATCAAGATGCCATTAAGAAGTCACTCGATTACAATGAAAACAACCAAACTGAGACTGACAACGTGTGGGATGTGGCCTATTTGCCAATTGATCCTGCGCACATTGGTCGTAGCTATCAAGATGTAGTACGTATCAATAGCCAGTCGGGCAAAGGTGGTGTTGCGTATATCTTGCAGCGTAATTATGGCTTTAACCTACCACGTTGGATGCAGATTGACTTTAGCCGTGTGGTACAAAAGCAAGCGGAAGCGGTTGCCCGTGAATTACAAAATGATGAAATTTTACAAACCTTTGAGGATACCTACTTGCAGCAAGGTAAGTTTGAGTTACTAGATTATAATGTCAGTAACAAAGGCGGTGAGGTGTATTTCAGCGGCCAAGTCCAGATGAATAACGACACCATTGATATCGATGGTACGGGTAATGGTCCATTATCATCGTTTATCGACGGTCTTGCACAGCATACGGGTAAATCATTGCATATTATTAACTATGCAGAGCATGCCATTAACCCGCATCATAATAGTGGTAACGGTATCGATGATGATACCAATAGTGATAATAAAACCAATGCAAATGCCGCCGCTTATATTCAACTGAATGTAGATGGCGAAGTGTACTCTGGCATCGGTACATGTAGTAGCACGGTCTCAGCCATGCTAAAAGGGGCGTTATCAGCCTTTGCTCAAGCATTGAGTGTAGCAGCTGCTTAGTATTAGATAACTATATCGTAATACTTTACTGGTCTTGATTTCATAAATATATAACACCGTAGCTCTTTGTACTCAACAAGCAAAGCTACGGTGTCATTTTTTTATGAGTAGAAAGCGACTAGATTATCGGGCATTATCTTACTTCAACGTCACTACTGACTAAGGTTTTGCTTATCGTTTGGATTAAGGTATTTTGCCCAATAGCATAATGTTACTTGTGTTTTTGGTGTCTACGACTTACGCTAATGTATATAAAATATTATAAATAAAAGGTTAATCATGGAACCTATATCATTTGCTTCATTTACATTGGCATCTATTCTGGCTTCATTGCCAGTGAATGGTGAGACAGTTACTGAGCCGACAATCACTACGCATATTAGTCCAGCCATTACAGGACAGTGGGAGATAGATTTAAACAGTTCTATCACCATGACCAAAGACGCGAAAGCTCAGCAAGCGGCATCATCGAATAGTCTGCAAAAAAACAGTTCAGAGCCTAAGGTGGTAGCTGATATGGACGGTGGCATAATCACTCAAAGTGAAGCGCGCATCGTGAACGCTGACCCAACAAGCCGCAAAAACTTAATGGCATCCGTAAATAAGTCAAACCAATGCCGTGAGCTATATAATTTTGGCGCGGACAATGAGATGTGGGCGGTCAGTGGCAAAGAGTGGACATACGGTCGCTATCTAGTCACACACCGCGAAGAAGGCCTGCCCGTCATCGCTATCAAGACGATTTATGATAATAACGAAGTAGACTGCTCAGGCAACCAAGTGGATCAAAGTGACGAAGCGTTGATTGCGTTTTTATACCATGATGGCAATCAGATGCAGTGGTGTGCTGATCCTGACGGTACAGAGTGCTTTATGACTTTTAATAGAGTATTGCCATAATAAGTGGCTTGTATCATATTGCACGAGTTATTCGACATCTACTAAGCATAAAAAAGCCGCTATATCGATAGCGGCTTTTTTTGTGGAAATTGATTTTTATGGGAAATGACTACTGTCCCAGTCAGTACGAGTAAGCAAACTACAGCTTAGCGCTGTTTTGATCTATGCCTCTTTCTCGGCTTTGTCTGTGTTTAGAAGCTCTCTTTCGAGATAATGAATGTTTTGCGCTTCCTTGGCAAAATTATCATCTGACAAAATCACATCACGGTGTAGCGGTATATTGGTTTTGATGCCTTCAATGATCAATTCATCTAATGCATGTAAGGTTTTAGCAACCGCTTGCTGACGAGTTTGACCATGGCAGATAAGCTTACCAATGAGTGAATCATAGTAAGTCGGTATCTCATAGCCAGGGTATAGATGTGAATCGAATCGAACACCTGCGCCACTTGGCGCAAACAGTTGATTGACAGTACCAGGGCAAGGAACAAAAGTTGCTGGATCTTCAGCATTGATACGGCACTCAATCGCGTGGCCTTGGATTTCAATCTCACTTTGACGATAAGATAAACCATAGCCGGCTGCAATTTTTAGCTGTTCAACGACGACATCGATACCAGTAATCATCTCGGTTACTGGATGTTCAACCTGTACGCGCGTATTCATCTCAATAAAGAAAAATTCATTATTCTCAAACAAAAACTCAAACGTACCAGCGCCGCGGTATTTCACAAGCTCACAGGCTCTCACACAGGCCTTCAGGATAGGTTCGCGGACATCATCTGGGATATCTGGCGCAGGCGCTTCTTCTAGTACCTTTTGATGACGACGCTGCAATGAGCAATCACGGTCATACAGATGGATAGCATTACCATTGCCATCACCCAGTACCTGTACTTCTACGTGGCGCGGGTTTTGAAGATAGCGCTCCATATAGACAGTATCATCACCGAACCAAAGCTCAGCTTCTTGCTTAGCAGCCTGCACTTGACCGACCAGCTCATCAAAACGTTCAACCACACGCATACCGCGTCCACCGCCGCCAGAAGCCGCTTTGATCAATAGCGGAAAACCGATATTGCGCGCTTGTTCTTCAGCATTATGTAGCGTAACTGCACCCACAGAGCCAGGCACGGTTGGTACGCCCGCTTTTTTCATGGCGTTGATCGCAGAGACTTTATTACCCATCAAGCGAATGTGATCTGCATTAGGGCCAACGAAGGTCAATCCTGCTTCTTCTACGCGCTCAGCAAACTCAGCATTTTCAGACAAAAAACCATAACCCGGATGAATAGCATCCGCGCCAGTGATTTCAGCGGCAGTTAAGATAGTATTAATATCAAGATAACTTTGATTGGCATTAGGCTTACCAATACAAATTGCCTCATCAACAAAGCGCAGGTGCATCAAGTTGGCATCAGCAGTAGAGTAGACGCCTACCGTTTCGATACCTAGCGCTTTACAAGCTCGAACGATGCGCAGGGCAATCTCACCTCTATTGGCAATGAGCAATTTTTTTATCATGGGTTCATCCTTGTCGAAGCATCAGTTATTGACCAAGTTTTGATATCTAGCATCCTGTTATTTGACTTTGATGCGATACCTATATCAAAAACCAGCCATAATGAAATAAAGTATGGCAAATATCGTTACGCTTTATAACGTATGACAGGTTGGCCGAACTGTACGACTTCAGAATTATCTACCAAGATTTCGTCAACAATACCGCTTTGAGTCGCTTCAAGAGGGTTCATAATTTTCATCGCTTCGATAATACCTAGAGTATCACCCGCTTGAACTTTTTGACCAACTTTTACAAATGGTGGGTCGTTAGGACTTGGCGCTGAATAGAAAACACCAACCATTGGCGAGTTTTCGACGCTACCCGCTTTTTCCGCAGGTTTTCCTTCAGCAGCAATAGACGCTGCGCTAGCAGTTGGTGCGGCCATCATGGTGGGTGTAGGCGCATCATAGTGACGAGTCAAGCTAATATGCTCATCGTCTGAACTGATTTCTAAATTAACCAGTTCACTTTCTTCCATAAGGGCGATGAGGGTGCGTATTTTTTCAATATCCATAGTTTTTATCTGACCTTGTACTAAATTCGAAAATAGTGTAACTAAATATTGTCTAATTAGTTGCTAATGATACCTAGATTCAGAGTAATGAGCAATCAATGTACAGTTGTTAACTGAGATTTTTTACATATTTTGACGTAAGCCATCTTTTTAGCAAGAAATCATCTACGATTTATCATAGTCTATGTGACCATATATCGCTAGCAATGGTTATGAGGTGTGACGTTTTAATCAATCAGTTTCAACCCCACAGCGCTGTTAAACGTCTTTGCTGATAGCGCAAACGAAGGGTCAATAGAATAGAAGATAAGAATAGGCCAGTGATTAATGCCATCCAAAAGCCTTGAGCGCCAACATCAGTGAAACGCACTAAATAGATACCTAGTGGTAGCGCCACTAACCAATAGCAAAAAAGCGTGACCCACATCGGTATGGTGGTGTCTTGCATGCCGCGTAATATACCCGCGACATTGACCTGCCAGCCATCAAATAACTGATAGGCAAGGGCAAAGATGAGCAAGTGCATCGACTCCGTTCTGACCGCTGGATTATCGGTAAATGCTGCTGCCAACTCTGGTCTAAATAGCCATATACCAAGCATACAAGTGAGCGCAATCAATACGGTCCAGACAAGTCCAGTTGCTTGTACTTGACGTAAGGCTAAGAGGTTTTTTTGACCATAACGATTTGAGACCATAATCGTGAGTGCCATCGCAACAGATATCGGTATCATAAACAGCTGTGACGTCACTGATAACGCTACTTGGTGTGAGGCTGTTGCAAGCTCTCCGAGCGGGCTGATAACAAGAGCGCCCAAACTAAATAAACTGGCCTCAAAAAAGATAGAGACACCAATAGGAATCCCCAATTTTAGAAGTTTTTTGATCTGTGTGCGATTTGGACTCGCAAATCCATAAAAAAAGCGAGTGCTGGCAAATTCCCGCCGCTTGCTGACGCTGGTATAAGCCGCCAGTAACAACACATTTATCCACAATACCAGTGCTGTTGCCACACCGCAGCCTGCACCGCCCATCTCGGGCATGCCAAATAAACCATGGATAAAAATATAGTTCAGAGGAATATCTGCGAGTAGACCGACAATGCTAATAACCGTCACTGGCTCAGGTCGACCAAGCGCTTCGCAATAACTGCGTAACACAGCATAGACAGCTAATGCAGGGAAACCAAAAGACACACCATGCAAATATTGTGTTGCTATAGGCTGAATATTCTTAGGCACACCCATGATGCCAAGGACATTGGGTGCCAAATTGACAACAATAAAACCAATAAGGCCAAGAGCGCCTGCTGTCCACAAAGACTGCTGAGTAATATGAGGAACATGGTGATGCTGGTCTTGACCGACAGCCTCACCAATGAGAGGGGTGGTGGCAATCAATACACCTGTTGCTAATAAAAACAGCGGTAGCCAAATGCCAGATCCAACTGCCACGGCTGCCAAATCAAGCGCAGATACTTGACCTGCCATAATGGCATCGACAACCCCAAGCGCTGCTTGGCAAAACTGAGTAATCAAGATAGGGAGGGCGAGTACCCCTAAGCGTAAACTGTAGCTTTTAAAGTCTCTGAAAGATAATGGGAAAACCATGGTAAGCAACTTTTTATTCTTTGCGGTAATTGTTATGAAAGTAGTAACGATGAATAAGCAAATACCGTCGTCAATTCAATATTGACACAGTATGAGAAGAGTCGTGCCGACGATGATACTCCGATAAATAATATGAGCAAGCTTATACAGACGGAGTCAGAAAATAAAAGTGAAGGCACTAAAATAAAAATAACCCGTCAATCCAAGCAGTAGATTGACAGGTCATATACACATAAGATGGTAAAGAAGCCAGACTATGATGTCAACGATTTAGAAGCGCTATATGAATATTCATCTTAGGCTTGTTTTACCTTGGTATTGATAATCAGTAGATAGAGGGTCGAGCTAATCGGTGTGTTCTGGCAGGAGTTCGAGTGTCTCGGCCATGTTCATAATCGCGTGCCAGTGTTTGGGCTCTAATGGAATGACCGTTAATTGCTCGCAGCCCTTTCTCAGCAGTAAAGAGTCCTCAAGCGCAGGCAAAAATTTCAGCGCTGATAACGGCAATACATCTGTAAAAGCTTGCTCAAAAGTGAGATCCACCATATACCAGCGTGGTTCTTCTTCGGTTGCAATAGGATCGTAATGGCGATGCTCAGGATGAAACTGAGTGGGGTCAGGGTAACCTGCTTGACTGACCGTCATAATACCAGCCACACCAGAGGGTCTTGCGCTAGAATGATAAAAGAATACCTGATCACCAACCTTCATGTCGTCGCGCATAAAGTTGCGAGCGCGGTAGTTACGGACACCATTCCAGCTATCTGTACCGAGCCGTTGTAAATCGTGAATACTAAAAAACTTTGGGTTTGATTTCATTAGCCAATAAGCCATATGTCTTATCCTTTGCTTCATGTTTAAATTTAATATTATCAGGGTGGTTTTTTATTAAGCAGATTTCAAGCGCGCCGCAAATGTAACGGTTATATAGTGAATTCAGTATAAAAACGATACAGTAGGACTGGGATAAATTTTTCGCAGCATCGAGCAGCGTAGGCACAGCACGCAAGGAAAATTTAGACCAGTTCCACCTTGATATATAATGTATCTGTTTTATTTAGGATTGACTATATTCTGAATACAGCGCTGCGCTTTGGATGCTGTACTGTTAATAGTCTCTTTATATACTGCCTGCAAGTTACCATAGTGAATAAGGGATTTGTGCGTGGCTTTGTTAATAGTTTTACGTCAGTTAGGCTTTTCTTTATATCATCTAGCCGTTATCCTAGCGATACTTTTGATACTGATCATTATTGCCCATTACACAATAAGTTTATTTATGTCCAAAATGAATGCTGATAGCTCGCCAAATAACCTTGATACGTTACAACTCACAGAAAAGATGACAGAGACTAGCGTTGTAGAGGTGACGAGCATTCCACTGTCGCTCTATATCCATATCCCGTGGTGTGTGAAAAAATGTCCTTACTGCGACTTCAACTCGCATGAGCTGCCTATAAACAGTCAGTTGTCTATGTATGATGATTATGTCGATGCGCTCCTTTTGGATGCGAATATGCAACAGACATTGGCGCAAGGGCGTAAAATCAGCTCAATATTTATTGGCGGTGGCACACCATCACTATTGCCAATTGCTCAGTATCAGCGACTGTTCTCTGGTTTGCGGTCATGTTTTGAATTTGCAGAGGACATTGAAATTACGATGGAGGCCAATCCCGGAACACTCGAGCATGCACCATTTGCTCAGTATCTAGAGGTTGGTATCAATCGATTGTCTATCGGTGTGCAGAGCTTTGACGCTGATAAGCTCAAAGTGCTTGGACGTATCCATGATCCTGTACAAGCGTTATCAGCGATACGCGCTGCTAAGGCTGCTGGGTTTGCGCGAGTCAATGTCGATCTCATGCATGGTCTGCCGCAGCAAACCATGAACGAAGCATTAAATGATATTCAAATGGCGCACGATGCTGGCGCAACGCATATCTCTTGGTATCAATTAACGATTGAGCCTAACACGGTGTTTTATCGTAGCCAGCCTATTTTACCCGATGAAGACAACTTGGCAGATATCGAACAAGCGGGGCAAGCGCTGTTGCAGCAACTGGGGTACAGCAATTATGAGGTGTCTGCGTGGGCGGGCGAGTCAGATAAGCCTTGCCGTCACAATATCAACTATTGGCAGTTTGGCGACTATCTAGCAATAGGTGCTGGTGCACATGGTAAAGTGACGATTGGTTGTCACGCAGACAGGGGTAGCGCGCCGTCAAAGGAAAGTGATAAATCAGAAAACGATTTGTTAGCAGAATCTGGCATCTATCGTTTTAGCAAATCACGTTTGCCAAAAGATTATGTAGGAGATATAGAGACAGAAACATCCAAGAGCACTCAAAACGTACCAAAAATGGTTGGTTGGCAAGCAATCGATACAGATGAGCTGGTTAGCGAGTTTATGTTAAATGTACTGCGCTTACATGGCGGTGTCGCTTGGGCGTTGTTTGAGCAGAGAACAGGGCTTAAGCTTGAAAGCGTTACCACACAAGTAGACAAGTTGATTAAGCAAGGGCTACTGATAGATAGTAAAACTCAGTTACAACCAACATTGTTAGGTCAGCGTTATCTCAATCAAATACTGCGTGCTTTTTTGTAGCATCTGATAAAGTGTATGTGCAGTAACTACTTAGAATAAAGAATTCGTGACCAAAAAAAAGGACTTACAAAATAGTAAGTCCCTCAAAAAATCTAAAAAAAGCAGACCTTAGATTTTATCTTGTACGTCTTGTGCGCTGCCAGTTACAGCATTTCCGGCGCTTGATACGTCTTGGCCAAGGCCTTTAAACGTGTTGCAACCAGTTAGAACAAACATAGCAGCTAAAGATGCGATGATTACTTTTTTCATAATAGTATCCTCAAAGATAAATGAATGGTTATAAATAACAACAGTGACGCTAAGTATCCTGTTCAAGCTTCACTGAAGGGGTATTGGATGAGACAGTCATACATAAATGCTATCTCGCTATCCATTACAGACATCATAGTGAAAGTTAAAAACCCTGCACAGTATCAAAATGTAATTATTGGCAGTAAACTGTAACTTTTAATTACCTATCGCTCATAAATTTAAATAACAGAGCATCGACTAGTTGTGGAGTAAACAAATATGACCATTCATATCGTGTTGGTCGCCCCAAAAATGCCGAGTAATACTGGCAATATTATTCGACTGTGTGCCAACAGCGGCGCGCAGCTGCATTTAGTCAGACCGCTGGGGTTTGAGCTTGATGACAAAAAACTACGCCGCGCAGGCCTTGATTATCACGAATATGCACATTTGCAGGTGCACGAAGATTGGGCTGCAGCGAGGCAAGCCTTGCAAGCCGCCGACTGCCATATTGTCACCGCATTGACCACCAAACTGAGCAAACCATTCTATGATTATGATTTTGGCGGGCAAGCAGACAGTGAAAAACCTGACAATAAAACCATGCCCAATATCGCGCTGGTATTCGGTTCTGAGACAGCAGGTCTGGCAGATGATATACGAGAAGATATCGGTGCTGATAATTGGTTGAGATTACCAATGTTGGCTGATTCGCGCAGTCTCAATTTATCCAATAGTGTCGCCATATGTTTGTATGAAATATGGCGACAGCAAGGATTTTTGGGTGATGAAGGACGAAGTGTCGGTTATGAAACGCTGACAGTCTACGATCCGAAATAGCGATCCAAAGTAGCGATGTACCAAATGAGTCGATGATATGACTTATTCATCAGTGCTCACTTGGTAAGCAGCTACAGTTAAAAAAGACACTTTTATAGGCAATTGGGCGGCTTGGGTAGTCCAGCTAGACGATTGACATGGCGCGCAACCAATCCTGTATTAAATAGCTGTTGTAGTTTTTGATTGCTAATATCGTACCCAGGCAAAGTTTTCTGTAGCCATTTAATCAATGGGCGAGTCGCTGGCGCATGATTAAATTTGACAAAAAACGCGCGCACTTGCTGCAAGATTTGTAAGTGCTCACTCGTTAGGCTGACATCTAGCGTGTCTGCTAGTTGTTGTGCGATAACAGGTGTCCAAATCGTATGGTCACACAAATGCCCATCTTGATCTAATGCAATATCGGTCGATGCTGTGGCAGTATGAGTTGTCGTAGAGGTATGAGTCGTCATAAGGCAATCGTCACCACTTTATCAAACTGACTATCCTGAGATAGGCTAATCCATTCTTCATCCGTTAAAATATCAGTCAATTTGCTCTCTAAATTTAGCTTGCCAGCAGTGTTAACTGTCAGCTGCGATATATCATCGGCTAATGCATAAATACCTGCAATACCATCTATTTCACTATCATTCAAATAGGCGTTGAGCCAGTCAATAAAAGCGGCTGTGGTGCCAAGTAAGATAATACTGTCGCCAGTACGCCAAGTGCGAGACATCTCTTCAGCACTGCGCCTGAGGGTATCCATCGTGCTGTGTAATTGATATAAAGTTGCCATAACAGTGTCCAAGTGTGTACTTTATTATTTTATAAGTCTGATTATATTGCCAATTAAAAAGTTAAAATCTGCTCAAAATCTTGCGAGCGGATCATTTCTGGCACCAGCATGAGCTGTGAAGTCAGATCTACTGGCAGCATCCCAATCACCCAACCACTAAAGACATCATCAGGTAGCCAAGCCGCTGGCATGTCGTAAAGATCAAGCGACTGAATCATACCGTGCAAACGTGATTCAGGCTGCATCAATAAGCCAAAAACAGGTGCATCCAAGTACAGCTGCACTTCATGACCGAATGTCGCTAATGTCAGTGCCAGAGCGCAGCCTTCGTAGCTTGCTGCTTCGGTGGGTGTATGCAGCTGGATTAATAATCTCATCATGTATTCCTAAATATATTTATCGCAGGCTAATGTCGTAATGGGTACGCTATCAAAACTGTATTAAGCGGCAGCCATCCTGCATCATCAGAGCGAGCTCACTGAGTCCCACCAACGTAAATCCTGTCGCCAGATTGTCACCATCAAGCTGATGGCGGGTACTGTTATCTGTGTCACTCACACCGCGGCTAAGAGCTGTGCTAACACAAACAGGCAGTGGCAACTGATATTGTTCAGCCAATATTTGCCATTCTTTGGTCAAATTCATTTGATCAGCGGACTGCCAGCGTAGCCGATTCGCCAGATGCGCCGAATCCCCATAAAAAAAGACATTGAGCAATGGCCGTTTGGTGATAGGATTGTCGATGTCTTCTTTATTGACGATATCGTCTGCATGACTATCGATATTATGATCAGCTGATGCGCTCTTAAGATACGCGCGTGCATAACGTAATGCTAAATGCGCTAATGGGTGACTAGGATCAGCGGTAATGAGTAGTAGCGGGGTAGTAGTCATAGGGGACAGTATCACATATTATAAATAAGCGTTTGAAGAGTGTTATAAGGGTGAGACAATATTATTGAAAGGCTATAAATGTTTTGTGTAAAGTAATCTAATCGATTTATAGTCGAGTTTTAGGGCGTGTTGAACATTCGCAAATAGGCACTGCTGATCGCTAAAATGGTTCCAGACAAGGCACAAAGCGACGATAATGCAGATGCCTTAGCGAGATTTGTAACGCAGTATGGGGCAATTTTAGCATCAGCCCCAACGATAAAAGCAGGGGACAGGACTCTTTTTTGCCGCTTCATCGTTAAAAATAAGCGCTTAGAATGACTAAACTTATTATTTTTAACATCGAATCGCCTAAAAAATAGTCGCTGTCAGTGCCATGGTCGAATGTTCAACACGCCCTAATATTTCTTAATACCATTGAGTCAAAACGCTATTTTTATTGAGTATAAAGGTGCGCTGCAATGAAGCTGTCTCAAAGCATTTTGATTAAAGATGTTTATGCTACCATAAAGCGACTCAAAGCAAATAGAGTCACTGTTACTAAACAGGGCTTTATGTTTTGTAATGATATATTGAGTATGTTCATCTGATGCTGTGACTGTCTCGTAAGAAAAAACAATAAACTTATGAGTTGGGTTCACGTAGTCTTACCATTCTATGTAAGGAGTTTTTGTCACTATGTTACCTGCTATGCCCTCACGTATGAACAGTGGTACAGATTATCAGCCGACAGCAGAGCAACTGCAAGTACTGCAAACAGCCAGTGAGTTTGCTTATCAAATTTGGGAGAGCCGAACGGTTTCCTGCCAAACATTTTTGCGTAGCTACCCACTGAACAGTACGCTGACTCGTCAGCAAATCGATGATCTGATACAAGATTATACGCTAGATGAAAACTATCAACTCGCCGATGAAACGAAAGTCATGAGTGGCTTACGTAATTTGCGTAAGCTGTTAATGATGCGCTGGATTTGGCAAGATGCCTTGCAGATGATTAGTCTTGAGCAATTGACTGATGAGCTATCAGAGTTTGCAGGCGGTTGTATCTCCTTTGCCAAGGACTATACCTATCAGCATTTGATTGCTAAATACGGTGAGCCAACCTTTATCAATGAACAAGGCAATGTGCAGATCGATGATATGGCCATCATGGCCATGGGTAAGCTTGGTGCTCAGGAACTGAATTTATCGAGCGATATTGACCTAATATTTGTACATCAAGCGCGCGGCGAAACCAATGGTGACAAGGCAAAGGGCACGCGTAGCATAGACAATAAACGTTTTATGACTCGTCTGGGTCAAGGGATTATTAAGCTGCTTGATAATAAAACGGCTGACGGCTTTGTCTTTCGGGTTGATATGCGCTTGCGTCCATGGGGTGATGGCAGTGATTTGGCCATCCATCTCTCAGCGTTACAGAAATATTTTGCGTTGCATGGACGCGCGTGGGAGCGTTTTGCTTGGTTAAAAGCACGAGTCGTTGGGCAGATAGATCAGCCATTTTATGATGCGATTCAGGCGCTAATCAAACCATTTGTCTTTCGCTATTATGTGGATTACAGCGCGTTTTCAGCACTCAGGGAGATGAAGTCGCTCATTCAAAATCAAGTTGCACAGCGTGAAGATCTAGACAATATTAAGCTTGGCGCGGGCGGTATCAGAGATATTGAGTTTATTGTACAAGCGTTTCAGCTGATCTACGGTGGTCGGCATCCTCAGCTACAGGTAAAGCCTTGTTTGGAGGCGATGCAAGTGTTGCGTGAGCTTGGATATCTAGAGCAGATTACCTACGATAACTTACAAGCCGCGTATCGGTTTTTGCGTCGACTTGAACATGCGATTCAAGCCATTAACGATCAGCAAACCCAAAGACTGCCGCATGATGCTTATTGGCAGCATAATCTTGCAGTGACGCTTGGGTTTAATGATTGGCAGGCATTACTGACCCAATTAAATGCTCATCGAGACAATGTGAATGTGCCATTTGAACGTATGGTGACAGAGCGTCAAGTACCTGACAATGATGATACCGATCTAGAGCCTGAGCATTTAGAAGCGCAAATCAAGCGCTTAAATGAGGTACTAACAAAAGAAAATCGCGAGTTATTGCAGAATTTTTGGCAATCAAAGATGGTTGCCAACCTCAGCGAGGAGGCCCGAGAGCGCTTAGATGATGCGTATCCTGTCATTGTCCATGCGCTATTAGCCCATCAAGAGCAGCAAAAACTTGCCAATGCTGCCTTACCGCGATTGATTGCATTGCTTGAAGCCATTTGCCGACGTTCAATCTACTTGGTCATGATTGCAGAAAACCCCAATGCAACGATTGAGCTGATTCCGATGCTCTCGGCAAGCCCGTGGATTGCAAAAGAGTTGGCACAGTATCCTGTATTGTTAGATACCTTTTTACAGCAACACTATCGCCACCTGCCAGATAAGCCTGAGCTGCGTGACATCCTGCGCCAACAGCTATTGCGTGTCGAACCCAATGACGAAGAAGAGCTACTGAGTGTCCTGCGACTGTTCAAGAAAAACCAAGTGTTGGCTGTGGCTGCCAGCGATGTGTTGGCTGAGCGTCCAATCATGAAAGTCTCAGACTCACTGACTTATATTGCTGAAGTGGTACTAGAAGCCGCGCTAGAGCGAGCGTTTACCGAAATCGTCAACCGCTATGGCTATCCTATCGGTCAAGATGGCGATCCAGTCACTGAGGCTGACTGTGGTTTTGCGATCATTGGCTACGGTAAACTGGGTGGTTTAGAGCTCTCGTATTCTTCCGACTTGGATTTGGTATTCTTACATAAGATAAAAGAGCAGGGCATGACCACTGGTGAGAAGTCAGTCAGTGGCATGAAGTTTGCCGCACGTCTGGTACAAAAGCTGATGAATTATCTCAATACCCAAACGCGAGATGGTAGGGCATATGAGATTGACATGCGTCTGCGTCCGTCGGGCAACGCTGGCATGATGGTGGTATCTTGTCATGCCTTTGAAACTTATCAAATGGACAAAGCGTGGTCATGGGAGCATCAAGCACTGGTGCGCGCTCGGGCGATTTGTGGTGACAGACGAGTGACTGCGCGCTTTTGTGATATTCGCCGAGATGTGCTGGCGCTGCCGCGGACGTTAGAGCAAGTACGCTCTGAGGTCACCAGTATGCGTATCAAAATGCAGAAGCACTTAGGCACCAGCCAGTGGCAACAGCAAGCGGGTAAGTTTCAACTCAAACAAGATGCAGGCGGCATTGTCGATATTGAATTTTTGGCACAGTTTGCGGTATTGGCTTACTCACATGAGCATCCAAGCTTGACCAAATGGAGTGATAATGTCCGTATTTTTGAAGAAGTTGCTTCACTTGGTATTTGGGAGGAGCAAGTTTGTCAGGCATTAACAGATGCTTATCTTAGAATACGTGCTGCGACTCATCAACTGGCACTATCAGAGCAATCATTATTGGTCGATGAGTCGCTTTGGCAAGAGACACGCGCACTGGTACAAGCGCAATGGCAGCATCTAATGGGCGTAAAATCTGTCAAAGAGTAATAGAGTAATTTTGAGATTTGTTTTTATTAAGGCCTTGCTGATAACCAAAGAGGCGCTTAAACTGTAAGGCCTTATGATAATTAAAAACCGTAATTAAAAACTATAGGGTCTCAAACCAAAAGATTTCATTTGCCAATACGGCCAGTGATATAATCGGTCACACATCATTATAATACAGTCAAGTGTTCGTCATAATGAAGCGGTATTTGAGCAATAAAAATGAACGCTGCAGTATTATCACACGATGTTGATCACTACTATTAGGGCGTGTTGAACATTCGACCATGGCACTGACAGCGACTATTTTTTAGGCGATTCGATGTTAAAAATAATAAGTTTAGTCATTCTAAGCGCTTATTTTTAACGATGAAGCGGCAAAAAAGAGTCCTGTCCCTGCGGGCTGATGCTAAAATTGCCCCATACTGCGTTACAAATCTCGCTAAGGCATCTGCATTATCGTCGCTTTGTGCCTTGTCTGGAACAATTTTAGCGATCAGCAGTGCCTATTTGCGAATGTTCAATACCCCCTAAATAAAACCTACTTAAAAAAGTTAGACGTTAGCGCTAGCATAAGGACTATAAAATGAATATGGCAACACAAGACGGTAAGCTTTGGATGAATGGCACAATAATTGAACAACCAGATGCCAACGTTCATGTGCTTACCCATAGCTTGCACTATGGCATGGCTGTGTTTGAAGGCGTACGCGCTTATCAAACAGCTGACAACCGCACCGCTATTTTTCGTCTAAAAGAACACACCGAACGTCTACTTGGTTCAGCGAAAATCTTTCAAATGGACGTGCCGTTTGATGCGGCCACGCTAGAGCAAGCACATAAAGATGTGGTCAAGCAAAATAACTTAGCAGAAGCTTATATTCGTCCGCTTATTTGGGTAGGTGCAGAAAAGCTTGGCTTATCTTCGCGTGATAACAGTATCAATGCCATGGTTGCTGCTTGGCATTGGGGCGCATATCTTGGTGAGGAAGGTATCAAAAATGGTATCCGTGTAAAAACCTCATCATTTACCCACCACATGACCAATGTGACCATGTGTAAAGCCAAAGCCTCGAGCAACTATCCTGTCTCTATCATGGCCAATCAAGAAGTCACCCGCAATGGCTATGACGAAGCCATCCTAATGGATCCACAAGGTTATGTCTGCCAAGGCGCAGGCGAAAACTTGTTTTTGGTCAAAGACGGTGTGCTACATACGCCAGATCTGGGCGGCGGCGCGCTTGATGGTATTACTCGCCGTACTATCCTTCAGTTCGCGGCTGATCTAGACATCAAAGTTGTTGAGCGCCGTATCACTCGTGATGAGTTCTACTTAGCAGACGAGATCTTTATGACAGGCACCGCTGCTGAAGTGACACCTATCCGCGAATACGATGATCGTACTATCGGGAATGGCGGCCGCGGACCATTGACTGAGAAACTCCAAACTCTATATTTTGATGTGGTTCATGGTCGTAATGAGAAATATATGGATTGGTTAAGCTTTATTGACTAATAAAGTCGTTAGTTTAAAGACCAAAAAGGCTGAACATAATTGTTCAGTCTTTTTTTTATGCTAATATAGCCATCATATTTATTCTTAAGATTAAAGTGAGCAGTCCATGCCAATAGATTCTAGTACAGTAGATAATAAAAATATCAAACAAATTATTTGTATTAAATGGGGTACAAAGTACGGGGCTGATTACGCCAATAAACTGTATGGCATGGTATCTCGCAATATTACGCCACCGTTTCGTTTTGTCTGTTTTACTGACGACACTACTGATGTACGTCCTGAGATTGAATGCCAAGAATTACCGCCTTTAGATGTCACCATGCCAACCAACACACTTGGCAAGTGGCCAAAATCACGTTTGTGGGGTGAGAAGTTAGGTGATTTGACAGGGACAGTATTATTTGTAGATTTGGATGTGATTATAGTAGATAGCCTCGATCCTTTCTTTGAGTATGGCGAGCCGGACGATGTTATTTTGTCTTATAACCCAAGTAACCCGCTAGAGCGCCTCGGCCAGACTTCTTGCTTCCGCTTCCAGGTAGGGTCGCTTGTCTCACTACAAGAAAAATTCAAAGCAGATCCACAAGGCATCGCGGACAAATATCGTTTTGAGCAGCGCTTTGTGACGCGTAACGCCCCAGGCGGTGTCAAGCTGTTTCCAAAAGCATGGGTTGCGCACTTTAGACGCAAATGTCGTCAACCGTTCCCACTTAACTATATCAAAGAACCAAAGATTCCTAAAGGTGCTCGAATTGTTATTTTCCCTGGCGACTTATATCCTACACATGCGATCGAAGGTAGATATAATAAAAATGCTGCTAACAATGCCAAAGATCATTTAAAAAGATTAGCTGAGCCCAAAAATCTAAAAAGACCGCTACGTCACTTGCGTCATTTTATCTTGCCAGTAGGGTGGATCGAAAAGTACTGGAAAGAATAGGTCCCATTATATATTTGAGTATTATCGCATTGCATTAGCAAAGATAAACATTAGTCAGTGAACGGATAAAATTATGAATACAGAAGATACTATTAAAGTCTTTGTTGGTTGTGACCCAAATAACTGTGATCTAGAGCAGATGATGGTATTAGATTATAGTATTCATAAACATACCAGTGTACCCGTTGAGATAGTATGGATGCAGCTGTCACGTGATCCTAATAGCTATTGGTATTCTAATCCTGAGACTGGAGAGGGTTGGAATACCACTAAATGGTCAACGCCTTTTTCAGGCTTTCGCTGGGCAATTCCAGAGTACTGTCAATACTCTGGTCGTGCCATCTACATGGACGCTGATGTCATTATTTTAGATGATTTGGCAAAGCTGTGGCACCATCCTATTGAAGGACAGTCTGTTGTAGCTGCTAAGACTAATGCGGATATGACTCGATTGTGTACATGCGTATGGGATTGCAAGGCGGCAAAAAACATTGTCCTACCAATTAAAAAACTCAGGAAAGATCCCAAAAGCCATAAAGAAATGATGGCTGTATTTAAAAATAATAATCAGCTCATTGAGCCTTATCAGGATAGTTACAACTGTATAGATGGCGAAAACTTAGCGTTAGAAGATATTAGGATTTTGCATTATTCAGATATGGGTACGCAGTTCAGTCATAAATATTCATTACCTAGAGTCAGTGAAGAAGGTATCGAGCACTGGTTTGACGGTGAAATAATGTCGCACCCGAGGCAGGATTTATCTGAGGTTTTTGATGAATATTATAACGAAGCACTTGCTGCTGGATACGATTTAGACAGTTATAGGGTGGAACCTTTTGGTCATTTTCCTAAAAAATCTCAAGAAGGTTATACCGGTAATAAGGTGACTCGTCCACACGCTTCTAAATCATTTTTTTCGAAGCTATTTAAACGCTAGTTTTTTAATGAAGCAATGATAAGCCTTTCTAAGAAAATGAAAAATTACTCCATAGGTTATCGTGTATGAAGCAGCATAAAAAAACAGTGTTACTCGTTATTAATTGTCTACAGGGCGGTGGTGCGGAACGTGTCGTATTAACATTGGGGCAAGGGTTTTATGAATTGGGCTATGAAGTACATATTCTAAGATTTAAGCCGTTAGTACAATATGACTTAAGTCCGAATCTTAACTACCATGTACTTAAGTTTAAGCCGTATAAACTTATACCAGGGGCACAAAGACGTGACCAGATTTTTGCACGTGCTGTTGATAAATACGTGTCGAAAAATATCGGTCAGCCTGACATCATACTGTCCAACTTAGATCGTGCCGATAGTATACTAAGTAATAGTAAACTGCCTAATATCACTTATATTATTCATAATACAGTATCACTACTCTATAAGTTTAATAAAAATCACGACGCTGAGCAGTTAAAGCAAAGAATGATAGATATATATGCCAAGCATCCTTGTGTGTGTGTCAGTGAAGGCGCTCAAAAAGATTTTATTAAGAGCTTTGGTCATATTACGCCAACCACTGCCATTCATAATCCAATTGATAAAGAGAGTATTCAAAAGCAGGCTAATGCTTTTGTCCCTGACTACCAAAACTATATTATCCATGTGGGTAGCTTTAAAGATGCCAAGCGTCATGATGTATTGGTAAATGCTTATGCAAAAACAGATCAATCTATGCCTTTACTGCTCTTGGGTCAAGGTAAGCATAAAGGTGAAACAGAGCGACTGGTAACAGAGTTAAGCCTAGAAGACAAAGTGATATTTTTAGGATTTCGTGATAATCCCTTCCCTTATATCAAAAATGCGCAGTTTAAGATACTGACCTCTGACTGGGAGGGTTTTGCTTTAGTTATTGCCGAAGCTCTTGTGCTAGGTACTCCTGTTATCAGTACCAACTGTCCATCAGGCCCAAGTGAATTACTACCAGAACGTAACTTAATGCCGATGGGCGATGTTGATGCCATTGCCGCAAAAATGCAGCAAGCGATGAGTAATCCGCAAGCGTTTCATGCGCCATTCGATGAAGCGCTGCTACCAGCCAAAATAGCAGAAAGATACGTAGAATTTACCCAAAATCTTTAGCTGGTAAAACAGTTGGGCCGCTACATCTCTAAGTCTAAATATTTATTTTTAAGAATACTTAATAAATGATTGATAATACTACAGAAAAAAAAGACAATTCGAATAGTAAAGAAAAAGTGCTATTGGTTATTAACTGCTTGCAAGGTGGCGGTGCAGAACGTTCGGTCTTGACGCTGGGACAAGGTTTTCACGAGTTAGGTTATGATGTCCATATTTTACGCTTCAAATCCAAAGTAGCTTATGAGCTCAATGATGATATTACTTATCATCAACTAGACCTAAATGATTATAACTCTATACCTACTAAAAGTCTTAGGTACTGGTATTTTGCAAAAGTATTAGACAGATACGTGCTCAAAGAGATTGGTACTCCAATATTGACGCTAGCGAATTTAGATAAAGCCGATATGGTCTTGCGCCATAGTAGTCTGCCCAATATTGCACACGTAATTAGAAATACTATTTCTAAAAAAATTGAATTGTTTAGAAGCCAAGGCAAAAAAGCAAATGATAAAAGATTAAGCAATATATATTCTCGGCATCCTTGTATATGTATTAGTAAAGGAGTCGAAAAAGACTTTCAAGCTACATTGGGTGTGATGAATACAACGACAATATACAACCCGATTGACCAAAGACAGATTGTGCAATTGGCATCAGAGTTTGAGCCAGAGTTTGACAGTTACATTATTCACGTTGGTAGTTTTAAGACTCAAAAAGCTCATGAAGTATTGATTAGAAGTTATGCAAAGACTCGGAAAACATTGCCACTTCTATTATTGGGTGAAGGTGTATTGCTAGCGTCAATGAAAGAGCTGGTTACTTCTTTAGGTTTGGATAACCGTGTACATTTTTTAGGTTTTCAAAAAAATCCATATCCTTATATCCAAAAAGCACAGTTTATGGTTTTGTCATCAGTCTTTGAGGGATTTGGACGGGTTATTGCTGAATCACTGGCTTTAGGGACACCTGTTATCAGTACAGACTGCCCATCGGGTCCAAGTGAGTTGCTACCACCACACAACCTCGTCCCTGTGGGAGATATTGATACATTAGCTAAGAAGATGGATGAAGCAATGGAGAAGGCTGATACATATCAGTCCTCGTTTGACAAAGAGTTATCACCAATTAATATTGCTCAACAATATATAGATTTTATGAGAACTAATGGTTAGACATTACTCGGTTGCAGCCTTGATAAAAGGTGTAGGGTGTAGTCGTGTAGTAATATATGAAATAGACTAATCCAACCACCATTTAGACCAATCATCTCTGTGCAACTGCCGTAGAGTAGCAAAAGCACTGTCATTATTCTGCAGTTTTTCAAACACTGCCAGTAACATGGTCGTGGCCAATTTATCAACTTTCTGAAATTTATTATAGCGTTTTCGCATATTTCTCAAGCTATCATCGGTGCCGATACGAAAATAAGTAAGACCATCGTACAGAGGCAAGTCACCAGCATAAAGCATATCGGTTTTTTCAGTTAGCAATGGCATAGATTCAGCATTAGTGGATAACTGCAGAAAGTTTTTGGTTTCATAAGTACGTAAAGTATTCATTAGAGTTACGACATTCATCAAGATAGCTGCTCTATGAGTATTGTTTGAATGATCAATAAACGTATCGCAAGCAGAGACAATCCAGCGCAACGACAGATGTGTCAATAAATAGTCGCTCTCTGCTTCCCATAGTCTTTCAAATTCAACGAATGTTTTATCTATTTTGTACTTACGGCGCATTAGTATAATAAGTGTGTTGTGATAAAAGCAGAGCTCAGACTCACCAAGCGATTTGTATTTCAAGTTATTCAAATGGTTTTCTAAATCTGTACTTTTACGCTCATTAGTTAATGCTTCAATATCACACATTGATTCAGTAATGGTTGTTGCTTTCATCTCATCAAAGCTTCTATCATTATAGGTTTTGATAATCTTACCCGCATTCAATCTTTTTTCGCTTCGAAAGATCAATATCAATTTTCTCTGCCAACTTGAAGGTGTAGCCATGTTATCAAAATCCTTTAAAAATATATAAAGATATTAGCGCCCTAATCTCTATGATATAAGCCTTAGATCATTGTTATTTGTTTAAACTGAATAATATTGTCTATACCAATCGACAAATTTTTTGATACCTTCTTCGATACTCGTTTCAGGTTTAAAGCCAGTATCCTCTACCAACTCATCTATGTCGGCGTAAGTAATAGGCACGTCGCCTGCTTGCATGGGCAATAAGTTTTCCTGTGCCTTTTTACCACAAGCATCTTCAATGGCAGTAATAAAACGGCGCAAAGTGACAGGCTGATTATTACCAATGTTGTAAATCTTGTAGGGGGCAGCTGCAGTCGTAATAGTAGAATGCTGGGGCGAAGGGGCCTTATTCATAATGCGAATGATACCGTTGACGATATCATCAATGTAGGTAAAGTCACGCTGCATATCACCATTATTAAATACATTAATTGGCTCGCCAGCTAGAATTTTCTTTGTGAACGAAAAATATGCCATATCAGGTCGACCGTAAGGACCATAAACAGTGAAGAACCTTAATCCTGTCGTAGGAATATTATATAAATGGCTATAGCTATGTGCCATAAGCTCGTTGGATTTTTTGGTGGCGGCATATAGACTAATAGGAAAATCAACACAGTCAGACGTCGTGAATGGCTGCTTTATATTCATACCATAAACAGAACTGGAGCTGGCATAGATCAGATGCTTGACATCATGATGACGACAGCCTTCTAGAATATTAACAAAGCCAACCACATTTGAGTCGATATACGCATTAGGGTTTTCGATAGAATAGCGCACACCTGCTTGGGCACCTAAATTGATGACAATATCAAATTGATAGGTTGCAAAAAGTTCAGACATGGCTTTACGATCAGCCAGATCTAACTTAATAAACGCAAAACTTTCTGGATCTGATATCTCACCTAATATTCTCAAACGCGCTTCTTTTAGATCTGTATCATAATAATCGTTGATATTGTCGATACCAACGATACAGTAATCCTTAGCAGATAGATCTGTTTCTAGTATTGCCTTGATTAAATGAAAACCAATAAAACCTGCCGCCCCAGTTACTAAAACTTTCATTAATCGCTCCCAAATAGATCTCGAGTAAACACTTTATCAGCCACATCTTTTATCTCATCAGATAGGCGGTTTGCGACAATGACATCACTCATTGATTTAAAGGCTTCTAAATCTTGAATCACACGCGAATTAAAGAAATTGTCTTCTTTTAGCACAGGCTCGTAGACAACGACTTCTATACCTTTTGCCTTGATACGTTTCATGATGCCTTGTATGGCAGATGCTCTAAAGTTATCTGACCCACTTTTCATTACTAGGCGATGTATTCCCACGATTTTTGGCTGTCTTTCGATGATTTTATCGGCAATAAAGTCTTTGCGGGTTCTATTAGAATCGACAATGGCTTTTATTAGGTTGCTTGGCACCTCATCGTAATTTGCTAATAACTGCTTAGTATCTTTGGGCAGACAGTAGCCGCCATAGCCAAAGGAAGGGTTATTATAATGATTGCCAATACGAGGGTCTAAGCCAATCCCTTCGATGATTTGTTTGGTGTCGAGTCCAAACGTCTGCGCATAAGTATCAAGCTCATTAAAATACGCTACTCGCATTGCCAGATAAGTATTAGAAAATAATTTAATGGCTTCTGCCTCTGTTGGCTCAACGAACAATAGCGGTACGTCTTTTTTGATTGCGCCTTCAAGTAATAAATTGGCAAATATTCGAGCCTGCTCAGTCTGTGCGCCTACAATGATACGTGAAGGATAAAGATTGTCATGTAGTGCCTTACCTTCTCGCAAAAACTCAGGCGAAAAAATAATGCGATCAGTGGCATAACGTTCTTTGATACTGGTTGTGTAACCTACTGGCACTGTAGACTTAATAATAATGGTTGCTTGTTGATTCACTAACAGCACTTGCTCAATGACGGCTTCTACTGTGGAGGTATTGAAATAATTGGTCTTGGTATCATAATCAGTCGGCGTGGCAACGATGATGAAATCTGCATCTTTATAAGCTTCTTTGGCATCCAGCGTTGCAGAAAAATTGAGTTTTTTGTTCAATAAAAAATTGTCGATATCTGTATCTTCTATAGGAGACTGCTTATTATTTAGCAATTCTACCTTTTCAGCGACAATGTCGACAGCAACGACTTCATTATGCTGTGCTAACAGCATTGCATTCGATAAGCCTACGTAGCCTGTACCTACTACTGCTATTTTCATAATATATCCAAGTGATTTTTGAGCTTTTATTGGTTTAGATCAAGAGGAAGTGAAATTAATCACCATTCAATCTTAAACTAAATATATTTAAATTTATTTATCGGTGCTTGCTATCAAAGAAGCAGGTAGATAAGCCAAGAATTTGTGCCTCATGGCTTGACTGATTTTTTTATATAAGTCTGACTCAAGAAGATCCAAACTTTGAATACAGCCATATTTAATAGTTTTATCTTCTAAGGCAAGAATAAAATCTTCTACGCTATTCTCATTTTTTAAATAGTTGATAGAGGTGTTAGGTTTTAAACTTGCTTCGCCTTTTTGAATTTTTAGATGATTCATTAGCGTTATAGGATTCACTTGGGCCACATCTCTAAATTTATATTTTATCTGCTCGGTCAATAATTGCGGATGATTCAACAAATGGGACTTTAAGATATTTTTATCGACAATATGAGGGTAGTGATGAATTTCAAAAAACTGATTCATGCCCAGTATTTTAGCACTTAACATTTGCGCGATAGTATGCCTTGGCTGTATCGGTGTGCCAAACAACTTAAAGCGTGATTTTCGAAAGTTGAGCTTGGCATTCAAAGCAGCACTTTTACGCCACTCACCATGAATGATTAGCTTCTCACTGTCTAAAAAGTCATCTATCGTCACTGGTTGATTAAAAAAGAAATCATCGTTCATATAGATAAAATAGTCAGACAATCCTTGGATATTCCAAATCATCGTCTCAATTGATCGAGTGTTGAAGGTCGGTAAAAATTCTTCATAACCCGAAAATATTTCCTTGTGATCGACAATACGTATTTTATCTGCTGCACAGATATTTTGCTTGGCAAATTCATCAATGAATGCAGGTTTTTGTTGGTCGGTGACCACATAAATATGACGACAAAAAGGCACGTATTTGATGATAGAGGCGATATTGTAATATATCTCATCATCACTTGCGAAGCGGGTGGCAGTTATGGCATCTGACGCTACGATGTTACTTGGCTTGTAGGACTCTCTTTTTTGTTTGAGTACAGGGTCTGAACCATCCACCCAAGCGATAACAATGTCTATTGCTTTCTCATCAAGTTGCTGCATGATTGATCCTGTTTTTTTTCAATAGGTGTCTTTAGTGGCTATACATTCTATTTAAATGTTGATTCTACTTAGATCAGCTATGATATTTATTGATACCTGTATTAGCAAGGGTTAACTGATTTATAAAATCAACAATATTCATGACTTTTTACGCGTCAGTTGATAAGCCTAGCTTATACTGTAGTGAATAAAAGTAGATGAGACTAGCATAAAGAACCAAAATCCTGCAATCATTGTGAACATGGATGCCTTGTATGACTATCATTCAAAAAACCAAGTTGAGATATCAATGCCCATCATTCTATTTATTTTAAAAGCGCTTGAAGGCCGCGGTGCTGAGCGGATGGTGACTACATTGGCAAGTGCTTATGCAAAAATGGGTCATAGCGTCCATATTTTATGTCTAGAAGAAACACAGGATATGCCGTTAGATGCTGACGTTCACTATCATATCGTGCCATACGATGAGATGTTTTCTGAGCAAGATATTGAGCCAAACTCTAAACAGGCACAGGCTTACGAGGCAGTCGCTAAGCGCATTGATGAGTATGTGCTTAGCCAAATAGGGACACCAAATCTGATATTGGCTAATATTTATAAAGTGAATTGGATTATGGCGTACAGCCAATTACCCAACATCGTGAATGTGCTGCATACCGCGCTATCTAAGCAGTTTGAGTATCAATTATCTGATAAACCACGACAGACGATAAGTCACTTACGTATGGTCTATGGTGCTCATTTCTGTAGCTGCGTCAGCGATGGCGCTCGCAAGGAATTAATCTCACTTTTAGGAGACATCACTAAAACCACAACCATTTATAATCCTTGCGATGCCACTTGGATCCAAAGCAAAGCGTTACAAAAACCACATATCGAACAGTTTGGCTTAGCAGATAAACAGTATATTATTCATGTGGCTTCATTCGATACCATGAAAGGTCACCGAGACTTGCTACAAGCCTATGCGAAAACAGAGCGGAAGCTGCCATTAGTATTGGTCGGTAAAGGCAAGCTTGAAGCAGAGATTAAAGCGCTAGCGTTTCAACTTAATATTAGTGACCGTGTTAGGTTTTTGGGCTTTCAGAGTAATCCTTATCCGATCATTGCCTCAGCGGCATTGATGGTGCTCACTTCCAAATTCGAGGGTTTTGGCTATGTTATTGTAGAGGCGCAAGCTCTTGGCGTACCAGTAATCAGTACCGATTGTCCATTTGGTCCAAGAGAGTTGCTACCTGTCAAAAACTTGATACCTGTCGGTGATATTGAGGGATTGGCGATACTCATCGATCAAGCAGTAAACAATCTGACGAATTACATAGTGCCGCTAAATCAGCAGCTACTGCCAAATCATATCGCGCAGCAATATTTAGAGTTCGGTGTAGCGTTGAATTCATCAGATAAGAATGACTAAAGATCATCAAATAGAGATTTGGAGACAGGAGAGTGATTGATGACATCGATACCGTGAGTCTTATAAGTTCTACCCAATAAGTTAAACGAAGGTACGATGCGCTCGTTCATGACTTTATTTAGCGTGCTTGGCGCGCGGTTGTGGTTGTTTTCATAAAACCGTGGTTGATCGCTATTGAGTAAGTCAATCCCATATAGGTGAATGGTCGCTGCATGGCGTGAGAAAGCCAGCTGTGTGGCTACGTAAGCAACCGTACCCGCCTCGACAAATCCATGAGTAACATTGAGTGAGACGCCGATCTCAGTTGCGCTTTGACCGCTATCAATAACAAAATTCGGATGATTGATAAAGTAGGATAAAGGCATTTTCTTATTCAGGCGTTTTTTCTTAAATATGAGCTTATTGAATGATAGCTTATTTGATTTGACCCCCCCCAGGGTCTGTCTACTGGATACAATACCCGCATGGCATGATGGTGCGTGCGCATGATATCAGGGTGAGTCGTGGCCATCGCTTCAAAGACGGCTAATGTTGCATACAAAGGTTGACCTGTATAATACTGACGTAGAATTTCAGGTTGATGATTGATAAAGCGCGCATCACTGATGACATAACCAGCAATATGATCGAAGGCGTGGTGCTCAGTAAGGCTGATACTACCGTTGACAAAAATAGTGGGCGTGTCTAATAGTTCTGACAACGATAGTTGTTGTACCGATGGCCCTGAGGCAATAATATTGACGTCTTGTCCAAGCAAACTTTGCTCTGCTTCATTGGCATTAAAAGCACTAATAACGATGAGCTCGCTATCAATGTTGAACCCAGCGGTAGCAGGTAACCTCAAATATAACGCCATACTATGTTCCAGTCATTGATCTCAAATAACTTGTATCCTAATGCATTGCCTTCAAATTGTTTGGACTAATGGTGAACTATATACACATGGTTCATGGCTATATATTTACTGCCAGTGTTGCTTTAACCATGGGCTTGGTTTCACATGTCGATACCATTTACCGCCGCTACCAGCAATGGCATCAGGCGGGTTAATCTCACCATGAAAGATGACGATTTTTGCATTATCAGGTAGAGCAGGCGCTCGCACAAAGTTAAAAGGGATGGGCGCGATACATTGATACTTGAAGCTCACGCACCATGTCTTATCCCAGTACTCTAGGTGATGATGCTCGCGCAAATAGTTAGAGAGGTAAGCCTGCTCGTGACGCACTTGCGTGCGAATAGTCTCAAAATTGCGCTCAAAGTTTGCCAGCAAATCAGGATAGGTATTCATGCCAACATTGAAGCGATACACGGAGCTATTACCAATCATACGCCACGGCTTTTTCCAGTCGCGGATAATGACCACACTGTCTTCGTGCTTCGCTTGATAAGTGAAAAACGCATCAATATTATCGACAATCACAATATCAATATCTAAGAATAGTGCCACCCCTTTTAAATCATATAGCTCAGGTTTAAAGGTCGTGAGCTTTTTCCAACCACGTTCAGGACCTGCTGGTAGATCTATGTCAGGTATAGGATAACAAGCAATCGCAGGATCAATACCTGTGCTGTCATCAGTTAGGCAAACCATTTGAAAATCTAAGCTCAGATGACGGCTCACCATATTGTACAAACGATTGACGTATTCAGGACCGTATTTATCACCCCATTTCATACAAATAATATAACGCTGTTCAGCAGTATGGTTTTGTGTTGGTTCTATAGGTAAGGTTTTAGTTACGTCAGATGTCATAATGCACTCGTAGTGAGATAATAGTGAGGTAAATGAAGGGCTAATAGAAATTAGAGGGTACAGAACTTAGCCAATATTAGCATAACTGTGATTGATGATATGTCTAAATCAGTAAACGATAGTACAGTTATTACTTGCGATTATCGATGTTAGTGTCATCAGTGAAAGAACCACTTACATCGTTACCAGAACGACTACCAGTAGCGTGATGAGACTGAATAAAGGCTGCTAAAGTGGCTTTATCTTTTCGGTAAGGATTGCCTAGATTTGGTATGCGCTTAAAACGTCGATAGCCCCACATATAGTGACTATAGTTGTCTTTAATCATATGCTCCATGGCTTGATTGAGTGCGTGAGTCGCGACTTCGGTATTGCGGTCATATAGCGCTGGATCGTCGAGCTTATAGCAGTAAATATCAAAACCGCGTCCATCATTACGACGAATACAAGACAAGCCAACTAAGTCACATTTGGTTTTGCTCGCCAGTTTTGAGGCAAGGGTACTGGTTAATGTTTTGATACCAAAGAAAGGAACGACTACGCCGCCTGACGGATCTGGGACGTGGTCTGGTAATACAATACTAAAGCCGCCTTGCTTGAGGGTTTTAAACACGGCTTTAACACCGCTACCATCGGTAGGCACCAAGGTTGCATTGAGACGCGCACGACCTTGCAAGATAAATTCATTAGCGAATCTGCCGTCTACAGGCTTGTACATAATAGTTGGCGAACCAAACTGATTGAGCCACGCGTTCATCATCTCCCATGTACCAAGATGAGGGACGATAGCCAGCATGCCGTTGGGATTGGCAAGACCTTCTAGTAGAATATCTTTATTATGGACGTCACGAATCTGGGCAATACTCCATTCAGGTGGCATTGCCCAGCTTTTGATAGATTCGATACTGCTCAGACATTGATGATAGATGATGTCTTTGGTCAGTGCGCGTTTTTGTGGCTCAGACAATTTGTCAGTAATCAGCGCCATATTAATATGAATGGTACGCATGATGCTAAGACTTGGTATCTTGACGATCACCCAAGCGACAAAACGTGCCAGCATCTGTAGTACAGACAGTGGCACGAATTTGAAAACATGATACGGATTCATAACCACTCACATGGCGATGAATCGCGTAACAAGCACTGTAGACAGCAATAGTACATCATCAAAAGTTTTATTGAGCAGGTTTGTTGGTGTCAGCCTGTGCTTTTTCACGCACACGGATACCAAGATCACGTAGCTGCTTACTATCCACTCCAGCAGGAGCTTGAGTTAGTGGGCACTCAGCAGTTTTGGTTTTCGGAAATGCGATCACATCACGGATAGAGTCAGCGCCTACCATAAGCATAATCAAGCGATCCAAACCAAACGCCAAACCGCCGTGCGGTGGTGCACCGAATTTTAGGGCATCAAGTAAGAAACCAAACTTGTCTTCTGCTTCTTGCTCGCCGATACCCAATGCCTCAAGGACGGCTTGCTGCATATCATAAGTATTGATACGTAAGCTACCACCACCAATCTCAGTGCCGTTCAACACCATATCGTAAGCGATAGATAGCGCAGACTCTGGGTTGTTTTTTAACTCTTCAACAGAGCCTCTAGGCTTGGTAAATGGATGATGCATTGACGTCCATTGACCGTCATCGGTTTGCTCAAACATCGGGAAGTCAGTCACCCATAGCGGCGCCCACTCACAAGTGGTCATGTCTAAGTCTAGACCGATTTTCTGGCGTAATGCGCCGATTGCGTCATTCACGATACTGGCTTTATCTGCACCAAAGAAGATAATATCGCCATCTTCTGCAGCAGTACGCTCAATCAAGCTCACAAGTACATCATCAGTCATATTTTTGATGATTGGTGATTGTAGGCCAGACTCTTTATCCACACCATTGGTGATGAGGCTTGCGTCATTGACTTTGATATAAGCCAAACCGCGTGCGCCATAGATACCGACGAATTTGGTATAAGCATCGATTTGCTTACGGCTTAATGAAGCGCCACCAGGAATGCGAAGGGCAGCGACGCGACCTTTAGGATCGTTAGCAGGACCGGCAAATACCTTGAAATCAACGTCTTTCATCAAATCGGCAACGTCAACCAGTTTCAGTGGAATACGTAAATCAGGCTTGTCTGATGCATAGTCGCGCATTGCTTCAGCATAAGTCATGCGAGGGAAGTCTTCAAACTCAACATCCATCATGGTCTTGAACAAATGCTTGATCAGACCCTCGTTGATGTTCATGATCTCTTCTTCGTTCAAGAAAGATGTCTCGATATCCACCTGAGTGAACTCAGGCTGACGATCGGCACGTAAATCTTCATCACGGAAGCATTTCGCGATTTGATAATAACGGTCAAAACCTGACACCATCAATAATTGCTTAAATAGCTGTGGTGACTGCGGCAGGGCAAAGAAGTTACCAGGACGGGTACGTGATGGCACAAGATAATCACGCGCACCTTCAGGCGTTGCACGAGTCAAAATAGGCGTCTCTACATCCAAGAAACCGTGATCGTCGAGATAACGACGAATCGCTGAGGTGGCCTTGGCACGGAATACCATACGCTCTTGCATGTGCGGACGACGCATATCGAGATAGCGATATTTTAGACGTAAGTCTTCTGACACAGTCGTTTTTTCGTCATTCAATGGGAATGGCGGTGTTTCAGATTTGGCCAGTACTTCAATTTCTTTGCCCAATAGCTCAATTTGGCCACTGGTCATATTGTTATTTTCAGTACCTTCATAACGACGACGTACGCGGCCAGTGATTTTTAGTACGTATTCAGGACGTACCGCATCGGCCGTTGCAAAAGCTTCTGGTGTATCAGGATCGACAACCACCTGCAAGATACCCGCGCGGTCACGCATGTCTAAGAAAATCACGCCACCGTGATCGCGACGACGATGTACCCAGCCTACGATACTAATGGTTTGCTCAAGCAAGCTCTCGGTTACAGCTCCGCAATATTCGTCTCGGTATTCGCTTTGCGTCATAGTGCTTTGCGTCATAATATTGTTATCCAGTTATCAGCCCAATTCGAAGTACAATAATGCAGCCACTGCTGTGCTTTTCAAGCGATTTGCCAAAAAAACACACAAACAACGCGATCAAGACAAAGGGTCATCACGTTGGCTGCAGAAAATTTGATATAAACGCATATTATGCCTAATCTACCTTTGTTATACAACCGGCTGAGTTCAATCAAAGCGTAGCCATGCATTGGTATCGGCTGTATTTATTGAGCGATATCTATATTAGGTTAAATATTGTCATTTTGCTTGAAAATAACAGCGAGCGTGCGCATATCAACCGTACCTGAATAAAAACATCTATAGTGATATACCTACTGACTTGAGGATTTGTAATCATGCTATTTCATCCACCAAAAAACCCGGTTGAGCTAAAAGTAAGACACTTAAATGAAGCGCAAAAACAGCGCCGTGAAGATTTAATGGAAGCCACCCAAGGCAAAGCTGCGCTTAAAGCATTCAAAAAAACTATGGCAAAAAAAGCCAAGCAGGCGCTAAAAGCAAAAAGTAAAAAGCAGAAAAAAAATCCTGACAATGCCTCGCAAGTTTTTGTTTTGGATTTTGAAGGTGATATCAAAGCCACTGCCGTTAAGCATCTGCGCGAAGAAATCAGCACCTTAATCAGTACGGCTAACAAAGGCGATGAAGTGATTGTACGCCTCGAATCAGGTGGCGGTTTGGTGCATGGTTATGGATTGGCAGCCGCGCAATTGGTGCGCTTAAAGGACGCTGGTCTAAAGCTAACGGTCTGCGTCGATAAGGTAGCGGCAAGTGGTGGCTACATGATGGCGTGCGTGGCAGACAATGTGGTGGCAGCGCCATTTGCGATTATTGGCTCAATCGGCGTGGTGTCACAATTGCCAAACTTTCATAAATGGCTCAAAAACCATGATGTCGATTATGAGATGTTTACGGCTGGCGACTATAAACGCACGGTGACTGTGTTTGGCGAAAACGATGCCGAAGATCGTGCCAAGTACCAAGAAGAGCTAGAGCAGACGCACGAGCTATTCAAGCATTTCGTCAATACCTATCGTCCAGAACTTGATGTTGCCAAAGTAGCCACAGGTGAGCATTGGTATGGTGAAGATGCGTTGAAGCTTAACCTGATTGACAGCTTGCAGACCTCTGACAGCTACATCTTAGAGCGTATGGAAGACAATGAGGTGTACGCATTACATTCACGTCAAAAGCCGACGCTGGCAGAGAAGCTGGGCCTTGCGCAAGCCGCAGAAGCGACGCTCAGTATGGCAGTGGATAAACTGCCAGATGCGCTCGCACGTTTTGAGCTAAACAGCCGTTTGAATATTCTAAAATAGTGTTAGATATCATTATGATGTCTGATAGCTAATATTTTAGCGGTCATATGTTCAGCAATACACTGTTTGTATTTTGTAAAAGGCGTGTCCTAACGGGTCGCGCCTTTTTGCTGTTTAATCATAATTGCTGTGTTATAAATGTAGGATACAGAAAACAGTATACGTCAGTACACTAAAGCTCGCATTAAAGATCTCGCAGAGCTTTTTGTCAAAACCCGATTTAGACAATCAATAAAGAAAAGGAAGTCATTTATGTCTAGCGACAATTTAATGTTTACCGCAACGGAACATGGTCAAGCCATGCATGCCAAAGTCAAAGCGTTCATTGAAACGCATATTGAACCCATCGAAGCCCAATTCTGGGAAGAATGTCATAAGAAAAATCCTGATGGAAACTGGGAAAACTGGGAATGGCCAGACGCTTATGACAACCTACGCAAACAAGCACGTGAAGCGGGTTTATGGAACTTATTCTTACCTGACGACACCTTAGGTGCAGGGCTTTCAGTCACTGACTATGCACCGATTGCAGAGCTGACGGGGCGCAGTTTGCTCGCGCCGCATGTGTTTAACTGCAATGCGCCTGACAGCGGCAATATGGAGCTATTATGGCGCTATGGTACGCAAGAACAGCAAGACAAATGGCTCACGCCGCTATTAGAAGGTGAGACCCGCTCAGTGTTTTGTATGACTGAGCCTGATGTGGCCTCAAGCGATGCCACCAATATGCAAGCAACTGCTGTGGTCGATGGTGATGAAATTGTCATTAACGGTAGCAAATGGTGGTCATCGGGCCTTGGCGATCCTGCGGTTGATATTTTGATTGTTATGGCCTATACCGCGGATGAAAGCGCAGATCGTCATCATCAGCATTCGATGGTGCTGGTACCAGTCAATACTGCGGGTGTGAATATCAAACGTATGCTTAAAGTGTTTGGCGATTATGATGCGCCGCACGGTCATGGTGAGATTAGCTTTGATAATGTACGTGTGCCCGTCAGTCACTTTATTGGTGGGCCGGGTAAGGGTTTTGAGATTGCGCAAGGTCGCTTGGGGCCAGGTCGTATTCATCACTGCATGCGTTGTATCGGCGCGGCTGAGAAGTCTTTAGAGCTGGCGGTGAAACGCGGCATGTCGCGCACGGCCTTTGGTAAACCATTACTACAATTGGGTGGAAACTTTGAGCGTATCTCTGAGGCGCGTATCAAAATTGATCAAGCGCGCTTGCTAACCCTTTATGCAGCGCAAAAAATGGATGCTCAAGGAACCAAAGCGGCACTCACTGAAATCTCTGCGATCAAAGTGGTTGCGCCAACGGTGTTACAAGAAGTGGTTGATATGGCGATTCAGATTCATGGTGGCATGGGTGTGTGCCAAGACACTTTGTTACCAAATTTCTATGCGCAAGCTCGTGTGCTACGGTTGGCAGATGGTCCTGATGAAGTACATAAAACCATGATTGCCAAGCTAGAGCTAAAGCGTCAGGGCTTTAGCCGTTCTAAGTCTAACAAAGCCTAATATTAATCATTGGGTGTGAGTAAACCTTAAGTTGTTCACGCCACTATTGCTGAAAATAAAAAACTGGAAATTCACTATTAACGATTTAGTAGTGAATTTTTCATCACTATGACTGTTTTTTACTACTATAAGCATAAGTTATAAAAATAACTGATCACATGATAAGGAATGTCACATGTCAACTGACCATAGAGTATTAGATAAAGGCGGTGCCGTACGTGAGGGTGAGGAGCTTGATGCCAAAGCGGTAAGTGAATGGCTACGTAGCCAAGGTGTCGATGTCGTAGGCGAGCCTACAGTCACTCAGTTCTCAGGCGGGGCTTCTAACTGGACGTATCGCTTACAATATGAAGGCGATGATAAAAACCAAGATCTTATCTTACGCCGTCCACCAAAAGGTACCAAGGCAAAATCTGCGCACGACATGGTACGCGAATATACCGTTCAAAAAGCATTAAAAAATGCTTATCCTTATGTGCCCGAGATGATTGCGCTATGTACAGATGAATCTGTCATCGGTGCTGATTTTTATGTGATGGAGCGTATGGAAGGGATCATTCCCCGTGCCAATTTACCAAAAGGGGTCGATCTGGATCCTGAACAAATCCGTCAGCTTTGTACCAATGTTTTGGATGCGTTGGTAGAGCTGCATCAAATAGATTACACAGCGCATCCTGATTTGGTTGATTTGGGTCGCGGTGATGGCTATTGCGCCCGCCAAATTAGTGGCTGGGACAAGCGTTATATCAAAGCAAAGACACCCAACGTCCCAAGCTTTGCCTTGGTCAGACAGTGGCTCAAAAAGCATACCCCTGCTGATAGCAAAACGTGCATTATTCACAATGACTGGCGCTTTGACAACGTCATACTCGATGCAAACGAGCCGACTAAAGTTATCGGAGTCCTCGATTGGGAGATGGCAACCCTTGGCGATCCACTAATGGACTTGGGTAGTGCGTTGGCTTACTGGATTGAGGAAGACGACAATATTGTCATGCAGCAGTTTCGTCGCCAGCCAACTCACTTAGAAGGTATGATGACGCGTGACGAAGTGGTTGCTTATTATCTAGAAAAATCTGGACTACAGATAGATAACTGGACCTTTTATGAAGTGTTTGGGCTGTTTCGTCTATCAGGTATCATTCAGCAAATCTACTATCGCTACTACCATAAACAAACCACCAATCCAGCATTTAAAAACGCGTGGCTTGCCATACATGTCATGCATGCCAAATGTCTCAAACTGATTGCACAATATGAAGGCGAAGCGCTGTTCAATACACACGTTCAGCCATATTTAGAAGACAGAGGAGTCGATGCGGCAACGATTGAGAAATTGCCAGACCCTGTACAAAAAGTAGTGAAAGGCATTTTACCAAAAGGCTATTTTGCTAAGCCCTCTGATTCAGCTGAAGTATAAGAAAAATCGCAATTTGGACAATATAATAAAAGGCAGTATTTTATGACAACCATACTTTTAGCCCGTCATGGTCAGGCTTCTTTTGGTCAAGAAAACTATGATCGGCTGTCAGAGCTAGGTGAAACCCAAGCAAAAATGCTGGGTCAACACTATGCAAATACTCAGCGCCGTATCGATGCGATATTTACGGGTAATCTGGTCAGGCAACAAGACTCTGCTCGCCACTTTTGGCAAGGGTATCAACCGTTTGCTCAGGCCAATAATGACGACATGGCCATTGCGACAGTCATCAACTTTGATGAGCCTGACAGCTATATTTTGCCACAGTTTGACGAGTTCAATCACAAAGATGTGTTTGTGAAATCCGCTGGTGATTTTGATAACCAAGCTGAGATATCCGCTGAAATTGCCAATGCTCAATCACCAAATCGGCGTCTTGCTGAGCTGTTTGATCAAGCGATGCAGCGCTGGCATGGTGGCAACAATGATCAGGATTATATTGAAAGCTGGCCGCAGTTTAATGAACGTGCGCAGCAAGCGCTTGAACAAGTACGTACAAAGATAGCCGATATGCGCTTAGACCAAAATAGCACTGTATTGGTCTTTACCTCAGGCGGTGTCATCGCTGCCATTACCGCACAGCTACTGAGCCAAGGCAGTCAAACCGCTTATCAGTTAAATAAGAGCTTAGTCAATACGGGCGTGACATCGATAACTCTAAAGAGTCAGCGCGCGCATTTATTGTCTTTAAATGAATACAGTCATCTATTTTCTGAAGGTAAGCAGTTTGTGACGTGGCGATAATTGAGTCAATGGGTTTGGATGCGCTTTTATACATAATCGCCACGTATTTGTAGAGCATTAGCCATTACAATAAACGATTTTAGTCAACCAGTTTTTGTCGTTGGTACAGAGGATCTATAAAACTGGAGTGTCATTTAGAGTCGATACAAGGGAGGGCTTATGCAACACAAACTGCTTAATTTAGTCACTAAAAGCGCCAAACAAAGTAAAGCTCAGGTATTTAGCGCCGTTCAGCCATCACGCTATCTAAAAGACCTAAACAAACAGCAGGTTGGTCAAGGCAAAACCGTCCTGATCACAGGAGCAAGCTCAGGATTGGGCGAGGGTATGGCAAGATTGTTTGCTAAGCTTGGTTATAATCTTGCTATCTGTGCGCGCCGTACTGATCGTTTAGAGCGCTTGCAGTCAGAGCTGGTAGCAGCATATCCTAATATACGCGTTGAATACCAAGCGTTAGATGTCAGTGATTATGATGCTGTTTTTAAGGTATTTGACGCATTTGCTGCTGACTTTGGCACTATTGATCGTATCGTGGTCAATGCAGGGATTGGCGATAGTCGCCGTATTGGTAAAGGACGTTTTGATACCAATCGCCGTACCGTTGAGATTAATTTCATCTCGGCATTGGCACAATGCGAAGCGGCGATGAATATCTTTCGGGCTCAAAACAGTGGTCATCTGGTCGTCATGTCGAGCATGTCAGCGATGCGTGGCCTGCCTAAGCACCTGACAGCTTATGGCGCGAGTAAAGCAGGTTTGGCACATCTTGCAGAAGGGATTCGTGCTGATATGCTATTGACTAAGTTGCCTATTAAGGTCTCTACTATTTATCCTGGTTACATCCGTACTGAGATTAATACGAATGCCAAGCCATTGCCGTTTGAAGTCGATACTGAGACAGGTACCAAAGCGATCGTTGCCGCGATTGAGGCCGAGGTAGAAGAGGCGTGCGTACCGAGCTTACCATGGTCAATCGTGGGACAGGCGATGAAGCGTTTGCCGCTGCAAGTGATGAGTCGATTGAGCTGATGCAACACGCTCGTGCAATAAAAACAAAAAAGCCCACTCTAATAACAGTGGGCTTTTTTGTCTCTATGGCTAAATAATCATGTACAGATTATAGCGTTTGCGGGTTGTCTGATATGTGCTGCTCACGTAGCTTTTGACGCAATACTTTACCGACATTACTTTTTGGTAGTTCGCTGACAAACTCGATATGACGCGGGCACTTATAACCCGTTAAATTGTCTAATGCAAACTCTTTGATGTCTTCTTTGGTGACATTGTTGTCTGCAGGCACAATATAGATTTTGACGGCTTCACCTTGTTTTTCATCAGGGATACCAATCACGGCGCAATCGACGATACCTTCATGGTCAAGCATGACCGCTTCAATCTCATTTGGAAATACATTGAATCCTGACACCAAAATCATATCTTTTTTACGGTCTAGTAAAGTGAAGTAGCCTTTTTCATCCATGCTCACAATATCGCCAGTACGGAAGTAACCATCGCTTGTGAAATCATTGGTATTGTCTCGATTGAAATAGCCTGACATGACGTTTGGGCCTTTGATGCACATCTCACCTGCCTCATGCATGGCGACACGTTCACCATTTTCGTCGACGACGATGATATCGACACTAGGAACTGGTATGCCGATTGTACCGTTGAACTTACGATCAGTAATGACGTTGGCGGTACCCGCTGCAACACCTTCAGTCATACCCCAACCTTCAACCATCGGACAGCCAGTAACTTCTAACCAACGGGCTGCTGTTTGCTCGGTTGCCGCCATACCACCCGCCTGAGTGATACGCAATGAGCTAAAGTCCAAATCTTTGAAATTTGGCTGATCAAGTAAACCTTTAAACAAAGTGTTTACCGCAGGGAAAATATGGAACGGTTGTTTTGATAGCGTTTTGATAAACCCTGGCATATCACGCGGATTGGGTACTAGAATAAAAGTGTAGCCTGAACGCATACCAAGTAAGCTGAGCATAAACGCAAAAATATGATAGAGCGGCAATGCCATTACCATATTGATATATACCTCATTGATATCTGAGGTGACTGGACGATACCATGCTTCTGATTGCATCGCCGCTGCGACGACATTACGCTGCGTCAAAACAGCACCCTTAGACAGACCCGTTGTGCCGCCTGTGTACTGCAAAATCGCTTTTTGCTGCAAGGTGGCTTTGGGTGCTTGAAGCGGTAGATTACGTCCTTTTTTCAGTACTTCAGGGAATTTCGTGACGTTGTACTTAGGGTCATTTAGATTGTATTTAGGCACTAAGCGTTTGACTTGACGGATAATGGTATTTACCAAAATACCTTTTAAGCCCATCATATCGCCCATTTTTGAGAGGACAATCCGTTTGATATTGGTTTCTTCGATAACCTGCTCTAGCGCTTGAGCAAAGTTATCCACCACAAAAATCACCTGAGCGCCTGAGTCATTCAATTGATGACGCAGCTCGCGACCTGTATATAGTGGGTTGATCGGGGTACAGACGTAACCTGCGCGTAAGATACCAATCATGATTGGTAAATATTGTGGGACGTTTGGCATCATGAGTGCCACGACGCTGCCTTTAGGTAAGCCTTGAGCTTGTAACCATGCTGCTACTGCCAATGATGCTTTGTCAACGTCATCATAAGTATGAGTCACACCCATGCAGATAGTCATCGGATGCATACGAAAACGGTTGAAGCACTCTTCATACAACTCTATGAGGCTTTCATATTGATCGGGATTAATGGTCTTGGGTACGTTTTCTGGGTATTGAGCAAGCCAAGGTTTCTCTACTGTCATGCCAAGCGTCCTTAAATTAAGATAAGTTAAGGGTCTATAAAAAAGTAGTCACATCCATGTCGACGATATACATCAGTGCTCTTTGAGCGATGAATTGTCGAGTGCTATCCTTTGTTTTCACATACTGCTAACGTACAGAGTCCTCTATAAAATTTGATTTAACTACCAAGACTAAACGCTTAATAAATACGCTTCTGGGTAGATCAAATAACGGGTTACTGTTTCTAAAATTGAAATACCTTTCAAATCAACAGTTTTGACGTGTCTAAAGTCAATATTCGATTAATCTAAATCGACAGAAAACTTAGTGACACATTGCGGGCTTACATTAACATAACTACAACTAAACTCGTTACATGCATACGAGAACTTGGTAGTTTATATTTGGGTTTGATATAGGAAAAAATATATGTTGGAGAGTAAAGGGTATACAGAATTGATCAGAGTAGATAAAAATTTGTGCTCGATACATTTAGCTTTCAATGAGACATTCAAAGCAAATAGGCGCAACAAAAAAGCGCCTTATTATTGATATAGGGCGCTTTTTTCAAGAGAAGTTACTTATTGTTGAGGGTGGTCTGCATGATGTTTCTCACGCAGTTTTTGACGTAATACTTTACCAACATTACTCTTTGGCAGATCACTCACAAATTCAATATAGCGCGGACATTTATAACCCGTTAAGTTGTCCAACGCAAATTCTTTGATAGCTTCTTTGGTGACATTGTTGTCCGCAGGCACCACATAGATTTTGACTGCCTCGCCTTGGCGCTCATCAGGAATACCAATGACCGCACAATCAACGATACCGTCGCAGTCAAGCATGACAGACTCAATCTCATTAGGAAAGACGTTAAAACCAGAGACCAAAATCATGTCTTTTTTACGGTCCAACAGTCTAAAATAGCCTTTTTCATCCATACTAACGATATCACCAGTACGGAAGTAACCATCGCTGGTAAAGTCATCACTGCTGTCTCTGTTTAAATAACCTGAGGTGACGTTAGGGCCTTTGATACACAGCTCGCCTGCTTGGTTTACACCGACGCGCTTGCCCTCATCATCAATCACAATGGCATCGACGCTAGGGACAGGCACACCAATTGTTCCGTTAAACTTACGATCTGTGATGACGTTGGCCGTACCGACCGCCACGCCTTCGGTCATCCCCCAACCTTCGATCATCGCACAGCCAGTGGTCTCAAGCCAGCGAGTGGCGGTTTGTTCGGTCGCCGCCATACCACCTGCCTGCGAGATACGTAGCGAGCTAAAATCTAGGTGTTTAAAGTCTGGATGATCTAGCAAGCCTTTAAACAGCGTATTGACCGCTGGAAAAATATGGAAAGGCTGTTTTGATAAGGTTTTGATAAACCCTGGTATATCGCGCGGGTTGGGTATCAAAATAAAGGTATAACCTGAGCGCATGCCGAGCAAGCTGAGCATAAAGGCAAAGATATGATACAGCGGTAGCGCCATGACCATATTGATATATACCTCATTGATCTCAGAGGTGATAGGGCGGGTCCAAGCCTCTGATTGCATCGCCGCCGCCACGATATTACGCTGCGACAAGATGGCACCCTTTGATAATCCTGTCGTGCCGCCGGTATATTGCAAAAACGCCTTTTGATCAAGTGACATTTTTGGCTTTTGAAAGGGAAGGTTTTTGCCTTTTTTGAGCACATCAGGGAGTTTGGTGACTTGATACTTTGGGTCGTTGAGCTTGTATTTGGGGACCAGACGTTTGACTTGGCGAATGATAGTATTGACCAAGATGCCTTTGAGCCCCATCATATCACCCATTTTTGATAAGACAATACGTTTGATTTTGGTCTCGCCGATGACCTGCTCGAGCGCTTGGGCAAAGTTGTCTACCACAAAGATAATTTGTGCGCCTGAGTCGTTGAGCTGATGACGCAGCTCGCGGCCTGTATAGAGTGGATTGACTGGGGTGCATACATAGCCTGCCCGCAAGATACCAATCATCGTGGGCAGATATTGCGGCACGTTTGGCATCATCAGTGCCACCACACTGCCTTGTGGTAGTCCCTGAGATTGTAGCCATGCGGCGACGGCCAACGAGGCTTTATCCACATCATGATAAGTATGAGTCACACCCATACAGATACTCATAGGGTGCATACGAAAGCGGTCAAAGCATTCCTCGTACAGCTCCATTATGCTGCTATATCTATCAGGGTTGATAGTCTTAGGTACACCATCGGGATAATTGGCAAGCCAAGGTTTGTTCGGCATCATAGTCAGCGTCCTTGCAGTTTGATATAGGTGAATGTTTTTTAAGAAAGCAGTCATATGCATGCCAATATCACAAATCAGCATTAATGTGATTAACCCGCTATTGGATGCAGTAACGTCCATGTCTGCTTGCTGTTGTTGCCGTTGTTCAATCTAATTAACTACTGATGGGTGAGTTAAATGAATCAAACAATTAGATAATCCGATGACAGAAATAACCTGTATTTCAAGTAGATATTATCTGGTTTTTGCAACTACGGTATCAAAAAAACGATACATTTAAGCAATACAGTAGCATGAATAATGTTGAAGACAATAATAGAAAGCAAGACTGAGCAGTACATAGATGAAGCTGAACACTACAGCAGGTATATGATGTATAAGAAATTTGCTACCGCAAGATAAGTTTTTGAGTGAGTCAAACGTGTCAATAGGGTAGAAGGATTTATTGATAAAACAGAGAAGTGATTGCGTAAGTATTAAAATGGATATGACTCATTCATGGTGCAAGTCACTAAGCTGGCAACGTTTGATGGTCAATAAGATGAATATCATGCAAAGAGAAAATGGCATCAATGAGGCAGAACAAACTGCTTGTTTTTATTAAAAAAGCGTCGATAAATGAGCAGCGCGCTGATGGTACAGCCAAGTGTGCTACTCACACAGATCAAAAACATCGTGATTATTTGATAGCGGACCGCTTGTGTGGGGTCGGCACCAGCCAATATTTGCCCCGTCATCATACCGGGCAAGCTGACAATACCGACGACTAGCATAGAGTTGAGCGTTGGGGTCATGCCATTTGTGATTGCGGCACGAATCTGCTCATGGACGGCCTCAAATGGTCGAGCAGAAAGACTCAGCATCATCTCGATACGCCCTTGCTGCTCATGAAAAGCTTCGATCAACTGATTGCTCGTTAATGAGATGGCAGTCAAAGAATTGCCTAATATCAGCCCCAGTATAGGAATAATGAATTGCGGCGTATACCAAGGCTGTACTCTTAGGATAACGATCATCGCTATTGCAGTGACCAGTGTCGCTGAGGTGCCGACGGCTATTAGCGTATCGGTTAGCAACCCTTTATAGCTGCGTTTGACACGATTTTTGGCAGCACTCCCTGCAATCAGGGTCATAATGGTCAAAATCAGCAACACTTCATACCACTGCTCACGGGCAAAAATCCATGCCAGTATCAGACCGATAAAGCTAAGCTGCACAATGGTGCGAATAGCAGCTATCAACAGCGTTTTTGTCAGTTTTAAGCGCAGTTGCCATGAGATGAGTAATACGATGATAATCATACAACTGGCAAGCGCAATATCACTGTAAGTTAAAAATACTTGCATATGATTCATACCGTTGATGGGGCTCATTATAAAGGAAGGCAGTAATGTCATGAGCACGATGTAATGAAGGTTTCGAGCAAGTTTTTGAGCATCATATCGTGCCCTAGGGCGCTTCGGTTAGTACACCTGCTTGCATATGCCAATGTCTACTGGCCAATGACATAATCTCTTTGGTATCGTGAGTTACCCATAATAACGAGCGCTGCCTGTTGGCCTGCAACCATCTCATCAGCAAGCTGACCAACTGCGCTGAGGTGTCGATATCTAGCGCGGCGGTTGGCTCATCTAGTAATAGTACTCGCGGATTGAGTTGTAGTAGGCGTAAGGTATTGACCAGCTGACGCTCACCACCCGATAAGTGGTTGGCCTCTTGTTGCAAAAAGTCTGCATTTTTATTCAAAGACGCAAGTTGGGTCAAATGCCAGTTTATATCAAAACTTTGGGTCTGATGCGCGTCTAAAGCATAAGGCATCTTTAAATTATCAAGGACATTGCCCTCTAACAGCTGTGGCTGTTGAGCAAGCAGCGCCACTTGCTTGCGCCAAGTAATTGGCGATGTGGTGTGAATGCTTTCATCTCGCTGATGTGGTGTGGCATCACTACGCAAATGAATATCACCAGTGCTCATCGGCAACAATCCTGCCAGCACCCGCAAGAGGACAGATTTGCCACTACCAGAAGCCCCTGTCAACACGGTGATTTGACCTGTTAGTAGCTTACCACTCGCACCGTTTATCAATATGCGGCTATGAGGCGATAGTCCATCAGATAGCGCATTTTTTTGTCGCTTATTTAACCACCTTTGATAGAGTTTATGCGGTACAAAGGTTTTTGTCTGTTCACCACTACTATGCTTAGGATTATCGCTACCGACTACCGGCCTGCCATGCACCCAGAGATTATTAAATTCAAGCAAAGTTCTATCAGGATCAATGCGCATAGCGTTCTACAGTCGCTCGTTCGTTTGCTCACTAATCGCCTGCTCAATGGCATCGCGTAGCTCTTTTGGTACACGGATAGGTCGCATGGGTGTGGTATTTACTGCGTTGTCAGGTTGAGCGTTATTTGTTTCGTTATTAGCCATTGGTTCTGGCTTAACGAGGTTTTGTACACAAGCAATGACGATTTTAGTGCTACTTAATATCTGGCTAGTGGTTTTGTCTGTAGCGCTATTATCTGATGTGCTACGGCGAATGCTTTGATAAAATATGATGCTAGCAGGCTTTAGCTCTACTTTATCGATACGTACAGAGATGACTTCATCTAAGAGAATGGCTCTCTTGTATTGTAAATCCGCCTGACTCACGACAAAATGCTGTATGTCGCCATCATCAGTTTGCAAAAAATAACCGTTTAGACCCAGCTTGGTAAACCAATCGCGGCGGCAGTTCTCAAAAAACACCAGATGGTTGGCATGATAAACGATGCCACCTGCATCCGTATGGTTGATGTAGACGTTATAATCTTTAGCAAATAGTGGTTCAATGTCGTTATTTACGGCTGTATTTGTATTTTTATGCTCAGTTGTCGTCATAACGGGCTCAGTATTTTTGATAAAGGTTGTTTAGCGAACGTAATTTATATATGTGGGCAAATAAGAAACCCGACAAGAAATAGTCTCTATTAGATCTCTTGCAAAAGTACCAGTTCATTGACTTCCACTGACGGAGTTACAAGGGCTGACGATGACTTATGCAAGAAGTCTATTATATTTATAATAAGCGCTACTCTAGCTCAAGATATAAGGCCATGCAACAGCTAGGGCAGCCTAGGTCTGTTATCATAGGCATTTGCATCGTATACATCTATATCAGCATCGTATTTTAATCAATCAGTATAGGACAGTTTATGACCCGTTTTGTCAGTTTTAATATCAATGGTATCCGCGCTCGCCAGCATCAGCTTGAGGCAGTGCGCGAAGTAATCGATCCTGATGTCATGGGTCTACAAGAGACCAAAGTCCATGACGATCAATTTCCACTTGATGACATAAAAGCTCTAGGATATCACGTAGAGTATTTCGGGCAAAAAGGACATTATGGCGTGGCACTACTGTCAAAAGTTGCGCCTATATTTGTACAAAAAGGCTTTCCTGGTGATGACGAAGAAGCACAAAAGCGTTTTATACATGCACGCTATGAGCTTGAAGGGCGTGAAGTAGATGTGCTCAATGGTTATTTTCCACAAGGAGAGAGCCAAGACCATCCGATCAAATTTCCGATGAAGCGTGCTTATTATGCAGATTTAATGGCTTATATTGATGCACTAAAGGCAGAAGGTCGTTCGATCATTGTCATGGGTGATATGAATATTGCACCAGAGGACATCGATATCGGTATCGGTGAGGTCAATGCAAAGCGCTGGTTAAAAAATAGAAAAACCTCATTTTTGCCAGAGGAACGCGAATGGTACTCAGCATTAATGTCGCGTGAGTTGACCGATACGTACCGTTTGCATTATCCAGAGAGTACAGAGTTATATAGTTGGTTCGATTATCGCAGCCGCGGCTTTAATGATGAACCCAAGCGCGGTTTACGTATCGATCATATTTTATGCACCTCAGACCTCGTTAGTGAATGCATTGGTGCTGGCATCAGCTATGAGCTACGCGCTATGGAAAAACCCTCTGACCATGCACCCATTTGGTCAGCATTCGATCTAAAAAAACCGTAATATTCAGATATATAGTCAATCCACTATAAAGGCGTTACGGCGTTAACCTTGCTTGAAGTATGACAGATACATCTGCACTCGGTTGCCTTGTACCACCTTTAAATTGGATCAATTATAGTGTTTATTGCATCACCTAAAAACAACGATAAAAATTGAAAAATAAGGATTTTACTATGTCTGTTGGAAACGTAGCAGTACCTGATATTATTTATCCCATTGATGGCATTAAGCTGAGCGCAACTGCCGCGGGCGTACGCTACAAAAATCGTGATGATTTGGTCGTGATTGAAATCGCTGAACATGCCACGACCGCAGTTGTCACGACCAAAAATACATTTTGCGCCGCGCCTGTACGTATATTACGTGAGCACTTTACCAAGGCTAGTCCGCGTTATCTGGTAACCAATACAGGTAATGCAAACGCAGGGACGGGCGCTGATGGTAAACGCCGCGCTACTGAAATCTGTATTGCCTTGGCTAAAAAAGCTGGCGTAGAGGCTAATACAGTATTGCCATTCTCTACTGGCGTGATTGGCGAGCCATTAAATAGTGACGCGGTCATTGCAGGCTTAGACGATGCGTTAGCGAACTTAGCCTCTGATAACTGGTTGGCTGCTGCTAACGGTATCCGAACGACAGATACTGTCCCTAAGCTTGCAAGCCAAAAAGTCGACGTTGCAGGTACTAGCTATCATATCACTGGCATGTCAAAAGGCTCAGGCATGATACGTCCAAATATGGCGACTATGCTGGGTTATGTCGCAACCGATGCCAATATCGCGGCCGACTTATTGCAAGAGATGCTCAGCGCTATCAATGAGCAGTCGTTTAACCGTATTACCGTTGATGGGGATACATCGACCAACGACTGCTGCGTGTTGATTGCGACAGGTGCTGCCAGCTCAGAGGTGATTGATAGTCCAGCGCATCCGCATTATCAGGCCGTTTTTGATGCACTGCGCGACGTCTTTGTACGCCTAGCGCAGCTTATCGTGCGTGATGGTGAAGGGGCGACCAAGTTTATGACGGTTAAAGTGACTGGCGGGCAGACCACGCAAGAGTGCTGTGATGTGGCTTATGCTGTGGCGCATTCGCCGCTGGTAAAAACGGCGTTCTTTGCGAGTGATGCAAACTGGGGGCGCATCTTGGCGGCAGTCGGTTATGCTGGTATTGACGACCTAGACACCGAGCAAGTTGATGTGTATTTAGATGAGGTGATGATTTGTCAAAATGGCGGTGTCGCGCCCAGCTATACAGAAGAAGCAGGTAAAAAAGTCATGAGCCGCGCTGAGATTACTATTCACATTGATTTGGCTCGTGGTGATGCTAGCGATACGGTGTATACCTGCGATTTGTCATACGACTACGTCAAAATAAACGCTGACTATCGCAGTTAGAAACGGTCTTAAAAGTTTCAATCTTGACAGATTTTTTAAATCTATTTATAAAAAGCCAGAGTGATTATTGCTCTGGCTTTTTTATGTCTAATATTAAGCTGTTATCAAATTACTCTTTTATTCAATACGCTTTATTAACATCAGTTGCAAAAGCTGACGTTACTTTACAAAGCAGTCATAGAGAGTAAGGTGAATTGCGACCTATACTTGCTGGGGTAAACAGATGATATTCACTACATCGCTAGTAAAGCTGGCTAGAGATTTCAATTAGCGTGACTCTAAATATCATCATGATAGAAAGAAGCTTTGTTGTATGAAGAAATGCAGTAGAGTTTTTAAAATAATAAATTTAGATAGAAAATGAAGAATTATTACCAATTATCTGAGGATTGAATAATGAAAAGATTAGCACTTGCAGCATTGATGACAACTTTTGCTCTTACTGGTTGTTCTACTATGGACATGGACAATGAACGTACAATGGTTGTAGAAGGACAGCCTATGAACGTCAAAGTGGTAAATATTCCAAGTTTTGAAGTAGAAATCGCACCGCGTAAAGCAGTTTGTGACCTGACTGCAACAGACGGTACGATGGTTGAATCACAGTGCCTACAGTATCGCCAAACTTATCAGAAAAACTACACCACTTTAAGTGGTAACATTCAAGGCTTCACTTATGAGCCAAACTACCGTTATGTATTAGATGTACGCCAAGAAGCAGTCACTGCTGAAGGATCTAATGTGGTCAAACCAGTTTGGATTTTAAACGAAGTCGTTTCAAAAACTGCTGAATAGTACAGCTTGAAAGTATACAACTAGGGCGTGTTGAACATTTGCAAATAGGCACTGCTGATCGCTAAAATGGTTCCAGACAAGGCACAAAGCGACGATAATGCAGATGCCTTAGCGAGATTTGTAACGCAGTATGGGGCAATTTTAGCATCAGCCCCAACGATAAAAGCAGGGGACAGGACTCTTTTTTGCCGCTTCATCGTTAAAAATAAGCGCTTAGAATGACTAAACTTATTATTTTTAATATCGAATCGCCTAAAAAATAGTCGCTGTCAGTGCCATGGTCGAATGTTCAACACGCCCTAATAAAAAGGCCGCTAATATATAGCGGCCTTTTTATTGATACGATATCTGCTGCTATGATGAGATAGCGTGGTTAAAGGTAACATTTATCAATTGCATTAACATTGACTGTAGTTAACACTAACGCCGCGCATCGCAGTAGGAATTCTATTATCAGCATAGACAGCTAGGCCACCACGAGCGGTCTCTTTATATTTATCAGACATATCAGCACCTGTCTGCTTCATAGTTTCTATAGCCTTATCCAAAGAGACGAAGTGCTGGCCATTTCCTCTACAGGCTAAACGTGCTGCGTTGATAGCTTTGACCGCCCCCATGGCATTGCGCTCGATGCAAGGCACCTGCACCAGTCCACCAATAGGGTCGCAGGTTAGACCTAAATTATGCTCAATACCGATTTCTGCCGCATTTAAGCATTTAGCTGGTGTCCCATTCATGATCTCTGCTAATGCAGAACCTGCCATAGCACATGCCGATCCAACCTCGCCTTGGCAGCCGACTTCAGCACCAGAGATGGAAGCGTTTTGCTTGATTAGGCTACCGATAGCGGTGGCGTTCAATAAAAACTTGCGGACACCATCTTGGCTATAGTTAGGTAAAAAATCACGATAGTAGTGCAATACTGCAGGAATAATACCTGCTGCGCCATTGGTGGGTGCGGTCACAACTTTGCCGCCATTGGCGTTTTCTTCATTGACGGCGAGCGCGTACAAGTCTACCCAGTCCATGGCGGCCAATTTGTCATTGTTGGTGATAGGTTGGTCTTTTTCCGCAGACAGCTGCCTGTGCAAATCTTGTGCGCGGCGTTTGACATCCAAGCCACCTGGCAAAATACCGCCATTTTCACAGCCTTGCTTAACACAATCTTGCATGACCTCCCAAATACTATCTAGGTAGGCAAACACTGTCTCTTTGTCATGGAAGTGGCATTCATTGGCCAGTACTAATTCGCTGATGCTCAAATCATACTGACGACATTGTTCTAGTAGTTCTGCTGCATTATTAAAAGGATAAGGAACGCTATCGATCGTTGGGCTGGCATGATCTTCATCTGGATCGGTGGCATCTTCTTTATTGATGACAAAACCACCACCAATCGAATAGTAGGTCTGCTGATAACGAATACCGTCAGTCGATATAGCACGAAGCGTCAATGCGTTAGGGTGATAGGGCAGGACAGTATCGTCGTACCAATAAATATCCTGCTCTGTATCAAATGCAATCGTGTGAATACCTGACACATTTAATGTCTTGCCAGAAAAAATAGGAGAAAGATAGCTGCTGGTCATACGTGTATCGATGGTGCTAGGTGTATGGCCAAGTAACCCTAACAATATGGCAGTATCTGTTGCGTGCCCTTTTCCTGTCGCCGCCAAAGAGCCATAAAGCTCGATTTCAATCTTTGCGATAGCCGTCAGTTCCATTTGCTTGGTCAATGAGTCTAAAAATAAATTGGCTGCCACCATTGGTCCCACTGTATGTGAGCTCGATGGACCAATGCCGATTTTAAATAAATCAAAAATACTAATCATAATGAGTTACCGAAAATTCAAAGGCTTGAACAATTGTGATAATTGCCTTGAGCGCTTTTATTGAAAATATAATAGGCAGTCGTCACTCTCAAGGCCCACTACAGAAGACTTGTGAGCGACCGTCTATAAAAATATTGCTATTAAAGAGTACAGATGGTGACTGAATAATCACTTTTATTTGTTTTGAAACTCCGCTATCATGCTCGGAGTTAACGACTATGTAACATCCTGTAAGTCAATATCTCTATTAAATAGGCTGGTTGGCAGAAGAGCAAACGTGCTTTTGATCACACAGCATCTTTGGTTATACATAGTGATCCAATACAACCAGCCAAGAACTGGCTATCATACCAAATAATACTTTTGGTTTGTCATATTACAACATAAATGAATGAATTGGGATGATATATTATCGATAGAAGACGATAGTGCTTATTTATATTGTTTACGACTTCTATCGCGTTCGCTACTATCCCCCAATTTCGCACCGTTTTTACTTTTTCCATTATTTTAGCCTATTACCTCAGCTCACATAGGACAAGCGCGCATGCCATCTCAAAAAGACCCATCATCAGCTTCAGACAACAGCGCTCAAAATCAGTCAGCTCACAATGCATTGGAAGCTGCAGGTATTGATTCAGCAGCCATCAGTTATCCGCACAATCCAGATTTTGAAAATGGTCGCTGGTTTCCGACATGGCGACCTTACAAAGGTGATTTGGATCGTGATCCTGTGGGTATCAATGATTATTTGCCACCGTCAAAGAGTGTATTACTTGGTATACAACATACATTTGCCATGTTTGGTGCGACCGTCCTTGCGCCATTATTGATGGGATTTGACCCTAACTTAGCCATTTTGATGTCTGGTATCTGTACGGTGATGTTCTTTATGATCACTGGTGGGCGTATGCCAAGCTACTTGGGATCAAGCTTTGCTTTTATTGGTCCAGTGATTGCGGTAACTGCGTATGCAGGGGCAGGGTTCAATGCCAATTTGAATGTCGCGCTAGGCGGTATCATGGCCTGCGGTATCATTTATGCGCTGATTGGCCTGTTAGTGATGAAAACAGGCACTGGCTGGATTGAGCGCTTGATGCCGCCTATCGTCACTGGTGCTATTGTCATGATTATTGGTCTTAATTTGGCACCAGTTACTATCCAAGGGGTTTCTGCCAATCAGTTTGATGCTTGGATGGCTACGTTGACCGTACTACTCATCAGTGGAGTGGCGGTATTTACCCGTGGCATGTTACGTCGTTTGCTGCTACTCGTGGGTTTGGTATTATCATACATCGCTTATTTTGTGTTGACCAATATCCTAGGTTTTGGGACGGCAATTGATTTTAGCGCAGTCGCTGCGGCTGCATGGTTTGGTCTGCCCAGCATTCATACCCCACGCTTTGAGATGAGCGCTATTATTCTCATTGCGCCTGTCGCCTTTATTTTGGTCGCTGAAAACTTAGGTCACTTTAAGGCAGTGGAAGGTATGACCAAGTCTCGCGTGACCCCTTATATGGGCCGAGCATTTTTTGCCGATGGCTTGGCAACGACTTTCTCAGCAGGATTTGGCGGTACAGGTGTGACTACCTATGCTGAAAACATCGGGGTGATGGCGGTCACCAAAGTATATAGCACAACGATATTTGTCGTCGCAGGTGTGGTCGCTATTATATTAGGGTTATCACCAAAATTTGGTGCCATTATCCAAACGATACCAGCGGCTTTATTGGGCGGCGCTTCTATCGTCGTTTTCGGTCTGATCACGATCGCTGGGATAAAAATCTGGATCGACAGCCACATTGATTTTAGTAAAAACAGCAATCTGATCATCGCGGCAGTGACCGTAATCATGGGTACAGGTAACTTTAGCTTGCACTTAGGTGGTTTTGATTTGGGTGGTATTGGTACTGCCACTTTAGCCGCTATTGTGTTGAATGCTTTATTTAATAAAAGTTCTGACGTTAAATAAGTAATGCTGATAAGATTAAAATTTGAGCCTATCGAATAAAAATAGTAAACGTATATCTTCTCTAATAAAAAGCGCCCATGCTATGAATAGTATGGGCGCTTTTTATTAAATGTCTGCGTGAGACAATCGTATCAATACTACTTAATTACTTATAGTCTCGCTTATAAAATCTTGAAAAAAATCGATAGCGGCGTAGCGCGCGTGGTTTTGGTTTTAGTGACCCTAAATAAATAGCAAGCATGGTTAACAAGGCGCCGCCCCATTGTAAGCCATTGATAGGTTTGTCCAGCCAGCTATAGTCAATAACCAAAGCGGCGATGGGTTCAGTTAACAATAACAGACCCGTCAATGCAAGAGACAACTTAGGAATAGAATAAGCAATCAGACCCCATGCCAAACACTGCATCACTGTGCCGTAGATAAGCACCCAACCAATCTTAGACCATGTGTTGGGCAAGATATGACCTGTATCGAATACAAACATAGGCACAATCATGGCTAAGACGCCACCGATACTAATCAGCTGCATCAGCATAAATATCGGTGTCGGTTCGGTATCATGTGTTTTACGAATAAAAGTCATCGACGCGGCTAGCATTGCTCCTGACACAATACCCGTGACAAATCCCCAAGTGGCAGCGGTATTGTGTGCAAATTCAGGACTGCCTATCATTGCAACGCCCAGCATCGCTAAAAATAAACTGATGATCTGCACGATAGATTGGCGCTCATTGAAATATAAAAAACCAATGGCAGCTAAAAAGAAGATTTGTAAGCTATTGAGCAGGGTCGAAATACCAGGACCCACAGCATAAATGCTCTCGTGCCAAAGCGCCAAGTCTAATCCTAAAAATGCACCTGACAATAAACCATAAAAAATAGCACGTTTTGATTGTGGCATCTGTTGGCGCATCACCTTGGCTAAGATCGCAAAGACAATACCTGAAATGGCCAGTCGCCAAAATGACATCGCCCAGCCACCGATATCAACGTGAGCGACAATCAGACTGCCCAGCCCAAAGATAATACAACCGATAACTAGGCCAATAGGGGCAGCGCGTGAAGAAGCAGTCGCCATAAAACGTCCTTATATTATTATTCTTATGGTCCTAGACCAATGTGAGGGTTAGCCAAAACCCTATTGTCGTGGTTTTAAGCAAAAAATAAAATGGCAAAACCAAAATTTATTCTGGTTATTAGATAGATCGTTGCTATAGATAATTTATTAAACCAAATAGTACGAAAAAGCCTTTAAGGCAGTAGAACCATTAGGGCAGTAAAACCATCTTGTGATCTTACTCACACAATAATGCTTGTACAACAGCGCTTATATAATCGAGTCACATCCTTACAGGAATGATATTGGCTCTGATATCGCAATTTGTTAGTCTAGTATTCATAAAATCACCAGTCATCAACCACTATATTATTTGCCTAGGTTTGCTTATGCTCCGACATTTTATGTCAAAAATACAACCAAATGTGACCTCTTGTTTGCCTCTAAAAATATCGCAATTTAGCTTTGCGATAGGTATCGTCTCTAGTGCAATTTTTTTAATGCCTAGCGCCCAAGCGGCCAGTTGCAAGCTCCCCAAAAGCTACTATAAAAACGTCTCTTGTACGTCTACTAGCGGCTATTTTTTAGCAATCAAAGATTTTGGTGCGCCAGTCGCTCTGATTGACAGCAAAGGTAAAAGGGTCGTTGATTTATCACGTTATCAGAAAGTCGATGCCGACAAGATATCGGGCGGGTTACTACCTGTATTGCGCAACAGTCGGGTCGGTTATCTCAATATGCAGGGACGTGAAGTCGTGCCTGCAATGTACGATATGCTCAAAGGAAATCAAGGGTGGGCGCGTCCAGTATCTGAAGGACGTATCGTCGTAAAAAAAGATGGTAACTACGGTGTTATCAATACCTCCAACAGCACGGTTGTCTCGTTTTCAGCATCGATTGACGAGATCGATGATTATCGTAATGGGAGAGCGCGCGTCCGTAAAAACAGTGTGATAAGCTGGTTAGATAAAAATGGTAATGCAACGCGTGATCCAAATGCTCAGGATAAGAGTCAGTCGACTAAAAAATCCACAGCTTCTACTAACAATACGTCATCACAATCAAGACAACCTGCACCTACACGTTTTACGACATTACAATCACGTCAGCAAGATGGAAAATGGGGCTTTGTTGACGACAACGACGTCACGATGATTACCTATTCGTTCGATGAAGTCCGTCCATTCTCTGAAGGATTAGCGGGCGTTCGTATCGGAGAGGAGTGGGGCTTTGTCAATCTGGGCGGTGAGCTAGTGATTCCTTTTCGCTTCACTAATGATGGGGTATTAACTGATGATAATTATAAGGGTCAACCCTCATTTGTATTTACAGGTGGTAAGGCATGGATCGGCAATTTAAAAAACGGCAATAAAATGTGCATCAATAAAGAAGGCACAGGTGTCAGCTGCGATTAGCGTTATATCCATAATCTATAATTGGTATACAACGAAAAAGAGTGTAAACCCTATTCGTTATCGATAGGGTTTACACTCTTTTTTATGGCTAATGTTACTATAGGCGAATAGCTATTTTTCTAACAAATGATTGCTAATCAAATCGACCATATAAGGCTGATAATATTCTGGAATATCATGCGCCATACCTTCGATTAAATGAAACTTGGCATTAGGAATGGTTTTTGCCACTACTCGACCTTGTGACGCCGGTAGCAGTCCGTCAGCGCTACCGTGTAAGACAATCGTTGGTGCTTTGACTTGCTTACTAAAGCGGCTGATAGAGCCTGATGCCAAGATAGCATTGAGCTGCTGCACCGTACCGAGTGGGTGAAAATTGCGTTGATAGCGGATTTTGGCAATTTCACGCACCATGCGCACATTGACGTGACCTGGTGTGCCAACCGTTTTCATAAACCAGACACTATGGCGTACGATATCACGCTCAGAGTGGCTCTCTGGACGATTGATAAGGGTGTATAGCTGCTTAGGTCTTGGCGGTTTTAAAAATGCTCGATTGGTCGTGGTAAACATAAGCGCCATACGCTGCACCAAGCTTGGATAACGTGCCGCCACAATTTGAGCAATCATCCCGCCCATAGAGGCACCAAGCAGATGCGTTTTGCCAAGCTTTAGCGCCTTGATCAACCGGGCGGTGTCTTCTGCCATGTCAGTCAAGTTATAAGCCACCTGAGTGCTTTTGTTCGATAGCCCCGTTTGTAGGCGTACCATCATTTTGAGCTGGTTGATACGCGGTAGGCCCTCGATCTGTACTTTAGAAGACAGGCCGATATCACGATTGTCAAAACGGATCACAAAAAAACCAGCATCAATAAAGCGCTTAATAAAATTGTCTGGCCAAAATATCATTTGCGAACCCAGTCCCATGATCATCAGTAGGGGCGGATTATTAGGGTTGCCACCTGCTTCGACACACAACTCTATACCATCACCAATATCAATCATCGCTTGATGAAGGTGTTGGCTAAGATCGGAGTCGCGCCACTGATGTTCCCCAAACCGTTGCCATTCAGGAGTAGGGTAAAAGTCTAGAGTATTGTCTAAACTGGTATCTGACGTTTCCGGCAATTTGGCACTATTAATGTCATTTGATGTTGTCATGAAGTGTCCTAATTAGAGGGTCATCTACTACAGCTCAAGCATCTCAAAATCAAGCTTGCCGACACCGCACTCAGGGCAGGTCCAGTCATCAGGGATGTCTTCCCATTTGGTGCCAGGGGCAATACCTTCTTCAGGGCAGCCAAGCGCTTCGTCATAGATCCAGCCGCAGACAATACATTCATAACGTTTCATAAATAGTCCTATCGATCATTACCAGTGTCACAGTGCGCCATAAACGCTTATATTTCGTATTACAGTCAATTATATTAGACGGTAAAAGCGCACGTAGTTTAGCATATAACCGTTATTTTCATAGTTAAGTTTACACTTGTATATTGAGATGAAATTGGCTTTTATCAAGTCCATCATCTGTACCATTGTACCGAAGCGAAGTACGATCTTGGGCTATAAGCCGCCATAAAAAAGCCAATCATGCTATAATAACGGTCGCTAAATTGACACTGTCAGCCATAATTGCCTGCTGATCTATCAGTGTCTAACTATTGTCCAAGCCATATAACATATACAAGCTAAGGGTTTTCATGAGTATTAACGCCGCCACATCTGCCACTACCGAAAATGAGACGACTCCAATGCTCAATACAGACCATCCGTTTTGGCAGATTATTCGCACAGTACCAGACTTTCCAAAAGTCGGCATTGATTTTTATGATATTACCCCGTTACTGCGCAGTCATATTGATGCTGTCATTGATGCGCTGCTTGCCGCATTGCCAGAGGGACTGATGGATGAGGTGGATTGCTTAGGGGCTGTTGAAGCGCGCGGGTTTGTATTTGCCAGTATGCTGGCAGGAAGATTGGGTAAGGGTATGATCTTGCTCCGCAAACCAGGTAAACTGCCACCACCTGTCGCTAATAAAGCATATGCGCTTGAGTATGGCAAAGACACGCTTGAGATGCAAAATAATTTGCCACCTGAACGTGTACTACTGGTCGATGATATCTTGGCGACTGGAGGCACATTGACGACCGCTTATGAGTTATGCCAGTCAGCCGATCATACTGTGGTCGGCGCATTAGTTTTATTAGATTTGGTTGAGCTACATGGCGAGTTCCCAGTACCTGTCTATACGGTATTAAAGGCGTAAGTCTGATTGTTCAAGAGAGTTTATAGAGTATAAAAAAGCGCCCTGAAAATCATCAGGGCGCTTTTTTTGTGGTGAGTCTAATGGTATTACGATTTGTTTTGCTCATAGCTTTTACAGGCGTACTCGATCAGCGTGCGACCAACCGTCTTTGGTGTGGTGATCCTAAAGTCTTTGGTGGTCAGTATAGGCTTTTCTGATTGCCACGACTTAATGACTTTATTATCAGCGCTATAATCGACGTAAGCTCTTTTATAGTAACTGAAATCTTTACAAGAAATCAGTAATTGCTGATCGCTATGATGGATGGGTTTTTCTTTCACTGTGCTCTTATCTTTTTGCGTAGGATAGGTTCTTAGCAAAGAGACAGTGATATTTTCGACGTCTTTTTCGTCTATGATGTTGATGTCAGAGTGTTCGATAGAGTCTACATCTAAGCTAAACGTCGATCCAGAGTCGCTCTCGGTCACCTCTACCCAATTGACCGCATGGGCGCTGGTCACTAAAACACTGCCTGCCAATAACATTGATAGCCGTTTCATACTTAAGCCTTGCTTCTTGTTATTTGAAGTCGCTCATGATAGCCAACTTACTGTGGGCAGGCAAATATCTTTTGTGCCAGACGAGTGCTTATTGTGTCTCGTTTATTGCCCGCGGATGGCCGCTAACGTCTTCGCCAGCTCATCACGTGCCCCAATAAAACCATCAATACCTTTTGGTAATAGGTCTTGTGTGACTGTGTCTTGCTGATAGGCCGCGCTAAACTCTTCATGCGTCAAGCTCACTTGGCTCATCGCTTGCATATCCATGGACATGCTCGGCGATAACTGACGAGGCACATCAATATCCATGACTGCCAGCTCATCGATTAGGTTGGGCGCAATGGTCAACAAATCGCAACCTGCAAGTGCCAATATCTGCTCAGTTGAGCGGAAACTCGCCCCCATGACTTGCGTATGATAGCCATGCTGCTTGTAGTATTGGTAAATAAGTTTGACAGATTGTACGCCCATATCCTCAGAAGCTGGTACATTTTGGCGATTTTGTTGACGTTTTTGCCAATCTAAAATACGCCCTACAAAAGGAGAGATGAGCGTCACGCCCGCATCTGCGCAGGCGATTGCTTGATGCTGACCAAATAGTAGGGTCAAATTGCAGTGGATGCCTTGAGTTTCAAGATAACGTGCCGCTTCAATGCCTTGCCAAGTTGCTGCCATTTTGATCAATACTCGCTCTGAGTCGATACCAGCTTTTTGATAAGCGTCCATAAACCCAAGGGCCTTATCGATCGTCGCTTTAGTATCATAAGACAAACGCGCATCGACTTCGGTAGAAACGCGCCCTTCAACAAGCGCCAAAATATCACAACCAACTTGAATGGTCAGGGTGTCAATCACTGCATCGACATCGCCATTATGGCGGCTCATTGTTTCTGATAGCATACCTTGGTTATCAGGATGAATGAGGGCTTTGGTGATGAGGCTTGGATTGGTGGTCGCATCGATAGGTTTTAGTCGGGCAATAGCAGCAAGGTCGCCAGTATCAGCGACAATGGTCGTCATGGTGCGTAATTGTTGTAATGCGCTCATCAGATATCCTTTTTCTTATTAATGATAGGGTGCTCCTCTTATATATCGCAGGGTAGGGAGCTGAATGGAAACTGTAACACAGTTTTCTACGTGTGTTTGCTCATAGTTGTGCTATGCGCCACTGTCATATCACTTAACTGTTATAATATTAATAATAATTTGCTGACTTATCACTATTTACGAATGGGCACTGACCTGAGTTTTTGCTATAGTAGAGCCGGTCATCCGCTGGTCTGCTGTACTTGGCGACCAATATAGCAGTAATACCAGAGAACGCCAATGACGTGCGATATTTCTGATAGACTGTTTTTGGATGATGGTTAAAATAGTTTTGGTCATTGACCGCTATTTACCAATGACTTCATAATGACACTCTCAAGCACTATCGGTATATAGAGATAGTCGAAGCATTTAAAAAATACAGTAAAATTTAGCAGATATTCATATCTAAATATTAATAATACCTAACAGTGATAAAATCTAAAAAGGATGGGCGGTAATGAGCGAGCAGTCACCAGAACAAACCATGGATAATCTAAATCAAACCGCCGCAGGCGCTAGCGACACCGCAACTGAAAAAGAATTTTTAGATAATATTCGCCAAAACATTGATGCGGTCGACTGCGAGATTCAAACACTCATCAATAATCGTGCCAAGCTGGCGCAACAAGTAGCAGCGGTAAAGAAAAACCACACGGCCGCTGATGACAGTAGTGACCCTATCTTTTATCGTCCTGAGCGTGAAGCACAGGTGCTAAAAGCGGTCATGGAGCGCAATACGGGTCCAATCGCTGACGAAAAGATGGCACGTTTGTTCCGTGAGATTATGTCGGTATGTTTAGACTTAGAAGCGCCGCAGCGTATTGCTTTCTTAGGACCAGTTGGCACCTTTACCCATGCCGCTGCATTAAAGCATTTTGGTAAAGCTGCTGATACCGTGCCAATGACGACCATTACCGATGTATTCCGTGAGGTTGAAGCGGGCACGGCGATGTATGGCGTTGTCCCTGTCGAAAACTCTTCAGAAGGGGTGGTCAATCATACTTTGGACGGATTCTTATCTTCTAGTCTAAAAATTATTGGTGAAGTTGAACTACCGATTCATCAAAACTTCTTGGTCGCTGAGCATACTAAGCTTGATGGTTTGAGCCGTATTTATTCGCACCAGCAGTCATTGGCGCAGTGTCGTCATTGGCTAGATGTGAATTTCCCTAATGTGGAGCGCGTTGCGGTATCAAGCAATGGTGAAGCGGCGCGTCGCCTCAAAAACGAATGGCATTCAGCAGCAATCGCTGGCGACGTTGCGGTTGCAGAGTACGGCTTGCATAAGCTTTACTCAAACATTGAAGACAACCCAAGCAATACCACCCGTTTTCTTATCATCGGACATGAGGCCATTGCGCCTTCTGGTCAAGACAAAACCTCCATCGTGGTCTCAGCCCATGACAGAGCTGGTGCATTGATCGAAATCTTGAAACCTTTGTCATATCACGGCGTCTCGATGACCAGTATCGAGACACGTCCTGAGCGTCCTAATAAGTGGGCATATGTGTTCTTTATTGATATGAACGGTCATATCAATGATCCAAATGTTAGCGCCGCTATCAACGATATTCGCCCATTGGTAAAAGATCTGCGCATCTTAGGCTCGTATCCAAAAGCAGTATTATAAAGATATATTGGCTCATCTATTAGCTTGTTTATCTATCGAGATTGACACCTACGAGATTGATACCTAATAGATGGGCGATCGCATTTAGTGATAACCTCCAAGGATAAACCATGCAGCCTGATCAATTGACAGCGTCAAACCTATCGCCATTAACGCCAGCTTATGACAGTATTCTGGCGTTGGCACCTTATCAGACAGGTAAACCAATTGAAGAGCTGACGCGCGAATATGGTGTCTCAGATGTGGTGAAGCTGGCTAGCAATGAGAACCCGATGGGGTGCTCACCGCGAGTGACACTAGCCATCACTGAGCAGCTTGGTCAATTATCACGTTATCCTGATGGCAATGGCTATTATCTGAAGCAAGCGTTGGCTGACTTTAATGATGTCAAGGTCGAGCAGATTACGCTTGGCAATGGCTCTGATGATTTGCTCGATATTTTGGCACGTAGTTTTGTGGGTGCTGATGATGCTATCGTCTATAGTCAGTATGCGTTTGTGGTCTATTCTATGCTGGCAAAGATGCAAGGCGCGATGGATGTTGAGGTGCCTGCTCATCGGTTTGGTCATGACCTAAAAGCCATGAGCCAAACGGTACAAGATAATCCCAATACCAAAATCGTCTTTATTGCCAATCCCAACAATCCAACGGGCACGCAGTTAGAGCAAAAAGAGCTGCGCCAGTTCGTTGCCAGTGTGCCAAGCTCAGTCTTGGTGGTACTAGATGAAGCTTATATCGAGTATAGCCCTGAGAGTAACAACCGCGCATTGTTAGATGAGTTTGATAATGTCATCATTGTGCGTACGTTTTCTAAAGCTTATGGGCTGGCAGGTTTACGTGTGGGCTATGCCTTAAGCTCAGTAGCTGTTGCAGAGTTATTGAACCGAATTCGTCAGCCATTCAATGTCAGCCGTGTAGGCCTAGCTGCTGCCGCTGCAGCACTTGCTGATCAAGATTTTATCGAAAAAACGCGCCAGATGAATGATGAGCAAATGCGTTGGTTAGAAAAGCAGTTTGATACATTAGGATTGGGTTTTGTGAAGTCGCATGCCAATTTTATTATGGTGGAAGTGCAGGTTGAGATGGAAGATATAACTGCCGCTTCAATCCATCAAGCACTCCTTGAGCAAGGCGTTATTGTTCGGCCATTGGGCGCTTATGGGCTGCCAAACTGGTTACGCATTACGGTAGGTGTGGCTGAGGACAATTTACGTTTGATTGATACTTTGCGTTCTATTCTCAGTGAAGACTAGAGCATGTCCCCAATTCAAACGTTTATCACCATTTTTAAAATAGGGACATGTCCTCATCACATCCATCGATATGTTTTGATCAAAGGTATTATTTAGTAAGAAGTGATCTTAACTAGCCATTAACTTATATAACGCTGGAATTTACCGAAATTTATCCGAGCGCGTTCAACGAGAAAAGCCGTGAGTCGTCAGAAAAAAAACAATCTTCAGCCCTCTTTAAATATGCATCGACCTATCTTCGAACAAGTTTGTGTGATTGGACTTGGGCTCATTGGTGCTAGCTTCGCACAAGCTATTAAAGATAATGGCTTAAGTGAGCGACTGGTCGCAGTCGATAGGCATGCACCAAGTATTACAGAAGCTATCGAGCATGGTCTGCTTGATGCTGGTAGTGCAAACCTACAAGACGTCATAAGCGGTAGTGATTTAATCATCATTGCAGTGCCTGTACAGGCAGTACAAGCAGTGTTTGTAGATATCAAACAGGCAATGGATAACGGACAGCTTGCCGCTGACTGTATCTTAACCGATGTTTGTAGTACCAAAGTCAATATCATTGACGCGGCCAAAGCGGTGTTTGGTCCGTTGCCGGTAGGTCTAGTGCCAGCGCATCCAATTGCTGGGGCTGAAAATTCAGGGTATCATGCCAGACGCGTCAGTTTATTTGTCAATCATAGTGTCATCATCTGTGAGCTAGCTACCACAAGCAATGTCGCGATTACTAAGTTGCGACTATTGTGGGAATCAGTGGGTGCAAATGTCATATCGATGGATGCAGGTCACCATGATCGTATATTGGCGCATACCAGCCATTTGCCGCATCTGCTTGCCTTTAACTTGGTTGAGCAATTGGCAAGCCACGATGATAATTTAGATATGTTTCGTTATGCTGCCGGTGGGTTCCGCGATTTTACGCGTATCGCCGCAAGCGACCCTAAAATGTGGCATGATATATTTTTTGCCAATCAAAGCGCCATTGTGAGCGCCCTTGATGAGTATGGTGTCTATCTGCAAACCATGCGCCAGCTCATCATTGATAAAGATTCAACCGCCCTGATGGGACTTTTGGGCCGCGCGCAAGCCGCACGGCGTCATTTTGGCCATATGTTAGCCAGCACCCCTTATACGGATACTTCTGCCATGTCAGCTTCTTATAATATTACCCCTAGCAATACTGTCTCTGGCACCATTGCCATTCCTGGTGACAAATCTATCTCGCATCGCAGCATCATGCTTGGCAGTCTTGCCACAGGCGTAACCCACGTTACTGGATTCTTGGAAGGGGAAGATGCCCTTGCAACGCTGCAAGCATTCCGTGATATGGGTGTGACCATCGAAGGCCCTGATAATGGTAACTTGACCATTCATGGTGTCGGTATGAATGGCCTAAAGCCTAGCAAAACGCCTTTGTATATGGGTAACTCGGGCACGAGCATGCGCCTGCTATCTGGTATCTTGGCGGCGCAATCGTTTGATAGCGTATTAACGGGTGATACTAGCCTAAACAAACGCCCGATGGAGCGTGTGGCTGCACCGTTACGCACGATGGGTGCCGTCATCCAAAGTACGGGTCATAGTGGTACGGCACCGCTTAGCATTACGGGTCGTGATACCGCTGGTAAGCCATTGCAAGGCACCGAATATGATATGCCAGTGGCGTCAGCACAAGTAAAATCTTGCTTGCTGCTAGCAGGTCTATGGGCCGAGGGTACGACAACGGTCACTCAGCCTGAGATCAGCCGTGACCATACCGAGCGTATGCTATCCGCTTTTGGTTATCCAGTAATTGTAGAAGGCAACCGTATCAGTGTCACCGGTGGCGGCACACTAACAGGTGGCGATATTGCGGTTCCTGCTGATATCTCATCTGCGGCGTTTTTTATGGTGGCTGCTGCTATTAGCCAAAATAGTGAGTTGACCTTGACGCAAGTCGGTATCAATCCTACGCGTACTGGCGTTATTGATATTCTAAAATTAATGAATGCAGATATTAGCCTAAGCAATGAGGCCCATGTTGGCGGCGAGCCGGTGGCTGATATTACGATTCGCAGCTCAAACTTGGTCGGTATTGAGATACCAGAGCATCTCGTACCACTAGCAATTGATGAGTTCCCTGTACTGTTTGTCGCGGCTAGCTGTGCCAAAGGGCGTACCGTCTTGACTGGTGCTAAAGAGTTACGCGTCAAAGAGTCGGATCGTATTGCTGTGATGGCTGAAGGTTTACAGACGCTTGGCATCGATTGTACTGTCACTGATGATGGGCTGATTATTGAAGGCAAAGGCACTGCTACTGAGAACGGCGATATAAATAATAGCCAGCCTGTTTTTGGTGGTGGTCACATTGTCTCGCATCATGACCACCGTATTGCGATGAGTTTCTCTGTTGCGAGTCTGCGTGCTGCTGAGCAAATTACCATTGAAGGGGTTGAGACGGTCAATACCAGCTTCCCAGGCTTTGCTGAGCTGGCTAACCAAATCGGTATGTCTATTCAAGTGGATACTGATGCTGAATAAATGAGTGAGTGTGGATCAACATTTTCCTATAATCATGTACTGTAAAGCATCCATAAAAAGCTCAATCTAATATCGTTAGCAATGTACTCATGTCACTATTGGCATGAGTATATTGCTTTTTAACTTATAATTTCACTGTAGTGACCCTGCGCTTTCACCACTAAATTGATAATAATAATCAGAATTAGGTGAGGGTGCGCTTTGCTCTAAAAAGTTGTCCTGTATTATGACTACCCAAAATGTCGTCAAAAAACCTGTTGCCCCGATTACCACAACCAGACGCGGTATTATCACTGCCCTTGGTGCCTTTTTTATCTGGGGTGGTTTCCCTTTATACTTTAAGCAATTATCCAATTATGATGCAACAGAGATTATCGGGCACCGTATTGTTTGGACGTTTTTTTGCCTACTCATTGTATTGGTAGCGACCAAGCGTTGGGGTGGATAGAGACGCTCAAACAAAACCCAAGATGGATCGCGTTGTCACTCGTCTCTGGGTTAATTATCGCAACCAACTGGCTGACCTATGTATGGGCGGTCAATCATGATCGTATCCTTGAGGCCAGTTTGGGATACTTTATTGGGCCATTGGTAGGTGTTGGCTTATCGATGATTTTATTCAAAGAGCGCCTGCGCACGCTACAATGGGTAGCCATTGGCTTTGCACTACTGTCTGTGGTCATTCAAGTGGTGATGCTTGGTAGTCTGCCGTGGATATCATTGATTTTAGCATTCAGCTTTAGTACTTATGGCACCATTCAGCGGCAAACCCCATTGACTGCTGTCGATGCTATGTTTGTTGAAACGGCCATGCTAGTACCCTTATGTATTTGGTGGTTTTGGCAGTCAGATGTCGTCAGCCATCAGCTAAGCTTTTGGTTCAGCTCAAACATTTGGCTACTGATGCTCGCAGGCCCGATTACGTTGATACCGCTGTTATTATTTAATAAATCGACCAAGCTTGTGGCATATAGTATCTTAAGCTTTATGAATTATCTGACGCCGACCTTTATTTTCTTCTTAGCGGTATTTTATTACAATGAACCATTTGATCTACATCGTCTGGCAGTATTTGGTTTGATTTGGTTAGGGTTACTCTTATTTAGCATTGATCTGTGGCGACATCGTCCAAGTAAAGTGTTAAAGGCTGAGCGTCTCCGTGAAGAGGATTTATAATCGGTTAATTAAAAAATCAAAAATACGCACAAAAAATTAGCAAACAAGGATGGAAGCATGTTTCATACTCAGTCTGATGTAGTATTTGTAAAAGGTCTAAAGGTTGAGGCGGTCATTGGTGTGTTTGATTGGGAGCGCGCCATTACTCAGCCGTTACTGATCGATATCGCGCTTGAGACGGATATTAGCCGTGCTGCTGTGTCCGATGATGTCAGCGATGCGCTGAGCTATAAAGAAGTCTGCGATGATGTGAGCGTGTGGTGCAAAGAGATTCAGGCAAAGCTGCTTGAGCATTTGGCCGGTCAGATCTCTGATAAGCTATTTGCAAAATATGACTGTCAAAAAATCACGTTAAGTATTGCCAAGCCGACTGCTATTGCTCAAGCAGATGCGGTAGGGGTACAAATAACACGCTATGCGCCAGCGCTAACCAATGAGCCAGCTACTAAAGACGTTACCAAAGAAGTTAATGACAGCCAAGCCGATGATGCATAAAACGTCGATGGATTTGAATATGGCAACGCTAACAAAATGCGCACCTGAGATTCTGCAAGCGCAGTCCTTGGTAGAGGTGGTGTTAGCGCTGGGTAGTAACTATCAAGCCGAAAAATATCTACCGATTGCTCGAGAGAGTTTGGCAGCGCTGGGTGAGATACGATTGTCTACTGCTTTTCAAAACCCTGATTTTACTGCAACCTTGGAACAGCCAAAGCCTGACTATACCAATCAATGTGTCCATCTAGCACTGAATACACCGATGAGTTTGCAGCAACTACAGCAAACCTTTAAAGCGCTTGAGGGGAACTGTAATAGACGTCGACAGACTAAGCCGAATCAAGTGCGACGAGTGACAATGGATATTGATATTTTGATGATTAAATTGGCTACTATAGAAAATAGCCTAAGCAAAAAATTGATATTTAAATCAATATCTGATTGGATTGTAATGGCGAATCGTTATCCCTTTAAAGCACATGAAATTGTAGGGATTGAAGAGTTGACTGCATTTACTGATTAGCTGTTTGAATAGCGTTTTGAGAAAAAATTAATAATAAATAGACAGTTAGTGGGGTGACTTATTTTAACTCACACTGATAACATCTGATATTTTTGCAGTAGATAAGGCTAAGGGGCGTAAAATGTATTGTACGCCCCCTGGTTTTATTTGTTTTACTGAAACTCTCGTATTCACTTCTGCTCGTTATCTGCTGCATCGATATCAGCACGACCAATCACATCTAAATCCTCTAGGCACAGCTTATCGTATTTCTTTTTACAAAAATTAGGATCAATATCACACATCGCTGACTGCAACTGATCGAGACGATTCTCTGATTGTTGAATGTGTTCGAGCATTTTAGCAAATGCTTCTGCAACGGGATCTTGTGAATAGGGATCGATACCGTAGGCGCGAAAGGTATTGGTGCGTTTTGCAGTAGAGGTGGTGTCAGCTGCTTGATCCTTAACGCTCTCGCCAGCTTGCGCGACTTTTTCTTGTTGCTTGGCATCTTGTACTTTTGTCGCGATGGGATTGCCTTTTTCATCGTGATGATCTGAGATCATACGAGCAGCACTGCCAACCATCGTAGCGCCTGCTGGTACTGGTTTGACTACCACTGCATTCGAGCCGATTTTGGCGTTTTTGCCGACGGTAAATGGCCCTAAGACTTTGGCACCAGCACCGACCGTTACACCGTCTTCTAGCGTTGGATGGCGTTTGCCATTATTCCAAGACACACCGCCTAGAGTAACACCGTGATACAACGTCACATCGTTGCCAATCTCAGCAGTCTCACCGATGACGACCCCAACACCATGATCGATAAAAAAGCGCTTACCAATCTTGGCAGCAGGGTGAATCTCAATACCTGTAATAATACGCGAGCCATATGAGATGACGCGAGCCGCCAGTTTCTGTTCATGATTCCACAGACAGTGCGCACCGCGATGTAGAATGAGCGCATGGATACCTGGGTAGGTTAGGATGACTTCCAGACTATTGCGCGCTGCAGGATCGCGGTTAAATACCGCATCGATATCTTCTTTCAGATCTTTTTTGATGCTGACAAGCGATCTGAATAATTTGGATGGCAATGACATAAAGCGTCCTATCTATTCGTCGGTAAAGTAGCGTTGCTAAAGTAGCAATGTCTTTATTTTATGGACATGATGGTTAAATAATGATGAGAGTATATTGTTGCTCATTTTTCTAAGTTATAACAGCTTTGTACCGCAAAATATAGTAAAAAGCTGTCAAATGAAGGCAAGCTGATAAACAATGACTTGTTTTAGTCTTTGGATAGTTTTGCAATCAAAGCACTTAATAGCTGATACTCTTTTTGATCAAGCTGTAAGCGTGACCCAAGTCTAGACAAGCGTGATGGCAATGACTTTAGATGTTCGCTATTTGCAAGACCGCGCTGTACCATAAGGTCAGTAGTACGCTGAGTGAGCTGTTGCAGCTGCTGCTGATTAATAGCAGGCTCATCCCATTGCTGACGCAAATTCACGTTGATTGTCGATTGGGAATCGTTGTTCTCGTCTAAACTGTCCGCTGTCTGAGTATGCGTTTGAGCATAAGCAAAAATAAAGCTGGCAATGACTTGCACTGCTGAGGCGACATTTAGTACAGGGTAAGCAGGATTGGCGTCGATTTGAATGTGATAATCAGCATAAGCCAACTCTTCATTGGTCAACCCACGATCTTCACGCCCAAATAATATAGCGATATTTGGTTTGCTAGCAACAGCGTCTGATGAGGTGTCAACGTTATTATCATTTGCACGTAAAGCCGACTGTGTATCAATAAAATCAAACATAATCTTAGCGGCTTGCGTGGGTGTCACAACGGGGCGCGGCATATGACGACTGCGGCTGCTGGCTGCAAATACCAGCTGACAGTCGGCAATGGCAGACTCTAGAGTAGGTGCGATCACAGCACATGACAGCAGCTCACTACCACCTGCCGCATGAGAGACACTGGTCTCATCAATTGGCAATTTGGGGTCGACAACGGTCAAACGGGACAAACCCATTGTATGCATGGCGCGTGCGGCTGAGCCGATATTGGCAGGCAACGTCGTATTGACCATGATGACTTGTAAGCAGTCGAGGTAGTCATTCACTGTACGGGGTTGCTCAGTAGATGATAAAGAGTCGTTACTCATTACTGCCCCAATCTTTGATGGATTTCTTGTTCAGCACGTTGTAATGCGGCGGCAATCTCTTCAATAAGATCAGCTTGTTCACTAATGTGGCGCTCACGGCAGCATTCTTGTAGTTGGCTGCTAAGACGAACCAGCTGAGTCGTACCCAAATTGGCACTTGCGCCTTTTAGGGCATGAGCGGTCTCAAAGCCATTGGCGTTATCATCTTCTTGCTGAGCGATTCGCAGTGCTGCAACGCGTTTTTGACTGTCATTGAGGTACACTTGTATCAGCTCGCCAAAATCTTCTTCTAGCAAGTCACGCATGTCTTCGAACTGTTCGTGATTGATAATCTCTTCATCAGTCTGAACAGTCATATTATTATTCGTCATGTCAGTCATGGCTTTTATCCAATTGTTAAAAGTTAAAGCAGTCAAATTACTATAGTAAATTTTTGGTTGGATTGTGCATTTTAGCTGTAATGAAAGTGTAAGTTATCTTCACTAACTAACGTCTTCAGTTGTTGCAAGTTATCATCGTTCGGGTAAACCCGCCAATGTTCGGATAGTCCCACATTTGCGATACCATAAACGTCATACACGCTCAAACCAAGTGGCAAGCAGTTATCATTGATAGAAGTATCTGTATTACTGAGCGCATTGTTTGCATAACTTTGGGGCATGCTATTTTGATTAAATGCGTCATGGTTCATATCGTTCTCTAGAGCCAGTAAGTCATTGCCATTTTCATCATACAAACTGCCGCCCATGGCAGGGTCGTAAGTGTTACTACCACTATTGCCTGGCTCATCTTGCTCTTGATTATAAGCCAAGCGTGGCTCAGGTATGATATCAGCCTGTGCAGATTTGAGTAATGGTTGCAAGCGTGTGAGTAGGTCGATATCGCTACCATGGACTTTGATACTGATTTTTTTGAGCCAACGCAGGCGCGCATCGACCATGCTCATGGCACTATCGAGACGCGCAAACAAGCGCCCATCACGCTCACGAATACTGCCTTTGATAATGACGACTTCATCGATTTTCAATTGCTCTTTGACACGGTTGAAACGCTCGGCATAGCAGCTGACTTCCAATCTCGACGTGCCATCATCTAAAGTAATCACATTACGATTACCAAAGTTGGCGATATCGATGATGAGGCCTGCAAAATAGCAGCTGCCGTTATAGCCAGTATCTGTCAATTTATTGAGGCGCGTGCCTGAGGTGTAACGTTTTAACTCATCTAAATATTCATTAATTGGATGACCCGTTAAGTACAACCCTAAGGTGTTCTTTTCCGCTTTTAGGCGGTGTTTATCACCCCAGATCAGCTCTGGCGACATCTCAAGTGGCGGCGCTGCAACAACACCGTCCATTTCGCCAAACAGATCCATCATGCCAAGCTCGTTATTTTGACGATCTTGCTCAGCCGCTTGGACGGCGCTTGGTAGTTGGCTCATCAAGGCACCGCGAATCTCGTAAGCTTCGTCGGCTGGTAAGTCGGGTCGTAGCGTCGCAGCAAAGTCATCAAAACAGCCCGCACTCACCAATGCTTCGAGAGTACGCTTATTAACCTTTTTGATATCCACACGGCGGCAAAAATCATATAAATCTTTAAAAGGTCCATCCGTTCGACGAGCATTAACGATGGACTCGACAGCCCCTTCACCTACGCCTTTAATCGCGCCCAATCCATAAATGATATTGGTTGGAGTGTCTGCGACAAAGTGCCACTCGCTGCGATTGACTGACGGATTGACCACAGTCAAATCAAAGTTTTCACGGCAATCATTGATAAAGAACACCACATTGTCGGTGTTGTTCATATCGGAGGTTAATACTGCCGCCATAAATTCAGCAGGATAGTACTGCTTGAGATAAGCCGTCTGATAGGCAAGTACCCCATAAGCCGCAGAATGCGAGCGGTTAAAACCATAACCTGCAAACTTTTCCATCAAATCAAACACACCGCCTGACGTGACTTCATCGATGCCTTGTGAAGTTGCACCAGTGACAAAGATATCGCGCTGCTTTGCCATCTCTTCAGGTTTTTTCTTACCCATGGCGCGGCGCAGCATATCAGCACCGCCCAAACTATAACCTGCCATCACCTGTGAGATTTGCATCACCTGTTCTTGATAGACGATAACGCCATTGGTATTCTCTAAAATCGGCTCAAGATTGGGATGGTCATAAATGACCTCTTCACGACCGTGCTTACGGTCGATATACATCTCTACCATGCCGGCATCAAGCGGGCCGGGACGATAGAGCGCACACATGGCGATGACGTCCTCGATATTGGTCGGCTGCAGTTTGGCCAGATACTTTTTCATGCCCATACTTTCTAGCTGAAAGACGGCGGTGGTTTTGGCATCTTGTAGCAGCTTATAGGCTTTGACATCATCTAACGGCAAATCTTCCAATACCAATGCGGGTACATTTTCTTTGGCACGGCGCAAGTTGATGTTCTCAACCGCTGCGTTGATGACCGTTAAGTTACGTAGACCCAAAAAGTCAAACTTCACTAGTCCTACGGCTTCGACATCGTCTTTATCAAACTGGCTGACACGGTGACCCTCATCGTCACAATAAATGGCGCTAAAGTCTGTGATTTTGTGCGGCGCAATCAATACACCACCAGCATGTTTACCGACGTTTCGGCAGACACCTTCGAGCTTGACTGCCATCTCCCAAATCTCAATGGCATCTTCATAATCCATGTTGTCAGGGTTAGAGATCAAGTCTTTGAGCTGTGGTTCTTGCTCTAGCGCTTGGCTGAGGGTGATACCGGGTGTTTTGGGAATGAGCTTGGATATTTTATTGGCCAAGAAGTACGATTTACTTTGGACGCGTGCCACATCGCGCACCACCGCTTTTGCCGCCATGGTACCAAAAGTGATGATCTGTGAAACGGCATCACGACCATAGGTTTGCGCCACATAGTCAATCACGCGATCGCGCCCTTCGATACAAAAGTCGATATCGAAATCGGGCATCGATACCCGCTCAGGGTTTAAGAAGCGCTCGAATAGTAGATCGTAATGAATCGGATCAAGGTCGGTAATATTGAGCGCGTAGGCGACCAATGAACCTGCACCAGAACCACGTCCAGGGCCTACTGGCACGCCATTGGCTTTCGCCCAGCGGATAAAGTCCATGACGATAAGGAAGTAACCCGGGAAACCCATTGATAGGATAATATCCAACTCATAGGCGAGACGCTCGTCATATCTTTGACGGAAATCGCTCCAATTGTCCGTACGGGCCTCAACAGGGAAAAGCTTATCTAAGCGCTCTTCCAGACCGCGCTTTGACTCTGCCCGAAAAAACGATTCAATCGTCTCGCCTTCAGGGACAGGGAAGTCGGGCAGTACGTTAATGCCCAGCGTTAAAGTCACATTACAGCGAGTCGCCAAGCGTAAGGTGTTGTCAACCACCTGCGGAATATCGGCAAACAGCTGCGCCATTTGCTCTTGGGTTTTTAGATACTGCTCATCAGAATAATTCCGCGGACGGTTAGGGTCAGCCAGTACGTACGAGCCTGCGATACACACGCGGGCTTCATGCGCATCAAAATCCTCTTGCGCCAAAAAACGTACGTCATTATGCGCAATGATGGGGATGTTGTGTTTGGCACCTGAGTGAATGGCTGCTCTAATAAAAGCGTCCTCGCCTGAGCGATTGGTACGCTTGATGGCAAAGTATAAACGATCGCCAAATTGCGCTTGCCACTCGGTGAGCAGCTCATCGGCTTTTTCTGGCATAGAGCCAACCAGTGCTTGGCCTACGTCTGACTTTTCGGTGAGTAGGACAATGACGCCTGCTGCATGTTCTAGAATATGACTGCGTTTAATCACAGGTGTGCCATGATTGACAGGGTCAGCGCGACCTTCGGTAAACCCAAGCGACACGATACGGGTAATGTTTTGATAGCCTTCGTTATTCATCGCAAGTAGGGTGAGGCGTGTGTCTTCATTATCCATGATGACTTCGCTGCCGATAATGGGCTTGATACCCGCGCCTAGGCAAGCACGATAAAACTTCACCGTGGCATATAAATTGGACAAATCAGTCAAAGCCAGCGCCCGCTGATTGTCAGCTGCCGCCGCTTTCACGAGTGGCTTGATGCGCACGATAGAATCGGTGATGGAATATTCGCTGTGGATACCAAGGTGTACAAATGCCATAGAAGACTCTTACTAGTACGATCAAAAGAAATAAGCTAGCGATAAAATACAGGATGATTATCAATCATTTGTAGTGTTATCGAGAGGTGGTTAAGACCTCGGTAGCCATGTTGATACGCTTTAAATGGGGTCGTTAATAATAGCATTATTTGCGGCATGCAGCCACTGATTGCAAGGGTTTAATCTGAGGGATGTGAATTATCATGTCAATTTAATTACGTAAGAAATGATATAAAAAACCCTCAACACGGTAAAGTGCGGAGGGCTATATAATTGATAAGTAATGACAATTTAACTTAGTACCCAACCACCGCTGCATCCACAATACGGGGATCAGAAGATCCATACAGGCCGTTTGGTGTGAGCATAATCGACTGCGTGGAGCCCATGGCGGACTTTGGACTGACCGTGTGCCCCATAGATTCAAGCTTTTTGACCGTATCGACATTGAGCGCTTTTTCAATCCGAATCTCATCAGGGAGCCACTGATCATGAATACGCGGTGCGTGAGTTGCCTCAGCGATATTCATATCATGGTCGATGACGTTAGAGATAATCTGGGTGACAGTCGTGATGATACGACTGCCCCCTGGGCTGCCCGTAACGATATACGGTTTGTTGTCTTTAAATACCAGCGTTGGACTCATCGAGGAGAGCGGACGCTTATTGGCTTCAACAGCATTGGCGTCACCACCAATCAATCCGTAACCATTGGGTACACCCGGCTTGGCAGAAAAATCATCCATTTCGTTATTTAACAAGATACCTGTGCCGTCAGCCACGAGACCAGTGCCATAAGAGAAGTTCAACGTATAGGTGTTGGCGATGGCATTGCCGTCTTTATCAACAATAGAGAAATGCGTGGTTTGATCGCTCTCATAAGGGAGCGGGTTGTTGGCTTTGATGGTCGCGGCTGGCGTGGCTTTATTGGGGTCAATCAGTGTACGCAGGTTATCCGCATAGGCTTGTGACGTTAGGCCGCTAGCAGGTACGTCGATAAAGTCAGAATCCCCTAGGTACTCAGCACGATCTGCATAAGCCAGTTGCATCGCTTCCGCCATCAAATGAATGGTCTGTGCGCTGTTTTGACCATAGTCCCCCAGTGGATAGCCTTCTAAGATATTTAATATTTCGATAATGTGAATACCACCAGAGGAGGGCGGTGGCATAGAGACAATCTCATAACCACGGTAATCGCCTTTGACAGGCACGCGGGCGATGGCTTCGTAATCGGCTAAATCCTGCAAGCTCATGCTACCGCCTGCTTCATTGACGGCTTTTACGATGTCACGCGCGGTTTTCCCTTTATAAAATCCGTCTGCGCCTTGTACCGCGATTCGCTTTAGCGAGCGGGCAAGCTCAGGCTGCTTTAATCGCTCACCCGGTTGATAAGCGCTGCCATCAGGCTTGAAAAATACCTTTTTGGTGCTCGGCCATTTTTGCAAGCGATCACTCAAAGCAGTAAGCGATTCGGATAAACCAGCGGTGACTTCTATGCCATCTTCTGCCAATGCGATCGCTGGTGCCATGACTTGCTCGCGGTTCATGGTGCCATGCTCTTCTAATGCTTTTAGTAGCCCTGCTACTGTCCCCGGCACCCCAACGGCTAAGCCATGATAGCGAGATAAGTCACTGACTGCGTTGCCTTCATCATCGAGATACATATCACGAGAGGCACTACTGGGTGCTTTTTCGCGGTAATCAAGCGCGACGGTTTTGCCTTGCTTGGCGTCATAAATCATCATAAAGCCGCCACCACCAATGTTGCCAGCACGTGGTAAGGTCACAGCGAGAGCAAAGCCAACCGCAACCCCAGCATCTACCGCATTACCACCGTCTTTCAAAATCTGTAATCCGATGTCAGAGGCTAGCGCTTCTTGGGTGGCGACCATGCCATTTTTTGCCCATACTGGATGATGAATTGCATCTTCAGAGTAGATAGCCTGATCGTTATTGGCATTGTTTGAGGTGGCGTTGTTTGAGGTGGTTGTGAGAGTAGTGGTTTTTGCCCGTGTGATGCGTTTGGTTTCAGATATAACGGTTGGATTGTCCGTCATAATGGCTAGATTTAGCGCATTGGTATCAATCGAGGTGTTGTTGACCGTGGGGCTGTTGGCTGAAACGGTTGGATCTATTGCATGGGCTGAGACAGACAGTAGTAGCGCACTCGTAATAAGGGCTGCGCTAAATTTTAATTGGTTATGAGTCTTGGGTTTTTTTTGCTGAGTAATTCGATGCTGGTGAGATAATGATGGTGACATCGCAAAGTCCTTTTTGGGAGAGTAGGAAAAACAGAGTATCGAATAAATACACTTAAATAGTAACGAAAATATCAAATAGTAGAAAGTTGTTTATCATATTTTGTCATTTGAGTTTTTATATGATGTGCAGTATGAGTGGTCTTCTATCGATATATGCATAATTAGTGTCATGTAAATTGTGCAGAGAAGCTCACTAACCAGTGAAGATTTTCTTTAAAAATAAGTCTTAATATTACTAAATTGTAACGTCTTGTGATATAAAGTACAGTACTAATGTGCATCCGTTAACGATTGGCTATAAAGAGATTCTTATGTCATCAAACCATGTTAATAACCGTAATCGACAGTGCCACTCTGAGATGGCGAGTAATTATTTGCCTATCATCAACAATAAAAATAATAATGGTCATGTATCTCAAACAAGCAAATTAACCTCTATCGCTTTGCTAGTTGGTAGTGCGTCGCTTGTGCTTACAGGTTGTCAGTCAAATCCGACTGCCTCAGCGGATGTGGCAGCCTCCAGTACCCTTATGGATTTTAGCACTGCAAATCCTGCTCAGAGCCAACGTCAAGGTCGCGCTTTTACGGCTAGTCAAGAGGCCCAAGCTGAGCGTTACGCGCAACTGTTTAATCAAGAAAAATATCCCAACACTGAGCACCAAGCCAAGGCGCATTTATTGGCAGCGATTCGCCAGCATTTGGCAACAGAGCATGTGGCCGTCGCGCAAGCCAATTACCAAGCAGTACCATTTATCGATGCCGATAGTATTGATGCAGGCTCAAGCAGCTTACTTAGAACGATTATAGAGACCTATGCCTATCAGCCTGAGGGAATGTACGATAGTAGCGATGATGAAGCGCAAGCTGAGGCTAGAGCAGAATTAGCAGCGGTAGGTGTAGAGTCGAATAAATGCAATGAAAACGAAGATGATGACGCTTATGAAGTCTGTGTGGTAGAGGGTATTAACTACGATTATGATGATGCGAAAGATTCGATAGAGTCCGACTATCCTAGTGACTATGATAAGTCTAGAGCAGAAGCTGAAGCAGAAAGAAAGACCATTGCTGCTATATTGGCTGAAGCAGGGGAGAATGAGCCAGCAAGCGACAGCATGTATGATACAGATGACTATAGCAGCAACGACTATGATAGTAATGATTTTGACAGTGACGACTATGATAGGGACGACTATGACAGCTATGATGATTACGGCAGTGGCGCTGGCGGCATGCTCTCAGGTCTGTCAGGGTTAAACCCGAAAAAAATGGCTGCAAAATATGAAGCCATGCAAATGGCAAAACAGCAAGCTAAGACAGAGCCGACCAATAGCGAGGAGCTATCAATGTCTTCTACTGGCTTGATTGGTAACATACTGACGATGTTCAGCCGCACTCCTGAGCAAATCGCTGCATCCAACGCCTATCAATATCAGCATTTGACGTTCAATAGCGTCAGTCAGTACAACCCAAAACAGCGGCAATTACAAAGCGTATATAGCTACGACTACGCCACGCCAACCATCAGCTCATCCATACAAGTACCAGTGGCCTTTGATTTTAACAAAAGTAGTGTCACAGTTGATCCATCGGCAATCATGCCAATCGTTGCGCTCGTCAATCCTGAGAACACCCCATTACCCTCGCAGATGGCCTCACATACGGTCAGCTTTGGTTTGCCTGACAGTATCACGGCGCAGTTGCCACCAGCAGTGCTTTATGATGCGGTGCTCAATGCCATACAGAGCAGCATGGCAGAATTGGCACCTGAGCATTTTAGCGCCGTAGACATCAGTGGTGATGCGTTTGCCAAAGAAGTTGGCGCGACTCGAGCAGTAAAAGTTTATTTTGGCAGTCAGCAAGGCGGCGAGATGATAGGCAAAACTCTAAAATATGTGACAAAATCGCTGCAAGAGTATGTAGATGTCAACCCAAAAAAATATCCTAATGGAGCCATGCTAAAAGCCGCGCTTGCCAAAGCACAGCTATACAACAAAGGCTACCAAAGTGCGGATGTGGGTTCGCTACTACAGCTGATCGAAGCCATTGGCCCTATCTCTTTTAATCAGATTAATTACTATTATTTAGATAACTCAGATCGCCTGCTTGCCAAGCAGCAGCGCGTCAATATCGGTGGTGATTTACTTGGCTCTACGACGACCATGCTCAATCAAGTCCGCTATGATAAAGCCAGCTTTGACCACCATGCCCTAACGCCACTATTGGCAGAGTCATTTGGCTCAAATGCGGTAGCGCCTATCGATGGCAATGCATGGATAGCAGCACAGCGCCAGAAAAAAGACAGACTACAAACGGCACGCTATGCGCGTTACGATTATGAGGATGGCCGCTTAGAGACTGATTATAGTAGTGACGAATATGACAATCGTTATGATGCAGAATCAATTGATGAGAGCCGTATTGGCGATGCTAAAGATGATAATGAAAAATAGAGACGACGTCGCATTAGCTTATCGCATTTACGCATATGTCTATTAAGGATAAAAAATGAAAAAAGCACATCAAACGCTTACACTACGTCTGTCATCTATGATGAAAAATCACTTATTATTGACCAGTACATTGCTGTCAGGAGCATTACTCTTAACGGGTTGTCAATCTGCCAATTTGAACCAGTCAAATGCATTGACAGTTAAGCAATCACCTAGCACCGCTAAAAAGACATTAGCGACTGCATTACAAAAACAGCGCCGGCAATCGTTCAGATACCATAGTAATATCGAGATCAGTAACCGCCAGCAACGTACGGCAGCATCTGGCACACAAGTCGTGGCATCAGATTATGTGGATGCGCACTGCGAAGAGACACATGACCAAGCCTATGCGGCATTGATCATGCAGGCAGAAAAACAAAACAAAGATATTTTAGCTGCAGATTATGATGACAAGCGCGATGCTCTTAAACAGTCTTATTTTGAGTGCGTCGATGCTTATTATGCGTGGGAGGAGCACCAGTACGATAGCGATGTGACAGTGCCAGCAGGTTATCAAGCGCTGTTTGATAATTATGAAGACAAACCAAAGCCGCTAGATATAAAAAAAGCGCAACTGCTAGATGAGTACTTGCTAAAACCGTTATCTATCAATGCTCAAGGCATCTATCAGCCCATGGCGGGCAAGGCGACGATGCTCGCCAGCGCCCAGTATCAAGCGCGCAATCATCATAGCAGTATCAATCAGCCTGTCTACATCGACATGAAAAATGGTGATATCTATTTATGGGCAGATAATGTTGCGATGTTCAATTCTGAGCTATTAGACGATAAGCTCGGTACAAAATGGCGAAACAAATGGTTAAAAATAGCCATTGATGATGGAACATTGCCCAAAGGGTTCGGCCGTGAGGTAATCAAAGCCCACTTTGCCGCGTTAGATCTGACGTATGATGGAGCCCCTGTTAGCCAGTTCGATTATGTCGCGCCCAATACGCTTGCCGCGCTCTCGTCCAAGTTGCCGGCGCATCAGCTATCAGCAATGCTCTCAAGTGCCCAAATCATTCGCCGAGTACAAAGCTTTGAGAGTTATCAAGAGGACTATCAAAATTATCTGCAAATCTTCTACAAGCGCATTAGCCAAAAATATCCGGAGCTGGTAAAAGAAGCCGAGCCTATGACAGCCTTTGAGACGATTCAAAGCTCAAAGGAACTCACTAGTAAAGCGATGGTGCAAACAATACTGGCTATGATAAATGCTCAAATAAATGATGAAGATAAGACGGAATCTAAAGTCGCTGCAAACGCCACAGTAGAAGAGCTATATGGATTTGACAAAAGTGGTCAGCTCAAATGGCAGCATCTGCACCGCCAATTAGATAACACTGGCAAAACTGCGCCAGATAAAAGTATGACAATAGATGTCTTGCAGCAGTATTCTGTTATTAATAGCAAAGACAAGGCATTCCCAAATCTACCACGTGAGGTTCAGACACCAAATGCGAGCAACAGTATTGATCTGCGAGACTATGCGTCAGAGTTGCTGGAATATTATCGTGACGGTAATGGCACAGCAGTGGGTAAAATGATATTTAACATGATGCCAATGGCGAAAGAACGTTTTGGGGCGACAGACTAACTGGAAGATAGCATCATTGAGTGTTAAGTAGGATACTGTCGTAAAAAAGCGCATCGTATAAACGGTGCGCTTTTTTTAATATGGCCATCACTTATGTTGTGACAGACTTTTTACATGCCTTGATGATGTGGCTTGTCATGGCCTTTACGATCTTTTAAGTGCTTACGACCTTCTTCTTGTCTTTCTGATTTGAGCTGTTCCATTTTTGCACGCTGCTCAGCGGTCAACACCTGAGAGATGGCATGCTGCGTTTGGACGCGCTCAATAAAGCGTTGTTTTGCTTTTGCCGCTTGCTGATCGGCCAAACGATTTACCGCCGCGTTGTTCAACGTACTTGCATTGGTCAGTGCTTGTATTTGTTGTTCCATTTGTGCGCGTTCTGCCTGATGTTTTTCACGGTCAGCTACGCGGTCGCCATGTTTTTCTTGCATGATGGCTTTGATTTGCGCTTGCTGCGTCGCTGTTAGATTCAGTTTTGACATTGGGCCTCTCATGGCGCCGTCTTTATGGTTCTTTTGCACTTGATTCATTGGCGCGGTGTCAGAGGCTGCATTGACACTAGAACATGCTGTCACAGTAAATACGCTAGAAGCTGCTAATATTGAGCCCAATAATAATTTTTTCATGATGACATCCTTTAACTACAGTGAGTTTGGTTAAGTAAACACTAAAGTCTTATCTTGCAAGCATCGCATTCTAAGCGCTATTAATCGTTGTGATTGGTCGTCTTAAAAGTGCAGGTCTTGCGGTTGATAGAAGCTATCTTACGGCAGTTAAAGGTTACGAACATTTATGAAGTATTAAGAAAGGTAACGTTTATAGCGAATTGACACGCGCTTGCCTGATAATATGGGCAAGTAAATGAATAAAAGCCAATTAAAATCATGGAAAGGAGGTGAGTGTGCCAAATATATTGATAGGCGATGATGATGAAGAATTGACTCAGTTACTACAAGAGTATTTGCACAACCATGGTATTCATTGCGACTGTGTCCATGATGGGGCGGCAGTTATACAACGATTAAAAGCGGTGGCGCATGATGATTCCGCTTATGATTTGCTCGTCCTCGATATCATGATGCCAAAAATAGATGGGCTAAGTGTGCTGCGGCAACTGCCAAATATCAGTGATATGCCCGTGATTATGCTGACGGCAAAGGGTGAGGAGATTGATCGTATTATTGGTTTGGAGCTGGGCGCTGACGATTATATCACCAAGCCCTGTAACCCCCGCGAGCTACTAGCGCGTATCAATGCTGTGATTAAGCGTACCAACACGACCACGTCTGAGCATACGCCGCTACCAGAGAGTCGCTTGCATCTTGATCAAAATCAGCGTGTTTGTGAAATAGATGGTGTGGCGCTACAAGTGACGGGAACAGAGTTTGACTTACTCGTGGCGCTGCTCAAGCAAAAAGGAGATGTGGTTAGCAAAGCATGGCTGTCAGAGAATGTCTTGCAGCGTGAGTTGCAGCCTTTTGATCGTAGCCTTGATGTGCATGTGTCTCGCCTGCGCAAAAAACTTCAGCCTTTTCATGACGAACCAATAAAAGCAGTGCGCGGTAAAGGCTATCAACTGGTGCTCTAATGATAAAAACTTCCAGTAATCCCGTCAAATCACCGAAATTCAAAGTGCGAATCACGCTGTTTTGGCGTTTATTCCTGAGTCTATTACTGACGATACTAATTACCTCACTGTTATCCATTATGGTGGAGCGCTGGCTGGCTGAAAAAGAGCTAACGGCTCGTATGGACGTACAAATTGAGAGTCTATTAATTCAGCGTCAAGAGATGGTCGATGCGCTGCGAGTGGGTGATTTGATAGCTGTCAGGCAGATGTATCGTCAAGATCGACGCCTCATGAGTCAAATCAGAGTCTACGATGAGCAAGGCGCTATTATATTTCCGCGTTATCGAGATAGAGACGAGCGCACGCAAGGACGTGGGCAAAGCGGCCAGCAGTCGATGGAACGTGCCATGCAGCAACCACTGCCGCCACCGCCTAGAGCTTACGATAATAAACCAAGCAATCTGAATGATGAGATGCTCATAAAACAGCCTTCTGTTTTGCACGAGATCCTAAAACCAATAATGTCGAGCAGTGCTGCGATAGCGGATATTGATGCGCGTCCTGAGCTGGCAGACATCTCGGTTGAACTGCCTGATGGACAATCAGTCATCATACAGTTGCGCCCGCATTTACGTTTTGCAGATGTGGTAGAGCTACAGCATGGTAATTTTCCCCTACGTTTGCTATTGATTATTGCTTTTAGTGTATTGGTTTGTGTCTGGCTGAGCCGTACGTTGACTCAGCGTATTGGACGTGTGCAGAGTACCGTGCACCGTATGATTGATGGGGACTATCAAGCCAATCCAGCGCTATCAAAAATGGGTGATGATGAGCTGGGATTACTGGCCAAAGATGTGGCTCATTTGTCAACGAGACTGGCTGATAGTGAGCTGGCGCGTAAGCAGATGCTCAGTGATATCTCGCATGAGCTGCGCTCACCGCTCGCGCGTCTCGATGTTGCAACTGAGCTGACTCGTGATTTTGCACCCAACGCCCATCGTTATTTAGACCGTATTGACAAAGAGTCTGCGCGGATGAATGAGTTAATTGAGCAAATTATCCATATTCAATCCCTACAAATGCAGCAATACACGATTGATAATTTGGAGAGCGAAGCAGTCGATTTGTCCGAGATTATCAGTGACATCGGGCAGGATGTGTGTTTTGAGTTTCAGCATAAAGAGGTGAGATGGCAGTGGCAACCACCTGAATATTCATTTGCCAATGACTTAAAAAGCGCTTGGACAGTACAAGGCAATCAAGAGCAGCTGCATAGTGCACTTGAAAATGTCGTTCGCAACGCTTTTATGCATACGGCAGCGGGCTCAACAGTCATCGCTGAGATGAAAGCGGTGCAGATAGATAATAAGATGCCTGCGATTCAAATCAGTATCACGGACGAGGGCGGCGGCGTCGCTGACAATGACTTAGAACGTATCTTTCAACCCTTTGTCCGTCTCGACACGGCTCGTCATCGTGATACTGGCGGTTATGGGTTGGGGCTGGCTATTGTTCATGCTGTCGTGATGGCGCATAAGGGGTATATCAACGCCCATAATCGACGAGATGGTGTACTAGGATTGGTGGTGCAGATAGTATTACCGATTAAATAGTAAAATTTATCATGAGGAAGAGGAAAAAGCTCAACGTATCAGTAGATGCTTTTCATGGATTGATGTTTCATATTCTATCCAAAAGAAAATGTCTTATTTCTCAAAAACTGAAACCAGTAACACTTCAAAAGGCTGCATGATCCCTAATTCATAACTCGTTTTATTTGGTCATATCGATTCTCTTGCACCATAGATTTTATTTCTGATTTTTTAAATCTGACAAATCTGTAAGGGAGTATACATCATGAACCGCATCTATAAAGTCATCTGGAATGAAGCATTGAATTGCTTTACCGCAGTCGGTGAATACGCAAAAGGGCGTGGCAAATCTTCCAAATCTAGTGTTAGCGCTAACGCTACTATCAATACCACATCCAATGTATCTGCTATCAAGACATTACGCTTAAGTGCCATAGCACTTGGGCTAATGAAGGCAATAACAAAATAATCAATGTCGCTAATGGGGCAATCAACTCTACGAGTAAAGATGCAGTGAATGGCTCACAGTTAGATAACTTAGCTAAGAGCGTCGCCGCTAACAAAACCAAGTACTATAGTGTTAATTCAACCGCTATTGGCAATGTCAACAACGATGGCGCAACCGGACCCAATGCTATGGCGATGGGTGGCAATGCTAGTGCTACTGGCGGGCAAGACATTGCCATTGGTAGCGGTCAAAGTGGTCAGAACACCTCGCTATAAGATTAATACCGAATCAGGCGGCGCCGCCTCCATCGCTATTGGAGCAAAGGCATTATCTAAAGGTGCATTATCTACCGCAATTGGTGTGCAGTCATCGTCATCTGGTGTTGCGCCTTCTGCCTTTGGCATCGGTGCTTCAGCAAGCGAAAAATGCCATGGCTGCTATTAATGCTTTTGTAGTATGCTTCATACGAATCCTTGTAAAGAAACTTTGAGTGATAGGGCGGTTAAGAGTCGATATCATTTACCATCAAAAGTTAACATAATAATACCCTTATTAAGTCCTGTTTTAATATATTGATATTTATGCATGTTTTGGCGCATCAGGCTGCACCATAGGATCGGCATCTGCAAAAGCCTTTAGTGTGCGGCAATGCGTATCAATAGCGACGATATTGGGATAAGGAGTCAGGTCTACCTTAAAGCGCCGCGCAGAAGAAACCTGCGGGATCAGATAACAATCTGCAAAAGTGGGCCTGTCACCATAGCAGAACTGCCCCCGGTTTTTATCTGCTGCCAACCGTGTCTCTAACGCTGCAAACCCTTCAGTAATCCAACGATTGCACCATGCAATGACTGCCTCTTTATCTACTGACAACTCATTACGTAAGTACTGTAAAATACGGCGGTTATTAATCGGATGGATATCGCAGCCAATCATCGCACTTAGCGCACGCACGTGCATGCGACCAGCGGCATCTTGGGGCAATAAAGCGTGCTCAGGGTAGGCTTCTTCTAACCACTCCAAGATAGCGGGACTTTGGTATAATAATAAATCGTCCGCTCTTAAGACTGGCACCAGTCCTTGCGGATTAATCGCTTTAAATGCGTCCTCTAACTGCTCATCTTGTGCCAGATTGATCGCGATATCATCATAATCTAAGCCTTTTAAATTCAAGGCAATACGGGTACGGTGAGAAGTACCACTGCGAAAATAGCCGTAAAGTGTCATCATTATTTATGCCCTTATTGTGATAGGTTATTTGTATCAAGCTTATGTGAGATAAAGTTAGTATTATTGAGTCGTGTCACTATTAATTTGGCCTGTATGTCACCGCCAGTTCATTGAGCAATTCTCATTGAGCAACTCAGTATCAAGAAAACATAATTAAGTACACTAGAGACGAGCCATCATGTCAGCAGATAAAAATTTTTTAGATAAATCCGTCACGAGTAAAAACCAGAGTGGCATCCAGTCACTTGAGATTGGATTGTCGATACTAGATGTGCTTATCGATCGCCATGAGCCTATGATGCTAAAGGATATCGCTGAGACCATGCAGATGCATCCCGCAAAATCCCATCGTTATTTGGTCAGCCTCATTCGCAAAAACTATGTTCGCAAGCTTGATGATGGGCGCTATGGGCTTGGCGATAGAGTAAATGCATTGGCAGCATTAGGTCATACTGGCTTAAATCCAAACAATATTTTGGCGCAATTGACTCAAGTGGCCAATGAGATTAAAGATACCCTAAATTGCGGTGTGCAAATTGCTAAGTGGTTTAGCGAAGGCCCAATTATTATTCAGTCCGTTGAACCAGACAGTCCGATTAGCATCATCACTCGCATCGGCTCACGTATGCCTTTGACGACATCAGCTACAGGACAATTGTTTGCCAGCTATCAATCTGACGCGGTCATTCAGCCATTAGTCACCGCTGAATGGCAGTCGAGTCATGCCGCAGCAGATATGACAGAGAAGTGGCAGAATTTTGCTCAGCTGCAAGCCAAGATACGTACGCAAGGCTATGCGACAGTGACAGGCGATATGCTCATGGGTATTAATGCCATTACGATACCTGTGATATTGCCGCATTTTGCCAATAGTGCTGCTAATCTATCCGCGAGTAGTGACAAAACCGCTAGCGAGGCTCTGCCGCTAGAATATGCCATTACTATCATTGGCACCACAGAGCAACTACCAATGAGTGAGCAACAGAACGTGGTTGAGCAAATACTAGCAATCGCACAGCGCTACCAAATAGCATAGCCAAAATGTTAACTACAAACTGATAGGCTATAGTAGAACCTTAATAAAATTAATACAGCATATGCATCATAGGTGGCACCTGGCTTACTGAGAGTGGCAGACGGATAAATCTCAATCTTTAAACGGCCCTTTGAGTCTTCTTCGATTTTTTGGCCCATGGCTCCAATGCTTCGGTATTGATATTGTCATTGGCGGTTATAAAGTGTGAAAATCTCAGTGTCGTCACATCGTCTGGATTGGTATCCGCGCTTTTGGCTTGCTCATTTTGATCATTGTTAGAGCAGCCAGTCATCGCAACTGAGGCCGCGAAGAGTATGCCTAAAGGGAATGTTACTTTCCTCATTGAGTCCTTTCATGATGGTGAGATATGGTTCGCAAGCTATGCTATCTCTTCATTATAGTCGAACCACTATTAAAGTGTTACAGCGTTAGCCTCGTTTAGCCTACTACTGTAGTACTTGCACTCGTCTGCCTTGTACCACTTTTAATATTGATTGACTATATTTTGAACTGATCACTACTTATCTAATTTCAAAGTAATGATTGATAGATAATGTAAAAAAGGTAGCAAGTAGAAAGACGACGCAGTTACTCTCCGACAGGCGCAATGTCACGGGCTTCAGCGAACTCATCACTGTGTAAAAACTGTGTGTGGGCTGGGGCGCGTTTGGTACGAGACCATTCATCTAGCATGTCGTGCTTGATGGCGTCTGTAATCATCGAGACTTTGTCCTCTGAGGTCGGGTCGTCATAGGTCAACTCGAGACGATGCCCATTAGGATCAAAGAAATATATCGAGTGAAAGATACCGTGATTGGTCACGCCAATGACATCAATACCTGCACGTTCTAGTTGTTCTTTGGCGGCCATCAGCTCATCACGATCTTTGACTTTGAGCGCCAAGTGTTGCACCCAGTTTGGAGTATTGGGGTCAAAGCCCATTTCAGGCTGGTTGGGCACTTCAAAAAACGCCAATACATTACCATTACCAGCGTCCAAAAAGACGTGCATATAGGGGTCAAAGGCTTTGGTTGAGGGTACATGGTCTTCTGCAAATGCCAAGATAAAATCCATATTGAGGTTTTTTTTATACCATTCGACCGTTTCTTTGGCATCCTTGCAGCGATAAGCCACATGATGGATTTTTTCAATTTGAAAGCTCATATTCAACTCCTTTTGATAAGGCCTAGTGTGAATGTAAGAGGAACGATGCCCGTACTAATAGACCAAATGTCATGATGGTTCTAACGGCTCACCTCTACTGTCACTACGCCTTTTTTCTATGTCTTTTTTCTATGCCATTATTATTCATTAAAATCGAAGCTAAGCGCGGGCAGTACCTTGCCTCGTACTTCACCAAACCCAACACGCACGCCATCTTTTTCGCTATAGCCTTTCATAATGACGGTATCGCCATCTTCGATGAAGGTGCGCGACTCACCGCCCTCAAGTGCTACGGGTTTGGTGGCATTCCAAGCAATCTCTAGCATCGAGCCATAAGAATCAGGCGTTGGCCCTGAGATTGTGCCCGAGCCCATCATGTCACCGACTTCAACTTTGCAGCCAGTGATGGTGTGATGCGTCAATTGCTGCGCCATTGACCAATACATGTATTTAAAATTGGTCTTGCAAATAACCGTAGCCGTTTTTGCATTTTCAGGCAGTAGCTCGACCGACAGATTGATATCAAAGCTGCTCTCTTTGTCTTTTTCATTGAGATAAGCCAGCGGCTTGGGCTCTTGGGTTGGGCAAGCGGTGCTAAATGGTGCCAATGCATCCATCGTGACTATCCACGGAGAAACTTGCGAGGCGAACGTCTTGGCATTAAATGGGCCTAAAGGGACATATTCCCACTTTTGGATATCTCGAGCCGACCAGTCGTTGAGCAGTACCATACCAAAGATATGATCAGCGCCATCGTCTACGGCGATTGGTTGACCGATATGGTTGCCTTTACCAACGACAAAAGCGGTCTCGAGCTCAAAATCTAGGCGCTGACAGGCGGAGAAAACAGGACGCTCATCAGGGTTAGGCTTTAGCTGTCCTGAGGGACGTACGATATCAGTTCCACTAGCGATGACGGTGCTGGCGCGTCCGTTATAACCGACAGGCATTTCCGTCCAGTTGGGTAGCAGGGCATTGTTTGGATCGCGGAATATCGTACCGACGTTGGTCGCGTGTTCTTTCGATGAATAAAAATCGGTAAAGCCAGGTACTTGAACAGGTAGATGCATGGTAACGTCTGCTTGCTTGAACAGCGCCTTTTTTTGCAGATCGACATTGTCACGTAAGTCGCTGTTGTCACTAGACAGTAGCGACTGAATGGTCGTGCGCGCCTGCGTCCAGTTGTCTCGACCAGAATCAATAAAAGCGTTTAGCGTCGACTGATCAAAGTAAGGCCCACCATTTAGGCTCAGTAATCCTTCTGACTCTAGCACAGACAAGTCTAGTACCTGATCGCCAATGGCAACGCCCGCACGGCGCGCACTATCTTTAGTGTCGCTAAAAATACCATACGGCAGATTATGGATAGAAAAGTCAGAGTCCGCTTTGATGTCGATAAAAGAGGTGAGAGTACTGTCAATCGTTGACATGCTTTGCTCCTTGCTAAAAGTATTATTTAATTACGTTATAGTTAATTATTTACGTATAATGTAATTTATTGATATGTTGATTGCAAGTTTTTTTGTGCCATGTCTTTTGCTTAGTGATTGATAAGACAAATCCTAAGCACAAAAAAAGGCCAAGCAATCGCTCAGCCTTTTTTATTTTTTAGTCCATATGTCTGATTAATTTAGTCTTTTAAAACGTCTGCCATCGCATTGGCGACGTAGTCGATGTTGCTGGTATTTAGACCTGCGACACACATACGAGAGTTAGATACCATATAGATACCATACTTGCTTTGTAGGCGCTCGACTTGCTCAGGCGTCAATCCAGTAAAGCTAAACATACCGTTTTGACGCGTGATGTAGTCAAAGTTACGGTTGGGGATTTTGGCTTCTAGTACCGATTTTAGCTTTAAGCGCATGGCTTTGATACGATCACGCATCGCATAAACCTCGCCAACCCACTGCTCATGTAGGGCGTCATCGTTCATGACGATATCAACCACATGACCACCATGTGATGGCGGGCTTGAATAGATACGGCGTACCATCGCATTTAGCTGACCAAATACGCGCTCAGCTTCGTCTGCGGTAGGGCATACGACCGACAGACCGCCAACGCGCTCGCCATATAGCGATAAATTTTTAGAGAATGAGTTGCTGACAAATAAAGGCAAGCCCATCTCAACGGCTTTACGAATGGCGTAAGCATCGCCGTCCATGTCCTCGCCAAATCCTTGATAAGCGATATCCATGAATGGAATCAATTCATGCGCTTTGATGACGTTGAGCACGGTATCCCATTGTGCTTGGGTCAAATCCATACCTGTTGGATTGTGGCAACAAGGATGTAGCAAGATGACATCGTGTTTGTTCAATGTTTCAAAAAACGCAATCATCTCATCAAATTTGATACTGCTGTTGGCTTTGTCGTAGTACGGGTATTTACCCACTTCAACGTCAGAGCCTTCAAAGATAGCGATATGATTGCCCCATGTTGGATCGCTCACATAGCACTTGGACTGTGGGAACCATTCATGGATAAACTCAGCACCGACTTTCAGGGCGCCAGAACCACCGATAGTGGCGATGGTCGCAACCAAACCGTCTTGTAAGATTTGTGCGCCTTTGCCAAACAATAACTCCTGACAGCCTTTGCGGTGTCCAGGCAAGCCTGCCATTGGTAGATAGGGACGCGGCGCAATAGGATCAGCAATACGCGCTTCGGCAGTTTTGACACAGTCGAGTACTGGCAGTACGCCACTTTCATCGTAATAAATACCAATGCCTAAATTGACTTTATTGGGATTATTGTCCGCTGAGTATTTTTCCATCAGCCCTAAGATTGGATCGCCAGCGTAATAATCGATACGTTCAAACATGCCATTTCCTTATAAGAATATAAACCAAGCAGCCGAAAATCATAGAGCAAATTGCTGATGAACTCAACACGCGAGTGCGTTATCTTGCGCAATTAATAAAATAAATCACCAAATATCTTGTCTCTTTATCTGGCAGATGAGTTTGTGGCGTGATGCATCACTTAATCGACAGTGTTTCAGGCTGATGTAAGTCGTGATAATGGGTGGCAAAGTAAGTCTGCAAAAACTGCTTAAAGGCGATGGTTGCAGGAGACAGCGCCCGTGAGGCACGCTGATAGATAAAGAACTGGCGCATTTTTATAGGCTGCGTCAATGGGCGCATTTGCAAGCCGTTGGCGCTGACCCAATCGATGACCTCAGGCATATATGGGAGGCATAAGGTAATGCCGAACCCTTGGCGGGTCATCTCAAGCGCGGTGGACATAAAGTTGACTTTGTAGCGCGCTTGCTGAATCTGAGCGGCGATAGAGTCATCCAGCTCGACTGTCACCTGCTCAAGAAACGGGCCTTGTAGAGTGATAAGTGGAATATCAAGCAACTCCTGCCAAGTGATTTCGTCTTTTTGCGCCAGTGCATGATCGTTTGGCATGACCACGCAAAACGGCAGCTTGTATAACAGATCAGCACCGATATCATCTTCAGTTTCTATAAAACCAAGTTCAGTACCAACCCCCAAATCGACCTCGATGTCTTGAACATGCTTGAGCAAATTTTCTGCTGAGCAATCCAATAGCGACACTCCGATATTTGGATATTCCTTAGCAAATTGCGCGATGACGGCGGGCAGGGAGGATGCCGCAAACTGCGACACCGCTAAGCGCACCTGACCTTGCGCCAAGCTGGTCAAGCTACTTGCTTCGTTTTCGAACAGCTGCATCTCATTCAAGATACGCCGCGCTTGTGGCAGCAGATGGCGTCCGACAGCGGATAGTGACAACTGGCGGGTAGTACGGTCAAATAACACGATGCCAAGGCCAGTCTCCAGCTCTTTGATCAGTCCGCTAACAGCAGATTGGGTCAGATACATCTGTTCGCTGGCAAGAGTGAAGCTGCCGTTGTCAGCGACTTTGATAAAAGCGGTCAGTTGACGAATGCTGATATTCATAAGTAAACCTGATAAATAAATCATAAAAAACAATTAGTCTTATAAATAAAGCTAATCTAATATAAGTACAACGTCAACAATAAAGATTGATTATCAATCGTTTTATCGCATTTTATTACTAATCGACTTTTTACCACCAATTGACATTAAGGATGATTGCAATGGCAGATTTATTTGACAACCCAATGGGACTAAACGGGTTTGACTTCGTCGAGTTTGCTTCTCCGCAGCCTGATGCGGTCGATGCATTGTTTAAACAGCTGGGATTTGCACATATCGCCAATCACAGATCAAAAGATGTGGCGCTATATCGCCAAGGTGACATCAACCTAATCTTAAACCGTGAGCCAAGAAGCCCAGCCAGTTACTTCGTCGAAGAGCATGGCGCTGGTGCTTGCAGCATGGGATTTCGGGTAAAAGATGCCAAAAAAGCCTACGAGCGTGCTATTGACATGGGTGCGCAGCCAGTAGAGGTGCCAACAGGTGTGATGGAGCTGAGACTGCCAGCGATTAAAGGTATCGGCGGCTCACTGGTCTATTTGATTGACCGTTATAAAGACGGCGAATCTATCTATGATGTTGACTTTGAGTTTTTTGCAGATATCGATAGAAACCCTGTCGGATATGGTTTCAAAGTCATCGATCACCTCACGCACAACGTCTATCGCGGCCGCATGGCGTACTGGGCAAAATTTTATGAGCGTATCTTTAATTTCCGCGAGATTCGCTATTTTGATATCAAAGGCGAGTACACGGGGCTGACCAGTAAGGCCATGACTGCCCCTGATGGCAAAATCCGTATTCCGCTCAACGAAGAAGCCAAGCAGGGCGGTGGTCAGATCGAAGAGTACTTAATGCACTTCAATGGCGAAGGGATTCAGCACATTGCTTTGGCTAGTGATGACTTGTTTGCCAGTATTGATATGCTAAAAGCCGCCGGTATTCCACTTATGACTGCACCAAATGCAGCCTACTACGAGATGCTGAGCGAGCGCTTACCAAACCATGGTGAAAACGTTGCTGACTTGCAAACGCGCGGTATCTTGTTAGATGGTACGACAGAGGGCGGCGCACCGCGTCTGCTACTACAGATTTTCTCTGAAACCATCTTGGGTAGCCCAGTGTTTTTTGAATTTATCCAGCGTAAAGGGGATTATGCAGAAGGTTTTGGTGAAGGTAACTTTAAAGCCTTGTTTGAATCCATAGAGCGCGACCAAGTGCGTCGTGGCACGGTCGGTCAGCAAGAGACCAATCAATCAGAAACAGAAACGCCGTAGATCACACTACATTTAAAAAAAATTTAAAAAACAAACGGACAAGGCAAAAGGATTTTGGCTTGTCCTGCATGAGTGACTGATATTAGCCACTGACTAATCAGTATGAGTGCAAATATTCACTGCGATAAAAGGAACACAGGCATGGAACGCCTCTCACAGATAGATTCTCCTAATACAGCCATCGGTGCCAATAGTTCTGTAGCCAAGCAGCAAGGCGGTGATGCATCTGCTCATCATAATGCGACCGATAAAAAGCAGCCCTATATCTCACATCAGCCAGATAGCCATGGTCATATTCATTATAGTGATGATGAAAATGCAATGTGGCAAGCGTTGCTTACGCGTCAAGCTGAGCAAATCCCTAACCGCGCTTGTCCTGCCTATCTAGAAGGTTTGACGAAGCTAAATCTACCGACGACGCATATCCCGCAGTTGCATGATATCGATGAGGTATTGCAAGCGACCACCGGTTGGCAAACCGCAGCGGTGCCTGCATTAATCAGCTTTGGCAAATTCTTCAAACTATTAGCCGATAAATCCTTTCCTGTCGCGACGTTTATTCGCCGATTTGAGGACATAGACTATATCGAAGAGCCAGATATTTTTCACGAAATCGTTGGACACTGCCCGCTATTGACTCATCCAGCCTTTGCAGCTTTTAACGAGACGTATGGCAAGCTGGGTCTGAGTGCAACGAAAGAGGAAAGATGGTTTTTGGCACGGCTATATTGGTTTACCATTGAGTTTGGCTTGGTCGGTAGTCAGCCTAAAGACCGTAGAATCTACGGCGGCGGTATATTAAGCTCGCCCTCTGAAACCATCTATGCTCTTGATCAGACATTGTATGCCCAGCCAGAAACCCAAATACAACCCAAGCCTACACCCCAACCTGAGCACCGCGCATTTGATTTGCTTGATGTGTTGCGTACGCCTTATCGTATCGATCAAATACAGCCGATTTACTATGTGATTGACGAATTAGATACGCTATTTGATATCGTTGATAGCGACATCATGGGGACGGTCAAGCAGGCGATGTCACTTGGGTTATTTGAGCCGACCTATCCAGAAAAATCCCATTAAAATTTTATAAACATCCGCTCTACTACATAAGGACATAGCAGTGGAGTGGCGTCAACAAACCTCAGTATCACAAATCAGCATCACAAAACAATAAACTCGATAAAAGGACATTATCATGACAGTATTATCACAAAGCAGTTGCGAAGCTTGCCGTATTGGCGCACCAAAAGTCGACGAGGCCGAGGCACGCGAGCTATTGACACAAATTCCTGATTGGTCATTGATTGAGGTGGAGGGTATTCAGCAGTTGCAGCGTCAGTACAAATTTAAAAACTTCGTCGCAGCGATGGATTTTGCCAATCAATTGGCAGACATTGCTGAAGCAGAAGGGCATCATCCCGGCATATTGGTAGAGTGGGGCAAAGCGACCGTCACATGGTGGTCACATAGTATCAAAGGGTTGCATCGTAATGACTTCGTCATGGCGGCTAAAACCGATGCGTTACTTGATAAGTAACGCATCAGTCATTCGGTTATTCACTAGCAAACCAGTTCTCTAACTCTTCCAAACTCAAACCCAATCTAATGCCAGCTTGAGCTGGCATTTTAAGGATGTGTCATGCCACCAAAACCGCTCACCCAGATCAGCGCCAAGCTTGCCTTTATTATCTCAGCCATCGTCATCGCCATCATGGGTATTACCATGATTGGCTTTGGTTGGGTGCCGCACCTGTCTCTTATCCTTGCCATTTGTGTATTGCTGGCTATCGGTATGACCAAAGGTCTGAGCTTTAACGACATGCAAGCACAAATGGCCTCAGGCGTCATGCGCGGTATCGGCGCCATCTATCTATTCTTCTTTATTGGCCTCATGGTCGCCGCCCTCATGATGTCAGGGGCCATACCCACCTTGATGTACTTTGGTTTTCAGCTCATCTCTCCTGAGTATTACTATATCTCCGCCTTTATCCTCACCTCTATTATCGGTATCGCCCTGGGCAGTAGCTTGACCACTGCAGCTACCTTGGGTGTAGCCTTTATCGGCATGAGTAATGCCTTTGATGCCAATGTGGCGATAGCGGCTGGGGCGGTGGTATCAGGTGCGTTCTTTGGTGATAAGATGTCGCCCTTGTCGGATACCTGTACCATTGCGTCCTCTGTGGTCGGTATTGATCTGTTTGAGCACATTCGCAATATGATGTATACGACAGTACCTGCGTGGATACTGACAGTAATTTTGTTCTGGATATTCTCAGGTCAGACCGTCAGTGCTGATCTGAGTCAAGTGACCATACTACAAGGACAGCTGATTGACAGTGGCTTGGTGCATGGGTATTCGGTACAGCCCTTTGTGATATTGGTTGGATTGGCATTGTTTCGGGTCAATGCGATTTATACGATTATCTGTACGATTGCCGCGGCGCTGATCATTACTTATATGCACAGCTCACCCAGCTTTGGTCAATTAGGTGGTTATCTGTTTGCCGGCTATGTCCCTGCTGAGTCATTAGAGCTGGGTGAGGTGGGTGGTATGCTGTCGCGCGGCGGTGTACAGAGTATGTTCTTTACCCAAGCGATTGTGATACTGGCATTGAGTTTGGGCGGGTTGTTAACAGCACTAGGGATTCTACCTGCACTACTGTCTGGTATTAAAGATACACTGACGACATCAGGACGGGCGATCTTTGCGGCGGCCATGTCGGCACTGAGCATTAATGTGCTGATCGGGGAGCAGTATTTGAGTATTTTATTATCCGGTACGGCATTTCGGTCAACGTTTGAGCGTTTGCACCTGCATCCGAAGAATTTGTCTCGGACGATTGAGGATGCAGGGACGGTGATTAATCCATTAGTGCCATGGAGTGTGTGCGGGGTGTTTATCAGTCAGGCGTTAGGGGTGCCAGTACTGGATTACTTGCCCTATGCGTTCTTCTGTTATTTGTCATTGCTATTAACATTGGTGTTTGGCTTTACGGGGCTGACGATTAGCCGAGTGGATAAAGAAGCAAAAGTCGTCGAAGCATAATAGGTGATGATTTATAAAAAGACGCGGCTTATATAAGCTGCGTCTTTTGCATTTAAATATTAGACCTCTTGCAAAAGTCATAGTCTAAGCTCGGAATTAATGATACCAGCAAACAGCTTCATTCTAAGATCATAGCGCTGACGACGGTTGCGATATTTATGAGCCACGATTTTGAACAACTTGATTAAGCCTATTTTGTGCTCAACCACAATACGGAACTTTGCCAGATAGTGATTGGCCTGTTTGCATATCTCCAATAACTGACCACCACGAGGTTTCTTAAATGGTGTGAAGGTTTGCTTATGTAGATTTGCTATACCCTGATAACCACTGTCTGCTAGATAGTTAGTATTCTCAGGCAACCAATCAGGACAAGTATCTTTATACAGCTTAAAATCGTGGATTGACCCTTTGCAGGTTTGTACATCAAGTATCAACCCTGTTTGCCAATGAACGATAACCTGCGCTTTTAAGGTGTGTTGTTTTTTCTTACCGCTATAGTAGTCGCTTTGGTTTTTTTTGGACGCTCAATAGGGGTTTCGGTGGCATCGACAATGACGACTGACCAATTGGTATCCTCATCGACACGACTAGGCAGCTTTTTAGGCAATTCAAACTTGCCAGAGTCAATCAGGATGTCTTCTACTTTACGAATGATACGGCTAGCAGAAGACTCATGAATACCAAAGTCCATACTGATATGATAAAGCGTGCGGTATTCACGCCAATAAGTCAGGGCTAATAGTATTTGTGCTTTAAGACTGAGCACACTTGGTCTGCCTGATTTGGTCTTAGATGCTTCATGCTCTTGCATGGCCTCAAGCATGTCATAAAAGGTGGCTTTATGAATGCCAGTGTAGCGTTTAAAACCAGCGTCACTTTGTTTGAGTAGCTTATTTATGTTTGGCATGGTTCCTAAAAAGTTATGAGTGTCTTCCTATTTTAATTCCCTTTGCTACTTTTGCAAGAGGTCTATTCATTAAATAAGCTTTTATAGATCTGCTGTTAGGGCATCCTGATTTTTCACCACTTTATGCTGATCCTCTGTGCTATCGACTTTCCAATAACTAGACACATATAGATGCGTCTTTGGTACGTCGCGCTCAACTTTGAAGTATTGGCGCAATACTCGCATACTATGAAACTCGCAAGCCGCCCAAACCGCGGGCTGTCCCTCAAGCCAAGTCAGTGATTTGACGCAGTCAAGTAATGGACTGCTGTCTGCATTTGGATGAGGGTTGACCACCCATTGAATCTCGACGTTATCTGGTTTTTTGAGTGTTTGCTGGTCTGCTGTAGTCGTCACTTCAAGCACGGCATAGCCGCGAGAATCGGCAGGCAATTGTGCCAAATTGACCGTGATCGCTGGCAATGCTGTCATATCACCGACCAATAAAAACCAATCGGCGTCATTGTTGATGAGTTTTTTTGGGCCAGGGCCGCCCACCAATATTTGATCGCCAGCTTTAGTGTTGCGTGCCCATATCGACGCAGGGCCTTCAGCCTCATGTAATGCAAAATCAACGTCTATCTCATCATCACGCTGAGCGATGATGGTATAGGTACGCATCAATGGCTTGATGTCGTCGCCTTGAGGAAATATCAGTTTGATATAAGCGCTTTCTTGATCTGTCGGGAAGTCTATTAAACCTGCACCGCCAAGAGTAATGCGGCACATATTTGGGGTGAGGTATTTGCTACCGATCACATCGAGTAATCTAGGGGTAGGTTTTGCCATTTGCTATGTCCTTCTTTTTTAGCATGTAACGATAGTGCGCAAAGCATGGTTTGTTATCATCTGATAGCTTGTAAGGCTAGCATATTACTTTGATGATCGACTGTCTTAAAAATGTATGGGTAAAAATGATTGTAGAAAGTGGATGATTTTATTAGGGCGTGTTGCTAAGTTCAAAAAATCAGGTTTAAAAACTGGCTTTTAGGCTGACCGACATTTCACGCTCAGGCCCCATCCAGCAATTGTTAATATCATAACAAGCACCGACGTAGGTTTTGTCAAAAAGGTTGTTCACACTTGCGCCTAACGTGAGCATCGGATTGATCTGATAACTACCGCCGACATCGACTAACGTCACACTTGGTAGCTCATCTGAATTTTGTTTGTCTAACTGCATCCCACCTTCATAGCGAACACCAGCATTGAGAGTGAGTTTGTCTGTCGCATAGTAGTCGGCCCATAGCGTGGCTTTGTGCTTAGCCGTTTGGGCAGGGGTGTTGCCAACCACGTCAGGGTTGAACTCATCTTTTGTAATCTCAGCGTCGGTATAGCTATAGCTTGCCGCAACATCCACCCAGTCATTGAGCATATGACTGCCTGATATCTCAAAACCTTTTGACTCAATCTCACCGGTCTGAGTTTGGCTTCTATAGTTGATTTCGTCTGCGACCACGACGTTTTTTTGCTTGATATCAAAGACAGCGAGCGTGCCTTTGGTCGCGCGATCTGAGGACAGATATTTGATACCCGCTTCTAGCTGGTCGGCGGTGGTGGGTTTAAACGCTTCATTGGTAATAAAGTTGCTACCAACGACAGGCTGAAACGACTGCGAATAGCTGGCATAAGGCGATAAACCATTATCCAAATCATAAATGGCCGCCAGACGACCACTGGTTTTTGAGGCATCATTATCGATCATTTGTGCATCGTACACCGCGCCTTGTGCGGCTTTGGTCTGCTCAGTGATACTCTCAAACTTATCGTGACGCAAGCCTGCGACCACGGTCAAATCTTGCCACTGCATCTCATCTTGTACATAGAGCCCAAGCTGGCTTTGCTCGATGTCTTCGTCTTGACGATAGGTATCTAGTGGCAGCGTAGCCTTATTTATTTGTGAGAAGTCTGGATTAGATAGGTCAAGGTTTGGCGTACCCGCTGCGCCCGCATCATAGTAAGTCGCGCTACTGTCGGTTTCTTGATACTCAGCACCAAACAATAGATTATGTGAGGTATTTTCAGTATCGAATGTATAAGCCAGCTGGTTGTCTGTGGTCCAGTTTTTCATGCGCTCATCAGTGGTATACGCCACGCGATTGAGAATCGTGTCACTACCATCGACAAACCCGCCACTATTATACATATTGCGCTGCTCAGCTTCGGCATCGGTGTAGCGTAAGATGTGCTTAAAGGTGAGATTGTCATTGATATCCCAGTTTACGGTGACGCTTGGCATCAGTACTTCTTTACTAAAATGATTCCATTGATCTCCTGCATAAGCATCGCTACCCAATTTGCCATAGCTGGCGTTGTAGACCGTACCGACAGCGGGTAGTGGGGTGGATGGCACCATCTCTGGATCATCTTGATAAAACAGATTGGCAAGCATAGAGACATCGTCAGTCGCCTGCCACTCAAGCGACGGGTTAATCAACAATCGCTCTTCTTCGGTGGTTTGCATTTGACCGTCTTTTTGCCGTTTTAATGCCACCAAGCGATAGTTAAGCGTATCGCTGACTGGTCCTGTCGTATCGACCGCTACCTCTTTTAAGTTTTGATTGCCAAGTCGCAGTTGTACTTCGGTTTCTTGCGTGCCCTTTGGGGTTTTGGCGATCTGGTTAACCATGCCGCCCGGTGAAGCATAGCCGTATAGCGAGGACGCTGGCCCTTTCACCACTTCGACCGCTTCAGTCGCATAGACATCGACTTGTGGCATGAGGTTCCAAGCGCCATCGTAGGGCAGTCTCAGTCCATCATAAAAGTTTGAGTAGGTTTTAAATCCACGAATGTTGTACTCATCAAAGATAGAGACTGTACCGCGGCTCTCAGAGCTTATGCCTGGCTCATAACGCAAAGCAGCGTTGACACTATCTGCTTGGCGCTTTTGTAACAGCTCCTGATCGATGCGGGTATAGCTCATGGGCGCATCTTCAGGGTCTAAGGCGGTCTTGGTACCGGTGCTGCGGTAACCATCTGAATAAACGGTAATTGTATCCAAGGTAGCTGATGGTGCTGCCGTCGTATCATTACCCACTTTATTAGTATTAAGAGAATTTTCTACGCTTGTCTCAATCACGTTATTTTCAATATTGTCGACCGTATTGTTTCCGATACTAGTTGGGCTGTTCTCAGCATAGACTGAATGACTTAGACTCATTGCCAAGCCCAGTTGGACGGCTAAAGTTAAACGTTTTTGACGAATGGATTTGGACGTTGAGACAAAGCGCATTATATTTCCTTGTGAGTTGTGATTAGATGTCGAAAACAAAAGAAAATAAATAATAACATTAATGATAATAATTATCATTAATGTTTGAAAATAAATCTTCTCTCAAATGATGTGAAATTCGTTCTTACGCCAACATGGCAATGGCATCTTTACTCGCCCGCTGTCGCTCTTCAGCATTTAACTCAATGAGGCGGCCTTCTTTCATGAGTAACAGTCGATCTGCATGCTCAAAGTAACCATCATCGTGACTGATAATAAACAGCGTTTTACCGAGTGCTTTTAACTCAGGGATTAGGGTTTGATAGAACACGCGGCGAAACGCAGGGTCTTGGTCAGCGGCCCATTCATCAAGTAGCAAGATGTCTTTTTGTTCAGCGACAGCAATAAGCATGGCCAAGCGTTTGCGTTGTCCCTGCGAGAGCTTATCGGTAGACAGCTGGTTGTCAGCCACACTTATTTTATCTTGCAAGTCCAATTTATGCAGCCACGCATTGACCAGTGCTTTGTCTGGCTGCCGTCCTTGTCTGCCAATCAATTGCTTAAAAATATGCTGATCGCTAAAAATGGCAGAATACAGCTGTCTATAATCGGCATTATTCTGTGAATTAACGGGCTGTTTGTCGATGGTTACCGCACCTGTGGTAGGGGTGAAAATGCCTGTAATAATCTTAGCAAGTGTCGATTTGCCGCTACCATTCGCCCCGATCAGAAACACCACATCGCCTCGTCGTAGCGTTAGATTGACGTCTTTTAAAATATTACCAGAGTGATCGCTGTCTTTAGCTATTAATGCCTGAGCACCAGTATCATTGCTATTACTGACACTGCTATTACTGGCATTATCACTGGCATTATCACTGGCATTATCACTGGCATTATCACTGGCATTCGAAACACTGTTATTGGAAACATTGTAGCGATAGTTAACATCAGTTAGCGAGATGGTTTGCCAGTGTTGGCTGGTGTTGTCCGTTCTAAATAAAGGTTGGTACTCAGCCAGTTCTAGCGATTGTATTTTGTCTAGGGCAACTTGAGCCGTCTGTAGTGTTGGATATGCACCGACGGCGTGAAGCAGCGGCGACTGCATAAATAGAATCGTTAAAGAAAAAGTGGTGGCGATGCCCATCGAGATGCCGAGATAATTTGATATGGCAAATATCACCCCAATCGATGCAAACATCATAATATTTGACCAGTTCACCGCTGATAAATGAAAAGTATCAGACTTGGTGACAGTCTTTTCATAGGATTTAGCATGGGCCAAAAAATCATCTGTATACAGTTTTTGTGCTCGGTGTTGGTTAAGTGCCAGCTCTTTACGACCTTCTATAATCGATTGATAATCCTGATATAAGGCGTCATTAATCTCTCTCAACTTTGTCAAATGTGTATAGACATGCTTGACCAATAGGGTGCTTATCCAAATCGTCATCGCAATCCAAAACATGACAATCAGCAGTAATGGTAGCGACAGCCAGCCCAGATATAACCCCACACCAACAGAGAGGATAACGCCTTGCACCAACTCCGGCATCCGAACAAAGGCGACGGTAATAGACTGAATATCTGAGGATAGACTGGCAAGTAACCGCGCACTACCCAAATGATCTATCTGAGGAACGGTGGTATCGATGATTTGTTTGACCAGCTTGGTTCTGAGCTCATAGACAAACTTGTGCCCCAAACGGGTGAGTGCATATTGCGATACAAAGGTAGTCACCAGCAACAGCAGTACGAGCAGAGCAAACTGCCCTAAGCTCGACCACGATAAGGTATTGAACACAGGCTGACTGATAAAGGTTTGGTTGATATAAGCAATGATACCCACACTGACGGCAGCATTGATTAAGTTGAGTAAAATGACTTTTAGAAAGGGCAGACGATACTGTGCCCAAATCATATGATGTAGAGAAACGCTGGCACGAGAGGACATAGTGACTCAGTAATAGTATGGATGTTTGATGGCATAAAAGGGAATAGGTCACACCTAATCCCTTTTACTGAAGTTCGTTAGATAAGTACGTTTTATAGTCAATTCTCTATAAAAGAATTACAGCGTTAACCTCGCTTCAAGTATTACATATACATCTGCACTGGGCTGCCTTGTACTACTTTTAAATTGAATCAACTATAGCTGATATATGTTAAAAATTGAATGTGGCTGACACTTTTAAGGCCGTTGGCTCACCTGCATTTAGATAGCCTGAATCTGCATAACCGCCTACTGACTGCCAATAATCTTCACCCGTGACATTGGTTACCACACCTTTTAGAGTAACGTCTTGTCCTGCTAGCATAGTGCGATAGCGTGCACCAAGGTCTAAGGTCGTATAACCATCAACCTTTAAGGTATTGGCATTATCCGAATAACGAGAGCCTGTGTGGATAATATCGCCCGTTAATGTCAGTCCTTCAACTGCGGCTAAATCATATTCTATGTTAACATTGCTCTGCAAGGTAGGCACACCAATCACTCGATTGCCATCTAATGCACTATCACCGGTGTCTTTTTGTTTGGCACTTAAATAACTGACGCCCGCATTGAGGCGCATGTTTTCACTTGGGCTACCAAAGACAGTCAACTCCACACCTTGATGGCGGTTTTCTCCAGCCGCAGTAAACGTATTTGAGTTGTTGATATAAGCACGTGGTTCATCAGTTCGGAAGACAGCGAGACTACTGCCAATCATGCCATTGTCGTATTTCACACCCAGTTCAGTTTGCTCACTCACGTACGGATCTAGATTTTGACCACCATTAGTGACAGCGTCATTATCGTTAGTTAGAGGCGCTCTTTTACCTGGTGCTAGACTTTCAATATAGTTACCGTAAATCGACCAGTCCATATTCGGTTGATAGACAATACCGATACTTGGGGTCCACTCACTCTTATCGTAATGAGCCGTTTCTGCCTGCGTGTTGGCATCATAGCTGGTGGTTTTTAAGTTCTGATGACGCACGCCTAAAGTAGTTTTTAGCTTATCGTCGAACAGTGATATGGTGTCTGCTAGCGCAAAGCTTTGGAACTGCTTTTCATTGGTTAATTTTGGATCGTCTAAGTTGCCGCCAAACGTAGTTGTACTTGTAAAAGGGACTTCCGTGTAGTCGGTAGGGCGATAAAAATTGGTTGCGAGTTGGTTACCAAAATCAAAAGCATAAGCGCCTTTTTCTTCTTGATCATAGAGGTTTGCGGCCAACACTAAGCTATGAGCCACTTCACCGGTTTGTAATTTACCACGTAGACCAAGCTCGGCGCTTTGTACTTTATCTTCTCGAGTATTGTCAAAGCGATAAACTGTACCCGCACCATCAACGTTGTTGACAGTTAACGTGGCTAGTGAGTTTTCTTCCTCGCCACTTCGCACACCGTAAGCACCATAAGCGGTGATATTGTCATTAAAGTCATATTCTCCTCGAATCGTACCAAAGACATCTTTTTCATCTGAGTACGTCCAAGGCTGCGCCCAATTTTTTGAGCCATCTGGCGCATTTGGTACACTAGACACCCCACCAAGATTGACACTAGGACGAGTCTCTGACAGCTTATTGTCTTGCCAGCCTAAATCTGCTGATAGGCGATACTGATCCCCTCTATAGTCCAAACCAAGTGCAGCCAGACCCAAGGTCGACGACTCATCATCGATAGCACTGTCACCATCTTGATAAGCAGCATTAAAACGAACACCAATAGCATCATCGCTACCAAAGCGATCACTGACATCTACCGCGACCTTACCTTGGTCACCTTGACCATAACCAAGCGTCACTTCACGTAGCGGGTCATTGCCAGCACGTTTTGGTAATAGGTTAATCGTACCACCTGCGTTACCGCCACTAGGTGCGGCACCATTTAGCATGGCAGAAGCGCCGCGTTGGACTTCAACACGCTCAAATAATTCGGTGGCGATATACTGTCGGGGCAAAATACCGTATAAGCCATTAAACATCGTATCATCTGATGTGGTGATAAAACCGCGCATAAAGTAGGCTTCTTGAAAGTTACCAAAACCCCTTGCCACGCGAACAGTAGGATCCTTTTTGAGTAGATCGCCTACACTTTGGGCTTGCTGATTGGTGATATATTCATTGGTGTATGAGGTGGTAGAGAACGGCGTATCCATGATGTCTTGGTTACCCAAGATTCCGACGCGGCTACCGGTCGCAACTTGGCCACCTTCATAAGCATCTGGCAATCCATCCGCTGAAGCATCAGCGCTACTAGTGACAACGATAGTATCAAGTACCACATTAGGAGTGGTTTGAGCATCTACATCATCTGCCTGTGCCCATGCCGATTGACTCGTTGTTAATACGATGACAGAAGTAGATAGACAGGTTGAGCATAGTGTCTTTAAAGATAGGGATTTCGTCGATACCAACCTCGAAGGTATAGATACTAATCGTAGAGAAGAACCAGATACATTCGAAAGATTAAATAACGCAGCAGATAAGCGAGACAGTTGCATGAATATTTCCAGCATGTAATTTAAATCGTTATTATATTGATAATAATTTTCATTATCAATATTATTGCGGAACTAATGCTAAATATATTTTCAGGTTAAAATTCTAAATGTATTATTTATATTGCCAATAGTGGTCTTGCCTGCTCAATTCCTTATTTTGAAATGTAAGGCATCTGCATTATCGTCGCTTTGTGCCTTGTCTGGAACAATTTTAGCGATCAGCAGTGCCTATTTGCGAATGTTCAACACGCCCTACTTTTAATTATCTATAAATGTCAGGTAGATTATTCACTACTTTAAAGTTCGAATTCTTAGTTTCCTAAGCTCCTCTTAAGGTTTGTTTGTTGTAATAGCGGTAGAGCAGACGATGTGATGGCGAGTCTACTAGCGGTATCTCGCCTAGATTCGATGTTTAGCAATCACGTCGTCAAAAACAAACGAACCATTAAAGGAGTGACGGTCATGACCCAACATAGCACAAGCAATCCGGCGCACGAGCCTGATATGTCTTTATCAAATACTCCTAAAACTCGACAAGTACGAGTTTGGGATATGTTGGTCAGAGTGACTCACTGGGCCGTCGCGGCTGGTATCACTGCCAATTTGCTGTTTACCGAAGAAGGTAGTGAGCTGCATCAATATGTCGGTTATATCGGGGTGGGGCTAGTGGTTGTCCGTCTACTTTGGGGATTTGTGGGGACACGTTATGCACGTTTCAGTGACTTTTTCCCCACGCCATCTCGTATCAAACGCCATTTATCTGATTTGAGTATTCGCCACACAGACGAGCAGCATTTGGGTCATAATCCATTGGCTGCCATCATGATGTTTGCGTTATGGGCGGTGATTATTGGCTTGGGTATTAGTGGCTATCTGATGGAAGCCAATATTTTTGCCAGTAAAGATGTCCTTGAAGAAGTTCATGAGATACTGGCCAATAGTTTATACTTACTGGTGCCGCTGCATATTATCTCTGCGATTGCCATGAGCTATTGGGAGCGGCAAAACCTGATCAAGTCGATGATAACGGGTAATAAAACGGTGACGCCGCGTCGCCCACAATAAAAAAAGACAATAGAGTACATAACGTAATAGGACAGTCATGGCACGCATACTATTAATAGAAGACGATAGCAATATCGCTGAAGGTTTGGTCGTTGGGCTCAAAAGCCATGGTATGATGGTCGATTGGTTTAGTGATGCCAAGCAAGGTGAGATGGCACTGCAAGAGGGTATGTTTGACGCGGTGCTACTTGATTTGACTTTGCCAAGAGGGGATGGCATGACGGTGCTACAAAATTGGCGCTACAAACAGCTAGATACGCCGGTATTGATCATTACGGCTCGTGACGCGATTGCCAACCGCGTGGCTGGACTCAATGCGGGCGCCGATGATTATCTGGTCAAGCCATTTGCACTAGACGAAGTGGTTGCCCGCCTGCAAGCCTTGATACGGCGCAGTCAAGGACGTAGCCAGCCTGAGATTCGTTATGGTGACGTCGCTTATTGGCCGCACAATCACCGAGTCTCTTATCAAGGCCAAGTCGTTGAGCTCACCATCAAAGAAGTGGCGATACTCGAGCAAATGCTGACCCATCCCAAACAGATTCACAGCCGCGCAAGCTTAGAGGACAAGCTCTACGGCTGGCAACAGGATATTGAGAGCAATGCGATTGAAGTACATATCCATCATTTACGCAAAAAGCTGGGCAATGACTTTATTTTAACCAAACGTGGCATCGGCTACTACCTCAATCCAGCCCATAATCATTAATATGTTTATATTCAATTTGGCTTTCAATATACAAACCATATATGAGCAACCTATGAGCTTATGAAAAGTATCCAGCAGCGACTGTTCATCTCCTTACTCATTGGGCTGCCTTTGCTGTGGCTTATCACATCGAGCTTTATTGCTTGGCGGTTGTGGCACGAAATCAATGAGATGAATGACACACAAATCACCCAAGTGGTTCGTTATTTGATGGGCATATCCGCCAATGACGATGAGCAAAGTGACCGCGACAATAATAACGAGACAGAGCACAATGGAAAACCTGTCGCCAAAATATATAATTTAAAAAGTAAGGCGCTGTCAGGTAATCTGGGTGATGCAGAAGACGATTACATGGGTTTTGCTATTTGGGATAAAGATGGTCATTTATTAGCGGCTGACGAGAACGGACAGTCGTTTTCTTTTTTGCCAGATCAGCGCGGTTTTGTAGAAGAGGACAGCGCTATTTATCAGCGTCTAAACCCTTTTAGTAAACGCTGGCGGTTGTTTTATGCGCATGATGACTATCGTAGCGATGGTATGGGTGAGGAGCGTGTGATTGCCATTGGTCAAAGCCTTGCCTCTCGTAGAGAAATGATTGTTGAAGCGATGTCTGTGCAAGTACTGCCGATGTTAATTGGGCTGCTTTCCTTAATGATCTTGACTATCGGATTGATACGACACGGACTGATGCCATTAAGTCAGATTAGTTCTGAGGTAGAACAGCGCAAGCCGCAAGACGATCGTCCGATTACAGCAGACGTCCCACAAGAGATTCAGCCTTTAGTGACCGCGTTAAACGTGTTGTTTGTGAAAGTGGCAGACACTCTAGCACGGGAGCAGCGCTTTACCGCTGATGCCTCTCATGAGCTGCGTAGCCCACTGGCTGCGCTCAAACTACAAGCCGATCTTTTGCAGCAGCAGCTATTACAGCTGTCTGGTATAGAAAACGACAGTCAACTGTTTTATCACACGCAAAAAATCAGCGATGGTATTGAGCGCGCCACCCATTTGGTCGATCAGTTATTGGTGTTAGCCAAGATAGAGCCGCAACAGCAGTTGCCTTTTGAGCAATTAGAACGTCCAGACTGGCTGATGCTCACCGATACTGTGCTGAGCGACGTCAACCGCTTAGCGCGTGAAAAACACATCCAATTAAAACGTACCGTACACTGTGACAATTCTGCCGATATTTTACCCATTCTTATTAATCCAGTGTTGTTTAAACTATTAATCCGTAACCTATTAGACAATGCCATTCGTTATTGCCCAGAGGGCTGCCAGATTGAACTGCAGTTGGATACTGATAGTATCAAAGTGGTGGATAATGGCTTGGGCGTCGACCCAGAGCAGCTAGCGCGGCTAAGCGAGCGCTTCTATCGTCCAGCCGGTCAAACCCAAATAGGTAGTGGGCTGGGGCTATCAATTGCCAATCGAATTGCCGATCTGCACAATCTTACCTTAGCATTTGCCAACCGCCCTCAACCAGAAACAGGCTTTATCGTAACGGTCAGCAGTAAGAACGCACTCTCAAAACCGTTATAAGACATAAAGCATACTGTATTAGTCTGTATCAGTTACACTAGGGCATACCCATTCGCGTTTCTACCTTTTGAGGATTTTATGCATCATTCTATTCATGACGAAGCACATTTGAGCAATCGCAATCATTGGTTGAGGGCAGCAGTGCTGGGGGCGAACGATGGGTTGATTTCGACCGCCAGTCTATTGGTTGGGGTGGCTGCTGCCAGTACAAGCAGTCAGACATTGCTGCTGACAGGTATGGCGGCGCTGACCGCAGGTGCATTATCAATGGCGGCTGGCGAGTATATCTCGGTCTCATCACAGGCGGATACCGAAAAGGCGGATCTCGATAAAGAGCGACATGAGCTGAGGCACAATGCTGAGCGTGAGCTGCTTGAGCTCACCAAAATTTATGAGGCGCGTGGACTTGAGCATGATTTGGCGCATCAAGTGGCCGTGAGCTTGACTGAGCACAATGCGTTAGAAGCCCATGCCCGTGATGAGATTGGCCTGACGGATATTAGTGAAGCAAAGCCCATTCATGCCTCAGTGGCTTCAGGACTATCATTTATAGCGGGGGCGATACTACCCATTATTGGGATATTACTGTTACCAGCGGAAACACTGGTTTGGTCATTGTCATCTTTGACAATATTGGGTTTGATGCTACTTGGGATCATCTCTGCTCGTCTAGGCGGTGCACCTGTGATCCCTGCGACTACCAGAATCGTGGTTTGGGGCGTGCTTGCCATGGTGGCAACCTCGTTAATTGGTCGCTTATTTGGTGTGGCAATTTAAAGGCAAACTCACTCACTCCACGATTGCCTAACTGATTATCATGATTTTCTAGCATACTGTTTGATGGTGGGCAGGTCTTTGACAATGGCGTTGCCAACGATGTTGGGAAACAATCGATTGAGCCATGCAAAAAACCGTTCGGGAAACCCCAAATGCTGATGCGCTTGTTTGGTTGATATAAAGTGAATCAGTGCCTTTGCGACGGTCTCAGGCGAGTCCATTTTTACTTTCAATGCCTCATTCATGGCGACGACTGCGTCTTTATTCATGGTGGTTTTGGTGGCTCTGGGCGCAAAATAGCGAAACCTCACTGAGGTGTCGGCATACTCGCGGCCTAACGCTTCACTTGCACCGCGTAAGGCAAACTTGCTCGCGCCATAAGCACTAAAACCTGGGTAGCCAATACTTCCAAAGGTTGAGCCAATGCTGATAATTTGGCTCGGGCTAGGCTGCGCTATCAAGATAGGTAGCAGTCTTTTTATAAGCTGTAGTGGATACGCCACATTGACGAGCATTATCTGTTCAATCGTGTCATCATTTTGATCCGTGAGCAAAGCAAAATCATTGATACCTGCGTTGAGTATGACCGTATCAATGACGTTTCTATGGCCTTGTGTCATTTCCCCCAGTCCCTCTACCAGTAGCGATTGCGATGTCTGCGAGCTTAAATCACACGTATGAGACACAAGTGGGATATCAGGATAGTCTTTGGTCAACTCATCTACCAAATGAGTCAAGGTCTGGTTGTTACGCCCGACCAAAATGACAGGCTGATTATTGGCACATAATTGCCGTGCGATCTCCTGCCCGATACCACCCGTGGCACCGATTAGTATGGTGTAATTGAGCGTAGCTTGTACTAGATCTGATTGGCCATTAGCTGGTGTCATGATGTCGCATCCTTGTTGAACATTGATTGTTAGAGCACGGACTATTGAAGCACGGATTGTGGTGAGATGTGCTGTTGCTAATCGTTTGAGTGATTCATGCCATGCCTAATGCCAAGCCCCATCGCAATATACAGCTTACGCTCTGTTAAAGGCACATCAATTTGTCGACGACCATGCATGATGCGTTTGTTGTCGAGTATCACCACATCGCCATTTTGCCACGCAATGTCTTGAGTGTATTTTTCACAAAGCTGAGTCAGCTCATCTAGGAGCGCATCATCAACGTGTTGACCGTTTGCTAGGGTGAACTCAGGTTTTTCATAGTTAAATGAGGGCCCAAGTAAAGTATTTGCAAAGGCCAGTTGACCGCTTACGTTGTCTTCTCGAATTGCAGGTATCTGTAATACGTACCGAACGCCGCCGTCTGTCTGAGGTTCTACGTGATGCGTTAACGTCTTGCTCGTCGTCGCCGTGATAAATGTCTCTAAATCATCCAAGCTTATTTGATCGGCGTCTGCTCTGCCGGTCGCAGTCGCCACATAATTTTGCCAAATGGCCTGAGGTAAATAGCGACTGATACGCATCGGCTGACTAAAGGTGGCTTTTAGCTCAGGTGATAGCGCTTGATACACTGCATGCCCATCACATATCGTTGTTTGTGAGCCTTTTTTGGCGCTCAATTCACTAAAAAAAGCAATGACGTCAGGCGGCATCGGCGTATTGCCATTTTCGATATGTAGTCCAATAGCATGCGTGCCTGCATCCACTTTTTGCGCTTCAGAAGTGATGTTTTGGCGGGCGGGATCGTAGGTCAAGGTTTGACAAAGTTGACTCATCAATTGGCTAAACGTCTCTACATCGTAGTGATAGCCTCGAAGTAACGTCCAACCATGGGTTTGCAACTCCATTAAAATATCAGCGGTTTTAGGCAAGGATACGCTAGCAGACGCGTGGGAGGTTGGTGCCTTAAAAGTGTCAAGTTCGATAACGTCGCTTTTTATCAAGTTGCTTTGTATCAGGTCGTTTTCTATCAAATCATTTGGCATCAGAGTGGTTTGCATAATATGGTCCTATTGTTGTACTGCTGGTAAAAGCGTCCGTTATAAGCCGAGTGCCGATTGATAAGCGGTAAAAATGTGCGCGCGTCGCAGTTTGCCGTTATCAGTCAATAATTCATTGTCCGTACTAAAAGGGTGCTCGGCGAGATGCCACTGTTGGATACGCGCATAGTCGGGCAAGGTTTGGTTAACGACATCTATCGCTTGCGCAATCGCAGATTGTGGATCATTGCTCGTTGCGACCATGTTGGGGTTGGCGACTATCACCGCAGACAAATGCGGCTCACCATCTCCGAGTACCGCGACCTGATAAATAATGGGCTGCGTTGAGAGCTGCGCTTCTACCCATTCAGGCGAGATATTACGGCCAAAACTACTGATGAGCACGTTTTTGCGTCGACCCGTGATGTATAAATAGCCGTCGTCATCTAAATGACCGATATCCCCTGTGGCAATGATGCCATTGTCATCCTTACTATTGTCATGGTTTAAGTAGCCTTGCATCGCATTGCCCTTTACCATTACTTCGCCACTATCTGCGATGCTGACCGAGGCGTGAGGCATAGGTTTGCCCACACTGCCTTCGCGCTTTGCTTTTGGCGTATTGAGACTGACTACCGAGCCGCATTCAGATAGGCCATAGCCTTCATAAACAGGCAAGCTTAAGGCACTGGCGTCTTGTAGTAATTGAGGGGAGACTTTGCCGCCGCCGACTGCCATAAACTTTAATGATGGCACAGCAGCATTGGCGCTGGATTTGGTTGCTCCCTTGTCTGCCATGTGCTCACAAATGGCTTTTAGCATTTGCGGTAATAAAATAACGCTGGCGATGTCGTATGTTTGTACCGTTGTCATCAAGCGCTTAGCATCAAATGCTTGATTGGATAACAAACCCAATTGATCAATGTGCCCTGTCACTAAGGTGCGCCCCATATATAGACTCACGTAAATACCTGCCACATTTTCTAATAAAGTGGCAAAAGGCAACACGCTTAAATGACTAAAATTACTTGTGGCATTGCTCACTTTTGGCGCGTGAGTAGCGTCATCTGTCAAGGTATCAGCGAGCGAACCCGATAACGACTCGACAATACGCATCAATGTCTCTTGACCCAAACACACGCCTTTTGGCATGCCCGTACTGCCTGAGGTGTAAGTCACTTTGCAAAAATCGCTGGCAGTAGAGGAATTTTGAGCGGTGAAGGTATGGTCAGTGATGGTGCCAGCAAGTTGATAAAAACTACCTGTGATATGAGTCGCCTGCTCAGACTTGATGGTTTTTGTCTCTGGTGTATCAGCAATTATCCAGTTATCCGTATTGTCTATGGTTGGCAGTTGTAAACCAGCGCCAACGTATACCATCTCTATCTGCGCATCTTGTAGTAAGTGCGCAATTTGCGCGGCACTAAAAAATAAGGGGATTGGCACAACGACCGCGCTGACGGTACTCAATGCCAAATCGAGTATGATCCAATCTATATCGTTATGCGCATATAAGGCGACACGCTTGCCTTGCCATGTCTTTAGTGTTTGATGAAGCGCGGATAGCGTGCGTTGTAGCTGGCCATAGGTCAGACTGGTCGTGTTATGGTCAGCTATCGTTTGTATCGCTACCTGCTTGGGAGTTTGGCGGGCATGCTGACATATCGCGGTATAAATGGGGGTCATGTTGTTCTCACTGTCTTGTGGTGGTGCAGTGTTATTGGTTGGCTAATGCATGCGTATTAAACGGCTATCTTATTTAGCGTCAAACGCGTGGTAGCATTCATCTCTAACGTTTCGGTATAGCGATAATGTGGGGCGCATACCCGCTTAGCATCGGCCACATTGATAGCGACGACCAAGGGATTGTGCTGATAGTAATGGCCCCATGAGGATACTTGCTCAGGGTCTTCTAGCGCTTCTGCCGTGGCCTTGGCAATGACATGACTGCGAATGCCCATATGTGCCAATATATGCCGTACCGCATCGGTGCCAGTACACACGACCCAGTCTGCTTTGGTTTGGTGTTCATGAGTCGTAGAATTCAGGGTGGGGGTGGATAAATAAAACACCAAAAATGCTATCATAAGCCGCGCGCTACCCGCACAACCTGATGCCAAATTGCCAATCTCAAAAATGCGCTGGCGACTGACTGGCTCGCCTGCCACTCTGCTGATCTCATGTTGTATCGGCGTGTTCAGATACTGCTCTAAAAATATCTTATCTTCACAGATAGGCTTTAGACCGATAGCAACGCTCGTGCCTTTAAATGTAGGCAAAGTATTATCATCAGTGGATAACCAATCGCCATAGCATGACATATCGGCAAAACCTGAAAACAAAATGGGCATAAAGTAGCTTAATCGGGCGTGATGGATATACGCATATATGCGTTTGATAAATGCCTGGGCATCTTGGTTTTGAGCATAGGAAGTAGGCGATGTCGCTATTGGCATTTGCGTACTGGCACGAATATAGAGGGAGGAGGGTATGCCTTGCACTTCCAATATTGACATTGGCTTAACCGCTTCAATATAAAAGGTCGTATTTAGAACATTCTGTAAGGTATGAGTGCTATCAATAGATAATGACATCAGCTGTCTCCAAATGGTTAAAAGCTTTTAGCACGATTAACATCATGAAAGCATCATAAAGGAGCAACCTTAACTGAACCTTAAGATAGTATCGTCTTTAACAGGCGATATAGTTAGTTAGCAGTCGATATAGTTAGAAACGAGTATTTAGCCCAGTATTTAACCTCCATTCATGTGCAGTAATTACGGACATGATTCGCCCTAAAGCCGTAAACCGACTCAACTGCTGACTTATCATCCTCAAAAACTGCATGTATCAGTCCTTATACTATAGAAAATAGTCCAGTATAAATTCAAAAAAATGATATTTACAATAGGTGTCAGCGGTTTTTAGCCAACAATAAGTTGCCATTATAATAACTTTGACTGTGATTATATTTTGAGTTTTTTGGTGTTTATTTATCAGTCAAACAAGAATTTAGGTGCTGCAAACGCCATCAACATCGAGAGTGAAATCGGTGTGATCTCATCGCGCCTAATAATATTTACCTACTCTCTAATAAAATCCATATCAGTGTGTTTGAGCCTACTGGTTCTTATTGATATGCTATTTGGTTTTTATTCAATTGTGGAAGACAACTATGACTTTACCGCGCCATCGATTGTATTCTTTTCGCCGCTGTCCCTACGCCATGCGTGCCCGTCTCGGTCTTTTATTTGCCGAGCAGTCTGTAGCGCTGTGGGAGGTTACGCTGAAGAATAAACCCGAGCAAATGCTAGCGATTAGCCCAAAAGGGACAGTACCCGTTTTACAGTTGGCGGATGGGACCGTCATTGAAGAAAGTGACGAGATTATGATGTGGGCACTTGCGCAGAATGACCCACACGGCTTACTTGATAAAAATACATTACCGCAAGCAAATGCCTTGATTGTACAAAATGACAATGAGTTTAAATATTGGCTAGATCGATACAAATATGCAGATCGGTATCCTGAGATGACGCAGAGCGAGTATCGACAGCGGGGCGAGGTGTTTTTGCAGGTATTGGAGACGCTATTGACAAAAAATGTCTATCTATTAGGAGACAGTGTGACCACAGCGGATATTGGTATCATGCCGTTTGTTCGTCAATTTGCGCATGTTGATCGTGAGGTGTTTTATGGTTTGCCATACCCTAAATTGCAGCAGTGGTTACAAGATTGGCTTGCGCATCCGTTATTTTTGCAAGTCATGACTAAGTTTGAACCATGGCAAGAAGGCGATGAGGTGGTGATTTTTCCTTGTTAATATCTGGTATTTGAAGTTATTTATATGATCACATGAGTGGTGAGTGGTAGGTAAAGTATAGATTTGAAAGAACGTAGGAGAATACACATTGTATACTTGTAGTGGTCAAATATTTTTAGACAGTACTTAAGAGGTTTTTGTTGAAATAAAGTCTCTTTTTCTCGCTCGGTGTTAAATACTCATTAAAGCTGTGTGGTCTTACACTTTGATAATAGCCCCAAATATAATCATTTACTGCCTGCCGAGCCTCATCAATATTGTCATAGCCGTTTTTTGGCATCCACTCTGTCTTAAAGCTTCTAAAGAACCTCACATGTTTTTCAAGCTCTTGTATACGCCGTAATTCAGGCGTTAGGGCTTTGCCTTCTGATGGCATGACACCTTGCTGTTCTTTACGGTATTTATATACCCAATTCTCTAAGGTGGTTTTGCCGATACCTAATGAGTTGGCTACTTCTGGTATCTTCCTGCCTTGATCTTCAACCAGTTTAATGGCTTCTAGCTTAAATTCTTGGCTGTAGCGTCCGCGTTTGGTGGTCATATCTTCTCTCCAGTTTTGGTGATAGTATAACCTCTTATCTACTGTCCTATTTCATTATGCCACTACAATGACACCTGCTGAGTACAGGCAGGTGGCTTAATTATTCTACGATGATGTTGTGTTAAGAATGGGGTATTTACAATGAGGTAATTCCGCTTATGGAACATTTAGCAGGCCTAACAAGACCGTAAGTTGACCTCCCTGCGCTACACTTCAGCCGGTAAATTATGGCAGCGTTGATATCACTACCACTTGCCAAGTTGAATACACTGATGACTATCTAACTTGTAAGCCATAATTACTTTAGTTTGAATTAAAGTGAGTGAATGCATAGACTGAAGCAAGTAATGTTGTCTTCAGTCTATGTTCGTAGTTCGATTACACTTATTCTATAGGAGACGGCTTACCGTGCGGGCTTGAGCGTAGGTACTGTTTGGGCGCTTTGACGGTTGCGCCAAGCTCGGCCGCCGCGTGCCACGGCCAGTGCGGGTCATAGAGGATACCGCGTGCCAAGGCAACCGCGTCCGCTTGCTGCTCGGTGATGATGCTTTCTGCCTGCTCGGCCTCGGTGATTAGGCCCACGGCAATGACGGGTATATTGACCGCTTCTTTTACGGCTGCGGCAAAAGGTACTTGATAGCTCGCCTTTACAGGGATTTGCTGCTCTGGGCTCAGTCCTGCGGTGCTCACATGGATATAATCACAGCCTAATGCTTCTAAGGCTTTAGCCAGCTCAATCGTTTGGGTAAGGTCCCAGCCGCCTTCGACCCAATCGGTTGCAGAAACCCGCACGCCCACTGGCTTGTCACTTGAAAACTCAGCCCGAACCGCTGTAAACACGTCAAGTAACAAGCGCATTCTGTTTTCAAGACTGCCGCCGTATTGATCATCACGCTTGTTAGAAAGCGGCGATAAAAACTGATGCAATAGATAGCCGTGCGCACCATGCAGCTCAATTAAGTCAAGCCCCAGCGTATCTGCGCGTTTTGCTGCATTCACAAAATCACTGATGAATGTATCAATGTCATTTTGATCCATTGCTGTGGGTACAGTAGAGTTTTCGTCATACGCAAGCGCTGATGGTGCCACCGTTTGCCAGCCATTTACCTCATCAGGGGCAATCGAGCCGTCGCCGTCCCATGGTTTTTTGGTTGACGCTTTACGCCCAGCATGGGCCAACTGGATGCCTATCGGCATTGGGCTGTACTGTCTGACAGCAGTGAGCGTTTTATCCAGTGCCGCTTGCGTCCTGTCATCCCATAATCCCAAATCAGCATAGCTGATGCGTCCTTGCGGGTTGACCGCCGTCGCTTCTAAAATAAGTAGCCCTGCACCGCTCAAACTCATCTGACCGATATGAATCGTATGCCAATCGCTTGCCGCGCCGTCATTGGCAGAGTACTGGCACATGGGGGCGATGATAATACGGTTATCTAGGGTGAGTTGCCCAAGTTGTAAAGGCGAAAAAAGCTGGCTCATAATAAATCCTTAAAAAAACGCGCCTCGCTTAAAGGCATGGAAAATAACAGGAAAAATCGATATAAATGGTTTATATAATTAGCGCTTGAATACATGATGGGGATGAATGGTTTTTTTATAGGGTACATTTAAGTGAGGCTAGCTGATATATAGATTACTCTCAATCATGTTTTTCATATGCAGCAGGCGAGGGGCGATGTCTTCTTCTAGCTTGGTGCGACTCAGGATAAAACTTGGCGCGCCGCAGTTAAACGTGAGCAACCCTTCCGTCGGGTGCATCAGCGCAATGGCGACCGCATTGACATCCTTTTGCCATTCACTGATAGAAAAACAATAGCCGTAATCTTCATAATCTTGAAAGGCTTTGTCCAGCCCTCGTCTGATCTTTAGCCAATCATCCTTGTACTTATTGCGAATCGCATTTAGGATAAATTCTTGTTCAGCAGGCGGCATGCTGGCGAGGCAAGCGCGTCCCATTGAGCTTAAATGAATGGGGAGATATGAGCCGATATTGCGCTGCATGGTCGTACTACCAGCGCCCTGTACCACATTGAGATAGACCATCATCAACCGATCACGCGTCGCCATAGCCACCGCACTATTGGCATAATCCGCCAGCTCTTCCATATAAGGGGTCGCGAGATTGTTGATGGAGATGTTGGTCATCATGGTATAGCCAAACCCAAGCACGCCGGTTGAGAGCTGATACTTACTGCTCGTAGTAGACTGTTTGAGATAGCCTAATTTGACCAGGGTATAGGTGAGGCGAGTGATGGTACCCTTAGGAATCCCTGTCAGTTGACTCAGCTCTTGATTGCCCAGATAAGGTCGCTTCGGGGTAAAACAGCGCAGTAGCTCAAGACCACGAGCCAACGCGGTGACAAACTGTCTGTCGTTTTTGCCCTGCATCTCTGCAATGGGTTCTAACAGCTCCATATGCATCTCATTATTAGGGTCGTCATTGGCAAGGGTGTCGTTCGTCATAGGCGGTCTATTATCCCCAATTCAGTCCATACAAGCATAGTAAAATTATCACTACCTAGCGCCACTGTGAGCCAGTATTGCTCTATAGAACAAGTATTTAGCAAATACTCATTATAGGCTTTATCACTGACTCACAGTCACATACCAAAGGTAGTTTATCTTGTTCATTATACTATATTACCGTACATTTATATTCTCAGCATAGCATGATATGGGGAGATTGTTTCGCTATGCGGTATGAACGGTCGTAATATAGGGAGTCAACGGCATTATAAAAGATTTTATGAGGCCTCTTGTGGATCATACTGCTTTTCTTTGATAAACAAAGTTGGGATCAGACCACATAAGAAGTAAGCACCTGCCATCAGCAGCAGACCTGCACCGATGGAGTTATGCATGGCCATATAGCCAATAGCAACAGGGGCAATCACAGAACCAAGTCGTCCGATATTAAAGGCACCGCCAATGGCTGTCCCTCGAATAGCTGTTGGGAAGCTCTCGGTCAGATAGGTGGCATTGATGGCATAAGGAATCCCATATAAAAAACCAAAGGTAATCATTAACCAGCCAATATTCTCTGGGGTGTGCGTGTATACCAAAATAGGGATAAACAGTGCAGTACCCATGGTACCAAAGGCAAAGACGATCTTACGGCCGATTTTATCCGCCATAAATCCTGCCACTACTTTGGCAAACATCATGGTCAAGTAAGTGCCCGCCATATATAGCGCCATCTCTTTAAACTTAATTCCAAGCTCGGTCTCTAAATAAGACGGCAGCCAGTTGCTTACCCCAAAATAGCCAAACAGTAACAACCCTGAGCTCATCGACCACAATATAAACATGATGCGATGCTTGGGGTTTTCAAAGATGGCTTTGTAAGGGTTTTCCGCTTTTTTGGTTGTGTCTTTTTCGCCGCTTAATTTGCGCGCACGCGCCTCTTTCCAGGATTGTGGCTCAGGTACTAAGAAGTACATGGAGATGGCTAGCAGCAGTGGCAAAAACGTCAATAGATATAAAGTGCGCCAGCCATAGCTAGGGATGATCCATGCTGAAACGCTGGTAATCACCAAAGATCCGAGCGTAAACCCTGTCATGAGCGCGGCAAGTACCGTGGTTCGATGCTTAGTCGGCACCATCTCAGACATCAACGTGTTGGTGGCGATATATAAGCTGCCAAGCCCTAAGCAAGCAATAAATCGTAGTGCCACAAACTGCTCATAGCTCTGCACAAGCCCACTAAAACCAGATAGGATAGAAAACATCCCAGTCGCCAGAACGATCACGCGTACCCGTCCAAAGCGGTCACAGGCCCAGCCACCAAAAACCCCGCCAATAGCCATGCCAAACAATGACCAGCTGCCCAGCGCGCCAGCTTGTACATTGGTCAATCCAAATTCTTGCTTGAGACTAGAGAGGGTAAAAGCAAGAATACCGATGTCAGCGCCATCACATAGCAATACCAAAAAACAAAAAACAAAGGCCAGCTTCCAAGGCTGTTTTTGGACCGTGCTTGCGCTTGGGTCTGACGTTATAGCGACACTTTTCACAATGTATATCCTTATCGTTGTGAGAATCAAAGTCTGAGTTATAAAGAGAAGGGAACGGCATCAGCATCCTAGCAAATACCGCCTTGTGTTTTGGTGAGCACGCCTGCGAGATAGATTACTCGCTGGCTTCTTTGATCATATTGCGGGCAATGATGACTTGCTGAATTTGGGTCGTACCTTCATACAGACGATAGAGACGCACATCACGATAAAAACGCTCAATACCATAATCTGCGATATAGCCTGCGCCGCCATGGATTTGTACGGCTCTATCCGCCACGCGGCCGCACATCTCGGTGGCAAACATTTTGGCGCATGAGGATTCGGTCACGACATCTTTGCCCTCATCACGTAGACGCGCTGCATCTAGTACCATGGATTTGGCGGCATAAATCTCTGCTTTTGAGTCAGCGAGCATGCCTTGAATGAGCTGAAAACTGGCAATAGGCTGCCCAAATTGCTTACGCTCGACGGCATAATGTAATGCATCATTTAGCATGCGAGTCGCAGCGCCAGTACTGGCGGCTGCAATGTGCAATCGTCCTTTATCAAGAACTTTCATCGCGGTTTTGAAGCCCACACCTTCGACACCGCCAATGAGCGCATCGGCTGGCACGACACAGTTGTCAAAGATGACATCACAGGTATGCGCGCCTTTTTGTCCCATTTTTTTGTCAATTTTGCCCAAAGTAATACCCGGTGTGTCACTCTCCACAATAAATGCCGAAATGCCGCCTGCGCGTTTGTTTTGTGGGTCAGTACGTGCCATGACAGTGAAGATACCCGCTTGCGGGGCGTTGGTGATATAGCGTTTGGTACCGTTGATGATATAAGTATCACCATCTCTAACAGCGGTTGTCTTTAATGAGGCGGCATCTGAGCCTGAATCAGGCTCGGTCAAGCAAAATGAACCAATGATCTCACCGCTGGCAAGGCGAGGTAGATATTTCTGCTTTTGCGCTTCTGTCCCATCAATCACAAGACCAGATGAGCCAATACCATTATTGGTCCCAATCAGTGAGCGAAAGGCAGGAGAGGTACGTCCCAGCTCAAATGCCAAGGTCACTTCTTCTTCCATCGTGACACCAAGACCACCGTACTCTTCAGGAATGGTCAGCCCAAATAGTCCAAGCTCGCGCATCTGCTCAATGATCTCTTCTGGTAGGCGATCGTTTTCTGCCACCCAGTGCTCCAGAGGAACGAGTTGGTCATTAACGAAGTTGCGGATAGTATGAGTGATATGGTCGAGGGTTTCTTTATCTCTAATCATATGAGTCTTCCTTGTTGGATAAATGCCTGTTTGATTGATGACTGATAGTCATAATGGTTTTTAACCTGATAGTCATAACGGCTTTTTGACGATGTTAGTCATGTGACGTCCTTGGATAATTAGCATAATCGATGAATAAGTAAATTACAATAGTTTTGGTTTAAAAAACCGCATTGCGGTATTTTTATTATAAATATGATAATTATTCTCTATAATTTTTCTCATTTAACCAATTTTTTTCCTTCACAAACCAAAATAAACAGTATATATTGATATTAAATACCGCATAGCGATATTTTTATTTCAAAATAATCGTTTTAATATGTATTTGTACTTTATATCGGAATGAGGTTTAAGGAGTGGATCATGGAAGAGCAACTCATTATTTGTGAAAAACCGAAAGAGGGCGTTAGTGTCATTAGACTGAATCGCCCCAAAGTGCGCAATGCACTAAACAGTGAGCTACGCCAACAAATGGCAGATTTGTTTATTCAGTTAAATGATGATCCACAAACCAAAGCGATCGTGCTGACGGGTGGTGACAAGGTGTTTGCTGCTGGTGCCGATATCAATGATTTCTTGACGACTGGCACAGCAGATATGTATTTGCGTCGTAGCGAGGGCTATTGGGATGCCATCACTCATTGCCGCAAGCCCATCATCGCGGCTGTCAATGGTTACGCACTTGGCGGTGGCTGTGAGCTGGCCATGCATGCTGACATAATCATCGCTGGCAAATCTGCCAAATTTGGGCAGCCTGAGATCAAAATAGGACTGATGCCAGGAGCAGGAGGCACGCAGCGTTTGTTTCGTGCCATTGGCAAACACAAGGCCATGAAGATGGTACTGACTGGCGATATGATCAGTGCTGATGAGGCGGACACAATGGGGCTGGTCTCTGAAGTCGTCGACGATGAGGCTACCATCACTCGCGCCATTGAGATTGCCGAGCAGCTATCAAAGTACTCTCCCATTGCCTTAGCGCAAATCAAGGAGGTGGCAACGCTGGGTGCTGATATGCCTTTAGAAGGCGCGTTGGCCTTAGAGCGTAAAGCCTTTCAGATTCTGTTTGATACGCATGATCAAAAAGAAGGCGCCAAAGCTTTTTTGGAAAAGCGCTCAGCCGACTATAAAGGCTATTAAGGGGCAGATGCCGCTTATCTCTTTTGTCCACGCCGACCAACTCCTATCGCAAACTATGTAGAGAATCATTATGACCGTGAATACACTTGCCATTGTTGGCACTGGTATTATGGGTATGGGTATTGCCCAAATTGCTGCCCAAGCTGGTATCCAAGTCCTTTTATATGACGCCAAAGCAGGCGCAGCTGAGCAAGGGCGACACTCCTTGCAAGCCATGCTCGAAAAGCTCACCGCTAGAGGCAAATTCAGCGATGACGAGCTACAAGCTATGCTAAACCGTTTAACCGTCGTTCAAGAGTTAAGCCAAATCGCGACCGCTGAGATCGTGGTTGAAGCCATTATCGAAAATCTAGACATCAAAAAACAGCTTTTTGCTCAGTTAGAAGAGGTGGTTACCGCCGATACTATTTTGGCGACCAACACCTCCTCATTATCAGTCACGGCAATTGCTGCTGACTGTGAATATCCAGAGCGCGTGGCAGGGTTTCATTTCTTTAACCCCGTACCACTGATGAAAATTGTAGAAATCATTCCGGGCCTTTCTACTCAGCAATCAGTCGTTGACGCGCTCACTGATTTGGCCAAACGGATGGGTCATCTGGGCGTGGTCGCCAAAGACACACCAGGTTTCATCGTCAACCATGGTGGCAGAGCCTATGGCACCGAAGCGTTAAAAATACTGGGCGAGGGCGTCGCAAGTTTTGAGCAAATCGACCGTATTTTGCGTGATGGCGCAGGCTTTCGCATGGGGCCGTTTGAGCTGTTAGATCTGACGGGCATTGATGTGTCACACCCCGTGATGGAGTCAATTTACGACCAGTTCTATCATGAAGCGCGCTATCGCCCGCATCCATTAACCCGTCAAATGCTGGTAGGTAAAAAGCTCGGCCGTAAAGTTGGCGGCGGTTTTTATCAATACGAAAAAGGTCAAAAGATTTCTGTAGATAGCGCTCAAAATCAATCGTCCGAAGTGCTTGTATCTGATGCGACTATTAGCTCAGTTTGGATTTGCGCTGATTTGGCAGAAGATAAGACGCAGCTGGTCGATTACCTAAATGCTCATGACGTCACTATCGATGACAACGACACACCACACCCTGATAGTTTGGTGCTACTCGCCATCTATGGCGAAGATACGACCAATGCCGCGATTCGTTATCAGGTTGATCCCAAGCAAGCCGTTGCCATTGATATGCTCACCGAACTTACAAAGCATCGTACGTTGATGCCAAGCATCGTCACACAAGAACGATTCGTGGCGCAAGCTTATGCATTATTTGGCAGTAGCACGGGTAATAAAGGCTCAGATAGTCGTGAAGCAGATGCGCAGGAGGCGTGCAGTGCCACGCTGATTGCCGAAAGTACAGGTTTTGTGGCACAGCGGGTGGTCGCCATGGTAATCAATCTCGGCTGTGATATCGCCATGCAAAAAATTGCCACGCCAGAGGATATCGATAATGCCGTCAAGCTTGGGTTAGGGTATCCGTATGGCCCGATCTCTTGGGGCGATCATCTTGGTGCCTCGCGTGTCCTGCTCATTTTAGAGCGTATCTACGCGCTCACAGGCGATTCACGCTATCGCCCAAGCCCTTGGTTACAGCGCCGCGCCAAGCTGGCTGTGTCATTGTTCACTCAGCAGGCCATTTATTAGTACAAACAACAAAATATCGTTATAAAACTATTTATTCAAAGTGAAAAAATACAACAAGGACACGTTATGTTAGATGCCTATATTTATGATGGCTTAAGAAGCCCTTTTGGTCGCTATGTCGGTGCATTGGCAACGGTGCGTCCTGATGATCTGATTGCCACCGTGATAAAAGCGCTGGTCGAAAAACATCAATTGCCGAGCGATGTGTTTGATGAAGTGCTGCTAGGCAGTGCCAACCAAGCGGGCGAGGACTCTCGTAACATCGCGCGCAATGCCGCTCTGTTAGCAGGGCTGGATGTCACCACGCCGGGCCAAACCGTCAATCGCTTATGTGCGTCAGGTCTGTCTACCGTGGTCGATGCTGCTCGCAGTATTACGTGTCATGAAGGGGATATTATTTTGGCGGGTGGGGTCGAGTCGATGACGCGTGCGCCTTTTGTCTTTGCCAAGACAGAAAAGCCGTTTAGCCGTGACTTTAAAGTATTTGATACGACCATCGGTAGCCGTTTTCCTAACCCAAAGATTATTGAGCAGTTCGGTAGCGATACCATGCCGCAGACGGGTGACAATGTTGCTCATAAATATGGCATTACGCGCGAGGAAGCCGATAAGTTTGCCGCCGCATCACAAGCCAAGTACCAAGCTGCCAAACAAGCAGGATTCTTTGACGATGAGATAACGCCTATCACCGTCCCACAAGGTAAAAAGTTGCCCGAAAAAGTCGTTACCGATGATGAGCATCCTCGTGCCAGCTCCGATATTGCAGCGCTACAAAAGCTTAAACCTTTAAATGAAAATGGCATAGTTACGGCAGGTAATGCCTCCGGTATCAATGATGGTGCTGCTGCGCTTATCATCGGCTCAAAACAAGCAGAAGAGAAGCTAGGCTTTAAGCCCATTGCCAAAATCTTATCATCAGGTGCGATGGGGGTTGAGCCTAACATCATGGGCGTGGGTCCTGTTGAAGCGATTAAGCTGGCATTAAAGCGTGCAAATTTAACGCTAGATGACATGTCTGTCATTGAGATTAATGAAGCTTTTGCCTCACAGGTACTGGGTTGTCTAAAAGGGTTGGATATTGATTTTGATGATAAGCGCGTCAATCCTAATGGCGGCGCCATCGCGGTCGGGCATCCGCTGGGCGCATCTGGTGCACGAATCGCTTTGAGTACCGCTCGAGAATTACAACGTACGGGCGGCAAATATGCAGTGGTTAGCCTATGCATTGGCATCGGGCAAGGGCTTGCCATGGTGATAGAGCGCGTCTGATATTAAAAGCACGCGCCACATTACTGATTATCAAGAACAGTTTATTATCAAGGATGACACTATGACAACCATACTCAATCAACATGACAACTACCATCAGGCCGAAGAAGCGTATGGGTTTCCGTTAATTATTAAGCAGCTACTCAACCGTGCCAAAATCGCTTCCACCAACCAAACCATTAGCTATGCGGACAAAGTGACTTATACTTATGCTGAGTTTTTTAAGCGTATCAATCGCTTGGCCAATGTCTTAAAAAACATGGGTTTGCAGGCAGGTGATGTGGTCGCGGTCATGGATTGGGACAGTCATCGTTACCTTGAGGCATACTTTGCCGTGCCGATGTCGGGCATGATTTTACAAACGGTCAATGTGCGCTTATCTGAAGATAAAGTGCTGTACACCGTCAACCATGCTGCACCCAAAGCACTGCTGTTAAATGCTGAATTTGCGCCGATGATCAAAGATTATCGTGACGATGCACCGTCTATTGAGCATGTCATCTGGGCAGACGATGCAGAGGATGACAATGCAAGTAGTGAGAAAGCTGAGCTGCCTGACTATGTTGACGGTGAATATGAGGCGCTATTAGCAGCTGCTAGTGACGAGTTTGACTTCCCAGATTTTGATGAAAACACCATCGCGACCACCTTTTATACCAGTGGGACGACAGGCGATCCAAAAGGAGTTTTCTTTACCCATCGCCAGATCGTACTACAGACGATGGCAAGCACTTTGGCATCAGCGCTCAATGCCGAAGGTCAAGGCGCGCGCTACGACGATGTCTATATGCCAATGACGCCTTTATTCCATGTTCATGCGTGGTGCTGGCCATATGGCGCAACAATGATAGGGCTAAACCAAGTATATCCGGGGCGCTATCTAGCTCCAAAGCTTGTCGATTTGATTGAGCAGCATAAAGTCACGCTATCGCATGGCGTCCCCGCCATATTGCAGATGCTCCTCAAAGAAATGGCCGCGCGCGGTCGTAAGTTTGAGAATCTCAAACTACTGCTAGGGGGCTCAAAGCTCAATGAGGGCTTAGCTAAAGCCGCTATCGAGTGCGGTATTGAGTTTATGTCAGGGTTTGGGATGTCAGAGTCCTGCCCTGTGCTGTCTCGAGCGGTATTCGATGACAAAACCGAGTCAATGACCCTAGAGGACAATCTCAATTATCGCTGTCTGTCAGGCTCGCCCATCATGCTGGTATCGATGGAAATTTGGGACGAAAATGGTCAACCCCAACCGATGGATGGTGAGTCGACAGGCGAGCTTGTGATACGAGCGCCGTGGCTAACGCAAAGCTACTTTAAAAATCCCGATGCAGGCAATGCGTTATGGAAAGGCGGCTGGATGCATACGCAAGACATTGCCTGCATAAGCGCCGATGGTACGCTGAGCATCACCGATAGACTAAAAGACGTTATCAAGTCTGGTGGCGAATGGGTGTCCTCGCTTGAGGTTGAGACGATTCTATCCTTTCACCCAAGCGTTGCTGATATCGCGGTAATTGGTGTCCCAGATACGCGCTGGGGCGAGCGCCCTCTTGCATTGGTCGTGCTAAAACCAGACTATGCCGATACAACGTCGACAGATATTTTGGCACTGGGTCATCAAGCGGTTGAGAGAGGTCATTTGCCAAAATATGGCGTCCCAAGTGAAGTGAGGTTCTTATCCGAGATGCCAAAAACCAGCGTCGGTAAACTCGATAAAAAACGCATGCGCTCGATGTATTCAGAAAACCTCATCTAGCCAAATAGACCTGTCACCATCACAGCGAGTTTACTAACAGAAAAGACGTATATAAACCCTAGTATCTGCATAAATGCTAGGGATGGAGGAGGTGTGTGTCATGAGTACCCTGAGTCACACGCATCATCTATATAACAAAACCTACCTAATAAAAAGAGACAAGCTATGGAAGCGGTTCCTACATTTCCAGAAATACAAGAAGCTGTCACCAGTGATGACAGTCATCCATTACACGACTTTACGGTGATCTACCCTCAACAAGTGGAATGGGGTGATATGGATACCTTTGGTCATGTCAACAATGTGGTCTATTACGAATACTCTCAAAATGCTCGTATTTACTACAACAGGCGGCTTGGTTTATTTAATGAAAAAACGTTTTCGGTGATGGCGGCCTCGTCATGTCGATACCTTACTCCAGTTGCTTATCCTGATACGTTGTGGATCGGCGTCAAGGTCAAAAAAATCGGCAACTCAAGTCTGGTGCACGAATACACCTATTATAGTACCGCACTAAAAAAAGTCGTTGCAATCGGTGAGTCGGTTTTGGTCTATCTCGATAAATTGAGCGGACAAAAAAAGCCAATCGATGAGACGCAAAAAGAAGCCATTGCAGCATTAGAGAGTATCGACCAAGAAGCATAACACCCAATAGAACATCAATTCGTTACTGACTCTTTGATGAGACAGCAGGTAATAGGTAGGAGGCAATTTATAAAAAACGCATTCATGGTTATGAAGTAAAGAGCGCGTAATCGCCATTGGCATTGATAAGGATATCAACATATAACAGGGAAGAGAGGAATGATGCTTTATACAAAAAGGCTATCTATAGGATTGGCTATGGTAGCAACCTGCGCATCTGCGCAAGCGATCGATATTGTGACAACGGGCGATACAACATTGAGTATCGGGGGTTATATCAAAGCAGAAGGGGCATTTAATTCGCCTGATGAGGGAGATTCAGAATTTAAAGGAAACTTACGCCAGTCACGTATTAATATGAAGACGACCAAGTCTGTGGAGGATAAAAAGCTCACAGGTTTTATTGAAGGCGATTTTTATGGGGATTATGCCAAGGGCGGATCCAACCTGCGCTTGCGCCATGCTTATGTGCAAGTGGATGATCTGACAGTGGGTAAAACGTGGAACGGTCAATTTTTGGCCGTTGCACCCCTCTCCACCGAGCAGCTTGATTTTTGGGGAACAGGTATCGGCACAGCCTCCGGTGGCGGCTCATACATTCGTCCAGATTTGACGGTGCATTACACTTACAAGGGGCTGCGTTTTACCGCTCAAGACCCCGTGTATGACGATGCCAGCCTGCCTGACATGGTGGTCAGCTACAAAGATAAGATAGCCAATCTCGACTATAATGTCGCTGTCACGGCGCGTGAGGCTGAGAACGGAGAGGACTCGGATGTGGGCGTCGGCGTGTCTTTAGCAGGCAAGCTGGCTTTGGGAGAGCATTCGCTCCATGGTAGTGTGTTCAATGGTAAAGGCATGGGTGCTTATTCTGCCATATGTGTGGGCGGGCCGCTTATTATGAATGGCGGTGCCGATTGTGACGCTGAAGATGGCAAACTGATCTCTCAGACAGGTTATAGTGTTGGTTATAAGCATCAGTTCTCTCAAAAACTGCGTGGCAACTTGCGTTATGGTGAGGTCAATGTCGATGACGCGGCAAATACCTCTGCCAATGTCAAAAGCGCCAACCTTATCTATGAGTATCTGCCAGATTTAGACTTGGGGATTGAGTGGCGAGAGCAAAGTGCGACGACCTTTCCATGGATGCCAGCAGGTCAGCAAATTGAAATAATGGCCAAATACGAGTTTTGAGAGTGATGAATTGAGAGGGGTGCTATTTTTAATGATATTTATAATATAGCTCACGATAGACTTGTCATGCTACCAAGCGCATTAAACAACACCCTAGACATTTATCAATGCATGGGGTGTTTTGGTGAGGGTCGCTAATAGTTATCTACAAGTGTTGTATCGATTCATCCCAATAGGGCGGTGAACCGTAATACCCTTCGATAAAATCGATAAAACATCTGATTTTGTGCGGCAACAGCTTTCGATGGGCGTACACCGCATACAACCCCAATGTCTCGGGTTCATAATCAGGTAACACCATCATAAGCTTCCCTTTACTCAGTGCTTCGCTTGCAATAAACGTGGGCTGTAATGCTATTCCAGCGCCAGCCACTGCCGCATTGACAAGCAAATCTCCGTTATTACTGCTCAGCTCTGGGCTTAGCTGATTGGTCGCATCTAGCCACTGATAAATATCTTCTTTGCCGTATTTTTCCATATAACTGTAATGCAAATACCGATGGTTTTTTAGGTCTTCAGGTTTGCTGGGCACGCCATATTTCTCTAGATAGGCAGGGGAAGCACACAAGATGACGCGGACAGGCGCAACTTGCTTAGCAATCAGTGACGAGCTTTTGAGCTGACCGATGCGCAGCGCCACATCAAATCCTTCTTCAACGATATCTACTTTGCGGTCGTTGAGCTGCAAATCGACATTGACCGAAGGATAACGTGTCTGAAAATCCGTCACCAATTTTGCCATATGTTTGAGGGCAAAGGACACAGGCGCGCTTATTCTCAATGTGCCTTTTGGGTTCTGCTGAAACCCACCTAATTTGGACTCCATATCATCGATACTGAGTAACACTTGCTGTGCATGCTCGAAATAGTGAGTACCTGCCTCCGTCAGACTGACTTTACGGGTCGTGCGGTTCAGTAAGCGTATATCCAGTCGCTCTTCTAGCTTTGACACATATTTGCTCACCAACTGCGGCGACAGTTGCATGGCTGTAGCGGCATTGCTAAAACTGCCCTCAATCACCACTGATACAAACGCCCGCATCGCATCAATTCTATCCATTATTCAGGTTTTCCTTCCAGCGGTTATCAATATTCTCTCGTCAGTCATCTTACGCTGTTGCTTCACCGATAGTAAAGTCGTGCGTTCTATTGACCTTGGATAGCAGCGTTGATTTTTCATCTAAAATGTTTCTATTTAATATAAATGATAATGGGGCTGTAGTAGATAAGCACTATGCTAGACTACTTTTATGAAGATAACCCGTTGTAAACTAAGTAAAAAAGTACAGCGAAGGCTGTTAGGGTTTTTCACAGCTGAAGTGACTGCTAGAACAGCCGCAGATTTGCTTGATATTCAGCCTAATACTGCTGCACTTTTTTATCATAAAATAAGACTTGTGATAGATGACCATCTCTCATTAGAAGCTGATGAGCTTTTTGATGGTGAGGTCGAATTAGATGAAAGTTACTTTGGCGGTGTACACAAAGGTAAAAGAGGTCGCGGGGTCGTAGCAGACACCAAGCAGACCACGCTAATGCCTGCCATTAAGCGTAACATCAAGCCTGACAGCTTTGTTTATACGGATAGCTATCGAAGTTACAATGCACTGGATGTGAGCGAGTTTAAACATTTCAGAGTCAATCACTCTATAGAGTTTATTTGCGGTAAAAACAATCACATCAATGGCATTGAGAACTTTTGGAATCAGTCTAAATGAACACTCAGAAAGTATAATGGAATCGATAAGAAGCACTTCCATTTATTTTTAAAAGAGTGTGAGTTTAGATTCAACTATGGTTCACCATCTAATCAGCTGAAAACCTTGAGAAAATGGTGTGATATTTAATCCTTGAAGAAATTCAATCTGCAATCGTCTTTGCTTATACTGCTTTAGAAGCACTTGCTAATCTTAGTATTCCTCATGGGCACATTTACCAAGCTAAGAAAAACTCAAAAGGTATTATAGAGTCATACGATAAAGTAGCCATTAAGCGGTGGCTTAGTTTAAAAACTAAGATTAAATACATTCTTCCTGAGTTGTACGAAACTAAGGCTGTAGAAAAGCAAAAATGGTGGGGACATTTTGTTACTCTTGAAGAGTACAGAAATGAGATAATCCACCAGAAATCTATCGATGCAACTGAGTTTTATAAAGCATATTTCAAAGACTCTATTTTTAATATTATCAACTGCATATAGTCGAACCACTATTAAAGTGTTACAGCGTTAGACTCGTTTAGCCTACTACTGTAGTACCTGCACTCGTCTGCCTTGTACCACTTTTAATATTGATTGACTATAGAGCCCGTAATATCATTTTTCTACGTAGCTCATCAGGCTAATGGTAAAACTAATGAAGTGTGGCCTTGGTTAAAAGACCATATTGATATTCCATCGGTAGAGTTTCAGCAAAATCAATTTGAAGTTACTGGGAGTGTTCATCAAGGCTTCAACTAATCGTTATAATAAGCCATTAAAATATACAAAAAATGGCTGTTTTTTTAACTTTTTATTTCAGGAGCTATTTGATTTTCTTAATGATCCGTGGGTATAACTCTGATCATTGCCTAACTTATTTCATGATGACATCAAAGAGTACATTTAGCCAGTTATAAGCGCTGAGCGTTTTATACCTTCCAAGCCAATTTAGTTTCCACCACTACCCAAGCAGTGGAAACTGATACATATTGGCATAAATCAGTGTGGCCACAAACACCATGATGACGCCCAGCCATACCAGTGAGATTTGTCCTTTTGACCATGACATGTGCCAATTAATCTTACCCCTTGCGGTCAGCCACTCCGTCACACTGATCGCAATGATCAGCCACAGCGACCCCACCAAAAACCCGCCTAGCACATCGCTCAGATAGTGCTCGTTTAACACAATTCTACTCAGTCCAATCAGCACACACAGCAAAACAGCCAGTGAGAGCAGCCGGACTTGACGAACAAAGCGACTGCTAAAACGAATCGCCATATAACCCAAAAACCCATAGAGCGCGATGCTGACCGTCGCATGACCACTTGGGAATGAGTAGGTATGCTCATGCAACAAAATATCGACAGGGCGTGCGCGTTGAAACACCATTTTATTCACAAAGGTAAAGGCTGTGCTGCCGATGGTCGAGACCAGTAGTCCTATAATGACGTAAGGCCGGCGCACCACCATACACAAAATGGCAGTCAGTACGACAATCAGGCAAGTGACGGGCGTAGAGCCTAAACTGGTGATCAACACAAAGATATCTATGATGCCAGACTCGCGCAGTACGCTCATATGCTGCGATACAAACAAATCAGTGGTCACGATAGAGTCGGCCTCCACCACATCCTCAACCAAACCTGCAAACACTGCCAAAATATATACATTGAGCAGCGTTAAAACCGTGAGTATCAGACCAGAAAAATGACCGCGGGCAAAGCGCTTGGCGATAAAGCCAAACAATACAGGGTATTTGTCCTGTAAACGTGTGATCAAGGGTAGGCGGGCGATATGTCCACGCAGCCACAGCTCACCGCGTGAGATCAGACTGAGCGCGGGCTTGCCATAATGAATCAATACATATTGTAGCACCCACAAGAAAACAACGATGCACAATAGCGCCATCGCCAAACTGAATAACTGCTGGTTTTCTTGTATAAATGCGATCATGAACAGAGAAGCCTTTGTGTCGTGCGTCATAAAAATGGGACAGATGGAGGTGGCTTGGCAACGCGCCAAATAATAAATGCCGAATATCAAATACCAGATACTAAATCAGAAGCGGCTGCTACTGTAGCAGACCTATTGATGATTGCTGTCTGCTTTTGTTTACGGTGTGTCAATGCAGAAAAACCCCATTGATGAGATGACTGACCAGACTCTTTTCTTCAGACCCTTACTATGTTTGATAGTCTTGGTGTCCAACCAATTAACAACACTACGTTGATAATTATTCAATATAACTTGGCTTACTCTTCCATAACGATGATAGTAAAGTATGTTTATACCAATATCTAAACACTTTATCTTACTATTACGTTATGGAGTACTCATCAATGCAATCCTCATTATTCAATAGAGTTTTAACATCGAAAGCTGGCACAGCTGCCTTAATCCTTCGTGTACCTGTGGGCCTAATTTTGATGGCACATGGCGCGCAAAAGCTATTTGGCTGGTTTGGCGGCAATGGGCTGGCAGGTACGGCAGGCTGGTTGAGCAGTATGGGTATGGAGCCCGGCTACCTGATGGCTATCTTAGCAGGCGGTGCTGAGTTTTTTGGTGGTCTTGCGTTAGTATTAGGATTATTAACGAGACCTGCAGCATTGATCGCCGCTTTTACGATGTTAGTTGCTATTTTTTCTGTCCATATCGGTAGTGGCTTATTCATTGCCAATGGCGGCTACGAATATGCATTGACCTTGATGGTGGCGCTGCTGGCACTGGTGGTACAAGGTGGCGGTGCGATAAGTATGGATAAGGTATTATCAAAAAATCTAGGGCGAGCTTAAGCGGATTGTGTAATAGTTACCTTTAATGGCTATCAGTAACACTAAAAAAGTGTCACCTTCAAGATCGTCATGACTCACGTTAACCGCTTTATATCAACCAATAAAACCATCTTATAAAAGTGACAAGGAGAAAGTGATGAGCATATACACATCTAACGAGGCAGTAAGCCTGCCTGTATTCTTTATACCGCATGGCGCAGGACCTTGTTTTTTTATGGATTGGCAACCTGCGGATACATGGGACGGTATGGCAAGTTTTTTAGCGAGCATTACCACTCGATTACCTGAGCGACCAAAAGCTATCTTGATCATTAGCGGCCATTGGCAGACGCCTGAATTTCGTATCACCTCTGGCGCAAAACCTGATCTGATTTACGATTATTATGGCTTTCCTGAGCATACTTATGATTTGGCTTACCCGGCATCAGGTGCGCCCGCGTTGTCTGAGCGAGTCAGTAATCTGCTGACAGCGGCAGGCATTCCAAATGAGCAAGATGCGGCGCGTGGATTTGATCACGGCGTCTTTATACCGTTAAAGGTAATGTTCCCTGAGGCAGATATTCCCGTGGTACAGATGTCACTACGTAATGATCTCGACCCAGAAGCGCATCTGGCAGCAGGTCAAGCCCTGCAATCATTACGCCAAGAAGGGGTGTTGATCATCGGTAGCGGTATGAGTTTTCATAATATGCGCGGCTATGGTGATGCAAACTTCACCGCACCGTCTGAAGTTTTTGACGACTGGCTGACCGATACTGTCGCAGCGGATTGGGAGACGCGATGGTCAGCACTGGCTAACTGGTCAAAAGCCCCTTATGCAACAGCCTCACATCCATTAGGCGCAGAGGAGCATTTGCTACCGCTGATGGTGGCAGCAGGTGCAGCAGGCAATGATAAAGGGGATAAAATTTACTCTGAGCAAGTGCTAAAAACGCAGCTATCTGCTTTTCAGTTTGGATAAAGTCCAAGTAGAGAGCGCCATTCAGCTGATCACTTGAAAAAGAGGGCGTGATGACCAATAAAATAATACGCTACTGTATAGTGAAACCATTATAAAAATGGTATAGCAAGATTAAACGCTATTTTTCGCAGCCTCTGGAGACGCAGTCACAGCAAGCAAGAAAAGTAGCGTTTAATCGAGCGCGTTTCCTATGCTGTATCAATTTTATTGAGGTTCTACTGTATTAGATTGGCCCATATCTAGCATAAAACAGACTATCATATGTCTTTATGCCTCAATTGAGCTTATCAAATCCACTCATCACAACCCATCAAGGAGCGATCATGCGTATCACTGCCAATTTTGACGCAGGTAATATTGACGTACTTAATATAGAAGATAAAAATAATATTCAGCTCGCCATTCGTCCAGACGTTGGCGAAGAATTTTTTCAATGGTTTAACTTCCGTCTCTCTGGCGAGGTTGGAGGGAAGTACGTTCTCAATATTATGAATGCAGGTGAGGCTTCCTATCTCGAAGGGTGGGAGAATTATCAAGCAGTCGCTTCCTACGATCGTCAGCATTGGTTTCGTTTGCCTACTTCTTACCAAGATGGCAAATTAACCATCGTGGCAGAGCTGGCGTGCGAGACCATTCAAATTGCTTATTTTGCCCCTTATAGCTATGAGCGTCATCAAGATTTATTAGCCGCTGTACAGACACATCCGCTAGTGACGCTAGAGCATTTGGGTGACACGCTGGATAAGCGTGATTTGACTTTGGTCAAAATTGGTGATGGCGATACTAATAAACGCAATATTTGGATCACTGCGCGTCAGCATCCGGGTGAAACGATGGCGGAATGGCTGGTCGAAGGTTTACTCTATAGCTTGTTAGACAGCGACAATGCCAATAGCAGGCTATTATTAGATAAAGCCAATTTCTATATTGTGCCCAATATGAATCCTGATGGCAGTGTACGCGGTCATCTACGTACGAACGCCGCAGGTACGAACCTAAACCGTGAGTGGGCAAGTCCAAGCTTGGACAAAAGCCCTGAAGTGTTTTATGTGATTAAGAAGATGGAAGAGACGGGCGTTGATCTGTTTTATGATGTGCATGGCGATGAAGCATTGCCGTATGCATTCCTTGCGGGCTCTCAAGGCACGCCGAGTTATAATGAGCGCCTCGCACATCTACGTGATCGGTTTTCAGACGCATTGAAATTAGCCAATGCCGATTTTCAGACCGAGGTCGGCTATGAGATTGATGCGCCAGGTGAGGCGAACATGACGCTTGCAACCCATTGGGTCGCTGAGCGTTTTGATTGTCTTGCCAATACGTTAGAGATGCCATTTAAAGACAACGATAATCTACCTGATACAGAGATGGGCTGGTCACCAGAGCGTTCTATTCAGTTAGGGGAAGCATCGCTTATCGCCATGCTAGCCGTCGTTGACGATTTACGTTAATTGACGCTAACTGAAGATTTAGATAGACAGTCGTTGTTCAAACGCTAGTAAGTACTCACTTACTAGCGTTTTTTATTTATCAGATATTTATGTGTATAGTTATGATTTTCCTATAGTAAACAATTATATAAAGCGTTCGCCACTTTTAAAATAATACTGAAAAATGATCAATAGTGGCTGTATGAAGTACAACACTTTCATAACAATGGATACCATGACGGCGGATAAAATGTAGCGTGTACCTAATAATATAACCATAAGTTAAATAATCAGGATGGTTGCAATCATGAGTAAAACTAAAACAATTTTAATTACCGGTAGCACAGATGGCATTGGTAAGTTGGCTGCTTTAAAGCTAGCAGAGGCTGGGCATCAAGTGTACCTGCATGGCCGCGATGCTGACAAACTTGCCAGCGTCATTGCAGAAGTTCAAGCAGGGGCAACAGGCGATGCGGTAGATCATATTGATGGATTTGTCGCTGATTTCTCTGACTTAACAGATGTACTCAAGATGGCCACAGACGTCAATGAAAAGCTACCAAAGCTGGATGTATTGATAAACAACGCAGGGATTTATACCACGGCATCAGCGATAACTAAAGATGGTCTGGACGTACGCTTTGTGGTCAATTACCTAGCGCCTTATGAGCTGACCAATGCTTTATTACCGTTACTCAAGCAATCTAATAAAGCGCGTATCGTAAATCTGAGCTCGGCTGCTCAAGCTCCAATATCATATAAGGCATTTGTAGGACAAGAGCGTCTCGATGACAAAGCTGCCTATGCGCAAAGTAAGCTGGCGCTCACGATGTGGAGTATGGATTTGGCAGATAGAGTCGCTAGCGATGGTATCAATGTGATCGCTGTTAACCCAGGCTCACTGCTGAACACCAAGATGGTTGATGAAGCCTACGGTCATCACTGGTCATCAGCAGATAAAGGCGCAAATATCTTAACGGCATTGGCTGTCTCGGACGAGTTCGCGGACGACACGGGTAAATACTTTGACAACGATATCAAAGATGGTACACATGGCGATGCTAGGGGCGAATTTGGCCAACCGCATGCCGATGCGTTAGACAAAGAAGCCATTTCAGAGCTAGAAAGCCAAACACAGCAGGTGTTACAGTCGTTATATTAAAAATAGGGGCTGTCCTAGATAAGTAAAATTATTTAGGATAGTACTATGAGAAAGAGTAAACTAAGTTGGTATAAACAAAACAGACTCATCGAGCTATTTGTTGCCGGTTCTACCGCGAGAACAGCAGCAAGCCTAATTGGTGTTAATAAAACCACAGCCAGTTATTACTTTCATAGGCTACGAGTGCTTATTTACGAGAATAGTCAAGACCCTGGTCTATTTGAAGGCGAAATCGAAGTAGATGAATCATACTTTGGTGGCACTCGTAAAGGCAAGCGAGGGCGAGGTGCTGGTAGCAAAGTGCCCGTGTTTGGCCTATTAAAGCGTAAGTGAAGCCTGATAGCATTGTTTATACTGACTCATTTAAAAGCTATAACGCATTAGATGTCAGTGAGTTTACTCATTATCTCATCAACCACTCCAAAACCTTTGTTAATGACAAGAATCATATTAATGGTATAGAGAACTTCTGGAACCAAGCTAAACGGCATCTACGTAAGTTTAACGGGGTCCCAAAAGAGCATTTTCACCTCTATTTAAAGGAATGTGAGTGGCGTTTTAATCACAGTGACCCAAAGTCGCAATTACTACAATTAAAACAATGGATTAAACAGGGTTTGAACTAGTTATCTAGGACAGCCCCTTACATTTTATTTAGTACAGGCGAAGGTGAAGGGGGATATCTGTACAATATAGAAGATGACAGTGTATGGGATTTTCAGATGGGACAGCTACAGCAACTAGCGGACGGTACATTACCGCATTGGGATAGCTTCTATGAGTTTATGGAGTGGTACTTGACCGATGAAAATGAGGCTTAACGCTCGATGATTTTTATCATAGAGCCTAAGGTAATCAGTTAGGCTTTATATTTTTAATAGTAAATAGTATGAAAAAGCACCTTGGGAGTCAGGAAAAATTCATACCCGTTATAGTCAACCAATATTAAAAGTGGTACAAGGCAGACGAGTGCAAGTACTACAGTAGTAGGCTAAACGAGTCTAACGCTGTAACACTTTAATAGTGGTTCGACTATATCCAACTCTTAGAGCAATACGCATCGATATAGATATTTTATTTCGTGGTATCCAAAGATATAAACCATCACTCCCATATCTCATCCAACACCCTAAACCAATTCTTTGACGTGATCTTTTCAATAAGCGCATCAGAGAAGTGACGTTGTTGCATCCGCTCAATCAGCTTAGAGATTTGACTGATATCAGACAATTCATCAGGTAATAGACAACCATCGAAATCAGAGCCAAATCCAACGTGATCTTCGCCTAGATGGTCTATCAGATAAGCAAGATGATCGACAATCACATCAAGTGAGGTCTGCGTATCTCGCTGCCCATCCGCACGTAGAAATGCCACGTCGAAGTTCACCCCAACCAGACCACCATTTTGTTTAATGGCAGCCAGTTGTCGATCAGTCAGGTTTCTTGCTTGCGCGCATAAGGCGTGCGCATTGGAATGCGTTGCGACAATCGGCTGATCGGCAATCTCTAACGTATCCCAAAACGCGCGCTCGTTCATATGCGACACATCAATCAGCATATGCTTGTCACGACACGCCAAAATAAGTTCTTTACCTTCACGGGTTAGACCAGAGCCTGTGTCTGGCGAATGCGGAAAAGACGCATTTAAACCATCACCAAATAGGCTTTTTCTATTCCACAGTGGGCCAATACTTCTGAGTCCTGATTCATAAAACACATCCAGCAAGTCAGGCTCAATAGCCAAAAACTCAGCGCCTTCAAGATGCAAAACGATGGCCAGTTGCTGATTCTGCTGACAGGCTTGAATTTGTGCCATAGACGTACAGATCTGAATCTGACCGTTTGATCGCGCCTGCAATTGCTGGGCAAGTTCTAGTTGCGCGCAGCAAATATCAATGATTTCTTGCGAAGTGAAGTCTGAGTTTGATGGGTTGGATAACTTATCAGGATGGTTGTTTTTCACATAAGCGTAGGGCGGTAAGAAAATAGAAAACAAGCCGCCCATCCATCTTGCTCGTCGGCAACGCTTTAAATCTAAATGTCCCGGTAGTGTGCCATAAATAAAATCATGCACCGGATCGTCAGCAGAGCTTAGCCATAGACGGGTTAACAGATCATTATGACCATCAAAAATTATAGGCTGGTTATTCATCATTAATCCGTGACCATACGCGTGGGAATCAGTTGCTCTTGACTCATACTTAATCGTTTAGAATTTTTAGGGTTCCTAAAGCGCAGATCTTCAAACGGAGTTGGCGTCTCGCTATTAATACGTGCTTCCTCGATCAGGTAGTGATAAGGCGATTTGCCGCACACAGGATCGGCGTTTTTGGCATCGCCCGTCAGCATAAACGCTTGGCAACGGCAGCCGCCATAATCGCGCTCTTTATCAGGGCAGCTTTGGCACATGTCAGGCATCCAGTCATCACCGCGAAAGTGATTGAAACTGTCTGAGTCATACCAGATGTCTTTTAATGGCGTCTGCCTGACATTGGGAAAGGATATGGGCAGTTGTCTGGCAGCATGACAGGGAAGCGCGGCGCCATCAGGTGCCACGGTCAAGAAAATCTTACCCCAGCCATCCATACAAGGTTTTGGCCGTTCTTCGTAGTAATCAGGCACCACAAAAATGAGTTTGCATTTGATACCACGTGCTTCGATTTTTTGGCGATATTCGTTAGTAATGCGTTCGGCTCTGACCACTTGTTCTTTGGTCGGTAGTAGGCCTTCGATGTTTTCAAACGCCCAACCATAAAACTGACAAATAGCCAGCTCAACTGTATCCGCTTCCAGCTCTAAACACAGATCAATAATCTGGTCAATCTGATCGATATTTTGCCGATGGATCACAAAGTTAAGTACCATCGGATAGTCGTACTGCTTGACCAGACGTGACATCTCATATTTTTGTTCAAAGGCATGCTTTGAACCTGCCAAGAGATTATTTACTACAGGGTCACTGGCTTGAAAGCTGATTTGAATATGCTGCAGTCCTGCGTCTTTTAAACTGGCAATGCGCGCTTCAGTCAGTCCCATACCTGAGGTGATGAGATTGGTATAAAAGCCTTTTTGATGCGCATAAGCGACCAGTTCTTCTAGGTCTTGACGCACCAGTGGTTCACCACCAGAAAAGCCCAGCTGCACCGCGCCCATGTGCCGCGCCTGATCAAACACATCAAACCACTCCTGTGTCGTCAGCTCGTCTTTATACTGAGCATAGTCAATGGGGTTGGAGCAATACGGGCATTGTAAGGGGCAGCGATAGGTCAACTCAGCGAGTAACCATAGCGGCAGTCCGACGGGTGCAGTCATACTAAATCAATCCAATGTTCACGCTGGGCGACCAGCATATATTCGATAATGTCTTGCTCGATTTCAGGCACGTCGCCAAACATGGCTTGCACCTTTTGGATAATATCAGCAACCGATGCGGTGCCATCGATATGTTGTCCAATGATGCTGGCGCTGTCATTGAGTTTTATCATCCCTTCAGGGTAGAGCAGGACATAAGCGTCTTGCGCTGGCTCAAACTGAAAGCGATAGCCATGACGCCATGTGGGAACCAGAGATTGATCCAGCTCAGGTAAACTCGCGGGTATACTCATTTGAACAATCCTTTATGCCAGACATTATCATTGGTGACGCTTTGGTACGGCGCTTGGTCATGCACATAGGCGAGGCTCAAGGCATCCAAGATCGTCCACAAAATATCGAGTTTAAATTGTAATATCTCAAGCATGCGTTCTTGCTGCTCTGCCGTTTTGAATGAGTCAAGCGTGATGGTCAGACCATGCTCAACATCGCGGCGCGCTTGGCTGAGGCGCGAGCGAAAATAGGTATAGCCTTCTTCTTTGATCCAAGGGTAATGCTTGGGCCAAGACTCTAAGCGTGATTGGTGAATCTGCGGGGCAAACAGTTCGGTCAATGAGCTACTCGCCGCCTCACGCCATGAGGTACGGCGAGCAAAATTGACATACGCATCAACAGCAAAACGCACACCCGGTAAGACTAGCTCTTCCGAAATCACCTGCTCACGCGTCAGGCCAACCGCTTCTGCCAGACCGAGCCATGCTTCGCGCCCGCCGCCATCAGGATAGACGCCATCTTGATCAATCATGCGCTGGATCCACTCTTGACGCACGCGCTGATCGGGACAATTGGCCATAATCGCCGCGTCTTTTAGCGGGATATTGATTTGGTAGTAAAACCGATTGGCAACCCACGCTTGGATTTGCTGCTGCGTGGCGCGCCCTTCATGCATCATGATATGAAAAGGATGGTGGATATGATAATACTGACCTTTGGCCATAATTGCTTGTTCAAACGCTTCTGGACTGAGTGCGGTTTCTTCTGTTGTTTTCATTTTATTGCCTTACTGTTTGTCTTATAGTTCTATCTGCATACCATCAAAGGCCACTTCAACACCGTGCTGTTTTAAGGTCGCTGCTTGTTCAGATTGCTCGTTCAATATCGGGTTGGTGTTATTAATATGAATAAGCACCTTACGCGCGTTATCGAGCTGATCGAGATAATGCAGCGAGCCATCCTCACCACTGATATGCAGATGCCCCATGTCTTGGCCTGTTTTGGTGCCGACGCCGCGCTCTTGCATCTCGTTGTCTGTCCATAGCGTACCGTCAATCATCACGCAATCAGACGCCTTCATAATTTGCATCACTTCATCGTCGATTTTGCCTAGCCCTGGGGCGTAAAACAGCTGCTTTTGTGTTTTTAAATCTTTGACAATCAGCGCGATATTATCGCCATCGTGAGGGTCGTTACGATGCGGTGAGTACGGCGGCGCTGAACTTCTAATGACCAAAGGCGTCAGTTCTAAATTGCTATAGCCGTCAATTTGAAAGCGCTGTTTTGGGTCGATTTGATTGTACTGTAGGCCGCCATTCCAGTGCTTTAGCATGTTGAACAGCGGAAAGCCTGTGCTGAGATCTTCATGCACCATGTCCGTACACCAAACAGAGATGGGGCAGCCTTCACGTAAGGTCAATAGCCCCGTGGTGTGGTCAAGCTGACTGTCCATCAATACCACATCGGTGATGCCTGTGTCTCTTAGGTGACGAGCTGGCTGAGCCGCCTTAAAGTCAAATAATTGCTGGCGAATATCGGGGGAGGCGTTGAATAAAATCCAGTCAACGCCATTTTCTGAGATGGCGATTGAGGATTGGGTACGGGTCTTTGCTTCGATGGTGCCTTGACGTACACCGTGGCAGTTTTCGCAGTTACAATTCCACTGCGGAAAACCGCCACCAGCCGCTGAGCCTAAAACGTGAATATACATAGCGCAATATTTCCAAATGTCAAAAAAAGTAAAAGCCCTAATCATCTAGGGCTTTTAAGGTATTCAGGTTTATAAGCTTTTAGCGTGCTTCAAAATACATGGTGATTTCGAAACCGATACGGATGTCTTGAAAAGCGGGTTTAGTCCACTGCATGGGATTGCTCCAAAAAATTATTATAGGACCATCGTTGAGATGAATGAAAGTAATTATCAATGGTATTATAAGCCGACCCTGAATGTCAATTTGTTAGATGTTAACTTTCAAACTCAACACACTCTAATATTTAGACTAAAAGCGATACGTCACTCTACCGACTACATTTAAAGGCTCGCCATACGTTAATCCAAAAAAATTTTCGCCAGCAAGATATTTTTGATTGAATAAATTGTTGACGTTAAGCTGTGCTTCTTATATCTAAGAAATGTACTCGGACTGCCTTATAACCATAAACGTGTTTATCGTATCTACCGTGAGCTTGAATTAAACTTAAGAATAAAGCCTAAACGCCGTATTAAACGAGACAAACCGCAAAAGCTTGCTGTGTCCACTTGCCTCATCGTAGGGTCTCAGGCGTGCAACCTATCTTTGGCGCTATGGCTTTGATGGCTGACCAAGTGGATGGGTAGTCGTCTTTAGTTTCAATTAGTATACAGACGGCGCGCTCTTTCATTTCAGGGGTATAGTTTCATGTTTTCATTGTCGTATTTTCTTGGAGCGTTGAGTCTCCGACAATCCCGGGGCGGTTCAATATTCAAGTCCTCACTAGGGTACTGTTATTACTATCTTAACATTCTATTAATTCATCCATCTTTAAAGTTCATAAAATCCAAGCTTCATAGAAGATAGTCAATACTAGGCCAGCAATAACTCTACAGTGACCTCAAAATAATACTCATCTTTGATAGCAATATTTACTTTGCCTTTATGGGCATGAGCGATAGCCCGAACAATAGACAATCCTAGCCCTGTCCCTGAATGTTGACTGCTTGTCTTATCATGACGATAGAATCGTTCAAACAGCTTTTCAGCTTCACTCTGCTCTAGTGGTTTGTCTAAGCGATTAGTTAGGACGATTTTTAACAATCGTTGTTTTGCGGCTAGAGCCTCTTCTTTTGAACCATCAAGGCCGATGCCTGAGGTAATGATGGTAGCTGATACTGTGATAGTACTGGCACTCGCAGCGTAATAGATGGCATTTGACAGCAGATTAGCAAATAATCGCTGAAGCAAACCTTCATCACCTACTACTGTCACAAATTCACCCGATTTTTCAAAAGTGATCTCACGATCCTCGGCCAGCATTTCATAGTAGTCAACGAGCTTAGTCATTAAGCGCTCAGTATTTACATTACCGATTTGCGACTCGCTTAAGCCTTTTTGAGTTTTTGCCAGCAGCAACATATTATTAATCATAGCCGATAGCTGCTCTAACGTATCATGTTGATGATGTAGCTGCTCAATGTATTCATTGCCATCTCTTGGCTTATTCAACATGACTTGCGTTTGCGTACTAAGCGTTGCTATTGGGGTACGGAGTTCATGGGCAATATTATCTGAAAACCGAGACAAAGATTCAAAGTTACTCTCAAGTTTGACCATCATCGAATTATAAGATTGTGCTAGTGATCGTAGCTCTAAAGGCATATCACTGACGGTTATTCTTTCATCCAGTCTTTCAGGGTTAATTCTTTTCATTTTTTGTACGATAGTGGCTAAAGGTGCAAACCCCCAGTACACACTGAATGCAGCTACTGACACCAGTAGTAAGGTGATCGCGAATAAAATCATACTAAGCTGACGATTAAAATGGATGAGATAGTGGTGATGGACATCGATGGGGAGGACAATAAGTGCCAACAACTCTTGGTGTTCGATGATGATGGCTCGGTAATTTCTATTTTTTATCTCAACCGTGAATTGTTGATCACGATAGACTTGCCACAATTGTGGCAAGCTGAAATCTGAAGGTAGGTCGTTGGCAAAGCTGGTTGGATCGCTAGATAATAGCGCACCGTTTTTATTTGCGATGACAGTCTTTAAGTCATAATCACGCTGAGAAGAATGTAGATGATTGGTGCTAGTTAATGACTGAGATTTTGAAGCTGCTGCTGACTTTGTCTGAGCATCAACATTATTGATGCTTCTGCGCAGGTTAAAAGCTGCATGCGTGAGAATCTCAGAGTCCATTTGTTCAAAGTGCCCACTAACAGAACGCTGCACCCATGCATAAATAATCACTTGAGAGATAATCACGAATACAGTGAGTAGAAAAACGGTGCGCCACAGTAGAGGCAAGCGTCGATTATCTAATCGATGTTTCATATTAAATAGTGCCAGTGTCGTCAGATTGATTGCTATCAAGCGCTGTATCGATAGCCTCTAGCCGGTAGCCCATCCCACGCACCGTATGAATCAGCTTTGCCTCATGGTCATCGTCTATCTTTATGCGCAGACGTCTTATCGCCACATCAATCACGTTCGTATCATTTTCAAAGTTCATATCCCATACTTGCGAGGCGATGACTGAGCGGGGTAGGACTTCACCTCGGCGCTCTAATAAAAACTGTAATAACGAGAACTCCTTTGCCGTGAGCTTAATAGGCTTCACTCCTCTATGCACCGTGCGCTTGGCAATGTCCATCTTGAGATCCGCTATTTGTATAATCGTACTTTGATAATCGGTTTGATTGGCACGTCGCAATAAGCTTTTTATTCTGACTACCAATTCTGCAAACGCAAACGGCTTGGTTAAATAATCATCGCCACCAATCTCAATCCCTTTTATCTTGTCACTCAAGTCATCTTTTGCTGTTAAAAATAGCACGGGAGTATGCTTACCTGCCGCTCGGTAATTACGCACCAGCTCAAAGCCACTAACATCCGGTAGCATGACATCCATCAGTATCACGCTAAATTCTTCAGTCATCAATGCGTGATAGCCATCTAGGCCTGTTAGATGATGATCCACAATAAACCCAGCTTCGGTTAAGCCCTTTTTTATATATTCGCCAAGTTTCAACTCATCTTCTACCAGCAGTACTTTCATTGTAATTCCTCAATACGGTCAAGATTGTCTAACGTTCTAACCAGCACAAGTGACAGCATTGATTGGTAGCTGACAAAGATGTCATGTGCTCGTAATCAAACTGTCAGTTTTATTTTGCTAATCTATATAAACGGTATATAGGTGCTCGTTTCCAATACCTAGCTACTATCCAATACTTAGCTATAGTCAAGTCAATTTAAAAATGACACAACGAGATTAAAGGCTATTTTTCGCAGCATCAAAAGACGAAGTCACAGCAAGCAAGGAAAATAGTATTTAATCGAGTGTGTTTGTGATGCTATATCAGTTTTATTTGGGCTTTACTATACGATGAATTATTTTTATCGGTAATCAATTTAAATAACTTACAGAAGAGGTTTTATATGAAGATTCACGGCTCATTTAAAAAAGTAGTACTGCTATCAGTCTCGGCGCTCATCGGGATTACTACTGCTAATGCGCATACGACTGATCTAAGCACTTCAATCATCAATAACTGCGACGCTTTGACTGAGTTTGCAAAAAACTTGGATCATAACGATGCTCAGCTCTCAAATTCACAAATGAAAAGCTATATCGATGCAAGAGTGGCTTGTGAGATTGAACACAAAGATCAACATCTACAGTCTGAAAAGTACTTCATCAACAAATATGGTAGCGATAAGTAATATCAGCTCTGATGTCATACTAAAGGATTACTGACAACATTAAAAACCATAAATAGTAAGATGACAGAATTGTAATGTTGTCGTCATGCCTCTGTCAGAATCGCTACAGTATGCTCTAAGGCAACTTAATATTCTGAAGTCCTACTGACTTCATAGCCAATCAAGGATGAGTTATGTCACTTTTTAAATCAATGCCACTGTCTCAATCAATCGTAGCAGCTGCTGTAGCCTTGGTCGTTTCAACCTCTGCACTGGCACACGATCCAAAAATGCATGCTGAAAAAGACCAAATGAATTGCGAAAAAATAGCAAAGCACATGCAAATGATGAAGGAAATGGATCATAGCAAAATGGATATGAACGATCCGGCTATGAAAGCTATGATGACCAATATGAGCAAAATGAAGCAGATGTACCAAAAACATTGTATCCCTAGCAAAAATGATTCTTAAAGATGTTTATAGCGTTTTGATGTTGTTGGACAAGGTGGTCGAGCAATAAGCGGATATGAATAAAAATGGATTTTTAGGACAGACCTATGAAGTTTTTACTAGGAATACTTTTTACCGTCTGTATCATCATGATAGGTATTTTTATTGTAATAACTAGCGGCGTGATAAATATCGGTGCTGATCAAGCCCATAGCCCCTTAGTCTATAACTTTTTAGAGACAGCACGTAGTCGTTCAATTGAACATGCCAGTAAAGATATTTTGGTGCCAGACTTACAAAAGGCAGAAATGATCAGTTCAGGTGGCGCAGATTACAAAGAGATGTGTGCTGGTTGTCACTTGTCGCCGGGAGTCGCGGGTACAGACCTGAGTAAAGGACTGTATCCACAACCACCAAATTTTACTGACGCAGATGTCGTTAAACGATACCAAAGTGAAGACGGTGCCAAAAAAGGTTTTTGGGCAATAAAACACGGCATTATGGCATCAGGTATGCCCGCATGGGGTGCTTCTCATGATGATGATAGGATGTGGGCAATGATGGCTTTTATCAGATCGCTACCGGATTTGAACAAAAACCAGTACACGATGTTAACGACTCGGCTAGATGATGAAACGCTAAATATGTCGTTTGATAGTGATATGGGCATGTCAGGTAATGAGTCTGATATGCAGCATTGAGTATTCGTGAGTATACAGTGCTGCATAGTGCTGTTTTTATGATTTAAGTTTTAAAATTTATCGGTATAACTTGGTCAATATTACGGCTTCAATGCTTATAGATTGATCGCTAGATAGGCGCTTAGGAGTGATTTTATGAGAGGCTATATCAATAGATATATAAATACAAATAGTCTTATATCAAGTCATATACTTACAAAAATGGCTGTTTTACCATTATCCTTAACGATAGCTGCTTGCAGTCAGCCTAATATTGCAGCTGAATCAAAGCCTGCAAATGAATCAGCCAGTGCTACGCAAAGTACATCAGAGGTGAAGCTAGAAAGCAAAACAGCACCCGCTAGCGTTCATTCAAACACTCAATCAGCGGTTTTGCACAATGTTTCAGCCACTGTTTATAAAGATGCCAATTGTGGTTGTTGCAAAGAGTGGGTTAGTCATGCTGAAGGTTATGGCTTAAATGCAACTGCTCAAAATGTTGAAGATGTATCGTTATTTAAAGACCGTTATAGCGTACCCCAGCAAATGCGCTCTTGCCATACTACAGTAACTACCGATGGCTACGTTTTTGAAGGTCATGTTCCTGCTAAGTATATGGCGCAGTTCATAAAGAATCCGCCACGTGATGCAATCGGTCTTGCCGTACCTAGTATGCCTGTTGGCAGCCCAGGTATGGAATATCAAGACAAATTTATGCCTTACAAAGTGATGCAACTAAATAAAGATGGGTCAACAGCTGTTTATGCAACTATTGACACACCGCAGCAGCAAATCTAGCTTGGTTATCGTTTAAATATAGTCGAACCACTATTAAAGTGTTACAGCGTTAGACTCGTTTAGCCTACTACTGTAGTACTTGCACTCGTCTGCCTTGTACCACTTTTAATATTGATTGACTATAGCTTATAAAGCTCTATTAATAAGCGGCCAAAGGCATAGACTTAGCTGATAAATATAGACTCAACTCTCACTTTATGGATATAAATCAGGTAAATTATTCTGAACAAAACTATGCTTAACCGCAGGCGTTTTTTGACAGGATCTTCTACCTTGTTAGGGGCATCCATGTTGTCCACCCTACCGTCTATTGCCAATAGTGCGCTCGGTAAAGGTCAACAAAACGTCGCCGTCAATAGTGACAAAGCCGACCATATCGTACCCATCTTAACCGGTAATGAGTTTGACCTTTATGTCAGCAAAAAGCCGATTACCGTCAATGGCAAGTCGAGTATAGCGACACTGATTAATGACTCGCTACCAGCGCCAACGCTAAAGATGCAAGAGGGCGAGACTGTCACCATCCGTGTCCATAATCAGATGAATGAGTCGACCTCTATTCACTGGCATGGTCTGCTCGTACCTTTTGAGATGGATGGCGTACCAGGCATCAGCTTCGATGGTATTCCCGCGAACAGTACCTTTACTTATAAATTCAAATAAATTCAAACTTAAACAATCAGGCACCTATTGGTATCACTCACACAGTGGCTTTCAAGAACAAACCGGTATGCGTGGTGCTATTGTCATTGAGCCAAAAGGCCGTGAGCGTCACCCAGTCGCAGAAGACCATGTGATCGTGCTGAGTGATTGGACGCACCGCGATCCGCACAATCTATTGAAGCTGCTCAAACAGCGCGCTGACTTTGATAACTACCACTTGCCAGATTTCAAAAAGCTACTATCTGATATTGCCGCAACAGATCTAGAAGCCGCTTATGACAAGCGCAAAATGTGGAATCAGATGCGCATGATGCCAACGGATTTTACCGATCTATCTGGTGAAAAGACCTTTACGTACCTGATGAATGGTAAGACGACAGCCGCCAATTGGACGCAGTTAGTGAAAGCAGGACAGCCTGTTAAACTGCGCTTTATCAATGCCTCAGCACAAACCATCTTTGATGTGCGCATACCTGGTCTCAAAATGACTGTAGTGGCAACCGATGGTATTGATGTCGCACCCGTTGCAATTGATGATTTCCGCATTGGGGTGGCTGAAACTTATGATGTCATCGTAACACCAACCAAAGAAGCGCATACCATATTCGCCCAAAATATTGACCGATCAGGCTATGTTGCCACTACACTTGCTACCAAAAAAGGCGCACGTGCTGCGATACCTGCTATGGATAGTATTGAGTGGTTAACTATGGCTGACATGATGGGTGCGATGGGAGATAAAGGCTACAAAGCAAAGCATGCTAAGACCGAATATGACTTTAAATCAGATATGCGCGTAGACAATCCACGTATGAACCTTGATGATCCGGGTATCAATCTGCGTAATATTGATAGAAAGGTATTAACTTATGATCAGCTTCGCTCTGTTGATGAGCAAGTGCTAGCAGAGCAGCGTAAGCCTACCAGAGAGATTGAAATACATCTAACTGGAAATATGGAGCGTTATATCTGGGCATTAGATGGGGTTATGTTTAAAGATGCAACGCCTGTAAATATTAAGCCTAATGAGCGTGTACGCATTACTTTAGTGAATGATACGATGATGAATCATCCTATGCATTTGCATGGAATGTGGAGTGATTTGCGCACGCCATCAGGAAATTTTCAGGTACGTAAGCATACGATTGTGGTTCAACCTGCGCAAAAGATTAGCTTTGATGTGACGGGTGAAGTTGGACGATGGGCTTGGCATTGCCATCTGCTATACCACATGGAAGCCGGCATGTTCAGAGAAGTTGCCGTTGTTTAATAAACCTTCGAATATGAGCCTTATTATGAGAATATATAAAGTAGGTCTACCGTTTATTGGCATGTCGTCTTTGATGTTATTAATGTCACCGTTAGCAAATGCTGCTGAGATGCCGAGCATGGATCACAGCGGTATGGACATGTCTGATATGGATCACAGCGGTATGGACATGTCTCATATGGATCACAGCGGTATGGACATGTCTGGTATGGATCACAGCAGTATGGACATGTCTGATATGGATCACAGCGGTATGGACATGTCCGATATGGATCACAGCGGTATGGATATGTCTGGTATGGATCACAGCGGTATGGATATGTCTGGTATGGATCACAGCGGTATGGACATGTCTGATATGGGTCATAGCAGTATGGATATGTCTAATATGCAGGGTGGTGAACCACCAGCCGATGCTCGTAGTCCAGACTATTCAAATGGGATTCCCTACGGGCAGTATGGTAAGCCAGTGATGATGGGCAGCATGCCGTTATGGGGAGTGTCAGTAGACGACTTGGGCTATCAGTTTGATGACGATCAAATCAACTTCGAAGCGACGGGTTGGTACGGTACGGATAGTAATCGTATAAGGCTACGTACCGAAGGTAGTGCTCAGACTAAAGATGATAAAGAAATCGATAGCTTGAGCTCGCTCGCTTATTGGAAACCACTGAGTATCTTTTGGAACGGTGAGGCCGGTGTCGCTTACGATACTGAAAACGACAAATCTGCAGTGATGGCAGGTATTGTCGGTACCGCGCCATATTTTATCGAAACGGACGCTAGGGCGTACTTATATACCGATGGTCAGATTCGTCTTGATTTGGGCGCAGAATACGAGTGGCGTTTGGATCAGCATTGGGTAGTTATACCGGAGGTGGGGTTGACTGCCTTTAGTAAAGATGACCATGATAATGACATTACCAAGGGCTTTAATGAGATGGAAACTGAGGTCAGGCTTACTTATGAGACATTCAGTCGCCAACTCGCGCCTTACATCGGTGTGAGTTATGAGACAGCGCTTGGCAAGGCTCGTGGTCAACGACGTCAACATAATGGATCGGTTGATAGCAGTAGTTTGACAACGGGGCTTAAGTTCTGGTTTTAATATTATTAAAATAATAGGAGATATACTATGAATGCTTCAGATCAAAACAACATGAATCATCAACAGGGCATGAACCCTTATGTGAAGTTCACTCTGATGATTGTGACGTCTACGATTGTGATGTATATCATGATGTACTTCAATACCTACCAGTGGGATCACATTTACTTTAGTGAAACCAGGGCTTATATGGCGCTCTACATGGGTGCCGGTATGGCAGTCGTCATGTTGGCATTTATGACTAATATGTATAAGAAGACCAAGATTAACTTGATGATTTACGGTCTGAGCGTATTGATGTTTGCTGTCGGCATTTGGGGCGTGAGATCGCAAGCAACGGTTAATCAAGTCGATTGGATGCAGGCCATGATACCGCATCACTCGATTGCTATTCTCACCAGTAGTCGTGCTGATATTGAAGATCCGCGTGTGCAGCAGCTTGCTGACGATATTATAAAAGCACAAAAGCGTGAAATTGATGAAATGAAGCAGTTGATTGATGAGCTGGAATAAAGGGTATTGATATCGCTGTTTGAACCTTTACACATTGTCCTTAAGGAGTCGTTTTTATGAAACATGTGGCCAAGCAAGCGCATATCACAAGTAGTAAATACGACAAAGTGCCAGAAGGTAACAACGGCCTCGTTACCTAAGTTTAATCAGGTCCCAACGATCACCTCACCAGGTGGTGTGACAGTAGCTGTGCCAGTTGAAGTTACTGTTGATGCTAATAATAAAGCCAAAACGAATATACAAAAAAGCCAAGAAGAACTAGGAAAGATTGCTCTTAATCTTTCTAAACAACCGGGTTATGAGTACCTTGCGACACTGGACAAAGATAACGATATCAATTGGGTACAAGTCGATCTGATTCAGAAGAACTGGGACTATACACAAGAGGGTTTGACGTCAGGTGCTGCGGCTTTAATCGCTATTGCTATCACTGTCGCTGCAGGTCCAGCAGGTAGCGGCCTTAGCGCTTCCATGGTGGCTACTAATGCTGCTGGTATTGCTTTGCAGACGCAAGCGGTTATTACACTGATTAATAACAAAGGCGACATTAGTAAAACGCTAAAAGATATGGCGAGTAGTGATACTATACGCAATATGGCAACGGCTGCATTGACAGCAGGCGTAGGCGCTAAACTAGGTCTTGGAGGAACTGCTACTGATACCTTTGGTCAAAAACTTGCTAATGGTGTCGGTACTGGTGTCACCCGAGCTGTTGCAGATGCTGCGCTTAACGGTGCAAGCTTTGAAGAGGCTTTAAAAAATAGTCTTCGTGGTGCGCTAGTCGATGTGTTTGCAGCGGAAACGTTCGGGAAGTTTGTAAAAGATTTCGAAGGTGATGACTTTGCGAGCGATTTGGCTCACAAATTAGTCGCTGCTGGTGTTGGCTGTGCTACCGCTAGTGCCAAAAAGCAGGATTGTAATGCAGGTGCTATTGGCGCTGCTGTTGGTGAGATGGTTGCACAACTTAGTACTAGCGAAGAAGATGAGTTGCTTACTAAGTTGGGTATTGCATCACCTGCTCAACTAAAAAGAACTGAAGATATAGCTACATTAACAACCGGAACTATTGCGCTCATGCTCAATGTGGACGTTAATACAGCAGCAAACAGTGCCAATCAAGCTGTAAAGAATAATCATAATCTTGAGTCTGCGAACAAAGTAAAAATTAGTGATGCAGATGCTTTAAAAATGAAAGCAATGATTTCGGCTATACTTCCTATTGATACTGTAGAGGCGGTGGTTAAGGCTGTAAAAAATGGCTCAAGCTATCGTGAAATTGGTCTGATCATAGGTGCTGGCGGTGGTGCTCTCTTGCTTAAATCAGGCAAACTCAGTGATCTATCTACGTTCATAAAAGTAAAGAACAGAGCTTGTTTTGTCGCTGGAACCCTTATTGAGACTATTAATGGTCTGAGAGCTATTGAAACCATTAAGCAAGGCGATCTTGTCTGGTCGCGTCATGAAGAAACATTAGAATATGGCTACCGCCCTATTGTAGATACTTTTAGTCTCGATAACAAAGAGATTTATGAAGTAGTCGTCCGAGACAATCATGGTAAGCTAGAAACTTATCAAACGACCGAGGAGCATCCGTTTTGGGTAGTAGATACAGGCTGGTTGCCAGCGTCATTATTACAAATCGGTATGACGCTCGTTAATCGTGATGACAAAGCAGTATTGACAGTAGTTAGTCAAAGTAAGCTTGATAAAACTGATACCGTTTATAATTTTGAAGTCGAAGAGTTCCATACTTATCATATTGGTGAGTTTGGTACTTGGGTGCACAATAGCTGTATTGAAAAAGTTTTGCCTTCAGTTAAATCATTTGAACAAGCAAGAAACAAAGCATTTGATTTAATAGAAGAAGTAGCACCAATGGGAAGCTCAAAACCCGTTATTGGTAGATTAAAAACAAGTAAAGGATATGGTCAGGTTGTAGGACGCGAATCTTTAGATGGAAAAGTAAGATGGCGTTTAGATTATGATGATAGTAAGGGTATGCATATTAATGTAGAGGATTTTAGATTAGGTAAAGGTGACAAAGCTAAGAAATATGCTATACCGATTGAAGGTGGTAAAGAAGCTGATTTTACCAACTATCTTAAACAATTTAACAGGTAATCTATATGAGTATATTATTTGATGAAGCTCTAGAAGCTCTTAAAGAAGTCAGAGTATTAAAAGATGAAGAGTCTAAGGAAGTAATAGATCATTTTATTAGCTCCTTTCCAATACAGACTAGTGGTAGCGGTAGAATTGATTGGGACAAGATCGATAACAAAGTCTCGTTAGTTTCTGTTCAAGAAATTAAGACCCAAATAGATTTTGGATTAACTGAGAAATGCCTAGTAATTTGGAACGATGAATCACATCCAATTTTGGAAACAACTATCGAAAATGTAATTCATGCTTTTGACGATGTTACCGCTGTCAGTTTTGATACGTGGATATTTTTTCCAAAAAGTAATAACGTGATTGAAAATCTTTCTTCTAGTCTAAAAATGACCACACTTTTTTAAAGTGTGCATTATATACCACCTAAAAATTAATAATTTTGACAACGTTACTTCATTTATAATGGCAGCATATTTTTGGAAAAGGTATTTAGATTGGATAAAGTAAATAAATAGCTTGTATACATTTTCATTATAAAAATTACATGAATAACTCTGGCTACGTACCAGAGTTATTTTCAACATTTTTATTCAATCAATTATTAATGATAATCGGATAAGAAACAACCCTCGTCTCAGGTGGTGGCGCAGTTCGTACTACCTCAGTCACGGGTTTTTCTGTCGCTTTGTCTTTGATCCAGAAATCAACATAACTATCTTTACTAAACCATGCCGTACCAATATCAGTAGCGAAATCTAGCTGATAGTTAGTGTTGGCTTTAGCATCAAAGGTAATTTTAGTAGGCAGAGTATAGTGCCCTGCCATACGGTAAGTGACGGTCAATGTGTGCTCGCCTGTCGTAATCGGGTAGACATTGTCCCAAGTATCGCTGTAAGCCTCTTTTTTATCTTTAGGGACGCGCTTACCATCAATCTCCATGATATAAGCAATACGATCACCAACGAGTCTGGTATGTCGTGGCTCCATTTTACCCATGACAGTTGCACTCGCGCCCGATATAGGCGGCTGATAGATCAGCTCGCTTGGTAATTCTTTTACATTTTTCATGCTCATACAAGCGGTCAACAACGGTAACGCACACACCAATACAGTCCACTTCATCGCTTATCCTCGATAGAATTAATTCAATTAATAGCAATTGTCTTTTATCACTGTTAAAAAACATTCATTGGCGAAATTTCAACGTTTATAGTTTATCTCTTTATCTTTCAATCAGCGATATTTTTATTAGAAATTATCGTAATAGTTAGGACATAATGAACTTTTATGCGCATCTTTACCGCTGTCTCAATATATCCTTGCGCCTCAGCTGATCTGCAAGCTTCTAATACATCCATTGGCTTGATATCAGTTATAGGCATGATGCCAAGGTATGCATTTAGCCGTTTCATCTGCCTATAGTTATTTTTGATAGTAGAGGGGGCGATATGAGTCTTGCGGCTCATGTACTCTTCAGCAACCATAGCGAATGTATTTTTAGACTCAAGTAATTGCTTGCACTCTTCATCTCTTTTGATATCGCGTGGATCATCACCGTTAGCAAGATGATACTTAATATCAGTCTGCATCTGTCTGGCAGCTGCTAAAGTGATCTCTGGGTATTGACCTAGTGTTACTGTGACACGTTTTCTTGTGATAGGTGTTGTATAGTCAATGCGCCAAGCTTTTGTGCCGGCCTTACTGATATGTAAATAAAGACCACCGCCATCGGTTAAGGTATAGGGTTTGTCCAAAGGCTTGGCCTTATCGACTTGAGTATTGGTAAGGGGTTTGACGGTTTTTGCCATTTTTACAGTAAGCAAGGGTTAATTATGGGTATATAAGGTAAGTTTTGGTCAATAAAAAACCCCTAAAAGCCTTGTTGGAGGGGCATTAAGGGGTGTTTTAGTATATTCATGTGGTGCGCCCACAGGGACTCGAACCCCGATCGATCGCTTAGGAGGCAACTGCTCTATCCTGTTGAGCTATAGGCGCATTATGGAGAGCCATTGTAGGAAAAAGCAGTCATAAAAGCAATCAACAAAAGACAAATAGAGGCAATTTGTCATTTATCTCCATTGCTAAGAGCATCAGCGACATCTACTGGATTATCGCGTGATGCTTTTTTTGCCCGTGATGTTGGTTGAAACAAGTCGTTTACGCTATTCTTATAACCATTAATATTATAATAATCGTATTTCTCTAAAATACCTTGGCCCGTACTTGAGAGTAAGAAGTTGCGAAAACTAACGGCAACCGTACGGTCTGTCAAAATAACGCCTTCGAGTTCTTGCTTATCTTTCAAGGCATAATTAAAGGAGGTTAGTGTACGTGCCTCTTTATTATCGTTCTCGGTAGCTGCCTGTTCACTATTAGCATTTTCACTATCAGTATTTTCGCTATCGGTTTCATCCTCTGTAATAACTGTATTGGCGTTTGCCTTACTCTGGTTATCTTGGTGTTGAGACGCTGTCAGCTTTGCTTGTAGTTGCGCGAGACGTTCTGCCGATAGCCTATCATTTGCGATAATGATGTCTGTATTAAAAGCGGCGTCGCTGTCATTGTTAGCATTGATATCATTATCTAATAAGGTTAAAAGTGTGTTTGGTGCCACATAGCTTGCTAACACTTGAATATGAGGATAACGAGATTCAAAACTGACAATGATATCGTCCAATGGCACTTGCAGGCTTTTTGCTGCACGGACATACAGGATGCTATCAGGCACAGTTTTGGCAGTCTCATCGCCTTTGGCAGCGGCAGATTCATTCTCACCTGCCATGATAGGTAGCGGATCTATACTTTTACGATTGTGGGTCCACAACCATGCAATTAGAGCGATAAAAATTGCTAGCAGCAATAAAATTAGCCCAGCCAGTAGCAGCTTGTAGTCTTTCATATATTACCGCTCTTTTATTAATGGATTCAGTTCAAAATTTACATAAGACACTATAGGTGATATATGGCTTGAGTCAAAGCTTTTGTTCGAGTACTTCATTGGTTAACTCTGTCAGCATCTCTGCAAACACATCTGTATTCACAAAAGAAGGCATAGACGCTGGGGTTTTATTCTCAGTAGGGTTATTACTAAGCGATGCAGGCTGGCTATCAATCGCTTTTGTATAAGCTGTCGCTTGATGTGCAGCCAATGGTGACTGACCGATCATAAGCTTGTCTTTTAGCCATTTAAACCCATGCGCCTCCCACCACGCTTCAAAACGCGATAAGGTGCTACCACGCACTGCAACAGGCAAATCTAATGTACGTAATTTTTGTGCCAACACAGGATCGCTGATGGCTTGGTGAATGCTCAGATAAAGGGAGCTACTATCGTCAGTATAAGGACGTCTGTTTTGCCATGATTTATCATCGATTTTCATACGCGGTAATTGCCATAGCTCACCACGATAGTAAACAACGTATAAACGTTGTTTCGGATGAACAAAGACGGCATCAATAGGACGCAAAGGCATAATGTTAAATCATCTCGTGATAATGGATATTAGGTCTAGATAAGGTATAGAAAATAACTTAAAAGAGCGGCAATGTATATTTTATTATCATAATTATAAGCAGTGCCACAAAACGACATTAGATGTCGCAAGATAGTATAATGCTGATATCTATACTGGTAAACATCGAGCATCAGTGGCACACTGACAGAGCATATACGTGGCTTATAAAAGCGTATTGTACATCATATAATGCTAGCAGAAATGCATGACAGTGACGACTGCCAAAGATGTATTGATGAGTATCAATTCGGGCTTCATTGCTACTTTCTGTGGCACTTTTATTACAAGCGTAGTGATTGACAGGTTAGCTGTAACCAACAGTAGCCCTCAGCGCTTACGCTTATTCTAATCAGATTATTGTCTATGTTTACTATCATTCAGTCACATCGTACCGAAAATCTCGTTGACCAACTACTGGTGCAATATCAGTCAAAGAGTCAGAACATTTTTGAACCTTTTATTGTTATTGTACCGTCAATGGTATTGGGCGACTGGTTGGATAAAACCATTGCTAGCCGTGCTGGCATCAGTACATTGGTGCGTACCAAATTTTGGGGTCAGTATCAGTGGACACTCATGCAGGATGTGCTAACTCGCCATAATGCCTATTTGTTAGAGGGTAATCCTGAAGCAGCAACCTTGAATGTACCTGAAGTTGCCGTGCTGTCGCCTACGGTGATGCAGTGGCGCCTGTTCGGCTACCTAACTTACTATCAAGCGTTGATTGTCAACGATGACACGCATCCTGTGAACCCATTGTTGGCATCTTTGATTGACGAGCCGCAAGAAGGGGTCAAGCAAGATAAGGCGCAACAAGACGCGCGCATTTGGCAGCTGGCAAGTGATTTGGCAAGGGTGTTTAACCGTTATTTGACTCATCGTGAGGACTGGCTGGCGCTATGGTCGGATAACAAGCCACTTGATGTAGATAAACTAATCGCAGATAAAGATGCACTCTCACTACGTTTTGATCAGTATGCACGCGGTACGCCTGAATGGTTAGTGGCGCACTATGTAGAGCTTGAGATTGCGCAGCGCTTTTTGTGGTCGCATTTATTTGCGGATGTACATCAGCACCGTGTGGCCATTGAGAATACCTTTTGGTCAGCCTTAAAAGATAACAAAGCAAATGAACGTGAGCAGCTACCGACAGTGCTGCGAATTTTTACTATTCAGCAATTGCCACAGACTGAGCTTGATTTTTTGCAGCGCTTGTCAAAATATATGGACATCACGTTACTACACTACAATCCCTCAAAGTTATTTTGGGCAGATATTGTTGATAAAACGTGGCTACAGCGTCAGCAGATTATTAATCCCCAAAGCGTGTTTTTACGTGATTACGGGCACAGTTTACTGTCGCGTTTAGGCAAACAGTCTCGTGATACTTTTGCTATGTTGGCCAATTTGTCAGGTAATGAGCAATACCAAGAGGCGCTGGTGGAGTGGCAAGACAACTTTAGTGATAGGTTTGATGATGAAACTGGTAGCGTCATCGATGGCAGTGCCAGTAACAGTGATGATGATAGGTTGCAAGCAGCAGAAAACGGCCCAAGTTTATTGCGCCGTTTGCAAAACGATGTGTTGATGCTTGACGAGCAATCAACCCAACAAGCGACAGCAGCAAAAGTCTCAGAGGCCGTCAGCAACCAAATAGCATTGGATTTTGAGCAAGAAACGTCATGGTACGACGATGAGGTACTAGAGAATAAGCGCTTTGAGAAAGACCGTTTTTGGGCTATCTCTTCTCAAGATAATAGCCTAAGCATTCATTCTTGTCATAATTTACAGCGCCAACTTGAAGTACTGCGCATTATGATTGGACGCTGGCTCAATGAGCCCATCAAAGCTGGTGAGAAAAAACGCCATATATCAGACATTGTGGTGTTGCTACCTGATGTTGAGCGTCATCATGCGCTAATTAGCTCTATTTTCGTCAATGGTAGGGGACAAGATGGCCTGACCTTGCCTGCGAAGGTGACTGGTGTTGTCGATGCTGATATTCGCCAGTTATGGGAAGCGATTATTGGATTTTATAAGCTGCTTGGCAGTCATAGCGCTCGTTTTGAAGCGGCTGAGGTGTTGGACTGGCTGATGCTGCCACCCTTATTTGAGAGTTTTGGGTTGACCCATGAGCAAATGAGCCGTGGTTGTGATTTGTTGGTGGAAGCTGGATTTATCCGCGGGTTTGATGAGCTGCATCTAAAGCAGACCCTAGACGTCAATGACTATGATTATCGCTTTAGCTTCGCACAAGCGTTAGACAGACTGACTTTGGGTTTAATTATGCCAGAGGCGGGCCTGAGTGATTGTTTATACCCTTTGCATGAAGATGAATGGCCAAGTACGGCTGTACCTGAGATGAGCTTACCACTCGCGCAAGTGAGTCTAAATGACGCCATGATTGTAGAAGCGCTTTGCCGTATTTATACTGGCTTAGTGGCAAGGCGTGATGACCATACACAAAAAATGAAAGCGGAAGATTGGCTAGATCAGATTGAGACCCAAGTGATTCATCAATACTTTGGCGATGTCGATCAAACGCGTACGATGCGCGCTATTTATAATGCGATGAATGGCTTTAAATCGAGCTTACGTGCCAATCGTCATTATAGACAATACTCTAGTGGTGATAGCAGTAGGGTAGAGGTGGAGCAAAGGCTGGCAGGGGTCGAGCAATTACCGCTCAAGCTGAGCTTTATGCTAGACAGTATCGAAGCTGAGCTTGAAAGCCAGCAAGTCAGTGCTGAGCCAACTGGTGTGATTACTTTTGGTCGATTTGGTGCACTACGGAACGTCCCTTTTGAGCTGGTGGTCATGCTCAATATGGATCTCTCTGAGTTTCCTGGGCGCGACCGAGACAACCGATATGATTTGATGAAAGCGACCAATTCACGGCGCGGTGATAGAGTCAGCGAGGACGATGATAATGGGGCATTTTTGGATGCGCTACTATGTGCGCGTAGTGCATGCTGGATATTCTACAATGGTCAAAGCTTGACTGACACTCACGAGCATCTACCAGCGAATCCTGTAAGTGAATTATTACAGTTCTTACAAGGTGAGGTACAGTGGCAGGTTAACTCGCTTGATACTTTGCCTGAAAGTATTGATTCAACGGCAGAAAGTCTTAAGCGTTATTTACCAAAGCTCATCAAGCAATGGCTGGTCACTGAGCATCCAGCACTACCTTTTCACAAGAGCTTGTTTGAAGCAGATATTGAAGGAGCTTCTGAGCAAAAGGCTGATACGTCCAATACCAATGTTGATCCAAGCAATACGTCTGATGATGTTAGCGATAGTAACCTTGATACTGCTGTAGCCGATGAGCTAGATAGGTTGCTAAATAAAGCCATGCGCAAAACCAAGCTGGCTCAGAAAAAACAATTTCCTCCAGCGCCGCTATGGCAGGCTGTGTTTGAGACACTACAGAAAAAAAGATCTAGCGAGCATCCACAACTGATTGGCTTACCCACAAAAACACAGTACGAAGCCATTGCTCAAATGCTGGGTCATCGCTTGGGTGGACTGGGGAACATAAATCATCAAATCGTGTCTACATTAGCTAATATGCTGGGACTCGATACTTCTACTGCTGCTAATGATATGAGTGATAGGACTCAGGTGCTCACCCGAATGGTGCGTGATACCGTATTTAATATTGGCGAGATAGATATTGAGGGTATGCTGGTGTATCAAGTGCGCCATCCTGCCAAAGCGTTTTTACGGTCTCAAAAAGTGCATGTGGTACAAGGTGAGGAAGCGATGGCGCATCAGGAACCGTTGTTTTTGGATCACCTGACAACTTATCAGATTAAAGATCATTTGATTAAAGGGCTGGCCGCCGATAAGCGTACTGACAATACGGCTCAGCAAGATAGCTCAACGTTGATGTATCAAAAAATCATACCAGCAGGGGTAGCACGCCAAACCACGTTGCCCAATCAGCAACAACAATTACAGCAGCAGTGTTTAGAGTTTAAAGAGCAGTTGATCACTAATGGTTTTGGTGAATGTGTCGTACCTAATATAAGTAGAACAGAGGACATGCCAGCTTTGCATTTACTGACACCCACCGCAGAGCACCCCGTTCAGATAGAGCTGGCAGCTATACTTAATCGTGTAAATAGCGACGCAAACAGTCAAATAGATACAGACGCATGGCTTAAAATTCTGCCTAAATCTATTAAGATAAAAGGTATAGTGCCGCTTTTGACGCCAAGGCTATCACCAATATCAGTATCATCAGATAACGATGATAAAAACGCTCATATTCAGGCAGGCATGACCTATACCGAGCAATCACCTAAGCAATGGTTAAATATACTGCCTAATTCTGCCAGTCCAAAACATCTCCTTAAGTTTTGGTTGTCCCATCTATACTGGCAAGTAGCCAGATGCACCACGGCTGAGCAAGTGGCAGCAAATGATGGCGTGAGTATTTGGCGCTTTAATAAATCGAGCTCAAAAGTAGATGCCTACAAAAATGTCATCGCATTTAAACTAAGCCCAATCGTCTATGAGGATGCGGTACTGGAACTGATAAAGTGGGCGATTTTTGGCAATCTATCGGGTCAAACACCCATCACATTACTGCCTGAGTATGCGCTCAATTATCTGGCTAAGTGCTCAAAATCGCAAGCAGATGATAATGAAAATAGCAGTTATTGGCCAAAACGGGCAGACTTCTCAGATTGGCTAAGACCTAATTATAACTCAGACACGGTATACGATACTTGCTCGCAGCATGCCATCTGGCAATATGTACTGCGTGACCAAGATGCCTTTAGAGCCTTATCAGCAGCGTTGACCACCTTGGCGCAACCACTGTATAGGCCGATGTTTACCGCATTAGACGGGTTAGACAATTAGCTATAGCAGTTGTTTTTAGTTTTCTTTTTATCCTCTAGATTTTATAGATAATAATTAAAAGTATGCGCTTATATGACAGATTTTACTGACACAACCGACATTATCGAACCTACTGTACAACCAAATTTATCTGACGATCATCCAGATGTTTCGGGTGACTTAGGGGCTATAGTTGAGGAAAAAGAAGAAATAGCACCGGCGGTTGCGGTTGCATTAACGGGTCGACACCTTATCGAAGCCTCAGCGGGTACAGGTAAAACGTGGACGCTGACTGGTATTGTGCTGCGCCTACTGATTGAGGCACGGCGTGCGCCAGAGCAAATCATTGCCACCACCTTTACTCGAGCCGCCGCTGCCGAGATGCGTCAGCGTATCCATGATCGTTTGGTAGAGTTTTATCAGCTATTACAATGGGTCAATAACCTGAGTGCAGATACCAAGAACAAAGATAACTTATATCCCAATATATTGCAGGTACTGCCTGATAGGGGCGATAACAAGAATAACAAGGATAAGCCAACAAGCAACGACTCAAGTATCGAATCAAATGCTAAAACAGAGGCTGATGAGTTTAATCAAGATATTGACCATGACCATAAACATGCTCAGCAGGTGGCTCGAGAAAAGCGCGCGCAAGTCAAAAAAGCGCGTGAAGATTGGTTAAAAGAGCAAGCCAAACATGCACGCTTAAACGCTATTATGGACGATCCCATTAACCTACATTTAGTCGGTTATCTATTAGATCATGTGTATAGCTATCCGATGGCGGAGGCGATCCGGCGTACTGCATTAGTGTTAACCACGTTGGATAAGCTGTTTGTCGGGACGCTCGATAGCTTGGCGCAAAAGTGGCTGACCGAGTACAGTAGTGAAACCGGTCATCAGCAAGGCATGGCGATTATAGAAGACAGTAGTATCGAGCAGGTTACCGATAGTATTATCCATGATGAGCTGCGTCAGTTTCAAAGCCGTTTGTATCATGAGCAGCCCAAACTGTATGCGCTTATGGATCAGCAAGGTAAGCTGACTGCAGTAGGGGATCATAAAAAATTCGTTTCTCGCTCGCTGAACTTTATTTCTGCGCCGATTGATGAGATGAGGGCTATTGAGTTTGATATCCAAAATTATGAAGAATTTTTGAATCAGTTCTGTAATTTTGACTTTAATGACATTCAAACCTATCTTGATAAAGATTTTAGAAAAAAAGAAGGGTTCGATAATCGTAAAAGTGTTGCTAAAAATTTAGGTTTTTATCAAGATTTCAAAGATCTTATTCAAAATAAGCAACTATCCTTTTCTCAAAGCTTATCTAAACCACAATTAAATTTTTTAAAACAACTCAAAGCTACTTACGATGACTCAGAGGAATCTGGATTCTTAGCAGACAAAGAACAAGGAAGAGTGAGGTTTATTAGTACTAAATCCGTTCAGATGATGCTTAAGCTATATAAATATATTCAACAGTTTAATAGTTACATCATTACTATTTTAGCCAACCTTAACCGTCATATCGTGCTTGCGGTACGCAATAGACTGCCAGTGATTTTAGAGGAGCGAGGGGAGACCACCTTTAGTCTGCAGATGGTGCGCTTAAACCAAGCACTAACAGGTCGGCAAGGCGATAAGCTAGCACGTTATATACGTCACCATTACCCCATTGCATTAATTGATGAGTCGCAAGATATCAATGGCGAGCAAGCCATTATGATCGAAAGTATCTATTTGCCAAAGCGTAAACGTAAACAGTCGGATAATGACAAGCAATCCACTACTAAAAAATCCAGCCATGAGTTTTTGCTACTGGTTGGTGACCCAAAGCAGGCGATCTATGGGTTCCGTGGCGGTGACGTGACCAACTATAATTATATGAAAGGGCAGTTTGACAAAAGTACCATTTGGACGCTCAACACCAACCGTCGCTCAAATGCAGGGGTGATTCATGCACTAAACTGCTGGTTTGGTATGCCGACAGCAACGACTGCTGACAACAAGCTGGCACAGTTGGGCAGTGATATTTATTACCAGCATACGAAAGCTAGGAAAGAAAAAGAAGGTGAGGAAGCCAAGAGTAAACTATCTTGGTTTAGGGATTCAGACGCAAAAGATAGTAGCTTGGTGACGGAAGTGCTTTCTGCTCAGCCGGTGAGCATCTTGCACCTGCCTAATGGTAAAGATGGTGAGCTTGATTATGATGAGTATGAAATCACCGCTCGTCATATTGCTAGCTTGCTCAGTAGTGGTCAGACATTAAAAGATAGGCCGATTCAGCCTAGTGATATTGGAGTGTTGGCACGTACCAAAAAAGATTTAAAGCAGGTTGAAGACGAGTTGGTCAAACTAGGCGTCCCAACCCTGACCACCAGTGACGTCAGTATCTTCGAGACGATTATGGCAGAAGATGTCGCAGCGCTACTGAGCGCCATGCTCTATCCGTATCGTCATGACATGATTAATCGGGTCTTAACCAGTCATCTATATGGCCTAAGTATCAACGATATCAAAGCCATGATGACGGATCATGAGTCAGGCGTGGCTGAGAGTGACGATAGACTTAATAGTATCAATCTAAATAGTAGCGATGTTCAAAATACAGAACATAAAAAGAGCTATCAAGATTTTATTACGTATCTAAAGGAAGGGGCACAGCGCTGGCAGCATTTTGGTGTTTTGTCGGCGCTACATTACTTACTAGATAAAAGCCCCATACAGACACAAGGCGTTTGGCAAGCACTAGCCGCTCATCCAGATGGCGATCGACATATCATGGATTTGCGTCATATCATGGATGTGTTGGCGCAGTATGGCCTAAGTATGGGTGAGCATGAGCTATTAGCTTGGTTTAGGCAGCACATAGAGGCTGCACCCAACAGCGATTGGGCGAAGCAGTATCCGCTACCCACAGAGTCTGGCGTGCAGCTCATGACCATTCATAAATCAAAAGGGCTTGAGTTTCCGATAGTCTATGTACTGGGTATGGGAGATGCCAGTAGGAAATCAGGTAATAATGAGAAGTATGGTCTGTATCTATATAATGCTCAGCAAGCACCTTCAGCGTTAGTGCAGCAATCAGCAAAGGATCAATTTATAGGTAATCAGCGCCGCTTCTCACCATTGCAAGGCTCTGCTACGGTAGAGGACTATTATACTGATATCGAAACAAAAGAAGGCTTTGATGAGCTGCGCCGACTTGGTTATGTGGCATTTACGCGGGCTAGCGAGCAGCTTTATATCGTGCTGCGAGATCCAAGCAACAAAACAGGATTTGAGCTAAAACCGGTATTTTATTGGTTTGATTCTCCAGACGCAAAGTTTGAATTACCTGATAGGCTAAAAGGCACGATAGGTATGCTTAGAGGTCATAATATTAATGAGTTCTATAATAGTCACTATACTAAGACAGTAACGTCAACAGATACCAAACTTACCATCGAACCCACGACACAAGCGATTGAGTATGTTCCTTTTGCTGAGGTCATGAAAACGAGTTATTTTTATGGTTGGGCTAAGACCAGCTTTACAGCTTTGGCTCGTCAGCTAGACGAATCAACACAAGCAATGGCTGTTGTTGATGAGCGTATTGATGATGCGATAGACATTGATATGGCAGACGCTGCAATGTCGTTAGAGCCTTATCCTAATAGTAGCCTTGATAGTAATACGTCTCTCGAAAAAATTGATGAGCTAAGTCTCAAGTCAGAAGAGGATATTCGCTTTACCTTTGTAAAAGGTGCTAATGCAGGTACGTTTTTACATGAGATATTTGAAAAAATCGATTTCACTAATAAATCCCAGTGGTCTGGGGTGATCGATAGAGCGGTCAGTAGTTATCAATTACCGCTGATGTATAGCAGTGCTGAACACCAAAGCCGTAGAGCACAAGGTAACCGAGAAGAGAGTTCTGTCTCATTTAACGCTGATGCAATAGATACGACAAAGCATGAGGCCTTGATTGCTTGGATTGAAGAAGTGCTGCGTACTCCGCTGCTAGCGTCCAATCAGCCACTTTATTCTCTCAACGAAGAGCAACGCTTTGCTGAATTAGAGTTCAATATGGGGCTGTCAGAGCGCTTTAAAGCAGAGGATATCAGTCAGTTATTTCAACAGTATCTACCTGATGAGACAGACAAGCATGTCAATCTTGTACCGCAAAATAGAACGCACTTGTATCGTTACTTGCGTGGTGAGATTGATTTGGTTTATGAGTATGCTGGCAAGTACTATGTGGTCGATTATAAGAGTAATTTTTTAGGAAATAGCCTAAGCGATTACAATGAAAATACACTCAGAAAGGCTATGACAAAAGCAGGCTACTGGCTACAAGCAGCAATTTATCAAGTAGCTTTGCATCGATTCCTTTCGATGAGAATTGCTGATTATGTAGGCAATGAGTCTAGGTATTTAGGGGCGGTAGAATATGTCTTTCTAAGAGGGGTATATAGCCCCGACGCTCAAGCAACTGCTACCGTATCACAAGAGGCTATTAAGACGAGCGAATCACCACATAACGGCCGTTATGGACTTGTGACGTGGGATATACCAATCGATTTTATCAAAGGTTTAGATGCGCTATTTGGTGTACCTGATTAGTAGATCATACCTAACGACTATCATTAATCAAAGATTCTAAAAAGATCAAACAGGTCAAAATAGAGACAAATATATCATGAGCAATAATAATAAAAGCAGTGCAGCAATGGGCTTACAAGAAAGCTGGGCCAGTAATATCAGTGATTATATTTTGCTACGCCGTGAGCAAACGCGTATAGCGTACGACGCAACGTATGCAAAAGCGAATAATGAGAGCAAACAAGCTGATAAGAAAGAAGACGATTATTTATTTAACGCATTGTTCATGATGTTAGCGACGCATTTAGAAGAGGGCCATACCGTACTGACCATTAAGTCCTCTGAGCATGAAGAGGTATTGCAAGGTGAAATCAATAATGAGTCAGTCACATTATACACTTGGCAGCAACAGTTATTAGAGGTGCTAGCAATGCCAATCTTTGCGCTCATAGATACCAAATCAAATACTCAACCAGAAGATCAATCTACCGCCGAAACGTCGATATTTACATTGCTAAGCACATTATTTGATAAGCGGAATCAGCTATGGATACAGTTGGCGCTGAGTAATCATGAAAAGGACATGCTAACCAAGCGTTTTGATACAATTGCCAAGGTATTTCAGCTACTAAAAAATACCGACTTTAATTTTTTCATAAATCTAGTTAATAAGCATGCTTTGTTTGCTGAGGTTAAGGCTAACACTAATAGTAACAATGAAGAAAATAGCCTAAGCAATAATAACCAACCTATCATTTACGACATAACTAACAGCCAAAATTCAAAAGAATCTATTACTTTTTGGCTACATCGCGCATGGCAGGCCGAATTTAATTTGGCAAAAAATATTAACAATATCTTGAATCAAAAAGTAAAGCCTTTACCAATAACAATACCTGAAAGCCTTCACGAAAATCAAATAAAAGCAATTAATGTCGCTAATAACAACGCGTTTAGTATCATTACCGGTGGTCCAGGGACAGGTAAAACATACACCGTTGCTCAGTTAGTTATTGCACTGCAACAAGCGACAGAGAGTGGAGGGGAGGGTTCTGAAAATATTAGATTTAGTACGGATAGTGCGAGTCTCGCACTAGCAGCGCCTACTGGTAAGGCTGCACAGCGTATGCAAGAGTCTTTACAAGCTGCTTTGGATACAGCGGGCATTAATTTGCAGCTGCAAGAAGCCAAAACCATTCACCGTTTGCTAGGTATTGGGCGGACGGGCAGACCTCGTTACAATGCCGATAATCCACTTGGCGAAGATATTATCATTGTTGATGAAGCGTCGATGCTAGGGGTTGAGTTGGCTAATTACTTGGTGAGTGCAGTGAAACCAGGCGCAAGGCTCATACTGTTAGGTGATGCTAACCAGTTGGCAGCAGTCGATGCAGGGGCGGTATTGGCGGATTTATGCTGCATACCATTGCTACAATCCATTCATGCAGAGCTGACTGAGAGTCGCCGATTTGGCGCGGACTCAGGTATTGGCAAGCTGGCTATCCAAATCAATAGAGCAGAGACAAATCTTCAAACTATTTGGCAATTATTAAGGCAAGACGATGCCTTGAGTTTCCAATACGTGAATACGTTGCAAGTAGACTCTGTACCAAGCAATCAAATAAAAAATAGCCTAAGCAATGAAAAAAATATCTTAAAGATCTCCCAAATTTATCAACCATATATAGAAATAGTTAAAAATTTACTAAGAAATCCAATAGAAAAATCTATGCCAGAATCAATAAAAAACACTATTGCATCATTGATGGAAATATTTAGTGAGTTCAGAATATTAACTGCTGGTCACAATGGTGAGTGGGGCGATCATTACATCAATAATTATCTCACCCAATGGCATCTCACTGAACTAAAGCTCCCACTGGGTCAAAACGCATGGTTCCACGGTCGCCCTATTATGATTTTGCAGAATAACTATGAATTAGGGTTATTTAATGGTGATATTGGTTTTTGCTTACAGACATCAGATGAACGAAATCAATTGGAAGTATTTTTTGAAAATAAGACCCAAGGGATTGCGGTCAATCTACTCAACGAGGAGGTAGTTGCTACTGCATACGCTATGACGATTCATAAGTCGCAGGGATCTGAATTTGATCATGTCGCAATTACGTTTGATGATAGTCATGCAAGATTATTAAGCAAGGAGCTTATTTATACAGCGGTGACTCGTGCCAAAAAACAAGTGACGATATACAGTACGAAACACGCTTTTGAGAAAGCTGTCCAAACACCGACCGAAAGACATACCGGTTTGTCCCTACAGTTTGAGTACTTATGATTATCATTCTAAGTTCAAAAAAAGCATCCAAATTGGATGCTTTTTTTGAACTTAGATATTGTTAGTCACTTAGAGGTAAGACTTAAACCTTATCTTCTTTGATAGCATAGATACCTGGCAGGTGACGCAAGTAACCATGGAAGTCCATACCACAGCCATAGACATAACGATCTGCGACATTAATACCAACGAAATCAACATCAAAATCGGCAACTTTGCGGTCATGCTGCTTGTTTAGCAGCACACAAGACTCGAGAGATAATGGTTTTTCTTTATTTAGCTCTTCGACAACAGCCTTTAGAGTAATGCCTTCATCAAAAATATCATCAATCAACAAGACATGCTCGCCTTCGATACTCACATCAGGCTTGAATTTCCAATCAAGATCGTCAGTACCTTCGTTGTCACGATAGCGTGTCGCATGGATATAATGCATACGATGATAGAATGTCAGATGCGTCAATAATTGACCAGCGGGAATTAATCCACCGTTCATAACAACCATCACAATTGGGTTCAAACCAGCGTAGTGTAGGTTAAGCTGAGCGGCCAAGCGCTCATAAGCGGCAGCAACTTCAATGCTGCTGATCAGGCACTCTGAGTTACGTAATGTTTTTTCGATTTCTTGATTGCTGATTTGGGTCATCGGGCGCACCTTTGGTGAAAAATGCCAAGTATTTTAACAAGTTTTGGTAAATTTTCCCAATGTTATATGACCATTTGATCAAAATTTAGCAATTACTCTGGTTTTTCAATGATAAATGGACGGTAATAATTCGCCAAACGATTGAGAGAGTCATTTGGTAGATCAGGTAGTAGCTTGTTAAGCGCCATATTCATTCCTTTATCAATCGCAGATTTGGCAACTGGCACTGATTTGCGTTTGATCATACCTAATTTTAACGTTTCAGCGTAGCGGCTGACGAAGTGGGTTAATGTCGCGTCATTCATGGTTTCGAGCGCTGTTTTAAACTTGGCTCTATCTACGTGCTCTGGTGTGATAGCAGCAAAGCCTTCAACGATAGTTCTAGCATCTGCTTCTGACAACTTAAAGCCAATACGTTTTACGCCTTCATTATCAATAAAAGTTGCCTGATCTTTTAGAAAGTGAAAGCTTGGCAGCACATCTTCGTTATTTTCTTTACCTAACAAGATATTGAGTAGGGTATCTGTGGCACGTTCAATGGTGGCAACAATCTTGCGCATGGCCGCTTGACGCTCAGGATTTGGAATAATCTCAACCAAACCGACTAACAAATTGTCCGTTAGATCTCGTGCAGTCTGATGAGTGAGCGCGTCTCGGTAAGGGTAATATTCTACTTGCTCATTTGAAGCAACGACTTGTTCGGCCTCGCTGATTAATACTTTTAATTTATCTGAAGGTACGAAACCAAAATAATGTGCCATTATGCTTCCTTTATTTGTTGTTTTTCATGTCTTACTTGCGTTACATTTGCCGTGAAATCGGTTACCATTTAACCGGAATTTGAAACAAAGACTCACCACGCTATATGCTACTTAGTGACGCACCTTAATTGTACAATGTGAAAATTTGTTGGCTAATATTTATCACACATGATTTTTACAATTTATTCGGTGACGGGTCGGTTTATATGAATGACTCGCTGCACACTAATTTAGCATATTTTTTATATTTTGATTTAAAAAGCTTGAACTTATAAGACTACCTACTACTTGTCTAGGGAGAGATAAGATGAATAGTGCTATTGTACTGATATTCGGCGTTGCTGCTATGCTTTGTGGCTACGTGTTTTACTCAAAATTCATTGCTACTAAAGTTTTAGCATTGGATAACAGTCGCCCCACGCCAGCGCATACGATGAAAGATGGGGTCGATTATGTTCCTACCAATAAATATGTACTATGGGGGCACCATTTTACCTCGGTGGCAGGCGCTGCACCGATTATCGGTCCCGCAATTGCGGTTATTTGGGGCTGGGTACCTGCCATCATTTGGGTGGTGCTCGGTACGATTTTTATGGCTGGTGTACATGATATGTCGGCCATTTGGGCAAGTATGCGCAATAGGGGACAGTCAATTGGCTCTATTGCGGGTACAGTCATGGGCACACGTGTCCGCAGTTTGATGATGGTTGTGATTTTCTTATTACTATTGATGGTCAACGCGGTGTTTGGTGTTGCTATCGCTAATATGATGATCAAAACGCCATCTGCTGTACTGCCTGTTTGGGGCGCCTTAGTGGTTGCCTTTATCATCGGTCAGTGTATTTATCGCTACAAGATGAATTTGGTTTGGGTATCTATTCTCGGGGTAAGCGCTTTATATGGGCTGATCTATCTTGGCCCTATGTTCCCGATTGTGTTACCTGAGACCGTAATGGGCTTACCTGATAACGCTGTATGGATTCTTATTTTATTCGCCTATGCGGCGATTGCTTCGTTGTTGCCCGTATGGATGCTGCTGCAACCTCGTGATTATATTAATGGTTTGCAGCTGTTCGTTGGTTTGATTTTATTGTATGCAGCTATCTTTATCGGCACGCCAAATATTGTCGCGCCAGCAATAAACACAGCACTGCCAGTTGGCACGCCATCAATAATGCCGCTGTTGTTTGTGACGATTGCTTGTGGGGCGATATCAGGATTCCACGGATTGGTTGCGACAGGGACGACGTCTAAGCAGATTGATAAAGAAGAAGACACGCGTTTCGTTGGTTATTTTGGTGCGCTAGGTGAAGGTATGCTGGCACTCGGCGCAATTCTAGCAGCAACCGCAGGTTTTGCTACCCTTGGTGATTGGCAAGCGGTCTATCAAAAATTTGGCGACGGTTCTATCGGTGCCTTCATTGATGGTGGTGCGACCATATTAAATGCGGGTGTTGGCATTGACATGGTACTATCACAGACGATGCTTACGGTCATGGCTGCCTTGTTTGCAGGTACCACTATGGATACTGGTGTACGCCTGCAACGCTATATTTTCCAAGAGTTCGGTGAGTTTTATAACCTGCCAGTCCTCAATAAAAGCGTGGTCGCAACATTGCTTGCTGTCGGCAGCTGCTTGCTATTAGCATTCGGCGCGGGCGGTATTGATGGTGCTGGTGGTATGATTATCTGGCCACTATTTGGTACGACTAATCAGCTAATGGCGGCGTTAACACTAATGATCGTAACGGTTATCTTGTTACGTAAAGGCAGAACAGTTTGGTACACTTTAGCGCCATTGTCGTTCTTGCTAGTCATGACGGTATTTGCACTACTTATTCAGCTCAAAACTTTCTTCACTGATGGCAATTGGCTGCTTATCATTATGGATATCATTATCTTGATAGCAACCATCTTAGTAACGTTTGAGAGTCTGTCTGTATTACGCAAAGAATGGTCGATACACAAAGGCAAAAGCGGTGACATTTAAACGCTAAACCATACTAAATATTTATCAACTTAAAAACGCTAGCAGCAATTGCTGGCGTTTTTTGTATCACATAGGCATGATAGGTAATAAGAAATAAGTAGGGTATAAGCGAATTATGGAAAATAAAAACACATCAAATGATATAGAAAACGCCCAACCACCAGAGAGTACTCAACCATGGTGGCAACGATTTGTGGCAGGACTCAATGAGTTTTATCATGCACCTTATCGCCAAACGATGGCACGTGCTGCCCGTGATGAAGAAGATTTCTTTATGCTGCTGATGTTTGCTGAAAGCTTAGGCATTGATAATCCTGCCAGCTTTTATACCTTAGAGTTACAACCGTTATTTTTAGAAAACTTTCACGAGTGGCACACGCGCATGGGTATGGATAGATGCCCATTTGACCATGTTGGCTGCTGCTAATCGTTTATTTATGATTGAAAAATAAAAATAATATAAGAAATGAGATAAAAATATGGCATTACATCCTCTACATACATTAGTAGAACAACTAAAAGCACAACCGATTATATTTATCGGCGGTAAGGGCGGTGTGGGAAAAACCACTACTGCCGCCGCACTTGCCAGTTATTACGCAAGCCAGCAGCAAAAAACGCTGATTGTCTCAACCGATCCAGCACACAGTTTGGGCGACGTGTTGGATACACAGCTTAATAACGCGAAAACAGCAATATCACCTTATTTCGATGCCATTGAGTTAAATCCTGATGTAATCGTTGACGAGCATTTTTCTCAAGTTGAGCGTACGATTAAATCCTATGCCAATCCAGATATGATGCCCAAAATTCGTGAGCATCTGAAGCTCTCAAAATCAGCACCCGGCGCCCAAGAAGCAGCGATGCTCGAATCCATGTGCCAGCATTTAGTCGAAGCGGCAGATGCAGGCTATGAGCATATTATCTTTGATACTGCACCGACAGGGCATACGCTACGGTTGCTAGTACTACCAGAAATGATGGGTGCATGGACAGATGGACTGCTTGCTCAGCAACGACGGCAAGCCAAGCTACGCTCAGTAGCGACGCATTTGGACAGTCACAATCAAAAAAGCAGTCAAACGGATAGCGCTCAAAAGAACCATGTGGCCAATCCGTTTGCCGCAAAAAAGCCTGATCGCTGGGAGCAAGCGGTATCCGTGCTAGAAAAGCGCAAGCAGTTGTTTCGCCAAGCAGGACTGCTGCTGCATGATCGTACACAAACGGCAATTGTGTTGGTTATGACGGCTGACGTGTTGCCGTTGGCTGAGACCAAACGGGCTATCGAACAGCTAGAGGACAGCAAGCTCACGCCCGCAGCAATCGTCATCAATCAGTTGATATCAACAACGCAGTCGGATGAGTTTTGGCGCCGGCGTGCTGAGCGTCAGCAGGATTTGCTGCAGGATATTGAAAACAATTTTTCTAAATATCCGCTATATCCAATTTATCTGCAGCAAACAGACGTACGTGGCACAGAGGCATTGAGTACATTGCTAGGCTAGATGCAGCAAACGATAGAACGGTAAATGACTACGACTCACGCTTGTACGATTGCAGCTTACCCGATAGCGACCATGCCATATCTGCGCGCAGCAGCTGCGCCTGTTCAGAATTACCACTGCTAAGCGATGACCATTGCGGTTTGCCGCGAGCCTTTTTTAGCTCACTAGGTAATTTATTCGCAGGCCATACGGTAATCGGGTTGCTATCTTCATTAGTATTGCTGTTGCTATCATTGTGGTAACTACCATCATCTGACGATGTCTCAAGGCTGCTTTTCTCGCCTTTGTATAATAGCTGGGTGGCATCAGTCGCAGCATGACCGCGATGGCGTAGGGCAGTGAGTAAGTCGATCGCTCGCGTTGCTAGCAATGTCAACGTCGCAGGATCGATATATAAGCGTTTTACCCCAGTGATCCTATCGGCAATACTACTGGTGTTAGATAGTAACCCGCCTGCGATACCACCTATCGCTGCACCCAAGCCCAATGTCGTACCTAGCGCTGCTGCATCAATACCCAACCCTAACAGCGCGCCCGCTGCTGCGCCAGAAGTGGTACGGATACCATAGCTCTTGAGTAACTCAGGATCAAATGGGTCTTGCTGATAGGCTTGCAATTCAAGCGGGGTTGCTGCAACGGCATTGTCATAAAACTTATAGAGGTTAAGTAAATTGTGCTGCATTGCACGCTCACTTTGCCTCACCGCTTCTTGCATTTGTTCTAATACAGGCATCGGGTCGTCATCTTCATTGATCTCGCGTACAAAAGAAGCGACATTCAATAAAAAGTCAGCAATAATAATATTGGCCTCATCATACAACTGCGCCCAATCTTCAGTCCGGCGCTGCATCAATTGCTCAAGCATCTCAGAATGAGTGAGCATGGTGGCGAGGTTTTGCCAAAGATGCATCTCATCTTCAAATTCAAAAGCAACGGAATCAAAACGTGTGGAGATATGTAGATTGCGTCTTGCCAGCATGGTTTGCCAATCATCAATATTGGCATTCTGACTGTCGGTAAAGTTAAAGACAGGCATCACCGGAATGGCAGCCCACGATAAAATCGCTAGCTCATCTTTATACTTGCCCAATACTGGCTCACGAGCATCTACCACATAGATGGCCATATCACTTGCCAGCAGCTGACGAATCACTTTTGCTTCTTGGCTATAATCATAGCTGTCTAGAACACCGCTATCTGCACCTTGAGCGATATTTGATGCCAAAAACTGCTGCAAGCGCTCAATACCATCACGGCGACTGGCGGTGTTGTCCTCCAACCAGTCCATGAGTCCTGATGCGTCCTCTAGGCCTGGTGTGTCGTATAGTGCTACCAGCACCTCACCCGTTTGACTGTCTGTCAGACTTGCTTGCTCGACGTGACGCGTGGTCGCCGCTTCGTTTTTGACTTCACCAAAATAGACATCACGCAGTAACGTGCGCAATATGGAGGTCTTACCGGTATTGGTGTGTCCCACGACCGCCAATTTTAGCGCCTCACCACTGGCGGTGGTTTTTTTTGTCACATTTGTGGTGGCTGGCGGTACTGATTCAGTTGATATGGATGGATTATCATGAGTCACTTTCGAATGAGCGGCCGTTTTTGACACTGTCGAATGCGAGGTCTTGGCGTTATTATTTGAGTCGCTGGGGAACGCCTTGTCTGCAAAAAGACCTGTAGGCGTGTGATGCTCGTGATTTTGGTTTTTATTGTCATTATTCATAGTCGCGTCTTATTGTTATTGATGATCAAACTTTAGCCATTTATTGTAAAACAAATCTGGTGGCAGGTTGGTTCTGGATGCGTAGTGTCCATATCGTAAACTGTATTTTATGTATTCATGATACGCTATGAGATTGCTGTAGGTGGTCGCAGCAGTACCTTGATTTTTTTCTTAATGCCCTTGGCACGAAAAAACCGCTGCCACATTCGGTAAAACACCCAAAATATCAGACCAATAATATTATCGTGACTGGTCTCACCAACAGCCCCATATTTGACGGGATTATTGACGGTATCTTCTTCTACATAAGTGCCAAACCAGCGATCAAAAATAATAAGAACGCCGCCATAATTTTGGTCAATATATTCGTCATTAGTACCATGATGGGCGCGGTGGTTGGATGGGGTGTCAAAGATATACTCAACCCATTTTGGAAATTTTCCCACCGTCTCGGTATGGATAAAGAACTGATAAATCAAATCTAACGCATAAAAGAAAAACACCCAGACAGGATGCACACCCAGCAGCATTAATGGGACGAAAAATAACCACCAACCTGTCACCGAGTACAGCAGGCTTTGGCGCATGGCAGTGGATAGGTTCATCTTATCATCTGAATGGTGCACGACATGCGCTGACCAAAACCAATTCATGCGGTGTGAGGCACGGTGAAACCAGTAATAGCTGAACTCAACCGCGACAAATATGGGTATGGCTGTCAGCCATGTCACCTCAATAGTGAACAGTCGGTATTGATATAGCCACAGGCAAATAGGCAGCACAATAATTGCTTGGACAATCAATTCAAACCCGAGATAAGAGCCGCCCAAGCTAAAATTGGTCATCGCACGGCGCCAGCTAAAGCTTTCACTTTTCCCACGCTTAGACTGATAAAACCACTCTGCCAAAAACAATAAGAGAAATGGGCCACCAGCCAGCGGTAACAGCCATTCTTGCCAGTGAGCAGGTAAGATACTTGCCAGCATTGGCTGCCATGACTCTGGTGCAGCGGTTAAGATACTTTGGTTTAACGCCTCTTTGTAATTATCCAATATCTGACCATACTCACCTGATGTTAAGAGGGTGTTGTCTGTTGACATATTTGGCTCCTAGCCACTATAAAACATCCTTGTTACCCAAGAGATAACTATTTTCTATATTACTGATTTATTTTGTCCTTTTTATAAAAATAATTTTTATTAAGTATCGCATTCAAAAACTTTAAGAATCAATATCTACCAAGCCAATTTTTCGCGCAGAGAGCGCTGTTTGCCACTGCTGATAGCGTACAGCTTGCTTATCCACTGGTTCATCCTCATGTGTCAAATCAGCATCACTAAGCAGCTGTACAATAAGACCATCTTTTGCATGAGCGGCGATTTGATCAAGTTTGCGTAGCGTACCGCGGTCAGGCAGCGCTTTGCTATGGATACCTAATAGGACTTGCACAGGGTGCTCGTCTAAGTAGTTTTTTAGCCGTGCCATATCCTCACGATCATCAACGATACCAAAATTCTCAATCTCACTTGATTCTGAAAAATCATGACGGTCATTAGTCAACCCTGACTGCCACCATTTATCCTGATTTGAAGGATATTCAAGCAAGGCGACCAGTTTCTTGCCTGCACTTACCGCCGCTTTGGGCGCGACAGGTGCGGGTGCTTCCGTAAAGTCATCTGCATCAACCACCTGACGCTGCCAAAAATTTATGATCTTTTGATAATACGGTTGCTTGATATCCAAGCGCATTTTTTTGCGGCGGAACATCAAAGCACAAAATACCCACGCTATCGCACGCGGGACAATACCGTACATCAGCAAGCTACCGACTAGCAATCCTGCCCACTGCCGCGCCACAGACAATGGCATCGCTTCTGTGACCAGCCTGCTTTGTGCAATCGCTGTACTATCTGGCACATCAAAACCAACCATGCCTGGTAGCCAGCCGAGTATTTGCGTTAAGCTCACCAGCGCCTGATCAGAGAGTAGGGTCGACTCCCAGCTAAAGCTATACTGACGCACAATCAATAAAAATATAATCGCAAGCAGCATGCCAGTCAACGTCGCAAGCCATAACTGATGGCTAAACCGGCCCAAATACCAGCGCATACCGCTATGCTGTAATTGGCGCTCATACAGATCGACGGCCGCCTTGGTCACATCGTCTTTACCGCGTATGAGATAGCTGGGACTGACAAAGCTGGCAAACCAACTGGGCGCTTGCTGGTCTCGATTGATGAGTGTCATCACCAGCCAGCCACCAAGCATAATAGTATGAAAACCAAGCAAGCAAACCAAGACATAAAAGAAGTTCACCACATTGGACTGCAATAGCGTGAACAGACCCAAAAATCCCGAGATGCACCACACCACACTCATGACGATCATGATGCCTTTTATGCGGCCATCAATCTTACCCAGTACCCGCGCAAGCGCCCCATTGCTATCGATGCGTGAGGCCCGTCGATGCAGCTTTTGGATAGGTGTGCCATCCTCACTCTGTAGCTTTTCCGTGATAAGTAACGGGTCAGTGGCAAAGACGTGCTGATCAGTCTCTAAGGCACGTACCAGCTCGGTCAGTTGGTCTTGGGGTGATAGCATAAGGCGCTGATATCCGTATAAAAACGTCAGTATAAATAATGGAAAGCAAAAAACGCGAGTTATAATCGCTAAAAATTATTGTAGCGTATATAGAATAAGAATAATGTCTATTATTTTTATCATAGCAAACACTTATAAAATCAGCCAAAATGAATCTATCAAGGTTTGTAAAACAGGACGCTTCTAGATGAATAATAAAATCTATCTGATCATCGGTGGCACAGGTGGTATCGGTCAGGCCATGGTCAAGCAGCTGGTACAAGAGTCAGCTGCCGATCAAAATGACGGCGCATCTGCTAAAAGACATAGTACACGAGTATTCGCCACTTATCATCGCAGTGAGCCGAACTTTGAAGCAGAAAATCTACACTGGATACCGATGAATATCAGTGACGAAGACAGCATCCAAAAAGCGGTCGACACTATCAGACAAACAGTCGATCACGTGGATTGGGTCATTAACTGCGTGGGACTATTACATACCAAGACGGCGCAGCCAGAAAAGGCCTTGAGGCAGATTGAAACGGAGTTCTTTTTACAGAACATGCAAATCAATGCACTAGCAAGCTTGCTGATAGCCAAGCATATCAAACCGTTGCTCGCCAAAGCTGAACGCAGCGCTAGCCATCCTGCGATTTTTGCGACCATATCAGCTCGTGTCGGTAGTATCACGGACAATCAGCTAGGCGGTTGGTATAGTTATAGAATGAGCAAGGCGGCGCTCAATATGGGGATGAAAAACTTGAGTATCGAATGGGGCCGATCACTCAAAGAGGTGTGCGTAGTCGTTATGCAACCGGGAACCGTGAATACCCAACTGTCTGCGCCGTTTCAAGGCAATGTCGCTGAAGGACATCTATTCTCGCCAGCGTATAGCGCCGAGTGTTTATTGGAAGTGCTATCAGGGATGACGGCTGCCCAATCAGGCAGTTTTGTCGATTGGGCAGGAGAGTCGATACCTTGGTAGTCAATATCTTGGTAATGATACAAATGATAGGGTGGTTTAGGGTGGTTATCCTGTTAAAACCCTAATAAGCCATAAATAAGTCCATAAACTCATTCACTGGCGTTTGCTCCAATTTTTCTTGATCGTTACACAGCTCAATGATTTGCTGACAACGACTGTCGATAAAGCGGGTGGCAAGACTGGCTCGGAACTTTGCCTCAAGTATAGGAATGCCCTCGGCACGGCGGCGTTTATGACCGATAGGATACTCGATGGCGACTTTTTCTGTGCTACTACCATCTTTGAAGAATATTTGAATGGCATTAGCAATAGAGCGCTTACTGGGGTCATGGTAATCTTTTGAATACTGTGCGTCTTCTTCTACCACCATTTTTTCGCGTAGCTCATCGATTGATAAATGCTCTTCATGATAGTCATCTTCATAGTTCTCCGCCATCAGATCGCCTGTCAATAAGGGAACAGCCACCATATATTGTAAGCAGTGATCCCGATCAGCTGGGTTAGCAAGCGCGCCCTCTTTTGAGATGATGCGAATTGCTGAATCATGCGTGGTTAGAACAATTTTTTCGATCTCATCAATTCGACCTCTCACATGTGGATGTAAAATAACCGCCGCTTCACAAGCAGTCTGCGCATGAAACTCAGCGGGAAAGCTGATTTTAAATAAGATGTTTTCCATCACATAACTGCCAAAGTCACGCTGAAAGGTAAATCGACGCTCGTCTTCGGGTTTGGTCGCAAGATCCTTATTGGTATGGCTAAACAGCACATCATAAAACCCCCATTGCGGTGCGGTTAGTGCGCCAGGGACACCCATTTCACCACGTGCAGTGATATCTACCAGACGTACCGCACGGCTGGTTGCATCACCTGCCGCCCATGATTTTCGGCTGCCGGCATTAGGTGCATGACGATAGGTGCGCAGTGCCTGACCATCGACAATGGCTTGTGAAATGGCCGCCATGATGCGCTCGCGTGGCAGCTGATAGAGTTTGGCGACGACCGCAGTTGAGGCTAACTTTACCAAAAACACATGATCAAGACCCACGCGGTTGAATGAGTTTTCGAGTGCCATGACGCCTTGAATTTCATGCGCCATGATCATGGCCTCAAGCACGGCTTTCATGGTCAGAGGTGCTTGCCCTTGGCTGATGTTTTTTTGACTGATATAGTCGGCGACCGCCAAAATGCCGCCCAAGTTATCAGACGGATGACCCCACTCAGCAGCGAGCCACGTATCATTATAGTCAAGCCAGCGCACCATACAGCCGATGTCAAAAGCGGCTTTGATGGGGTCTAGTCTATAGGAGGTGCCAGGGACGCGAGCGCCATGCGGCGTTATTTGATCAGGGCAATCAGGCCCCAAGTGCTTGGTACACTCAGGGAAGCGCAGTGCCAGTAGTCCGCAGCCGATGGTATCCATAAGACAGTGGCGCGCAGTATTCCATGCATCAGTGGGATTTGATGACTCGTTATCTATGGAATAATTGAACACATAATCGGCGATTTTTTGGATTTCATCGTCATATTCTGGACGGATATTGCTCTCTACCGTTGCCTCATTTGTATTTGAATGGGCTGTATCTGAATGGGTATTTGACATGGTTGTTTCCTCTTCCTTGAGTGTGCTAACTTTTCGCTTTGTTGACCCATGCTCGCAGTCATCCTTTTAAAGCGGTTATCATTCAAAAGTAGCATACTCAATATGGGACAACCAGACTGAATTGAGTTAAGAGGTAAAACTTTGTAGGCCGTTTAAATCATCAAATAGAGCAGACCTAAAATAAACAGCGCTGCTATAATAAACAGCAGGAAGCTTAAAACTTTGGTCGTGGTTGACGCAGTATCCACACTTTCTTTTCTTACTTTGTTTTTCTTAGCAACGTATAGCACCATCTTCACGTGCTCGATATTATCTTCAAGATAATGCTCACCTTCAGGTACAAAACCCAAAGACTCATAAAAACTAAGCAGGTAGGCCTGTGCCGAGATAATAATCGGGCGTTTTTTACCGTATTTTTTGCGGCAATGAGCAATAGCCTGAGTCATTATTTGACGTGCTAGGCCGTCACCTCTGTGCTCTGATAACACAAGCACTCTACCGATGGCAGGCATGGCAGTGTGGTTGGACTTGATCGTAGGGTCGGCGACCGATAGATTGGATTTTAGTTTATTGAATTCAGGCGGGACAATGCGGCAATAGCCCACTAATGCTGCGTTTTGATGAGCAATCAAATGCAAGCAATCAAAATCGACTTCATCCATATCTTGATAGGCACAGTTTTGTTCGACGACGAACACTTGCGAGCGTGCTTTTAGGATATGGTAAAGGTCAACTGAGGTCAGCTCATCAAAGGTTTTGATAGAAAATTCACAATTCATAATGGGCAAGCTTCTGGCAATAGGCGGTAAAATAAGGGCATTATAACGATTTAGGGACATTATAACGATTTAGGGGCATTATAACGATTTAGGTAGTCATTAACCATTCCTAACCCTTTAGGGTCTGACTGATTTTGTCTAAATTTAAGCTATCAGACATGGCACTAAATATCTCAAAGTATTTGCCGCGTTGGGCATAAAGTACCTCATGGGTACCTGTCTCAACCACTTCGCCATTTTCTATGACTACCAGATCATCGGCGTCGATAATCTGAGCAATATTGTGCGAAACCATAATAACGGTACGATCTTTTTTGATCAGATCGAGGCTTTTTTTGACCTGTTGGCTGGCGATAGCATCGAGACTGGCGGTCGGCTCGTCCAAAAACACAATCGGTGGATCTTTTAAAAACATCCTTGCCAGCGCGATACGCTGCTGCTGCCCACCTGATAACGACTTGGCAGTGCTCTCATAGCCATCAGCTAACCCCATAATTTGATCGTGTATCGAAGCTTTTTTTGCCGCTACAATGATGTCATCAGTGCTAGCATTCATATTGCCATAGCGGATATTTTCAATGATCGTGCCCGAAAATATATGATTGCTTTGTAGCACCAGACCAATGTTTTGACGCAGCTCATGAGTATCACAGTCAGCCAAATCATGCCCGTCTAGGCATATCGAGCCTGCGTCTGGGGCATAGAACTTGACCAATAGATTGATAATCGTGCTCTTGCCAGCGCCAGAGAGGCCAACCAGCGCCGTGATACGGTTGGGCCTAATAGTGAAGCTGACGTCTTTGAGCGCTTGCGTCCCATTCGGGTAAGTAAAATCGACATGTTTAAGCTCGATATGACCTTTTAGGTTGTCGCTACTAATACCAGCGATGCTCTCGACTTGGCTGTCATCTTCTAAAATATCAAAAAACCCTTCGGCATAGGTCAATGCATTATTTATCTGGTCGTAGATGCGGTGTAATTGACGGATAGGGGCGGCGACATTTTGAAACAGCATGACATGAAACAAAATCATACCAATGGTCATCTCACCTTGTAGGACAAAATACGCGGTGAGCAAGATAATAACCACCACACCAATCTGCTCGATAAAGGTTTTGATGGCATCATACACAAAACCAATACTGCGAATACGCAGCTGATTATCGGTCATTTCCTTTTGAATGGCTAAGTGCTTTTCTGCTTCTATCGACTCACGGACAAAGGATTTCACCACGCTGATCGAATTGATCAAAGATATTACCAAACCGCTTTTGGCTTCTCTATAGCCGCGCATCTGCCGACGAAACCCTTGTAGACGCCGCGCTTGTTTTTGGCTGATAAAAAAGTAAATGGGAATGATAATAAGACCGACCAAGCCTATCCAAAAATTGGTCGAAAACATGATGATAAGCGCCACGATTGCATTGGCAAACAGCGGTAGCATATCGATAAAGAAGTTTTGCACCAAACTGGTTAAGCTGCTGACGCCATAATCAATACGGGTTTGCAACTTGCCGCTGTCGTTTTCGCTACTGGTATAAAATGCCATCCGATAGGTCAAGATGCGCTCAATGATTTTTTGCGATAAATCACGTGATAGATTGATACGAATCTTTTCGCCGAAGAAGCGTTGCCCAAACGAGATGAATATCGATAATATCTCTTTGGTTAAGAGTACCGCACTGATAATGGTCAGCATGCGCACGCCAGCTTCCCAAGGCTCAGCGAGGGTAGCGATTTCGGTCAAGGTATCAACGGCATAACGTAGTACAAAGGCATTAACTTGCGCAGTAAAGGAGCCTAGAGCAGTCAGCGCTAAGGTGGCGATGATAAGCAAGCGATAAGGCTTAGCAAATACCGCCAGTTTTTTGAGGATATCCCACAACAGCGCCCGCCGTTCTTTCTTCTCGACTGGCGGTTTTTTGTCTAATTGCACACGGCGAGGTTGGGGAGATGTCGGCATAAAACTCTATCACAAATTGAAATAAGCCATGACGACGCTTAAAATGCATCCGCAGGCACAAAAATTTCACCAACCATGATACGCCTTGCTGAACGACTCATCGACACTTTTTTGGCTTGCCAGCGCCCATCGACCTGTTCGGTTTTTCCGCCAACGAGCAATGTCCCTGATGGATGACCAAAACGTACCTCTGTCAGCTCGCCACCACCAGCAGCTTTGTTAACAAGCGTGCCTTGCGTGGTTGCTGCTGCAGCAATAGCGACTGCTGCTGTCCCCATCATGGCGTGATGCAATTGCCCCATACTCATGGCACGGACGACTAGATCAATCTCTTCTGCATCGACCGATTTACCACTAGAGGCGCTATAGCTCTGTGCGTTACCAACCCATGCGATTTTAGGAATGTGTTGGCTGGTTTGCGCCTCGCTCACATCTTTAAATAATCCCATCGCCACGCCGCCTGTGGCACGGATTTTTTCAAGCTTGGTAAGTAGCTCACTATCACTATTAATGTCGCCTTGTAGCTCAGTACCCGTAAAGCCCAAATCTTCTGCGTTTATAAAGATGGTTGGGATACCTGCACTAATGAAGGTCGCTTTGATGCTATCAGCATTTAGACCGCAGCCTGATACATCGAAATCATCGACCAAATTGCCCGTCGGGAACATGTCGCTGGTGGCATCAACCGGATCGATAAACTCAATTTTGACTTCAGCTGCTGGGAAGGTGACACCGTCTAATTCAAAATCACCTGTCTCTTGAACCTGTACTTTGTCATTTGCATCTTTATAGACTGGCACATGAGCAATGATGGTTTTACCAATATTTTCTTGCCAGATACGCACTTCACAAATCCCGCTTTCAGCATTGTCATCGATACTATTAGCAATTTTGTCGGCATCAACTAGACCCATATTAATGGCACAGGCACCGACGGCTGCAGTTAAGTTACCACAGTTACCCGCCCAATCAATCATGGGCTTTGCGATATTAACTTGTCCAAACAGATAATTCACGTCATGATCTGGTCTGTCAGAGGCCGATAAGATAACGGTCTTTGAGGTACTAGAGCTGCCATTGCCGAGACCATCAATTTGCTTACCATAAGGATCTGGGCTACCGATGACACGCAGCAGAAACTTATCACGTGACTCGCCAGCAACTTGGCAACGCTCAGGTAGGTCGGATAATTTAAAAAACGTACCCTTTGAGGTACCGCCACGCATATAGGTGGCAGGGACGGAGATTTGCGGAGCGAAAGAAGCTTTTGATTGGGAAGTCATTTTTATTCCTTTTAATTATTTTTATTACTTGATTTAAATAGTAGCCCGACAGGTGATTTTTTAACTGCTTTATCCTCAGCTGAAATTTCTTTGTATTTTTTTGGTATATCTTTTAGCTGAGGCGGATCTAGAAATTGACCTGCTATAATTGCACCCATTCCCCATGACTCAGTTCCAGTTAAAGCTGCTGCCACTTCAATTCCTCCCATCACAATCCATGAACCAATATCGCGTCCTGCAAACTTCCATTTTTTTTGTCTAAGTTCTTCTAGCTTTTTTCTATGCATACTTAAAGAATTATCAATATTCTTATGCAATTGATCACGAGTTGCATTGAAATTTTCTGGATTGGTTTCAATAAGATTTTGAATACTATCACCTAGTATATCCCGTATCTCGTGTAAAGCGCCTTGTCTTCTTAACTCTATCAGCGACTCTGGAGGTATATCTCCAATCCAAGGCATATCTGCATGAGACAAATCATCTAAACCCTTCAGAATATGTAAACCTTCAACTGAATAGTGGTTTTCAGCTCTTAGAGAGTCATACTCTAACTTCCAGTTAAAGTATTTCCAAGATGTTGGCGCCTCAATAATAGGGACGCCTGATAACTGTTTTGACTTAAGTAGTAGCTCATTACTAATAGCCATCCTGCTAACTATTTGTGAGTGCAATATATTGCCTGGAGTCGTTCCTACAAGGATATTTTCTGGTATTGTCTTTTTATATCTATTGAAATTATCTCTAAAGTTCCCATTCCACTCAGTATCAAATAATATTCTATCTTTATTCATTATTTGATCTTCTAAATCTTCTATAGTTTTGAAGGCGCTCATGAAATCAATTAGATCTTCTTCACTTGAAAAATCAGTTCTAAATATATTTTGAGCATGAATAATAGCGTCATTTCTCCCTAAAATCCTAAAAATATCTCTTCCATCATCTTCTTCAAGATTTTGCATATCTGGTAAAATAGCAACGATAGGGTATGTCAAATCTATACATGCTAAATCTTTATATTTTAGGACATTCAAACCATGCTTTATAAAATAGTAAACTCTAGTTGCATCATCGGAATTCTCGAGTACATATTTAGATCGCACGAAAGGATCTGGTAAAGCAAGAGTATCTGTATAGATGCCACATTTGGAAGCTATGTTTTCGCTATATGAGGGAAATAAATCACCACCGTATATTCCGTTCAAATTATCAATACTATCCTCTAAATGCCAACAACCAACATCACCAATATTTCTCCAAAATTCATATACATTATTAATAAATTCATTAATCTGTGGTGCTACGTTTTTGATAAACCGATCATTGGATGAGTAAAAAGAAGCTAATTGATGTGCATTAATGTTCTCTTCAATCATTTTCTTAAAAATAGGCTGAAACTTATTTTCTATTATCTGGAAATAAGCGTTTTGAATATCGAACAATGAAAATTGCTTTTTTAGCTTATCTCTTTCATCAAAATGGCTAATAGCTAATGCCATAGACCTTATACGGTCATCAACTGTATATAAGATTACACCTCCATCTTCCGAATATTGAATGTTGGCAATACTGTTTCTAAAATCGTCGATTAGATGAGGAGCAATTTTAACCTTACCATCGTTTATTTTTGTTTTGAGTATTTCTAATCTAGCTTTTAAATTATATTCATACTCTTCATCATTATAATCAGCCATGTCTATATCACTCTCTTTTAATGAATAATTTTTTTAAATTAATAATGATAGCGACAAGAGATAATCGTCAGATAATTATCATCGACGGCATATACCAATCGATTGGCGTCATCGATGCGTCTTGACCAAAATCCAGATAGGTTTTCTTTTAAAGGTTCAGGTTTACCAATCCCTTCAAACGGATTACGCTTACATTCGGTGATAAGTTTATTAATACGCTTGAGTGTTTTTTTGTCTTGCGTTTGCCAGTACAGGTAGTCTTTCCACGCAGCGTCTGTCCATGCTAATTGCTCACTCATTGTTAGACCCTTTGGATTGATTAAAGCCTTTGAGTTCAAGCACTCTCAATATCGCTATCCGTGTGCTCATTATCATCGCTGCGACCGTCACTTTTATCACTATTTTCTGATGTATCAATTAACTCACGCGTGACAGTCTTGCCAGCTTTATATTGGGCAATAGAGTCCGCTAAGTGCGCCGCATTGGCAGGGGATTTGAGCAGATAGACGGTTTCCATCAGGCTATTGTAGTAATCAAGTGACATCACAACGGCATCATCAGCGTCACGGCGGGTTACGATAGTGGCATTGGCATCATCGTTTACCGTATCTAGGACAGATTTTAGATGCTTTCTGGCTTCTGAAAAACTAACGACTCTCATGGTTTACTCCTTTCATAATACGCTTCATGACTTGTACAATATATAGTACATATTACGCCATTGGTTAAGCAAATTCAATATTTAGCTGCTATCTAGTACTTAGGAGTAAGTAACAAAACTCAGTGTATAGAACGCAAAAGCAAATAAAAACCGACGTCATATAAGGTTATACAACATCGGCGTCTTCAGATAAGTTTGTTAATCAGAACATATAACACTTATACAATATCTAACGTACCTTCGATAAACTCTTTAGCAAAGCGTTGTAGCATACCGCCAGCGTTGTACATTTTTACTTCATCAGCCGTATCTAAGCGGCAGATAATAGGCGTCTCAGTGGTACTACCATCGGTACGATGGATTACTAGAGTCATCAACCCGCCAGCCGAGACTTCACCTGTGACGTCAAAGGTTTCCGTGCCATCGATATTTAGCGTATGACGAGTCACGCCTTCCTCGAACTGTAGCGGCAGCGCGCCCATGCCCACTAAGTTTTGACGATGAATACGCTCAAAGTCTTCAGCGACAACCGCTTCCACACCAGCGAGACGGACGCCTTTGGCCGCCCAGTCACGGCTTGAGCCTTGACCATAGCCATCACCTGCGATGATGATCAGCGGCTGCTCACGGTTCATGTAGGTTTCAATCGCTTCCCACATGCGCATGACTTGACCTTCTGGCTCAACACGCGCCAGTGAGCCTTGGATAACTTCACCATCTTCATCGCGTACCATTTCGTTCAATAGTTTAGGGTTGGCAAAGGTGGCACGTTGCGCGGTTAAATGGTCGCCGCGATGGGTCGCGTATGAGTTGTAGTCCTCAGCAGGCAAGCCCATAGTGTCCAAATACTCGCCAGCTGCGGACGTACCAAGAATAGCATTTGATGGCGACATATGATCGGTTGTGATGTTATCGCCTAATACGGCAAGCGGACGCATACCTTTTAGTTTGTTCATCGCTGCCATTTGACCTTCCCAATACGGCGGACGACGAATATACGTGGTCATTTCACGCCAGTCGTACAATGGGCTTAACGCTTTGCCCGTATCTTTTTTGGCCTCATCAAACATTGGGATATAGACGGCATTAAACTGCTCAGGCTTAACAGCAGAAGCAACAATGGCATCCACTTCTTCGTCATCAAACCAGATGTCTTTTAGATAGACATCATTGCCGTCTTGGTCTTTACCCAACGAGTCTTTTTCAATATCAAAACGGATGTTACCAGCGATGGCATAAGCGATAACCAGTGGCGGCGATGCTAAAAATGCTTGCTTGGCATACGGATGGATACGACCGTCAAAGTTACGGTTACCAGATAGCACTGCCGTGGTGAACAAATCATTGTCGATGATTTCTTGCTCGATGTCAGGGTCAAGCGCGCCGCTCATGCCGTTACATGTCGTACAGGCAAAGCCTACTACATCAAAACCGATTTCTTGTAGCTCTGGCATTAGACCTGCTTCTTCTAAATACATTTTGACCGTTTTTGAGCCGGGTGCGAGTGAGGACTTAACCCACGGTTTACGCAATAGTCCTTTGGCATTCGCGTTACGGGCGACAAGACCTGCAGCTACCATGTTGCGAGGGTTTGAGGTATTGGTACAGCTGGTAATCGCCGCGATAATCACTGCGCCATCTGGCATGAGACCATCTTTTGGTTCAGGGAGTTTTTGATCAGGCGCGTGGGCGATGCCTTTGGCCACCAAATCATCAGTAGATACACGCGCATGGGGACGCGACGGGCCTGCCATGTTACGACCGACTGATGACAAATCAAACTCAAGGACGCGTGCATATTCGGCTTTTTCCATGCCATCAGCCCATAGACCCGTTTGCTTAGCATACTGCTCAACCAGTTTAATCTGTTCCTCAGAACGACCCGTCAGACGCAGATAGTCAATGGTTTGCTCATCGATATAGAACATCGCAGCAGTGGCGCCATATTCAGGCGTCATATTGGAGATAGAGGCGCGGTCACCAACACTTAGCTGGCGTGCACCGTCACCAAAGAATTCAATATAGGTAGAGACCACACCTGCGTCGCGTAAGAACTCCGTCATCGCCAGTACGAGATCCGTACCAGTAATGCCTTTTTGCAGTTTGCCTGTTAATTTGACCCCAACGTAATCAGGCAGGCGCATATAAGAGGGGTTGCCTAGCATGACGCTTTCGGCTTCTAGACCGCCCACACCGATTGAGATCACACCTAGGGCATCGACCATCGGCGTGTGACTATCCGTACCAACCAACGTATCAGCGAATGCGACTTCTTCACCCGCTTTATTGTGTACGACCTGTACGACAGGTGACATTTTCTCTAGGTTGATCTGGTGCATGATGCCGTTACCAGGCGGTACGACGTTGACATTGTCAAAGGCATACTGGCACCAGTTGATGAAGTGAAAGCGGTCATCGTTACGGCGCTCTTCAATCGCACGGTTTTTCTCAAAGGCGTCTTCTTCAAAGCCTGCGTGCTCAACCGCCAATGAATGGTCAACGATAAGCTGAGTGGGCACGATAGGGTTTACCTTGGACGGATCACCGCCTTGCTCAGCAATGGCATCACGCAAGCCTGCCAAATCAACAAAGGCCGTCTGACCCAAGATATCGTGACAAACGACGCGGGCAGGGTACCAAGGAAAATCAAGATCTTGCTTGCCTTCGATATGCTGCTTTAGTGCTGCCGTTAAATCCTCAGGTGGGCAACGGCGCACAAGGTTTTCACACAATACTTTTGAGCAAAATGGTAGCTTGTCATAAGCACCTGCTTCGATGCGCTCGACAGCTTCGCGAGTGTCAAAGTAGTAAAGGTCAGTATCAGGAAGTGGTTTTTTGAATTCATCGTTCATGGGTTGTACGAGGGCGTTGTCCATAAGTCACCTTTGGCTGTTGTCTAATTTTGATAAGTAGTTAAACGTCGATATTAGATAAAAATTCATTCCTTTAGCAAAATCATCATCATCGTCCATTATTGCAGGCTTTGCTAAAGAATCGATATTGAAAGTTAAGATGGCATGATCTATAAAAAAAATAGCGTATGACGATCAAACCTAAAAATATCATAGCTAGGCTCAATCGACATACCTGTATCAGCTAGCACTGCCGCTAGCTGATAATAAGTACGTAACAATAGCTACTTAAAAGAAATCAACTTAACGCGCGCTCATATCTGGTACAGGACGCAGCTCTTCACCCGTATATTCGGCACTTGGGCGAATGATACGGTTGTTGGCACGTTGCTCAAACACGTGAGCGGCCCAGCCAGTCAAGCGTGAGCAGACAAATATTGGCGTGAAGAGTTTGGTCGGGATACCCATAAAGTGATAGGCTGATGCATGGAAAAAATCAGCATTCGCAAACAGTTTTTTCTCGCGCCACATCACGTCTTCAACACGCACAGACACAGGGTAGAGCACCTCGTCACCAACATCAGCGGCCAGTTTTTCAGACCAACCTTTGATGACGACGTTACGTGGATCTGATTCGCTATAGATGGCATGACCAAAGCCCATGATTTTGTTTTTACGTGCTAGCATGGCCATCATCTTTGTCTCGGCTTCATCAGCTGAGCTAAAGCCCTCAATCATATCCATCGCCGCTTCATTCGCGCCGCCATGCAATGGACCACGTAGTGAACCGATTGCGCCAGTGATACAAGAATGGATGTCAGACAAAGTCGACGCACAGACACGCGCAGTAAAGGTTGAGGCGTTGAACTCATGCTCTGCATACAAGATAAGCGACACGTTCATGACTTTTTCGTGTAGCTCGTTTGGTTTTTCGCCTTTGAGCAGATGCAAGAAATGACCGCCGATGGTCGCATCATCCGTCTCAGTCTCGATACGCACGTTATCATGGCTAAAGCGGTACCAGTAGTTGATGATTGAGGAAAATGCGGCAAGCATACGATCAGTTTTATCGTTTTGCTGAGCGAAATCCGTTTCGCTCTCAAGGTTGCCCAGCATTGAGCAGCCCGTGCGCAGTACATCCATTGGATGGGCGTCGCTTGGAATACGTTCAAGCACGTCTTTTAATGCTTGTGGTAGGCCGCGCAGGCTTTTGAGCTTAGCTTGATAATTCTCAAGCTCGCTTTGCGTAGGTAAATTACCGTATAGCAGTAAATACGCGACTTCTTCAAAAATACATTTATCCGCCAGCTCTGATACGTCATAGCCGCGATAGGTCAGACCAGAGCCCGATTTGCCAACGGTTGATAATGCTGTCTTGCCAGCGACTTGTCCGCGAAGTCCTGCGCCTGAAAGTTCTTTCTGTGCTGCCATGTCTACATTCCTTTTGTGGGTAGCTTTTTATATTGTTTTGTTGAGTGAAAATACTGCTTATTATGATTATTTATTGTCCGCAAACAGTTTGTCTAAGGTTTGCTCAAACTCGTGATAGTTTAAGAAATCATAAAGCTCCATGCGCGTCTGCATGGTATCGACGACTTTTTCTTGCGTGCCGTCATCTAATAGATGTTGATAGACATTCAGTGCTGCTTTATTCATGGCGCGGAAAGCGGATAGTGGGTACAGCACCATATCGACGCCCACACCGTACAGCTGGTCAGTGGTATACAGATCGGTCTGACCAAACTCGGTCATATTAGCGAGGACGGGAATGTCGAGTACATCGGTAAATTTACGATACATCTCGATATCGGTCAGCGCTTCTGCAAAGATCATGTCTGCACCTGCTTCGGCAAAGGCAACAGCACGTTCAACAGCAGCGTCTAAGCCCTCGACTGATAACGCATCAGTACGAGCCATCACCACAAAATCAGAATCCGTTTTCGTATCCAATGCCGCTTTTAGGCGATCAACCATTTCTGAGATGCTAACAATTTCTTTGTTAGGACGGTGACCACAGCGCTTTTGCGCGACTTGGTCTTCGATATGGACGGCTGCCACGCCTGCCTTTTCCATTTTTTTGATGGTTTGAGCAATATTAAACGCACCGCCAAAGCCGGTATCAATATCGACAAGTAGCGGGGTATCGACTGCATCCGTAATACGGCGAGCGTCTTCTAGCACGTTATCAAGGCTGGTCATGCCCAAGTCAGGCAAACCAAATGACGCGTTTGCCACACCGCCACCAGAGAGATACAGCGCTTGGTGACCGACTTGGGTCGCCATCATCGCGGTGTAGGCATTGATCGCGCCTGCAATTTGTAGTGGCTGGTTATTATCATTTTTTTGTTTAAGCGCACTGCGAAAGCGTGCACCTGCTGAGAGTGAGGTCATGTGAGTATCCTTTCATGAGCTTGTATGGATATAAAATAATCTTGTTGTTGTCACTGATTATACCCAATTATCCACGTCTGCAAAGGTTAGCTTGTAGATTATTGTTTATTATGTTTAATTGTTAATTGTAGTTAATTTAATATTATTCATAAAACAAATACCATTATGTATTTTTCAATACTTCGCTATGATAAGTATTCATATTACCCAAATATTCAAATATTAAGAGGCTTTATAATTTACATTTAGTTACAGTTACAATAGGCATATTGCTCTACGAATTGTCCTGTTCCTACCAAAAAGCCCTAACAGCTGAGCTATTAGGGCTTCATTTATCATGAGCTTAAAAAAGACTAAGTTTAAGCAAATAAACCTGCCAAATTGGCTAAGAACAATAAGGCAAATCCTGCCAAGAATATCAAGCCTGCGATAGACAGAGCGTTCATACCTGCGGACAGTTTTTTATGTTTCTTAACCAATGAGTAGTTGAGCCAACCAAAGATAGGCGCAGAGACAAACGCGGATATCATGGCAAACTTAAGCATTGCGCCCAATTGTCCCGTGAAGAACGTAATAATCACCAGCCCGCCACCGATAGCGTATGTCGTCCAAAAAGCGATTTGCCTTTTATTGATTTCGCTTTCGCCTTTTAGCAAACGCCAGCACTCAGCATTGGCACGGCCATAGCCGTCGGCACAAGTAATCGTGGTGCCAAACATACACATGAAGGCGACGAACGCTACCAGCAATCGTGACCATTCACCGATAGTTGCCGTATACATATTGATTAACTGGTTGATATAAGCACCGCCGACCAACTCAATCTCTTGTCCTGAACCATACTGGACAAACACACCAAGTGACAAGAAAAACAAGGCTAGAATCGCTGAAACGGTATAACCGACATTAAAGTCGAGCAAGCCTTGCTTGTGCGTGGTGTGATCGGTTTTGACTTTGGCAGAGGTCCACATAGAAGTAATCGCGGCAAACTCAAGCGGCGCTGGCATCCAGCCCATGAGTGCGACGATGAAACCGAGTGTCGCTAGGTTCCAAGGAGACACAGCAATAAAATCTGCTGCCATAACCGTGGGCTTGCCAGCGGCAATCATGACTGCGGCAACGGTAGCTGCCGTCAAAGCAATCATAATCCATTTAGTCACGCCATCGAGCAATTTATAATGACCGGCTATCAAAAAGAACCAAGAGACGGCTACGATGATCATAGACAGCACCATCGTCGATAACTCAAGAGAGGCGGGTAGCATAAAGCCTAAAATCACCGCTGCAATTAGCGAGACCGCACCCGTACTGATGACCGCTGATAAGATAGAGAGGATAAAATATACCCACAGATACACCTTTGAGCGCTTGGCGTAGCCTGCAATCAAGCTCTCGCCCGTATCGTAAACATAATCAGTTGCAAAGCGAAAAAACGGATATTTAAATACGTTGGCTAAAACAATCATAATCGCCAACTGCCAGCCGTAGATAGCGCCAGCCTGCGTTGATGAAATCAGATGCGAGCCACCGATTGCAGCGGTCGCCATCAAAATACCTGGACCAAAAATACGCCAACTAAAGCCTTCTTGTTGCTCAGTAACGATATCGTCAGTGGTACTTGGGTTGTTGAGTGGTTGTGTGGACATGAATACCTCGAAATGGTTAAAACGGCAAAACATCACTTACCTGTGTCAGTTTGCCAGTGATCACTAGACAACCGCTTTAGACATGTTTATACGTGCTTTTTTATAAAACGATTAATCTTGTATCGACTTTAGCACACCAATACGATTCAGGAGAATGATTATTCTATTTATTAACAGTGATAGTTATTACTATTTGTTTGCATTGCCATTCTTTTTGGTTAGCATATTAATCTGATAATATCAAGTATTAAGGCAGATTATTTTTGGCGTTTCTTTATAACACAATATCCACGCAATATCTGGTCATTTAAGGACGTTACACAAATTTTTGTCGCCGGTAGGTGATGCCTCTTTCTTCATAGACCTGATAGATAGCATTCAATAACTCAGAGATACTTGGATGCACAAAGTCTTTGAGAGTATGCAAATAAATAGGAGAGGTGACGTTTTCGTGTACCAAACGCTGATAGCTGATTTGTTCTGTACGTACTGTGGTTAAGCTGGCAGGTACAAGCGTGATACCTTCGCCCGCAGCGACTAAGCCTAGAGCTACTTGCAAGTCACTCACCGTGGTAGTCATAAAGGGTGAGATACCGTATTGTGCAAACAAATGTAACAACGGCTCCGTAATCGGCTCGCTAAGTGCAGATTTTTCATTGATGACACGCCTGGTTTTTGTATTGGCTTCCTGCTTTGCTTTGATGGACTCTGATGTCGGTAGTGTGGTGGCAATCGGCAAATGCGTTTGATGGTATAAAATCAAGCGATTATTTGCCAAATCTATCAATCGCTGCTCCTTTACATGGGCAAGAGGATGCGACTTTGGTAAGGCCACCACGTAGCGCTCATGACGCAGTAATATTTGTTGAATCCATGGATCTTGATGGGCAAAACGCCCAAAACCGATATCAATCTCACCAGATTTGAGTGCCTCCATTTGCTGATAAGAGCTGATATCTTTGAGGTTGACCTCTATATCAGAATTGGACTGCTTGAGCATGGCGATGATTTCAGGGAGTAACCCATATAATACTGACGGCACAAAGCCAATGTTTAGCGCACTACTTGGCGCTGATAAACGCTGGGTCATACTCGTGACGGTCTCGATTTCTGTCAGTATGGTGCTTATCTTATCGTAAAAAAATTCGCCCGCTTCAGTCAGATGTAATGGCCTGTGGTAACGATCGATAAGCACGACATCCATATCGGTCTCAAGCTGTTTCAGCAGGCGGCTCAAACTTGGCTGTGACAGTCCTGTCTTTTCTGCGGCTGCACTAAAGCTGCGCAAATTCGCGACAGCAATAAATGCATTGAGCTGTTTTAAATCCATGTTATTAAGCCTGTTATGGTATATGTTGTCTCTATACAAGCCGTTTTTAATAAGCTTCTACCTCACTACTTAACTTAAGACAAGCTGTGCAAATATTAGCGACCTAAAATAAATTGTGCTTGAAGATAGGGGTGTGAGCAACTATATTGGGGACTAGTGATGCTGTTACATTTGAGCAATAAAAATCACAACTTCATTTTATCAGTCATTTACTGTCAGTAGCATAAACTGGCTTGGTTTTATTTTATGAACGACGAAAAAAAAGACATCGGTACTGATTTTGACAAAGAGTTGTCTCAACTCGTTCATAAAAAATCGCGTAAGCGTGTCAAAAACAATATTTACGAACGTTTTATCAGTCGAGTCCAAAGCGCTGAAAATGATACCCAAAATGATAATGATGATTCAACATCCTTAAAAACGGCAAGTAAGTTACCTGCTTTTGAGCCTCTAAGCGTAGAAGAGTTGCAACTATTCGAAGATGAAAATAACGATAAAGAGCCAAGATTAGAGTTTGCCGACATCGGCACAACAAACGCTACTTTTGATTTTTCAGGTCAAAATGCATCGACACAAAACAAGGTGTCAGATACACGAATGGATAATTATGCTGGTGTTGACCATAACTTAAATAGTGATTTAAGTAAGAATAATGAAGAAAAAAAGCCATCTTCTGTCGTTCTCGATCAAGCGACGCCTTTATCTAACACAACGATCGATGACCCTTTAGATACTAAATCCAACCCATTGGAACCAGATCATAGGGATGCTATAAAACCACAAAAAAAAGTGGTCAGTAGTAAAAAACCTCTCATTATTGGTATGATTTTTGGTTCACTACTCATTGCTATCGTCGTACTTACCCTTATTTTTACAGGATTTTTATCGATTTCTATTTCTGATACTACTGTTAGCAATGATAGTGGCTTAAATGGGACAACGCCTGCGTCGACCACTAGCACGCCAGTGGTCGGCGCCGAACCTGTAGTGAATAGCGATGACGATCCATTACCTAATGACGCCAATACGGTCGAGGAGCCGTTAGTGTCAGTACAATCGATTAATGCAGACAATAGCGAACAAAACGTGCCAGCAGCTGAAGTTGAGCCTATAGAACCCTCTCCAGCTCCAGAGAGTGAGGCTGCCATTACCTATGAAGACTTTAGGCAAGAGTCACAAACCACGTTGTATCGTGAGACTAACGATTAGAATAGTTAGGTTTAGGCGCATTTTAATTACAGCAGAGGCATATAGTACCTTGTACCGTGCCACGGAAAAATAATGGGCGACCGTACATTTTTTTTATCACCATCGTGCTGGCAAGCACACTAAAATAACTATGACAGTAGCAATCTATCAGAATATTCTCGTTGGTTGGTCAGTCGTATCGTCTCTTACCCCGTATTACGTAAACCCGCTGCCAGTGCGTTAATACTACGGATCAATGGGTCTTCTACATTGAGATCGCCATCTTTATGGTTATCTGTCGTATCTTCATTTTGTTGTCTAGCACGCTTCAACAGCTCAATCTGTATATAGTTAATCGGGTCTAGATAAGCGTCTCGCCACTGCAGAGATGCTGCAAGGTTTCGCTGACCAGATAAAAGCGTTTCTTGATCTAGCAAAGAATTCAGACCGGAAGAAGTCAGCTCATGCTCATCGAGCACCTCACTCATGATCTGTTCGCGTAGCGCCTCGTCATCACACAACTGGCTATATGCTTGTGCAATATTCATCTCAGATTTGGTAAAAGCCATCTCGATATTACTGATAAAGACACTAAAAAATGGCCAGCGCGCATTCATCTCTTTCATCAAAATCTCGTTGTCTCTGACACTGTGCAGAGCACTACCAACGCCATACCAAGCAGGTAGGGTAAAGCGTGCTAACGACCAGCCAAATACCCAAGGAATCGCTCGCAATGTGGTTTTACTTGGCAAGCCTTTTTTGCGATGGGCAGGACGTGAGCCAATGTTCAGTAAGGAGATTTCTTGTACTGGGGTCACTTGTGAGTAGAATTTATAAAACCCTTCCGTATGATCGGTCAGCTCTCGATAACGTTGTTCGCCTGCTTCTGCTAACCGTGCAAACAAGGCTTCATACTCTGGTAACTCAGTCGGTTGCACGACAAATCTTGTCGAGCAGGCTTTGAGTGTACCCGTGATTGCCATGGTCAGCTCAAACACGGCAGTATCCGTATTGGCATATTTGGCATAAAGCACTTCGCCTTGTTCGGTCACTTTAATCTGACCATGTAACGTGCCAGCCGGCTGTGCCGCAATGGCTTTGTGCGTTGATCCGCCGCCGCGACTCACCGAACCGCCGCGACCATGGAATAACCGTGTTTTTATACCATATTGCTCAGCAATACTATTAATGGTTTGCTGCGCACTATACAGCTGCCAAGCCGAGGTGATGATACCGCCATCTTTTGATGAGTCCGAATAACCTAGCATGATCTCTTGCGTATTATCTGTATTCTGTAGCAATCCGCGATATAGTGGATTGTCTAACACAGCAGGCAAGATTTTATCGATGTTTTTAAGATCTTCGATGGTTTCGAACAACGGTGCGACAGGTAGATCAGCAGACAATTGACCGTCAGCATCAATCGTACATAAGCCTGCAAATCGCATTAACAGCAACACTTCTAGTAGCTGGCTGGCATTGTTCGTCATTGAGATAACATAGCTGCCAAAAGTCGCCTGTCCCACCAATTTGCGTAAGGTGGCGACCGAATTCATCAATGACAATTGCTCACGCGTTTTGTCTGTTAGGTTATCAGTATAGATGAGCGGCGTACCCGGTTTTTCTAACAAGCGTGTGAGCCACTCTTGACGTTCGGTTTCGCTTAGCGTTTGATAATCAGGCAGGTTGGAAGCACTCGCAAAGATATCTGCAATCACTTCACCATGATAAGACGACTCTTGACGGATATCGAGCGCCGCCAAATGAAAGCCGCAAGTTTTTACCAGGCGAATCACATCGAGCAACAACCCATCTGCATGCGCCTTGTCGTGAGTAGCGACACTTTGGCGGATAATACGTAAGTCCTCTAGCAGCTCTTCTGGATTGGCGTATGCGTCTTTTTCAGCCTCGATGTCAGTCCCTTTGCTTTGAATGCGGCGATTGGTGGCATTGACCTTAGTGAGTATTAAAGAAAGCAGACGGCGGTATGGCTCGTTGCCGTAATCATCGAGGTTGTAATCAAATACACGCTGATCGAGCTCATCATAACTTTTGATCTTGGCATATACGTCGGGAGACACGGTGACAATAGTGTCACTATGAATGAGCTGTCGGCGCAGTTTTTTGAGTAGTACTTGATAGTGACGCAGTACGGTATCAGCATGCATCAACACGGCAAGCTCTGTGGTCTCAAACGTCACAAAAGGATTGCCATCTCTATCACCGCCAATCCACGAGCCAAAGCTCATAAAGGCAGGCAGTGGATAGTCGGTCAGCTCTGGATAGATATCAACAATGGCTTTTTTGATATTACGATATACTTTGGGAATGGCATTGAATAAGCTGGCGTTAAAGTAATGCAGGCCGTTGTTAATCTCGTCATATACCAATGGCTTGCGCGTGCGCACTTCATCTGATGACCATAGTAGATCAATCGTCTGAGCGGTTTGCTCTTTGGCTTGCTCGTAGGCGAAGCTGTTTTCAGACACATTGTTTAAAGCGTCGCTGTGCGTGAATAGACTTTGTAAGATATTCATTGTGGTACGGCGACGCGCTTCGGTAGGATGAGCGGTAAATACAGGCGTAAATTTGAGCTGATCAATCAGCTCTTGCATTTGAGCCGGCTCGATATTGCGCTCACGGCACTCAAGTAAGGTACGGCGAAATGACCCCTCCCAGCTTTGCTCCGATTGCATACGCAGCTTATGACGCTGCTCACGCAAGTAGTTTTCTTCGCTGAGATTGGCTAAGAAAAAATAGATAGAAAAGCCGCGTATGACGTTTTTTAAAGTTTGATTGTCCAGAGACGCAATAAAGTCGATAAGCTGCTGTTTATGTGCCTCATTTGGCTCACGGCGCTGTTGAATGAAACCTTTACGCAGGGTCTCAATGGTCTTTATTGTCTGCTCTCCAGATTGGCGAGAAATGGCATCGCCTAGCAATGAACCCAATAAGCTGGTGCGTTTACGTAGTACGTTATTATCTAAAGTCATCCTTAACAACCTTCTTATTAAATGAGTGAGTACAGTGTTAACGAGTATAATATTAGGGCTATCATAGACTTTTTATCTCTACAGATATCCTTACCGTTTTTTACAATTTAACATGAATGGGTAGTTATGTTTAACGCTCAAAGCAATTTTTTATCAATTGATGTTCGTCATATTATAGTGTATTTAACGCCCCGTCTATTTTTCAAACGATTCTTAGCGCGAGTTCACTTGGCTTACGTCTTAGCGTAATCTCGCAGCTTATCTATATAATCCGCCCAATCTTGCATCATCTGTACCCTGGTATCGATTTCATCAAGTCTGTTGTAAGCCCCGCCGTGCGTGTCTTTTATCCTGTGACCCAGCTGTAATTCTGTGACAATGTCTGAGTAGCGTAACTCTGGCTGTTCCATAAGCAAAGTTTTGGCCGAGGCCCGAAAGCCATGCGCGCATTGCACGTCTTTGTATCCAAGCCGGTGAAATATCTGTACCAGTGTGGCTTTGCTGATATAAGCATTGCTTGAACCGCGCATTGAGGCAAAGACATACTCTTTATGTCCTGTGATAGATTGAATGTTTCGTAATCGCGCAATCACTTGCGTCGCTAATGGCACGACTAAGTGCGATACCATGTCGTCGCGACCTTCGCCTTTGGTCGGGGAGAATGCCCATGTATCATTATCCCAGTCGATATCCTGCCAGCGCATAGAGCGCAAATCAATACTACGGACAAACACATAAGGCAATAAATTCATGGCTTCTAATGTAAGCTTGCTTGCCCCTTTAAAATTGGACATATCATGTAAAAGCGTCGCAAACTGATCGGGCTTGGTAATAGCTGGCAAGTGATTGCCTGAATTAGCAGGTGCCAACTCGCCACGGGTGTCAATCGCTACATTTTTATCGCATAATCCTCGTGCGACAGCGAATGAAAATACTTTTTCCGTATAAAGCCGCGTACTGGCGCCAACGAAGGTCGCTTGATTGTCGTTATGTTGGATTGCTTCACACACACTTAATATCATCTCACTGGTGATATCATTCATCCTTAAATCGCCAATATCACGGCACATGTATCCCAAGCACAAATCCCAAAATTTGAGTGTCGACTCACTAAACGCAGGTTTTTTTGATTTGCTTTGCTGACGACTGGATGTTTTGTGATCTCGCCATGCTTGCGCAATGTCAGCGAAGGTGGCGTTCTTTAGGTGAGCATACTTATTCACTTGCTCTTTTTGCTGTATGGCTTTAGGGTCAGAGCCGTTTGCGACCATATTAAGTATGGTCTCTGCTTTGTACTTGACCTCATATAGACTGATGTCCTCAACCTTGCCGAGCATCATTCTGGGCCGCTTGCCATCGATATGTGGATGAGAGTAGCGCAGATAGTATTCTTTTTTACCGTTTGGATAGACACGTAGACTTAGACCCGCGATACCTGAAACACTGACCGAGTAATCCTTATCTCGACATTCAAGTTTATTGATATCATTTATGTTGTCGACAGCCATGTTCTTATCCGTAATTACTATAATAAAAAATGAGAGAGATACGATAAAAATATAATCAGTGATAACTGCTTTGTTTAGTGGGGCAATTATCTACATAATACTTGGACACCGCGATGGACACTGATATTTATTAATACACAAAATAAGTCCTTATTCTAAAGGCATACAATGTTAATTTATCCCCAAGGCTCACTTGGGGATAATTGTAGCATATTGGGGAAATAAGGAGTAGATCATACGCTTATTGGGTTGAGCACCGTTTTTTTGCTCATCATTTCAGCACATACTTGGAGGGATTTATAAGGCGAATCGTCCATTTGGTAAACGATAGCGCGGATTTATTAAAAAAAACACGGTCGCGTACACGCACAGAATATAAAAATCAGGGTCATAGTACTATTCTGTGCAAATCTGGAAGGTACTGTTTTAAGGTCTAATATCAGTGCAGGCACGTAAAACGACTAAAAGCCAATTTTCTAAGTATTCATAAAAACAAAACTCAGCAAGTCTATTGGTAAATTTAAAATAGGGCAGATAAATGATGCATAATAAGATAAACTGCCTCGTTCTCGTTGTGCGCGCGGCGTTTGGATTTAGCATCTATAAACCAAGTAGCGATGACCGAAAAGATAACTGAAAATTTATAAAAGACGATGGATATAAGGCAGCCTATTATGGAGCAAAAAAAATCACCCTATGGCACACAGACAAAATGGGGTAGAGCATAAGCCTGTCTTTATGCCGAGAGTCAACAGCGACAATCTAGTAAAAACAGACATGGTCAGATTTGAACGCCATGTGGGATTTGCGACCAGACAAAAGAAAAAATCTACCAATGATATGCATCAAGTCATTCGTAAAAAATACGGTTTTAAGCATGTTTTGGAGTTATCCAGTAAATCTGGCAATAAGCTGAGCTTTCCGCTGAGTCCGTTTAGTTTAAAGATCACTAACTATCGTTTATCCATTTATCTAAGAGTGAACTATTAGACTCCGTACTTATGAGCAGGTTTTTTCCTTATCCCAAATTTCACATTTGCTAGTAATAACCCCGACAATATCAATATCATTGCCAGCATTTTCCACCACGTTACAACTTCGCCCGTAAGCACTACGGACGTTGTCATACCGAATACCGGCACTAATAGAGCAAATGGCATAACCTTGGAGGCAGTATTTTGACTGAGTAGATGTGCCCAGAGTCCGAAGCCGACTAGGGTTGAGATATACACGATAAACCCAAGCGACAGCCACGACTTCATCGACGCTTCGGTAAAGGTTGCCAGCTGCCATGCATCGGTCTCAAATATAAGCGAAGATAACGTCAAAAACACGCAAGCGATCAGAGCGCCCCATGCGACCAGTGCAAGAGCAGACAAAGCAGAGGTTTTGTTTTTAACGGTGGTAGGTGCTGTTGCTGTTTTTTGTTGTGCCGCTTTTAAGGTCGCTTGTGCTGAGGCTTGCTTGGATGCAATGTTGCCAAAGCTCCAGCCCACTGCGGCAATCAAAATGCAGACAAATCCAGCCACAGGCATATCTCCGCCGAGATTGAGCGCAATCACACCAAGGCCCAATACCCCAACCATCATACCGATGACTTGCATGCGACTGACTGCTTCACCCAAGATAAAGTACGCCAACAACACAGTGATAAAAATTTGCATTTGTAGCAACAACGCCGTCAAACCCGGTGACGCACCTAGATGCATGGCCGTAAATACAAAGGCATATTGCATGACAAAGGTACCGATAGCATAGATGAGTAAGGTACGGTTAAAGGTAGGCGGTTTAAGAAAAAACACCAAGGGCACTGCGGTAAAGAAAAAGCGTAGGGCAGTGAGCATTAGTGGCGGGAAGCTCTCTAATCCCCATGCAATAAAGGTGAAGTTCACACCCCAAATAAAGGTAACCAGTACAGCCAGTGCAGTGTATATCGGGTTCATAGTGTCATCCTAAATAATGACGATCCATATGGAATGTCTCAACTATAGTTTATATGACCACAACAAACCCGATACAGTTTCACTTATGATGAACAAAGTGTATAGTCGCTCTTAGCGTGACAATTTTTTAGATTTTTATTATCAACGATAAGTACTTTTATCATGGTCGAAAACTACAAGCTCAATCCTAACTTAACAAAGACTGCTGCCGTCGCTGAATGGCTAAAGCAGCGCATTGATTGGCAAATTTACTTGCCCAACCAGCGTGTGCCATCGGTGCGAAAACTATCCAAACTCATGGGTATATCGAGCTTCACCGTTGTGCAAGCTTATGAGCAACTGGTGGCAACCAATGTCTTGGTCGCCAAGCCAAGCTCAGGCTATTATGTGAATGAGCAGACAAGACTAGTACCGCCCAACCGTGACAAAAAAGTTGCCCCCAAGCAGCCAGTCATAGATACTCGCTGGCTGGTACAGCAAGTGTCGAGCGATATTCCGCATCACCGATCCCCAGGCGTGGGCACGCTACCTAGAGACTGGATACGTAATGACAAGATGGAGTGGGCGATACGGCAGGTCACCCAGCAAGCAGACGGCTTCATCTATGACTATAGCGCGGTGCAAGGCTATTTGCCGCTGCGTCAGCAACTGGTGCAGCAGCTGAATGTGCTAGGTATGCAGACCTATACAGACAATGTCATGACCACCGCAGGCATATCACACGCCATTACTATGATTGCCCAACTATTGACTGAGGTCGGTGATACGGTGATGGTCGATGGGCCGGGCTGGTTTTGGTTATCGAGCTGTCTACAACAGCAGGGACTCAATGTTGTCGCGGTCGAGCGCGATCACCAAGGCCCCGATATTGAGCAGATGCAACAGCTGTTTGAAACGTATCATCCAAAGCTGTATTTGACCAACAGCGTGCTACACAATCCCACCTCTTATAATCTGCATCCTGCGCGGGCGCATCAAGTGCTTAATCTTATTCATCAATACGACGCGTATATTTTTGAGGATGACTTATACGCCGCGTTTTTGCCGAGTGGTCAAGTCCTGCGTTATGCTAGTCTTGACCAGTTCGAGCGCGTGTTTTATGCGACAGGATTTTCAAAGTCGATGTCATCAGGCTGGCGCGTTGGCTTACTGGTCTGTCCCGATCATTTCATTGATGATGTGCTGCGTATCAAAACCTTGAGTAATATGAGTACGCCAGAGTTTGGTGAGCGCGTGATTCACCACTTATGGACGCATGGTGAATACCGCAGGCAAATCAAAAAAGTCCAGCAGCAGTTATATCGTGCGCATGAGCGGATGCGCATAGCATTGCCTAAGATCGGACTTGTCTATCCTGAGCATACGCAGGCAGGCCTCTTTGTGTGGGTGGATACGCATCAAGACACCAGCCAGCTGGCACTAGATGCCTATAGCGATGGCTGGCTAGTGGCACCGGGGCATTTATTTCATCCAGATGCCAGTGCCTCAACCTATCTGCGCCTGAACGTATCGACGAGCAGTGATGCATTTTTGGCTTGGCTGGGCGATTATTTGAATCATTGACAATACCAGCCTGCCTGCTATGTCTGTTCAGCCTACGATGTCTTTACTTACAGTGAATATTTACCACCAATAGGTTGGATACTGGCTATTCTTACCTAGGTTGTTATGGCAATGGCCGTACCGACCGCCATTGCCATACTCCACCATTGAATACCAAATAGTGTCATAAATACAAGCCCTGTAAAGGTTGCGATAACATGTCCACCGATGACATTTCTTGGCCATGCAAAGGGGCTGGCAGAATAGGCAAAGATAAGTAAATAGCTGGCACCGAATGATCCTAGAAACATCATCAGTGCTAAACTATTGCGTACCACTGCAAGGATGCAGTAGCAAGTGTGCCACCAAGCCACTATCATCACCAGATGTTTATGATGCAATTAAAAGGTTATTGTGAGAAATGGGATGTCAAACCAGCAGAAGACGTTGCTAGGAGCTGTTTGGGATTTTTGACCGACTGGAGCTCATCAGAGGGTTTTCACGGATGTATGTTTATCAATGCGTGCGCCGAATATTAAGCTGCTGAGTCTATGCCGCATCAAATCGCCAATCAACACAAAAGGGAGGTTAGACAATGGTTATTTGCTCAGTTTGAGCGAGTAGGCGCTCATCACCCTCAGCAGAAAGCCGATACTTTATTTGTATGGGGTGAAGGCCTTATTGTGACAGCGCAAACCGATCAAAAAACCACTGCCACTGAATAATGAGCTTTTTATAGAATTAATAAAAAAATAGCTTGTCTTAGGTATTGGCTGGTAGTATCGGTATTAGAACAGATGCTGTCGCCATGGTAAAGGAGGCATAATTGGACATCACCAACACTGACAATCAGTTTGAAATATACACCACCGATGATGGGCAAACGCAGATTGAGATTCGCCTAGAGCAGGAGACGCTGTGGCTGTCGCAAGCGCAAATGGCAACCTTGTTTGACAAAGATTCAGATACCATAGGACTACATCTAAAAAACATTTACAAAGAAGGCGAATTAGATCAAACAGCAACTACCGAGGAATCCTCGGTAGTTCGCCAAGAAGGGTCGCGCCAAGTACGCCGTAAGATTCGTTTTTATAATCTAGATGCCATTATCTCGGTGGGTTATCGGGTCAATTCCAAAAAAGGCACGCAGTTTCGGATATGGGCGACTCAGCGTTTGCGTGAGTACTTACTACAAGGCTATGCCATCAATGAACAACGCTTTGACAAAAACGCCGCCGAGCTACAGCAAGCCCTAGCCCTCATCAAAAAAACTGCCCAAAGCCCCGAGCTACACACCGATGAAGGGCGCGGACTCATTGAGATTATCAGCCGCTACACACAGACGTTTTTGTGGTTACAGCGTTATGACGAAGGCTTGCTCAATGCGCCAGTAGGACAGGCAGGCGGTATTCTGCCCAGTACAGTTGAGGCCATGGCAGCGCTCACGCATCTAAAGGCGCAGCTGATAGCACGAGGTGAGGCGACAGTATTGTTTGCCAAACCGCGCGGCGATGGCTTGGACAGTATCTTGGCGACATTAGAGCAAACGGTGTTTGGTGAGCCAGCTTATCCGACAATTGAGAGCAAGGCGGCGCATTTACTCTATTTTATGGTCAAAAATCACGTCTTTACTGATGGTAATAAGCGTAGCGGCGCATTTTTATTTATCGACTTTTTGCATCGCAATCAGCGCCTACTTGACAGTAAAGGCGATACAGTGATTAATGATACTGGACTTGCCGCGTTAACCTTATTGGTTGCTGAGTCTGACCCCAGTCAAAAAGAAACTTTGATCAAGCTAATTATGAATATGCTGTCGTTAGAAAACTGATAACGATTATAACTATGATTGGCTTTATTTTGTGATTCGTATCATCGTATAGAAAGACAGATATTAAGGATAGTGTCTGTCTTTCTATACGGTGATTGTTTATGTGGAGCAAGAAAGTATTCTATTGAGCAGTGCTAGATAGAATATCTTTAAATTCTAATAGCTAACAACTTAATCAAATAAGAGTTTATTTATGCTGTGATAGTATCATGGGTTCCATAAATAAATTACTCGAGATGTCTTATTTAACATAATATACATTATGCGAAAACATACCGGCGGTTTCAGTATAAGAGTAAATATCAATCTGCGTCATATCGTTTCTATATTTAACTGCGTATTTTTAAATTTAAAATAGCTTGGCGCTGACATTTTTAATATCAATTCAGTTTTCTACTAACGACAAGTTTCAAGCAAATGCTTACTCAAAGTTCCACCATCTTCATTTAAGCTAACATCTGCGATTTGGCAATCTTTATCATTGCATGTCAAATCATAATAAATATTGCTACCTTGCGCCAAGCTGACTTTAACCAATCCTTTATCAGTCATCGAAAACTTCTTGTCTTGAGTATAATCAGGGTCTTGAGAATCCCACAGCACATCATAATCAACATTGCAGGACGTTTGATTTTTATCAAAGTAATCTTGTTCTAGCTGCATGGCTGCTTGTAAATCAGCATTGGCATATTGCTGTAGCACTATAGGATTACTCATACCTTGGTCATCGATATCTTGTTGGTACATTTTTGTGATGGTCGTGATTTTCATATCAGCCACAGCAGCTTGTTTCTGAAATGCTTTTGTCACATCTGCTGTGGCAGTACCGACAGTTGTCAGTGCTATGGTTGATAGTAATATCAGCGATTTGTATGTTGGCATGTCGTTCTCTACGAGCTTTTATCTTATAAGTGTTACGGTCTATTACATCATAGCCATATAACGACTCTGCTGTATTATCGTATCATTCAGGTTCACTCATCAAAATTCCGATTACATAGCGCTTTTATGCTCTTTTATCTATTGTGATGACAACTTTTAGTGGCTTATCGTGACGTTTATTTCACTAATAACTGTGGTAAGGATGCTTTTATGATAATACTACCTACCTTTTTCAAGGAGAAATCTGCGGCATTGGCCTCTAGTAGCCTTTTATTGCTTGCTTTGACCGCGACTGGCTGCCAGTCCGCTTCTGAGTCCAGCGAAGCGATTGTCGCTCAACCTACCAGCACCTCAGCAACGGCTATAAGTACTGATATCAGTCAACAAACCCTAAAGCAGCAAGCGTTGCGTATACAGCGGGCACTCGCCAATAAGGATTTTGCTAGAATTACTGATGATATTCATCCCACACGTGGCGTCCGTTTTTCGATGTATGCCTACGTGCGCCCTGAGTCAGACAAGGTTTTTAGCCGCGCGCAATATGCACAGTATTTGCAGCAGTCCAAAATCCGCTTTACTTGGGGTGAACGTGACGGCTCTGGTGAGCCATTAATCATACCGCTACCAGAGTACCTAGACACTTGGGTAAAGGCCAAAACCTTTAATGACGCTACCCTTAGCGTCAATGAGTTTCAAAAAAGTGGCAATAGCATCAATAACCTAAATAAAATATATCAAAACTCTGATGTCGTTGAGTTTTACTATAAAGGTAGTGATGAATACAGCGGTTTAGACTGGCGGGTGTTGCGCTTGGTGTTTGATGAGTATCAGGGTAAGCGTTATCTCGTCGCTGTCGTTAACGATCAGTGGACGGTTTAAATAACAGCGTAAGCATCTTTATGGTCAGATAAATTATATTAAACAAGGGCAATGCGTCATATATGAAGCACTGCCCTTTTTGTCTCTTTATCATATTGAATTATATTTAATTTTTGATATATATTTTACTTTATGCTTTTGGCTGAAGTGGACTTTGCTTAAAAAACTTCACCATAATATCGTAAATGTCAGGATAAGCATCCACTAGCTTTTGCGGCGTCTCAAAAAATACTTCGCTCAATACCGCAAAAAACTCGGCAGGATTGGTCGCACCATAACGATCTAAACCTGACTTACGATGCGTTTGAAAGTCTTCGAAATCTCGCGACATGATTTGTGTCCAACGTGCAGGATCCATGTCAGGCTGCATCGGTGGAAAGCCATTAGCGCGGCCATTCATCATATCAAGCTTATGCACAAACTCGTGAATCACCACATTGTGTCCGTCACGCTCACCTGAGTGCTTGGCATCCTTCCATGAGAGAATGACAGGACCTCGCTGCCATGCTTCCCCACTACGGTGCTGACTGCCCTCATGGACGATACCAAATTCATCTACCGTTGTACTCTCACTTTTGTACGAACCTTGATAAATAATAATAGATGACCAACCGCTATACCACTCAAGGCTGAGGTTTAAGATAGGCAAGCACGCCTGTAGTGCAATGGATTGTCTGACCGCATTAGTAATCTCAAAACCTTGTGCACCCACAATCGACTTATCATCCAAAAACAAAGTCGCCAAGTCAAACAAGCGGCTTAGCTCGTCTTCAGTCAACCTATCCAATATCATGATACACTCAGCCGCCCGCGCCCAGTCTTCATGCGTGAACTTGCTGTTGTCCAATATACGCTGCTCACGCCAGTCTTTTATGATGTCAAACATACACTTTATCCCTATTCTTCTTAGTATATAGGCCAGCCGTTCTACGTATATTATAGCGATAACCAGTAGCACGCCATGATAATTACTATATTAAAATGTATAAAAACGCCGCTCATAAATACATTACTGAGCGGCGCAGACTGTCATCCATACATTATGTTTTAAAATTGATATTGTAAGCCTAACTGTAATGACAGTTTAATCTTACCCAAAGGTCGCCGTATTGATGAGGGTGATGAGTACTTTAATACCATCCGTCATCAATGGTCAGATGCGTTGCGTCGCACGTTAGTTGAATTGCCCAAATGCCCTGATAATTATTGGGGATACCCTTCACTCTTAGACCCAATTTGAAAACTGGTCGTCACATCAATAAAATCACACCAATAAAAACGGTGCGGTGCGACTGTCTTCTGATTGGGCCACGTCTTCTGGCGTACCTTGAGCGACAATTAACCCGCCCTCATCACCTGCCCCTGGCCCCATATCAATCACCCAGTCGCTATTGCTGGCCACTTGCATATCATGCTCAACCATGATGACGGTGTTCCCCGCATCGACCAAACCGTTTAATTGCGTCATCAGCATGGATACATCAGCAGGATGTAAACCTGTGGTTGGCTCATCTAAGATATAGAGCGTATCGCCTCGTTGCGTGCGTTGTAGTTCAGTGGCAAGCTTAATACGCTGTGCTTCACCCCCTGACAACTCAGTGGCGGGCTGCCCCAAACGTAAGTAGCCAAGCCCCACTTGCAGCAACGCATCCAATGCGCGCAAGATAGGCGCTTCATCAACAAAGAACTCATGAGCCGCTTCAACGGTTAAATTTAATACTTCAGCAATGTTTTTATCTCGATACGTGATGGTAAGTGTTTCTTCATCATAGCGTTGCCCGTGACAGACCTGGCAAGGTGCATAGACACTTGGTAAAAATAGCAGCTCCACACTGACAAAACCCAAACCTTCACAATTTGGACAGCGGCCTTTTTTGGTGTTAAACGAGAAACGTCCAGCGTCATAGCCATGTGCTTTTGCTTGCTTAGTTGCGGCAAACAGCTTACGCACATCATCGAACAATCCTGTATAGGTTGCTAGGTTTGAGCGCGGTGTCCGCCCAATCGCCTTTTGATTGATATTAATAAGACGACGGACTTGCTCCATGCCAGCGACGATTTCACCACCAGTGATTGTCTCAAGCTCTTGCTCAAGCAAATCTGCCTCACCTACAGGCGCTTCAGTAACCGTCTTTTGCCCCAATACTTCACTGATAAGCTCTACCAATGCTTGGCTGATAAGACTCGACTTACCTGACCCTGAGACACCCGTGACACTAGTCATCACCCCAAGCGGAAACTCAACATCCAAGCCGATTATATTATTGCGCTCGATATTTGCGAGTTTCAGCCACGCTGTCGGTTGCCTTGTGTCAGATTTTGACTGATGATTCGCCGTGTCGTTAGCAAAGAGATATTGACCCGTATGCGACTGCGCAACCTCACGTAGCCCTTCTACAGGCCCACTATAGACAATCTCGCCGCCATGCGTGCCAGCCTGTGGCCCGACATCGACCACCCAATCAGCATGCCCAATCACACTCACGTCGTGCTCAACCACAAACACCGAGTTACCAGATGCGATCAACTCATCTAGCGCCCCAAGTAGCGCCTGCGTGTCAGCAGGGTGCAGACCTGCTGATGGCTCATCAAGGACATAAACCACGCCAAACAGTTGCGAGCGAATCTGGGTCGCTAATCGCAATCGCTGTAGCTCACCAGGCGATAGTGTTGGTGTGGTACGCTCAAGTGACAGATAACCGAGTCCAAGCCTTGTTAGTGCCTCAATACGAGAGAGAATATCACTGGCAATACGCTGGGCAACGATGGCTTTTTCGCGGTTTGGTGTATCATCAGCTATCTTGGTATGCGCTGTTTTCTCAAGTTTTTGGGCCATGTCCGTCAATGTAAGCTGTGACAGCTCACCGATATCGAGTCCTGCAAATTTAACCGACAGTGATTCTTTCTTAAGTTTTTTGCCGTGACATTCTGGACACTCGGATATCTGCATAAATTGCGACACGCGTTTCTTGGTGCGCGGGCTTTGAGTGGTGGCAAAAGAATGCAAAACAAAGTTTTTGGCACTGGTAAACGTACCCATATAGTTTGGCTTTTCCCCTTTCTCAATGGCCTCCCGTGTCTGTTCTATATCATACTCAGGATAAACAGGCACTGTTGGTGTCTCATCGGTAAACAAGATCCAGTCGCGGGTCTTCTTTGGCAGGGTGTGCCAAGGTTTATCAATATCATAGCCGAGCGTGGTCAATATACGGCTCAGGTTTTGACCTTGCCATGCCGGTGGCCATGCGGCAATAGCTCGCTCGCGAATGCTTTTGGTATTATCTGGTACCAGCAGATCCTCGGTGACCTCAAATACACGGCCGATACCTGAACACGTGGGACAGGCACCATCTGGCGTATTGGGCGAGAACGCATCGGCATACAGCATCTCTTGGCCGGCGGGATACTCTCCGGCTCGTGAGTACAACATACGAAGACCATTAGATATGGTTGTTACACTACCGACGGACGAGCGTACTGACGGCGTACCCCGCTGCTGCTGTAAGGCAACTGCTGGCGGTAACCCTTCTATAGTATCGACATCGGGTTCATCAACCTGATCGATGAGCCTTCTGGCATAAGGCGATACTGAATCAAGATAGCGCCGCTGTGACTCGGCAAATAGCGTACCAAATGCCAGTGATGATTTTCCCGATCCAGATATACCCGTAAAGACCACTAAGGCATTGCGCGGTAAATCCACATCGACGTTCTTTAAATTATGAACACGCGCACCTCTGACCTGAATATTTTCTTGATTAGGGTTGTATAGAGCGTTCTTGACGATACTTGTCTTATTTTCTGTTGCTTCTAATTGTTTTGGATTGGCCATGACGCTATTTTTCCTATTGAGACACTATTTATTGCTAATGTATTTATTATTATTCATCTGAGTAGCAGGAAGGTTAACACGTACTCATGCAGGGGTGTGGCAAAGCTTACGTATCAATAGCATCGATAGACAAAACGACAACTTAAGTCATTAGGCACCTTATAATAAAAAAACCCGCAATCATTGCAGGTTTTTTGAGGAAAAAATGCTATCAGAATATGGATAACCTAAACACTAACCCACTACCAAGCGCATCAATTGGGTACTGATATACCCGCCAAACGTACCCACCGCATAGCCCATAATACCCAAAAACACGCCAACAGGCGCAAGCGATGGATGAAAAGCCGTCGCGACGATCGGTGCCGACGATGCGCCACCTGTATTGGCATTAGAACCTACCGCCAAAAAGAAAAACGGCGCACGGATAAGTCTGGCAACCCCAAAGATAATCACCACATGGATACTCATCCATAAAAAGCCGATAAGCAATAGCCGCCACTGCGAGACAATACCTGCCAAATTAATCTGCATACCAATCGCGGCAATCAGCACGAAGATAAATACGGTACCCATTTTGGACGCGCCCACATGGTCGAGTCTGCGAATCTTAGTAAAAGAAAAAATGACGCCTAACAGAGTAATAATGACCACCATCCAAAAGAATGAACTGGCAAAACTATATTGCACCGCCCATTTATATGGGGCAAAAAAGTCAGCAATTTGTCCACCAACAAAGTGCGCCACTCCTACCATGGCAAAGCACAAGCCAAACATCACCATCAAATCATTAATGGTGGCTGGACGGGCATGATCGCGCTCATAGCTTTCGACGGCTTTAATGACTTTATCAATACTACTGGTATCAGCGCGCAAGAATCGATCGATCTTTGCGCTGTGTTTTGCCATCACCAAGATTGCGAGTAACCACAATGAGGCATTGGTGGCATCCACCAAGATCATCATGCCAAACAAATCATCACTGACCCCAAACAGCTCTTTCATTGCCGCTTGGTTAGCTGCACCGCCGATCCAACTGCCTGCCACGGCTGAAAATCCACGCCATAATGTATCATCGAGGAACATTTCAGGCGATACCCACTTAGCTATTCCTAAACTAATGGGACCGCTAATAACAATAGCGATACTGGCGGCAAAGAACATGGCAATCGCTTTCCAACCTAATCCTAGTATTTTGGGAACATCCATGGATAAGGTCATCAATAGCAAACTGGCTGGCAGCAGATACGTCGCGGTAAATCCATAAATCTGTGAACCCACCCCATCGGCGAACATCCCTAAGCTATTTAAAGTAGCAGGTATAAAGCAGCACAGCACAATACCGGGCAATACCGCATAAAACCGTCGCCAGAATTTACCCGGCAAACCTTGGGTATAGAATACTAGGCCAATGATTGCCATAATGATACCGAAAGCTAATGGCAGGCTATCAATTGCTAAAGAGGAGGTAGTAGGCATCAAGGCGCTCCGAGGCAAACAACTGGCAAAAGTGAATCAGTATAGACAAGCTAAAAAACTCGTGCAAGCAGCCATGTCAATGATCTTAATAACTGCTGAGCTCTAAACGAATCATAGTTAGTCATGCCTGCAAAAGCTTAACTATACCATCAGCGAACAATGGGTCACACACAAAAAAGCCAGATAACAAGTATCTGGCTTTTTACTACTTTAGACGATTAATGAATTAGTAATTAGTAGCTTTAATCGTTCGTTATAGCGATATTATGAGTTTTTACCACGGTTGCCACCGTTTGGACGACCTTGACCACGGCTGTCAGAACGATTTGCTGGGCGACCTTGGCTGCCACTTGGACGACCACGGCCTGTAGCTGCACGGTCACCGCGCTTGCCCTGATATGGTTTACCACCAAAACGGTCTTTTGGCTTACCTGATGAATCACGTGACTTGCCAGCACCTTGGCCTTGGTATCCACTATCATTGCTGGCGCGCTGGCCTGTTGCTGCGCGATCGTTTGAGCGACCACGGCCACCGCCAGTAGACTTGCCAGCATAACCACCGCTTGAGCGTCCGCGACCACGGCCACGCCCGCGTCTTTTGTTTTCGCTTGGTACGTAGGTTTTCTTAGGCTCCATGCCTTCGATAACGCACACTTCCATCTTGCGATCTAAGTAACGGTTGATGGCGGCCAATTGTGGACGATCGTCCATGCTGCATAGGCTGATAGCCACACCAGTACGGCCAGCACGGCCACAACGACCAATACGGTGGACGTAATCTTCAGTCTGACGTGGTAAATCATAGTTGATGACGTGCGAGATGGCTGGCACGTCAAGACCACGGGCAGCAACGTCAGTCGCTACTAAGATTTTTACCTTACCATTACGCAAATCTTGAACGATGCGGTTACGCTTGCTCTGTGGCAGGTCACCATGTAGGAAGCTTGCTTTATGACCCGCTTCTTGTAGTTGTTTTGCCAATTTTTCAGTGCTACGTTTGGTTGCAGCAAAGATAATGATTTGATCCATCTCTTGTTGGCAAACGATTTTGTCAAGCAAGCGGTTTTTGTGATCAAAATCATCACAGTAGTACACTTTTTCTTCGATGTGTGCAGATTCTACTTTGATTGATACGCGCTCAGGGTTCTTAGTGAAGCTGGCAGCGATTTTACCGACTGGGCCATCCCAAGTTGCTGAACACATGATCGTCTGACGATCGATTGGCGCGGCGCTTAAGATATCACTGATGTCATCAGCAAAACCCATGTCTAGCATACGGTCCGCTTCATCTAGTACCAACACTTCAAGGTTTGATAAATCCACACGGCCTGCTTTTATATGGTCAAGCAAACGACCAGGCGTGGCGACGATGACCTGTACACCTTTACGTAGGGCGGTGATTTGACCGTTGTAAGGCGCGCCGCCGACCAAGGGCACGCAGAACAAACCGCGCATGTCTTTTGAATACGTGCGTACGCTGTCATGCACCTGCTGAGCAAGCTCGCGCGTTGGCGTTAGGATAAGTGCTTTGGTCAGTTTATCAAAGCTGGTGGCACGGCTTAAGCGATCGAGTACTGGGATTACGAATGCTGCTGTTTTACCACTACCTGTTTGCGCTGACAATAAAAGGTCACGGCCGGCTAGTGCAAACGGAATGGCTTGTTCTTGGATAGGGGTTGGATTGGTATAACCGATACGATCAAGCGCGGTCAAAATCGGCTTGGCAATATTAAGATCGCTAAAGGTTGTTTTGTCTTCTGAGGCCGCATCTGTTGCTGCTTGAGCAGTAGCGTCATTGTTAGAGGTGTCAGTGTTTGCAGTAGTGTCGTTGCTTTCGATGATACCGTTTTCAGCGGCAATTGCAGATAAGATGTCAGTCATAGGAATCCTTGGTAAGTATAAGCTGCTGTAAATTCAGCAAACTTGATGCATACCACTGATAACCGTTCATTACGCTGCTTTTATTAAAGGTTACCGAGCAACATAAAAGTGTCGATAATCAGAAACCAAGCCATTAGAGCTTAGCGTCTTTATAATAAATGCGTTCGTGCTGTCTGACGTATTTTGGTGGTAGTGCCGAGTGTCTTATCCATGCTTGATATACGCGCATTATCAATGCTTTGTCCAAAGCAGATAATCGCAAACAGCAACCAATCTAGACCATAGGTCAGTAGATAAGATATGAGTCAAAAATAACTGATATGTTTAAGACGTTATTTAAGTACACAAAATCATCGGCAACAATTACTTATGGTCATCCTAGACCCAAAATCGCAGGCGATGTTATCAATCTCATAATTCACGAAAGCCTAAGCTTGCGTGGCGACGCAGTATAGCACAATAAAAAATTATGTGTAGCCATTTATTCAATTACTGAGTAAATAGCCCGAATAAGTCCTCTATTGAGCATGCTAAACGTCTCATTCAACAAAAAATCGGTGATTATTTGACTACTTTAACATCCGTGACATAAGTCGGCAGCTGCCATGCCCCGCCCGCTTCAATAAGACGGCACAGTCCAGTGGTGCTTTCATGGCTTTTCTCAAACGAGCGGCCCGTCCACACCCAATCGACTTGACTCATACAGTCGCCAATACCGCGACCTTTTTGTACTGAGCTAAGCTTACCTTTGTCGTAATTGGTGGCGCTAGTCGTGACCAATGTCGGCTTGTAAGGTTTGCTATCATTGATCACCCACACCCCACTACCCACATTGTAAGCAGCTGTCCAACAATCATGCTGTGCGAGCAGCTGTGAATCATTTAGGCGACTGACACGCCAAGGTGACTTGTCTGATAGATTTGGGCAGTCAGCATCGGCATCTTTCATCGTTCCTTTCATCAATGAGGCCAATTGAGAGGATCTCATGACAAACTTTTTATCGCTAGCAGCAGACTTACCACTAGGCTCTACAAAACGTAGTACAGGTACTGCTTTAGGGGGTAAGACATTACTATTAGATTTGGTCGCATTATCATGGTTCATCAGCGCACTTGGCGTACCCACGCGTCCTTGGACATCATCGGCCTTTAACATGACCGCACTAGCTCCTCTGTCTGAGAGTTGCCAGCGCGAGTTACGTAATACGAATGTGATTTTGCTTGATCGCTGAAGGGCGCTAACTAAGGCGGTAACTTGCGCTTGAGTAAGCTCAGCATGGCCTGCGGCTGCAGAATACGGCTTGGTTTCACCATAGTTTCTATCGTTAATAAACAAAGAGATACGGTGGCGGTTGCCAAGCTGCATGAGAGCTTTAGAGGAGCTGTCTTTGGTACCACCAAGCTTGACTTTGCCATCTACAGCGGCGTTTGCCCCTGCACGGCGGGTCAATAAGACAGAGACAGGAAATTCACTGTTATTTTCTGCTTGATAGCCTGCTATCCGGCAAGTACGGGTATTATCACAGACCACCTGCCAATCTTGGCTGGTAAATTCAGTTTTGGCGTTTACCATACTTGCTGTACCAAACAAAGCCATACTAACTGCTGCAAGCATGGGTAAGTGCATTTTATTATTGTGTTTCATAATCCATTACTCATCAATTAAATAAGTATAAACATCTGTCTGTTACAGTGATAAGCGGTTATCTTAACGCATTAATGTTTCTATCTGTTGTGCTAATGTACCATTATGTAAATGCAAAAGAAAGTGGTCATCAATTTTATATTTATTATTTTAAATATAATAAAAATAAGCCGATAAGTGCGTAACTTAAACTTACCAGCCTAAATGTCATTGAAAATAATTAAATGATGCTCGTGCTAATAATTAATCGATTGGTTTTAGTTCTAGCTCCACAGCACGCTTGACGGCAGGTCTCTCAGCAATTTTTTTCGCCCAGCGCTGTATGTGTTTGTAGTCTTGTACTTGCAAAAACTCTGCCGCATCATATAGCTTACCGAGTACCAACTGTCCATACCATGCCCAAATAATCATATCGGCAATATTATAATCAGCTTCATCATTACCGCATAAATACTCACTGTCTTTTAGATGGGTATCTAATACATCAAGCTGACGTTTAGTCTCCATGGTGTAACGATTAATTGGATATTCTAACGGCTCTGGTGCATAGGCATAGAAATGTCCGAAGCCGCCACCTAAAAAAGGCGCACTACCCATTTGCCACATCACCCACGACAGACAGTCTGCTCTCGCTTTTCCTAGCGATAAAGGTAGGAATCTATCAAATTTTTCTGCCAGATACATCAAGATAGCGCCCGACTCAAAAAGAGCAATCGGCTCGCCAGCGGTACCAGCAGAATGATCGACCAACGCTGGAATTTTTGAGTTAGGGTTAATCGCTACAAACCCTGAGCCAAACTGTTCACCTTGCGAGATATCAATTTTATAAGCATCGTACTCAGCACCGCTAATACCAAGCTCTGCCAGCTCTTCTAATAAGATATTAACTTTAACACCATTGGGTGTGTTCAGTGAGTATAGCTGTAGCGGAGCATCGCCTACTGGTAGCTCTTTATCATAACGAGCGCCAGAGGTTGGGCGATTGATGCTTGCGAACTTACCGCCGTTGTCTTTGTCTTGTGTCCAAACTTTAGGCGGTACATATTTATCGTTTTGTGTGTCACTGGTTGATGCATTACTCATAAAATATCCTTAGTTATTATTGCCATTATTTTTGGTTATATTAGGGCGTGTTGAACCTTCGACCATGGCACTGACAGCGACTATTTTTTAGGCGATTCGATGTTAAAAATAATAAGTTTAGTCACTCTAAGCGCTTATTTTTAACGATGAAGCGGCAAAAAAGAGTCCTGTCCCCTGCTTTTATCGTTGGGGCTGATGCTAAAATTGCCCCATACTGCGTTACAAATCTCGCTAAGGCATCTGCATTATCGTCGCTTTGTGCCTTGTCTGGAACAATTTTAGCGATCAGCAGTGCCTATTTGCGAATGTTCAACACGCCCTAGCTTTTACTTATCTTAGTACTGTTTTTCTTGATATAGTCAATCCTAAATAAAACAGATACATTATATATCAAGGTGGGACTGGTCTAAATTTTCCTTGCGTGCTGTGCCTAGGCTGCTCGATGCTGCGAAAAATTTATCCCAGTCCCACTGTATCGCTTTTATACTGAATTCACTATAGCCATGCTAATTTCTCTATTAATTACCATGCTATTTATTAGCTAGGCTTTACTATAACGATAACCTCTGCTGATATTAAAGTCTTCTCTTGTAATCAATGTTACGATTTTACTGTGATTAATGACATACCACTCAATGACCCAAGCCCGCCATAATGCTTCGTTACCTTGAGGCACTTTAATTACCCTCTAAGCTTTCTTATACTACTCAACTTATATCGCGCAATCTGTTCGTAAAGACGCGAACCTCACGATTTTATAATAAGATATCCAATGGGATTGACATGCTGACGCTCACCCCAGCTCAAAATAAATACCTACCCTATGTGTTAGCAGTGGCGCTATTCATGCAAATTCTGGATGCCACTATCCTGAACACCGCACTGCCGCAGATGGCCTTGGCATTAGATGAGTCACCGTTAAAAATGCAGTGGGCCGTTATCAGCTATGCATTGACCTTGGCAATTTTTATTCCAATTAGTGGGTTTTTGGCAGACAAATACGGTACGCGCCGCGTTTTTCTCTCTGCTATTGTGATATTTTGCATCGGCTCACTGCTGTGCGCGATGGCCTCTACTTTAAATTTTTTGGTCGCATCACGGGTGATACAAGGTATTGGCGGCGCTATGATGACCCCAGTTGGGCGTTTGATTTTAGTAAAGTCCTACCCACGTAATCAGTTATTGACGGTAATGAATTTTGCAGTGATTCCTGCCTTGGTCGCGCCGCTGGTTGGACCCTTGCTTGGCGGGTATTTGGTCCAATATGCCAGTTGGCACTGGATATTTTTGATCAATATTCCGATGGGTGTGGTGGGGTTTGTCATTGGCAAAAAACTCATACCTGCGCTGTTTGGGGATAAGCAGTCTTTAGACTGGGTCGGTTTTGGGCTGTTTGCATTGGGTGCGTGCGCCTTAACCTTGGCAGTTGAGATGGGTTCAAAAGTGGGTCACGGTTACAATGCGCTATTGCTAGCTGCCGCATCGATTGGTTTTTTACTGGCCTATGTATGGCATGCCAAACGCCATGTTGCGCCGCTATTTTCTTTGACACTCTTTAATGTGCCCACTTTTCGTATTGGTATTACTGGCAATCTATCCACGCGTATTGGCATCAGTGCCGTGCCTTTTTTATTACCATTACTATTACAAGTCGTTTTTGAATACACGCCTTCGCAGGCAGGCTGGTTATTAGCACCCATTGCAGTTGGTGCACTTGGGATAAAACCCTTTGTCAGCAAAATTATCCAGCGTTACAGCTATCGCGTGGTATTGGTATACAACACCCTTATTTTGGGTTTACTGATTATTGTACTAGGACAGTTCTCAGATGCGGCGCAGTGGCCATGGATGATTCCGGTGCTGATTGTGATTGGTGTTTGTAACTCAATCCAGTTCAGTGCCATGAATACCATCACTATCGGCGATCTACAAGGGGCACAGACCAGTAGTGGCAACAGCTTAATGGCCGTCAATCAGCAAATGGCAATCGGATTGGGTATTGCCTTTGGTGCCGCACTGCTCAACTTGTTACGTGATCGGTTTCAAGTAGATACCTTACTTGCTTTTCAGGTCACTTATTGGATACTGGGCGGCTTTACTATTCTCTCAGGATTGGGCTTTTTACGGTTAAAACCAGAAGATGGGCGTGGTTTGTACTAACTACCTCGGTAAATACTTAAAAGCTGATTGCCGCATATAAGCCTTTAGTGGTTTCTAAACGTAAAAAGCCAGCGTGTATTTTGGTTAAAAACCAATCACACGCTGGCAAGTTTGTTTCATTGCTGATTGAGACGAATGCTAATTAAGACAAATTACTTATGGCTCGTCATCATCACTGATTTGTGATTGAATATAGCGTTCTGCACCCATACTTTCTATCAAATCTTCTTGCGTCTCTAGCCAATCCTGGTATTCTTCATTACCATCTTTTATCGTAACCAGTAGGTGACGAGACACATAGTCAGACTTTGTCTCGCATAGGGTAATCGCATCCGTAATGATATCAAATTTTTGTTTTTCTAAACGCAAGTTGCAATCAATCACTTCTGGCACATCCTCGCCGACCAATACCTTACCCAATTCCTGTAAGTTAGGTAAACCACCTAACAGCAAGATACGCGCAATCAAATCATCTGACCATTTCATCTCAGCGATAGACTGCTTATAAAGTGAGTCGTTAAGCGCTTCTAAGCCCCAATGACGGACGATACGTGCGTGCAAGAAATACTGGTTAATCGCAATTAATGATTGACCAAGTACCTTGTTTAATGCACGAATGACCTCTTTATCCCCTTTCATAATCTCTCTCCCTTTCTTATTTATATTAAATACTATAGTTTTTATTCGTATCTATGATGATATCAAACAAGATTAGGAGTGACTTCAGCCATCTGGGTCTGTAGATAATTAGGCAGACCAATCATGTCAATTAAGCGTAACTGTTGTTCAAGCCAATGCGCATGGTCTTCTTCCGTATCTTTTAGCTGCTCAACAAGCATCTCACGTGTGACATAGTCGTGCTCTGCTTCACAAAGCGCAATGCCTTCTTTTAGATGTTTTTGTACTTTATATTCTAAATCAAGATCAATCTGTAGCATCTCAGGAACCGTGCTGCCGATATTGACCTGATCGATCGTCATGTTAGGTGTACCACTTAGCATTAAGATACGACGAATAATTGCTTGTGCGTGTAGTGTTTCGTCTTCCATTTCATGATGGATACGATCGTACAATTTGCCATAATGCCATTCAGCATACATCTCTGAGTGAATAAAATACTGGTCACGTGCCGCCAGCTCGCCGCCTAACAAGAAATTTAAATAATCAATAACTTTTTGACTGCCTTTCATAATGCACACTCCTCTATATGTTTTTGCCGATCTATATATTCATATTTTTATATATAAAGATACCTAAATACGTAAACTGATCAGTAAAGGGTCAAATCAATAAAACGTCTTACAATCTTTGACAGATATAGTAGCATACAGTCGTCACCTGGCATGTAATGTTGTGAACTAAGAATAAGATGCTAATTGAGAATTGTAATTAGCTACAGTTGTCAGTTACGATACTTGATACATATTGATAGCAGCGATGTTGGCATATCTATGAGGTTATATGGACGCCTGCTATTTACTCCTTATGTATAATAAAAGAATAGATGCAATATATTGAATATATTTGGTTGGATTAGAGATAAGATCGACTAAGCTAAAAGTAGTTATACTGCATACGCTAAGACATCGAGTGCTGCGTGATGTTCGTCTAAGTAATCATTGACCATAGGCTCACAGCATCCACAGCAAGTTGCAACGTCGAGAGTGTCTTTTAGACCATCAAGGGTATCTACACCAGAAGCAATGGCTGCTTGGATTTGCTTTTCTTTGACGTTATTACAGATACATACGTACATGGATTGGCTCCTCTGATTACCACTATTTGATAGCGACTACTTGCTTAGCATCACGCTGATTACATGCAGTATAATAACGATAATTGTTATCATTTTCAATAACATTCGGAACTTTTTTGGTCGTGATGGTACAGTTGTATTTCGCACCATTCACCTATGTAAGTGGCTATAAGCGTCCATGTAACCGAATATTATAGAAGGTAGTAAATTAACGACGAACTGTAATTTTGCTTATTTTTTAATCGATTTTCTAGATAACTGCTATTATATTGAACCCCTATAAACGAAGTCCATTGGAATTTTCCTATGTCTGATAATAATTTTACGATACGACCTATCGATTTGTTCAAAGTCCTATCTGATCAAACACGCCTAAAAATATTTCAAATTCTTTTTAAAAAAGAAGCACGTTGCGTGGGTGATTTGGTAGACATGCTTGATCAACCGCAACCAACGATATCGCGTCATTTGAACCATTTGAAAAAACTGGGTATCTTAAGCTGTGTACGTGACGGTACATGGATGTGGTATGAAGTCGCTGATGACTTACCAGAATGGTGTCAAGACATCTTGAATATCACTTATGATCAACTCTCTCCAAGTGATTCAGATAAAGATGAATCGAGACTTGCTTAAATGTTATAGATAGACAAGTGTAGTTAATTGCATTCTGTATGATTCAACAAGCCAAAAAAAAATCCTACCTAAGTAGGATTTTTTTTGTCTCATCAGTTATGAATGACAGTGAGATAAAAGCTGAGCCGCTAAGCCAAATCTAAGAAGTCGCTGATAAAGGCATTAGCTGGCTGGTGTATCAGCTCCTCTGACGTTCCTACCTGCTCTACTCTACCTTGATTCATGACGACGATCTCGTCAGAGACGGCGCGGGCTTCTTCTTGATCATGGGTCACCATAATACTTGTGATACCAAGCTCGTGGTGGATATTCTTTAGCCAAGTGCGCAGCTCTTTACGTACTTTGGCATCTAACGCACCAAATGGCTCATCCAGCAATAGTAGCTTTGGCTTGACCGCAAGTGCCCGTGCTAGTGCAATACGCTGACGCTGACCGCCTGACAGTTGGTGCGGATACGCATTGGCAACTTGTGGGAGCTGTACCAGATCTAACAGCTCTGCCACGCGCTTATCGATATCCGCTTTGCTAGGACGTTCATTCTTTGGTAGTAACGTCAATCCAAAGGCAACGTTATCTGCGATGTTCTTATGACGGAACAACGCATAATGCTGAAACATAAAGCCAATATGACGCTTCTGTACTGGCGTATTGGTGACATCCATCTCATCAAACAGTACCTGTCCAGAGTCGGCATATTCCAGACCCGCAATGATACGTAGCAATGTGGTCTTACCGCAGCCTGATGGACCTAGCAAGGTCGTCAGCTTGCCAGTTGGCACAGTAATATTGATATTGTCTAAAGCCGTAAAGTCACCAAATTTTTTATTAACGTTGCGAATCTCAATGCTCATAATGGTATCTCTTATAATATCTTTTGTCGTATTGAGACTGATGTCTTAACGACTGTGTCAATATGATTGAACAATCCTGAATACTTACCCAAACAACTTATAGCTTACTAGCACTCTCAGCCGTTGACGTCGTCGCATTGGCACTCACTGGTAGCTCAGGGGCAGCCGCCAAACGTTCAGACTTAGCAAATTTTCGCTCTTGTACTTTGGTCATGACTTGCTGAATCAGTAGCGTCACTAAGGCAAGTGCGGCAAGTAAGCTCGATAAGGCAAATGCAGCGGTAAAGTTATAATCATTATAGGCAATCTCAACCAATAGCGGCATGGTATTGGTCTCACCGCGAATGTGACCAGATACCACACTGACCGCACCAAACTCGCCCATCGCACGTGCATTGGTCAAAATCAAACCATACAGCAGCGCCCATTTAATATTAGGCAATGTCACATGCCAAAAAGTCTGCCAGCCAGTCGCACCCAAGGTTAATGCGGCTTGCTCTTCAGAGTCGCCTTGGGTCTGCATCAATGGTATCAGCTCACGTGCCACAAACGGAAAGGTCACAAATAGCGTCGCCAGAATAATACCAGGCACCGCATAGATGACTTGAAAACCCATACTTTCAAGCCAGCCACCAATCGTAGAGTTCATTCCGAATAGCAGCACAAACATCAAACCGGCAACGACAGGTGATACGGAAAATGGTAAATCAAGTAAGGTGGTGACCAGCTGCTTACCTTTAAACTGATAGCGTGTGACCAACCATGCAATCGCAATACCCATGACCATGTTGATCGGTAAAACAATCGCCGCTGTGATCAATGTCAGTTTGATCGCTTGTAATGCCTCAGGGTCAACCAATGACGCAAGATATAACTGCCAGCCGTTTTTAAAAGCCTCATAAAACACAGCCAATAATGGCACCACCAGCATTAAGACCATAAACAGCACAGCGATCACAATAAAGGTACGGCGTATCCATGGCGTGTCTTTGGTCGCAGCGTTGCTTTGGTAGTCGTAGCTATTAGATATTTGCATATTAGCGAGCTCCTACGCGGCGTGACAGTTTCCACTGCATGATATTGATGGTCAATAAAATCACAAATGAGATGAGTAGCATAAACAGTGCAACCGCAGAAGCGCCTTGAACATCGAACTGCTCAAGTTTACTGATAATGATGAGCGGCAAAATCTCAGACTGCATCGGAATATTACCCGCGATAAAAATAACGGAGCCATACTCGCCAGTAGCACGGGCAAACATCATACCTGCACCCATTAGTAGTGCAGGCAGTAGTTCTGGCAAAATCACTTTACGAAAAGTGGTTAAGCGATTGGCACCCAATACGGCTGCGGCTTCTTCAAACTCAACCGATAGCTCTGCGAGTACTGGTTGTACTGCACGGACGATAAAGGGAAAGCTCACCACAACCAATGCTAGCCAAATACCTATCGGCGTAAAGGCGACCTGAATATCGAACTTGGCAAACCATTGACCAATCAAGCCATTAGGCGCGTATAGCGTCGCAAGCGAGATACCTGTAACGGCGGTTGGTAGTGCAAATGGCAAATCAACCAAGGCATTAATTAACGACTTACCCCAAAACTCATAGCGGACAAGTACCCACGCAACCAGTGTACCAAAGACCATATTGGTCAGCATCGCCAAAAATGACATCCATAAGCTGAGCTTAATTGCAGCAGTGACTTGCGGCTGGGTGATGGTTTCCCAAAAACCCGTCCAACCCATCTGAGTTGTGGTATAGGCCATCATGGCAAACGGTAGCACCACTAGTAATGACAAACTAAAGACAGTGATGCCCATGCTCAGACCAAACCCAGGTAGCACATTGCGCTGACGCAAGCGTGTCAACCACCCTTTTTTGTTGGTGGGTTTGCTGGCAGAAGAAGATGTTGCACTCATAGTGATGTCCTATTGCCTAACTGATGGTACTTAGCGAGGGTGCTCACCGTAAGACCATTATTATCACAACTGTTATTAAAATTATTATTGGTCGGCTTACAATATAAAGGACATAGTGCATACGACCATGTCCTTTATGGGGTGCTTAATGACTGACTGTACGATTAACTGCTTCAACCAGTTTTAGTGGTTAGCGCACTAGCAGTTCTTATATACGTAGCAGGCGATTACTGCGGCGCATTAACAGCCAACTGATCAAACACACCGCCATCACTGAAGTAGGTGCTCATGATCTCATCCCATGTGCCAAAGGCATCGTTCGGGCGGAAAGTTTCAACAGGTGGCAATTTGTCACTGTTTTTGTCAAGAACGCTCTTAACGCTAGGACGTAAGTATAAATCGGCTGCTAGTTGCTGAGCAGGCTCACTCCACAAGTAATCAAGATACGCTTTGGCCGCGTCTGTGGTACCTTTTTTGTCTGTTACCGTCTTCACAACTGCCACAGGGCTTTCTGATTTGATTGAGTATTTTGGATAAACGATATCTACTTGACCCGCACCAAAATCAGTCGCTGCAAGGTTGGCCTCGTTTTCAAAAGTGACCAATACATCACCGATACCGCGCTGTACGAAAGTCGTTGTCGCGGCACGTCCGCCGTTTTCATAGACTTTGACATTTTTTAGCATGTCTTTGACGTAGCCTTGAGCTTTTGTTTCATCTTGATTAAAAGCATGTAGACCATAACCGTAGGCGCCTAAGAATGCATAACGACCGTTACCTGTGACCTTTGGATTGGCCATGACAATCTCAACACCGTCTTTGGTCAAATCTTCCCAGTCTTTGATATTTTCTGGATTGTCTTTACGTACCAAAAATACGATCGTACTGGTAAACGGCACTGCGTTGTCAGGGAATTTGCTTTCCCAATCTGACTCAACCAAGCCTTTTTTCTCAAGTAGCTCGATATCAGAGCCTTGGTTCATGGTGGCAACATCGGCTTGTAGACCATTAGCCACAGACAATGCCTGTTTGCTTGAGCCCCCATGTGACTGCTTGATTAGAATCTTGCTGTCTGGATGTTCCGCTTTATAATGCTCAACAAACAAAGGGTTGTAGTCTTTATAGAAGTCACGTGCCACATCGTATGAGACATTGAGTAGCTCAATATTCTGCCCTTCTGTCGTCGCTGAACCGTCAGCTGCCGCCTCAGTCGTCTCACTGTTGCTACAGCCAGCTAGACCCAATGTCAGAACAACGCCAGCAATGCTCAAGGCACTAAGGGTTTTACTCTTTTGTTGATAACGAGCTACGTCTGTCATAAATACCTCAAAGATGTCTGTTGTGTAATGCAAGTATGCTAACAGCGCCATCTTATTATGTTTAATGATGAATATGCGTATGTTATTGCCAAAAGGGAATAACAAGCAGGCAAAGCCAATCATATCAATAATTTATGAAAATTATATACGCATAACCAACTGTTTTCTGATTTTAGCATTGGATACGTCTTATCTATCTTGTCCGTGTTTCACTGATAACGGCCAAGACAGATCATTCTACAAGCCAGAAATTAACGACTACTTAGTACTTGCCAGCTGATCGAAACGACCACCGTCTACAAAGAAAGTATCCATAATCTCTGCCCATGGGCCAAAGACGGCGACAGGCTCAAACGTTTCAATATCAGGTAATGTGTCCTTGTGGGCGGCAAGTATTTGCTCATCACTCGGACGCATATACATTTTTGCCATCAGCTCTTGGGCAGGCTTGTCCCATAATCCTTTTAGATAGGCACTTGCCGCTTCGGTCTTGCCCGCTTTATCAGTCACTGCCGTAACGACTGCTACTGGGTTGGCAATCGTAATCGTGTAACTGGGATAGACAATATCGACCTGACCCATGGCGAATTGCTGAGCGGCCAAATTCGCCTCATTTTCGGTGGTGATGAGTACATCACCTAGACCGCGCTGGGTAAAACTGGTCGTCGCAGCACGTGCGCCATTGTCATAAGTGACCACGTTTGCCAACAGCTTTTTGATAAAGTCATTGGTTTTAACAGGGTTGTCGCTACTGTTTTCTTTGAATTGGTGCAAGCCATAGCCATAAGCACCCAAAAAGGCATAACGCGCTGTACCACTGGTCTTGGGATTGGGCGTGACCACATCGATATCGTTACGGGCTAAATCTGACCAATCCTGAATGTTTTTTGGATTACCTGCACGAACCAGTAGTACCATAGTGCTGGTGTACGGCACAGCATTATTGGGTAGTGCCTGCTGCCAATCAGAAGCGACTAAACCTTTTTCCACCAACAGATTCATATCACTTTCTTGGTTAAAGGTGACCACATCTGCTTGCAAACCATTGGCAACAGAGAGCGCCTGCTTGCTTGAACCGCCATGCGACTGATTGATATTTACTTTGCTGTTTGGATGGGCTTTTTGATAGTCAGTGCTAAATAGCGCGTTATATTCTTTATAAAAGTCGCGAGATACATCATAGGAGACATTGAGTAGATTGACATCCTGCGTCTCACCATTAGCGTTGTTTTCTGCCTCGTTTTGCGTCCCTTCGGTTGGACTACAACCTGTCATCATGATCGCTGCTGCGAGCATGCCGCTAGTGGTAAGTACCCGCGCTTTTATGTGTTTATTATTGGTTGGCTGGATGCTAGCCATGCGGAATTTTTGGAATTTTTTTTGCATGATGCTCTCGATAAAGGTGGTAGAAGCGTGTTGTCAAAATTTTGACCATCATCATAGGGCTTACAATCATTTGAGCTTGGTTCTTTTGACTTTTACTCTGTTGATTTCGGTTTTCGGATGATGAAAGCTATGCTAGCAGCATAAATAGCAAACGCTTAGTGACGAATCCGCTTATCAAGTCTTGATGTTGGCATAAGCACTTAGCATGTGCTTTTAGGAAATTATGGGAAACGTGAGGTAAATCATTGCAGGCAGGCTTATTAAATAGGCTATAATTTAGCTAGGCTGTACCCTCATTCTATATGGTAGGGCCCATGCGCCAATGCTATATCCATTTTACCGTCTTATTTAACCAAAGGCCTTTTTATGACTCTTTCGTCCCATCGCTTACATTCTATTGCAGCATTAACATTGATAGCCACTACCCTAGCTGCCGTAACAGGTTGTCATAATGTGACGCCCGCGGTGAAGAGTTCTGCGAACAATGCTGTAGCGGTTTATTCAATTCCAGTGGATGTTATGAAAGACTATATTTCTGGTGATTATGCTTCTGCGGATTATGACAAACGCGCACAAGGCTATGACTGGGTTGGCGTCATGGTGCGTGCAGAGAGTGACCAACAAATCGATATAAAAGTTCGCTCGCGTAGCGATATCAAAAAACAGACTTGTCAGTTTGATGGTAAGGCGACATTAATGGGGCAAGACGCGGCACACGGTACAATTTTTCAGGCACAGGCAAATGACAGCACCGTCTTTTTTCAATTTAAAGACAATATGCTGACGATTGATAGCCCAAATAAATATGCGCTGAATTATTTTTGCTCAGGCGGTGCCTCACTTGCGGGAGAGTATCAAAAGCTGGTAGAAGATTTAGCGATTTGATAGCTCACGCTAACTGCGGTGAGAGATGCTAAAAATGACAAAAACAAAAGGTGCCAGACCATAAGTCTGACACCTTTTTTATGCTTGAAGATTTTAAAACTATCTTAAACTGCAGAAGCGCCAGTCAGCTTAACCTCAGCGCGTTCTTCTTTAGCAATACCGGCATAGTAATTACGCAAAATCTCTAGCACTTCTGGACGGCTAAAGTTGTCGGGTACCTCCAGATCTTCTGATAGCGCTTTACGCAGTTTAGTGCCTGAGACTTTGACGTGCTCGCTTGCATCGTGCGGGCAAGTTTTATCAGAGGCCATCGCTTGACACGCATTACACCAAAAGGTCCAGCCAATTTTTAGCGGCTGGGTGATGAGATCGTCTTTGCCAACCTGTTCAAAAATGGTTTGTGCATCAAACGCGCCATAGTAATCGCCCACACCAGCATGATCGCGACCAACGATCAGATGACTACAGCCATAGTTTTGGCGGAATAACGCATGTAATAAGGCTTCACGTGGACCAGCATAGCGCATATCTAATGGATAACCCGCTTGAATGACTGTGTCTTGTTTGAAGTAATTATCAATCAAGGTTTTGATGGCTTCTTGACGCACTTCTGCTGGAATATCACCTGGTTTTAGTGCGCCGAGCAATGAATGAATCATCACGCCATCGCAGATCTCAATTGCGATTTTGGCCAGATATTCATGTGAGCGGTGCATCGGGTTACGCGTTTGGAAAGCCGCCACAGTCTTCCAGTTTTTCTCTTCAAAGATTTGACGCGTTTGCGCGGGCGTTTTATAGATACCAGGATAACGCGTTGGGAACTCGCCCTCGCTCAGTACTTCTACGCTACCTGCAATATTGACCTCATCTTGATCCAACACTTGCTGGACGCCTGGATGCTCTGGATCTGTGGTGGTAAATACTTGCTGACACTCGTGTTCTTTATCAATGGTATAGGTCTCTTCTACTGTTAAGATGCCCATAACTTCACCATCTTGTGCGACCAATGCCACTTTGTCGCCTTGACTCAAACTATCCGCCGTCGCTTTTGGTGCAGACAAGGTGATCGGAATGGGCCAAAACAAACCTTTATTATCCCCACTTTGCAAGCGCATGTTGTCAACCACACCTTGCCAATCAGCTTTATTCATAAAGCCATTTAATGGTGTAAAGCCGCCAATACCGAACATGATCAGATCACCACGCTCGCGTGAGCTTAAGGTAATGGTTGGTAAGGTGCTGGCAAGCTCTAGGGCTTGCTTGCGTGCTTCGCCTTCTAACAACAGTGGCTTTAGCTCGGCACTGCCATGTGGTGGAACCAACTTTGATTGAGTTTGGCTTTGGGTCTGAATCTGGGTCTGAGACATATCGTTATTAAAACCTCTTATTAGAAAGAATGGTTGGAAGAGATGAGCAAAAATACGAAAGTGATTAAATATACAAAACTGAGAAGAAAGCCGTCGATAGATAAGAAGTAGCGTACTAGTGATCAGGCGTTAAATTTGATAAGCATAGGCTACCTAACTTTCGTTATGAAAATTTATGCTGTGTTTGGATATGGATATGTCTGAAAGGAATTTATGTTTATAGATAGAAGCTTATATGATGTGACCCTGAATTGTTTAAATTGCGATTTGTGGTAAAGTCTATCACCTACGAGCACAGATATTAGATTGCTGCCATCGCTGCTTTTAAGACCAAAAACAAAACTGAGATTACGTCATGTATCAATATAATTACGCTGACCAGACGTTAGTAGACGAACGAGTTGCCCAATTTCGCGACCAAACCGCACGATTTTTGGCAGGTGAGCTGCCAGAAGAGCAGTTTTTGCCACTGCGATTGCAAAACGGCTTGTATATCCAGCGTTATGCACCGATGCTCCGTATTGCCATTCCTTACGGCTTGCTTGCCAGCTATCAGCTACGCAAATTGGCTGAGATTACCCGCAAATACGACAAAGGCTACGGGCATTTCACGACTCGTACCAATATTCAGCTGAACTGGCCAAAACTAGAAGAAGTGCCAGACATTTTGGCAGAATTGGCAACGGTACAGATGCATGCCATCCAAACCTCAGGCAACTGTATTCGTAATACCACAACCGATCCTTACGCTGGTATCCATAAGGAAGAAATCGCTGATCCACGTCCTTATTGCGAAATCATTCGTCAGTGGTCAACCTTCCACCCTGAGTTTGCTTTTTTACCACGTAAATTTAAAATTGCAGTCATCGGTACCGAAGCGGATCGTGCGGCAACGCAAGTACATGATGTGGGTCTGCACGTCGTTACCAATGACGCAGGCGAGCTTGGCTTTGAAGTGATCGTTGGTGGTGGCTTAGGACGTACGCCTATTATTGGTAAAACAATTCGCAAGTTCTTACCGCGCGAGCATTTGCTCAGTTATCTTGATGCGATTTTGCGCGTCTATAATTTGCATGGTCGTCGTGACAATAAATACAAAGCCCGTATCAAGATTTTGGTCGACAGCTTAGGCGGCGATCAGTTTGCCAAACTGGTAGAAGCTGAGTGGGAGGCGCACACCAAAGACGGTCCGCTGACCTTGACGGATGACAATTTTGACACCGCTGCCAGCTACTTTAGCATGCCTGATTATCAATCATTTGATGCGCTCGCAGTACAGTCTGAGTTACAACAACAACTAAACGCTGATAAAGACTTTGCCAATTGGTATAACCAGAATACTGTGGCACATAAGGTGGACGGTTACCGTGCGGTCGTAATCTCTTTAAAAGCCGGACTGGTGGACGGTCGTTATGTGCCATCAGGTGACTTGAGCGATGCGCAAATGGATGCGCTTGCCGATTTGTCTGATCGTTATAGCTTTGGTGAGTTGCGCGGTACGTATCAGCAAAATCTGGTATTCGCTGATGTGCAAACCAATGAGCTTTATGAATTGTGGCAGCAGTTGTCAGATTTGCATTTAGCACGTGCCAATATCAACACCCTAACCGACATGATTGTCTGCCCAGGTTGGGATTATTGCTCACTGGCCAATGCGACTACGCACAATATCGCTGAGCAAATCGAAAAGCAGTTTGATGATTTAGATTACTTGTATGATCTTGGTGATATTCGCCTAAACATGTCAGGCTGCATGAATGCCTGCGCCCACCATCACACAGGTGATATCGGTATCTTGGGTGTGGACAAAAAAGGCGAGCACTGGTATCAGATTAGCCTTGGCGGTAACTCTAGTAATGACGCCAAATTGGGCAAAATCTTAGGAAAAGCGGTGCCAGCGGATGATGTGGCCAGCACCTTACAAACCATTTTAGATGTGTATCTCGATATACGCGGCACTAACGAACAAGATGTTGAGGGTTTTGGTGACGTGATTGACCGCGTTGGTATCGCCCCCTTTAAGGAGAAGGTCTATGGCTAATCATCATGTGCTCGATAGCCATGGCGCAGACATCAGTGGCGAAGATACTTGGCAAGCGCTAGTGACAGCGCAGCTGCCTGACGGTATCGCGTTATCAAACCTGACCTTACTTGAGCTGTTACACAAACAAGAAAAAGTTGATGTACTTGTCCCATTAGCAGATTTATTAAATGCTGATGGAAAACTGGCAAACGGTTTGCTCGCGCAAGTATTGGATATCCTCAAGCAGCACAGCAGCCGATTGGGTGTGTGGATCACGTCCAACACCGATGCTGATGATCTGCCTGATGTAAAAGACTTTTTATTGACGCAAGACTTGATCGTCATTCATGTCCCAAGTTTTGCGGACGGTCGCGGTTTTAGTTTTGCACAGACCCTGCGTCAGCTTGGTTATGAAGGTGATATTCGTATGGCAGGCGCGTTTGGTCGTGATCAAATTGCTTATTTGCTGCGCGCTGGTGCTACTAGCTTTGTACTCAATGAGCATGATGCTAAATCTGATATTAGCCAAGCCTTCACTGCCCTAGCCAGTAGCTATGATGGTCGAGACGCTTCAGCATTACCGATGTTCTCAAAAACCTAAACTCGATATTAAAGAACCATTTTTATATTAACAATTATTAAGGAATATATTATGAGCCAATTACACCCAAACCTAGATATCGACCAAGCAAACCAAGATTTGCAAGGTAAATCACCAGAAGAGATTGTAGCGTGGGCGCTGACGCAAGCCAAAAACCCAATCATCACCACCAACTTTCGCCCATATGAGTCTGCTATCTTGCATTTGGTTGCCAAGCAGCGCCCTGACATCACAGTATTGTGGGTAGATTCAGGCTATAACACCGATGCGACCTATCAATTTGCCAACAAATTGATTCGTGATCTTGATCTCAACGTTGTGACGTATATCCCAAAACAAACCGCTGCACACCGTGATTCAACCATGAATGGTATCCCAGGCATTGACAACCCGCAACATGGCGAGTTCACTGAACAAGTGAAACTTGAGCCATTCCGCCGCGCCCTTGCTGAGCTAAAGCCTGACGTATGGTTTAACGCGATTCGTAAAGACCAAACTGAGTTCCGCCAAGGTCTTGATGTCCTTAGCTTATCAAAAGACGGCGTATTGAAAGTAGCGCCATTGTTTGAAAAAACCGATGCAGATTTGGATGTGTATCTAGAAGAAAACAACCTACCAAACGAGCATGACTACTTTGATCCAACTAAGGTAGAAGAAAGCCGTGAGTGTGGTCTGCATACGCAGCTGTAATTTTAGTGTTTTCTGAATGAAAAAAGCCCTTTCTTTAATTTAAGAGAGGGCTTTTTTTATGATTGACGATCATATTTGCAACTACTAAAGCTATTTGCGACCTAAATAATAGCGCCGCCACCTCATCGCGTCCTGTGACGACGACTTTAGCACCTTCATTAGCAAACGCCTTTGCCGTCGCCTTGCCCAACCCTGAAGTGCCACCAAATATAATCGCCACTCTGTCTTATAGTTTCATAGTATGCTTACTCTTTTTAAATATTGTAAATTATTGATATACGATTAATTATCTTAAGACATGCTAGCACACCCTAATTTTGGGATATGTTAGCGTGTATTAAATAATTTATTGATTTAAGAAAGTCATTTAATCTATTCCTATTAGCAAGAAAAATATCAATTAATATTTCAAAAATGAATATACTAATGCCAATTCATTAGGTGAGAGTGTGTCTGTGATACCTCATAATGGCGGCATTCCTTATATCTTTTCTACTTTTATAATAAATAATCCAATATATGGTGACACTATGAACACCTTCCCGCTATTTTTTAAATTAGAAGGCCGTAAAGTGCTCATCGTGGGCGGCGGCGAAGTGGCACTGCGTAAAGCGGACTTGCTCAGCCGTGCTGGCGCGTGCATTACGATTCTTGCGCCTAATATCAGCCACGAAATACGAGAGTTACTGAGTGACAATAAGCACGAGTTGATTGAAAAAAACTATCACAAATCCTATATGTCAGGCGCTCGCGTGATCATTGCCGCGACTGACGATGAAACGCTTAACCATGAGATTTACGCAGATGCGACTGAGCTAAATATCCCGGTCAATGTGGTCGATACGCCGCCATTGTGCGATTTTATCTTTCCAGCCATTATTGATCGTAACCCTATTGTCATCGGCATTTCATCAAATGGTAAAGCGCCTGTATTGGCACGGCTATTACGGGCACGCCTTGAGACCTTAATCCCGCAAGGCTATGGCAAACTGGCCAAGCTGGCAGGGGATTTTCGCAGCGAGGTAAAGTCCAAAATACCAACGCTGACTGGACGCCGCCAATTTTGGGAGCGTGCGTTTGAGGGTCAAGTCAGTCAGTTGATGTTTGCGGGTAATGAAACGGAAGCCGCTGCCCAGTTGCAAGCGGATTTAGATAGTACTGCCGCTGCTATTCATGATAAAGCCCATGCTGCGGAAAATACAACGCCTACGCTATCAGACGAGTCAGAAAAAAAATCACCCCCCGTAGGCGAAGTCTATATCGTTGGCGCAGGCCCTGGTGACCCAGAGCTTTTGACATTTAAAGCGCTGCGTTTGATGCAGCAAGCAGATATTGTCTACTATGACGCATTGGTATCTCCACAAGTGCTGGATCTTTGCCGCCGTGATGCAGACAAAGTGTTTGTCGGTAAAAAACGCAGTAACCATACTGTCGCGCAGCTTGGCATCAATGAGTTATTGGTCAATAGCGCCAAAGAAGGTCGGCGTGTGGTTCGATTAAAAGGTGGCGATCCATTTATCTTTGGTCGTGGCGGTGAAGAAATTGAAAGCCTGCGCGCTCATGGTGTGCCGTATCAGGTCGTACCAGGGATCACCGCTGCCAATGCCGCTGCTAGCTATGCTGGCATACCCTTAACTCACCGTGACCACTCACAGTCCGTACGTTTTGTGACAGGATTCTTGAAGGCAGGCACGCCCAACAACAACTTTAAAAACTTCTTGAACACCGATGAGACGGTGGTCTTTTATATGGGTCTGCATTCGCTGGCGCGCTTGACTGAAGGCTTGGTTGACGCTGGTCGTAGTGCTGATACGCCAATTGCCATTGTCTCTAATGCCAGTATGCCCAATCAGCAAGTCCTAACAGGTACGCTTGCCAGCATCGTCAGTCAGCAAGAAACCGCTCAGCTGCCGACGCCTGCCCTGCTTATTATGGGCGATGTGGTCAGCTTGCATCATGATTTGGCTTGGTACAATTTACAAAATCAGCAGCACAACCAAAGCAGCGATGACATAGCTAAAAACTGGTTACGTGAAGGTTCAAGAGGTGAAGCAGTCAAACAGCCCATAGATCAACAAGCTCATGCGCTATCGATGATTGCAAATCTTGCGACAAATTCAGGGGACGATCTAGAGCAGCTCATCATCGATTAATCTTCTGTGTTTTATTATTACCTGTACCGCAAAGCGACCCTGTCAATTATCTATTGGTAGGGTTTTCTTTTGGCAACAGAGAAAATCTCAACGATTCTTGCTAGAATGAAAGCTACCTAATTAATGTTCTGACGTTTAATGATAAGCCAAACTATGCCCCTATCTATTGCTTCTAAATATATCTCTGTTAGACCTTTAAAAATATTGCACACGTCCGATTGGCACTTGGGGCGCAGGCTTTATGGTCGTCTGCGTTATGAAGAGTTTGAGGCATTTTTGCAGTGGCTAAAAGACACCATTAGCGCACAGCAAGTAGATATATTGATTGTCGCAGGTGACATCTTTGATACCATGACGCCCAGCAATAAAGCCCAAGCGCTATATTATGAGTTTTTGGGGCGAGTCTCACGTTCCTGCTGTCAGCATGTGGTCATTGTCGCAGGCAATCATGACTCACCGACGTTTTTGGATGCGCCAAGCAATGTGCTCAAATTTTTGAATGTCCATGTGATTGGGACTGCTTGTGATGATTTAGAAGATGAGGTATTGGTCTTAGGTGATGATGATAACAATCCTCATTGCATTATCGCCGCTGTACCCTACCTGCGCGACCGTGATGTACGTAGCAGTAGCGCTGGCGAGTCTGCGGATAGCAAAGACGCCAATGTTATCAAAGGTATTCGCGCCCACTATGATGAAGTAGCAGCGATTGCTAGAGAACAGCAGGCCAAATTAATCGAGGTACATCAACGGCATATCCCTATCATTGCCACAGGTCATCTATTCGCCGCTGGTGGCAAAACAACCGATGATGACGGCGTGCGCGATCTCTATGTTGGCTCACTTGGCAAAATCTCCGCTGATATGTTTGATGAGGGTTTTGACTATGTCGCCCTTGGGCATTTGCACGTACCACAGCGCGTTGGCGGTCGTGAGAGTATTCGCTACTCAGGCTCACCCATTGCAATGGGCTTTGGGGAGGCAAAACAGCAAAAACAGGTATTGCTGGTACAGTTTGGTGCTATAGCTAATGTTGATAATGAAATCATAGAAGTAAACATCACATCTGATAGCGTTGTACCTCATCTATCTAATACGGTTACTAAGGTTGAAAAATCAGCAGAAAAGACTGCTAAGAAAATAGCGAGTCAAGCCACTGTCTATATGGATGACTTATTTGGATTTGACGCGCCAGCTGATAATCATGAGATAACAACAGCGGCTCCTCAAGCGAACACTGACGATCAAAAACAGCATAAACCCAAGCCTAACGACTCCATTACTTCTAACAAAGTTTTGCATCATGATGACCACAATCAGATGCAGGTAGTTTCTCTACCCATTCCAAAGTTCCAACAGCTAGCGCAGATATCTGGTGACCTAACCACAATCTCACAAACGATAAAATCACTCACACCAACGGATTCTGTTTGGTTAGAGGTGGTTTATACGGGTGACGAGATTGTCAGTGACTTACGTGAGCAAGTACAAGCGATGGTAGATGGGCTGACATGTGAGGTATTAAAGATTAAGAACACCCGCACTTATAATAAAGTGCTTAACCAACAGCAAACCTCGGAGAATTTGCAAGACTTGAATGAGATGGAAGTATTTGAGCGCTGCTTGACGATTAATGAGGTGGCTGAGTCACAAAAAGACTCGTTGCGTGATGCCTATGGTCAGATACTTTATCACTTACATCATGAGGACAAACAGGCAGAATAATATAAGTGTGAATCATTATCGCATTTCTATTTTCTAAATTTTTGCAGTTGCTGCTATCACTAATAATAAGATATATCCATGCGCCTAATCGAACTCAGACTCAAAAACCTCAATTCTCTCAAAGGTGAATGGCACATTGATTTTGCTGACACCGCCTTTACCAATGAAGGTATCTTTGCGATCACAGGACAGACTGGCGCTGGCAAGACCACCATATTGGATGCGATTTGTCTGGCGCTATATGGTGAAACACCAAGGATCAACAGTATCAGCAAAAGCAGCAATGAAGTAATGACGCGGCAAACAGCGGAATGCTTCGCTGAAGTCGTGATTGATTTAAATGGTGAGCAGTACCGCTGCCGTTGGGGACAGCGCCGTGCTTATAATAAGGCAGATGGCAATCTGCAAGACGCCACTCATGAAATTGCTAAGATAAACGTTGATGACTCGTCAAAAAAAGATGAGCTGTTAGAGAGCACGCTAAAACATACCAAAAATAAAATAATTAAACTGACTCGGATGGACTTTCAGCAGTTCACTCGCTCTATATTGCTGGCTCAGGGCAGTTTTTCAGCTTTTTTGAAGGCAAAAGCTGACGAGCGTGCCGATATTTTAGAAAAAATTACAGGTACTGATATTTATGCCACCATTTCAACACATGTTCATAATAAAAAACGCACTGAAGAAGAGATATTGAGTAAACTGCAATATGGTTTAGATGGCTTGGCACTTTTAGATACCGAAGAAGAAGGTCAATTAAGAGCCGATTTGCAGTTATATCAAAGCACCCAGAGTACGCAGCAGCGAGAAATTCAAGATTTGGTCGAAAAAATAAAGTGGCTAGATAGCGTCACAGAATCAAAAGAAAAACTGAACACTTATCAAAATGATCTAGCGCAGGCTCAGCAGGCTCAGCAAGACTTTATCCATGACGCTAGACGCTTAACCGCTGCCAATAAGGCGTTGGAGATTGATAGTCAATACGGAAAGCTTGCCTCTGACCGCAATAATCTAAAACGTTTACAAAATGAACAGCAAGGAATTAACGATACGCTGCCGCAAACACAGAATAACTTACACCAAGCGAACGTGCTGCTAGATACCGTAAAAACTCGCGTACAAGCCGCTGATGAAGCGCTGCGATCCACCTTACCTAATATTAGAGAAGCGCGTAGACTAGATATCGACATTACGCAGCAAACGCAGGGATTAAAAGAAGCGCAGCAAAGGGAGAATACGTTATCGGACCATACTCAGCGCTTACGCCTAGAGATTGATCACCATCAACAACAAGCAGTACAAAATAAATCCCAATTAGCAGATATAGCGCGCAATCTTAATGGTGCAAATGACTTAAATGACATCGACGGCGATATTGCTAATTTTAAGAGTTATTGCACCAGTTTAAAAGCACTGCTCCAAGACAATGCTGATTTAAATATCAGCAAGGCCAACCAAAAACACAATACAGACCAGTATCAAAGCCATCTTAGAACCTTGTATCCACTACAAAAGGATCAAGCGGCTAAAGAAAAAGCTCTGCAAGCTCAGATCGAGGAATTACAACAAAAGCAAGCCGAATTAATTGAAAGACAGTCTCTACCTGAGATACACAGCGAACAAGAACAGATAGATGGCCTCGATCGTCAGCTTGAACAAATAGAGTCAAAAGTAGATAAGCTCAATGAGCTTCGCGCACAGATCAAAGATATAGACACTGAGCTACCAGTAATACAAGACGATTTGGTAGTGCTGGCTGATATCATTACTAATAAAGCATCCACTATCCAATCCACTAAAGACAAGCGGCAAGACAAACAAACACAGTTATATCTACTACAAAAAGTAGCCACTCTAGAAAGCCACATTGCTGATCTAAAAGACGGTCATCCCTGCCCGCTGTGCGGATCGCTTGAGCATCCTTATGGCGCAAACCACCCGCATTTGATATCAGATACCGAAGCAGATCAGATTCAGCAACAAATGATAGAGCTGGACACCACCATATCCGATTTGGAAAACAGATTATCTGTACATCGTATCAATCAAGCAACCAAACAGCAGCAGCTTGAGCGACAGCAAAATCAGAAAAACCTACTACAAGATCAAGCACAAAAACTAGCAGCTGATATCAAGCAGTCAGTGAGTTTAGTCCTGAAGGAAAACTACTCACCTTTTATCGCGGCAATGATACAACCATTGCAGCAACTTGAGACACATGTAGATATAATACCGGTGTTAAAGAGCACTCAACATCAATTGACCGAACGTAAAGCATCACTTAGAGGCACGCTGTCCAATTATCAGAGGCTTGGCGAGAAGCTCGCTACCATGCGCGAGGACATTAGCGCATTAGCACAACAGCAGCATAAGCTGGCAAGCGATATTAATGGGATTGAGACGAATATCAAAATAACATCCGTGAGTATAGATAATACAGATAAACACATTCACGATAATTTCTCTGAATTAACCACCCTTAAAAATGACATCATTCAGCTCTTAGAAAGATACGCCGCTGGCACGTTTCAGTCAAACGCAATCGCGCAGATACGCGCCTCGAAGTCAACTTTACATCCCCTGATGGAAAGTATTGATAGCCAAGTTATCCTAAACGAGGCGGATTATCATACGCATATCACGACATTGCGTCAGCAGCACGCAGCGCTTATAACCATAAAAAATGGGCTTAATAATTATAAAGAGCATCAGCAAAAGCTAGCGACAGAACTAGGCGGTCTAGAAATACAGATCGATACCAAACAAACCCAGTTGGATAAAGACCAACAGGAGCTTGATAGTCTGGTTCAACTCGTGATTGAAAAAATAAAGGCGCTTGAGCAGCTACAAACACACAGAATCAATGTCTTCGCCGACAAAGATCCCGATGCAGAAGAGCAGCGTTTGCGCGCGGCATTAGAACAAGCGAAAACCGATCAGTCCGTTGCCCAAAGACAACTAGACAGTGCTGAATACACGCTCAAGCAGCTAAAAGACCAACGAGAGCAGATCACCCAGCAAATCAAAGCAGCAGCTGATACCGTGCAGGTTCTAGAAAACCAGTTCCAAACGGCACTTGCCTCCTCCAGCTTTGATACGGAAGCAGAATTTTTGGCGGCGCGCTTGCCTATGGATGAGCGTAATGCACTCAAACAGCAGCAAGAACATATTGATTATGCACTCAAGCAAGCGCAATCCTTATTGAATGAAACCGAGAAAGCATTAGAAGATAAGCAAGCTAATCCGCTGACAACAGACGATAAAGAAACGCTTATCCAGCAGCAAGCGCAAGTCCAAGAGAAGTTTAATAGCTGCATTGAGTCAATTGGTGCAATCAGTCAGCAGTTACGAGACAATGAGGATAAGAAAAGCACGCAACAGGCACAGATTAATGCCATCAATGCCCAAAAAGATAAGTTACAAGTGTGGCGACAGTTAAATGATTTGATCGGCTCAAATAGTGGAAAGAAGTTTCGTACCTTTGCTCAAGGACTTACCTTTGACATTATGATCAGTCATGCAAATACTCAGCTGCAAAAGATGAGCAATCGCTACCTGCTGGTTCGTGATGATGGCAACCCCCTTGAGCTCAACGTCATGGATGACTATCAAGGCGGTGAGATTCGTAGTACCAAAAATCTCTCAGGCGGTGAAGGCTTTATTATTAGCCTTGCTCTGGCACTAGGACTATCACAAATGGCCAGCCAAAATATTCGCGTAGACTCGCTATTTTTGGATGAAGGTTTTGGTACCTTGGATGAAGAGTCTTTGGATATTGCGCTAGATACACTGACCAATTTGCAGCAAGAAGGAAAATTAATCGGGGTAATCTCCCATGTACAGACGCTAAAAGATCGTATCTTAACCCAAATTAAGGTCGAAAAGCTCTCGGGCGGCTTTAGCCGAATTAGTGGTCAAGGATGTCACAAAGTTGTCAGTGAAAAAGCCTCGTAATTTAAGCTAGTCAGTTTGCTACTTTCTACTCTACTTTCGATTAAACGATTTTGTTTAGACAATAAAAGACCACCGAACATTAAGAACGGTGGTTTTTTTGAACTTACAGATATTTATTTCTTAATGAGTAACTGATTATTTAGTGACTAAACCACTCAGCTCACTCATCAATACTGACAGCGTTGACAGACCAATTTGACCTTCTTCATCGTTGCTATGCAGCTCATCTAACTTATTCATCTCTGTCGTGACTGCTGCAAGCTGATCGACGTGTCTTGCTTTCCATTCACTAAATGCCTGCTTGGCATCTGGTTTAGACAGTACCGCATCCATTAGTAGGCGCAAGCTACGTGACAACTCGTTCACTAACGCATGGCGTGCACGGCGATCCCAGTAGTCTTGCTGTGGTAAATTGGCAATATTGTCCATCATCCAATCTAACTGCAACACTTGATAGGCTTCAAAGTATAGGGTTGCAATCTCATCAACAGGACGCTCATATTGCTCAGCCAGCAATGCAGCATCAAGCGCATCGACATGATACGGTAGCATCGCAAATAAGGTAGCATCGTTGTCAGACAGATCTTTTTGCATCAAACGCTCGGTGTCTTCTTGCAAATATTGGGCAAACTGCTGCTCGATAAAACCACTTGGCTTAGTCAGTTTTTCAACACTATCGCTAAAGCGGCTAATCATATCAGCAACTTGCAAGTTTTGACCAAAGGCATTGATGAACCAGACCACACCGCGCTCAAGCGCATCACGTAGACGCAGCTCAAGATTCAGAAGTAGTGTTGCTTCAACTTGGTTATCCAATGCTTCCAATGCTTGCCAAGCGCGCGATACGTTGAATACATCACGGCTAATCGCATAACCACGCACGATAGTCGCTAGTGATTGATCGGTTTCCTCAAACAGACGGAATAACGCTTCAATACCTAAGCGGTTGACCACACTGTTGGTCAAGTAAGTGCTGATGATTTCACGATGCAAGCGGTGCTCAGTCATTTCATCAAAAAAGCGTGACGCAAGCTCATCTGGGAAATATTTGCGTAGCTCGTTAATGAAGTACGGATCATCTGGTAAATCAGATGATAATAGATTGTCATAGACCCACATTTTGCCATAAGCCAAGACGACTGCGAGCTCAGGGTTGGTCAGACCAGTATCTGCTTTTTGACGCTTCGTAATCTCTTCGTCTGATGGTAGATACTCAATCGCACGATCCAGGCGCCCTTCACTCTCTAACATTTGGATGAAGCGCTGATGATCGCTTAGATTGGCTGCGGCGCGAATATGACTCAGCTCAATGGCTTGTGGTTGCAAGTAGTTCTGACGTAGTACCAATTCTGCTACGGTGTCAGTCATACTCTCAAGCAATTCATTACGCTGCTTCAGCGTCATATCGCCTTGCTCGACCACCTTGCCAAGTAAGATTTTGATATTGACTTCATGATCCGAGCAGTTTACACCGCCTGAGTTATCGATGGCATCTGTATATATGCGTCCGCCCGTTTGAGCGTATTCGATACGACCTTGCTGAGTTAGACCTAAGTTACCACCTTCACCAACGACGGCTGCACGTAGCTCATTACCATCGATACGTAGCGAATCATTCGCACGATCGCCAACATCGGCATGCGTCTCATTTGCACTTTTGACATACGTACCGATACCACCATTCCAAATCAGATCGACAGGCGCACGTAATAACGCACTGATCAAATCGTTCGGTGCAAGGCTGTCTGCACTGATATCAAAGAGCGATTTCATCTCAGGACTGATAGCGATAGTCTTGTCTTGGCGCGAGAATATCCCACCACCTTGACTGATCAATGATGCTTCATAATCTGCCCATGATGAGCGCGGTAGCTCAAACAAGCGTGCGCGTTCCGCGTATGAGGCCGCCGTGTCTGGATTAGGATCAATAAAGATATGCAGGTGGTTAAAGGCAGCAACGAGCTTAGTATGCGTTGAGAGCAGCATACCATTACCGAATACATCCCCACTCATGTCACCAATACCGACCACGGTAAAGTCATCACGGTTTTGGATATCCATACCGCGCATACGGAAGTGACGTTTGACCGACTCCCAACCACCGCGCGCTGTGATACCCATGGCTTTATGGTCATAACCTACTGAACCACCTGAAGCAAAAGCATCATCCAGCCAGAAGTTGTACTCTGCTGCGAGTGCATTGGCGATATCAGAGAAAGTCGCTGTGCCTTTGTCCGCTGCGACAACCAAGTACGGATCATCTTCATCATAGCGTACAGTGTTGGCTGGCGGGACGATCGTTCCATCAACGATATTGTCAGTCACATCAAGCATACCGCGTAGGAATGTCTGATAACAGGCAATGCCTTCTGCTTGGAACGCTTCACGACCATCAGCCATGCTTTTGGTTTTGACAATAAAGCCGCCTTTAGAGCCAACAGGGACGATTACTGCGTTTTTGACCATCTGTGCTTTGACAAGGCCAAGTACTTCGGTACGGAAATCTTCCATACGATCTGACCAGCGCAGACCACCACGGGCGACTTTGCCACCACGTAGATGCACCGCTTCAACGCGCGGTGAATACACAAATATCTCAAACATTGGCTTTGGTTTAGGCAGATTTGGAATGTCTGCTGCCAAGAACTTAAACGACAAACGATCTTTGCGTTGACCGTCGCAATCTACTTGATAGAAGTTGGTACGTACCATCGCATTGATCAAATCTAAGTACCAGCGCAAGATACGATCTTCGTCTAGGCTATCGACATCTACTAACGCAGCAGTGATTTTCTCTTGAATTTTCGTTGTTTTTTCTTGGCGCGTCTCATCACTATATTCAGGGTTCATGCGCGCATCGAACAAGCTACCCAATGCCACACTGATATCACTGTTTTTAACAACAGTTTGCTGAATATAAGCACTGGAGAATGGCGCACGAGCTTGTAGCATATAGCGAGACAGCGCACGTAATACGACGACATCGTAAGTGTCGAGCTTGGTCGTTAGTACCAACTCATTGAACGAATCGCTCTCAACACGGCCTGCCCAAATTTGCTTGAGACTATCTTCGAACTGACCACGCACGACTTGCATATTGACCGTATCGACATGCTCTAGCGTCAGCTCGTACTCTTGCATCCAAATAGGCTGCTCTGGCAAATCAAACTCATAAGTTTGTGCTGAGATAACCGATACACCAAAGTTTTCAAGTATTGGTAGTACTTTTGACAAGATAACAGGCTGCTCGCGACCGTATAGCTTTAGGTGAAGTTGGTTACGTGCATCGCCTGTCGAGTGGTATAAATGCCAAATCATTGGGTTTTCTGCGGTCAGTCCCGCCAGACGCTTCGTATCTTCGACTGCGGTACGAGCATCAAAACGCTCTTGGTAAGCTGCAGGAATATAGTCTAAAAAGCGACGAGTCAAAGCGTTGGCTTGTTGCTCACCCACATTATCGAGTAGCATTTTTTGATAATTGTCATCCCATGACTGCATAAGTGCTGACAATTTGGCTTCAAGTGTCGCGATATTGACGTCATTTACCTGACCTGGGACTGTACGCACATGGACATGGACGCGGGCGTGCGCAGATTCATTGAATTCAGTGGTAAAACCTGAAGACAGACCGTTATAAGCATCTTTTAGAACGTTTTGTACTTTGATGCGTAGCTCAGTGTTGAACTTATCACGTGGAATATAAACTAAGCACGAGACAAAACGTTGGTAATGGTCGATACGGCTAAATAAGCGTAAGCTCTTTTTGTCTTGTAATTGGCTAATACCTGAGACAATTGGGTACAGCTCTTCGACGCTGGCTTGGAACAGATCATCACGTGGCAAGGTATTAATCACATGCATCAATTTATGATGAGCATGACCATCACGTGGCAATTCTGCCATGGCCATAATCTGGTTGGCCTTTTCGCGTAGTAGCGGTATTTGCTGTACGGTAAGCTGATACGCTTGCGATGTCAGCAAACCGATAAAGCGATACTCACCAATCAATTTACCATTATCATCGAACTTATGGATACCCAAAAAGTCCATATATACCGAGCGATGTATCGGAGATACACGGCTTGATTTAGACAGCATCAACACGCGCGGCTCAGTTAATAATTGTTTTAGCCCTTTAGGCAGTTGATTGAAGCTTTCTGATATCTTGTCTTCTTCTGAACCGCGCAATAGACCAAGACCGCTATTACCAATGGCAAATAAATCCAAATTAGTAGGTTCGGCGACTTCGATTTCGTGACCGCCTTCTAAGCGGTACTCGCGATAACCTAAGAAGATAAAGTGGTCATCTAATATCCAATCTAAAAATGCTTGGATTTCTTGTTGTGAGTAGAACACTTCTGGCAGTGGTTTGCTAGACAGCTCAGCTTTAATGTCATTTAACTGCGCACGCATTTGTTTCCAGTCGCCAACGACGGTATCAAGCGTGTCAATTTTAGACATAAGCATTTGTTGTAATGCTTCCAAGTTTTCATTATCTTGATACGCAATTTCACAATGAATCAACGACATATGAGAAGTGGCACTTTCATGTGCGCCTTCAACATAAGTAATCTGGCCGTCCTCATCGCGTTTAACACTTACGATGATATTGTAAGTACGATGCACATCGATACCTTCAGCTTCAAGGCTCATCAAGATCGTATCGACTAAAAATGGTCTATCATATGCCACGATCTGAATGACCGTGTGCGAGCTATGAAAGTGCTGCTCTTCTGCTAAGGGATTCAATACTGCCAGTTGTGGTTTGCTGCAATCATAGGCTTTGAGCAATGTAAAGTGATGTAGCGCCATGCCCGCCAAATCAGCATTACTGATCGCCTCTGCAGTTTCTTGATGCAGCGGCTCATAGTAGCTATGGATAAAATGATCAAATAGCGATTTGTCTTTTTGTACATAACTGGTAGCAATATCGCTTATCTGGCTAATGCGCTCTTTTGCGATACTGAGGGAGTTTGGCATTGTCCTTCGTCCTTTTTATAGGTTTGGTTTATCTATTTATGTTTATCAATCTGTGTTAATTACCGTCATTGCATATAGGGCTTTATATAGTCAATCAATATTAAAAGTGGTATAAGGCAGACGAGTGCAAGTACTACGGTAGTAGGCTAAACGAGTCTAACGCTGTAACACTTTAATAGTGGTTCGACTATAACTTGTGATGCAATGGCAATATATCCAGTCACGCGACTTATTCTTTTATTATGACGTCTAAAGACTTTCTCCTTTTTTACTCTTATTTTTATGAATATGTAGCCATCAGGATTTAATGCCATCAATATAGTGAAGTTTAACGCACCTGCGGCGCGAGCTAAAGCGTACAACATCATTTCATGAATCAACGACATGTCGATAACCTTTGCTAATGAGACAATGATGTTCAATGCCATAGCATTAGCATTCGAGATTAGGTGCTGGCAAGTGGATACTCATAGTAATCAATACTGTTTTTTTGTTAGAATATGCCGATATATCTACGAGCGTACGAATAGCTCATTATTAACTTTAATGCTAAGGGCAAGAGGTATGATGAATATTTTGGTGATTGGTTCAGGTGGTCGTGAACACGCGCTGGCATGGCAGTGTGCAAAAGATGACAATGTCGAAAATGTCTATATCGCTCCTGGTAATGCTGGCACGGCCCTTGAACCTAAATGCCAAAACGTTGTCTTAACGTCTACTGATGCCAGTGAGCACAGCGCTGTTATCGAATTTTGCCAAAACAATGATATTGACATGGTCATCGTCGGACCAGAAGCACCTTTGGTCACTGGTATCGTTGATGCGTGCCGTGATGCTGGTATCAAAGCATGGGGTCCAACAGCCTACTGCGCTCAATTAGAAGGTTCGAAAACCTTTGCCAAAGAATTCATGGAACAAAACAATATTCCAACGGCTGCTTATCAAGGATTTACAGACGCTACTGCTGCCAAAGCTTATGTTGATGAGCAAGGCGCGCCTATTGTTATCAAAGCTGACGGGCTTGCTGCTGGTAAAGGCGTCATTGTTGCTGAGACTATTGAGCAAGCGCATGAAGCGATTGACGATATGCTAGCGGACAACAAATTCGGTGATGCTGGTAGTCGCGTGGTCATCGAGCAGTTCTTGCAAGGTGAAGAAGCCAGCTTTATTTGCATGATTGATGGTGACAATATCTTGCCAATGGCGACCAGCCAAGATCACAAACGTGCTTTTGAAGGGGATACGGGTCCCAACACTGGCGGTATGGGTGCTTATTCACCTGCGCCAGTCGTGACCAAAGACGTTCATGACAAAGTGATGTCACAAGTCATTCAGCCAGTCGTCGATGCGATGAAAGACGCAGGACACCCTTATACTGGATTTTTATATGCTGGTCTTATGATTGATAAAGCAGGCGATCCTTATGTCATTGAATTCAATTGCCGATTTGGTGATCCAGAAACGCAGCCTATTTTGATGCGCCTGCAGTCATCAATGGTAGACTTGGTTGCACAAGGGTTGGCAGGTCAACTGCCTAGCGAAGCCAAATGGGACAACCGCCCTGCTCTAGGTATCGTAGTTGCATCGAAAGGCTATCCTGAAACATCATCAAAAGGCGATGTGATTGCTGGCTTGCCAGAGCTGGACACTACGAACGATAATGCGGTTAAAGTCTTTCATGCTGGTACGGCATTCTCGAATGACAATGAGAACGAAGTTGTGACTAACGGTGGTCGTGTATTGTGCGTGACTGCTTTAGCAAATAATATTTCTGAAGCTCAGCAAGCAGCACTAGCAGTCACTGCTGCGATTAGCTTTGATGGTGCGCAATATCGCCGTGATATCGGGCATCATGCCATTGCTCGTGAAAATGCTTGATGAGTTAATCCTTGTCAGATAACGTGAATTTTTCACTCCATATGTCTGATTAAGCAAATATGACTGATACGATATACATTATTTGACCTAGCATCATGCATGCTAGGTCTTATTTTTTGACAGTCATTTTTAGGTCTATTTTTGATGAAATGCTCATAAAAAATGAGATAGCGGCTTAACGATAGACCAAACATGAGCACAACTCTCAACATTAAATCGGTAAAATATCACGCAATTATTTTGACTTACAAAGTAACTATCAACAGCCTGTGTGCGCTCATAAAACCCATGCACTTTATATGATACAATTTTATACCCGTGCATCACATCTCCCTTGTATTGTAGGTCTCGAACCCGCAAATCAATACCAACTGGATGAATGATTATATTTATGGCAAATGATACGTCTAAACCTTCTAACAATAAGCAATCAATCGATAGTCTAAAAACCTCAGGGTTTGATCGCCGCATGTCGATTGCTAAAACCTCCTTAAATATTGGTCGTCGTTGGGCGGGTAATAGTGTGTCTGGCATGTTTTTGAATAAAGAAGCACGGACCGCACGTAACCAAGCATTTATGGAAGCTCAAGCGAGTTATCTGGCATCAGAGCTTGGTAAATTGAAAGGTTCAGTTGTCAAAATTGGTCAAATGCTAGCCATCTATGGTGAACATATATTGCCACCAGAGATTACGCGTGCCTTGCAAACGCTCAATGATGATACGGCGACGCTTACCTGGCCGACAATTGAGCAAACATTGCGCCAGCTATTGGGTGAAAAACTAAATGAGCTTGATGTTGACCCTGTTCCTATTGGAACGGCTTCTCTTGCCCAAGTCCATCGGGCGACAGTATTAGCAACTGGTGAACAAGTCGTGTTGAAAATTCAGTATCCGGGGGTGGCCGATGCCATCAACTCTGATCTCGCCCTATTTAAGCGACTACTAAAGGTAAGTAACATCGTCCCCCAAACGCGCGCGCTCGATGCTTGGTTTGAGGAAATACGGGACCTACTCCACCATGAAGTCGATTATGAAGCAGAAGCAGCAACAACAGAGCGTTTCTACGATCGTCTAAGCAATGATCCACGTTATATCGTGCCTAAAATTAATCGTAATTACTCAAAAAAACGTCTGCTATGTATGTCATATGAGCCAGGTATCACTGTCGTGTCTGAAGCACTACAGCTATTGCCTCACGAGCGCCGCAGTGCAATTGGTCAAGCTGCCATCGAAATTATGATGCAAGAGATTTTTGTCTGGGGTGAAATGCAGACGGACCCTAATTTTGGTAACTATTTAGTTCGAGTTAGTGAAAGTACAGATGATATGGATAAACTTGTTTTGCTAGATTTTGGTGCTATTCGCCAATTTGACAGTAATTTGCTTACGATTGCCCGTGGACTATTGAGGGCAGGATATCACCACAACCATCAGGCGATGATTCTAGCGATGACGGGTTATGATTTCTTCGATAGTATGAGTGATAAAGTACGCTCTGATATTGCCTCATTGTTCCTATTGGCTACCGAGCCATTCAGTGATCCTGAGAAAAATGATGACATCCCTACAGATTGTTTGGATGAGCAAAATCGCTATATTTGGGCCAATAGCAAATTGCATTCACGCTTATCCACTAAAGCTACTCGTGCGATGCAATCTTTTGAATTTAACCTTCCTCCAAAAGAATTCATGTTTATTAGCCGCAAATTTATTGGTGCATATACTTTTTTAACAGTGCTTGACGCACATACCAACCCTAGTACCTTGGTCAAACCTTATTTATAGTTTTTAGTAGTGCAAAATTTTGGCTGTCTTTTAGTGAAGGATTTTTTTATTTATATTTTCTGCTTAGGCTATTTTATATTTAATTTTCGCATTATATTGTAATATTGTAATGACACACTTTTAACTATATTTTTTATTACTTAATTTTTTATTACTTAGGCTATTTTTCGTCTATTATTAAGCTTGCCAATTATCAAACCGGGTTTTATACCATTTTGGCTTACGGATGCTTAACTCCCAGCATACCTCTTGCCGCGCTAGGTACTTCACTTCAAAATGCGTACGCTGGCTGTCGACAGGCACTCGGTAGCGAGTATTTGGTAGGCACCAAAGCTTAGCTGCTTGATGCTCTGCATTGTCCATATAGGATTGAATATTGGTGGCCAGTATTATCTCTCCCCCTACTTGCAAGCGAGATAGTAGAAACTCAAAAAAGGGCATATTTAGCCATTGCTGATTGGGATTATGCTGTTCAGGGTTGGGATAAAGAATAAATATTTTAGCCACACTATTGGGTTTTAGCGCATGCACCGTCCAAGCAATCGCATCTGCATGGATCGCATCTAGGTTTGGTAGATCTTGCAGTGTAGCCAGCCTTGAGAAAGCATCAAACTTATTGCGTGTGCGCTCAATGGCGATCAAATGCTTATCAGGATTTTGCAGGGCAAAGCTAAGTGCATGCTTGCCCTTCCCTGCTCCAATCTCCAAGATTAACGGCTTTTCGTCTTTATTATCACTGATGATTTTTGGAATCATAAAGTCGCGCGGTGCGGAGAGTCGTTGTGGTTGAAAGGCACGCGCTTGCTGATGTGTGAACTCGATATTGTCTGTCATCTACTATCCTTAAAGCATTTGTCTTTTGTCATTATTCTGCCCCATGCTATTATATAGCCAATCTAATTGAATAGTAATATACCGACAACTAGTACTCCTCAATTCATCACAATTTATATGATAATAAATAACTATCGTGCGCAAATGATACTAATAACATCAAGGATACTCCCACCTTTATTATGACTGACTCTAATACCAACACTGCACCCAAAACCTACCCTTGCCCACGTTGTGGCACTCAAACTGCTTGGCAAGACAACAAATATAAGCCATTTTGTAGTGGTCGCTGTAAGCTGATCGACTTAGGTGCTTGGGCAAATGAAGACTATACGTTACCTGCAGAAACCACACCTTTTTCTGACGAGCTATAACCTACCTCTTTACTCAATTTATTATACCAAGGATGTTTTACATGTCTGCTACTTACCTAATGCCCACTTATAATCGTCAACCCATCAGCTTTACCCGCGGTGCAGGCAGTTGGCTCTATACAAAAGACGATACGCCATACTTAGATGCCTTAACTGGTATCGCGGTATGTGGATTAGGACATTGCCATCCACAAGTGACCGATGCTATTCAGCAGCAGGCAGCGACCTTGGTTCATACCAGTAATTTGTTCGGTATTGACTGGCAAGAGCGCGCAGGAGAGATACTATGTATGTCAGCTCAAATGGATAGTGTTTTTTTTGCCAATAGTGGCGCTGAAGCCAATGAAGCCGCATTAAAACTTGCACGCCTGTATGCGTCGCAACAAGGCTTTGCACGCCCAAAAGTCATCGTGATGGAGCAGTCATTCCACGGCCGTACATTGCTATCACTATCGGCCACTGCTAACCCAAAAGCCCGCGAAGGGTTTTATACGCTAGATGACGACTTTATCCGTGTGCCATTTGGTGACATTGCCGCGGTAAAGCAAGCGGCGTTAGACCATGAGGACATCTGCGCCATTTTTGTAGAGCCGATCCAAGGTGAAGGTGGTCTTAATACTGCGGCCAATGGCTTTACCTATTTAGAAGAGCTACAAGCAGAGTGTGATGCTCATAACTGGTTATTCATGCTTGATGAGGTGCAAACCGGTAATGGTCGTACTGGCAAGTATTTTGCCTATCAGCATAGCAATGCGCGCCCTGATGTATTAACCACTGCCAAAGGCTTGGGCAATGGATTTCCAGTCGGCGCTTGTATGGTACGTGGGCGTGCCAATGGATTATTTGGCGCAGGGAGCCATGGCTCTACTTACGGTGGTACGCCATTAGCCAGTCGCGTGGTACATAGCGTGTACGATGTACTTGCAAATAGCGACATCATGGAGAATGCGGTGACGGAAGGATTGTTTATCCGAGAAAGTCTCGCCAATGCACTAGGACAACACGGCGTAAGTAGCCGCGGTGCTGGTATGATGATTGGTATTGCGCTACCTGAAGACATGGATTGTAGCCAATTGGTAGATCGTGCCCGTGACGAGCAAAAACTTATCATCAATGTGACAGGTGGCCATGTGGTACGTTTGCTACCACCGCTCAATATGAGCCGTGATGAAAGCACACAAGTCGCTGAACGATTGATCAACTTATTAAAGCCAACATTCTAAAGCTTGCTTGAATATGTAGCATGTAATAAAAAAGCCTATGGACAATTCTATCCATAGGCTTTTTGCTGACCGATTATTGAAACAACCAATATTTAGTCTGCATAACACTTAGTTTGCATGAAAATATTTCTTCAGTACTTCTAGGCAACGAGTGATTTTAGCTGGTTGTTGGTCGCGGTTTAAGGTAACGGCATATAGTACAAAGCTCGGCAACTGATAACCAGTCAATACCTCTACCAACTCTCCACTCTCAAGCTCTTTTTTGATGTCCATTTCCATCATTCTCACCAAGCCATGACCTTCTTTAGCTAAGGTTGTCGCCATGAAGACATTGTTGGTGTAGATACGTGAGTTCATTTTTACACGCGTTTTTTTGTTGGTCTCTGTCTGAATCATATCAATCTGATTGGCATCTTTCATGATTTCAATACAAATTAATTGATGATCAGCCAAATCTTTTGGTGTATTAATCTTAGGATGCTGACGCAGATATTGGGGTGAAGCCACGAGTAACTGGCGCACATCGGTGAGCGGATAGCTACTTAGACTCGAGTCATTAATCGATGGACTCATGCGAATCGCGATGTCGATACGTTCATCAATCATATCGATATAATGATTGTCTGCGAGATAAGTGACACTCAGATCATCATGCGCAGCCATCCATGTAGAAAGCGCTGGCAATATATGATTTACGCCAAGCTCAGGCGTCGTCGACACCCGTAGACTACCTGCTAGCTCATCACGCAATTGATTAACTTTGATTCGACCTTGCTCAGCCGCGCTGACCACATCTTTTGCCGACTCATAAAAGCTCTCACCAGCTTCCGTTAAGCTGAGCTTACGAGTCGAGCGATGCAATAGCACAACGCCAAGCTCATTCTCTAGTGAACGAATTTGCTGACTGACTGCACTAGTAGTAATACCAAGCTCGCGAGCAGAACCACTAAAAGAGCCGTGTCCGACCACACTGGCGAACACAGCCATACCGCGTAAATTATCCAACATATTCTCACCTAAACTTCATTTCAGTTTTTAATATAACTTAACCATTATAACGAATTTTAATTTATATTATCGTTATTAAATATTTTTCATTTTTTAAGAAGGCAAATTGCTTATTCAAAAAAAACAAAAAAATATCAAGGCGATAGCACAATATCACCTTGATATTTTATATAAAACCATTGCTAAAACATATCTATATTTTTAAATGATGTTAATAACAGCTTTTTTTGAAACTTAATATAGCTGTACCTTACCCATTTTTCCTTCACCGCGCTCAGTCAAATATTGCATGACGGGTGTATGTCGCAACTTCATCTCAGCAACCGTTTTGGCTTGCTCCAAACGTTTTTGCTGGCGACGCTCTGGTGTTTTGTTATCGCTTTGCATAATACTACTATCAATTTTTAAATCAATCTCTGCACTTGTGAACTGTTGCTGCAGCTTAGCAGCTAACTGCTGGAAAGTCGCTTGTAAATGTCTACTATCGACACTGGTCAAAAAAGTGGCTGTGCCATTACATTGACCTACCATCGTACCTTGACGGGCAAGTGCCAGCTCGTCCTGTGCCAACACTTCTGCCTCACGAGCTGTCTGTAGCCAGTAATCCCATTTTTCCGAGTTCCACTCCCCTGTCAGCTCTTGAGGGGCGCAGCGTAATAAAGTACGAGGATCTTCATCTGATGGTACTGCTAACTGAGAATCATTTGCGTCAGGCTCAACAATTGGTTCAGGCTCAACAATTGGTTCAGGCTCAACAATTGGTTCAGGCTCAACAATTGGTTCAGGCTCAACAATTGGTTCAGGCTCAACAATTGGTTCAGGCTCAACAATTGGTTCAGGCTCAACAATTGGTTCAGGCTCAACAATTGGTTCAGGCTCAACAATTGGTTCAGGCTCAACAATTGGTTCAGGCTCAACAATTGGTTCAGGCTCAACAATTGGTTCAGGCTCAACAATTGGTTCAGGCTCAACAATTGGTTCAGGCTCAACAATTGGTTCAGGCTCAACAATTGGTTCAGGCTCAACAATTGGCTCAGGGCCAGTAGCCGCTGACAGTGTCACATCATTATCATCAATAGTGCTTTGAGGCTCATCTAGAGGCTGTGGATGGTAGTCAACATCGTAAGCCTCTAATGGGGCTGAGGCTTCATGCGTCATAGCATTTGGAACCGACTCTGCTGCTGCGATAGAGGCCATATTATTGCCATAGTTATCAGTCAACACTTCATCGACAGGCAAAGGGCGAAACGCCAGCAGTCGCAAAATGCACATCTCAAGCGCTTGCATCGGCGTACTAGCAAGCTTGACGCCTTCACGTGCTTGTACAACAATTTCATAGTATAGCTGTAGCACATCAGGGCTAATATGTTGGGCAAGTGTATAGATGTTTTTGGCTTGCGCCTCATTGACATTGAGAGCGACCTCAGGCAACAGTTGGGTCAATGCCAATTGATGGAGTAGCTCAGCAAGCCCATCAAACATACTCGTTGCATCAACCATTTGCGCGCGCATTTGCTCAATATGCGCGGCAACAGCGGTTTTGTCATGGTTATAAATATCTGTGATCAATCGTACCAAGTCGGCAGAGTCAATAAGACCAAGCATTGCATTGACAGTGGCATCATCAAGTGACCCTTGACCAAATGCAATGGCCTGATCTGTCAGTGACAATGCATCACGCACAGAGCCTTTAGCCGCACTTGCCAGTTGCCAAATGGCAGGCTGAGTATACCCAACCTGCTCTTGGGTTAAAATATTTGCTAGATGCTCGCTAAGTAATGTTTGTGGTAATGGACGCAATACGAACTGCAAGCAGCGCGAAATAATCGTAATCGGTAATTTTTGTGGATCAGTGGTCGCTAGCAAAAACTTTACATGCTCAGGTGGCTCTTCTAACGTTTTGAGGAGTGCATTGAAGCTGTGGGTCGACAGCATATGCACCTCATCAATGAGGTACACCTTATATCGCCCTTGGCTTGGCGCATAAGGCACATTGTCAAGCAGCTCACGCGTGTCCTCGACCTTGGTACGAGAGGCGGCATCAATCTCAATAAGATCAATAAAACGTCCCTGATCAATCGCCACACAATTATCACAAACACCGCACGGCGTGCTAGTAATACCCGTATCACAGTTCAAGCATTTAGATAAAATACGCGCAATCGTCGTCTTACCCACACCTCGGGTACCAGTAAACAGATACGCATGATGCAAGCGATTATAATCAATTGCATTAATCAGCGCTTGCGAGACATGCGTCTGCCCAATCAACTCATGAAAGTTTTTGGGTCGATATTTGCGAGCTAAAACTTGATATTGCTGCGACATAGCTATCCATTGTGCCAAGTAATTAATATTCTTATTTTTAATACGATTTTTCGGTATTCATTATAGCAAAAAGCCAGCGCATTCGTCTGGCTTCTTGCTGATTTGATTATGACTCAGCCGCGCTTAATAAGCGGCTTTGGTTAACGACTCATTCATCATTAATCGTGTTTGCGGCGCATGTGTGGGAATAAAATCACATCACGGATACTGGCAGAGTCAGTAAATAGCATCACAAGGCGGTCGATACCAATACCTTCACCAGCGGTTGGCGGCAGACCGTAAGACAATGCTTCGATATATTCTTCATCAAAGTGCATGGCTTCATCATCGCCTGCATCTTTTTCGGCAACCTGACCACGGAAGCGCTCAGCTTGATCCGCTGGATCATTAAGCTCGCTAAAACCATTCGCCAACTCGCGACCACCAATAAACAACTCAAAACGATCGGTAATCTCAGGATTGTCATCATTACGGCGTGCCAATGGTGACGTTTCAGCTGGATATTCAGTAATAAACGTTGGTTGACGTAATTGATGCTCAGCCGTTTCTTCAAAGATGATGGTTTTGAGCTTGCCCACACCGAACACCTCTTTGACCTGCTGTTTAAGGGTCACTGAGGCGTATTGTGCCAGATAGTCACGATCGTCGATACGTGACATATCAAAGTCTTTGGCATATTTTGCAATGGCGTCAGACATGGATAGACGAGCAAATGGCGCTTTTAGGCTGATGGCTTCTTCTTGATAGGTAATCTCTGTCGTACCCAAGACATCTATCGCTAGCTGATTAAACATGCGCTCAGTCAAGTCCATCAAATCATGATAATCAGCATAGGCTTGATAAAACTCAATCATGGTAAATTCAGGGTTGTGTCGGGTTGAGACCCCTTCGTTACGGAAGCTACGGTTAATCTCAAATACTCGCTCAAACCCACCAACGACTAAACGCTTGAGATAAAGCTCAGGCGCGATACGCAAGTATAATGGCATATCCAAAGCATTATGATGTGTCTCAAATGGACGAGCCACCGCGCCACCTGGAATGGGATGCATCATTGGCGTTTCAACTTCCATAAAACGCTCATTCAGCATAAACTGACGAATGCCGCTGACGATCTGACTGCGAACCATAAAGGTATCGCGAGTCGTCTCATTGGTCATCAAATCAAGATGACGGTTGCGATAGCGCGCTTCTACATCTGCTAGGCCATGGAACTTATTTGGCATCGGACGTAGGGTCTTAGTCAACAGCGTAATCTCTTCAATATGCACATATAAATCGCCTTTACCTGAGCGACCAATATAGCCTGACACACCAACAATATCACCTAAATCCAAAGATTTGATGCTTGCACGCGTTTCCTCATCAAGCTCTTTACGTGCCACATATAATTGGATGCGACCTGTCATGTCTTGGATAACGATGAATGAGCCACGGTTTAACATGACACGGCCCGCCACATTGACCTGTGTTTTGTCACCATTCGCCGCTTTTTCTTCAATTTCTTGTTTTGACACACCATCAAAAGCCGTTTGCAAATCTTTTGCATAATGGGTGCGTTTAAAGGTGTTTGGGTACGGCTGTTTATCTGAGGCAGTGATATCATCTAGCTTGGCTTGAAGTTGCGCGATCAGTTCATTGGTGTCTTCTGGCGCTTGGGTTTGGTCTTGGTTATTTGTTGACATAAAACTCTCATAATACGATAGCCGTAAACTATCTTTAGTTAATATTTGATACTCAAAACAATAGTATCTCAAATAGAGGAGACCTAGTGAATAAGACTTTCATAAGGAATGTGCAGCCCTTCATGTAGTTTTCTTATCATTGGCAAACTCAATCGGCGTTTACGATTTAATACTTCAGATACTTTACTTGCCGATCCCAAATAAGGTGTCAAATCCTTTCTACTTAAATTTAGATTTTCCATCTGAAAAATAATAGCATCGACAGCTTCGGCATGTTCGATAGGATAATATTTGTTTTCGTAAGCTTCAATTAAGGTTACTAGCACTTCACGCTCGTCAGCCTCAGGTGTACCCTCATCAGCTTGAAACACAGCTTGTAGCTGAGCAAATGCATGTGCTAGATCTTGATCATTACGAATTGGTTTAATATTCATTGACAACCTCCACATCAATTTTATCGTATTCACTATGAGTACCGATGAACTTGACCCAAGCAATACCAGCCTGATACTGCATCTCAACCACCAATCGGTATTTATTGCCTGCAATATTAAAAACGACTCTATTATTAGCGCAAATACTCGCATTCTTAAAATCGTTTTTGATATCTTGCGGCGATTGCCAACTGGCTTTTAGTGCAAAATCATGCCAAGCTTCTAGCTGACCTTTTGCATCACCATTGTTAGGCTGTTCCCAGAATTTACGTAAACTGCTTTTGGCAATAACTCTCATATGACTTAGTGTATAGTATCCAATTATATTCCCAATTTGGGAATATGGCAACGCTAATCGCTATACCCCTTCTTAACCTCACTCGCATAGTTCACCGCTATGGCTTACATTTCGCCGCCGATGCTGGCCATCAAGTCAGCCTGATGCTCACGTAACAGTGCATCAAGAATCTCATCCAAGTCACCTTCCATGATGGAGTCAAGCTTGTATAAGGTAAGGTTGATACGATGATCGGTCATGCGCCCTTGCGGGAAATTATAGGTGCGAATACGCTCTGAGCGGTCGCCACTACCGACCAAGTCACGGCGTATAGAGTCCGCTACATCGACCTGCGCTTGTACTTTGGCTTGCTGGATTTTAGAGACCAGCATTTTCATCGCATGTGCACGGTTTTTGTGCTGGCTACGCTCTTGTTGACACTCTACCACAGTACCCGTGGGAATATGCGTCAAACGTACGGCTGAGTCAGTGGTGTTAACGTGCTGACCACCCGCGCCACTTGAGCGAAAGGTGTCCATCTTAATATCCGCAGGATTGATATCAACGGTATCATCGATTTCAACTTCTGGCATGACTGCAACCGTACAAGCTGACGTATGCACGCGACCTTGACTTTCGGTCTCAGGGACACGCTGTACACGGTGAGCGCCAGACTCAAACTTTAAACGTCCATAGACGCTATTACCCGATACGCGAGTAATGATTTCTTTATAACCGCCGTGTTCACCTTCGTTCGCGGATAGAACTTCAACAGTCCAGCCCTGGGTTTGCGCGTATTTTTGATACATGCGGAACAAATCACCAGAGAAAATCGCTGCTTCATCACCGCCCGTCCCAGCACGAATCTCCAAGAATGCTGGCACCTTATCGTTAGGATCTTTTGGTAGCATCATGACATTAAGCGCTTCTTCCATCTCTACAATGGTATCACGTGCCGTTTCAATCTCATCGAGCATCATCTCTTTCATGTCAGGATCTGTCGCGTCAGCTAGCATCGCTTCTGCATCGGCTTGATCCGTTTCTGCATTCAGATAGTTCTGCCATAAGGTCGTGATGTCCATCAAGTCGCTGTGCTCGACAGACAATTCGCGAAATTTATTATTATCACTGATGACACTAGGATCTGATAACAAGGCGGTGACCTCTTCATAACGGTCTACCATCTGGTCTAAACGCAGGCGTAAGGATTCTTTCATAAAAGGACTTTTAATTGGATAAGAGGAATAAGCTCGTGATTATAGCAAATTTTTTGGGGTAAATTAAAACCTCTAAGCATTCTTCTCAATATTCGCAGCAATCTTGTCACTATACTCTCAAATATCTCTACTTATTCTTAAATAAAGATACTTGGTTCTGATACCATTAGTAGACAAAAAAATAGCTAAGAAGACTCTTAGCTATTTTTATCTATCAAAAACATCGTATTAAAACGTTAGACTTTACGAACCAATACTGAGCCAATAGAATAACCGGCACCAAATGAGCAAATAACACCTAGATCACCTGACGCTAGCTCATCCTTATAGCGATGGAATACAATCATTGGGCTCGCTGAGCTGGTATTGGCAAATTCAGCAATCACGCTTGGTGCGATTGATTTGTCAGCATCTTTACCGATGACAGTGCGTAAAATCAAATCTATCATGTTGGCATTAGCTTGATGTAGCCACATCATCTTAACATCAGAGGTCGGTATATCATTTTCTTGCAGATGCTCAGTGATAACTTCAGACACCTTTGGACAAACTTCACGGAATACTTTGCGACCATTTTGCAAAAACAGTTTATCAGTGACCGGCGCTTTGATGTCTGGATACATCTCCGTTTGCGCGGCTAGATACTCTGAGCGATCCATAAAGCCATATTCGTTTTTGATGTTGGTCGAAAACTGAGTAAATAGCTTAGCGTTTAGAATCTCATAACCCTTTGGCGTGTCTAATTCTTCAACAATAGTCGCCGTTGCTACATCACCAAAAATAAAGTGGCTGTCACGATTGCGCCAGTTTAGATGCGCCGAGGTAATCTCGACATTGACCACAGCCACACGTTTGGCAAGACCAGAGATGATAGAACCATGCGCTTGTGATAGGCCAAACGTTGCCGCACTACACGCAACGTTCATATCATAAGCGAAGCCGCCAACCATACCAATGGCATTTTGGATTTCAATAGCAACCGCAGGATAAGTGCGCTGGAAGTTTGAGCAAGCAAGGATAATACCATCTAGATCGTTGGCCTCAAGTCCAGCATCAGCCAATGCGTCTTTTAACGCAGCCGCGCCCATTTCTGCCATCACAGACAGCTCTTCACCTAAGTTACGATAGGCAATGACTGGTGCCATGATTTCAGGGTCTAAAATACCGTCTTTTTCCATCACATAACGTGATTTGATACCAGATACTTTTTCGATGAAAGCAGCTGAAGAAGGCTCAAGTGCCGTCATTGTCTCTGCAGCTATCTCTTCAGCATGTTCGGTATTATAGTTTTCAACATACTGGTTAAATGACTCAACTAGCTCTTCGTTACTAATACTGTAAGGTGGAATATAAAGACCAGTGCCTGTGATACAAGTCGTCATGATACGCTTCCTTGTCTACTACTGTGGTGCTTGGAATAAGCATAAAAGTGGAAAATAATAGCCATTCAAATTCAGTGAATAACTGTAAACTTAAAATCAGTGTGTTTATTATGCCTGAATATTAAATTTTTTCTAATGCTTTGTTACAAATAATCTGTTTCTGGCGATAAATAAGCAAAGACTCACGTCATTCTTTGATAGCTACGTTATAATTAGCGCCATTTTGCTCTGTATAACCACCCAAACACATCGATACACGCTCATCTTTAGGAATACTAATGGCAGAACTTCTTACTTGGTTATTTGGTCAATATGCGGATTACTCCACGACATTTATCGTCTTAGAGTTGATTGCCGTGGTTTTTGGTGTGGCAAGTGTCTTGCTTGCCAGCAGAACCAATATCTTAGTCTTTCCAATTGGCTTAATCAGCACTGCGATATTTGTATATTTACTATGGAAATGGCAGCTGTTTGGCGATATGTTCATCAATGCTTACTATACGGTGATGAGTTTATATGGTTGGATTAACTGGTCAAAGAACAAAAAGAATCAGCCTATAGAGACTCATGAGTCAAACAATGTCCGTATTGAGCATTTGCATGCAGGCGATGTACCTATCTTGTCTGCTTTGGCAATAGCAACCATGTCTTTTGTGGCGCTGATATACTATTTCCGTCCGGTGATTAATAACGGCTTTAGTTTTGATGGTGCCGTTCTTGGTGTACATTTATTTACTTGGGTGGACTATACCGACATGCTCACTACGGCTCTGTTTTTGATGGCAATGTGGCTTATGGCACGGCGCAAAATTGAGCATTGGATACTATGGATCATTGCTGATGCGATATCAGTACCACTGTACTTTTATAAAGGCTTTACTTTTACCGCGCTACAATATGTAGTCTTCACTCTCATTGCAATCTGGGCCTATTATGAATGGCAACGACGCTACCGTGTACAACCTCGAACAGCATACGCCTGAATCTGTCATTACTGTCGCAGTTTTGGGCGCAGAAAGTACGGGGAAAACAACCCTATGCCGTGATTTGGCAGCGCATTTCGATAGTCTGTGGGTGTCAGAATATATGCGTACTTACTTGCAAGCGAAGTGGGATGATGAGCAGCTTACTTGTACATGGGATGACCTGCTACCTATCGCACAAGGTCAGATTGCGTTAGAGAACAAACTGGCCAAACAAGTCACCCAAACGTCTAATGAAAACCGCTATTTGTTTTGTGATACCAGTCTGTTTGAGCTAATGGTCTACTCTCATTGGTATTATGGTAACTGCCCCACCGCTCTTGAGCAAGCAGCATTGGCGCATCATTATGATTTGATACTATTGACTGAGGTTGATATACCCTGGGTAGCTGATGACCTGCGAGACAGTCCGTACCAACGTGATGAGATAAGCGCCTATTTTGCCAGTCAATTAGACAGGCATCAAAAACCCTTTGTGCGTATTGGCGGTGATAGACAAAAGCGTGTCCGGCAAGTAATCGCGCAGCTCGCTCATCTCGGTAGTCCCTAGAATGGTTTTCCACATACTATTCATCTTCCTTGCATATTTTCTCGCCACCTCTTCTCTATGATGTCTATTAACGCCGCAGCCAACTGTATCAGCAGCTGTGGATTCAAGACATTTAGGAGGCGCCAACATGCAAAAAACACTATTAACCAAATTGTTTTTTATGTCCTATTGCTACCACTTGCTGAGCAAATTGTCTTTTGGCAAGCATATACTATAGCCGCTAGCGCGTGCGTGGGACTTATTGGTTGGTATAGCTACTATGTATTTGGCGGTTTGAAACGGGCTTTACTCTTTACCGCAACACTTGCTGGACTATATGTTGCCTTTTTTCGGCATTTTAAGTACAGAAGATCTCAATCTATTACTGGGCGCGATATTCTGCTTTATGGTACTTGCCTATGTCATGGTGATGACTCGCAAACTTGACTGGTACAAAGTCACATAAGCCAAGCGCTGTATAAATAAAGTCACATAAACTGATAATAGTTTGAATTAATGCTGCCTTAGCTTAGTTGATAAGGCAGCATTATCGTTATATTAGCCTAGTCGTTACGCTACTTGACGATCTGATTGTTTAACGCTTTAGCCCAATTATTGCAATCATCCTCACAGCGCGGGCAGCATTTATCAGCTTCTAATATTTGCTCGACATAACCACAATACATACAGGCGTAATGAGCCCCTATCTCTACTTGCTCAACAGCTTGATATTGCTTGGGAAACAGCGGCATGCCGTAAACTGTATTTTCAGAGGAATGCAATAAAATACTAAAGTTGCCGTCTGTCTCAAGCAAACCGATGCGCACTTGACCCAAATGCTCAACGCCCTGTTGACGCATTTCAGCAAAAAACTCATCGTGAGACATTTTGCCTTTCTTAATTTTATCGAGCACCAGCATGCTATCTTCTACGATATAAAGTGACTTGCCTTCCAATAAGTCTTCAAAAGGCTGCCATTTCATCATAACCCACGTACAGATTCGGTAAAGAACAATGACTGAACCCATGATTAGTACGGCTTGAATAATCGGCAAATCCTCAGTAAACATAGGGTCACCCGCGATAGAGCCAAGTGATAGGATAATGGTTAGCTCAAAGATAGAAAGCTGACGAACGCCGCGCTTGCCAGTGAAGCGCAAGAACGTGATAATTAATACAAACATGACGGTGACACGTATTAAGATTTCAACGGCAAACGACCAAGTTGTGTCATGAATAAAAATACTTGCCCAATCCATATTCTCATTTCCAATTTATTTATCTGATGTATTGTGTTTAATGAATGATGTTCTAATAGTTCGTTTGATGCGAAGCACATCATCCCTATTTTCAGACCTTATCGTCAATACAACTATCGTTATTCGTATTTAAGAAAGACTTTTTGTCACAAGCATGAAAAAATGCTCTATTTTGTCAGACCATGATTATTTTTGCTCAAAAATACGTTATCGTTATATTCTAAATTCACCATTAAAGCGCTATGCAAGCCTGTTTTATGCTCCCTTATTCATTGTAGGAATTATTTTTGAAAGCCATTGTTTATACTACTATTGCGTTGATCGCATTTGCCGCAAACTCCCTGTTTTGCCGGATGGCGTTGGCAGAAGGTTATATAGATGCTTGGAGTTTTACGGTCATTCGTCTGCTCAGTGCGACTGTTTGCTTAGTGTTTATTATGACGATTCACGCCTACAAACTACAGCGTCAAGTACTCGCCTCTGACAAGCCTTCTATTGATGCTATCTTAAATGACAAAGGCAGTTGGCTTAGTAGTGTCAGCTTGGTCATTTACGCGTTATGTTTTTCGATTGCCTATGTAGAGCTTAATACTGGTACAGGTGCTTTAATTTTGTCTTCGGCCGTTCAGATTACGATGATTGGCTGGGGTATCTACAAAAAAGAGCAACTTGGTGCTGTACAGTGGCTGGCATTTATCGTCGCAGTCGCAGGATTTGTGTATTTGATGTTACCATCAGCGGCCGTTCCATCACCCAACGCTGCAGCATTGATGGCACTGAGCGGTGCGGCTTGGGGAGTATACAGCATACGCGGTAAATCATGCATCTCACCGCTACGAGCGACAGGGTTTAACTTTGTGCGGAGTTTGGTGGCCGTTCCGATATTACTACTGGTGGGCCTAATGTATCTGGATGAAATAGGTTTAAAAAACATCAGCTTAGAAAGTATTACCAGCGAAGGGATATTGCTCGCCTGTGCGTCAGGAGCGATCGCATCAGGGCTGGGTTACAGTATTTGGTATACGGCGATGCCATTGTTAAAAACCACACAAGCGGCGATCGTTCAGCTGTGTGTGCCTGTGATTGCGACTGTACTAGGCGTGATATTTTTATCTGAGCAGCTAACGTTACCATTTATCATTGCCAGTGCAGTTATTTTAGGCGCAGTCTTGGTGTTTACGTTAAATAAAAAAGTGCCAGCCTAGGGCGTGTCACTATTTTAAAAATGGTGATAAAAATGAGATAAATCGCAGACAAATAAGGATAATAGTGCAGACAATATCGAGATACTGACCAGCTATTTGATGCTATTTGTCAAAGATTGAGCCATTTTTAGCTTATTTAGTGATAAATGCTTGAACTAGGGACACGCCTTAGTGAGGATATTACTTATGATGCTCTATCACTATAGTTAGATTACTATAAAATCGATACAATAAGATTCAACGTTATTTTTCGCAGCCTCTGGAGACGCAGTCACAGCAAGCAAGAAAAATAGTGTTGAATCAAATGAATTTATTGTCCTGTATTGTTTTTATTTAGACTTGACTATAGCTCGGCTAATGACAAAAAGTTCGCGCTATCAATCTATTCTACTAGATAGCATAAAACCGCCCTGATTTATAAAAATCGGGGCGGTTTTGTGTAAGCTATCATATTGAGTTAATGTTTCGCTTGCTACCAGTAAAAGCAAAGCTAAAAGCCTTTAGATAACGGTCACTTCTAAGCGGGTATCTACATTGCCACGAGTGGCATTAGAATATGGGCACACCTGATGTGTGGCTTCGATCAACTGTTGTGCTTGCGCTTCATCAATACCTGATACTTCGACATGCAATTCTATATCCAAGTTGTAGCTACCATCTGCTTTCATACCGATGCCAACTTGCGCAGAAGTTTTAGAAGCGGTGACAGGCAGTTTCATTTGCTGTGCAACCATGCTCAAAGCGCTATCAAAACAAGCGGCATAACCCATAGCAAAAAGCTGCTCTGGATTCACACCTTCTTTATCTTGTTCTTGAAAAGACACCAAATCAAATCCTAATGAACCATCATCTAATCCAGTATGACCAGAACGTCCACCAGTGGCTGTCGCGCGAGTTTTATAAAATATTTTCATGATTTATAGTTCCTTATCTATATTATTAGAGGTTGTACTTACGCTGTTGCGATAAGACTATTATAGAATCGCTGGCAGTTATCCGTTAGAACAGACCTCTATAACTCTTGCCTAATCCTATAAATTTTTATACTATCAGTCAGTCTTATAAAACAAGCTATCCTCATGAATCAAGAAACTATTGACCGACTTCTTAATATACTGCCTAGGAATCAAACCCTTGAATCTGCTGTCGCAGGACTATTTTTTTACTGTGCCGATAAACCAAGCAAAACTGTTAGCTATATCCAAGAGCCAAGCATTTGTATTGTCTTGCAAGGTGAGCGTGAGATTTATTTAGGAGCAGACTGCCAAAGATTCAATGATAGCCACTTGATGTTTTGTCCTGTCAATATTCCGCTGAGCATGCATATAAAACATGCCTCAGTAGAGAGTCCTGTTATCGTCTTATCTATGAAATTAAATCTCGCCATGATTAGAGAAATATTGGCACAAATACCCTCTAAAACACCCATAGCAAATGGTCATTTAGGCATAAAGTGGCCGTTAGATGACGCGATAATGGCGGCATTTGATCGATTGATACGCTTGCTTGATTATCCAAATGATATTGAATTTTTGGCGTCACTGATTCAGCAAGAAATATATTATCGACTACTCTCAGCGGAGCAAGGTAACAAGCTTAGGCAGTTGGTCGTTGATGGTAGCCATACACACCGTATTGCCCAAGCCACTGACTGGATAAAGTCGCATTTAAATGAGCCTATCATGGTAGAGAGTCTAGCCAGTAGATGCGGCATGAGTGTCTCAGGGTTTCACCAGCACTTCAAAGAAATCACCCAGTTGAGTCCACTACAGTATCAAAAAAGCTTAAGATTGATGGAAGCAAAACGATTGATTAAAATACATGGGCAAGGAGCACAAATATCGCAAATAGCCATGCAAGTTGGCTATGAAAGCCCCAGTCAATTTAGCCGAGAATACAAGCGGCAGTTTGGAGTCAGTCCGAGCAGTGAGCTGATGTGATAACTGTCTCACCATTGATACCTATAGCGGCAGGATTTTATTATCGTTGTGATGGTAACTCTAGGACTTATCGATTTTGGCATAACAGACTCAATGTCAGGCCTACCTCGCTTATCTTGGTCAACTTCAAGCACTTATCAACGTGAGGTGGGTGACGCCTTTAGAGCAAAACTATCCCTATAGCGTACTTACAGAACGATTCAATGAATTGATCATTTATCTATTACTACAGATTATTGATTAACTATTCTTCTAACCCTTTCTAGCGCAAACCTCTTGTGGATACAAGAGCTCGTCTGAGTATCGAGATATCCACTGATATAGTTGATTCAGTTTAAAAGAGATACAAGGCAACCGAGCGCAGATGTATATGTAATACTTCAAGTGAAGTTAACGCTGTCACTATTTTATAGAGGATTGACTATAAATAGATTTTAGGGCAAATATCTACTCAAGGTATCTCTATACTTTCTTATTTTTTAGCTAAAAGAGATTTGTTATTCGAATAAAAAACAGTTGACTCCCTAATATATTCGTATTATAACATATAATATATTCAAAATATTGGATATAGCGTAGTTTTTTATGCACATTTGTCGAAAATCTTGGGGAGGAAATGATATGATTCGTTTAAGCTACACTCTCAAATGCTGGGCGCTAGCCATTACTTATTTTTTAGTATTTTACTTTATGGTCGTCATGAGTGACCCAGGCTTTGGCAAATATATCTATATGCTGGCCCTCAGCACTCTACTCTTCCCCATTGCCAAGCGTGCCGTGGATGTGATGACAGATTTTTTCACCCCAGATCTCGAGCTATTTAATGGATTGCTGCCGTCAATTCTGATTAACGTGGTGATTTGGATACTGACACCATTTATCGTAGCACTGACAGTGATTGCGTTCATGCTTTATAGTATGGGCGTGCTCACAGAAAAGATGAGTCATTAAAACCTACTTAAATAAAAGGCCGGAGTAGCAATTGCTGATCCGGCCTTAACATTCAAAGAAACTTTTAGTTCTAGCCCACCTTATCCCACATTTTACTAAGACGCTTGGGCGAAACTGCCACACGAGTTTTCATCGGTTGGGCAAATAGCTGGATACGATACTCCTCCACCATCCAGCGATATTCGCTAATGGCTTCTTTGTCCGCACGCCCTGCTAACCGCTCCATATGTAAGTCAAGCGCGTAGACACCGTCGAGGTCGGCATCCAAATTATGCTCAAGACGCTCTAAGCGAATCTCTAGTGCCTCAAGATAACGTGGATACTGTTGCCAATGGCTATAATCCATGCGGTAAACAAAATCAGCCAAATACAAATCTTCTAATTGATCTTCGATATCATCGATAGATTCCCCAAATATCTCGCGGTCTAACATCAACAGGCTCTGGCGAATACGCTGCCAGCGCGTATAAACATTTTTCAGCGTTTTTATGACGCTTTGACCGGTCAATAAGAAGTTATTTAACACAACTTCTAGCGTCTGTGCATACTCTTCAGGCGTAAACGGTAACTCCTCGCTCAATCCAACTGCGATATCGTCAGCGCTCTCAGGCAGGCTCTCGGTATGATCAAATAACACATAATGCTCTTCAAGCGTCGCATCCAATGTAGCATCAATGACGATTGTTTTTAGCTTTTCCATATCACCAAGCGGTGCAAATGCCAGTTTGAATATTTTATCCACTTGACTGGTGAGCTGTTTTTTCTTTGCGCCAAGCTTCCCTTTGATCAAGGTCAATACGCCGATACGATGCGCTTGTAGTGCGGCATTGACATCGGTGTACTGATGGATCGATACCGCTTCGCCTGCTTCATCAGCCACGAGCGCCGCAAACTGCTTCATAACCACGCCTGCACTATGATGATTTTTGCTAAAGGTAAAATGCTCAGGGAATTCAGTATGCGCGCCTTGTTGCTCATTCACCGCTTGACTGGTCTCAGAGGCATGACGAATCTGTAGCGTTTGTAGATCACGACCTTTTTCGATAATGCGGTTTTTGTCATCGACCACACAGATTTGTGGCTGCAGATAACGATCAATCGTGGAAGGGCTAAAGCTCTCTGGCGTCACCGACATAATACCGCGGCGATTGAGCGCTTGGCACAGCTGTTTTAACAGCCCTTGTCCACCTTGCTGCTGCAGCTCATCAAACAAATTATCTGCGGTATCAGGTATCGGGACGATCTGACGACGGATATCTTTTGGCAATGATTTGAGCAATTGCAACACCAGCTCGTAGCGCCAACCAGGCACACCCCATAGTAGCTCAATCGCGTCGAGCTGTGGTAATGCGGCAAGCGGTACGCGTATGGTCACGCCATCATCATCACTTGCTGGATCAAAGACGTAACGCAGTGGCAGTTTTAGATCACCCAGCTTCCATACTTCTGGGAAATCGCCCGTGGTCGGTGCTTGACTAGTGAGTACATCCTCATCGGTAAAAAACAGATACTTAGCATCGTTTTTTTCTACCTCTGCGCGCCAGTCTTCAAACGTTTTGCGGCTGGCGACGTGTTCAGGAATCTTTTTGTCATAGAACTGATATAGCGTTTCTTCATCAACCAATAGATCACGGCGACGTAGCTTATCTTCGATGCGCTCAACATGGGCAATCTTGTCCATATTGTGCTGTAAAAATGGCGCATTACGACCGAAGTTACCAGTCACTAACCCATCACGAATGAAAATCTCTCGCGACTCGACCAAGTTTACTTGCTCATAATTGGTCAGCTGCTTGCTAATGATGATCAAGCCAAATAGACTAATCTGCGCGTATGCTTTGACCCGTCCTGTTTTTTTGGACCAATGCGGTTCAAAATAATGATACTTGAGCAAGTTTCCTGCCGCTGAGATGATCCACTCGGGTTCAATTTTGGCAACGGTACGCATAAATACTTGCGAGGTTTCAACCATCTCAAACGCCATCACCCAAGGCGGTATTTGTTTAAATACCGTACTCGCTGGGAATATTTTGGCTTTTTGCTGACGCGCTGCCAAATACTCACCGCGGCTTTCAGTCTTATGCGCAATAATAGACAGCAGACCCGTCAATAACGCTCTATGCAAATTAGCATATTTGACCGCTTTTAACGCTTCGTCTTCGATTGCAGTCGGGTCATTCTTAGCGACATTTTTATCGGATGCTTGTGCATCACTGGTATCTATCAGCTTAAGATCTGTCACCATTTGTAGCAATTGACGATGCGTTTGATGCCATTCACGAACACGCGGGAAGCTCAGATAGTTCTTTTTCGCAAACTGCTTACGCTGATTACCAGACAGTTTATTGCCGTCTTCGTCTTTTTCAAACAGTGCCTTCCATAGACTCAAATAAAACAAGAAATCTGAATCATCTTGACGGAAGACCGCATGCTTTTGATCCGCTTGCGTACGCTTGTTGGCAGGGCGCTCACGAGGATCTTGCACAGCGAGCGCCGCCACCACGATAAGCATCTCACGTATACAATCAAAGTCAGAACCAGCCACCAGCATACGTGCCAGCCTTGGATCGATTGGCATACGTGCCATTTTCTGACCTGTTGCGGTCAAGCGCAGGTGATCAAGCCCCTTTTGCCGTTTTGATGGGTTTCGTTTATCTTGAGTACTGTCCTTTTTGGACGTAATGGCTCCTAGCTCATCAAGCAACTTGTGACCATCTGTGACTAACCTACTATCAGGTGGCTCGATAAAATCAAAGTCATCGACACTGCCCAGACGCAGATTGGCCATCTGCAATATCACAGATGCCAAATTGGTACGTAGAATCTCAGGCTCAGTAAATTCAGGACGACCGTTGAAGTCCTCCTCAGAATATAAGCGAATACAGACACCTGGCGCGACACGGCCACAACGACCTTTACGTTGGTTGGCAGCCGCTTGCGAAATCGCTTCAATCGGTAGACGCTGCACACGTGAGCGATACGAGTAACGCGAAATCCGCGCAAACCCCAAGTCAATCACATAGCGAATACCCGGTACAGTCAACGCAGTCTCAGCAACGTTGGTCGCAATGACAATACGTCGACCTCGACCTGATGGCTGAAAGATACGCTGCTGCTCTTCATACGTCTGCCGTGCAAACAGCGGTAGCACCTCGGTATGACGTGGGCCATGGCGCTCAAGCACTTCTTGCATTTCACGAATTTCTGCTTCAGTCGCGGCAAATATCAAGATATCAGCCTGATCGGCATGGCCTTTATTTTGCGCGTCGCTAAAACATTCCTCGACAGCAGCAACCACCGCACGCGGCAGGTTCTCTTCAAAATCATCATAGCTGTCATCTTCTGAGCTGTTTACTGGCTCATCGGTCAGCGGACGATAACGAACTTCTACTGGAAAACTGCGTCCCTCGACGTTAAAGATAGGTGCAGGGACTTGCCGTTTTAGCTTGGCATCATAATGACTAAAGTACTCACTAAAGCGCGTGGTATCGAGGGTCGCTGAAGTGATAATGACTTTTAAATCTGGGCGCTTAGGCAGCATCTTTTTGAGATAACCCATAATAAAATCGATGTTCAAACTACGCTCATGCGCCTCATCGATAATAATCGTATCGTACTTACTCAAAAAACGATCGTGACCCAGCTCAGCCAGCAAAATACCATCGGTCATCAGCTTAACAATCGATTGGGCGGAGCCTTGCTCATTAAAGCGAATCTTAAAACTAACCGTATTACCCAAAGGCTCACCCAGCTCTTCGGCAATACGGTTTGCGACGCTACGAGCCGCCAATCGCCTTGGTTGCGTATGCCCTATCTGTCCAGTAATACCGCGTCCTGCCAGCATGGCGAGCTTAGGCAACTGTGTGGTTTTACCCGAACCTGTCTCACCCGCCACGATAATGACCTGATTATCAATGATCGCTTGTACCAGATCTTCTGCGCGTTGACTAACAGGCAGGTCAAGATTTAATTTGGCAGGTAAGTCACTTGGGATGCTATCAATACGTGCCTGCACTGCTTTTTGAGAGCGCGTTTTTATCTTGTCGTATTGGGCACGCTTCTTGGTAAGGACCTCGTCGTGATTGTTTTTTTGCTCAGAATCATGATTAGATTTTTTGTTTTTGGACACCGCAGCGCGCGCCAGCTCTCGTTCGAGACGGCTTAAATAATAGCTATCTTTAGCAAGTACTGGTAAATCACTCAGTAATTCCGCTGGTTGCTTTGTACTGTTATTTTCATTTACGGTAGATGTTTTTAGACTGGTATTTTCAAAAGTATCAGACATATTTGCTTAGGCTATTTATTATGTATAAGTGGTTAGATTATGGAGGCAAATGCAGGGTGATTCAAGGTAGTTATGATGCTTGTATGATGCTTAGTTGCAAAGCTGAAGTTTTTTCTATGGCTATGAGGACGATAATGCCTCTATCTAATAATCAGTGTTAAATCAAGACACACTTAGACCATAAATATTAAATTTCACACCATTAAAGGCATAGAAATGGTCTAAATGAGAAAACTAATGACTAACAGTATAAATAACCTGTTGGTGAGTCGCAGCCCCCACAAAAAAGGTATGCATTTTTTGCAGTGCCAGCCTAGGAAAAGGAAGATGTAGTGACAGTAACAATTTTTCAAACCCTAACATCTCATTAGCTAACTCTTTCGCTACGTCAGGACGAATCTGCGGGTTTTTATAAATATTGTCAATCAACCACGTTAATCGTGGAAATTTTGCGTTATCGTGAATCTGATAAAGGATGGGCAGCATATCATCAGATATCTGACAGCGCGCTTTGCGGATTAGACCACTTTTATAATACATATCTAGTGACATATTAGGATAATTTCCTTAGATTTTTAATACTCAGATAACCCACATATTCTTTATCTTCTTTGATATCGACACCGCCTGCATCAACGATAGGCTCAATCAACAGCTGAGCATTTGAGAGCAGATCATTCACGTTATAGATATCATCTATATCGACCTCAAACTTATCATCAATATGTGAAGCGGCGTCGAACGGCGATGCATTATCTTTAAAAGTGAACTGTTTATAAAACTCGCTTTGTTTGGCTTGCTTAATGGCCTCGGCTTGACTGGGGGCAACGATCAGAAGCTTATAATGAAACTCTTCAAAACTTCCCTGCTGATAGCCGCCCAAATTGATAAAAAACAGCTTTAAGTTAGCATCTTTGCTTACCTGCTCACCTGATTTAACCAGTTTGATCGCATAGCCATCAACTTTAGTAATCGCTCGATACGAATCAATGTGCCATTTGTTTTTGACTTCTGGCCAATGCTGATTGATATCCTCTACCAGCTCGCTGACGTGATTGGCCACGCCAAAAAAGATGTCATGCTGTTCAATCAGGCGACCTTTAGGACGGCCACCAAGTTGAGCCATATATAAAGTTAACATGTAACGCCGTCCTTATAAATTTTTCATTGTAGCTAATTTTAATTGAACATAATATCGAGCGCGTCTTATTACAATACCCGCCCTGTTTTTAAAGCAAATGCCCAATCTCTACGTTCATTTTTGAGCGCCAGTTCTGCTGCTGCTTCATGATCATAAGCGATCTTAATATGCTCAGTCTGCCAGCGTTTACCTCGCGGTGTCTCTATACAGGTTATCAGCGCGTAATTGCGCTTTTTGATATCGGCAAGCACAGCGTCAAGCGCGAAGACATTACTATGAATATCTGAAATATAGTTAGATTACTATAAAATCAATACAATAAGATTCAACGTTATTTTTCGCAGCCTCTGGAGACGCAGTCACAGCAAGCAAGAAAAATAGCGTTGAATCAAATGAATTTATTGTCCTGTATTGTTTTTATTTAGACTTGACTATAGCAGCGATTGTAATGCAATTTTTATTATTGAATGTCGTCATAATGTCTAGGGCGTGTTGAACATTCGACCATGGCACTGACAGCGACTATTTTTTAGGCGATTCGATGTTAAAAATAATAAGTTTAGTCATTCTAAGCGCTTATTTTTAACGATGAAGCGGCAAAAAAGAGTCCTGTCCCCTGCTTTTATCGTTGGGGCTGATGCTAAAATTGCCCCATACTGCGTTACAAATCTCGCTAAGGCATCTGCATTATCGTCGCTTTGTGCCTTGTCTGGAACAATTTTAGCGATCAGCAGTGCCTATTTGCGAATGTTCAACACGCCCTATTATCCCCCATAAGTTATGATGTAATAAATTAAGAGAGTATAAAAAATAAAAACCTGATGCCTCATTAATATTGGGACATCAGGTTTTATTTATCATGGTAATGCTAATGGTTCGTTAGACTTATAGTAGGAAGAAATACGCCCAACACCCAACGATAACAGTAGAGATAATATTAAGGATGACACCTGTACGTACCATCTCTGTTTGTTTGATCAAACCGGTACCAAACACGATAGCGTTTGGCGGCGTCGCAACTGGTAGCATAAAGGCACAGGACGCACCGATACCAATAATAAGTACTAAGACTTCGCTCGGTATACCCATATGCTCGGCAATTGCCGCAAATACAGGGACTAAGAGCGCAGCTGATGCCGTGTTTGATGCAAACTCTGTTAAGAAAATAATGAAGGCTGAGATTGCAAGCATCACAACCAATAGCGGTGCAGTTTGTAAGCCATTAGCAACCGTCTCACCCAGTACTAATGACGCACCTGATACTTTTAGAACATTTGATAGCGCAATACCGCCACCAAATAACATCAATACACCCCAATCTGTGTTGTCTGATACTTGTTTCCAAGACACCAGACCCAAACTCACGACCGCCACTGCTGCAAGCAATGCAACAACGGCATCTGTATCTTCGATACCAACTGCAGCACCAATTTGCTTAGAGAGTATCCAGCTCATCGCTGTCACAATAAAGACAATAATCGTCAGCACGCGCGGTTTGGTCCAATGAATAGTTTCATCTTGCTGTAGGGTCATCGTGCGGTTTAGATTAGGCTTTAGAAATAGGTACATCGCGCCCAACAATACTGGTAATAGTATTAGCATCATTGGAATACCAAATTTCATCCAATCAACAAACGCAATATCCAAGGCTTTTGCGGCGATCGCATTTGGTGGCGAGCCAACAATCGTACCCAAACCACCGAGACTTGCTGAATACGCAATACCGAGCAGTACAAACACAAATGTACCGCGATCTTCTTTACTATCGACTTGCGTCAAAATACCGAGGGCAAGCGGTAGCATCATTGCCGTTGTCGCCGTATTTGAGATCCACATTGACAAAAACGCAGTCACGCCAAAAATCAATAGTACAGCGGTACTTAGCTTACCACCTGATAACGAAAGAATTTTTAGCGCAATCTTTCTATCAAGCTTTTGTACATGTAACGCGGCCGCCAAGGCAAAACCACCAAAGAAGAGATAAATAATGGGACTGGCAAAGCTTTGCAGACCGACTTCAGCATTAAAATCAGGAATGCCAATTAATGTCCCAACCACAACCACCAAGATCGCAGTGATTGTGACGTGTATCGCCTCAGTGAGCCATAGCACGCCGATAAAAAACAGCATTGCTAGCCCTTTGTTAGCACTGACCTCAAATGGCAATACACTGTAAATAATAAAACTAATGATTGCCGCAATGGCGACCACGATCAATCCTTTTCCCGTTCCCTTTGGGAATGTATCCGTAAATAAATACTCGTTACCATCATCAGGAATATGGCTATCCAGCTTTTTCTCTGACATAAATTATCCTTATCGCATCCAAAGTGAGTATGAAGTCAAAGTTATTGCAACACACTTATTATAAGACATCATGATATTCATATAGCGAACATTACGCGCGAAAATATCATATCAGAATAACTTATATATGAATACATTTTGATTATTTTTGTTTTTTTAGGATGTCTGTTTGATTCGTTGATGATAATCACCTCTCGACTTTGTGAGATTTTTCAATAGTAACTCTCTCACTACTTTGTTCTCACTACTTTGTTCTCACTGCTTTGAATGGACGCCTTGGTTGATAAAAATTACATAAAGCATTCAAACATTTATCATTTGGGGCTATACAAGTAAAAACCGATACCACATAATCTTAGGGTTAGATAGATAATCATCAATAAAAACAAGAGGAATGACACTATGACAGATGCAAATAAAACCGATGCAACCACAAAAATGGCGCCAAAAGACATCAATCAAGATAGTCTGGCCAAAGAAGATCAACAGCGTACTGACGACTCAGCGCTAGATATGATGCAAGGTATGCATGAACATGAAGATCATCAAGAAGAAGGCGCAAAATAAAAGATGGCAGAACGGCAGATAAAGCCAGTTATCTAGTATTAACAGCAAAAATAAGGAGCGCTTGTCATGATGATGAGCGCTTTTTTAGTTTTGTTTCTCTTTGTTCTGGCAAGTGATTGGAGACATAGTTATATATAAATGCTGCTGTTAGAACAATTGCAATGGGTACAAGCAACGCATCATAGCCAACTTTGGCAAACAAAAAAGCCCCTACTGTACTGCCACCGCAGAAGCAATACCAAATAACGGCCTGAAAGCCCAATGTCGGCTTACTAATGGAGCGACCCGCAAGCCAGTTACCGATTGCTGCACCCATATCAGATGTCAGTCCTGTCAAATGAGTTGTGCGAATAACTGCTCCACTATAAGTGGCTACCATCGCGTTTTGTAATCCGCAGGCCATCGCTGCTGCCAATTGTCCGAGATAGTCATGCTGCTGATATAACCAGTAGGCAGCTATTAGTAATGCTGCTTCAAAATATAGCGCACGCCCGTAACGACGGCCTAGTGTTAAGGATGTCTGCCCAATGACAAAACCGCTTAATATTGCCCCTGCCAAAAAAGACAATAGTAGCGCTCCGATGTACAAAATACTGTGGGCGTCTGAATAAGCGATAGCTGCTGCAAACAAGCTGACATTGCCAGTGACATGCGAGACCGATAAATTGGCAAATCCCATCAATGCGGTTGTGTTCACGCAGCCAGCGCTAAATGCCAATACCGCCCCACCCCACAATATCCACTTTGGTAACTTGGTTATCATATTTGTCACCTAAAGGTCTACTGCCAAAAAGACTCATAGTATAACGAGAAAAGGCAGCCAATTGGCTGCCTTTTCAATTTCAATAGCTGAGTGAATCATTGGTAATGACCATCAACGCAAAAAATACTTAAATGATTATTGCGCTGGCTCATCCAGCATCATCAACTGCTCACTGATAGCGACGGTATTAAAACCTGCATCAACAAACATGATCTCACCCGTGATACCAGATGCCCACGGAGATAATAGGAATAGTGCTGCGTTACCTACTTCCATCTGATTGACATTACGTTGTAGTGGTGCGATTTTTTCGCTGATATCGAGCATTTTGCGGAATGATTTAATGCCACTAGCAGCTAGCGTACGAATTGGACCTGCTGAGATCGCATTGACACGGATACCTTCGCCGCCCATAGAAGTCGCTAAGTAGCGCACGCTGGCTTCAAGACTGGCTTTTGCCATACCCATGACATTGTAGTTTGGCAATACTGAGATACTGCCTTCATAAGTTAATGTCAGCATAGAACCATGACGCATTGCAAGCAACTCACGAGCTGCTTTTGCCAATGCCACAAAGCTGTAGCTAGAGATATCATGTGCTATGTGGCTGCCTTCACGCGTGGTGGCACTCACAAAGTCACCATCGAGCTGATCCATTGGGGCAAAACCAATGGCGTGTACCACACCATCAATACCATCACCCCAATGCGCGGTTACTTGCTCAAAACATGCAGCAATCGACTCATCAGAGGCGACATCACACTCTAGCACCAAATCCGCTTCGAACTGTTCGGCAGCCATGTCCACACGCTTTTTGATTTTATCATTCGGATAAGTCAGGATCAGTGAGGCGCCTTCGCGATGTAGCGCTTCTGCAATAGCCCAAGCGATAGAGAGTTTACTTGCGATGCCAGTTACGACAAATCGTTGTCCTTGCAATAGCATAAGATTTCCTTTTGAATCAATCGAGATGATTTAGAATATAGGTTTATTTAGAGTAATCAGAAAGTGACGCGTCATGAAATGATGCAAATCAAAAGATGACTTATTATACACGAATTAGTTTAAGTAAACAGTCGTAAACTGTACTTGGTTACTATCATTAGTATCGCAATAATACTAATGAAATATCATCATGGTCACCGTTCTAATTGTATCTCTGACAGCCCTATAATGACTAAACTCCGAACTACTCACCATAGCAGTATGAAGTTCAGCAGATTTCGAGTATAATCACAGCCCTTCCCAGCTTGCACAATTTTATAAGAATCCTGACATGATAGGATTCAACGTTAAGCTACACCCACATTTTGGATGGCTGCCAAACTTATGAGTAACACCCCAATAATAACCCCAGATTATAAAGAAAGTATCGAATCCTATCGCCAACTGATTGGTTCGACTGGCGAAGACTTAGATCGTCCTGGTTTATTAGACACGCCTGTACGTGCGGCAAAGGCTTTTGCTCACTTAACCAAAGGCTATCATCAAAGCATTGAAGAGGTGGTCAATGATGCGGTTTTTCCATCAGCCAATCGTGAGCTAGTACTGGTGCAAAACATTGAGTTTTATTCACTGTGCGAGCATCATATGCTACCGTTCCATGGTGTGGCGCATATCGGCTATCTGCCTGACGGCCAAGTACTGGGACTGTCGAAGTTTGCCCGTATTGTCGATATGTTTGCTCGTCGTCTACAAATACAAGAAAACCTGAGTGAACAGATTGCACAAACCATCATGGATGTTACTGGCTGTCGCGGCGTGGCGGTAGTCATGGATGCCTCGCACATGTGTATGATGATGCGCGGCGTCAGCAAACAGCATTCAACCACGCGTAGTACCGCGATGCTTGGTGAGTATCAGCACAACAATCAAGCCCGTAATGAATTTTTGGGTGCCGTCCCTAAGCGCCAACCGGCGTTTTAAACTATTAATATTTTAGGCTGTTATGAGTAACAACAAACAAAAAGGACGCTAATGCGTCCTTTTTGTTTTAGCTATACAAAGTAAGATTTCAAGTTTTAGCAAATCAAGCTCATAGTCTTTGCCGTATACGCCAGAGTCTTGCAATGATTGTTACGATAGCTAGGCCAATCATTGTAGATGATAATATGCGATTCATAAAAATCTCCCAAACATAATATCATTTAACTATCGTAACGCTTATGTATAGTTAAGTCTAAATAAAAACGATACAGGATAATAAATTCATTTGATTAAACGCTATTTTTCTTGCTTGCTGTGACTACGTCTCTAGAGGCTGCGAAAAATAGCGTTTAATCTTATTGTATCGATTTTATAGTGAACCGACTATATCAATAACACATTCCTGTATTGTTATATACTTACAATTTATTAAGTTATTTTTTATTAATTAAGTCGTAGCACAAGATAAATTACAAAATGATTTGATCATGACACAGGCTTTAGGATAGTTAACATATAGAGATAAACTATTTTATTTCAATATCTTATATTGTTTTAAACCTGTTAAAAAAGCCTATCCTCAAAAGAGTCATAGGCTTTTTTTGTCTATCATAAGTCTATCAGTACAAGTACAAGTACAATGCTATGATGCTTTCTGAGTGTCTTTATCAGCACTCTCATCACTTACTTGCTTAATTTTCGTTAAGATTTCCTTAATTTCAGCTGCTGAGAGATAGGTTGGTACGGCATAAGTATCGCTGACTTCTTTTGCTGCTGCTTTTGCAATATCATCAAAATCACTGGTCTGCATACCGCTAACGGTCGGATCAATATTTAAATTTGCGATAAGCGCTCTGACTTGTACGATGAGATGATCTGCTATTTCTTTATCACCATGACCAGCTTGGCCGTCTGCTACCATACCCGTTCTTTTTGCCAGTGCGGCCAGTCTCTGCTTGCTTGCTTTACGATTAACATCAAGCACATAAGGCAACACGATTGCATTAGCACGACCATGAGGAATGCTATAGTAGGCACCTAATTGGTGAGCAATGGCATGCACATAACCCAAGCCCGCTTTGTTAAAGGCGATACCACCATAATGGGCGGCAATTCCCATCTCTTCTCTTGCTTTTAGATTGCCACCATCTTTGTAAGCTAATGGTAGATAATGCATGACAGATTTGACGGCAGAGGCTGCATAGTAGTCCGTCTCCACGCTGGCATTGGCACTCATCCATGCTTCTAATGCATGGGTCAATACATCAATACCCGTATCAGCGGTGATGTGTGCTGGCATACCTTTCATGATAATGGGGTCAATCGCTGCGGCGAGCGGCACCATTCTTGGATCAATAGACAATGCTTTTTGGTGTGTTTTATCATCAGATATCACTGCACCAAGGGTTGCCTCTGAGCCAGTACCCGCTGTTGTAGGCACGCAATATAATGGCGCCGACGGCTTTCTTGCTTTAAGGATCCCGATCAGTTGCTGAGGCTTGCATTTATTGCCTTGAGACATAGCGATCATTTTGGCAGCATCGATCACTGAGCCGCCGCCGATGGCGATAATAGCGTCGCAATTTGCTGCTATAGATTGGCGCAGTCCTTCTTCGACTACGTTAAAAGTAGGGTCTGGTGTAATGCCATCATAGACATGATAGCTGATATTTTTTGCATCTAGATAATCAGTGACTTTTGCAGGGATACCGAGTTTGTTTAGCACGGCATCAGTGACGATAAAGACATTGGTATTGCCTTCGTTGATGAGCATGTCGCATAGCTCATTACAGGCAGCCTCACCGACAAACAACATCGGTCTTCTGATAGGTATCACGTAAGAGATTGCTTTTAGCACTTTAGCGCGTGTCTTAGCCACTGCCAAATAACCAGCATACTGCAAGCTGTTATTCTTTACTAATTTAGTAATACTGTTTTGTTTTTTCATGGGTACAAAAATCCTTTTTAATGATGATTTTAACCGCGATAACAATAGTTTGAGCTAGTTGATAAAGGCTAAACGACGTTTGCCAATAGCAGAGTAGATAAGTATATGTACAGCAAGGATGTTTGAATAAAGCAAACCACTGTCTAGCATGATTGTACCACTGCCTTTTTTGGTATGTCGCTATTATTGTGTACTGCTCGCCTTTAATAACTGCTTGGCATACGGATGCTGTGGCTGGCTAAAGATATCTTCTGTGAGCCCAGATTCCACGCATGCCCCTTGTTTTAGTACCATAATATGCTGACATAGTGCGCGGACTACTTTGAGATCATGACTGATAAAGACATAACTTATTTGCAGCTTTTGTTGAATTTCACGCAATAAACTGACCACCGTTACCTGCGTGGTACTGTCAAGCGCAGAGGTAGGCTCGTCCAATATAAGTAGGCTCGGTTTCATGATGAGTGCGCGCGCCAATGCCACGCGTTGACGTTGACCGCCGGACAGCTCATGCGGATAACGCTGCGCGAATGCTAAAGGCAAATGGACGGTAGCCAAACTCTCCATCACCGCCTGCTGACGCGCGTCTTTATCCACGCCTTGTACCAACAGTCCTTCTTCCACAATTTGCATGACCGTCATACGAGGGTTGATACTGGCAAAAGGGTCTTGAAACACCATTTGAATCTGCGAGCGAAAGTTACGTAGCACTTTTTTGGACAGTGCTGAGATATCTTGCCCATTCACCACTATCTGTCCATGCACTCGTGCTTGATTGCCAAGCAGCTGACTCAGCGCCAGTGCAATGGTGGTTTTGCCAGATCCAGACTCACCGACGATCCCTAATGCCTGCCCTTTTTGCAAGGTCATATCAACAGCTTTGACCGCATCAAACCAACGTTTTGTACTCCCAAATAGACTTTTTTCGATTGGGAATTGTACGTTGAGATTGCTCACTTTTAATACAGTTGATGGTCCATCTGCATGATCTGCTACTGGCTGTAGCGCTTGACCGAAGTCTTGCTGAATGAGCGTGCGAGTATAATCGGCTTTAGGCTGATCAAATACCGCTGACGTTTGACCCTGCTCAATCGTCTGGCCTTGGCGCATCACGATGACCTCATCACTATAGCGCCTGACCAGATTGAGATCGTGGCTGATTAATATCATCGCCATATTATGCTGGTATTTGAGATCATTCAGTAGTGCCAAAATCTCATGCTGTAATGTCACATCAAGTGCGGTGGTTGGCTCATCAGCGATCAAGATATCAGGCTGCTGAGCCAATGCCATCGCAATCATTACTCGCTGACGCTGACCACCTGACAACTCATGTGGATAACGATTCAACTTGTCAGAGGGATCCGTGATATTGACGTCATTTAGCAAGGCAATGCTGGTGGCTCGCCATTGTTTTTTGGGTACGCCGCTTAAACGCAGTGATTCAGCGATTTGTTTTGCAACGGTATGTAGCGGATTTAGCGCTGTCATCGGCTCTTGAAATACCATACCGATCCGCTGACCACGAATAGCACGTAGTGCGGCATTACGCGATTTGTCATTCGCTATCGGTAGTTGAGACATGCCTGCCGTGCTTGCCAGCTGAACCTCACCCTTAATCGTCAAATTCTCTGGTAGCAGACCTAGTAGTGCAAGACTGGCAATCGATTTGCCAGATCCTGACTCACCAACGATAGCCAGAGTTTGCCCCTGTCTTAGCTCATAAGATAATTCATCGACCAGCTGGATGCCTGTAGCAGTTGTGATACTTAGGCTATCTACTGTCAGCACGAGCTTGTCTTGCGCGCGATTAAGATTTTCAGTTGGCGCGTTGTATTGCTCGGTAGCCATAATATTATCGGTCATATCAAGAGCGCCTCGGATCAAACGCATCACGCAGTGCTTCGCCAACGAAGATGAGCAATGACAAAATAAAGGTCAAACTAAAAAACCCTGATAAAGCCAGCCAAGGGGCATCAAGGTTATTTTTTCCTTGTACCATCAGCTCACCTAAAGACGGCGAGCCAGGCGGCAACCCATAACCCAAAAAATCCAGCGCAGTCAACGCAATGATATTAGCTGTTAATATAAAAGGGAGCTGAGATAAACTTGAGGCTAACGCATTGGGCAGAATATGTCTGAGCATGATTTGGCTATCAGACACACCGAGATTGCGCGCGGCACGCACATAATCAAAATTACGAGCACGCAAAAACTCTGCTCTTACCAAACCGACCAGCCCCATCCAACCAAATAACAGCATCATGGCAAATAGCATGATAATACTGGGACTAAATAAACTGACTAAGATAATAATCATAAATAGCTGAGGCATACCGCCCCACACTTCCATAAAGCGCTGCCCTGCCAGATCTACCCAGCCGCCATAATAGCCTTGTATTGCACCGACAATAATACCGATGAGAGCACCAGCGAGCGTCAGCGCCAGACCGAACAACAATGAGACGCGCATACCATAAAGTATCCGTGTCAGCACATCGCGTCCCATATCATCAGTGCCAAGCCAGTTCTGAGCGTTTGGAGCCGCTGGATAAGGCAGACCAAGCTCGACATTGGGTGTCTGATCAGCAAACGGAATAGGCGGCATTATATAAAACCCTTGCTCATCAATCAGCGACTGCACTGCAGGATCTTTATAATTGGTTTCGGTCTCAAATACACCGCCAAATGTCGTTTCAGGATAGGCCTTTAATACCGGAAAGTAATAGTCGCCTTGATATTGCACCAGTAAAGGTTTGTCATTGGCAATGACGTTAGCTGCCATGCAAATGACAAATATCACTGCAAAAACAAACAGTGATATTACCCCAAGACGATTTTGGCGAAAGCGATTTAAACGCGCTTGCCAAATGGGGTTTAAGCGCTGCTTTTTCGGTAGCGCTACCTGAGGATTGTGCTCAGGCATTGGCGCTTTATCTGGTTCGCTATTAATAGTACTGCTCTTTGATGAAGATTGATTATTTGACATTAGCGCCCCTCAAAATCAATACGGGGATCAATTAAGTGATAGCTTAAGTCGCTGATTAATTGCAGTAGTAGCCCTACCAAGGTGAAGATAAATAGCGTGCCAAATATCACTGGATAGTCGCGTTGTTGAATGGCCTCAAAACCTAACAACCCCAACCCATCTAGTTTAAAGATAATCTCAATCAAAAAGTTACCGGCAAAGAAAATACCAACGATAGCGGCTGGGATACCTGCGATGATAATCAACATAGCATTGCGAAATACATGACCATACAACACCTGACCCTCACCCAGTCCCTTTGCGCGAGCGGTCAATACATACTGCTTGCCCAACTCTTCTAAAAAGCTAAATTTGGTCAGATACGTCAAGCCCGCAAAACCACCTACGGTACTGGCTAGCAGCGGTAGTGCCAAATGCCAAAAGTAATCTTTCACCTTACCAAGCGCGCTGAGTTGGTCAAAATTTTCGGACGTGAGCCCTTGTAGCGGGAAAATATTCCAATAGGTGCCACCTGCGAAAAATACCAATAAAATAACTGCAAAGACAAACACAGGTATCGCATGTCCAATAGCCAGCAGCATAGCAGTGAATTTATCAATGCCTGAGCCATGATGCATCGCTTTATACACCCCTAAAGGAATGGCAATCAGATAAATGAGTAGCGTACTCCAAAGACCAAGCGATATCGAGACTGGTAGCTTCTCTATAATGAGATCGGTCACCGACTGCCCTTTAAAAAACGACTCACCAAAATCTAGCTGAGCGTAGTTCTTTAACATAAGCCAAAATCGTTCTGGAGCGGATTTGTCAAAGCCATATTGAGCATTAATAGCAGCGACCATTTCCTCAGAGAGACCGCGCGTTCCTTGATAAGTGCTGTCATTGCCACCTGCACTGCCCGCGCCAATATTACCACCAAGTGCGTTATCTTTTGACCCCTGCTCAATAAGGGCAAGCTGCTGCTCAACAGGTCCGCCTGGTGCCGCTTGTACGATTACAAAGTTGGCAAGCAATATCAAAAATAGTGTCGGTAATATCAGTAGGAGTCTTTTTAAGATATAACGACCCATAATAGCGACTTCCTAAATAAAGAGAGAGGGCGATGACGACAGCAGTATATTCTTTCGTGCTAAAGGTCTACACAAATATATCTATGTATTAAAAACTTGCATTAAAAATTATTTTTGAGCTCGCGTAACGCTGCAAATACCGTCAAAGAGTTATCATCGTCGATAGTTACTTTTGATTTAACCCCTGCAATCACACTTGGCTCTTGGGTACGCAAAAATACGTTGATCGCACGCTCATGCTCTAGCGTCACTGGCAGTGTCGGCACACCTTGTGCCGTTTGTGCCTCAGCTTGCGCTAATGCTTGTTGCATTGCCTCGTTGTCAGGCTCGATAGACAATCCAAAGCGTAGGTTACTAGCCGTATACTCGTGCGCAGGATACAGTAGTGTCTCATCAGGTAATTCATTTAGACGTTTAAAACTATCATGTAACTGCTCAATCGTACCCGTAAAGACACGTCCACAACCTGCACTAAACAACGTATCCCCGCAGAAGCAGTGCTTTTGCCCATCAATATCTAAGATATAAGCCATGTGGCTGGCGGTGTGTCCTGATACGTCCCAGACTTGTGCAGAGCAGCCCCATGCACTCACCGTGCTGCCATCTTTAATAGTTTGATCCTCATCAACCCCATGCTCACTATGCGCAACCAGATGGGTCATCGGATACGACTCCTGCAATTCTGCGACACCACCAATATGATCATGATGATGATGCGTGGTCCAAATCGAGGTTAGCTCTAGTCCATGCGTCTCTAGATAATCGATAACCGGCTGGGCTTGACCTGGATCAATGACGATCGCCTGCTTATTATTTTCATTAATTAAGGTCCAAATATAATTATCATTGAACGCTTTAATGGGGTGAATACGGATACTCATGTCAAATCCTTACCAGTAGTTATTTTTTTACTCGTTATTTTGAATTATTTCGTTTTGATTTTACTTCTCGCTTTTACTGCGTGGTAACAGCCTATGCGTTTGGCAGTCAGCTATTACTAGACCAGATCCTGTCAAAAGGTACTGCTTACTGCTTCAAATATTTGTTGATGCGTCCTTCTGCTTCTTTGTCCACCCACCAGTAGTCGATGCCGACGGCGTTGGTCGGTAATGTGTCTGTATGACGGTATTGGTCCCAATAAGCAACGTTAGTGCCAGACTTACCATACAATGGTACGACATAATGACCCGCTCGCAACAACCGATCAAGCACCTGCGTATATAACACAATTTCGTCACGATTTTTGGCATTACCAAGATTAGCAACCACCTCATCGACGGCTGCATTTTTGATACCAGCACTATTGTGATTGCCAGGCTCATCAGCCGCCGCACTACCCCAAAATGCAGCCTGCTCAGCACCAGGCGATAGACTTTGGGCAAACACATCGACGACCATATCATAATCAAAACGGCGCGTTCGCTCATAATATTGCGGCCCATCCACTTGGCGCAAGGTTGCCTCAAACCCTAAGCGTTTTAAATTACGAATATAAGGCAACAAGACACGGCCCATGGTCTCACCTGTCATCAAAATTTCAATTTGGGCGGGCTGACCATTCGGTTGATATAGCTTCATATCATCATAATAAAATCCAGCATCTAGCAATAACTGCCGCGCTTTTAGTAATCCTTGTCGATTAAAGCCATTGCCATCACTGCTGGGTAGCTGCCATTCTGCTAAGACGGCTTTACGCTGAATCGGTTCAAGCTTAGACAATAAAGGCGTTAACACCTGCATCTCTTCACTAGACGGTGTACCAGTTGCCGCAAGCTCCGACCCGTGAAAGAAGCTCTGCAAACGTTCGTACTGTCCATGAAATAATGTCTTATTCATCCATTCAAAATCATAAGCAGCCGTTAGGGCTTGGCGCACCCGAATGTCCTGAAAGATTGGGCGGCGCAAATTCATCACCAATGCCTGCATGGGCACTGGGTTTTGACTGGTTATGGTCTCTTTTTTGATAAGACCTGCTTTCACTGCAGGAAAATCATAACCACTCACCCAATTTGATGCTTTGTTTTCGGGGCGAAAACGGTACTGGCCAGATTTAAATCCTTCAAAGGCAATCTCATCGCTTTGATAATAAACGAACTTAATCATGTCAAAATTATAACGACCACGATTGACCATCAAATCACGACCCCAGTAATTGGGATCACGTATGTAGCTTACTGAACGCCCCGCATCGACACGTCCCAGCTTATAAGGCCCACTACCCATTAAGGGTGTCAGGCTGATCTTTTCAAAATCAGCCTCAATTGAGGATTTGGCAAAAACAGGAAACTGCCCAACCGTCAGTAGGATTTCTTTGTTTTCAGCGGAGGCAAAGACAAATTTGACTTGCTGCTCGTCGATGACTTGAACGGCTTTGATATCAGCCAAATAGCTACGAATAGACATCGGACCTTTGTTTAATATTGCATCAAAAGTCGCTTTGACATCATGACTGGTCACAGGCGTCCCATCCCAAAAACGGGCAGCAGGATTGATGTGATAGACAATCCAGCTGGTATCGTCTGGATCATAGGTTACCTTACTTGCCAGCTGTGGATACATGGTAAACGCTTCATTTAACGAACCTGTCATCAAGGTATCATACAGATAGTCGGTGCCGATCATTGGCACGCCCGTGGTCATCCACTTATTGGCACTATTAAAGGTACCACGCGCATCTAGCGAAAGCGTGCCTCCTGAAGGCGCTTTTGGATTGGCATAGGGCATGTAAGGCGCATTGATGTATTTCGTAGGACTGTTATGTCCAAGCGCTGTCGTTGTGATAGGCGCCGCAATACTGCTCGATATCCAGCTGACAGTGATGGCTAGCAAAACAGCTTTTAGCAGAGCATTTTTTCTTATCATAACGTTATAACAAACCTCTATGCTAACCAATGCGAGTATCAAAAATTAAGCGCTGACGGCAAAATAGCCTGATAGCAAAATTTCATCATAACAAACTTAGGTTTTTTAACCTAATATTTTGCCATGTTACGCGGCGTCAGTGCGACATCCATCAGTATGACATCATTGGTATAGTGAAACCATTATAAAAATGGTATAGCAAGATTAAACGCTATTTTTCGCAGCCTCTGGATACGCAGTTACAGCAAGCAAGAAAAGCAGCGTTTAATCGAGCGCGTTTCCTATGCTGTATCAATTTTATTGAGGTTCTACTATATTAGATGTAATGGCAGCAGATATTGAACGCTTTTTACTCAAACTGTGCATCGATCAATATACTCATAAAAAAAGACGCAACTTATAAAAGCGGCGTCTTTTATTTTAAAGTCTAGTATGACCTATGCATGCTTTTTCTCAAACGCTATCATAAAATCAACCAACTGCTGTACCCACTCAAGTGGCACGGCGTTGTAAATACTGGCTCGCATACCGCCTACGTCACGATGGCCTTTTAGATTAAGTAGGCCAGCTTTTTCTGACTCTTCTAAGAACACTTTATCAAGGCTGCTGTCTGCTAAAGTAAATGGCACGTTCATGATAGAGCGATACTGAGGATCGACTGGGTTGTGATAAAAACTGCTCTCATCGATTGTCTTATAAAGTAAATCGGCTTTTTGCTGGTTGATTTTGCCAATAGCAGCCACACCACCCTGCGCTTCCAACCAATCAAATACCAGTCCTGCTAAGTACCAAGAGTACGTCGCTGGCGTGTTAGACATAGACTCTTTGTCTGCTTGGTGCTCATAATTCAGTAGCATAGGACACCATGCGCTAGCCTGCCCCAACAGATCATCACGGATGATTGCAATGACCAAACCTGCAGGACCGATGTTCTTTTGGGCACCTGCATAGATCATACCAAATTTAGACACGTCTATCGGCTGTGACAAGATACAAGATGACATATCGGCAATGATTGGCGCGTCTACTTGTGGTGGCTCAAATATCTGTATACCATGGATAGTCTCATTGGCACAGTAGTGAAAATAAGCGGCATCGTCACTCACATTCCACTCACTTTGGGCGGGTACAGTCGTAAAGTTGTCCTCTTTGCCAGTCGCGACCAAGTTAATCTTACCCAGACCAAGTGCTTCATAGCGCTGGGCTTCTTTAATCGCCTTACCTGACCATGCACCCGTCGTCAAATAATCGCCGCGTCCACCATTGAGCAGGTTCAATGGAATGGCAGAAAACTGCAAGCTAGCGCCGCCTTGCAAAAACAGCACTTTATAGTTGTCTGGTATCTCCATAAGCGTGCGTAGCTTAGCTTCTGCTTTGTCAGTAATCGCCATGTACTCTTTACTACGGTGGCTGACTTCCATGACCGATAGGCCGCGACCTTGCCAGTCGAGCAATTCGCTCTGAGCACGCTCCAATACGGATGTTGGCATGGCGGCAGGGCCAGCACAGAAGTTTGGCAGACGATGCGGCTTACTACTATTAGTATTAGCAGTGGGTGTAGACGTTTGGGTTATAGACATAATCACAGTCCTAGGTATGATGAAATAAAGAAGCGACCTTTATTTCAGTTTGTTGATAAAAAAATTTACATCGATATCAGTTTTAATATCACTCAATGAGATATGCGCTCCCACAGCTGACGTTTAGCATCACTATCTACAATCATGTCATCTAATGTAGGCACAGTCATAAGGTTGGGGTGCTGAAGACCTTCAGGTAGTACTGTTAAAGCAGCAACTTTTATCTCTTCGCGCAGACCAATTCTAAAGACATATCCAGCAAGGCTGGCATTGGCAAGCTCTACTGTGTCCATACCGGCGCAAATCGGAAATGAGGTCGTCTCATGAGTCATTGAGAGTGCTTGAGTGATATTATTCCATAGCTTTTGGCTATCACTATTAAGTGCCTGAATATCAACCAATATCACCCAATCCCCATAGCGTCCACCTTGTAAGCTAAATGGTGCTACCTTTTTCAAGCTGTCGTCATTTACACTATCACTATTATGACTGCTTTGAGATAATTGCTGTGGCGCAATAGGCGCAGTTGTTGACTGCACCACTTCATCTATAAAAAATGCGGCGGTTTGGTTTGATTCGATATCTGGACTATTGTGAAGACGAGGTGCATCTGAAGTAGCAGATATCTCATTGCTCACACTATCAAAACTATAGGTGACTGGGCTTTGCTCGGTGGCTGCCTGTTCATGAATACCTAGACCATGAGCATCGTTATTCACATCATCATGGTTGCTGCTATAAGAGTCATTCGTATCATAACCACTGGTCGGCTGAACGACTGTCTCTACAGCAGCTCCAGCACTCGCGGATTCAGTATCAATAGAGCCACTATTTGAGTGCTCAACCGAATCTATCGTGATATCCGCTATATTTACGGTACTTGACTCAGGCCGCACCCATTGATTGATACCCATCATCGCTAGGATTTGGCGCTGCTGCACACGGCGCTGCAATACACTTAGCGGGTCTTGGATATCACTCATACGACTCTACTATCCTAATTATGTTGTCTATATAGTTTTTTAGATGATTTTGGTAGTTCTTATCAAAAAAGCTGCCGTACGCCTAGCCAGCGCTCTGACATTGCGATCAGGCAATCATATTCATCTTGGCTGATTATCGTATCGTGTAACATCACGGTATGCAATGTACTTAGCCATTGTCGATACTCATGATGAGCAGGTCTTATCGTGCTATCGTCATTATAATCTATTTGACTACCATCCTGTTGTCTCTCTGGATAATTAGTACTACCCAAAGTATTTATGGGGCGATTGATAGAATGAATAGTAGAAATAGGAACCGCAGCAATAATCGCTAATAATTGAATACTATTTAAGTGTTGTGCCGTTAATAACAACCATTGCAAATTGACATCGCTCACTGTCGTCAAATCAATATAAACCAAACGCGCATGACGTCTTAAATCTACAATGTAATGCGCCACACTCTCATCACCTTCACTCAATAATGAGCGCTCATATATTGAGATCATCTGGCCTTTAGCGTCTTTTGATAGGCGATACGCCAGTAAAACTATTTCCGAAATCTGAGCATTGCTCAGTGCTTCAAATACTTGACCTGAAGGATCTAGCTGTACCCTTACGCCTTCTATACCAGTTTTGAGTGTCTGTGATGATAGAGCTTGCGTATCCGTATCGTGTAAAACCTCAGACAATATCGGTAGTAACTGCTGTAATTGTAACGCTTGCCATAATGACAGTATGGATGATTTTTGCCTCTCTACAGCTAATGAATGATTGAATGAATTCGCTGCCGAGTAAGAGCGATCACTCGATATTTTTTGATCTACAGAATCACAAGCTAAGCTTTTAGTTAAGTCAGATGTCAGCTGTTGGTGAAATAACTCAACCATACCTTGTTGGTAACGCAACAACATCGTACGGCATTTTGCTTGTTTTTTATAGTACTGATCGCTTTCGTGACTGTGTTCGCTGTCACTTCTAAGCTTTAATTTTTTGATATGTATTTCAGATAAGTCATGACGACGTAACTGGGCTAATGCAAATACAATCAAAGCACTGTCCAAACGTCTATCCAAATTGGCCACTATGGCCAGTAGCTTAGCATCTATCCTATGGGGTAATACTTGCTTATGACTAGTAGAGTCACTTTCAATAGAAAAGCCCTCACCCCAAATATCTGCCAAACCATATAATGCATTTGTTGACAATGGTTGATGCTGATGGCAAAGCATGACTGCTTCTATTAGCGCTTGTGCACCAAGTGGATGATAAATATGATCGAGTACATATTGCGGGAGTGACACCTTTTGAATATCGCTCGCTTCAATTAATGTATCTTCTGGTAGGTGAGCGTCAGGTCTGGCCTGCCAAGGCTTCAGCAAATTATCGGTATCTATTGGTGCTATTTCTACCTGCAAGCGACCATCGATAATGGTATCTACCTCTTTAGTGAACTCAAGACCTTTATCTGTCTGGCTTTCACTGTTACTTGCAGTGTTATTAAAAATAGCGTTCTGCTTATGGTTTTCTTCTGCATCAATATCGAACAATGATCGATGCGGCAATTGAGACTTTTGAGACTTTTTCTGTGAATTTTTGCTTAGGCTATTTTTTATTACAGCTCCCCAATCACCTAGATGGCGCTGCCGATATATTTCTTTTATCTTCTGCTGATTGATCCGCTTTTCTTTAACGACTTGTACGGCAAACTTACGATAGGCATCAGCATTAATAGCACTCATACGCTCCGTCAAGCTTGGATGAGTGGCAAACCAAGACACATCACCCAAGTCCGCGCCACTACTGGCAAAGAAAAAATGGCTGAGTCCGTTGATATCAGCAACACTCGATAATCGTGAGCCCAGTGAATCTTGGTGAATAGCTTTTAAGGTTTCTATGATCGCAGGCGAGCGCGTTAATTGTACGCTGGTTGCATCAGCAAGTAACTCACGCTCACGATTAAAGCTGTGTTTGATTAGCTGGGCACTTGCCATACTCGAGAAGCTCAGACCATGGAGCAGTAGTGTCCAGACACTACGGGGTGCTCTGTGAGGCATCGCTGGTGTATTTTGTACCCATCTAGACTGATGCTGGTGAGACTGCTGTTGCCAGTACGCTACCCACTCGCTGTGGGTCGTAAAGTGATTAGTCTGAGCTTCGGTATTGCGCGCGCGTCCATCAACGTGTCTCTGTGATAGAGGAATATCGGTGGCAACTGTATTGTCAGAATAGCGAGTATTAGGAATGGGATCGCTCCAATCATATAGAATCTGTAGGCCAGCCAGTACCACCATCAGCTGTAGATTGAACGTGGCATCCCCATGCAAGATATGACCATACTCATGACCAATCAGCCCATATAATGCTTTATCAGACAATTTATCTAGCGCGCCTTGGGTCACGATAAGCACCATATCTTGACGATGGCGACCCGCGACAAAGCCATTGATTCCTTGCTCATTGGGTAGTACGTATAAGAGAGGCGCAGACAAACCTGACGCAATCGCTAACTGATGGGCAATTTCATAATAACGACGATAGACTGGTGGGAAATCACGCTCGCTTCGTACTGCTATATGATGTGAGCGATAGTGAACTTTTTCTTTGATTTCATATTGATGCGCGACCCCATGACTGTGCTCCCATGGTTCCTGACTGTTATCAATAAACAGTCTGACCGCCCCTACTCGCTGGGCAATAGCGCGTCCCCCCGCTCGCAAGCGCCGATATTCTAAAAAACTCCCACCAACGAAACTGCCTACTATAAAGAGAATGACTAGCATCAATACCCAATGATATATACCACCCGTGAATATCGTTAACAGCAGTCCCATGATAGCCAGTGCCACCACGATATGGGCGAGCACAATAAGGAAAAACAGCCCATACAGTAATAGACTGCGCCGTGTACGTATCCGCTGTTCACCAAAAAAATCCATTAACTGGGCTGCCTAACCTTGGCCAAATTTATCTAAATCTTAGCCCAGATTAACATTCGGTGCTTTAGCAATGACATCTCTGTCTGCAAATACCAAGGGGCTAAGCGGACGAAAACCAAAGGTTGTACTGACAAGATTGTTAGGGAACACTTCACGATCATTATTATAAAACATCACACTATCGTTATAGTGCTGACGAGCAAAACCGATTCTGTTTTCGGTATTGGTCAGCTCATCCATCAACTCTTTGATCATACTGTCCGCTTTAAGCTCAGGATAGGCTTCTACCACTGCCGAAAACTGACTCAACGCTTTGGACAACATGCCTTCTGCTTTGGCAAATAGTGCCATGTGCTCTTTTGAGTCTGGCTGATGCTTATGCGAGTCTTGTAGGTTTTGAGCATGATTACGTGCGCTAATAACTCGTGTCAGTGTCTCTTCCTCATGAGTCAGGTAACGCTTAGCTGTTTCGACTAGATTTGGAATCAAATCATGGCGACGTTTGAGCTGCACATCTATCTGCGCAAAGCCGTTCTTTGCTTGGTTACGTGCACGCACCAATTTATTAAATATGGACACCCCAAACATAACGATTAGCACCACAAATATAATGAACAGCCAAACAAACATCTTCATAACCAAACCTCAAAGTGTCTAGAATGTTATTAAAACTTAATACATTGTATTTTAACGCATATTAATCAATGACGCTTTTAATTTAAATAAGAAATCGAATGAAATTTTAGACAAAAAAAAGCCCTTTACAATGAAGGGCTTAATACAGAATACCGGTATATTAGGTACTTTATTAGAATATCTATCAAATTTTAGGCAAAAAAAAGCGACTCCATCAGCACATCCTCGGCACACATCAAATCTATTACCGTTGCTACCTTCCGGTCCTGGCGGGATTCATAGAACAATGTTGCGAGGCTACCAATGGAGCCACCGGATGAGATTATACAAGGATTTTTTAATTTTACAACCCCTATCTCAAAACTGTTTGTTTTAATCGAAAAATAACCCAGTAACCTAGCTCACAAAATTCTCACAGCAACTTATACAGATTTTGTTATTTTAGTGAATGAAGTTGCACACATGTCAACACTTAAAAATAAGAGGTACAACTTCCTTTGTAAATACCTTTTGAAAGTATTCATATGAATACCCTTAACATTGATTTAGGAGATAACCATGAAAAATGCTCTATTGAATAAACTGGCCATCGCTTCTGGTACTGCTTGTTTAATGACAGCCATGATAGGTAGCGCCCATGCAGAGCCAACAGGCTATGACCAACTGACGTTTCAGACAGAAGTAAAAGAAGAAATCCAAAACGATGAAGTACGTGCCAGCTTATATAAAAAGGCTCAGGCAACGGATGCCAAAACTTTAGCCACGATGCTTAATACGTCAATCAATAATGCCATGAAAATTGCCAAACGCTACCCAAGCGTGACTGTGAGCACTGGGCAGCAGCGTACCTATCCACGCTATGACAAAAACGACAAAATCATTGGTTGGACAGGTCAAGCAAACATAGACTTGAAAAGTACAGACTTTGCAGCAATCAGTCAGCTGATTGCGGATTTACAAGAAACCTTAGTCATGGATAATCTTAATTTTGGGGTTTCAGACACCAAAAAAGATGCATTAGAGCAAAAACTAATGACAGAAGCGTCTCGCGCCTTCCAGCAGCAGGCCAAAAACCTGACGCGCGCTTGGAATGCACGCGGCTATCGCGTCGTGAATGTTAATTTGAATACCGGTAGCAACTATCCACGCCCAATGTATAGCGCTATGAGCATGAAATCAGGCATGGCAGACGAGTCGGTACCAAGCCAAAGCTTTGAGTCTGGTAATAGCACTATCTCAGTGACTGCCAATGGTACCATTGAGCTGACCAAATAAGTAAATGACAACAGGCTTATTTAAAGCTCAGTAGAAGCAATACATAAAAAGGGCAGACGCGATGATCACGTCTGCCCTTTTTATTTATATATTACTAATGACTTTGCTATTGAGATACAGCGTCATTACCGCGCATTTTTAACAAGACCTTTTGGTGCCATGGCAAGCGCTCGTAAGCAAGCAGCTGCTCGGCAAGCTTCTTTTTCTTTTGTAGAATCAAGGTGTTTTGAATGACATGTACCGTACGATTGACCTGCTGCCCTGTTTGTCCTGATACCTTCTTAACTACAGCGCGGATGCTATGCGGGCCTGGCTGCAGATCGACTGTCGCGACAGAAGCACTTAATCCTTGGGCGATTTCTTTACCATCCAAATATATACTCACTTGATCGCCATTCTGTAGCGCAGGCTTTACATCAAGCGCGATGACGATACTCTGTGCAGGGCGCTGATAGGCACGCTCTGTACTCGGCTCAATCATACTCAACTGATAGTTGATATTCACCGCAGGTTTGGTGGCAGCGGCAGCTGGAAGATCAGTATTGCCTCTGACCTCACTTGGCATTCCTTTGGGGGCGCTACTTTCGCCGGTATTAACGCTGGTCTGGCTGACTTGTTTTCCTGCCTGCTCCTCATAGGATTGCGGACGATCGGTAAAGGTGATTTGCCCTGTTTGCTCATCAATCACTTTATAGATGGGTGCTGCGTTGCTGAGAGGCGCACAAAGACTAGCCATGATAGCCAATGCTCCTAACTGTATATTACCTCGTAACAAATCTCGCTTTGATAACAAACTCATAGTCAGTCAACCTAATTAGTATTTACTATTAATATACTTTTATAAGAACTATTATGCGACACTTTTGGTGCAAAATCAGTAGGATTTGATGTGAAATCAATGGTATTTAAAAAAATATCATCCATTTATACCACTATCTTTTCCAACAGGTACAAAAAAACCAGCCAAAATTCACTTGACTGGTTCTTTTTTATCGAATTAACTTAACGGACTAATTCGTTATTAGCAGCTGTAGTACATGTCAAACTCGACAGGGTGTACAGTCACGTTTAGGCGTTGTACTTCTTCTTCTTTCAATGCAATAAACGCTTCTAGCATGTCTTTAGTGAACACATCGCCTTTTAACAAGAAGTCATGGTCATCTTTTAGTGCTTGCAATGCAACATCTAGACTCTCTGCAACCGTTGGGATTTGTGCTTCTTCTTCTGGTGGCAAGTCATATAAGTTCTTGTCAGCCGCTTCACCTGGATGCATTTTGTTTTGGATACCGTCAAGACCTGCCATCAATAGCGCGGCAAATGCTAGGTATGGGTTCGCTGTTGGATCTGGGAAACGCGCTTCGATACGTACCGCTTTTGGGCTGCTTACATGTGGCACACGAATAGACGCTGAGCGATTAGACGCTGAATACGCAAGCTTGATAGGTGCTTCATAATGCGGTACAAGGCGCTTATAGCTGTTCGTTGATGGGTTGGTAATTGCGTTCAGCGCACGAGCGTGTTTGATGATACCGCCGATGAAATACAGTGCCGTTTCAGATAGTCCAGCATACTCATCACCAGAGAAGGTGTTTAAACCATCTTTTGAGATTGACATATGTACGTGCATACCTGAACCGTTGTCACCAACGATTGGTTTTGGCATAAAGGTCGCTGTTTTACCAAACTGGTGCGCCACGTTATGGACAACATATTTCAATTGCTGAACTTCATCCGCTTTACGTACCATCGTGTTGAATGCAACACCAATCTCAGACTGGCAAGAAGCCACTTCGTGATGATGAACTTCTACGCGGCCTTCACCAACGATTTCTTCGATGCGTGCACACATGACAGAACGCATATCGTGTGAACTGTCGATTGGTGGTACTGGGAAGTAACCGCCTTTGACGCGTGGACGATGCGCCATGTTGCCCCACTCGTACGTCTCGTTAGTTGACCATGCTGCTTCTTCAGCCGTGATTTTATGACTCACGCCAGACATGTCAACTGACCATTTTACATCGTCAAATACAAAGAACTCAGGCTCAGGACCAAAGTAAGCAGTATCACCAATACCAGTGGACTTCAAGTACTCTTCAGCGCGGCGTGCGATAGAGCGTGGGTCACGATCGTAGCCTTGTAGTGTTGATGGCTCGATAATATCGCAAGTCACGACGACAGTAACCGCATCAAAGAACGGATCAACGAACGCCGTTTCTGGATCAGGACGCAAGATCATATCAGACGCTTCGATACCCTTCCAACCAGCGATAGATGAGCCGTCAAACATTTTGCCATCTTCCATGACATCTTCATCGATAGTCGATGCTGGGAAACTGATGTGCTGCTCTTTACCGCGCGTATCAGTGAAGCGAAAGTCAACCCATTTAGCATTAGAGGATTGAATAAGATCTAATAATTTGTTCGACATACATAATCTCCGTTGTGTTGGTCACGTTATTGCAATTTAAAATTGTTGGTGCCATTTCTTGTGCAAGAATTCCAGATGTCCTTCCAATACCAAACAGCGCATTCGATATTATGCTTATTATCAGCACTATTTGTTGGATTAGTCAAGACACTCACCTAAGACGCTTTCTTAATTAGACCAATAGTCATCTCAATGGTCTACAAACATCTTAAGTCAATTCTCATATCATTCTAGCAATATATAACTCGTCATGCTGAACTCTTCTAGCACTTATGAATAATTATTTTTAGACCCGTTTTTATGGTCATCAATAATCATACCAACTTCAATAATGCAAAGGCTATGCCAATATCTCAAAGAAATTACTATTTACCTCACTTAAAACAAAATTTTCCCAATAATTACAGAGCCTTACGCAAAATAACTTTTATATAAAAATATATTTTTGCTAACAACCTTTATATTGAGAGGTTATTCGACGCACTAATTGTGATAATTTTGCACTATATTGGTGCTGAGAAAATCTTATAATTATTATATTGTTCTTTTACGGTGCAATAATAAAATATCGATTTGCTGATGTTTCTCTGATCGTGAAATCATTATGATGAGAGAAAAATATTTTTATGTAATGCTTATTTAGCTAGCCCATGCTCTGCATTTGATAGAGAACAAAATAGTGGTAAGATAACCGCGCGCCATAACGCCCTATGTCGTAATCATAGCTGCTTGTGTTTGGTAACTAAAGCCCTGAACATCGGTAGGCGTATATCCTATATTACAAACAGAATAAAACTGATAAGTTGAAACCTTCATGATTTTGATGATCGATAATTACGACAGCTTTACGTACAATATCGTACAATATTTCGGTGAATTGCAGCAGGACATCACCGTTTGGCGTAATGATCAAGTGACTATCGAGCAGATTCGAACGTTAGCACCGGACGTGATTGTTATTGGCCCAGGTCCATGCGACCCTGATCGTGCGGGTGTTTCGCTCGAAGTTATCGAGACATTCAAAGGCATTATTCCGATACTTGGTATTTGTTTGGGTCATCAAGCGATTGGGCAGGCGTTTGGTGGGCAAGTCGTCAAAGCAGGTGAAGTTATGCACGGACGGTTATCAGCCGTCTATCATAATGACCAAGGCGTATTTGCCGGACTACCAAACCCATCGCAAGTCACACGCTATCATTCACTTGTCATTGATAAGCGTACCCTACCAGATTGCCTTGAGCTGACCGCATGGACGCAGAACGTTGATGGTAGTATTGAAGAGATCATGGGTATCCGTCACAAGTCACTTGCCATAGAAGGCGTCCAGTTTCATCCTGAGTCCATTTTGAGCGAAGCAGGTTATCAACTACTTAATAACTTTTTACACACTTATGGCTTGGCAAAACTAGCATCAGATGCGCTACCACAGGTAGGCTAGTTTTGACTTAAGAACCTGCTTTCATTACTCTATCTCAAATCATAGATAGATTCACACAAAAAACAGATTCACATAAAAAAACAATCATAAGCGAGATCATCATGAGTACGACAAAAACAGAAGAAGCTCACACGCCAGAGGGTATTGCAAAACTGTCTGATGCCCAAATACATCAATTATTGACGACGGCTTTGAGTAGAATCTTTCAGCACATCGATTTGACCTTTGATGAGATGTATCAAGTGATGCTGATTATCATGCAAGGTAGATGTAGCGACGCGATGATGGGCGCTATTTTGACAGGTCTACGTATGAAAGGCGAATCCATCGATGAGATCACCGCATCAGCCAGTGCGATGCGTGCGCTGGCTGCCAATATTGAGCCAAAAAACTGCGACTATTTGGTCGACATCGTTGGTACTGGCGGTGATGGTGCCAACTTATTTAACGTATCGACTGCATCGGCATTCGTTGTCGCGGCGGCTGGCGCACAAGTTGCCAAGCATGGTAATCGTGGTGTCTCAACCAGATCTGGTAGCTCAGATTTGCTTGAGCAAGCAGGCATCAGTCTTGCGCTGACTCCAGAACAAGCAAAAGATTGTATCGAGAATGAAGGGATTGGATTTTTGTTTGCGCCCAACCATCACAGCGCCATGCGTTATGCCAATCCTGTACGTCGTGAGCTAAAAGCGCGTACCATCTTTAATATTTTAGGTCCATTAACCAACCCTGCTGGTACGCCCAATTTAGTTATTGGTGTCTTTACCGCGCAGCTGTGTGAGCCAATTGCCAAAGTCATGAAAAACCTAGGCGCACGGCATGTCATGGTCGTCGGCGCAAAAGATGGTTTGGATGAAATCAGTCTAGCAACCTCGACCACAGTTGCTGAACTAAAAGATGGTGAAATATCCGTTTATGAGATGATGCCAGAAGATGCAGGTATTGAATCGCAAACCCTGATTGGTCTCGATGTCGACTCTCCTGAGCAAAGCCTTGCACTGATCCGCGCTGCTCTATCTGGTGCTGATACCCATGACCGTGCTGTACTTAAAGCCCGCGATATGATTGCTTTGAACGCAGGTGCGGCAATATATACCGCCGGACTTGCCAGCAATTATCCTAATGGCGTTAGCCGAGCTCAAAAAATCATCCAAAATGGTGATGCTTTACTCAAGCTTGAGTCTTTGGCCAAATACACGCAGCAGCTAGTGATTGAGGGTTGATTTATACGCACCAATACAGTGCAAAACTATATATCACTACCTATTTACCTTTAACAATATTCGGATAACAGCATGACCACAACTCATTCAGACATACCTTCGGTACTACAGCGCATTGTCGCAACCAAAGTAGAAGAAGTAAAAGCAGCTCGCGCGGCGCTATCCCTTGCAGACTTAAAAGCGCAAGTCGCAGCTGCTAACAAACCGCGCCGAGGTTTTGCTGCTGCCCTACGTGCTGCTAGCCCTGAAAATAATGGTGTTGGCATTATTGCTGAAATCAAAAAAGCCTCGCCATCTAAAGGCGTTATCAATCATAATTTTACCCCTGCTCTATTTGCGCAGCAGTACGAGCAAGCGGGTGCCAGCTGTCTATCAGTGTTGACTGATCGCGATTATTTTCAGGGCGATGATACGTACCTTATTCAAGCGGCAAATGTCTCAAGCTTACCAATACTTCGCAAAGATTTTATGATTGATGTCTATCAGATATATCAATCTTACTTAATGGGTGCTGACTGCATCTTACTCATCATGGCCTGCCTAGATGACACACAAGTACAAGAGTTACACGCGCTCAGTATTGAGCTTGGTATGGATGTGTTGATAGAAGTGCATACACAGTCTGAGCTTGATCGGGCGCTACAGCTACCACGCTCAGCGCACAATATTTACGGTATTAACAATCGTGATTTAAACACGTTTGATGTAGACCTACAAACCACGCTCGATTTGAAAAATATCTTAATCGAAGCACTCTCTGCTGATGCTGATAATGCCGATCAAAAACCACTGATCGTGACCGAGAGCGGCATTCATAGCAGTGATGATATTCGGCTTATGCTAAGTCATGATATTCAGCACTTTTTAATCGGTGAACAATTTATGAAAACCGATCATCCGGGACAAGCGTTACAATCCTTACTTGCGGGCGTCGCAGTAGACGAGTAAAGTAACTCAATAGTTCAAGCCTCAATAGAATCAGATAGCTTGAATAAAATATTTACTCTATAAATGACTCAACCTTTCATTCATCAACCAACGATACGTTAACTTTTATGTCAAACTCTCTGTTTTCAAAAGAAATGCAAGACCAACTTAAAGAATTAAAAGGCCAATTGAGTAAAGGCCGTGATACCAATAGCCCTGAAGGTGAAAACCAAAAGCCCACTGAGCCTGTCGCTTTGCCAACGCAAAAGCAAGTGAAAAAGACCGTCAAGCAGCTAGACAGTGAACATGTTGACGATGACAAAGTACTGTTCATGCAAGCTATGCATGGTGTCATTCAGCTAGAAGACAAAAACGTACGCTCACCTACTAGTACGGCAAGAGTAGGCAAACCTGATGCCGCAACACTATCAAAACGTGCGGCCGCTCAAGGCAGTGAAGCCAGCGATTTAGGCGCAGGCTTGTCAGACATGCAAGCCCTACTGAACCCTGTCGCCGCTGAAGCCTATTTGTCATATAAGCAGCCAACCTTGCAAAATAAAATCTTTGATCAGCTCAAAAAAGGCAAGCTGCGTTGGTACGATGCGGTAGACATCCATGGTTGTACGATAGAAGAAGCACGTGACGCCATGACGCAACTGCTAAGCCAAGCGAAGCAAAAAAATGAAACCATGGTAAAAATTGTCCATGGTAAAGGCTCTGAGGCCATCTTAAAGACTTGCGTTAATGGTTGGTTACGTCAATTGCCAGAAGTATTGGCATTTTGCTCTGCACCGCCAAAAGACGGTGGCAATGGCGCGGTATTGGTACTGCTCAAAAAGCCTAAAACAGATGGCGAATAGAAGTCATCGCTTATGATAACTCTATTAAATAAAAAAGGACTGCTTACTTGCAGTCCTTTTTTTATCGATTATCCACCTGTCAATCCTTAACGATTATTCCTTTGATATTCGCCTATCAGCCTTTACTATTGAATTATCCACTCACTATTTAACTGCCAAAGTGACATCAATATGAGCATACAAACCATTGAGACACCCCAAGAGCTATCCGAAAACATCAGCGCATTGATTGCAATTGAGCCAAAATTCGCGGCTATCTACGAGCAAGTTGGTCTACCTGATCTTAGGCACAATGCAGGTGGGTTTGAGCAATTAATGAGAGCAATGGTCGGTCAGCAGTTGTCTGTTGCGGCGGCGGCAAGTATCTGGAAGCGGTTGGTTGATGCTGCGTTGACAACGCCGTATAAAATCGGTGAAGCAACTGACGAGGCTTTAAAAGCTCAGGGATTGTCTAAGCAAAAAACTCGCTATATCCGCTCCTTAGTGGATCATAATATCGATTTTGCAGCTTTAGAAAATATGCCTAATGAAGAGGTAATAAACACACTTACCGCGGTTACGGGCATCGGACGCTGGACCGCTGAGATGTACCTGCTCTTTTCTTTAAAACGCGCAGATGTGCTTGCTGTTGACGACTTGGCCATCAAGGTTGCGGCGATGGAGTTATTAGGCTTAGCAGAACGACCAACACCCAAGCAGCTTAACAACCTCACTCAGCACTGGTCACCGTATCGCAGCGCTGCCAGCTTACTGCTCTGGTCATACTACGGCTTATTACGCAATAAAACCGCAGTACCTTTATAGCTGACCGTGTAGAATAATTGCCTATATGGAAAAATCACTTCTAAGGCTGATTCCATATAGACAAGCTAAATTTGTTTTTAGTATGCTTAAATTTGCTTTTTCTTAGCATACGACTTTTGTGTTTGAGCGCTTTGAGCGCACCCTTTCTACTGACAGTTGCCATAGATGACTTTTGGTTATTTGCCATATCATCGTTAGCATTGTCGGGGTCTTTGTTGATAGCCACACCGTTAGAATTATCATCATTGTCTTCTAAACTGACATTTGTTTCATTGCTATTCTTATCGCTATGGTCTTCTGAGGCGTCACCCTCTGTTTTAATAGTATTGTTTTCCATATGATGTTCAAGCTCAGCTTGATTGACAATCAGCTGCTGGGTTGGCAATGCATGTTCGACATCATATTTTGCGACTTGGTTTAATACATCAACGAATACCACGTTTTGCTTATCATAAAACTCCATCACATCATTGGCATTGATATATGCCTGTAGCTGAATGACATAGCAGTCTTGGCGTAGCTCTAAAATATTAACTTGATTCCACTCTTGGTTGGTCATCTCATGCTCTTTTAAAAACTCATCTAAGTCTTTGACCATTTTGAAGACCACATCGATATCCGCAGTACGCTTCAGATATAACTGATGAAAGAAGCGGAACATATCACGCGAGGTAAAGTTTTCAATCTGCATCGATGAAAAATCACCGTTTGGCACCGTGACAATGGTCCGTGTCAATGTGCGCACACGTGATGAGCGAATACCGATGTCAATAACAGTACCTTCATAAGTGCCAAATTTGCAATAATCACCGATACGTACTGGTGAATCCGCGACGACTACGACACTACCAACAAGGTTTTCAATGGTCTTTTGTGCACCAAGTGCCAATGCCAAACCACCCACACCCAGTGCAGCAATACCTGTGGTTAAGTCAAAACCCAAATTACCAAAAATGACAATGACCGCAAATATTAAGAGTAGCGCTTTGACGACTTTTCGGAGCAGTCCCAAGATTGAGACACGCTCAGTATAGTTTTTCTTATAGCTTAGGTTGACCGCTCGAGTAAATATGGCATCAATAACTCGTAATAGCAGCCAAGTTAGCGCAAGCCAAGAAGCAATATCAGTAAAGCGATTGACTGGTTCGCGCAGCGTGACGGACACGCCTGCATAGACCATCACTTCAGATAAGATCAGCGCCATAATGACCACAGAAAGCGGCAGTATCACTTTGTCCGGTAATGGCAAAGGCACACCGCGCACACGAGGATAAACAATCCTCAATAGATGGTATAACAGCCATACTGCGATATAAGTGAGGACAAAGCTGCTCACAATCATGGATAGCGCAGCGACCAAATCAGCCAGCTGATAACCAAAGAGCTTTTTGCCATCTAATGAATCCACCGTATAGCGCGATACCAAGGTCGGCTCTGAGTTTTCTATCACTTCCGGTATAGAACTCAGCGTCTCACTCGAGAACTGCCAATACTGCTCGTTCTCCTTGGAGACCACTCTTTCTAGTAACAACGACACACTTTTTTCACCGATGTTAATCACACCGACATTTTCTTGACTTGGTGGTAGTTGATCGGTGAGATTGCCCTCAGGGGTATTACTGATTTGCAAATCAGGTTGGAATCGCCCACCCGCATCAAGCGCTTGTTTAAACTGACGTACGACAGTCGTTGGGTTATCGGACTTGGATAAATTTAGATAGTTACTTGCCAGCAAGTAGTCGTTTTCGCTCAGCGCACTGATAAAACCCTGTACAGTATGACGCGGTGTATCTCGCCCAAATGAATCAGGTAAAGGTGTAGCTACCGTCTCCTCACTACTATCACCATTCACGCCAAGCGCGCCCGCATCCACAGCAAAAGCAGTATGCGGCACCACCATACTCAACACGGCAGCCAGCACCAGCGCTATGACTATAGAGGATATTTTGATGATGGAATTTAGGAGAGAGGACGCGGTACTGGGAGTCAGATTATGCTGAGTAGACAAAACAAACCTCTTAACTTTATGAGTGGCACAATGAAGAACACATAATATCGGCACTATGATAACAATTATTTATAACAGCAGTGCTTTTGATTATAGGTTTTTGTCGCTAACTGTGTGAGTCAGTTGTTTTTAGCGCTCTGTGCAATCCATTCCGCTTACTAAAATAATAGGCGTTAATAAAAAAGTAGCTCTCTAATTAATAATCAGCATCTCATCATGAATTATATTCATCCTACCGTGAAGAAACATTAGGTTAAAGTGGTTTATAAAGGCGGAACTTTTGTAGATAATGAGCGCAGTTTTGCTTATATACTGTTTTTTGTAACTTTTGACACCTTTTACGTCTTAATAGTTATTTTTTATGTCTGTATTTTTTAATTTGATTATTTTGGAATCGATCATGTCTTTATCACGTTCATCTTCACGTACCTATCTTCGCCTAAGTATTTTAAGCGCACTTGGTTTATTTGCAGTCAACACAGCAATGGCGGCGACCCCTGAGATAATCAATACTAACGATAGCGAGATGCCCCAAGTTGAGCTTGACAAAATTGTCGTAACAGCCACACGTACGCCCACTAAAACCAGTAATGTGATTGCACAAACTCGCGTGATCGATAAGGAAGAGCTGCAGCGTTATCAGGGTCAGACCGTGGTCGATGTATTAAAGAATCAGCCTAGTATTAATATCACACAAAGTGGCGGCATGGGCACAGCCAGTAATTTTTATATGCGCGGCTTTGATAGCAAGCAAGTCTTGGTGATTATCGATGGGATACGTTATGGCTCTATTTCTTTAGGTAGCCCATCTCTGAACTTGTTGGCCGCAGACCAAATCGACCGCATCGAAGTTTTGTATGGTGCGTCAGGCTCTAGCATCTACGGCTCTGACGCCATGGGCGGCGTTATCCAGATTTTTACCAAAGGCAATAACGTAGAGCAATCCAATGTTTCTACAACTGTGGGTTATGGTAGTAACAATCACTACCAAGTCGGCATCACAGGTCAACTGAAAAATGACAAGTCATCCTTGAGCTTGGGTGTCAGTCGTAACGAAACAGATGGCTTTAACGCCATTGCCAACTCTGACTCTTATGATTTCAACGCAGACGATGATGGCTTTAAATCTACCAATGCCAGCCTAGCATTGCAGCATAAACTATCAGACTCGCTAAGCGCGGGAATAAGTGCCTTGTATACCGACTCTACCACTGATATTGACTCAGCAGGCAACGCCTTTCCAAATGCCTATTCAGACCAAAAAAACGGCAGTGCCAATGCTTATCTTCAATACAAAACGCCTTTGACAGTCAGCAAGCTTAGCTACGGTCAAAGTATCGACAAATCGACTACTCATGACGCCAATTCTATTGATTATCAAAAAGGCAGTCAGTACGACACCACGCAAGAGCAAGCACGTTTAGAGACCAGTATCAACGCGCAACCTGGTACTGTGATTGTTGGCGCAGAATGGTTGTCACAACAGCTAGACGCCTCAGATGTTTTAGATTTTTCAGGTTATCCTGATCCAGCTGTGCAAACCCCTTATAACCCTGATGACAGAACGGTCAAAAGTGCCTTTGTTGGTTATCAGCTGGCAGACACTTATTATGACGTGCAAGCCAACTACCGCGTGGATGACAACTCGCAGTATGGTCATGAAAGCACCTACAATCTAGGCGCGGCGATACGCCCGTTGGCTGGCATGCGAATCGGTGCCAACTATGCGACCGGATTTCGCGCCCCGACATTCAATGACCTATACTATCCCGGTTATAGTAATCCTGACTTAAAGCCTGAAACCAGTAAAAATACTGAAGTATTTGTTGAATACGTAAATGATGCCCAAACCTCACGATTGACAGGCTATTACACCGATGCAGAAGACCTGATTTCTAGTGCAGCAAATATCAGTGAAGCGAAAATCAAGGGGTTGAGCCTGACCTCCGACTGGAATATGAATGCCTTTATATTTGGTCTCGGTTATGACTACTTGGATGCCAAAGACAAAACGGCAAATAGCGCAAGCTATAATCAACAGCTTGCCTATCGCCCTAAAAACAGCGGTATGGTTTATGTGGGCTATCAGCAACCAATGTTCGATGTTCGCCTCGAAGCCAAACATACCGATGATAGATTGACAGCGGAAAACAATAAACTTGATAGCTATACCCTGCTGAATTTGAGCGGCGCTGCTTATATCACTCCTAATCTTCGTGCCAACTTGCGGGTAGACAATATTACTGATGAGGATTATACCCTCGCCAGCCAATTCGGTAATGAATACGCCACAGAAGGCACCAGCTACTTCGGCTCACTTACCTACGATTGGTACTAATACTGACACAAAACTTAAATTGTAAACAAATCAAGGTCACCCAGCGGTGGCCTTTTTTTATGACGACAACACTTACGATTTTCCGCAGCCAATAGGTGACAATCACAGACTCATCTATTACAATAACGACCTCCGAGAGGTGTTGCGCCATAATGACGGATGGCGGTGTTTATGTTGAAGCACTTGCTATTCAACCCTTATGTTAGGCTCGGTTAACTGTTGGCTACCTATTCTTGGTCATCAACAGCGCAAACAACGGCACCTGCGTTTTTATTCTTTTTATCATTCGTTAACCACTGATAGGAGCATATTATGGACGCAGTGTCTACTACACCCTCTGCCCATACGATCGATCCCTCTTTTACTGACTATAAAGTCGCTGACATCAGCCTTGCTGATTATGGCCGCCGTGAAATTACCCTTGCCGAAGCTGAAATGCCTGCCCTAATGGGCTTGCGTCGTCGCTACGAAGCAGACCAGCCGCTAAAAGGCGCGAAAATCGCTGGCTGTATCCACATGACTATTCAGACTGCTGTCCTCATCGAGACACTAGTCGCACTAGGTGCGGAAGTCCGCTGGACCTCATGTAATATCTTTTCGACCCAAGACCATGCTGCTGCTGCGATTGCTGCTGCTGGCATCCCTGTTTATGCGTGGAAAGGCGAAACAGAAGAAGAGTACGAATGGTGCTTGCGTCAGCAAGTACACGTTGGCGGCGAAGCCTCAGGTCAGCTGTGGGATGCCAACTTAATCTTAGATGATGGCGGTGATTTGACTGCTTTGATTCATGATGAGTATGCTGAGCTTCTTGACAACATCCATGGTATCTCAGAAGAGACCACCACTGGTGTACACCGTTTGGTTGAGATGTTGAATAAAGGTACATTAAAGGTGCCTGCCATCAACGTCAACGATGCAGTTACCAAGTCTAAAAATGACAACAAATACGGTTGCCGTCATAGCTTAAACGATGCTATCAAACGTGCTACCGATATGTTCCTTGCTGGCCGCCGCGCTTTGGTTATCGGTTACGGCGATGTGGGCAAAGGCTCAACCCAAAGCCTACGCCAAGAAGGCATGATCGTCCGTGTCTCAGAAGTGGATCCTATCTGTGCCATGCAGGCATGTATGGATGGCTTCGAAGTATTATCACCATACATCGACGGTGACAACACTGGCAGCGCGGACAATATCAATAAACGCTTGCTTGAAGACACAGACTTGATCGTCACCACGACTGGCAACTATCACGTTTGTGACCGTCATATGCTAGCTGCCCTTAAGCCTGGTGCGGTTGTATGTAACATTGGTCACTTTGATACCGAGATTGATACTCAGTTTATGCGTGATAACTGGCGCTGGGTTGAGATCAAGCCACAGGTGCATCAAGTATTCCGCTCAGACGATGAAAACGATTATTTGATCTTGCTTGCTGAAGGTCGTCTAGTGAACTTAGGTAATGCTACTGGTCACCCATCACGCGTCATGGACGGCTCATTTGCCAACCAAGTATTGGCTCAAATGTATCTGTTCGAAGAAAAGTTCGCTGATCTGCCGACTGATGAGCGCTTTGATAACTTATACGTAAAAGTATTGCCTAAGAAGTTGGACGAAGAAGTGGCCGCTGCTATGGTTGCAGGCTTTAACGGTACATTGACTAAGCTGACCCAAAAGCAAGCTGAATATTTGGGTGTGCCTGTCGAAGGTCCATTCAAACCTGACACTTATAAATACTAAAAGGAGCCTGACTGTGAGTAAGCCTGCTTTCTCCTTTGAGTTCTTTCCTGCAAAAACTGAGCAAGGTCACGAAAAGCTTCTTAGCACTTATGATGAGCTAAATAAGTTGTCACCGGCGTATTTTTCGGTGACCTACGGTGCGGGCGGGTCAACTCGTAGCCGTACCTTAGACATCGTACAAGCACTAAGTGCGCGCAGTGAGACTGAAATTGCGCCGCATATGTCTTGTATCGGCGATGACAAAGCGCAAATCGCTGAGTTACTTGAGTTTTATAAAAGCCTAGGCATCAGACGTCTTGTCGCACTACGTGGCGATTTGCCATCCGGTCAGGTGGGTATGGGTGAGCTGCCATTTGCAGTAGATTTGGTCAAGTTCATTCGTGAGTACTCAGGCGATCACTTCCATATCGAAGTGGCGGCCTATCCTGAGATGCATCCACAAGCGCGTAGCTTTGAGTTTGATGTTGACAACTTGGTGAATAAGTACCGCGCTGGTGCCAATGCATCAATTACGCAGTTTTTCTACAATGCAGACAGCTATCTGTATTTGCGTGACACGTTAGAAAAACGCGGTATCGATACCATTGCCCAGCCATTGGTAGCTGGCATCATGCCGATCACCAACTCTAGTAACCTGATACGCTTTGCTGATAGCTGCGGCGCTGATATTCCGCGTTATGTGCGCAAGCAATTGGCGGATTTTGGCGATGACAGCAAATCTATTCGCGAGTTTGGTTTTGATGTGGTGTATCGCTTATGTGAGCGCTTAATGAGCGAAGGCGTGCCAGCCATGCATTTTTATAGCATGAACAAAGTTGAGCCAAATAAACGCTTGGTTGAAGCATTAGGACTTACTGTTTAATACTTGATAATCTTGATAATTAAACAAGTATATAATGAATTTATAACTAACTGGCGCTCTTCGGAGTGCCAGTTTTTTTATTGGAAAATTTTATCTACTGGACATTCATGTATCAAAAAACACATTTCATCTTAATGTATTTCTTAAATTTTTCTGACTATATGATAATGTCGTTTATCCGTTGAGCGCTGTTATCTGGCAGTAAGTATCATAAAAGGAATGCCTTTCGTGGCATCAAGTGATATTCTATTGGGTCAATAATAACCACTCACAATCAAATAATAGGAATAAGACCAAGTGCGACGTTTTTTTTATGCCATTAATAACGACAATATTGATGCTATGCCTTTACCTAAGTTGGGTGACCTACCTCTAGGGAGCCACGTTGAGTTGCCAGACAGCATCGTCCATCATTGGTGCCGAGTGCTGCGTGCAAATATCGGTGATCAAGGTATCTTGTTCGATGGATTTGGTGGTGAATATAAAGTAGAGCTAAAAGCAATCAGTAAAAAAAACGCGACGGCTACCCTCCTCACTCATCTAAAGGATGATCGTACGGCGCCTATTATTAGTAAAATCGGCTTAGTAATGAGTCGCGGCGAGCGTATGGATTATGCGGTACAAAAAGCAACCGAGCTTGGCGTCACGGCTATTCAACTGCTTAGTAGTCATCATGGCGAGGTCAATCTGAAACCTGCACAAATCGAGAAAAAACTGGCTCACTGGCAACAAGTCGCTATAGCAGCCTGCGAGCAATGCGGCCTGAATCGCCCACCTCTGATACTTGCCCCACTATCTATCAATGAATGGCTGAATCAACCTGCGTCTGATGCGTTGAATACAGCAACATTGGTCAGTCCTATCGTCTCTATACTCAGCCAAGACACTTATTATCAAGTGCTACGTAGCGCTGCAAATCTACGTATGCAGATGAGTGTGCCAGCAGCAGGACAACCTGCAAAACCCGAGAAACTGGCCTCAGTTCTCAAGCAAGAGTCTCCCTATATTGAACTATTGATTGGTCCTGAAGGAGGTCTCAGTGACGATGAATGTCAAAAAGCCGAATCTGTAGGTTTTATGCCTTGGCAAATTGGCAGTAGGGTATTACGTACAGAGACAGCACCCGTGGTTGCATTGACTACTTTACTCGCTTTGTATGGTTAAAATCAGTATTATTAATGAGATTTACTATCATTTATAGACACTTTAAAATAGAACTTTTGTTTTATACTCTGTAGAATCAAAAGTGATCTTAGTTTTAATTTAGTAAATTGAATCACAGTACTTATTTTTTATAAGCCTTTATTTTTTGTGAAACATTATTATGAGCAACTTTGACCCCATTCCAGTATCGATTAAACAGCGACTCATGGCCCAACTGTGTGAGCAGATCGAAGATGCTATTTTTGTGCTAGACAGTAATTTACGCTATCTATCTGTCAATGCCAGCTATGAGCTTATGATTGGCTATAAAGAATCCTTTTTGGTCGGTCGTCCACTCGGTATTTACGCGGCTGAATTTTTGTCAGAAGAAGAGCAGCTTATCCTAAAAGAGATTAAGGATAATTTAAGAGAGTCAGGTTTCTACAAGTTGGATTTTTCCATGGCCAATCGCTATGGTGAGACGATCGATTGCCAAATCACCTATCGTAAAATTTGTATCGACCAAACGGTGTTTCATGTAGGTATGCTACGTGACATGTCTGCCGTCGTTAAAGACAAAAAGCAGGTTGCTCATTTACTCAACTACGATCAACTCACTGGATTGCCCAATCGCAAAGTGTTTTTGAGTCAGGCCAGTGACGTTTTATTAGACACCTATCAAGAAGTTGTGATTGTACGTCTCAATATAGACCGCTATCGCAATCTGGCAAGCTTGCTGGGATCTGAGGGAATAAACACTTTAATACAGAAGTTTGTGAAACGTATCAAAGAGCTCCATTTAGAGCATTTACGCTGCTTTTCCCACTTTGGCGGGGATGACTTTGCGTTATTGTTTGAGTGTCAAGATGGCAATATGGTACGTCATCAATTAGATACGCTCATGCAGATGTGCGAGATACCCTTCACAATGAATGGAAACGCGGCCACAAATTCAAATATCTACTGCCATATTTCTGTAGGCGTCAGTTACTTTCCCAAAAATGATGCTCAGGTAACAGGACTGTTGAGCAAAGCAGAAAAAGCCTTACAGTATGTCAAACAACACGGCGGCGATGATATCCGTTGGTATGACAAAACGATTGAGGAAGCCACTTCAGGTAGCCTACAGTTAGAAGCCGATCTGAGAGCAGCATCGGCTGAAGGACAGTTCATACCGTATTATCAACCAAAATTCTTATTGGATACGGGGATTATCACAGGGTTTGAAGCCCTAGTTCGCTGGCAACATCCCACTCGCGGTCTACTAAAACCAAAACATTTTATCGATGCTATTTTGACCCATAAGCTCTCGTTTGAGCTGTTTTCACAGATGGCTAACAAGATTGCCAAGCAGTTATCTGAATGGCAACAGCAAGGGTTTTGTCAGCATATCTGCATCAATGCCGATGCGGCCGAATTTAGTCATCCTGAATTTTTTGACATGGTGAGCGGCCTATTGGTAGAGCACAATATTGCGGCGTGTCAGTTGCATATCGAAGTGACTGAATCCTCTTTGATTCAGCGCCATGATGATGTCAGAAAACAACTCAACTCTCTCAAAGAATTGGGCGTCCGTCTTGCCTTAGATGATTTTGGTACGGGCTATGCATCCTTGAGTTATCTGCAAGACTACCCCTTTGACTTTATCAAAATTGATAAAAGTTTTATCTCAAAAATTGATACCGACCGTACTCAGCATGCCATTGTAAAAGCCATTCTAGACTTGGCAGATGCTCTAAACATGCATGTGGTGGCAGAAGGTATAGAAACCGAACAGCAGCGCGATGTGTTGCTCGATATGGGCTGCAAAAATGGACAAGGCTATTGGTTTGGCAAACCTGTGCCCGCTGATGTGGCCACTGAGATGCTGGTCAAACAGTATGCCACCGAATAGCTCTTGTTTTCTGGGTATCATAAAACCGTTTATTGGCGACTTTGACTCTAAAGCGGTTTTTCTTTATGTGAACGTTATTTTTATGATGAAAATTGGCTGATATAACTCTGAATCTTTGATCTGTCCTATTGTATATCGGTCAATGTTTCATAGGGTTATTAATGATTCAGATTGAGGCCTAACGTTGATTGCACAATCGATGCAAGACAGGTTCATGACTTATCAGTGCTTTCACCAAACTTGTATAATCGCTAATGAAAGCCTATCTTTTATAGTGAATTTGTTAGAGCACATTTAATCTTTCTTTGACTCTGACAATCACCACTCTTTTCAACACTATTTTATGTAATCGATAGCATGGTTGACCTGCTTCACTGTTTATCATTTATTTAGATTTCCAGACTGGCTAGGTAAGAATAACGCACTAGAGGATAGTGCGGCCATATGCTCATTGTTGGCTATGATCGGTTACATTCTAAAAAGGACAGGAAGTTATGCAATACAAAGCGCCCTTACGTGATATTCAGTTCGTGATGCATGAACTACTCGATAGTGAAAGCCACTACAAAACATTACCAGCGTTCCAAGAAGCTGACCGCGAGCTAATGGACAGCCTATTTGAAATGGCTGCAAGCTTTGCTGAAAACGAGTTGTCACCACTGAACCAAAGCGGCGATGCAGAAGGCTGTAAGTTTGACAATGGTAAGGTCACCACGCCAAAAGGCTTTAAAGAAGCTTATAAGCAGTACTGTGAGCTTGGCTTCCCTGCTTTATCTGCTGAAGAAGAGTTTGGTGGTCAAAACATGCCGTTCTCACTATCAACGGTCATCAATGAGATGGTCGGTACGGCTAACTGGTCATTTTCTATGTATCCTGGCCTATCGCATGGCGCAATTCAAACCATCGAGCACCATGGCACTGATGAGCAAAAACAAACTTACCTAGAAAAAATGGTCACCGGCGAATGGTCAGGCACCATGTGCTTGACAGAAGCCCACGCAGGCTCTGACTTGGGTATTATCCGTACCAAAGCTGAGCCAAATGATGACGGTACTTATAGCATCACCGGTCAAAAAATCTTCATCTCAGCAGGCGAGCACGACCTCACCGACAACATCATTCATATCGTTCTAGCCCGTCTACCAGGCGCGCCTGCTGGCACCAAAGGCATCTCACTGTTTATCGTACCTAAAGTGTTGGTCAATGAAGACAACAGCCTTGGCGAAAACAACAACGTCGTCTGTGGCTCTATTGAGCACAAAATGGGTATCAAAGCCTCAGCGACTTGCGTGATGAACTTTGATGGTGCAAAAGGCTACTTGATTGGCCCAGAAAACCGCGGTTTACAGTGCATGTTTACCTTTATGAACGTCGCTCGTATCGGTACAGCAGTTCAAGGTTTGACTGCAGCAGAGTACGCGTTCCAAGGCTCATTGACTTACGCAAAAGACCGCCTAGCGATGCGCTCACTATCAGGTGCCAAAGCGCCAGAAAAAGTCGCTGACCCAATCATCGTTCATCCAGCCGTTCGCAACATGCTGTTGACCGAAAAAGCCTTTGCCGAAGGTGGTCGCGCATTGGTTTATTACCTCTCACACTTTGCCGATACCGTTGCCAAAGGCGAAGGCGATGACCTGAAGTTTGCTGACCAAATGCTGTCACTATTGACACCGATTGCTAAAGCTTTCTTGACTGAAACGGGGCTCGAAGCTGCCAATCACGGCGTCCAAGTGTATGGTGGTCATGGCTTTATCAGTGAATGGGGCATGGAGCAAAACGTCCGTGATACCCGTATTGCTTGCCTATACGAAGGCACCACTGAGATCCAAGCTCTTGATCTTCTTGGACGTAAAGTGCTGGGCTCGCAAGGCAAACTACTTGCAAACTTTGTCAAAATTATCCAGACGTTCTGCCAAGAGCACAAAGACAATGACGAGATGGGTCAGTTCATCCGCCCGCTTGCCAAACATGTCAAAGAATGGGGTGATCTAACATCACGTATTGGCATGCAAGCCACCGAAAACCCAGACGCTGTTGGCGCTGCCGCGGTTGATTACATGTACTTTAGTGGTTATGTAACTTTGGCTTATTTATGGGCGCGTATGGCATTGGTTGCTCAAACCGCTATTGCCGACGGCACTGGTGAAAAAGCATTCTATGATGCCAAGGTTAAAACGGCTCAGTTCTATTTCACTAAACTACTACCACGCACCACGACCTATGTACAGCGTATCAGCACAGGCGTTGAGCCATACATGAGCATGGATGTAGACCAGTTTGCTTTTTAATTAGCCCCAAATCCCTCTCATATCGTATTTTTATCGGCAACATACCAAGCTGTGTTGCCGATTTTTTTGGTATGGGTCTTACTATGCTGATTATGATCGTTGATAGCAACCAGTCGCGTGCTTTTTATAAGTAGTTGCTCTGTCCAAAACCTACTCAATGACTGCAATAGTGGCTGCTAACTTTTGGTGCACGCACAATTCACGAAGAAATACACCCGCCTACAAGCTTATTTGTTAAACTTTGAACATGAATCGCTAAGGTTACATCAAGAGAACAGTTGATAATCTTAACAACTCCAATTTTATCTATTTAAACCAAAGGAATGTTTATGGCTGTTTATAACGCCCCTCTTAATGACATGCGTTTTATATTAAATGATGTATTTAAAGCGCCACAATTTTGGCAAAATAACGAAAACCTAGCTCATGTCGATACCGAAACCGTCGATATGATTTTAGAAGAAATGGCAAAACTGTCAAAAAACGTTTTGTTGCCTATCAACCGTAGCGGTGACGAAGAAGGTGCAACCTTTGAGGGTGACGGCGTTGTTACTACGCCAACAGGTTTTAAAGACGCGTACAAACAGTATGCTGAATCAGGCTGGGTTGGCTTAAGCGGTAACGCTGAATACGGCGGTCAAGGCTTCCCGAAAATGGTTACCATGCTCACCGAAGAGATGGTTTTTACGGCCAACCAATCGTTTGCCCTATACCCTAACCTAACCGTCGGTGCAACGCTGTGTCTGAATGCCGCTGCCTCTGAAGAACAAAAACAGACTTACTTAGAAAAAATGTATAACGGTGAATGGTCTGGTACCATGTGCTTGACAGAGCCGCATGCGGGTACTGACCTCGGTATCATCAAAACCAAAGCCGTGCCAAACGATGATGGTAGCTATAATATCTCTGGTACCAAAATCTTTATCACTGGTGGTGAGCATGACCTCACTGACAATATCATTCATTTGGTATTGGCAAAAACCCCCAATGCGCCAGAAGGCTCAAAAGGCATTTCATTGTTTGTCGTGCCAAAATTCTTGGTCAATGAAGATGGTAGCTTGGGCGAGCGCAACACCTTGGCGGTTGGCTCTATCGAGCACAAAATGGGTATCAAAGCGTCTGCCACTTGCGTGATGAACTTTGATAACGCCAAAGGCTGGATGGTTGGCGCAGAAAACACCGGATTATCTTCTATGTTTATTATGATGAACTATGAGCGTGTGACCATGGGTCTGCAAGGTCTTGGTGGCTCTGAGCTGGCTTATCAAAACGCAGCATTATACGCCAATGACCGTGGTCAGGGTCGCAGTGACACTCAAATCCAAAGCCCAGAAAAACCTGCCGATGCCATCATCCACCATGCTGATGTGCGCCGCATGCTGCTAAATGCCAAAGCCAACACCGAAGCGTCACGCTGCTTTGCCATGTATGTCGCCAAAAACCTTGACGAAGAAAAGTTTAGTACTGACCCAGAGGCCGCTCAAGCCGCGGCGGCGCGCGTTGCCCTACTGACGCCAGTTGCCAAAGCCTTCTTAACCGACAAAGCACTAGAAGCCACGGTTGATTGCCAGCAAGTATTTGGCGGTCATGGTTATATCCGCGAATGGGGTATGGAGCAAATCGTTCGTGATACTCGTATTGCGCAGATTTATGAAGGCACCAACGGTATTCAGGCACTTGATCTGTTAGGCCGTAAAGTGGCAAAAAATAACGGCAAATATGTCACCCATTTCTTGGGTGAGATTCGTGATTTTGTTAACAATATGCAAGCGGATCATGGTATCAAACAAGCTACTTTAGATGCAGCGGATACGATTGAAGAGCTCACCACAACGGTGCTGAACAATATTGGCGAACGCAAAAACGAAATCAATGGCTGCGCGGTTGACTACATGCATGCGTTTGGCTACCTTGCTTACTCATACATGTTTGCGTTGATGGTCGAGGCCGCCAATGGCAAAGAGGGTGAGTTCTACACCAACAAAGCCAAGCTTGCTGATTATTTCGTTGGCCGTATCTTGCCACGTATCAATGCGCATGCACAGATGGTCAAAGCTGGTAGTGACCCGATGATGAACTTTGATCTTGACTACTTTGATGTACCAGCCAGCTAAATGCTCATTATGAAGACCCGATAAAACCATGAAAAAAGGACAGTTCAATGACTGTCCTTTTTTTTGGCAAAATAACTGCTAACAAAATAATTCACTATCGATGCGTGGTTACGATTAAAATAGCGCAAGATAAGGTGTCACTTAAGTGCCATAAAAAGCCATGATTCCTAACAATATCATGCACAGTGTTAAATAATAAAAACGATTGAAACAACCACAATAAAGGGTGCGACGTGTCAGAATTAAAACGCATATTACAACAGATTACAGCCCTAAGTGATGTGCCCGATCCTGCGGTGCTCAAACGCTTGATCGATGAACTACGAGTCAGCGACAAAGAACCTGCTTTAGCCAACCAAAACATTCAAACCCTTATTGATATTCTCCATCAACATCCAGAATACGGCGATGGACTCTCTAGCTTTGTCCTGAAATTGATTATCCAATATCGTCAAATCTCGCTATATACCGATACAGGTATTATGTCGGATCAAGGATTCTTTAATAGCTTAAGACGATTGGTCGGACATCGGTTTTTGCCGATACTCCCTCAAGATGACTCCGTCGTTGAACTGGTTGGTTACTTGTTTGATAAGCGTACTGATGAGCGCTGGCTTGCCAATATTGAGACAAAAAAATGGGACGAACTCGTGCAGCTTCTGAGGGTGGAAGAAAAACACCTAGACTTGGTTGCTACAGCAAAGAACAGTATTTTGAATGCGATTATTATTTTGTCTTATCGCATCAGCGGTCTTGGCTTACATCCTGATTTGATGGATTCTTATCCGCAGATGCTCAACTACTCTGCTTCTTTTGTTGCTCAAAACCAAGAAGCGGTGCTCTTTGTTAATCAATATAGACAAGCGCACGAGCTTGATACCTTAACCGACATTACCCCAGAGCAAGCCGTTGATCCAGCGCCATTGCTGGTTATGATTGAGCAATGCGAAGATATCGTTGCGACTATCCGCAAACGGATCTACAAAACAGGTATTTCTATTCGTTTGACCAATATGATGCTGCGCTTAGATCAAAGCTTGCAGCGCATGCGTATCTTGACAGAACTTGTCACAGACGACAATCAAAGAAGAGATCGCGCCGTCATTGAGTTGATCCAGACCCTGATCACCACTACCAATCGCCGCTATAGCATTGGCCATTTGATTGATAACAACACAAAACTGCTGTCACGTAAAGTCACTGAAAATGCCAGTCGCGTGGGTGAACACTATATCAGCACCGATAAGACTGGCTATCAAAAGATGCTCAAAAAGGCCTCTATTGGCGGTTTTGTCATTGCCTTTATGGCCACCATAAAAATACTGGCTTACCAATTGGCGCTCGCACCGATGGGTCGAGCATTTATTAACAGTATGATTTATGGCTTGGGCTTTGTGTTCATTCACGTGATTCGCGGAACGGTCGCTACCAAGCAACCAGCCATGACCGCTGCTGCTATTGCTTCTACTATATCTGAAGGCTCTGGCAAGAAGTCTCATCAGCTAAATAAGCTATCAGAGTTGGTCGTTGATATTTTACGTACTCAGTTCATCGCTATCATGGGCAACGTTATGTTAGCGATACCCGTTGCACTTATCATCTCTTTTGCTTGGTTACAGTACACAGGCGCACCGATGATTGGTACCGAAAAAGCAGGTCATCTACTCCATGACTTGGATCCATTTCACTCATTAGCGCTTCCTCATGCGGCTATCGCTGGCGTATATTTGTTCTTAGCGGGTTTGATCGCCGGTTATTACGACAATTTAGCGGTCTATAACAAAGTAGGTGCGCGTATTCAACGCCATAAACTACTACAATATATACTGCCTGTATCATGGCTTAAGCGCTTAGGCGGCTTTATAGAAGCGAACTTGGGCGCTATCATGGGTAACTTTTTATTCGGGGTTTTCTTAGGTAGTACAGCAACCATCGGCTACATATTCGGCTTACCAATTGATATTCGCCACATTGCTTTTGCATCAGCGAACTTGGCACACGGATTGTTCAATATATCTGCTGATGACATCAGCTGGAGCCTCATTCTGATTTCTATATTGGGTGTGGCGCTTATTGGTATGGTCAACTTGATAGTCAGTTTTTCGCTGGCGTTATTTGTTGCTTTACGTTCAAAAGAAGTGCGTTTCTTTGAATGGAGTCGTCTCACAAAGCTAGTTTTTGGACATATCATTAGCCATCCTTCTGACTTTTTCTGGCCACGCGACAAGCCAATGAAATATGCACGAATCGATAGTCAAGGTCACATGATATTTGATGACACTTCAGCACAAAAAAATGGAAAAGCCATACCAAGCAATTATGTGGTACGCCGATTGTCTGATGTCAGAATATTACCCGAGTCTAAGCAAGCAGTAGCGCAAAACGCGGAAGCGAGTACAGACATATACTATGACAGTCAACCACAAGGCGATCACACCCAACCTCACAACTCTCCTAAGAAGGTTGTCAATCTTGATGATGGTCTGGCAGATGAAGAGCTAAATAGCACGCCTTATACCGACGATATCCAATATGACAAAGTCACCAAGACGCTCAATACCATCGATAATGAGGATACTGTTGGTCACAAGTCAAATCATGCGGATGCTGACGGCAAGTCTACTGTCGATGCCAAAACACCTTTGCCAAAACCTAAAAAGCCGCCAAAGCTGCCTGATTAAAAGGCTCGCTTGGGCGGCTTTATGCTTGGTGAATTATTGAGATTAAAACTATTTGGTACAAGGCCTGAAACACTCACACAACTTAGCTAAAGCTTTTACCCCTTAATCTTGAAAATATGGACGTAGAAGCAAAACTCTCGCACAGCTCAACAAACTTAGGATTCAAAAATCATCTAAAATAATGAAGAGCGGGCTCAATAAGATATTGGGATAGATCACTAAACAAGGACAAGAATGAATATAGCCAGCCATAGCAAACTGGAAGAATCTATGAAGGACGTTGCATCAACCTCCCTTGTAAGACTCATCTATGTTAGTAGAGTTAATACCACCGATAGATCTGTATTTGAGCATATCCAAAGACACTCGCATGTCTACAATAAAAATAATAAAATTGCAGGTTTTCTATGCAATGATGAAAAAAGCTTCCTTCAATGCTTAGAAGGCGCAAAAGACGTTGTATTTTCTCTTATGCAAAGAATATTTAAAGATAGGAACCATAAAAAAGTAGACGTCGTTGCTGTTGAGCAGGTCAGTCAATGCCGCTTTGAAGATTGGCGTATGCACAGTCTTAACTTAAGCGCCAGCAATTGGCATAGACTGTCTGATCATGCGCAGTTAGGAGAGATCTCACCATTCAAACCAGAACACTGGCCATACTGGTTTATTGAATACTTTATTGAATGTGTGAGGAAGTTCGAATACTCTAACATCAGTCATGACACAAACTACATCACCTTTGATGACTTAGGTTACTCTGAGCTTGAAGAAAAGTTAACTCAAGATAATATCTTATTATTTATATTTCTTGGGCTACTGGTCGCGTCAACCGCCGCTGTCCTATTATTCAGGTACGACGTTATTCCTTAATGACTCAGTTAGACACCTTATGAATCATTTGAGCATAACTCAATCATCTGAGTATATCTCAGTAGAACCATCAAAACAGGGCTGTTAATTAATCAATAGCCCACTTGAAACAGACGGCTTTTGCGGACCTATTTAAAAAGATTATTTAGGCTTTTATACTAAGGTATTTGTAGTCCGGGTATTTGTAGCCTACGTTATGAACTCGGGCACTGTGCACTTGAGGCTATTACCTTGCCGTCGCTGAGACGATACGCCAACAGACAGTTGCCCCATACACACCCACCATCGAGTGCACGCGCATGTGGTAAATCAATCTCGCCTTGTAGCGCGGCCCAATGACCAAATAGTATCTTACGCGTGCGCGGTACTTGCCACTCAAACCATGGTAAAAAATCGGTTGGCATAGGCTCATCTAGCCCAGCATTAAAATCAAACTCAAGCAAACCATCCTGCTGACACAGGCGCATACGAGTAAAGTAATTGGCGATTGCTCGCATTCTGGTAAAGCCTTCAATACCTGAATGCCATTTATCGGCTTTTTTACTATAGAGATTTGGCAGTAGTTCATCAAGCTGCTCTAAGCTCCCTTGCAGCTGCGATTCTAGCTCTTTTGCATATGTTGCTGCTGCCTCAATACTCCAATGTGGTGGAATCCCTGCATGTACCAACACCGTATGCTCATCTGGATACGCCAATATCGGCTGCCTGCGTAACCACTCAAGCAATTCATCACAGTCATCCGCTGCAAAAATTGGCGCAGTTTTGTCTTTGCTCTTGAGTTTTGCAGCGCCGCGCCAGACTGCAATTAAATTGATATCATGATTGCCTAATACCGTTGCTGCAGCGCCCTGCTCACACAACGCTTTGACGTCGCGTAAGGTATTTAATGAGTCCTCACCACGCGCTACCAAATCACCGGCGAACCATAACTTGTCTTGATTAGGATCAAAATCTAATGTCTTTAGTAATTGTAGATAAGCCGCGTGGCAACCTTGTAGGTCACCAATGACATATTGATGGCGAAAACTCATAATCCCTCTATGATTTTTATATAATAATTGGTCATTATTTACATTAAACGTCTATTGACGAGCCTGATTGCTTAGATTGACAAAATCTGTAACGCTCAACGTCTCAGGACGTGCCTGTGGGTCGATACCGCAAGCGGCAAAATCATCCTCACTCAGCGTCGGCAGCAAGGTTGATTTTTTGAAGATAGCGCGAAGCGTCTTGCGACGATGGTTAAAGGTCTCACGTACCACAATGGCAAAATACTCTTCATCCTCTGCTACTATCGGTTTGTCAATATGCGGCGTTAGGCGAAAAACGGCACTGGTGACTTTGGGCGGTGGATTAAAAGCGCCGCGAGGCACAGTCAGCAAATAATCTGTATCACAGTAATACTGCATAATCACAGACAGACGACCGTAAGTTTTGCTACCAACGTCGGCTGTGATGCGCTCAACCACTTCTTTTTGTAGCATAAAGTGCATGTCTTGAATGACATCAGCAAACTCAAGCAAATGAAACAAAATAGGCGTTGAGATGTTATATGGTAAGTTCCCGACGACACGTAGCTTACCGCGCTCCTCGCTGTAAAGCTCACGATAGTCCACATGCATGGCGTTATCTTTAATAATCGTAAAATTTGGATGGCTATTGGCACCAATACGAATGCGCAAGCTGTCTGCCAAATCGCGATCCAACTCTACGACTGTCATCGCATCTACTTCTGCCAATAAAGGCTCGGTCAATGCGCCCATACCAGGCCCAATCTCAATCAAATTGTCATCGCGCTCGAGACGAATGCTTTCCACGATTTCGCGAATGACGCTGGTATCATGCAAGAAGTTTTGACCAAAGCGCTTACGCGGTTGGTGCTTGGCTGTACGTAAACTGTTAGAAATGGCTTGAGCATCAAATGTAGAGTTGGACATAAGAGAGTCTTAATGGATAAAAGATAAATGAGAGATGATAGCAATGTGCTGGTGTTATAATGGCAAATTATAACACAGCTCATAATTAGGCTGTGTTTTTGAGGTAGTTTATCTATAAGTCATCTAAAATGTATCACAACCGACATGGCACTTTTTTGTTCTCGAACCATCTAGCATAAGACCCATAATGGGAATAAGGATGGTACCCTAGTGAGGACTTGAATCTTTGGCTGTGAGCTAATGGTATTAAGGTTTCAACTTGCTGAGATAGCCACAGTGTACTTCATGATGTACTTACCATAGATATTCTATCTATGATCGGTGCGCTAGTGAGGACTTGAAGAGACCATCCCAGATTCTGTGTAACTGACGTTTAGATTAAATACTTACACAAAATTTAGGAAGGTCTCCCAGATTCTTATCAAAGACTTCATCATCTATTATTCGCCAAACGGCAACTTGCTGATGGTCTTTGGTGGTGACTAGATTTAAAGTTTGTTCAATCATTGCTTGAGGTCTCATATCCTTATGATGTTTATTTGCTTCAAACCCAGTTACTTTACACTTAGCGGTTTAATTAAGCTACTTACTTGAGCTATTTGCTTCAGTTATTAGGCTTGGCTACTTACTCAACTTCAATATTCTAAAGGCGCCCTGAATAACTACAGCAAATACGATGCTACCAATAATCAAATCAGGCGTACTAGAGTGTAACCAATTAACCAAAATCCCTGCAACAATTACCCCTAAATTGATAATCACATCGTTTGAAGTGAAAATCATACTGGCTTGCATATGGGCTTCTTCTTCTTTGCTTTTCGATTTTTGTAGTAAATAGAGGCAAATCAAGTTTGCAATTAGCGCAAGAATCGATATGACTATCATGGTAGAAAAGTCAGGTAACTGCTCATTGCCAAAGAAACGTCTTAGTACTTCTAAAAAACCAAGAATCGCTAGCGTAATTTGAAAATATCCGGCAATTCTAGCAATCCGTTTTTTCTTAATGACCGTTCCACCGACCGCAAATAAGCTAATTCCGTACACGAAGCTATCTGCTAACATATCTAAGCTGTCGGCGACCAACCCCATCGAACGAGAAATCAGTCCCGTGCTCATTTCAATAATAAAGAAAGCAAAGTTAATGACCAGCACTATCCATAGTAGCTTTCTTTGCTCAGCATCTTTTTTGTGACTAGAGTCAGCATCAATTTTAAAATTATTGTTGGGATCAGAGGGGTCAATGGTTTCGGTCGAGAGTAGGGTGTCTCCTAATTTTAGGTCATGAATAGCAGTCTCTATCCCTTCTATATTGTCATGATGAAACACAGTTAATTGACGGTTAGGAATGTCGAACTCAAGATGTTCAATATTCGAGTGGCCCTCTAATTTCATTCGGATTAGGTTTTCCTCCGAAGGGCAGTCCATCTTCGATATTTTAAAAGTTGTTTTATTCATAGTTACATTTATATCCGGGTGGTGGTTCAAAAAGTAGGCTGAAAAAAAACAGGCTGAGAAATTGATAAATAACCCCAGTTCGGGATAAGCGCTCAAAAAAAAGATAAAAAAAGAAGTCCGAAGTTGCTAAAGTGAGTTTACCAAGACAAACTTCACAACAAGGACTTCTTACATGGACAACCTAACCGAACTCTACTGCCATATTGACGACTTTTATTAGCAATTCAAACCTGAGTTTGACGCTCATTTAATCGCAACGGGACACCAAAGGTTAAGAGCATGCCAGATAAGTGTAGCAGAAATGATGACCATCTTGGTACTGTTTCATCAACTGCGGTATCGACAGTTTAAGTCTTTTTACTACCACCATATGCTTGGCATGATGAAACGGGCGTTTCCAAATCTGCCGAGCTACTCGCGATTTATAGAGCTTGTGCCGCGCAGTATCATGCCACTGTGCAGCTACTTGCAAAGCATGATGGGCGACTGTACGGGTATCAGCTATATTGATTCAACCAAGATAGCAGTTTGTCATAACAAGCGTATCTACCGTCATAAAGTCTTTAAGGGACTTGCAACCCGAGGCAAAAGCAGCATGGGCTGGTTCTATGGCTTTAAGCTACACGCCATTATCAATCATAAGGGCGAGCTTGTATCTGTTAAAGTCACTGCGGGTAATACGGATGACAGAGTGCCTGTTAAGGATATGGCAACGCCTGTGTTTGGCAAGGTGTTTGGGGATAGAGGCTATATCAGTAAAGCCCTAAACGAGTGGCTCACAAAACACAATGATACCACGTTGATAACCAAACTTCGGCGTAATATGAAACCCCAATTACTTGAGCCTATGGATGAGGCACTACTCAATCATCGCTCTTTGGTTGAAACGGTGTTTGGAGAGCTTAAAAACTTGTGCCAAATCGAACACTCACGCCATCGTAGTGTCACGGGGTTTATCACAAACTTGCTGTCAGGTTTAATTGCTTATTGCTGGTTTCCCTATAAACCCACCATCAAAAATATGCCTCAGCAGGGACAGGTAGCAACATTGTAAATAGTATCAATGAGTTACAATGTGGCTTATCCCGAACTGGGGTTAAGTAGTTAAATGAATAGTAATAAATAACGTTAAACCAAGGATTTAGCGTCTATATTAAAAAGGCTATTTAGTAAGATTGAAAAAGCCAACGTCCTATTATCAAAGGACGTTGGCTTTTTAATGGGTAGAAATGATGTGGAATTTATCTACATTTAAACGATTAATTTAGCGCGGTTAAGGTTTGCTCAAACGCTGCGCGCCCGATTTCACCCACTTGCTGATTGACCAATTGCCCGTCTTGATAATACAGCAATGCTGGCGGACCAAATAGTTTATAACGCGCTAAGATTGCTTTTGAATCCGCTGTTGTCTCCGTGATATCAAGTCTGACCAATTGCCAATCTTGCATTTGCGCAGGGCGATTATGAAATAAGTTTTTCTCCATAATCCGGCATGCAATACACCATTCGGCGGTGACATCGACCAGCACTTTAGGATTGGCGGCGACAATGGCATCTAACTCAGCCAGCGTCGTGACCGTCTTATCGGTTGCATTACTGGTGGCTGGTTGACCAGCAGTTGTCTGCAGCACCGGAACCGCAGTTAGGGAGGCAAGCGGATGCAAGCTGTCGTCATTGCCCAATGCGGCGCCGACGATTAAACACGTCGCCCAAATACCAGCGATTAAGCCTAGCGCTTGGGTCAGCATCCGACCTTTGCCTAGCCAGCTCCACGCCCACATCGCCACGACCATAAACCACAGCGCCCAAACCATCAGCATCACAGGCGAGATAAAGACGCGTTCAATTAATAACAATGCCACGGCAAAAAGCAACAAAGCAAAGCCCTGCTTGACCCAGTTCATCCACTCACCCGCTTTTGGCATGATTTTACCTTGGGTCGCGCCGATTAAAATAAGCGGCGCTGATAAACCAAAACCGAGCATAAATAAAGCCGCAAAGCCAAGTAATGGACTTCCAATCGTTGATACAGCAAGCAGCGCCCCAAATAAGGGTGCCGAAACACAAGGCGATACCACGAGCGCCGATAAGAATCCCGCAATTAAACTGCCGCCCGTACTACCAAGCTTGCTATCCCCCGCTTGGCTTAGACCCTGCATTTTACTACTGATAAATCTCGGCAGACGAATGCTAAATACGCCCAACATATAAAGGGCTAATAAGACAAAAACGATGGCAAACCCAATTAAAATAATCGGATTTTGTAGCCAACCGATAATGCCTAACGATTCGCCAAATACCGCAATGACCGCGCCTAAAATACCATAAGCGATGGCAACACCAATAGCGTAGCTGGTCGTTAAAATGACACCTTTTTTAACTGTTGGGTTTTGCTGGCGAGCGACGATATTGGCGACAATCGGTAGCATCGGTAATACGCATGGCGTCAATGCCAAGCCTAATCCTGCCAAAAATAATAACACCAATGCCAACCACGGATGCGAGGCTAAGCCAAAAGGGTCGCTATCAATCGTGTTATCACCAACAACGGTATTGCTTGTTGCAGCAGCATTATTTATGACAGCGTCATTGTTCGCTGCTTCACTTGTGACATTATCGCCTACCACTTCTTCATCGGCTCCAGAGATGGTATTGATTGCACCAAGCTCTGCATCTAACGCTTCGTCATCTAACAATGCATAATCAATCACCTCGTCATCTGGCGTAGTTTGCTCTGTAGCAAGACTATTGGTAACTGTCCCATCTGTAGAGGCTTGCGCAGTTTCTGCATTGCTGTTATTGCTCGCAGAACCTGTAGCAGTGCTACTTGAACTATTGGCTGCCGATTGTGACGCAGCAGCAATATTGACTGTGGTTTTTATTTTCTCCGGTGGATAGCATAGACCCGCTTTGGCACAGCCTTGCCAACCTATCGTCACGGCGGCATTATTTATCGCCTTGCCATTACTACTACTCAAAATGGTAGTAGCAACCATATTGGCTTGGTCAAATACCAATACTTGCCCAAAAGTTGGATCGTCGATGGAGACTGGCTTTTGGCTAAAGGTAAAAGGTGCGGCGCTCACGCCTGCAGGCAGCGTTAGCTTAATTTGGTCTTTATAAACATAGTGCTCAGGCGTAATGTCAAATTTAATGGCTAAGCGCGTGCCATTATTGGTCGGTTTGCTGCTGCTGCTAACTTGAAACGCTTCGTTAACGGGCAAAAATTTCGGTTGGGTCGCGCTTTTATCACTGCTAAATAAATCGCCCAATCCTGCCGCTTGCGATGCCACTGGCACGGCCGTCAGCCCAGTCGCTGCTAGCCCTGTCAATAATGAACCCGCGCTGAAAGCGAACGCCAACAGATAAGATTTTTTCGACGATTTATTTTGCGTTAATGACGGAGACTTTTCTGCGCTCTTAAGGGACATGAAGGGCTACCTATTATTTCCAATATTCGAATTGACCAATTCACTGTCTGTATGGACTTGTCTATTTACAACCCCAGTTCGGGATAAGCCACATTGTAACTCATTGATACTATTTACAATGTGGCTACCTGTCCCTGCTGAGGCATATTTTTGATGGTGGGTTTATAGGGAAACCAGCAATAAGCAATTAAACCTGACAGCAAGTTTGTGATAAACCCCGTGACACTACGATGGCGTGAGTGTTCGATTTGGCACAAGTTTTTAAGCTCCCCAAACACCGTTTCAACCAAAGAGCGATGATTGAGTAGTACCTCATCCATAGGCTCAAGTAAGGGGCTGTCCTAGATAAGTAAAATTATTTAGGATAGCACTATGAGAAAGAGTAAACTAAGTTGGTATAAACAAAACAGACTCATCGAGCTATTTGTTGCCGGTTCTACCGCCAGAACAGCAGCAAGCCTAATTGGTGTTAATAAAACCACAGCCAGTTATTACTTTCATAGGCTACGAGTGCTTATTTACGAGAATAGTCAAGACCCTGGTCTATTTGAAGGCGAAATCGAAGTAGACGAATCATACTTTGGTGGCACTCGTAAAGGCAAGCGAGGGCGAGGTGCTGGTAGCAAAGTGCCCGTGTTTGGCCTATTAAAGCGTAATGATAAGGTCTACGCTTGTATTATACCCAATGCTAAAGCAGATACTTTGATCCCCATCATAAGAGAAAAAGTGAAGCCTGATAGCATTGTTTATACTGACTCATTTAAAAGCTATAACGCATTAGATGTCAGTGAGTTTACTCATTATCGTATTAACCACTCCAAAACCTTTGTTAATGACAAGAATCACATTAATGGTATAGAGAACTTTTGGAACCAAGCTAAACGGCATCTACGTAAGTTTAACGGGGTCCCAAAAGAGCATTTTCACCTCTATTTAAAGGAATGTGAGTGGCGTTTTAATCACAGTGACCCAAAGTCGCAATTACTACAATTAAAACAATGGGTTAAACAGGGTTTGAACTAGTTATCTAGGACAGCCCCAAAATGACCAAACCTAATCCAAGAGTATTAGAAGTAAAAGGCGTATTCGTTGAGCCTGCATCGGCGGCTTCAATCGGCGGTGCAATCCGTGATATTAAAGTAGGTAAAATCGCTGAAGGTTCGGTGATCGTTTGCACAGTGACGGGTAATGGTCTAAAAGATCCTGACACTGCGATCAAACAATGTGCCGATGCCGTGATGCTCACCATCAATGCCACATTGGATGATGTCAGAACATCAATCCTATCAAATATGGAAAAATAATTTTTCATGCTTTGCTCAGAAGAAAATACTTAAAAAGCCAACCAACTGCGGTTGGTTTTTTTTATTGCATCGTGCAGAATATAAACTGTATAAGAATAATTCCTATTTACAAACAATTTGATACAGTTTGATTTGTTTTGGTGCAAAATCAATAAATCGCCCAATATTTGTGCAATACAATAATGCTTCAAAGTTGGTTTTGTAAGTTATTGCAGTTTTATTGCAAAGAAATAAGATAAAACAGTAACTTAATAAAGTTGGCACGCCCTTTGCTATTTCAATAACAAGTTCAGAGTCAAATCATTTCGATTTGAACATTTGTAATAAACAGCTTGGGGGAATACCAACATGAACTTTAAACTTTCTACATTAGTGGCTGCATCTTTACTCACTTGTGCAAGTGGCTTGACTATGGCAGCTGAAAGCGATGTATCATTCTCTGGTACTGCAGCAATGACTTCAGATTACCGCTATCGTGGTATGACACAAACTGAAAGCGACCCTGCCGTTCAAGTTGGTTATGGATTAACCCATAGCTCTGGCTTATACGCAGGTGTCTGGGGCTCGAATGTCGGCTTTGGTAGCTCATTAGAGCTCGATCCATATGTAGGTTATAGCACTGAACTTGGCTCTTTGGCGTCTAAACCAGTTTTAGATGTCGGTTTATGGTACTACGGCTATCCAAGTGCTTCTGATTTGAATTGGCTTGAGCTGTATGCACGTCTAGGTTTTGCAGACACCATCACTGTTGGTGACAGTTTGCTTGCAAGCGTGAATTTCACTAATGATTTTTTTGGCTTAGATACTGATGCATGGTATTTAAACCTGACTTATAGCATGCCATTGAGCGCATCTTTCGGTGGTGTAGCAAGCTTAGGTTATACCACTGCTGACGATTATGATTTCAGTGATAACGCTAGTGGCGATGATAACTACATCGACTGGAAAGTTGGTGTGACTTACAGCTTTGCTTCTGTTGAAGACCTGTCAGCTGAGCTTGCTGCTGTCGGCACAAATATTGACGCCGACACCAACCCGTACAAACGTGGTGTAGAGACTGGTGCTGTATTTACAATTACTAAAGCATTCTAAGTTGTAAATAGCATAGGCTAGAAAATTAGCCTTGCGATAAAAAAATCCTGTCTTACTTCAAGGCAGGATTTTTTTATGGAGAATTGGTTCTAAATACGTCTTGGCATGTTAAATGCTTAATATTTATATCGAATAAAGATTGTTTGAATAGATTAAAAAGAAGGGGCTGTCCTAGATGAGTAAAATTATTTAGGATAGCACTATGAGAAAGAGTAAACTAAGTTGGTATAAACAAAACAGACTCATCGAGCTATTTGTTGCCGGTTCTACCGCCAGAACAGCAGCAAGCCTAATTGGTGTTAATAAAACCACAGCCAGTTATTACTTTCATAGGCTACGAGTGCTTATTTACGAGAATAGTCAAGACCCTGGTCTATTTGAAGGCGAAATCGAAGTAGACGAATCATACTTTGGTGGCACTCGTAAAGGCAAGCGAGGGCGAGGTGCTGGTAGCAAAGTGCCCGTGTTTGGCCTATTAAAGCGTAATGATAAGGTCTACGCTTGTATTATACCCAATGCTAAAGCAGATACTTTGATCCCCATCATAAGAGAAAAAGTGAAGCCTGATAGCATTGTTTATACTGACTCATTTAAAAGCTATAACGCATTAGATGTCAGTGAGTTTACTCATTATCGTATTAACCACTCCAAAACCTTTGTTAATGATAAGAATCACATTAATGGTATAGAGAACTTTTGGAACCAAGCTAAACGGCATCTACGTAAGTTTAACGGAGTTCCAAAAGAGCATTTTCACTTCTATTTAAAGGAATGTGAGTGGCGTTTTAATCACAGTGACCCAAAGTCGCAATTACTACAATTAAAACAATGGGTTAAACAGGGTTTGAACTAGTTATCTAGGACAGCCCCAAAAATTATTACCGTAAGTTTCATAATACCAGAGCGGTAAGTGGAGCCGTTTATGAAAGTGGCGCGATTAATAATCGTATACCAAAAACATATACGTTTAACATTGTTCATTGTATAAACATAGATAAAGGAAACAACTATGACTGAATCTACCGACAGATTAGATAGTACTAAATTGAATAGCGTTGAATCGGCTAGTACTAATATTGCTGACAATAAAGTACCTATAGCTGTGAGTAGTACTCATCAATCGATTGACTCTAAAACCATAAATCATACGCCTAAAGCTATGTACGTGACTTCAGGCAACTCAATAACACCTAAAGATAAGTTGGACAAAATGCCAAAAATGGTTGCCAATGGCAGTCGCGCTTTTATCTGGTATTTGTTGGCGATAATGGTATTAATACTTGATCAATGGACTAAGTGGTTGGCCCAAACCACATTAGCGTTCAATGACCCCGTACCGGTCATTGAACCATTTCTCAACTGGACACTCGCTTATAACTATGGGGCAGCATTTAGCTTTTTAGCCAACGCTGGCGGTTGGCAGAAATGGTTTTTCTCAGGCTTAGCTTTTGTAATGGCTATCTTTTTAACGGTTTATTTAATCAAAGCGCCACGTGCAGCCAAGCTATTATCTATGGGGTTGGCCTTAATGCTTGGTGGTGCGATTGGCAACTTAATCGATCGTTTAAGAATTGGTAAAGTGGTTGACTTTATCCATGTGCATTATGCTGATGTCTGGAATTATCCTCTTTTCAATGTTGCAGATATAGGTGTCTGTGTCGGTGTCGCATTGATTATAATTGACATGATATTTTTAGAAAGTAAGCGTAATAAATAAGCACATTGATGCCGATTATCACAAACAAAATGAACTAGCGTCGTATTCACTCTATACGGAAAAATACTTTTTATACTTGAGTATGTTTATAAAATGTGAACTGGAAGGTAATGTATGACTGGTATAGGTACTCACTCATTTTAGGTCTTAAAACTCAATACTTAAAAGCTCTGCGTAGAGCCATTATTATAGAGAAATTGAATAATCCATAAATTCTTTATTGATAATAACAAAAGGAAAATACAGTGTCACAGACTCAGCCAACTATTGAAAAAATTCACAGCCTTAGAAAAAAAACAAGAGACAGCGTTAAAAAGTCTTACCCTTATATAGTCGATACACTCTAAAAATGTCATAGCACTACTGGGATGAATTTTGCGCAGCCTCCTATCGTGCGCTCAAAGAAATTTGAAGCGGACTATAATAATTACCATCGTTTGTCAGGCGAGGGTAAGCGGGATACAGACACATTCAGAAATGAAATGAAGAATTTTATTACTATGTATCCTGAAGATTTTGAGAAAAAACCGCTAGAAAATTATTTGAAATAACAGCTATTAATGGCACTCCATTAACATTTCTGTAAGTACATTACCGTTAAATGATTACCCTGCGCAGCAAGATAGCTCTTTAACGTCTTTGCTAAAGGTTTGAGCGCATAACTTCAATCCTTCAACCATCGTCAAATACGGAAATAGTTGACCTGCCAATTCTTCGACTGTCATTTTATTATGAATAGCAAGAGCCGCACTTTGAATCAGTTCTCCGCCTTCATGGGCTAAAATTTGTGCGCCTATCAGTTTTCCCGTGGATTCTTCAGCTACCAACTTGATAAAACCATCCGTTTCAAAATTTGCTAAAGCTCTTGGTACGTTTTCCATATCAAGTACACGACTTATCGTATTTATTCCTACCGCTGAAGCTTGTACTTCGGTTAGACCTACCGTAGCAACTTGTGGGTCGGTGAATATAACAGCAGGCATGGTAGATAAGTCGAGTTGCGCATTTCCACCTGTCATATTAATTCCAGCCCTACTTCCGGCAGCAGCAGCAACATAAACAAATTGTGGCATATTGGAGCAATCTCCAGCGGCATAAATGTTAGCTGTTGATGTTTCCATCATACTATTAACAACAATGGCACCACTTTTATCTGTTTCAACACCAACATTTTCTAAACCAAGCTTTCCAGTATTTGCATGGCGACCCGTAGAGATAAGCAATTTTTCAGCGATTAATGTTCCTTCGTTAGTTTCCAATGAAAAACCATTGCTATCATAAGAAACATGACTTGCTTGCGTATTATTAAGTACCCTAATACCTTCTTTTTCAAAGCACTCTGCCAGTTTTTCACCTAATAACGGATCTTCAGCATATAAAAGGGTATGTCTGGCTAGAATTGTCACACGGCTACCTAAACGGGCATAAGCTTGCGCAATTTCCAGAGCAACAACGGAGGAGCCGATGACAACTAGACTACTCGGTAACTCTTCTGCAAATAAGGCTTCTGTTGATGTCCAATAAGGTGTATCAACTAAACCCTTAATTGGCGGAATGCTTGGTGTAGAGCCTGTTGCAATTAAAATGCGATCTGCAACCAGCTCTTCTTCACTACCATCAGACTTGTGAACTAGCAAGGTATTTTGATTTTTAAAACGTGCATAACCTTTAAGTAAAGATAGCGCGGGATTACTCTCTAAAATACGTTGATATTTAGCATCGCGTAGTTCTTCGACGCGAGCGTTTTGCTGATGTGCTAATAAGGAGCGGCTAAGTTGTGGCTGAATATTTTCTAAACCATCAAACGGGTTAGTACGTTGCTGATGCGCTAATTGCGCAGCACGGATCAATATTTTTGAAGGAACACAGCCGACATTTACACAGCAACCTCCGATTACATCGGCTCTTTCAATGATAGTAACTCTTGCTCCGCCTTCTGCTGCTTTAATCGCACTGGCAAAGGCCCCTGAACCACTACCAATAATGGCTACATGTAATTGTTCTGGCTGGATGTCATTTGGCGAGCAACAACTATTCGTTGACATATTTTATTCCTCTTAAAAAGTTAAGCGGTACAAGTTTCATCATCACAGCGTTTATTCGCAGGAGAAACCATGTCCCAAATTGATACAGCAACCATTAGTCCTAGCCCCGTATAAGTAACGTATGAACTCCACCCGTACTGGAACCAAGGGTATAAAGAGAGTAAAACCAAAATGGGGCCAATTGAACCGATAAAACTACGGTGCCATTGACGATGGCTAAACCAGCCTAAGATATTCATTACCAGCGCTAATACTGCAAACAGTGGTAACAACGTATTGATAAATACCCCTTCCCACTGACTAAGAAATCCCATCCCAATTGCCGCACCAAGACTAGCTATCGCGGGAAAACACATGGCGCATCCCATTGCCGAAACAAGTGCACCTATAGAGCCTGCTTTATCTCCGATACGCGTAACTAGTTCTAAGGGGCTAAATATTACTTATTTTCACTTTTTAAATTTGAAGGGTAGCCAGCGTTGGTAGTCGCTGCAATTAATGCATTGATGTTGGTTTTAGTGTCATCAAAAGAAACAACAGCTAGCTTAGGCTTGTAGGTAACTTTCGCATTTTCAACGCCATCAACATTTTCTAATGACTTTTTAACTGTGATTGGACATGTCGCACAGTTCATCGTTGGCACTTCCAGTGTAACTGTTTTTACTTCAGCAAAAGCACCAAAACTAGAAAGTGAAAGCAGTGCGGTTAATAATAATTTTTTCATAATTAGCTCCAAATTTTAAAATGTTATAAATTTCTTGATCTGTATATTAAGCAAACAAAAGTATCCAATAATTACTGGTCACTAAAATTGTCGCAACTATAGCGCTCAGCCAGAAAATGACTTTTCGTTGTTGCTGTTTCTTAGGAATTGCACAGGCCGTTCCCGGCTCACACTCTTCTACAGGACGGTAAATTTTCCAACCTGAGTAACCAAACAACAACACTACAAATGCGATAAATAATGGCCTATAGGGTTCAAATGCAGTTAAATTACCAATCCATGAGCCACTTACCCCAAGTAATAACAGGAGCAAAGGACCTACACAGCATACGCCTGCGCCTAATGCTGCTATGATGCCTCCTATCATTGGAAGGTTTGATTCTTTTTGATTCATATAGATACCTCATTAGATAATGCAAGTGTATTGCATGTACCTAAGTACGGAGTCAAGGGTGATTTATAAAAAATTTATCTTTGATAATCTGCTACGACAGATACGGGGAATAAGCTAACTTGAATTAAGGCGCAGAAGTAAAATTGGATATGCTGTTTTAGTGGGAAATGGTAGTTAAGTGAATCATTTACTTCGGTTGCAACGAATCAATTATTGGGCAGTGGCTATCGTCATCATTATTTTGGCATTGTCCTAAATGTTCTTCCAAAGCGTGTTCTAACAACAACAAGTCAGCCATCTTTTTTTGTACTGCGATCAGTTTTTTATTAGCTAATTCTTGTACTTTACTACATGGACTATCGTTTAACGCAAGTAACCCTTCAATCTCATTTAGCGTAAAACCTAATTCTTGAGAACGCTTGATAAAATGTATTCTATTTACCGTTTCTTTCGGGTAATGTCTATAGCCCTGCATAGGCTTTGGTGGTTGTTTAATTAAGCCTTTGCGTTCATAAAAGCGAATTGTTTCGACATTTACACTCAGTTCTTTAGCCAACATACTTATGGTTCGTTTAGACACGTTATCAATTACCTTACTGACTTTTTGTTTACTTACTTTATATCTAATTAAAGTGACCATCAATGAATACCAGTTTAAACATCGCTAATTGATTTTGTTTTTTCTTCTATTAAATAAGTAAAGTTACCGTTGTTACAACAATATTAAACCACAACAATGTATGGTTTATCCTTTTTCATTATCAAAGTCCAAATTAGTGTTATTACATGCAGTTCTACATGAGTATACCCTAGCGGAACCATCTATTTCAGCATTTAAACCTATTAACAGACCACTTAAAACAGACCGGTATAATGGAACCACTTATATTAAGTCGTCTTTGATTATTTATAAATAGGTATTATTCACACTAAAATAATCAAGTACGACGTGAACAATACCTATACGGCGATGAGCCATAACAAATATATCAATTAGTAAGCGACTTATCCGCCATTTCATTAGCCATCTTCAATGCTTGGTATAAACTCGTCGCACTTGCGCCGCCGCGTCCCGCCAAGTCTAGCGCCGTACCATGATCGACAGAGGTGCGAATATAAGGCAGTCCTAAGGTGAGATTTACCGTATCACCAAAGCCGTGTGATTTGAGTACGGGCAACCCTTGATCGTGATACATGGCGATGACTGCATCGCAGTTTGCTAAGTGTCTGGGGGTAAACAGCGTATCGGCTGGCATCGCCTCTGAAATATTGACGCCTGCATCGGTGAACTCTCGTAAGACTGGATTGATAATCTCAATCTCCTCCATACCCAAATGCCCGCCCTCGCCTGCATGTGGATTGAGACCGCACACCAAAATACGAGGCTGCGTGAGGCCAAACTTTTCTCTCATGTCATTGACAACGATTTGTACTGTTTGACGTACATTATCCGCGGTGATGGCAGCAGGTATGTCTTTTAATGGCAAATGGGTAGTGACAAGCGCGACTTTCATCGCTTGATTGGCAAGCATCATCACCACTTTCTCACAGCCACTTTGCTGCATAAAAAACTCGGTGTGACCGCTAAACATAGTGCCATCCAATAGCTTGATACCAGCATCTATCAGCGCTGATTTTTGTAAAGGACCTGTGACGATAGCGGCAACTGTTCCATTTACTGCTAACTGATGAGCAATGTCTAATTGCTGAGCCACCATCGCTGAGTTGGCAATATTGATTTGTCCGCCAGTAACTGGTCCTGCACAAGGGACGTTAAGCAAAATAAAAGCACTATCAGCATCTATATCCTGCTGTGCTATCTGCTCGGCCGCGTCCATATCAAAGTCACCAGCCTCGTTGTCAATGGTTTGCCAAATAGGCACTTCTGTCAACACGCCAGCTGAAACCAACTCCTCTGCACGGACTTGCATCGTGCTCGCATCAGCGGTTACCCAAATGGGACGGTCAAAATCTTGCAGCTTGCCCTCTGCCGCCAGATTCAATACGACATCCATTCCAATGCCCGCAGGTTCACCTGTCGTGATTAATAATGGTCGTTTTTGTTCTGTCATAGCAATAGCCTTATTTTATTTAAATTTTTGATTTTATTATATTTATCGTCAATATTTTCAGTTGTTACGTTTAGACAATGGATGCGGTCTCTTATTTTATGCATAACAATCACTGTAGATTTAGTTGCTTACCCAGCCTAAAAAATCACATTATGTGTTAAACTTTCGCTTCTGATTGTAGCATTTGCAGGCAAATCTAAAACCACGTTTTGGTACATCTACCGTAGAGATGTACCATATCTGTTTTGCGCTACCATCGACATCTTTTTTTATACCCATTTTGACTCATTAGGCACTCATGGCAGAAAACGACAAAACCGACGACTTACTCAATCAGACACCGCCGCACAATATCGATATTGAAAAGGCATTGCTCGCGTCTTTGATGAGTATCGAAGAGGCGTACGACAAGATTGCCGATATCGTCACCAAAGATGACTTTTATGCGGGGCGACATCAATATATTTTTGATGCGATTGCTCACCTTGCAGCCGTTAATGAGCCTTATGATACGGTCATGGTACACGACTGGTTAGAGGCGCAAAAGTTACTCAAAGGTGCAGGTGGGGACAGCTACTTAGCTGATATTTTGAGCCAAAGTCCGGCGACCTTGTTTAACCTGACTGCTTACGCTCAGCGCGTACGTGAGCTCTCAACGCTGCGTCAGCTCATTACCACGGGTAATGACATGCTAGCGCTGGCCTACAATCCAAAAGACCAAAGCGTTAGTGATATCTTGGACAATGTCGAAGGTAAGATATTTAGCATCAATGAGCAGCATAACAAACGCGCGGAACAGCGTGGCCCTGTCGGTATTACTTCGGTCTTAACCAATGTTATCGATCAGATTCAAGAGTTAAAATCCAACCCCGATGGCATGATTGGTTTACAAACGCCATTTGTCGAGCTGAATAATAAAACGCAAGGGCTACAATCAGGCGACTTGATTATCGTCGCCGCTCGTCCTTCTATGGGTAAAACCACTTTTGCAATGAACTTGGCAGAAGGGATTTTATTTAATGAAGATTTGCCTGTTGTGGTGTTTTCGATGGAGATGCCGGCAGAGTCTATTGTCATGCGTTTGCTGTCTTCATGGGGCGCGATTAACCAGACGCATCTACGTTCTGGGCAAATGAATGAAGATGAGTGGGCAAAGATGATGAACGCCATTCAGCATCTACAGTCTAAGCATTTATATATTGATGACAGTACCGCCTTGCCGCCATCCGAGATGCGCTCACGCTGTCGACGTATTGCCAAAAACCATGATGGGCGCTTGGGTGCTATCGTGGTCGATTATCTTCAGCTGATGAAAGTGCCGAGCCTAGATGGCAACCGTGTTGGCGAGATTTCTGAGATTTCGCGCAGTCTAAAGGCGCTCGCACGTGAGCTTGAATGTCCCGTGATTGCGTTGTCACAGCTTAATCGTAGTCTAGAAAACCGTCCAAATAAACGCCCAATTATGTCGGATCTACGTGAGTCTGGTGCAATTGAGCAGGATGCCGATTTGATTATGTTCATCTATCGTGATGAGGTTTATAATGAAAACTCAGACCACAAAGGTGTGGCGGAAATTATTATCGGCAAGCAGCGTAACGGCCCTATTGGTACCGTACGTTTGGGTTTTGAAGGTCAATTCACTCGCTTCATTAATCTAACGCCAGAATACTATCAAGGCGCCAGTTTTGAGAATGATGAGTAATCAGCGTTATAACATTTAAGTCTTAGTAAAATGTAAGCCCATACCGATTTTGGCTTACTCATAAGCTAGTAAGTAGCTTTAACCACATAGCCAGTATAGTATCAACTCCATTGATGCTGTACTGGCTTTATCACTTCATAATTCTACTCATAAAGAAGGCGATTATGCGCACCATTACCATAAAACCAAAAGCCATTACTCATAATCTCAATCAAGTAAAACAACGCGCACCGCAAGCAAAAGTCTTAGCGATGGTCAAATCCAATGCGTATGGGCATGGCGTGGCGGCGGTATTACCAGCCCTGCAGCAAGCAGATGGTATTGGGGTTGCGACTTTAACCGAAGCATTAGAAGCCAGACAATTAGGTTGGGAGAAAACCATTGGTCTAGTAGAAGGGGCATTTAGCGCTGATGAGTGGCAACAAGCCATTGATCATGATATTAGCTGCGTGATTCACCACGGACCACAGTTAGAATGGGCACTACAAAACTTCCCGCCAGCTGGTAGTGCAACTAATGTGGTTTGGCTAAAATATAATACAGGTATGAACCGTTTGGGTTTCAATGCTGAGGGTGTGCTATCAGCAGCCAAGCGTTTGCATGAAGCAGGTTATCAGCTGATCCTAGCCACCCATTTTGCCAATGCTGATGATCATGACCATCCATTAAATGCCATGCAGATTGAGCGCTTCTCAAGCGTACTTGCGACTTTGAAAGATACCATTAGCCTAGATATCAAAGGCTCATTATGCAACTCTGCTGGCATCGTCAACTTCCCAGAGTACCATTATGATTGGGTACGCCCAGGCATCATCTTATACGGTAGCTCGCCTGTCGTCGATAAAAGCGCACAAGAGTTAGACTTGCAGCCCGCGATGGAATTTAGTGCTCAAATTATGGCATTACAAACGGTCAGTGCCAATGATGCGATCGGCTATGGTAGCCGCTGGCGTGCGCAGCAAGACACCAGAACCGCTCTCGTGAGTGTGGGTTACGGAGACGGCTACCCGCGTGTAATAAGTGACGACGCTTATGTCACCGTCATCGATACTAACGACAATCAAAGCTACCGTTGTCCTGTGATTGGGCGTGTGGCAATGGATATGATCGTCATTGATGTCAGCAAAACGCCTGAAAGCCTTGCTTTGGATAGCAAAGTCATGCTCTGGGGCGATGCGCCGCGTGTCGATGAAGTGGCAGGTCATGCTGGAACGATTAGCTATGAGCTGTTATGTCGCCTCAGCATACGTCCAAACCGTACACAGGCATAATCATTAACGGCACAGGCATTAGCATACGAGTACTATGGCTTGCTAATGCGATTTCGGTCTATTTAGCAAGCCATTCGATCTTGATAAAATTGCACGTTTACATTGAAAGTAAATACGCTATACTAAAAGTTTGTTGTCAACCCAGTATACGCACTGACGCGATGATATTGAAGACTGATGACGTTTCACTGACTGCGATCGACTGCTAGGATTACTATGAGTTTGCGCCATTTTTTAACCTTATCTGATTTAACCAAACAAGAACTAGAAAACTTAATCAAACGCGCAAGCGAATTGCGTAAGATGCAACACGCAGGCGAGATATATCAGCCTTTCGTTGGTCGTACGCTTGGCATGATATTTGAAAAATCTTCAACGCGTACCCGTATCTCATTTGAGACCGGCATGGGTCAATTTGGTGGTAATGCTATATTTTTATCACCCAACGATACGCAGCTCGGTCGCGGTGAGCCATTAGAAGACTCAGCACGCGTGATCTCCAGCATGGTTGATATCATTATGATTCGTACCTTTGGGCACGAAAAAGTCGAGACCTTTGCTGAATACTCAAGCGTCCCTATTATCAATGCGTTGACCGATGAATACCATCCTTGTCAATTGCTTGCTGATATGCAGACTTATTATGAGCATCGCGGTAGCATCGAAAATAAGATCGTCACGTGGGTCGGTGACGGCAACAATATGTGCTCGTCATTTATGCAAGCCGCCAATCAGTTTGGTTTTGAATTACGCGTGGCAGCGCCTTATGGGTTCGAGCCTGATCCGAAACTTATGGAACGCTTCTCACATTGCGTGAGCTTGGTCGAAAACGTACAAGACGCAGCCAAAGATTCTAATTTGATTGTCACCGATGTATGGGCAAGTATGGGTCAAGAGTCCGAGCAAAATACGCGCGCACGTCGTTTTGCCCCTTATCAAGTGACGCCGTCTCTACTAGACAAAGCCGACCCTGAAGTGGTGTTTATGCACTGTCTGCCCGCCCATCGTGGTGAGGAGATCTCTCATGATATGCTAAATGATCCGCGCTCTGTTGTGTGGGATGAAGCCGAAAATCGTCTACATGCGCAAAAAGCCTTGATGGAGTTTTTGCTAAAAGACAAAATCAAACTACCTGCCTAACTTACCGTGTAAAAAACAGTAAGATAAGTTATTAGTCCGTTCATAAATAAAAAAGCCGTTCAGATTTGGACGGCTTTTTATCTGTAAAAATGGCTTGAGACTGTATTCTTGAGACTGTATTAGCGCGTAAGCGTTGTTACGCCATCTGCACTGGCTTTTAATAGCACATCCGCTTGGTTTGCCGCAAAGATACCATTACAGACCACACCCACGATATTATTCAGCTCTTTTTCAAGCGCGATTGGATTACTCACATCCAAGTCATAAGTATCTAGAATAACGTTGCCGTAATCAGTGACAAAGTCTTCACGATAGACAGGCTCACCGCCCAATTTTGCTAATTGACGCGCGACATAAGAGCGTGCTTGTGGTAATACTTCAATTGGCACTGGAAACGCGCGACCTAAGATCTCAACGCTTTTGCTCTCATCAACCATACACACAAACTTTTTGGAAGCAGCCGCGACGATCTTTTCGCGAGTCAATGCACCGCCGCCGCCTTTGATAAGTTGCAAGTGCTCATTGACCTCATCAGCACCATCGATATAAACATCAAGCGTACCAGCAAAGTTTAGATCAACAATTTCGATACCAAGCGCACGCAGTTTGTCTTCAGTCACCTGTGAGCTGGCAACCGCACCAGCAAGCTTCAATTGTGGCAACAACTCAATCAAACAGTTGACCGTACTACCCGTCCCTACCCCAAGTATCATATCATCTTCGATATAGCTTAGGGCAGCGCGGGCGGCGGCTTGCTTTTGTGCTTGCTGATCACTCATCATAAATCCTTGGAAAATAAACGTATGGTCTTAAAAAAAGTAAAAGGCTAAAACAAATAAAATGCGTGGCTATTATAACCGATGATATTGATCGATGTTAGCGCAATCACAATTCTAATTCGGTAGTCATATAATACTTATCTCACAACGTTCTTCACCACACGCTTTCACTTTATATTCATTCAGGCATAAAATCCCAAGAAAACTGCAATTGAGTCTTGCAAGATACTCAAAATCAGCATAGGCTAATCTATTTCATTTTTATATTCATTCTGTTTAGGGATTACTATGCTGTCACACTGGGTACGAGCCATACTACAAGCCACCGTCTATGACGTTGCGATTCAAACACCACTTGAAACGGCGCCCAAGCTGACCCAACGTTTTGCCAATGACATTCGTTTTAAACGTGAAGACTTACAACCTGTCAAATCTTTTAAGTTACGAGGTGCCTACAACCGTATCAGTCAGCTAAGCGATGAGCAAAAAGCGCGCGGCGTTATCTGCGCCTCAGCAGGCAACCATGCTCAAGGCGTGGCTTACTCTGCGCGCAAACTGTCACTAAACAACATCATCGTTATGCCAACGACTACGCCTGATATTAAGGTAGAAGCCGTCAGAGCGCTTGGTGGCAATGTCGATCTGCATGGCGATAGTTTTGATCAAGCAAACCGCTATGCAATAGATCGTGCTGAGCGCGAGGGCCTGACCTTTATACCGCCTTATGATGATGAATTGGTGATTGCTGGGCAAGGAACCATCGCGCTTGAGTTGACCCAACAGTGGCGTAACATGGATTATGTGTTTGTTGCCGTTGGTGGTGGCGGTCTCATCTCAGGTGTCGCCGCATTTTTGGGAGAAGTGGCACCGCATGTCAAAGTGATCGCGGTAGAAGCGGAACAATCAGCTTGCCTAAAAGCCGCACTTGAAACGGGTGAACGTGTCAAACTTGAGCAAGTCGGACTGTTCGTCGATGGCGTGGCAGTCGCGCAAATTGGTGAACTGCCTTTTGACGTCGTGCGTACTCAGAAAAGTGACAATTCAGGCCCTATCGTGGAGCCTAACGTCGTCACCTGTAGCAACGATGAAGTCTGCGCAGCAGTCAAAGATGTGTTTGAGGAGAGCCGCAGTATCGTAGAGCCTGCAGGTGCGTTGGCAGTTGCTGGTATGAAAAAATATATCACAGCGAACAATATTCAAGGCAAAAACTGCGCGGCCATCATTTGCGGCGCTAATATGAATTTTGACCGTCTGCGTTATATTGCTGAGCGCACTGAGATTGGCGAGAAAAAAGAAGCTATCTTTGGGGTTACTATACCAGAACAAACTGGCGCTTTCTTGAACTTCTGCCGCAGTCTGCACGGTCGTAATATTACTGAGTTTAACTACCGTGCCGATAGCAAAAAGTCACCAGACTCAATGGAGCCTGCCTCAATCTTTGTCGGTATTGCATTAAAAGAAGGTGAAAAAGAGCGTCAAACTATTAGTACTCAATTGGCAAATGATGGCTATACCGCTCACGATCTGACTGACGATGATATCGCCAAGTCACATATCCGTCATTTGATTGGTGGTCACGCTAAGGTCGAAAACGAGCAGTTACTACAAGTGATATTCCCAGAGCGTCCGGGCGCCCTGCTGACTTTCTTAGAAAAATTGGGCGATGACTTTAATATCACTTTATTCCATTACCGCAACCATGGTGCCGCTGAAGGCCGTGTACTGGTTGGTCTACAAGCCTCAGAAAGCAACTCTCGTCAGCTACAAGACGCCTTACTAGACATCGGCTATGACTGCACGACGGTCAATGACAATATTGGCTATCAGTTATTTTTGAAATAATGACTTAACGGGATATATTTAGACCTTATTATAAAAGCGACTTGTCATATGATGGGTCGCTTTTTACTTTCTATAATCTGCTACAGACGGCGACGAACACAAAACCTTATTTGTAAATACCAAATATGCCCTCATATTATTTGATATAAAAACAAATACAGATTGAGCTTTATGAAAAAAAATACTGATGATAACACCCAAGGTTTGGTCAAAATTCGTCTCGATAAATGGTTATGGGCCGCTCGGTTTTACCGCACACGCACCCTTGCCAAGCAAGCCATTGAAAGCGGACGTGTGCATTATGGTGGCAGCCGCGTCAAGACCAGTAAAGAGATTTCAGTCGGCGATGAGCTAACCATTCGTCAAGGCTCAGCGACCGCCATGACTGAAAAGACTGTCATTGTTGAGGCGCTATCTGCACAGCGGGGCAATGCGACCGCCGCTGAGGTGCTATACTCAGAGACCAAAGAGAGCGAAACGCGGCGTGCTTATTATGCTGAACAGCGCAAACTGGCCAACCTTGCTCGTCCTGATGATAAGCCCAACAAAAAAGAGCGCCGTGACTTACAGCGCTTTAAAAATAAACAAGATTGATATGGTCAAAGAATCAGGGGCACGTGACGCTATTGTCTAGTCTCTGTCCTTGCCATTCAAGCGATTAAGCATTACGCTAGTCGTTGGTTCAATCGATTGCATGCTAATAAAAGCCGCATTAACAGTGCTGGTTTCTTATAGCATGTTTTTTTGTTATAGAAGGTCATATTATGCTGATGAAAGCCTGTACTCCCTCGTCTGTATTATTGGTTTGTTTAGGAAACATCTGCCGCTCCCCTACCGCTGAGGAAGTTTTCCGTCAGCAAGCGGCGATTGCTGGACTCTCAATAAAGATAGACTCAGCAGGTACCAGTGATTCACATGTCGGCGACAAACCTGACCCACGTTCGCAGCGCCATGCGAAATCACATGGCTACAAAATTAATAAATTGGTTGCACGCCAAGTCAGCGCCGATGACTTCCGTGATTTTGATTTGATCTTAGCCATGGATTCACAGAATTTGGCTGACCTACAAGCCATTAAAGACGACATGGCAGAGTCAGAAGAGGACTTGGCAAAGCTGGCCCTATTTAGTGAAGAAGACCCTACCTATTGCGGCAGTGATGTGCCAGATCCATATAAAGGCGATAACGATGATTTCGAAGAGGTGATCGAGCGCATCGAATCAAGCGCCCAAGCTTGGATCGAAAGCTGGAAGGCTTGCTAGCTATAAATTCTATATTTCTGCTACTCTTGCATCCGGTATCCTCTATAATATGGTTAATCCTCTATAAAAGAGCTGCAGCGTTAACCGTGCTTGAAGTAACACAGTTACGTCTGTACTCAACTGCCTTGTATCTCTTTTAAATTGAATCAACTATAGCTACCTTATTATTTATTATCCTTTTGCCCCATAGGCTATGTTATGACCCAAGCTGCACGCCTTGATCTCGACGCTCAGACCATGACTATAAATGACTCATCAGCGACTCTGTTAGTCAGTAATTCAGTCGATTTGGCACATAGCAATACGATGGCACTGTCGTGTGTCGCTGACTCTGTAGTGACGTTGACCAATGAGGCACAGCTTGATGACTTTATGGCAACCTATGCAGAGGATGTAGAGCATCAGCTGTCATTATTTGTCTTATCTGGCGGTAGCAATGTTTTATTACCAGCAGCGTTAAATGCAGTGGTATTGCAACCCAAAATGCGCGGTATTCATTTGACTGCACAAACCGACGATTATGTTGATATCGAAGTAATGGCGGGCGAAAACTGGCATGATCTAGTCGTACATACAGTCAATCAAGGCTGGTATGGGTTAGAAAACCTTGCGCTCATACCTGGCCTAACTGGTGCAGCGCCAGTACAAAATATTGGTGCGTACGGTGTGCAATTAGAAGACTGCTTACAATATGTACGCGCCTATCATTTACCGACACAAACTTGGCACCATTTATCAGCGGCCGACTGTCAATTTGACTATCGTGATAGTATCTTTAAACGCACGCCAAATACATGGCTGATCAGCCGCGTGGCTTTTAGACTGCATACAGATCCCACCCATATTTTAGCCAGCTATGGAGATGTACAGACTGTGGCGCAGCGCTATGCGGAACAACAAGAGCGCGAGCAAGCCAATCCTCATGACGTTATGCAAGCCATTATAGATATTAGACAACAAAAGCTACCAGACCCAAAACAGCTACCTAACTGTGGCAGTTTTTTTCAAAATCCTATTATTGGTCAAGATCAATTTACGGCGCTGCAAACAACTTATCCAGCTATCGTTGGTTATCCGATGCCTGACGCGATGGTAAAAGTTGCCGCAGGTTGGCTCATCGAGCAAGCAGGATTAAAAGGGGGCGGCATCGCACCTATCATGACTCATAAACATCAGGCGCTGGTACTGACCAATCATACTCCTTATCAAGCAACTCAAGAAGATGTGGAAACAGCACAGCGCTATATCGCCAACATCGTCTATGAGAAATTTGCAATTCAGCTATCACGTGAGCCAGTTTGGGTGAATGCTGATGGCTCAATTGGATATCCTGAGCATGTGGTCTAAACAATCATGGTCTAAACGCTTATGGCGAAACTATTTGCGTTCAGCCGAACGAATGGTGAAGCTATTCCGTATCATCAATATTACCTTTGTATTAGGCTCGACGTCTGTTATTTTAGTCCTAATCAGTTTGTTCACACCGCTATTTTCACAAGCCGTTGTCTATATATTTGCGCTTCTTCCTTTACCAAAAATGCCTTCTGCTGCTATGAGCTCTCCGCCGACTGCTTACGTGGTATTAGGCGGTGGTCTAACTAATGATAATAACAATCAAATCATCCTCAATCGCTATAGCCTGAATCGTGTCCGTACCGCGGCTGGGGCCTATCACGATCTTCCCTTACCTATTGTACTAAGCGGCGCTGAAGCCCCTTGGCTAGGTCAATGGCTCATTGAGCATGGTATCGATGGGCTGATAAGCGAAAATGCCAGTATGAATACGTGCGAAAACGCCCGTTTTACAGCCAAGCGTATTCCGCTTCATCACGTTTACCTTATTACTGATAGTTATCATATGGCACGTGCGCGCAGACAGTTTGCCTTGAATGGTATTAATAGCACACCGCTTAGCGCACCATTGCCAGTGAGACGCGACTGGATGAAACCTGCGCAAAACCTAAGTCATTCACGGCGGGCTGTTTATGAAATCGCCGCCTATCTACGGGATGTGATACGTCCGCAAATGAACTGTCGTCACGCCGATGATGTGACTTCACAGCAGCTCCTAACACCGCGAGGCAGTGCCAAAAAAGCATCTGATGAATAGGTTTTTATACTAAACGCGCAGCTAATATCGTCATATGATGCTACGCCTCATTCTAATCGCTACAGATCATCCACTGCATTTGCGATGGGTGTATAATAATAAAAGACACTGCTATTGAAGAGAGTTACCATGCTCAGTATATTTTTATTAATCCCATTAAGTCTCATGCTATTTGTGGTTGCCATCTGGGCGGTGCGTTATGCGGTAAAATCAAACCAGTTCGAAGATTTGGACAATGCATCACAGCGTATCATATTGGATGATCGTCAAGAGCGCAGGCAAACCATGCAGGCTCATGAGCGCGCGGTGCAGTCTCAGCCTTCTGCTGATACCGAGCCGTCAGATGATAACGTTGATAAAGATGCGCTCGTTCGTACTGATGTAGAGAAAAACACAAAAATCTAACCTTTATTCTTCTCTCTTTTCATCGTGTAATGATGAGCTTTCGTTAGATAATAATCGTGTCTATAGATACGGCCTTTATGACTTTTAGGAGATGCATCCATGACCATGGCTTTACTTGCTGCGGCATTACTGATGGGGTTTTTTGGCTCGCCGCATTGTTTGGGTATGTGTGGCGGTCTTGTGACGGCATTTGGTCTGTCTATGAAAGATGTCAGTCCTACTAAACGCCGCGCGCTGGTGGCCACCTATCATCTTGGCCGTCTGAGCAGTTATGCACTGTTAGGTCTGCTGGCAGGATTTATCGGTACGACGGTGTTAGAGCCACTCATGAAAGGCAATAGCTTGCCACGTATTTTACTGGGCGCAGTGTTGGTCTTTGTGGGTGTGACCATGCTTGGCGCACCTTTTTTGAATAAGCTCGAGCGTTTTGGTATGCGCTTTTGGCAATACCTCAGCCCGCTACGCCAAAAGGTCTTTCCCCTAAACACCTTTCCACGTGCATTGACAGCTGGTTTGCTTTGGGGCTTTTTGCCTTGCGGTTTGGTATATGGCGCCCTACTCATCGCGGTGGTGGCTCACAACCCATTAAGCGGTGCAGCGTTGATGTTTGTTTTTGGTCTTGGCACGGTGCCGATGTTAGTTGCAACGCACGAGACAGTCGGCTGGTTACGTGACAAGATTGGTCGTTTTCGCTTAAGGCAGTTAAATGGTGCGGTGATGGTACTCTCAGGTTTGGCAGTTGCTGTCGTTCCTATGGTCATGGCAAACATGCATGGCGGGCATGGTGGTGGACACGCACAGATGGATCATAGTAGCCACTCTGCTATGATGTCTGAGACAGATGCTCATAATATAGATCAGATGAATCACGATATGACGCCAGCTATGGATCATGATATGCAAGACATGGATAATCATATGGATCATAGCATGCATGATATGGGTGATGACGCCACCTCCATGCATCATGGTCAATAATTTCTAACACATAACTCGAGTACTGCGCGGACTTTACCAAGCGTACAAAAACCCCTTAATATCAAAAATGATATTAAGGGGTTTATTGGTTAAGTGTTACCTATTTATAGCAATTATTCCTGCCACTGCTCAAGCGTAAACTTGGTTTCTAAATGCTTCTCTAATGCTGGTATATTAAATGCGTCATCTTCACTGACAAAGCTAATGCTAATGCCTGTTTGCCCAGCGCGGCCCGTACGACCAATACGGTGGACATAATCATCTGGTTGATCGGGCAAGGTATAGTTAACGACATGACTGATATCATCAACATGGATACCGCGCCCTGCAACATCTGTCGCCACCAAGATAGACGTGTGACCATCCTTGAAGCGCTGCAAGTATTTCTCACGTTTTTGCTGAATTACATCACCTGAGAGCATGACAATCTTATGCGCTTGACGCAGTTTATGATAGAGACGCTTGACTTGATCTTTGCGATTGGCGAATACAATGACCTTTTCAACGGCCTCCTCACTAATAATACGCTGAAGGGCTTCGAGTTTTTGATCTTCTGTCAGTAAGTAAAAGTGCTGATCAACCAATTCGCTGGTCTTGTGTTCTGGCTCGATTTCCACAAACTGCGGCTCATGCAACCAGCGATACGCCAAATTCATCACATCTTGGTTAAAAGTAGCAGAAAACAGTAAGCTTTGACGGTCTGTATTGGCGGGCATACGCCCCACAAGGCGCTTGATATCAGGGATAAAACCCATGTCCAGCATACGGTCTGCTTCATCAAGCACCAGCACCTCTACTCGATCTAAATACACCATGCCTTTATTGGCAAGATCAATTAGACGGCCAGGCGTCGCCACCAAAATATCAACGTATTGGCGCTCAAGCTCATGCTGCTGGGTTTCGTAATTGGTCCCACCCATAATACAGACACTGTGTAATGAGGTGTATTTGGTCAGTGCAATGCAGTCCTCAAATATCTGTTGAGCCAGCTCGCGAGTTGGCGCCATAATCACGGCACGCGGCTCACCTAGATAACGCGTTTCATCATGCGTAAAAGGACGTTTGAGTAACGCTTCCATGATTGTCAATAAAAACGTTGCTGTTTTACCCGTTCCCGTTTGCGCCTGTCCGATGGCATCTTGACTTGCTAGTGTATGCGGTAGTATTTTCGCCTGAATCGGCGTGAGTTCCGTGAATCCCAAATCACTCACTGCCCGCAGGGTCGCGGTTGAAAGTGGCAAATCAGTAAACGTTGTAAAATTACTCAAAAAAATATCCTTTTAAATTAGTTGCTTGTATTTTATCAATCACAAATCAGCTCACAATAAAATTTTATACTGACATAAGCGTGACCAATAGTAGTCGCAACATTATATCTATAGATGGCCGCTAGACATACGGGTACAAAAAAAGCCAAGCCCAATACCTGACCTACCAAATATGCTGTTGTTCACTCAACATGGGTAAGACAATACGGGCTTGACTCAGTAGTATATCAGTAGTTCATACAGACATTATAACTAAACTGCTTTAATGTCTGGATAGATTACTCTTCTAACTTTCTGACTTCTTCAGCTTGTAGGCCTTTTTCACCTTCTACTACGCTGAACTCAACTTTTTCGCCATCTTTTAAAGAACGATAGCCATCACCCTGAATCGCGCGGAAATGGACAAAAATATCTTCTCCGCTGTCACGTTGAATGAAACCAAAGCCTTTTGAGTCATTAAACCACTTAACGATACCTTGCTCACGAGCTGACATAATATTACTTCCTAAAAAAGTTCGCTTAGCCCCAAATTCCTTTGCAACATTGCATATAAACGGGATCTAAGATGATGAAATCAAAAACTTAAGAGTACTAATCTAGTCACAGTCATCTTTAAAACGCTTATATAAAAGAAAGCCAATCTTGCAAACTATCTCTCATATCAATGACAGTAACAAACTTGCAATACTTATTGCATAAAAAATATCATAGCACGGGTTTTTAGCAACATAAAGACTTTTAACACGCTTTTTAAGGCATGGGTGAGTTTTTCCTGTAATTTTTTTATAACCCAGCCTACAAGCTGCTATTATAAAGGGATACGCTGGATCAGCGTGTGCAACCTATTTGTCATGCATACCTTATTCATTATAATAAATCATTCACATATTTAAACAGCGATAGAGATTACTATGACGTCCTCTTCTCCATCTACAGCAGCAGAAAATCCTGCTGACCAACACATCGATCAGACCCTCAATCACAAACTGCTATTGGTGAATGGCGTCAACCTGAACTTATTGGGTAAGCGTGAGCCTGAAATTTATGGCCATATGACGCTGGTAGATATCGAAAAACGCTTGGTCGAACGAGCCGCTCAGCACAGCATTGAATTAATTTGTGTACAGTCAAACCATGAAGGCGATCTAGTAGATAAGATTCAATATTATGGTTTATTAGCAGAAAAATCTGCCCAAGCTGATGCCGTTATTATCAATCCTGCTGCCTTTACCCATACCTCAGTTGCCCTACGCGATGCGTTACTAGCGACACAGAAGCCTTTTATAGAGGTCCATTTATCCAATGTCCATGCACGTGAGCCTTTCAGGCATCATTCCTATTTGAGCGATGTCGCAGTCGGTGTCATCTGTGGTTTGGGTCATATGGGTTATGAGATGGCACTAGACTACTGGCTAAGCAATATTTATTCAGTCAATACAAGCACTTAAGGTGTTTTCTAATTTTATAGATTACTAGCTTTGTTAATAAAGTAAAACTTCTTATTTTTCACACATTAGTTAAACAGTAATTGTTTGATGAAAATAATAGAATTATGACTGAGCAAAACAATCCACTATATGGTGATATGAATGGCAAAAACGTCCGGAAAGCGCTTTATGAAACTCGCTGGCATGACAGCAAGCATCGCCGGCAAAGCCGCTAAAAACTCGTTTAAGCATCTCTCGAGTGACGAAGAAAAGCGCCTACAAGCTCGCTCAGACTTGATGCAAGACGTGGGTATCCAGATTGCCGAGACGTTGGGTGAGATGAAAGGTGCGGTGATGAAAGTCGGACAAATTGCCTCACAGTACAAAGACGTGTTCCCGCCTGAGGTCGCAACTGCCCTAGAAAAACTCCAAAAAGATGCACCGCCCATGCCTTATGCGCAAATACGTGCACAAGTTGAGCGTGAGCTTAAAGCACCGATGGCAGAGCTGTTCAGTGAGTTTGACGAGACGCCATTTGCCGCAGCATCTATTGGGCAAGTCCATAAAGCTGTGCTACCTTCTGGACAAAGGGTCGTGGTCAAAGTCCAGTATCCTGATGTCGATGAAAACTGTGATAGCGACCTCAAACAGGTGCGCATGGCGCTAAAAATTGCAGGTGTGCTCAATATGAGTAAGCAGTTGCAAGAGCAGTTATTTAATGAGATTCGACAGAGTCTACACGACGAGTTGGACTATACCAAAGAGGCGCACAATCTGCGTGTATTTGGTGCCTTTCATGCTGATGATGAAGGTCTCATTATCCCAAAAGTCATTAGCAGCCACTCTTCTAGACGGATTTTGACACTGACTGAGGAGATAGGAGAGACATTGACCGTCGCTGCAACATGGGACAATGCCATTAAGCAAAAAATAGCAAAGCGCTTGTTTCATTTTACCGCAGGACAACTATTTAGTCTGTACCGTATGCATTGTGATCCGCATCCAGGCAACTTTGCTTTTCGGCAGGATGGTAGTGTTGTGGCGTATGACTTCGGCGGTATCCGTAGTTACAGTGATAGCGAGGTCCAACTATTCCGTCGTTTTGCCAAGCATGCTATCAAAGGCGATGTGACCGCGCTTGAGCAAGACCTTGTCGCCTTAGATATTCGCCGTGATGATGATAAAAACATCCCTGGCGAGTTTTATGAAAAATGGCTATCTATTGGTCTAAAACCACTATCTATCCGCCCATACCAAGAAGGGCCATTTGATTTTGGTAGCAGTCAAATACACCATGAGGTGATTGCCCAAATGCGCACTTCATTAAAATACTTCGGTCAGTTTCAGCCCTCTGCCACCACCATGATGTTAGACCGTACCGTATCTGGACAGTACTGGAATCTGGTCAATCTTGGCGTTGAGACTGACCTCTCGCCGCTCGTTGATGAGTACATTGACGTATAATAAGCGATCAATTGGCAATAACAGTCAAACCTGTCATTAAATGTGGAGCGCGTGCCCGCAGCGATCGCAAAAGTCTGCGCCCACTGCATGACCGAATTTACCACAGTTCGGACAAGTGACAGGATTAAGCTGCGGACGCATATTACGAGCCAGCTCAGAGGTAAAAATACCTGTCGGTACAGCGATAATCGAATAACCTGTGATCATAACCATGGTTGCAATTGCTTGGCCTAACGGCGTCTTGGGCGACATATCACCATAGCCAACTGTCGTCATCGTGACGACCGCCCAATAGATAGACAATGGAATACTAGTAAACCCGTTCTCAGGCCCCTCTACTACGTAAATGATTGAACCAAAGATGGTTACCAATAGCACAAGCGACAAGAAGAAAACGGTAATTTTCTGCTGACTGGTTTTGAGTGCAGAAGCCAAAAAACCTGCTTGTTGCATATAGGCTTTAAGTTTTAGGACACGGAATACACGTAAGATACGTAGCACTCGTATGACAAGTAGATACTGCACACCTACAAATAGTAAGCTGAGATAGCTTGGCAAAACAGACAACAAATCCACTATGCCAAAAAAACTAAACGCATAGCGCAAGCGATTGGGTGCTGAAAACAACCTTAGTGCATACTCAATGGTAAATAGAATCGTAAAAAACCACTCTGCATAAAAAAACAACGTGCCATATTGCAAGCGCATGTACAACACACTATCAAGCATGACGACAGCCACACTGGTCAAAATCGCAATCAATAATACAATATCAAAGAGCTTACCCAAACGGGTATCTGTACCTTCAATAATAATATGCGTACGGTTACGCAAGTGTGTTAGGGCTTCAGCAGTTGGTCGCTTCATAGAATCAGTAACTTTATAAAATCAATGGCTTGATAGCGTTCCATGACTTAAAATGTGATGGATAAGGGCAAGTTGGTCAAAATAGTTAAAACTGGTTTATAATATTGCTCACTTATCACAGTGAATACAATCTATAATTTGCCACAGTGTAGCAAAAAAGCACTCTCAACAACATACAAATCGTTAACGTGCAAGTAGCGCTATTACCTGATATAGACAAAATAATGATAGTATAAAACAAGGTGATCAGACATCGAAGGCTGTAATTCATCGCCTTCTTGCACATAAAAAATAATACGTAAACCTTAAGGATGTTATATGGCAGGCCATTCAAAATGGGCAAATATTAAACACCGTAAAGCCCGTCAGGATGCAGTAAAAGGTAAAATATTTACCAAAATTATTCGTGAAATCGTCTCAGCTGCCAAACAAGGCGACCCCGACCCTGACAAAAACCCGCGCTTACGTGCTGTTATCGAAAAAGCGCTATCAGTCAACATGACTCGCGACACGATCAACCGTGCTGTCGACCGTGGTACAGGCGGCGGTGATAATGAAAAAATGGAAGAAGTCAGTTACGAAGGCTACGGTGTCGGCGGTGTAGCGGTACTGGTCGAAACCATGACTGATAACCTCAATCGTACGGTCAGTGAAGTCCGTCACGCCTTTACCAAATGTGATGGCAATCTTGGTACTTCAGGTTCAGTGGCTTATCTGTTTACCAAACGCGGCGAGATCACTTTTAATGATGTAAGCCTAGAAGATGAAGTCATGATGGTGGCACTAGATGCGGGCGCCGTTGATATCGAAAACGATGGTGAAAGCTTGCTTGTCATCACTGAGTGGGAAACTTTCGGTCAAGTTCAAGACGCGCTTAACGCTGCTGGTCTTGTCTCTGATAATGCTGAAGTCACCATGTCACCATCTACCACGGCTGAAATCGACAATGTAGAAGATGCTGAAAAGATCCTAAAGATGATCGATATGTTAGAAGATGCGGATGATGTGCAAGAAGTTTATACTAACGTGAACTTCTCTGCTGACGTCATGGCACAGCTTGAGGGATAGCCAGCTTAATAACTAAATACTGGCAAGAACACCCCCAGAAAAAGCACCAATCAATTGTCGGTTTGGTGCTTTTTTCTGCTCACTCACTCACTCACTAGTTGAAGCGTTATATTTATCTTTACGTTCTACACCTAACCCCTTCAAGCGCCAGCAGATATTCCTTCTTATCTAATCCACCTGTATAACCGCCAAGCTTACCGTCGCTCGCAATCACTCGATGACAAGGCACAATGATACTAAAAGGATTTTTGCCATTAGCCTGTGCAACCGCGCGGAACCCCTTCGGGCTATTAACACGCTGCGCGAGGGTGGCATAGCTGATGGTTTCGCCATAGCCAATCTCTTGCAGCGCGCGCCATACGCTTTGTTGAAACTCAGTACCCATAGAAAAATCTAAGGGCAAGTCCAATGTCTTGCGTTTACCAGCAGCATAATCTTTGAGTTGGAAAATCGTTTCTATCAGTAAAGCTTGAGTAGGCTCTTTCATGCTTAGGCTATTGCTGTCTATAAAGGTAAAGTCTTCATCTGTCAGGCCATAATATTTTTTAAGCTTGGGGACAGATTTTGAGCTGTGCCAAGTATTACCGGGCAGCAGCCAGTTGGCTTCAACGAGCACAGGCTGGTCATGCTCATCGAGACGGGCAATGAGCGTTAATCGATACGATCCAAAAGATGCTTCGGTCACTATCATGGCTTTGATTTCCAAATTATTTTAAAGATTGTTTAGCCGTTACAAATAGCGGTTCTACTCTTTGTCATCTGTCTCAAACAAAGCGGCGACAAACTGTTTCGGACTAAAGGCGCGCAAGTCATCAATCGACTCACCCACACCAATATAGCGGATAGGCACGTCTGTCGTTTCGGCAATGTTAAACACCACGCCACCTTTTGCCGTACCATCTAGCTTCGTAATGGTGATACCTGTCAATGGTACAATCTTGTTAAATAGCTCAACTTGGTTAATGGCATTTTGACCCGTGCCAGCATCGAGTACGATCATACCTTCATGCGGAGCGCTTGGATCAGCTTTACGCATCACGCGCACCACTTTCTCTAACTCTGCCATCAAATGTGTCTTGTTTTGTAGACGGCCAGCGGTATCTGCTATGAGTACGTCGATATTTTTTGCTTTGGCAGATTGCATCGCATCAAAAATGACAGAAGCACTATCAGAGCCATGACCTTGTGCCACCACTGGGATATGATTACGCTCGCCCCAAATCTGTAGCTGCTCGGTGGCAGCCGCGCGAAAAGTATCCCCTGCCGCTAGCATGACTGATTTACCCTCACCTTGTAAGCGCTTGGCGAGCTTACCGATGGTTGTGGTTTTGCCAACACCATTGACACCCACAACTAAGATAACAAATGGTTTTTTGCTGGTATCGATCACCAGCGGCTCAACCTTAGGCGTTAGGATATCAACCAGCTCACTTTGCAAGGCTTTATAGAGTGAGTGAGCATAAATCAAGTCACCACGGGCAGTCTGCTCGGTCAGGTTCTTGATGATACGGTTGGTTGCATTAACGCCGATATCAGCAACCAATAACTGATCTTCGACCTCTTCTAACAGCTCGTCATCGATCTCTTTACCACCGATAAGTATGCTGACCATCCCTTCGGCCAAATTTTTACGTGACTTACTCAGCCCCGTCTTCATACGGTTAAACCAGCTGCCTTTTTTCTTATTGTCTTGTGGCTCTGCAGCAGGCTCTTGTGGCGTGGCTGCTTGGGTATTGCTGCTAGCGACTGGACTTACCCTTGGTGTATCCCCAAGTTGCTCTTGTAATGGCATGGCAGGAATGGTTGTCGCAGTGCTAGGTTTGCTCGTAGTGCCTGTCTCTTTAGCACTTGAAAAGCTCTCAGAGGCACCTTTAGGGACGTTATGCTCTTCTGTCATAACAATTGGCGTGGCCAAAGCAATATTTTCTGCTGCCTGATTGTTTGAGACATCTGGATTTGCCGTATTATCCCTTTGTAGCGCAGCACGCTCTGTTTCATCAATGATTGGCACCGATTGCACCGGTAGACTGGGTAAGGTAATATCATCGTCATCTAAATCATCGAGACCATCATCAAGATTGATGACCACACGGTTGCTATTGTTTGGGTTATTCATAAGTTTGCCCTAAAAGTTATCGCTATTAATTATTTGTTTATTGTAAATGGATTTTTAGATTGTCATAAGCTTGCCAGCTATATGACCATGGACTTTAGCCTATTTTAGCATAATTCAAGTCGCGCTTAGCCCTTACCATAGTAGACTGTCGTCAAAAATTATCTGCTCAAAAAATCACATAATGATTTGAGAGAGTTTTGCTTAAGGTTTGGACACAAAATTCTGACTTGTTCCTTGCAAGACTTCGCCTACTCTACCAAGACTCATCTAAAAATTCTTATTAGGAAACGCTTATGTCATCACTCTCTAAACACTATAAAAGCATTGCCAATATCAGTGTGGCGATTTTGCTAACGACAACTGTATTATCTGTGGCAGGTTGCAATACGACGCAAGATATTAGACCGACCGCTAGTGTCATGGTTGGCACACAGACATCACTGTGATGCATTGTATTGCTATGATTACGTCCATCACTTCAGTCATTATTTTATATAAGTAGACCATACCATGCCATTGTCTTCAACGCTCACTACTACGCCATTACGTATCGCCTGTGCTCTAACGGTGGCAACATTATTTTCTGCCTGTCAAACCACCGCATTACCTTCTAGCACGACTACCACTACAAAAAATACGGTCACGACAGATGGGTCATCTCAAAGCGCATTTAGTAAAAATAAAACAACTGATGAGGCAAAGCCCTCTGCTTTGACAATGGATATGTCAGGTCGACATGAATACCAGTTAGAAAATGGCCTAAAAGTGGTCATAAAAGAAGACCACCGTGCACCCGTCGCCATGACCCAGATTTGGTATCGGGTGGGCTCGGCAGATGAGCCGCTGGATAAAGGCGGCATCTCTCACTTACTTGAGCATATGATGTTTAAAGGCACTCCTGATGTTTCAAGTGATGATTACGAGCGGTTGATTGCCAAGTTTGGCGGGGTTAACAATGCTTTTACCAGCTATGATTATACGGGCTACTACGAGCTATTTCCTGCCAATCGTATGCCGTTGGCGTTAGAGCTTGAAGCAGATCGAATGAAAAACCTCACCTTCAATGACAAAGAGTTTACCAAAGAGCACCAAGTCGTCATGGAAGAGCGACGTCAGCGTACTGATGACAATCCCCTTGCCAAAGCTTACGAATTATTTCGTTTGCTAGCATTGCCTAACAGTCCAAAGGGTGAATCTGTCATTGGGCCCATGAGTGAGCTAGAATCCATCAAACTCTCGGATCTAAAAGACTGGTACAAGACATGGTATGCACCCAATAATGCTACTTTAGTCATCGTCGGCGATGTGCAACCACAAGAAGTACTCACTCAAGTCAAACGCTATTTTGGTGAGCTGGCGCCAAGCAACGTACCTAAGCGTAACGCTGTCACTCAAAAAGGCTTTCGTGGTTATCAAAAAGTAGACTCTGAGCAAGCGGTGCAAGTGCCCGTCCTACTTATGGGTTACAACGTACCTAGCCTAGTGACAGCAGGCGCAAACAATGAAAAACAGGCTTACGCCCTCTCGCTTGCTCAAGACGTACTCGATGGCGGTCTATCTGCACGCTTGGAGAGTCGATTGATACGTGAGCAAGGTCTACTGACCACGGTTGGTACTTCTTACGATTTGTTAGATCGCGGCGATGGGCTATTTATGATTCAAGCGACACCACGTGAAGGTGTCAGTTTAGAGCAAGCGCAACAAGCCATAATATCAGAGATAGAAAAACTCAAAACCGATCCCATTGCTGCCGATGAAATCAGTCGCGCCAAGACCAATGCCGTCACTGGCCTAGTATATGCACAAGATAGCATGGAAGGACAAGCACGTATGATCGGCTCACTACAGTCTATCGGGCTAGATGACAGATTACTTGCTAAGTTACCAACCAAACTAGATGGTATCAGTGTCGCTGACATTCAGGCTGCCAGTAAGAAGTATTTGGTTAAGGACAACTTAACGGTGATGCATATTGTGCCCCCGAAAGAGAACACTACCAAAGCACAATAAATACTGCCTGTTATCAGAACGTTTCATAAAAGCGACGATATAACCGTATTCTTAATAAGAAGAACATCATGATTCAGAATAAATATGACTCTCAAGCAACACACAAATCTTTGAGTAATGCCTTGCCCTCTACATCATCTAATCTCTCATTAAAAAAGCTATCATACCTTAGTACCAGCATAGTTTTTGCATTGAGTATATTGGCTAATACTGCCCAAGCCGACACTACAGGCGCTGAAGATTACCGAGCCCCTACTGCTGTTGATGCAAGTGCGCCGATTGCAGCTTTATCTAAACTTACCAGTATCGATGATGCCAAATCTTTAAAAGTCACAGTGCCAACGATTCAAGAGTTTAAGACCAAAGCTGGTGTTCCTGTCATGTTCGTTCAGACCACAGCCTTACCGATCGTCGATGTGGACTTACGTTTCAACGCTGGTAGTGCCCGTGATGGCAGCATCAGTAAAGACGGTTTTGGCATCGCCAACATGACCGCAACGATGCTTGAGCAGGGTTCCAAAAGCTTAGATGAAGATGCGTTCACGCGTGCTGTTGAAACACTAGGCATCAATCTAGGCAGTAGTGCCTATAAGGATATGTTCATTGTTTCGCTACGCAGCTTATCAGACGATAAACACCTTTTACCAGCTGTTGATTTGATGACGCAAATGGTGAGTGAGCCTACGTTTAATGACGAGGTATTAGCACGTAACAAGTCACGATTACTCGTTGGCTTACAGCAGCAAAAACAAGACCCTGGCAGTCTTGCCAGTATTGCCTTTGATAAGGCTTTATACGGCAGTCATCCTTACGCTCATCCCTCAGTCGGTACGCTAGAGAGCGTGCCAACTATCCAGAAGCAACAGCTGATAGACTTTAAAAATCGGTATTTAGTGGCGGCAAATGCCTCTATCGCTATGACAGGCAATCTGACCTTGGTACAGGCGAAAAAGCTGGCTGAAGATATCACGATTAAACTATCTGCTGGTCAAGCTGCCGCTGATTTACCTGAGCCTAAACCTCTCACTAAATCACAGCACATTCATATCCCCTTCCCAAGTACCCAAACTACCGTATTGATGGGGCAATTAGGCAGTAAACGTGCAACCAATCCAACAGCCCAGCAGCAGCAAACCAATTTTGCGGTTGGTAACGAGGTAATGGCAGGTGGTGACTTTAATGCCCGTTTGATGACTGAGATTAGACAAAATCTCGGGTACACCTACGGTATTTCAGGATCAATGAATCCGATGCTAGCACGCGGGCCTTATCAGATTGGCTTTTCGACACGTAATGACAAAGCACGTGCGGCAATCGATGCAAGCTTAGCGGTTATCGATGACACGTTAGAAAAAGGAGTCACTCAGGACGAGATACGCCTGACCAAAGACAATCTCAAAAATAGCTTCCCGATGGGTTTTGCAAGTAACGCAGGGATCAATGGGTTGTTAGGAATGATGAATTTCTATCAATTGCCAAACACTTACTTGGCCGATTATGTCAACCGTATTGATCAAGTCACGCTGTCAGGGGTCAACAAAACGCTGCGCGATACCTTAAATCCGGATAACTTTTTAATCGTGACAGTTGGGCAAGACGATCCTTGGAAGGGGATAGAAGCTACGACAAAAACGACCAAATAACAAGAGGGAAATAAGCTAGGTTAAATTCACTCAGTTAGATAACAAATAGCGTGAGTGATGAGCGATTCAGTATGCCCGACTCATCACTCATGTGTTTATTATCTTGTGACTGACTTGTGCTATCAAAAAAGACTACGAATACTCTTTATCAGAGTTATCAGAAATGGTCATTACGATGTCGTAATTGAGGTTTTGAGGCTTATAGGTGGCACCATTATAGCTCAGTCGAATGATATGCTTGTCGTAAGACATGACCTTATAACCACCATTAGCAAAGTTATGTAGCGCGGGGACTATAAGTAAGGCCTCGATTTGGCGATTGTTGGTGGCGACTGAAATATGCTGACCCTCTCGAGGATATAGAAAATAGTCACAATAATCGTTTACCATTACTTCTGCAACGCGCTCAATAACCTGACTACCCTGTTCTTCTATCAACTTTGGGCATACATCAGCGCGCTCTGAGGCCAAACGAGCATAAGAGTTTCTAATACTGTCTTCAATGTTTTCAGAATTTTGTGCGATGCTATCACGTGTTAGCGCAGCTTTATCTGTCACCAGCGAGCTGTTTTCAGGATAGGGTTCTGGACTGCAGGCACTCACCAATAATATGGAAAATGATGCCATTCCTATTAATGTGGTGTAAATATATTTTGAGCGAAAAAAACGTTGTTTCCTTTCATTCGATTTACTGCATCTTGCAACTGCTGAATGCTGCTTTGTCATAAATCCCGCTTATATTAACCATAATCTTCTTCTTTGAAGAGTGATAAGGATATAAAGATAGTAAATGAAAATATTCATATTAGAACATAAATATTAAATTCCAAACAATTTTTTGGTGAACTTGCGCGTCTAGCCAGCTCATCCTATTAATCATTTAGCTGTAAAATTTATAAGCGATATTATACTGTTTCTCGTTTTTTTATTGTCACTAATTTGAGTGTGCGCTTGCTTATGACGCGTTAACCCTTAGCTATCTAATAGCGACAATAAGAGCTACTACTGGTATGGTTAAAACCCCATTTACGATAACCATCGGTATCTAGATGAATCGCACCTGTGGCATATAAACCCAAGCCAAAGTTGTAAGACTGTCCTTGATATTGCCAAAACTGGCACAGGCCATCCTGCATCGTACTAAGCCGCCATAGGTTGTCTTCGTACTCTGGCACCCAAATATCCATGGCACTTGCATTCATATGCTTGCTACTGCCAGCACCGCCAGCACAGTCGTTCAGCCCAGGGCTACGATACACCGAGCGTATCTCAGTACTTAAAGGCAAAATGCCTTGATTTTTTAGCTCACTATAGAGGTGTAGTGTTGGCACGATATTGGCCCACAACTCTCGCGGTGGCAGCTGATAAGGCTCATAACCGCATTTGTCCCAGCTGCGCGCGGTGGTAAGTAGCTGAGACAGTGGTGGTACATTTTGTGCACCCACACGTGCGCTCAAATAGCGCTGATATTCGGCTACTTGCCTAGCACGGTAACTGTTACTGTTGAGCCATGCATTAAAGTCCATGCTCGTAAGATCGTTATTAGCACTATTATAGGTGTTATTCGTTGTGCTGTAGCTGTTATTACGGTAAGTTGTATTATAAGTCGGTCTTCGTTGATTCACATTGACGCGTTTGTTTTCCTCGATAGACAGACTGGCATCAATTTCAAAATCACGCTGCTTTTGTGCAATCAAGCTTTGCATACTATCGCCATTTGATGCATTTGCGCCACTTAACATAGTGACACTAGGGCGCTGACTAGAGACATTGTTAGAAGGCGATATATAAGCATTGCTAGTGTCGCCACTGCCTTGACGCACTTCGATACGGCGTTCACTACTATCAGTTATAATAGCGGCATGAACACTGATGCTACTCATACAAACAACCAGTGCAAGAATAGGCTTCTGGATTTGTCCATAGTTATGGTTTTTTGATTTTATCATTGCAGGAATCTACCGCTAAAAACGTTTTATCGATACTATCAAATTTTCAGCAAGCAGGCTAAACTATCGCCTCTAATCTGAGGCAGGATATTCGTAATTAACACTTATCCTTATCACTTTTATAATTACGTGACTTTATTGCCTAGATGTTAAGTATCTGCTTGTTTTTTTGTCCGTGGGCTTCTATTAGAATAGAGACCATCAAATACTCATCACATATTTTATATAAGACAGCTTAGATAACCTCTCCCTTTTACTCCAACTGCTAGCCAAATTTTGCCTATGTCTTCTAACCCGCAATACCGTTTTTCACGTCAGAGCCATCACTTAGGCCAAGGTCATGCACCGACGATCTGGCAACGTATTCACATCGATCCGTGGTTGACCTTGCTTTTGTTAACGGTTTGCTGCATTGGCCTGACGATTTTATATAGTGCTGCCAGTCAAGACATTGGCATGGTCATACGTCAGATGGTAAGTTACGGTGTGGCATTCACCGTAATGTTTGCGATGGCACAAATACCGCCAAGCCTTTACCGTACCTTTACGCCTGTGTTTTATGTATTGGGTCTTATATTATTGGTATTGGTTGATATCATTGGTGAAGTGCGTATGGGTGCTCAGCGCTGGATCAACTTACCTGGGTTTGGTAGTGTGCAGCCGTCTGAGTTTATGAAGCTTGGGATGCCGATGATGTGTGCTTGGTTTTTGTCCAAGCGTGATCTTCCGCCATCACCGACCAGTATTGCCATCACTCTGGCATTGATTATCGTTCCTGTATTGCTGATTGCAAAAGAGCCTGATCTTGGCACTTCGCTTTTAGTCGCTGCTAGTGGCATTTTTGTGCTGTTCTTGGCGGGCCTATCTTGGCGTCTGATTTCTGCTGCTGTGGTTTTAGCGATACCTTTTATTGCGTTTGCTTGGAACTTTTTGTTGCATGATTATCAGCGTACGCGCGTCCTAACCTTACTCAATCCTGAAGCCGATGTACAAGGTGCTGGGTGGAATATTATCCAATCAAAGACAGCCATTGGGTCAGGCGGGCTCACTGGCAAAGGGTATTTAGAAGGCACACAGTCGCATCTGCATTTTTTACCAGAAGGTCATACTGACTTTATTATTGCAGCTTTTTCTGAAGAATTTGGTTTACTAGGTGTCATGCTGCTGATGTTTATTTACTTTTGCCTTTTGTCGCGTGCCTTGTATATCGCTTTCACCCATCCTGACATTTATAGCAGGCTGCTTGCGGGCGCTATTGCCATGTCTTTCTTCGTTTATATATTCGTCAATGTCGGTATGGTTGGCGGTATTTTACCTGTTGTTGGCGTACCCCTTCCTTTCATCAGCTATGGTGGTACCGCTATCGTGACTTTGATGGCAGGTTTTGGCTTATTGATGTCGATTCACACTCACAAATCTGGTTAAAAACACTGATAAACAATACCTTATATATAAAACATTAGTAAATTATCATTGAAATATGACAAACACACATCATTTATATCTCTCAAAAACACTGAGCATAAAATAAAGCACTCTCGCATGACTAATGACAACAAAGTTTAGATTAAATCAAAGTATCAGCGATTTTGCTACTATTAATATTTTGTTACTTTTAATAGATACTACATAATCCCCATTCATGACCAGCCTATCAAAATGCTGTCATGAGACATAAAGTATTGTTATTTAATTACTTGTATCATACTGTCATTAGCAGTGATTTTTTTAACCAAAATGAATTGCAAATCAAGGCTGAAATATTTTATTTCTTGTTTTTTACAAAAAATTGCGTTAACCTCGTTTTACTGTACTTTGATACATAACCCGTACATAGCCACTAACAAAATTTGCATTTAATTATACTTTGGTTGTAGATTGGTCGTATAGTTAGCATCTTGTAGATTTCAGACTTTCAAATACACTACTTAATTAACGGTTTAATAACAAAGCATCACGCAAAAACTTTTAAACCCTTCATTACTTTAGCAATATCAGAAAGTTTGTATATCGGAAGTTTTATAGATACGACATATAGTGACATTGGTACTTACTCTCTAAGTTAAAAATAAGTACTCAATGAATATCGCTGACTATCATTTAAGCATGTCCTAAGTAACTACGGTCATTACTACCGCTACTTATGATCATAAAATGAAAAATTACCATATATTGAAACCTGTAAGAGTCTCGCCCTAAATATTAATCGCTATCAAAACAATAGATTAATATAAAGATTCTAGAGTTTGATTCACTGTTAGATTGGTCTAACGCTGTCATACTCAATCTAAAAATTTAGAGTTAGGTTTTGGTGTATAAGTTATAGAGGTATTTATGAATAAGCGTTTATCTGGTTTACTTACAATGTCGGCAGTTTTATTCGCTGGCTCTGCAGTTGCTACAAATGTAAATGCTGTAGAAGCAAAAACCTCCCTTGCGATGATTTCACAAGATAACGCCTCCCATATCGATCGTGTACTTGGTGAGCTTAGCCGTCAGCATGATGGTGCATCAAGTTTGGTCAAATCAGCACGTCAGCCTACTTCATTAGCACTTAGTAGTTCACTATTAGCGAGTGATACCACTCAAGTCACTAATGATGAAGATGTGTTAGAGCGTCTAACCGCAGTAGCCTCTAATTCTGTTAGTAAATTTAAGCAAACTGGTCTTGCCTCTTGGTACGGTCGTAAGTTTCATGGTCGTAAAACTGCTAGTGGTGAAACTTTTGATATGAATGGTTTGACGGCAGCACATCGCTCATTACCACTCAACTGCTATGTTAAAGTCACTAATAAAACTAACGGTAAAAGCGTTGTAGTAAAAGTGAACGATCGTGGTCCATTCCATGGCAACCGCGTATTAGATTTATCGTATGGTGCAGCTAAGCGCCTAGGTATCACTAATAAAGGTGTCGGTAATGTCGCTATTGAGCGTGTTTCAGGACCTTAGTTTTAAAACTTATAGCATATAAAAAAGCCCTTAACTTATCATGAGTTAAGGGCTTTTTTGATCAAATCTTTTTATACTTTTCAAGATTGGTTATAACTCAAACGCACTTTCGATGGCATCGTCAAGACGTTCAACAGCAATCACATTGATACCCTTAAACTGAGGAGCTCCTTTAGCAGGTGCATTGGCCTTTGGAATAATCGCATGTTTAAAACCATGCTTCATTGCTTCTTTCAAGCGTTCTTGACCATTCGGTACTGGACGGATTTCACCAGATAAACCGACCTCACCAAACACTGCTAATGACGATGGTAATGGCTTTTCTTTGATGCTTGAGGCACATGCCAACAACACTGCCAAATCAGATCCAGTCTCTATGACTTTGACGCCACCAACAACGTTGACATAGACGTCTTGTCCACTGGTATGAATACCACCGTGACGATGCATCACTGCTAGTAGCATGGACAAACGCTGGAAGTCCAAACCCAACGCCATGCGTCTAGGCTGTCCTTGGGAGTCATCCACCAACGCTTGCACTTCAACCAGTAATGGCCTAGTCCCTTCACGGCTAACCATAACAACAGATCCAGCAACGGGCTTATCATAACGGCTCAAAAATATCGCTGATGGGTTGGCAACTTCTTTGAGTCCCATGTCAGTCATGCCAAAAATACCCAGCTCATTAACCGCACCAAAACGGTTTTTGACTGCACGAATCATCCGAAAACGTGAGTCAGACTGACCTTCAAAATACAATACCGTATCGACCATATGCTCAAGTACACGTGGGCCTGCTAAAGTGCCTTCTTTCGTCACATGTCCCACTAAAAATAGCGCTGTACCTGTTTGCTTTGCATAGCGCGTTAAGATCGCGGCAGACTCTCTGATTTGACTGACGCCGCCTGGTGCAGAATTGATGGCGTCAGTATAAATAGTCTGGATAGAGTCAATAATAGCGATGGCTGGCTGCTCTTGGGTCAAGGCCGCACAAATGGTTTCCACATTGGTCTCTGCGAGTACGCGAAGTCTATCAGCAGGTAAATCTAAGCGTTTGGCACGCATAGCTACTTGTGCAAGTGACTCTTCGCCAGTCACATAAAGCGCGCTACCTGCCAAAGAATCGGCACGTGCCATATTAGTCGCTGTCTGCAACAATATGGTTGACTTACCAATACCCGGGTCACCACCGATTAGTACGACAGAACCAGCTACCAATCCGCCACCCAGCACACGATCAAACTCGCTAATGCCTGTTGGCAAGCGTGTGTCTAGCGTCACACTGACTGCGTTAAGTGGCATAACTGCGCTGTGAGTGCCAGAGTAGTTACCAACTGGTGCAGCAGTACTACGAGAAGTGGATCGGCCGGCATTAGGCTTGGCGGTATTTTTATTGTGATGCGGCATACTGACATTTGGCGCTTCTACCAAGCTATTCCATTCGCCGCAATCTGTACACTGCCCTGCCCATTTGCCAAAATGCGCGCCGCAATTCTGACAGACATAACTGCTTTTATTTTTTGCCATAAATGATGAGCCTTATCCAGATGATTAGTCGAGAATAATGAATAAAATATCGTACGCTCTTTGATGAGTGGGAATGTAAGAGTGTTTGTCGCGATCAGCCAGTTGTGAGTATCGAAAGCTGTATTTGATAGAAGGAAGAGCGTTAAGCGTAGGTTATTCTAAATATAATGAAGATGTTGACTGCTGGCTTTATAAGTTAGTTGCAATGCTAAAATCAGCAGTTCGTGTAGATAAGAATATGAGTAAAAAATGATTTAGCACAGCGGGCTATACTTGAAAGTCTTTACCTAAGTAAACAGATTTGACCAGATCATTTTCTAAGACTTCCGATGAAGTACCTTCGGCAATGATAGCCCCTTCTGAAACAATATAAGCCTTTTCACAGATGGCTAACGTATCACGAACATTGTGATCAGTGATTAAGACACCAATACCACGATTTTTCAGTGTCAAAACAACATCCTTGATATCGCCAACAGAAATGGGGTCTACACCAGCAAATGGCTCATCCAATAAGATAAATTTAGGATCCGCTGCTAGCGCACGAGCAATTTCACAGCGACGACGCTCGCCGCCTGACACACTCATTCCAAGTGAGGTACGTACATGTTCTAAATGAAATTCGCCAATCAGCTTTTCAAGCTCTTGCTGCTGCTCAGCTTTACTTAATTCTGTACGAGTCTGCAAAATCGCCAATATATTGTCTTCGATAGATAATTTACGGAAAATCGACGCTTCTTGCGGCAAATAACCAATACCAGCACGAGCACGCTCGTGCATAGCGTATTTAGACAGATCCATTTTTCCTAGAGTGACACGGCCCTTATCCATATTGACCAGTCCCACCACCATGTAAAAACTGGTCGTTTTACCAGCACCATTCGGGCCTAGCAGTCCAACAACTTGGCCTTGCTCAACAGAAAACGAGACATCTTTGACTACCCAGCGCTTGCCGTAACGTTTACCCAAATTTTGCATAGTCAAGCGAGCGACAGGCGCCGTATTGCTATTTGATACTGAAGAATCTATATTTTTATTGTCACTCATAGCTTACTCTTGCTTTCACGATATTCGTATACTACCAAAAACCTATTCATGCTTTGGTTGGCTAGGTTAGCGAACGCCACTTTGGTTGGTATTATTATTTGGTGGAAATACCAACTCTACTCGCTGATTACCACCAGCGGTCGCTTCTACATCACCTGCTTTTAGACTATAACGAATAACATTACCGGCAAAACTTGCCCCATTCTGAACCAGCTTGGCATTTCCTGTTAGAGTGATAATGCCAGATACCGCGTTATAATCAATCTTATTTGCCTGACCTTTTGCCAAGCCTTTTTCTTGCGTCACAACCTGCTGCATAGTTGCTGGACGACCCGTCGCTACCGCTGAATTAATGCTGCGCTGCTGCGAGAGATTGACTGTGATATTGTCCGCAGTCATTTTAAAAGTGCCTTGAGTAATAATGACATTACCTGAGTAACTAGTGACGCCAGTACGCTCACTATAAGTGGCCTTGTCCGCTAGCAGTTTGATTTGCTGATTGGCATCTGATGGCAGTGCATGGCCATACAATGGTAGGGCTAACAACATAAACGTTGGAACAACACGTAGCTTATGTGAGCAGATTGATGCGCATAAAGTAGGCAAAAATTTAGATTTCATATAATAACTCGTTTCATAATTGTTGATAGGATTTGCAAACTTCATGATGGCTGCTGTTTTAATGTAGTAGAAAACGCTAGTTTAAAATAATGCTTTGTCTTGACGATCAGCGGGCGTAAAAGCGACAGCAACTTGCCCAAACTCATATTCACCCGTTTCCAGATTGGCAGTCATGCTGGATGCTTCAAAACGATTCATCCCTTGTTCAATTTTGACGGGCTCATCGCTATACACTTGACCAGACTTTGTATTGCCTTTTAGGGTACTACCAGTCACTTTGATTGGCTCAATATCAGACGCCTCTTTATTACCTTCGCTAACCAGTGTAAAGCCACCTGATAAGCTCAACTCCCCTGTTTGCTGACTGATGGCTGCACTACCTGCTTGAATACGGTAGCGCTGCTCTGTTGACGGCTCCCAATTCATCGTGATGCCTGACATCTCATCCTGATTGGTCTCAGGATTATGCGTTAAAGACTCAGCAGTAAGTTCATACTCAGTTTCACCTTGCTCATTTGTCTGAACTGCTTTGATATCAGTGGCTTCATAATCGACATCTGTCGTCTCGATATTGACTGGTGGCGACACATCCCCTTGTTGCTGGAAAAACCAGCCCGCAATACCAGCAATAATCAACGCTAATATAATGAGAACACGTGTATTCACGACAGTTCATCCTGAGCTTGAGTTTCATCAAGCGTATAATGTGCAATAAAGTCTTGATAATGTCCGTACCCCTTTAAGATGAGATCACATACTTCACGTACTGCACCTGCACCCCCTGCTCGAGTGGTGACCATATCACTGCGTTTTATGACTTCCGCGTGTGCATTGGGTACGGTTGCTGCAAACCCTACCGTTTGCATCGCTTTAATATCTGGCAAGTCATCACCCATATAAGCGCAGTCGGCAGCAGTAATATTGAGCGCAGGGTCAAGAGACGATAATAACTCTTTTAGTGCAATGAGCTTATCATCCCGTCCTTGTACCACATGATTGACACCCATTTCTGTTGCACGTTTATCAACCATAGCGCTGCTACGCCCAGTAATAATAGCAGTTAAAATGCCATAACGCGCTAGAGACTTAACACCGACGCCATCCTGTACTGAAAACGCTTTGGTTTCGATACCATTTGCGTCGTAGATAATTTGACCATTAGATAAAATCCCATCGACATCCATGATCAATAGCTTTACTTGTCCGGCTTTTTTTATTAAATCTTGCATTATTTGTCTCTTTTTGACGAATATTTTTCTAACTATTTTATATGAAAAACCAATCGTTCTATCAACTATTAATGAATTACTTTACACCAGCTTGTAATAGATCATGAACCGTAATGACTGCTTCTAAACGATCTTCATCATCAATAATTAGTAATTGACTGATACCATTTTCATTCATGACACTCAAGGCATCCGATGCGCGCATTGTTTTACTGATATGGCGTGGGTTACTGACCATTACCTCATTCATCGGCGTTTGTAGATCAATACCTTTTTCAAGACCACGGCGTAAGTCACCATCTGTAAATACGCCAACGACTTTATCATTATCATCCGTCACCACGGTCATCCCTAAGCGTCCAGCAGACATCGTAAATAGTGCTTGCTGTAGCGGTGCTTGTTGGTGAATCAAGGGTAAGTCTTCTGACTTGGTATGCATTAAATCTTCGACACGCGTCAATAGCTGACGACCTAATGCGCCCGCTGGATGCGATAATGCAAAGTCCTCAGAAGTGAAGTTACGAGCATGTACCAAGGCGACCGCTAGAGCATCCCCTAACGCTAAGGTAGCCGTTGTACTCGATGTAGGGGCAAGATTGAGCGGACAAGCCTCTTGTGAGTGGCCAAGGGTCAAAACAATATCAGCCGCTCGTGGCAGCATACCGCGTTTATCTCGGCTGATACTAATTAGAGGGATGTTCAAGCGTTTGACCACTGGCAATAGCATCTTAATCTCATCGGATTCACCAGAGTTCGAGATAGCAAGCAGTACATCACCTTTGACCAGCATGCCCAAATCGCCATGACCTGCCTCACCAGGATGCATAAAAAAAGCAGGCGTACCCGTCGAGGCAAAAGTCGCTGCTATTTTACGTCCAATCAATCCTGATTTACCCATGCCCGTTACTACCACTCGACCCTGACAAGCCAAAATAACGTCACATGCTTGTGCAAACCTGTCATCTATCTGCTCCGTCAACAATGCTAATGCAGATATCTCAGTATTAATCGCGTCAATAGCCGTTGTGATAAATTGCTCATGGGTCAAATCAGTTGTAGTATCGCTCATGAATCTGCTCTATTTTTATAATGAATCAACCTAGTATTTTACTATACTCTGTTTCATATTAATAATGGCCTACCATTTATATAATGGAGGCAGCCATTATTTTTTACAGTAACTATCTGCTTATTTATATAAAAAAAACCCACTATAGCAGCAGGTCTTAATCGTATAAATCATGTCTTTTAATGTATAGTTGGATAATATACTCAATGCGTGCAGCTAATTAACTATTGGTATCATTCGATCCGTTGTCCGGCTTTTCTTCAAAGCCCGTACCGTCTGTCGGTGCATCAAAACCACGATCCTGTCCAAAGCCGCCGCGCTCAAAACCGCGTTCCTGACCTTGTCCAAAGCTACCACGCTCAAAGCCACGTTCTTGACCTTGACTAAACCCTCCGCGATTAAATCCACTACGACTAGAGGCAAAACCACGCTCTTCAAAACCGCCCGCAGCAGGATTGCTGCCACGCTCAAAGCCACCACCTTGATAGCCAGTTTGCGCTAAGCCTTGAGGTTGAGCGCCAGTACCTGTAGTGGTTGTACTACTACGCGGGTTACGAGCTGGCACTACGGTTGAGATGGCATGTTTATATACCATCTGACTAACTGTATTTTTGAGGAGTACAACATATTGATCGAACGATTCAATTTGGCCCTGCAGCTTGATACCGTTAACCAAAAAAATAGAGACAGGAATGCGATCTTTGCGCAGCGAATTCAAGAATGGATCTTGTAAAGTTTGTCCTTTTGACATGAAATCTCTCCTAAATATTATATAGTTATATTTTGAGTGCCAATTATTTTAAGTGTTAATTTAATTATAATGGCTGAAAGGCAGATACAATAAGGTGTTTTCTTTATAAAACGTATCTAAATAAATATTCGTTGCTCTTAAGTTATTCCACTTTATCGCGAGTAAGTTATCATTGTCAGTAATTAAGTAACCACTTGTTTCACTAATTATTTTATCTACAAATGTCAACTAATGCTCATTATCGAAGCAGTTATATTCGTTTCCTACTGCATTTTCAGAGAATTTAAATTATAACAGCTATCTATGCTAATTTTTGAAACTAATTGTGATTATGCTTTCATCTCTGAATAGAGCTTTCTACGAAAATAATCCACATTAAGTTTGATTCTTATAAAGTAAAAAGCAAGAAACATCTTTTCAATACAGATAATTTCTTGCCTGCTCCATCGTCGCAAATGTTTTTAGTACTATGGTGTTATTAGTAGCAGTACTATCAGATCCCATTGCCAATGCTGAAGAAGTATTAGGGAGCTGTATTACTTTTCGCAACCATGTGTACTGACGCTTTGCCAGCTGCCTTGTGGCATATAATGCCTTATTTTGCATTTCCTGACAAGCAAGCGCTTCGGTCTCAGCATAGGATACATCTGGCTGAGCATTTGTGTAAACGCCCTCGCCTTGTATCTTATTTATGGCCATTAGGCTTTTAGAGTCTGCGAAGGCTTCATAAAATTGGGCTTTGTCCAAATGGGTTTTATCCAATACTGGATGCTGCGTACGAACGAGATATTCCAATACTTGGCGATAACCCACACAGCGCATCGACGGCATATTAGGGGTCAGCGGGTACTTCTCAAGTAAGCCAACAACCTCTGCCACTAACCCTTCTTGCCACATGATATCAAGGCGCTGTTCGATACGCGCATGTAACCATGGGCGGTCTGGTATCACTGACAATGCATGCCACTGCTGTTCTGGATGATGGGCCAAAGCTTGTTTTGGCTCACGCTGCCAGTCGCTTATAGGCCTATCTGTCTGCAAATAAACCTCAATTGCCCGAGTAATGCGCTGAGTATCCGTCGCATTCAAACGCTGATGGCTAACTGAGTCAACATGGCCAAGATAATCATATAAAGCACTGATACCTTCCTCTTGACGCCATTGTTCTACGCGTGCACGTACGCTGTCATCGCTATCAGGCACTGAAGACAGGCCATCGAGTAGCGCCATGTAGTACATCATAGTGCCGCCTACTAACAGCGGTATCTTTTTGCGCTCATGACACTCATCAATAAGACGTGCTACATCACCAACAAACTCAGCGACGCTATAGCTTTGCATGGGATCAATAATATCAACCAAATGATGCGGATAACGCGTTAACTCATCCGCTGTTGGTTTTGCCGTACCAATATTCATATCACGATATATCAGCGCTGAATCTACCGAAACAAGCTCATATCTCCCTGTGTCATATAGCTCATATGCCAATGCTGTTTTTCCGCTGGCAGTGGGCGCCATCAAGCACACCACGCTATTATCAGGCAGATTAGTAGAGACGCTATCAGACGAATATTGCATAGAATTGCCTTTCTCAATATGTAGTTGACTAAAATAGTAGTCAGCTTGATATTTATTCGGATGTAGAAGATAACATTAGTGTGACTAAACGATGACTGTCTAAGATTTTGATCGCATTTCTTGTCAGTATATCAGCGAGATCTGCGACAAAAACTGCTGAGTCTTGTGCAGTCATTTGCGAGCTTACTGTTGTAAGCTGTTGATTGATCTCCATAGCACTGTTTGACATTTTATCTTTTTTAAATACCTTATTGCTAAATATAGATGATTCAAACAACTGGCTTACCTTTGACTGCCAGTCTTTAGTACTTATTAATAGACATTGCCCTTGATGATGAAATAAGAGCCAAGGTAGGTTTTTATCAGTTGCGGTTGAGTCAATACCACGAGTCTCTACATCATTAATAATATCCAAGCAGATTGGTAAGGATGAAACTGTAGGCGCTTCGGATGAACGATACGAAGTATGGCGACTTTGCTGTAACGGCTCATCGACATAAGATGGTGTTGATTCTTTAGCTGGCGACTTATTTGAAAATGATTTGCTTGAGGCAGATTGATATGATTGTCTAGGAGCTTGTACTTGCCTGCTCTGTCTTGTGTGATCTATAGGCATATCATTGGGCAAATGTGTGTCAGACAAATTATCTACAAAGACGTCTTTTTTTGACACTTCTGGATTATCGGGGCTAGCAACCTTTGGCGTAGCATCGACTATTTTTAGCTGTGAACGAATCGTATGGCTTAGATGCGCCATAATATTGTTTAGCGGACTGATTTTGATACGCTGCTTCGATGGATGCACATTGACATTGAGCCACTGAGTTGGCAAATCAAAATAAAGCGCGTACCCCATACCTGCTAGCTGAGCACTCTGAGCCAGTTGACGCATTTGATTGCTAATCAATGCTTCTTTTACCAGCCTGCCATTCACATAAATTAGCTTTGGCAAGTCTTTTTGCTCATCAGTCATCGGCCATAACCAGCCACTGATTGCTGCCTGATTGACCGTGCTATCGCCGTACGCTACAGACGACTGCACAAGACTCGATAGATCTATCGATACTGCTAGCGCATTGTCCGTTAATGGCATACCAGTCGCTTGTTCTAAACGCGGCAACGGTAGACGGTTAGCATCATTATCGTTAACGTTTGTAGCATTTGCAGACAATGATAACCGCTTTTTATTGTCATGAAAAAGTGTCAGTGCGACATCAGCTCGCGCCAGTGCGACTTCACGGACGATGGTCTCTATGTGGCCAAATTCAGTGGCAATAGATTTTAAATTACCGCGGCGGGCAGGTACATTGAAATATAAGTCTTTGACTATGATTGTTGTGCCGCGATTATGAACGACTGGTGTGAGCTTTGGGGTATCATCTAACACCCCAGCGACCTGCAATTGACGACCAATACCACTATCATCATGGCTACTCGTCAAGGTCAAACGAGAGACAGCCGCCATCGCTGCCAATGCTTCACCGCGAAAACCGAGCGTCGTAATGCCGTGCAAGTTCGCAACATCGGCGACTTTGCTAGTCGCATGACGAGTAATCGCCATCACCATATCATCAGGATGAATACCCACACCGTTATCCACCACTTCAATCATGCCCATACCACCTTGAGTAATACGTATCTCAATATCGGTGGCACCAGCATCGATGGCATTTTCGAGCAGCTCTTTGACGACCGCTGCTGGACGTGTCACGACCTCACCTGCTGCTAGTTGATTAATGAGCAGCGGCGATAGTTTTTTGATGCGGGTATTGGGGTGATTATCTGGCATTGATAGATGTCGTATTTTAAAAGAATGGCAAGTGGTGTGATTTAGATATTAAGTTTTGATAAATCCAGACCTTGCGCTTGGCCTGCTTTTGATACTTTTAAGTGCACTTGGCGTGCTTCGTTACCTTTATCATCGTTTTCAACTTGCGTAATATCGATAAACAAAGTTGGCATCGGTAGATAACCATCAGCACGGCTCGCCCATTCAATGATAACGAGCGCTTCAGGCTCATCTAAATACTCATCAAAGCCAATAAAAGACAGCTCTTCTGGATCTTGGAGACGATATAAATCTGCATGATAAACTGGCTTAGTCGTGCCATTGTTTTGTTCAATGCTATAAGGCTCAACCAAGGTATACGTTGGGCTTTTTACCGCACCAGTATGACCGAGCGCTTGTAACCAGTAACGCGTTAAAGTGGTTTTACCTGCACCCAAATCCCCTGCCAGCCACACACTACCCGTCAGCGGCAATGCTGCCAGTTGCTTAGCCAATAACTGAGTGCCTTGCTCAGAGTTCAGTATCAAAGTTTGCACGCTGTCACTGTTTTCTATTGATTGATCATTATGCATCAGTCTGAACCTGCATAGTCACCGTTGGATTGGTGAAGCTTTCACCGCGAATCAGCTTGGCATACAGATCAGAGTCCGTCCACTCAGCACGAACTTGTTCACTAAATTCGAAATCCTCTAAAACCAGCTTACCCATTTGCTCGTTTGCCACATCATCGGCGAAACACTGCGCGTAACCCGTCGCGGTTTCATGAGCAATCACTGAATACACACTGACATCCGCCTCACCATTTTGCATTTGCGTCTGTCGCAGTATTTCTTGCGCCCAAAAGAATATCACACGTGAAAACTGCTCTGCTGACGGAGATACTGGTAGGCTAATCCAGCGTGCGCTAAATTTCTTGCACGCTGCGATATATTCAGGATCGTCTTTGTTCCAAAAACAAATGGCATGATCAAAGCTGTCGATAATGTCTTTGATCGAAGATTTTAGTAGCCCAAAGTCATAAACCATTTGCCCATGGTCTAGACGGGTGGCCTCTAAAATCAGCTCAATCTGATAGCTGTGACCATGGATGGAGTGTTTGCAGCGCTCAGAGCTACAGTTGCGAACGATGTGAGCGTTTTCAAATTTGAATAGTTTACGTATACGCATAATAAGGTGACCAAAACAGTGAGCACGATGGTGCTAAATGTTAATAAATAAGAGTTTGCCGCGTTTATGAATCGGTTTATGGCTAATTATAGCAAATCGCCATGTATCCGTAAGTAAGCACTTATGAATACCATGATTAGTTGAACGAATCGATTAGCGCATAACTTGGCTAAAGCAATGATTTCGCTAAAGGAAAGAAGCAAGAGAACTGAATCGTAGGCGAATTGAATTGTGCGAGTACTATCTATTACTAATGCTTAAGCCTATACTCAATTTAGTAAGCGACTATGTTAGTCGTCACCATACTTACCTTAAGTCAGCCCAATTGGCTTAGCAGGTTCTATGCGTTATCTACAAAGGAATTACCATGAGCAAAGTCAAGACAGTAAGAAGAATGTCAAAAAGAATCCGCTTCTGACCGCCAAAGAAAAGAAAGCGGCCAAACAAGCGAAGAAAGACGACAACGGTAGTATTTTAGGTAAACATTAATATTTTTCGTATCAATATGCCAATCTGACCTAGTGGTTTGATTGGTATTTTTTTAGTTGGCCACTCGTTTTTTTAGGCACTGCGCGGCGCAAACATAATAATCGCCATTCCTAATAGTGCAACTACTGAGCCCACTATGTCCCACACGGTTGGTCGTATCCCATTGACCGTCCATAACCATAAAATCGCCATACAAATATATACGCCACCATAGGCCGCATAGACCCTACCTGCAGCAGTCGGATGTAATGACAGCAGCCAGACAAACGCGATCAAACTCAGCGCGCCAGGTATTAATAGCCAGATAGATTTACCTTCTCGTAACCATAGATAAGGCAAATAACACCCTGCAATCTCAGCCAATGCGGTCAGCGCAAACAGGCTAACGGTCTTTAATTCTGTCAAACTTACCTACTCCTCAACGGTGATAAATCCAGTCAAATATGATACAGCATTGCCAGAAATAAGCACTCTATCGTCTGCCACGGTACAGTCAAGCACACCGCCGCGACTATTTGCTGGCCAAAAGTATCTAGAGATAAAATCATAATCATGATACTTCTCTGAGGTTGCCTGACAAGTTACCACTACATCATAAGGCGCTATAGCTGCTTCAACTTTTCATTATCACGCACGACATTCAGCACATCGGATTCAGCATCATAGATGACGAAATACGCTTGAGTATTACGATAGACTTCAGCAGGCACAATGGATAGACCTGCTAATAAACTATCAGGAATCTCATCGATTCTTTCAGGCATTCTATTGGGAAAATCCATTTGCATTTTGCCAGAATCCGTTTTTGCGACTGTCAAAATACCAACCGCTTTGGCTGAAAAGTTAATCGACTGTACGTTTGAATTTTTATTAAACAATACATAGGCAGCGGCTAAAGTCGCATGACCACAGAAGTCAATTTCGGTCAATGGTGAGAACCAACGAATATGATAAACACCTATGCCATCAGCAACAATAAAAGCGGTCTCAGACAAGTTATTTTCAGACGCAATAGACTGCATCAAAGCATCATCTAACCATGTATCTGTCACAATAACCGCTGCGGAATTGCCTTTAAACAAAGTGTCAGTGAAGGCGTCTATAATATTTATTTCTAGTTGCATGAGATGTTCGCATTTTTATAATTTTTTAAAGATTAATCTTGGTCATCATTATCTTCCGAGAAATCAAAATAAGAAATAGTTGACCAAAACTTAATACTTAGATCAATAGGCAATAGTTTCGGTGATGTTGTACTGTAGCTAACCAGTCTTGGCAACGAGCTAATATATACCTAGTTCGCTAATTGTCTCAAAAAATCTCACTATAGCTAGGACAACATAATTATTTTAGCATTTTGACAATATTGAAATAGTATGACACACAAAACCCCAGTAAAATCTATCATGGCAAACAAACCTCTTAGATAACCGCCTATCTAGGCCATACCAACACTTTAAATAGGAAATTAGCGTCATGATGCGTATTGGATTGTTTTTATTGACCAACTTGGCCGTGATCGTGGTCTTTAGCATTGTGTTTGGGATACTATCCAGATTTTTTGGGATTGGCGGTGTATATACGGCAGGTGGGCTAGATTATGTCAGCCTTGCAGTTATGTGCGGTATCTACGGTATGGTCGGCTCAATGATTTCGCTATTTCTGTCAAAATGGATGGCCAAAAAATCCACGGGTACGGTGGTAATAGAATCTGCACGCAACCCAACTGAGCAATGGCTGGTCGATACAGTGGCAAAACAAGCGCAAGCGGTAAACATCGGTATGCCTGAGGTTGGTATTTTTAATAACTCGCAGCCAAATGCTTTTGCGACTGGCTGGAATAAGAATAAAGCGCTGGTAGCGGTATCCTCTGGTCTACTACAGAATATGAATCAAGATGAAGTCGAAGCGGTATTGGCGCATGAGATTGGTCATGTAGCCAACGGTGATATGGTAACCCTTGCCCTCATTCAAGGCGTGGTCAATGCGTTTGTGATGTTCTTTGCGCGCATTGTCGGTAGCTTCGTGGACCGTACTGTGTTTAAAAACACCAGTGATCGCCCAGGTATCGGTTACTTTATCACCAGTATTGTGATGGATATTTTGCTTGGGTTTTTGGCGTCTGCCATCGTGATGTGGTTTTCACGCTTACGTGAATTCCGTGCGGATCAAATGGGGGCCAAACTTGCCAGCCGCGAAAAAATGATCAGTGCGCTTGATGCTCTGCGTCCTTCTGCACAGCGACCAGATCAAATGCCTGAGAGTATGAAAGCATTTGCAATCTCGTCTGGACAAACGCAAGGCTTTAGTATTGCCAACTTATTCCGCTCACACCCCACACTTGATGACCGTATTACGGCGCTACTAGAATATAATCCTAGTCAGGTTTAATGGGTTAATTATATTCTAGTTGTACGCTGAACGTACCCTAATTGAGCTAATTTAATTTTAAAAAATTTTAGTTGTCTTTTTAGTACAACGATATCTATTCGATTAATATAAGATTCTTAGGTAAGCGGCCCACCAAAGGCCACAAAACTTGTTCCCAGCGCCTGAATAATATCAATCACTGAAGCTGCAAAAATTTTTAAGATTGCTACTTTTCCCATAGAATTATCCTCCCTTTCAGAATTGCAGTCTGAATCTAAAGTTGTCAACATACGATTTTTCAAATAAGACAAAACCATCAACACGAGACAGATAACTAGGAACAAAACAAGAGCAGAAGGATTTGAACCTCCACCGCTAACCGCTGACCTAAAAATCTTATAAGGCAAAGCTTTAAAAGTTGTATTGAATGCCTATAATGCCAGCTGCCACTGACATTATAGGGCTTTTCAAAGATTGAAATAAATCATAGCAATTGTAAGTATAAGTCCACTTATGGCTGTAATTACTGCTGCTACATTTACTTTAATCTCTATATTGGTTGATATTTTCATGGCATTAATCCATTTAAACGACTCAACCGGTTGAATCATTAAAGATTCGCATTTATATACCGCGTTGCCACGCGGTTGGGCTTACTTTGACTAGTATAAGCTTACCCGTTCGGACGACTTCTGCTGGCACAACCAGCCCAAATTTCGAGACTACTCTAGATAAGGGATCGCCCTTTAGCCGCTTATCAAGCGACATTCGGAGTTGATGGCTCCGAAACCTTTTAGAAAATAATTACTAGATAATATACACGGTATTGAACTAGAAAACACGCTATAAAGTATTATATATCTTACTACTTATTCTGCTATATGTGCTAAGTTAAAGCGTATATAAATATACCTCAACCACAATAAATAGTAGCAAGAACGTAATGACACCGCCAGCCCCCATTATTCATAAACGCAGACATAAAAAAAGCCTATCTATAAAAGACAGGCTTTTCTAAATCAAACTCGTTATTTAAATATCAAACTCAAGCGCTCTATCACCTTCGCTATCTTTGATACGCGTTGGCAGACCAATCTTATTCAATAGATTAATAAATGGCTTAGCATCTAGCTCTTCGACGTTGACCATTGTGCCTGCATCCCATTCACCAGTCGCAACTAGCATCGCAGCCGCAACAGGTGGCACGCCTGCGGTATAAGAGATACCTTGGCTGCCCACTTCGTTATAAGCGTCTTTATGATCTGAGACATTGTAGATAAACACTTCCGTCTCAACGCCATTGATTTTACCTTTAACTTTATCACCAATGCAAGTCTTGCCTGTATATTCTGGTGCAAGCGAGCTTGGATCTGGTAGTACCGCCTTCACGACTTTTAGCGGCACCACTTCTTGGCCTTCAGCCGTCATCACTGGCTGCTCAGACAGTAGGCCTAAGCTCTGTAGCACGGTGAATACATTGATATAATGCTCACCAAAGCCCATCCAAAAACGAATGTTTGGTACATCTAGGTTGGCTGACAATGAATGCACTTCATCATGACCACTCAGATAGCTGTTCTGCACACCCACAACTGGCAAATCATCTGTACGTTTGACTTCAAACATTTTATTAGACTGCCACTTGCTATCTTGCCAAGAGTAAACTGTCCCTGTGAACTCACGGAAGTTGATCTCTGGGTCAAAGTTAGTCGCAAAATATTTGCCATGACTGCCCGCATTGATATCAATGATGTCAATATCAGTCACAGATCCTGCATCCATCATGTCATAACCCAAGCGTGCATACGCATTGACCACACCGGGATCAAAGCCTGCACCTAAAATAGCAGTGACATTATTGTCTGCACAGCGCTGTTTGCGTTGCCACTCGTAGTTGTTGTACCACGGCGGCGTCTCACAAATCTTGCGTGGATCTTCATGAATAGCCGTATCTATATATGCCGTGCCTGTTTCAATACAAGCTTCTAGTACGGTCATATTGATAAATGCCGAGCCAACATTAATAAGTATCTGTATTTTTGTGTCTTGTATCAGCTGCACGAGTGCTTGGCTGTCCATCGCATCGACCTGATGCGTATGCAAGACTGCAGCCTGCTTAAAGCTGTCTTTTTCTTTTACGCTCTGCGCGATGGCATCGCATTTGTCTTTGGTACGTGAGGCGATATGGATCTCGCCGAGCACATCATTGTGCATCGCACATTTATGCGCGACCACTTGAGCGACGCCGCCTGCTCCGATGATAAGTACGTCTTTTTTGTTAGATTTGGCTGGTTGGTTTGTGTTCAATGAACAATCCTCCTTTGTGTCCCTGTCGATACCATTGATTTTGGCTATGCAAAACAGAAACGAGTGAATGATATGCGTGAATTAAAAAGGAAGACCGAGGAAAACCCACGCACCCGTCGGGCAGATAATACTCCATTATTTGCCCGACGCGATTATAACAATTTTTATTCCCTTATCGGTAAAAAATATGTATAAAAAGTAGAGATATTAAAATGCATACTAATACAGGTTAAGCCTTTGTTTTTTAAACATTAAAATACAAAACCCGACAATAACATAGTCTTAAAAACTAAGGCTACTAAGGCTTAAGATAGGCTGGCTTTATATTCCTCATAGTCGAACTCACGCTGGATATCGGTACTGCCGTCCAAACGACGAATCACAATCGCTGGCATATTAACCCCATTGAACCAGTTTTTCTTGACCATCGTATAACCGGCAGCATTACCAAAGGCGATCTTATCGCCTATCTGAAGATTACTCGGTAATGCATACTCACCAAAGATATCACCTGCCAAGCAAGAACGACCATAAATAATGGTATGGTCTGCCGACTCAGCATTGGCTTCAGACGGCGCAGCTTCTGCTGGATTGCCAGTAGGTGCAATATTGCTAGCAGTATTATTGATCGCGACAATCGGTGCGGACTCACGATAGATAAGCAAGTCGAGCATATGTGCTTCAATCGAAGCGTCGACGACGGCGAGATTTTTTTGATTGTGCATGGTGTCTAACACTGTCGTGACCAACGTGCCCGCGCCATGGATACTTGCTTCGCCTGGTTCTAAATAAACTTGCACGCCATAGGTCTCACTAAATACTTTTAATCTGTCAGCCAGCTTTTCTAATGGATAATCAGGCGCGATAAAATGAATGCCGCCGCCTAAGCTTACCCATTCAAGTTGCTGCAAAATATCGCCAAATCTAGATTCGATATCTGCCAAACTTTCACTAAAGGCTTCAAAACTGTCATTCTCGCAATTGTTATGAATCATAACGCCTGTAATATCGCTTAGTACCGCTGCGATTTTATCTTTATCGTGCTCACCAAGGCGGCTAAATGGACGTGCAGGATCAGCAATCAAAAATGATGAGTTGCTGGTTTTTGGATTTAATCGTAAGCCTACTGGAACACCTTGCGCTGCCGCTTGATTTTTAAAAGCAGTTAGCTGTGAGATTGAGTTAAATATAATCTTATCAGCATAACTGAGTACTTCAGGAATTTCATCTGCACTATAGGCGACGCTATAAGCGTGGGTTTCTTTTTTATCGCTGCTACTGGCATCAGCGTTATTACCAAAGGTCTCATAGCCCAATCTCACTTCGTTAAGTGAAGACGAAGTCGTGCCATGCAGATAAGGCTGCATCACATCAAAAACACCCCATGTGGCAAAGCATTTTAGTGCCAATAATGCTTTTGCACCAGACAGCTCACATAGCCTAGCGATGATTTTCATATTGGCAACGATCGCCGCTTCATCAAGCACGTAGTATGGCGTTGGTGGCAACGATACGTTGATAGAATTCTCTAGATTTTTTGCATTCATAATAGGTTACCTAATAGACACTCTGCTGTTGGTATCTTGACAGACAGATATAAATATTTGCGCTATAGTAGACTAAATCCATCATAATTAGAATATCTTATGGCACTCTCAACCGATTATTCCACCTCTGCCAGTCGATCCCATGCCTCTCAATTAGACCCAAAACATATAGACTTGACGCACCTCCACCCGGATGCGCGTGCAGTATTGGATTTTTGGTTTGATAAAGATAATGAAGCGTGTTGGTTTGAACAAAACGATCGTTTTGATAAGCAGATAAAGGACAAGTTTGGTGACATTTGGCAGGCAGCAAAGCAAGGTGAATGCGTTAAATGGCGCCTCGCAGAATCTTCTCTAGATGGCAATAGTTCAATAACAGCGCTAGCAGGACGATTGGCAGAAATCATTGTCTTAGATCAGTTTTCACGAAACCTGTGTCGCGAACAAGCCTGTGCTTTTGCCCAAGACGGTATGGCATTAGTTTTAGCACAAGAAGCCACTCAGCAGCCCTATTTTGACACTTTACCGATGCAATGGCGTAAGTTTATGATTATCCCATTTATGCACTCTGAATCTGCCTTAATTCATGAGCGCTATTTGCCATTATTTAGACAGTTAAATGATGCCACTACGCTAGATTTTGAATATCGTCATAAAGAAATTATTGATCAATTTGGGCGTTACCCACATCGTAATGAGGCACTAGGGCGCAAATCAACTGAGGATGAAAAAGCCTTTTTGCAACAGCCAAATTCTTCATTTTAAAGTAGGTTTTATCCAGTCTGCTTACTTTGTCACATTCTTATAGTGTCTTTATATAAAACAAGGACTGAGCCAGTTATCTGGTTCAGTCCTTTTGTTTGTACAATTGATTAAACGGCTTAACTAATAATTTACCTTACCCGTCGTAAAAGTGAATGACTTACTTTCTAAGTTTTTATCATCAATCAAGATATCAAAGCTTACTTGATACTTTGTATTGCCATACAGACCACATTGCTGGCTTTGATTTGCCGCGCGATTAACTTCGCAGCTCTTTAGTGCATCTGTTAATGGCAAAATAAATGCCTCATTCGCTGGTAATGCGTAGTTGGTGTTCACATACGGATCGTTATCAAAGTCGATCAATTGAATCGGTATATTAGTATTTCGCTGAGTATCTCGGAACTTGATGTTGCTGACTTTGATTTTGTTTGCTGATGGCATACTCACATAAACAGGCTGTCCGATAGGATCGGTACGTAAATCGCGACCTGTGCCTTTAACAGGGTTTGGCGACTCACTATACAGAGCAGTTACTGTATCAGTCACACCTTGACAGGGATAAGTAAAAACACCTGACACGGTTGTATCTTTGGTCGCTTGTGTCGCTGAGGCATGGCTAACCAAGACATAACCTTGGTTAAGAGCTGGATTTTTGGCATCCGGTTTATATAAAACCATGCCTGAGCCAACAGCGCTTGAGGTGGGTAGCATCAATGAACGCAAATGATAGGGTGCTGCCAACAACGACTTGGCCATTGATGTTGCCACCACATCCGTTTTCAGAAAGCTTCCTGCTGAATTGAAGTAGACAGATTGAGCAATATTTTCTGTGGCACCATATTGTGCGTTGCTGTATTTTGCGTTTAATAAGCGATCTGAGAAATCTAATCCACCGAAGAATGGGTTATTGCTACCTGTCAAACTAGCAATATCGCTGATTTTATTTTCGACATGGGCATTAAAACTGGTCGGCGTGCTATTAGCAAAGACGTATTTGATATAGTTTGCGTGCTTAATCGCAATATCATCAAGCGCGGTATCAACAGATAAACCACCTAAGCCACAGCTGGTTCTTGCCAGACTAAATTGATTATTAGCACTTAAGGCTGCTTGCGGATTATTCTCAGTAGGATTACTATCGCTTGGCTCACTATCTTGCTCTTCTTGTGTTTCGCTCTGTGGATTATTGGATGTAGAACCATTATCAGAGTCACCACCACCACCGCAGGCCGTTAAAAATACCGCTAAGAAAAGCACTACAGCAAGGTTCTTTTGAGGGGGATGAGCCATCATTTCTTATCCTATAAAATAGTAATATATATAATTCTAGTGAGAATAAAATTCAAAATAAAAGCTTAGTCATTGATTTAACAGCACTTTATACCAAGAGCAACATATTGTATTACATTTTATAAATTTTCGCTCGTTATTTTTCCGAAAATTTGCCTGTTTGTTAACATAGGTATATATCTTCTTTCTGCTGGTACATTAAATCTTTATCATTAGACGATTTCTAGACGAGATATTGTCGTTTAAAATTAGCTCTCTAATGCCTTTCTCACTGGCGCAAAGCTGCGCCTATGTGCTGATAAGACACCATGTCTCTCAATGGCTTCCATATGTGCGCGAGTTGGATAGCCTTTATGTTTGGCAATACCGTATTCTGGATACTGCATGTCAAGGGCATACATGGTCTCATCACGGCTCACCTTTGCCAATATACTAGCCGCTGCGATACTGGTATGACGTGCATCACCCTTCACCCATGCTTGGCAATCAACAGAAGATGGCGATATGCCCAATTCGTGAAATGTAGCATGGCTCAAATCAGGACAGCGATTACCATCAAACAATACTTCAATTTGTAATTGTTTAAGCAATGTATTCTCATTGTTTTTAGTCACCAAGCATGTAAGAGCGGCATCTAGCAGTGCCTCCGTACACAAGCGCATACCGAGCATGGTAGCCTGCAAAATATTGACTTGATCGATGACAGCTGCGGGTACATCAGCGATGATATAACTGACTGCATGCTGTTGTACCAATGGATAAAGAAGAACGCGCTTTTTTTCGCTCAGCTTTTTGGAGTCTGTCAGTATCGACAATGGTGTGTCTTTGAGTGGTTGTTCTTCAATCAATCCTGACCAAGACGCAGGCAATATCGCGGCGGCCACATTGACACTACCTAGTAACGGTCCACGTCCTGCTTCATCAACGCCAATTTTTAATATTGACTGTTCTAAGCGTTGCGCTTCATCGCGCTCATATTGAGCAAACAGCTTAGAGGTATTCAACTGTCCATATAAGCGTATAGGCGCCGCCAATTGAATATACTGCCCTTTGACATCAATATGATCAATACTGACGTCAATTATCTGGGCTAGGTTTTTTGTGCTAGGTTGAATTTGCATAATATTAGAAAGTCTTTCTAGGTTAGGTAAGATTGGAGGCATTACTATCGCTCATAAAATATTGTTCAATCACGCTATTCGCTGGCTCATGATTGCTTTGCTGCTGCAACGTGTGCTTTGTCGCTAATAGATCTTTTAATTGCTCAGCATAAGCACGCGGTTGTAATAGACGCATCACCGTACGGCAAATATTATCCCCACTTGCCTGCTCTTGAATAAGCTCAGGCACAATCGGCGCATTAGCCAAAATGTTAGGCAGTGCCACATAAGGCACTTTTACCAGACGTTTGGCAATCTGATAAGTGATCTGATTCAATTGATAAACCACCACCATCGGACGCTCAAGCAGCATTGCCTCCAATGTTGCTGTCCCAGAAGCTAGCATCACGATATCTGACGCTGCCATCGCATGCTGACTAAACTCTGGCTGAGTATCATCATAAACGACGACAATAGCTGCCCGCAGCTGCTCTGAGCATTGATCAATGACTTCTTGCACAATATATTGGTGATTTTGATCAACCGTTGGAATGATAAAACACAGTTTTGGGTCTAATAATATGAGCTTTTGAATGCCGTCAAGCATCAATGGCAAGATAGCGGTAATCTCACCACGCCGAGAGCCGGGCATCACGCAGATAAGCTGGCTGACATCATCAAACCGTTCAATAAAAAACTGCTGTAAACCATCATTGTGCCAGACCAGCTCGCTACGGCGCTGATTGATTGGCGAGTCTATCAATGCTTGATCAATGGTTCGTAGCAACGGATGCCCCACACAGATCGCCGGATGATTATGACGCTCATAAACCGGTAGCTCAAATGGGAATAGGCACAATACCAAATGGGTCGCCGCTTTAATATTATGGATACGCGACTCACGCCATGCCCAAATAGAAGGACTGACATATTGCACACAGAACACGCCTTGTGGCTTGAGTTTTTTAGCGACCCGTAGGTTAAAATCAGGTGCATCGATACCAATAAACCAATCGATATTGGCTGTCTTAAACGCACTCAATAGCTCGCGGCGTGCTTTGAGCAAATCTGGTAGCTGCGCCATGACTTCAACCAGACCCATCACTGCCAAACGCTCTAATGGAAAAATGCTTTGCAATCCTTGCGCTTGCATCTTAGTGCCGCCCACGCCTACCCAAACGATGTCATCACGCAGATTATTCATCTGTTGCATAAAATCTGCGCCTAAACTGTCACCTGACACTTCACCTGCGACAATGGCTATCACTAGCGACGTGGCAGTCGTTTTAGGTTTATTAAAATCCGTCTCTGTTTGGCTGATGGAATCAGTATGTGGATGAGACGTAGCAGAATCTGTCATGACAAGCTCTCAATATTGAAGATATACAAATAAAATAAATCGTTGTTGTAAAATATAACACAGTCAGTCAATGATAGAGGTTGATGACATACACATTTTATCTGTGTCTATTTTTTGGCGTTCATGTTTTAGTGTGCAATCGTTTTAGTGCGCAATCATAAAGCCATCGCGGTCGCTATCATACGTGACGATGATACAAATAGCTAAATTCACGCATAAAATCTGATCGTTGAACACCCAGCACTTAATTCATCCTTATTAATAGACAGAAAAAACGAAATACCAAACGTGCATTTGCGAATTCAAATATAACCTTAATCATGTGTAAGTATAACTAAGTTTTAGTTTCCTCATTCCAGTTATCAGTCAATTAACTACCGGACTACCCTTGTCAACCAACACTTTTGTCCGCATAATGAATATTCCTATAAATCAGCTAGACGATATATAACCATGACAACATCAGTTACCCATAATGCAGACATTGACGACGTGAATATTGAAAAATTTATTCCTTTGATTACTCCCGCTGAGCTAAAAGCTGAGCTACCTCTGTCAGACGATGCATACACAACCGTACTAAACGGTCGCCAAACGATCCAAAATATCTTGGACGGTAAAGACAAGCGTCTGTTTGTGGTCATTGGACCCTGCTCTATCCACGATATTAAAGCGGCCCATGAGTATGCCGATCGCTTAGCCGTATTGGCAAAAGAGATCGAAGACAGCGTATTTGTCGTCATGCGTGTTTATTTTGAAAAACCTCGTACCACAGTCGGTTGGAAGGGTATGATTAATGACCCTGACATGAATGACAGCTTTGATATCGAAAAGGGCTTGCGTACGGCGCGCAAGCTACTGCTTGATCTCAATGAAAAAGGCTTGCCTTGTGCGACTGAAGCCCTTGATCCAAACACGCCGCAGTACATTCAGGATTTGATCAGCTGGTCAGCGATTGGCGCCCGTACTACCGAGAGCCAAACACACCGTGAAATGAGCTCAGGCTTATCTTGCCCAGTTGGCTTCAAAAACGGTACTGACGGCGGTATGACGGTTGCTGTCAATGCGATGCAAGCCGTTAAAGAAGGGCATAGCTTCCTAGGTCTATCCTCAGATGGCAAAGTCTCTATCATCAAATCGAAAGGCAATCCTTACGCACACGTGGTACTCCGCGGTGGTAATGGCAAGCCTAATTATGATGAAACGGCAGTTGCTCAAGTTGAGAACGAACTGGCAAAAGGCAAAACCAATGGCAAAATCATGATTGACTCAAGCCATGCCAACTCAGGTAAAGACCCTTACTTGCAGCCAATGGTTATCCAAAACGTCGCTGAGCAAATTCAAAATGGTAATAAATCAATCATTGGCATGATGATTGAGAGTCACCTAAAAGGCGGCAATCAAAAACTAACCGCTGATTTAAGTCAGCTTGAGTACGGTAAATCTATCACTGATGGCTGTCTAGACTGGGATAGCACTGTCACCGCATTGCGCGGCTTGCGTGATATGGTAAAAGATGTGCTACCAAACCGCTAATAGCCATTAACGATAGTATATCGTCAAGCAAAAACTAAAAAGCCCTTTTCGTACTGACACGAAAGGGGCTTTTTATTGGGAGAATTTTAAGAAAAACATTTTCTTGAGCAGCTTAATTCTTAATGACAATTAATGCCATACGCTCAATTAAATAAAGCCAACTCTAGTTTGAGGTTGGCTTTATTTTAAAGTTAATACTACAGCTAAATTATTTCCTAGCTATTATCAATCAGCTATTTGCAGCACCTAATACACTCTCTAAGCTTTCAAGCACATGCTTGGATGCAACGTTCTTGCGTAAGTCTGTTAGCTGCTCATGTGCCATTTGACGACGTGGTTCAGCCAACGTATTCCAGCGTGCCAGCACTTGTAGCAGTCGCGACGCCAATACAGGGTTGGCATCATCGAGTTTTTTGATCACGTCTGTATACATCTTCAGACCCTCTGCTGTCCATAGTACTGTTGGTTGCGAGCTAAAGGCACCGATAACTGAACGGACACGATTAGGGGTATTCCAATCAAAATCGGTATGCGCAATTAACGACTTGATAACAACAGGTGTCACATCATCAGCGGCGGCTTGCACACTGAACCACAAATCAATCACCAGATCGTTTGCTTGGAAACGCTTATAGAAATCGGTCAAATAATCATTGGCTTTTGGCAGCTGATGGTTAACCATCGCCTTCAACGCACCAAAACGCTCTGTCATACAGCTAGCATGATCATATTGCTGTTGTGCCCAGTCGGCTGCACCTTCGACGTTAGCAGTCAGTGCCATATCAAGCACCACATTACGCAGCGCACGAATGCCTCGAGCTTGAGCACTGTCTTCATAAGACTGCATTGGCAGATCATTGTACAACGTAGCCCATTGATCTTTTAATTTATCTGCTACTTGCTGATATAGCCCATCGCGCTGCTCTTTCACTAGTACCGGATCGTAGTCTTGAGGAATAGCAGAAGCCAGCTCTTGCGCTGAAGGAATATCAAGTAATCGTGCAGCCAGCATCGCATCATCAGCTGCTAAAACGGGCAACGTCTGTGCCAAGGCTTCTAAATACACTTCAGGACTGCTCTTCGCACCTTGGCTTTGCAGTAAAATACGGTTGACTAGCATTTGGGTGACTTGCCAGCGGTTAAACCCATTGGTTTCATGCTTGAGCAAAAAGGCCAAGTCTGCATCTTGGTAATCATAGTTGAGCTGTACTGGCGCACTAAAATCACGCAGTAAAGACACAACAGGCTCACTTGCGACATTTTCAAACACAAACGTTTGCGTCGCCTCGTCAAGCAATAACATACGTTCAGCGACGATAGCGCCTGAGTCTTTATCAAACAGTGCGGTTGCTACAGGTATCGGCAACGGTTTTGGTGCATCAAAGCCTTTCACATGACGTGTTTGCTGGTTCAAGGTAATCGTTAATGTCTGCGCTGCACTATCATAAGTTTGAGAGCCCGATACCACTGGCGTACCTGGCTGACGATACCAGTCGATAAAGTCCTCGATTTTGTCATCAGTGATACTAAGGGCCGATAAAAAGTCTTCTACCGTGACCGCTTGTCCATCATAACGACGGAAATACTCGTCTGTTCCTTTGCGAAAATCATCCGGCCCTAATGTGTTCGCAATCATTCGTACGATTTCAGCGCCTTTCTCATAGACGGTTGTCGTATAAAAGTTATTAATCTCAACAAAGCTCTCTGGGCGTACTGGATGTGCTAATGGGCCTGCATCCTCTGCAAATTGATGTGCACGCAAGGTCGCCACATCATCAATACGCTGTACCGCACTTGATTGCTGATCTGCTGAAAACGACTGATCACGGTAAACCGTAAAACCTTCTTTCAAACACAGCTGAAACCAATCACGGCACGTGATACGGTTACCCGTCCAGTTGTGAAAATATTCGTGAGCAATAATGGCTTTTACGCTAAAACTGCGCGCATCAGTAGTGGTCTCAGGGCTAGATAACACACAAGCGGTGTTAAAGATATTAAGACCCTTATTCTCCATTGCGCCCATATTGAACTGACTGACTGCCACAATCATATAGCGATCTAAATCATAGGCTCGGCCGTAATTGACCTCATCCCATCTCATGGCGTCTTTTAAGGCTTGCATACCAACATCACATTTATCGATATCGGCAGATTTTGCGTAAACCTCAAGTAATACGTCCCGACCTTCGCTGGTCGTATAAGAGTCTGTCAACACATCCAAATCAGCAATAACACAGGCAAATAAATAGCTGGGCTTGTTGGTTGGATCCTGCCAAATCGCATAATGACGCTCTGGCGCATCAGCAACCTCGCCTGCTTCAACTAAATTACCGTTAGCCAATAACGTCGGATAGCGCTTATCGGCTTCCAGTCGAGTGGTAAATATCGCGAGTACATCAGGGCGATCAGGATAAAAAGTAATCTTACGGAAACCTTCTGGTTCGCACTGAGTCACAAACATGGTGTCGTCACCACTACCTGCCATGTATAGACCTTCAAGCGCGGTGTTAGTTTGCGGGGAGATACGTACCTGAATGTCTAAGATAACCTCATCAGGTGCTTCATAAATCGTTAGCTTGCCATCTTCTTGCTGGTAGTGCTCAGATGTTAACGCTTTATCATTCATGATAATAGACAGCAGCTCTAACGATTCGCCAAATAAGACAATATCCCCTGTGGTTTGGCGTACCATCTTAAGCGTACTATTTACCTGAGCATAATCTTCAAAAAGCTTAATGTCCAAATGGACCGTTTCCACATCAAAACTTGGTTTTTGGTAATCCTTTAGATTAATTTTACTTGGTGCATGTGGGGGTACATCTGGCATTTCAGGGTTGATGATCTGAGCATCGGTTTCAGCAGTAGACATGGTAATTTCCTATTATTATTGATGATATGTTATGAGTGTTATTGTTTTGCTATTCGCATTATAGCTTTCGTCTTGATAGCAACGTTTATGGCGCTCAAAGTCACAATGAAAGTCACAACGGGCGCATGTTATATATGGTTTCCTGCTTATAGGTAGATTGACCTAAATCCTTATATTTCAAGTACGAGCATCGAGATAACTGAGTTTATCCTTCATATACATTCATGCTTGTTAATAAGCTTCTATATGAATGATTAAATCAACAATTGGCTCACGTTATCAATTGGATAATGCCGATGAAAATGATTTAATAGGCGCACTAATAACTCACCTTTCATAAACGGCTTATTATATGACAACACACACTGCCAAATACTCAAAGATCACGTTACCTCTACTGATAGAGTATGTTGATGCTCTCATGCCTTCGCTTGATAACTCACTTGATAAACAAGCACAAACGATGACTAGACAGACTGATGACACTACTCAGCTGTTATGGGTAGCACACGACAAAACAGAATTATCAACTCTGCAAACACAGCTCAAGAAAACTACACATATTAAAGATACGAATGTTAAAGATGATAATAACGTATCAGCTGAAGCATGGCACGTCTCCACTTTATCAGAGCTTGCTAAACAGCCTGTGCTTGAACGATACGAGCTTGCTTGCTTTTGGCTACCCACCCTCTCACAAGAGCTGTTACATCAATACATCCCTGCCCTCATGCGTTATCGTGATCTTTATGCAGCACACTTGCTGGTTGCACTTGATAGTTCCATTGATTTGAAACCTTATGGATTTACGCCATTTGATATCTTAAGCGAGCCATCTTTAGATATTAGTGATATTGAATCCATCACGTCTTCCAATGTATCAGCGGCGCTTTGGCAGTTCAATTTATATGATTATAAACAGCTACCGAATTGGCTCAATGCTGATTACTGGGCCAATCCTGAAAACTGGGGCAAATACCGCTGGTGATATAGTGAATTCAGTATAAAAGCGATACAGTGGGACTGGGATAAATTTTTCGCAGCCTCTGTCTGCGTAGGCACAGCACGCAAGGAAAATTTAGACCAGTTCCACCTTGATATATAATGTATCTGTTTTATTTAGGATTGACTATACGTTACATATCTATCGTTATTTACAGTAAAAATACTTACATAAATTAACAGTTAGTATATGATGTCTAAAGATTGCTTGAGTTTTATCGTAAGCAGTTTAAAAAATAAATTTAATTAAAATTTTAGGAGCTCGTCATGTCAATCAGTTTTTCTAAGATCGCTGTTTTAGCTGTACTATCAAGCGCCGTTGCACTCACTACAGGTTGTGCGACTAAACGTGCTACCTCAGAGGTTGTGGTCGCGCCGCTAGGTATTCCAGGTGGTCAAGTTGGCTATAATGGTGCCGTCATCGTTGATAACTCAGCCGCTGTCATTACTGGTGCTGAAAACTTACAAGCGGTTGTCTACTTTGCTTTTGATAGCAGCGAAATCACTGCGCAAGCGGCGAGTGTCCTTAACCAACACGTGAGCCTATTAAACTCAAACCCAGCAGCTGGTGTCGTTATCGCAGGTCATACTGATGAGCGCGGTAGCCGTGAATACAATATGGCACTCGGTGAGCGCCGTGCCCAAGCAGCACGTAATTATCTTGCTGCTCAGGGTGTCGCCGCCAACAACATCCGTGTCATTAGCTATGGTGAAGAACGTCCTGCAGCGGCTGGCAACACCGAAGATGCTTATGCACAGAACCGCCGTGCTGAGCTGTCTTACTAAGCGTCATTAAAAATCATTTGCTTTAAAAAAGCCCAGTAATGTTATATTACTGGGCTTTTTATATTCTATTGAGCTAAGTAATATATAAATATTTCAAACTCAAATGTAAGATACCTAATTTTAAGTATATTATTTATATTTCTAAAAAAACTTCGTTTTCAATTAAAAATACTAGGGCGTGTTGAACATTCGACCATGGCACTGACAGCGACTATTTTTTAGGCGATTTGATGTTAAAAATAATAAGTTTAGTCATTCTAAGCGCTTATTTTTAACGATGAAGCGGCAAAAAAGAGTCCTGTCCCCTGCTTTTTATCGTTGGGGCTGATGCTAAAATTGCCCCATACTGCGTTACAAATCTCGCTAAGGCATCTGCATTATCGTCGCTTTGTGCCTTGTCTGGAACAATTTTAGCGATCAGCAGTGCCTATTTACGAATGTTCAACACGCCCTAATGACCACTCATGATAATACCAGTACTAAATATCACTAACGTCCAACTTACTCAACTCGACCATGAAACTTGGTGCGTGACTGCTCAAGTAAGTGATTTATCCAGTCCTGTAGGAATGAGCAACTTGTGGAACGACTTATACTGGTTATCAGTATATCCATCATCACATATAGTCTTTACTGAGCTTCGTCATTTCAAATGGCATTATCATGCAGTACAAAAACCAATATCAAAACGTAGTATTGCTCATAGGCAACGTCAACAGCAGCGCCAAGGTGTGAGACAGTTACTACAAGCGCTACTCAATAAGCTAGAAATCAGCGATACCTTAGATGAGTCGAGCTTTCCCTATCGCCTTAGCAAAAGCAAGTATTACGTCTGTTTTAGCCATACAGCCGCTCATAACAAAGACGAATTTAATAAAAAATCTCATCAAAATATCGCTGCTATTTCATACAACAAAGTAGCAGCGGTCATCAGTCGTCGTCGCCCTGCTGGCATCGATATCGAGCACAATGATGTTGCTTGGCATATCGTCAAGCGTTTTTACTCAGATCATGAAGTTACTATCTTACAGACATTACCAAAAAATCAGCGTGATTATATTGCAAAGTTACTATGGCAAATCAAAGAAAGCTTTATCAAGATCCATCAGTACACTTTGGCACAAGGTTTAGGTATAGATTACTCTGATGTCATTCCTGCCTTGACTGATGATATAAATAAAGACTTTATTACTATCAGTCATACTAACGATCAATCCAATCACCAAATTGCAGTATTGCAAGCAGATCAAACAGTTGTTGTTTTTTGATCATATCTGGCAATGCTCTTGTATTTATTATCTTCACTTTCTTTTAAACATAAAAAAACGACCTTAAAAAAGGTCGTTTTTTTTGTTCTAATGACAGTATTTACACTGTGATTAGATTAAAAACGGTAAGTTGCGCCAAGTTTAACGATTGGCAACCACTCTAACCAATCTTTATCTTCAAGCTCACTCTCAGCACGTCTTGCAACTTCAGCGCCAGTTACAGGCAGTTCATCTCCACCTGTAACTCTGACAATTTGTGTTGGGTTACTTGAGCGAACAGTAGCATCGGTTTTACCCATGTAGGCTGCACCGATTTCACCAAACACACCCCATCTATCAGAGATATTTGGACGGAAACCAACGGTTAGGTATGGAGCCAAATCATTACGATGCTCCAAAGTTCCAGACAAGGTACCAACGTCTTCAGCATTGTAATCAATGTTATCAATTCTAAAGTTTGGACCTTCAGCACTTGCAGTTACTTCAAAATCATTATCTGGTACAATGATGCCAGCACCCACAGTAAACCAGTTCGCTGCAGGGCGCATCTGTACGCCTAAGTATGGGTTACTAAAATCTGCATCATCAATATCATAGTTGATGTCGTCTACATCAAAGTCATCTTTGATATCAGATACATCGCCACCTGCCCAACCAGCTTGTAATTCAGTTTTCTCGTTAAGTGACCAACCGATGTTAGCACCATAACCTAGAGTACCAACTTCAGCACTAACAGATGCTGGATTAACAGCTGTTTGGAAGAAAGTTTTAGTACCACCAAATACAGCACCAGTAGTGTTGCGTACGATACCAGCATCAGAGTTATATACGTAAGCAGGTTCTGCTTGGTAGGCAACAGCCACTGGTTTAGCTTCGTATACTACTGCATCGTTGTTATCAACAACGATAACCGGATCAGCTGCTAATGCAGCAGTTGATGCTAGAACAGCAGCAGAGATAGCTGTAAGTTTAATAAGTTTCATAATTATTCTCCTAAAGTGTAAAGTAACTCGCCCGTAAAAAATGATAATTTTGCTCTTTTTTAAACCACCATTTTGTTGAAGAGATTAAAACAATTTTGACTCAAAAAGTCACCCCCATGGATGCGCTTTTTATTTGCCGTTATGTAAATATTGCATAGTTACTGTAATAATTACTACACTAACCTGCAAAACTTTGAATTCCTGTTACACAACTCTCTCAAAGCAATTAATCAGCGTAGACATGAATACTGATCCGCTTAATGTTCATGTGAGGGTATTACAAAATGTTTCATCATAATGTCTGAGTAAGCCACTCAACTCAACAGCAGTTATATAGCTTATTACTACAGAATGTTGCAATGTGTGAGTTGAGGTATCTACTGTTGCGCTTAGAAAAAATTGTAAATATGGAAGCTAATAGTACAAATGTTCTTATATAGTGTCACCAAGCCTTGTCTCAGCTTGATATTGTGCTAAATTAGACATAGAGATAGATCTATTGTGGGAATGCAGATTTATTACTATTTGTCTTCGTTATGAAAACATTATAGTCTCGTCAGCCTCACCCTTTTACTACTACCGAGCCTTTTATATGCCTAAAGTATCCTCGATCACCCGTGTGTTAGAGATCATAGAAGCCGTGTCATATGCTTCTAAACCTCTCTCTCCACTTGAGCTATCGCAAGAGTTGGATATTCCTAAACCGACCATACACCGTTTAATTCAGAATTTGGTCGACGATGGTTTTTTGACCGTTGATATCGGTGGCGGTATTGTTCCTGGTAAACGGGTTCGCAATCTGAGCGTTGAGCTTTGGCAGCAGCGCTTATTCTTTAATGAGCGCCAGATGATTTTGCAAAAACTGGTTGATGAGCTCAAAGAAACTTGCGGTATCGGTGTTCCTTATTATATGAATATGATTTATACCAACCGCGCACAAACGACCTTACCATTGCAGATATACCTCCCAGTAGGTGCAAAGTCGCCCATGTGGTGTACGGCAACTGGTAAATTGTATTTAAGCCAGTTGTCTACCACCAGTCGTAATAAAATATTGCAGGGTTTACCATTAGATAAATTCACCAAAAACACCATCACTGATATTGACGCCTTGAATGCCGAGCTCGACCGTATCGCTACCACTGGCATTGGTATTGATAACGAGGAGTTTATCTCTGAAATGGTGGGGGTGGCGGTGCCTATATTAGATAAAAAGTCGCGCTATCTGGCCTCATTGTACCTGCATGCACCAACGATACGCGTATCGCTCGACGAATTACTGATTCATGTACCTCGACTACAGCAAGCAGCGCAAGATATTCAAGCTCTCGTGTATGACTTACAAAGCTAATAGAGTCATTGCTCATTCATTCCTATGATCAAATAAAAAAGGTTCACACTATAAATGTAGCATGAACCTTTTTGCATCTAACAAGCGCTCTTTAATCAGTCCTCACTATTCACGATAGTAAGAGTGATTGAGTATATGAGTCGTTATTTCTAAGATAATTCTAAAACAATACCGAGGCATCATGACGGCCCATAATACTAGAGAAATCTTTATCACCGTTCTCAAGCGCATGCGTGGCATATAACTCTGTTGCCTTGGCACCCATTGGCGTGTCTACATGAGTATCCTTTGCCGTTTGCATGGCAAGATTGAGATCTTTTTGCATCAGCTTACTCATAAAACCACCTTGGTAGCCATTGCTAGATGGGACATTTTCCATGACTTGCGGATAAGGGTTATAGACCTCTAACGTCCAGTTACGGCCTGAGCTTTGTAGCATAATATCTGATAATACTTTGGGATCTAGACCGTTCTTTACCCCTAAATTAATCGCCTCTGCCGTGCCTGCCATTAGGATACCTAACAGCATGTTGTTGCAAATCTTCGCAACTTGTCCTGCACCATGTTCGCCTGCATGAAAAATATTTTTCCCCATTACAGCGAGTATCGGCTCAGCTTTGGCAAAAGCGTCGTCATCACCACCCACAATAAAGGTCAAGCTACCAGCAATCGCCCCGCCTGTCCCGCCAGACACGGGGGCATCCAAAAAGTCGATGCCAAGCTGGCTTGCAGCGTCTGCCACTGTCCTAGCATCAGCAGCCGCTATTGTACTACTGTCAATCACAAGCGTGCCTTTTGGTAATTCTGCCAGCAGACCATTAGCGCCACTATCGCCCAGATACACAGAGTGCACATGCTGACCCGCCGGCAGCATACTAATGACAACTTGAACATTGCTCGCTGCATCTTTAGGACTCTGTGCCACGCGAGCACCTGCTTTTTCTAAGCGCTGGGTTGCTGCATCAGACAAATCAAAGACAGAAAGTGTATATCCTGCCTTTAATAAGTTTTCTGCCATAGGCGCACCCATATTACCAAGCCCAATAAAGGCAATATTTGGTTTAGAGTTATTATCCATCATCACTGTATCTTTTGTACCCATCTCATCACTCCTTGATGATTTATGATGTAGCCATTGCTACATACTATTTGACAATATTTTTTAGTAATATATTTACGTTATGTTTTACAATGCTTTTTTAAAAGTATAGTCGATACACTCTAAAAATGTCATAGCGCTACTGGGATGAATTTTGCGCAGCCTCTGGGAACGCAGCACGCAAGTAAAATTTATGCCAGTAGCGCATTTAAATCCATAACAGTTTTGCATTCAGCTAACTATATTAAAAAACGCTGTCTGTCTTACTTTTTGAGTTGTCTGTAAATAATTAGCGCACATACTGACTGCCCAAAGCTTCCTCACCCAGCCAATCTTCTAGAGGGTGCTCACCTTTTGGATAAGGATTGGCAAAGTGCTTATCGATATACGCTTGGCCTTCTACACTTACGCAGTCTGCCAACGAGCGCGACCACTGCGGATCTTTATCTTTATCAATCAATAATGCACGCACACCTTCTTTGAAATCAGGATTGGCTGCACAATGTACCGCCACGTTGGCTTCTAAATATAAAACTTGTTCTATCGATAAATCAGCGACTTTGTGATACAGCGCGTAGGTTAACGCTGCCGTCACTGGGCAACCATGACGATAGGTTGCAACTGCTCGCTGAGTCCAACTGTCTTCTGAAAAATCTTTATTTAACTGTACTAGCGCTTCATCACTTTGTAGCGATGCATCGATATCTGCCAAACTGCCACTGTTCATCAATTTTTGGATAGGCTGCCAGTAGGTCGCGAGCTTACTATCAGACAACTCGGCTACTGGCAGCTCAGCAAGTGCACGGCTGACGATACTATGCGCACTATTATGATGGAACTTGTTTGAACTACTGGCACTATCGAGCGTTTGCCAGTCGCTCTGCTTAAGACGTTGTATGACAGCATCATAATCATGACTTGCAACAGCATACTCTGCTAGGTTGGCCAATAGCGCGTCATTGCCATTGCATATCGCGCCAGTCAAGCCTAAGAACAAACCTGTTTTGGCAGGCATTCGCTGCAAAAACCAACTGCCTGAGGCATCAGGAAATAGGCCAATGGTAATCTCAGGCATAGCAAAACGTGTGCGCTCAGTGACAATACGATGACTGCATCCTGCCATCAGCCCCATACCGCCGCCCATGATGATGCCATCACCCCAAAGTATTAATGGTTTTGAGTAAAAGTGCATTTGACGATATAGACGATACTCGTGACTGAAAAACTCAGTGGCATAAGGGTTTGGTATCGGCGCACTAGTAGACATACTGTCATAGAGCTTACGAATATCACCGCCTGCACAAAAGGCCTTATCGCCTGCACCTTTTAACACAATCGCCACTATTTGGTCATCCGCTTGCCACTCCTCTAACTGCGCTGCTAGAAGTTGACACATATCGACACTGAGCGCATTAAGCGATTTTGGGGTATTAAGTGTCATTATCCCAATCAAATGCCCGCAATCTGTTGGTTCAGTATTGAACAATACAGATGCCTCTTGCTCGGTATTGTTCGAAGAGTTTTGGGTATCGTCGGTAGCTGCTGTCATAAAAGTGACCTACAAAGTTAAAAAGTTAAAAAGTTAAAAAGTTAAAAAGTTAAAAAGTTAAAAAGTTAAAAAGTTAAATAATGTCATGAGTGTTATGACCCAAGCATTTTAAGCAATGCTTATTTGTTTTGCCAATTGGGTTGACGCTTTTCTAAAAAGGCTTATACCCCTTCACGCTGATCCGTTGTGTCAAATATAGTTAGCTGAATGTAAAACTGTTATGGATTTAAACGCGCTACTGGTATAAATTTTACTTGCATGCTGCGTTCCCAGAGGCTGCGCAAAATTCATCCCAGTAGCGCTATGACATTTTTAGAGTGTATCGACTATAGCTTAACGAAAGCTTCACGCTCATGGATCAAATTTTGCGCAGGAGGTGTATTTCTAGCTGCTTGAATCAGTGCTTTGGAATAATTGATGGCGACGGGCGATTGTTTAGCGACTTTTTTTGCCAAATCTTGAGCGGCTTGTAGTCCCTCACCTTTTGTAGTGACCTCTTCAACCAGACCGATACGCAGTGCGGTATCTGCATCAACGCGCTCACCGCACAGTATCATGCGCTTGGCCCAACCTTCACCCACTAGCCAAGGTAGGTTTTGCGTACCGCCTGCACAGGGCAGTAATTCCACACCTGTCTCTGGCAGTGCCATCTGGGCGTGCGCTTCTGCAATCTATCCATCGTCCACGTATGTGCAGGTGGATTGTTCAACGTCAATGTTGCGGTATGACCCTCAATTGATAGCTGTAGATTGGTATAATCTGTCATAAAACATCCTTGTTTCAGTAGATCGAGATAAATTAGCGAAGTTGGCTTAGCCCTTCATCTTGCAAGACTTGACGTGAAATAATCACGCGCATGATCTCATTGGTGCCTTCTAAAATTTGATGCACGCGCAAATCTCGTACATGGCGCTCGAGCGGATACTCGTTTAAATACCCATAGCCCCCGTGTAATTGCAGAGCTTCATTGGCAACATCGAAACAAAGGTCGGTGGAGAGACGCTTGGCCATTGCGCAGTAGGTAGACGCTTGCCCATCATTGTTATCGACTTTACTCGCTGCAAGATACAGCATTTGCCGTGCAGCAATGGTCTGAGTCAACATATCAGCAAGCTTAAACTGTACCGACTGTAAGCTGGCAATTGGACTGCCAAATTGACTGCGCTCTTGTACGTAACTGGTTGCCGTCTCTAATGCAGCCTGCGCCGTTCCTACCGCGCAAATACCGATATTGATACGACCACCGTCCAGCCCCTTCATCGCGATACGAAAACCTTGACCTTCTTCACCTATCAGGTTTTCTGTTGGGACTTTGACATCTTTAAAGCTAATCGTTCGTGTCGGCTGTGCTTTCCAGCCCATCTTATGCTCGTTTTTGCCATATTCGATACCAGCACTATTGGCATCTACAACAAACGCTGATACCCCTTTTGGCCCAGCACCACCAGTACGCGCCATCACCACCAATACATCGGTCGAGCCTGCACCAGAGATAAAGATTTTTTCGCCGTTCAGTACGTAATAGTCGCCTTTTTTATCCGCTTTGGTACGGAGTGAGGCCGCATCAGAGCCTGCATTTGGCTCTGTTAAGCAATAGCTGCCAAGCCACTCACCGCTGACCATATTGGGCAAGTATTTTTTGCATAAGGGTTCGCTACCATATTCGCCGATCATCCATGCGGCCATATTATGGATGCTCATATAAGCCGCCACGGACGTATCACCCCATGCCAACTCTTCGAATACCATTGCTGAGTCGAGCCTTGGCAGGCCCAAGCCATCATATTCTGGATTGGTGTATAGTCCCAAAAAGCCAAGCTCACCCGATTTTTTGATGATGTCCACTGGGAAATGCGAGGTGCGATCCCATTCAGCAGCGTTCGGTTTAAGCTCTTTTTGCGCAAACTGACGGGCTGTTTGACGAAAAGCAACTTGGTCATCGGTCAATGAAAAATCCATAGGGTCATCCTTGTTCTTATAGATCAAATAGAGGGCTTAAATCTCAGATAAACGTCAATAAAAACGCTGGTCAGAGATTTTATAGGACATTAGCGTTATATGATAACGGCATAACGATAATAAAATTGCGTTCAATAGTACCGCAAGTCGTATTAACGTTATACCGAAAATACAGTAATCTGACGATTAAATCGAAATCGTCGTGTTAACACCGCGGCTCGCTTCATCATCGAACCAACGTGCCGTCACTGTCTTCGTCTGAGTATAGAACTGTACGGCTTGCTTGCCATAAGGACCTAGGTCGCCAAGTTTACTGCCACGTGAACCTGAGAATGAGAACATTGGAAGTGGCACAGGAATTGGCAAATTAATACCGATTTGACCGACTTGGATATCTTGTTGGAATTTGTGGGCTGCCGCTCCTGACTGGGTAAATATCGCGGTACCATTGCCATGTGGATTGGCATTAAGCAGTGCAATTGCTTCATCTAAGCTATCAGCGCGCATAATACACAGTACGGGACCGAATATTTCTTCTTTATAGATTTGCATGTCGCTTGTGACATTATCAAAGATAGTCGGCCCAACAAAGTTACCGTTCTCAAACCCTTCAACAGTAATTCCGCGACCGTCAAGTAGCAAACTTGCGCCCTCTTCTACCCCAGTTCCAATCAAATGCTCGACACGGGCTTTTGCAGCAGGAGAAATCAATGGTCCTAAATCTTTATCATTTTTACCTGCTGAAACAACTAAACTTTCTGCTTTGGCTTTAATCTCGTCAATCCATTCACCAGCTGCGCCTACTAGCACGACCACTGACAATGCCATACAGCGTTGACCAGCGGCACCGAACGCCGCGCCCGCTAGCTGATTGAGCGTTTGCTCTTTATTGGCATCAGGTAAGATAACACCGTGGTTTTTTGCACCCATCATGCATTGGGCGCGCTTACCTGATTGGCTGGCACGCTCATAGACATGTTTACCAACGTTGGTAGAACCCACAAAAGAAACCGCTTTGATATCTGGATGATCACAGATAGCATCAACGGTAGCCTTGCCACCGTGCACTACGTTCAGCACGCCTTCTGGTACTCCCGCTTCAATCGCTAGCTCAACTAAGCGCATAGTCACCATCGGATCTTGTTCAGACGGTTTTAGGATGAATGTATTACCCGTAGCAATCGCCATTGGGAACATCCATAGCGGAATCATCGCGGGGAAGTTAAACGGCGTAATACCAGCACAAACACCGAGTGGTTGCCAAATACTATAAGTATCAACGCCTGATGCGACGTTTTCTACAAAGTCGCCGATTTGCAAATTGGCGATACCAGCGGCATGCTCTACCACTTCTAGACCGCGGAACACATCACCGCGCGCATCAGCAATCGTTTTGCCTTGCTCTGCGGTCAAGATTTCTGCCAACTCATCCATATGCTCGCGAATAAGTGCTTGATAGGTCAAAAAGATACGCGCACGTGTGGTGATTGGCGTTTTGCGCCAGGTTTCAAACGCTGTCTGTGCGGCGGCAACCGCTTGATTAATCTCATCATTGGTGGTTTGAGGGACTTTTGCGATGACTTCTTGAGTTGCTGGATCGGTGATATCAATCCATTCGTCGGTATTTGATTGTACGAACTGACCATTGATGAGCTGCTGAACGTGGTGCATAAGATATCCTTATCTTTTTTGCGAGACTACCGTATGACGGTATCTGAGTATTCATTAAAAGTTAAGCGCTATAAATAGTTATTTGCAAAATATTTATAGAAAACCAAATTTTAAAATGATTTATTTTGTATCGTTATTGACTATAACAATAAATCAATTTTACGGTCAAGCGCTTTATCAAAATTTTCGCTAAGTTTGTTTTGTTAAAGGGGATTTATCCAAATAGTAGAAACAAAAAGCCCATGATTGCTCATGAGCTTCTAATAAGATCAACCTAGTTTTTAGGCGGAACCAACATAGTTGCTAGCCTATACCAACTAATAATCCTTCATTGATTGCTTAATCGCATCAATAGCGGCTGGATTATCAAGCGTCGACATGTCGCCGGTAGGCCTGTCCTCTGCTAACGCCCGAATAGATCGGCGTAGGATTTTGCCAGAGCGCGTCTTTGGCAATGCCTGCGGGAAATAAATGGCCGCCGGCCTTGCAATACCGCCTAAGGATTTGACCACAGCGCCTATGACTTGCTGCTCAATGCGGAAGCGGTTTTCGGTGGTTTCGACTTGCGATTGATCTTTTAGGACGCAGAACGCAATTGGTAGCTCGCCTTTTAGCTCATCTTGGATGCCTACCACAGCGCATTCTGCCATCTCTGGATGAGTACTAATTGCTTCTTCTATCTCTTGCGTACCTATTCGATGGCCTGCGACGTTTATCACGTCATCGGTACGCCCCAAGATGTAAAAGTAACCGTCTTCATCTGTCACTGCATAGTCTGAGGTAGAATACTGCTGGCCATCAAACAGACCAAAGTAGCTGCTGACAAAGCGCTCATCGTTACGCCATACCGTGGTGAGACAGCCAGGTGGTAGTGGCGCTTTAATCGCAAGCAACCCTTTTTCACCCGCCCTGCAAGGTTCACCTGTTTCCTCATTGAGGACTTTCGCTTCATAGCCATACATAGGATAGCCGGGCGAGCCCTGCTTGTGCGGTTTATGATTGAATTTTGGTGTATGGCTCAAGATCGGCCAGCCAGACTCTGTCTGCCAATAGTGATCTAGAATCGGTACGCCTAAATGCTGAGATAACCAATTAGCCGTTGACTCATCAAGCGGCTCACCTGCCAAAAAGAACGACTTGACACTAGACACATCGTAGCGCGTCATCCAGCTTTCATCTTGCTTTTTGAGCATACGTACGCCTGTAGGCGCCGTAAATAGAATATTAACTTTATTAGCTTCAACGATACGCCACCAGATACCTGGGTTCGGTAAGTGTGGTAAGCCTTCGTACATAACACTGGTCATACCCGCTAGCAGTGGCGCATAAATCGTATACGAATGCCCAACCGCCCAGCCAATATCTGATATCGCCCAGAATGTCTCGCCTGCCTTACCATCATAGACATAATCCATCGATGTTGTCAGCGCGACTGCATAACCACCAGTATCACGTTGCACCCCTTTTGGTGTGCCAGTCGTACCAGAGGTATAAAGCAGATAGGACGGTGTGTTGGATTCAAGCCAAACTGGTGCCACAACTGCATGGGCCTCGCAGCTGTGACGTCGTTCAGTCGCATAATCGACGTCGACACCTCTCGGCTCAAACGGTAAAATACCACGATTGACAACTAATACATGCTCAGGCTTGGTTGTTGCTTGTTCAACGCCTTGATTGACGAGATTTTTATAGTTAATAACCTTACCATCACGCAGACTTGCATCCACTGTAATGACCATTTTTGCCTCAGCATCATCCATGCGGATCGCCAAGTTATGCGCGGCAAATCCGCCAAATACGACTGAGTGTATAGCACCAATGCGAGCACAAGCCAGCATGGCATATGCTGCTTCTAGAATCATTGGCATATAGATAATGACACGGTCGCCTTTGCCAATACTATGACGCTGTAGCACGTCTGCGAAGTAATTCACTTCTTTGTATAAATCATTATAAGTCAGGCGGCGCTTGGCGTAATCTGTATAAAACTCAACGTTATTGCCCAGATCTTTAAACGAATCAACGACCGCTGGAAAGGTTTCTATTAACTCTTGATTGATCTCTGATGACACCCACACAAAGGCATCTTGCTCTGCACGGTCTGGCAGATGACGATCGACACAGTTATAGCAAAGATTGGTTTCACCGCCAACAAACCATTTCGCAAAAGGCAGATTGCTGTCATCGAGAATCTGCTCAGGCTCTTTATGCCAGTAGATGCGCTTTGCTTGCTCAGCCCAAAAATTCTCTCGAGCCATAATGGAATCATGATAAATATCCGCGAACGTGGGCACGTCTGCCGCTAGAGTAGAGACTGGGTGTTGGGCGTGGTCGCTCATAGTAGCTGTCCTTAGCATAAACGAGAAATGGGATAAGAATTTTTTATAATCGGCGCATTGGTAAGTTGTTATTGCACTTGTATCGCGTGATATGATCTTTGTACGCGATTGGCTTTATCAACGCTACACTGTTGTGACTGCGGTAAAAAATGTCCTGATAAATACTGGTCATCCTTGCCAGAATTAAAAAACCGATACGTTATGTATCGGTTTAAAATGTAGCAGAGCCCATCACAAAGGTCAACTGTTAAGCGTGCAACACGCATTACATTTTGATGAGCACAAGCGTTTTGACATTCAATCGATAGATAATATTATACTTGAGTTTGATTGGCATACATCTCACGCATGACTTTTTTGTCATGCTTGCCAACAGAGGTTTTTGGCAGTTCATCAACGAATTTAAATTGACTTGGCACGCCATATTTAGGAATGATACCGCGCTCTACCGCTTTTTCTGCAATGGCTTTAATATCGTCAGCACTGGTTTCTTGAGCATTTGGTTTTAGTACCACCAAAGCCAACGGACGCTCGCCCCATTGCTTATCCCGAACGCCAATCACTGAGACATCCGCTACGGATGGATGCAGTGATAAAATCGTCTCAATCTCAAGCGATGAGATCCACTCGCCCCCTGATTTGATCACATCTTTTAGGCGATCAGTGATTTTAATATAACCATCAGGACGTATGTAAGCGATGTCTTGAGTGTGCATATAGCCACTCTCCCACAGTTCCTTACCAGCGTCGTCATTTTTGAAATAGCTTTGGGTCAACCAAGGTGCCCGTAGCACCAGCTCACCCGTATTCTCTTGACCCTTACCTACTGGTTTGTTGCCCTCACCCCATACTTGTGCATCGACCATAAGCACTGGCTTACCTGTCATACAGCGACGGGCGATGTCTTCATCTTCCGTCATTTCAGGCTCATTGAGACTAAATTCAGTCAGACTGATAAGCGGTGCCGTCTCTGACATACCGTAGCCGGTGTAAACTTCGATGCCTTGAGACATTGCTGTTTTTGCTAGCCCTTCGGTCAATCTTGAACCACCAATGATCATTTTTAACCCATTAAAGCTGGCATCGCGATCTTGTGCCTCTTTGAGCACCATCTGCAAAATCGTTGGCACACAATGTGTGATACTCACCTTTTCATTGATGATCAAATCAAGCAAGCTATCAGGCGCATAACGTCCTGGATAGACTTGCTTTAGACCCACCATCGTTGCTGTAAATGGGAAACCCCATGCGTGTACATGGAACATCGGCGTCATCGGCATATAGACATCACCGTAGCTAACACCTTGCTTATTTGGTAGCATACCCAAGGTTGCCGCTTCCGCTAGACTGTGTAGTACCAACTGACGGTGACTAAAGAAAACGCCTTTGGGATTCCCTGTCGTACCTGAGGTGTAGAAGGTCGTCGCGATGGTATTTTCATCAAAGTCTGGAAAGTCAAAATGACTATCAGCAGCTTCTAGCAATGCTTCATACTCGCCTGTCACGCGGCTTTGATTACTGCCAAAAACCCCTTCAGCGGTCACACCATTGTCGTCCAGCCAAATAATGTGCTCGATACTAGAATTTTCAAATTGATAGTCTTTGACCAATGGCGCAAACTCAGAGTTGAGCATCAGCACTTTAGGCTTGGCATGGTTGATGGTATAGAGGACTTTTTCTGGTGATAGACGGATATTGACAGTTTGTAGAATGTACTCTGACATCGGTACCGCAAAATAAGACTCAAGATAGCGATTGCTGTCCCAGTCCATAACGGCAACGATGTCGCCTGCATCAAGGTTCAGGTCAGCAAGTACGTTTGCCAAGCGATTGATACGCTCAAACAAGTCCTTGTAAGTGAGTCGCTTTTTGTCCGCATAGACAATCTCTTGGTCTTGTGACACTGTTTTTGCACGGTTTAAGAGCTGCTTGACCAGTAATGGATAATCATAGGCAGAGGGGGCACCATGGTACATATTTGACATAGACCTAATTTCCTTGTTTGTCGCGCTTATAAGTTATAGATAGTAATAAATAAGTAGCAATAAGACATACTAATACAGAATGAACCGCTATAACCACACTATTTTTATAATATAGAGTCATTATTACTGTTGATAGCGTCCTGCTGAATACCAATCGGTTTTGGCGCAGTAAAAGCAACAAGCTTCACTGACCGCAATAAGATTGAATACCTCTTTGATAGTAAGAAAAAACCATCACCATGTAAAGCGACCTTACATTACGTATCATAAGACGGGTAACCAAACATAGATAATACCTGATATACCGTTAAGTGGCGCGTCTTGTCGTTTTAATCATCCCAAAACTGGCTATCAAGAGTGCCAATACCTGAACAAACAATAACAACCATACGGTAAGAGACCACTGCCCTCGCGCATAGGCTATACCACCCAGCCACCCTCCAAGTGTACCGCCTGTGTAATAGCCCATGTAATATAAGCCTGATGCCAATGATCGACCTTTTTTGACATTAACAGCAATATAGCTGATGGTCGCTGACTGCGTAATAAACACACCAGATGACATAACAGCAAGTCCTATGATTACCCCCCATAGTGGGGTCACCAAGGTCAACAGAACTCCAATCATGGAGATAATGATGGCTACCCGAACCGTACGTGCTGAGCCAAACCGGCGCAGCAAGGTCGTTGATAGTGGCGTAATAATCACACCAAGCAAATACACGGCAAAAATATTGGCGAGCGCACCTGTACCAAGCTCATAAGGCTTATCCGCCAAATGTAAGTTGATAAAAGTGAAGCAGCCTACAAGGGAGAACAGCACACAAGCGCCAAGCAAACAAGCGGTCACCACATAACGATTGGTGACATGCTCACCTAACGTCTGTATCGCTGAGCGAAAATTAGGATTGGCCTCAAAGTGACGAGACGATGGTAGCATATTGCCAACCCATATCGCTCCCAGCAGCGTCATCGCTGTCATCACATAGTAACCGTCACGCCAGCCAATCAGCTCATGCAAATGCCCCATCAAAAACCGGCCCATAAAGCCGCCAAGCACGCTTCCTGACACATAAAAGGACATCAGATCAGTCATTGCTCGGCCCTCAAACTCCTCACCGATATAAGCAATCGTCACCACCGTAATACCGGGTACAGACAGTCCTTGCATAAAACGCCAAATACCGACCCATTCAATACTCGAGCTTTGGGCAATCAGCGCTGTTGGTATGGCCAAAAATAACAAAGCACCGACGATAAAGGATTTGCGCCCGACGGCATCTGAGAGCATACCCAAAAATGGTGACATGATGGCAATGGCCAATACAGTAGCGCCAACGATCATGCCCGCTTGCACTTCCGTCGCAGAAAAGTCCACCATCATGACTGGCAGCACGGCTTGGATAGAGTACACCTGTAAAAAAGCAAACATACCAATCAGGCCAATCGTGAGCTTTAATATCCACGACGTAGAGTGACTGGATGAGGCTACTGCCTTTGGTGCAAAATTTTGATTTTTATCTTTAGAATTATTCACAAGGGCGCTTACTATAATTGATTATGCTATGACAAGGAGGCGTCATTGGCTTGGATAATGAAAGAATATAATGTGAAACTATGAAGGAGGTGCACAGCCATACAGGATATCTATTTATCATAATGACCAGAAAAGCATGTTAGCACACCAACCGATATACTCAGGTTTAAATGTGTTATTGGCGCTTGGTTAGACTCTCCATTTAGAATAAAGACTTGGATCTATACCCTCAATGATGACATTTACCTAACAACTTTTTATTTTTACACATCTATATTGCTTATATCTTTTCTATTACAGACTTTACGCGCTCAAAAATCAATAATCATAGGGTGCTACCTATCAATAAGCAAAATAATTGAACAACTAAATGATTAAGGAGTCATGTCAATGAATGATGAGATTTACGATTTAGGTGCAGGATTTTGGAGTATTCGAGGGTCATTTATAAAAAACGGCATTATAGATATCGGCGTCCAATGTGCGCTTATAAAGCTATCATCAGGCCGATTTATTTTTTTGGACAGCTATACTTTAAAAGACGAGGTTCGTCAGCAAGTGATGGCATTGACCAATGATGGTCAAGATGTCGAAGCCGTCTTAAATGTTCATCCATTTCATACGATACATTGTGCGCAAATGGTCAAAGACTTTCCGCAAGCCACGTTTTACGGTAGTAGTCGACACCCAAAACAAGTACCAGAAGTAAGCTGGGCAGAGGATTTGGTCGAAAGCGATGCGGTCGCTGAGCGTTATCCTGAGCTGAAGTTCTCCCTACCTCAGGGCATCTACTACATCGCCCCTGATGAGTCAGTCCATGCAAGCTCACTATTGGTCTATCATCCTGCCAGCCAAAGTATATATGTCGATGATACGTTTGAGATACCACCTTCTAAGCTGTTTGATGCCGTACAGCCAAACCTAGGTTTACACCCCACCACCAAACAAGCACTAAAAGATGAGCCCGACGCTGGCAAAGCCTATTGTGATTGGGCGATAGATCTTGCACACGAATGGCGCAGCGTACATCATTTTTGCGGTGCACATTCAGGATTAGTCGTATTTGAAGAAGGCCAATTTGAAGCAGCGTTATTATCTGCTATTGATAACGCGCGTAGCGAGCTTGAGGCAAAATAACGACTCTAAGAAAAACGTAAAATATAAAAATTTCGACAAGAAAAACAATCACTTGTTGATTCAATCTATTACATAAGGAAAACGATAAATGTCAGATAAAATTCATGATTTAGGGGCAGGATTTTGGAACATACGCGGGTCATTCCGTATCGGCGGTGTGATAAACATTGGTACCCAGTGCTCACTGGTCAAGCTATCCTCAGGACGCTTTGTCTTTTTGGACAGCTACGCCTTAACAGGTGACGTTCGAGACGAAGTCATGGCGCTCACCAATAATGGTCAAGATGTCGAGGCGGTGCTAAACGTTCATCCATTCCATACTGTATATTGTGCGCAAATGGCAAAAGACTTCCCTCAAGCCACGTTTTACGGCAGTAGTCGCCATCATAAAAAGATACCAGAAGTGCGCTGGGCTGACGATTTGGTAGAGAGTGACGCGGTTGCTGAACGCTATCCTGAGCTTAAATTTTCAATGTCAGAGGGCATTTACTATATATCGCCTAATGAGATGATTCATGCAGGCTCCTTGTTGGCCTATCATCCTGCCAGCCAAAGCTTACACGTTGATGATACGTTTATGAGTCCGCCCATCAAGCTACTAGAAGCGGTATTGCCTGAGCTGATATTGCACCCTACCACCAAAAAAGCACTCAAAGACAAGCCAAATGCAGGCGCACAATATTGCGACTGGGCAACCAACCTAGCACATGAGTGGCGCGATGTTCGAAATTTTTGTGCCGCACACTCTTATCTTGTTAGGTTCAAAGACGGTGAGTTTGAGAAGGCACTGATAAAAGCCATTGATAAAGCTCGACCCAAACTTATCAAAGCCTAATCTCTTCTTATATTGATATCGCGTAATGATAAAAAAGGGGCTAAAAGATAGCCCCTTTTTACCACGTGCTTATTAAGTCGCATGAGAGTAGTCTGGCGGTCGCTATCTGTATACTCTAGTATCGCTATGTTTAATGCAAAAGAGCATGATGTGTCATTGAAGCGCTGCCACGACTAAAGAGACAACCAAGATAGTGGTCGCTTATGATTAGCTGTCTTGTTTTAATACCCCTTGCCACTGATGGATAAACTCACCGTTTGGATCATATTGCTGGGTTTGTTTATCAAGATTAAATTGCCGACATCCTCTTGGATCCGCCCCCACGCCCGCCAGATATTGCCAATTCCCCCAGTTACTGGCGACGTCATAATCGATAAGATGCTGCTCAAAGTAAGTCGCCCCATAACGCCAATCAAGACCCAACTCATGGATAAAGCAACTGGCGACTAACTGTCGTCCACGGTTTGACATATATCCTGTTGCCTTCAGTTGATGCATACAGGTGTTGACAATAGGATATGCTGTATCACCATTTCTCCATTGTTCTAATTTTTTCTGATCCAGTTGGGTTGATGGCGTGTGCTGACCAATACCTTTAAACCAGAATAATTTTTGCTGATGGGTGACAGCGTACCAATAAAAATATTCACGCCAAAGCAGCTCAAACCATATCCAATAAGTGGATTCATTTGCGATGACATCACGCTCATAATGGCGCAGTCGATTCAATACAGTATTGACAGACAACGAGCCATTCGCCAGCCAAGCAGAAAATTTTGTGGAATGCGTCCATTCATCAAGCGCGTTTCGTGTGATTTTATAAGTACTTGGCGCGTCGGAATTAAAATAATTCTTTAAGTGATTTAGCCCGTTCGACTCACCACCTTTGAAATTAGGCGCTTGCTGTTTTTGTTGGGAGATTGCCTGCGCATTATCTTCGCCTACTTTAAAGAAGTACTCGCACCTATCCACCAGACTCTCAGGTATTGGGGCCAATCGCTCTGGCGTCGCGCAAATAGTGATGTCTTGTGCTGCATGCAATAAATCATAATCTGCTTCAATTTTTTTGCGGAACTGCGTAAAGCTTTTGGGCAAATCATTTAGCGGTAATTCATCAAACAAAGTAGCCGTTGTCTCAATATGCCAACATATCTGTGGATGTTTATTCTGTAGTCGTACATATATTTGGTTCTGATAATAATCAGCCGTTTGACTCACACAGATATCTGTCACCTGCTGCGCTTCAATGAGCTCATTCAACTGCATGAAGGTATTCGGTGACGTTGGGGTTTTGTGTAGATGTAGCAACTTGTTACCAAGCAGCTCTAATGATGTATTTAAGTCCGCCAAACTCTCTTGCAAAAATTGCTGGCGGGCGATGCCTATCGTGTCATAATGATAAGCAGCCTGAGAGTTTTGATTGTCCAATATATCCATCAAGGATGAGGCATAAACCAGTAATAATCGCCCATCACGCGCGAGCTTGGCGGCTTTCGATAACGTGGCATTATCCATTACTCGCAGGTCATTGTGAAAGAGAACCAATACATTTTTACCAGATAGCTGATGGGACATGGCATAAACCTCTTATTGTTCGATAGCTTTTAATTAGAGCGTGTTGAACATTCGACCATGGCACTGACAGCGACTATTTTTTAGGCGATTCGAGGTTAAAAATAATAAGTTTAGTCATTCTAAGCGCTTATTTTTAACGATGAAGCGGCAAAAAAGAGTCCTGTCCCCTGCTTTTATCGTTGGGGCTGATGCTAACATTGCCCCATACTGCGTTACAAATCTCGCTAAGGCATCTGCATTATCGTCGCTTTGTGCCTTGTCTGGAACAATTTTAGCGATCAGCAGTGCCTATTTGCGAATGTTCAACACGCCCTAATCTCAATACTCTTTTTTTATTGGGCTTTATTATAAAATAGCATATCTTGCTTACGACAAGTTTGGTATTGACTCATGGCATTAATAACCTACTAGCAAGGTAGTAATTATCCAAGCTAAAATCTACTTATCGCCATTGACTCTCATGCTCCGGACTGCTTAAATGGCCTACCTCTAGGAGAATACCATGACTGAAAAAAATATCGCTGAAGAGAACAAATCGGATGAAAAACGTAAACTTATCAATCAATTCTTGATGAGACTGACAAAAGAGCAGCCACAAATGTATTATGCCACCACCTCTGAGATATCTCGGAGCATCCATACCATGATAAAAGAACATACCAATCGCTTGTCAGTAGAAGAGCAAGCGCTGGTCAGACGTATGAGTATCGAAGAGATTGAAGGGTTATTGGGCTTTCATGCTAGATAGATGACTAGACTATAGACTAATTGTCATATAAGTAGGTTCAAGCACAACCATCGAACATCACAAAAAAAGACCGCTATCGAAGCGGTCTTTTTTTATTATTTATCGTAGTGCAATGCTATTAGAACGGATACTGACGTGGCTCGTTTTGCATTGAAATCCAATGTGTTCTGGTGAACTCTTCTAGTACCCATTCACCGTTAAAGCGACCGATACCTGAGTTTTTTTCACCACCAAATGGCGTATTGCTTTCGTCATTGACCGAGATGTCATTGATATGGGTCATACCTGCTCTGATACCACGAGCAAAACGCAAACCTTTTTGCATATCAGCAGTGAATACCGCACTAGATAGGCCATACATAGAGTCATTGGCGATTGATAATGCATCGTCTTCGTCTTTAGCACGAATGATACCAACCAATGGGCCAAATACTTCATTACAGGATAGATCCATCTCGCGAGTGACTTCAGTAAAGATATGCGGCGGTACGACTTGGCCTTCAATCTCACCACTGAGTATCATTTTCGCGCCTTCGTCCTGCGCTTTGGCGATTTTATCTTTGAGCGATTTGAGTTGTTTTTCGTTGATGATAGGGCCAACAGCCGTATCTTGCTTATTAGGATCACCGACATTCAATGTTTTGACATGTGCCAAGAAACGCTCTACGAAGTCATCATATATCTCGTCTTCCACGACAACCCTATTGATCGCGATACAGATTTGGCCTTGATGCAAGAATTTACCGAAGGCAGCTGCTTTGACTGCTTGCTCAATGTCAGCATCCTTGAGTACCACAAATGGACTGTTGCCGCCAAGCTCAAGCGCGACTTGTTTGATATACTCACCGCCATTTGCTAGCTCACCGATGTGCTGGCCTACTGAGGTTGAGCCTGTGAATGATACTAAGCTTGGCGCTTTGTGCTCGACGATGGCATCGCCTATCTCACTACCGGAGCCGACCACGACGTTTAATAGACCTTTTGGCAGACCCGCTTCTTCAAACACTTTTGCTAGTAGTAAGCCACCTGTCACTGGTGTGTCGCTTGCTGGCTTTAATACAACCGCATTACCAAGGGCTAATGCTGGTGCGATAGAACGCTGGGTTAAATGCAGCGGAAAGTTCCATGGGCTAATGACTGCTACCACTCCGATGGGCTCACGGTAAATGAAGTTTTCTTTGCCAGGAGTGTTAGAGGGGCGAATCTCACCGTGTACGCGGTTAGGAAAAGACGCTGCTTCAAGCGTGATGGCACGTGCCGAGCTAAATTCAACCATGGCTTTAATGCGTGTACTGCCCGACTCTTTGATCAACCAGTCAACGATTTCATCTTGGCGCTGATCTAGGATACTGACTACCTTATACATAACAGCTGCACGCTCAGCTGGCGTCGTTTTTGCCCATTTGGCTTGCGCTTGGTCGGCAGCATCGTATGCTTCATCAAGCTGGTCTTTAGTCGCTTGCTGAATTTCTACAATCGTATCGCCATTGTAGGGATTGGTATCAGTATTAATGCTATCATCTTTACCTTTTTGCCATTCACCGCCAATGAATTGCAAATGAAAATCGCTATAGGCATTACTGTTATTATCATTGCTTGACATAATTATCCTTATTTTTGCTTTGTTATATAAAAATTTATTTTCAGTACTTTGAATAAAATAGTTGAAGCTGTCTTATAGGTAAGATACTCACAGTTATGGTTAAATCACAAATTGACATAAATTAAAATCGAACATTTATGATAACTGATAAGAACAAAACCTACCTTGATAGACGACTGGTCTAATGCTACCATAGATATTAGTAAAACAGGACTGTTTTTTCAGCCAATATTGTCGATAAAACGTAACACATATAAATGTATAGCATTAGAATATGCCATCGACATGACGCTCAAATGAAACCTGACGACCCTATTACTACGATTATCAAGGGAGAAAATTCTATTTATGTCTAATATCATAGACACTGGCACCACACCCGATACCAAAGCTCATTTGCTTGCCACTGGTTACCAATTAATAGCCAAAAAAGGCTTTACCGCTGTCGGCCTCAAACAAATATTAGACACAGCTGGCGTGCCTAAAGGCTCTTTTTATCATTATTTTGCCTCAAAAGAAGCCTTTGGTGAGGCCATCATCAATCATTACTTCAGCTTATATAAAGCTCGTCTTGATATCATCGATGCACAAAATGTGAGCGCCCAGCAAAAGCTATATGATTACTTCCAAAACTGGTACGACACCCAGCAGAACGGCTGTGATCACGATAAATGCTTGGTAGTGAAGCTAAGCGCAGAAGTGGCTGATATATCAGAAACCATGCGTAAAGCACTTGATACTGGCTATCAACAAACGACCATGTGGCTCGCCGAGCAGATCAAGGCAGGCTGGATAGATGGGTCTGTACCTCGCCACGATAATATATCAGCTGAGAGTATGGCCAAACGTTGGTATTTCGCGTGGCTTGGCGCCAGCCTAATGGCTAAGATCAGCCAAACGAATACGCCCCTAGCGGAAATTTGGCAAATGACGACGACTCAGATGGGACGTTGATAATAAGATAATAAGATAATAAACAGTAACGTTTTCGGTATTAGAGCCCCTAAATTGGCGGCTTATGTTTGCGCCCACACATCATATTGTTATTTAAAAACCCAATGCTTGATAAAAACGTTGTATGAGAGTTTTGTAATCATTTATAAACAACCACTAGACGACTGGTCTAATTGGTGTACAATGCGCATCAAGCATTTAGAGCAAATATAAAACAAGCATTGCTTACCACTCATTGTTTAACGTCAACATATTTGACGGAACCATTTTTATCAACATTAGGAATTTTATGAATAACTTTCAATACTACAACCCAGTCCGCATCGTTTTTGGTGAAGGTCAAATCGAACAGTTATCAGACCTAGTGCCTACTGATGCACGCGTTCTTATTACTTACGGTGGTGGTTCAGCACAGCGTACCGGTACTTTGGATGAAGTGAAAACTGCATTAGCGGCAAGCGGTAACCGTACTGTGTTTGAATTTGGTGGTATCGAAGCCAATCCAGAATTCACCACACTATTAAAAGCAGCCGACATGGTGAATGAGCATAACATCGACTTCTTATTAGCAGTTGGCGGTGGTTCAGTGATTGATGGCAGTAAATTTGTGGCACTCGTATCTTCATTAACTGAAGAAGATGGTACGGTCTCACGTGATCAAGCTTGGGACGCGCTAACGGGCTATTGCAAGAACATCGATTCTGCTATTGACCTAGGTGCGGTATTGACCATCCCAGCAACGGGTTCTGAGATGAACTCAGGCGGCGTGATTAACTATAGCGAACGTCAAGCAAAACTACCATTTGGTAACCCACTGGCCTTCCCTAAATTCTCAATCCTAGATCCAGTAAAAACCCTTACATTACCTGAACGTCAGGTTATGAACGGCGTTGCTGATGCCTTTGTCCATGTGATGGAACAGTATTTAACTTATCCAGTCAATGCCAAGGTTCAAGACGCTTTTGCTGAAAGCTTGCTCAAAATCCTTATCGATGAAGGTCTAGTCGTTAAGCAAGATCCAGAGAACCTAGAAACACGTAAGAACATTATGTGGACAGCAACCATGGCATTGAACGGCCTGATCGGTACTGGTGTGCCACAAGACTGGACAACCCATATGATCGGTCATGAGCTTACGTCTTTGCACGCTATCGATCATGCACGTACCTTGACCATCGTCTTGCCATCGGTCATGCGTGAGCTAAAAGAAAGCAAAAAAGAAAAACTACTCCAGTACGCACGTAACGTATGGAACATCACTGATACTGACCAAGACGACGATGCCATCATCGAGACGGCCATTGTCTATACTGAAAACTTCTTCCGCGAACTTGGCTTGCCAGTGAGCCTAGAAGACGTCGATTTGACTGAGTCAGCGATTGATCCAATTATCAAGCAACTTGATGCACATAACATGTTCGAACTTGGTGAGCACGGTAAAAATGATTTGGACGTCTCACGTCGTATCTTACAGCGTGCTGTAACTAGCAAAGCGTCTTAATAAACGATATAGCAAGAACTGTCAGAAGAATTATAAGAAAAATCGCGACAGTAACAATAACTACATAACGTTATGCTATTTATAGTAGTTGTAGTCAATCAATATTAAAAGTGGTACAAGGCAGACGAGTGCAAGTACTACAGTAGTAGGCTAAACGAGTCTAACGCTGTAACACTTTAATAGTGGTTCGACTATATTCAATTCAATATTGAGTAGTTACTACATCTAATACCTCTATAATAATGACAATGAATATAAAGGAGTCCTACTATGAGCTTCGATAAAGAGCAGAATCAACAAACCAACCGTCAAATTAAACTTGCCAGCCGCCCGAACGGCGAGCCAACCGCTGACAACTTTGATCTGACAACCAGCGACATCCCAACGCCAAACGATAACGAGATGTTATTACGCACGGTATATCTGTCATTAGACCCATATATGCGTGGACGTATGAGCGATGCAAAAAGCTATGCAGACCCATTAGCAGTCGGTGACGTCATCATGGGGGGCACAGTCGCGCAAGTGGTTGAGTCTAATATCGATAAATTTGCTGTCGGTGATTTGGTCGTATCAAATTCCGGCTGGCAGGACTACAGTGTCAGTGATGGCGAAGGCGTCCTGAAACTGGACAAAAACATGGCAAACCCTTCTTATGGTTTAGGTGTGTTAGGTATGCCCGGCTTCACTGGTTACATGGGTCTGACTGATATCGGCAAACCGCAAAAAGGCGAAACGTTAGTTGTCGCTGCAGCCACTGGACCTGTCGGTGCTACGGTCGGTCAAGTGGGTAATCAATATGGTCTTCGCACTGTTGGTGTAGCAGGCGGGAAAGAGAAATGCGATTTCGCGGTCAACGAGCTTGGCTTTGATGTCTGTATCGACCACAGAGCTGATGACTTCGCTGAGCAACTAAAAGCCGCGTGCCCAGATGGGATCGATATCTATTACGAAAACGTCGGTGGGCACGTGTTTGACGCTGTCATGCCATTATTAAATGATCATGCTCGTATTCCCGTATGCGGTCTGGTCTCACAATACAATGCAACCGATCTACCTGATGGCAAAGACCGCCTAGGTCAATTGATGGGACTCATTCTCCGTCAGCGTCTCACGGTCAGAGGCTTCATTATCTTTGAAGAGTATGGCGACCACTTCCCAGAGTTCTTAGAAACCATGAGCAAATGGGTAGAGTCAGGCGACGTCAAAACCAAAGAATACATCGCTGATGGTCTAGACAATGCACCAAAAGCCTTTTTCGGTATGTTAAACGGTGATAACTTTGGTAAAACCGTGGTTAAGGTCTCTGACGTTCAGTAACTTATGTTAAATAATTGATTGTTAAATAATTAACAATAGTTAATAACTATTGTTAACAAAAAATTAACAACACAACTTGCTAAAATCACTACTGAAAGTTACGTCTGAAGCAGGGATAATATTAGCGGTCATCAATTCTATTGATATGACTTGATGCTTAAACCGAGTCATTGTTGATAAAGACAAAAAACACATGACTGTTAAACACTTGCTTTACTCGCATATAAACAATAAATAAGGATAATCATGAATATTTTAATGGTACTAACCTCACACGACCGTCTAGGCGATACTGGCAAAAAGACAGGATTTTGGCTAGAAGAATTTGCAGCTCCTTACTATGCGTTTCTCGATGCAGGTGCCAATGTCACTCTAGCGTCTCCTGCAGGTGGTCAGCCACCACTAGATCCTAGTAGCGATACTGAAGATACACAAACCAAAGATACCAAGCGTTTTAAAGACGACAAAGAGGCGCAAGAGCACTTGGCTAATACCAAGAAACTTGCTGACATGAAAGTAGAAGATTTTGATTCAGTTTTCTACCCTGGCGGTCACGGCCCATTGTGGGACTTGGCAGTAGATAAGAACTCTATCGAATTGATCGAGAATTTCGTCAAGCAAGACAAGCCTGTCGCGTTTGTTTGCCATGCACCTGGCGCGCTTAAAAACGTGAAAGTTGATGGCGAGTACTTAGTAAAAGGCAAAACAGTCACAGGCTTTACCAACTCAGAAGAAGATGCCGTTGGTCTAACAGACGTAGTACCGTTCCTAGTAGAAGACGTATTAAAAGCTAATGGTGGTAACTACGAAAAAGCGGCCGATTGGGAATCGTTTGTCGTGGAAGATGGTTTATTGATCACTGGTCAAAACCCAGCATCTTCAGAAGAAGCGGCTACGCGCCTTGTTGCCAAGCTAAAAGGTTAGGACTCAGAAACCGATAAATCAAGCCATGCCTAAGGTCGATATTATGATTCGCTTACATCATCTTAATCAATCACGTTCATTACGTACGCTTTGGCTTTTAGAAGAGCTAGGTGTGCCCTACGAAGTTGTTAGTTACCAACGTGATGCCAAAACTCATTTGGCACCGGATTCTTTAAAAGCGGTGCATCCACTCGGTAAATCTCCAGTTATCGAGATGGACGGCCAAATTTATGCTGAATCAGGGGCCATTACTGAGTTACTGATTGAGCGATTTGCGCCCGAGCGTCTACGTCCTGCGACAGACAGCTCGGACTATGGGTATTATCTACAGTGGATTGACTTTGCAGAAAGCTCGCTGATGTTGCCATTAATGCTTGAACTATTTACCAAAAAAGCAGGCATTGATGACAATGAGTTTTTGAATGGCTATATCGATAGAGAAAAAACCAGATTGTTTGAATATCTGGATGCTTCGGTTGAAGGTAAGTCGTTCATTGTGGGTGATAAACTAAGTGGTGCTGATTTTATGCTGTCATTTGACTTAATCATTCTTGCTAAGCGCCAAAAGCTTGACGCGTATCCAAATATCAGACAGTATGCCGAACAGCTGGCTCGTCTTGATAGCTATCAGCGCGCTATGCAGCTAGAGGCTAAGTACGATCAATCTGTTTAGCATTGCATCATAATTGACAGACCAATTTTCCGATACACACAAACAGCTCTGTATAGAGCTGTTTTTTATGCGTGCTTTATTTTACGATTGCATGAATAACCATCGAATTATAGTCATCAATGTTACATAAGAAAATTAAGCTGTAGAGCAAATAAATTGCTCAGCACCATCCATCAATTACGTGTCGATGACAAAAGCACGATAAAATTTATGATAAAATCCTTTCTGAATTTTCTGGGTTATCTTTCAGATACCATCAGTGAGTTGACTGGCGTTTCACGCTATAAATGCTAACTGCACTGACCTGACTCCCCGCCTGGCATCTGTCCTATTTCACTCTATTTCCTTATATAGATTGTGGTACGCCCATGAGTAACGAATACCAGTTTAAGCCCCACGAACAGCCAATAATGGTAGGCTCTCCAGCCAATCCTGACCATCCGGCACGCCGTAAAGTATTTTATTTGCTCATTGGGATTTTTGTGGGTCTCACAGCCAGCTTCCAAAATGGTCTACTTGTCGCCAACCTGACGCAAATTCAGGGTCAGCTAGGCTTAACGCCAGCTGAAGGTGGTTGGATATCGGTCAGTTATAATATGACCAATGCCTGTATCACCGTTCTGCTGTACAAAATTCGTCAGCAATTTGGCATGTCGCTTTTTAGCAAAATCACCCTGTCATTTTTGTTAGCCGCCACCAGTCTACAGTGGCTGATCAGCAGTCACTTGTTAGACACACCTAATATTAGCATTGAGCCCTATTATTTAGAGATTGTCGCTAGGGGACTTAGTGGTATGGTGGCAAGTGGTATGACCGTATTGGGCTTGTTTTATTGTCTTCAGGGTATGCCAACCGTCAAACGTACTAGTGGTCTGATATTGGGATTTGGTCTGGTACAGTTTGGTATTCCATTATCACGTGTCATCTCGCCCTACCTCGCCATCGACGGTCAGCTTGAAAACTTATTTTTATTTCAATTTGGTCTGGCGCTGATTTGTTTTGGGCTGATTAATATATTAGAGCTACCACCAGGGAATACAGAAAAAGTATTTGAGAAATTGGATTTTGTAAGCTTTGGTTTTTTTGCTAGTGGTCTGGCTGCATTGGCTGTCGTTTTGGTACAAGGTCGAATTTTATGGTGGACGACACCTTGGCTCGTCTATCCACTGATGATTGCTATCGTCGGGATTAGCATCGCGTTATGGATTGAGACGCATCGCAAAAATCCGATGCTACAAGTGCGCTGGATGCGTAGCCGCAATATTATTGCCTTCATGGTGACGGGCGCTGTTATGCGGATTTTGCTATCTGAGCAAAACGTCGGAGCGGCAGGATTGCTCGCTAACCTCGGCTACGGTAACGATCAGCTGGTTACTTTTTATGCTGTTATTATAGCCGCCAGTGCACTGGCTTTGATTATTAGTATTTTTAGTACCAATGCGATGGATTTGCGCCGACCTGTTATTTTTGCCGTGGCATTGATTGCCTTAGGTTCTTGGATGGATGTTGGTGTATCTATTAATTCAGCACCCTATATGTTTTATCTCAGCCAGTTTTTGATTGCCTTTGCCGCGGTGTATTTCATGGGGCCTTTGGTTTTTGAAGGGTTTTTGCGGGCTATTGGCAGTGGCCCTGCATATATTATTAGTTTTTCAGTGATTTTTGGCATCTCCCAAACAGTTGGCGGACTGGCAGGTGCGGCAGCCATTCAGGCATTTACGACCATTCGTACACAAATGCATTATGCAGATATGGTCAGCTCATTGAATTTGGGCGATCCTGCATTTAGCGCCCAGGTGGCAGGCACTCGTAACGTACTGTCGAATCAGACTACTGACGCGGCCCAAGCAAATATCGGTGCAATGAGCCAAGTACTGCAAGGCATTCAGCGCCAAGCAACGGTCGCAGCATACAGCGACCTGTTTTTTCTGATGGCCTGTCTTGCTACTGCCGTTACGATTATTTTGCTGCTCAATTATCTTTATAACCGCTACCACAAGCGCAATCCACTGGCCAAAGAGCTCGCCGTCATCGCCAAGATGCGCGAAACAAAATAATTCAACTTATTATCTTAGTGATTTTTTATCATATTCATTTATAGTCAGACCCATCAGATATCTGCTTATTAACATTTAGGAGCATATCATGAGCCAAGAAAAACCAAATGAGCTTAATAAAATACCTCAGACGTCAACTGATGCTCCAGCAACAGACACACGTACAGAGTCTGCTACGGCTCCAGTAGAGACCGCTACAAGCGCTACGCAAAAGAAAACGGATACATCCGAGATACAAGCAGCTACTGATACGCCTGATAGCGTGCGTGAGGATAACTCTGTAGAAGGCTCTATAGAAAATCAAGACGATGATAATGAAACGCCTATGCCGCCAAAAGAGCCGATATCAAATACGGCTGGCTGGTCTCCCAAGAAAAAATCCTATCTAAATTTGGGATTATTGATTGCGCTGATTGTCATTGGTGTGGCCTTGATTTTATATGCTTGGAAGCTGCCACCATTTACGCCTACGGTGCAACAAACCAATAACGCCTTTGTCAAAGGTCAAACCACTATTATTAGTCCGCAAGTTTCCGGCTATGTCACCGAAGTGGCGGTGCAGGATTTTGCTGATGTAAAAGCGGGCGATCTACTGATAAAAATAGATGATCGAACGTTTCAGCAGCAACTTGAACAAGCCGAGGCCAATACTGAAGTGGCGATCACCAGCCGCTCTACCAATGACCAAGACACGCAATCTAGCCAAGCACAAATCGAAGCACGCAAAGCAGACTTATATAGTGCCAAAATCAATGTCGAGAGCGCTCGTGAAGACGTCAATCGCTATCAGGGCTTAGATGCTATCGGTGCGGTATCAAAAGCAGAAGTGGCTCATATCAAAGCAAAGCTGGCTCAAGCACAGGCAAGTGTGCAACAGGCTGAAGCCAATTTACAAGCCGCTCAACAAAACCGCGCCAAAACCAGTGGCACCCAACCCTCGCTGGACGCAAATATCAAAAGTGCTGAGGCAGGTGTGAAGCAAGCACAAATTAATCTCGATAATACGATCATCACAGCACCTGAGTCCGGTCAGCTGAGCCAAGTCAGTGTCAAAGAAGGCCAGTACGTTAGCGCGGGCACCCAGCTCATGTATATCGTGCCAAAAGGCATTTGGATTATCGCAAACTTTAAGGAAACCCAAATAGCTAGTATGGCAATCGGCGAACCAGCTACTATTCATGTGGATGCGCTTGGCGGTGCCAAATTTACGGGTCATGTGAGCAACATCTCACCAGCCACTGGCAGTGAGTTTAGTGCAGGTGCCGCCAATCCTGCGACAGGTAACTATATAAAAATTGCGCAGCGCATCCCAGTACGTATCGACTTGGATCCGAACCAACCTGAGCTTGCACGCTTGCGTCCTGGTATGTCCGTTTCTGTGGATGTCGATACCAATGCCAAATAAAGCAAATAACTGATATAAAAAATCCACTCTAAATACCCGAGAAACTGGATATAGATTGGATTTTTTATATTTTTAAATGATCTAGGATTTCAAAATCAGCCAAACACTATGGTAGTAGACGCTTGGTCTGCCAGTTGTTGTTATCGTCTTTGCTATAGACGATGCGGTCGTGCATACGGCTGGCGCGCCCCTGCCAAAACTCGATGTGTTCAGCAGTAATCTCATAACCGCCCCAAAACGTCGGCGTTGGCACTGTGGTGTTTTCTGGATATTTGGCCTGAAGTTGCTCGAACGTTTGCTCCATCACCTCACGATTGGTGACTTCACCACTTTGCGGTTGACTGACCCAAGCACCTATTTGGCTATCATGTGGACGTTTTTGAAAATAGGTAGCAGATTTTTCAGCGTCAATTTTAGCAATACGACCACTAATACGAATTTGGCGCTCCAGCTCATGCCAAAAAAACAGCGCTTCAGCATTGGGGTTTGCTGCAACGTCCTGTCCTTTCGCGCTGTCATAATTGGTATAAAAAATAATACCTGTATCCGTAATTTCACGCAGTAACACGATACGGACGCTAGGCTTATTGTCTGCACCGCAAGTTGCCAAACTCATAGCATAAGGTTCTTGCACTTTTTGCGCTATTGCCTCATCCATCCAAACCTTAAATAGCTCAAATGGTGACGCTGGTACTGACTGTTGATCAAGCGCGCCTTTTTCATATGAAAGGCGCTGGTCGGTAAAGTCCATGCTCATGGTCATTCCTTATTATAAAATTATGACATCTCAACATTGTAATCTTGAGTGCTAAGCTTTGAATATTAAGCTTTGAATACTATTAGCCTAATACCGACTTGATATGATCAGCCAAATCATTTGCCATCACATCACACTCTATCTCATCATCAGACTCAACCATGACTCGAATCATAGGCTCTGTACCTGATTGGCGAATAAGAAGACGACCACGACCTTCTAAAGTCGTCTGTGCTTTGTCAAAAGCGGCGACCAGTTCTTCATGCTTGTATGGGTCTTGCATCTGAGACAAGCGTACATTGACCAGCTTCTGTGGTAGTACGTCAAACCCTTCGACCAGCTCACTCAGTGCACGTCCTTGCGCTTGCATCACAGCCAATACTTGCAACCCTGCTATGATCGCATCGCCTGTACGGCTTTTGTCCAGGCACAGAATATGTCCAGATGGCTCACCGCCTAGTATCCAACCATTGGCCTCCAAGTCTTGCATGACATAGCGGTCGCCTACTTTTGCACGAGTAAAATCAATGTCAGCCGCCTTTAGTGCTAACTCTAATCCCATATTACTCATAAGCGTACCAACGACGCCTTGCGCTTTGGTGAGTCCTTGGGTCGCGAGCACATATAAGATACCGTCACCATCAACCAGCTTACCTGTCTCATCAACCATCACAATGCGATCGCCGTCACCATCTAATGCGATACCAACATCTGCTTCATGCTCAAGCACCGCTTTTTGCAGACCTTCAGGATGGGTAGAGCCACACTCAGCATTGATATTGATGCCGTCTGGAGTGTTATTGATAGCGATAACATTAGCACCAAGCTCCCGCATGACTCTAGGTGCGACGCTATAGCCTGCACCATTGGCACAATCAACCACGACGGTCAGATGGCTAAGATCATACTGATATGGGAAGCTGCCTTTGCAAAATTCAATGTATCGACCTTTTGCATCGTCAATTCGGCGGTTTTTGCCCAAATTTGCTGGATCAAGAATCGGCATCGCTGCTTCTTTACTATCCGTGTCATTTATAATCGCTGCTAGTTTTTCGTTGATGGCATTCTGCATCTCATCACTGATTTTTTTGCCACTACCTGAGAAGAACTTGATACCGTTATCATAATAAGGATTATGTGACGCTGAGATAACCACACCTGCATCGGCATTAAAACTGCGAGTCAAATGTGCAATCGCTGGCGTCGGTAATGGACCAAGCATATAAACATCGACGCCAGCCCCGTTAAAACCTGCTTGCAGAGCAGCTTCAATGACATAACCTGAGAGACGAGTATCTTTGCCGATGACCACACTTGGTTTGCGCGTAGAATTTTCGTTGGCTTCTATGAGCACCTGTCCAGTCGCATAACCCAGTTTTAAAATAAAGTCAGGGGTAATAGGCAATTCACCAAATTTTCCACGGATACCATCAGTGCCAAAGTAACTCATTATTTATATTCCTCAAGTCTAAAAATAAAAGGCCAAGCGTATACGCAGGCAATACTGCTATTGTAATAATATGCTTTTATATTCTACAAAAAAAACAGCCAACAATAACAAAGCATTGTTGGCTGTTTGTATCTTAACGTCACTACAGCTCTGCAACTGGGCCAGTTCTCAAACAGTGCAGAGCTATAAAATACCGATTAGTTTACACGGTAGTTCGGCGCTTCTTTCGTGATCTGTACATCATGAACATGCGACTCTTTCATGCCTGCTGATGTGACTTTGATAAACTGTGGGTTGGTGCGCATATCTTCGATAGTCGCAGAGCCTGTATAGCCCATTGATGAGCGTAAGCCACCAACCAATTGGTTGACAATACCAGCGACAGGTCCTTTATAAGGAACGCGGCCTTCAATACCTTCTGGTACGAGCTTCTCTACGCCATCTTTGGCATCTTGGAAATAACGATCCGATGAGCCGTTTGATCCAGACATTGCACCCAGACTACCCATACCGCGGTAAGCTTTGTAATAACGGCCTTGGAACAGCTCAACTTCACCTGGTGCCTCTTCCGTACCAGCCATTAGTGAGCCTACCATAATGCACGATGCACCAGCCGCAATCGCTTTTGCCATATCACCTGAATAGCGGATACCGCCATCAGCGATTAATGGGATGCTGTCTTTTAATGCGCTAGCAACATTATCAATAGCTGATATTTGTGGTACACCGATACCGGCAATGATACGCGTGGTACAGATAGACCCAGGGCCGATACCGACTTTTACCGCATCAGCGCCAGCATCACGTAGTGCAAGTGCCGCTTCGCCTGTTGCGATGTTGCCACCGATAACTTGAACATGCGGATAGTTTTTCTTGATCCAAGAGACTTTTTCAATTACGCCTTTTGAGTGACCATGCGCCGTATCCACTACGATCACATCAACATCAGCAGCGATTAATGCTTCGACGCGTGCTTGCGTGTCTGCACCTGTACCAACCGCTGCACCAACACGCAGACGACCTTTCTCGTCTTTACACGCATTTGGATTGTTTTCGGCTTTGGCAAAATCATTGACCGTAATTAAACCACGTAAGCGGAAGTTGTCGTCGATAACGATGACTTTTTCGATGCGATGCTCATGTAGCAATTTTTTGATATTCTCGTTGCTCTCACCTTCATGTACGGTGACCAACTGCTCTTTTGGTGTCATGATCTGACTAACTGGCAATGACAAGTTGGTCTCAAAACGCCAATCTCTGTGAGTCACGATACCTACTACGTTGTCTGTACCCTTTTCGACCACAGGTACGCCTGAGATATTATTGTCTTGCGTCAAGCGTAGCAATTCACCAATCGTCATCTCTGGATGTACGGTGATTGGGTCAACAACCGTACCCGCTTCAAACTTTTTGACGCGGCGTACTTGTGTGGCCTGCTTTTCGATGTCCATGCTCTTGTGCAAGATACCCATACCACCAAGCTGTGCCATGGTAATGGCCATCTCAGACTCAGTGACGGTATCCATAGCCGCAGAGATCAGCGGAAGGTTTAGTGTGATGTTTTTGGTCAAACGGGTAGACAGATCGGCAGTTTTTGGCAGAACTTCAGAATAGGCTGGCAATAATAAAACGTCATCAAAGGTTAAGGCTTCATCGACAATTCGCAACATACAGACCCCTAGTGGTGGTTATTTTGATGGGTAGGAGCTCAGAGTTAGGCATATCAATCATTGCAACTGCATACACAGTGCTGACTCATGGCTAACCACTCAGTTATCCTATAAAAATAACGCCACATTATAACAAATAAGCACCTCTCTGACATACTATATTTATCAGATTATTTTACACAAATACGTCTTTGTCGATGATAATCATGCACTATATGTTTAATGGCGCTTTTTTATAGCGAATAGCTCTCCTTGAACGTTACAGACTTTCTGTTAACGTAAAACGCTCTGTCGGCAAATACTTGTTTTGCTGCTGATGCAAGTAGCCAAGCATCTGCTCACGCACTTCGCAAGCAAGCGTCCATGCTTCTATGGGACCTACTGCTGAAACAGCACCGCGCAGCTGAATGGTGTTTTCTGTCACTTTAACAACAAATATTTCGGGCTCAGTTTCATTGTCCCAAAGCTCATTATCTTTAGTTACTGAGACAAACTGCTGGCGAATGGCCTCTATATCTGCACCATAATCAATGTATAAAAACACAGGACAGGTTTGATGCACTTCTGTATGTGACCAGTTCTCTACCCTTTCAGTGATCAACTGGCGCATCGGCACAATTAATCGACGCTCATCCCATGTTTTGAGTACCGCATAAGTGTAACGCAAGTCTTCCACAGTGCTGAAATTACCATCCATTATCACGCTATCGCCAATCCGTACAGGCTGCGTCACTGCCACCTGCACCCCAGCAATGATGTTACCCAATATAGGCTGAGCGGCGATACCAATAACCACGCCAGCAATACCAGCTGAAGTCAGTAAGGTTTTGCCAAGACCTTCCATGTTGGCAAACTCACTCAGTCCTATCCAGATACTACCCAATATCATGACAAAAATGAAAACGCGGCGGAATATCGACACATAAGTGCGACGACGGCGCACTTTATCAAAATGCTCTTCTCCTAGGTTTTCAATCTGCATGTCTTGGTAACGATTGGCAAAAAAATTAATAGTACGAATGCCTAGCCACATCGCACTAAATACCAACCCCGTCCAAATCAGCGGACGGGTTGATGAAGCCACTGCATCTAGATAAGGAAAACCACCAGAAACTAAGGTAAAAACGAGCGAAAAACTGATGGTAAAGGTCAAAGGCACGGTTAGCTTATTGGCCAAATCTGCCACGCCATTGGCACTGCCAGCAGAGATGTTGTATTTTTCATTATCAACATAACGGCTGATGAGTTTTTCCGTGCTTTTACTTAGTATCCAACCTACGCCCATGGTAAATAAGAAAAACAGGATGAGCGCTGAAAACTCCCATAAGGCAATACCAAAAAACTGGAATTTTAACCAAGTAGGTAGATAACGCTCAAACTCCGATGGATGATATTGTTTATAAAGATTTTCAATATTACCCACTGTCTGCGCAGAGAACATCCAAACTGGCGCCTGATCACCTACCCTTACCCGCTCCAAGTAAACAGGAACACGACGTTCTCGGTACTCGATATAACCCAGCTGGATAGAGCGTCTAGGGATACCCATGACACTACTATCGTTACCCAATGGTGGTTCAATCAGACCATCAGGACGATCGGGCATATCATCAAATACGTATAGCTCTTTTTCAGATAGTAAAAAATCAAGCTGCTTGGTCAAATCAAGCGAACGGGTACGCTGGTTTTTCTCATCAATCAGATTCATATTGAGTGCATAAGCGGCCAAATCATACTGCTGCTTCATCACCGCAGATTGAAAAAACCCCAAAGTCGCAAGCGGCGTCGCCAAATTTGGTGGCTCAGCTAATGGTGGTAACCCGACATTGAGCTTGTTGAGTAAGTAGTAATTCTCGCTATACTCCCCTGTCAGTCCCACATCACCTTGCAACGTCCCTGCTTGCTGTACTGCGCTACGCTCAGTGGGATCAAATATCTCTTCGGTAATACCAGAGACGCTAATATTTTCGTCTTTGATTGTATTTATTTGTTGGACAGCGTACTCAGCCAAATTGTCAGGTTTGCTAGCGACTTGTGAGCGGCCTTCCTCATTTGCTGCACTGGCAGGTATATAGATAGCGCTGATGGCTATAATAAGAAACCCTAAAACTACCTGCAGTGCATTGTAGCGGATATTATTACGCTCTACATCGCGGCGGTGACCACCGTCAATATCCATTGCTATGCCACGATCATCAGCATTACTATTTTTAAGAGTATTCATATTTTCAAAGCCACTGGTCTACAAAAGGAACGGATATAAAAGGAATGGATATAAAAAGTGCATTCGGTATGCTTTAACCTAATGCACTCTGCAAAAAAAAGCCAGCGTGAGCTGACTTAATTTATTAGCATGCGTATGTAATCTGATGCACAGCGTCTATATATCTATGCGCGGCGCCATGTTGTACCAGCGCGGCTGTCTTCAAGCTCAATACCAGCCTCTTTTAGCCGCTCGCGTATTTCATCAGCACGCGCAAAGTTTTTGTTGGTTTTGGCATCGGCACGCTCGACGATCAATCCGTCAATAGCCGCATCAGTCAAACCATCTTCTGCTTTATCACCAATCACCGCTTGCAAAAACTGCTGCACAGGTTGTTGTAAGATATTCAACACCTGTGCCAGTGCTTTTAATTGCTGTGCCAACTGCCATGCTGTCTCGACTTCTTCAGCTTTGATGGCTTTATTGATGTCGCGTGCCAGACCAAATAAAACACTAATCGCTGTTGAGCTATTGAAGTCATCATTCATGGCTTTAATAAAATCTTGTCCAGCAGCCGTACGATAAGCTTCGCTCGTCAAGTTGTCATCGATTACGATTGTTTGCCCTTTTTGCTGTTCAGCCAGTTTTAACGCATTATACAGTCTGCTTAGGCTATTATGGGCTTCATCTAATGCGCTATCAGAGAAATTAACTTGGCTACGATAATGGCTAGATAATAAGAAAAAACGCACCGTTTCAGGCAAGTATTTTGCTATAACATCGCGAATGGTTGAGAAATTAGCCAACGACTTGGACATTTTTTCGCCGTCAACATTGATAAACCCGACGTGCATCCAGTTACGCGCGTACTCGCAACCCGTCGCTGCCTCAGACTGGGCAATTTCATTCTCATGATGCGGGAACTGCAAGTCGTGACCGCCGCCATGAATATCAAAGGTATTGCCCAAGCACTTGGTCGACATGGCCGAGCATTCAATATGCCAACCCGGACGCCCCTGCCCCCAAGGTGACGCCCATTGCGGCTCATCAGGTTTCGCCGCTTTCCAAAGCACAAAGTCAAATGGGTTGCGCTTATCGTTTTCGACATCGACACGTGAACCTGCCTGCATCTCATCAAGATTGCGCTTAGACAATTTGCCATAATTCGCAAAACTATCAACAGCATAGTAGACATCGCCATTGTCGCCTGCATACGCATAGTCACCTGTGACCAGCGTCTCAATCATTTGCTGCATATCATCGATATGATCAGTCGCGCGCGGCTCAGCATCAGGTGCCAAGCAGCCAAGGGCTGCAAAATCCTCGTGCATCGCTGTAATAAAGCGCTGGGTCAACGCCCCAATCTCTTCGCCATTTTCAGCGGCGCGCGCAATGATTTTGTCATCGATATCAGTGATATTACGCACGTAATTGACGTCATAACCCAATTGGGTGAGCCAACGTACCACCATATCAAATCCAATCATCATTCGAGCGTGCCCGATATGACAATAGTCATAGACGGTCATACCACACACATACATACCCACCTTCCCTGCTTTGAGCGGTTCAAACGGACGCTTGCCGCCAGTCAGTGAGTCATAAATAGCAAGTTGAGACATCGCATCTGCAAGTGGTGTGGTCATAATAAAAGAGCCTTTTAGCATAAATAAAATAAATAAATTGAAAATATCAGCCGCAGCAAGTAAGCAAGCCGTACCGATGATATGATTATAATTTTAACGTAACCCATTATCTTAGCGAAAACAGGCGTAAAATACTACAATGAGCAGGCAACTACCACCATTCAATCATAAAAACCGTTAAGGATATAAAGATGGGCAATCGATTAAGCAAAATATACACGCGTACTGGAGATGATGGCAGCACGGGTATGGCTGATGGCAGTCGACTCAGTAAAGCTGACAATCTGTTCGGTGTCATGGGTGATATCGACGAGCTCAACTCACATATCGGACTGGTGCGTGCTCAACTACAAAGAAACAAAGGCCAATCGATTAGTAAGGATTTTTCTCAAGCCTTAGTTATTATTCAGCATCTATTGTTCAATATCGGCGGTGAGCTTGCCATGCCAGAATATGAGGGCGTCAATGCCACCCATATCGAGTGGCTAGAGCAACAAATCGATATGATGAATACCACGCTGCCACCACTAAAAGACTTTATTTTACCCACAGGCTCTGTACTGGTGAGCCAGTTGCATGTCGCACGTAGTGTGTGTCGCCGAGCTGAGCGCCAAGCTGTGTTATTGCAGGAGCAGCGCCCAGCAGCCATACGCCGCACTGCCATCAGCTTTATCAATCGTTTATCTGATTGGTTGTTTGTCGCTGCGCGCTTTTGTACAGATCCCGAACAAGTCTCTGAAGTACTATGGGACAGTCAAGTCTTGCAAAACTTCGCTGACAATCGCTAGTGAATTAAACCTAATCTTGCTAGCATTCTCTGAACTATAGTCGGTTCACTATAAAATCGATACAATAAGATTAAACGCTATTTTTCGCAGCCTCTGGAGACGTAGTCACAGTAAGCAAGAAAAATAGCGTTTAATCAAATGAATTTATTATCCTGTATCGTTTTTATTTAGACTTAACTATAGGTTGATTTTTCGATTATAAAAAAACCCGCAGCACTCATGTTACGGGGTTTTTATTACTTAGCAATATCTATCGACTACCAGTTGCTAACTACTCATAAAATTGCAAATTAGTAAGTGGCGCTATCATCTTCAATGATGACCATATCGATGGTTTCATCTTTCGGCACTGATTTTGGCGTCGCTGGCGTTACTGGTTTTTTGGTCTCAGTAGTAGCCGCTGCTTGATTGTTTTCTGTCGAGCTGTTTTGGTTGCTGGTCGGTTTATTGATGGTTGGCGGCGTCGCAGGTTCAGTAGGACGAATTGGCTCAACTGGCGTGATGGTTCTAGGCTGCTGACGAGCGGGTGCTGCTTGAGTATTATTGTTTCTGCTTTGGGCTGCTGCACGGCGCTCAGCACGCTCCTCATCCATCGCAGATTTCAACACAGAGCCTGCCATCACATCTGAAACCACAGTAATCAACGCTGGCTGTCCAGCAATACGCGTGCGCACTTGCCCGCCTTGAGTACCGACAACGTAAGTAAAGGCGTCATCAACGAGCATGTTGTTATTGATACGGATATTGTCTTGCGCCAAACGAGATTGCAGGCTTGGCTGATTGTTAGCCGCTTGCACTTGACTGGCTTGATACAAGTCTTCACTTGGCAATGTCATGCTGACACTTGCTTGGCACGTTGTCATACCATTGTCATTGGCTTTTTGTAGTATGGCAGCGTTTTGTACATCGATAACCACGCCATTGATTTTTTCAGTGACAACGCCGCTTTCTAGACTAATCTCGGCATCATTGGCATAATTAGCAGCCAACGCTTGTGCCTGTTGGTTGAGTGTATTTTTTAAAGCAGATTTGAGACGGTCTTGTACCATCGGGTCATCACAATTGATAGCAGGAGCGACGGCACTTTCGGTCGCTACTGGCTCTTGTTCCGTCATCTCTGCCGTATCGGCAGTATCTTCTTTCTCTGAGCGATCACAGCCTGCAAGCGCCAAACCACATACTATTCCGATTCCAGCCACTTTATGCCACTTGCTCAAACTTATATTTGCTACGCTCATATTTACTTCACTCCCAATTTACTGGTTCTTACCGCCACTGATAGACAGTATTTAACACTCAAACTGCATGGCAGACTTATAAAACAATGGTGTCATTAACGGTCTGCGATAGATTTGAAAACCACATCATTATACGGTGTTTGGTTGAAATGGTCATTAGTGTAGCCCATGGATATACAAATAGCGCCCCTCATTATGGGTAAAACTTGCGTTTGGTTGCAAAAACATAACAAATACTAGAGAAACATCAGACGCAAAGTATATTGGTCACGCCACAAATTCTATTAGACGTTGATGTCATGACAATATATGATGAGTCGTAAAATCAGTCAGTAGTCATGTGATATGGTAAATTTTAAAAACACGCGTTTATTAGGTCATCGTGGCGCTCGCGGAGAGAGTTTAGAGAATACCTTTTCAGGCTTTAAGTATTCTCAAAATCTAACTTCACAAGGCTTGGCAGGGGTTGAATTTGATATTCAACTGAATGCCGATGGTCACTTGATTGTGTTCCATGACGATGATTTGGAGCGTATGTGCGGTCAACAGTCGCGTATTGATCAGCTCGGGCTCACAGAGATTCAGTGCCGTTTGCAGTTTGGGCAGCCAATCATGACTTTAGCCAATATAGCGCCTGTACTGAGCGGATTTAGGGTGATTGAGCTTGAGATTAAAACACACAATCGAACCAATTATGCAGTATTGGTCAATGCACTGGCGCAAGAGCTTATCGATACACCGCTTGCCAGCTTACCAGTGGTGCTGACCAGCTTTGATGTGGAGCTGCATAATCGGTTGCAACGCCACAAACTATTATCTCGCATACCACGAGGATTATTGATTCGCACGCCAGACGCCTTGGCAAAAGCGACATACACCGCTTTGCAGCTTGGTTGTATTCAGTTAGGTATTCATTATCCGCTTTTGACCCAAGACGTTATCAAACATAGTCACCGTTATGGGCTACCCGTGAGCGCTTGGACGGTCAATGATGTCCATACGATTGAACAGCTTATAAGCTGGAATACCGACGTGATTATTACTGACTTTCCACGTCATTTATTATTATCTTGAACTGTCTATCCATATTTTTTCACTTTTAGATAAATCTCTTTTTTCACCCTTACAGTCCCTACATATCTATAGCGTTACTTACACTTCCCCTTAATGCCTGACAAGTTATCGGCATTTTTGACTCATACAGTCTATAATTCATACAAGTTATTGTTATTTAGCAATATTTTTATAGTGTATAAGTGTTCACTTTATATGATTTTTCAGGTACTATGGGGACTTAAATTAATACCGTTAGGGATATTATATGATTGCAAAAAAAGCACTTGGCTTACCGCTTAAAGGCTTACGTTTCGCTATCAAATCTGGCGATACCTTTGTAAAGAACGCCAGCACTCAAGTCACGCGTTTCAAGACTCGTTTTGATGAAAAGAAAGCGCAAATGGCTCTTGACGAGCAGCCTACGGCAAAACGCAACTACGCTAACGCTTCTGAGCAAACGGATGTTCTGACAAAAGAGCAAAGCATTGATATGCGTGAGTTTGAATTTACAAAAGCGCCAATCAACTGGATTCCAGCGACTTTTTTGGTAACGACGCCGATTGCTGCTGCTATCATTACACCATGGTATTTGTTTACTCATGATGTAAGCGCCCCTGTCTGGGGTGTATTTGGTGCCTTTATGGTATGGACTGGTATTAGCATCACCGCCGGTTATCATCGCCTGTTGGCGCACCGTGCTTACAAAGCGCATCCAATCGTCAAAAACTTTTTATTGCTAGGAGCTACCCTAGCGGTACAAGGGTCTGCATTTGACTGGGTTTCAGGTCACCGTGTTCATCATCGTCATGTCGATGATGTGATGGACGATCCGTACTCAGCAAAACGCGGGTTCTGGTTCAGCCATATCGGCTGGATGCTACGTAACTATCCTAGCGGCAACTTTGACTACAAAAACATTCCTGACTTGACCAAAGACAAAGTCCTACAGATACAGCATAAATATTATGGCCTATGGGTACTAGCCACCAACGTTGGTTTGGTAGCGGCTGTTGGTTGGTTGTTGGGTGATGTTTGGGGCACGCTTGTGTTGGCAGGTTTGCTGCGCTTGGTATTGACGCATCACTTTACTTTCTTCATTAACTCATTGTGTCATATGTTTGGTAGCCGTCCTTATACCGATACCAATACTGCTCGTGATAACTTCATTTTAGCGATATTTACGTGGGGTGAGGGTTATCACAACTACCATCACTTCTTCCAATACGACTATCGTAATGGCGTAAAATGGTGGCAGTATGATCCAACCAAATGGTTGATTGCTGGTTTGTCAAAGATTGGTTTGGCTTCTGATCTACGTACTGTGGATGATACAACGATCAAACATGCTGAAGTTCAAATGCAGTTTAAAGCAGCTCAGCAGAAAATCGATACCGCGACTGGTGGCGGTATTGACTTAACTCATGCGATGAAGAGCTTCCAAGATCGCATTAAGTTTGAATATGATGCCTTTACGCAGACAGTTGAAGAGTGGCAAGCGCTAAAAGCAAAAACGATTGAACTCAAAAAGACAGAGTTCGCTGATCGCTTGCACGAGGCTGATGATAAATTGAAGCATGATTATGCTAAGATTGAACAAAAAATTCTTGAGCATAATAATAATTTGAAAAATGCTTTTCGCTCTATTGGTATCAGCAAAAAAGCCGCTTAAATAGCATAATCAGCTACTATAATCGTAACGTTTCTCCTTCCCTCTATCTGCCCTAGATAGGGGGATTTTTTTGTTTATAATTTATAATTTATGGTTTATGTCACTACCTCTACTTTTAATAATCTTATCCTCGTAGTAAATGATGAAATATATAGGCTCAATCGTTGCAACCTCCAACCTAGAGACAGTAACCAACTATAGTCAATCAATACTAAAAGTGGTACAAGGCAGACGAGTGCAAGTACTACAGTAGTAGGCTAAACGAGTCTAACGCTGTAACACTTTAATAGTGGTTCGACTATAATCCACTAAACTCAGCTCACCCAAAGTAGCTAGTTTTATTTTTTGGCTGGATATTACAAGAGATGGACAGAGTGCAACGATGCCATATGAGTGCTATGTTATAGTGACATTCTCACTTTTATATTTTAATGGAAACGGCCTGTATGCGTTATCAAAATACTTATGTCAATCTCGACACGCGCCTTTATCATGAGCAGCCGCCCACGCCACTGGACACTCCACGTGCTGGACACTTCAATACCCAAGTCGCACAGCAATTAGGTTGGGCAGACAATGAAGATCTGATGACCAATTGGGTTGAGATATTGGGTGGCCAATATGTGCCATCTGACTTTAAACCATTGGCAATGGCATATGCAGGTCATCAGTTCGGACAATGGGCTGGGCAACTGGGTGACGGACGCGGTTTGCTGATGGCGCAAGTGCTCGATAGCAACGGACAATTACAAGACTTGCACCTCAAAGGGGCTGGCCTGACGCCCTACTCACGCATGGGTGACGGACGTGCGGTCTTACGTAGTACGATTCGAGAGTACTTATGCGGTCACGCATTGACGCAGCTTGGTATCTCCTCTTCTAATGCTTTGGGGTTTGTTGTCTCTGATACGAGAGTGCGCCGTGAGCGTATCGAAGCGGGTGCGGCATTGATGCGTGTCGCTGATAGCCATATTCGCCTTGGTCATGTTGAATGGATTGCCAGCTTTGCACCTGACTTACTCGGTGAGTTTACCGACTATATGATTGATACTTATTATCCAGAGTGCCGCGATAGCGATGCGCCCATAGCAGCTTTTTTGACTTCAGTCGTTGAGCGCACTGCTCGGATGATTGCTGATTGGCAACTGATTGGCTTTGCACATGGTGTGATGAACACGGATAACTTATCTATTACAGGCAGTACTTTGGACTTTGGGCCGTTTGGCTTTATGGAGCGCTTCAATCCTGCATGGATTAACAATCATTCTGACCATACTGGTCGCTACGCCTACCAAAACCAGCCTGCTATCGGTCATTGGAATCTGAACGTTTGGCTGCCGCATTTTATGCGCCTGCAAGGTATTAGCCGTGAGACGCTCTCTGAGTGCTTGGCACCTTACGAAGCAACCTTTATGCAGCATTATCAGCAAGGTCTATGCCGCAAGCTTGGACTACCACACCAAAGCGACAGCCTGAGCTTGGCTTTTGAATGGTTAACGTTGTTAGAAGACAACTTGCTCGATTATACCAATAGTTTCCGTGCGCTCCTCGGTTTGGTCGCGCCGAACGATCACCCATATGAGCAAAAATTACTGACTACCATGACTACTGAATTAAGCAGTGATGCACAGCAAGTGTGGCAAGATTGGTCTATACGTTATCTGGCACAGGTTGAGCAATCATCAACTGAGCAAGCAATCAATGATATGCAGACCAATAACCCTGTGTACGTTTTGCGTAATAGTATGGCGCAGCGTGCCATTACTGCCGCAGAGCAAGGTCAGTTTGAAGAAGTCGATCGTGTCTATCGCCTGCTAGCTAATCCTTATCACGTCCAAGATATCGCGACTGATCTCGATACGAGTACACCGGCGCCAAACGTACCGCAAATGCCTATTAGCTGCTCATCTTAATATGGATGTATACTGTAATATTTTGAAGTATTATCAAATTAAGGTTGATATTGGTCGGTGTTTTTTGGCATTATCAACCAGATAAATAACGAATATCATTTTATTATATTATTCGCACGCTTCCATACGGTCGACTAGGCAGCGAATTGCCAATAATGGTAGAATGACTATTTTTGCTAGATTGCTTTTCTGACCTGATTTTTGATCAACGACCATGATTCCGATGGTCGTTAGTCATTTAACGTTCAAAACCCTTTGCTGATGATTATAATCATTCAATTATTTCTGAGGGTTAGACGTTTTTTATCACCATTTAATTTATTCCAATTTATTCCAACCATGGCAATTATTATGAATGACGATACCACTTCGAATACGGATAACCTCAGTACAGAAAAAGAGCAGTTTGAACAAGCTGCCTTACATTACCATGAATTTCCACGCCCAGGTAAAATCTCAGTAACTCCAACTAAGCAGCTGGCTAACCAACGCGATCTGGCACTCGCCTACTCTCCAGGTGTGGCTGTACCGTGTCTTGAGATCCAAAAAGACCCAAAGCTCGCTTCTAAATATACGGCACGTAACAACTTAGTTGGTGTCATCACTAACGGTACTGCCGTACTAGGTCTGGGTAATATCGGTCCATTGGCATCAAAACCAGTGATGGAAGGTAAAGGCGTTCTATTCAAAAAGTTCGCAGGTATCGACGTTTTTGATATTGAAATTGATCAAGATGATCCAGATAAGTTCATCGAAGCTGTTGCTTCTCTTGAGCCTACCTTTGGTGGTATCAACTTAGAAGATATCAAAGCACCAGAATGTTTCAAAATTGAGCGCGTATTACGTGAGCGTATGAACATTCCTGTGTTCCATGATGATCAACATGGCACCTCAATCATTGTTGCCGCAGCGATGCTAAACGCTTTGTTGATTACTGGCAAAAAAATCGAAGAAATTAAAGTTGTCTGTTCAGGCGCGGGCGCAGCCGCCATCTCTTGTCTAGACATCATTTGCGCGCTTGGTGTTAATAAAAACAACATTATTGTTTCAGATTCACGTGGCATTATCAGCACTAGTCGTGAAAACCTTGATGAAACCAAACAACGTTATGCTCGTGAGACAACCGCTACCTCTATCGAAGAAGTGATGGACGATGTGGATATGTTCCTAGGCCTATCAATGCCCGGTACACTATCAGAAGATATGGTTCGCCGTATGGCAAAAGATCCTATTGTCTTTGCACTTGCCAACCCAACACCTGAAATCATGCCAGAATTGGCACATGCGGTACGTCCAGACGTCATCATGGCAACTGGTCGCTCAGATTATCCAAACCAAGTAAACAACGCACTATGCTTCCCATACATCTTCCGCGGTGCATTGGACGTTGGTGCGACAACCGTCAACGAAGAGATGAAAGTCGCTTGCGTAAAAGCCATCGCTGCCATGGCACACGTCGAAGCAACCCCTACGACCAACGTCAGAAACATCGAGACGATGAAAAGCTTCGGTCGTGATTACCTAATCCCTGGCCCACTAGAGCCAAACCTAATCATCGAGATTGCCTCTGCGGTTGCCAAAGCGGCAATGGACTCAGGCGTAGCGACACTGCCAATCGAAGACATGAAGGCATATCGTCAGCGTCTGTCTGAGTTTGTCTACAACTCTGCGTTTGTTATGAAGCCTATCTTTGCACGCGCTAAGTCTGCGCCAAAGCGTATCGTATACTGTGAAGGCGAAGACAATAATATCTTATTGGCCGTACAAGTGGTCGTCGATGAAGGCTTGGCTCAGCCAATCTTGGTTGGTCGTCCAGCAGTCATCAACGATCACATCAATAAGTTGGGCTTACGTCTAAAAGATGGCGAAAACATCACGATCGTCAACCAAGATGATGATCCTCGCTACAAAGACTACTGGCAGGGCTACTACGAGAAAAACAAGCGCCGCGGCGTGAGTATCGAGCTTGCTCGTCGTGATGTTCGCCGTAAAACCACGTTGATTGGTTCTTTATTGGTTGACAACGGTGATGCTGACGGTATGGTTTGTGGTACCTTTAGTGACTACCAGATGCACCTAAAGTATGTCGAAAGCGTCATTGGCAAAAAAGAAGGCATCAATGATTTTTATTCGATGAATGCCGTATTGATGCAAGATCGCAACATCTTTATCGCTGATACGTACGTGCATGAAGATCCAACCGCTGAACAGTTGGCTGAAATGACCGTTCTGGCTGCCGATCAAATCCGCCGTTTTGGTATCACGCCACGTGTTGCATTAGTCTCTCATTCAAACTTTGGCGCTTCAAATCTTGCCAGCGCGGTCAAAATGCGCAAGGTTCATGAGCTACTAACTGACATGAATGTCGACTTTGATTTTGAAGGCGAGATGCAAGGAGATGCCGCACTGAATGAACATATCCGCCTAAACGATATGCCATCAAGCCCACTAAAAGGCGCTGCGAACTTGCTGATCTTGCCAACGCTTGACGCCTCAAATATTGCCTTTAATTTACTTAAAACGGCAACCAGCAGTGCGTCTATTGGACCTATCTTGTTAGGTACGAATAAGCCAGTGCATATCTTGACGCCATCAGCGACTGCTCGCGGTATCGTTAATATGACTGCGCTTACGGTCACGGAAGCTCAAGACCTAGAAAACGAAAAATAGTCATTCACCATACACAGTATGAATGCACTATAGTCGGTTCAATATAACTTGGATACAAGGAAGCCGAGTGACAGTACTACAAATAGTAGACTGAGCGAGGCTGACACCGTAGCCAATTTATAGAGGATTGACTATATTAAGAAGGGCTCTGTCATCCATTGACAGAGCCCTTCTGCTATACTAAAACCGGTCAATGCACTTCACGCATGGGCGGTTTTTTGATTTATTGCGATTGGGCCGCTGATATCGGTTCAATAAGAAGAGGCTTTTATGCAAATTTATCTTGTGGGTGGTGCGGTTCGAGATCAACTATTACAACAACCTGTCAAAGATAAAGACTTCGTCGTCGTTGGTGCAACTGTCTCAGAGATGCTTGATGCAGGGTTTCAACAAGTAGGTGCGGACTTTCCTGTGTTTTTGCACCCCACCACTCATGAAGAATATGCCCTTGCGCGCACGGAGCGCAAGCAAGGCTCAGGATATAAAGGCTTTAGCGTACATGCCAGCCCTGATGTGAGCTTAGAGGACGATTTACAACGTCGTGATTTGACTATCAATGCAATGGCTATCGAGGTTGTGAGTCTCACCGATGATACCCCTGTCAGTGGCGATGTCATTGACTATTACGGAGGATTACAAGATTTAGAGAACAAAACGCTACGTCATGTATCTGACGCTTTTAGCGAAGACCCATTACGAGTGCTGAGGACGGCTCGATTTTACGGGCGTTATTATGATTTGGGTTTTACCATTGCGGAAGACACCTTGACCCTAATGCGTCAACTGGTCAACTCAGGAGAGCTTGCTCATTTGAGTGCGGAGCGTATCTGGCAAGAGTCGAGCCGTGCAACGATGCAACTATCACCGCAAGTATACTGGCAGCAATTGTTTGAGATTGGTGCGCTTACAGAGTACTTTGCCCCATTGCATGATGCTTGGGAGGACACTCATATACGAGAGACGGTTCAGACAGCATTATATTTTGCAGGCCAAATGCGCCTAAACTTGCCACAGCGTTGGGCACTGTTAATGGTCAGCCTGACCCCGTCACTATTTAATAATGAACATACGCATGACCAATCAAAAGCGCTAAGAGATATCAATGATATCGGTAATAAAGCTAAAGTCCCCAAAGCGCATACGCAGTTTGCTATCCTATTCGCTCAGCAAGCCGAAACGCTGAGCATGATAAACAGTCTGAGCGCTGCCAAAAAGATTGACCTTATACAAGCTTGTGGTGCTCATAAAGAGCCAGATAAGCTGTCACAGCTCCTTGTCTGCAGTCACGTCTTACAGCTGGCAACACAGCACCGTCAGATGATGCTAGCACTAAATAGCTTTCATGCAATCGGCATGACAGATATTGCACCAGATCTTAAAGGGCCAGCTATCGGGGCAGCCTTACGTCAAAGCAGAATTGAACACTTACAAGCGCATGACACCTATTAAAAAACATTTTAAAAAACATTGTCAATATTGTCACTATGAACCAAGAACCTAACACTCTGCTATCAAAGAATACTGACATCCAACCTCCGGTGATGCTGGTAACCGGTAGCGCTAAGCGCATCGGTGCGGCAATTATCAGAGCAGCGCACACTCAAGGCTACCGTGTCATTATTCATTGTCATCGTAGCGAAAAAGAAGCTAATAGCTTAGCTGACCAACTTAATAAAAGCCGTGCTAATAGCGCAGTGGTTATTGTTGCGGATTTGGCAGTAGTCAATCATGGAGCAGCGTTAGAGGATTTTGTTAAAAATATCATAGAAGCCTTTGGACAGCTAGATGTACTGGTACATAATGCGTCACGGTTCTACCCAAGCCCAATTGGCTACATCAATCATGAGCAATGGAATGAGCTTTTCTTAACCAATGCCAAGGCACCCCTATTTTTGAGTCAAGCACTACTGCCCTATCTCAAACGTCAGCAAGGCTGTATTGTGAGCTTATTGGATATTCACGCGCATGATAGACCGTTTAACAATTATACGGTCTATAACATGGCAAAGGCTGCGCATCGAATGATGGTTCAGTCGCTAGCGTTAGAGCTGGCACCAGACATACGCGTCAATGGTGTTGCACCTGGCGTCAATATCTTACCCGAACCCAATGGCGACCAAGCCATGGATGAAGTACAACAAACCCATATTATCGATTCAATCCCTATGCAAAGAATCGGCAAACCTGAGGAGATTGCTCATAGTGTACTGTACTTGGTACAGGCGCATTATGTCACAGGTGAAATTATCACAATCGATGGGGGGCGTAGCCTGACTTTGGCTGGTAGTGGCTTTTAATCCGCTTTTAAACCGATTAAAAATTTATTGGTTACTTGCTATCTTTTACTTGAAAAATTCAAAAAATCAGGTATCATTGTGCGTCTAACGTTAGGGCCCATAGCTCAGTTGGTTAGAGCAGAGGACTCATAATCCTTTGGTCGTAGGTTCAAGTCCTACTGGGCCCACCATATTCAAACCCTTACAGTCATTGACTTGTAAGGGTTTTTTATTGTCTAAAATTTATGCGAACGCATGGACTTAGTTGGTTTTTTGATACTATCTTGATACTTTGACCCTTATAGTAATTAAAGTATGATATTACTAACACTATGGTTATATACTGCTGCATGGGTGATATATGAAGGTTAAACTTACCAAAAAATTTATAGATTCAGTAGACTATACCGCTAAAGGTACTGAAATCTATATGGACGATGTGTTAACTGGTTTTGCGCTACGCGTGGGCAAACAATCCAAACGTTATACATTACATAAGCGTATTAACGGAAAGCTATATAGAGATGAAGTGGAAGAAACGCACTTGATTACGCTAACCGAAGCACGTGAAAAAGCCAGCATAATGATGGCTAATATAAAAAAAGGTCTGCATGTTTATGACGGGCTTCATGAGGTCTTGGAAGAGCCGAAAGATAAGACCAATAATGTACCAACACTGAGAGATGCATATACCTACTTTAAATCAGCAAAGACTAGCTTAGCTAAAGGCACTATTGACACTTATGATGGTCAAATACTAAACAAGCTAGATGATTGGCTAGATATATCTTTAAATGATATATCTAAGTCAATGATAAGTGATAAGCATAAAGAGATAAGCAAGCATAGTAAAGCTCAGGCTAACGCAACTATGAGAGCTCTAAGGTCAGTTTGGAATTATTGTCGTGATAGCTTTTTAGATGATAACGAAGACTTTTTAATTAAAGAGCAACCAGTACGCATACTTAACGCCAAGAAAGATTGGAATATAATTAAGCCGCGTACTAAACATGTTGAAGAAGAATATTTAGGTATGTATCTCAAAACACTTTTAAATTATGTTGATAGAAGCTCACACCTGCAAGCGCCCCATAGCAATAATGCACGAGATATCATGCTACTTTTTATGTTCACTGGTGTGCGTTTAAATGAAGCGCAGCCCTTAAAGTGGTCTGACGTCGACCTTATAGCTGGCAGGATAGTATTCAAAGCTACAAAAAATGGTTCTAATTATCATATGCCTACTAGTGATATCTTACAAGCTCTGCTTGAAGAAAGATTCAGATTAAGCGCTGGCAAGCAATGGGTATTCCCGAGCAACTTGAAAGCTAGCGATGACCATATAAAAGATTTAAGCCGTAGTTATAAGGCCATAAGTAATCAAACAAACTTGTATATTACACCACATGATTTGCGCCGCACTTTTGGAACGGTAGCTAATAACTCAAGCATCAGCTATCCAGTCCTTAAACGCTTGCTCAATCACCGTGAAGCTAAATCAACCGATGATGTTACCCTACAATATATCCAAGTGTCACAGCGGCAACTAAGAGACGCTTCAAATTCAATAGAGTCTTTCTATTGTCGGCTTGCTGGCATGACACAAGATGAAATCATCAGTAAATATTACTAACCTACTAACATTTCAAGAAGAGTACTCTAAAAATATCGTCAACTAATTTAGTAAGAACGAGCCGTGATGGCGACCAGTTACACTACCTATATTCATTTGTAATAGCTCTATGATTGTTTGCAAGAGTTTAACCAACGCAATTAGCGCTTCTCTGTGATGGGTTTTACTACTACTCTATTTTATAAGCAGTATACTTCTTAGTATGATAAATTGGACTGTCATAGCTGTGAGAGCAGTCATTGTTTGATCGTGCTTTACGTTCAGTTTCGGGTACGCTGTGTTTGACTAAATATAATGATAAATATTTAACTATTTACGAGTAGCCATTATGAGTATTGAAAGCTTACCCGACTATCCATTACTAAAAAAGCTCGCCGAAGCTCTTTGGCGAAATGAAACTTCATATCAAGGCGCTGCTATAATGGTAGGCTCTGGCTTTAGTAGAAGCGCTGCTAGTAGTGGTGATATAAATAGTAAGTTACCTTTGTGGAATGATCTTCTAAAAATACTATCAGAAGATTTAGGATCCGATCCATGGGGCGACCCGCTACAAATCGCTGAAGAATATAGTTCTTATTTCGGTAAACAAGCTTTGAGGGATTTAATCGAACAAACTGTTAATGACCCTGCATGGATACCAAGCGACTTGTATGGCTCACTGTTAAAGCTACCTTGGACAGAAGTGCTTACAACTAATTGGGACACGCTGTTAGAACGCGCAGCATCTGATATTTATAAACCTATCTATAGTATCGTTAACAAACCTGAAGATCTATCCTCTTCTCGCTCTCCTAGAATCGTAAAATTACATGGAACAGTACAAATATCTCATAATCTAATATTTACTCAAGAAGATTATCGCCAGTATCCCAAGACTCATGCGGCATTTGTAAATTTAGCCCGTCAAATATTTATCGAAAACGAGTTTTGCTTATTAGGATTTTCAGGTGATGATCCTAATTTCTTACAATGGGTTGGATGGGTAAGAGATCATTTAGCAAGTCATGCTCGTCGAATATACTTGGTAGGAGCGTTAGATTTAAGTCCAGCTAAACGCAAATATTTAGAGTCAATCAATGTAGCACCTATTGATTTATCAAGTCTAGTTAAACACTTGGATAACCATGATCAAAGACATCGTGAAGCAACAAAAATGTTTCTCAATGCTCTTCAGATACTTAAGCCTAAAGATAGCTGGGATTGGGAACCAACTTCGATTACTCGTAAAACTATCCCAGAAAACGAAATAGGTAAAGTACATAAGGAGCATAGCTACGCAGCAGCTTTACTTGAGACTCAGTTAGATCAACTTGTTAAAGATAGGGAGTCTTATCCAGTATGGTTGGTATGCCCATCTAATATACGGTGGAGCTTACAAAATCAAATTACCGATCCTTTTCCAAACTCTAAAAACTTAGCTGAAATGAAACCTGATTTGCGATCAAGGATGCTTTACGAAATCGTATGGCGTAACACCATTACTTTTAGTGTGGATGCTATTCATTTAGCTGAAGAACTTCTAGAAATTTGTGATCCTTCTCAACTTAGTGGACTAACTAGCAAACAGCAGATTGAAATAGCATTATGGCTTTTTAGAAGTACACGCTGGTTTGATGATAACGATTATAAAAATATTAACTCAAGAGTAGCTCATATTTTAGACACAGTTAAACTGACTTCTTCAGAAGTAAAAAACGAAATAAACTATCATAAAGCTATTTTAGCTAGAGAAAGCTTCGATTACTCTGGTTTAGAAGAATTAGTTGAAGATATTGAAGCCATAGACCCATCATGGAACATGAAAAAAGCATCACTTCTAGCCGAGTTGGGAAGGTTTGATGAAGGTGAGTTTCTTTTAAAGGATGCTTTTAAAAATCTTAAACTACAATCTAGAAATGATCCAACCTCAGTTTACGTTTTATCACGTTTAGCTTGGGTTAGTTTTCTTCTTCAAGGAGCTGATTTCTTTAACCGTAATGATTTAGAAGTTAAGCCCAATGATTTTGACTATATGGATTCAAATCCTTGGACTTATCTTGAACATATCAGGAAGAGATTATCAGAAGCATTGGATAAACAAGCTAAGAATAATAGTATAGAGCCTTCTTTTGACCCTGGAAGCTATACAGACCATTCTAAATCTCTTTCATTCAGTAATGAGTTACACCCTTTATTACTTGTAGAGGGGTTAACTAACACTGTCGGAGTTCCTATTAGATGGAGAGATGTCAATTTCGTTAAAGATATAGTAGAGAATTTAGCTAAGCTGGAGAGTTTAGAAAATAAAAATCGTTTCATATATGCTATACGAGCATCAACCTCAGATACTACAGATATACTTAAAACAACTCTATCAAGAATTAATATTGCAAAGCTAACAGAGGAGGATTTAGAGTATCTATTAGATCAGACGTATAAAGGTTGTATTTATTGGCTAGAAAAAATTATTCAAACTAGCAATAAGTCTGTACATTATTATTTTAGTAGATTACAAGTTTTTATGGAGGCTTTAGCTAGGTTCGTTATACGGGCGAAGCCAGACAAGGCTATAGAAGTGTTTAAATGGGGTTGCAGTATTGCAATCATAGATGGAATAAAGCATTTCTGGCTGTCCAAACCTTATAGTCATCTCATAGAATACAGCTTACTAGCTATATCAGATAATCGAAAATCAGAGATATTTGAAGATGCCCTCATATTTCCTTTAGCTACCGAAGTGAATATTGATAATGATTTTGGTCAGAGATGGCCAAACCCTGTTGTAAAATTACCTCCCGTAAGAAATGATAGTCTTAAAATCAGTTCACGTTTAGATGAAATCATAAACCATATTTCTCCGAACAATGAGGACAGCGTCCATGCTTTAATAAAGCTATTTCCTTTAATTGAAAATAACTATTTGAATGCTAACGAGTTAGAATCTATAAAATGGAAAATATGGGGAAATCCAGCCAACTACAATTTCATTCCTAAACTAGGTATTTTAGACCATGCTTTGTTAGGACTGTCTGGCGATGATAGTCAAGCGTTGGCTTTAGTTGTTAGAAAACATCTTTTTGAAAGTAATGATTTAATTAATATCCATACGCTTATAGCGATTAAAAATCTTGTTTTGAATGAAAAACACAGAGAACTGCCTACGAAGAAACAGTCTAACAAGATATTCAATACTTTAACTGCATGGCGGTTCACTGCAGAAGACACTGATGTTCCTGAGTTTTTTATAGATAATACGGAAGAACGTTTGGCCAAAGAAGTTGCATACACTTTGAACCATGCTATAACACCTTATTTAGGAAAATCCAATTTAAATGAAGCTAACTTAAATAAGTTACTTGATTTTTACGAGAAGACGGAGACCTTTGAGGTATTGTCTTCATTCATATTTTTCTCTAAGAAATTTGATATAGCTTTTGATACTCTTATGAAAGATATACGTGAAGGTTTCTATAAAAAAGACACAAGAAAAGTTGTATCATCAGCAACTGCTTTACTGAACTGGTGTAAATTAGACTTTAACGATGCATTGAAGCCATTAATTTCAAAGTTAATTTATTCAATAAATTTGAATCGCACTAGTGGACTTACCTCATTGATATATATAGCTAATGAGCTCTACTCTCTAGCATATTTAAGTAACGAAAATATTTCAACACTAATTGAAGTCATTCCAATAATTTTTGATGGTAGTGCCTACGAAAATGTAAATCTAGCCAGCCATTTAGCGATTAATGTTACTTCAGTTAGAACTGAAAGTATTAAACTTGCTCGAAATCTACTAAAAAATTATTCAGATAGTGAATTGAAAAGAATCATTGAAGAAGCCAAAACAGACCCTCTACCAGAAGTAAGATTCGCATAAATGAAAAATAGAAATACTTCACAGTCTCCTGAGTTAGCAGGTGGTGATGGCTTTACCTACGAAGGTCATGTCGTGGCCTTCTATTTAACCGCATTATTAGCTGAAGCGAGTGCACCTGGCTGTGATGGTACAGTAGTCAATGTAGCTAGCCAGCAAAGAGACTTCGGCTATCCTTTAGATGACGTTATTATAAAGTGGAAAGATGCATCAGATCGAATTGGAACCACTAGCTTACAGGTCAAACGTGACCTCAAGATTAGCTCTGCTGAAAGCAATAAAAACTTTAGAGATATTATTCGTGACAGCCTTGCTAGCTACCAAGATGCTAGTTTTAATGATGATATAGATAAGTACGGAGTGGCGGTTAATGAGATATCCTCTGCTAAATTTCGTGATTTAGGGTTTCTTTGTCATATAGCTGCTGAAAGTGGCGATATTGAACACTTTGAGCAACGGTTTAGCAATGAAGGAAACGCCAGTGCACATATTAAAGCTATTAGAGATGTGGTATATCAGTTATTGAATGAGTTCTCTGCTACCCCGTTAACACCTACTCAAAAACATGACTTTCTAAAACATTTTATTATTGTTAGGTTTGACTTCTTACATGATGGTGAAGTTGATGCACATATAGCAGAACAGCAGATTCAATCACAGTTACCTACCAATAGTATTGTATCGCCCGTATTGGTCTGGTCTTATGTTTACGAGTTAGGAAGAGAGTCTGCAGGGAAAGCGGGTCAGTTTGATAGGGTTCGGTTGGTCCACGAGTTAAGTAAGGTGGTTAAACTCAAAGAAGGTAGAACTTTTGAAGAGCAGATTGCAAAGATAAAAGAGCTTACGAATACTTACTTGCATCAAATTCAAAGCGATATTGATGGGTATAGTTTAGATAGGACTGGTTTAAAACTAGAGTTTACTGAAAAGATTAAATCAAAACGCTTTATTCAAATAACTGGTATGCCGGGTACTGGCAAGTCGGCTCTGCTACGTCAAGTAGTTGAAGGTTATTTGAATAGCTCGTTTGTGTTGTTTTTAAAGTCTAATCAATTGGTCGGTAAAAATTGGTCTCAATACGCTCAAAGCTCTGGGATACCTTCAACTCATAATTTAAAAGATCTATTAGTTGAAATTCAATCAGCAGGCACACCTATCTTATTTATTGATGGTATTGACCGTGTAGACAATCAGCATCGACCAATTATCGAAGAGTTAATAAGCTTAATTTTAAATGACCCATTGTTAATAAAGTGGAAAATAGTCGTTACCTTACGTGAGACAGGGCTAGAGCCGCTAAGAACATGGCTTGGGTCTGTTCTTAAGCAGGCTTCAATTGGTAACGTCACTGTCAATAAATTAGATGATAATGAAGCCAATATTCTCTCAACACAGTTTCCAAATTTAAGAAGCTTACTTTTTAGTTCTTCTGAAAACGTGAAGCATGTCACTAGAACTCCATTTTTTGCAAAGGTTCTATCTACGCTAAGTTTATCAAACGATACATCCCCAGAGTCTGAACTGGATTTGATTCATGAATGGTGGAAACGTGGTGGATATAGTGCGACGAGTCAAAAAGTTATAGATAGACAGAACGCTTTACTAGAATTAGCTGAGCGTAAGGTAAAAAATCTTAGTAAGCCCGTAAAAAGAAGATCGCTTAATAGCAATTCGGAATTAGATGAACTAAACAGCGACGGTGTGATTAGAGTCGATAATAGAAAATCTGTAGTAGATTTTGCTCATGATATCTTTTTTGAATGGTCATTATTGTACAACCTATTTGAAGCTGATGATGCATGGCTTGATAAAATTGAAGCGTTCGGTCAACCTCCTGCTATTGCTAGAGTTGTTGAGTTATTGGCTCAGCAGAAGCTCCAGGACGAAGAGTGGTCTATAGCAATAGAAAACCCAAAGTTTAAAACACTTCGTTCACAATGGTTGCGAGCTTGGCTATTAGGTGCTATCAGCCATCCAAATACAGCACAATACAGTGGTCAATTTAGAGGCAAACTGGCTGAAAACGACTATGATCTCTATGAGAAGTTATTGGTTTGGTTTCAAGCAGAAAAGACACAGCCAAACCCGCTGATACTTGCTACTTCCAAAGATATAAAAGTTGCTACCTCTCTTGCGTGGCCGACTGATTTAACCCTATGGTTTCAAGTTATTATTTTTATATTAGAAGATACTCCTTCATTGCCAGAAAACATATATCCAAGAGTTGTCGATGTCTTTAAAGTTTTTCAAAACCTAGCAATAAATTTTGAAAACGCTACACAGCCTTCACAGGTTGTTATTGAGTTTTCATCCAAAATATTACAAATAGCTTTAGATTGGCTATCTGAAATCGAAGGGATAAAAGATCATCCTAGTACTCATAACTGGCAATTAGTTAATGACATAACAGGATTTAAAGATGCGCTACGTAATTTGATTATAGTTTCAGCAAATTCTAATCCAACTTTCATTCAAACCTATTTGAATAGGCTACTCGATCTAGATGAAATACCTAATGAGATTTTCAAACATATAATCCAATTATCTGGATTTATAGTACAAAAACATGCTGACCTAATTGTTGAGTTTTGCTTAAAAAAATTATTGTGTGAATTACCATTAGATAAATATAAACGTGACTGTGAAGAACGAAAACGATCTCAAGAGTATTGGTTGGAATTAAATAGCATTCCACAAGAAGAGCTTACTGATAAGCAAAAAAAACTACTTCAACGTAGAGCAATGTTTTTAAGTCCATTTCCAACTGAAGTCGTTAGCGACAGTGACTGGAAAAGCCTTGCTATTAACAGTGACTTTATTGGCTTCTATCCTTCCTCTCCAATCAAAGAGCCATTCCATTCATTATTAAAATATGCTCCCGACTCTGGCTTAAGACTAATTACAGCGCTATCAAACCATGCTAATAAGGCTTGGCGACAGCTTCATGAGCTATCAGATGAAAAGCTCACACCAATTCCTATTACATTAGAATTTCCTTGGGGATCTCAAGCATTCTGGGGCAATGAGAAAGAATATATTTGGTCACGTCCATACTGGATAAATGATACATTGTCATCAGCATTTATGACCTTAGAAAAGTGGTGTTTTGAGCAGTTAGAAGCGGGTGCGAATCTAGACGAGTTAATTCAAAAAATAACTAAAGATCATGAATCAGTAGCTATCCTAAGTGTTGTATCTGTACTTGCTCTTGAACAACAGTGCATTAGCAAAACTGTATTTCCTTTGGTGACGAATCAAAAGGTGCTTGATCTAGATTACTATCGATTTACTCAAGATATACGTGGTTCATCGTCAGACAGGAAAAGCTATAAATTTTGCTTGTCAAATTTACTAAGTGCATTCGTTTTTTCTAAATTTAGTGAGGAGATCAAAAAAAGATTAATTGGACTTGCAAACTTTCTACCATACAATTTCGAAGAACAGATGGATAATGCAGTAGTTACTAAAAGATTAATAGAACGAGCTAAATTTTATGCCGAATATGCAGATGAAGCTACTTATATAGTTCAGCCTACTGAAAACGAAAGTATAGTCACTATTTCGCATCATAGCCCTTCTTTGAATAATAGCAAAAACATAGAAGAACAGAAGAAAAGTGTAGATTTTCTTAGTTTTAATAATATAGCCTATTGGGCTCATAAATCTCTTTTACAAGACTCCATTGTAGAAGGATATTCTATTCAATCTGCTCTAGAGTTTATGAAACAATACGATGAGCTAGAGCTCTTTGAAGATGGTTGTGAAGGATGGACCGAGGAATCTACTCATAAACGCATGAAACAAAATGCTGTTGTCGCCGTAGCAACGATGGCCTTATGCTTTAGAGAAGCGCTAGCTGATACAGATTTAGAATGGGCACGCGAGGTAATAAATAAAATATTAGATTTACCATTTAACTCATATGAGTGCAGCACCCCAGAAGCAAAACTTACATTTCATCCAAAGATATTTGCTAGTAAAGCACTAGCTTCTGAAATAAAATTTGATACAGCTGATGATAACTCAAAAATCCAAATATTATGCATTATTGCGAGTCCAGTAAATGAAATATCCATATCAGCTTTAAACGAATGTCTCTCATTATATGAAGTTGATAGAAAACTCAGTTACTCCGCTATATTCATAGCTATATCAATGAGTCATAATCATTTGAAATATCGTAATTGTAACTCAGATGATACAGCTAAAATAAATGTGGAGTTACAGAGTATAGAATCTATTTTAGCTGAATATTATGAGTCTGATAAACAATTCATTGAACTTCCAAAATGTGGAAGTCCTTGGGTTGAGTTGGAACAGGAAAAATATAGACCTTCTTTGAACTATTCTTTAAATAAGTCTTTTGACGCTATAAAGTGGGAAAGATCTGATGAACAATGGGATACTACTTTTTTGAGTCATATCTTAAAGCAGCTACCTATTAAGGAATTACTACAGTCAGAATTCAAAGAAGAACTTCTAAGTTTTATAGAGAATTTAATTAATTGGACTATTGAGCTAATTGAGCCTTCATGGTCTGAACAGTCTAATCACAAAGGCAACCATGGCAGTCTTTATGAATTCTCAGATGCTCTATGTAATATCATTGGTACAATCTGTGGAGTATTGCCATTCAACGTGACTTATCATAGGTTTGTAAAGCCTATATTGAACCTAAAATCTCAAGAAGGTTGGCAACTTATAGAACCTTTAATCAGCTATTGCAGCTGCAATCTATATGACGAGATCGTTGCATCAGAAGATATTGTAAGAATACTTGAACACTGTATGGAAAGATTCTTGCAGGTCGAAGAGTTGAACACAAATAGCTATCGCATTGGAGAGTTTGATGTATTCAAAAATAATGCACTAGAGACGTTAATGTTTACTCGCATCACTCAATTTGATAGTGCTAAACGATTCGCAAATGGTAACTGGACTGACATTCATTTGGTAATGCCCATAATTAATAAATTGGTTCGTGAAGCTGGTTGGGTTGGTGCTGTAATGCAAAACTTTGTGCAATTATGCGACCATGCCAAAAATGACTATCCTGCTGAAGTTTTCGCAGATCAAGTCTTAACCGTCATATCTAAGCCTAAGCTTGTAGGCTGGCAAGGTAGCACATTGTATTCTCGTATAGCTGAACTGGTGCAATTCCTTGCAGAAAGGGACAATCCTTTAGATTTAGAGACTGGTAAGAAGCTCTTACGAATTATTGACTGGCTGATTGACCAAGGTGATAGACGAAGTGCTTCACTACAACAAAGCGAATTGTTTAGAAGCATCAAGGTTAATTGAATAAGCTAGCTATAAATAGCTCTAAACTCTATACTTTATTTTTTGTTAGTACCATCAACAGATATCCTAGATATTTAAGCACCCCCGATGACGCATAATAGTGATTAGTGGTAGCCAAGTTTTTGTCAGAGTGTTTACGTTTTTTCTGTACAACCCTTACTTCATAGCCATGAAAACTCTCACGTGCACCGACACGTATTGAGCTGTTCAGACTCAAGTCTTTTTTAACATCACTTACAACTTGCTCGCTATATGCCCTCACCTGCCAATGACTGGCATCAATAAGCTGACAACCTACTAGCATAAAACTCTGTAGCATCTCAATCTGGGTCTCCTTAATACCAAAATGGATCGATGAGTTATTTAAGTTATGCTTATGCGCAAATATCTCAATAAATACTCTCAACTTCTCAGGATCCTTTATAGACATCTGATATGCTCTATCTAATGCTCTAATTATTACTTCCTGATTCTTACTACCTTTAGGCCTACCTAGTAATAGCCTGTCATCGTCGAACAGCTCACTAGCGCGCAGGTATAAACATTTAGAGTCATTTAGACTTATACCATGTCTAATAGCAACTTCAGGTAACAGCTGATCTCGAGAGTTTTCTTTTAACTCCTGCATCTGCTCTAGAAAACCTATGACGTCCGCATATTTAGGATGAATGAAAATTGAATTTGCATTCGACTCTTTAAAGTCATCCAAATTACTATTCAACAGTTGCTGGCTAGTATTGTTATCAGGTTGATCTATATTCTTAAATAATCGTGTTTTATTAACAGCTGTTTTTTTAACAAAGTATGATCTTATCTTATTTAGCTGCACCGTCTTTGTCGTTGCATCATAAGCAGTTTTGTCTTGTCTATATATAACAGAATAATCTAGTCCTGTTATTAAGTCTAAAACGGTTATAGGTAGCTCTAAGTAAGCGTTACTGAGCTGTTCCCCTGCCAGCAGATGAGCAGTATGAATATAATGCTCGAAGGTTGTGTCGCACGTTAAATGCCCTGCAAAGCTAGCCAGCCCAAACCAGGAGCCTTGATCCTTGTGATAGCCAAGGACGCCTTTTATTACTTTTTCGCACTGCTCATTATCATAATCAGTCATCACCTGTGCCAATGGCGACTTACTTAGTACTAACGCCAGCTGACTAATCGCAGTATGCCTAAAGCTATGAAATGTGAAGTCGTGCTTTCCTAGCAATCTGTCCCAAATTAACTTCATGAGATTACTAAAAACCACACTGGGTAATGGCTGATCGCCTGAACCTTGAGAAAAAAAGTAACGACGCTTCAATCTTTTCTGCTGACGATATAACTGAATAAGTTGTTTTAGCTCGTCTTTCTTAAGTAGGCAGTTAATGGGTATAAGGCGGCTTGCGCTGCTACTTTTCAATCTCCGATAGCGATTTGGTCTTAACCATATTTGTGGCTGCTCTATTCGTTGTCCATGCTCATCAATATAGATGTCAGCTATATCACGAACTTTAACACCGATAAGTTCTTTGATTCGCAACCCTGTCCGATACGCAAGACTTAAGACTACTAAGCACAGGTTTTTCTGTTCATCGCCTAAATCCGAGTTGACCAGATACTCTTTCATCGCATGATATATCCGAGGTGATATCATGTTCGCATTTACCACTTGGCGTTTATTACCCCACGGGAAATACACAAATGGCGCATTATAGTGCGCTCGCTGATAATCATGGAAAGCTCGTAGTCTGCCATAAGTAAATTTTTGAGTATCTTTGAGCTTATCCAGATATGAAACTTTATTTTTCTTTAAATACACATTATTCAAGACATTGAGACTACCTTGACTTAACACATCGTCTGCACAGCCAACTAAATCATCATCCGTATCTAGATTGTCTTCGCCAAAGTCTGATTCTTTGTTTAAAATAGACTGCTTTCTTCCATCCTTAATCTTACTTTGAATGATCTCCTCATATACAGCTTCAAAGTCCTCACCAGACCATTCATCAAGATTCTCATCCATTGTTAGCATCAGCCAATCCCGACCAATACATCCCAGATATTTACTAATGGTATCTAACCTGTTGTTACTATCACTCAACAAGCTTCTGACCCATCCTAAGAGACGCATGGCATTAGGCTGGGTAAACCCCTGTTGTAACAACTCTACTTGCGTAATAGCTGATGCTTTACTGCCTTTAAGGGCATCTTGAACCTCTTTAATGAGATTCTTACTAAAATTTGGATACTCCCTACTATTGGTACCCTTTTCGTCAGATTCTGAAAAGCTTGCTACAAATAACTCTTCCCAAGTGAGCGGCTGTAGATTTGAGTTAATCACCTCTTGATTATAATTAATAAGCTTATTTGTGGTTAAGCCCGTCGTTTTAATCTTGCCCTGTCTAACAATAGCCAGTGCAGTGTCTATATCGCCTCCTTTCATTTGCCGCCAATGATAGTCAGCGTATTTTATTAACTGTGATAAATGCGGTTTACTTTTATCTTTATTTTGTAGTTTTAGCTTCTTACAAATATCACTGATAATGGTTTCAAACGACTTCACATTTTCTTTTTTTAACTTTTTATCTTTTAGCGCGTATAAAAAGCAAAGTGTCATATCATCAGGTATGTACTCTACATAGCGCTGTAAGCTTGTAGCAGATACATCCTCTGAGGTATGACTTTGCGTATAAGAACAACCGTAATTGTCATCATCAATACTGAGCAAGATTAGCGCCAAACTCTCGCTGCTGACACCTGAATCTGGTAATTCATCAGTTGCTGGTAGCTGCAATTGATATATGTCACGTTCGCCTAGGAGCCATTGATACAGTGCTTTTAACACATCTATGTCATTCAATCCCCCATACATCACGCTACAGTAGAGCACTGACTCAATCAAATCATTGTTTGAGAACCTTCTTTTCCGTTGCCATATCTCAATTATTTGCTGGCTAGCAAGGCTTACTTGAGCACCACTTACCATCCAATCATAGGATATTGTTAAATGATCACGCTCTGCTATGACTGGCACAACTGGTTCATCCATACTCAGTTCATGAGCTTTGTTATAACTCCGTATGTATTCTAAAAATCCTTGTCTGGCTAAGTGATAGCTATGCGCAGTATCAAAATGCACCTCAAGTATGCTACCAATGGTTTGATAGTATTCAGTTAGGTCTGTTCCTGTGGGTATGTGATTGTCATCAACATAAGACGCTATCAAAACTTTCGCCTCATTTTTGATACTCTCATGACTTTTGCTTTTATTTTCTTCTCTTAACTGATGAGCAACGGCATTATCCATATATATTCACCTCAACTTGTCGTAGATTAAGCTCAACTGCAACTTTCTCTAAGTCAGCGGATAACGCTTTTAGCTCATTAATGGATAATGACGACATGGGATGCATAGCCTCCTGATCTGGATGTTCATGACCATATAGGGCGCAGATCAAATGCTCAGGAGACTTATTCGTTAGTAGTGAGCGTAATTGATGTCTAAGCCAATTATCTTGATGACTAAAAAAGTGTTTTATCTGATAGCGAACCTTACTAGGCGTAATACCGGTAAAGCCTTTTGGATTTTGGCTAAATAGCTGAATGAGTGGCTGACTAGAGTTCAAAATGTTATTTATAGGAAATTGATCATTGGGATATATAGAATTATGCATGACCGCAAATTGCTTGATATATTCAATATAATTTTGAATCGCTATGATTAAGAAATCACTAAGAGGAATAAGCCTTCCCTGCCCTTGTCCCTGACGTTCTTCTTTATCCGATACCCATAACAGCCGCTGCCTAAAGTCAAACTGATTTAAAAGCCCAGGTGCGTGCTTTACGGGTCTAATCCCAGTCTGAATAAAGATGATATGCCATAGCCAGATACCATAAGCATTGAACTGCTCAATATAACGGTCCTGCCTTATGCTTACGTTCCGCTTTAATCGACCGTTATAACTCTCAGTTGCTTCAGCAAGCTCATCAAAAAATCTTTGGCAGATATCAATATTTAAAGTCATGTCACTACCAATATATTTTTTATAACGATTGCTTTTCGTGCTAGACATACTAAGCTGTCGCAGCTCACCTTGGCTGTCCGCAGTACAGTATTCGGTCAATAGTTGTATGGCGCTGTAGTAAGTCTTCTCTAAGCTTATTGTCTCAATACTGGTGTAGTACAAGGGCGAGCTGTGTTTCACATCAACTCCAGTAATCATGTCGGCATGTAATGACTCTTGCAGCTCATTCTTTATAACTGTATATAAACAAGCGTCAATATGCTGATTTGATAACACCGGTAGCTCTAGTTGCACTTTCAAGCTTGCCAGCACTTCAGACACTTCATCGCCATCCACCGAAAACTTATTTTCAATAACTGCTTGTAGCCTCGCTGGCAGAGGTAATTTAAATTCATTATCATGGCTTTGACGATGTGGCAATAAGTGGCTTCTACGATTTGAAGTTACGTTAATAGTATTACTCATAGCATAACTATCAGCAGCCGAACCGCTCTCATGACTCAACCACTTGCGCTGACTTTTATCCAACGCCAGCTCATAAATCACGTCTTGGACCTTCCGACCACTTAGCATTGATAGTAATATAACGGCATAAACCCGACGCTGTTTATAGCTGACAACGCCAAAAATCTGCCACACCCGAGCAAATAACATCTGATAGCTCAGTAGACTTAGCTGACGTAAATTAGTAGGAAAATAAAACTGGTTACGGCGGGCATGTCGATAGTTGTTTTTTAGCTTCCATTGCTGTAATTCTGAGGATTTAGCGGTTGTCCTGGAAGGCTTAAAGTCATTGTCTAGAAGCGCAGGCGGGTCATCATCAGCAGTATTTTCAGCGTCCGCCACGTTATCATTTTTATGGGGTTTGCCGAATACTGTTGCTCTTAATGGTTCATCAGTACAATCAAGGTATCGCTTATTAGTGTGTTCTTTGCTAAATTTATTGTTTTGTGAGTTGGTATAGGTTTTACCCACAAACGCTTTATTATCTGCAATCACTTCATAGGCAAGTCTTATTTGACCAATTTTACCCGCCAACTTTTGATTAACCACTTTGCCTGACTCTTCATCACTTCTTATCTTAGCTTCATATACGCGTAATGCTTCTAGTGCATTCTTCAGTGAAGCACGTTGAGCATGGATATCAAACAGTTTTTTAACAATCTCAGACTGTGGGTTATTGTCCTTTAACCCCATCCTTAGACGCACACTTAGCTGACTGACTTTGGCAGAGTGCTCATCCTTACGTATAGCAATCATTATAATTATCTGCAGATATGCACTCATAAACTGCCATGCTTCATCATCCCTACGTGCTTGGCCATACATCTGGTAAAACAAGACCAGCATATAAGTGACTGCCCAAGCCTCGATCTTTTTCTCTTTGACGACTTCCCTGGCAATAGCTTCACATTCAGACGATGCAAATACTGGCATATCTATGTTGGCCTGCTTACCAATATGTAGGCAGAAGCCTGGATTAATATAAAGAGTATTAATAATCAAGGTTTGTACTTTTATACAGTACGGTGAATCAAGTGGCACTAGATGATCTAAAACCCTCTGTAATTCGCTGTTATCAAACTGCTTTATATTCATTAGGGTGCACCACTCAACCAGCTCATACTTTGAGGAATACCTAGAACACGCTCTTCTAGTGCAAACTTACATTGGCGATATTCATAACTACTCTGGCTAATACCTGCAAAATGGCAATACTCCCTTACAGTCAGTTGCCTAACCCCCATAAGCTGACATATTACACTTTGAGGTGCAGTGCTTTTAAGCGCTTTAAACAAATCAGGATGATGAATGCCTTTCAAGAACATCAAGTCTATGACCTCCATCCATGCGAGCTGCTGAACGTCTTTAATACTTTCAGGGATTATCAAGCATGGATAATCCCTATTATTCTCGAACCTTAAGACCTGATCGACTCTTTGGAAATCATTAAAGAAATAGAAAGTACCGCTTCCTCCATCAACCAAGCGCAGTGGTGGACGGTAGAAGTTATCCAAAAACTTCGTATTGATATAAGTCGTTTTAGGTCTCAATCTCTGCCAAACACATAACGCGGCTCTAGCATACGGATGTACATACAAATCATCCTTACTAGGATTGGCAAGCTTTTGCCCAACCTTAAGTTTATTATTTTTCATCTTTTTTACAAAAATAGTGAATATAATTCATGTTATCTAATGAACACTTAGGTGTCAAACGCTTTATTATTGCGGTCTTAATATCATAAAATAATTAGTATTATTAAGTAGTTAGTATTATTTTAGGCATAAAAAAACCTCTTGAAACTATAAAGAATATAGCTTTAAGAGGTTGTTGATTTTTATACTTTTATTAGCTGAGAAGGTTAAACTTGGAGTTTCATGCCTCTTAGCTATTCAAATAAAATTCGACTATACTTCTCACGTAAATCCTTTTTTACCATTTTTCCAGTACCGCTAATTGGAATTTCATCAACAAAGATAACCTTGTCAGGTATCTGCCATTTAGCAATTTTTCCCTGATAAACCTGCAGAACGCATTCTTCTGTAGCTTGATTCTCGCTATGTTTTTTTACAATTAAAACTGGGCGTTCATCCCATTTCGGATGCACAGCAGCAATTACAGCTGCCATCGCAACTCCTGGATGTTCTAATGCAATATTTTCAAGTTCAGCAGATGAAATCCACTCACCTCCTGATTTGATTAAGTCTTTGGCACGATCACTTAAACTGAGATAACCATCACTATCGATTGAAGCGATATCGCCTGTATCAAACCAACCGTCTTCAGTTAGTAAGGCCATATCTTTGTTATAATAATGCTCAATAATCCAATGTCCTTTAATCTGTAGGTGTCCTGTCTGTCGTCCATCCTCAGCTAAACGATTAGTTCCATTTTCTTCGTCTGTAATACGGATAGAAACACCAAAAGGTGGGCGCCCTTGAGATAAACGGATCTTAAGCTGTTCATCTTCAGACAATTCACCATGCTTTGCCTTCAACTGATTAATCGTACCTAGCGGACTTGTTTCAGTCATTCCCCATGCATGAATAGTGTCACAAGCATAGCGATCCTTAAATTCTGAAATAATTGATGGTGGACAAGAAGAACCACCCACGACAGTTCTTGTTAAACTCTTAAGCTTGGTAGCTGAAGTTCGAGCATATGTTAAAAGCCCTTGCCAAATCGTTGGTACACCCAAAGCCATAGTAATGTCATAACGATCAATGAGTTCAACTAAGCTTTTGCCATCTAAATCTGGCCCTGGTAGTACTAAGCTACATCCAACCATTGCAGATGCATAGGGAATACCCCATGCATTTACATGGAACATCGGAACTACGGGAAGGACAATTTCGCGTGAAGATAAACTAATAGTATCAGGGAAGCAGGTTACAAAACTATGTAGAACCGTTGATCGATGTGAATATAAAATTCCTTTTGGGTTCCCTGTAGTTCCAGAGGTATAACATAATGAACTTGCTGTATTTTCATCAAACTCAGGCCACTCAAAACTTGCTTTTTGTGCTGCAACTAACTCATCATAGAATTTTACGCCTGGCAAAACCTTAGTGATCTCAGGATCTGCTTCGCTCATACAAACAAAGTGTTGGACGTTTGGAATCTCTTCTTGGATAGATGCAATTAAAGCCACAAATGTCTTATCAAACATTAAAACCTTATCATTCGCGTCATTAATAATATACGTCAATTGCTCAGGAAATAGGCGTGGGTTAATAGTATGACATATCATACCTGAGCCAGAAATTGCATACCAAGATTCTAGATGACGATGGTTGTTCCATGCTATTGTAGCTACTCTATCATTCGGTTGTAGGTTTAGACTTTTTAATGCATTTGCATACCTTTTTGCATTTTTAGAAATTTCTAGCCATGTGGTTTCAACGATGTGACCATCCACCTCTTTAGAAAAAATCTTTGTATCGCCATGGTAGTGTGCAGCATGTTCAATTAAACTGCTAATCAGCAGCGGTTTAAACATCATATTTCCTAACATATAAAATATCCTTATTTCAAATAACAATCAGCCATTTGATATTATCTGCTGTAATAAAGTGCTTCGCTCAATACTACAAAGCAGTTTAAAAAACAGCTATGAACATACCCATGAAAAGCTGATAAATATCACTTTACGAAAACCATTACTATGAACTATCTAAATTTTATTAGTGAACTTAAGTTATTTTTCACCTTATTAAGGTGTTGCCAGATTAAACCCATACTCAAAGTCATCTAGCATAGAGAAAAACTGCTGAACCAATTTTAAATCACCTTGGTGCTGTACTTTCCCCTGTGCCACTAACGTCTCAAAAGAGGCTGTTTTTATTAACAATTTATTAAAATCTTCACGATTTAAAGTGAGAGTCAAATCAGCATCAGGTGCTTGAGTATTGGCCATCACATTTAAATGTGAATTCTTTAATTCTAAGGCGATCTTTTCATTGCGATCTGGCAGTACAAAGTTGATTTTAAACGCTTGGTCTAGCGCACGCTCAGCATTTAAGCGCACACCCATGTAGTCAAATACCAACTCTGTATCCATCGCTATTACGAGGTCTGGACCAACTTGAGTCGTTTTGACCTCTTTAGGCACACCATGACGTAATTCATAAGCTGCCGATAGATAAGCATTTCGCCATCCTGCACTTTCAGCCTGATAGCCTAGTTGTTCCAAAGTGTCTGCTTGTAAGGATTTTGCTTTTATGTTGTCAGGCTCTGCAAATACTAAATGATTCATCAGTTCTGCAACCCAGCGATACTCACCACGGTCAAAAGCCACTTTCGCTTTTCTTAATAACGCTTCACCACCACCCGCCAAAGCCACATAGTTCTTACCTGCCTCTTCTGGACTGAGTTTGTTTAGGGTAGCTGGATTACCGTCGTAATAACCTATATATTTATTGACTACACCTCGCACATTATGACTGACTGAACCGTGATAACCGCGGTTATACCACTCTTGGTCCAAAGCTTTAGGCATCTTAAATTCGTTATGAATTTCGTTAATTGTTACCCCACTATTTGCTAAATGTAGGCTCTGATCATGCAAATAACCATACATGTCACGTTGCTTTTCCATGTACTTCACAATATTTTCTTTACCCCAACGCGGCCAATGATGGGAAGCCATTAACACATCCGCCTTCACCCCAAATTTTTGTAATGCAACGTTGATGCTTTTACTCCACATAGAGGCATCCCGAGCTGCTGCGCCACGTATGGTGTACAAGTTATGCATACCTGCGACGGTGTTTTCTGCCATCCATAAGGTTTTAAACTGAGGGAACCATGTATTCATCTCTGATGGGGACTCTGTATTTGGTGTATTTTGGAACACCATTTCTACACCATCAATATTTAAAGTTTCTTGATCTTTTTCTACGATATAAGTTGGCGCAATCAAACCCACCAAACCAGTAGGCACTCCTTTACCTAAAGCTGCATCCACCACGCCATATTGATTTTTAGGTATCATGATGCCGTATTGATATGAGCCACGCCGCGCCATAGCATTGCCTGCAAGTACACTTTCCTTAACGACATGCTCCATAAAATCACGTGGTGCAATGACTTGCACCTCGCCTTTATCTACCTGATTTTTGCTGATAATGCCTTCCACTCCACCAAAATGATCCACATGAGCATGACTATAAACGACGGCTTTAATTGGCCGATCTCCTAAATGCTTGGTCACCAAAGCATGTGCGGCTTTTGCTGTTTCTGGAACGGTTAGTGGGTCAAAAACAATCCAACCTGTATCACCTTGAATGTATGTAATATTGGTCAGGTCAAAACCACGAACTTGATAAATTCGATCGGTTACCTTGAAGAGACCATAGTTCATATTGAGCTTGGCTTGACGTTGTAGACTTGGATTGATTGAAGCCATGAACTTACCTTGATCCAAAAAATCAAATTGCGCTAGATCCCAGACAACCTCTCCTTTTGCGTTTTTTATTTGCTTCGACTCAGGCTTTGCAATTAGTCCTTTAGCAGCAAATTCAAAATCCTGTTTGTCATTAAATGGCAATTGTGATAATACGGCATAGTTTTGCTGCATAGTAAATTTACTTGCAGGTTTACTACTCAAACTATCGTCTGCTTGTGCAGCCCCTATTATTAATGTGCCCGAAATTGCGGCTACTAAAATTTTCTTAATCATTATACGAACTCCTTTTCTTTTACTCGGTTTAAGTCACTTGCTAAATCTCCTATCCCTTTGATATGAGAGGTTTGTCCTACAAGCGGTTCACTGAATTGAATACGTTTAACCTTAGAAGCTTTTTCTTCCGAAAACACAGGAATCTGACTCATGGCAAACTCTGAGAGGGCGGTAATGGTCAAAGATGGGTTAACTCCTAGGTTTCCTGGAATGATCGATCCATCGAGCACTCGCAAATTTTTATAACCGAAAACCTCCCCTGAAAAATCTACGACACCATTGGAAGCGTCGGTTCCCATTGAAACCCCACTCATGATGTGCGCTGTCGTTGGTGTTCCTAGTAGGACTTCACTCAATGACGATCCTGGTTCCCCGCCTAGTTTTTCAGCATATAATCGAGTTGCTTTTTCAGCTGATGGAAAAGAGACTGTCAACGGGGTGTCATTGGCTTTTTGTACAGCAGTAATGCCATTTTTAAAAAAGCGATACCATTTGCGTCGCCACTCTAAATGAATAAAAGCCTCAGATTTTTGCATCACCAAAAACAAAATAGAACTACGAGCTTTGCCTTTTGGACGCAGCATTCTGCCAGTCTTTAACGGATGAATTAAACTATTAATCAAGAACTTCACAATCCTTATAAACCTAGGTCCTGTGACCATCGGCACGTAAGGCACATATAGCCAAGTACCATCTGAGCCTTCTCGGAATCGATTGACTTCCATATTGGTATTTTCATCGACAGATATAAATGAGCTAATAGCGACTCCATCGTCCACTTTTTCACGGGTGTCATTGGCAGTGGTTAAGGTTTCAGAGTTAGTGCGAATCTCCTGTCCTAATTCGGATGAGATGTTTGGCAGCGTTTTATATTTATCCCGCATTTTGAGTAACAACGGCACTGTGCCCATGACGCCGCCAGATACCACAACCCCTCGGCTACGTAATTTATACTGGCGCACTTTTTTACCAAGCGTTTCTTTCACAATAAGCTCATAGCCATCACTACCATCGTAATTTAACGGAATGATTTTGACGACTTCAGAACTAGGGCGTATCTCAACGCCATTACGCTCGGCAAAATACAAATAATTCTTCATTAAGGTATTTTTAGAGTTATATCGACAGCCAATAATGCAGTTGCCACAATACTGACAGGTTCGACGATCTGGACCGTCGCCATTGAAATAAGGGTCTTTTACAATCTTGCCTCTCTCACCGTCTGGTAGCGGGAAGAATACTCCAGTGTTGACCGTTTTGTAGCTGTCACCGTACCCCATCTCTTGGCCGACTTGTTGTAAGGTATCATCAGCGATGTTGGTATAGGTATTTTTGGCAGTGCCAAGCATCCGCTGTGCTAAGCCATAATATGGTAACAGCGTCTCTTTCCAATCGCTACGCAGCCGCGTCCAAGCCTTAGACTTAAAGACTTCATCATCAGGGATAAGATGTACATTGGCATATATCTGCGATCCACCGCCAACGCCTACACCATGCACGACAGTGACTTTGTTGGTAAAACTCATCTGCAAGGTACCTTGCATACCTAATTCAGGTACCCATAGGTAGTTTTTGGTATCTAAGTTGGTTTTGGGAAAATCCTGATCTTCTCGGCGCAATCCTTTTTCAAGGACTAACACGCTATTACCTTTTTCACTTAGGCGTAATGCACTGACAGAACCGCCGAACCCTGAACCAATAATGATTTGATCAAAATCAAAATGTGGCTCTGACTGTGGTTTAACATCCTTATTTAACATGCTATTAACTCCTTTAATAGTTTGCGTTTTGTCACTTAGTTGATACAGATAGTTTTTCGATAATTTAAAGATTGAAGTGTAGGATTGTATTTGAGTATGGCTCTCTACACTAAGATTTGGCATGGGTCAAAAACTTCAGAACTCGATCGGCAAGGTTACCGTAGGGCGGTGCCAAAAACTTTAAGCTTGAAAAGCTAGCTTGATAAAATACAGGTCGCATCTTTGAGAAGTTTAAAAATCCTTCGTAACCGTGATAATGGCCCATACCGCTAGCGCCAACTCCGCCAAACGGCAAGTCATGTTGACCGACATGAAATAAAGCATCATTTACCGATACGCCGCCAGACATCACGTTATTGATATAAAAGTTAACTAGAGCTTTATCTTGGCTAAACGGATAAAAGGCTAACGGACGATCGCGCTGAGCGATGTAAGTGACGACCTCTTCAGGCTGAAGATAAGTCTTAACCATCAGAATCGGACCAAAGGTCTCTCTAGTATCAATTTCCATCTCATCAGTACTATCAAAAATCAAAGTCAGTGGAAATTTACGCGCTGAGCTATCTGCTTGTTGATTATTTAAGTTGATGACTGTAGCGCCCTTATTTTCTGCTTCCTCCACACAGTGGCACAAACGCTGAAAGGCGCGATCATCAATAATTGAGGTATAGTCTTTATGATGAATATCAGGGACATGCTTTCCTACCCACTCACTAGCCGCTTGGATAAAGTGATCTTTTTGTGACTTATGTACAAATAAATAATCGATAGTGGTACAGATTTGCCCAGCATTGAATTGTTTGACGAACATGAGGCGCTCAACTGCTTTTGTCAAAGGATAATTGGGATCAATGACCGCAGGTGATTTACCGCCTAGCTCTAAAGTGACTGCTGTTAAATTCTCTGCCGCCGCTGCCATAACCTTTTTGCCTGTAGCGCCAGAACCGGTAAATATAAGATGATCAAAAGGTAGCTTAGAGAAAGCAACACCTACCCCGCCCGTTTCGTCAAAAATCTGTAGTTTTTCAGGTTCGAAATACTGCGGAATCAGTTGAATCAATAAAGCAGCTAAGTGACGCGAGTTCTCCGATAGTTTGACCATTGCTTTATTGCCAGCAGCAAAAACGGCTGAAAGCTGAGAAAATAGTAAATTAATAGGAAAATTCCATGGCACTATTAAGCCAACAACGCCTAAAGGTTGCGGGATCAGGCGATTTTTTGCACCAAAGTACATGCTCAAGTCCACTTTGCGCTTTTGTACCTTGGTCCATTTTTTTAAATGTTTAATACTGCTATTAATGTCATCTGTTGCCGTAATAATTTCAGCTAGCAAAGTCTCATGTCTTGAACGATTACCATAGTCCTGATTGACGGCTTCAATTAATGCTTCACGGTGATCATTAATAATTGCCTTTAAACTTAATAAATGCGCTTTTCTGACTGCAATGCTTTCGATACCTTCTATAGTTGCATAGTTCTTTTGCTGTTGTAGGCAATCGTGTAATTGACTTTCTAGGTCAATAGAATCGAAGTTGGCTTTCATAAAAACTTCCTTTTACAGCCGGTATGAGGTTGATTCAATGAGGTTTTAATGGATAAGTTGAATCTTTATTCATTTACTGTAGCAAAACCTACTTATCACTTCTTGACATTTTAGGACAAAAAATTGATTATATAGGACATTAAATTAACTACTTGAGACAAAATAGAGGGTGATATGGGTAGCTACATCAGAGCGGCAGGTCTAAACGGTTTTGAAGAATTGGTTCGCAGCTATGGAAAAGACCCTACAAATATCTTTGATAGGATAGGCTTAATACCTTCTGTGATACGCGAACCAAATTCTCTGATTGATCATGATAAATATATTAATTTATTAGAGCTGGCAGCGATTGTCTGTAACGAGGAATGTTTTGGTTTAAAGCTTGGCGCCAAGCAGAGTATCCAGACGATAGGGTTGATTGGCGTCTACATGTCTAAACAAACTGACATAGCCAAAGCATTACTTGTGGCACAAAAATATATTTATAGTCATGCTGAAAGTTTTGTTTTCCAGATCAATGAGGTCTCTGATAAATTATGCGAGCTTGATGTAGTGCGTCAAAATACACAGAACATAGATAGAGCACAGAAATCACAGCTATCTATATGCTTAATTTATAATATTTTAAAAGATTTAATTGGTCCAAAATGGCGTCCAGAAAAAGTAAGATTAAAACAAAATCCATCACCTCAATCAAAAAAGTTATTAACCCAAGTATTAGGATGCCCGGTCGAGTTCAATACCAAAAAGAATGCGATATATTTTTCTACTGTTTATTTAAGCTACAAACCGCACTACTTTGAAGATAATTTGGTGAATCAACTGATTGTGCAACAGCTAGAAAATGAAAACAGTACCTGTACTCATGATGATATATTTTTGATAGAAAGCTCTATGAAGATGCTACTAGCTACTGCTGATTGTAGTATGGCAAATGTTGCGTTATGCGTAGGACAGCATCCCAAAAAAGTCCAACGTCAACTGAAAAACGAAGGGACTACTTACAGAGACTTATTAGAGGAAGTGCGAAAAAAGGAAGCAGTGCGAATTATTAATACTGGCGACGTCAGCCTAACGGACGTGGCTTTTCAGCTGGGTTATGCTGAGCTGTCTGTTTTTAGCCGACAATTCAAAAGCTGGTTTGGTATTACGCCAACAGAATGGAAGGACAGCTCCAAGGTATTAGTAACATAGTTAATTATGGTTTAACTACCCATATGCGCTCCTAACTTAGTTGACCACTAGAGTTATGCCTGTTTTAATACATTAGCGATTTGGTTTTCGCTAAAACATGTCTTTTTCATAGGTGAATCATACTGCTAGCTTAGCAGTTAATCTCTATTTCTAGCTTCTATTATTTATATAGTGCATAGGGCTGGACTATGAAACTTAATTTTCTTATGTGACGCTATTAATGTCGAATTTTGATATAAGACGTTTTAGGTCTCAATCCCTGCCAAACACATAAAGAGACTCTAGCATACGAATGTACATACAAATCATCCTTAATAGGATTGACAAGTTTTTGCCTAACCTTAATTTTATTATTTTTCGTCATTTTTATAAAAATAGTGAATATAATTTATGTTATCCAGTAATAACGTAGGTGTTAAACGCTTTAGCGTTGTGGTGCTTAAAATTGGAGAATAGCTACTAGTTTTAGATATTTCAGATTATTTTAAGCACAAAAAAACTTCTTAAAGCCACAATTGATATGGCTTTAAGAGGTCATTATTTTTTAGAATTTTACTAGATGATGAGCTCAAAGATGGGGTCTTGGGGTTTGGGTTTTTACTTTATTATTTTTGTTCTTAACCTCTTAAGCTCTGAAACCGACTAATAGCCTTAACTACTAAAAACGGGGATATGCATTAGGAATTCAAATTCGATTGGCAACCGTTCATCGGTTAGAAAAATAATCAGTATTTCAGACGCTATAATCAACTCATCAGCAAGGCTATCATTTACTTTGTCTGAAATTAAAAACCATAAAAGGATATAGTCATGAAGCTCAAAAAAACACTGATGGTTACTCCATTGTTATTACTTTCTATTAATGCTATTGCCGGCATGGGTGATATTAATGGTAACACCAAATGCACCATCGTTGACTCTATTAGTAAGAAGAAGGTTATTGCAAAGTCTTGTACTTACGATGGTGCAGTAGGAGGGAGCATGAGTTATGCCATTAGCCAACTAAATTTTAAACTGCCTAATGGTAGTACTTATCGTACCGTCAATAATGCTACGTTTGATTTTGATAAAAATGGAAACGTCCAAAATTTAAAAAAAAGTATCTCTGAGCTATGCTGAAGAAACCGTACAACTAAACTTGGTAAACTAAGCACAATTATAGGAGTTTACCATGACCAAGAAATTAAGAACCTACAGTAACGAATTTAAAGCTGAAGCTGTCAAGAAGATAGCAGATAATAATGGCAATATCTCAGCTACTGCAAAGCAGTTAGGTATTGCCATGCAAACGCTATCAAACTGGCATAACAAAGCCAATCAAGGCAAGCTTGTTGGCACAGAGCAATATGATCCTGACCTTATGAGTGCTCTTCAAGAAATAAAGCAGCTCAAGCGTCAGCTCAAAGTGGCTGAAGAGGAGCGCGAGATTCTAAAAAAGGCGACCGCGTACTTCGCGAAAAACAGCCCGTAAAGTACGCTTTTATCAAAGACAATCGTCAGATATTTAGCACCACTACTATGTGCCGTGTATTAAGCGTTAAGCCCTCAAGCTACTACGATTGGCTAAGTCGTGACATCAGCGAACAGCAGGTACACCGCAATCAGTGCGAGCTACTAGTTAAAGCCGCTCACAGTGAAATGAAAGAACGTTATGGCGTAGATCGATTGCATGCTCATCTAAGCAAACAAGGCCACAACATTAGCCTGTATATGGTAAGAAGCATCAAAGAGGAACACGGCATCAAATGCCGTCGTCATAAGCGCTTTAAAGTCACTACTGACTCAAACCACAACAAGCTGGTCTATGACAATGTTTTAGATCAGAGGTTTGACGCTAAGCGTCCTAACGAAGCATGGGTCAGCGACATTACCTATATCTGGACTGCTGAGGGCTGGTTATATTTAGCTGGAGTGAAAGATTTATACACCAAAGAGCTTGTCGGCTACGCTATCAATAAGCGCATGACCGCTGATTTAGTATGCCGTGCACTCAATATGGCAATCAAGAACAAACGACCTACTCAAGGACTGATTGTTCATTCAGATAGAGGTAGCCAATATTGTAGCCATGCGTACCATAAGATTATCGAGCAGCATAAGTTTACAGGCTCAATGAGCGGCAAAGGTAATTGCTATGACAACGCACCTATAGAAAGCTTCTGGGGCGTCTTGAAGAATGAACTAGTATATCATCAAGATTATAAAACGAGGTTTGCAGCCATTAGCGATATCATTGGGTATATTGAGCTGTATTATAATCAGACTAGGATTCAAAAGGGCTTGGGCTATCGAGCGCCAAGACAGGTGTGGTTTGACTACTATCGTCAGGCTGCGTAATTAAAATCTCCCAAGTTTGGTTCTACGGATTTGACAGCATGGGTCACTCAGTCAATGGTAAAGCAGCTGAAATAATAAATTTACATCATAAGACATTTAAAAAAATTTCTGATAAAGAAATAGAAAGTCGCTATGAAAAGAAAAGTCCTAATTTTTCTGATGTTTTACAATGTTTCAAGTACATCAAAAAAGACACTGCTTTCTGCGTACCTTATGAATTTATTAGCAGCATCTCCTAATAATTATTCGGCTATAATGCGTTCTTTACTCTCTACTTTAACTACCTATATTTATCTACTGGAGCACTTATGAAATCCGTATCTATAACTTCTTTGGCCTTATTAACGACTGCATCTTTACTATCTACTATTACTCTAGCTGCTCCTAACTCTTCTAAAAGTGTCAGCAGCTATAAAAGTAATGATATGGTCCATGTATTTGGTTGGATGGAAGATGCTTGTTCTGGTGAAAAACCGCCTTATAAAAAGATTGCTGCTAAAGGCACAGCATTTATAGAGAGTATTAGAGGTCAAAAGGCCTCTGGAGACTTTGTAAAGCCGAAGGCGAAATGGTTATCAGAATATCGAAATATGATAAAAGATGTAAAAATGAAGAAAGGTGAACCATACACTGAATATCGGGTTATTTTTAACAAAGGCGTTACCTATCGCGGTCAGCCTCTAGAGGAGTATAAATTCAGTTTTATACCTGAGTCATCAGGTGGTGAAAATGTTTTAAAGTTTGCACCGACTGCGACTATACCTACCATTATGCCGAACTTTCAAACTCGAACCATGGAATACTGGGGTGAGATGGAAAAAAGAGGGGCTACTTACAACCCTAAAAATAAAACCGTCACCTGTGAGTTTTGGTAAATAGATTTTTTGAGTAGTGACTTCTGCTGTCAAATCCGTAGACATTAGCTTGAGAGATTATAATTTTAAAAAATTTTGATCTGATGTTTATTTTTATTAAAGTATAGTTTTAAAACTAACATCGATAGCGAAGAATGGTTCAATGCTAGAGTGTAGTCGATACACTCTAAAAATGTCATAGCGCTACTGGGATGAATTTTGCGCAGCCTCTAGGAACGCAGCACGCAAGTAAAATTTATACCAGTAGCGCGTTTAAATCCATAACAGTTTTACATTCAGCTAACTATAGATCAAATATTAATTTAAACTATACCTTAGCAGATGGCACGTACCCCAAAACCATGGTGTTCAAAATATTAATAACATCTCCATATACCATTAATTTATTTACTCTGATAAGTCTAAAAACCCCTACATACTATTACTTGTATAGCATAGAAGGCTGAGGTATGAAATCCACTTTTCTCAGGTGATGTTGTTAATATTGGGGTTTGCTTTGATACAGATCGACTGTACCTTTCTCACCCTCAGAATGATTCATTTCCATTTCAGGATATAGTCGTCTAGTCAGCTCATAAATCTCATCCTCTGCCTTCATCCCTCGCTTATCAGGGTTTGGATAAGCCGCAGCAGTAAGTATCAATCGGGGTAGCTCTAAGTGATGAGAAAACATCCTTGCAAGCTCTTTTCTTAAAAAATCAAGCCAAAACGACACCGTCTGTGCAGGCGTGTGTGGATCTGGCGTACTATAAGTAAATAAATCTGCGTTAAGACAGTAGTCCATGCGAAAAGCAACCGCCATACGATCATGCAACCACTGCAAAGTTCTATGATCAAAACTATTCAGCTCATCTCGCAAGTCACTAAGTTCTGTACGGACATCAACCACCCTTTCGGCATGGCGATGCTTATCGATAGCAAAGTCAATGATGATTCGTAATGCTTCTCCGTAGCTGTCATGCTGGATCATTCCTATACGAATAGAATCTCCTTGAAACTCAGTACCCACTATCATCGTTAATCCCTGTTGATAAACTTGTAGCGTATTAAATTAATAAGCAATAAAACACTATATCCACCCTATTTTTCAGAACACTTAAGCCTTCAAATACGATAAGATAGCGCTATAATTGCACATTAGCCTACTTTTTTATATTAGTAAATCATCTATAGAGACAACCATGGCATTCAACCAAACCCAGTTTTTTGAAGATTTAGAAAAATTAACCACTAAAGTCATTGATAAGAATAAGAAAGAAGACTTTATCTTTGATTTCCTAACGCTGCTAGATGTCTCAAAATCTACTATTACATCACTCAAAAAAAATGACGGTCGTTTTAACGTCGCAGCCAATCCTGAAGCTGGCGAGGTTGCCAATAAGCAGCGCATTTACTTTAAGCCTATCGATGCAGGCCAAGACCTTGCTAAAGCGCTAAGTGAGGTGGTAAGCAGCCCAATTATTAGTCAGCACAAAATCCGCATGGTGATGGTGACAGACTTCAACACCGTACTGATTAACGATACTAAATATGATGAGACGCTCGACTGCGACTTTGCTGATCTCTATAAAAACTACCACTTCCTATTGCCACTTGCCGGCCTAGAGCGTGCTCGTGAGTACTCAGAGCATCCGGCTGATGTACAAGCGTCTGAAAAGATGGGGCGGTTGTTTGACCATATTCGTAAGCTCAACGAGTTTAATACTGCTGATGACTTGCATGCGCTCAATATATTCTTAACGCGACTACTATTCTGCTTTTATGCCGAAGATACGGGTATCTTTAAGCCAGATCAGTTCCATGATGTGATCGATGGCACTACCAATATAGATGGTAGCGATGTCGATAGCGTCTTGTATGAGCTGTTTGACATTCTCAACTTACCTGAGTCTAGCGCTGAGCGCGATACCAAGCCCACCCATCTAAGCGCCTTCCCATACGTCAACGGTAGCTTATTTGAATATCCCTTTGCCATCCCGGAGTTTGATGCACGTACCCGCCGTATCTTGTTAGAGTGTGCACGTTTGAGCTGGGCCGAGATTAACCCTGATATTTTCGGCTCCATGTTTCAGGCAGTCATTGACCCTGAGCAACGTGGCAGCTTAGGTCAGCATTACACTAGCGTTAGCAATATTATGAAGGTGATTCAGCCATTATTTTTAGATGAGCTACATGAAGAGCTAGACGCGGTGAGAGCATTAAGTTATGACAATCGCCACAAGAATAACAAAGCCGAGCGTTTAGATGCCCTACTTAAGCGTATCAGCCAAATCAAAGTATTTGACCCAGCGTGTGGATCAGGGAACTTTTTGATCATTGCTTATAAAGAGTTACGCAAACTAGAGATCGATATATTAAAGGCACAACGCGATTTACTAGGCTCTAATGACAATCTATTAGGTCTAGGCTTTGATAGTGTGGTCAGCTTGGATAATCTATACGGTATCGAGTATGACGACTTTGCCAGTCAAATAGCGCGTCTCTCACTCTGGCTCGCTGAACATCAAATGAATGTGCTATTCGAGCAAGAGTTCGGTGCATCTCAGCCAATGCTGCCGCTTAAAGACAGTGGGCACATCGTTTATGGCAATAGCTTACGTGTCGATTGGAATGAGGTCTGTCCAAATAATAGTACTGATGAGATTTATATTATTGGGAATCCACCGTTTGGGGGCACAACCAATAGAACTGACGAACAAGCTGAAGACATGAAAATTGTTTTTGGAAAAAAAGTTCTTAAATATTTAGATTATGTGTCCTCTTGGTTTTGGAAAGGTTCACAGTATATTGCTAACTCTAATGCCGAGCTTGCTTTGGTATCTACTAACTCAATTGCTCAAGGTGAGCAAGTAGCCATGCTATTCCCTGATATTTTCAAATTAGGTATCCATATTCGCTTTGCTTATCAAACGTTCCCTTGGACTAACAATGCTAAGCACAATGCGGCTGTACATGTGATTATTATTGGTCTTTCTACTCAAGGTCGCAAAAATAAAACAATATATAAGCTTGTTAATAAATCATGGCATAGTGAGAAAGTAGAAAATATTAGCCCATATCTCGTATCAGGAAGCAATATTACTGTAGAGGCGTTAAGAAAACCCATTCAGCCAAGAACTAAAATGATATTCGGTAATAAACCTACTGATGGTGGATTTTTATATCTAGATGAAAGTGAGAAAAGTAATTTTGAGTTCAACGAACCATCTTCAAAACAATATATAAAACAAATTTTAGGAGCAAAAGAATTTTTACATAGCCAGCAAAGGTGGTGCTTATGGTTCGAGGGTGCTGACTTAAAAAGTCTGGTTAAATATCCTTTAATCAAAGAAAGATTAGATGGAGTGAAAAACTTAAGAGAAAATAGCGATGCAGAATCAACTAGGGATTATGCCAAATATCCACATTTATTTCGACAAATAGCTCAACCTAAAGAAGGCAACTATATTCTTGTACCTAGGGTTTCCTCAGAACGTCGTAAATACGTACCAATGGGTTTCTTTGACCATACAATAATATCATCAGATGCTAATCAAATGATCCCTAATGGCACGCTATTTGATTTTGGCATTTTAAACTCTCTTTCTCATAATGATTGGATGCGATTGGTTGCTGGTCGCCTAAAAAGTGATTACCGATACTCTGGGACTATCATATACAACACCTTCCCCTTCCCTGACGCCACAGACGATCAGAAACAGCATATTGAAACCTTAGCAGAAGAAATCTTACTCGCTCGCGCTAACAATGCTGGCATGACTCTCGCAGAGTTATATGACCCTGATAAGATGCCTGACGACTTAAAGCAAGCGCATAGCACGCTCGATGATGCGGTGGACAAGCTGTATCGTCCGCAAGGCTTTGCCAATACTGAAGAGCGCTTGGCACATTTGCTGGCACGCTATGAGCAGCTTATCGAAGCAGAAAAACAGAGCAAAGCTAAAAAGAAGGCCCAAAAGAAAAATAAGTAGCGTCCTTTAGTATTTATGCAAAACAACTTTAAACCCTTTATAAAGAGCGTTTTATTATGATTTCCAAAATATTACCAAGTGCAGCAATTGCTGCCCTACTCGTGTTTTCTGCGGGTCAAGCAACAGCTGCATCGCAAAGTGATCTTATATCGCTAAAAGGCAAAAACGGTCAAGACCTTCCTGAAGGCGATATGTTTATATTGTTTGCATGGATGGAAGATGGCTGTATCGGTGATGGTCCTATTTATAGCTCTATCAATGAACATCATAATAAATTCATTGATAGATCGATGAAAATGAAGACCCTTGCAGAACCGAATGCAAATGATGAGATTTATGAGTTTTCTATAACTCCGCGCTCTCAATGGGCCCCTGGTTATAGCCCGCTGATGAAGGATATTAGCATTCATACTAATTATGAATATACTGAATACCATATTAAATTTGCAGATGGTGTCAAATACCGAGAACAACCTATAACAGAGTATCAGTATAAGTTTAGACCTGAGTCAGAAGGTGGTGCACACGTCCTGAAGTTTGCTAAAAATGCAGACATGCAAAGCGTGTGGAAGCATTTCAAAACACGTCAGACATCAGACTATATGAGTGACGGTTTGTATGATTCAAAAGCTAGGTTTGACCGTAATGATAATACGATAACTTGTGTCTACTAACTTCACACTATTGCTATGACAAATGAGCTTTATTGTTACGACGCTACAGCCTTACAAGCATCTCTACCTATAATGAATCTACTATGACTGCCACTGTTAATATCCTAAATCAAAATTACGCCCGCACGGGTCAAAGTAAACAGAACAACGAGCTTGGCATGCGTGAAATGCAGGCGCGTGCATTTGAGAAGCGTCATAGCCAGTATTTGCTTATTAAGTCGCCGCCTGCCTCTGGTAAGTCACGTGCCATGATGTTCTTAGCGTTAGACAAGCTCATCAACCAGGGTGTCAAAAAGGTCGTTATTGCCGTCCCAGAGATGAGTATTGGCAAGTCCTTTAAATCAACAGCGCTCAGTGACTATGGGTTTTTTGCTGATTGGGAAGTGGCCGATCGTTATAACTTATGCTTAAGTCTCGCCCAAAGTGATACGCGCAAGACTGCGATATTCTCAGAGTTTATTACCCAAGATGTAGATGACAGCGCCCTACCCCAAGTATTAATCTGCACCCATCATAGCTTTCGATATGGTTTTGACAAAGTGATTGAAGATGGCGGCAGTATTGAGCTATTTAACGATGTGCTGATCGGTATTGATGAGTTCCATCACGTGTCAGCGGATGACTCTAATCGCTTGGGCGCGATACTAGATGGCATTATGACGCAGACTAGCGCGCATATTGTGGCAATGACGGGCTCATATTTCCGTGGCGATTCAGTGCCCATCTTGTCAGATAGTGACGAAGAGAAGTTCGATAAAGTAACTTACACCTATTACGAACAGCTGAATGGTTATGAATACTTAAAGTCACTGGGACTCGGCTATCACTTTTATAAAAAATCATTTTTTGATGCCTTAGATGAATGCTTGGATACCAGCAAAAAAACTATTATCCATATCCCGAACGTCAATAGCTTAACTGCTGAGACAGACAAGTATGAAACTGTTGGCCGCATTATCGACATCATAGGTGAGGTTGAGTCTCGCGATGAAGAGACTGGGGTCATCACCGTACGCGCACATGACGGTAAGCAATTGCTACTCGCAGACCTAGTGACTGATGACGCTATGCGGGCGAACACTCAGGCTTATTTAGCTGATATTACCTCTCGCGATCAGATGGATATCATTATTGCTCTTGGCATGGCAAAAGAAGGCTTTGACTGGGAGTATTGTGAACACGTATTGACCATTGGCTATCGAGGCTCTCTGACCGAGGTGGTGCAGATTATTGGCCGTTCAACACGAGATAGCGCGGGCAAACACCATGCTCAATTTACCAATCTAATCGCTGAGCCAGAAGCGGATAAGTCGACTGTGACAAGCTCTGTCAATGACTTATTAAAAGCCATTACTCTATCGCTACTGATGGAGCAAGTGCTCAAACCTAACATCAACTTTAAACGCCGCAGTGAGCTGAATATATTAGGCAAGGCCGACTTGCCGGCAGGTACCATCGTCATTGACGATACAGTAAACCCTCCCTCCGATCGAGTCATGAAGATACTCAACCAAGACCGTGATGAGATATTGGCGCAGTTAGCCCAAAATACAGAGAACATAAAAAAGTATATCGCTGCTGAGACCAATAACGTAGAAACAGAAGCCGTATCAGATTCCGTCATCCCTAGTATTATTCGTAGTAAGTATCCAGCGCTAGACACTGATGAGGTACGGCAAGTACAAGAAGGTGTCATGCAGTATATGGCTATTAACCGCCAAGGTGGCGTGGTTGAAGGTAAGGATATTCCTGAGGATGCGGTCATCGAAAATGAGCGTTTTTTTATTAAGCAAGGCACTGAATATGTCGATATCGCCACTCTAAACGCTGAACGGAAAGGTCAGCTCAATGAAAGTGACATTATTAAAGAGCGCCACCTGCCAGCTGATGCAAAAATTTATAACCCCAAAACTCAATCAAGCAGTAGCAACGACTCGAACCCTAGCAACGGTTTTGTGAAGGTGGGCAGTAAGTTCGTCAATGTAAACAACCTTCCCATTGACCTTGTGAAATCAGTCAACCCCTTTCATGATGCGTATGAAGTTCTCTCTAGGACAGTGGACAAAGAAGTATTGCAAACAATCAATGACGTCGTCTATGCCAGCCGCTCTACTGTTACTGAGGAAGAAGCGGTTCTGATGTGGCCAAAGATCGTTGCATTTATGAAAGATAAAAATCGTCAACCTAATAAAAACTCAGAGGACGCTATCGAGCGACGTATGGCTGAGGTTATCACTTATGTCAGAAACCAAAAAGCCAAGCGAGAAGCCAATAGTCATGATTAAACTCGATGAGATCTATCAAAGTCGTGAGTACAAAACGCTAGACGATATTTTTATCAATGACAGTACTGGTCTACTTGATGATATTAAGCCTACTACCAAAAGCGCAGATACTAATAGTGTTTTAGCGCAGCAGTTTGACACTATCAACCTTTTTATCGATCAACAGGGACACGTGCCTAGTAGCAGTGCCAATGATATTAATGAAAAGATACAAGCTCGCCTGTTAGCGACCATACAAACCAACCACGCAAACTCGCAAGAACTGCTAGCTTTAGATAAGCATGGTTTACTAACTGCTCAAAGTACGGCGTCTACCCTGTCTGACGACAAACCGACACTCTCAGACAAAAGCGTGAGCAATAAGGAGAATAAGGAGGATGGGTCTGAAAACGCAATCAGCGCTAGCACTAAAGAAGCTGAACCGGTAACCGAGGCTGTTAGCGAGCTACCTGTTATTAATAGTCTAGATGATATTTTCAACAGTGATGACCTAGGACTTTTTGACAATATTCACTCTGAAATCTTAGTCAATGACCATCAGAGCAATACACGTGCCAGCTACGATCAATATAATGACGAAGATATAGCCAGCCGGTTCGAATGTAAGGACTTTTATAAATTTGAAGCAACCTTTGAGCGCATATCTAAAGCCATTCAAACGGGTGCTTTTACTAAAACTAACTTTTCATCAGTGAAAGATATCAATATTGGCAGCGTATTTGTTTTAAACGGCATGCTTTGCTATGTGGCTAATATTTATAAAGCAGAGGCCAGAAAGAATACCCGTAGCCAAGAGAGATTACGCTTAATATTCTCTAATGGTACAGAGTCCAATATGCTCACACATTCATTGGCTACTGCTCAATATAAATACGAAAACAGCTACCAGTTATTAATCACTGATCCTGACTGGATGGACGATGAGCTCGCCAAAAACTTTGGGGACGAGCGACAACTTACCGGTGTCATTTATGTTGCTAAGCTGGCTGAGACCCCAAGTGATTTAGCGCACTATAAACATCTGCACAAAATTGGCTTCTCAACCCTTACAGGAGAAGCGCGTACTAAACACTCGATTAGGGATACCGCTTTCTTGCAACAGCCCGTAGATATCATAGCTGAATGGCAAGTCTATGATGCCAATGCTCGTAGTGTGGAAAGGGTCTTGCATGCCTTCTTCTATGATCAAAGAGTCAAAGTATCTTCAAAAGCAGCAGATAATAATCTTTACAAGGCGACAGAGTGGTTCAATGTTCCCCTTGATGAGATTGAAAAAGCCATTAACTTAGTTATCGCCGGGGACATTAAAAACTATCGCATGGATGGTGCGGCTGGCAAGGTGGTTATGAAGTGATGGGCGCTTGCAGCATTAACTTATATCCATATGTTTAAAAGTTATCAGATGTGATTACCTATAATATTACGGGTCTATAAATAGTATTTATAGAAATACTGATTATCAACCACAATATGAAAATACTATGGTGATAATTCATCTAAGCCTGTTTATATAAAGCTAGCACTACAACTTGCTAATCATAATATTTGTCAGGTGGCTTTGTGAAAATCGGGGTTTGATAATAATAAAAATAGACTGACAAGCATATTTGCCATATTAAATAAATTTGGGGTTAATTTCCTCTATCCGATAAGGAGTCTATTGTGAGTTTTCAAGGCCTATCTGCTAAGTATCGGCGCTTATATCAAGAGCATGCAGGATGGCGATTGATGCGAGCAGACAATGCACCGCACATAATGGCGTTTATCTCTGATCTATTCAGTGAACGTAGCGAAGTGCCCTATAACCGAGCTAAATTACTATTAGAGGCGCAAATTGAACACAGTCGTAATCTTGGTATTTGGGAAACCCAAACCAACGCTACTACTTACCTTAATCAATGGATAGCTCAGGGCTGGCTTCGTGAACTTGATGATCTATTGACCAAAACTGATGCAACAGAAATGGTGATACGCTTTTGTCATGGGCTAGAAGAACGTAGTATTGGTGTCAGTGCCTCACACTTGCGTATCGTACAAGAAGCTGTTCGAGATTTTGTGGTCGTTACCAATGAAGATACTGATAGCCGAGTTAAGTTACTTGAAGAAAAAAAAGCAGCCATTCAGCGTCAAATAGACGATTTGCAGGCAGGTGTGGTACATACGTTGAGCGACAATGAACAGCGTGAATATATCCGTGAAATATACCAGCTTGCGTCACAACTCACCGGTGATTTTAGGTTATTAGAAGAACAAATACGTAAGCTTGATAAAGACGTTCGCATACAGATGATCGACGACGCTACTTCAAGAGGCAATCTGCTAAATGAAGTTATGAAACAAGAAAATGTGTTATCAGAGACCGAAGCTGGCAGTGCTTTTGAAGGGTTTTTTCAACTATTATGTGATTACAACCGTGTCACAGAGTTTCGTGAGCAATTGCAGTATGTCTTACAAACACCTGCAGCAAAGCATTTAAGCTTACATCAACGTCAGTTTTTAGCGGATTTGATAGCAGAACTGAGCCGTGAGAGCGAAAGAGTACTTCGCATTCGCAGACGTACCGAACAAGAATTAAGAGCCTATATTGAAAGCGGCGCAATGAGCGAAAACCGTACCGTAGGCAAACTCATCAACAAGCTTGAGCAGTTGGCGGTAACCTTACGTAATGAAGAGTGCAACTTAAAATCAAACACCTCATTGTCATTGTCTGTGGGTAAGATTGAGTTGTCATCTCCAGACTCAATCAGACTAAAACAACCCGATGAGCGGCTACAAATGGGCCTCACAACACCTCATATTAATAGCCGTGAGCCAAGCGTCAAGATGCTTGCGAGTCTAAACTCAGTTAAAGTGCAAGAAGTGGCCATAAAAGTAAAGTCTATGCTCATGCAAAACAGTCCACAAACCATTTCTCAGCTTATTCATCAACTACCCATTAGTGAAGGGCTTGAAGAATTAGTTGCTTACATTCGTATTGCCCGTGCTGTAAAAGCTACTGAGCTTGCATCAGTGGAGGAAGTTATCATTAATGACAATCAAGGCAATATGTTACGTGCCAGCATACCAACAATGCTACTAACGCCTTCTTTATTCCCTGAAAATATTGAAGACTTATCGCTGTAACCATACCTTCTAATAAGACTAATTATAAAAGACTAATGACAACGGACTGAATATAGAGGATTAGAATGAGTGTATCCAATCATTTTTTTGACATGGTCATTGGTACCAACAGTGACACTGCCGTTAGTAGTAATCACGATAAGAAATCTACATCAGCGAGTAAGAACGAAACTATTAGTCCTGATAGCGAAAGTGTTAACGATGAGTCTGCGATTAAAAATACTATGCTAGACCCTATGCCTGGCGATGCCAGTCGCGTCTTAGTACATATCATGCGCCATGGGGTTATTTTTCATGCGCAAAAACCTAATTTATATCATTCATTATGCCGATATCAGTCGATGATTCAGCGCCATTTGTCTGAGGTCTACTTAACCTTAGTTTTAGATGAGCGGCAAGGTATCGCTTTTATTGCTCGTTCTGATAGTGAGACTGCAGGCAACAGCCAAGATAGCTTTGATTCAGCAAGTACAAGCCACCCTAAAGACCTGTTAGCAGATGAGCTTATAGATAGTAATGATGATGAGCACACTCATTCGCTGATTAGCAAACGCACACTGAGCTTATATGACACCTTGATATTGTTAATGTTGCGAAAATATTATCAAGAGCGCGAAACCAGTGGCGAACAAAAAATCATCATCGACATTGAACGCCTGTCATCGCTACTCATCCCTTTTTTACCATTAACTGATCATACCAGCCGAGATCTTAAAAAATTGAGCGCGCGACTCAAAGAGCTTAGCCGTCGCCATTTATTAAGTAGCATTCGCGGCAATGATGATCGTTACGAGATAACGCCTTTGATTCGTTATGTGGTCAGTGCTGATTTTTTAGAGAGTATGCTGGGTGAATATCTGCGCTTGGCACAAGGTACAACAAATACAGAATTAGAGTCACCTACTTTTGAAAATGACGATTTCGAAGATAAAAAATATTCTCAAGATGACTCCTTAAACAATCAATCTACAAACAAAGTAAAATCCGAAAAAACTTCCAATAATCAATCTATAGATAATCAGTCCGATTTATTTGGCGAATGAGGATGAATATAATGCAACAATCATCAAATGACGCGACTCTGAACATCACGCCACTTAGCCAAATACGCTTAGCCAAACTGTCTGTATTTAATTGGGGGTCATTCCATGGGTTACATACGGCAAATATCGACGTGGAAGGAACCCTCATCACAGGAGATAATGGCTCAGGAAAGTCCACCTTAATTGATGGATTAATGGCACTGCTCATGCCTGCTGGTAGAGCGACTTTTAATGTCGCAGCAGCACAAAATGACAAAAGTGACCGCTCACTAATCAGCTACATGCGTGGCAGTTTTGGCTCAGCGCACGATGGTATCAACACTAAGGTAAAAAGTAAGCGCGATAAAGGTGTTATTACAGGACTATCTGCTGAATATCTCAGTGACGATGGTCAAAAAATGACTTTATTGGCACTATTTTGGACGACTGTCGCTAGTAACTCGTTAAGTGATGTGAAAAGACTGTATGTCGTCGCTCAAAAACAGTTGCCACTGTCAGAGGTCTTAGATCAGTTTGCTCAAGGCAATGTCCGTAAATTAAAACAATGGTTAAGCATGCAGCCAGAAGTAACTTGCTGTGATGATAATTTTGGCGACTATCAAGAGCTGTACCGACGCATGCTCTATATGGACAACCCAAACGCGCCGGCCCTTCTCTCGCGAGCGCTGGGTCTAAAAAAGATTGATGACTTAACTGAGCTGATTCGTACGCTGGTACTTGAGCCAAGTGGCGTTCGTGATGACGCCAAAGAGATTGTGAAAGAATTCGGTGACTTGGTTGCCATTCATACTCGCCTGCAAGATGCCAAAGAGCAAGTTACCCACCTTGAACGCTTACCAAAGCTTGCTGATGATATCGTAAAAACACAATTAGTTATTAATGACACTTCTAAGCAAAAACAAGCGCTGCCGATCTATTTTGCTCAGTGCTACGCCAAACTATATCAGCAAAAGCAACAGCAGTTGTCACAACAGCTAGAGCAATTAGAGCGCGATCTTGCGCAAATCGAACAACAAGAGCGTGATGCTACTGAAACAGTAAACCGCTGCCGTGATGAATATATGAACCTCGGCGGCAATCGCATTGATAGCCTAAAAAAAGACATCCAAGCTACTAAAGATACCCTTAACCGCACCAATGCGAACGCCTCTCGTTACCAAATACTATGCCGTAACCTAAGTATTAAAACCACTTTAGATGAGCAGACTTTTCACAGCAATATTACTCAAGCCAATAATATTCAAGAGCATCTCGCTGAGCAAGAAGCAGACCGTGAACGTGAATTTGGTGACTGCGCCATTGCTTTAAATGAAACTGAGGAACACCATCGAGAGCTATCAAATGAGATTGAAGCACTTAAAAGCCAACCTAACTCAAATATTCCACCGAAGTTTAACCAACTAAAAGACGCAATTTCCCGTAGTTTAGGCATTGATCCTAATACACTCATGTATATCGGTGAATTGGTCGATATAGAAGAAGATGAACAAGATTGGCAAGGCGCTATCGAGCGAGCACTTGGAGGATTAAAAACCACATTACTTGTACCAAAAGAGTATTACTCGCTTGTTACTAAATGGCTTAATAGCCAGCACACAGGATTACATGTCCGTGTACAAGTAGTATTGGATAATCAACAAGCTAAGAGCCATACTGCATTTAAAGCTGACGGTTTTTTATGTAAGCTAAAATGGCGTACTCACTCTTATCGTGACTGGCTCAAAACATTTTTATCTCGTTATGATTTGCTGTGTGTGGCTAACACCGAACAGCTCGACCGCACTGCTTTTTCAATGACTCGGCAAGGATTAATTCATAAAGAAAAAGGCCGCTTTGATAAAAAAGACTTGCAGAGTATTAATGATAGGCGTCATTGGCAACTGGGCTTTAGCAACAAAAACAAGCTCGCATTGCTGCAAGTAGAAATAGAGCAGCTCAAAACAAAGCTGCAAGAAGATAGTAAACACTGGAAAGATGCACGCGCAGCCATGCGTAGTGTCAGTGAACAAATATCCTCATGGAAGAAGTTAGAGGAATTTGAATGGTCACAAATCAATGTACCGTATTGGCAACAAAGACTGGAGCATGAGGAACATGAGCTAAGCGCTATTGAAAACGCCCAAGGCGATTTAAAACAAGCTAAAGTACGCTTTGATAATGCTGAAGAAGCTTTATCTAAAGTCGCTCAAGATAAAAAAGAGAAGGTGCGTCAAAACGGTGCAAAAGAGCAAGAGTTATCATCTGTGCAAAAGGAGCTTGATAGATCTAAGAGATTAGCTGAAGTAGAGTTAGATGAGCAGGTAAAACAGCAGCTAAAGGCGTTGGTTGGTAATATCGAGCTTGACAATTCTAGCTATCAAACGCAAATAACCAAACAGCTTGAAGAAAAAATAAACGAAAACCAAAGTAGGCTCAACAAATATACTCATACAGCTATCGGCATTATGAGTAGCTATAAATCAAAACCACAATGGCAGGCTTATACGGTTGAATGGGAAACAGGGCTGAATGGTATGGATGACTATATCGCCCATTTGAACCAATTAAGCAATGAGGGATTACCTGAGTTACTGGATGAATTTAAAAAACGCTTAAACAAACATGCCACTCAATCGCTGGCACGTCTAAGTAATCACTTATCTATGGTGCATGACGATATTCGTCGGCGTATTGGACATATCAATGAGGTATTAAAGAAAACTGAGTTTAGGCAAGACTCTCATCTTAAGCTCAGTTTAAAACGTGAAAACTTCTTGCATGTACAAACCTTTAACCAAAAACTCAATCAGGCCCTCTCTGCGGTGAACGACGATAACCATACAAGAAGGTTTTACCTACTTAAAGAGGTCATCGACATATTGGATAAAGCTACTAGCTCCACTTCGAGTACTACCCTTGAAAGTTTACGTTTATTAGACCCTCGCTATCAGCTGGCATTTTTTGCTGAAGAAATTGATAACGATACACAAGAGGTCTTGGACGTGCTCAGCTCATCAAGTGGCAAATCGGGCGGCGAAAAAGAATCTTTTGCGGGTATGATTGTTGCAGCAAGCCTCGCTTATGTGTTAACGCCCGATGGCTGTGATATGCCAATATATAGTACTGTGTTTCTGGACGAAGCTTTTTCAAATACTGCCGAACAAGTTAGTCGCCGCGTACTAAAAGTATTCAAAAAGCTAAACATTCATGTCAACTTAATCACCCCATTTAAGAACCTAAATTTGGCACGTGAATCTGCCAGAAGCTTACTGATTGCTGAGCGTAACCAAGAACATCATGAAAGCCGATTATGCGAAGTTACTTGGAAAGAAGTGGATAACATCCTGGCAAAGAATAAGCTTGAACAGTTCTCCCAAGACAACCAAGAAATTGCAGAATTAGGTATTGAGCTTCATGACTAAAGAGATGATAACTACAGAAACACCAAATTGGGGTTTGATGCCTGCAGCCGTCATCACACAACTAAAAAAGCGAGAGTGGGACAATCTACCACGCCTTAAAGCCCGTTTAAAAAATGAAAGAGCCTTCCCTATTGTCATAAGCCTAAAGCCTCCCAAAACAGGTAATGAATTACTCAACCATACACTGCATTTCCACGAATTTGTGCAAGCGTGGCGTAATTTTGCTTTCGCTGATATGGTGCAATGGCAGCATAATAGCTTTCGACATTTTTCTGAACAGACCCTTCCTATCACTTTAACTATTCCTAATATTCAAGCACTGTCTGAAATATTAGGCGCATCGGCACGCCAGCAGCTTAAAGACTGGCAAAAAAAACTAAGCTACCTTCATACCGAAATCGCTAAAGGCATGACAATGTCATCTGCTAACAGTACAAATAAGATTGCAGATAGCTGGCATGAGAATTTATTTTTTGCTCTCATTGATATGTTAGAAGTTGTTGATAACTTGAGTGCTGATGATCTAAAGTTACTGGTCGCGCTTATACCGCAATTAAAAAAAGGAATGGGTGCCGGGCTATACTTGCGCGCTTTGCCAGTATGTTACGTTGATACCAAGTTTATAGAAACCTATCACAAGCTTATCGAGACCTTATTGGAAGCTTTTTATCCTGGGCAAATCAAAGAACAAGGCTTAGCTTATTGGCTCGGATGCTTGGATAAGCCTAAAGGCTGGTTAATGGTACGACCTTTGTGCCCTGATACAAGATATGCTTTATCTGGCTTGCCTATTTTAAGATTACCGATACATGTTCTACATAGCCAAGCGCTGCCTGCTAAACATATTTTAGTCGTAGAAAATGAGCAATCTTGCTTAGCACTCCCAGAAACAGAAAACACGATTGCAGTTGCAGGGGGTGGTAAAAATATTAATTGGATGAATGCTGGCTGGTTACAGAAAAAGACAGTAGCGTACTGGGGCGATATTGACTCTGAAGGTTTAATGATATTAAGCCGCGCCAGAGAATACTGTCCAAAGTTGACCGCTATCATGATGGACGACCAAACGATAAAACAGTTTATCAATCGTATGGTAGATGAGCCGGACTCTATAAATCATGAGCCAACACACTTAACTCATGACGAGTTAACATTATTTACAGAATTGCGCCGAGGAATATATGGCTTTAAGAGATTAGAGCAAGAAAGACTTCCAAGCGAATATATTAAACAAACATTGGAAAAGTGGCTCGATAAGCCTACCCCATACTCTTTATAATTGCTATTTAGCTTAAAAGATCGATTATTTGAGATTTCGCTATGATTGATAATATCTTTCAGCTAATTTATATCCTTATCGTAGTTATGTCTCGAAATACCTAGCCCCTAATACTAATGAAGTTACTCATACTGATCTACTATCCGCGTAATAAGTTTTTATTTTTAAAAATTGTAACTTATATGTAAGTTTAAAGGTAAATATATGCAAAAATTAGAGTTTTTGCTTATATCCGCATTTTATATTGATTTTTTTTCATTGCTATTTATATTTATTTAATTCTAATCATTGTATTGTTGAATGACATTAACAAAGATGAAGATTTAACTATGTATATTAAGAAAAAGAAATGGGCTGATTACACACATGATGAGCTCACATTAATGAAAGAAACTGTAGCGAATGCATCTGCTGACACTCCATTTTCGCCTGAGTACGCAGCGGCCTATCTAAACAAATCCGTGAACACTCTGCAATATATGCGCTGTCATAATTCTAATGCAATAACGTACAGTAAAACTGGCGGCCACATTGTATATCGGCGTAAGAATTTGGATGCTTATCTGGATAAATGTGAGAAAAAATGTACATCTAATTTTTGATTAGTGACAATAGTTACTCTTTAGCTCTTTCATGAATAAACTCATATTTCATAAACTTATTTTAAGGTTAGAAATAGGCATATAAAAAAGCTACTTACATTTAAGTAGCTTTTTTATTTCAAGTCAGAGAGCCACACTAACTACAGTAACGTTTAATTAATTGTAAATAACTTATAAAAATCAAGTTGTAAAGAAAAAATCCTCACCGACCAACTCACCATCCTCTAGGTAATATACACCCGAAATATTTAACCTTTTTTCAGTTGATTTGGTACCTCCGTACATCGCAATCTTCTCTGAAAGTATTGTCCAGATCACTCTACATCCAGTGCTTTTTTGCAGCTCTTCTAATGCGTCCTTTTTCACCATTAGGTTGTTACCAGATTCATTACCATAAAAAGAAGTGAGCTATGCTGAAGAAACCGTACAACTAAACTTGGTAAACTAAGCACAATTATAGGAGTTTACCATGACCAAGAAATTAAGAACCTACAGTAACGAATTTAAAGCTGAAGCTGTCAAGAAGATAGCAGATAATAATGGCAATATCTCAGCTACTGCAAAGCAGTTAGGTATTGCCATGCAAACGCTATCAAACTGGCATAACAAAGCCAATCAAGGCAAGCTTGTTGGCACAGAGCAATATGATCCTGACCTTATGAGTGCTCTTCAAGAAATAAAGCAGCTCAAGCGTCAGCTCAAAGTGGCTGAAGAGGAGCGCGAGATTCTAAAAAAGGCGACCGCGTACTTCGCGAATGAGGAACGTTAAGAAACAGTCTGGGAGACTGTTTTAGTGACGCAAGGCGTAGGGCTATGCCCGAAGTGGCAGTTAGTAAAGTACGCTTTTATCAAAGACAATCGTCAGATATTTAGCACCACTACTATGTGCCGTGTATTAAGCGTTAAGCCCTCAAGCTACTACGATTGGCTAAGTCGTGACATCAGCGAACAGCAGGTACACCGCAATCAGTGCGAGCTACTAGTTAAAGCCGCTCACAGTGAAATGAAAGAACGTTATGGCGTAGATCGATTGCATGCTCATCTAAGCAAACAAGGCCACAACATTAGCCTGTATATGGTAAGAAGCATCAAAGAGGAACACGGCATCAAATGCCGTCGTCATAAGCGCTTTAAAGTCACTACTGACTCAAACCACAACAAGCTGGTCTATGACAATGTTTTAGATCAGAGGTTTGACGCTAAGCGTCCTAACGAAGCATGGGTCAGCGACATTACCTATATCTGGACTGCTGAGGGCTGGTTATATTTAGCTGGAGTGAAAGATTTATACACCAAAGAGCTTGTCGGCTACGCTATCAATAAGCGCATGACCGCTGATTTAGTATGCCGTGCACTCAATATGGCAATCAAGAACAAACGACCTACTCAAGGACTGATTGTTCATTCAGATAGAGGTAGCCAATATTGTAGCCATGCGTACCATAAGATTATCGAGCAGCATAAGTTTACAGGCTCAATGAGCGGCAAAGGTAATTGCTATGACAACGCACCTATAGAAAGCTTCTGGGGCGTCTTGAAGAATGAACTAGTATATCATCAAGATTATAAAACGAGGTTTGCAGCCATTAGCGATATCATTGGGTATATTGAGCTGTATTATAATCAGACTAGGATTCAAAAGGGCTTGGGCTATCGAGCGCCAAGACAGGTGTGGTTTGACTACTATCGTCAGGCTGCGTAATTAAAATCTCCCAAGTTTGGTTCTACGGATTTGACAGCATGGGTCAAAGCGTCGAACATCACTAATTCATCATGCTTATCAACCCATGAACCAGAGAACTTATCATTTTTTAGACTCAAAGTTTCGAATAATAATCTAGCAGGTGCACTGATGTTATAGCCTAAATCACGATTTTTTATCCCTTCTGAAATATGACTTTCTGAACAAACGTAAACTTCACCTAAACTATCTTCATCTGAACCAACTCGGCGTTCATATATGTTTTGCCACCCAGAATTACCATAATATTCATTATCATAGATTTCAAGTAAAGGTGACCAGTAATACTCTAAGTTGAATATATCGTTATACCTCTCTACAGACTCAGGCATCCATCGACCCATAAAGTTTTTATTCTGTATATTTGATACGACCAGATCAAAGTCTTCATTTTTTACCAAATATGCGTTGATCATATACCATACACGTTGATATGAGCCAGAATGGTCACCATCACCTAACTTCTTATTAGGCTCAAATTCAATATGCCTATCTAGGGATAACCAGTCTTCGTTCTGAAAATGGTTTAAGATGACTTCTTTTGAATCAATTAAATCATTTTTTGAAACTACCCAATTTTCAAAATCATCACTCCACCCATTGTAATTAGGGGGAGTTATAAGACGGATGTTAGTTGAATCAGGAGGTATGAATGTAGGGTCAATATCTCTAAAAGAAGGCTCTACAGAACCGTTATACCATAGATATTTCTTATCATCTTTCCAACGTGTTGATGGGTCTGTCATTTCAAAGTTATCCGCTACTCTAGCTACCACTTCATACATTGCCATCCACTGATATTTTTTGCCAATTCGTTCAACTCTATTTTCACCACGACCTGTATAGGGAGTGTTTCTATCAAATTCACCATGTTTTTCTGCATCATAACCAAATTTATTAAAAATTATTTCTACAGCATAATTGCTAAGCTTATCAATATTTATATTACTCCAGTTACTAAAATTAGACTGAAAAACGTAACGCCCACAATCACCGTACCAACCTGTACCTCTACCATACTCTGTCGTCATTGAGTCTATAATTTTATCTTGAGCAAAACGATGTTTAGGAATGGTTTTATCTTCATAATCATTCGCGTACTCATTGTCAATGTCTTCATTACTAGGAATAGTTTTAGGAAACACACTTTTATATGATGGTCTAGCTAACTTCAGCTCACTTTCGCTAAAACCTACTAAATTATGACTATTAGCATATTCAATGATATTTCGAGCAAAGTCTCTTACAAGAACATTAGGATACACCTCTTCTTTAGCGAAAATATTGCTAAGGATAAAACTGGATATCTCATTTATTGATTCATGGCTCTGTGACGATAATATTGCACCATACACTGAAGCTAAAACACGCTCAAACACATAAGGATCATCTACTTCTTGAAAGGTTGATAGCAATTGAACCGCAACATGAATATGGTTTTGTAGAAGGCGAGTCAATGCTATTGTGGCATTGTCTCGTAACTTAATGTTTGAAGTTTGCTAAGAGTATGATGTGAATATCGCACAACCGCTAAGAGTATGATTGTTTATCCCAACCGTAGACTGTATCAATAGAACGTAAATAACATTTCACCCTCGGAGAAAGCCTATCAAGAGGATTACCAGTAAGATTGATACATCTCAAACTATTCAGCTGTGTAAAACTATCTGGCAGGTTTCTAAGATTACAATAAACAAGCTCAAGCTTAACAAGATTATTAAGCTCACCAATACTATTAGGTAGCTTGCCCAATTTACAATAACTGATAAAAAACTCAGTCAGACTCTTAAGTTGCCCTATGATTTCAGGCAGCTCTTTGAGGCTACAATGGTTAATATAAAGCTTCTCTAGATTAGTAAGTTGACCTACGCTATCAGGTAGCTTGTCAAACTTGCCATGACTAATAAAAAGCTCAGTTAAGCTAATAAGCTGCCCTATGCTATCAGGTAGGACTTCAAGCTTAGAGTGATTAAAATTGAGCTTAGTTAAGTTAACGAGCTGTCCGATGCTATCAGGCAATACTTTAAGTTTACAGTTGATAATATTAAGCTCAGCAAGGTTAATGAGGTGTCCAAAGCTATCGGGTAGCTCCGTTAGTTCAAGGTGAAGCAGGTCAAGGTGAGTTAAGCTCAAAAGCTGGCCTATGCTATCAGGTAGCTCTTCAAGCTCACAATGAGTAATAAAAAGCTCTGTAAGACTGCTCAGTTGTCCAACGCTGGCGGGCAACTCTTTAATACGACAACGATTAATATAAAGCTTGTTGAGGTTGGTAAGCTGTCCAATACTACTAGGTAGGTCTTTGAGATCACAGTTAATAAGATCAAGGTCATTTAAATTTTTGAGTTGCCCTATGCTGTCAGGCAAGTGCTTGAGCGGGCAATAACTAATAAAAAGCTTAGCGAGGTTAATAAGCTGCCCTATGCTGTCAGGCAGTTCTTCAATCTCACAGTGAACTATATCAAGTACCGTAAGCTTAGTAAGCTGTCCAATGCTGTCAGGTAAACATTGAATCTGACAGCGACCAATGAACATCTTAGTAAGGTTATGAAGTTGTCCAATACTATCAGGTAGCGCTTCGAGTTCACTTTGATCAATAAAGAGTTCAGTAAGATAACTCAGTTGCCCGATGCTCTCAGGTAATGCGACAAGTTTAGAGTGACTAATAGACAGTTTGGTTAGATTAGTGAGCTTACCGATATTGGGCAGTAAATGACTTGAACATATGCCACTGATAGTTATATCTACTAGATTTGTAAGGTTGGTAAGCTCATCGGGTAGATAGGCTATTCTATAGACGTCTTTTGAGTGTTGCTCATCATGTTCAGGCTCTAAGATCTCTAGCTTTTTTAGGGCTAACAGTGATTCTTTATTACGAGGAATTTCAGAATGCTTGAGCTCAAACTCATCTGCCCACGCCCATATTTTCTCAATCCAGTTGTCATTAGTATTTAATGTTTTATTAGAAGTATCAGACTGATGAATGTCCTGATGGTAGTTATTATTGTTTGGATTCATAGCTTTATTCCTTATAACAACTTGAACTATTTTTCTTATGCCAGAATAACGTTAGTATCCTGACATAGGTTTATGCAGCCCTATGCTACACATAGTCGAGATAGTCTTTAGCTAAATAGTCTTTAGCTAATTTGCAAGGGGTTTTTTACCATTCATGATCTGCAGCACAAAGGTTCCGGACATTGTAATCAGTAGGAAACCATGGAAGGCCTCCATCGCGGTCATAAATCGAAGATGTCCGTTAGGCATGAGGTCACCTCGCCCAAGCGTTGTGTAGTTAACTAGCGAGAAGTAAAAGTAGTCCATAAAGGTAAGGGAGGCACTGCCGTTGGATGAGGACGAGACGAGGTCACCAACCTGAAAGTTATGCACAGCAACCCAAAAGCCAGTCGCATAAAGCAGTGCCTCAAGGATATGAGCCAGCACGATTGAGGCAACTGCGACCCCAAGGCAGTGTCCCGGATGGCGCGACGGCGTCACAAACTGTGACGAGAATTTTAATACGCCATAATGTATTGCTGTGCAGACAGCGATTAGAATCGCTGCCATTATAATTGCCAGAATCACTTTTTATCCTTTTTGAGGAAGGAACGACATTAAAGGAAGATTACCCTATTTATTTTAACTAATCCTGTATAATTTTTTCACTATAGCTAACGACTACGCATAAGCACTAGAGTCTATTCAGATAGGTCATTACGCAGTCATTTGAATCAGTCAGCATATGTAGTAACAATCCTAGACCAATTATTCTATAGGGCTTTGGTAGAAATAGCATAGCCGCATAAACTGCCATTGCATAGTAAGTATGTAATGGATGAAAATTAATACTACAGCGATCAGGTAAGAAAACAGGTGTTGCTAGCAAGTGATCTAAATCTACCAGCATGGTTGCTAAAAGAATCAAATATACTCGTTTGTAATCATCACGAAAAAAAGTATAGGCAATAATCAACGGCATGCCAAAATGCAGGAAGTAGTGGATAACGGTTTGGATCATCATCTTTCCAATTCAGCATGATGTTTTATTGATAAGTTGGTATGCAGAATAATTAAACTAGTAAACGTTACTTAAGAAGCCAAAGCTACATGTTCATGCTATGTTCAGACTTGAAAAACAGGCGCAAAGCCACCCCCTGGTGTGCGAAAGTTAGTCGCTTGGCCTTGATAGATACGCCCAGCAGTTAGTAGCAGCTGTCCTGCATAGGTATAAAGACGTATATCTACCTTTCTAGTCGTCACCACATCATCAATCTTTATTGATCGCTCTGTAGCAGGGATAAAGGTCTGCGCAATATAGCTTTCATTTAAAATAGTCTCGAATACGCGGCGGGTAATCTTGCTGCCACGGTAAACGCCCTTACTACCATAACCAGCTACTGGCTTAAAAAACAATTGTCTCCGAGTACGCCATAATTCTGCTGCATCCTCTTTTGTAACCATTCTGGTAGTTGGTACTGACTTTTTTAGATATTCTGCATCATCATCACCTAGTCCCCACGACTGCAAAGTTTGCGTATCGGATAGTAAAGTCAGGTTGCGCTTATTAGCGAATATAGCATGGGCATGCGGATTGGGGGTTACTACTACCGCACCCTCTAAATAGGCACTTTTAAGCACGGCGTGGTTGGGGTTTTCAAAGGCGAAATCGACTAACCGATTATAGATCATATCAATGGGCTTGCTATGAGCTGTCAGTACACCATCAGCATAGTTAAGCTCAGACGGATCGAGTATAACGGTATCAATGCCTTTAGCTTGAAGTAGTTGGCAGGCCAGCTGAAACTCCAAATACATGAACTGGCTTTTGGGCTCATTATCCACAATAGCAATGCGATTGGGCATGCTAGTTGCCGATTGTCGCTGCCATTCTTGTATGAACATATTAGCGACCGCTTCTTCAAACCCATCAAGCATTTTAGTAGTAGCAACACTTTGCTCTGAGGGGCGACAGCAGTGTTTTTGTGCGCGGGCAAGTGCTACGTTTAAAAATGCGCCTCCAGCATTGGTATTGATCTCAATAAGCTTGGGGTCATCGCTCCCTAAGTGAAAGTCATAACCCATAAAGGCCCCTATTGGCCCCGGATCGAAAGCCGCGATATTGGGTGCCCACGACAGTACTTGCTGTTGATATGACGGTAGTCTAGCAGTCGACTCAATAGCTGCGATGATTCGCACCATTGCTTCTATCTCTGTCTTAGGGACGAACACCGGTGTCGCTGAAAACAGCTTATTAAGCTCATTGGCTCCTAGTGGATTATTTCTTGTGTTTACTAATTGATCTTGCAGGCTGTTATTAAGCGCTTTACGATCAAGGGTAATGCAGTAGCACTCTTGGTTAAGTCGATTTGCAAGACCGTCATTTTTCTCGTTGTTATTAGTTGGGTGTTCCATTTAGAGTCCGTCGCTAAGTAGAGTACTCACGCTGACATACTCTAGTAAAAAGTAAAAAAGGTACTTGGCGTGTTTAAGTAGTGCTAGCTACTTTCTAATGTTTCATTCCCTGAGACTAAATCATTATTTCGTTCATTTTTAATTAATATCTTTGCTAAGAGTAAACCCAGCTCAAACAATAGCCACATTGGAATCGCGAGCAATAGCATTGACACCCCATCGGGCGGTGTGACTACCGCTGACACAGCAAAACAACCGACGATGATATATCGGCGCTTACTCTCTAGACTCTGAGTGGATATGATACCGACCATTATCAATAATAAAGTAACCACTGGAATCTCAAAAGTGAGTCCAAATACCATAAATAACTTTAGCGCAAAGCTTAAATAACTGTCGATATCGGTCATAGGTATAACGTTTTGCGGAGCGAATAAAATAAAGAACTTCAATACGCCTTTGAGTACCACAAAGTAGGCAAAAGCGACACCAGAATAAAATAGGAATATCGAAGATATCAGCACTGGAATAGTGATTTTTTTCTCTTTTTTATATAATCCAGGCGCTATAAATGACCAAATTTGATACAGAATATACGGCATCACTACAAAGGCAGCAACGAAAATCGTCAAGCGAATAGGTGCCATAAAGTTCGAGGTAATATCAGTAGCAATCATAGTCGAATTCGCAGGCAGCTGCGCAACCAGAGGGTCTGATAAAAGATTGTAGAGCTCACGCGAAAACCCTACCAATGCTAAGAAGACGATCAAAACGGCTACGCATATTTTGATGAGATGCTTGCGTAATTCAATCAAATGCTCAGTAATAGGCATGTCGCTAAGCACATTCAGCACATTATCAGTCTCAACATTATGGGTAGCATCTGACGCCTTAGCATCTGTATTTGCTAACTTTCTTTGGCGACTTTTTTGGTGCTTAAATAAGCTCATTTATCCCCCTTCTCTATAGCTGAAGAAGAGGAAGTATCTGGCTGATGATTTTGCTGCTGAGGAGTGTTTGACTGATAGGAAGTATCTAAGCTTTGGTTTTGCGAGTTTTCAAACTTATCCATACTACCGCGCATCTCGGCTAACTCACGCCGCATGTCTGTCTCAGTCTGACGAATCTTTGCCAGCTCATCTTGCATCTGTTTTCGTGTCTCAGCCAAATCAAGCTCAGACTCTATATCAGACTGTAAGGTTGAAATCGTGCGACGCAGTTTGGCATACCATTGCCCAGCGGTACGTGCGGCTTGCGGCAGTTTTTCTGGGCCCAATACGATTAAAGCAATGACGCCAAACAAGAGTAATTCGGAAAACCCAATATCAAACATAACAGTCACATATATTAATAGACTACTTAGTGCCGCTATTTATAAGCGGCGCGCTTCATACTTTAGGCTGGTCATCAGTGGAAATAGGGCTGATTTCCATATCATCAGCCTGATTACCTACACGCGTATTTAAATCATTACTTGCAGCTGGCGTACTATTTTCATGGCTAAGCATATGATTTTTGCGAGCATTCTCGGGTTCTTCATCTTTGACCGCTTCTTTAAAACCCTTCACCGCACCGCCTAAATCTTTACCTGCATTTTTAAGCTTGGCAGTACCAAATACGACCACCACTACGACCAATAAAATCAGCCAATGTGTAATAGAAAAGCTGCCCATAACGGTATCCTTATATTTTGTGATCTTGTTTAGACCAGTATGTGTCAGTGTGCTTTAGAACACTTTTTACCGTACCAGAATTATAGTTTCAAACGGCGCAATCGCAGCGCGTTAGCAATCACCGAGAATGACGACAAGCTCATCGCTGCCGCTGCTATCATCGGACTGAGCAGAAGCCCAAATATGGGATAGAGCACACCTGCGGCAATAGGAACACCAAGTGCATTGTAGATAAAGGCAAAAAACAGATTCTGTCTGATATTGCGCATGGTGGCGCGGCTAAGCTTATAAGCTTTGGCAATGCCCATTAAATCACCTTTTAGCAGGGTAATGCCCGCACTCTCCATCGCCACATCGGTACCGGTTCCCATAGCGATACCAACATTAGCTTGCGCTAGCGCTGGTGCGTCGTTGATACCATCACCCGCCATAGCGACCAATTTACCGCTGTCTTGCATTTCTTTGACGATACGGTTTTTATCCTCTGGTGAGACATCCGCATGAACTTCATCAATACCTAGTTTATTGGCGACTGCCTGCGCGGTTTTTTCGTTGTCACCGGTTAGCATCACAACTTTTAAACCTGCGTCATGAAGCAGTGAAATAGCCTCTTTAGTGCTTGGTTTAATAGGGTCAGCAACTGAAATAATACCAGCAGCTTTACCGTCTATAGCCACAAACATTACCGTTTCACCGTCTTTTCTACGAACATCAGCTTTAGTGGACAGCTCACTATCAAAACTATTTAGGCTTTCCATAAGCTTAGAGTTACCAATAGCGACTTTCTTACCATCGACCACGGCTTGTACGCCTTCGCCAGTAGTCGAATTAAAGTCAGTAGCTTTAGGAATAATGAGTGATCTTTCTTGAGCTGCTCTAACGATAGCTTCTGCTAAAGGATGCTCGCTAGCGCTTTCTACTGAGGCTACCAATGCGAGGAACTCGTCTTCATCTTGACCTACCTGCGCATCAATTGCGGTAAGCTCGGGCTTACCAGCGGTCAGTGTTCCGGTCTTGTCGACGACAATGGTATCGACTTTTTCCATACTCTCTAACGCTTCAGCATTTTTGATGAGGACGCCGTTTTGCGCGCCTTTGCCGGTACCAACCATAATGGACATCGGCGTCGCTAGACCAAGGGCACAAGGACAAGCAATAATCAGTACCGCAATCGCGTTAACCAAAGCATAGGCCATAGCGGGCTCAGGGCCGAATATCGCCCAGACAATAAAGGTTATGATAGAGGTGACAATAACAATAGGTACGAACCAACCCGCCACTTGATCTACCAAGCGCTGGATAGGCGCGCGGCTACGCTGGGCTTCAGCAACCATTTGTACAATTTTAGATAATACTGAATCTGCTCCAACATTGACCGCTTCGACTAATAGCGTTCCAGTGCCATTTACCGTACCACCAGTCACTGTATCTCCTGCTACTTTTGATACAGGGATTGGCTCACCCGTCACCATTGATTCATCAACACTACTATTACCATCGATCACTGTACCATCTACGGGTAGTTTCTCACCTGGTTTAACCCGTAGCTTATCGCCAGTGACGACCTCATCAAGCGAGACTTCGACTTCTTCACCGTTTTCATCGACACGTCTTGCGGTTGGTGGTGCGAGCTCAAGCAAAGCTCTAATCGCACCTGAAGTTTGACTTCTAGCTTTGAGCTCTAATACTTGACCCAGTAGCACCAAGGTCACAATGACCGCTGCCGCTTCATAGTAGACTCCGACTTGACCAGAGGCATCTCTGAAACTGTCTGGGAAAATATCGGGAAAAAAGGTCGCGACAATACTAAAAATATAAGCAGCGCCTACGCCTATCGCAATCAAAGTAAACATATTGAGATTGCGGCTTTTTATAGACTGCCAGCCACGGACGAAAAACGGGGCGGCGCCCCAAAGCACTACAGGGGTCGCGAGCACTAACTCAGCCCATTGTAAAACCTGTGAAGGTATACCATACTGACTAAAGTCAACTCCAAACATACCGCTCATCACATATATTAATAGCGGTACAGTCAACACGGTACATATCCAAAAACGACGAGTCATGTCGTCAAGCTCTGAGGTGTCCTCTTCACCGATAGTAAGCGTTTCGGGCTCAAGCGCCATACCACATATCGGACAACCGCTATTTCTAACGTCTCTCACTTCAGGATGCATAGGACAGGTATATACCGTGCCATCGTAATCAGCAGGTACTTTATCGTATTTACCACCTTTAACAGATTTTACTCCGCTACTATCAGTATCTTTTCCATGACAGCTAGCGTGACTATCATCTTTAGCAACTTCGTCTTCAGGTTTAAGAAACATGCCACATATTGGGCAGTCACTTTTTTCAACATCTCTTACTTCTGGATGCATAGGACAAATATAAATCGTGCCGTTATAATTTTCTGGTATCTTGTCGTACTTATTGCCTTCGACAGACTTTACCTCATTACTATTATTAGCATCCGCTCCATGACAATGCGCATGACTATCTTCATGGTTGTTGGATTCAGCAACCTCGTCTTCAGGTTTAAGAAACATGCCACATATCGGACAATCGCTCTTTTCAGTATCTCTAACCTCAGGATGCATCGGGCAGATATAAACCGTACCACTATAATTTTCTGGTACTTTATCGTACTGACCACCTTTGATAGATTTTTCATCGGCAATATGTTTCATAAAACCACTCCTTGAAGACAATAAATATTTATAATAAGTACAACTCTTAAAGCACTATCATCAATCCTCGATTGCTATTCATCTAATCATTAATCTAAAAACCTCTAAAAAATAATTTCTATACTTTTCAATTGGAATTTAGTTTTTATCACGCAAATACTTGAGCAGTGCCATGATTGTTAGTACTAGTACTGCGAAAAATAGTAGGGTGAATAACAAACAGATAAGCATCATAACCCAGCCCATGCCATACATCATTGAGCCGTTCATCATGCCATGCATTGACCCATTCATTATGATTTCTCCTCAGTCTAAACTGTGATCACTCCAACTCTTCAATTAATTTTTACTCGAACCGAAGAGGTTTACTGACTGTTAATATATCAATATCTTTAGCGCACTTTGGCGAACCAACGGTATAATGGCACGAATAAGATTGCGAAATACCAACCGTAAAGATACGATTCGACAAACCCAATTAGAAAACCTGTCCACGTCAACCACTCAAAGCCAGGTAGTAGAGGTGCCCAAGCTTCGTGCATCGCTATCTGTTCGGGTGCAAGTAAGCCAAAGCCTATGCATAACAGGTAACTAATGAGTAGAAACAACGATACACTGTTGCCAACAGGGGCAATCCTTAAAGTACTTGTTGTTAAGTTTGATTTGACCATCTTAGTAATCCTCACTATTGTATGATGTGGTTCAAGCTCAAGATAACCAATCGTATCTAACCATGCTAACTCTAAGGATTTGTATGAATTAAAGCTTTATCCTGTATTGATATTACTTTTTAACTCGTGCGGCGGCGGCAAGTTGACGCCATTGACCCCATTGAGGAATAAACATTGGCACTTGCTGTTTGTAAGTAAGGTAGTCTTTACCAAACTCTTCAAACATATGCCGTTCCTCACGTCGAGCTAACCATGTGTATACAAGCACAATCACTGGAAACAGACCGATTGAAAACAGAGTTGGCCAATGCACCACACCCTCACCGAACAGTGCAATAAACAACCCGGTGTACTGAGGATGACGTACGTAGGCATAGAGTCCATCAGTTACTAAACGATTTTCCCCTCGTGCTTTGTGGACTTGGCGCCAACCTTGAGCAAAAAGACCGATTCCTAAAAATGCAATAGCATAGCCGAGTAGCATTGAGATCATCATGCCTGTCTCACCTAAACCAACAAGGGTCGACCATAAGCTAGCGCTGACATATTGGCTGTCCAAACCAAAAAACCGTACTAATAAATATATAGTGAGCGGAAAGCCATACATTTCTGCGTAAAGTGCAATAATGAAAGCCTGAACTACACCAGCACCCGCCCATTCACGCCAGTTCTTTGGTGCGAAATAACGGTAAAAGAACCAAGAAATCAGAACAATAACAATTAGTGCGAGACCCCAAGTTCCAGCGTGATTAAATGACTCATTCATAGCTTACTTTCCCTGTTGTCTTTATGAATATCGTATTGCATGAAATCAATTCTTGAAGATAGTAAGCAGACGCTTAAATCTATGCAATTTTTAACCAAACAATTTTCTGTAAACTCTTTGATGTTACTGTCAATGATGGTCTGCAAGCGTATCTTTTTCGATAGCTTTTTTCCTCGCTGAAGATTTCAGGTAAACCTGCTCAGCCACAGCAATCACTACAATAGTGACGACTGCTACGCCAAGTACGAATGGATCTGAGTTTAGTTTAATCCAGACAAAACCGCCGAGAACCAACAGGTCAAGAAGTATGGCCACTATAGGCACCCACATCACCGCCTTTATATCCTGACGAAGGTATCGCAAAACACCCCAATGAATGGCGATATCCATAATTAGATAGAAAACAATGCCAAGTGCTGCAATTCGTGATAAGTCAAATAACGTCGTAAAAGCTAAACCCAACACCACAGTATAGACCAACGTATGTTTTTGAACGCTTCCCGGCATTCCCAAATGACGATGAGGCACCAGCTTCATCTCAGTCAACATAGCAAGCATACGAGAGACTGCGAAGATGCTAGCAAGGAGGCCGCCAGCGGTAGCTACCATTGCGATTGCAACTGTGAACCATAGACCATAGTCGCCAAGTGCTGGGCGTGCGGCGGCAGCCAAGGAGTAATCTTTAGTTTCGATGATTTCGGCAAGAGATAGATTACTAGACACCGCGAAACCGACTAAAGTGTAAATAACTACGCATATTGCGATTGATATTACAATGGCACGGCCGACGTTGCGATGAGGATTTTTTACTTCCGAGCCACTGTTGGTAATCGTGGTAAAGCCTTTAAATGCCAGTATGCCTAGCGCCGTTGCGCCAAGAAAGTCACCAACAGTATTAGTGTCACCTAATGTAGAAGAATCAACTGCAAAGCTATCAGCTAGCCAGATACCAACCAACCCGAATATAAGAATACCGACAATTTTTATAATACCGATAACCGATGCAACCCCCTGAATCCAACGATTACCAAGTAAATTGATAAAGAACACAGCAAGAATAAGCGCGGCGCCAAGGATGGATACCATGCGACCGCTGTCATCGCCACCGAATAACTGCATAGTGTATGACCCGAACGTCCGGGCCAAAAAGCTCTGCGCTATAACCATGGAGAAATACATCAGCAGGGCATTAAATCCAGTCGGTAAACGATCTCCGTATGCCTGATGCAGGTACATTGCAACACCGCCAGCCGACGGGTAAGCGTTAGAGATTTTGATATAAGAATAGGCACTAAAAGAAACAACGATTGCGGCGGCTAGAAAAGCAAGTGGGAAAAGCGAACCCGTCATCTGAGCCATCTGACCGGTCAGAGCGAAAATACCAGCACCGATCATGACACCGGTACCTAGCATAACTGTTCCTGATAATGTCAAACTATCCTTCTGATAGCGAGTCGCTCTATCTTGCTTCATACTTATTCGACCTTAATCTATTTCTTCGTAGAACTTCAGTTTTACAGGTTATTTTTGAAGTAAGGAGTAGGTATAGTTAGAATTAAAAGACGCGATATAGTAAATAGTTTTTAAAGAAGAGCTTACTTATTGGTATCATAATATATTATTCCAATTCATCAATAAGTGCTTGCATCTCAGCGATTTCACGTCTTTGGGCTTCGATAATTTCATCAGCAAGCTGACGTACACGTGGATCTTCGATATCAGCACGCGAACTGGTCAAAATAGCAATCGAGTGATGCGGTATCATCGCTTGCATCCAATCGACCTGATCGACTGTTTGTTGTGAGCGTACGCCCCAAAGACCAAAGGCAAATAAAACTACGCTAACCCCATAAACCATCAAGTTTATCTTGGTTTTTTTATACATATTAGTCATAAAGGCGAGCATGATAATTGCCATTACCGCGCCCATATACAGCGCCATATAAGCACGGGTCTCACTAAAATAGACGTGATCCCATTTATACGTATTAAAGTACATCATGATGTACATGACGATGGTGGAGGTCAGAATCATCAGACCAAATTTGACATAAGGATTCATTTTTTGCTTATGGTTCATATCGTTGTTCATGCGATTACTCCTTTTTTATAGTTATATGGTTAAGCCAATTTAAAATTGATCTTTAGTTGCTTAGTCAAACCATTAATATACTTATTAAATTTAGCTAAATAAGAATTTAACAAAAAAGCACCTATTGGAAGGTGCTTGTTTAGTCGTTAACACGTTAGTAATAGTATCAAGGTTCATACTAACGTTAATCTCAGCACTTTAAATAATGAGATATTTGTGCATTTAGAACTAGGAACCTAGAACCAAAACATCACACCAGCAGTCAGACTACTAGAATCAACAGCTTCGTCCTCTTGACGACGTAAGTCTCGCGCATCACCCAAGGCGCTCTCGTAGCTGATACCCACATAAGGCGCGAGCTGACGACTGAATGTCTCATAAGCCAGCCTAACTTCAGCCCCAAACTCATTAAATCCTTTAGTAATACCGTTATCGGTATCATCTTTACTAAAGGCAGTCAGCTCCAGCTCTGGTCTGACCACCCAACGCTGATCTAAGCGCCACTCGTACGCTGTCCCAAGATCAAGCTGGACTTGACCATCAGTATATAGATAAGCTCTTGCGTCAGTCTCAACGAAGTACGGCGCCGTACCAGCAATGCCTGCCATGATTGCGGACTTATCGTTTTCAGTATTATAAGCAATACCCGCTTCTCCATTCCAGAAGATACCGAGCGGCTTCCAATAAGCGAGTGAGCTTAGACTATCGATCTCTTTATCATCGTTAGTTTGAGCACTACCTTCACTGCGTAGAGTGACACGGTTGCTGTCTGTACCGTACCAGCCTTCAGCTTCAAAATCGATTTGGTCATTCTCAAACTGATAGCCCAAAGTTTCTACTGACACACCCCATAACGGTAAGCTATCCATCATCACAGGCTTACCAAAGCGACCATAGGGAACACCGTTCGAGTAGTCAGGACTGCGAGCATCAGCTGGAGCTTTACCACCTTGCATACCTCCTGACATATCCATACTGCCATGGTCCATACCTGACATGTCCATACTACTGTGATCCATACCTGACATATCGCCCGACATATCCATGCCACTATGATCCATATCTGACATGTCACCTGACATATCCATACCACTGTGATCCATATCCGACATATCGCCTGACATATCCATACCACTATGATCCATATCCGACATATCGCCTGACATATCCATGCCACTATGGTCCATATCTGACATATTGCCCGACATATCCATGCTGCTGTGATCCATATCTGACATATCCATACCAGACATGTCCATACTGCCATGATCCATGTTCGACATCTCAGCAGCGTTTGCTAAAGGTGACATTAGTAGCATCAAAGATGACATGCCAATAAACGGTAGACCTACTTTATATATTTTCATAATAAGGCTCATATTCGAAGGTTTATTAAACAACGGCAACTTCTCTAAACATCCCGGCTTCCATATGATAGAGCAGATGACAATGCCATGCCCAGCGACCAGCTTCTCCTGTGACATCAAAGCTAATTTTTTGCGCTGGTTGCACCATTATCGTATGTTTGCGAACTTGAAAATCGCCATCAGGCGTGCGCAAATCGCTCCACATACCATGCAGATGCATAGGGTGGTTCATCATAGTGTCATTGACTAAGGTAATACGCACACGCTCGCCCGGTTTGATATTGACAGGCGGCGCATCCTTAAACATGATGCCGTCGAGTGCCCAGATATAGCGCTCCATATTACCGGTTAGATGTATTTCAATCTCTCGAGTGGGCTTGCGCTGCTCGGCCATTATTTCATTGCCAACAGAATGCAGTTGGTTATAGGTTAAAACCTTACGATTAATATCACGCAAATTAATACCCGGATCATCGAGATTCATCCGTGGACTATCGACGCGCATATCTGTCTTAAAGTCATATTCGGTCTTAGCATGACGGGCATCATAGCCATTAGCACCCATAGCCCCCATCATATCGGACATAGTTAGCCACTCAACATCATCCATAGCAGGTATGGCAGCGCGAGCGCCTCTTTTAGTGGCAAGCGTGGTTGCGACAAAGCCGGTGCGATCGATGTTTTGGGCAAATATGGTATGCGCGTCACGGGTTGGGGTGACGATGACGTCATAAGTCTCGGCCACCCCGATACGGAAGTCATCGACATCAACGGGCGCGACATCAATCCCATCCGTCGCGACGACTTTCATTTTTAGGCCGGGGATGCGTACATCAAATATCGTCTGCGCGGAGCCATTGATAAAGCGTAGTTTGACAGGCTGTCCAGCCTTGACAAGTTGCGTCCAGTTAGCCGCTGTCGTTTTACCATTCATAAGATAAGTAAACGTGGTCTCACCAGATAAATCAGTAAAATCAGTCGGCATCATGCGCATCTGGTTCCACATTTTACGTTTATCATAAGCCGCCTCAAGATCCGTAGCGGCAATATCGGACAATAGCTTTTTAAAGTCTGGCAGATGATAATTATCAAAGTCAGCACGCTGCTTAAGTAGTTTTAGCAGATTATGCGGATCGCGATGCGTCCAATCACTAAGCAGGATAACGTGATCTTCCTCGATAGGATAGCGTTCGCGCCCTTTAGGTTCAATCACAATAGCCCCGCGCATACCGGTCTGCTCTTGGAAGCCAGTATGCGAGTGATACCAATAAGTGCCTGACTGTGTCAGTTTAAATTTGTACGTGAAGGTGCTACCCGCAGGAATACCATCAAAGCTGATACCCGGTACGCCATCCATCTCAAACGGCACTAAGAGGCCATGCCAGTGAATAGAGGTCGACTCATTCAGCTGATTATGGACTCGAATGGTGACCGTATCGCCTTCTTGCATCTTAAGCGTTGGCGCAGGCAGTGAGTCATTTATCAGCGTTGCCATGCTTGACTTGCCGTTGACCGTTATCATCTTCTCACTGACATAAAGATCAAACTCTTTGCCTGTCAGTATGGGTACTTTATGATCGGGTTTATCACTATTGACTACGACATTTTGGCTTTTAGTTAAAGCACTATTAGCCATCGTCGGTAGTGTGGATAGCATCGACGCGCCGAGCAAGGTGGATGACCCTGTCAAAAAACGCCTGCGGTTAAATCTGTTTTTATTCATAATATTGACCTAAGTTAATCCATGAAATGAGAGTTGAACTTATATATCTGATAACTTATTAATAGAACTACAGCTGCTGCTGAGGAGACTCAATAGCAGCATAGACTTCTGTGGTGCCGTCTTTATTAAGCTGCATTACCTTATAAGGCATGAATTTACCTTCATACTCCATACCGGGGCTACCAACCGGCATACTCGGTACGGCAAGTCCAATAGCTTGTGCAGGAGGATTTGCTAAGAATTCAGCCATGTGTTTAGCAGGGACATGCCCTTCAAAGACAAAACCGTCGGTGGTAACGGTGGTATGACAAGAGCGCATTTGCTGTGGTACGCCATAACGCTCTTTAAATAAAGATAAATCTGTAACGTCTTGCGCAGTTGCGCTTAGACCATGACCTTCGGCATAGCCTACCCATTCTTTACAGCAGCCGCAGTTGGCATCTTTATAAACCGTGGCTGAGACGTTTTGTAGAATTGTCGACCCAGTACCTGAATTAGCACTGACAGACATCATTTGCGGTTGTGGTTGCTCTATTTGAGCACTTTTGGTGGCAAGCGTTGGCTCAGTTTGAGTAGAATTTGAAACACTAGTATCGGGCTGACTACAAGCCATTACTGTTGACGTTGCTACTAGTAAAAGAGCAGAAGCTGATACCTTTTTATGTCCATTGCCCATTATATTTATATAGCGTCTCATAACTTACTCCTAAGCGTCTGCTTATCTGTTGAACCTTCTAAAGATTTATACCCTATAACTAAGTGTAGTATAGGCAAAGTTTAAATCCCAAAAGGCAGCACTATTTAGCACTGCGCTTTTATAAAGGAATATGGAAGAATTAATGCTGCATTCCAGATCCATCATCCGACATATTCATATCACCGTCAAATGACATGTCCATCATATCGCCATCTATCCTAGTGGTTAGCATCGTGTATTGGCTTTCATCTAATTCAGGTAACGATCTAATGAAGGCTACCATTGCCCACATTCTAGCGTCATCATGGGACGCGCCCCACGCAGGCATTCCAGATGCCATAATACCGTGCTTAATTGCCCAAAAGCCTTGCTTTGCACCGTCTTCTGTTTGATAACGTTTGACAATATCAGCCTTGGTAAAGTTGGGCGGCTTTGGATACAAGCCCTCACTAAAGTCAGTTTGTGCCACTCCCGGAGACAAGTGACAGCCTGCACACATATCCTTATAGTCCGCGCCACCAGAACTGATTAGCTCAGCCTTCTCTAAATCTGGTACCACAATATCTTTACTGGCATTTTCTATGGAACGATTGCGAGCAGTTTCTAAAAAGCTAAACATCATTGGGCTATGCTCTTGGTCAGCTCCCACATTGACAACGCCACTAGTAACAACCGCAAACACGCTAACGATTGCCACAAATACGGTAAAGAGCGCACCCAATAAAAATTTCATATGTTTTCCTAACAATTTATTTCCGTTAAGTGTTGACTGCTATTTAACAGAGCTAAAATTTTTAAGATTTACTGTCGTTAGTAACGCAGTGTTTTTGGTACATTTGCTTCATTTTACCCATGTTAGCCATCATCGCTTTCATGGCAGGATCGCTCATGTCCATCTTGCTATGATCCATTTTTCCCATCATATCCATATGCTTTTGCATTTTTTCACAGTTCATTTGATCTTTTTCAGCATGCATTTTAGGATCATGTGCTAGAGCTGAGGTTGAAACGACTAGAGCGACGGCAGTGGCTACGATTGCTTTAGGTAAAGACTTTGATTTAAAGAGTGACATGGTTAATCCTTAATTGATTTAGTTGAGGGTACATAAAGCTTTAGGATATTAATTCAGTCTAAAGCATAACTTATTGATTCTGACAGAGAGATGACAGCAAGATGACAATATTGTCATCTTGCTACTTTTATATTTTAATGCTGCACGTATTCATTTAGTATGGCATCAGCATTTCTATCACGATCGCTACCATATTTTTTTATAAAATACTTTTCAGACTGCAGATGTTGATCTTGATGCTGAACTTGGCAAGCGACTCGTGCATCAACATAGCTTTTCATTTGAGCATCAGACATCTGTGCGTTATTGTGATCTAGATTTCTGGCAAACGTAGTTAAGTTATCGCAATTATCGATAATTGAAGTGCTTAGATTGGTAGTATGCGCATTAGCTGCTGATATACCGATAAGCATCGAAGCGGATAGCAGCACCACTTTTTTGAATGAACGATAGCTTTTCATATAACATCCTTAATAAATTATTAAATATTGAAACTAATTACCTGTAGTAATAATTCATAGTAGCTACTCGTATCAAGAATGAGCCGCTATGTACTATAGGTATAGATTAACAAACGAAGACTGACCATTTGATGACGAGCGCATGACATCTTTGTCAGATACCAGTCCGTTTTGTCATTTATATTGATTTGGGTATTATAAAATCATAATTATATTGAAGGATTACTATGAAAGTACTACTAGTAGAAGATGAATTAAAACTCGGCGAATATGTAAAAAAAGGCTTAAGTGAAGCAGGCTTCATTGTTGATCATCAGCTGACAGGTTTAGATGGCTACCATGCTATGATGACTGAAGAGTTTAGCGTGATACTCATGGATGTTATGCTGCCTGATGTTAGCGGTTTTGAGCTAGTACGTAATTACCGAGCGGCTGGCAAGCATACGCCAGTGTTATTTCTAACCGCAAAAGATGATTTAGATGACAAAATCAAGGGGATTGAGATTGGCGGTGATGATTATCTGACCAAACCTTTTGCCTTTGCAGAGTTAATAGTCAGGATAAAAAGCTTATTACGACGCGCCAATCAAGCCGACTATAAAAGTACGCTCATGCAAATAGCGGATCTCAAAATGGACATTGCCAAGCGCACTGTACATAGAGGAGACACGCCCATTAAACTAACCGCAAAAGAGTTCTCCCTATTACAGTTTCTATTAGAGCGCCGCGGTGAAGTATTACCACGCTCAATCATTGCTTCACAAGTATGGGATATGAACTTTGATAACGATACTAATGTGATTGATGTGGCAATAAGACGTCTGCGTATAAAAATAGACGATGAGTTTGATACCAAGCTAATTCATACTGTGCGTGGCATGGGCTACCGATTAGATGCTGTCGACGTTTCAGCTAGTAATAAAGCTGCCAGCGAAACGGAAGATAGCCAATATGATAAATAGATTGGACAATCGACGCTTACCCTTACTATGGCGAACTGTGTTTTTATTGACGATATTTGTCGTTTTATCGCAGTTGATAATCTATATCTGGGTACAGCACTCTGTTAAAGGCCATTTTGAACAAATGGATGCTGAAATCATTACCCACGCAGCCTTTAATCTACGTAAGCGCGTAACAGAGGCGGATAACCAAATAGCCTCTCAGACACTACCTAAGCCTCAAAGTCCATCAAACACTCAACAACCGCTAAGCTCGAAAGCTTCTTCAAATCTACTTCCTACAATAGCCACAGAAAATGATGATCACCTGCATTCATCAGCGCTAGATTACGATCTAAAAACTATCATTGCTGATAAAGAGGGACGATTGCTATCTAGTACTCCCAAAAACTTTGCTAATGAATTAAGTGCCGACTTTAACCTATTATCATTACAGCAAAATCATGATGACAGACAGTTTGTAATAAATATTAAAGACAGACGTTATCGAGCTATGGTTATTGGAGACGATGACATGCTTGCCCTTATCGCCTTACCCATTGACGTGCATCATCAGTATTTATTACAGTTTAACCGTCAACTTAGTCTGATCCTATTTGCCATCACACTACTGTTGGTTTCAATAGCAGCCTTAAGCGTGTATTGGGGTTTTGCCCCTTTATCCACTATCGTGCAAAGGATGAAAGGTATTCATCCTGAAAGATTGAGCGAAAGAGTAATAGTTAGTGATATGCCATTAGAGCTAAGACCTTTAGCAGAATCCTATAACTCGATGATGGCTAAGCTTGAAAGCAATTTTGAGTCGTTGTCGCGATTTTCAGACAATATCGCGCATGAGCTACGCACGCCAATAGCGACGCTGATTACGCAAACGCAAGTCATGTTAAATAAGCCTAGAGAGGAAGAGGAATATGTCGAACAATTACATCAGCAACATGACACCTTAGAGCAATTATCGGCGATGATTAACAACATGCTACTGCTAGCAAAAACCCAAAAAGGACTGAGTGATTCGCAAGTGACTACTGTAGATACTGAGGTCCTAATCAATAAGCTGTTAGATTACTTTGAAATGATTGCCGAGGATCGTGAAATAACTTTTGTAAAATTAGGAGATTTTAAGGCAGTATTAGGCGATGAAGGTTTATTGCAAAGGCTATTTGCTAATCTGCTATCAAACGCGATCTACTACGCCGCTAGTAATAGTGTCATCACAATATCAGCCACTGTCAACACTCCAAATACTTCCGTTAATACTTATAAGATGCTTGAAGACGATCAAAGTAACACTCAAACCGCGAAGCAATCTTGGCTAGAGATAACTTTTACTAATCTTCTAGAAAAACCGTTAAACCAAAGCGAAGCAGATCGATTGTTTGAGCGCTTTTATCGTCATGATAAAACTAGCCAGCACCACTCAGGCTCAGGTTTGGGTTTATCTATCGTTCAGGCTATTGCTAATGCTCATAAAGGGACGGTCAATATCACTATCAAAGATGAGTATTGTTTTGAAGTTACTGTAGGATTATTGATTGCTAAGTAGCATACACCTCAATATCCTAGTGTTCAAAATATTAATAATATGTAGACCTACTATAGGTCTATTTTATTTTGATAAGTCGAAAAGGCTCTGAATGCTATTATTCATATAGTGTATAAGGCTAGATTATGAAGTCTAGTTTTCTTAGGTGATGTTGTTGATATGGGGGTTTGATAAAGGCGTACTTTACTAACTGCCACTTCGGGCATAGCCCTACGCCTTGCGTCACTAAAACAGTCTCCCAGACTGTTTCTTAACGTTCCTCATTCGCGAAGTACGCCGTCGCATTTTTTAGTATTTCACGCTCCTCTTCAGCCACTTTGAGCTGACGCTTGAGCTGCTTTATTTCTTGAAGAGCACTCATAAGGTCAGGATCATATTGCTCTGTGCCGACAAGCTTGCCTTGATTGGATTTGTTATTCCAGTTTGAGAGCGTTTGCATGGCAATACCAAGCTGCTTTGCAGTCGCTGAAATATTGCCATTATTATCTGCTATTTTCTTGACAGCTTCGGCTTTAAATTCGTCACTATAAGTTCTGATTTTCTTGGTCATGGTAAACTCCTGTTATTGTGCTTAGTTTACCAAGTTTAGCTCTACGTTTTATTCAGCATAGCTCAGGCAGCTTAATTCCATTTATAAGGTGTCTTAGGTTTGGGAGGGTTACCCATATTTATTTAATGTGTAAATATTAGCTAAATATTTACAAATAACTTCCCAGTCATAATAACTGTTTACTCTTAACTCATTAATATACATTTATTCATCCAGACAAAAGACTTCTTTTTTAGATTATATCAACTAATGATATTATTCATAGTAAACACTAAGCAGCTCAAACCTGATAAATGTAAATTAGCAGCCTAATATAACAAAAGATAACAATATTTTTTATGAATAATATATCTTCAGGATCAGCTATCTAACTCATAAGATTGTTGGTATAAATGTTGGTATAATAAAATTAATATTTATAAATATCTTTTAATATCAAAAACTTAATCAATAAGTATGGTTGATACTGGGCCCACCATATTCAAACCCTTACAGTCATTGACTTGTAAGGGTTTTTTATTGTCTAAAATTTATGTGACTGCATGGATGTAATTAATTTTTGGGGCTGTAGTAGATAAGCACTATGCTAGACTACTTTTATGAAGAAAACCCTCCCTAAATTAGATACGCATAATATTCTACTGCTTTTCACAATATCACCATCTACAGTTTAACCTATCAAACGCTGTGCTAGAAAATTTACCAACACGCCAATTTTTACCACATTACGGCTAGTGGGCGGATACACCAAATAAATCCCGTCATCGGTCGCCAAAGACGGGGTCACTTGCCAATCAGACAACACCTGTACCAACGCCCCAGACTGCAACGCTTTCTCAATCAGCCAATTAGGTAAATGGCTAATCCCTTGTCCATCAAGCGTGGCTTGTTTCAGCATTTCTATATTATTACCCATCAAATTCCCTGTCACCCGCAAACTTTGCGTTTTACCCGTTTGATGGAAATACCACTTTGACGCATAGCCTTGATACATAAACGGCAAACAATTATGCTCGGCTAATTGTGACGGTGTTTGTGGTATTCCATGCAATCGTAGATAATCGGGACTGGCACATAACAGCCGTTGCTGAGAGGCAATAAATTTTGCTACCAAGCGGTCATCCTCCACACGCCCTAACCGCACCCCTACATCATATTTCTCATTAAATAAATCTACAAATTCATCACTGGCAAATAGCTCCAATTCAATTTTTGGGTATAAATGGGCAAATTCGGCAAGCAATGGGGCGATTTTTTCAATCCCATAGGAGCTGGGAAAAGTAAGGCACAATCGCCCTTGTGGCTCAATTTGCTCCTCTTTAATCGCTTCATTTACCTGTTGTAATTCAGCTAATATCGGCTCGGTCTGTTGTAAATAACGCATCCCTGCATGGGTCAAATCCAAATGTCTGGTTGAGCGATTCAATAGCTTAACTTGCAAGGATTGTTCTAAGTTATCAATTTGCCGAGTGACAGACGACACCGCCAGCCCAAGCTGACTTGCCGTGGCAGTAAAGCTATTAGTATTCGCCACATGGTGAAAAATAGTGAGGGCATAGAAGTAATTGATGGTCATGGATTTGTTAGCAGTTAAGTGTATTTTTGAATAAACATATTTTTGCAAAAAAAGCAAAACTGTTTCTAATTTTACCCCAATTATCATTAAAAATAAAAGCATTATACTAGGACTATATTTTTTAATGCTTCATTTAACGGAGTGACTCCCATGACCACAAGCTCACAAACTGCTGTACCAAACCTCTCTGTTCTTGGACAAGACAATAGCCAATTACTTCACACCGCTCAGACGAATGAAAATATAACCCCGCAACAAAAACAACTACCCCCTCATCTTGCCAATCACCCTGCATTTAGTGAGGTGTTTCAAGCGGATAAACTCACCTTGGGATTGATTGCCCCGTTTAAAGGCTATCCCAATAGTCCGATTCCGAGCTTAGAAGACTTTGGGGAAACCGCTGTCTTAGCAGAACAGCTTGGATTTTCTGCACTATGGTTGCGAGATGTGCCATTTTATGACCCAAGTTTTGGCGATGTTGGACAAGCATTTGACCCCATGGTTGCCATGGGGTATTTGACTGCGAAAACCCAACGAATTGCGATAGGTTCAGCAGGCATCGTTGCACCTTTGCGGAGTCCCATTCATATCGCCAAAGCCTCAGCAAGTACGGCAGTATTAAGCAATAATCGCTTTATTTTGGGGATGTCGAGTGGCGATAGACCTGTGGAATACCCTGTGTTTCAGCAAAACTTTGACAATCGTGCCGAGCGTTTTCGAGAAAGTTGGGACATGATTCGTGCCTTAACCACCCAAAAATTTCCGCAGTTTAAAGGGCAACATTATGGGGATTTAACAGGCAATATTGGCTTTATCCCTACCCTTGAACAACGCTTACCGATGGTTGCTATTGGTCGTGCCAGACAGGAACTAGATTGGCTTGCTAATACTGCCGATGCGTGGATTTGGCATGGGGTAAACCCAAAAGATACCAAAAATATCGTGCAAACCTTGGCGGATTTAAATCAAGATGACGCTTGGCATCCTTTTGGTTATGCCAATTTTGTCGAACTTAGTGAGAATCCGAATGAGCCTGCTCAATTATCTCGCAATATTTATCTACGAGGCGGGGCACATAGTTTGCTGGAATTTTGGCAAGAGCAGAAAGAACAAGGCTTATCTCATGTCACCATTAATTTAAAGCCTACCAAACGCCCTGTCAAAGAAACGTTGCAAGACTTAGCAGAAAATGTGCTAGCCAAATTAAACCAATAAAAATGGGGGTGGTGTATCAAAAAGTATGCTGGGGTAATAAAGGAAGGGTGACAGCCGAAGCAAGATGATATATTTGAGGTTATGAAGACACAAATACAGATCAATTGCCCCGACTGTCTTAGTCACAGTCTTAGTCTAAAGAAAAATGGTATAAAAAGCTATGGCAAGCAGAACTACCAATGTAAGGACTGCAAACGACAATTCATTGATGACCATGCCTTAAACTACCAAGGCTGTTACTCTCAAATAGAAGACATCTTACGGCTGATGACTGCTCGAGGCTGCGGTGTTAGAGACATAGCCATCATTACCTCGGTGAGTATTGGTAAAGTGCTCAGCACCATAAGCTCATCCGTTTATAAGATCCTGCCTAATAAGCGCTACTATGAACGCTTAGAAGTTAATGATTTTTGGACTTACGTATATCGCAAGAAGCGTAAAGTCTGGCTTATTTATGCTTATGACCGGGCTACTAATGAGATTGTCACTTATGTTTGGGGCAAACGCGACTTAAAAACAGCTCAGAAACTAAGAGCGCGTCTTAAGCAACTTAAAGTGAGCTATGACTCTATTAGCATGGACAATTGGGACAGTTTCATAACGTCCTTTAAACCAGATAACAAACAAGTTGGCAAACAGCATACGATAGGTATTGAAGGCAATAATTGCCGTCTTAGACACCGACTAAAACGAGCCGTTAGAAGAACCTGTTGTTTCTCTAAGAAGCTCGATAATCACTTAAAAGTGTTTGATTTGGTATTCTTTTATATCAATGATGGCTATGTCTGATGTCAGCATACTTTTTAGAACACCACCGATACTTTAAAGGTATTAATTCTAAATTGTAGATTTAACTAGGGTGTGTTGACAATTACCGTCAATGGATAATCGTCGCTGCTAAATAGATATTAGCAGCAAACGACTCATCCGTTTTTTCAGCACGCATGGCAATTTTCTTGCATCTCTGCGAGTATAAGCCTTATCTGTTTGCTCAAACAAAAAATCCTAATACCACGATGAAAAGTGGTATTAGGATTTTTTTATATCTTTTTTAGGGGCTGTCCTAGATAACTAGTTCAAACCCTGTTTAACCCATTGTTTTAATTGTAGTAATTGCGACTTTGGGTCACTGTGATTAAAACGCCACTCACATTCCTTTAAATAGAGGTGAAAATGCTCTTTTGGAACCCCGTTAAACTTACGTAGATGCCGTTTGGCTTGGTTCCAAAAGTTCTCTATACCATTAATGTGATTCTTGTCATTAACAAAGGTTTTGGAGTGGTTGATACGATAATGAGTAAACTCACTGACATCTAATGCGTTATAGCTTTTAAATGAGTCAGTATAAACAATGCTATCAGGCTTCACTTTTTCTCTTATGATGGGGATCAAAGTATCTGCTTTAGCATTGGGTATAATACAAGCGTAGACCTTGCCATTACGCTTTAACTGGCTGTGGTTTTATTAACACCAATTAGGCTTGCTGCTGTTCTCGCGGTAGAACCAGCAACAAATAACTCGATGAGTCTGTTTTGTTTATACCAACTTAGTTTACTCTTTCTCATAGTGCTATCCTAAATAATTTTACTTATCTAGGACAGCCCCAAAAACAATTAGTCTAAAAAAAAGACTTAGCAAACGTCTCCTTTAAACTCTTTGGCTCACGGCGCTTGACATCGTTGAGTTTATGGCGAGTCTCGGAGGCGACTTGATAGGCCTTGAGACGCGACTGTTGTAAGTTTCCGATAGGACGGTTCTCTTCAAGACAGCGAAATGGGGTAAAGGATAGATTCTCCATAATCTCAAAATTACCGTCATCTGGTACGTCTTGGCAAGGAAGAGTTAAACGCGCTACGGTGACAAAGGGCGTATCCGACTCTTGCCACTGCGTCGTAATCTCTTCAATCGGCTGCTTTTTGAGATTACGGCATAGCTGAATCTGGATATCAAACTGATAATCATGTTCGCGTATCTCCTCGACGATAAGCGGTCGCAGTGCCTCTTCGCGGGCGTCGACATCGACATCACGGCGCGTGACTTTTTTGACAGAAGCGGCTGTTGGCGTTGCCCGTATCTTTGCCATATAATCACCATGACGCACCACACCTTGCGAATGAAAGTCGTATAACAAGGTATTTTTTGGTTCAATCCTCGTAAAGCCGCCGATAGCTTTAAAGGTTTTAATCGACTCTTTGGTTGGTAATCTTGAGCCGTAATTGGTCAGCCAGTTAAACGCCAACTGCGCTTTACCGATCGCGCCCTTCTCCGTGTATTTAGGTAATTCCAAAAACAGTCTTGAGAGATAGGTATACTCCTCAATTCTATTGCAAAAGAACACCGGATGATTGATAAAGTTATAATCAAAGGTCGTACTGTCCTCCTCACCGGGAGCGAGCTTCTTACCCGGTACGTCAAAGACTTTAATCGCGAGACCTTGAGCAAAGCCCAACTTACGATCAGCGAATACTCGAGATGAACCGTTGGACAAACGAATCACCGCATCATGAATGCCCGCTTTAGCATACAAACCTTGCGCGTACTCTTTGGGAATATCATCTAATATCTCAAACTTGGCTTTTAGTGCGCAGTACCCCTTGGCATGGGCATCACGCGTGTGATAATCGATATTGCTGGCTTTATCACTACGCGCAATATAGCTTTTGATATCGTCGGTAATAGTACGAATGTTTTTTTCGTCCTCAGCATTTAATTCGATATATTTTGGATCGTAGGGGACGTATTTGGGTTTAAATAATTTTTTTAGCATTATATTTCCTCATTTTATTCATGATTATTATTGTTAAGTGGTGACTATTACAAATGGTACTGAGAGTTAAGACAGCTCGCTAATCCATTTTAGCGCCGATAAACTCGGAATAAAAAAGTACTCGCCGCCGTGCAAGGTATTAAAGGTTTCAATACCATGGTAGCGTTTGCGAATTGGATCAGCCGGAACAGTAAAGGTATCTGCATCGCTGTCTTTATCACTTCCTCCTTTATCACCAGAGTGCAAACCAACCATAGGATCTTTTTCTTCGCCTAAGCTCATAAAGTTGCCATCGTTGATCCACTGTGATTGCAAGAACTCAACCGTCTCCATGGCATGAGCATTAATACCAATAAAAAACAGACCGCGATCTTTGCCATCGTCCTCTATTACATCGGGTGGCACAACTTCACCAAAGCCCACGCTACGTCTAACGATACGGTGAATACGCACATCGGATAAAATAAAATCTTCGCTATCGCGGGGGTTCATACGCCTGATATGCGCACCAAACGGACACTTTTTACCGTAAGGATCGTCTTTATAACCAAAGTCGTTATTGCGGCTGGGATCATCGCCAAGCGCTTTATCATCATGATCGGGAGACAAAATGAGCGGCGCGCCTGAACGCCAGCGTCCCCACATTTTTGCACCAAGCAGCTCCGCCTCTTCCTCGCTGTCGGTATTATCTTTGCGGTATTTATTAAAAGCAGCAACATGGCTATGATAAGCACGTAATACCATAAACGAGCCGTTCTTGCCTAAGACTTCAGGCTGCGGCATAGGCGCAACCAGCCCTGCCTCCCCTTCGTAACCGAGCACAAACTCCCCTGCGGCAATAGGATCGCCGTCATGGTTCGAAGGCGTCTGAATACCACTGCCTTGAATCTCAGGATTACTGATACCATCACGATAACCAAAGACGTTTTTGACGTTGTCATTTGAACCAAAGTCCTGCTCGATTAGGATTTCTACATCACCATTAGCAGGATTGTCCACATCGATATGATCGGTAAGATTATCTCGAAGCTCGTCAAGTTTGGCCTGCCATTTATCTTTAGTATCAGCGATAATAGCCGCGCCCACATGGATATCACCCTTATCCCCAAAAGGTGCCATCCAATTCTCAGGGGCATTAACATCAAAATCGCGCAACTGCTCAGCACGCGCTGCCATACCTGCTTTAAAAGACTCAGGAAAGCTATCAAGTGATGACTGCGGTACACCTAACGCTTGTAGACCCTCGTAAGTCATGACGATAGACAGCGTGGCTTGCATGTCTTTGTGCCAGTCTTCACTACCGGTTACATCAGGCAACACCTGCGCTAGCATTTGTTTGCCAACGTCAGCATTATTGATTTTTAGTGCTACTACCGTGCCAAAATATGGGGTGGGACGCTCACGTAGGACGATGGATTGAATATCTTTTAGCTGCATGGTGACGAGATTGGGGTTAAAGACCCCGCGCGCCCTACGAGCCATCATCTCAATACCGTCACCGACTTCCTCTTTCACGCCTTTAAGCCACGTCTCAAAATCACTGTTTTCGATGCGATTGCCAAACTCATCTTTTAAGTCTTGCAACTTATCGGTCAATCCCGTTAAAGGTTTGTTATCATCATTACTCATACATCGCCCTATTCATTTTTTATCGTTATTAAAGTATGACCGTATCAAAGCCCTGAAATTTATGCACTTAAAAATACAATATCTTGAAAATTAGTTTGTTTGTGCTTCATCTAAAGCTTTATTGATGCCTTTAACAATACGCTCATGACGGCGAATATCTTGTACCGTCAGATGCGGGACGCCTACGTACCAGCCTGCAGCGGTAATCTGATGATCAAGAATAAACTGCTTAACACTTGGGTCTTTGATACCCGGCCAGCCTTCGACATTGCCGAATAAAATATCCATGAGTTCAGGAATTTTGGTGGCGAAATCATCAATATAAGGATCCCAGTCGCCGTCATAAGCGGTGCAAAAAAGCACTCTTGTATCATTATCTAAAAAGACGAAGCGCAAATCGTGCAAAGTGCCTACCCTTGTCGCGCCTTTTAGATTGCCCCCTGCTATTTTTAGAATCTCTTTGAGACGGGCAGCGCCGCCGTCTTTTAGCGGTGCGATAACGGTAAGCTCGGATACTTTGCCTGACTTTAGACCTTTCTCGCCGGCGCTAGAGGTTGAATGATCATAACCATCATTGCCACCCTCTTTTAAATTCGCCACTAACAGATCTGCACGTAGTTTAAAGGCATCCATAGACTCAGTGATTTTATCTTTCAGATCTTCTGAATTATCAATAATGCGCTCTTTATTATTGTTTTTACTCATAAGTCTTTCCTATATGATTGCTGTTGAGCTATTACCATAGCAAAAACGGTAAAAGGCTCAAGTAATAGCGGACTAATCACACAAAACAAAACATAGGTTTAACAATAACGTTTTAGATTGCAGCAGTGTTACAAAGATAGACGGCGCACTTACCGGCGCAATAAATCTTGGTCGTACTTATTAAGTCTTTAAAAGCATGACTGTTTTTGTACTTGTTATTAAATACTAAAAAAGCTTGGCTACTCTAGGTAACCAAGCTTTGAAATCATACTTCGAGTTTTTATAATTATTTATATAGTCAGTTCAAAATAAAATTGTTATGGTTAGGACAAACATCATAAAACAATTTGGATAAGTCGTTTTCCATCCAGCCTTGGCGTAGAAACTTTACTTGTGCCCATTTCTTTTCAATGGAATTCAGATCAGGGCTGTATGGTGGCAGCCATAGAATACGATGACCATGCCTATTCAGTAGCTTTTGAATACGCTTACTCTTATGAAATCTGGCATTATCCATCACAATCAAGCATTTGGTTTTAAGACTTGGGATTAGCTTGTGTTTGCACCAGTGATAGAAGACGATGCTGTTGATGTTTGTCTCAAAGTAATCTAGGGCAAACAGCATCTTTTCATACAGAGCACCGATAACGTTGGTTCGCTTTTTACCTTGCCAGTTGTAGCTATCGATACAAGGCTTACCAATCGGTGCATAACCATGAGAGCGAATGGTCTGACTCTCAAAGCCGCGCGCGTATATATAAACGATGGGATAGCCTTGTTGCCTAAAGTGCTCAAGCTTATTCTGATATATCGCTCTTTTGATCGGACAGGCTTTTGGATGTTCTAAAGTCTTTTTTTTGACTGATGCCTAGGCGCTTTAGGGCATGATGAATGCCTGTTTTACTACAGTTCAAACGGAAATACCCCCCAAATTTAAAACACCAAATAAGTAGAACTAAGCTGCCATTATACTATCGATATCCTTCCAATTTTCTTGCATCTCTGCGAGTATAAGCCTTATCTGTTTGCTCAAACAAAAAATCCTAATACCACTTTTCATCGTGGTATTAGGATTTTTTTATATCTTTTCTATATTAAAAAGAAGTACGGCGATAGTGACGGTATTCAGGTAACCAAAAGTTTGCCTCTATTCTGCGTTGTAAGTTTTCCGCGGTATCAGGTAGTGCCAGCTTATCTTCAACCGCTTGCACTGCTACGGCATAGGCTATTTTTTCACTAATCTCTCTGATCACTTTGATTGGCGGTAGTATAGCACCCGGTGCTTTTTGGTACTCCATAGAGATATCTGCAAGGGCTTGGCTTGCCGCCATTAGCATATTATCACTGATACTTGTCGCCTGAGCCACCAAAACGCCAAGACCGATGCCTGGGAATATATAGCTGTTATTACACTGAGACACCTCAAAGGTCTGGCCATTGAAGGTCGTGGGAGGAAAAGGACTGCCTGTTGCAATGATGGCTTTGCCACGACTCCAGTTCATCACTTCTTGCGGTGTTGCCTCAACACGAGTTGTTGGGTTTGACAGCGGTAATACAATTGGATGTTCCGTATTGGCGCATAACGCTTCGATGACCTCTTGGGTAAACAGACCTTTTTGGCCACTGACACCGAACAATACCGTCACACCGCCTTGCTGAACGACTTGTGCCAAACCGAGCTTGTTGCTCTTGTCCCAATGCGCAATGTCTGATTCTTTTTGTACCAATGGTACTTGGAATTTTTGTAGCTCGGTCATGCTGTCGGTCAACAGACCATAACGATCCACCATAAATACTTGGCTACGTGCTTGCGCTTCAGTCAACCCTTCACGCTGCATTTGGCGAACAATATGTTCGGCGATACCACAACCTGCCGAGCCTGCGCCCAAAAACGCGATTTTTTGCTCGCTTAATTTTTGACCTTTATTCAAGCAAGCAGCAATCAAGGTACCGACCGATACCGCAGCTGTCCCTTGGATATCATCATTGAAACAGCATAGCTGGTCACGATATTTATTCAATAATGGGGTGGCATTTTCCTGTGCAAAATCTTCAAACTGCAATAACGCTTCTGGCCAACGGCGTTTAACGGCTTGAATGAATAAATCCACAAACTCATTATACTCATCGCCAGAGATACGTGGGTTTCTCCAGCCCATATACATAGGATCGTCAAGGAGCTGTTGATTATTGGTGCCGACATCTAACAAGATTGGTAAGCAATACGCTGGGCTAATACCACCGCACGCCGTGTATAAAGACAACTTACCGATTGGAATGCCCATACCGCCAATACCTTGGTCTCCAAGGCCCAATATACGTTCGCCGTCAGTGACAACGATCACTTTGACGTTTTGTTTGGTGGCATTTTGCAATATATCATCAATTTGATGGCGCTCAGCATATGAGACAAATAGCCCCCGTTTACGGCGATAGATTTGCGAGAATTTTTCACACGCTTGACCAACTGTCGGGGTATATATGAGCGGCATGATTTCTTCAATGTGCTGCTCAACCAAATGATAAAACAAGGTTTCATTGGTGTCTTGAATATTACGCAAATAGATATGCTTGTCCATATCACTCGTGAATGAGCGCAGCTGATGATAAGCACGCAATGATTGCTCTTCAATCGTCTCAATATTATGCGGTAGTAACCCAGTTAAATTAAAGCTATTGCGCTCTTCTGCTGAGAAGGCACTGCCTTTATTGAGTAAAGGGGTCTCTAAAAGAGCGGGGCCAGCAACGGGAATATATAAGGGACGCTTATTTGACATGATAAAATATTCTTCTTAAGGGCATATGAATGAAAACTGTATTAGGGCTGCATTATACATAGCATCGACTGCTATTTAACAATATGTAACAAAATCATTTTAAACATGTATTTTTTTAGAGATCTTTATCATTATGCATTCCATCCTGATTCGCATCCAATCGCTGACAATATATAATTGTCTTGATAAACAATTGCCCAATTGATATAGCAGATATATACTCTTATAAAAGCATATATTTGTAAGGGAGGCTAAATTGTTTATTAATCATAAAAGATGTCCGAAATGTGATACTAGCCTCAAACGTTCTGATTGGAGCTGTAGCCACTGTGGTAACCAAAATTTGACGAATTGGATGCTCACTTTGCCTATGTGGGGCATTGGCATTTTTATCTTCATCATGATTATTCTATTGATGATTAACAATTTTTGTAGTACTGAGATGTTCCGTTCATTTAGCAAGAGTTATGGTGTTATGTGCTGATTATAGACATAAAAAAGCCCAGCTATATCAATAGCTAGGCTTATATTTATCAAGTAGCTCATATCTATCAAGTGACTAAAGATGACTAAATAAAATCCATGTACCGATGGCAATTAGCATCACACCACCAAATATTTCAGCTCTGTGACCGATTATGGAGCCCAACACCTTTCCTAACATCACCCCTAGCGTGACCATTATCGTAGTCGCTAGACCAATCAGACCTGCCGCCAGCAAAATATTGACCTTGACAAATGCTAGGCTCACACCGACAGCCATGGCATCGATGCTGGTACCAAATGCAGTCAAAGCAAGTTTGAAAACAGAATGTCTCGATAGCACTTCTGCCGTTTCATCACTTGGCTTCAGTCCCTCATACAGCATGTGCAGACCGAGCGTAAAAAGTATGACAAACGCGACCCAATGATCCCATGCCTCAATAAAAGACGCATCTATAAAGGATGTGGCAGAGTGACCAATTAACCAACCAATAATCGGCGTGATCGCTTCAATGGTGCCAAAAATAACACCCATTCTGAAGGCTTCGGTAAAACGAGGGTTTTTAAGAATTGCTCCTTTACTGATTGCCACAGAAAAGGCATCCGTAGACATAGAAAAAGCAAGTAATAGAAGTGCGATAGGATTCATGTGATTTTCTCTGGTCGAGTATAGAGTCCACGACATAGCCACACCCCCGACCTGCAGTGTAGATATATCGATGGTCTCGCCAACCGAGAGGTGTTCGCACCATGGCATGTGGCCAAGTGTGTTGATACGAACGCTTTCGCAGTACGAAAGCAGGCTACTCCCCAAAGAGTGCTTAGATTAGCATTGATACGCTATAAGTCAATCATAAAATACTAAAGAAGAATTTTACACCTGATAAAGCGTGAAGTTGGAAACGCTAGCAAATACTCTTGGAGCAGATGAATGATTTAGAGAGTTATGAACATAAAGAAACCCTTCACGCTAAATTTTCATAGCATGAAGGGTTTTTTAATGCGTGGCGCTTTTTAGTAATCCACGGTATAGCTCAAGCCGTAAGTTGTCCCTGAAGCAGGCAAACGGTTTAAATCGCCAAAGGTCGTTTGATGATACACGGTCTGATAGTCTTTGTTTAAGATATTATACACGCCGTAGCCCATACGGCCGACAGGCAGTTTGACTTGCCCAAGCACATCAAAGGTCGCATAGCCTGTTAATGGCTGCGCACTCGCGTCTGGGTCGTTCTGTTGGTCCTTATAAGCCTTGTCGCTACCGCCGACTGCCAGCGCTTGCAAGCGAATATTGCTGCCTTCGCTAAAGTTATACTGCGCGTATGCCGTGCCTTTGAGTGGCGTCAGGCGTACTGCATCCAGCTCCAGCCAGTCGCCGTCTTTTTTGTATTGCCCGCGGGTATAGGCAAGGCTGCCGCCAAACTGCCAGTCTTTGTTCAAATCATGCGTGAGCGAGGCTTCAGCGCCGTAAATACGTTCGTCCGTATCGACGACTTCAACGGTATAGTCGTTGGTAAAGCGTACGGTTTTGTCTGAGTCGTTATAAAAACCGCTAACCTTTGCGCTGGTATCACCGCGCTTACCTTGCCAGCCCAGCTCGTAGTTATTGATAGAAATGGGCTGAATATTGTCTGAGTTGACCACAAATCCAGCACGCACGTCACGTAAGGCGCGCTGCACGTCAGCCGTGGTAAAGCCTTGCGAGAAGTTAGCAAAGACTTGGTCATCATCGGTCAACTGATAGCTGGTACCAAGGTTAAACAGCACTTTGTCGTGCTTACTGCTACCCGCCTCAACCGCGCCTGCTTCGTAATCAATACCGTAAGCGTCAGCAATATCACTGATGCCATTGGTCGCAAAATAATCCGCCAATAGCTGCTCATAAATGGGCACAAAACGGTCGGTATCCGATTTGATGTTTTGATAGCGCACGCCAGCGCTGGTGTGCCATTTGTCGGTCATATCCACATCGGCATTGACGAACGCGCCCCATTTATCGATAGTGGTTTTTGGTCCGCCGTTATAGCTCAGACCATTACTTGTTGAAGTCAAGCCATTACTTGCAAGAAAAGTAGTCAGGTCTTGGCCATAATAGGTCTGCTCACTCTCTTCACGTTCAAAATCCGCGCCATAGCTGAACAAAGTATTTTTACCCATGACATCGGTTTCAGTCTGCATAGCGGCGCGCAGTCCCATCACCTCAATATCCGCTTCAGACTGCGTAACTACGACCGATGCACCCAATAGCTTTCCTAAGGTGTCTGCATCGGTTAAACCATTATTTACCCAAACGTCTTTGGCTTGACTAGTAAATGATTTTCCTGACGGATAAAAGCGTGCTTTTTCGTCACGATAATAGCCTGTCAGACTTAGGTTAGAACCCAAAAAGTCACTGTCATTATAGTTTAGGTTGACCGAGCTTTTGGTATTGTAGGGTTGATTTTCGATTTTAGCACCGTCAATAGCACGCAATGAAGGCGTAGTTCCTTCTTGGAGCACGGATAGATTATCCCCATAATCAACGCCATAATCGGTGTCTTGCTCGCTGTCATAATAGGTCGCCGCAAGATTCATGGTCTTGGTATCGCTAATATCAAAGCCAAGGTTGGCGTTGACGCTAATAGTATCGGTGTCTTGGTTGTCGGTTTGGTTGGCATCAGGGCTGATGCGGTCGCCATGACTGTCAAACTTGCCACCTGTGGTCTCGTAGTCTACATCGACATTACCATACACGCGCTCGCCGCCGTAGCCGATGCTTTGTCCCACATGATAGCCGAGCGAGTCGGATTTAAACTCGCGGCTGCTGTTAATGCCAAGGCGCGTCTGTCTTGTCAAGCCATAACCTGCCGTTGATTTGGTCACGATATTAATCAGACCGCCTGCTGCCCCCGCGCCATAGATGCTGGTCGCACCTGAGAGCACTTCGACGCGCTCAATTTGCTCAGGGTCGATGCTGTTTAGCTCGCGTGATAAACTGCGCGAGCCAGATAATGGCACGCCGTTGAGCAAATACTGTACAGGACGCCCGTGCATGGTCGTGCCGTAGTTACTGACCGAGCCGCTACTCACGCCAAGGCTGGGCACGAGCTGGGCTAAGATGTCCCCAACCGTGCGGTTACCTGTCGCCTGCGCCTGAATGTCCGCCTCATAAATCACTTGCGTGACAGCAGGCATTTCACTAATTTTCTGTGCCAGCGCTGTGCCTGTTTTGGCATTGGCACTAACTGTAATAGCATCTAAAGTCACACTAGGTACATCGCTTGATGATGCATTCGAGGTCGCCGCAGCGGTGGCCTGCACACCTGATGCACTTTGCACTGAATTGGCATTGGTTTGGGCGTATAACTGCTGGCTGATACAAAGGGTAAGAAGAGATAGAGCAACGTGATGGTGGCTTTTCATAATTACTTCACTTAGGTTGTTTCACTTAATTGGATAGGTGGACAGTGATATGCGTTATATTTAGCAAATGATACTGTGTGTACTAACTTTGTAAATGATATTCTAAATGATAATGATTTTTATTTCTATAAGTATTTACAAATAGGTTTTTATAAGTAGCGAGTGACCATGTTGACTGACTTACTGCAATTACCGTCCGTTTCTTTGGTAAATTTGGCGAAATGGTTAGACAGTGACATAAGCGGCTTGTCTCAAAGTTTGTTCAAATAAATAGATAAAAGGGATAAGCCTTCAAGCAGATCGTCATTGACACCGGTAATCTACATACTGCCCAACTATGAAGTTGATCGTTATGGCGCGCGGGGTAATTTGCAGGCAGAAGGAAGTGTGAACAATAGCATCAACGCGATTATTACCAGTATTTCTTGGATAGCGCTTGCTATGCCAACATCACTACCTGCGGCTAGTAGCTGCGCGCTTCGACTATGGATATAAAGGGTTGTCAACGTGATAACGATGGTAGAGATGATACGGCGACTGATATTATTGAGTGCAGCTCCCTCAGTGACCGAGTCTTTAGGTAAGCTACTAAAACCCACTGTGGTGGTTGGCAGATACGCCAAACCCACGCCGACACCGCGCACACTCATCGTCAATATGAGTAGCCAAAGTGTGGGCTGGTACAAACACCATGCGAGCATCAAAGTAGACAGCGCACTAATCGTGATACCCGCCATACCAACCCCTCGCGCACCGCGTTTGTCTACCCGCTTGCCAGCATAATACGTGGTGATACTGGCGACGAGCGTCGCAACCATCAGAACGACGCCTGTCCATAAAGCGCTTTCACCCATCACCTCTTGAATCAATATCGGCAATAATAAAAGACACAGCATCAAGCCTACTGTTTGGGTGATACTAATGACATTACTGTGCAAATAAGTTTTATTGTCGAACAAACCCACATTTAGCAACGGATGGCTCTGACGACGCTCATACGCCCACCAAGCCACGGCTGACAGCAAAAATAAAATAGACAATGCGCCTAATGCCACTATTTTTAACAAATCATCGCGGCTTGAGATACCGTGAGTAAAATCTATTTTGAGGGTGCTCAGCCAAATCATCATCGCCAGTAGCCAGATGATCAAACTGACAAACCCTACCGTATCAAAAGGGCTTGCGGTGTCATGCGTGCCTCTATCAAGTTCAGGTATCAATCGCCACACCATCGCCATAACGATCACACTAAGGGGTAATGTAACGGCAAACAGTGTCCACCATGCAAACTGATCAACCAAATAAGCACCAATCAAAGGACCAAATGCCAAGGACATCATAATAACGATGCCCCATAGCGCCATTATCCTACCGTGCTGCTGCTTTGGGTAAATCTGATACAGCATACCAATTGAGAGCGGAATAATCAGCCCACCACTCAGCCCTTGTACGGCTCTCGCCATGATGACAAAGCTCATATTAAACGCCATCATACCCATGACCGAACCGAGCATAAACCCAAGTACTGCCGCCAAATAGACTGGCTTAGAAGCAAACCTTTTGTTTAAGTAACCGCTCAGCATGAGCCCCACACTCATGGCCAACACATAAGCATTTAGTACCCAGCCGCCAAGCACGATATCGACGTCAAACACTGACATAAATACAGGAATGGCTGGGTTGAGCGCGCTGTTACTAAAGCTGATGACCGTACCAGCGAGCAATAAGGTCACTAGTACCCGCCGTACTTGCTCATCGCTCAAGCGCTGATCCCTGCTATTTTTATGAGCGTCATTCATAAGCGCTTGATTGTTGGTTCATCGTTTCATAAAAAGACAAACTAACCATTAGCGGTGGTTGGCACTTTACGAATAAGCCATAAGAAATAGCCACCGCCAATGATAGCGGCAACCGTACCAGCAGGCAGCTCATAAGGAAACATCACATACCGCCCGATCCAGTCCGCCATTACCATAACCCCCGCGCCTAAGAGAGCAGCCAGCAGCAATTGGCGCTCAAGTTTGACAGCGCCAAGAGACGTCGCCAAATGCGGTACCATCAGCCCAATAAAACTCAAAGGACCCACCGCAAGCGTGCTCGCGGTACTAAGGGCAGCAACGAGCGCCAGTAGTGATAATGTCACGGGGGTCACTGCCACACCCAAATTACGTGCCACACCCGTCCCTAGACCAAGAACACGTAAGGGTTTGACAATCAATAAGCTAAGTACCAATAAGATAAGCGCAATGCCCATCAGATACCATACTGTACTAGGCTGCGCACTATAGGTAGTGCCTGATAGCCAACTGAGCATCGCCTCAAGACGCGGGTCACCTGAGAGCTTGACCATGTGCATGACCCCATCCATCATGGCAGCGATACCAATACCGACTAACAGCAAATAGCCTGAGCTGACTCTACGTGCCAGCCACATAATCAACAGCAGCACCGCCATCGCACCTGACAGTCCTGAAATCAGTAACGTACCTGCGCCAGCAGAGAGTCCCAAAATGGGTAATAATAAAAATCCTAAAATAACCCCAAGCGCCGCGCCTGAGCTGACCCCTAAGACCTCAGGACTGGCCATAGGGTTACGCGTTAGCGTCTGTAATAATACGCCTGCGACCGCAAGCATCATCCCTGTTGCCGCCGCGCTCAAGCTACGAGGCAGACGATACTGCTGTGTCAGCGCCCAATCAGTACTAATTCCCCAACCATTGATATCCTGTACAAAAAGACAAGCCAACATTATCGTGATGATAACTCCAACGCTCCATCGCCAAAACACAACGGTCTTATTTTGACCGCTCATCATAGGGGTGATGGTTTCTATCCGATCGCGGCGCTGGCGCAAAATCAGCCAAATAATCAGTGGCGCTCCTAAGATTCCCGTCATGGCACCAGCGGGAATTTGCATCCCCAGTATAGGCTCAAGCAATAAGGCAACGTTACTGGTCAATAGCAATAACAATGCACCCAGCCCAAATGCCGTGACCAAGCGCTTACCAATGGACGAGATACCTAGCGCATTGACCAAGCTTGCGGCACCAAGCCCTATAAAACCAATCAGCCCAACCTCACTGATGACTAGTGCGGTCACCACCGCCACAATGACGACCACTAAGGCGCGAATACCATTGATAGGCACGCCCAAACGTTTGGCTTGTGAGTCGTCTAAGCTCATCAGTGTCAGCGGCTTCAATAAAGGCAGGCAGGCTATCGCCGCCAAGGTCGCTGTGATCATCAGCGCTCGACTGCTATCCCAGCTGCTTTGTGCCAAAAACCCAGCCGCCCATGACAACATACCGTTGCTTCTTTCAGCAAAAAATAACACCAATACATTGGCAACAGCGGCAAGCAAGATATTGACGACCAGACCTGCCAGTATCAGAATCAGCGGATTGAAGCGACTAGGCGCGGACAAGGCAAACACCAAGCCCATACTCATGATGGCACCGACAAAGGCCACGTAGAGACCACCATAAATAGCCAAACTCGGCAAAAATAGCGTCACAATCAACATAGCCAACTGAGCACCGATTCCGACTCCCAAAGTGGTGTCTGATGCCAATGGATTTTTGACCAACTGTTGTAATAAAATACTGACTACGCCTAATAATCCACCTGCCAATAGCGCCACCACACTGGTCGCAACCAAATGAAGCTGAGTCGCCATACTGGCAATATCAAGCTGCAAACTTGGTAAAAATAGCTCACTGAGTGGGCGTGTCCATTCTCGCTCTAATAGTGCCCAGCCACTGCATGCGGACAAAACCACCAATCCTATAAAAATCACCCACAATCGCCAAGACGCACTGCTCACGACAGACGACGGAGGCTGAGATGGATGTGGTGGTGGCTTGGGCGATGAGGTCATCACAGTTGCCGTATGTGAGGAGGACGTGGAGCTTAGGCTATTAGCGCTACTGGTGTTGCTGGCACTGCTCGCATGATTGGTATGAATAGTCATTATATCGCGCCACCTGTTAACGAAACCGTGGATAAATTATTGGCCAAGCTGACCAATGACGACATCCCGCCATATATCCAGACTGGCGGCAACTCCGCCATACAGCGGCGCTCACCATAGCCCAAACGCTGCCATACCAAACTGTCATTAATCTCAGCTCTGGTGATGGGACTGAGTGGGTCGATGATCAGCAGGCAAGTCTCATCATCTAACTGCGCCAAATCACCCATTCGTATCGGTACAAACCCCCACTGATTGCCCTCCCCTAAAACCACAAGCTCTTTGCCCATCTGTTCTAATGCCACCTTAAACAGGCTGTTATCAACATACATGCGCATGTTATTGGCATCCGCAAACTGGACGACCGCGAACTTTTTGATTATTGGATAGCGCTGCTGAAACTGCTGACTGGCAAGCTGTATGTCTTTTTGACTTTGTACAATATAGTCTTCAGCCATCTTGGGATTATCAATCAATGCACCAAGCGCGCGCGTCGGCTCCGTATAGTCAGCCCACGTTGCCGCTTTTCCTTTTGCCGCAAACATCACCGACTGCGCAGGCACATCACCGTATAAGCTACGGGCATGCTCATAAAAAGCGTTATCTATGACCATATCAACAGGAAGCTGTGCAACCAGCTCAGCATTGGGCTGATAACGAATCCCAATATCGGTGGTTGCTGCTGGGAGATGGGGGCGCCCCACCCATCTGTCCCACACTCTGATATCACCAGTGGCAATCGGTGCATGACCCATCGCCGTCAGCGTTGCAGCATTACCCCAATCAGGGGAGACGATATTGATACGGTCACTATCAATACGGTCACTATGGCTGTTTGCTGTTTCGGTAATATCTTTGGGAGGTGATGTGTCAAAGTGAGTAATAGCTTTGTCAGATGCTGAGTGACTACAAGCGGTCAACGTTAGACAGACTAATATTATAAAAGCTAAAAGCGTCTGCCACTTGCGTACTGTTATTGGCGTCACTGACGCTGGCATGAGTATCGAGCGCTTGAATGATTCGTATTGATAAAAAATAGAAAACATAGGAGCATATCTTTTTAGGCGAGTTTGGGTGAAAGAGAAGCGATCTGATGTCAAGCAACTGCAACAGGCTGCCCAGTAATGGGATGACTGAGCAGCTGCATATCCACATTAAAAATATCGTATAATACCTCAGATTGCATCGTACTTTTGATAGTGCCATTGTGGCAAACTCGGCCGTTTTTTAGCGCAATGATTCGATCCGCATACTGCGCTGCCAGATTGATATCATGAATAATAATCACCACACTCAAGCCCTGCTCATCTACCAAGCGGCGGATAAGCTGAATGACCTCAATCTGATAATGCATATCTAATGCAGCGAGCGGCTCATCAAGCAGTAGATACTTGGTATCTTGCGCCAAGCACATCGCAAGCCAAGCACGGGCACGCTCACCGCCTGATAGCGTCGATGTAATGCGATCAGCAAATGCTTCGGTTTGGGTTACCTTTAGCGCTTGATCAACTTTATCTCTATCCATTTGGGTTGGCTTTTGTAGCCACTTTTGATGCGGATAGCGTCCGAGCATCACAAGCTCACGCACGGTAAATCCAGCGGCGTCAGGTAGTTGCTGTGGCAGATAAGCCATATGACGTGCCAGCTCCTTACTGCCGTAATCATTGATGCGAGTATCATCTAAGGTAATACTACCGCTACTACTCGCCATTTCCCCTGCCAATGCCTTAATCAGAGTCGACTTTCCTGAACCATTGTGTCCAACTAGCGCCACCAACTGCTTGATATCAATCTCGCAGCTCACGTTATCTAGTAAAGTATTCCCTTGTCGACTGATGGTCAGTTGGTTTGCACGTAACATATAGGCACTCATTATTGATAAAAATCAAAATTGATAAAAAGTAAAAAATTGGCGTCGATGATGCTTATAGTTTTGAAACAAAAGCGACAATAAAAGAGGATTTTACTCGTAAACGATAATAAAAACAATTATCATTAACCAACTAGACGTTTTATCTCCTCACTTATCATCTGCTTATGAGTATCAATATGGCTAATATCTTCCTATCTTCTGCATATAATACCTATGATCAAGACAAACCATATACTTCCTTAAACACTCCTGAACTAAACGACATCATCACCTATATCAACGAAGAGCATCTAGATGAACTATTAGGGTTTTTAAACGCATTTACTCCTATATCCACTGCTGAATTGGATAATATAGAGGTGAAATTAACCACCGTTTACGCTGAAGGCCTTGAGTTACAAGTACAGACAAAAAATACAGAATCTCCATCTACCAATGCTCAAAATCACCCTGAACAGAGTCAGACTTTTTTTATTGCCTTTCCTGCAGCCATTACGCATCCTGATGAGCTACAAATTCAATATATTGCACTCAAACAAAAAGCGGATAAAAAGCTGGGTAAAAAAACGATTAAACTGACCAAGCAAGTATTTGATGTGCAAGACAGTTATAGAGTCAGCAAAAATATGCTGCGCCTTGAACTGAACATGCCCACGTTGAATAATACTAACGGCACATCAAACCCGACCTCAGTACCCATCAACGAGGCAGGTTACGCGTATTTATTTGATTTAGAGCACAATGCATTGATTAAAGACACAACAGCTGACAATATTGATGACAGCAAAAATACCTCACGCCTTGCTCGATCTCATTGTTATTACACCTTAAGAAAAGCATGGCATACCCCTGCTGGCATACAAGCGTGGGTCGATGTTTTCTTGCATGGCAATACACCGGGCGGTAATTGGGCCAACTCACTACAAGCAGGTGATACCGTAGTGACCAAAAGGGAGTTTCCTGAAAAAATTGAGCATTTGCGTGACGGTCAAGCGTTACTGATCGCTGATGAAACGTCTATGCCAACTGTCGCGAGATTACTCGAGCTATGGGAAAACCCAACACCGCCGTTAGTTGTTAGTGTCACACAAAACGCGGCGGATCAACGTTATTTTGATACCGTAAAAATACGTAGTGGTATTGATGGCAGCATAACTAATCGTATTGACAGCAATAGTGAGCGCACTACCAAGAATACCGTTAAAGACAACTTTACTGTCCTTCCCATCGTCACCGATCAGCAATGCTCAGGACAGCATTTAGCACCCTTAATCGATAATACGATAGGCAATTATTTGATAGATCAACCTATAAAAATTGATAAAGTCTGGGGTGCATTAGAGGCAAGCACTGTCAAGGCACTACGGCCCATGCTTAGAGAGCGGCTTGATCTTAGCCGCGCAGAGGTGGTGATAAAGGTTTATTGGCGTCAGGATTAAATCCATAAGATATGGCTTGTTGACCGCAACAATCGAGCTGAAGAGGACAGTTTTTTAGCATTCTTATGCCTAGCATTCACCACTGACCTGTTCATGACTAAGGTTTGTAGCAGCAAAGCATTGTACGCTATAGTCTTTATTCAAGACCTTATTATGGCAGTAGTTCTCGCAAGAGACACCGCAGTTCAATATAAAGAGCTTATCTTTACTACCAAAAGCGGCATAAATACTACCAGGATGCATATTGATGACGTCTTGCAGATTGCGCATCGAGGTTGCGTGATAGCCTTTTTCCCAATAGAGATTTTTTGCTTTTTCGCTCACATCCTCGCGATTGAACTTTATCGCAGCACTCATAGTGTTTACCTTAATCACTTTGCCTCAAAATCTATTTTAAGGCAAAGTTTGTAGAACCAATATTAGCTGCTGTTTTTAATCACTTTTTTATTATAAAGCTTTTTACGTCTCTTTGCTGTTATTAGGGCGTGCTGAACATTCAACCATGGCACTGACAGAGGCTATTTTTTAGGCGATTCGCAGGTAAAAATAGTGAGTATAGTCATTCTATACGTGTATTTTTAGCAATGAAGCGGCAAAAAAGAGCCCTGTCATTTCAGGCTGATGCTTTATCGATCCAGCCCCATGCGGAGATATCAGCGATTGAATACTCGTCTCTAACCAAATACTCACAGCCTTCCAGATGGGTGTCGAGCACTTCGTAATGACGCTCAGCCTCACGAAGATAGCGGTTCATCGCATAGGGGATTTTTTCTGGCGCCTTGTGTCTAAAATGCACAGACTGACCATAATAAGGGCCCAGACCAGTTGCTAAAAACATCAACCATGAGAGCATCTCGCTACGATCTTCTGGCTGTCCTTATCAGAATGCTTATATTGAACGGTTTAATCGCAGTTACCGCAATGAGGTTTTAGACTGTTATTTTTTTAATAATTTAAACGAGGTTAGTAAGCTGACTGAAGACTGGATCAAGGTTTATAACACTGAAAGATCCCATGATTCACTTAATGATATGACACCTGCCGAGTACAGGCAGGTGGCTTAATTATTCTACAATGATGTTGTGTTAAGAATGGGGTATTTACAAGGTCATGCCTTGGTACGCTTTTTTATGGCAAAAATAATACTTTTCACTAAAGGTGCTGTGTATTATTTGTTGTTAACACTCGTACACTAAGATTTATTTCTGCTAAAATCATGCAGTAATATTATCAATACCTCATCACTGGTCTAAGAAAAAGGACTTACTATGCGATTGAAATCAGTCGTTCAAAAACTACATGAACGCGCCCCAAAATTGGGTAAAGCCGCATCACTCACCACAGCCACGGGTGTGATTACCTTTAATAGCATCTTGGCAGGACCTCCTGTATGGATAATGGGCGCCGCCAAAGCCTTCACGGGTGCTGCTATCGCTGACAAAGCCGTTATCGATGTCACCAATTACTGGATCAATAGCAATAATGCAGTCATCGACAATATCCTACCACGTAAAGACTGGCGTATCAGCTTGCCTGATGATGTACACACAGATGGTCAATACCTACTGATCAGCAACCACCAATCGTGGGTCGATACCAGCATCATGCAATATATCAGTGAAAAGCGCCTACCATTGACGCGCTTTTTTACCAAGTTTGAGCTCATCTATATTCCAGTGATTGGGCAGGCTTTCTACTTTCTCGACTTCCCTATGATGCGTCGACATTCTAAAGAAGCCATTGCCAAAAACCCTGCTTTAAAGGGTAAAGACATCGAAGAGGCCAAACGAGCCTGTGCGCTATTAAAGGACAAGCCTTTTACTTTGCTAAATTATTTGGAAGGAACGCGCTTCACCCCTAGCAAACGTGACAAACAAAACTCACCATATAAGCACTTGCTCAAGCCCCGTGCTGGCGGATTATCACTTGCTTTGAGTGCCCTAGGCTCAGAGATCGACGGTATCTTGGACATGACGATTGTCTACCCTGATGGCATACCCACTTATAGTGACTTATGGAAAGGCAACATCAAACGGTTAGGCGTCGATGTGCGTCATATCGAGATACCTGAAGACTTATTTACGGCAATTAAAAATGGTGGTTATGAAACAGATGACACGGTAAAAGCGCAGATGTTTGACTGGGTTGAGCAGGTATGGCACAAAAAAGACCAGCTGATCACAGAGATGCTGGCTGACTTTGAGCATGAAGCTCCGATGAAAGAGGCTTAGTCTACAAACAGATAGTTCAACAGACTGAGTAAATTCTTTATACCAATAATGCTTAGTATTTGATAACCTCGAGGTGTTCTGCGCGTGTACTAATATATAGTAGAGCCTTTTCTGCCAATGGTGTAAAAACACGCTAATACCATGCCTCAAAACGAAATGCGTAATCGTCACCCTATTGAAAAAAAGTGGGCACAGGCTAAGTTTCTACGACAAGGGTGAATAAAGAATAAACTACCTAAACTGTTCAATGATATGAGCTGTGCTAATTTTATTATGGATTGACTATAAGACATGGATAGAAGAAATCGACTATTTTTAGAAGCGGACTTGTGATGTTGTATAAGAAAGGGCTGTATTGATATAGAGCCGTTTATCTGGCTTGAGACGAGGTGATACGTTATATAAATCAGCTAAATAGGTCACTTCATGCTGGCGCTAACCATTCAAATTGATGAGTCAAATTAATAAGCAATCAGGCTCAATCCGTGATTAGCAATCAGCGCAGTGTTATTGATCATAGGTCTTTAGGCATCGTCTGGCTTGTCTCCGATGACTTGGCTGAGATGCCCTGTTTTTAGATATATCGTCGCGCCCTCTCGTCCTGCTGTGATTTGCGCGTACTCACCTGCAGGCAGACGTAACCACCCCCAACGCTGATAGACTCGGTCATCATCTACCAGCTCGCCTGCAATGACTAACAGCTCTGCGCCATTAAGGATTGGCTCATTGAATAACAACTCTCCTGCCTCTATACGTTGCAAGCTCACCTGCTCGACATCATCTGAGAAAAGAGGACAAACGTCACGGTCACCTTGTCGCTGCCAATTGGCGCTATCGTGAGTGTCGATAGCCACATGCTGCGCTTCATCAGGTGACATCTGCCGTAGTTTAACGAAAATCACTGCGCCTTCATCACTATAAGGCCTATGACCGGATGCTGGTGGATTGCGCACGTACCAACCTGCCGGATAATGGGTATCGTCTGCAGAAAAAGTCCCTGACAGTACGAGTATCTCCTCGCCGCCGGGATGCAAGTGGTGCGGAAAATAAGAGTTCGGTGCATAACGTACTAGGCTCGTCGCACGAGCCTTCTCTTCACCGATGCGGTCAAGCATCACTCGCTCCACGCCATTCTGTGGTGATTTGACCCACCCGTGGTCTTCAGGTGCTAGCGAAGCACGACGTGAAAAATCTGCATTGATACGCATAAGGGGTTCCAAAGATAGAATGAGTGGCGTCAGCAAGTGAGCCGTTATGAGATATAGATTGGTTATCTAAAATATCGATAACCAACCCTCTTTATGAATATTGCGCTGCTGAGAGCGATACACTGATCGCTCGTGTCTCGAACAAGGCACGGCCTTAATTTAGTGTCGCTTTATCGAAAAACAAGCGACTCATGACAATTTATTAATGCATCCATTAGCGTACCAAAATTACAGGGGATAAGGTACTTGCAATGATCTCTGTCGTTGTACTACCAAGAAACAACTGCTGCCATTTAGAGTGTCCATAAGCACCGACCACCATGATGTCAATATCGTTGTCGACTTGAAACGTTAATAACCCATCGACCGCATCAGAAGCAGACAGATGATGCGCCTCAACGATATAACCTGCATCTTCCAATTTTGCAGCAGCCGCGCTCATGCTTTGCTTGGCGGCTTCATTATAATTGCCGACCATCACGATGTGGCCTTTCAAACCTTTTAACAAAGGGCTTTTTGCGACCATCCATGCCGCTTTTATAGAGGTCTTGCTACCATCAAAAGCAATCATATATGAGCTAGGCTCTTTAAAGGTTTCTGAGCAAATCAGGATAGGGATATCCGATGCGCGAGCTACCGTTTCGATTTGGCTGCCGATATTGATGCGGCTATTTTTGTGGTCTTCGCCGCGGCGTCCCATGACGATCGCGCGATTTTCTTCTTTGAAATACTCGATGCTAGGAAGCAATTTACCATGACGTTGATAAATGCGCACATTGACATCCGCAAAGCTGTCTTTGATATGGCTTTTTGCATCTTGTACTAAGGCGTTGCTATAGCTATTGACGACTTTTGCCCTTTGCTCATCTAGCTGGGACAACTCATCTAATAAGAACTGGCGACTGTTGATCCCTATCGCTCCTGACAGATCTCGTCTCACTGAGGCAGGAATATCACTGACATGCAGCAATCCAACGGGCAAATTCAGTCTGCTGGCATACCATGCGGCATAGTCACAAACCGATTCAGTCACTGCTGAGCCGTCAATACAGGCTAGAATGTGCTGTGATGTTGTCATAATCTGTCCTTAGATATGTTATTTAATCCCATACAGCTTGTTATATATGACCAAGCTATGCCCATTGTTTGAGAGATGTTTATAAAAACTGCTCTCTTAATTTGATGATACCCAATTTGGTCGGTTTCATCCAGCGATGTACACGCTTTTGTAAAATCACAAACGTGCTAGCACTATTATTTTATATAGTTTACAAGAGTATTGTTTTAACACCCCGATGAACTCTGGTCATTGTCTAACCACAAGCGTTAGTAAAGTTTGCTACAATACCTCTTTTAGTATTTATGATGCAGTATTTAAGACTTACGTATCGTTATTTAGGTGATTGAATTATGGCAAAGAACGCCCTACAGGCTCAACTATTAAAGGCTGGATTGGTCGATAGTAAAAAAGCCAAAAAAATCAGCAAGCAAACGCAGCATGCTAAGCGTATTGGCGACTCAGAGAGTTTAGAGACCAAAAAAGCATTGGCAGAGGCTCAAGCGCAAAAGCTTGAGAAAGACCAAAAGCTCAATCAGCAAAAACAGCAAGCTTTAGAAGAAAAGGCGCTGAGGGCTAACATCATTCAAATGATTAAGCAGCATCAGATAGCCGATACGGATGGTGACGTTAGCTATCAATTCGTCGATGCGTCTAAAGTGAAAAAAATATCCATCACGCAAAAGCTATACGATCAAATCGTCGCCGGTCACGTGGTGATTGCACGATTAGAAGACGGCTACGCGCTCCTGCCGCGCCCACTCGCAGATCGTATCGATACAAAAATGGAAGGGTTTATGGTCGTGTCCAATGATACTGCTGAAGACACGCCAGAAGAAGATGATCCTTACGCCGCTTATGTGATTCCAGACGATTTGATGTGGTAATCACTTGCCTAATCGCTTAGCGAATTGAATAAGCCTACAAGCAAAACCCCTTCATAGAGCGACCATTCTATGAAGGGCTGCTTTTATTTGTGAGATGCTGATATAAATACCAGACAACGCAGCCCAAGCCCTATACTATAAAGGCAAGCGCTCTGACTGTTATCACAGTCGCGTCATCCATATTCGTATTGCTATGTTAGCGCATACCGCCGTTAGCGCACACCGTCAGCATTTGGATCATAAAGCGATAACGGTCGCCTTCACCAGACTATGAGGCCAGACCAATCATGATGAAAAGAATATTTTTAATACTATTTCTACTGATCGTAGTGGCCAGTTTTTTTTATTTTGATCTCAATCAATTATTGACGCTTGAGGGCTTAAAAGGATTGATGGCGCAGTTTGATGCGTATAAAACGCAGTCGCCATTATTGATTATTGATTATTGGTGGATTATTTTTACTTTATGTGGTCGTCACTGCTCTTTCCTTACCTAGCGCCACTATTTTGACGCTGGCCGCAGGCACGCTGTTTGGCTTAGCTCAAGGCTTACTCATTGCCTCTTTTGCTTCCAGTATCGGGGCAACGCTGGCTTTTTTGACCTCACGTTACCTGCTGCGCGACACTATCAAATCGTTGGGCCCTATCAATTCACTCATGTGGCGTCGCATCAAGGCTGGTACGCAGCGGTTAACGGCTTATTTGGAAATTTTAAAAATTCAAGGTCGATTACCGCGTGATTTCATGGACGATTTTCATTGATCCAGAAGTCGCTCGCGTGGGTTTGAATGAGCAAGAAGCAATCGGCAAAGGGCATTGATTTTGAAGTGACACGTTATGACTTTAAAGAGTTAGATCGCGCCATTACAGACAGCGTAGCTAAGGATTTTATTAAAGTCATCACCGCGAAAGGCAAAGATAAAACCCTAGGGGTGACGATAGTGGCTGAGCATGCTGGCGATTTAATGAGCGATTTTGTACTGGCGATGAAACATGGTTTGGGGCTCAATAAAATATTGGGTACAATTCATACCTACCCGACATGGGCGGAGGGCAACAAATACGTCGCTGGTGAATGGAAACGCAATCACGCCCCGACACGGTACTGAACTGGTTAGAAAAATACCACACATGGCGGCGCGGTTAGTTAGGCATTTACCGATAAGCAACCTGACTTGCAGAACAGGTTTGGACGCTAGCTATCAATAACGATATTAACAGCTAGGTACGAAGTTCTAAAACAGCCAATAAAACTAAGAGCGACTCAATCAGTCAGCAATTAGAAGACCGCTTGGGCATGACACTTTGCCATCGCGGTCGAGCAGGATTTAAGCTGACAGAGGATGGTGCGGCTGTCTATGAGGCATGTTTGGGCTTTACCGAATCGGTCGCAAGCTTTCAGCACCAGCTGCACTATATTAAGCAACTAGACTCAGTACACGGTGGACATATTAGGCTTTGCTTAATTGATCAGATGCCCAAGTTTTTTTATGACGCGCTTAGACAGCGCCTCGCCAGTAGCTACCGAGAAAACCCACTGATACACTTTTCTATCGATGTGCAAAGCCCTGAGAGCATGCTAGAAAAGCTCGTAAGTAACGAGAGTGACATTGGTGTGGGTTATTTTGGTAGCTTTCCGCCGTTACTGACGTTTCAGCCAGCATTTGTCGAAAAAAAGTGGTCTGCTGCGGACGCGAGCACAGGCTTTTTTATAACTCAGAAGGATTGACTTTTGAGGATTTGGAGCAAAATTATCCGTGGATAAAAAGGGGCTACGTGGTCGAGCATCATATCAATCATATCCGCCCCAAAACCTTGAGCGCCACCACTTATCACATGGAGGCAACTGCGCAGCTGATCCTTGCAGGCTATCATGTTGGCTACTTACCGCGTGATTTGGCGAGACGTTATGAGGGCATGGGACTGATGAAAATACTCCTGCCCAATGAAGCAAGCTACGACGTCGAGCACCACTGGGCGTATCGCGAGAATCAGCACAAGCAAGCCGCTGACTTTCTACATAAAATGATGAACTTACTATAAAAAGAATACGAATATCACTGCACTGCTACGGACGGTCGTTGATGCTTGAGACCAATGCTTCTAAGCTTACCTTTTTCGCCTACTTCTTTGATGACCAGTGACCACTCATCGTTCACCACAACTGTATCGCCTGAAACGGGTGCGGTACCTAAATGTGAGGTCACATACTCAGCGACTGTCTGCTCCCACATATCTTTGGTACTGTCTGCTTCGGTCGTTTTCAGCGTTTTTATCAAAGGTTTGGCGACCATGGCTTCTGAAAAAAATGGCAAATCTCCGAGTTTTACACTGGGTGATAGCAACCAATCACCATAAAAGTCATCAATAGCCTTACGATCTAACGTTGTGTCATTAAAAATCTTGGCAATTTTGCTCGCATGATTGCCGCGCATGGCGTACCAAACACTATCACCAAATTTTATTTTGGTCTGTTCATCGACGACGACGATTTGTTGACCGCGCACCAGCGCAAATACGCTGATTTCATCAGGGCTAATGCCTTTAGAGATACCCATAGGATGGCGGCCAATAGCAAATGCGCCTGATTGCGCCTCAAACTCGTATAAGGTAATACTCGCCTTATCCGATACCCAAACCTCGTGCTCTTCTTTGGGATCTTTATTGGTTGGAATACGTACCTTAAATAGATTCGCCATAGTAGGAATGGTCGTACCTTGCAGTATCAACGACAACACCACGACCCCAAACGCAATATCAAAGAGCATAAAGGCGTTATCTATCCCTGCCATGACGGGCAAAATCGCAAGGGTAATGGGCACCGCACCGCGCAACCCAACCCAAGAGATAAATCCAATCTCTCGATCTTTAAACTTAAATGGTTTCACGCTAGTATAGACCGCGATAGGACGGGCAATGAAGATCATGAACGCCGCTATCGCCACCGAATAATGCCAGACATTAAGAACGTTTGATGGCGTGACCAATAGCCCCAATACCACAAACAGTACCGCTTGCGACAGCCACGCAAAGCTGTCCATCACGCGCATAACATGCTCGGTTGAACGTACCTTGTGGTTGCCTATCAGCACCCCTGTCAGATACACCGCCAAAAACCCACTACCGCCAATCAAGTTGGTCGCAGCAAATACCGCCAAGCCCGCTGAGAGTATCAAAATGGCATACATGCCCTCTGCCAGATGTATCTTGGGTAATAACCGAGAGAGCAAATAACCAAAGAGCAAGCCCATGCCCAACCCAAAGCTCAGCTGTTGAAACAGTAAGACCAAAAAGCCAAATGCTGTCTGACCAGCAGGGTCGACGTTTAGAGCAATTAACCCCGTCACCAATAAAATGGCCAAGGGATCGTTGGCACCAGATTCTAACTCGAGCGTAGCTTGAACGCGGTCATTGAGCTTGACCCCGCCATTACGTAGTAGAGAGAATACAGCGGCCGCATCGGTTGAGCCAACAATCGCTGCCATCAATAGACCAAAACGCCAGTCGACATCGAGCAACCAAGTAACAAATACCCCGAGCACCAAAACCGTGACCAGTACGCCCCAAGTAGCCAAGGTGATCGCAGGTTTTAGACCGACCCGAAACGACTTAAAAGACGTACGTAGACCACCATCTAACAGGATACAAGCAAGCGCCGCTTGTCCCACAAAATTGGCCAGCCCATATTGAGAAAACTCAATACCTAAGATACCCTGCTCGCCTGCCAACATACCGACGATCAAAAACAGCAATAGCAAGGGCACACCCAAACGCGCCGATAACGTGCTCGCCATGATACTGGCGAAAATAAGTACTGCCCCTACGAGGTATAGGATATTCAAGGTATCCATTTTTTAAAACCCTGTTTTTTATCGTTATTGCATCAATATTGAATGAAGCATAATAGTACTTGATTGCGCAAATATTTCCGTTATCGCACTGTTATTAGATATCACGCCAGAGAGTTTGTCATCAGCAACGATTGTCAGAGCTATTAACATTGTCAGAGCCATTAACACAAGAAATTTACACTGATTCTATATCGGCATTAAGAGTAACATCTGCGACTAAATTTATAGACAGTATTTCGAGAAAAGTTATCGAATATACCAGCGCGTACCTATGAACTTATGACCATTGTTTTATGCTGCCTTTTGACAGTATTTAGGTCCACACGATTAGATTTAAATAGTTACGCTTGACTATTTAGCCCTGAATGTACTGCCATGTCAGTACCAAAATGGCGGCGGCTACTGTCCAAGCGACAACGCCTAACAATAATGCCTTATATAAGCTCATATAACTGATGCTAAAAAATACCACCAAGGTATAAATCAGATGCGGTATCACACCCAGCATACTAAATATCAGGGCAACCCTTAAATCAGTAGGACTGCGCTCAGTGCCAACAATGAAGTGACTGATGAGCGTAAACGTGGGGAAAAGAGGTGCAAGCGCCGCCAGATAAAAAAATCGCGTTTGTGCAAATAATTGAATTGCCAATACCATCAAAGCGCCAATGAGCATTTTTAGCCAGATCATGATGGATCACTCTCCTATTGAGTATGACGGGCTGAACATAGCCCAATCAGCCATCATACTAGAGTCTACAAATTGACATAAGAGGCATCGCTGATTAATTGACCCTTATGATAAAAAAACGCAAAAAACCCCATTTAGCTACGCTGCTAAATGGGGCTAGTACTTTTATTAAGAAAGCTTTTACGAATTATTTAATCCTTTTTTGGCTTTAGTGCCGCGCTGATATCTGCTAGCAACGGGGGTATATCATGCTTATCTGCGATGACCTCAATCATTACTAGCTTATCGGTAGTCTCGGCAGCTTTGTTTAAAGCCGCTTTTAGCTCACCTGCTGTTTCTGCTTTGAGTAGTAAGCTATTCGCTTCGGTTGCGCCAAACGCTTTTGGCATGATCTGCCAATCGCATTTTGGGATATCGTTGTAGTATTGGTTTTCACCATGAATCGCACGCTCTACGGTATAGCCGTCGTTATTGATTAGGACGATGACTGGATTGATACGCTCTTGAATCATGACCGCCATTTCTTGAACCGTCAAGAGCGCCGAGCCATCACCAATCAATAAAACACTGCGTTTATTCGGTGACGCGATAGCAGCACCTAAGCTGGCTGGTAATGTGTAGCCAATCGAGCCCCACATTGGCTGCCCATAGGAGGTCACCCCTTCTGGCAAGCGCACATCACTGATGCCAAAATAGGCCGTTCCTTGCTCAGAGAACACCAAATTATTATGGTCTAGGCGATCAGCGATAATATGCCATAGGTCATCTTGGAGAATTGCCTCATCATCCCTACCCTTCTGCTCATGCGGCTTGACGGGCTCACAAAAAGGCTTTGGTACGATGTTGATACCAGAGGTTATGACTTCGTGCAGGGCCTGTAATGCATCTTGCAAGGCAATCGGTGCAAAGTTCTTACCACTAATAGAAGCACGCTCATAATGCAAGTCTACTACTATACTCTCGTCAATATCTTGGCTAAATCCCGCGGTGGTCGTGTCGGTATATTGCACCCCTACTTTGATCAGACATTCGCAGTTTTCTACCGCGTCTTTGACAATGGGACGCGAGGCAACGCCTGCATAAGTCCCGGCCCAGCGCTCGCTGTTTTCATCAAGCAGTGTCTTGCCCCACGATAGCGTGGTATAAGGAATGTCTGTATCAGCAATCAGTGCTTTGAGCTGTGACTGCAACCCCAAACGATGCACCATCAAATCTGCCATGAGCGTCGTGGTTTTGTTTGGCAAGAACTCTGTTAGCGCTTGCTTGAAATCTGCCAATGCCGCTTGACTGGTGATGTCTTCTTGGCTATCAATCAGCTTGGTTGTTGGCGGATAAATAGGCTGACGCGCAACATCAGGTGATAGCAGCAGATAACCTGGGCGATGCTTTTTGAGAATCAATCGAATCACTCGATCAATTTCTGAGGCGGCATTTTCAGGAGTAAGCTGCGCTCGTGCTACGGTCACGGGCTCAACCATCTTAATAAAATGATTAAATACGCCATCGCCAAGCGAATGATGAATACGGCGTTTTGCGTCTTGCAAAGCTGTGCTTGGTGCACCTACGATGTGCAATACTGGCGCGTACTCAGCAAAAGAGCCTGCGGTCGCGTTAATCGCTGATAGCTCGCCTACGCCAAAAGTCGTCACCATGGCGGCAAACCCACGCTCGCGTGCATAGCCGTCGGCCGCATAGCCAGCATTTAGCTCATTGGTGTTACCCACCCAGCGCAGCTTATCAGAAGCAAGGACATTGTCCAAAAAGGTTAAGTTAAAATCGCCTGGTACGCCGAATATCTCAGAGGCACCTGCTTCTGCGACACGATCAAACAAATAATCAGCGATAGTATACTGTTGACTCATTTTTTATCCTTATAACTTATCTTCGTAAGTATTGATAATTGTGAATGTAATTAAATCATAATATGTATACCAGCTTATTTATGTATGCAAAGCTTTTGGAATACATATTATAATGAACCGTTATAACACACATTTGTAGATAGAATATATGCCTATTTTAATAACTTTAACTTTTTTCGTCATAGGTGTTGACACATAAAAAAAACTGCGTATAATACGCCTTCATCATCTGATGATAGTTAATCAAACGATGAATCAGCGGGATTAGCTCAGTGGTAGAGCATAACCTTGCCAAGGTTGGGGTCGAGAGTTCGAATCTCTTATCCCGCTCCAAATATTTAAAAAGCCTCACTTAATAGTGAGGCTTTTTTTTTGTCCATTTTTCGGGGCTTGTAGAGTATTTTTTCGAATATTTATTTTCTTATAGTTAAGTTTATCTACTCAATTAAAAAGCTCATTTTCGGTGCGGTGCCCATTTGGTGCCCAAACTGTGCCTTACCCTAAAACTGCGAATGCTGAATTGACCCCAACCTATACAATTTATATCATCGAAATTCATGACACCTAACGCATAAGGTTAAGTGTCATCTTGACTCTGAACCCAACTTCGATTTGGCAAAAAATATATTTTTTAGATTCTTTTTTCTTTGCAATATATTTTAGATTTATAGTGTTCAAAACTAATCGCCACTCAAAAAAGAAAGCTTTCACTTAAAGATAAAAAGTTATTCAGCTCCATAACCACCTTTTAACTCTAATGAGCCTTTAGCTAGCACTCCCATCAAAAACTATTACGACGGTCAACCTACTCCTCTCCTGAAAAACTCCCTTCCTTTGTTTCATCTGGTACGTACTTCAAAATATCTCCTGGCGTTACTTCTAAGACATTACATAACTTGCTTAAAGTGTCGAACTCAATTCTAGTTGTATCGTCATTATATATTCTATGCAGCGTCGATTTACTTATATCTGTCATTCTCACTAAATCTGCTACACGCAATCTTCTTTCTGCTAAAAGAACAGGTAAGTTACATGAAATCACAATAAATTCCTTATTGGTAAGTAAAAAGTACTTGCCAATGACTACTTTTCTGTTAATATAGTACTCGTTGGCGACAACAAAGTTTTTACTGAAAGTAATTTAATACTGACTGGAGAACTATTATGTCACAGACCTACCTTACTACTCAAGAACTAGCAGATCGTATCAAATACGATGCGCGCACTATCCGCAATCAACTCAAAGACACGGTTTTGATTGAGAATATTCACTACATACGCCCCTTCGGCGGTCGCAAGATCCTCTATGTATGGGAGCGTATCGAAGAGGATATGTGCAAGCCCGTTATGAGCGCTATCAATGGAATGTCTTTACAGTAAGTTTTACATAAACAAGGAGCGAAATAATGGCCTCGATAAGAGCGAGACGTGGCAAGCTATTCGTAGATTTTCGATATATGAATATACGTTGCCGTGAGACGACCAATCTCACAGACACTCCAGCTAATCGAAAGAAGCTGGCTAAAATCATCGAAAAAATGGAAGCAGAAATCACCCTAGGTATTTTTGATTATGCGGCCTATTTCCCAAAGAGTGAACGTGCCAAAGAAATGACGGCACTGGCTGATAGAGCGGAAGCTTGTATCAGTCGCAATCCTACCTTTAAGCAGTTCGCTGATATTTGGTATGAGGAGAAGAAGATTGAGTGGCGACCGAGTTATCAAGATAAGGTTCAGACTATCCTTAATAAGTATCTGTTACCTGAATTTAGTGGCAAAGCGGTCCATGCCATAAAAAAAACAGACTTGCTGGCTTTTCGTAGCTCCCTCGCCAAAGTTCGCTACGGTAAAGATGCCCAGTCAAGTCTGTCAGTAGCACGGATCAACGAGATCATGGTACCACTTCGCATGATACTACAAGAAGCCGCCGATCGCTATGAGTTTCAGATGCCTTATAAAAACATCAAGACGCTCAAGCAAGCGCGTCCTGATGTGAATCCGTTTACGCTAAAAGAGGTATGGCTGTTCTTAAAGCATGTTCGCGCTGACTATAAGCCCTATTATACGACTCGGTTCTTCACAGGAATGCGTACCAGCGAGATTGATGGACTGAAATGGGACTGCGTTGATTTTGATCGGCGTGAGATTCGTATTCGCGGTGCATTGGTCAATGGTGAGATGGGTCCGACAAAGACGCTTGGCTCACAGCGTGAGATTGCGATGTCACAGCTAGTGTATAACGCGCTGCAAGAGCAAAAGGCTATTACGTATGGTAGATCAGAATTTGTATTTTGCAATTCACAAGGCAATCCTTTGGAATATCGCAATGTGAATCGGCGAATATGGAAACCCACGCTCGCCCTACTCGGTCTCAAACATCGGCGCGCATATCAGACTCGGCATACGGCAGCGACGCTCTGGCTCGCTGCTGGTGAAAACCCTGAATGGATAGCTCGGCAAATGGGTCACGGTAGTACGGAGATGCTCTTTCGGGTATATAGCCGCTATGTGCCTGATGTGACTCGCCAAGACGGCTCTGCAATAGATAATTTACTGCTAGCAAGTAAGGAGAAGCTCATAGGAGCATCGAATGGCTCTGAGACTAAAGGCTTAACCACAAATGCTCAAACGGACAAGGAGACGTCGCAATGAAAATCATCAATCACGAAGAGCTGTTCGCTGAATTCAAACGGGATGGTGCTATCAGTGAGCATGCCAATGAAATTGCTAATATGCTCATTTGTGAGCTTTGTATTCAATCTGGTAAGGGGTTAGCGCGTTTCTTAGGAGTGAAATCTTGTTTTGATAATCATATGGCACTGCGAGTATGGGTACAGCAGCGCTTGGATGACAATCCTGATTATCTTGTTGATGAGATGTGTCAGCAGCTGCAGAGCGAGCTTTATAGGCGTCTACCGCAACCTGCCTGTGGCTTTTAAGGAGAATGTCATGAGTGTAAAACTTCAACCTAATATGACGCAGAATGCACGGGACCTCAAAATCTGTAGTGATTACTGGGCGTATGATCATAGAAGTGATTTTATCGGGCATGTGGAAGGAGTTTGTCGAAAGTATGATATCAGTTCTCATATTCTGTTTGATACAGTCGCTCAGTGTTTTGCCTATCTAGATGATGTGCAATGCGTTTATTGTGGCTATGTTTGTCCTTTAGAAGTGCCAGCAGATATTCCTTATATGCGTGCAAAAGACAGTTGGTGCTGTGAGGTGTGTGAGCATGCCACTTGGCAAGAGCATAATCACAGATAAATTTTTTAACATATTAAAGCCAGACGACTGAGGTCGTCTGGCTTTTTCGTGAATAATATCCAACCTCTTAAAAACTATCTAAATTGAGCGCGTCAATATACTCATAGTATTAGATTTTTGACAAATATGTCAGCGTCCAGTTAGCGGATATTTGCTTTAAAAGCAGCTACACAGTTGCTCATAACGTATGAGTAGAGCTATATTTTATATTAATCAGTATCAATAATCTTTAACAACTGCTCTCGAATTCCCACAGCAGATGTTGCCAGATTCACAGTAGAAAATTGAATTTTATGATTATCAATAACAACATACTCATTCACATCTTCCCCTATCGAAGGATGAATGATCCCTGCTGTCAATTCCGTACAGTTAAACTTGGGAGATTTTAGTTACGCAGCCTGACGATAATAATCAAACCACACCTGTCTTGGCGATTTATAGCCCAAGCCCTTTTGAATCCTTGTTTGGTTGTAGTACAGCTCGATGTATCTAATGATATCGTTGATAGCTGTAAATCTAGTCTTATAATCCTGGTGATATACCAGCTCATTCTTTAAGACGCCCCAGAAGCTTTCTATTGGAGCATTGTCGAAGCAATTACCTTTAGCGCTCATTGAACCTGTAAACTGATGCTGCTTAACGATCTTGTGGTAGGCATGGCTGCAATACTGGCTGCCTCTGTCAGAGTGAACGATTAGCCCTTTGCTGGGTCGTTTATTTTTAATTGCCATATTGAGTGCACGGCATACTAAATCAGCAGTCATGCGTTTGTTGATCGCATAACCAACAAGCTCTTTGGTGTATAAATCTTTAACGCCTGCCAAGTACAGCCAGCCCTCAGCAGTCCAGATATAAGTAATATCGCTTACCCATACTTCATTAGGACGGTTTGCATCAAACTTCTGATCCAGCACGTTTGGATAAACCAGCTTGTTATGATCGGAGTCAGTGGTGACTTTAAAGCGCTTGTGAAGACGGCATTTAATGCCGTATTCTTCTTTGATGCTCCTAACCATATATTGGCTGATATCGTACCCTTGCGCTCTTAGGTGGGCATGCAGTCGATCTACGCCATAGCACTGCTTGGTCTGAGTATGAGCGACTTTAACCAGTAGTTCACACTGATTGCGATGTATCTGTTGGTCGCTGAGATTACGACCCAGCCAGTCGTAGTAACTTGAATGCTTAACACTTAGCACGCGGCACATAGTGGTGATGCTAAAGAAGTGCTGGTTATCTTTGATAAAGGCGTACCTGACTAGCTGTGCTTTGCAAAGTACGCCGTCGCCTTTTTTAGAATTTCGCGCTCCTCTTCAGCTACTTTAAGCTGCCGCTTGAGCTGCTTTATTTCTTGAAGAGCACTCATAAGATCAGGATCATATTGCTCTGTGCCAATAAGCTTGCCTTGATTGGCTTTGTTCTGCCAGTTCGATAACGTTTGCATCGCTATGCCAAGTTGCTTGGCTGTGGCTGAAACATTACCGTTATTGTCTGCTATCTTCTTAACGGCTTCTGCTTTAAATTCGTCACTGTAGGTTCTTACTTTCTTGGTCATGGTAAACTCCAGTTAATACGCTTAGTTTACCAAGTTTAGTTGTACGGTTTCTTCAGCATAGCTCATATAGACTCTGGCAAACGCTCAAGCGTATCGCAGTTTAGCGTGAGATTGGTTAAGTTGTATAAATAGCCGATACCTTCAGGTAAATTAGTTAATTGACTACAATCTATACTCAAGTCTGTTAGCGCCAATAAATTAGCCTGATTACGGGGTAAAACCTCTTCAGAAATTTTAAACTTGTCAGCCCATGCCCACAGCTCTTTCATCCATGGCTCTATAGTAATCGTATTTTTTGTTATCATTTTGAACTTCCTGTTAAAGCTGAAAAGCAACCTTGTCGTTAAATAATTTAAGATGACATGACTAATAACTAAATCTTAATATTCATAAAGCTCTAACGCACTCTTTAGACGTTCAAGAATTACCACTTGAAGCTCACTTGGTTCAATGACAACGGATAATTGCGACATGCTTACCAGCCAATCTTGCAGACGAGTAGTATTAGCTACGGTGGCGCTGACTTGATTCCAAGTATCATCGATAACTTCAATCTGCTGATCTTGTGATAATGGACGCTCATAGAGATGCTGACAGGCATATTTCTGTACTTTTAAAACCAAATTGATTTCAATATTTTTACCAAACTCTAGCTTGCCTAGCTTCTGTAAGTTATCTAATGTAAAGGCGTCACGCTCTACCCAGTCAGGTATTGGCTTATCTACGACTACTGCCTCGATAATACGATTGACCGCAAAATTACGATGCTCCTTTAATAACACATTATCATCGATATAGTCATCAACAGGATTAAAGCCTGTGAGATAGACCATATTGTCAATAAAGATCATTCCTTTAGGATACACCACTCTTTGAGTTGGTTTTTCTTCCCATTTGTTTTGATAACTTATTCGTAATTGACGATTCTGTAGCAGAGCCTGATGAATAATTCCAATCACCTCACTATCAAGCTTTGGCGCTTGCACAATACTAGGTAAGGTGATGAGATGATCTTGCCATTGTCCTAGCGGACTTTGATGGAATTTGTCTTTATCTTGGCGACGTAGTTGAGTAAGCTTATCTGTAATTCCTTGTTTAAAAGAAAATGGTAGATAGTTTGCAGTATATTTATCCAGCATCTCCCAAAAAAACACGGTTTGCTCGTTAATAGCATCGATGCTAAAGCTCGGTTCAATATAAAACCGTGCTGTCTTGCCACTGATATTCTTGCCCCATGCTGGCACTCGGACTAAGACGTCACTATAGAAGATATCGTTAAAGATTTGATTTAAGCCAATCAGATCGTTCTCTAGGTTTTTACGCTCATTTGTATAATTATCAGCATTATCACCGTAGTTTTGCATAAGCTCTGTCAGAGACATAGCATCCGCTTCACTCCGAGGCAAGCATTGATATAAAGCAAATAGACGTGCTGACTTTGTGTAGCTGGCGATAGGATGTGTAGGCATAGTAGCTTCTCTATTAGACTGATGAAGTGACAAACTCATTATTAAAATACAGGCTCAATCAAAACGAACCAAAATCGCAGTGCCATTATCATAAGCATTACCCTCAGAGTTATAGACCTGATCTTTAAGCGTGTTTAACCAAGCTTGTAAATCGGTTTCAGCACTGACAAGTTGCCAATGACGACTCGGCACCAAATCATGAATACCATCCGTACAAACTAAGATACAGTCGCCGCTATTAATATTAACCGTACAAGAGCTGCCTTCTGGCGCTTCACTGCTTAGATAACTGTCATCAGCCGTCAATACAAAGCACTCTGTAATGCTATATAGACTCCCCGCCATACCTTCTCGATTATAGTCAGCGAACTTCGCTTGGCGACCTTGCTCTTGTGCTTTCTGGTCAATGAGCTCATTCAATAGATTATGGTCGCGAGTTAGGCACTGCCACTGTGATGCACCTTTCGATAACTGATAAACACGACTGTCTCCCACATGCATTATCGTTGCCCTTATGGTTCCATCATCATTTAACTCTCCAATAACCATCGCGAGGGTTGCTGACGCGCCATGACGCTTAGATGAATGCTTGGTTTGATTAATCAGCTGATGAATATTATCTGAAGTAATACTCTTCTGATCGTTCCATAACCGTCTGATTGCCTTTACCACTGCTTTTGAGCAGTGCTGCGAGTGATTAGAGCTTGCCACGCCATCAGACACTGCTAAATTAAATGGTAACGCAACTGGTGTCACTGCCATCATACCTAGATCTTCCTGATACCAATTATCTAAAAAGAAAAAAGCATCTTGCTGCAGGTTGTTACTAGCATTCCCTAGAAAGGTAATTGCACAGGCTTGGGCGATAGATGAAGTTTCTGTTGAAGGAAAATAATTTGAAGAAGCAATCATGATGGTAGACCTATATGTTTGTCATAGAGGCTAGTATATCTGACTAGCTATAAAATAAACTTATAGGTTGAAATATAAGTTCATTTAGATAGTGCATGAGTAACACAGAGTTGCTTTCTATAAATAAAAAGGCGATAAGCATTTCGCCCATCACCTCTTATGCACTATCTTAGGTCAATAAACCTTAATACTCTCTTACCATATCTTTTTGGGCTTTGTCATACTTAAAACAAAAAGGTTGATCTACATAGCTGTCAGACATTCTATAAGCATCGATATTGCCTGAGAAACAAAAGCGATTAGATTTAATGCTAAAATCAAAATCAATCGTATCGCCTTTCTTATTAACGATCATTGGCTTACCATTTGATCCAGTTGCCGCTGATAACGAATACCTAAAAGGCACTACTGTCTTACTAGCAGGGTCAATCACAACCAAACGATAAGGTTTTTTATTAACATACCCCGTAGCATTGGTTTCAAAAATATAGATAATCTGATTACCATTGAAGTTAGGCTTGCGCTCTTTCATAACGGTTGCATAGCTTTTCAAACGACTGTCTGTGCAAAATTTCTCGTCCTCATAATCAAAATCACATTCAACCACTGTGACACCATATTTTGTTTTAGGTGCTGCATTAGCCGTAGAGGATAGACCTAAGATAATCATCGATACTGCTAGTAGCAGGCTTGTCCTTTTAAACATGAGATTTTTCCTATAAATTTAAATAAATTAAGTATTTTTTACATGGCTCACTTTCAGATGTCAGTAAGTATGCATTTTTAAGAATAGATGTGAGGAATTACTAATCGTTTTACGGATAGCGTTCTTGGTCTATCTCATTCCAATCTGTATAGGTTTTTTTAGAAAGCACCTTGCCTTGGCGGTCTAATGTGTAGCGCGTGATACTGTCATCTTTGTAGCCACACTGAGGTTGCTCCGTATTCTCTAATTCAAAGGCTTGCAAGCCGGCGGTTGCACTACTTGCGCCAAACACTGCACATAGACCCAATATCATTGTCACTTCTCTATGGTTTTTTTTCATTTCAATCTCATCGTAAGGTATAAACGCTATTTGCAATCCACAATATATCTATGAAATAGAACTAATAGACATAGCTAATTAAATAAACAATAGTAGTCAACCTTATTTTAATTATCAATAGATATGTTATTTAATATAGAAACTTTAAGCAGTCTCAAAGAATTTATACACACAAAAAAGGACACAACGATGACGTTGTGTCCTTTTTTATATTTTATGAGTTTTGCTATGACTTGATGCAGAGAAAGTTTGAAATCATCTGTTCAGACTATCGTAGCCAGTTTGACAGAATTTGCGAAAATGCGAATTCTCTTGCACTCGATTGAGGCAGTGTTTCATTACTTCCTCAGAAAACTCCATTTAAGGAATTTTCTCTTGCGAAGCTAAAATTACAATGTAATTTTTTAACGTCTTGCTCGAGCATAGCTCTGCGCCTTGCGCTTCGGGTAAGTGTCTCCCAGACACTTACTGATCCTCGCTCACCTTAGAAATCAGGGAGCGTTTCAGACCTATGGAAATGCAGGTATGTGCCCTACGTGAAGTGTCTTAATCCCTTAGGAATCAGGGAGCGTTTCAGACAATATAGCCGAGACCACAAACCCTCTTGCAAGAGTCTTAATCCCTTAGGAATCAGGGAGCGTTTCAGACTTACTGCAGGAGGTCGGTGTATGTACCAAAATCTGTCTTAATCCCTTAGAAATCAGGGAGCGTTTCAGACTTTCGTAAGGAAGGTCAGTGTCGTATAGTATCTGTCTTAATCCCTTAGAAATCAGGGAGCGTTTCAGACTTTCGTAAGGAAGGTCAGTGTCGTATAGTATCTGTCTTAATCCCTTAGAAATCAGGGAGCGTTTCAGACTGTACAACCATTTTTATTGTTAATAAAATCAGTAACTTACATCCATTATTTTTACCAACAAAAGTCGGTCTAAAAGTTGGTGTTTTTTTAACCAATTTTTTACTATAAATTGTATAAATAATGACCAATTGTAAGTCTAAAACGTTAAATAGTATCCAATATCTTCGTCAGATAAAGTCTGAATTCGCCCCTAATCACTCAGGGTGTGAACAGTGATAGCTCACTATACATATAGTAATGCAAGTCATCCATCTGTGCAACAGTCATATTGATATACTGATTATCATTGATAACAAGCGGCACCGGTTATTAATTGTTAAACATAAGTCGTCACTGTGAAATATATCTGTGTAATACTTTTTCTGACAAGCTTGTCATAGTGACGCTGCCAAGCGATAGCCTCTATAATAGCCACCAATTAGCAGTATATTGATCGTATCTTTAGTTAAGGAGCAGTATGACAGTTTATTTGGTCAGCCGTCATCAGGGTGCAGTTGAGTGGATGAATCATATGGGTCATCAGTACAATGTACACCTCACCCACTTAGGCAGTGAGGAAAGACTGTCGGTAGGTGACACAGTCGTAGGGTCATTGCCCATTAACTTGGTGGCGGATCTAGGCGAGCGCGGTATCAGCTATGTGCATTTAAGCCTATGTATCCCAGAGCACCTGCGCGGTATTGAGCTGTCCGCTGATCAGTTGTCTCAACTTGATGCCAAGCTCGAACCCTATAGCGTAAAGCGTCTACCGATTCAGAAGATATAACCACTTATTACGTTCCCCCATCCTACCTGCTGTACTCAGCGATGACCAAGCAGATACATGATCGCTTTGATAATACCGCCAATCACAGCGACGAGGAGCAATATCACTGAGCCACTAATCAAAAACATCACTAATAAACCTACAATAGCTGCCATACCGACTCGCTCCCAATATGATTAGCACAATTGCCAATCATCATCAGTACTATCTTACGGCAATGATGCGGTCCAACTTATCAATGACAAGCTTGCCAAATTAATAATAAATCCACTTAATTGGCTATCATCTCAAGCATGGTTTAATCGAACCACCACGCTACATCCACCCCTAGCCGTCAAGTTATGCATGTATATAATATGGAGAGCCACAATGTCAAAGTCTTTAATAGTTGCCGCCCCTTATATTAGTGAGCTAGTCACTGAAGGCTTAAGATTGTGTAGCCATATCATGGAATATCATCATGCTACCAGTCAGACAGCACTACAGCGCGAGACCATGCACAAACAAGCCAACCATGCGATGCAGCAAGAAAAAAACAACCATCAAAGACAAATGGCAAAGCTACATCAATTGAGTGAACAGTTCGGTGTCACCTTGGCACACAATCGCCAGAACACTGTAGACGTCATGAAAATGTATAACGATACAAATACGATGCTCGTCAAGCTGATCGACCGTATATGTGAGCCTGACATAGATATTGAGCAGCTACAGCTGATCAAAACCGTCATAGATACCTTGCAGGCCAAGCAGTCTGATTTGATTGCCAATCATCGCAAGCTTAGCAGTCATGCGCTTATTTCCTTTGAACACAGTAGCGATATGATGATAGAAGGCTCGCAGATTTTGACAGATGTGTACTAGCCTGATGCTCGACCTATTGCCCTAGACACCGCACATCAATGATGGCGATGACAGTGATAATGACGGGTTACTAAATCAATGACTGCTTATGTGCACGGCTTACTGGTAAAGGAATACGCGTATGTTTTGGCTAGGGTTTGGTATCACAGCAGTAGGTGCTATTGCATGCGCTTTAGCGAGTATGTTTGAGCAGGACTCACTGACAGAGTCGCAGCAAGCGTTGAGTCATCTAAAAAAAGAACGTCAGTCGCGTCAACGTGAGCTTGAGGACTACCAGCGCCAGTGTCAAGCAGCCTCCTCACTTAGCCAGTACGTTGCGCTTTATCGTCTTGTCTCGCAGGCGGCACAGGCATGTGCGTCACAGTATGAAGAACAAGAGCAGTTACTGTTTATGCTCAACGAGCGCATGACGAAAAGCATTACGACTAGGCTTGCTCTAATGCGCCAGCAGGATCAAGCGTGTGATGATCAAAAGCGAACGCTAGATCAGCAGTTTGCTATCGTACAAGATGATGCCAAAAAAGCGTTGGAGGAATTTGAGCGCGTTGAGGCACAACGACAAGAGACAGAGCAGCAGCTGCGTATATTTTGTGACTTGATACAGCAGCTACAAGCGTATCTGGAGTAACTCACACATCAGCTAGCCATTAGACCAATAAAGCCACCTACAAGAGGTGGCTTTATTGGTTTGCGTTATGACAATCAGTAAACGCTCTATCTTGACGCAAGAGAAGAAAATCTAGAATTTTCTGGTCAGACCGTTATAGCTCGTCTTCAAAAAATCCTATTTAAAGGATTTTTACTTGCGAAGCTAAAATTCCAGTGGAATTTTTTAACGCCTTGCTCGAGCATAGTTCTGCGCCTTGCGCTTCGGGTAAGTGTCTCCCAGACACTTACTGATCCTTCAGAAAACTCCATTTAAGGAATTTTCTCTTGCGAGACTAAAATTGGCATGCAATTTTTTAACGTCTTGCTCGAGCATAGCTCTTGCCTTGCGCTTCGGGTAAGTGTCTCCCAGACACTTACTGATCCTCGCTCACCTTAGAAATCAGGGATGAGGAGGGAAGCAGCAAAGCACTGCTTTGCCCCGACGCAAGAGAAAATCTGGGATTTTCTGGTCAGACTGTTGTAGCCAGTTTGATAGAATTTGCGAAAATGCAAATTCTCTTGTACTCGATTGAGGCAGTGTTTCGTTATTTCCTCAGAAAATTCCATTTAAGGAATTTTCTCTTGCGAGACTAAAATTGGCATGCAATTTTTTGACGTCTCTCACCTTAGAAATCAGGGAACGGTTCAGACATAAGTCCACGCACAAAAAAGACAACACGGATTGGTCTTAATCCCTTAGAAATCAGGGAGCAGTTCAGACAATGAGAATGACACTATTGTTAATGTCTATCGGTCTTAATCCCTTAGAAATCAGGGAGCAGTTCAGACGAAGAGTTATTACCACTATTCTACGAGACTATGGTCTTAATCCCTTAGAAATCAGGGAGCAGTTCAGACTGTACACCAATATTTATTATCAATAAAATCAATAACTTATGTATCGAATTACAACGAACAAATGTTGGCTTAAAAGTTGGTGATTTTTTAACCAATTTTTTACAGTGAATTGTACACATATTGACCAGTTTTTTGTCTGAACGGTTGAGTTATTTTCTCAGGTAGCCTGTCTAAACCACTCCCTAACTGTCAGGGAATAACCGATTAAAGTTATCTGATACATGGTAGTAGATGTCTATAGCAGGTGCAATAGCTAATTATTACTATCTTACATTTAGGGCGTGTTGAACATTCGCAAATAGGCACTGCTGATCGCTAAAATGGTTCCAGACAAGGCACAAAGCGACGATAATGCAGATGCCTTAGCGAGATTTGTAACGCAGTATGGGGCAATTTTAGCATCAGCCCCAACGATAAAAGCAGGGGACAGGACTCTTTTTTGCCGCTTCATCGTTAAAAATAAGCGCTTAGAATGACTAAACTTATTATTTTTAACATCGAATCGCCTAAAAAATAGTCGCTGTCAGTGCCATGGTCGAATGTTCAACACGCCCTAATTTAAAACTTATTTTTTGCGGTATTTTTGACAAGCTTATCGTTTCGCTACATCTTTATAGCTTGCATTAATATTTTATGATAGCTATCTAAACCATGGCTGAGATTTGCTATAGTCTTAAGCCTTCAATACCCTACTTGTATCTGGACTTATACATGCACACCTACTCTGTATCGTCGACAGCCGTGGTCAATAGACCAAACCTATCTACCCTGCGTTTTATGGTACGCCAAGATGATCCACTCCACATGCCCGAGCATTCAGGCTCGATGCTACGCGGTGCATTTGGCGTTGCATTGCGCTCATTGACCTGTGTCACAGATATGCCAGAGTGTAGAGACTGCCCTTTGAAGCAGCATTGCAACTTCCCCCGTATATTTGAGATGCCAGCACTACAGCACGCTACCGTTCAAGCAGTCAATCCTTATGTCATACATGTCCCCATCACTGACCAAATGTCTGATCATTCTAGCGATACCGCTGACTACGACCACACTCATCATATCGTGCAAGAGACCCAAAAGCCGAAGGTGAGCGGCAAAAAAACAGTGACCTTCAAGAAAGGCGACATATGGCAATTCGGTATGACAGTAATGGGTGCGGCAGTGACTGAGACCACTTTGATTGTCAAAGCATGGGAGCTGGCACTTGCATCAGGACTGGGTGCTCATAGCCCTTACCGTCGAGCAACGCTTTTGCAGGCGGACTGTGATGGCAAAACTCTCTATACCTCTCCTCAACTGTCTCCAGCGCGAGCGATAGACTTACCAACCTCAAATCTACAAAATTTCTCAGACTTAGAAGCATGCAATTCAAAAGAGCATGATTTGAAAACAAGTGACTTGCCTGCATACTTAGCCAACCAACCCATTCAACTCACCATGCAGTTTTTGACACCGTTTCGCTATCAACAAAACAACCGTATCGTCTCTCATCCAGATAATCTTGATAGCGCCACATTTATCGCCTCGCTATATAACCGCATCCGCTTATGCCAAGACAATCATAGCCCTGATGAGTCATGGGATATAGGCTATGACTCTTATCATCGGTTCAAAGAAGACATCGAGACACTATCAATAGCAGTCGATATTGTGGCCAATCATGTGCCTCGCCGCTCTAACCGCCAGCAGCGAAAAATGCAGCTTTATGGACTACAAGGCAACCTCCATCTCACCGGTGACCACCAAACGCTCTCTCGGCTCTTACCAGCATTGCAACTGGGTGAACGCCTACACATCGGTAAAAACACCACCATGGGCTTGGGTCAATATCGGCTAAAGCTTACGCCTCCACCTCTAACCTAAACGAACCAAAACAAGGGCATACCCTCAAAAGTAACAAGCTTGTCGTTCTGCATAACCCATCTCTCAATGATGTCTAATAGCACCTACACACAGGGGCTTAGAGGACATCATGATGACATTGACCACACCAGTAACAAACACGCTTTTAACCCCTCTATCAGCTGACATACAACTCACTAACATTCATGAGCGCCTACATCAGCATTTCATCACTTATCAGAATAATGGTACATCTACTAATGACGACTCATTAGTCCAACTGGCTCATCTACTTAGCCAGCACTGTCACCTTGCCAATATGACGATTCTATTATCTTCTATTATTCAATCCCCAGCACTTCTTGAACAAATTGCTGCACGCTCTTACTGGCATGGCAATGGTTTTTTGAAGGTGGTCCTTCTAGACAAAGGTTATAAGCTGCGCCTACACATTTGGTTCGCTGGTACTTCTTGCGAAGAAAACATCCATAGCCATCGTTGGGGCTTTGCTTCTCATGTGCTAACAGGCGCACTCAAAAGTGAGCTCTGGGCAGATGCAGCAAATGATGACTCAACTGCCCTACCCCGTACATCAGAGCTATCATTATCTGATAGCCATACATCCACATTGCTATCAGATGAGTATCTGTACACCGCCAAGCATCAAAAGAATAAAACCAACGTATCAGCGCATAAGCAGTATGTTGGTGCAACTTACCTAAAAAAGCTGCAGAACGTCACACAGACAGCGGGTGCAAGCTATGTAATGACACCGGATCAACTGCACCGGATCAATCATCCTGGAGAAGAGTTGGTAGCAACGGTTATTTGTACTGCACCTACACAAATACTGACCAACCGCTTATTCCCAACTACCGCAGACCCCAAGCTGCATCCGACCACTCTATCGGCTGATGAGCTCAAGCATGCTTTGGTTTGTTACTTAGACCAACAGCGGCTAGCAGCGTAACCAGCTTGCTCTGATGCTTGATTTAAAACAAAACCATCAGTATGCATCATATGCACAGAAATACTGCTGTGATAGGTAGCAATAGCCACCTTTACCCTTTTTATTAAGAGAGAGAGTATATGACAGACTCAAACTGCACTATGACAATCGATCATGCACTATTAAAAGCCCTACGTTACACCGACCAAATCGAGCCTGCGACCAACGTCATCTTGTGTTTAGCGCAAGAAGAGCAAAGTCTCTATCGGTTACGCCAGCGACTGCTCAGTACCTCAAATGCTTTATCGCCAGCTCAAGCTTATCTAACGCTATATGATTGTCTGTTCCGTCATGTCAGTACCGCTTTACTTAACCAAGGGTATCAGATCACATCCCAGCAACCTCATCAAACCTTACGCCGTATCGTCAGACAAAGTGCCCCTGATACTCGGGTACAACAAATGATTGCTCAAAGGCATGCACTCAAAAAAGCCACGAGCACACTTATGTGCAAAGACGCTGTCGAAACTCTGACTAGGCTACTCAATGAGTATGATATTCGTGATGCACAAGCTTGCCAAACACTATGCCTCTTACCGCTACAGCGTATAGTTGTCTCATCAGCAAAGAGCTCATCTGTTTAACATACAGAGGGTTTTGCCAAACAATTTAAAAAATATAACGTATAGGAGCGTCACATGACCCAATCAACCACTATCTATATGACTACCACTGGTTTTGACAACCTTAAAACTTTATTGGCTCGTAAGAAGCAAGAATATGCCGAAGTGCGTGAGCATCGCCAAATCGCCTTTGAGCTGTCTGGTGATGGCTGGCATGACAATCCTGAGTTCAATCGCCAGCAACAGCTTGAGGCGAACCTTAACCATACTGTCAAGGAGCTAACCGAAAGATTGCAGCATGCAAGGCCTGTCAATATAGATCCAAACAATCGTCCTACTAACCATGTGGCAATTGGCTCTTTGGTCAGTATTACTCGCTGGAACCTAAACGACATTGCCAACGATAAAGGCGTCAATGAAACGTGGGAAATCGTTGGATTTGACGAAACAGATATTCAGGCGGCTAAGATCGGCTACAACGCACCATTAGCAAAATCTATTATCGGACTACAGGTAGGAGATATCTCAGATGAACTCATACTTGGTAGTCAAGCATGGGAGATAGAGGTAACCGCTTTACACGCCAGCTCATAACGAGCGGACGACCATAGCCGACTTTTATATCATGCACACAAAACGTATCAGGAGCTTCTATGTATATCGCAATCGAAGGAATAAAAGGTGCTGGCAAGAGCACATTAGTAGATGCGCTCGTACCGATGCTCCGTGCCTACTGCGATGAAGAGCAGCAGCAACTGGCGTTACTCTCTCCAACCACACCAATGCCTGCAACACAGCCACTGGAGCAAGATTTTTTGCAGCGTCAGGGTGATGATATGTATTTGCGCCAGCTGTATGCAGCGCGCTCCAATCATCATGCTCAGCTCACCGACTGGCACGCTGATGTGATTGTCAGTGATCGCAGCATCTTTACCAGCCTTAGCGTACGCTGGCAAAAGGCAATGCAACAGGGCATCTGCCCCGAAGCGTACTTTACACAAGTACGCCAGCAAGAGTACAAGATTGCCATTCCAGATATGGTCATTCATCTAGATGCGCCTGAACCCGTACTCCTCTCTCGCTACCAAGCGCGCAGCAGACAATACGGTAAACATGAGGAAAATATTGAGAGCATTCAATGCTTTAAACAAAGCTATCAACAGCTGTATCGCTGGCTACAGACACCTGATGCCTACGCATTAATAGGCAAGTTGGTCACCGTACAGTATTTTGATACCCATGAGCAAAATACAGACACCATTTGCAGCGATGTTCTAAACCTTTTGACTTCCTCCCCTCCCTAAAGTGAGGGGATTCCTACTACTAGACGGTCAAGCCCGACCGCAAGAATGTTCTTAGCGGCATTGATATCTCTATCATGCCTTGAGCCACACCCAGCACAAGTCCATTCTCTTATTCCAAGACCTGCTCTACCTTTCGGACTGTTGCTATCTATCTGCTTGCAACACGAGCAATTCTGGGTAGTGTAACTCTCATTCACAATTTCAAAACAGCAACCTGCGTTCTCGCATTTGTATTCCAGTTGCCGTTTGAGTTCATACCAACCAGCGTCATAAGTTGATTTTGCCAGTTTGGTTTTTTTATTTGTGAATGAGCGTGATTTAACGTCACCGACCACAATCAAAGCATTTTGCTTAATAAGATTGGTGGTGAATTTGTGTATTAAGTCTTGGCGTGTGTTTTTAACCTTGGCATGAATCGCCTTGACACGCTTTTTGTTCTTGGCTCTTTGAGCAATCGCTAGCTTCTTAGCCCATTTTTGCGTTTGTTTAATCTGTAACTTGGCACCGTTTGAAGTGATGGCAGACTCTTTTAGTCCTAAGTCAATGCCAACGCTATCAATACCGCAGATTTGTTTTGGAAACTCTTTGACGGTGATACAGGCATACCAACGGTTACGGCTGTCTTGGACGATTTGTAGGGTGTTGATTTGATACAGGCTAAGATTGTAGCTGTCCCATAGGTCTATGATTAGCTTTCGTCCTTCGGCTAGGGATAGCTGTAGTGTTGATTTTAAGCCTTTTTTGCCACTTTGACGTGTGGCTAAATGTTTGATAGCAGACTTTTTAAAAGGTATCCAACCTAATGACTTGCGTTTTGCCTTTGGGTTGTTCGTTCGCCAGTTAAGTTTAGCCTTTTTAAACTGTTTGCGGCTTTTGGCATGGGTTTCATTGATGGCTTGTAGCGTTTGAGAATGTAAGTTTAAATATTCACCGCTACCCTTGGTGTAAACAGCTAAATCATAGGCTGAAAAAAATTTACCTGTTCGTTTTAGGTGTTTGTAACTCAAGTCATTGACGTAGTTCCACACGAAATTAACCGAACCGCTTAGGCGGTTTAGTTGGTCTATGTGTTTATCTCGTATGCGTAACTTGAGGGTTTTCATGGGGTTATTTTATACTGCTATTACTCTTCGTTCAACATTAGTCTACTAAATATCATCTGTGGATAAGCGTGGTTATGGCGTTGCCTTATATCCATCGCCTAAAGTCGGTGATTTTACGGCAACGGAGGATAAAGCAGCAAAAACAGCGTGAACACTTAACAATAATCGTATAGTATTATCCAAAATAAGTTCAGATATCTATTGGCTACTGCTTATCTTTGACATTTTTTATCGCCTCGCTTTGGTAGACACCGTTTAAGGACTGATACATGAAAACACTCTTCGTAACTGCAACTGCCCAGACAGAAGCCAACTATTATCTTATTTTTCATTTATTCAAAAACCACAACACCGATATCAAAAAAATCGTCATTGTCAGTACAGACTTTTCGCGTGAAAAAGGTCATGTCGACAAGCTTGTCGGTGTATTAAATGGGATTTTAGATACCCCAAACAATGCAGTGACTGTAGAGCAGCTGCATCTAGCAGCAGGTATCGAAGAGTACGATATCGAAGCGATAAAAGATACCATACTTGGCTGGATAGCGGTCAATCGCCCATCACAGATTATCTTCAACATCACAGGTGGCACCAAGCTCATTAGCATCGCTCAAGACCAAATTGCCCAAAGCAGTAGCCGCTACGAATGCGTCTACCAAAATCGTGGACGTAACGAAATCGTCTGGTATAACCGCCCTGTAGGACAACAATGCTATCCTCTTAACCTGCCTGAGAATATTGAAAACCGTTTGCAAGCGCATGGCTTTACTACCACCAGCAACATTAGCTTTTTGGAGTTACCTGCTTCGCATTTTCATTATATTACTAAAATGCAGCAGTATATGCAGGCAGATATCATTAAGACGCAAAGTCTGGTACGGCTACTCAATGCACTTACTGCAGATCTGTTGCAGCAGTCTGAAGACAGCTTTCCAAAGACGATTAATATCAAAGAGAGCAATGTATATAAAAATTGCAGAACATGGCTAAATCAACTGGCAAAAACTCCTAACAGCTACTTTACCCATGATACCGCGACCAATACCCTAACCTTTGAGAACAAAGCCGCAGTCGCGTTTGTCAGTGGTACTTGGTTTGAAGTACTAACAGGCTTATGGATTAACCAGCATTATCAGAACAGAAGCCAAGAGGATTCGGGTGTCGACGTTAAGATTGGCTTAAAGTTTAAGAAAAGCAGTGATGGCAATGAAATCGATGTCGCCTACATTAAGTCAAGCTACCTACATCTGATGGAGTGTAAAACCGTTAACTGGCACAAGCAAGAAAGCCCAACCAACGCCGTCAACCGCGAACTACATAAGCTGCAGTCTATCAGCGACGTTGGTGGCTTAAATACGCACAAATACTTCGTCAGCCTGTTTGATATCTCTGCTGAATCTCTACGCGTCGCTAAAGACAAAAATATCACCGTCATCCATGGCAAGCAGCTGCGTGACTTTGCAGAGTACATCCATTAAAGGTTAACTGCTGTCCATGTAAACTGCCTATACAAAAAGTTATCGCAAGCGTCATATGTCACAAGCTTGCGATAACCAGTACGTTTGTTATTTATCTCTATAATTCTGCTTATCCCACGCATTTATAAGGAAACACTATGTCACGCAATATTCTATTTTTAGTTACTGGCATGACCCCGCAGATCGTTACCGAAACCATTTGGGCGCTCGCCTGCGATGATAATGCCGACACACAATGGGTTCCTGACGAAGTACACGTACTCAGTACCCAAGACGGTCTGAACCAAATTCGTAAGCGCCTGTTTGAACAAAAGGTTTTTGAGCAGTTTAAGCACGACTACCCTATTATCAAAGACGTACAGTTCAACCCGACAGACAGCCTGCATGTGATTACCGATACTGATGGCAAAGCGCTAAGCGATCTAAAAACACCTGAGGATAACGAGCGCTCAGCAGATATTATCTGCAAAACAATCAAAGCCTTTACCAGCATGCCTGATACCAGCGTACACGTCTCTATCGCGGGCGGACGCAAAACCATGGGCTTTTATGCTGGCTACGCCCTATCGCTCTATGGACGCGCACAAGATGCCATGTCGCACGTCTTAGTAGAAGAAAAGTTTGAAAAAGCAGTCAACTTCTTTTACCCCACGCCGACGGAGCACCTCGTCTCTGACCGTGACGAAAAAGTCGTGGGCAACGCCCAAGAAGCGCAAGTATGGCTTGCGAACATTCCATTTGTGCGTATGCGTACTGCCATCTTGCCCAAGCATCAGCTGAATCAAGATGACAGCTTTAGCGAAGTGGTACAAAAGATCAATGCCTCATATGAGGACACTACGCTGACGCTCAATGTCTTTAACCGCAAAGTCATCATCAATGATCAGTTTGAGATAGACAACCTGCCATTACGTGAATGGGCATTTTTGATGTGGTTTGCCCAGCGCCGCCAGCAAGGTCTTAATGGTGTGGTCTGCCCTACGAAAAATATCAATGAGCGCAATATTAACCCAGAGCAAATAGCGTATATCAATCAGCTGACCCAAGAATACTGTGAGCACTACGAGGAGCATAAATATAACGATGACCTTGAAATCAGCGTGGACAAAAAGTTCTTTCAAGGTGCCAAGTCGCGCTTACAAACCGCGCTAAAAGACGCACTGGGTATTGAGCTGGCTGCCAAACTTGATATCACCAACGAATCTGGTAAAGGCTCACCATTTCAATTACGCCTTGCACCTGAAGCTATTACCATCAACCATGTACCTGAGCTGACATAAGTCAGCCACTGGTGCTTAATGGCAGCACAATGTGGGCACAAGCTTGCGATACCAAAGCACGGTATTTGTATGACGTTATAGTTACCTTATCCACCGCCGATACCGATACTTAACTTAGGAGAAACCTGATGAATGCACTGACCAAAGCCACGCCCGTCGTTGCCCTTGCTGTTCTCGAAAAAAGCATCGACTTATGCGCTAACATTACCGCCTACCGTGCACAGATCGCACAGCTTGAAGTACAGCGCGAAGCCATGCACCGTCAGGCTGATCAAATCATGCGTCAAGACAACCAAGCGCATGAACAGAAAATGACAAAGATGCATAAGCTTAGCCACGGCTTTACGCAGACCTTGGATGCCTTGCAAAAAGACATCGATCAACAAACCTGCGAACGCCTCGATAAAGTGCAGACGCAAATCGACAGCATATTAAATACCATTGCTTCAACGGAGACATCTGAAACAGTCCAACTACAGCTTACAAGTATCTTAGGAGAGTTATATAAACAGCAAAGCGAGCTGTTGCAAAAACAGTTAGAGCAGCAAACCAGCAATGCAGATGCTGTTTATAAATCCTTTACCCAATTTACCGATACCTTACGTGATAGCGGTTCAGCGCATGTCTTTACAGATGTAAACTAATACCGCCTGAATACGCACTATCGGTAAATCTAAACTTATCATGGATACAAAGGGGCGCTTATGTTTTGGTTAATAGGTGGTGCGATAGCGGCAGTAGGCATACTGGGCTTTTTGAGCTATGAGGAAAATCAAGCCTATAGCCGCTATAAAAGCACCGAAAGCGACCTGCTTAAGGAAACAGAGCAGCGCGAGCAGCAGATGCAAGCGCAACGTACGCAGCACGCCTACGCGCGCAACTTTCGCGAGCACATTGAGCTACATTATGCTTCGGTACAAACCGCCAATGCCCTTTATCAGCATTATGAGGCGCATAAAAATATGGTGAAGATGTTCCGCGCTAAGCAAAACAGCTTGGGCACGCATATCGGGATGCTCAAAGCAAAACGCGACCGCGCTACAGGCGAAGACAAGCAAGCCATAAAAATAGAGCTACAGCAATACTATGAGTATCTAAAGCAAGCCAAAGCGCAGCTGGTCTCGCTCTATGCGGCAAAAGATGATTTGCTCAATAAAATTCGCAAAATCAATCAGCAGACACGCGCCTACAAGCTCTATATCCGTGACCATTGTGGCACGCAAGGACACGACTGGTATGCACGCCGTTTGGAGCGCTCCGCAATCGCTGCACGATAGATCGCACCCTTACCCTACCCATCATACATAGTGTCAATCGCCTACCTTAAAGCCGTTATCCTCACTTGCAAAACCCTGCCATATCCCTTATGATTCTAGCTCTATCTGACCTCAGATAGCCCTGTCAATCAGGGCGTTTTAGACCGTTATCTACTGAGGATAATGCTGGTTATTTAACGTTTTTAGACTGCAAATTGGTGGTTTTTTTAAACAAAATGCGTTTGCAAATTGGTTAAAATGTAATCAACTTTTTGACCAACTTTTGTTGGTAAAAACAATTGATGTAAGTTACTGATTTTATTGACAATAAAAATGGTTGTACAGTCTGAAACGCTCCCTGATTTGTAAGGGATTAAGACAACAGAATATGGAGCAGTTTGAAAAAGACCTGAGTCTGAAACGCTCCCTGATTTGTAAGGGATTAAGACCTCGGTAGGAACCCCAAAGCGGTAAAGATACGTCTGAAACGCTCCCTGATTTGTAAGGGATTAAGACAAAGTTAATTCTTCAATGGTTCTACCTTGATTGGTCTGAAACGCTCCCTGATTTGTAAGGGATTAAGACCCCTCAGAAGTAACTTCTGAAAACCCTTTCGAGGTCTGAAACGCTCCCTGATTTGTAAGGGATTAAGACAGTTATCGGGTATGGATTACGACAACCCACTACGTCTGAAACGCTCCCTGATTTCTAAGGGATTAAGACCTATTTCATCTAAGAGAGAGTAGTATGCTTCTGCTGTCTGAAACGTTCCCTGATTTCTAAGGTGAGCGAGGACAAGCAAGGCAAGAGCTGCGCTCTCGTAGGCGTTAAAAAAAGCACTGCTTTTTTAGCTTTGCAAGGGAAAATCCTTTAAATAGGATTTTTTGAAGACGAGATACACCAGTCTGAAATCAGAAAATCATAGATTTTCCCTTGCGTCGGGGCAAAGCAATGCTTTGCTGTTTCCCTCCTCATCCCTGATTTCTAAGGTGAGCGAGGATCAGTAAGTGTCTGGGAGACACTTACCCGAAGCGCAAGGCGCAGAGCTATGCTCGAGCAAAACGTTAAAAAATTGCATGCCAATTTTAGATTTTAGTCTCGCAAGAGAAAATTCCTTAAATGGAGTTTTCTGAAGGATCAGTAAGTGTCTGGGAGACACTTACCCGAAGCGCAAGGCGCAGAGCTATGCTCGAGCAAGGCGTTAAAAAAAAGCACTGCTTTTTTTGTCTCGCAAGAGGAAGTTCTTTAAATAGAATTTTCTGAAAGACGGCTATTACCATGTCTGAAATCGGAAAATCATAGATTTTCCGCCGCAATGGGGCAAAGCAGTGCTTTGCTTTTTCCCTCCTCATCCCTGATTTGTAAACAAAAAAAGCGCTCACCATACAACTATGGTGAGCGCTTTTTTGTATAGGCGAAGCAGTGAGCTTGTTGCGTTATGTCCAGTTGCTGATTTTTTTTACTATCTTGTCCAACTGTTTTTCGTTACCTATGACACTCGACATTTCATTTGCTAATGATTGCAGCTTGATTTGCTGTTCACCGTCAAAACTGTCTTTGTAGCTGTCATACACCACCTTTAGCTCCTTATGCGCTTTTTGTTTCACCGTTTTGCTGACTTCTTCTTTTGCCTTATCGATAAAATCTTCGATCTTATACAGCGCTTTGTCTTCTGCAGTTGCCGTTTGCTTGGCTTGCTCGCGCGCAGCGACTTTCTGTTGTTTAGCGATATGTGCTTTTACTGCGTCTATACTAGTATCGATATCAGACTGATAATCCACAGTCTTTAGCTGCGATTCGTCATTAACTTCAATGGCATCGTAGCTGTGAAAAGCGTTAACAAACTCGTCAAGATTATCTCGGTTTTTAGACTGCGCATATTCTTTGGGCGTAGACAGATAAACATAGTCATCCAGATTTGATACAGGGGTGGCATATTCTTGCAGTGCTTTGATAACATCGCACTCTTGCCACTGCACCCAGTCGACATTATTTGCCGCAAACATATCATTCATGTACTTCTGAAACTCCATCCGACAGGCTGCCAGCCACATATCATTGTTCTCGATAGGCTGACCGTCATTGCGTGACAGTTGACTTTTTGAGACACTGAGCGCCACTTGACCCAGTCCAAAAGGCTTGCCCATACCCAGCGCATGATAGCACTGATCTGGTTTGTCAAAATCTAATGACCACAGTAGCGCACCCAGTTCGACAGGGCGCAGATTGTGCCAGCGAATGATGAAGCTAAACTCAGTGTCATCCGCTATAGTCTCTAACTGCACCTGCACTTTTTTATTTTCAGCCACTTTGGCTTCCAATTTGGGATAATCTACTACCGCCTTGGCCTGATAACGCTTCCATCCTGCGATTTTGACACTGTTTTCCATCAGTTGACTAAAGCCTGAGCCGCCTCTTTTCTGATAAATATAAGTAGGATAATATGTGGGCTTTGGGCTACTGAGCACCACACTTGGACTGAACTTTAGCAGTGGGGTTTTATCTTGCAGCTCGGCAAAGCCAATGTGCACCCGCCCGCGCAAGCCCTCAGTATTCGACTGCTCATCGATATAACCAAATAGCAAATCCGCCATGCCGATATACTCTTGATGGCTGGTATGCTGGGCATTGGTATGCGCAATGGCGTCGTGGATACTGTGTTTATACGGCAGTTTGTACATCATTGCCAGTCCCAACGAGCTGACTGATTGACCATTGGCGTGGTAGAAGACAGGAATGCCATGTTTTAATCGTTGAAGATTACTCTGCCAAAACTGCCACTCTTGCGTGTCTTGATGAATCTGACGAAAGCCGCTCATCACTGAGCTACTTACTGTTTTGGGGTTTTCTTGAGTATTATAAAATACGAACTCATATTTTTTTGCGCTTCTGTTTTCTTTAAAGCCTGCACCAGGCTGCCCTGTTACGACTAAGCGACCGATGCTGCTTGAATTTTCGCCTTTCTTGATCTTACTGATACATGCTATTTTTTTACCATTCTTTTCCTTTTCGTACTCAAACTGCACTTCAGGGCAGATAGTCAATTGGTAGTATCGCTCCATAACCGATTGACGCTTTTTCCAATCATCAAAGTGAATGTCAAACGTATCGATAATATTTTGTTGATGTACGCGGTAAAAGCTACAAGGATAAATCAGCCAACCTTTTTTTTCATCGTAGCGTAGCCAGCCTGATTGCGCATTTGTGATTCTGCTCATGTAAAAGTTATTGGCATTGGTTAAGTCACGGACACCGAGCTTTTGGTCTTCAACCTGACGCATGGGCGAAAAGCTGGCAATCTCTAAGACATTTTTTAACATGCCTTTTAACGAGCTGCCAGGAATCGCAGGGCGACCCGCAGGAGTTTTAAAAAAATGTACTTTACCAGCGCTCGTAGCCGTTGCTGGCGATTGCTCGCCGCCGACACATAGCGGTGTTTTGTTTTTTAGCGTCACGGTCATCTCGCCGCTGACACCGTCTCTAAAAGGCTTGTCATGACTGACTTTCTCTGCCCAGTCAGGGTATACAATCAAATTTGACAGCGGCACAAAGCGATAAGGTGCGGTCACAGACATGGTATATTCCTTATTTTTGTTTCTATGATAATTGGAGTAGTTAGCGATAATTTTTGCGCTTAATATGATTTAGCCATCAAAACCCACAAAAAACGCTTTGTCTGCAATCACCGATCCTGCTTGTTGTTGCCACAGCTTTTGGTATACCAAATAGCGCGGATTTTTGACACCTACTTCCTTATGCAAGAGGCGTTCAGCTAAGCTATTGGCTTGTGCTGCATCACTAAAGTCTAGGACGCATGTCTGTAGCAGCCATGTATAGTTACCGATGTAGTCCAGAACATAACTGGTCTGCTCTTTGGCATCTTGTGCGATCACCCACTCGCCATTTAATAGTGGTGTGTCCATGGCGATCACTTCGTTATTCAAAGTTTTGACCGCACCTGTTGCCTGTACCCACCCTGTCACATCGCCCATTGCTTGCAGCGTATCACGCAGCTCGTCTTGGTTAAGCGTTTGATGGCTAATATGACTTTGCACGGGTCTAAACTTACTTGAGTCAATATTTAAGTTGCTCACTTGGCTGAGCGTATTGATGTCATCTGTAATCTCAGATATCCAGTTTTGTGCTGTCATTACGCTGCTCCTTGTGTGCTAATCCACATTTGACTATCAGACCACTGAATGCCTTGATCAGTATTATCCAAAAACGCACCCAATCCGCGTGAGCCTGAAGCACCAAGCGGTAGCCAGCCTTTGGCTAAGTCTGATAGCGCATTTTGTAGTGCTTGCTTGATAGTCATATCAGTAATTTGCTCAGGCTTAGTGATGTCGATTTGTACTTTAATGCGGCTTTGCCACAATACTTGCTCACTAAATAGTGCTCCATTGATGACGCCACTGGTAAACTTGTCTATCTTATTGTGCGTGAGTACTTTGTGTTGTTGATTTTCTAAATAGACATCTTGAAACGCCAGTATGCCTGCGCTCGCCTGTTTGTCCTTTGCTTGACCAAACAGCGCCGTTACTGCGGGGCTATCATCAGCATCATAAGCGGTATCATCATCGACAAAGCGCTGCGTCAAGCAGTTGTAGTGATAGGCGACACGGTGACGAATCGCCCCTTTTATGGCGCTGGCAGGTAGCAAGTATTGCTGATTACCCATTTTGGCAGTTTGTTTGCCATCTGACTGTGTGTGCCAATATATTTTTGCTTCGTGCATAGGCAACATATCGGGCGCTCGTTCATCTTGAGACTCTGTTTCTAAATAGCGCTCACCACCACCGACACGCCAGCCCGACTCAGCAGTCAAGTCTAGAACCGCACTCAGTGGTGACAATGCCGAATCATTTAAGTTGTCTTTGCTGACCGTTTCCATGCCTTTATAGTTCATTCGTGCGCGATCATGCTGGCGGTAGTTGGCTTGACCTGCCTCGGTAGTTAAGTCCCATACTGCCTGATGCAGCGCAACCACATCAAATAGACCATAGCCACTGTTCGTACCGTGACCGATACGGATATCCTGTGCGGTCAACAGCTTGAGCAAATTATTCCATTGTGTATCTGTCTGTTCTGAGGACTCACCCCAATAGCTAATATTAAAGCTATAGCGCGTACCAGCAGGTACCAATGTCACATCGAACTTGCCTGCGTCCATGCTAGAGCCTTTATCATTAAGGCGCACACGCTGACGCACAATCAGCTTGTCATCACTGAGCTGCTGATAGAGCTCATCGCTCAGCTGTGCCTCTGTCAGTAGCCCCTCCTGCGCCTGATTGTGGCTATTGTGCGTCAGTCCCCATGTGATACTTAGCCATGAGGTCTGTCCTTCTTGACCATTGGCATAACCAAAAAGTGCTTGCGTTGCTGCTTCGCCATACTGCCGCTGATAAGCATGACGCAGCACCCCTGCTAAACTAGAGCCTGAGAGTGTAGGCAGTCCATTGGCATCTCGAACCACCAGACTGTCGTGTACTGTATCACCGTGTCCTGTGTGAATAGCATGAGCACTTTTTGCCTCGAGCGTCACTTTGAGCAAATGAAATACGGGACGAGAACTGATCATTATGCGTGCTCCTTATATTCTGCTGCTTGTTGTTGTCGTTCTTGCGCGGTTGGCTTATAGCCAATGCAGTATGCGTCCCAAGTCTCTGAGAGCCCCAATGTCCCCAGCTCAGCAATGATGTACGCAAAGTAGCTTTTATCCTTATATGCTTTTAATTCATCTTGTAAAAACTGTCCAAGACTTGCACTTGTACCAGTGCTTGGCGCGTATTTTAGCTCCCAACCTGCGCGCTTATATGATGCGCCGCGCTGTCTGTTGTCATTTTCCGTGGTCACTTTTAGCACAGCATTCTTGTTGGTTACCATCTCTTGCCACAGCTTGTCGGGCGCATTACGGTGCTGGTTCGCCAGCTCCTTGAATCGTCCAAATTGGGCACGTGATGGTGGTGATGGCTCTAGTGGCATACCTCGTACCAATCCCTGATAGCGTCTTGCCTGTACTATTTTTTCACACAGCTGTGCAAATATTTTGGCAGCGGTTTGACGCGGTTTGCTACCAATCTCAGCCACTTGTTGTTTTCTGAGTACCGTTTCGAGCAGTAGGCTATTTTTTGGCTGAGTCGCACTATTGATGACATGTGCTGGTGCTGCATGCTTGGCGTTTTTTAGCGGCTGCCAGTCTGGGCGTGTATTGGCTAGCAAATCAGGATTAATCCACACTTGACCCAAACCGCTTTCGGTTTGTACACCGATACCTTTTGCTAGGCGCTGATACAGCTCTTTGTGTTGATCAAAGTCCGCAGGCAGCTCGTATCTGAGCACACTGCCGCGACTGATGACCTGACGCTCTTTATCATAGTGGCGACGGTACGCGTTATAAACACTATATCGACGCGTGCGTAAAAAGCTGGCTTTTGGTAGCCATTTTGTACCTTCAGGCAGTCCAAGCACGTGCGGCTCAGGTATCAGCGTCGGCTGACCTTCTTTTTGCAGCTGCATATCACTGATTAGCCACAGGCTTAAATGTTGCTGAGCTTTTGGTGGCGTTTGGGTTGGCTGTACCAAAGCCTGAGCCACGATATCGACCGCGCCAAACTGTGCTGAGCGTGAGCGTCCCAAATGTGCTGGTCCTACAATAGCAGACAGCTTGTTGATTAAGGCATCAGAGACATCATCATCCGCATCGATACTAAAACCAAATTGTTGGTGAGCAGATAGTGCCTCGTAACCGAACAGCTGCGCGTCTTGGGCACGATTTTGTTTGGGGTCGATAGCCGTCTTTAGTGTTTGTTCCTTCTCTGGGCTAATACGATGACCATTTACGGTGATATAAAAGTTACGCAGCTGGACGGGCTGCTTTTCTTTCATAGATTCTTTTAATCCATCATCTGCGGCTACTTTTGAGATATCAAAGATTTTGTCAGCGAGCAATGCTTGACCATCAGCGTATTTTTCTGCCTTAAAGCTGTGCAAACACATTGGTACAGGGTAGGCGACCGTACTGCCTTCTATGACAGGTAGGGCATCGTTAAAACGCACCTTACCACTATGAAAAAGTAAAAAAGCATCTTCAGCAGACAGCTGTGCATATAGTCGACTTGCCAGCAGTCCCAGAAGGGTTGATCCTTTGATATAGTCAAGGCTCTGATGCGCACCAACGGAGGCGGATTTTTCACTGATAATCACAGGCTGACGCAGTGTAAGAAGGTATTGAGTGGTTTTCATAATCTTAGTCCTGTGATGATTGCGTGAATGAGAGCGATACTTCGCCCAAACCGCGGCTTCTGTGCGCGCCGATGGTATCAATAAGTGGCAGGGCTTTTTTTATCACTTGCCAAGGGTCATTCGCTAATAGCGCACGCTGCTGCTGTAATAGTGCCTCATCAAGCGCAGTTAATTGAAGCTGTAACTGAGCATACAGACTCATAGGCAAAGCGGTTTCCGTACCGCGCAGACTCATGTCTTCTGCTGTACCCGTCTCATAATCTATCTTTGTGTTGTATAGCGGCTGATACAGATATTGGCGCAGCGCTGCTTGGTCATTGTCTTTTAGATAGTCATACTCAGGCTTTGGTAGCGTGGCATTACCAACGAACAGCATCCCTGCTGTGGTCTCAAAGCGACCCTCGTGCTGGTCAGCACTACCAAACAGCAAATCTTCAAGACTGTATTGACCCTCAGCAGCTATTGCCGCTGTATCTTTATACCAGCCCCATGCTTCTGCACGTCTAACCGCATGCCGTAGCAGACCTTTTAGCTGCTTTCCTGAAACAAAAGGCAAGCCATAATTGTCTTTTAGACACTCCGCATCGAGATAGTGTCCGCGACCTTTACCACTACCCACGTGCCAATAGTTTTTAAAATCCAGATGAATGGTTTGTGTTGTCATGGTTATGCCTCTTCGTTCTCGTTGATTGCCGCTTCATGACGTGCGGGTACGGTTTTTTCTTCTGCAATAGTCATCAGAGTCAGTACATCAGCTATCACGCTTTGGTATTCATGATGCTGAGCTGACGACTTGTTATCATTACTGGCGACTTTACTAAACGGCAAATCATCCTCTAATGTACCGACCACTTGCGCCAATTTATCCAAAAAGACATTGATCTGTTTGACTTCACGCTTTTCAGCAGATGAGACATTTTTTAATTGCTCTTCAGTACGTTTAGAGTACGCTTTCCAGCGTTTGAACGCCTGTTGTGCTTGATCAATATTGAGATGCATCAAGGTTGCGATCTCTCTGAGCGTACGCGGATTGATGGTTGAGTTGACCAAGAAAGTATTGAGGTCTTCTAGCTGCTGTAGGCTCGCCACATTGTCAGCTTGATGCGAGGACAAGGCATCCACCATATATGCAGGGGCAGACAGATGATAGGTGTGCTGAGCGGTAGAGACGGTCATGCTGTTTTCGACCATCATATCCACCTCCTCTATCAAGCTGTCACCGATTTTGTAAAATGCCAGACTCGAGGGAATGATACTGCTGTCGCTGCCTGCTACCGCCTGTTTGTGGTTGCGAGAGAACATTTTTGCTTGCTTACACAGTCCCTCAGCCACTTCATAAGCTTGGTGAAATGGTTGTGACGACTTCATATAGACGATACCTGCACAAGCAGTCAAATAGGCAGGTAGCTTACTGGCAGAGGCGGTCAATCCATTGTCTATGAACTTTTGCTTTAGCTTGCCAAGCTCGACCTCACTGGTCTTTTTAAACGCCAATAAAAACGCACGGGTAAAATCAATTGCCATATCTGCTTTGACGATGACGGACAAATCATCCCCACCCAGCACCAATGGGCGGGCAGGAAGCACATTGTTCGCATTCACATGCGGTAGTAAGCTCTGCTCCGCTGCATGGTTGGTCGCCTCTATGGTCGCCCGCGTAATACCTTCAGAAAAAGTGCGATATAAATCAATATACACAGCATCGCTAGCATCTCGGCACGCCTCATTAAGCAAGCGTAATATCTCGCCCAAGCCGTTACCATCAGCATGAATAAGACCAATGAGCTTGCGTCTGCCTAGGGGAAACTTTTTTGCCGCTTTAGCGTCGGCTTCAAAGTTATTGGGGAAATGAATCTGCGTGTGCTGAGCGGTGCTGTCCTCAGACGCATCAACTGCCAAAAATCGACTGCTCAGCGATTGACTGCTGGCAGGTCTGCGAAAGCTGCGTAGTATCGAGGTGCTCAAGTCTAATGACTCGTTGCCTTTGTTACCATAACGCTCACGCGTGACCACCGCTTGCCCTGTTCTGGGGCTACGCTCTGTAATGGGGCTGGCATTTGGTAGCGTAATACCGATGATATTGCGCTGCTGCGCCAATTTTTCGATACCACGTCCAATCGCCGCTTTTGCGCTGTCTGCCTCTTCAATGACATCGACCTGCTCTATCGTGGGCAGCCACTGTGACATAACCAAACGCCATGCACTCTGAAAACGCTGCGCCTCTGCCTTATTATCAAATATTAAATAAAAAACGCCACCTGCTTTACGCGGTGACTGCACCTTGTCTGTCAGACCCAAGCTGTCTAGCGTCTCATCGAGCAAGCCACCGTCTGCACAAATATAGTCAATCAGCTCGCTCCCCTCGAGCATGTCCTTTAGCTTGCCTGTGGCGAATAAAAAGCGCTGAATACCGCGCGTCTCAAACAAATAAGCAGTTTTCATATCATACCCTTGCGTGTGAATCAGCCAAAATCGAAGTTTACTTTTGTTTATAATGCGACTTCGTACGCTAGCATATCAAAGTTTATTAAATGACATAACAAAAATACGCTAAAAAGTGCTTTCTTCTGTATTTTGACAAGCTTGCCTCTTGCAATAGACAGCAAAAATTTTTGCTAGGCTTTCATTTTTATATTAATTAGCGTTGCACTTGGTGTGTTAATCTAAGACTTAATTTTAGATATAAATATTGCCAAAAAATAATATTCATTTTATTATGCCTAGGTCGCAAACCAACAGAGCGGCCCCTGTCAATCAGGGCGTTTCGGACTTTATCTGACGAAGATATTGGGCAATTATTTAACGTTTTGGACGTATAACTGGTTATTATTCATACAATTTATGGTAAGAAATTGGTTAAAAAAACACCAACTTTTAAGCCGACTTTTGTCGATTAAAATACGATATATAAGTTATTGATTTTATTGATAATAAAAATGGTTGTACAGTCTGAAACGCTCCCTGATTTCTAAGGGATTAAGACTACTTTCATTGGCAGTAGCGGACGTATTGAGATGTCTGAAACGCTCCCTGATTTCTAAGGGATTAAGACTATATAATAGTGAAAGGGTTAGGAGTCCTTAGTAGTCTGAAACGCTCCCTGATTTCTAAGGGATTAAGACTCCAGCTAGTGCCATCGACTCTATCGGCAGTCAGTCTGAAACGCTCCCTGATTTCTAAGGGATTAAGACAATACCTCCAGTAATTGACTACTTTAGCCATGTGTCTGAAACGCTCCCTGATTTCTAAGGGATTAAGACTATGAAACTCCATTGGAGCACCCCATTGCTCATGAGTCTGAAACGCTCCCTGATTTCTAAGGGATTAAGACCGTTTGTTCCACTTAACCTCTAATGATTGCTCAGTCTGAAACGCTCCCTGATTTCTAAGGGATTAAGACCTATGTTGGGTTAGATTTAGGATTGAAGTTTTTAGTCTGAAACGCTCCCTGATTTCTAAGGGATTAAGACTGACGGTAAACTGCTCTCTGGTATTGATTACCAGTCTGAAACGCTCCCTGATTTCTAAGGGATTAAGACTTTAATACCATCAGTACCTGCACATAGACGAGGTCTGAAACGCTCCCTGATTTCTAAGGGATTAAGACTGAGAATACAACCACCGGAGAGGTAGGTTATCAGTCTGAACTGCTCCCTGATTTCTAAGGTGAGCGAGGATCAGTAAGTGTCTGGGAGACACTTACCCGAAGAGCAAGGCGCAGAGTTATGCTCGAGCAAGACGTTAAAAAATTACACTGGAATTTTAGCTTCGCAAGTAAAAATCCTTTAAATAGGATTTTTTGAAGACGAGATACACCAGTCTGAACAGAAAATCCCAGATTTTCCCTTGCGTCGGGGCAAAGCAGTGCTTTGCTGCTTCCCTCCTCATCCCTGATTTCTAAGGTGAGCGAGGATCAGTAAGTGTCTGGGAGACACTTACCCGAAGCGCAAGGCGCAGAGCTATGCTCGAGCAAAACGTCAAAAAATTGCATGCCAATTTTAGTCTCGCAAGTAAAAATCCTTTAAATAAAATTTTCTGGAGGATTGATAATCATGGGACATACTCGCCCGAAGCGCAGAGCTATGCTCGCGCAGCCGTTAGAAAATTACACTGTAATTTGCAGAAGATTAAAAACGGAAAACCACCTATCAAGGTGGTTTTTTGCTTTTGGTAGATAGTTTACCGCCAAACTCTCGCAAGCTTGTCGTTTTGCTTATGCACCACTTATCTCTTCCATAATGGGCACATCAACCGCCTAGTGGAGAGACACAAATGATCGCATATAACCAAGCAGAAAAAACTGTACAAAATATGGCACAGCAAATGGCTCATGCAGCTGACCAATTGCAACTGCATGGATTTGATCGTTATTATAATGCGATGGTTGGCGCTTATGTCTCAGAAGTTTATAAGACACTGCCTTATTCAACCTTTGCGCAGATGACCAACCGTGCAAAGACGCCGCTATGCTCGGTTGAGCAGGCGATAACTTATACTACGCTATATGGTAAGAGTCATTTTGACCGCTTCAGTAGCGTTATTGGTCAAATCATGGGGCGCAGTACACGTACAAAGGCCGTTACCAAAACGATCAATGTTGTAGATTATGGCTGTGGACAAGCCATCGCTAGCCTAGCCCTATTGAGCTATATTGAAACGTACGTCAACTGTGAGAACTTTACGTTGAACTTTTATCTGGTGGAGCCTTCACAGACTACGCTTGATATAGCGGTACTATTGGTGAGCAAAATGTCATCACGTATCGCTGCCAATGTCGTTATTCATCAATACCATACGGATCTTGCTGGGTTTTTGGCGGCAGACAGTCATAAACTTGCGCCAGCAGATTATTCTCTGCATCTATTCTCTAACGTACTAGATATCCCTAAGATACAGCAGATAATTCCAACACTGTCTACCTATCTGCAAGCTATCGATGGCAAACAGATGGTCATCGCTGTGGGTCCGCAGTATTCAAATAACTATACGGGTCTGCAGCAGCTAAAGCAGTCATTAGGCGGGGTGACGGTCAAACAAGACATCACTGACTTCTCTGTTGAGAGTGAGATATACTCAGTGACCAGTAATCATTGGCGGCACTCTCACTCTCGTGGTGTGATGATGGGGCTGTGTTTCAAAAACTCACTCGATGATGCAGGCAAGACAGACTTGGCTGCTTAATCATAATGCGAAGTCAAAAAGCTTATAGAACGATTAGTGCCAAGTGCAACTGATATTATATTTTTGAGGAGCGTTATTATGGATTTATTTGACAGCCTACCGACAGACGATTCTGCATCTGCATTGACCAACTTCATTATCGATGGCAAATTTATGCAGTCTGACTACCCTGCTCATATTCATGATGATGGTAAAGGCATCGTGATCGATATACCAGATGGCAGACTCTACTACGCGCCGCGATACTTCGATAGTACGCTCAGCGATAGCATCATAGACAGTTTGCTAGCGTGCGATGGCATCGACCATAGCACTCACGACTGGCATCAGCAGAGTGATATTGGTGCGCTGCCCTTCAAAAACATACAGTGGCAACAAGACAGCGTGAGTATGTTTGGCAAAACTCATGATTTGCCTCGGCTATCGGCATGGTATGGCGATAATGATAAGCCCTATACCTACTCGGGTATCACCCTACAGCCCAAACCATGGAATGATATCCTGCTAGAGTTGCGAGCAGCGCTCGTGCCCATCTGCAAAAGACAGTTCAACAGCGTACTGCTCAACTGGTATCGCTCCGGCAATGACCATATCAGTTGGCATACAGACGCTGAGCCTGAGCTTGGCACAAACCCACTCATCGCCTCGGTGAACTTTGGAGCTAGCAGGCGGTTTTTGCTACGCCGCCGTGAGGATCATACTATCAAACTAGAGATACCGCTCCAGCACGGTAGCATACTCGTGATGGCAGGTGCATTGCAGCATCATTGGCAGCATAGTGTCCCCAAACAAAAAAAGGTCAAAGAAGGTCGTGTCAATCTGACTTTTCGTACGATTCATACTTAAAGCGCATCTATATACGGTCAAACTCAAAGCCATCTCATCTAGCATCGCTCTGTTCACAGATCTTACTTCCGGTCGATGCAGCACACTTATGGACGTCAGACTATGACACAACGGCTATATCTTGTCGGCTATGATATTAGTGAACCAAAGCGCCAAGCTCTGCTGCGCTATAACATCAAGAGCTATAGCGCAACAGGTCAGCAGTCTGCCTATGAGTGTCTGTTATCAACAGATAGTATGCAACAATTGAGCGAGTTTGCTGTCTCCAAAGTCGAAACAGGCGATGCATTCTTTATTGTCAAGACCCTTAATACATACTGGTCGCAGGTGGCAAAGGACAATCCTTCAAAACCAAAGGATGCAGCGATAGATCATTTTTATATTGGGTAATCATTTGCTTAGGAGGCTGTGATGCAAAATATAGTCATCGACAAAAAAGGCAGTCAGATCTACTCGCAGCGAAACCTGCTCATCATTCAACACCCAAGCTTTGCTAAGCCGTTGAGTATTCCTATATCTCAGATACAGAGCCTAACCATTACCACCCAAGTAGACTTGAGTAGTAGTCTCTTGACTCGACTATCTGAAAACAACGTGAGTCTATGTGTGATACCCAGTGGTCGAACGGGCGAGGCGTGCTTTTTATTGGGTAGTTGGCATGCCGCTACAGAGCGCCGAATACAGCAATACGATGTCATTCATCAGGCATCATCGAAAAGTTACTGGGCATCGGTACTGGTCAGGCTTAAACTGCACCAACAAGCAAATGTACTAATCAAATTAAAGCAGCATTACATAGCAGCGATTACCCAAACATCAGGCAGCACAGATCAGCGCAACCGCGCTGCCATCACAGAATCGCAGCTTGCAGAGATAGATGAAGCAGTACAGAAGCTCAAAAGCTTGCGAGATAAGTTCCGTAAGCATTATCCGACCGCAGCTGTCCCGCCCAGCCATCCATCGAGAGTCTATAACGACCACATACCTCATTATCAGATAGCGAGCCTACTCGGTACAGAGGGTATTGGCTCTGCCATTTATTTCAAATGTTATCAGCAGTTTTTTGCGGATGATCTACAATTTCGCTCCCGTAATAGACGCCCACCCAAAGACCCTGTCAATGTGGTTTTGTCCTTGTCTTATACCCTACTACAGCATCTATATCAGCAAGCCATATATAGTGTTGGGTTTGATCCTTATTATGGCGTGCTACACAGTACAAGCTATGGCAGGCAGTCTTTGGCCTGTGACTTTGTTGAGTTGCAGCGCGGTACGGTTGATTTTTGGGTATGGACGTTGTTTGAACAACGCATTTTGGTCTTGGAAGATTTTAGTCTGTCTGGTGATTCTGCTATATCTGACGATAGCAGCTATCCATGTGAGCTACTAAAGTCTGGACGTAGTAAATTCTATAAGGCATTCTCTGGCATTCGCCCCATACTGAGTAAACACGCCTTAAGCCATGCTTGGCTATGGCAAAACCGCATACAGCTTTATCATTCTGATAAAACAGTGCCCTCATCTCTATCCTTCGTCAGTCATCACCCTGAGTCCTCGCACCCCTCTCTTTGATAAAGTGATGAAATGGCGATAAGGATACGCGCTTGGATACTATCGTTGATACTGTCTCTCACCATAGGTTCTGATATGACTATGAAAAAGACGTGTTTTATCATTGCCTATGACATCAGTGAAAAAAAGAGACTTCAACGCTTGCAGCGGCTAGTCAGCAATCAATTTTTGCAATTACAGTACTCGGTGTACTATGGATCGATGACGCATCAAGCGATGGATCGCTTCATCATCGCTATACAAAAGATTATCCATAAAGATGACGACGATGTGCGTATATATGAGGTCGAACCGTTAGAAAATGCCTTTGTGATTGGCAAGCGTTGTGATGACATTATGATGTTCAGTGATATAGGAGAAATCACACTATAACAATCACTAGCCAGCCGCTATACATAAAACGGCTCTCTAATAGCTCGTTAATGACTGATTTTTTATCGCTTGTCTCAGTGGCACATCGCATCTTGCACTTGATGCAGACATCTATTATTATAATGTAGTGAGCTATGATTATTCACACCCTAAGTGATTAGGGGCGGATTCAGACTTTATCTGACGAAGATATTGGCTACTATTTAACGTTTTGGACGTATAATTGGTTATTATTTATACAATTTATGGCAAAAAATTGGTTAAAAAATCACCAACTTTTAAGTCGACTTATGTTGGGTAAAATAAGATATGTAAGTTATTGATTTTATTGATAATAAAAATGGTTGTACAGTCTGAAACGCTCCCTGATTTCTAAGGGATTAAGACGTTTCGACTTAATGTGGATATATTATTAGGTAGTCTGTCTGAAACGCTCCCTGATTTCTAAGGGATTAAGACTTAAAGTCTATCGCCATTTGTTTAGCATCTTCCGTCTGAAACGCTCCCTGATTTCTAAGGGATTAAGACGGTATATGCATCTGTATCTGCTAGTACAGTAATGTCTGAAACGCTCCCTGATTTCTAAGGGATTAAGACCCACTACCAAATGGTAGCAGCCAAACGAGGATGTGTCTGAAACGCTCCCTGATTTCTAAGGGATTAAGACAGCACAACGAATTGCACTAATGATTAAATCTTTGTCTGAAACGCTCCCTGATTTCTAAGGGATTAAGACAGCAGAAGAATCTGTTCTAGCAGATGATCTACGTCTGAAACGCTCCCTGATTTCTAAGGGATTAAGACATCTGACGTTGAACCTCTTCAACTGTCTTATCGGTCTGAAACGCTCCCTGATTTCTAAGGGATTAAGACATATGGAGGCTGAATAATCCATTCATTGTTAAGTCTGAAACGCTCCCTGATTTCTAAGGGATTAAGACATTCCGGTAGCTTTTTTCTACCCCAGTTGTTTGTCTGAAACGCTCCCTGATTTCTAAGGGATTAAGACGCACCCTAAATACAAATCTCTAGCTTCATCTTCGTCTGAAACGCTCCCTGATTTCTAAGGTGAGAGACGTTAAAAAATTGCATGCCAATTTTAGTCTCGCAAGAGAAAATTCCTTAAATGGAATTTTCTGAGGAAATAACGAAACACTGCCTCAATCAAGCGCAAGAGAATTTGCATTCTCGCAAATTCTGTAAAGTTTGACACAACAGGCTAAATAGGATTTTCTGAAAGACGACTGTCACAATGTCTGAAATCGGAAAATCCCAGATTTTCCCTTGCGTCGGGGCAAAGCACTGCTTTGCTGCTTCCCTCCTCATCCCTGATTTATAAGGTGAGCGAGGATCAGTAAGTGTCTGGGAGACACTTACCCGAAGCGCAAGGCGCAGAGCTATGCTCGAGCAAGACGTTAAAAATTCCACTGGAATTTTAGCTTCGCAAGTAAAAATCCTTTAAATAGGATTTTCTAAAGAGTTAGTAAGCGTGTGGGGCACGCTTACACAAGGCGCAGATCAGATTTATGACTGGCTTACGATGACAGGGCAAAGGTTTTAAACCTTTGCCCTGTTTTTTATAGCTGATATAAAATACAATCAATGCAACTGGTTTTTGCTATAGCCTGCGCTACTGGCACGTATAACTATATGCAACATTATTGCGACCAAATAACCCTAATAAGAGGATAAATACCAAGTGACGACGCTAATCAGCTTTTTGGGTGGTGGTAAACAAGGTGACAGCTATAGAAGCACAGATTATAAATTCTCAGATGGGACACTTTATAAAGATGAACGCTACTTTGGATTGGTACTCACCAAAGAAGTGAAACCTGACAAACTGGTTTTGCTGGGGACATCAGGCAGTATGTGGGATGTGTTTTTTGAGGCTGGATTCGAAAACTATTTAGAAGAATGGAGCGAGTTATCACAAGCAGTGATAGACGATTCTGTGACCGTAGCTCAGTTACAGCCTTTTGAGCAGTTTTTGACTGAAAAGCTAGGTCTAAATGTCACCTGCCAGCTGATCGATTATGCCAAAGATGCTACAGGACAAGTCAGTATACTCAAAAAACTCGACGAGCTACTGGTTGAAAATGAGCAAGTGGTCATGGATGTCACTCATGGCTTTCGCCATTTACCACTGATTGCATTGGTTGCAGCGCGCTACCTACAAGTTACCAAAAACGTGCATATCCAACATATTTATTATGGTTTTCACTCGGCCGAGCTCAAAGTATCTGAGGTATTAGAGCTGCGCGGCTTGCTAGATATGCTCGACTGGGTCAGCGCCCTTGAGACTTTTGATAAAGATGGGGATTATGCCGTGTTTGCCCCATTACTGGTCACTATCGGGCTGGACAAGACTTCTGCGGATGAGCTAGAGCGAGCCAGCTATTTAGAGCGCTTGCTCAATGCCAGTGGCGCAAGTGCCAAGCTGACACAAATCATGCCAAAATTAGAGGCACTGCATACTGCAGATGCGCCGCTGTATAGCTTATTTTATGAGCCATTAGCCAAACGGCTCTCGTGGTACAAAAAATCGTCGCTAGGGCTACAAGAGCAAGATCTGGCCGAAAAATACCTAAAGAGAAAAGACTATGTACGAGCGGTCGTCTATGCGATGGAAGGACTGATCTCCAGAGAAACCGCTCTAAACAATGACAACGTTCATAACTTTCAAGATCGCAAAAACGCTTATGATCATTTGATAGACTCAAAAGATAAGTTTAAGGATTTTAAAGAATTTAGAAATGCCATGGTGCATGGCACCGCCTCTGGCAAAGATAAGATACGCCAGATAATGAAAGATCCTACGCGGTTGCATGCTTCGTTAAAGGATCGCTTTAAACAGTTATTTAAAGAGACACTATAATAGACACGATCACGCGCTACTATTTGGCGCAGTTATAATAACCCTCTGGATAGTCGAAGGATGGTATTGGCTACTATATGGCCGCTACCAATGCCACTTACGCTCCCACTTAGTATGTATATCGCTACATTGGAGACTTGTTCACTACGCGCTTTTCCATAAATACACCAGTTGATGAAATGTTCACAGTTATTGGTCAGCAGATTATACTTATCTTCAGTCAAACGGCTACGAGCACGTTTAACAGTTTGCTTATGACAAAATACCCTATTGTCATACGACTGAACGTAGGTGGGCTTGCCTTGAGAGAAGTGATCCAAACTTGTAATCTCGACGGGTCCGGCACGTAGACCATTAGCAAGTCCAGAGTAGTGTATGAGCTATGCTGAAGAAACCGTACAACTAAACTTGGTAAACTAAGCACAATTATAGGAGTTTACCATGACCAAGAAATTAAGAACCTACAGTAACGAATTTAAAGCTGAAGCTGTCAAGAAGATAGCAGATAATAATGGCAATATCTCAGCTACTGCAAAGCAGTTAGGTATTGCCATGCAAACGCTATCAAACTGGCATAACAAAGCCAATCAAGGCAAGCTTGTTGGCACAGAGCAATATGATCCTGACCTTATGAGTGCTCTTCAAGAAATAAAGCAGCTCAAGCGTCAGCTCAAAGTGGCTGAAGAGGAGCGCGAGATTCTAAAAAAGGCGACCGCGTACTTCGCGAAAAACAGCCCGTAAAGTACGCTTTTATCAAAGACAATCGTCAGATATTTAGCACCACTACTATGTGCCGTGTATTAAGCGTTAAGCCCTCAAGCTACTACGATTGGCTAAGTCGTGACATCAGCGAACAGCAGGTACACCGCAATCAGTGCGAGCTACTAGTTAAAGCCGCTCACAGTGAAATGAAAGAACGTTATGGCGTAGATCGATTGCATGCTCATCTAAGCAAACAAGGCCACAACATTAGCCTGTATATGGTAAGAAGCATCAAAGAGGAACACGGCATCAAATGCCGTCGTCATAAGCGCTTTAAAGTCACTACTGACTCAAACCACAACAAGCTGGTCTATGACAATGTTTTAGATCAGAGGTTTGACGCTAAGCGTCCTAACGAAGCATGGGTCAGCGACATTACCTATATCTGGACTGCTGAGGGCTGGTTATATTTAGCTGGAGTGAAAGATTTATACACCAAAGAGCTTGTCGGCTACGCTATCAATAAGCGCATGACCGCTGATTTAGTATGCCGTGCACTCAATATGGCAATCAAGAACAAACGACCTACTCAAGGACTGATTGTTCATTCAGATAGAGGTAGCCAATATTGTAGCCATGCGTACCATAAGATTATCGAGCAGCATAAGTTTACAGGCTCAATGAGCGGCAAAGGTAATTGCTATGACAACGCACCTATAGAAAGCTTCTGGGGCGTCTTGAAGAATGAACTAGTATATCATCAAGATTATAAAACGAGGTTTGCAGCCATTAGCGATATCATTGGGTATATTGAGCTGTATTATAATCAGACTAGGATTCAAAAGGGCTTGGGCTATCGAGCGCCAAGACAGGTGTGGTTTGACTACTATCGTCAGGCTGCGTAATTAAAATCTCCCAAGTTTGGTTCTACGGATTTGACAGCATGGGTCAGTATGACTTTATCCCTACCTAAGTAGATACCATGATGCGTATAGCCCAAACGCTTAGTAACCAAATGATCACCCACTGTTAACTCTCTATTGAAAAAGCTCATCGCAACCTCACTTGTCATTGACACTGTGAGATTTATCATAGCAACTACTACTCATAACGGTGCTTATGACAAGCTTGTCATTTATACTGCAGAATAATAGAGATATAATGACGAGTAGATAAATGGCTGAGCATAATGCCATACCTTATACTATCTATCGTAGGCTAAAATGAGAGTCTGTCATGAGTATGCGCTTGCCATCGTATCTTCTCTTGCACTTGATGCAGACATCTATTACTATAACGTAGTGAGCTATCACTGTTCACACCCTAAGCGATTAGGGGCGGATTCAGACTTTATCTGACGAAGATATTGGCTACTATTTAACGTTTTGGACGTATAATTGGTTATTATTTATACAATTTATGGCAAAAATTTGGTTAAAAAAACACCAACTTTTAAGTCAACTTATGTTGGGTAAAATATGTAGTATAAGTTATTGATTTTATTGATAATAAAAATGGTTGTACAGTCTGAAACGCTCCCTGATTTCTAAGGGATTAAGACAAGTGGACAACTCTAGAGTGCAGCTTTGAGTCGTCTGAAACGCTCCCTGATTTCTAAGGGATTAAGACATACTCATCAAATGCTGAAAGGCTATTTCTTTTGTCTGAAACGCTCCCTGATTTCTAAGGGATTAAGACTTTTAATGCTTATATCTTTGAGGAGTTTTATAGGTCTGAAACGCTCCCTGATTTCTAAGGGATTAAGACAACACCGAAGATAGTCTTGCAAACAATTAATACGTCTGAAACGCTCCCTGATTTCTAAGGGATTAAGACAAAGAGATACCCTTGTCTTCCATAAGAGTATAAAGTCTGAAACGCTCCCTGATTTCTAAGGGATTAAGACTTATTCGGACTCTTACAAGCCATGAAATAATGGTCTGAAACGCTCCCTGATTTCTAAGGTGAGAAGCGTTAAAAAATTCCACTGGAATTTTAGCTTCGCAAACAAAAATCCTTTAAATAGGATTTTTTGAAGACGAGATACACCAGTCTGATCAGAAAATCCCAGATTTTCCCTTGCGTCGGGGCAAAGCAGTGCTTTGCTGCTTCCCCCCCCTCATCCCTGATTTCGAAGGGATCAAAACGTTTTATTTTCAACGCCTTTCGCATACAATTCAGTCTAAAAAGTCGTAAAATCAATATAAAAAAGCCGTCTATCACTGATAGACGGCTTTTTTGTACTTTTTATATGCATCCTCGCAAGCTTGTCGATTTATCAAACATCAGCCAGAGAGGTCAATAATAGCCCCAAGACATCAAACAACTGCCTTGGGGATCACCGTTATGCCAACACCTTTTCAACTTCAGATTGATACTGCCTGCGAATCTATGACTGCTGGCTTTTTTGACTATTATCAAAATATGGTCAGCTACTTTCATCATAATGCTGCTCAAAACCTAAGCTATAGCGCTTTTTCTAACCGTACTAATAGAGCGACGAATGCACTTATCTCTGAAAAAGAAGCCATATTTTACATCGTTGCTTATGGCTGGCAGCATCACCAAAGTATGCAGCATCTATTAGCCGAAACGATCGACGTTACCAGTGATGTGCCAGAGTACCTGCGCGTGATAGATTATGGCTGTGGTCAAGGCGTAGCAACCTTAGCTTTTATAGATTATCTGGCACAGAAAGGGGTCGCTCAACAAAGCGCGCTTGAGGTACATCTGATCGAGCCCTCAAAAGTAAGCCTAGACATTGCTAAGCGCCTGATTGAACGATTAGCAGATGTCTATGGCATGCAAGTGTCTGTTCATTGCCAGCAGTGCACTCTCGATGATGCAGTACTGCAATTGGATAGTGAATGCCGAGAAACCTTTCACCTGTTATCTAATGTCATAGATATAGAAACGGTGCAAAACGCCCTACCAAATCTAGCAAAGCAGATGCAGTCCTGTACTGGTAAAAACTTCTTACTCGCTACCTGTCCGAAGTATCTACAAGCACAGGCAGGCTTTCACATATTGCGTCAAGAAATGGACTTCGCTGAAAACTGTCATGATGAGTGTTGGGAGATGACTTATCAGATGTACCGTGTCACACAGGCAAGCTGGAACGAATATACCTCTACACAGCGAATGCTCATGATGGAATGGACTGGTCTCTAATATAGCCTACCTGTGATACAGCATCATGCATTCAAACAGAACCAGAGATGTCACTAAAACTCAAAGCTATTTATGACACATTACACATGCTTTGCCTTGTCCATAGATATCATCCATATCTAGCTCAGGCTCACCATTAGGTCTAAGCGGATTAACTTTAATCCGCTTTTTCATTTTTGCTATTCTTTTTTCATGATCGGCTTTAATTTCAGCAATGCGCTCAGGGCGACTAAGCTCTTCCAGTGATTCACGCTCCGACCAAGTAAAAGGGGTTTGATTAGCGAGCGCTTCTTTCTCATAAGCCATAGCCTCTTTAAAAGCTTCAGGATGACGTTCTAGAAGCCCAACCCACTCTATCTTGCGTTGGAAGAAACAAAAGGTACAGCCACTGCGTGTACGCCATTCATAATACGACGGTAACCCTACTCCAGAGTTTTCTAGTATATCCATCACACCTGACTTATCGATACCATCTTCTCTAAAAGGTAATTTAATGACAAGCTTTTTATCACTAGAGTCATAACCAGTACGATATGGCTCATCTGAACGAATAGCGACATATGAGTGCACCTCATAGCCATCATCTAAAAATCCCTGTACCCAGTCTTGAAATGGTTTTAGTTTCATCTTAATAGTACACCAGCGAGCCTGGGGTGATGGCAAGTAGTCATTATGCTGAGTTAACCAAAAATCAAAATCTCTATCAGGATTAATATGTTGTACAGCTTTACCTAAGTACCCTTCTAGATAAGAGAGATACTCATATACTTCATCAAGCTCTTTACCTGTATCGGTAAAGAAGTATTCAATCTCTAAATCCGGGTAGTTATCACGCATATAAATAGCCAATGCTGCACTATCTTTACCACCTGATATACCCAATACGTGCTTAATTTTTGACATTTAGGATTCTTCCTTTTCAGCATCTTCTTCATTTAGAGCTTCTAAGAGCTTTGCAATCACAGCGATTCTATCGTTCATATCGAATTGACTTGCTTTTAGAGAGTTTGCAATTTCTTCTACCTTTTTACTGATAGGCTCGATATTTTTAGAGGTAATGTGTGCTTCTCTCACTCGACTGGTCGTTGCACTAGGAGACTTAGTAATCACCCCGACTTTTTGTCTATCTGGGCTGGCATTCACATCAGCATTGACTTCTGCTTCTAAAAACTGAAACCCATACGTCGCAATACGCTGTTGCGCCTTGATGATATCTTGATCAATCCACTTTTTAGATGGCTTATTGCCTGCTAATAAACTAATGAGACTTTCAGCATCATTCATAGAGCCATCGTATTTAACAAGTCTAGCTATAAATGCATCTAACAAATAATCACCAGACTTGCCAAATAAAGCTTCTGAACGTTTATTGATTTCAGTATAAGGGTTAATACTATCTTCTTTTATTTTAAGATAATTCTGTAGTCCCATATTTATTTCAGATACGAGGTCTGGATAAACCTTATCTAACTCTTGTAGACCTTTGATGATTTTTTCTACTTTTGCATCATCATCATCTACGGCGTTAAAGAACTTTGGTAAGTCATCAAAGAGTAATTGGTTAGGATCATTTGCTTTTTTCAAAATATCACGCAGCTGCCTAGTTTTAGGTGATAATTTGTTGGTACGTTGAATCCATGGATGCAAACTATAGAAAATACTGACTAATGCTTGAGCAATAGGTAAAGGTTCATCTTCAATATGAGCATTTAGACGAGCGCCGAACTCTTCTTGCAATCTGTCTCTCAAAATATGAATCCACGATTGGACACCCTCTAAGAAAGATACTTCTCTTACACCTACATCAGCAGGGACTTTAATTAGATACTCAGCCAATAAGTATTGGACCGAAGGCTTGTATTCACCATTGATATAATTAGCTAAATCACTATGACGCGATAATATATAAGCAATATATAAGATTTCATGAAGTCCTGCCTTTACGCCATAAGGAGGTGCCTGCCAAGCTTCATAGATCTCCTTAGCAGTAACTAGATCTCCTTTAGCCTCAGCAATGATGTTATCAGCACACGTCCAGATAGCTTGTAACTGCATATTATCGGGCTTAGAAAAATAATAGTTACCTTCACTATCCGCCTTATGCAAACCATTTTTGACAATAACTGATTCATATACGCCTTTTTCAGGTGGGTACTTATCAATTCCTAAGCTTGCTTCTTCACTACATTCAATCATACGTTTAAGCAATTCACGAATAGCGCCTTTTGCGCTAGGTGAGGGTTTATTGCGATTGACCAGCTCGTTATTACAAATGAAGTTCTGAGTCACTTGCTTATCGGCGATGGTCGATGCAAGCGCTGAAAGCTTGAATCGATTCAATTGGGTTTCAGGACTTGCTAAATGCCTGCTATACCATTTCGATGCATTTAAACTCTTATCAAGCAACGTATTCAAAGCATCTTCAATTTCAACCAAACGCCCTTCGGTTTCTTGACGTGCAATCTTATCGTTTAGCAATCTCTCTTCATTTTTCAAGATGTTACTTAAAGCGATCTTATCTTTTAACATATCGATGATAATCGTATGACTATCTAAGATGGCAACCACCAAATTATTAAACTCATCAGAATTATCTATTTTTTTACAAACCTCTGTTGCCAACAATACTTCTTCATCATTTTTAGGTATGAGCAGACAAAAATATCCGACTAACGATGCATTGATACTATCTTGCAGACCCATAAGTACATTTTCTAATGCATCAGTCACTGGAAGTAGTTTCACTTCCATCCAACGGAGGCTACCAGTAAGTTGATAATGTTTTTTTGCAACGATAGGCTCAAACTGTTCTAGCTGCTCAAACGGTAGTGAGTCAAGATCCTGAATCTGTTCTCTCACCGCATCGTTTAGGTTAAAGTCGCTCCCTTCACTAAGCACGTAGGATTGTTTAAATTTACTATAAAATATAATTGAAGCAGATTCTAACGACTTGATAAGCTCATGCAGTTGTTCTTCATTTATATCTAGTAGTGTATTTAATAGCTCAGGACTCGCATGCACTCCTGTCCCATCTGCGAAAATACTAATCAAAGCAATTATTTTAATTAACTTAACGGCAGCCTCGTCATCAAGTCCTTCATAACGGTTGACTGCCGTTTGAGACAACAGCCATTGTTTGCTGTACTCAGAAGCAATAATAGCGCTATTTAAGTTACTATCCAGATAGTCCCAAAACTGATACGGCTTAAATAGAACAAACTCATCCAACAAAGTATTTTTTAGATAATAGCCAAACCCATTTGGTTCAGAAGACATTAAGAAAGAGAAAATACTACGCTGATTTTGTCCAAAGTTCTTTTGAGACAATTTACATAGTAAAATTGCTACAAGCGGATGTAGGGGAAATACATCACCTAGCAGCTTGGTTAAACTCTCTGAGTTGGTTTGACGGTAATTAGCAATATTAGCAACTAGCGATTGGATTTGGGTTGTGAACTCATCGCTGTTTTTGTATTTTTCTAACTGTTCATTAGTCATGTTAATGACTTGACCAATCAGATAGATCTGCTCTTCAACTGATAATGTAATCGCGAAATCGACAAACCTACCCTGAATCTTCATCCATTCATTATGCGTTTTTGCAGTCGCTTGACGCGCGTAAGCTGTAAAAGATTGATGCAACATACCAACTAAAAGTATTCTTCCATTGGTTCTATTCACAAATTCAGCAAGCTGCTGCAGAAAATAAATGTCATCTGGACGATGGCTCTTGGCTGCACCATCAAACACCTTGCCTAGCTCATCAACAAAAATAATCAGACGTTGTTCATCATCGATATAGCCATCTAATGCCTCTAGAATATCCTTCGCATCTGCACTTGAGGGTAATTGTAGCGCATCTTTAAATATTTGCTCTGGCGCTGTCGTTTGACCTGTTAAGTTAAGCGTTTTCCATTGTTGGTCTTTAGCGTTAAAGTGTTTAACAATAGCAGTCTTATTTTTCTTGCTTAACTTAGAAGATGCGATTCCAACAATCTCTTTATCATCACTTACCAAGCCCTGTAGAAACAAAGCCAAACTCGATTTGCCAGATCCAAACGGGCCTGTCCAAGTAAATGCTGTCTGCCCACCTTTTATATGACCAATCATATTCATTAGAATGTGTTCATACGACGCAGTACAGTAAAAGTTACTGATAGGACCTTTATCGTTGCTATCAGCATAGATATTGATAGAGCGTTGGAAGTATTGATTTCGCTCGATGTGGTCAATAAGGTAGTTATCTACATTAGGGCTAGTATTCATGACTATTTATAACTCTATAATTAATTTATTAAAAATACCGTAATTAAATATTTTTCAGGACATATTAATGGCTATAGTCTTCATTTCGCATATGCTCTACGCATTGCTCAAAAATGGCATCGAGACTACTACCATCTGTTATTTGAAATTGGCGAATCCCAGCAGACTGAGTCCAAGTCAAAGAATATGTAGAGTCTTGTAGTTGCTCCGCGTAATCTATAATCGCATCTTCATCTAACATGAATACCCGACCTGGAGAGCATTCGTCATAAGTGCACATCTCTAGCGACAAGGTATCAGCTCCCCCATTATGTATCCGCCAACAGTTGATTAACGAATAAACGAAAACATGCAGCGTCAAAGAGTTCTTCTCACCTCGTAACGCTCTAATGTTTTGCTTATTAACACGAGTCAATAGCCCAAGCTCGACTAGCGGACCTTCTAATACATTTTCAAAATCGTCATTTGCTTTGCGAGTTTTTGTTGTGTAATTTTGAATCAAGCATTCAATATCTTTTTTTATTGTTGAATCTGAAGGAGCTGATAAACCATGATCTTTAAAAAACTCTTTCAATAATCGAGCAAATTCTTCTCGACTTAACTCTGACTTCGTATTGATATTGAACAGCCAATAGTAGGTCATTAAATTAGGGTTTGTGACAAGGCATAAATGCAATAGCCAAATGGTCGAAGGTGACTCTAAATAAGGATCTAAACCATGATCAGAAAAAATATTGACAGAGTTATAGAAATTATTGAGTTGCTTAGTTACATCTACAGTATCGTTTTTCGAAATTTCATCAATTATCGTAGTAGGCTGTGTATTATAATAAGCACTATTATCTCTGATAATCATGGCCGTCTGCGTTGACCAAAATCGCATAGCATTCAACATATTTTTACCAACACCAAAATCAGCAATAGCGGTATCTTGAGAAAAAACGTTGTCGATTTCTTCAGATTCTGGCTGTACTGCAATTTGATCATGGACTTTTTTCAACCAGCCATACCTTAATGGGAAAGTATCATGGCCTGAAAGAGTTGGTTTTATATTATTTATCAAAGATGCAAAGTAACGCATAAATTTCAATCAATCCATATAATTTTTAATAAACTTGTATAGTTGCTTTCTGCATTGGAACAAGTCTCCAATACAAAATTATATCATGTTACTATCTTTATGTAATGAGATTCTCTTTTTTTCACCCTAAAAACTATCCTATACAAATAAAAAATGAAAATATTATGAAAAACATATATTTAGACTACAATTCACACACCCCATGCGATATATCAGTTATCAAAGCTATGCAAGATATATGGTCTCAGCCTGGAAACCCTCACTCAGATGGACACTCTTTTGGGTGGAATAAACAAACATTAATCAGTGATAGCCTTAAGACATTCACTGATATATATGACTGCTTCGAGGAAGAACTGTTATTTACTTCAGGAGCAACTGAGGCCAATAATTTAGCTATCTATTCAGGCATTCCTATTGCCGAAAAAATGAACCCACAAGCAGACACCATCCTAACCAGTCACTTAGAACATAAATCCGTCTTAAGCCCGTTAGAGATAGCTGCTAGTAAACATGGTCTCAAACTACTCTATGTGGACATCACATCGAACGGTGTTATCGATTTACAAGATCTTCAGACCAAGCTTAAGCAGAATAATGTGCTATGGGTTTCTTGCACGATGACCAACGGCGTTATAGGAACAAGTCAGCCTATCTATCAAGTCGCTGAGCTATGCCAGCGCTACAATGCGATGCTGCATGTAGATGGCTCACAAGCAGGTTATCTAGATATCGCCTGTCATGACTTGCAAGTGGACTTTCTGACACTATCAGCTCATAAAATATATGGTCCATCAGGCATTGGTCTCTTGTACTCAAAGCATCTTCAGAACCCTGAGTTTATACCTATGATTTCTGGTGGCGGGCAACAAAATGGTTTACGCGCTGGCACCTTGCCTGTACCATTGATTATTGGATTTTCTGAGGCAGCTAAAATACTAGATGATAATAAAGAAACTGAAGCTTTACGGTTGAGAGAGTTGAGAGACACCTTGCTAGATGGTTTGAATCAAGCTCTTACAATCATAGTGTTTGGTGATTTGAATGAACGCCATCCTGGTAACTTATACTTAGCGATTAAAAACATTGATAGCATGCAACTTCTGAACAACATGCAACCCCACCTCGCTTTTTCGCTTGGCTCCGCTTGCGACGGTTTGAGTCGTGAATACTCACCTATTATGAAAGCGATGGGTATCCCAAAAGATATCGCTGAATGTGCATTTAGAATTTGTGTTGGTCGCATGACTACCATTGAAGAGGTCGAGCAAACAATAGCTATCGTTATTGATACGGTTAAAAAAATAAACAAGATGTCATAAAATTAAAGTTATTACATCTTATATCAATATTTTAGGATACTGTTATCTGATTTATAGAATGGTTGCTGGTATTTTTCATACAATCTATAAACTAGTCTTACTCTAATCTTTAGCTAAAGTATTACTATAACAAAGTAACTCTATTAAAATATCATTTTAAAAAAGCACACAAAAAATTCTGTGTGCTTCCTATTAGGATTTGAATCTATACTAAATGAGCTATGCTGAATAAACCGTACAACTAAACTTGGTAAACTAAGCGTATTAACCGGAGTTTATCATGACCAAGAAAGTAAGAACCTACAGTAACGAATTTAAAGCCGAAGCTGTTAAAAAGATAGCAGACAACAACGGCAATATTTCAGCGACTGCAAAGCAGATTGGCATCGCCATGCAGACCTTAACTAATTGGCACAGTAAAGCCAATCAAGGCAAACTTATCGGCACAGAACAATATGATCCTGAGCTTATGGCAGCTATTCAGGAAATAAAGCAGCTCAAGCGGCAACTTAAAGTGGCCGAAGAGGAACGAGAGATATTAAAAAAGACGACGGCGTACTTCGCGAAAAACAGCTAGTCAAGTACGCCTTTATCAAAGACAACCAGCAAGTCTTTAGCATTAGTAGCATGTGCCGCGTACTACAGGTTAAACCCTCAAGCTACTATGACTGGCTGGGTCGTCATATCAGCTGTCAGCAGGTACATCGTAATCAGTGCGAGTTATTGGTTAAAGCCGCTCACAATGAAACGAAAGAACGTTATGGCGTAGATCGACTGACCCATGCTGTCAAATCCGTAGAACCAAACTTGGGAGATTTTAATTACGCAGCCTGACGATAGTAGTCAAACCACACCTGTCTTGGCGCTCGATAGCCCAAGCCCTTTTGAATCCTAGTCTGATTATAATACAGCTCAATATACCCAATGATATCGCTAATGGCTGCAAACCTCGTTTTATAATCTTGATGATATACTAGTTCATTCTTCAAGACGCCCCAGAAGCTTTCTATAGGTGCGTTGTCATAGCAATTACCTTTGCCGCTCATTGAGCCTGTAAACTTATGCTGCTCGATAATCTTATGGTACGCATGGCTACAATATTGGCTACCTCTATCTGAATGAACAATCAGTCCTTGAGTAGGTCGTTTGTTCTTGATTGCCATATTGAGTGCACGGCATACTAAATCAGCGGTCATGCGCTTATTGATAGCGTAGCCGACAAGCTCTTTGGTGTATAAATCTTTCACTCCAGCTAAATATAACCAGCCCTCAGCAGTCCAGATATAGGTAATGTCGCTGACCCATGCTTCGTTAGGACGCTTAGCGTCAAACCTCTGATCTAAAACATTGTCATAGACCAGCTTGTTGTGGTTTGAGTCAGTAGTGACTTTAAAGCGCTTATGACGACGGCATTTGATGCCGTGTTCCTCTTTGATGCTTCTTACCATATACAGGCTAATGTTGTGGCCTTGTTTGCTTAGATGAGCATGCAATCGATCTACGCCATAACGTTCTTTCATTTCACTGTGAGCGGCTTTAACTAGTAGCTCGCACTGATTGCGGTGTACCTGCTGTTCGCTGATGTCACGACTTAGCCAATCGTAGTAGCTTGAGGGCTTAACGCTTAATACACGGCACATAGTAGTGGTGCTAAATATCTGACGATTGTCTTTGATAAAAGCGTACTTTACGGGCTGTTTTTCGCGAAGTACGCGGTCGCCTTTTTTAGAATCTCGCGCTCCTCTTCAGCCACTTTGAGCTGACGCTTGAGCTGCTTTATTTCTTGAAGAGCACTCATAAGGTCAGGATCATATTGCTCTGTGCCAACAAGCTTGCCTTGATTGGCTTTGTTATGCCAGTTTGATAGCGTTTGCATGGCAATACCTAACTGCTTTGCAGTAGCTGAGATATTGCCATTATTATCTGCTATCTTCTTGACAGCTTCAGCTTTAAATTCGTTACTGTAGGTTCTTAATTTCTTGGTCATGGTAAACTCCTATAATTGTGCTTAGTTTACCAAGTTTAGTTGTACGGTTTCTTCAGCATAGCTCACGACTGCATGCGTATCTAAGCGGACAAGGACATAATATTAGTCTATACATGGTCAGAAGCATCAAAGAGGAACACGGCATCAAATGCCGTCGTCACAAGCGCTTTAAAGTCACCACCGACTCTAATCACGACAAGCTGGTCTATCCAAACGTGCTCGATCAGAAGTTTGACACCAGTCGCCCTAACCAAGCATGGGTAAGCGATATTACTTATATCTGGACACATGAGGGTTGGCTGTACTTAGCAGGAGTCAAAGACTTATACACTAAAGAGCTGGTTGGCTATGCGATCAACAAACGCATGACTGCTGACTTAGTTTGCAAAGCACTAAGTATGGCAATCAAAAACAAACGGCCTAATAAAGGATTAATTGTGCACTCAGACAGAGGTAGTCAATACTGTAGCCATGCCTACCACAAGATTATCAAACAGCATCAATTTACAGGTTCAATGAGCGCTAAAGGTAATTGCTTCGACAATGCTCCAATAGAAAGCTTCTGGGGCACTTTAAAGAACGAGCTGGTATATCATCAGGATTATAAGACTAGATTTGCAGCGATCAACGATATTATTAGATATAGTGGATCCTAAATAAAAAGATTACAGCTTTTACGGCGTGCTACTGGGATGAATTTTATGCAGCCTCTGGAGTGACGAAGTCACACAACAAGCAAAGAAAATTTATACCAGTAGCACTGTATTTATTTTATAGTGGATCGACTATACATCGAGCTGTACTACAATCAGACTAGAATTCAAAAGGGTTTGGGCTATAAATCGCCAAGACAGGTGTGGTTTGACTATTATCGTCAGGCTGCGTAAGTAAAATCTCCCAAGTCAATGTCTACAGGTTTGACAGCATAGCTCAAAATAATTTCATTCATTAATTACAGCATCTAGTTTTTTATTATATACCTATGAAAAATGGATCAGATTGCCTATCATTAATATAGCTAGTAAAGCCACGCTCTTCTAGGGCAGTAATATCCAGTTTTCTTACGACTTCCTTAAACTGCCCTCTTTCATCTTCAATATAACCTGCAAAGAAACATTGACCTTTTTCAAGACTATTAAGGTGTTCAATCCAGTCACTTCTTCTCAGCTCAGGATGTATTTTAGATAATAAATCAGCAAAACTGCTTATTTCTGTAGTTGCAGGCTTAAAAAATAGTTTCGTAGAAGCTTGAAATAATCTATCCCTTTGTTCATTAGTAAAATTACTAACCGTTTGCGTTGCTAAAACCAAACTGATACCAAATTTTCTGCCTTCACGTAGTAGCTTATCAATTGGGGAGTCTGCACTATGATCAAGGTTTTGCATCTCATCTAACACAATTGTAATAGGCTTACTCTTGTGACCATGTTTTTGCACATATGCCCATAAATCCCACAAAACAAACTCAGTAATAATTCTCTGTAAATCTTTGGGAATCTGAGTGAGCTGAATAATTTGTACAGCGTGTTCCTTACGTACTTTATCTTCATACAAGTTAGTAGAAGCAGTATTATCAAAACAATTCATTTTTACTAAGGTACGAATTTTATTAGCAACACTTTCGCCCCGCGTACCTTCATCTTCTAAATCCTCAACAAATCCTTCTAAATCATAATGAGGGTTAGCTGTTAGCCCAGCTTCAAGTACCTTATCAATAATTGCAACTTGCTGGCTTCCAAAGTCTGAATATACAGAATCTAGAATATTTTTTACTCTAATCGCTACCTGAAAAGGCTTTTCTATAATAGTTTGGCCAGGGGAGATTTCTGTTGAGTAACTTTTAAATGGATTAATGGGCAATGGATTTTGTATGACGAAATACTCTTGGGGCTTACAGACATCTTGATATACAAGTTCTGATTGATGCTTCAAAAATCCATCTGTGTAATCAATAATAAAAGAAGAAACACCTGCTAATGCTAATTCAGAGAGTAAGCACTGGATTGCATACGTTTTGCCTGAACCCGAAGAGCCAAAAATAAGCAAATGCCGGTTACTTAGCTTCGCATGATTATATTCCCAATAAATTGCAGTATCTCTTCTACTTTCTGTCCCGATCATTATTTTTCTGTCTTCAATAGCCTCTACAGTATCAGATGTATCAGATGTATCAGATGTATCAGATGTATCAGATGTATCAGATACGGTACATTCGATCATCGCCTGACGTGTTGTCAATTTTGTAACAGATACATCGTCGAAAATAGAGCCGTCTGCACTACCTATATCTATAGTTGGCGTTTTAACAATAGACTTAAGGTCATTGTCATTGTCATTTTCTTTACTTATCAATTTTGTTTTGGGACCCGACAAACCTTGTGAATAAACATTATTTAGGATAGTTTTTTCAAAGCTGACTTCTGAGTATTTTCTAACAAAATACTTCTTTGAACCCTCTTCTAGATTATTAAACTCATCAGTATAGAATTTTTCTATTATCGAAGAATCATTACTATTATCTTCGGTATGGCATATCACTACACTGGACGTCCAATGGATTGCAAAATCACCTTCGCTTAATCGTTCAAGGGCAATATTCAGTTGTTGAGCCTCTGCCTGATTAATATGTGAACGTATTACTAAAGCCCTATGCAGCTGTCCCCACCAATATCTTCTATTATAGCCATTATTACTTTTTTTACTGTCTCTTGGCGCAAACAGTTTACTTAGATAATGTATGCTGGCCTCAATTTGATCTTCAGCTTTTTTTAACAAATCTGGCGAGCCAACTTTAGCTTCGACAATATGAGCACTCAATATAGGCTTATTATTTTGATCTAATTTCAGTGATAACTGCAATAAGTCTGCTCTATTATAGCTATCTTGTAATTTAAACCAGTGTTGGCATGAATCTAGAGGTATCCACTGGCTAAGTAAACAATCCTTTGGTTTAGAAATTGCTTTGATAGATAATGCATAGCCATACAAATTTCTTACAGCTTCATTATTACCTAAAACTGCTTTAATGTTAGCAACACCTGATAAAGACTCATTCAGACGTAATACTTCATCAATTAACTGTAATAGTGTTTCTTTATGAAGATAATGCATGATACCGGAAATATGATTATACATACTTTCCTTAAGCTTCTGTTGGGCATCGTGTGCAGTTGATAAAGTAACATTTAGCTCGCCATAATGACCATGACCAGAACTGAAACTGATAACTTTATGGTTTTCATTATTACCTTTCTGCAGTAGATTATAATCAAAGTATTCATCAATATTTACTACCCACTGCGATATCTGATGCAGCGTTTCAATAAACTCAATATCAGCTTGCTCATATTCCATTTTAGATACTACAAAATACTGCTCATTTTCACTTCGATTGGATACTTCGAGGTTAGCAGTCAAGTTTGCGTGTTCAGATTGGATGGCAATCTGTCGCTGACTAAGGCGTAGTTCGCGTAGATTATCTTGTTGTTGGATAATAGGTTTTGGATAGTAAATAATCGGAAAGATTAAGCCACGATCCTCATTTGATTGTAAGGATATAATAGGTGCTGGATCAGTCTTACCATAAGTTCTATTTTGTAAAAAGCTAAAATTAAACACCATATCAAAGCAACCAAGACCCGTTGCATCTTGTATTTCAAGTATTGACTCTAAACTTCTTTTAATATGAGCTACTTCAGAATTAAAGTGGCTAATTTTTAATTCTATAACCTTGTCCTTTTTAGCAAACTTATCGACTAAATCTTCTTGCCAGTTTTTTAATGTATTCACTGCAGTTAATTTAGATAAGCCAATGGTATAGACTGAAATATGTAATGAATAATGAATACGATTTGGGTCTTTGATTAGAGAATCTTGGCAATACTTCGTTACTCCAGCTAGTAGCGAGGATAGATTCGTTACATTTGTTGCTAATATACGTAGTCCATCTTTTGCATGAAAGTAGACCTTTTGGTAATCATTGAGTGTATTATAAACAATACTTTCTTCAGGAGTGATAGGTTGCACATCCTGAGTGTCTTCATCATCATCACTTTCTTTCAGCAAAGCCTGTACAGATAAGTCGATATTATCATCAAGTGGTTTACCAATATAATGCAGCCAACCAAAAGACTTCGCATGAGTACTAATACCCTGTTTTTGTTTTAGCGCAAGGATTGGTGTTTCAATCTCAGACTGAACAAAAACATCATCAATACTATTTTTGTTAAAAATATAGTCTGAACCACTATATATATCAGAAACAGCAAAAGTAATGAAATCTATCTGAGCAGAGACTAACTCAAATACTGCCGGATGATAAGCATTAATTAATACTCCCTCTATTGCATTAAAACCACTATGACCTAAACTTTCGGTCATAAAGAAACCATAATAGAATCTTTCTTTAATATCTTGTGCGATATAGGCTTCAGATGCCATTATCTTTTTTAATACGGAGCTATAGGCATTTAAAAGTATTTTAGATTGATTTCTGGCAACATATAATCCTTCATCGACAACACTTTCTAGTAAACTTATGTAGGTGTTGCTTAAATCCCGAAGTGATAACTGAATACCTTCAACCTGTGAAAAATCATAATCTCTGAAAATATCAATGACTTTCATATCACTCAAGCCTAGACTTGTTAATCGACAAGCCTCTTCTTGATTTGAAGCATGGTAAATTGCTTGATAGATTTGTTTATTCATTACTAATATAGGTAAAAGACAACCTTTATCAGTCTCTATTTTTTGTAGTATTGTTTTTGCGATTTGAACATGTAACCGCTCGATCTGAAACTCTGATAGCTTCCATTTAAACAGATATACTTCAGTACTCTCTCCAATTATCTTTGTCTCAAAAACTACATGTGGATTGGAGGTGGACGAACGATAGGTGGTATCTTCATCAAGTGGTAAAAAATCCACCACACAATTTTCGATCGCTAAATCTAAATTCCCGATATAAACCTCTATACCACCCAACACTCCTTTCAATACAGATCTAGCCAGCTCATCTTTATTTATATTATTATTTTGAGCATCTTTACTATTGAAATCGTGCTGAAAATGCTTGATTCTAATAGTAACTAGCGAAATACTACGAGATTGATGCTCATTACTAAATCTCTCTAAGGAAAAATTTAAACCTTTACATACAGCTTCAAAGCTATGGCAATTGAAAGAAGGTATGCTTGTATTAGAAGAAGTCTCCTTCTTTTCTTCTTTTATATTTAAAGCTTTTAATATAGGCAATAAGTCTGTTTCAATGAGCTTTAATTTGCAATCATTATCTGCATTGAGAATAAATTTTTCGATGTAAGAAAAATAGAGCTTAACATCTATTTTATTACCTGATATATCAGATACTTTAACTTCAGAATTTTCCAGTAAGTATTTTCTGATTTTATCAAGATCTTTTGTTTTTTTACCACCTTGATTATATAGGCGATGAGAAATAAATTGATGAGCAGCTTTTAAATATTGATGGCCTTTTTTATTCTTAAACAGCTTTATATCATCCTCGACATGTAGATAAGGAAGACCTAAGTTAGTTAAGCTTGAGAATAAACTACATAACAAACTATCATAGTCTTCACTATATTTGTTATTTGAAGAATACTTCGCTAACCATTCTTCAAGTAAGTCTGCTTTTTGACTCAATGTCAGAGGTACTAGACTGTTTATCAACATTAAATAATCATTTAGCTGATTATAATGTTGCTCTCCAAGCGTTAGACCTTCGTTTTCAGCTATTTCTTTTAACCATTTATTATAATTACCTCCTAATGAATCCCAAACTTTGTTACTTGTACAAACGAAGAAATCGGCGAGTCCTCCTTTATCAGTTGTATGATCAATACCTACTAGTAGAACAAATAGTCTTTCAACGCCCTCATCAACAGTTGTTCTATTACGATACCAAGTTAACTTATCTTCTTCATCTAACCATGAGTTAAGTCTTAGTCTAGTGAAAGCTTCAGTATCATTACTACTTAGCTTTAAAGTCTCCCAATACTTAACCAAACCATGAGCGACCCTTAAATATGATGCACAAACACTTAAAGGATATAATACTGTCATTTTTTCAAAAATTGACAGTACCTGATTAGGCATTAAACTTTGAGTGATAATTCTAGTTTCACCAGCATGAGTCAATGAATTATCAATGATATTTTGTAAATAGTCAGTATAAGCAGATAAAAACAACTCACTTGAAAGGTTCATAATTATTTCTTCTTTAATCATTTATTTTTTTATTTAATAGCTGAAGCCGATTAATCAGTGATCTAGATAAACCTTAAGGGTTATTAACTATTGAAATAGCATCTGATAGCTCGATTAACAATCCAGACTGCTTCAGACTTTCCTCTACCCAGCTAACATCTATATTAATTACTGAATCATCATTACGCTCTAATTGCCATGCAATAGCTTCTTGAATCTGTTGACCTTCTATCGCAATACCAAAATGGGTATAAATTCTGCTCAAAAAATCATTAAGTTTAATACGTGTACCACTTTCAATTAGAGAATACACAAACAATCTTATTAGGCTAGGCGTTAGTATAAAACGTTGTCCTGAACCTTTGTATGGAATTACCAACCCTATATTTTTTGACATTCTTCTAAATACGTCTGAGCTATGTTTATCAACTTGCGTATAATCGCCTGGTTTAAGATTTTTCTCTTTGCCAACTGAGCGCATTACTCTATAAATAATTTCTTCAGACTTACTAAAAGAAGATTCGGCCAGTTTTCTTACATTATCTTTAGTAGTCGCGCTCGGATTGCATACAATCCACGCATAATTTCCGTGATAGTTGTTAGTTGTGTGATTATTCTGATCAATTTGGGTAGAACGAGCCATAATAGAGCGTAAAACTTGGAGTACACAAAGCTGCTGTAAGAGCTCGATTTTTTCAAGCTTGCTTATTTTAGAGCTTAATAAATTGAGCATTTCATTAGCAAATAGAAAGCCTTCGATAATATAACTCTTCGGAATAGTTGCCAAAGTAGCTGAACGATTATCGTTATCTTCAATATCATATTCACTTAAGGTGCTTTCTACAAAGTTGCAGATTTCCTCTAGTTGATGAGTTTCATCTTTTAATAGTTTTACTAGCGTATTCTCAAGCTTCTGCTTTAAATTTGGCAAGTTAAATTCTAAATGTTGATAAACAGCATTTTGCTCAATTTTCTGCAATGTTGATCTAATAGCAATATCGTTAGTAAATAAAAATGCTATCTGCAAAAATAATGCTTCTCCACCTCGAGCCATAAAATTATGACGATCTAATTGGAAACGTTCAGCGCTATCTGACCAACTTCCATATTCTTCAGAAGAATGTGGCCAGGTTACCTCTCTTCCAAGAAAACTAGGGGTGATTGGCATAAAACTATAAGTAGACCACGTTCGGTTATTAGCAACACCAACAAAGCCATATAGCAAATTTTGTAGTGTATTTACCAAGTTATTTTTTTCAGCATCAGAAAGACCTCGCTGAGTTTTAGCTCCTAACTCATCTAAAGCGTCTAAAAAAGATTGTTGATGAATAGGGTGACGCGTATCCAGCTTTGATTGACTAAAAAAACTAAAAAGTTTGAGTGGAATTCTGGACTTTGGGAAATAATATCTACTATCTTCACTAACATTAAATGAGTTTTCACTTTGGTTCATTTTGAGTTCATCGGTATCAACCTTTTTTTCACTCTTTTTAGAATGAAAGACTAAAAGGAATTCTGATAAATACTCTATAGGAGTTTGGTCAGCTAAGAATCTTCTACCATAGACTTGAATAGCAATATTGGTTTTACTATCAGCTCTAAAGCTAGCACTAGGGAATTGAATTGCATTAATATCAGTCATTACTACCCTTCCATTCTAATAATCTTGTGATTGCCCGATTGTTCAAAATATATTTCTAATTTATTAACACTCTCATCAGACTTCATTCTAACCAGAGTAATTGCATCGTCATCAACATCTTGAGCATAATCAATAAGGCTTAATTTAAAACGTTCTAACTGAGCCTTATAGATAGGATTTAATGATTCGGTAACATCTCCAATCACAATATTTTCAATGTAATCTAATAGTGGCAAGCTTAAGTCTAAGCGAACATTTTCTGAATCTTTTGGTTTTTTTAAGTGTATAAAAGGCAGCTGTTTTTGATTATCGTAATCAATACGAAAGGAGTTTTTAGCAATACTACAAACCATTAATTGAGCGATCTGAAATACTGAAGAATCTGAACGCTTTAGCGTGATATTGATATTATCCTTATCATCTGAACCCGAATAAAATAAATTCAATGCTTTCTCACATAACCTCTTAACTCTTCGGGATTCATTATTAAAACTATCAGGGTTTATTTGCCAGTTATTGAATTTGTATATGCTAGTGGAACCCAAAAATAGAGACTTAGTGTTTTTATTCTCATTAACACCATACATAAATAGAATTCTACGTAACGCGGCTTTTTCGTGATGGGACTCACTTTTCTTGTCGTTTTTGATATATTCTATAATAATAGACTTTAAAGGCTCACTGACTAACTCAAAGTTGCTCTCATCTGTAATAAAACTCTCAACTTCTATGCCTGTATATTTGCCAGCATGAATTCGAGAAACTAGATCTATGGCTTTCAAGTCTTTTGCTTTATGCCAAATCCTATTACCAATGTAGCCGAAAAAAGTATCGCTAAATAATAGAGTTTCAGCACTATTCTTAAATGGCATATCATCATTTGATAGGCTCATACCAGCAGTCAAAGAAACGCTTAGATGCGCTAACATCTGCCGCAAAGTCATACGCTTTTCATAATTCAGTAGATATAAATATGTTAAGCGAATACTTTCTTCGACATCTTGATAGTGATTTTTGATGGTGCAATAGTTAATACTAATAGGATGAGTGGGATGTTTTTGTATGATTTGCTGCCACTCTGGATGGTTAATAATATTTTTGAAAATATTCAAGGCTACTTCTATATTATTTAACTTAGCAATATTTACAATATAAAATTCTTTTGAGTTGACGTTATCTAATTTCAAGTTACTTATATCTTCAATAGCAATATCTTTATCAAGAAATTCCAGTATTTTAGATTCTATTTCATGAGTTTTAAAATTGGAAGTCCAATTAGTCTTTTCCAATGAGCTAGCAATTGAAGTTAACAAAGGGCCTGTATTACTTACAATCAACCAATTTCCTGATGAGTTAAATGCTTTTCTTAACCAACTTTTTCTATCTTCTAAACTTAGTTCACTCATATCCTTGAGTACGTTTAATTCATTTTTTTCGAGATATTCGTGCTCTTTGAATTGATATTCTTGTGGATACTCTTCTTTACCTAACTCTCTCAGCAACTCGAATGCTATTGTAGATTTCCCATCCCCTGCATGGCCGGTCAGAATGATGATAGCATCCTGATCTTTAGAAATAATTGATTTCAAAGACTCAACAATGGGAAAAGGATGATATATGTCTTTAAAGTAAGATGAGTTAACTTGAGATTCTGCAAGGCTGTTCGTACCTGAAGCATTAAGATTATGAAGCGAATTAATATAATTTATGAGTTCCATGGTGACTACTTAATATATGGTTTTAGAGTTAAGTTACTATTGATATCAAATTCATATTGACTTATGTGCAACTACTATTATTTTTAAGTAGCCCTCATAAATAACAAACAGTGTAGTGGTCAACTAATTTAGGACTAATAAGAGGTTTTGATTAAGGTAGCGTCTCTCTGTCTCTAATGGTGTTAAAGAGTTGTTGAAGCTGGGCGGTCTCACAGCTTGATAATAGCCCCAAATATAGTCAGTGATAGCACTTGATGCTTCAGCAATATCTTCGTAGCCGTCCTTTAGCATCCACTCCACCTTGAAGCTTCTAAAGAAGCGTTCAGTTGGGGCGTTATCCCAACAATTTCCTTTTCGGCTCATACTTTGAACCATGCCATGACAACTTGCGACTGACTCAGCGAACTGCTTGCTGGTGTAATGCGTACCTTGATCAGAGTGAAACAGCACTCCATTAGGCTTGAGTCTCGTCTGATACGCCAGCTGAGGCAGTCAAAAAGCTATCAGGAGAGTCTGAGACGCTAAAGCCCACCACGCGCCGTGCAAACAGGTCTAGAACGACAGCCAAGTAACACCAACCGCCTTTGATACGGACATAGGTTACATCACCTGTCCAGACTTGATTAGGCGCTTCGGGGCTAAAGTTGCGACCTAAGATATTGTCATGGGTTTTGTGTTCTTGATCAGCTTGCTTGTATTTATGCGTCTTGAGCTGACAGCTCATTAGTCCCATGCCTTTCATAAACTTAGATGCTAGGTAGCGCGTCAACCGAATCCGTGCTCATTCCATAATATGGCGATAATGGTACGAGCGCCTGCTGAATGCTTAGAATCGTTGAATATCCTACGTATCAGGGCTTTTAATTTAACGAGTTTATATCTATAGGCTTAGATTGTATACCATAGTAGTCACTGCTTCTGACTACACCAAATAAGTCACATAGCTTGCGTGTGCTCAGTTGTCTAAGGTGGAAGTACCAATGCCTAGCGACTGGGCAACCTCAGCAACTTTGCGTTTGTGCTCAATGACTAAGCTAATGGCTTCTAACTTGAATTCTCGGGTGTATTTTTGGCGTTTGGTTGTCATACTAATTATCCTCTTTGGGGTAGTATAACCTCTTAAACATGGTCCGATCTAATTATGCCACTACACAGTTGTTATGTTATCATTAAAGTTAAGATTATCCTTCCGAAAATGCATTTTTTCTATAAAAAACCTTCATTATTCTGTTTAGCTGATGTCCCTTGCTGTCAAATTCATATACATAAGATAGAGCTATCAATCACTCAAACCATCAACAACCAGCAAAAAATGCAACACATAACTCATCAAAGCCGAAGACAGCTTTGCTTTGCCCTTTTGCTTAAGTGGACTAATAACCATTAGTGCATAACCGTTATAGGTGCCTGTGCTTGTAACCTCGCCTTCAAAACTAGGGACTTTTTGTCTAAACTCTTCTATACGTTTAAGCTGAGCAGCTTTATTGACAACAGGACGATACGCTTTTTTATTCTTCTCATTGATATAAGGCTCAGACTCAATACAGCTGATATTTACCCGCCAATGCTTGCTGGGTAGAATTTGACACATGGTTTTTAGATAGCCATAAAACAGCTTTTTTTGCTTAAAGCTAAAGCGAATCTCACTCTTTGAAGTATTGGTTTTCTCGTAAAACACCTTAAGCATTTGCTTTATTTCACGCCTGCTTGCTTTGGATGTATAAAGCACCTCAAGGTTATCGAAACATTGATACACCAGCGCTTGCTCTTCATGATAATGCAGCGGTGTTGGCGCGATTAAAACATGGTCAGAGCGCTGTTTACGTCTTTTAGAGATAAGCTTATGATTAAGCGTTCCATCATCATTTCTCACCAATCTCAATGCGCGCTCATAAATCATCAATGCGTCATCATACCCAAAGTTTAAACTGCTAGCTTCCCCTAGCGTTTGCCCATCCTCTATATCGCATAACAGCTTTTCTATCATTTCACGGCTATAGCTACCAAATAAGGCTGAAGGCTGTTTTTTGACAGTGTTGCTAGTATGGCTAGTTGAATAAGGTGCTTTTGCTTTATTAGTAAATATTAATTTTTCACACTCAATCTTACGATTCACGTATGGTCTGATTTGATTGAGATGAACCTTGTCATCTCTACTCTCTAAAGCAAGTGGATTATGCTGTTTTAGATCCATACGACTGGTGCCAATCAGCTTGTTTACCACATGTAAAGGTAGAGTCAATTTAGCCTGCTGTAATTGGTGGCTTGCAACAAGATCAGCAACATGTATATAAGAGCTAAAAGTAGTGCTAAGGTCAGCATGACCTGCAAACTCCATCAGTGCATCCCAGTGATTGGTCGAGAAACGACGCTTTTTACCTAAAAAGTGTGTTTTAATAGTGTTGATTTGCGTCTTCTCATAATCTGTAAACTGCTGAGCAAACGTAGGATCGCATCTGAGTATAAACGCCATATTAGATATCGCATTATGGCGAAAGCTGTGCAGGGTTAGATCATGGTAAGCGGTATTTTCTAAAATACGTTTTAACGGCTGCTCTATACCATAACGAGATATGACAGCGGCTTGATATGCTAGCGTAAATAAGTAGCGAGACGACTGACTCTCTTTTAGATGAAAGAGTTTTTTAAATTCTTCTAGCTCTTCTGGCAAAAGCAATACTGACAAATGAATTCGGCGCGTACCGTCATCTGATTTCAAATCACGATGGGCGTTAGAGCGAACAATAACGTTGTATTCCTTAAATCCTTGATTGTCGTATTCAATATCTTTAACTTGTAGCCCTAATACTTCACTGATACGCATGCCGGTACGGTATAGCAATATTATGACGATACTAAGCGCTTGTTTGTAGTGGTCACTCAGCGTCTTTTGCTCAGCGATACAATTAAGAATAACGTGATAAACCTGATTCGGTATGAGATAACTAGACACTATTTGCGGATCGCCGCCGCCTCTGATGTCGATATTAGGCGCTTGGTAATGCTTCTTTAAAGAGTAATGCAATGAGCAAACAACCGTTTTGGTAAACCCTAATTTGTTTGGGTTTTTCTCGGCAATAATTTCGTTATATAAATAGTGGTAGTCATGTTTAGACAAGCGTGAAAAATCAGCGGTACGTGTCCCTGCGATAAAACCATTACCGACCTCAGATAAATACCGCTTTAAGGTATTGATTTTATTACCGCTGGTGAGTAAGTCTATCATCCATCTCACCAGTCGTTCTTGATTGGGATATAGGTTTTGGGTCAATAAATCTAATAGCTGTGGTTTAACTTGTTTTTTGTCACTGTTAAGTATGCTGCGTATTTCTTTAACTGCATCAGATCTAAAGCGTGCGACTTTGATAGTATCAAGTGAGTCCTCAGCGCTATTACTAGATTCAATCACTAATTTACTGACGTGTTCATCTGACAGCACTGCCTTGGGTATTTTAATACTCTGAAAATATCTCAGCCACTGCGCTATTGGTAGTGAGGTTTGCTTTTGCTGGCCTGTTAGCACTTGTACTAATTGAATGTCTAGATGCACGTCTGGCATAGTTTGCCAATAGATGGCAATGTGCCGTAAGTAGTTAGACTTCTGGATAGATCTAACTGAGAAGTCCTCTCCAATATACTCCCCTAGCCTTCTTATCACTTGATGGTATTTGGGAAACTCGTTTTGCGCTTGATACTGGCGCTGTAGTTTGAGCAGCCATAAACGGCTAATGTCATCTACGCTAATAAGGCGTGTGAGATATACCTCATCTAACTCGTTTTCTGTAGTCACTACCTCATTGCCATACTCAGGTGATAATAGCCTGATCGGCATAATAAGCAGGTCATCAGCCATCTGGTAAATAGGCTTTTTTTGTTCTAAATGATCGTAAACCCCTTTGAGTATCTCTTCATCGTTATAGCCTGCAAAACTAATAAGTGAGAAGAAAAACCAGCTGACGCTCTCAAGCAACGAAAAGGTATTCCTTTGCCGCCACTTATCAAAGGCTTGTGCAACAATGCTCTGGGCTTTAGATAAATATAGAAACGTCTCAAAATCATTGGTATTTTTAGGGCGCTGAGGACGTACAGCAATAATGGGTTTTGGCAGTAACGGCAGGTGTCTTTTTTTACGCGTATCATTAATTTTATCAAAAAAGCGCATGCGCTCGAAGAGTGCAAATGGTAGTAGATGCGCTGACACAGTTTGCTCAATCTCTTTGTAGAGAGATTCGTATAAATCGTAAATCTGCTCATCCGTTATCGCATCTGCTGATTGGTTTTCCTCAATAAAGGTATCCCAAGCGTTTTGACAAAGCTCTTTTGTATGCTGCAGTGCTTGTTTGCGTCGATCTTGCGCTTGTTCTGAGCGTCTTAAGTGTCCATATTGACTATCCGGCTGTATCCTTGTCATAGTTTTGCCTGCTCTAATTCTAGCTCTACTGCCAATTGCTGGTAAGATTTTTTAGCGTCTATTATATGCCCTATAGACAGTGTTGAGCTTTTTCGCCACGCTTCTTGACCCATCATTTCATGACCAAAAATCGCCAGTATGACTGCTTCATCTACTCTCTGCTCATGTAAAAACCGTTGTCCCACATGGCGGGGCCAATCTGGCTTAAAACGGAAATTGTCACCTAACTCTTGAATAATGATAGCTGGTCTGAGCGCGTGGAATTTACCTTTCTTATCTATAAAGTTGAGTAGCGGCTTTTGGTAATCAAAGATCTTATTCACTTCGATACCGATGTTAGTATCTAAACGTCCATAACGCTGAGCAAAGCTTTTCAAGTAACTTAAAAAACTTTGGATAGCCTCATACAGAAATGAGCAAATAGGCACTAAGCGCTGACTACTCGCTGTCGCTCGTTCTTCCTTATCAGAGATCCAAACGATACCTGCCTCAAGGTTCATTTGGTTGAGATAACCAGGCGCACCTTCTACTGCTCTTATTGAGGTCAGCAGAAGAGATACATGCCATAACCATAAGTTATAAAAATTAAACTTTTCCCTATAGTCTTGGGTAGTTACTACCTTTTGCTGTAGGTAACTCATAAATTGTTTCACTATTGGATAGTCAGGACTGTTTTGACTACCTATAGCCTCATCACTTGGTGCGACCTTGGATAGATAATCAGCCACGCTAGTTTTGTTTTTATAACAGCGGTCAGTGAGAATTTTAATCGCACTATAGTAAACCTTTTTTACCTCTTCAATCGCATGCGAGCTATACCAAATATCTGCTCTTTTTTTGCTATTTCGTGAGGTAATAATAGTGGCCAGTTGAGTGCTACTGACTTCATAAATTAGAATGGTGTAGAGCGACTTTTCAATCCTACCTAAGCTAATCAATGGAAGCCTTAATGTTGTTCTTAAATCAGCAATGACTTCATTGATGTGTGCTGAATCTGGGTATCCTTTATAGGTCAAAAAAATGCCTAATGTCTCAGGTAATGGTAGTTTGAACTGCGTTAACCGATTAGAAATGACAGACTCTATTCCAGCTGTTCTAATGCGTAGCGGGGTAATGTCTAAATCAATAATGAACTCATACTTTGACTTACGAGCGCTGATATCAATGATTTCTTTGTCATTGTTATTTATATCTTCAGCGAGTCGAGCGACTGAATGACCTGTGTATAAAGACAACAGTAAATAAGCAATCGCGCGCTTTTTATCCCTATCGCTTTCACCATCACTATCTTCATCAAACCACTGCCACAATCTAGACACCATGTTCTGAATGGCTGTTATCGGTAGTTGTCGAATATTACTACTTACAAATCGCTCGTTTTTATTTGCATGCGCGAATTTTGCGTGTGTCCTTCGGTAAATCTGATTTGTTGAGAATTTCTCAGTTTCTTTTAGCGTTGTCTGCTCAATATAGTTAAAATCAGGGATTGGGTTGTCTAATCGCTCACGATTAATGTCGTTGTTATTTTTTGTCGGCTCAAAACCTATAACCGATACTAACTCATCTGTATCACCATCCACATCCGTTTGTGTGATGTGCTCTATTTTTGGCGCATCAATTTTACTCTGCTTAGTCTGTTTTCTGCCGGAGGAGGTCCGCGTTATGCTACTTTTATTATTAAACGCAAAATCAATGGTTCGATATATTTTACTAAAAGCCTTGAGTTCAACATTATTTTTACTCTCAAGCTCATCTCGATAATTCTCAAAATTTCTGTACATGGCCTGCAAAGTATCAGCCTGCAGTGTTACGTAACAGTGTTGCCAGATCTCATGGTTACTACTTGTTGGATTCATCCACTTCCGAGCTTCAGCAGTAGTCTCACTAATGCGGTTAGGTAATTCATTTTGAGAAAAATAGATAAGTAGATGACATAATTTTGCAACCCATAGCCATTCTTTACTTGGATTATTGATATCAAGACTTGGTAGATGATAAGTACTAGCGATGAAGGCTCGAGTGATATTTTCTGGCTTAGTCAGCTTATGCTTATAGGATTGGTATATTTTCTTGAGATGCGCTGAGGCCAAAGGTTTTGACTGCTCTGCCTCTACGCTGATGCCCATAAAGTCATTTGAGACTAAACTGGCTACGGTTATAAAGAAATCACGTATATCGGCGGTATAGATGTCCTCCATATTTGGTATTAGTGTCTCTACGTTAGTTGTTGTTGTCATAGAGAACCTCACCAATTAGTTCAGAAAAAGTTGGAATCGTAGTAAGCTGCTGATTACGATATAGACTGGTTTGGTAGTCATAGTGGTGACGCTTGAGACCTTTAATATCTAGAATGTGCTGTATGGTCAAAGGTTTATTAAATAGCGCTTGTTGTATCTGAGCCGGCATACTACTTTTTATAGCCTCAAAAATTCTTGGGTTAATGGGATCTACATCGGTAAACTCATTCATAAGACAAGACCAAGCGCGTCTCTCAATCTCTGCTTTAGAAGGATTTACTTTTCTAATAGATATTTGAGTTCCGTTCAGTAGCAAACATGCATCCTTAAAATTCTCAAAAAAATAATACAGCTCATTTATCTCAACAACTTCTAATAATATTGATCTATCTGTAGAGAACGCATTAACCTTAGCATCAAACAATTCGCAGAATATCTGATACGGCTTAAAAGCGCATTCATGCGCTATCAAATTACTATTCACGGTAAAATTTCCGACTCTTCGACTCTTCGACTTATTTGCCTGCTCAACGGGCTTCGCCATAATCAATAACCTATATGTCAGAGGCATATACCACAAAAATCAATTACCTTCGCTAGGGTAGACATGCTAAAATATCTTTGGTTGGTGTCATAATACTATAATAACACAGTGTCCAAAGATATATTTATACCTGCAATATACTTATTATTTATAGAATATAAAATATATTGAAAACAACCAAACCCTTTAATATTAAAGTGTACAGACTAATATAATTTAATGCAATTTTGGTCGACGCCATTGCCAAGGTTGGGGTCGAGAGTTCGAATCTCTTATCCCGCTCCAAATACTTAAAAAGCCTCACTACTCTTTATATGAGCAGTGAGGCTTTTTTTTGTCCATTTTTCGGGGCTTGTAGAGTATTTTTTCGAATATTTATTTTCTTATAGTTAAGTTTATCTAATATATTAAAAAGCTCATTTTTGGTGCGGTGCCCATTTGGTGCCCAAACCGTGCCCTGCCCTAAAACTGCGAATACTGAATTGCCCCCAACCTAGCTATTTTTAGAGCAGATAGAAATGAAGCGTGGTTTAATATTATGATTAAAAGCTTTTAAATTAGCGAACCTCTACTATAATAAGTTTACTGGTTAGTATTAACTAAGTTTTAGATGGCTCAATGACAATTAGGAAAAATATTATGGCAAAATTAGAATCAAACATCGAATTAGAAGCGGCGGCATTTCGTCGCTTATTGGCTCATTTAGACGAGCGTAAAGATGTACAGAATATTGAGCTGATGAACCTTGCCGATTTTTGTCGTAACTGTTTATCCAAATGGTACAAAGCTGCTGGTGAAGAGCGTGGTATTGAAATCGACTACGAGGATGCGCGCGAGCTTGTTTATGGCATGCCTTACGCTGAGTGGAAAGCGAAGTACCAGCAAAAAGCAACACCAGAACAGTTAGCACGTTTTAACGAAATTGAAGCTACCAAGAACAAAACGAATTAAAACCAACTAGTAGTGGCTCAAATAAAAGAGCCACCATGATATAATTATATCGAAGAAGACAATATTGCCGCTAGATTAGCGGCTTTCTATAGATTTGAGTATACTACTAAATCCTATGGTTCCTTGTTTCTGCATTTGACGATCAAGTAGGCGACCGATTAATGGCAACGGTACAATCAATCGACCCTCGGATATCCAAGTCACGTGTGTGGTGCCATCGCCCAAGTCTTTTAAATCAATGACGCCTTTATCATGTCGCATTTTGACGGGTTTAGCTTTTTCGATTTGGTATTGCATATGAGTAGGACGCTCAAACGCTGTAATCCGCTCCCAAAACTTAATAGGTCCCGCTTGAATGCTACGTAAAGCGCCAACACCATTGCGCTCCTCATTACCTTCAGCGACTAACTTAGCAACTCCCACCGCTTTAAATGAGCCATAACTGGCATGGTCGCTCAGTGCTTCAAATACCTCATCAATCGGTTTTTTGACAATGCGTTCTACTTTTATTTTGAACATAATATGATCTCGTTAGGATTAAAGTTATTTCGCTTAGTGCCATTTTAGAAACAAATAAAGCCATCATACTGCAAAAACTTATGATCGTGAAGAAGCTCGTCCTTTTGAAAGACGCTTACCATCAATACTATTCAACATCATCCAATAGCTTATTTAGCTCATCAACCATTACGTCATCTATGATGCTGCCTTCAATATAACTTACGATCTCATCTACAGTCGTTAGATCCATGGCCGCAATGCCCAAGCTGGCTAGCTGCTCATTGATTGATTCCAAGCTATCATTATCTTTGGAGTCGTCCAACAACTCTTCTTCAAACCTGCCTCTGGCAAACCAATACATTTTTTCTAGCACGGTTTCTTTTTTGGTCAACGTAGAGTAGCCATCGCCATAAATGAACAGATTAAAATGATACGGTATCTCCACATCATTGATGAAGAAGGTACGCTGGCACTCTAGTGTATAGGCCTGAATCTCTTCGCTGTCAGTACTGTCGTCACTTTGAGTATCCTCATCATATTCAATCGCTTCCTCTACCAATCCGCCTAGCAACTGATAGCCGCCCACTTTGATTTTGTGATTATAAATGATAGAGGAGTCTGCAATTGCCTCAAAAATAACGGCGCTGACATCTAAAGTATGATTATCAATATCATAAAATGCTTTTAGGGCAGGCAAAAACCCTGTCAGCTCCTCTTCAGGTACTTGAATGAGAAACTGCTGCTCGTATATCTTGATCATGTCTTCAGGCGCGTAGGTATTCGCCGTGTCGGTTTCATTTCTGCCAGTGGGCTGTAGTGGTAGGAAATTATATGGATTATCTTTGGTCATTCGAGACTGCCTTTTTGCTTGAGTTAAATTTGTGAAATGTCTGTGTGGCTCAATCTTTAAGAGCCTTAGTACATGATACTTTCTTAATATCACGGCGCTCTAGATTTTATGCGCATATTGTCTCTTATCCAGGCAATTTTAGATAGACAGATATACAAGTTCAATCACTCTGATTTAGACAGACAGGCTAAATAACACAAACTAAAAAGGCATCTCCATACCAGTGACTAGCTAATTTGCTGCCATCCTGAGGTTGCCTGATATTCATCTTGATGCGCAAACAAAGGGTGAGCCTTGGCTTCCTGTAAATTCAGCACGGGGGTCACACAGACATCCGTTGCCGCAAATACGCCTTGCCAATGCTCAAGCGTTTGACTGGCGAATTTTTCCGCCATTGTTTTAGTCGCTATTTGACTCTCAGGCCTATTGGGCATGATGCCAAGCTGCCAATGTACGTCTTTAAGCGCTGGCAACTCCAATACCTCACATAGACCTTGCCAAAATTTCAACTCTAACGAACCAACCGCCATATGTCGCTGGTCAGCGGTTTGGTACAGTCGATAACATGGTAATGCACCGCCTAAAAAGTCATGCTGTGGCATGGGAGCTGTACTTGAAGTATTATTTGAAGCACTATTTGAATTGTCACCTGAAAAACGACTGATTAGCTTACCCGTCACCTTTGGCATGACCATATGATTGTACAAACTGTGCGTCATGCTAATCGCAATATGTCGTCCTTTTCCGGTACGCTGCGCGGCAAATACAGCAGCCAACAGTGCTATCACTGCTGTATCACTACCACCTGCCAAGTCCGCAAACTGGACATTGGGCATAGCCTGCTCACCCTGAGCTGTTTTTAACTGATCAAGCACACCACTCATAGCCATAAAATTAATATCATGACCGGCCTTATCAGACCAATTATGATTTATTTGAGAGCTATTTTTTGGCTCAGCACTTTCTAAGTAGACACCTTCTTTTGCGTAACTGCCTGCGATACCATAGCCAGTAATAGATACCATTACCAGCTTTGGGTTGATGACATGCAGGGTTTTAGTATCTAATCCCATTTCTGCTAAGACACCTGGGCGAAAGCTGTCTAGCATCAGGTCAGCTTCTTTGAGATGTGCCTTAATAGCTTCAATCGCTTCGGGATCATGAAAATCATGCTTTTCAGTCGTCTTACCGTGGTTCAAAGCTGCGAATAACTCACCAAATACGCGAGCAGGATCACCTTGTTTGGGTTCGATTTTAAGAACGTCCGCACCCAAGTCCGCAAGCAGGCGCGTGGCAAATGGCCCAGGTAGGTTACGAGTCAGATCGATCACTCGTAACCCTTGTAGACAATCTGCCATTTGATCATGATTTGATAAATGCGTATCAGTCATCGGAGAACGCCTCGCCTTTGGCTGCCATGTCTAACAATATCTGGGCAGGCTCAAACCGTTCACCGTATGTTGCCGCAAGCTCGCAACTACGTTTGATGAATTCATTGACGCCCATCGCATTGATAAACTGTAGCGTGCCCCCGTGATGCGGTGCAAACCCCCAGCCAAAGATAGACCCTATATTGGTGTCGGCAACTGAGCGCACGACGTTTTCCTCATAGCATTTGGCAGATTCATTGGCTTGAATAAACATCAAACGATCAACCAAATCTTGCTGCGACGGTTGCTCTGACTTTGGCGGATATAAGTTTATCAACTCAGGCCATAGATGCTTATCACCGTCTTCTGGATAATCATAAAACCCTTTGCCATTTTTCTTGCCCTCGCGCCCATGCTCATTGACCAGCGTCTTTAGTATCTTGTAAGAAGGGCGCACAGCAACGGACTTGCCTTCGGCTGCCATATCTACCTGCTGTTGTTCGCTGACATGCAACGCTAGGCTTAACGACACTTCATCTTGTAATGCTAAGGGCGGCATCGGCATACCTGTTTTTAGTCCGGCAACTTCGATGCTACGCGGATGAACACCCTCTCCTAGCATTGCGATACCCTCTGATACATAGGTGCCAAATACCCGCGAGGTATAAAAGCCGTGACTGTCATTGACGACGATAGGCGTTTTGCCTATTTGCACAACATAATCAAAGGCTTTGGCCAACGTTTCATCATCAGTTTGCGCGCCTACGATAATCTCAACGAGCGGCATCTTATCTACTGGCGAGAAAAAATGCAGACCGATAAACTGGTTTGGTCGTGTACTGGCTTTTGCTAGCCCAGTAATCGGTAGTGTTGAGGTATTAGACGCATAAATAGCCGTGTTTGAAATCACTGCTTCACTCTGCTGGGTACATTTGGCTTTGATTTCTCGGTTTTCGAACACCGCTTCGATGATGAGATCACAATCAGCTAAATCATCGTAAGAGACGGTTGGCGTGATACGTTTTAGGAGAGCTTGTTTTTTCTCTTCGGTAGCGCGCTGTCGGCTGATGGCTTTATCCAAAATATTAGCAGAGTACGCTTTGCCTTTTTCTGCATGGGCAATTTCCGTGTCCAATAACACGACATCTATACTTGCTTTGGCAGTGACATAAGCGATGCCAGCGCCCATCATGCCAGCCCCTAAGATACCGACTTTTTTGGTTTGGGTCTGCTCAAACCCTTGAGGTCGAGACTGACCTTTTTTGATGCTATTCAGCTGCGTCCATAAGGTGTTAATCATGTTTTTTGATTCAGTCGACAGCACACAAGCGGCAAAATAACGCGACTCAATCTCAAGCCCTGTATCGATATCCACTAGGCATCCTTCAAACACACAAGACATGATATGAGTAATCGCTGGATAGTTGCCGTGAGATTTTTGATTGGCCATGGCTGGGGCGATAGAGAATATAGACACTACCTTTGGATGCTTACTATCGCCGCCAGGAATTTTAAAACCCTTCTCATCCCATGGCTGCTGCGCGCTTGGATTGTTTTGAATCCAGTTTTTTGCTTGCTTCAGCATATCTGCTCGATCAGTGGCTATTGCATCAATAAGTCCAATATCTTTTGCCGCTGCTGGTCGCAATTCTTTGCCTTGCGTCATCAGCTCCAGTGCTACTTGAATACCGACCAACCTTGGTAAGCGCTGAGTACCGCCGCCGCCAGGTAACAAGCCCAGTTTCACCTCAGGCAAACCAAGCTTGGTCTTAGGCATGTCAATGGCAATACGATAATGACAGGCAAGTGCCAACTCTAAACCACCGCCTAATGCGGTTCCTGTCATAGCAGCGACGACGGGTTTACCCGAGGTCTCAAGCGTACGCAAACTCCCTTTTAATTCCTCGGTCAATGTAAATGCTTGCTCCGCTGTCTCTATCTGGTTCAATTGATCAATATCTGCGCCAACCACAAAGGTGTCTTTGGCCGATGTGAGAATTAAGCCTGTGGCGGCGTCATCATTGATAAAACTATCAACTAACGTGGCGAATGCCTCCGTAAAGCCATCACCAATGACATTCATTTTGCGTTTGCTTTGGTCAATCGTAACGGTGACGACACCCTCGTCATCACGCTGGACGGAGAAGTCATCTAATGCGTTAATGGCTATTACGCTATCTACTGTTTGGTTATTTGTCATCATTTTTATCCCTTAAATGATTCTTTGTATATTGCGTTTTAGTCTAATTGGTTTTCAGTCTATTTTAGAGAAAGGTTAAACACGCTCGATAATAGTGGCAATTCCCATACCACCGCCCACACATAGCGTAATCATAGCAGTCTGTAAGTCGCGGCGTTCCAACTCATCAAGGACTGTCGTCATTAGCATCGCGCCCGTTGCCCCAAGCGGATGACCCATAGCGATTGCACCACCATTGACGTTGACAATATCAAGCGAGATTCCAAAATCATCAGCGGTATTCATCGGCACAGCAGCGAATGCTTCATTAATCTCCCAAAGGTCTATGTCAGAGGCTTGCATGCCCGCTTTATCGAGGGCTTTTTGGCAAGCTGGCGTTGGACCTGTCAGCATAATGGCAGGCTCTGAACCAATGACTGAGGCCATTGTGATTTTGGCGCGTGGTTTTAGTCCTGCTTTTTGCCCAGCCGCCGCGCTACCGACCAAACAAATCGCCGCCCCATCAACGATGCCAGAAGAATTACCCGCATGATGCACATGACTCACGGTTTCAATCGTGGTGTATCGGTCTAATATCACACTATCAAAGCCCATTTTTCCCGGCATAATAAAAGAAGGTTTAAGACCCGCTAAGGTTTCGACATTGGTATTAGGACGGATGGTTTCGTCTTTATCCAATAGCATCATGCCATTGATATCGGTGACAGGGACAACAGATTTGTCGTAATAGCCGTTCTCCCAAGCCTTTGCTGCGCGGCGATGTGATTCAGTGGCAAAAGCATCGACATCGCTACGGCTAAAGCCTTTAAGCGTTGCAATGGTATCCGCGCCCACCCCTTGCGGTACGAAATGCGTCGCTTCATTCACACGCGGATCCATGTACCAAGCACCGCCATCAGAGCCCATCGGCACGCGGCTCATTGACTCCACACCGCCCGCCACCACCATGTCTTCCATACCTGACATGATCTTGGCCGCTGCCAGATTAATAGACTCCAGACCAGAGGCACAAAAACGAGACAAGGTAAGACCTGCCACACTTTGTGCCCAACCAGCATCAATGACGGCGATACGCGCAATATCAGAGCCTTGCTCGCCCACTGGGGTCACGCAGCCAAGCACCACATCATCGACCAAACTGGTATCCAAGTTATGACGCTGCTCCATCTCCTTTAATAAGGTACGTGTCAGCCAGATTGGTGACGCCTGATACAAAGCGCCGTCCTTTTTTCCTTTGCCGCGTGGCGTGCGGATAGCATCATAAATGTAAGCAGTCTCAGTCATAAAAAATCCTTTTTTTATTTTTTAAATAAACAATAACTATTGTAATCTTATAATATAAGCGTTTACATAAAGCGTGAAGCCAGCTCTTTCATAATCTCATTGGTGCCGCCATAGATTTTTTGCACGCGCGCATCAGCATATAAGCGGGCGATAGGATACTCGGTCATATAGCCATAGCCACCAAACAGCTGCACGCATTCATCGATTACTTCGCACTGTTTTTCGGTGACCCAGTATTTGATCAATGACGCATGCGGTACAGACAGTTTGCCATCTAACATCGCATCGACTGCCGCATCACACATGGTACTGGCAGCGAGATAATCGGCATAGCATTCAGCCATCTTAAAACGCGTGTTTTGAAACTTCCAAATAGGTTTGCCAAAGGCTTCACGGCCCTTTACATAATCTAGTGTTAGATTGATAGCCAGCTTCATCGAACCGACCCCTGATAGCGCAATGATGAGGCGCTCACGTGGCAACTCCTGCATCATCTGTATAAAGCCCATGCCTTCCACCGTACCCAGCAGGTTGGTTTGCGGTACACGGACATTGCTAAAGAAAAGCTCTGAGGTGTCTTGAGAGGTCAGGCCAATCTTATCGAGATTGCGCCCACGTTCAAACCCTTCTACGTTGTCCGTTTCTACGATGATAAGTGAGACACCTTGTGCGCCTTTTTCACGATCTGTTTTGCATGCTAATAAGATAAGATTGGCGTGCTGCCCATTAGTGATAAAAGTCTTAGAGCCATTGATAATGTAATCATCACCGTCTTTTACTGCATAGGTTTTGATGTTTTGTAGGTCGGAGCCAGTGCCAGGCTCAGTCATGGCGATAGCGCCGATATATTCGCCCGTTGCCATTTTTGGTAGCCATGCTTGTTTTTGTGCTTCAGTACCATGGGCTAAAATATAAGGCGCGACAATACCTGAATGCACCATACCGCCAAATCCTGACTGATTGGCCTCAGTCTGTGCGTAGATAAGCGCGGCTTCGTGACCGAAATCGCCGCCGCCGCCGCCATACTCGCTTGGTATTGCCGCACACAAAAACCCCATCTCGCCTGCCTCTTCCCACGCATCGCGATCGATCATGCCGTTTTTGCGCCACTGCTCATCTTTAAGATCCCAAGATTGAAACATTTTTAAGGCACTGTCGTATATCATCTCATGCTCTTCAGTCATCCAGTTTGGGGTAAATTTTTCAATACTCATGATGTCTATCCTTGACAAGGTTGAATGAATAACAGCTATATCCAAGTCATTTTTTAAATTATGGTAATTTATATTACCGTTATAGATATGCGATAAATTCTTTGTATTTATTAATATACGAGTCTTATACTAGGCTATGAAAAACCACTTCGCAATCCATTAAATAAAAATGGTAATTCATATTACTCATTAATTTAATAATGAGAACTAATCAGCAATTTATTCAATCAGTAGGACATATCAAATAACCAATACTTTAAGAAGCGATAAATATGAAAACCTTTAATCAGTCAGATAGCCCCACGCAAACGCGATCGCTAGCACCCCTATCCGATATGCGACCCGCAACTTTGGATAAAATTGAGCAAGCCGTTCGTAAAGTCTTTGCAGGATTTGATGCTAATGAGGTGACGATGGCGCAGATTGCAAAGTCTGCAAATGTTTCCTTGCAAACGCTCTACAAGTACTTCGGGGACAAGCAAACGCTGTTTTATACCATTATGGATATTGTGCTCGGCAGATTAGCCGCTCGCATCATGGATCATCTGCAAGGGATTGATAGCGTACAAGATCGTCTACGTAAGACGCTGTGGGTCTGCTTTGATTTTGTCGACTCGCATCCAGATGCGGTGATGGTACTGTCTTCTGTGTCGGCCTCGCGTATACGTAATATCGCAATCTATGAAAACAAAGAGTTAATTGGCGCGTTTTTGGCGGTATTAGAAGATGGTCAAAATCGTGGGGTGCTCAATGACACTGTCCCACTGCACATACTCTTCGATGTATTTATGGGATTTATTAGTCGACTTGGCTTAATGCATACCATTCGCCAAACAGAGACGCCATTAAATGCAGAGTTTGATGCGCTATTTGTGATTTTATGGCGCGCCATCTCTAAACCTGAAGCATTAAACAAAAAAATTTAATGCAAAGAACCAAAAAGCCCCACGATAAAGTGAGGCTTTTTTATACTGAGTCTTCTAATTTATACTAAGGCTTCTTAGTCGATGAGCTTAGATTACTACACTCTTCATGTACTCACAGCATTTTAGATACTGCTGGATTTTGGTAAGCCATAATCTGCATGATCAACCACATGGTTGTTTTGTTCAATCGTCAGTCGATAACCTTTGATAACACCATCGTATGGCAAACTGCCCTCATACTGCTGATAATGCTCGCAGATGCTGTCTTGAATCACTGATTTACGTTGAGCATCGTCTAATTTGGCAAATCCATCTGGGAGACGTATGTGAGCCAAACGTGCAGCATTACCACGAGACACCCAATTATCGACACTCGTAAAGGTAAAATCCACTTCCGCTCGTAAGCTATATCTAGGTAGCGTATTAGAGTGGTTCGTCAAGTCATTTTTAATCTGAGCAATATCTTCTGCAAATGGCTGATACGGTATCTCAAGCACGACAAATAGCTTTGCCAAAAACTCATCAGCGGTAAAGTATTTGTCCATATAGCTGCTATCAAGTCCAAGATACCTATGCGACAGTACATGGCGCAGGCGGTCACAGGCAGGAATGGTATGCTTGATAGGATAACCCATGGCGCTGACAATATCTTGCGAACGTAGCTCAAGTGTGGCTATCTGATTGATCGCATATTGTGCTAAGAGATGGCGTGGGTGATAACGACGGGTATATTGAGATTGGTTGGCAATGTGGTTCATGATATTGAACACCTTAGACTCCTATAACTCCGACGAAAAAGGTTGATATACGCCCAAATAGGCAAAAAATCAGGCACAAATGAGGTTGTCGGAGTACAGGCTCATGCGCTTTACCAGGGTTATTTTATATCGTGCTGGAAGTTGCAAGGTTTATCACGCTGCCATGAAACGGTTGTCACGGACGGCAATAACAAAACTGTTAAACCCACGATAGATCGTTCAATGATGATAGCACAACAGATAGCAGAAAATAAATACCGATATGTTTACTTATTTTTCAATAGTAAATGGTTAGGTTTTTAGATTAAAAGCACCTCATATTGAATTTTATTTTCCTATATCTATTGCGTATTTTTTATTAACTCTCTTTTCCTAGGCCTTTCATGCTGAGCTTTAGGTTAACAATCCTTATCAAAAAACATCTTTTACAATCGACTTTGGCTTGCTATCTTGCCTCGCGACCCTTGTATTCCAAGAATACCTGCCCCACCTTGACTTGTCACCCGCTTTATTAGGGCGTGTCCCTATTTTAAAAATGGTGATAAAGATAATATAAATCGCAGACAAACAAGGAAAATAGCTGGTTAATATCGAGATATTGACTAGCTATTTGACGCCGTTTGTCAAAGATTTAGCTATTTTTAGCCCATTTAGTGATAAACGTTTGAATTAGGGACACGCCCTAGCACCTGCTTTGTATTGGATTTTATGACACATAACCTTGAGGCGAGCGCGAACGCTCGCCGAACTCAGTATTTTCAAGTATTTTTGATGGGCGTTAGTGCCTTTATTATGAACACCACAGAATTTGTCCCTGTGGCGCTATTGAGCGATATCGCCCAAGACTTCTCTATTACCACAGCAGAAACGGGCTGGATGTTGACGCTCTATGCTTGGATTGTGGCAGCGATGTCATTGCCGCTGATGCTATTGACCAGTCGATTTGAGCGTAAACGGTTACTCTTAGGGCTGTTTGCCGTCTTTATTGCCAGTCATATGCTATCTGTATTTGCATGGAGTTTTGATGTACTGCTCATTAGCCGAGTTGGGATTGCGCTGTCGCATGCGATATTTTGGTCCATCACAGCAGCAATCGCCATACGTGTGGCACCCGAAGGCAAGAAAGCCATGGCGCTGAGTGTGCTCGCGACTGGGACGTCGCTTGCGATGGTACTCGGTGTGCCGTTGGGACGGTTGGTGGGTCAATGGTTTGGTTGGCGCGCGACATTTGGCGGCATTGGTGTCATTGCGCTTGTCGTCTTTATTTTGCAAGCGAGACTATTACCTACCTTACCAAGTATGTTTGAGGGGTCTTTTAGAAAGATTCCAGAACTACTCAAGAACCCCTTACTGGTCTGTCTATATTTGCTTATCTTGCTCGTCTTTACCGCACACTATACGGCCTACTCTTACATAGAACCCTTTATGCGTCAGGTCGGTAATATCAGCGAAAACGCAGCTACTTTTGTGCTACTACTGTTTGGGGCAGCAGGCATTGTGGGCAGTGTGATATTCAGTCGTTGGGGTGATAGATATAACACTCAATTGATGCTGATATCTACGATATTAATACTTGTCTCTATGCTGACATTGCTGTTTGTCGTGACGTCTGTTTGGGCGCTTAGTGTTAGTGCACTGCTTTGGGGCGCGGCACTCATGCTACTGATTATCTCAATGCAGGCAAAAGTCATCATGGTCGATGTCAATGCACAAGACATGCTGATGGCGATGTTCTCAGGTATTATCAATTTAGGTATTGGTACAGGTGCGCTATTTGGTGGCTATGCAGTGACGCATATCTCGATATCAAGCGTGGGTTATGTCGGCGCGGCTATTGCGAGTATCGCTCTGCTCCTAATGTTATTTATGATAAAACGCTTCCCTGAGTTGAGTCGGCGACTTGGCTAAGTGTAATCTATCTATTGATACCGATGCTTTGTGAATGCTTAAAAGTAGTGATGTATGTAATAAAATGGTTAGGTAATAGTACAGCCTTGCAAGGCTGGCTAGATTTTTTTTAAGGATATGGTCGAACCACTATTAAAGTGTTACAGCGTTAGACTCGTTTAGCCTACTACTGTAGTACTTGCACTCGTCCGCCTTGTACCACTTTTAATATTGATTGACTATACAAAAGTTGTAAAAATAAGACAATATTATTTTGATGTTGTAATCAAAATGATTGCTAGCCTTCTAAAAAATAGTTACACTCCATTGACAATCTATTACATTAATGACAAGGATGTCGCTATGCCCCGTAATACCGCTCGCTCCATAGTTGGTCATACTACTCTCAAAAATTTTAACAAAAGCATGCTTGCCATCAGCCTATCTATCGCTGGTATTTATCACGCAAATGCTTATGACAGTGTCACTTTTTTTGGCGACAGTTTAACGGATGGCGGATATTTTAGCCCCCTCACTCAAGGTGCGTTTGGGCTTGAAGAGTCAGGTCAATTTACTACTAACCCTGATAATACATGGGCAACGTCATTCGCTGAACAACTAGGTACTACTGCTGTCGCCAATACTTATGATGGTAGTCAGACAGGTAATAATTATGCAATTGGTGGTGCAAGAGCAGGCGTAGATGTCACTGCTTTTGGTATTCCGGTGGCCTCTGCCAATAGCCAAGTTAATAATTATATTGATAATAATCAAGTAGATCCCAATGGACTTTATGTCGTGTGGGCAGGTGCAAATGACTTGCTTGCGGCGGCTGAAGATCCTGCTAATGCCCAAGCTACGATACTTGGCGCAGTAGCGAGCCAGGCCGAAACGATTAATACACTGAAAGACAATGGCGCAAACTACATTTTAGTACCTAATATTCCTGATATCGGTCTGACGCCTAGAGCTATTGATCAAGGGCCTGTGGCACAAGCGCAAAGTACTGGCGCTACTAGTCTATATAATCAATTTATGCTTAGTGGCGTAGCAGCTACTGGTGCGAACATCATACCGCTAGATATGTTTAGCTTGACTCAAGAGATTATTGCATCGCCTGCTCAGTATGGTTTCACTAATGTCACCGATGAAGCTTGTGGTGACAACAATAGCTCTCTAACTTGTGGACGCAACACTCTTGTAGAAACAGATGCCAACGAAACCTACTTTTTCGCTGATAGCATTCATCCAACAGGTGCTACCCACCAACTGATCGCCGACTATGCAAATGCTGTTGTCACTGCCCCTAGCCTAATCGGTGTACTACCTCATATTGCAACGACAACCGGACTTGCAACCAATGAGCGCTTACAGTCACACGTCAACCAAATCCAAAGCAGTGCGCAAAAACCTGCCCGTACACTATGGGCTGTCGGTGAAGTCGCCAATCAAGACATTGCAGGGTTTGATAGTGATAATAATACCCAAGTATTACTTGGTGTAGATTTTGCTCATCCTAATTCAGCCAATGCCGTGACAGGCTTATACGGTAACATCACCCAAAAAGACTTTGAAAACTCAGATGTCGGCACAGGTTTAAGTGATATTGATCTAGGAGAAGTTGGTTTTGGTGTCTATCATAGCAACAAGTTTGGTGATTTACAGATAAATGGCGCTGCAGGATTTGGCAACATGGATGTCGATGTCACACGTGCTGTCACACTTGGTAGCAACCAACAACAGTTCAAGTCAAATGCTGATGGTAAACGTTATTATGCCAACCTGCAGGCAGGCTACCCATTGCAGGTAAGTAATATTGCCGTCACACCTTATATCGGTGCAACAGCGAGCCGCGTAAAAATTGACGGACTCAAAGAAAAAGAGATGTCTGGCGTTGCCATGCAGTTCGATGAGCAGAAGTACTCTACGACATACGGCAAGATTGGTCTCAAAGCCAATCATACCTTGACGGAGAACCTCAACTTATTTGGTGATATTCATTATCAAAAGCAGCTGAGTGACAATCGCGAAGCGGTAACAGCAAGTTTGAATACACTATCTAATATTAGTTTTGAGACACCTATGGTCGAAACTGATGATGATAACGTTGCCATGACACTTGGAGTGTCTAGAAACTTTGGTCTATTAAACGCTAATGCTGGTGTCACACATTCACAAGGTGATGACGATGACTCAACCAGCCTATTTATTGGACTTAATGGCGCATTCTAAATAACTATTTAATCTAGCATAACGGTATAGGTGATAATTTCTCGCCTATACCACTATAGACTCAAAAACCGCCATAATCTACGATGACTTTTGCTGTATAACTGTTGTGTCGCAAAACCTCTCAATGACAAAAGCTAGTATCACAAATTCTCTAGAAATCCACTTTACCGCGTAAAGCTTTGATTTTGCCGCGCTGAGTTTTTTGATCGACGCGTTTGCGTTTGGCATTTCGACTGGGCTTGGTCGGCCGTCTGGTTTTATTGACATGCGTGGCTTTATTGATAAAGCTTTGCAGCCGTTCAAGCGCATCGATTTTATTGCGCTCTTGCGTACGAAACTGCTGCGCTTTGATGATGAGCACGCCTTCTTTGGTGATTCGGCTGTCTTTACTGTCTAGCAATCGCTGTTTGTATTCATCGCTTAGGCTTGAGGTGTGAATATTAAAACGTAAATGGATGGCAGAGGAGACTTTATTGACATTCTGCCCGCCTGCGCCTTGTGCGCGCATGGCACTAATCTCTACCTCATTATCATTGAGGCTAATATGGTTATTGATAAAAATCATAATGTGCTTTTATATACGAGTAGATATGGCTCATGATAAAGCATTATAGCTTTGCCTGCTACTTTGCTAATAACCGCTGCTTCTTCAAAAGTTGACGACTGCGCGCAATCACTGGCGCATCGACCATCTCACCATCTATTTTAAACACCGCTTGCCCGCTTTTTTCATACTCTTCTATCACCCGCGTTGCAAACGCAAGCGCTTTGTCTATCGGCTGCAAGGCTTGCTGCACAGTGGCAACTTGCTTAGGATGAATGCATAACATCCCTGCCATACCCATTTTTGACCACAAGTTTACTCGATTACTTAACCCTGACTCATCTTTAAAATCAGGATAAATCGTATCGATTGGCGGCGATAGCTGATGTACTTTTGAGGTCAAAATAAGCTGATAGCGAATCTGATTGGCAACTATCTCGGCTGATGGCGTCCCTACTTGTACTTGTAGATCATTACACAGATCCAAAAACCCATAGCTAAAAGCGGCCAAGCCTACTGCTTTTGCCATGCTATCGATTTGGTATAGCCCGATGGCACTCTCTATCAAAGAGATTACAGGTAAACCTGTCAGCTGATGTATGCTGTCGATATCTTCGGCGCGCTCGGCCTTAGCCAATAACACACCAGCCAAGTTAGACATTTTCTGACAAAGCACGATGTCTTTGAAAAACTCTTCACTACCCGCTTGATTGATACGCAGCCAAATGGGCCGATAAGTTTGCTTTGCATTTTGCTCATCGTAGTAGTTTTTTAACGCCTCTCGAGCCGCCGCTTTGTCTTGCTTGGCAACAGCATCTTCTAAATCCACAATCACGGCATCTGCGCCACTAGCAAAGGCTTTTTCTATCCTATCGATGCGAGTCGCTGGCACGAATAGCCATGTTTTATTTTGAGAAATAGTATTTATTTTATGATTGGTCAATGAATCCATATTTGACTCCTTTTGGTTATTTAAATTAATTATGCCACGGTATAGCCCATTTTTACTTCGCACTAATAGTCTATTCAATGACAAGGTAGGAAGAGTAGCTATGCAATTCATTAAAAATGAAAACAAAAAAACCGCATGAAAATTTATCTCATGCAGTTTTAAACAATTACTTTCTTATCTAACCTATGTCTTATAGACTAGCTAATTAAGCCAGCATGCCACCATCGACAACGATAGTCGCGCCTGTGGTATAGCTTGACGCATCCGACACCAGATACAGCACCGTACCAGCCATCTCATCAGGTTCCGCCACTCGCCCCAGCGGGATCGAATGTAGTGCCATTTTTAAGACTTTATCATTGGTCGTTAGCGCCGAGGCAAACTTGGTATCCGTCAGGCCTGGTAATAACGCATTCACACGGATATTAAGTGGACCACATTCTTTGGCAAAGGCCTTGGTCATGCTAATAACTGCCGCTTTAGTGATTGAGTAAATGCCTTGCTTATCACCTGCCACCAGTCCATTGACTGACGCGGTATTCAATATAACACCGCCGCCTTGCTCTTTCATCATTTTGCCAGCGGCTGTTGACATAAAGAAGTAACCACGAATGTTGACCTCCACCGTTTTATCAAAAGCGGCTAAGTCTGTATCTAAAATATGGCCATAATACGGGTTGGCTGCAGCGTTATTGACCAAGATATCAATTTGACCAAACTCACTTTTAATATGCTCAAAAATCGCGTCAATTTGCTCCATATCTCCCACATGACAGGCAAAGGCACTGGCTTTATGACCGTCAGATTTGATGCTATCTGCGACTGCTTGGCAAGCATCGATTTTGCGGCTAGAGACAATCACGTGTGCCCCTCTTGAGGCCAGCAGACGAGCAATAGACTCTCCAATACCGCGGCTCGCACCTGTCACTAGGGCAATTTTACCGGTTAAATCAAATAAATCCTTCATCACTATTCCTTATAGTTTTAAATATTCTAGACGTTTTTCGCACAAATTATGCCAACATGCCGCCATCCAAGGTAAAGGCATGGCCATTCATAAAGCTGCTCTCGTCGCTAGCGAGCCATGCAATCGCGGCAGACACCTCGTCCACCTCACCCAAACGGCGCAGCGGACTGGCTTTGACGGTTGCTTGCTGTGCGCGTTCATTCATGGCTGCCATGGTATTGCGTACCATTGGCGTATCAATAAAGCTTGGACAGACTGCATTAAAACGGATATTGGCGCGGGCGTACTCGTGGGCTGCCGACTTGGTCAGACCCATCACGCCATGTTTGGCGGCACTGTAAGCCGATAACATGGGCGCAGAACGCAGACCAGCGATAGACGCCACATTGATTACATGACCACCGCCATTCGGTATCATACAATTGACAGCGGCACGCATGCAGTGCCAGACCCCTTTTAGATTGACGGCGATATTGCGATCAAAGTCCTCATCACTCAGCTCATGCATGGGCGAAGGCTTGTGGTCGATACCCGCGTTATTGACCACCACATCTAGACCGCCTAGCGTCTCTACCGCAAAGTCAAACAACGCACGCACTTCATCACCACTGGTCACGTCTACTTTTTTGAAGACGATACTGTTGCCCGCATCTCGGCCTTGCTGGGCAACAGACTCACCCATCTTTTCTGCCATATCACCGATCACGACTTTTGCGCCGCGACTGGCCAGTAGCAGCGCGCTTGCCGCACCAATGCCTGATGCGCCGCCTGTGATCAAAATACGCTTACCCGTTACATCTGATGCAATTCCGTTTGTATTCAGTGTCATGAGTTATTCCTCTACTTTAAGTACCAGTTTGCCGAAGTTTTCACCGTTAAAGAGCATCATAAGCGTATCAGGGAATGTCTCAATCCCCTTAACGATATGATCTTTTACTTTGATGTCGCCTGACTGAATCCAGCCTGCAATCTCTTTCATGGCGATTGGATATTCTTTGATATTATCAAACACCACAATGCCTTCCATACGGGCGCGGTTGACCAGGAGTGATAAATAGTTCGATGGGCCTTTGACGGCTTCCGTGTTGTTGTATTGACTGATCGCACCGCAGATGACGATACGCGCATGTAGGTTTATTTGAGTAAGTACGTCATTTAAAATGTCACCGCCAACGTTATCAAAATAGACATCGACGCCATTTGGACAAGTTTGCTTCAAGGCTTTTTTGACGTTTTCGTTTTTATAATCGATCGTTGCATCAAACCCAAGCTCATCAACTAAGAATTTGCATTTCTCGCTACCGCCTGCAATACCAACGACGCGGCAGCCTTTGATTTTGGCAATCTGACCGACCAAACTACCAACGGCACCCGCAGCACCTGATACCACAACGGTCTCGCCTGCTTTTGGTTGGCCTGTTTTGAGCAAACCAAAATACCCTGTCATGCCCGGCATCCCAAGTACGCCTAAATAATAAGGTAGCGGTGCAAGATTTGGATCAACTTTATGCAATCCTGTGCCGTCACTGACCGCATATGACTGCACGCCATCGTGACCTGCGACATAATCCCCAACGGCAAATTTCTCATGCTTACTTTCAATCACCTCGCCCACCGTACCGGCACGCATGACTTCCCCAATCTGGACAGGTTTGATATATGATTTGGCATCATTTAGCCAGCCACGCATTGCAGGATCTATCGAGATATAATCAATTTTAATCAGTAATTGACCATCGGTGATAGTCGGTATTTCTGTCTCAGTATAATCCCAAGTCTCAGTGCTTGGTGCGCCAACTGGTCTTGTTTTTAGTCGCCATTGTCTATTTATGGTTGTCATTGCTCTTTCCTTAGCGTTGTTCTTAGAACCAGTCTGCCTGCATGTCGGTGCAAACAGCGTTGTCATTGTTTAAAATGGCTATATCACGGTTAATCAACGGTAGTTCCCAATCGATGAAGTACTTCGCCGCTTGTATCTTGCCTTTATAAAAGTTTTGTTGCTCAATATCTTGCGTCGTGCTTAATAGCTGCTCAGCTTTACTGGCTTGGCGAATCCAAATCCAGCTCAGCACGATCGAGGCAAAAATATTCATCAGCGCTTGGGCGTTACCAGTAAGCGTAATGGCTTCTTCTGTCTGCAACACTTTGCTTAGATGCACCAGCACTTCATGCAGCTGACCCATGTAAGGCGTTAATTTACCCGCGAGTGCCGCAGTCTCAGGCGTGGTGATATTTTCTAGATCTTGCGTGATTTCACGCTTTAATATTTGAATACCAAGACCACCTTTTTGCCATAACTTACGGAATGACAAATCCAATGCCTGTACGCCATTAGTCCCTTCATGGATAGGATTGAGACGATTGTCACGCCAAAACTGCTCAGCATGATATTCACGCGTATAACCAGCACCGCCCAATACTTGAATACCCAAGTCATTGGCTTTTGGCCCATATTCAGACGGCCATGCTTTTAGTACGGGCGTAAGGAGGTCTAACAATTCGGTCAACTCATTCTTTAGGGTGTCGTCTTCGCAAGTATTGATACGGTCAATTAGGTTTGAGCCGTATAAGCACAAGGAAATACCGCCTTCAGAATAGGCTTTTTGTGCCAATAGCATACGCTTTACGTCACCATGCTGGATGATAGCAGTCGCATCATCTTCAGGTTTATTGTTCGGTGCAATGCGCCCCTGCGTACGATCTTTGGCGTAATCGAGCGAATACTGATAACCGCGATAGCCAATCATCGCCGCGCCAAACCCAACCGCAATACGTGCCTCGTTCATCATCTTGAACATATAACGCAGGCCAAAATGCTCATCACCGATCAGGTAGCCGTAACAATCGCCCGCGTCACCAAAGCTCAATGCCGTCGAGGTTGCCCCTCGATAGCCAAGTTTATGAATCAGTCCTGTCAGATGCACGTCATTGCGCTCGCCGACAGACATATCATCGTTCAAACGGTACTTTGGCACCGCAAATAAGGAGATGCCTTTTACCCCACTAGGGCCACCTGGAATCTTGGCCAATACTAAATGCACGATATTGTCAGACAGTTCATGGTCCCCTGCTGAGATATAAATCTTGCTGCCTTTGATGCGGTACGAGCCGTCGTCTTGTTTGACAGCGGTGGTCTTGATGTCAGCAAGTGACGAGCCTGCATGCGGCTCTGTCAGCGCCATGGTACCAGTGAACTCGCCTGTTAGCATACGCGGCATAAAGGCGGCTTTGATATCCTCACTGGCAAAGTGAGAAATGACATTGATGGCTGCAGTGGTCAAAAATGGATAGGCGGTCGTCGACGGGTTGGCTGCCATAAAATAGCCTGCCACCGCGGTCATGATTGTCTCAGGCAGTTGCATGCCGCCATCTTCAAAACTGTAACGACCAGCGATAAAACCTGAGTCACGAAACGCATCAAAAGCGACTTTGACATCGCTTATCATGCTGACTTTTTTGCCATCGAACTGCGGCTCATTCTTGTCTGCCAAGTGATTGTGCGGCAAAAATAAATCCGTTGCGATCTTATTTGCGGTATCTAATACCGCATCAAATGTCTCGCGGCTGTGCTCTGAGAACTTTGCGTGCTCAGTGAGGGTTTGTGTTCCTAGCACATCGTACAGCTGGAACGGTAATTCAAAGTCGTTGATAAGGGTGTCTGCGGCCATAGTCGTCTCTTTTAGTTTCTCTTGATTACATGTAACGATCGTAAATCAGGCAAATCCGTTTGTATTATCACCCTCTGTCATGACCCTATCTGTGATATTTACGGCATCATTGAGTCAGGCAAAACAAAGGGGGTTAATGCTTATCAATTGATATTAATCTAAATTAGCGCACTGCCGTATTGTCATTTATGACATAATCATGGTCAAATGTGACATAAATTTGGAAATAATTTCTCCTATGGACGTTATGATTAGTGAGAAAAATAACAGATGCGAGTAACTGATGCCCTATTTCAAACCATTTAATGTAATCGTTCTTGGCTTCGATGGTGTGCTTGGTAGCGTGCTCGCTGGTGCCTTAGATTTGTTTTCATTTACAGGGGTTAGCTGGCAGCGATTTTCAAATGAAGCGGTTGAACCTAGGTTTAAGGTGCAGATCGCAAGCTTAGGCGGCGGTGATATCAGATGTAGCAACCGCTTAATGATGCGAGCGCACTGCGATATCCAAGATGTCACGGAGTGCGACTTGTTGCTGGTGCCCACCATTGGCGATTCTATAGACAAGGTACTCAGGCAAAACCGTGAGCTGCTACCACACCTAAAGCGACTGGCGAATACCAACGCGGATATTGCCAGCAATTGTAGCGGGGCTTTTTTCTTGGCGGAGGCAGGGCTATTAGATCATAAAGTCGCCACCACCCATTGGGGCTATGCCAATAAATTTAAGGCAGACTTTCCACTGGTGGACTTACAAGAGAACCAGTTTGTCACTCATGCAAGCGATGAGCTGGGTAGTATATTTTGTGCAGCAGGCGGCAGCGCCTTTTATGATTTGGGGCTATTATTAATAGAGCGCTACTGCGGACGGGAGATCTCGACCCAGATGGCAAAAACTCAGATTATTGATAGCAAACGAGGCAATCAAAACAGCTATACCAATGTGACCTTGCACAAGTCGCATGCAGACCAGCTGGTCAAACAAGTGCAAGAATTCATTGAGCAGAACTTCCAGCAGCCAATACAAGTCAGCAGCCTAGCTGCCATGGCAAATATCACTCCGCGCACTTTGAATAGACGCTTTCAGGCCAGCGTCGCGATGCGACCCGTTGAATATATTCAGGCCGTCAGAATCGAGCAAGCCAAGCGCTTGCTCGAGTTGGGGGATGTGAGTATCAAGTCTCTTGCCGATCAAGTCGGCTATGACGATATCTCTTCATTTACTCGCTTGTTCAAACGGGCAACAGAGTTGACGCCTAAGGAATATCAAGATAAGTTTTCACGGCTGGCGATTTAGAGTCTGTTAGTTAGTGCTCATGCATGTTTACATATTCTGCCATAGGCCTTCGACATGGATAGCGTCCGCCTTGATGATTGGATAATCGCTAAAGGACAACTGGTAGCCGCCTGTTGTATTGGGCGTCAGTTGACACGTTGCGCCAAGCGGAAAGCTGTGTTTTTTGCCGATATGACCAAATCGCATGCCACTATAAATTGGTAATCCAGTCAGCTTATGTAATTGACGAATCACTGTGGCAACATCATAACGCTTGTCGTAGCTGTCCTCACCTGAACCAGACAACGCCCCAAACACAATCGCTTGTTGAGCTTTAAACACACCCGCTAAATACAAATCATACAGCATACGCTCAATACGATACGCCTGCTCGCCCACATCCTCTAAAAACACAATACCGCCCTCAATGCGCGGTAAATACTCGCTACCTGCCAGCGCAGACACCACGCTTAGGTTACCACCCCAAATCGTACCAGTGAGCACTTTGGGCTCGCCCGCTGTGAGTATGGTCGGCAGTTGCTGACTGGTTAAAGACGCATCTTGTATGGTGATCGTTAAATGAGAATCCGTTAAGGCTTTGGCGAACTGGCGACAGCTGATTTGATCGGGGGCAGTTTTGCCAAACTCGCTATAAAGCATGGGCGCGGCAAGTGAACTCATAGACCCTTTCGCCAATAGCGCACATTGGATCACAGTCACATCACTGAACCCTGCGAGTATCGTGCCGCGCTCTTTCATAATACGCCCAAGCGTTGTCCAATCAACCATGGGTAATATACGCATAGCACCATAACCACCGCGCACACCCAAAAGCAGTTTTGGCGCTGCTATCGCTCCGGTCGCGAGGTTTTGGAAGTCACTGGCACGCTGCGAGTCCGTACCTGCAAAGCGCAAATATTGACGATTGGTAATATCGGGATTACTTATTTTAAACCCAGCACAGCTCATGCGATCTAATGCCAACTGATTGCGCTCATCACTGCCGCCCACATTGGAGCTGGCAAACAGTCTGGTCTCAATCGTGGGCGTAGGGCAGCTTGTTATTAGAGAAGTTTGCGCTGAGCGCTCATCCAACAATGCAGTCGGCAGATCGTCTTTGGTCAGCTGCGAGCTATTATCTGCCTCAATGAGGCTGGCAGCCAATGCGTGAGGAATACTTTGCGCTGCTAATGCCGCAGCACCTGCGCCAACACCTATTCGGCGCAAAAACTGTCGACGGTTTAGGCCAACATTAAGCTCATCAGCTAGGTTTGACTGTAGGTTTTTATCTTCTATTGATTGCTGGATGGACGGTATTTTTGAACCCATACGTTGTTACTACCTATACATTTTTGTTTTTATGATTTATACATTGTCATCTTTTGCAGTAGCGCACATCACAAATGAAGCCGTCATACTCAAACATTGTAACGCATCTTGCCAGCAGTCAAGTTACCCAAGCCTTTACCTATATTTACTTTTTCGCTACCGAGACATACAACATGGGGCGAGTATGTTTGTTACTGTAGATACAAATTCATCGCACAAAAATAAAGGCAACAATTATGTTTACCAAGAAAAATGATAAAGAAAAAACACTCGTTTCTAATTTGAAATACTTGATTGGAAAAGAAGACAAACTTAAAGAAAAGCTAGAAGACAATAGTTATCTTGAACCTTTTAGTGATGATTTGATGCTATTTATGAGTCTAATCAAAGACTACTATAAAGGTGACTATCGTAAGATTCCTTTTAGAACCATCTCAGCTGGCGTGGTTGGCGCAATATACACACTAAACCCTATTGACCTTATCCCAGACTCTATTCCGTTTATCGGCTATATCGATGACGCACTTGTGCTCAAGTTCTGCCTAAAACAGGCCAGAAAAGATTTGCAAAAATACAAGTCGTGGAAACAAGAACAATCAGGCACCAAAAGCACATCGGAAAATGACAAGTACACAGACAAGATCAGTCATGATAACAGCAGCACTGATGATGAAGATGACAATGAAACCAGTACTGATCTCAAAAAGGCTTCATAACTAGTTATGTCTTAACCGATAATTAGCAGTTTAAAAAAAGCCACAGCCACTCACTTGGTTGTGGCTTTTTTGTTGCTTTAATCAATCTGACGCTGAACGGTTCAACCTCCAAACGTCAGATTTTAATTCGGCACATCGTAGCTCGCTTTTTCTGGATTGAGGCCAAACGAGTACACGAAAGTTGCAACCAGACTATTGACGATGATAAACGGTAAGTCAATCGCCACATGACCTAAAATATAGCGACCAATCAACCAAGAGACAATCAGCATAACGATAAAAAACCCAGCCAAGTACGCCAAAATAGCAGGATGCTTGAGATTATAAGGTTGGTCAGTCTTCGGCTGCTTTTCTAATACATACGTTCTTATCGCCCAACCCGCGGCATAAGAAAACCCACCTAACACGACATAACTAAAAAAATTCATATAGCTTGACTCTACTGATTTAAAGGCTTGTAGCAAGATCGTTTTGGAAAAATACGACTGATCATCAACGATATTTATGCTACCTATGAGCAATACTTATCTAACTACTCTCATTCACATTATCGATAATGATGTTGGCGTGTGGATTGGCCAATATATCGGTATTGACGTCGTCACACTCTACTCGATAGATGGTGTTAGCACCTCGGTAAATATAAGACAGATACTCGCTGTCTAAGAGTGGGTCGATATTGGCATAGGCAGGCTTGACATGCGCCAATACTAGCACTCGATCAGGACGTCCAATGACCGCATCGACATTATCTGGATCAATAGAGAAAAACTGCGGTATATCACTATTTTTAATCACTTCTAACGCTTCAGGCTCATCCCACACACGCTTAGCACTTGCAGGCTCTTTCATCTGCATCACCCAAGCGCCGTCTTGTTGGCTAATCTTTATTTGCGCAGGCTCGTCTTGACTCACTGTATAACAGCCTGCAAACACAGATAAATCGGTTGCCGCGACCTCAGTATCTGCCTGAGCATCACTGCTATCACTACAGCCACTCAAAAGGAGCACTGTGCTGGCCGTAGCACTGAGCATCAGATACGTCAGTCGCTTATAAAAAATACTTGAGCATAAAGACATAATAAAGCTATCCTGCGGTCATGTATGGGAGACTTGCACTGAGCGCGTTGTCATAAGAAAACTATCAAATAGCTATCTACAAATATTTTCTTTGGATACTATTGTGACAAATGTGACAAAGACAGCGCGCTGGTATTGGCTTCTTTAAAAGCATTTTCGCTAAAAAATAGACGTTTTTTAGCGAGCCAAGCTATTTTAACAGAAAACAATCAGGTTACTATTGTGTTATGCGTTGCCATCCCTAGTTTTGTGATTTTGTGCGTCACGACCACCCATATTTACGATAGATTTGTTATACTCACAGCGGCACTAGCATCGTTCAATTAGTATGAGCGCGATGCTCTAATACTACTTTTATGCTTACTATTTATCAGGTTTATACATCTCTATGTCAGACAACCGTAACGCCATGCCACACTCTAATACAAGCAACGCAACTGATCCGTTAGCCGCCAAGAAAAACATAACGGTAGCGTATACTGACGGTGCCTGCAAAGGCAATCCCGGCGCTGGCGGTTGGGGCGCGCACCTTATATTTAGCGATGGTAGCACGCAGGATTTATATGGCGGTGATACGGAAACCACCAATAATCGCATGGAGCTCATGGGTGCGATACAGGCCCTAACACATAGCTCACATGAGCAAAAACTTGAGATTTGGACAGATTCCAGCTACGTCCAAAAAGGCATCACCGAATGGATTGAAGGCTGGAAGAAAAAAGGCTGGAAAACAGCGAGCAAAAAGCCCGTCGCCAATCAAGACCTTTGGCAACAATTGGATAAGCTATGTCAACAGCGTGATGTTGATTGGCACTGGGTTAAGGGTCACGCTGGACATGCCGGTAATGAAAAAGCAGACGAACTGGCAAACTTAGGGGTTACGTCAAACAGTGGTCACTCCTCTATGATAAAAGAATCTGTGGCACAAAAACCTGTGATAAACGAATCAGACGCCCCTAAAAAAAAAGACCGCATAGCGACTGATAAAAAACCTGTCGCCAATGATGATTGGCTAAAGTTCGACCCATTGGGTCTAGATATGGTAGATGACGAGTTTGAGGATGTGTCAGAAGATGAGTTACGAATCAATGACAGTCAACATAGCCATGAAGCACGTATGATGCATAATGATGTCATGGTAGAGACTCCTCACCATCCAGACAACGCACCCAAAATGATGAGTAATAAAGCCATGCCAGAAGCCCAAGTACCCATGAATGATACCGACATGACTAGTGATATCCCACCTATAGATACTGATACACCCAAGTTTGATGGGGATACGAGTCGTGCCAATCCTCATTTCAAACCGCTATTGCCAAAACCGATACATCGTCATGAAGCAAATCGTCAGCTCATCATGGATACAGAGACCACAGGACTGGACGCATTAAAAGGCGACCGTATCATTGAGATCGGTATTGTTGAGATGGTTGGGCGTAAATTTACTGGTGAAAAACTACACGTCTATATCAATCCGCAGCGTGGCATGGATGATGAAGTTATTCGTATTCATGGGATCTCTGAGGCATTTTTGGCGGACAAGCCCACCTTTGATCAAGTTGCCCAGTCATTATACGACTTTATGGATGGTGCTGAGATTATCGCTCACAACGCCACCTTTGATATGAACTTCTTAAACATGGAGTTTGCGAAAGTCGGTCTCAATGACTTTGCTGAGCGCGTACAAGTGACCGATTCACTGGTCATGGCAAAGCAGCAATATCCTGGACAAAAGAATACATTGGATGCCCTCGTACGTCGTCTGGACGTTGGTAAGCAAGACCGTACCTTTCACGGCGCCTTACTTGACTCAGAGATTTTAGCCGAAGTCTACTTGGCGATGACTGGCGGTCAAGTGACGCTTGCCATTGAAGAAGACGCACCCACAGAGGGCGGGCAAACTGCCCATACCAGTTTTGCCAATCTGGCCAATTTATTGCTAGCATCGACGTCAGATGAGACTACCAACCAAAGCTGGTACGCTTCTCTTGCAGAGGACTACCCTGAGCTAAAAGCCAATATGTAGCCGCTACATCAAGCCTGAATTACACCGACATTTGTACAATATAGCCTTGATTATTATCATATAAAACGTTAAAACATCATTAACCAATATTTTTACTACCCCATTGATACCATCGTCATTCTCATCAGTACATTATGGAAAAATACTTATGGACCAGTCTGCGCAAATGAAGTTAACCGCCCCCACGCTTAGTGTTACTGATTTCAACCTACCGTCACTCCACTTATTGCATGATGAGATTATCGCAACGCTCAAAGATACTGAGATTCATCTGAGCGAATTCAATGACGATAGTAGCCAAGCACCTTTATTGCTAGATTCTATTAGCGTTTTAAAGCAGCTGTCTTGTATTTTTAAACTGATTTCTCTTGTTGGTGCAGAAGTGTTAAACAATGCGATCGTTGACGGTCTACAGCGCCTTTATGACAACGGCGACAACAATGACACGGCTCTCATCATGGATTTATCAGAAGCCATTATGACTTTAGATCGCTATGTCGAGTTTGTATTATTGACTGAGTCGGTAGAGCCTACTTTGTTATTGCCAGTGGTTAATAATCTCAATGCGCATGGACAAAAACCACCAATGACGGTCGAGGACTTTTCTACTTTTGGGAGCAGTAGCGTCATCATTGCTAACCCAGAGAAAAACTTTGAACCACTAAGCGCGCTCAATTTGGATACAAAACTCCTGACCTATGCCTATCGTAGCGGTCTTGGCGTTGCCCTACTCAATCAAGATGGCAATATTGACTCAAACGATCAGCAAAAACTCGATGCCATGAGTGCTGCCTGCGCTTTGATCGCATCAAATAGTAACAGCCTATTTTGGCAAGCAGCAGCGACTGCTGTGACAGATATTGCCGCGGTCTTACCGTTGAACGTGAGCCAAAAGCATACGCTGATTTATGTGGAGCAGCAGTTCCAAAGCTACTTACCTGTGATAGATACACGTTTTGCAGACTTAGTTAATTTTGCCTGTCAGCGTGATACTGTTGAGGCGCAGCAATTACGTGAGCAGTACGCAAGTAACTATCTAGAAGGCGATCAGCTTGATGAGATGAAGCGTTTCTTATTTGGTCCCAATCGCGCACTCACCGATACACTAAATGACATTATTCAGTCTCAAATCAATAATATTAAAGAAAATGTCGACAGCTATGCACGCGGCGACTCCATCAATCCTGTTGATATGCAAACTGCCCAGATCATTGAAGAGTTGACTGAACTGAGCTCAGCACTGCGCCTGCTAGGATTGTCCAATGCAGCTGATAGTCTTATCACAGCGGCGGGTGCGGTCAGCCATTGGCAGGCGCCTTCGCCGGATGACTTTGATCACTTATTACTGGCATTGATGCATGCAGAGAATGCTACAATTGCAATGGCAGAGATGCATACCCCAGGGGCGATCTACTTACCACTGAATAATCAGCATATCTCATTGCATCAGCTCAATACATCATACGATACTCTCATACAAGAAAGCCGTACCGCCATTGCAAGTGCCGAGCAAGCAATTAACGACTATTTGGCAGAGCCTGAACGCGACATGCTTAATATTCAGAATATACCGGGAATGATGCGCCAAGTGGCAGGTGCATTGCGCTTTTTACATTTGCCAACACCCGCCAGCATGCTTGGTCAATTAGCCATTTATATCGAAAAACGCATAGAGAGTGGACGACGTATCGAAGACGATACACTGGCTTATATTGCTGATGTGATTATGGCGGTCGATCATCATCTGGATGGTTTTGAGAACCATCGTCCTGTCAGTAAACAAGCGCTTGACGTTGGCCAGCAAAGCTTAAGTCATCTACTTGCTGCTTAGTACTGCTTGCACAGGTTTTATCGTCGCCATTTTGTCATTTTGCGGCGATAAAACTTAATCAGAATACTTCACGTTAAATAAGTCTGTATCTAAATCGATACGGATTTGCTTCAAACTGTTTGGAATCTTTTATGGCCCATGCTTTTATATTGAGTGATGACACTGTTTTATGCCGTCAAATGCCAGATGGTTGGTGGCCATTACAAATCCAACTACCACAGAGTCGTACTGGTTCAGACGAGCAAGCTTATCGGCTCGGTCACGTGACGCTACATGAGAGTCTATCGCCAAATCACTGGCAATCTGATGATAATAATAATATGGATAGCCTTTCATCTGATTTGATCAATGAAAACACTGCCCAAACCTTCACTGCGCCGTCCACCACTGCCATGACTTATGATTACGCAGTCGCTCATAACGTGACGCTGCCTATCATCGCCGAAAGCAGTACTGATACCTTTGTCCCTTATCGACAGCTGATAAATAACATACCTGTTGCCCTATCTGACCAGATCAGTCAAGCGATACAGTTATTAAGGTGGCAAGCAGATACGCAGTTCTGTAGTCGCTGTGCCAGTCCTACCGTACATGCTGACCAAGACGAGCGCGCCATGGTTTGTCCAGTATGCCAGCTGCGCCAGTATCCTCGCGTCCAGCCATGTGTGATTACGGCGATTACCCGCCCAAACCCAGTAACAGATGAAATGCAAATCTTACTCGCGCACCATCACCGTCACGGACAGCAAAAACTGCCGCCCATGTATGGTTTGATCGCTGGGTTTGTCGAGGTCGGTGAAAGCCTAGAGCATGCGGTGGTACGTGAGGTGGCAGAAGAGGTCAATATCAGCGTATCAGATATTCGTTATGTGAGTAGCCAGCCTTGGCCATTTCCCTCCAATTTGATGCTTGGGTTCCGTGCCTCTTATGCCAGTGGCGATATTATTATTCAAGAAGACGAACTGGCGCATGCTGATTTTTTTGATCTCTCTAACCTGCCAAAGATTCCACCAAAGGGCAGTATCGCTCGAGAATTGATCGATCAGATTGCCAAAGAACAAGGCATTTTATTATGAAATTAAATGACACTGACACTGGCAGCTCATTTTAGCGGCTAATGTCAGTGCCTACTGCGTTTCACTTAGACATTATGGACGGTCAGACGCTGATATTGCCATTTGACAAGTCTGGGTATCAATAGCCCTGCAATCACAATCGCCATACCTAATAATTGCAAAGCGGTCACTTGCTGACCGTAAGCAAAGGCCGTGAGCGCAGCAAACACTGGCACAAAATTAAAGAATAATGACGCATTAGCAGCGCCCAACTGCTTGACGCCAGAGATCCACAATAGATAACCGCCAACCGTGCCGAAGACGCCAATAAATATCAAGTCGCCAAAGACACTGCGACTGATGGCTAAGCTTTCTTGCAATGGATGTACCTCTGCACTAAATAACACCATGAGCGATATCACCCCAAGACCTGACAGCATACCGACCAAGGTATAAGGAATCATTGGCATCCAGCGACTGATACCTTGAGTCAGATAAGTATAGAGACTCCAGCACAGCATACCTAAAAAAATCATTTGATCGCCATGGTTAAATTCAAACCCTAGCAGTTTGGCAAATGCGCCATCGGTCAGTACCAGCAGTACGCCAGAGAGACAAACCACCAAACTAAACAGCGCGCCTTTGGTAGGAAACTGGCGCTGCGCTATAGAACCAATCAATGAAGTAACCAGCGGGCTAAGCGCCATAATCAACGCACCATTATTGGCATTGGTCTGTTCAAGCCCAGTAAACAGCCCCAAGTTTAAGCCACCAACACCAATGATGGATACACCAATCGCCCACGCCCATTGTTTGGGTGTGAGAGTAGGGATTGGCATGTGTTTATATTTTGTATAAAGATACAGACACACCGAGGCAATGCTAAAACGCCACATGACTAAGGTTAATGCGTTTACTTCACTCAAGGCATGCTTGCCGACAGGAAAACTTGCGCCCCAGAGAAACGTACACAGTAATAAATATAGGACGGCGGTGGTGTTCGCTGAACGGCTCATATTGCACCCAAAAAACTTGCGAAAAGATAAGCACCAGTGTATATATTTTAAATACGGTATAAACAAGCAATAACGAGAGCATAGATTCTGAATATGAAATTTAACTACTCCCTCGATGACATGCGCAGTTTTTGCGCGGTTGTCCGCTACGGCAGCTTTCGCCAAGCCTCTATAATGCTTGACATGCCCCTATCGACATTGAGTCGCCGAGTTGCCAAACTAGAAGCAGATCTGGCACTTAGGTTGCTCAACCGAGATGCGCACCGCGTACAGTTGACCCATGCAGGGCAACAATATTATAAGAGCAGCGCCCATCTCTTTGATGAATTAGAAAACGTCGCGTGTTGCTTACTACAAGATAAAAATGAGGCCAAAGGCACAATCAGAATCAGCGCCCCTGTCAATTTTGGTAGTGATATTTTAGCGCCGCATTTCAATGCTTTTTTAAAACAATATCCAGATATCCATTTAGATTTGCGTCTGTCCAATCAGACCATTGATATTGACGCGCAAGCTATTGATGTCGCTTTTCGTATTGGTGAACACAGTGCCAATCATTGGATTGGGCGGCAGCTGACCAATATTCGCTTTATCATTTGTGCAGCCAGCGATATCGATGTATCCGATATCCAAACGCCCAATGATTTGGCAGGCTACCCTACGGTACTGTGCACCCCTATGTCTACTTGGCATCTACAGCATCGTATAACGGGCGAGGTACAGACGCATCAGCCAACAAATAATATCCGTCTAAAAGTTGATAATATTAGTTTACTAACGGGGGCTATTGCGGATGGTATCGGTCTAGGTTTCATCCCCGATTATGATGCACAGCCTTTGATCACATCAGGCGGTTTGCAGCAAGTATTGCCTGATTGGAATAACCAACCTAGAGGCTGCCAGATGCTCTATCGCGACCGTGATAACATGCCTCATCGCATGCATCTATTAATTGATTTTATCCTCAAGCGTTTTGGTAAGTAGACATTCCGCAAACGCTCACCGAGAATAAATGCATCACAATATCATTGATCTTATGCTTTAATTTTTAATGTTAAAGACTAGGTTTTCGACCCTGATGTTTTACGGCTTTAAATGTGTTAATCTTCGCAGCGCAACAGCGATCAATACGGCTGGGTGATTGACTATTTGATATAGAACGTCAGTACAAAGATCCATAATTTGCCTATAAAATATGCAATCAATAGTCACTTATCTACCTAGCCACTGACAGACATAAGTGACAGTCGCTAATGATGACCGATACTAAGGCCAGTAATACCATGTCCCAAACCGACACCCATCCTCAAAGTACTGAACAGACACGCTTGACAGATTTACCGATCTTGTTTAAGTCGCTGCACATTGATACCCTGCCAAATGATGTACAGACAAAAATTGCACGCGTTGATGCTTGTCTGCCGCAAACGCAATGCGGGCTTTGTGAGCATCCAGATGGCTGCTTGCCTTACGCCACTGCTATCGTATTAAAGGGTGAGCCATACAATAAATGTGTGCCTGGTGGCCAGCCAGTAACGGACGCTATCGCTCAGACAATTGGGATAGATACTCATCTGACAGCCGCACCATCACAATGGCCGATAGACATGACATCAGGACGTCCAACAGAGGTTCGTGCTGTGATTCGTGAAGACGACTGTATCGGCTGTACCAAATGTATTCCGGCTTGTCCAGTGGATGCTATCGTCGGTACTGGCAAACACATGCATACGATTTTTACCGATTTGTGCACAGGCTGTGAGCTATGTATCGCACCCTGCCCTGTTGATTGTATCGACTTGGTCATTGTCGAGCGTGAGCTTTCTCCCTTTGAGAGAGTAGCCGAACAAGAAGACTTGAGACAGCGCTACCACACGCATCTCAAACGCGTGACAGAACAACTGGCTGATACCAGCAATAGCAAACCTGTGGTCAGCATGGTAGAGGCCAAGCTCAACAATGCAACGAGCCAATCGCTAAATATTAGCGAAGCACAAGCAAAGAATACCATTGCAGCGGCTAAACTACGTACCAAAATCAAAAAACTCGAAAAGCAGCTCAGCGTGCGCGCCAATGATAAAAAACAAATGGAGCTTGAAGGCTTGCAAGCAGAGCTCGACGCATTACAAGCGGTGCTGTGATTACGTGATTGATACTTTAATAACTCATATAAATGCCATCGCTAGCATATAATTTTGCAACACCACTCACTAAAATAATAGTTAAAACACCATGAGTAAAACGGTCAAACATAAAACAGCCGATACACCGCCCTCTAGAAGAATGCCCAATCGCGATGTGCGTCCATTTTTTGAAAAGCTAGCGGCGACGATTGACGAGCCTGTCACCGAGCTAAATTACGGCAGTAATTTCGAGCTGCTCATCGCCGTTATCTTATCTGCACAGGCAACTGATGTGAGCGTCAATATTGCCACTCAGCAGTTGTACCCCGTGGCGAACACACCTGAAGCTATACTGGCACTAGGCGAAGAAGGTCTAAAGACGTATATCAAAAATATTGGCTTATATAACGCAAAAGCCAAAAATGTCATCAAGACTTGCCGCGATTTGATTGAAAAGTTTGATAGCACCGTCCCTGACAACCGCAAAGATCTAGAATCATTAGCTGGTGTGGGGCGTAAAACCGCCAACGTAGTTTTGAATACTGCTTTTGGTCAGCCAACCATGGCGGTCGACACGCATATCTTTCGCGTCGGCAATCGTACTGGACTCGCTACTGGTAAAACGGTGCTCATCGTCGAAAACAAACTGGTCGAGCGTATACCCGATGACTTTATCGTTGATGCGCATCATTATCTTATTTTGCACGGGCGCTATACCTGCCAAGCGCGTACACCCAAATGCGGCGCTTGCCCCGTCTATGAAGAGTGCATGTTTAAAGATAAAGCGACCTTTTTAGAACTATAACGTAGTGACACTCCTGTCTCAAAGACAAACTTATGTAGCCATGAACTGGCAAGTACCTACGTTTTACGACAGTGAATCACTTGTTGAGCATTTCTTATAGTATAGCAAGTGCTGCTCACTAGAGTTTTATAACGTTTCAGGGTAGAATAACCCTATTTTGTGTTAAGAGATTTTGGCAATTACCCCGCTTCTGATAAGGCAATCTGCACACTGACAGTAGCCTATTAGAGCGAACATTGACCTAACTCTCTACCGCCATAGCCATAAAAGCTTATTATCATTGCTCCATATATGAATTGATTGAATGATAGTAGGTCTAGATTTTAGCCAAATTGATGACAAAAACTTTGTTCAACACCGATTTTTAGCATTGAGAAATACCGATTATCTGCCGCGTAAATGCGTGGTCAACATTAATTAGAGCAGCACCCAGAGTGTTGCTTTTCCTACCTTTATTGATTCAATTAAGCGATCCCATTATGCGTGAATACAACTTATTTACCTCCGAATCTGTGAGCGAAGGCCACCCTGACAAAATGGCTGACCAAATATCAGACGCCATCCTTGATGCTATCTTACGTGAAGACTTACACGCACGTGTGGCCTGCGAAACTTTAGTAAAAACAGGCGCGGTGATACTTGCCGGTGAAATCACCACAACTGCCAATATCGATTTAGAGCGGCTGGTGCGTGACACGGTCAACGGCATTGGTTATCACCACTCAGATTTGGGTTTTGATGGCGAGACTTGTGCGGTCATCAATATGCTGGGTAAGCAGTCTCCTGAAATCGCTCAAGGTGTCGATCGTCATGATCCTGAAGAGCAAGGTGCAGGCGATCAAGGTTTAATGTTTGGTTACGCCAGTAATGAAACTGATGTATTAATGCCGGCCCCTATTGAATATGCCCATCGTTTGATGGAGCGTCAATCTGAGCTGCGCCGTGCAGGCGAGCTACCATGGCTCCGTCCTGATGCCAAAGCGCAGGTTACCTTGAAGTATGATGGCAACCGTCCTGCTGCAATCGATGCGGTCGTTCTATCAACTCAGCATGATCCGAGCATCTCGCAGTCTGATCTGCAAGAAGCAGTGATGGAATCTATCATCAAGCAAGTGCTACCGGCTGATCTGTTACATGCGGGTACACGCTACCATATCAATCCAACGGGTAAGTTTGTCATTGGTGGTCCTGTGGGTGATGCAGGCTTAACAGGCCGCAAAATCATTGTCGATACTTACGGCGGTATGGCACGTCATGGGGGCGGTGCTTTTAGTGGTAAAGATCCCTCAAAAGTAGATCGCAGTGCTGCTTATGCGGTACGTTATGTGGCCAAAAACATCGTCGCAGCTGGTCTTGCTGATCGCTGTGAAGTACAAGTCAGTTACGCGATTGGGGTTGCTGAGCCAACGTCTATCTCTGTCAACACTTTTGGCACGAGCAAAATCAGTAACGATGAAATCATTCGCCTGATTCGTACTCATTTTGATTTGCGTCCTTATGGCATCACTCGTATGCTGAACCTATTACAGCCAATGTATCAGCAGACGGCTACCTTTGGACATTTTGGTCGTCAAGGCTCAGAAACTGCCTTTACTTGGGAAAAAACAGACAAAGCAGATATCTTAAAAGCAGACGCTGGCTTATAAGGGTCATAGAGTCATTACGTTGAATCATTTACAAACCGCCTTTATATACTAAAATTATCGACACTTATTATTAGGAGCAGCTTATGTCTCAAGACAGCAACACTCAAGACAACAATGTGGATGCAAGCATTGAAATCACCCCTGAAATGCAGGCGTTTTACCAACGCGCTGATGCTATCATCGGTGTCGCCAATAGTCAGCTAGGCCCTGATGCCCATTCAGGACAGGTAGGTGCTTCTTTGTTATATGCTGCCGCACGCTACAGCGCCTCTGTGGCCTCGATTGGCTTCGTGAAAGCCGATGATTTTGCCAAAGAAAAAGACGATATCGTCGAGTTTTATGTCAAACAATATCGCCAGATGCTAAGTGACAATTTGACAGATTATGCACAAAATTTCGATAAATATGTGCAGCTAAACAAAGATGATAAGCCAGCTGAATAAGTTGCTATTCTTATCTAGGTAGATATTCTGCTGTGACAATCATCTGTATTTAACAAAAAACCCAAGCCGCTCAAGCTTGGGTTTTTTGTATTATGTTATTGAGTCCATAGCCATTCATTAGTTATTATAAAACTTTAAGTGCTATATCGATCTATCAATAACGTGACGAGCGGTAATAGAACGCTTGCAAATAAGGACATCACATCATGCAAAAAACGCTATCTAAATTATCACTGCCTACACTGGCGCAATCCCTCAAACCATCATTAGCTGTCGTCTCCTTGGTATTAGCACTGGCGGGTTGCAGCGCTACGCCTGGCGCAGTTACTCCCACGCAACCTGCAACAGATAACAGTCAAATGCTTGAAAACACCTTAACTCACTGTCCAACCTCTCGCTCTGAGAAGACCATGTGTACCATGCAATATGATCCAGTCTGTGTAAAAACGAAAGTTGGCTCAGTGATAAGCTACCGTACAGCAGGTAATGCTTGCTCGGCCTGTAACATACCTGAGGCCATTAGTTATACCAAAGGTGAATGCAGTTAATTCATAAGAATACTTCATTCCAAAAAATATATTTGAGTAGCCACAAAGAAGCCCCAATTTAAAAATAAATTGGGGCTTCTATTAATGATTAGAACAATGGTTAAAATAACGATTTTACTGCTTAGTCACCCTTAACAATCTTAGGTGGGCCTTTGAGTAAATGCTCATCAACAAACTCATCTGCAGAGTTATGATCTGCTGACTCATCTGTGATATAGCTTTGCTGCGCACGGTAAAGAATCAGACGATCACGTCCTAATCCGCGTAACAACGCATACATTATGACAAAAACCACTAAAGCAAATGGCAATCCTGCTACGATGGCAGCTGCCTGCAAAGCAGACAATCCACCAGCCGCTAACAATATGGCAGCGATAACGCCTTCTGTGGTTGCCCAAAACAAACGCTGAATCTTTGGTGGATTGGTATCGCCACCAGCGGTCAGCATATCGATAACAAAACTGGCCGAATCTGACGAAGTCACAAACCAAAGCATAATCATGACAACAATCATTAACGTAATCGGTTTGGCTAGTGGGTAGTACTCAACTAGCTTAAAGATTGCGCTACCGGTATCTGCTTGTACTGCTTCAACCAAACCTGGGCTAATACCTGTCACAGCAGAGGCAAGCTCCATATGAATCGCTACGCCACCAAAGGTCGTGAACCAAAAGAACAAGATAAGCATAGGGATTAACAGTACCCCAAACGTAAACTCACGGATGGTACGACCACGAGAGATACGGGCAATAAAGATACCAACGAATGGTGCCCAGCTCACCCACCATGCCCAATAAAATATCGTCCAAGCACTTTGCCAATCTGTTCCACTATAAGACTCGCCCCACGTACCCAAAGGCACGAGTACAGTCAGATAGTTGCCGATATTTTCGATAAAGCTATCAAAGATAAAGAGCGTTGGCCCTAAAGCCACCATGAATACCAATAAAACGATTGTAAAACCGATATTGATATCACTAAGGCGCTTAATACCTTTATCCAGACCCATCATAACGGAAGCGGCTGCAAGCGCTGTGATGAAAGCTATCAAACCGAACTGTACAGTGAGACTATTCGGCATGCCAAATAGTTTCTCAAGTCCCGCATTGATCTGCATCACTCCAAGCCCGAGTGAGGTGACCACACCAAACATCGTACCGAACACGGCCAAGATATCGACCGTATGCCCCCAGCGACCATAGATTCTTTTGCCGAGCAAAGGATACAAAGTTGAGCGAATCGATAAAGGCAAACCGCGACGAAAATGAAAATACGCTAACGACAGTGCCACAATCGTATAGATGCCCCAAGCGTGTAGACCCCAATGCATAAATGAGATATTCATCGCTTGCTTTGCGGCTTCAACCGTTTCGGCCTCGCCCATTGGTGGTGCCATAAAGTGATACAACGGCTCCGCTGTACCCCAGTAGACAAGGCCAATACCAATACCAGCAGAGAACAACATACCAATCCAAGAAAACAGATTGTACTGTGGTCGCTCCGTTTGGTTACCTAAACGAATATCACCATAGCGACTCATTCCTAAGTAAATGCAAAGCCCAAGCGCTGTATTCACTAAGATAATAAATAACCAACCGAACTTATCGGTAATAAAATTCTGTAAAAAACTAAAAACCGCCCCTGCTGTTTCAGTGAAAAGTGCGCCGAAAATAATAAATCCAACGATCAACAGTGACGATGTAATAAACACAGGTTTACTCACCCGTGGAAAAGGTCCTAATCTGCCTACTTTTACTTCTTCCATGTGCAAGTCTCAAAATTTAAGGAATATTACCTTAACAAAATAGGCTTTAACTATCAATCAATTACAAAATAAAACTTGATAAAACCTTTAAATTATTCTAATAAGATTGATAGTTTTTTTTAAAAGGTCTACATAAATACAGATCTAAAAGCAGCTTTATCATGATGTTATTTAGGCAATAATCTGAGTAATCGTCCACCATCACCATCTTCCAATACCCACACTTGTCCATCGACTGCCAGCACGCTACGAACACGCTCACCCATGTCATAACGATAGCGTTCAGTAGCACTATCATCTTCATCGACACTTACGACAATAAGCGCTTTTGAAGATAAACCACTGATTAAAAAATCGCCTTGTAATGCTGGAAAGTCATTGTGGCTACCAGCCGTATATAGACTCAGTGATGACGGTGAAATAACGGGTGTCCATGTGATTTTAGGCATTTCAAACTCAGGGCGAGTGTCGTGATCTGGGATTGGTGTACCTGAATAATTACGACCATTTGATACAATCGGCCAGCCGTAGTTTTTGCCTTTTTCAATCAGATTAAATTCATCACCGCCCTTTGGCCCCATCTCGTTTGCCCAAAGCCTGCCGCTTTCATCAAATCTTATGCCGAGCACATTGCGATTGCCCATTGTCCAAAACTGAGAGGCAATGTCATTGCTATCATTGACAAATGGATTGTCCTTTGGAACCGAGCCGTCAGCATACAATCTAATAATCTTACCTAGATTCATGCTCATATTTTGTGCAGGCTCTTTTTTCTGGCGTTCTCCTGAGCTGATATATAGATACTGTCCATCAGGTGAAAACAATAAGCGATGGCTATAATGACCTTGCCCCGTGACTTTTGGAGATTGCTCCCAAATAGGCGTGATGACCTGTAGTGTGGGCGCATTTGTGCCTAATCCTGCCAGTGTCGCTTTGATTACTTTTGCCCCAAACTTATTACTATCACCCCCCTTTCCTGCTTCTACGTAGCTGATATATACAGCATTAGAAGTCGCAAAATCTGGTGCTAATATAATATCTCCCAAACCACCTTGACCACCATAGGCCACTTTAGGGATGCCTGCTACTTGTGTCTTGCTACCCGTCGCCGTGTCTACAATGAATAACTCTCCTGTTTTTTGCGTCACTAGTAGTTTGGGCGCTTTGCCATCTATACTGGGTAGTGCTGTCATAGCCCAAGGCTCATCAAAAGTGGCGACCGCTTTGGTTGTAAACTCAGGCTTGTCTGCGCTAACTTGAGCATCACTTGTCCGCATATCTGCTTTAGAGATTTGGCTCTCTTTCTGTTCTGGTACGTTGTTGCTGGTATTGACGGTTGCAGGATTGGAGCAAGCTGATGTGCTAAACAATAAAGCCGCAATGAGTAACGGCGATGTTAAGGGCAGACTTACACGTTCAATAGGGGTTGTCATGGTTTTGTCCTTTCTATCCCATTGGCATTTATTTTATTGGTCATCTATTTATTTATAGCATAGTCTTGATATTTAAGAGATATTTAAATGGTAAAAAAACAGTAACGCAAAATACCACCATAAACGAAAAACCCCTTACCTACGATTGTAGATAAGGGGTTTGTTTTAAACGTACAGTCAGGTCATAAAGACCTCAAGGCTAGAAGTGACTAGCTCATTCTAAGCTTATCAAAAGTTAGCTCGTCGTCGGCACCCACATCGACTTTGATAATATCACCTGCCACAAAATCACCCGCTAGTAGCTTCAATGATAATGGATTTTCGATCTCTTGTTGAATAGCACGCTTCAAAGGACGAGCACCATAAACAGGGTCATAGCCCACGGCAACCAATTTATTCATCGCGTCGGCTGATAGCTCAATATCCATCTCACGCTCTTGGATACGCTGACGCAAACGATTCAATTGAATATCAGCAATACCTGCCATCTGCGACATACCAAGCGGATGGAATACTACGATTTCATCAATACGGTTGACGAACTCTGGACGGAAATGCTGCCCAACAGAATCCATTACTTCCGCTTTAATATCCTCGTAACTTTCGCCAACCATTTCCTGAATCTTGTGCGAACCCAAGTTACTGGTCATGATAATGACGGTGTTTTTGAAATCTACCACCCGACCTTGCGAATCGGTTAAGCGACCATCGTCCAATACTTGTAGCAAGATGTTGAACACATCTGGATGCGCTTTTTCTACTTCATCAAACAATATGACGCTATATGGCTTACGGCGTACCGCTTCAGTCAACGTACCGCCTTCTTCGTAACCGACATAACCTGGAGGTGCCCCTACAAGACGACTGACACTGTGTTTTTCCATATATTCACTCATGTCGATACGTACGATTGCATCTTCAGAGTCAAACAAGAAGTTCGCTAGTGATTTGGTCAGCTCAGTTTTACCAACACCTGTAGGTCCTAAGAATAAGAACGAGCCTGAAGGACGGTTGGGATCAGATAATCCTGCACGGCTACGACGTACCGCATTGGCCACCGATTCGACCGCTTCGTTTTGACCGATAACACGCTCATGGAGCTTTTCTTCCATTGCGATCATTTTGTCACGCTCGCCTTGCATCATTTTACTGACTGGGATACCAGTGGCGGCTGCCACCACTTCTGCAATTTCATTGTCGGTGACTTTATTACGTAGCAGTTTGACACCACTACCTTCACCTGTCTGCTCTTTTTGCTCAGCCAAGTCAGACTCATGAATACGTCGTTCTAACTGCGGAATGGTCTCGTATTGCAGCTTACTCATGGTCTCGTAGTCGCCTTCGCGGCTGGCTTTGTCATAAGCGATACGGGCTTTATCTAGCTCGTCTTTTAGCTGTTGACTGCCTTTGACCAACGCTTTCTCTGCCTGCCAAACTTCATTAAGATCAGCGTACTCTTTTTCTAACTCTGCTATTTGCGCATCGAGCACTTTACGTTCTGATTGCGCGCCAGCATCTTCTTCGTTTTTGAGGACTTCGCGCTGCATTTTTAGCTGAATGAGGCGACTATCGAGCTTACCTAATGATTCAGGCTTGCTATCCATCTCCATGCGCAGGCGGCTGGCCGCTTCGTCAATTAAATCAATCGCCTTATCTGGTAGCTTACGGTCAGTGATATAGCGATGGCTCATGCGCGCAGCAGCAATGATGGCGCTATCTTGAATATCGACGCCATGGTGCAGCTCGTAACGCTCTTTTAGACCCCGTAATATCGCAATGGTATCTTCGACCGTTGGCTCATCGACCAAAACCTTTTGAAAACGACGTTCAAGCGCAGCGTCTTTTTCGATGTACTGGCGATACTCATCAAGGGTGGTCGCACCAACGCAGTGCAGCTCACCGCGTGCCAAAGCAGGTTTTAGCATATTACCCGCATCCATTGCACCTTCAGACTTGCCTGCACCAACCATGGTATGCAGCTCATCGATGAACAAAATGACATTACCTTCTTGCTTTGCCAAGTCGCTCAGTACGCCTTTTAGACGCTCTTCGAACTCACCGCGGAATTTTGCCCCTGCAATCAGCGCGCCCAAGTCTAATGACAACACTTCTTTACGGCGCAGACCTTCTGGTACGTCGCCATTGATGATTTTTTGTGCCAAGCCTTCTACGATGGCTGTTTTACCAACGCCCGGCTCACCGATGAGCACAGGGTTGTTTTTGGTACGGCGCGACAGTACCTGAATGGTACGGCGAATTTCTTCGTCACGGCCAATGACTGGATCTAGTTTGCCAAGCTCTGCTTGCTCAGTCAGATTAATCGTATATTTGTTGAGTGCATCACGCTGATCTTCAGCGTTTTGGTTATTGACCGTATCATCACCGCGCAGCTGCTCAATGACCGCTTTTAGTTTGCTTGCCGTCACACCTGCACTTTCAAATATCTTTTTGGTTTCGCCTTGCTCAGCGAGTGCCAACATGACCCATTCAGTCGCAATAAAATCATCGCCTTCTTTTTGCGCCTGACGATCTGCCAAGTTCAATATTTTTACCGAGTTTGGGTTTAGATTGACGTCACCTGTCGGCTCCGAAATGGTCGCTTGGTTATCGAGTGCTTTGGCAACGCCATTTTTTAGCGCTGGAATAGAAGCGCCTGCTTGTTGGCAGATAGATAAATTAGACTCATCTTGTAGCAATACCGCAAGCAAATGCACAGGATCAATGCCCGTATGATCACGACCTAACGCTAGGCTCTGAGCTTCTTGAATAGCTGATTGCAGTTTTTGCGTAAACTTCTCAAATCTCATGTTTATATCCTTTTATAATTAGTATTTTCAGTGGAACTTCTAGGGACTCTCCTAGTCTAGTGCCCACTGTTATCTGTAATTTATATAAGGTATGCATACGGTTATTTCAAGACAATAAATCAATAAAACCTTACTTAAGACAATGATATTTATTATAAAAAAATGACATAGGCTTTGATCCTCACAATGAGTTTTTTGTCATTAATCATATGTATCAAAGCACTATGTCAGACTATTTAGATAAGTTTTGTGCAAAACGAATGAATTATTCAAATGTTACACCATACGAATTGCCCCATCTAAGCGGATCACCTCGCCATTTAGATAAGCATTATCAATGATATGAGTGACCAATTTGGCAAACTCATTGGGAGCGCCCAAACGCTTGGGATATGGCACGCCTGCTTCTAGCTGCTCGCGGGCTTTTTCAGGAATGCTCTCCATCATCGGTGTGGCAAAAACCCCTGGCGCGATGGTCATAACGCGGATGCCATGACGTGCCAGCTCGCGAGCAAGCGGCAAGGTCAGACCAACCACGCCTGCCTTGGAAGAAGAATAGCTGGCTTGACCCACTTGACCATCAAAGGCTGCGATAGAAGCTGTATTAATAATAATGCCTTGATCTACATTCTTTTGTACATGGTTTTTTTCTGCATGCTCGCCTGCATTGCTATCATTCGCTATGCGTTTGGCAATGCTAGCCGCGACCAAACGGGCGACATTAAATGAACCGACCAGATTGACATTGACCCCGCGACTAAATGACTCAAGGTCTGCCGGATTGTTATCACGATCCAATAGCTTTTGTACCACTACGATACCAGCACAGTTGATTGAGCCTTGTAAGCCGCCAAAAGCTGACTCTGCCATTTCAACCGCTGATTGTACTTCATCGCCGTTAGTGATGTCACAGCGCACAAAGCGCGTACTATCACCCAGCTCAGCGACCAGTGCTTGCCCTGCTGATTCGTTTAGATCAGCGATGACGACGTTGCCGCCTTGAGAGACAATCGCCCGAGCCACTGACTCGCCCAAACCTGATGCACCACCTGTGACCAAAAAGCTATTCTCTTTAATTTGCATGATTATTCCTTTAAATCTTCATTTTTTATTAGCTGTTTTCTATGAATTATCTATAAACGCTCTATCGGGTAGTTACGCGGCAGATAAACTGCGTAGCAAAAAGCGTTGAATTTTGCCACTTGGTGTTTTTGGTAACTCGGTCACAAACTCGACCTCACGTGGATAGGCATGAGTGGATAGACGTTTACGCACCAGCTCTTGGATTTCTTTGGCGATTTGCTCGCTACCTTCGATGCCTTCTTTTAATACCACATAAGATTTGATCGTATGTCCACGCACTTCGTCTGGCACGCCCACAGCCGCAGATTCTGCCACTGCGTCATGCTCTAAGACGGTGTTTTCGACATCAGTGGGTCCCACGCGGTAACCTGCCGTAATGATAATGTCATCATCACGCCCTGAGAACCAGTAGCTGCCGTCACTATGACGCTCAACCACATCGCCTGTCAGATAGTAGTCATCAACGAAAGCTTGTTTTTCATTCCAGCTATAACCATGGAAATAAAACGCAGGTGACTGACTAACCACGACTGCTAACTGTCCTTGTTTACCATCTGGTAGTACCTTCATATCATCATCCAATACGACCAGCGTGTGACCTGGTAGCGCCATTCCCATTGAGCCAACTGGTGACTCGTGTTTTAGCGCATGATGCGCACAGCACGTCATGCCCGTTTCTGTCTGACCGTAATGATCTTTTACCTGACAGCCCAGATAGGTCTCGACCCAGTTAACGACCTCGGTATTCAGCGTCTCCCCTGCCGAGTTGGCACAGCGCAAAGCGAGTTTGGCGTTATTGTCTTCATTAACGTTGTCAAAAACGCCGCTGGATTTCATCATGCGAAATGCGGTTGGTGAAGAGGCCAAATTGGTGATCTGATGACGCATCATAAAGTCGCGCGTATTGGTCGCGTCAAAGCCTGCTTCATTAAAATAAGTCGTGATCCCTAATAGCAGTGGCCCTGTGATGGCGTAATACAATCCATATGCCCAGCCAGGATCTGCCATGTTCCAATATTGATCGTCTGCGCGTAGGTCAATGGCATAACGCATATATAGGTAAAAAGCAGGTAAGGCTGATAATGGCACACTCACTCCTTTTGACTTACCGACTGTCCCTGAGGTAAACATCTGCAAAAATGGTGCATCCGTATCGAGCGTGACGGGTTCCATCGTTTGCGCCTGTGATTCCATGGACTGACGGTAGTGATCGTCACCCCACGTCTGAGCGTCCTCAGTACTGCCGACCAATACCATTTTGGTTTGCGCGGCCAAATCATCAAACTTGCTGCGGTTCTCTACATTGGTAAAAACGACTTTGGTATCGGCTTTATCCATGCGATATTTGATTGAGTCATAGCCAAAAGCGGTGAATAATGGCTGATATACCGCGCCGATGCGCCATGTTGCCAATACAACGGTCAGTAGCTCAGGTGTACGCGGTAGCATCGTCGCTACTTTGTCCCCCGCTTTTACGCCATACGACTGTAGTAAGTTAGCGACTTGCGCACTGGCTTTATCAAGCTCACCAAAGCTCATGCGCGTGACATTGCCTGCCGTATCTTCGTGTACCAGTGCAGCATTATCCGCGCGGCCATCACGGACATGACGACCACAGCACGCCATATAGGCATTTAAGCGATCGTCGACATGTTCGCCAAAGATTTCTGACAGCAATGTATCCATGTCAAAATTATTATAATAATCGGTATAGTTTTTTGGTGTCGTTGAAGCATCTGTGTGACTGAGGGTAGGAGTTTGAGAAGCGGTATTCATAAGCTAATCCTTTAGCAATAGCAGATAAAATGATATTCATATTGTAAAACGGTCACATCCTATAGACCGTTTAATATCTTTGTATTTAACATGCTCTATTAGTAACGTATTTTTATACTTATTTCAATACATAACGTATCATTTTTATTTTATATAAATAAGCATGACCTATAACTATTTATCATCAAATAGCTAATAGTAAACTTAAAAAACTTGTAGGATCAAATATTTAAATTATTTTTGAAGTACTTTCTCAAGAATCGATATTTAACGATCAGCACTGAGAAAACCTAGTAAGGCTTTCTCCTCACAGCTTTGGTATTTTTTCGTACGACCGCGGCGTGCTTGTTTGTAGTCATCATAAAATTCCCCTGCCAAAAAACGCTCAATAATGATGGGGTGAATATACGACGCGCGGCATACGGTTGGCGTATTGCCCAGCTCTGCCGCCACGCTTTTTACCATATCGGTGACCAGCTGCTGACGCTCAGCACTTTCTGGTGCGCTGGCAAGTATGTTAGCGCCTGCCGTCGTTTGTAGCTCATCATATAGATAACTTGCCGCGAGTACACTTGCCATCCATGTTCGAAAATCTTTTGCACTATATAATTTGCTTTCGCAGTCCATACCGCATGTATGCATTCGCAAGTAGTCGTTGATATCGCTACTGTCGACGACTTGTTTATGTCCATTGTCATCTAAGTATTTAAATATTTGATAGCCCGGCAGCTCAGAACATGCCTGCACGATGTCAATCAAACGCTCATCTTGCAGCTCAATGTGGTGTTCTTTGGCGCTTTTTCCGACAAAATCAAACGCCAGTCCATTATCCGTTTCGCTGACATGCTTACTACGTAGCGTACTCAGACCATAGCTTTTATTTTGCTTGGCATAGCGGCTATTACCAATACGAATCAACGTGGTTTCAAGCAATTTGACCACGGCAGCGAGTACATTGGTGCGTGACAATGATTCTGCTTCCAAATCTGTCTCGACCTGCGCGCGTAAATTGGGCAGCGCCTCTGCAAAGCCTATCATCGCATCAAACTTGGCTTGGTCACGAATATTATTCCACAAGGGATGATACAAGTACTGCTTGCGTGATTTTTCATCGCGTCCTGTCGATTGCAGATGACCTTTTTCGTCTTGGCATATCCACACCTCCGACCACATAGGCGGTATCACCAATGCATCAAAACGCTGACGCAATGCTTTGTCTTTGACTGTCTTGCCCGTTGCATCGCGATAGGTAAAGCCGCGGCCCCAACGTCTACGCTCATAACCTGGTTCGTCGTCACTCACATAACGCAGATTGGCACGGCGTGCGAGACGCTCATAGTCATGGCGCACATCCTGCGTCGTCGACTGCTCGTTTGTTTTGCCCATAACAACACTCATCTAATAATTTTATGGTTTTAGCATAATCAACTGCGCTTATTTTTGCTGTTTGTTTGCCACGGACAAAGTGTAATCCTGTGTAAAATAAAGCAGTGATAAAAATAGCGATACGGGTTCTAAGTGCTGTACTTTTAAGGCTTAATTCAGCACTACTCACGACTTAAGTTTATAAAAAATAAATCATTCTCCTATGAAAATAAAGCCACTCGCCCTCGCCGATCATGATCTTTGGGCGCACTTATGGCAAAACTATCTCACGTTCTATGAAACCAGTTTGCCATCAAACACGACGGAGACGACGTGGCGCAATCTGCTTGATAAGGGTAAGCTCGAGAATGAAATACCCACCAAAAAAAGCCAAGCATCAAATGCTTGGCTTTTTTTATTTTGATACTACTTTACAATAAAAGTCATTATTTACCGTATACACATAAATAAGCGGTTTCGACGTCAACTTTTACTTGGAATTTTTGATTGGCTTCAACGGTGAAGTGCTCGCCAGCGTTAAACGTTTGCCACTCATCACTCTCTGGTAGCTTGACCGTCAATGCACCGCTCACCACGCTCATGGTTTCAAACTCACTGGTGCCAAATTCATACTCACCAATTTCCATAACACCTACTGTTGCAGGCTTGGTTGCTGTTTGAAAAGCAATCGAAGTGACTTTATTATCAAAATAATTATTTACGCTTGGCATAATCTTCCTTAATTACATGTTAGTTGGTATTTGAATTCTATTTTATAGACCTGCTTTTAGACTGGCTTCGATAAACTGATCGAGGTCGCCATCTAGTACCGCGCCCGTGTTGAAGGTTTCAACGCCGGTACGCAGATCCTTGATACGAGAATCATCGAGCACGTATGAGCGAATCTGGCTGCCCCAGCCGACATCAGACTTATTGTCTTCAACCGCTTGTTGTTTTTCCATACGTTTTTGCATCTCAAGCTCATAGAGCTTAGCACGCAGCATCTTCATTGCCGTGGCTCTGTTACCGTGCTGACTACGCTCATTCTGACAAGTCACCACCACACCACTTGGCTCATGGGTAATACGTACCGCAGAATCTGTCGTGTTGACGTGCTGACCGCCCGCTCCTGAGGAGCGATAGGTATCGATACGCAAATCCGCAGGATTGATGTCAATCTCGACATTATCATCAATCTCAGGCGAGACAAACACCGCCGCAAATGAGGTATGACGACCATTGTTGCTATCAAATGGTGACTTACGTACCAAACGATGGACGCCAATCTCGGTACGCAGCCAACCAAACGCATAATCGCCTTTAATCTCAATGGTGGCCGACTTGATACCCGCGACACTGCCAGCAGACACTTCAATCACATCTACCTTAAAGCCATGAGCTTCCGCCCAGCGTGTATACATACGCAGCAGCATCTCCGCCCAGTCTTGTGCTTCGGTGCCGCCACTGCCCGACTGGATATCCAAGTAGCAGTTGTTTGGATCCATCTCGCCGCTGAACATACGGCGGAACTCTAGATCAGCCACGCGCTGCTCAGCATCATCTAGCTCGCTTTGCACGTCAGCTAGCAAGGACTCATCCTCTGCTTCTACTGCCAACTCTAGCATGGCAGACGCATCTTCTAGCGTGGTTTCAAGAGAGAGCACCACATCGATGACACCATCAAGGTGGCTTTTTTCTTTATTGATCTTGGTGGCACGCTCTGGATCATTCCACAGCTCTGGGTTTTCTAGCTCTAAATTGACTTCTTCTAAGCGTTCTTGCTTACCATCGAAGTCAAAGATACCTCCGCAAATCCTGCCCGCGCTCGGATAAATCTTTAATCTGTTCTTGATACGGATTGATTTCCATAAGTGTTCCTGTTTTTCTAAAAAAATAAATAACGCATTTGGCGCTATTTTAAATGAGATTGATCATAAATGGTTGGCTAATTATCATGGTGATAACCACTTATGCATCCATTAAGCTATATTGACCAATCTTCTACTGCCCAGCGATGCGCCAAGGCATGAGCATGTAGCGCCTCATCAGGTGACACACAGATCGCCACATCCGCCCATTCTAGCAACGGGATATCGTTTTTGGAGTCTGAATAGGCATAGGTTTTTTCAAAGGTGATGCCCGCTGCTTGCTGCTTATCAAGCCATTTATCTAAATGGTAGATCTTGCCTGCCTGAAAGTTTGGTTTATCAGTCAGCTTGCCCGTATAACGATTGTCTTTGATCTCAAGCGGCGTAGCCAATACATTGGCTGACTCAATACCAAAACGCTTGGCAATAGCGGACACCACAAAATCATTGGTTGCAGAAATAATCACCACATCGTGCCCTTGCTCAATATGCTGGCACAATGCTTCCATTGCTTTTGGGCGAATATGTGGCTCGATTTCACTTTTGATGTAATCTTCTCTTAGCTCATCAAGTCTATCAAGCGGCAGACTACTCAAAAACTGCGCGACGAATTCATTGTACTCTGTCGCATCTAACGTCCCTTCGATATAGTCATTATAAAACTTCTGGTTGGCTGTACGGTACTCAGCCTCATCGACAAGGTCGTGCTTGACGATATACTCACCCCACAGATAGTCACTATCGACATCCAGTAAGGTATGATCTAAATCAAATAGCGCTAGTTGTTTTTGTTGTTTTTGTGCTGGATTTGCCTGCATGGTGAGACCTTATCGTTGGTTGTGAAAAAATATGGATCTTTTAGGGCGTGTTGAACATTCGCAAATAGGCACTGCTGATCGCTAAAATGGTTCCAGACAAGGCACAAAGCGACGATAATGCAGATGCCTTAGCGAGATTTGTAACGCAGTATGGGGCAATTTTAACATCAGCCCCAACGATAAAAAGCAGGGGACAGGACTCTTTTTTGCCGCTTCATCGTTAAAAATAAGCGCTTAGTTAGTCAGGCATCGCTATTTCTGTTAAACCTGTTTTGAATTTTTGACAACGCTCAGAATAATGCAGCGCTGACATTTTCAACATCGCTACTTGCTCATCTGTCAGTGTCTTAACGACTTTGGCAGGCGCGCCCATCACCAGGGAATTGTCAGGAATAACCTGACCTTCAGTAATTAAGGCTTTCGCCCCTATCAGGCAGTTTTTACCTATTTTGACATTATTGAGTACTACCGCACCGATACCAATCAAACTATTGTCACCGATCTCACAGCCATGCAGCATCGCTAGATGGCCAATAGTCACGTAATCACCGATAGTCACTTTGATACCTGCATCAGTGTGAATCACACTATTTTCTTGCACATTACTATAGTCGCCGATATGAATACGATCGTTATCGCCGCGTATCACCGCACCAAACCAAACATTGGCCTGATGACCCAAATACACATCACCGATTACTTGTGCCGAGTCAGCAATCCAACCGTTGAACGGTACAGCAAACTCAGGGGTTTTGTCTAAATATTTAAATATCATCGTTTTTCCTTAGTAAGGATAATGTTATTTTGGAGTAAGTCATTGGTTATACCACAATCATTTTTATGCTTATTTGATTGGCATGTCAAAGAACCATCTCACTTTGGACCATAGCCATAAAAAATATATTTTACAGTATACAATCCCATTTAATACCTTATCGTATGTCCACTTTATAGTACAATTAGCAAGGCCAACATTCTCATTTTGCTATCGTAGCGCCTGCCCTAACAAGTACCGCTACCCTACTAAGGACGCATCCATGCTTCGCGAAACACACGTACCTATTATCTTGTTGGCAAGTAGTGTGATCATCACCGCGCCCAGTTATGCTGAAAATACCTCAAGTTTGGAGAGAGCCGGTGACATTGTTGCGGTTGCCATACCTGCCATTGCTTATGGCAGCACGCATTATATGAATGATAAAGAGGGACGTCAGCAATTTTATCAATCATTTGCTACCAATCTTGCCGTGACCTATGCTGTGAAGTCAACCATTAATAAAGAGCGTCCTGACCATAGCGACAATGACTCCTTCCCATCAGGACATACTTCTTTGGCATTTCAGGGCGCAAGCTTCATTCATAAACGCTATGGATTAGAATATAGTATTCCAGCTTATGTTGGCGCAACTTTTGTGGGTTATAGCCGTGTTAAAGCGGAAAAACATGATGTGGCTGATGTATTTGCTGGTGCAGCACTAGGGGTTGCCAGTAGTATGTATTTGACCAAAAGCTATAACGATCAGCTTCTCATCACAACCAATCTTGCGCCTGACTATTACGGGCTGTCTGTCCACTACCAGTTTTAATCACTCAGTTTGCCCTTGATACTAGGGCGTGTTGAACATTCGACCATGGCACTGACAGCGACTGTTTTTTAGGCGATTCGATGTTAAAAATAATAAGTTTAGTCATTCTAAGCGCTTATTTTTAACGATGAAGCGGCAAAAAAGAGTCCTGTCCCCTGCTTTTATCGTTGGGGCTGATGCTAAAATTGCCCCATACTGCGTTACAAATCTCGCTAAGGCATCTGCATTATCGTCGCTTTGTGCCTTGTCTGGAACAATTTTAGCGATCAGCAGTGCCTATTTGCGAATGTTCAACACGCCCTAGCCATAAGTTACTATTTTGTATATAATACGCAAAATCTGTGCCTAAGCGAGCGGACATGATGCAAGTTACCTATTCACTATCGAGTGAGTTTTGTAGTTTTCATCAATAATGTCTTCTCGCTTTTTTGTGGAAAATTTTTGTGTGTCGTCCTTTGATTTATTTTATCTGATAGCAGTCAAATGCCGTAAATAAAAGGATACGGAGCAATTTTAGACCAACAAAACATGATGGCACTCACCAATAATAGCGGAGGCAATCCTTGAATTCATCGGTAGAAACACAAGCAATTTTGGCACTAGCAGACGGTACAATTTTTCGCGGTGTCAGTATCGGCAGCCTAGGTCATCGTGTTGGTGAAGTGGTATTTAATACCGCCATGACAGGGTATCAAGAAATTCTAACCGATCCAAGTTACGCGCGACAGCTGGTGACCCTAACTTATCCGCATATCGGTAATACAGGCACCAATGCCGAGGATACCGAGTCTGGTAACGGTCACAAAGTATGGGCAGACGGTCTGATCATCCGTGACGCCACTATGGCAACCTCTAACTTCCGCAACTCTGAGTCGCTTAGCGACTATCTACAGCGTAACAATACCGTCGCTATCGCTGAAATTGATACACGCCAGTTGACCCGCCTATTACGTGATAAAGGCGCACAAAACGGCTGTATTATGACCGCATCAGATGGCGAGACGATCAGCGTTGAAGATGAGCAAAAAGCGATTGAGCTGGCACAAGGCTTTGCAGGTCTAAAGGGCATGGACTTGGCAAAAGAATGCTGCACGACAGAAAGCTTTGAGTGGACAGCAGGCACATGGGATCTATCAGACACCCTACTCAACCGTGACGTGGCGGGTAGCCATGACAGTGGTACTGGCGGCTTCTTTAAGCAGCTCGGCACTCATATCGATGCCAAATTCAACGTCGTCGCTTATGACTTCGGTAGCAAAACCAATATCCTACGTATGCTCGTCGACCGCGGCTGCCATGTGACGGTTGTCCCAGCACAAACGCCTATTGCTGATGTGCTCGCGATGAACCCAGACGGTATCTTCTTATCAAACGGCCCTGGCGATCCTGCCGCCTGTGACTACGCTATCGACGCCGTACGTCACATTATTGAAGAAACAGACGTACCAACCTTTGGTATTTGCTTAGGCCATCAGCTAATCGGTCTTGCCAGCGGCGCCAATACCATCAAAATGAAAACGGGCCACCATGGTGCCAACCATCCAGTACAAGATCTAGCGACTGGCACAGTGATGATCACCAGTCAAAACCATGGCTTTGCGGTTGATGAAGACACGCTACCAGAAAACGTTAAGTCAACGCATCGCTCATTATTCGATGGTACTAACCAAGGTATCGAGCTGACCAACAAGCCAGTATTTAGCTTCCAAGGTCACCCAGAGGCCAGCCCTGGCCCGCATGATTGTGGTCCGCTATTTGATAAGTTTGCTGAGATGATGGAAGCGGCTAAAACTGCTCAAGCTTAACGATTCATTATAACTTGATAATAAGTCAGTGCTTGAATCGCTAAAAGCGGTTTGAGCAGTACTGTAACAACGCATTGTAAGTATAAAACGCCATAAGCGTTATTAAAAATAAAGATTACTTAAAATATCATCAAACGAAGGTAGCTCTAACTATGCCAAAACGTACCGACATAAAAAGCATTCTTATCATTGGCGCAGGCCCCATCGTTATCGGCCAAGCGTGTGAGTTTGACTACTCAGGCGCACAGGCGTGCAAAGCACTAAAAGAAGAAGGCTACCGTGTCATCTTGGTCAACTCAAACCCTGCGACCATCATGACCGACCCTGTCATGGCAGATGCCACCTATATCGAGCCGATCACGTGGCAGACCGTTGAGCAAATCATTGCCAAAGAGCGTCCTGATGCAATCCTGCCAACCATGGGCGGACAGACTGCGCTCAACTGCGCCCTAGACCTAGATAAGCACGGCGTATTGGCCAAGTACGACTGCGAGCTGATTGGTGCGACCAAAGACGCCATCGAGATGGCAGAAGATCGCGACTTATTCGACAAGGCGATGAAACGTATCGGTCTTGAGTGCCCGCGCGCTGAGGTTGCCGAAACCATGGAAGAAGCTTTTGCCACGCAAGAAAAGATGGGCTACCCCTGTATCATTCGTCCCTCATTCACCATGGGTGGTTCGGGCGGCGGTATCGCTTATAACCGCGATGAGTTCATCGAGATTTGTGAGCGCGGCTTTGATTTATCACCGACCCATCAGCTACTTATCGATGAGTCACTCATCGGTTGGAAAGAGTACGAGATGGAAGTGGTCCGTGACAAAAACGACAACTGCATCATCATCTGTGCCATCGAAAACTTTGACCCAATGGGCGTACATACAGGCGACTCAATCACTGTCGCACCCGCGCAGACCTTGACCGATAAAGAATACCAAATCATGCGTAATGCGTCATTAGCAGTACTGCGTGAGATCGGTGTTGAAACAGGCGGCTCAAACGTCCAGTTCGGTATCAATCCTGATACGGGACGTATGGTCGTTATCGAGATGAATCCACGTGTATCACGCTCGTCTGCCCTCGCCTCAAAAGCGACTGGCTTCCCAATTGCCAAAATCGCAGCAAAACTGGCAATCGGTTATACCCTAGATGAACTGCAAAATGACATCACAGGCGGCAAAACGCCAGCCAGCTTTGAGCCTGCGCTTGATTACGTTGTCACCAAGATACCGCGTTTCAACTTTGAAAAATTCCCACAAGCGGACAACATCCTATCGACGCAAATGAAGTCAGTCGGTGAAGTCATGGCGATCGGTCGTAACTTCCAAGAGTCGATGCAAAAAGCCTTGCGCGGTATGGAAACTGGCGCGGATGGTTTCGATGAGCAAATTGATTTATCCAAAGTCAGTGCTGAGAAGGCTCGTAGTGAGATTATCAACCGCTTAACCATTCCAACGCCTGAGCGTATCTATTACGTTGCTGATGCCTTCCGTGTCGGTATGAGCGTTGATGACGTATTTAATTACACCAAGATTGACCCGTGGTTCTTGGTACAAATCGAAGACATCGTTAAGACTGAAGCGACGGTAAAATCACTCGGCTTTGGTGGCTTAAACGAAAACAACCTACGTCGCTTTAAGCGTAAAGGCTTATCAGATTTGCGTTTGGCTAAATTGCTTGGCATCTCACAAAAGCAACTACGCAAAAAGCGTTGGGATTTAGGCGTCTATCCCGTGTATAAGCGTGTCGATACCTGTGCTGCAGAGTTTGCGACCAGCACCGCTTATATGTACTCAACCTACGATAGCGAATGTGAAGCCAACCCAACTGACAAGAAAAAAATCATGGTCATCGGTGGCGGCCCTAACCGTATCGGTCAAGGTATCGAGTTTGATTACTGCTGTGTACATGCAGCGCTTGCCATGCGTGAAGACGGCTATGAGACCATTATGGTCAACTGTAACCCAGAAACGGTTTCAACCGATTATGACACCTCCGACCGTCTGTACTTTGAGCCAATCACATTAGAAGACGTGCTAGAAATCGTCCGTATCGAAAACCCAGACGGTGTGATTGTGCAGTTCGGTGGCCAAACGCCATTGAAACTTGCGCGTGCGCTAGAATCAGCGGGCGTAAAAATCATCGGTACGAGTCCTGATGCGATCGACCGTGCTGAAGACCGTGAGCGCTTCCAGCATATGATTCAGCAGCTAAACCTTGTACAACCATCGAACGCTTTAGCAACCAGCTTAGAAGATGGCTTGGTTAAAGCAAAAGACGTGGGCTATCCATTGGTGGTACGTCCATCTTATGTGTTAGGTGGCCGCGCGATGGAAATCGTCTATAACGAAGATGAGCTAAAACATTACCTGCGCACCGCAGTACAAGCCTCAAACGAAGCGCCTGTCCTGCTTGATCGCTTCTTAGATGACGCTATCGAAGTCGATGTCGACTGCGTATGTGATGGTAATGATGTCGTCATCGGCGGTATCATGCAACATATCGAACAGGCAGGTGTCCACTCAGGTGACTCAGCATGTTCACTACCACCATATTCATTGTCTGATGAGCTATGTGATGTGATGCGCGCCCAAACCATTGCTATGGCAAAAGAGCTTGGCGTTGTCGGTCTGATGAATGTTCAGTTTGCGGTTAAAGGCGAAACCGTATATATTTTGGAGGTGAACCCACGTGCTGCACGTACCGTACCGTTTGTCTCTAAGTGTATCGGTACTTCGCTAGCTCAGGTCGCGGCTCGCTGTATGGCAGGCACCTCACTCAAGGACCAAGGCTTTACGACTGAGATTGTTCCAGCATTTTATGCGGTCAAAGAAGCGGTGTTCCCATTTGCTAAGTTCCCAGGTGTTGATCCAATCTTGAGTCCTGAGATGAAATCAACAGGCGAAGTCATGGGCGTGGGCAAAACCTTTGGCGAAGCATTTTACAAAGCCATCATCGGTAGTAATGAGCGTCTGCCGGGTCTGCCTACTGAGGGCGAGACCAAAACGGTCTTTATCTCAGTTCGTGATAGCGACAAAGGACAAATCGCCCCAATCGCCCGTCAGCTTGCAGATTTCGGTTTTAATATCGTATCAACCACTGGCACGCAGAAAGTACTGAGCGACGCTGGTATCGAAAGTCAGCAAATCAACAAGGTCACTGAAGGTCGCCCGCACATCGTTGATGCCTTGAAAAACGGCAAAATTGACCTGATTATCAATACGACCGAAGGCAAGCAGGCACAAGAGGATTCGTTCTCTATCCGCCGTAGTGCGCTACAGGGCAAGGTATTCTATGTCACGACGTTAGGCGCAGCCGATGCGGTTTGTAAATCTTATGCCATTGACTTACCGTTTGATGTCTATAAGTTACAAGATTTGCATGAGCAAGCAAAGTCTATTGACGCGGCTGAATAATTTCAGTAGATTAAGCATAACCGCTAAGCTTATATAAAAGCTTAGCCAAGACTTGTTATTGATTATTTTGTGATAATCATACGTTAAAAAAACAATATCTTGAAAGAGACAAACCTACAAAAGCATAGTGGCTGAACTGCGACTATGCTTTTTATTACGTAAGGTTCAGTGCGCTTGGTGCTAAAAGTAGAGGTGCTAACACACAACAGCCTATTTACTAACGACACCATCTGAACCCCGCTCTTTTTATATTTCATACTCATTGCAACAACACTGGCACCATCTCCTTATGAGATGGTGTGGTGTTATTGGTTTAAGGAAAAAACATGCAACGTTATCCCATGACTCCGCAAGGACATGCAGCTTTAGAAGCTGAATTAAAACAGTTAAAAAGTGTCGACCGTCCACGCATCACCGCATCGATTGCTGAAGCCCGCGAGCACGGCGATTTAAAAGAAAACGCTGAATACCACGCTGCCCGTGAGCAACAAGGCTTTTGCGAAGCGCGTATTCGTGATATCGAAGCCAAGCTTGGCGGCGCACAAATCATCGATCCTTCAACATTGCCAAAAGAAGGTCGTGTCGTGTTTGGCGTCAGCGTCATAATCGAAAACATGGACACTGAAGAAGAAAAACAGTACAAAATCGTCGGCGATGATGAAGCCGATTTCAAGGCTGGCAAAATCTCAGTTAACTCACCGATCGCTCGTGGCCTCATCGGTAAGTTTGAAGGCGATGAAGTACGTATCGAAACGCCAAAGGGCGTGGTGGAATACGAAGTGATGAAAGTTATCTACGACTAATAAGACTCACTATTTCTGGTCATCCGTAGGCGTGATGCTTTCAAGGCTGGATGAAAGGCGCTTTGAATAATAGCTCTTTAAATACTAGTTCTCTTAAATAGCAAACATGTTTGACAGTGACAGATACGGCTGGCTATTCGCTACCCAATAACATGAATATAAGCAACATTACGTATTGATAGCATTTATACCGTTTCGGTTACACAATGCAGCTTTTATACACGATTTGTTTTGGCACATAATTATTTGAGTTTTTAGTGCATCGTAATTTTTATATTAGGTGATATTACCCACATAATATCGATGTAAATTTATACTGAAGCACTTTTACTCAAAATAATGATGGTCTGATTATAGACACCGACTATCGTCAGTACTGATACCCTCGTTATTTGGCATACTTTTTGGTGTCATTTAGCGGGGGTTTTGCTTGTTTAGACGTTAATTATTGCTGTTTTACTTATTGCTGCTTTTTTTTATTGATACTGTTAAGGAGTCTATTATGACCATGAAATCTTATACACCATCAGCACTAACCACCACGGTATCTGCAATGCTCGCAGGTATGGTGCTTGCATCCTCAGCCCATGCCGATCCTGAGATTGCGATTAGCTCATCTGCTGGTGGTAGCACGACGGTAGTTGAACAATACTCTGATGGCAAAACAGCCACTATTACTGCGACACCTAACGGTATCACCATGCAAGATGGCATGCCTTATGCCGTGACAAAAGTGACGACTGTGCCGCGCTATGTCGTTCGCCAATCTCCTGTGGTTCAAGGCAGCACGACTTTCACAAGCGTACCTGTAACCAATCGAGTGACCAATAGCGTCACCAAGGTAGACGTCGTCACGGCGCCAGTTAGCACTGTGACACAAGCCCTGCCTGTCACTACCGCTACTCCATTACCTGTGATGAATGCCCCAGCGACAACCGTCATCACTAACCAGCCATCTATCCATCCATCTGTGAGCAATCAAATCACGACGACCACGTTAGATACCTTGCAATTGACCCCGACTTTTAGCACGCCGGGTGTCGTCAATGCAAACACCAAGGTCATGAAAATCATGAAGAATAGTGCTGGACGTGAAGTTGCGGTGCCTGCCAACCATATCGCCCCTGGTGATATCATTGAGTATCACACCACATACACCAACACCACGGCACAGCCAGTTAATGACATCAATGCTATGGTTTCATTGCCAAGCGGCGTCCAGCTGGTATCGTTAAATAGCCCATTACCAACGTTTGCCACCACTGGCGGCGACACTTATAAAACCATTCAGCAAGTTGGCAATACCGTTGTTGTGCAAGAAAACTACTCTGGCCTGAAATGGAACTTAGCAAATCTTAATGCCAATGGTAATCAAACCGTCGTGATACGTGCCAAGGTTCAATAAATAATGCACTCACTACAAAATACGTATCTTTAACAGTATCATGTTGCAAAGGGTCTTGAATATTCAAGGCCTTTTTTAATGTATGTCATATCGAGTAGCATGTATGCTCGCTCACAACCTCTTGATGGATACGACACTATCTGTCGTGTTATTTTTTAAATTTTCTTATAAATACAATGACTTAATACATATTTTGGTAAAATGGTTACTCGTTAATTAATTGGTAACAACCGACTTATGGCAAACATCAATTATGAAAGATTACAGGGCAAGCTCAATATCTTGGCTGACGCTGCCAAGTATGATGTCTCTTGCTCCTCCTCCGCTGGTACTCGCAAAAACCAAGGCGGCGCTCTAGGCGATGCCTCAGCAACCGGTATCTGTCACAGCTATACCGAAGATGGTCGCTGTGTCAGTCTGCTAAAAATTCTTTTGACCAACCATTGCATCTATGATTGCGCGTATTGTACTTCACGTAAAAGCAACGACACGCCGCGCGCTGCTTTTACGGTTGAAGAAGTGGTTGATTTGACCATGCAGTTTTATCGCCGCAACTATATTGAGGGGCTATTTCTCAGCTCTGGTATATTCAAAAGTGGCGACTATACGATGGAGCGACTGGTCGAAGTTGCCAAGCTCCTGCGTACTCGCGAGCGTTTTAACGGTTATATTCATCTAAAAACTATTCCTGGCGCTTCAAAAGAGCTATTGCTAGAGGCAGGACTATATGCAGACCGTCTGAGCGTCAACATCGAAATTCCGACTAAGTCAGGGCTCGCATTGCTTGCGCCTGAGAAGTCACATGATGAGCTAAAAGCACCGATGGAAACGGTTAAAGAAGAGATTATAACTATCCGTGAGAGTCGCAAAACCCACAAAAAAGCGCCTAAATTTACGCCCGCGGGTCAGACCAGTCAAATGATCGTCGGTGCAAGTAACGAGACGGATCTGCAAGTGATTCAGCTATCGAGTCACTTTTACAAAACCTACGATCTCAAGCGTGTCTATTACTCAGGTTATGTACCGATGCTCTCTGATAATCGCTTGCCAGCGATTGGGACCCCTGTGCCGATGGTGCGCGAGAACCGTCTATATCAAGCAGATTGGTTAATGCGTTTTTATGGGTTTGGTGCGCATGAAATTGTCGAGCCAGAATCGCCATTTTTGGACTTAGACTGTGACCCAAAACTGGCGTGGGCGATACGCCATCGCGAGCATTTCCCCGTCAATATTCAGACAGCGACTTATGAGATGATCGTGCGTATCCCTGGCATCGGTACCAAGACGGCCAAAAAAATCGTCAAAGCGCGCAAATTTAACCAGTTGACGCTCTATCATCTAAAAAAGATGGGAGCCGCGGTCAACCGTGCCAAGTATTTTATCGCAACCACTGGCAAAAACGAGCACCTTGCCCATTTGACACGCGATAACTTCCGTCAGTATGTACTGGCGCAAACGCAGACCAAGTTTAAAGATCAACGTAGCGGACAGCTAGCGTTGTTTTAAATTTGGCATTGTCATAAATATAAATCAATCTAGGGCGTGTTGAACATTCGCAAATAGGCACTGCTGATCGCTAAAACTGTTCCAGACAAGGCACAAAGCGACGATAATGCAGATGCCTTAGCGAGATTTGTAACGCAGTATGGGGCAATTTTAGCATCAGCCCCAACGATAAAAAGCAGGGGACAGGACTCTTTTTTGCAGCCTCTGTCACGCGATGCGAACAGCACGCAAGAAAAATATCCCCCAGTAGCATTTGACAATACTTACATACATTTTATGGCGAGCCAAAATACATTTCACATCGTTTCAGGATAAACCATGTCAGCACTTGTGCAAAACGACAATTATACTATCGGTCAGTTAACGCCCAGCATTGTGCTGTATGAGCCAAGCTTTGAGGGCTGGCTCAGCGCGGTGTTTTATGTCTATGCCAATCGATTGCAAGAAGACGCCTCACTCAAACTCACCGCTCAAGACTGTTATATACCCTCCTTGATTGCGCAAGCGATTAGCGTCGCAACGGATGCAGACAACGCAGAGCGCGTATTGGTTAAACTAAATAGCTTGCTTGGTCGCTCAGGTATGCGCAATATCTTGTGGGGGTTTTTATCAGAAAAGGACGATATCGGCACGACTTTATTCCGTGTGGTTAAGTATGCCATTGACTACCCTAGCCGAAATATCATGCAAGATCTTGGTCACTTGGATGTGTTAGAGCTGGTACAGACGGTCAAATCCGTCGGCCGTGAAAAACATCGCATGGAGGCCTTTGTACGTTTTGAGCACACGACCGATGATATTTATTTTGCACGGGTCGAGCCTGATTTTAATGTATTGCCACTGATTGGGGAGCATTTTCGTCAGCGTTATCAAGATCAGCACTGGGCGATTTATGATCTGACACGCGGCTACGGCATTTATTATGATAAAAGTAATAGCACGCCTACTCGTCCCGCGCCGCTACAAACCATCACCGACCTTGATGATGCGGTACTACGCAATCCTGCCAGCATTCATAGCCCTGATGAGCAGCGTTATCAAAAGTTTTGGCAAGGCTACTTTACCAACGTCAATATCAAGGAGCGCAAAAATCCCAAGCTACACAGGCAATATCTACCGCAGCGATATTGGAAATACTTAAGCGAAAAACAAGTATTGCCCAACGCTGAGCATCTACAAAAACGCCGCTAAATACATTTGAGTAGTTTTGAGCCAAGAAAATTATGCTCATATCTGCTGGAAAGCCACATATCTGACGCCATCTTTTTATCTTGATGGTTGAGTTTTATGCGCTTTTAACTGACAATAGCAGCTTGATCCTCCTAACCTGTGACCTATGTTATTATGAAAGTGATGCGCCTACTGTCGTCTTTGAAGCATGATGAATCCGAGCGCGGTATTTTTCATCTTGGGCGCGCACTGGTCAAAAACGGGCATACCTCGATCATTGTTTCTAGCGCTGATGAGAGCAATGACTTGGTCAGACGGCTCAAGCGTGATGGCAATCACTATCATCAAGTCCACATGAACAAAAAATCGTGGCTGTCATTGCTGCAAGTTTCAGCACTACGGCATTTGATTGAGAAGTATGAGCCTGATGTCATTCATGTACATTCGCGCACCCCTGCATGGATATTGCATTTAGCATTGCGCCGAGCGCGGGTCAAGCGTTTCCCAAAGCTGGTCTCGACCATGTATGGGTTTTATCCTATCAATAAATACTCTCAAGCATTGCTCAATGTCGATACAATTATAACGGTCTCTGATAGCGTCACCCAATATCTAACAAGAAGACTGCGCCGCGAGGAAGCCGATCCCAAAGTCATCACGCGTATCTACCGCGGCATTGATACTCGGCGCTATCCTTATCGGCACAATCCATCGGTCTATTGGTTGCGTCATACCTTTGCGGAATATCCTGAGCTTGAGCATAAGAAGTGGCTCGTATTTCCAACGGTCATTGGCAATGAGTATGGTCAAGAATGGCTGATTGATATCTTGGGCAATCTACAAGAGCAATTTCCCAATATTCATGTCATCATTATGGACGATGATGATAAAGATGGTGATGTCGCTCATGAAGACTTTCGTCAACGTACTCACAGTCTGGGGTTGGCTGAGCGCATTACTTATGTGGGTAGCAAGCGTAATGACATGCGTGAATGGCTCTCAGCGGCCAATATCGTTATGGCACTTGCCAATGAACCAGAATCGATCGGCATTAATGCCCTGCAAGCGATTCATTTGGGCACACCTGTCATTGGCTGGGATAAAGCCGCCTTTAGCGAAATCTTACAACCGCTCTATCCGCAAGGTTTGGTAAAAGAACACAATGCCAACTCGTTATGTAAAGCGGTGCGCAATCAATTAGAAAGTGTGACGCGACCTGAGATGACCAACAAATTCACCATGCGTGAGATGATCGAAAAGACAATCGCGGTATACCAAGGATTGTACGATACTGCGCTGGCAGAAGAACAGGCTGAGGCCGATGCGCTCGCCGTACGAAGAACCAAAAGAAGCCTTAAAAAGACCTATAAACCTGCCTTTGGTGCGGCGGTCAAACATGTCGAACCCATCCCCAAACGCCCAAAAGTCAAATTGATCAAAGAAAAAGCAAGTAAAGCGGAATCGCCAGAAATAGAAGATGAAATAAAAGTAGAAGAAACAACAAAAGTAGATATCAAATCAGAAGCACCTGACGCTGATCAAAAGTCATAAGCTGACTGCCTACCTCTATCTGTGCAGGAGCCAATCTCAGTCATGATGAGATATATTAAGCAAAAAAATGCCATTTCCAGCAATGGAAGTGGCATTTTCAATCTGTATTAAGATGAGTATTCAGTTTAAAGTTACAGAACACGAGCCTAATAAGTCATTGGTGTATGTGCACTTTGAAAAAATCTTTACTCAGCATCAAGTAGTGGGAGTACGCACAAAAGAGATTGTCCATGGCGGCGGTAATATTCATTGTATTACAATGAACCATAATAAATCGCACTTATTAGCGAATGAAAGCATAGCAGCAACTGAAAGTATAAGCATAAACACAAAAATGGATTTTAAACCCAAAAACACGCTAAAAATAAGGAAAAAGTATGAGCGATTATCAAATCAACAATCCAGCCACTGGCGAACTAGAAGCCACTTACCCTACCGCCACTGAACAAGATATCCAGCAAGTCATCGAGCAGGCTGACAACGCCTATCAAGACTGGCGTCAAGTCTCATTGAGTGAGCGCAGTGCACTACTGCATAAAATTGCCGATAGCTATCTGGAACGTCAAGACGAGCTGGCTCGTATTGTGGCGGGTGAGATGGGTAAACCCGTTGCACAAGCAAAGGGTGAAATCGGTCTGGTCGCTGAGATCTATCGTTACTATGCAGACAATGCTGAGCAGCTACTCGCGCCGAATACCATTGACGTTGATTCAGGATCAGCTTCGGTAGAAAAACGTCCTGTTGGCGTTCTACTCGGTATCATGCCGTGGAATTATCCGCATTATCAAGTGGCACGTTTTGTCGCGCCAAACTTTATGGCAGGTAATACTATTATCTTAAAGCACGCGCCTCAATGCCCTAAGACTGCAGAAGTTATCGCTGATATGTTCAAAGAGGTCGTCGTACCTGAAGGTGTTTATAACAATATCTTTGCCACCAACGAGCAGGCAGCGACTATTATTCATGACAAGCGTGTACAAGGTATCTCACTCACTGGCTCTGAGCGCGCTGGACAAGCCGTTGCCAAAGAAGCAGGCGGCGCACTCAAAAAAGTCGTGTTGGAGCTTGGCGGCTCCGATGCCTTTATCGTTGCAGCAGATGCCGATATCAAACAAGCGATAAAAGGCGCGATCTCTGGTCGTTTTGGTAATGCCGGCCAAGCCTGTAACGCCGCCAAACGCCTAATCGTGCTTGAGTCTGTCTATGACAAGTTCATTGAGGGCTTTACTGATGCTGTACGTGGTATGACATTGGCCGATCCTCTTGATGAAAAAACCTTTATCGGCCCAATGTCCTCAAAGGCTGCCGCGGTCAATCTGCAAGCGCAGTTAGATAGTGCCGTTGAAGCAGGCGCGACGGTCCTAGTAGAAGGTGGACTGGTCAAAGATAAGCCTGGTGCATGGTTCAAACCTGCGGTACTAACAGATGTCACTGAATCAATGGATGTCTACCGTGAAGAGTTGTTTGGTCCTGTCGCCGTCGTCTACAAGGCTCGTGATGTCGATCACGCTATCAAGATTGCTAATGATGTGCCTTTTGGTCTTGGTGCTTCTATCCAAACGCAAGATGCTGCCCTAGCTGCTGATATTGCTGATAGATTAGAAGTGGGCATGGTCACTATCAACGCGCCGTCTGGTACCGAAGCCAATACCCCATTTGGCGGCGTTAAACGTTCAGGATTTGGTCGCGAGCTTGGTACGCTTGGTATCACTGAGTTCTTAAACTATAAGCTTATCCGTGATAAGTCTTAATCGTATAAGCACTTGATTGTATGCACTAAAAAAGCCTAACGTTTGACGTTAGGCTTTTTAAGGTAGTTAACTGACTAAAATGAGACTATTATTTATATGGATTTTCTTTTAACCATTGTTGATTAATGATTTTGAGCTCATGCAGCTCATGATCCATAATCTCTTTACTCTTACCAGGGTTTTTCATTGACGCATAGCCATACATTGCGCCGCCAAGAACCGTCCAGCCAAGGAAAATCCACCACTCGATAGGAACCAATGCCGACGGCATACCTGGCAGATAAAGCGCCAACATACCAAGGCTGAGTATGATTGTGATGACACCAACCAATTTACCTGCTGGTACTCTAAATGGACGTATCATATTAGGCTCACGGTAGCGTAGCACTAAAAATGACAATGCAACACAAGTATAAGCGATAACGATACCAAAGCCGCCCGCATCAACAATCCACACGAGCATTTTGCGACCAAATAATGGCGCTAGTGTTGCAAGGCCACCGATCAACAAGATCGCATTGACCGGGGTGTTGTATTTAGGGTGTAGCTTGCACAAGAACTGTGGCAACATGTGCGTTTTACCCATGGCGTACAATAAGCGACTGCCACCAATAAGAAACGCGTTCCAGCTTGATAAAATACCCAGTACACCGCCGATAACCAGCAGCGTACCTGCCCATTTACCATTCCAAGCGTTGGTCATCGCATCAGCAGTCGCCAATGTTGAATCTTGTGCTTGCAATAGCGGCAGGGTTTTGCCCACACTCCAAGCGACAGCCACGTACCAAAGCACGGCAATGATAATAGAGACAATCAAAAATTTGCCGATATTTGGACGCGTTAGGTTGATTTCTTCTGCGGCTTGTGGAATCACATCGAAGCCCACGAATAAAAACGGTACCATCACCATCACCGTCATGATACCGCCCATACCACCGATAAAGTTTGGTGCTTGTACTGAGTTGGAGGTTTCAGGATTGAATAATAACGCACCAACGAATAGTAAGATACCGACGCAGAAAATACCGACGACGGCCAACTTTTGGAACCACGCACTGACTTCCATACCGCGTATATTGAGCCAGGTGACAATGATGGAGCCAAGCATACCGACAGCTACCCACGTGGCATAAACATCCCAGCCTGCGACATTCCAAAGATAGCCTTGACTATAATTGGGAATGACATATTCGACAACGGTTGGCAGTGCCACCGCCTCAAAAGCAACGACGGAAAAATAACCAAATAAAATACTCCATGAGCAGATAAAGGATATATTTACCCCCAGTGCACGGTGTGTATACGTGTGCTCGCCTCCTGTGATAGGCATAGATGCCGCCAATTCAGCATAGGTCACGCCAATCAAAACCACCACAAGACCGCCAATTAAGAATGCACTGATTGCGCCCCAGATGCCTGCCGAGATAATCCAACCACCCGCCAGCACGACCCAGCCCCAACCAACCATCGCACCGAATGCCAGCGCAATGATATCGAACACACCTAACGTTTTCTTTAATTCAGACATAACCTACTCCTTGTCTGTGTGTCATCCGTGTGAACCTTTTATGGTTACACTATTTCTATTTAATGGAGTAATACCCATCATATTTACTGTATATCGTTTCCGCCAAAGAAAGCCGATTGCTCGTTGTTTGATATTCACATAGCAAAAACGGCGCCTTGACTTGCAAGGCGCCGTTTAAAATCACACTCCATGTGAGTGTCATAAGGGCAACCTTGCCGTTATCTTCACTATAACTTTTCAATCAAAATCAATGTTTGATTAGAAGCGATCCATCGCTAAATTTTATGACACTCGATAACTATTAAGCTGCAAGGATATCTTTAATGATATCAAGACCTTCTTGTAGCACCTCGTCTTCAACTGTTAATGGCACCATCACACGAATAGCATTGCCATACATACCACAAGACGCTAGTAGCAAGCCTTGCTCAAATGCTTTTGCTTTTAGGTTGGCTGCTGCTGCTGCATCAGGTTTGCCTTCGCTATCAATCAATTCAAACGCTAGCATCGCGCCTTTATGACGGATATGACCGATGCTGCTTAGGTTCAAGCCTTTTAAGAACGACGCGATGGTATCGCCAATCTCGATACTACGCTCCAGTAAGTTTTCTTCTTCGATCACTTCCATGACAGCAAGCGCAGCCACACAGGCGAGCGGGTTACCAGAGTAAGTGCCACCTAAGCCGCCGACTTGCGGCGCATCCATGATATCAGCACGGCCGATGACCGCAGAGATAGGATAACCACCCGCCAAGCTTTTCGCGGCAGTCATCAAATCAGGCTCGACGCCTAACTGTTCAGTGGCGAACAACGTACCTGTACGAGCAAAACCACACTGTACTTCGTCAAAAATAAGCACGATGCCATGCTCATCACAGATCTCGCGTAGTGCTTTGGCAAATGATGGCGTTACCTGATGGAAACCGCCCTCGCCTTGGACTGGCTCAACAATCATCGCTGCCACTTCACTCGGATCGATGTCTGCTTGGAAGATCATATCAAGGCTATGTAGCGCTTGTTCTTCGGTCACATTCAACTCTTCTGCAGGGAACAATGCATGGAACACAGGTCCTGGCATTGGGCCGAAGTTCTTTTTGTATGGCAGTACTTTACCAGTCAGGCTCATGCACATCATGGTGCGACCATGCCAGCCACCAACAAAAGAGATCACACCTGGACGCCCCGTTTTAGCACGTGCAATCTTGATGCAGTTTTCGACCGCTTCTGCGCCAGTAGTCAAAAAGAACGCTTTTTTATCACCGCTGATCGGTGCTTTTTCACACAGCTTTTCTGCCAAATCCACATAGCACTCATAGTTGATCATTTGCGCCGCAGTGTGCGTAAATTTGTCGAGCTGCTCATGCACACGCTGGGTGATTTTTGGATGGCTATGACCGGTGTTCAATACTGAGATACCACCGACAAAGTCGATATAACGCTTGCCTTCAATGTCCCAAATCTCTGAGTTCTTTGCTTTTTCTGCAAAGATAGGAAAGGCAACCCCAAGTCCTGTTGGTAAAACAGCTTTGCGGCGCTCAAGTAATGACTGATTGGTAGTCATGGGAATGTCCTTTTCTGTGTTCGTAACATAAATGCCATCTAGTGATTGGCGGTTCAGTTGATACCTTTTAGATATCGAGGGATGTTTGTTTAAGATAAAACACCATTCGACATCTAAAATGTTTCGTTAAGTTTTTTGTTAAACGAATGTTCTGCTAAATGCTAGCCGAGTTATTTATTAGCTGATGTCAGAACACCAGTATTTAGTCGTAATATAGTCTTCGATACCATATTTTGAACCTTCACGACCAAAACCAGACTGTTTTACGCCGCCAAATGGGGCAACTTCTGTAGAAATCAAACCCGTGTTATGGCCGATCATGCCGTACTCTAACCCTTCAGTGACGCGCCATGAGCGTGCATAGTCACTACTATAGAAGTAAGCGGCCAAGCCATAAATGGTATCGTTGGCAGCACGAATCACTTCTGCTTCGTCTTTGAAGGTAAATATGGTCGCAATTGGTCCAAAGATTTCTTCAGAGGCGATATCCATATCACTGCTGATATCGGTAATAACGGTTGGGTTATACGTCAGCTCTGAGGCGTCATTGACACTACCGCCCGTGACCAATTTGGCACCCTTATCTAAGGCGTCTTTTAGCAGGGCTTGAACTTTATCTAACGCTTTTTTGTTGATAAGCGGTCCAATATCGACGCCTTCTTCTAAGCCGTTACCTACTTTTAGTTCAGCGACTTTTTTGACAAAGACGTCTAGGAACTTATCTTTGATGCTGTCTTGCACGTAGACACGGTTGGCGCACACACAGGTCTGACCCGCATTGCGATATTTGGAAGCGATAAGGCCTGCCGCCGCTTTCTCAAGATCAGCATCATCAAAAACGATAAATGGCGCGTTGCCACCCAGCTCGAGTGATAGCTTTTTAATAGTCGGCGCGCATTGTGCCATTAGCGTACGACCGACTTCTGTAGAGCCTGTGAACGACAGCTTATGAATACGTGCATCGCCTGTTAGGATTTCACCAATGGTTGATGATTTGCCCGTTACAATCTGGAGCACGCCTGCAGGAATACCCGCTTGCTCTGCCAAAGCGCCCAATGCTAATGCTGAGAATGGCGTTTCGGTGGCTGGTTTGACGATAATTGTACAGCCTGCTGCCATCGCTGGAGCGACTTTGCGCGTGATCATCGCCGCTGGAAAGTTCCAAGGGGTGATGGCGGCACAAACACCGACGGGCTGCTTGAGCACGACGTGACGTAATTGCGTACTATTGGCAGGAATGACATCACCGTAAACGCGCTTGCCTTCTTCGGCGAACCAGCGAATAAAGCTATTGGCATAACCGATTTCGCCGCGTGACTCAGTAAGCGGCTTGCCTTGCTCAGCGGTCATGATGATCGCAAGATCTTCTTTATTGGCATCAATGAGATCCGCCCACTTTTGCAACAGCTCTGCACGCTCTTTAGCCGTTTTTGCCGCCCAAGCAACTTGCGCTTCATGAGCATAGGCAACGGCGTCATTGACATCATCGGTCGTGAGGCTAGGCACGGTACCGATAAGCTCGTCGTTGAATGGGTTATTGACTTCAAGTACCGCCTCGTCACTGGCAGCATACCAGCCGTCTTTGATAAAACAAGATTGTTTGAGTAGGTCTGGATTGGATAACTGTAGCGTATTTGACATGTTAACGCTCCTTCCTTGTCATATAGGTATGTTTATAAGAGTGGATATAATAGTAGTCATGAGATAATGATTGATAATTGTTTTTTTGTTCAATATACTGAACACGTATTCTATATACGAGACATCATTATAAGAACGATATGTCGTGATTTGCAACCCTTAATCGCATTATTTTGATAATTATCTTGTGCTTTTTCATTTTATTTTACTTTTATAGGTTACTTATGAGCTCGACTGCCGTACCTGCCTTAGACAAAACCTTTCAGATTTTGGACTTGATTACCGATAGCGCCCAGCCGCTGACAGCCGCTCATATTGCCAAAGAATTGGGGCTTCCTCGCAGCTCTACGCATAATATTTTGCAGAGCCTACTGTCCAAGCACGTCATTTATAAAGATCCTGAAAGCCGCTTTTATTTGGGCTCATATCTAATGTATTGGGCGGGAAAGTACGAGCAGCAGCAAGGCGTTGTACGATTGTTTAAGGATTTGATCGTGCAGTATCCGGTGCTACTGCAACACACGGTGACGTTGTCAAAACTGGATTTGGGAGAAGTGGTGTTTTTGGCCTGCCATGAATCACCTGCCCCGCTTGGTTTTACCTTTCGTGCAGGCGTGCGCGTGCCTGCGGTATTTTCGGCGACAGGCAAAGCCATGCTATCCACATTGTCGATGGATAGCATAAAGTCACTGTATAAAGAAAAGTTCCCCACACCCATGACCCAACATGGCGTCAAAAACTTTGCGGATTTATCCACTGAGCTTGCGGTGATTCAGGAAAGTCGAGTGTCGCTCGATAATGGGCAGTTGCGTGATGGGATGTACTGCTTGGGCACGTATATTCGTAATGCATCCGGCACGGCGGTCGCTGGCATGGCAGTGAGTTTTCTGCAAGGAGAGTATGAGTCCAAACGGGCTGAGGTCAGTGCGGTATTGATTGAATTGGCCGAACAGATTGAGCGGCATTTGGGCTTTATAGCTGACTCATAATTGATTGCTTATGTGACGTAGTTGCAAGATTCATTATCATGAACGGCTAATATGGGCGCGATACCGATATCGGTGACAGCGGTAACCTCTAAACCCAATGCTGCTGGTGCTTTTAACAATTCCGCCATACGCTCTGGTATCTCTAAAGGCTCATGCATCTTGTCATAAGAAAAATAGGGCAACGGTCTATACAGACTTAGGTTTTCATGGCTATATATTTTCATGCTTAACATTCCTTGTTTTACACTACTTGGTTTAGATTGTTTTGTTTAAAAATTCCATTTTTTAGTATTTGTCACTGTAAAGATACTGTGGCAAGCATTGAACTAAACAATGCCGTCCGCCTTTAGCTTGGCGATTATCTCGCTGTCGTAGCCTAAATCAGCAAGCGTACTATCGGTATGCTCGCTCAAACGCGGTGGCGGTGTGCGATAGCTGACAGGGGATGCCGATAATTTGATGGGATTGCCAAGGGCGCGAACGGGGCTGCCCTGCTGAGCGAAACTCACGATCATTTCTCGCGCTTGTGCTTGCGGCATCGCCAAAGCTTCGGCGACGTTGTGAATCGCACCGCAAGGTACACCGACCTGATCCAAAGCTGCAAGCCAGTAAGCACGTGGCTGTTTGGCAAATATTTTAGTCAGCTCAGCACAAAGCAGCTCACGATTGGCAACGCGATTGGGATTGGTCGCAAAACGTGCATCAGTATGCCAATCGACTGACAATACCTCACACAGTTTGGCAAATTGATGATCATTACCGCACGCTAAAATAAAGTGCGCCTCCCCTTTAGCCGCAAATACTTGATAAGGCACAATGTTGGGATGCTGATTGCCCAGTCTTGGTGGAATCTTATCTGAAGCCAAATGATTCATGCCGACATTGGCCAGCATAGACAGCGCACTGTCTAAGAGTGCGACATCCACGTGTTGACCAACGCCAGTATGTTGACGCGCCAATAGCGCCGCTTGGATACCAATCGTCAGCTGCAAACCTGCAAATAAATCAATCACTGCGACGCCAACTTTGTGCGGTTCGCCATCACTTGGTCCTGTGATACTCATCAACCCTGACAACCCTTGAATAATATAATCATAACCGGGACGCTTGGCATCAGGCCCTGTCTGCCCAAACCCTGTCAAAGACGCATAAATCAGGCGCGGACTGTCTTGCTTGAGGCTGTCGTAATCTAGGCCGTATTTTTTGAGACCACCGACTTTGAAATTCTCTACCAAAATATCACTGTCAGCGATGAGCTGTTTGATTATGGTCTGCCCTGCTGGCGTGGTGATGTCTACCGTGAGCGATTTTTTATTGCGATTGATGGTAGCGTAATAAGCGGAGGTGTCATCGCTGAAGGTTGGCGGTGCCCAGTGGCGCGTCTCATCACCGATATGTGGACGCTCAACTTTGATGACGTCTGCGCCCAGATCGGCGAGCACTTGCGTACAAGAAGGACCTGCCAGCACTCTCGACAAATCAAGCACTTTGATACCCTGCAATGCACCTTTTGGTATATCCGTCATATCAGTTATATCTGCCATGAAATTCCCTTACTCTGTGGCGTATTCTTCGATTTTCTGATTAGAAAATTGCTATTCATCATTTAGTTTTTTGCGTTGTTTAATGACCCACTGTTAAATAAATGGTGAGTAACAACTGAAAAACGTACGCCACTGTCGATACTCTTTTTGATAAAAAGCCAAGCAGCAACGTACGTCATGAAGTACAACTTTGTTAAACATTCTTAGCTAAAAGCAATTAAAAGAACGCCTGAATGCCTGTCTGTGCACGGCCTAAGATAAGCGCATGAATATCATGCGTGCCCTCGTAAGTATTGACGGCTTCCAAGTTCATCACGTGACGGATGATGTGGAACTCATCAGAGATACCATTACCACCATGCATATCGCGGGCAATACGAGCGATATCGAGCGCTTTACCGCAGTTGTTACGCTTAATGAGCGAAATCATCTCAGGTGCAGCGTTGTCTTCATCCATCAAACGACCGACACGTAGCGCGGCCTGTAGACCTAAGCTGATTTCGGTTTGCATATTGGCAAGCTTTAACTGCACCAGTTGGGTGGCAGCAAGCGGACGACCAAACTGCTTGCGATCTAGCGTGTATTGACGCGCCGCTTTCCAGCAAAACTCTGCCGCGCCCATACTGCCCCAAGCGATACCATAACGCGCTTTATTCAAGCAGCCAAACGGCCCTTTTAGACCGCGGATATCTGGGAAAGCATTGGCTTCAGGAACGAACACTTTGTCCATGACGATCTCACCGGTGACCGAGGCGCGTAGTGAGAACTTGCCTTCGATTTTCGGCGCAGATAGGCCTTTCATGCCTTTTTCTAAGACAAAACCACGAATCTCGCCTGCATCATCTTTTGCCCAGACCACAAACACATCCGCGATAGGACTGTTGGTAATCCACATTTTATTACCCGTCAGCTCATAACCACCATCAACGGCGCGCGCACGCGTCGACATTGAGGCAGGATCAGATCCCGAATCTGGCTCAGTCAGACCAAAGCAGCCGACGTACTCACCTGTAGCAAGCTTTGGCAGATACTTTTCTCTTTGCTCTTCAGTGCCATACGCCCAGATCGGATGCATCACAAGGCTTGACTGCACACTCATCGCTGAACGGTAGCCTGAGTCGACCGCTTCCACTTCCTTGGCAATCAGACCGTAAGCGACACTGGACAAACCCGCACAACCGTAACCTTCGATGGTCACGCCAAGCAGACCCATCTCACCCATTTGACGCATGATATTACGATCAAAATGCTCATTACGGTTGGCATTGATGATGCCAGGCATCAATTCCTTTTGAAAAAACTGACGGGCGCTGTCGGTGACCATGCGCTCTTCTTCAGTAAGCTGGTCGCGTAATAAGAAAGGATCTTCCCAATCAAAGCGTGGGCTGGTCGATGTTGGCATGTGTCTCTCCTTGATATCAGTCATCCTGACTGACGAATAGTGGTTGATACATCATTTGGTTTAACAAGTTATTGACTTTGTTATTCCGCTGTGCGAAACTTTGTTTCATAATATAAAACTATTTAAACAAACTTTCGCCATCCTGTAAACCTTTATTAAAAAATAGGCATCAAAAGAGATAATCATTAAGAGAAATGGAGATAAAATGACAACATCTACATCGGCAGCTACCTCACTACTCGGACGAATGGATCACCTAATGGGTCAAAGCAAGGTAGAGAACGATCGACAGTTTGTGACGGCACTAGGTCGTGGATTGGTTATACTGGCTGCCTTTGAACACCATGAGCGCCTTACCCATCAGCAACTATGTCAGATGACCAAACTGCCAAAAGCGACCATTAGTCGCCTGATTCATACCTTGACCACGCTTGGGTTTTTGCGTACTAATGAGCACGGACAGTATCAATTGGGTAGTAGTGCGGTACGCCTAAGCGCGACCGCATGGAGTCGTCATGACATGGTGGCCTATGCTGAGCCACTATTACGGCAGTTCGCTAGCGAAAATGAGGTATCGGTAAATCTAGCGACCGAAGTTGAAGGAGAGATGCGCTATCACGCCTGCTGTCGTAGTCCTGCACGCCTATCGGTCAACTTGCAGGTTGGCTCAGCGGTGCCGGTGGCACGTACTGCCATTGGACGGGCTTTTTATGCAGTAAGCTCTCAAGCGAGACAGGCAATGATTATTAGCAATTTGAAAGAGAATTTATCTGATGAAGATTACATTCACGCACAGTCAGCGCTCACTCAAGCAGCCCAGCACTATGAGCAGTACGGCTATACCGTCTCTGATGGGGAGTTCTCTACTGATATCTTGGCAGTCGCGGTTGGCGTCTATGATGTCGCGACTGGGCAATACGCCTATTCGCTCAATGCCAGTGTACCAAGCGCTAATTGGGAAGCGGACGACTATGCGGCAATCATAGTGCCAAAATTGCAGGCGTTGGCGGAGCGGATTGGCGGTGGTGATGCGTAAAAGTAAGCGACTGTCGCTTCAAGCTTCATCACCATTATAAATGGCTATAAACAGCACGCGCAGTTACGTTTGGTTTTTGGCATTTGACCGATACCAGGGTTAAAAGTATTGGTAGGATCTAGGCGCTCATAAAATTGCTGCAAATCAGGTTCGGCTTCATATAAGTGGCCGACATTATGCTCAGCAGGGTATTTGGCACCGCGCTTGTTTAATAGCTCAAGCATCATCTTTTTGACCTGCTTGGCATCACTGCCCTTTTTTAAAATATAATCTTGATGAAACACATAACAAAAAAAGTGACCGTAATACAGCTTTTTTTCTAAGTGCTGAGTGATGCTCTCAGGCAAATTTTCCAGCCAATCAAGCGTGTTACGCGGGATAGCAATATCGAGCGCCAGTATCTCTCCGGCGGTTTCTTCATGCATGACTTCATAACGTATGGCGGCCCCTGCAGCAGCAAAGCGATGCAAAAAAGCGCTGTCTGACTCAGCTTGCGTGCAGGTAAAATAACTACCCGTTTCTGAATCTGCAAAAAACGACTCTAAAAAAGACTGCGCCTCATAGATGCCATCATCGCTCATTTTGATAATCAGGTGATGCTCATACTGGTTGCGGTACTCAAGCATGCGCTTGGGCAAATGCTGCGGCAATACTTGGGCGATCATTTGCATGACTTTATCGGTCAAATGATTGGGCACCCATGACCATTTACTCAGTTTGGCATCAATACTGCCTTTGATAGAAAACAGCTTGGGCAAAGCATTGGTACCCAGATGCTTGATGCTCAAAAAGGTGTCTTTGCCGTACTTGGCAGACACATCAAATATATCGCGGTGCATATATTCGCCCACTTCAGGGACGTTTTTAAAGCTCGATAGTATTTGTCGTCTCAGTAGTGCCAACTCCTGCACACTATTGCTACCGACATAAAAGGTTTGCTCTTTGGTCGCGGTGGGATACGTATCCAGACGAACGGCAAAAACAGCCAACTTGCCTGCACAGCCACTGGCTTCATACAGCCTGCGCTTATCCGCATTAAAGCGGCTCGGCGTGTCGGCATTGACATCCTGTATTCGGGCGACATACTCTTTGTCTGAGGCCAGTTTGTTGCTTTGGGATAACTGTGACTTGTCAAAATAGCCGTTTTGTAAATTGGTGAGGATTTCTTCTGGCGTATCGCCCAATTCAACCTCTAAATGATTCACCAGTACCAGCTGACCGTGTTCATTAATCTGAGCAAACAGCGACAGCTCTGTGTAAGCAGGGCCTCGTTTGACCAGCGCGCCGCCTGAATTGTTAGACACACCGCCGACGATTGACGCGCCTAAAGTCGATGAGCCAATCACCGAGTGCGGCGCTCGATTGACCGCTTTTAACTCGTTTTGCAGTTGATGCAAAGTCGTACCCGGTAGGCTGATAATTTGCTCATTATCATTGATCAAATACAGCTTATTTATCGCCAGTGTATTGATCACCACCACGGGTCTGTCGTAGTCATCACCGCTAGGCGTTGAGCCTTCTGTCAGACCTGTTTTGGCCGCCTGCATGATGATGATACAGTTGCCCTCAACACACACTTCCAGACATTGCCAAATCTCCAGCAGCGTTTGCGGAAACAACACTGCCAGCGCGCTACCGCCGCCTGAGCGCCAGCCCATGCGGTAGTGCTCATTTTTTGCTGGATCTGCCTGTATATTGGCAGCACCCAGTATTTTGGTCAATTTAACCAACACCTGCTCTGATGGTAGCTGGCTTGTATAGGAGGCGGTCGATCGATAACGGTTCATTACTTGCTCTTTTTTTTGCTGTGCATTCATAAGGTTAGCGGTCCTTGAAAGCCAAAGAAATAAATGGCTGCCATAACGATGATGCCACTGAACAACACATAATAGATGGTTGGTAAGATGGTGCGTCTCAGCGTCGCACCCTCCATCCCAAGCAGCCCAACGGTTGCTGATGCGGCCACCACATTGTGAATGGCAATCATGTTACCCGCCGCGGCGCCAACCGCTTGTGCTGCGATGATGAGTGAGGGCGAGATGTGCAAGCTCATGGCCGCTTCATACTGGAACTGACTAAACATCATGTTTGACACAGTATTCGAGCCTGCGATAAACGCACCTAGGGCACCGATGGTTGAGCTGATCAGCGGAAAGGCGCTGCCAAACGTGCCTGTAAACAACTCAGCACTGGCAACTGGCATACTCGCGACATCGGATAGATTGACCCCAGAGTTGATAAAAATCCGCACCATAGGGATGGTAAAAATAAGCACAAACCCAGCGCTTAAGACGGTTTTGCTTGATTCGCTCAAAGCATCACCCAGCGCACGCGTTGGATTTTTAGTTTGTACAAAAGCTGCGATTAAGGCGCTGATTAACAACAGGCCGCCGGGCAAGTATAAAGGACTAAAACCTGCACTGATATCGGCCTCGCCCAAAATCGTATTAAAGTCTAGCGTGGCGCTGCTGAGCAAGTCCTTAAAGCCAGCAAACATTCTCGAACACACCAGTAGCAGCGCCACTAGCAAGTAAGGAAACCATGCCATCAGCGTAGACATGGTCTTGCCTGCTGGGGTCGCCACATCTTCTTTGCTGACCACCAGTTTACCCATCCAATCGCTTGGCCAGCTGCTTTTGGCTTCAAAGTCCCACGTGGTCTTTGGTACCAAAAATCCTTTTTTAGCCGCCTGAATGACAATCGCCACACTGACCAGTCCACCAACCAACGATGGAAATTCAGGACCCAAGAAAATGCCCGTTAAAGCGTAAGGTACAGTGAAGGCCAACCCTGCAAAGATGGCAAAGGGCCAAATGGCTAAGCCTTCTTTCCAGCTTTTATTTTTACCAAAAAAGCGGGTGAGCATCATCACCATCAGCAGCGGCATAAACGTCCCAATCACACCGTGAATAATCGCCACTTGGGTGGTAATCAGTTGTAAAAATTCTTCCCATTGCATGCCTTCTTGCGCCAGCAGCGCACTGATGGCCACGGTATCTAGACCCTTATTCACCCCAATAACAATCGGCGTACCGACCGCCCCGAACGATACGGGCGTGCTTTGGATCATCATCCCCATAAGCACCGCACCCAATGCAGGAAACCCTATCGCGACCAGCAGCGGTGCCGCAATTGCAGCCGGTGTGCCAAAGCCCGATGCACCTTCCAAAAACGTACCAAAACACCATGCAATGATGATGGCTTGCACTCGGCGGTCAGGCGATACGTTGATAAAACCTGCACGAATCACTGCTATAGCGCCCGTGTGTTTTAGAGTATTTAATAAGAACAGCGCACCAAATACGATCCACAATACCGATATCGTAATCACGGTCCCTTGAAGAATAGAGGACGACACGCGGTTAAACGTCATGTCCCAAATAAAAAGTGCGAGCGCGGCAGTCACCGCCAAAATGATCGGCATGGTTTTTTTGGCCGACCATTGTAGACCAATAAGAAATATGCCACTGAGTATGATTGGCAATAGGGCAAGTAACCCATAGACAGTCTGATTCAAAATTCCCTCTCCCTGTTATCGTCTGTGCATCCTTGAACACCACTCTTAAACGCCGCCCTTAAACACAGTCCTTACATACAGCCACTCAATCGCTCAGATTAACAGCCTCATTGTGCTTAGGGTAGAATTCACACACTCTACGCTTTACAAGTGCAAAGATAAACAGCATGATCAGACAAGGTTATTTTCCTTTTTTGCTATAATACGAAATATATTACCCTGATTAGAGAATCGGTATGATTAAAGCTGATGACATGGTTTTGTTTGTTTTGGTAGTCGATGAAGGCTCTTTTTCCAAAGTTGCTGACAAACTGGCGCTGACCAATTCTGTAGTGAGCAAACGTATCGCGCGCCTAGAAGCCAACTTAAATGCACAACTGCTCTACCGAACCACCCGAAAACTCAGCTTGACCGATGCCGGCCGAACGCTGTATCACAAAGCCAAATTGGCTCAGCTTGCCTTTCAAGAAGCGGAAAATGCTGTCACAGGCTACGGCGAAAACATGAAAGGCTATATCCGCGTCACCGCCCCTGTGGTCTCTTCTGACTTACTACTCAGCACGGCTATCGCTGAATTTTGTAAAAAATATCCTGAGATAACCGTAGAGCTATACATCACCAACCGTTTGATTGATTTGGTCGAAGATGGCTTTGATTTGGCCATCCGAACGGCGGAGCTTGAAGACTCCTCCTTGATTGTCAAACGCCTGATAGACAGTCAATGGGTGATTTGCGCCACCCAAAATTACCTCAACAAATATGGTACGCCGCAAACCCCCGCCCAACTGCAAAATCATGATTGCCTGATTTATAAATTTGATAACACCAGTAGCGACTTGTGGCCGTTATATGAGGATGGTGCTGAGCTGCTGTTGCCTGTCTATGGACGCTTTTATAGCAATCATTTAAGCGCTATCAAGCACGCCGCGCTTAGTGATTTGGGCATTGCTTTTTTGCCGCAAGCCTTGGTCTATAACGCGTTACAAGAGCAGCGCCTCACGCAGATTTTGCAGCCCTTCACGCGCAAGCGCATGGGTATGTACGCGGTGTATCCCAAAGCGCGCCAGCCTGACCAAAAGCTCAAACAACTGGTTGCTTATTTGCAAGACGCGCTAAAAGACAAAGAAGCCTACTACTGCTAAAGCACTAGTTTTATAAGCGGCCTCACACCCAACTGTTTTATCAGATATAAAAAAGCCACCTGTTTGGATGGCTTGTTTGATGTTTCTTTTTGGGCGTTATGAGTCGGTGTTTTGCGCAATGATTTGCTGCGCTAATGTGCGTAAGTCATCCGCCATATAATCGGGCGTTGGTACGTTGTTGGCGGGCAATAACGCATTGTGCGGACGCAATAAAAACGCGCCCTGACAGCCTGCTGCCTGCGCGCCTATCGTATCCCACAGATGGCAAGCGACCAAACACAGCTCGGATGTAGGCACAGACAGTGCCTCGGCGACCAGATTGTAAGTCGCAGGTGCGGGTTTAAACTGACGCACCGCCTCAATATGAAATGAGCGCTCAAAAAATTCGCTCAACCCCGCCTTTTCTAGCGGTGGCGGTGACTCGCTGGACTCTGAATTGGTCAAGGTCACCAGTCGAAAGCCTGCCTCCTTAAGCAGCGTCAGCGCGGGCACGACATCGGCATACGCGGGCATCTTGCCCATGCGCGTCTTTAGCTCGTCAATATCGGCATCGGCAATCTCAACGCCATGAATATCAGCAACCATCCGCAGCGCGCCGACCCCAATCTCACCAAACGGCGTATACAGTCCTGATAAGGTCAGGGTTTGCGAGTACAGCACCAGCTGGGCGAACCATTCGCGCAGTATGCTGCCATCATTAAAAAGGCGGCTAAATAAAGGCGTAAGGGTACTGATATCGAGCAAGGTTTCATTAACATCAAAGACGAGAATCGGGCGGGTGTCGGTGGGCATGCGTTTTCCTATTATTATTGTTATTGTGGTTTTGGGTTAGGTTAGCATGGATGATGCCTACGAGTTTGTAGCGTTTACACACACCGCATCGTGTCCAACAAAATATGTATGATGATCTGCCACTTCTATATTATAGACATGATCCTCATAAGGGTTAGGACAGACATCGTTATAGCGTTGCATCTGCTCGTGAATACTGCTCTCTAACAATCCTGTTGCATTACCATATCTTTCAATGTTAGCTAGAGCCTTTTCAAATAACTTTTCATCACCAATACTGTTATCCTTGACTACCCTTCCATCAAAAATTAAAGGCGAATACATTTCTTTTATAAACTTACCAATTGTGTGTGTAGCAGGATCTTTATCTTGACTAAACCTCACATTCAATGTTTTATAAAGCTCAGGGTCTACAATAAAAGGTGCCCTTTCATTAATAACCAACTTGGCATCGGAAGTTTGCATATTAACGGTTTTGATCTCTTCTTTGAACGCTTCTTCTGTATTGGCTAAACTGACAAACTGGTAGCCATCATCCGTAAATCTCACAAACTGAACCAGACCGTCTGTCTCCCATAAGTCATGTTCCTCAATACTTTGAGTATAAGCTATACCTTCAGGGAAGTTCGGCAAGGTACGCACAGGGATGAACGAGTAATCATCAAGCGCAATCGTATCACCATGAGCAGAGGTTAGATATCCAGCTGGCAAGCGCTCCGCCGATAACCACTCACCCTCTAAATCTTCAGGATTTCTTTTTACCCAAAATGGGTGATTGCTGGTGCATAAGATATAATTGCTACCCTCTTCTCCTCGCGCATCAGCGGTCTCATTAAAATACTCAACTTTAAAGATGCGTTTCTTATTGGGTGATTTAAAGGTGCTAAGTACGGGTTTGTACTCTATATCACCGACCCCACCTTCGGGCTTAGAGAGTACAGGCTTTGATAAAATAAGATCGCCCACTTTGATATCCTGAATCGGCACTAACCCTTTATCCGTATGAACGAGCGTTCCTGCGACAAATCCTGTGTTATTCATATCCTCTCCTTTTTAATATTATCGTTTTAATCCATCAAACCTCAGCCCAAACTTTAGCAGATACTTCCGCAGTCGGTCGCTGTCATTGTTACTTTTTAGCTGGTTTCTGGAGTTGGCATACAGATAGCGCCCTGCCGCCGCTTGGCTGCTGTGCTGATAGCAGACCTCAATCACATACGCCAGCTGCACCGCATCAAACGGGTCGAGCGCGTCTTTGTCGTCGCTTGATAGATGGCGGCTCAGCACCGTATCTGCGTGCGCTTGCTGCTCAGTTAGGCTGGGCGTATCCGCCTTGTCCACTTGATGTTGCGCGCTACTAGGTAATGCCCACAGATGCTTAAGGCGGGTGATTTCTGCCTTAACATCGGGCATACGAATCACTTTGCCCTCGCACAATGTCGTTAAGCGCGTCATACTGGCGCTTAAATCACGAAAGTTGCCCTGCCACGTCGCCTCAGAACTCATGGCAAAGTCTTCAAAGTACGCACGCGCCTCAGGCTCAAAGCGGTACTGGTACTGCTGCTCGCTGCCCAGACGCGCCAGCTCGTAATCAATATTGGCGGGTAAGTCCTCGATACGGTCTTTTAACGACGGTAAAAAAAACGTCCACGTGTTCAGACGCGCAAACAAGTCGGCACGAAATTCGCCGTCCGCGACCGCTTGGCGCAAATCCTTATTCGTCCCTGCCATCAGCTGAAACGACACATCAATGGGCGTATCGCTACCGAGCGGATAAAAGCGCTGCGCCTCAAGCGCAGTCAAGAGCATCGCCTGTTCGTCCAGCCCCAGCTCGCCGATTTCATCCAAAAACAGCAAGCCACCGTCCGCTGATTTGAGTAGCCCCTCACGGCTCGACGCCGCGCCCGTAAACGCGCCTTTGACATGACCAAACAGCACGCTCATTGCCGTATCGCCGCGCAAGGTGGCGCAGTTGACTTCGACGAACGCGCCGAGTGCCTGTTTGTTGTTGGCTTTGTTTTTCTTGAGCGTATAGATTTGCGTTGCCAGTTGCGACTTGCCCGCCCCTGTCGCGCCCATCAATAAAATCGGCGCGTTGGAGCGCGTGGCGACTTTTTCAATATCAGCAATCAGCTGTTGATAGGCGGCGTTTTGGGTAACAAGATTGGCTTGTAAGGTTTGCCAATGCTGGGCTTTTTCGGCCTCAAAACGCGCGCGCAAACTGTCATAACGCGACACGTCCAAATCAATGACTTGATAGCGCCCTTGTGGGTCGTATTGGTCAGGCTTGGGACACGGCGAGGTCTGAATCAAATCGGCAGGCAAAAACCCCGCCTCAACCAGCAAAAACCAGCAAATCTGCGCCACATGCGTCCCTGTGGTCAGATGCAGCAGATAGTCTGTGTCTTCACGAAAGGCGAAGCCTGTGACAAAGTCATACAGCTCAGCATAGACATCGGCAAAATCCCACGGACTCGCCAGCGTCACCCGATGCCCAATGACTTTGGTATTGGCGCTGACCTGCGCCACATCATCAACGATGACGTTGAACAGTCGCTTGTCGCGCTTGCTATAGAGGATATGCAGCTCATCGACCAGCAGGTCATCATGCAGGCACAGGCTGACGCTCGGCCGCCAGCGCTGCCAACGTTTGTCATTAAAGCCGTTGTCCAAGGTCGTACCGAGAAAGCCGATAACGGCGGTTTTATGACATTTAATCATGTTGCTTTTACTCATAATAATGCGCTTGGCTTATTGGTTTTGATGTTACTTTTTGATTGCCCACGACTTCATACTGTCAATAGACAACGGCTCGTCTGCCATAATCTGCTGCGCAAGGTGACGATTCAACGGATACAGCACGCTAAAGTGCTCGTGCCGTGCAATAAACGCACAGTGCAGCATGGGGCTTTTGTTCTTATCACACATCGGCTTTAGGTCGCGATAGTTACCGTCACGCTTGCCCTCAATAATCCACGTCGGCATGCGAATATCATTCGTCCAGTTTGCAGGCGCACGCAAATCCATTTCGCGTTGCTCATCACCAGTAAAGTCAACCTCTTGCAAAAACATCGTCTCTTGCGTAGCGCCAAAGCTAATCACTTCTTTAAACAACTCAGGATGCGTGCTGCTCGCCACCTCACTGACCAATAGCGCGAGCGAGCCGCCCGTACTGTGCCCGCCCAAATAGATACGGCTGCTATCGACATATGGCAGGGTCGCCAAATATTCTGCCGCCGCGATGACATCATCGACTTCACCATAATTCACTTCGATATTGCCCGCATTGTCATTGCCACCGCGCAAGGTGGGAAACATCATGATCACGCCAGCATCACGATATGGGCTGGCGGTTTGGTCATTTTGCCTTGAGCCTTTGCGCCAAAAGTCCGCCAGCGTGTTGGACTCACCGCCCGTTATCCAAACGATAGCAGGATGCTTGTCGCCATCGTTTGGATCGGGCGTGACAAAGGCGGCGAGCGACATGCCGTCACTGTCATAGCGCACGCTGTCAAATAGGGCTGCGGGCGGCTTGGGCAATGGCATTTGCATGGTGGGCGCAACTTGTATCGAGGTCTGATAATTGCCGCGTAGCGATGCCAAAGACGGCGCAGCAAAACAACTGCTGATGCTCACGCCTAGTAAAATCGCCATGCTGAATAAGCGTTTGTTAGAGACAACGTTATGCTTTGTTTTATATTGAACCTTCACCATTACACACAATTCCTTTATAGAATAAAAGCTATATTTATAGAATAAATTATATCTTTATTTACTTGATTAAAGTCCATTTTTTTATAAAAAAAGAATTTAAAATGTTTTTTATTATTCAATATCAAATGCTTATAAAAATAAAAACTATCTTTCCCAAAAACTGGCACACCCTTAGCAGTATATAAAGTACAGATAGAACATTTTTATAAAAAACTAAGGAGACACTATGCAGCCTATCAATCACAATATCATTCAAGACGGTGGCACCCCTATCCGCCTATGGACCAAAGGCGTGCCTGTCGACCCAAAAGCCCACGACCAGCTGATTAAAGCCTCACAGATGCCCTTTATTTATAAGTGGCTCGCGGTGATGCCTGATGTCCATGTCGGTATCGGTGCGACCATCGGTACGGTGCTGCCGACCAAAGAAGCGATTATCCCAGCAGCGGTCGGCGTGGATATCGGCTGCGGCATGATGGCGGTGCAGACCACGCTGTCCGCAGATGATTTGCCCGACAACCTGCACGGTCTGCGCACCGAGCTGGAAAAAGCCATTCCGCATGGACGCAGCAAGACACGCGGTCGCGGCTCGCGCCGTGACGTGGGCGCGTGGGCGAACCCTGATGATACCGTGATGAATGGCTGGGGTACGCTGGTCGATGATTTTAATTATCTGACCCAAAAGCATCCCAAACTAAAAAACACCAACAATCTAAAGCATTTGGGCACTCTGGGTACAGGCAATCACTTTGTTGAGGTGTGCCTTGATGAGACCAATCAGGTGTGGATTATGCTGCATTCAGGCTCACGCGGCGTGGGCAATGCCATCGGGCGCTACTTTATTGAGCTGGCGCGTGAGGACATGCGCAAATGGTTTATTAACCTGCCTGATAAAGATTTGGCGTATTTTGCTGAGGGGACTGAACATTTTGACGATTATTGGTTTGCGGTTGGCTGGGCGCAGCGCTTTGCCTTTAAAAACCGCGAAATCATGATGGAAAAAGCCATCCAAGCGCTACGCACCATCGTGCCAAAACCGTTCGATGCTGCGGTAAAAGCGGTCAACTGTCACCACAACTATGTGGCAAAAGAAGAGCACTACGGCGAGGAAGTCTTTGTCACGCGTAAAGGCGCAGTGCGCGCACGCGTCGGCGAATACGGCATCATCCCAGGGTCGATGGGCGCAAAATCCTTTATCGTCAAAGGTAAAGGCAACGAAGAATCGTTTTGCTCTTGCTCGCATGGCGCAGGTCGCGTGATGTCACGCACTGAGGCGAAAAAAGTCTTTACTATTGATGACCAAATCGCCCAAACCAAAGGCGTAGAATGTCGTAAAGACGCAAACGTGATTGACGAAATCCCAGCGGCGTACAAAAATATTGAAGACGTGATGAGCGCACAAAGTGACTTGGTGGAAGTGGTACATACCTTGCGGCAAGTGGTTTGTGTGAAGGGTTAAACCAAAATATTTAAAAAAATCAGTTAATTATATTACTTTAACCTATATTAATTAATCCAAAAAATAAGGCTAAATATGATTCCCCAGACATTTATTGAAACAGCAGGTGATATTCTAGGTAGCACCGAGAAAGGCTTATCAGGCTCTAAAATTGCTAGTTTATTTGCAGCATACGCAGTTGACTATAACACTGATATTCCTTATACAAGTTATCCCTTTACAGTATCCACACCTAATAAAAGGTATGCCTTAAAGAAAAACTTAAGCTCGTTTAACCCTAAACAACAATTTAAAATCATAAAAGAACTTTGCGAGCATCCGGAAATTAAAGACTTACCTGAAGTTAGAGATCTTAAGATCAAGCTGTTGACACGCTTTAAAGGTTTGAATACTGACATAGACACGGTCAATGAAATTTTAGTAGATGAAACTAGATTTTGGTTAGATGACTATACTAAATCCCTAGAACAATATAACTATGCTTTAGAAAAATATAAAGGAAATATATTTGAGAGAAACTTGTTAGATGACCTTCGACTATCGTTAGAGCTATTAGTAAAAGAAATACTAGGAAATTCCAAGTCTTTAGAAAATCAGCTTACTGATATTGGTACATTTATTAAGAGGAATAATGGCTCCCGAGAACTAGTAAATATGTTTGTAAAGCTAATTGATTATTTTACTAAGTATCAAAACGATTACGTCAAACATGACTCTCAAGTTATCGAAGAAGAAGTTGAGTTTATCCTTGAAATAACCTCTTCATTTATGAAACATTTCATTAGAATGAAAAATAGAATTTAAGGAAAACTAAAATGAAACTCGCAGAAGCCCTACTTATCCGCAGTGATATGCAAAAAAAGCTGGCGCAAATCAAAGGACGCATTCGCAGCAATGTAAAAGTCCAAGATGGCGATACGCCAAGCAAAGACCCCAATCAGCTATTGATGGACGCAAGCCAGCTGATTACCGAGCTGTCCGCGCTTATCGCCCGTATCCAGCGTACCAACGCGGTGGCGCTGACGGACAACAATCAATCGATGCTGGCGCTGCTCGTTGAGCGCGACACCCTTGAGATGCGCCACAAGCTATTGACCGAGTCGATAGCCGCGACCGAAACCGAGGTCGATCGCTATAGCCCGCGTGAGATTAAATGGCAAGTGATGGTCTCGGTCGGCGCATTGCAAAAGCAGGCGGACGATATTGCCATGAAGCTACGTCAGCTTAACATTGTCATTCAAGCCAACAACTGGCAAATTGACCTTGTGGACTAGGCGCTTACCTAGCTCATTAAACCTTTTTTAGCTTTGTCTGTCTGATAATGGACAGACCACCCTTTTGAAATCGACTGGGCGAGTGTCAGACCCCGCGACCCACAGCAGGGGGTTGAAAATATACTGTCGTGGCTGCTACGCGTTGTGGGCAGGCGCATTTTTTACCACTTATGCCCCGCACATGGCACTTGGCACAATGCACCATTTAGACCTTACCACCAGACACTGACAGTCGGTTTCAATCTTATTTTAAATGCGACCCGAAAAGTATTGGGAAGCATTTTATTATGCCCATTAACGACACTACCAATCAATAGTCTTACAAATCATAAAGACATTTATCATGCCAGCATCAACACGTAAAGCCCTAAAAATCGACGGCAGCACAGGCGAAGGCGGTGGACAAATCATTCGTACGGCACTGTCATTATCGATGCTCACAGGCACACCGATTGAAATCACCAATATTCGTGCTGGACGCGCCAAACCCGGATTGATGCGTCAGCATTTGATGTGTGTACAAGCGTCACAACAGATATCAAACGCTAGCGTATCGGGCGCTCATTTAGGTAGTATGGCGTTCACCTTTACGCCAAGCACCGTGCAAGCGGGCGATTATACCTTCGATATCGGCTCGGCAGGCAGTACCAGTCTGGTGTTACAGACGCTACTGCCTGCCCTACTCTTTGCCAATGCTGACTCAAGCAACAAGTCCACCGTTACCATCATAGGCGGCACGCACAATCCGTTAGCGCCAACCACCGACTTTTTGCAGCACGCCTTTGTGCCGCTACTTGCCAAGCTCGGCATGCAGGTCGAGATTGAGTGCGTGCAAGCGGGCTTTGCCCCTATCGGCGGCGGCGCGATTAAAGCAACTGTTGCGCCATTTGTGCGCCGTGCTAATGCTTCACGATTAGACCTCACGGAACGCGGTAAGCTTGTCAGCACGGAGCTGGTCGCAAGCGTGCTCAATCTAGAATACGATATCTGCCTGCGTGAGCTTGCCAGCGCCAAAGCCGCGTTGATTGAAGCGGGTATGGATGAGGCGCTTATCACAACACGCGGTAATAAATTATACGGCATTGGTGAAGGCAATACCTGCTATGCAAAAGTCACTCACGAGAGTATTAGTATCCAAAATCACAAAGAATATCACTCTGAAATATTTACATTACTAGGAGAAAAACGCAGCTCAGCAGAAAAGATAGGTGGTCGTTTGTCAGGCTTAGTAAAGCGTTATTTGTTTGACACCGATGCGCTGATTGATGAATATTTGACCGATCAGCTGCTATTACCGTTAGCCTTAGCAGGCGGCGGTGCGTTTAGCGCGCGGGTTATTAGCGAGCATAGCAAAACCCAAGCATGGCTCATTGAGCAGTTTTTACCCGTTGCGATCACGTTTGATGCTATAGAGGATGAGCAAATATTAGTCAGAATCACCTGCTAAAATTTGCCAGCATTAGTATACTGTTACCCAATGATACCGACTTGGCGATAGCATCAGTGTATGATGTACGCGACAAATTTGAACGTATTATCTATATTTACAGTGACTGTTGAGCCTCGTTATGCCTGAATCCCGTACCAATCTGAACCCTGAACCCAAAACCAGCTCGCCGTATTTTGTCGGGCTGCTGCTGCGCTATAGCACACTGGGTGCAGCCATTTGTCTATTATTAGCCGGATTGCTGCTGATGCACGGTTGGCTAATTGTGATTGGAGGTTTTGGCGTAGGACTCGGTATTTATGATCTGATTCAGTCCAAGCATTCAGTGCTAAAAAACTACCCGATAGCAGGACATATACGCTACGTACTAGAGGATTTTCGTCCTGAGATTCGTCAGTATTTGCTTGAAGATGACAAAGAGCAGGTGCCATTTTCACGCCAGCAGCGCGCGCTAGTGTATCAGCGGGCAAAGAACGTCAGCGATACCAATGCGTTTGGTACGCTAGACAATCTTTATACTCATGGTAAAGAATGGTTTTTGCAATCCGCCGTTAGCCAGCCGTTAGAAAACAAAGACTTTCGTATCACTGTTGGCGGCGAGCGTTGTAAGCAGCCGCATGATATGTCGGTATTCAACATCTCCGCGATGAGTTTTGGCAGTCTGTCCGCAAACGCCATTATGGCACTCAATCAAGGCGCAAAAATAGGCGGATTTACACATGATACGGGCGAAGGCGCGATCAGCCCTTATCATCGTAAGTTCGGTGGTGATCTGATTTGGGAGTTAGGTACAGGGTATTTTGGCTGCCGTGATGCCGAAGGCAATTTTGACCCACAGTCTTTCGCCGAAAAAGCTGTCGATCCACAAGTCAAAATGATCGAGATCAAGCTGTCGCAAGGTGCCAAACCGGGTAAAGGCGGCGTGTTGCCATCGAGCAAAATCACTCAAGAGATTGCCGATACTCGCCAAGTGCCGACGGGTCAAGACTGTATTTCGCCCGCTTCGCACACCGCGTTTAGTACACCGCGTGAGCTTGTCGCCTTTTGGCAGCAGCTACGCGAATTATCTGGTGGCAAGCCTGTTGGCTTCAAGCTATGCGTGGGTCAGCCTTGGCAGTTTATGGCGATTGTCAAAGCCATGATCGAGACGGACAACTATCCTGATTTTATTGTTATTGATGGTGCCGAAGGCGGTACAGGTGCGGCGCCTGTTGAGTTTATGGACAATGTCGGCATGCCGATGGTCGAAGGGTTTTTGCTTGTTCACAATACTTTGGTCGGTGCAGGCATTCGTGACAAGATCAGACTTGGCGTCAGTGGCAAGATTGTCTCAGGGTTTGATATTGCACGGATGATTGCGCTAGGTGCCGATTGGTGTAACTCGGCGCGTGGCTTTATGTTTGCGGTTGGTTGTATTCAGTCGCGCTCTTGCCATACCAATACGTGCCCAACGGGCGTCGCTACCCAAGACCCTTACCGTCAAAAGGCGCTCGATGTCCCTAGCAAAGCAGAGCGTGTGGCAAGCTTCCATAAAAACACACTCAAATCATTGGCCAGTATCGTCGGCGCGGTGGGCTTACAGCATCCGAGTCAGCTACAACCTTATCATATCGCCCGCCGTCTAGATGACGGGCAGATTAAGCTACTGTCTAAGTTTTTCTACTTTACGGATAAGGGCGCATTACTTGATAATAGCGCGCGTGCGGATATTTTCAATCAAATGTGGGTGATGGCCAATCCTGATAGTTTCTTAGCCAATAATGATGCGCTCATTGCTTATAACAAAGACTCTCGTGATAAAGGTAAAGAGACTGGCGCACCAACCGAACATCGCGCTGGATACAGCTCCCCCTACAGCACCGATCATACGATCACAACCGATGGCGGGCAGCTCATCGGCAATGTGAATAACACCTTCCGTGACTATCCGCCCAGTAGCGACTAAAAGCGAGTACCCAAGATTTATATATGAATCAGTAGCAAACCACAAATACCACTATGTTAAAAGACGTGTGATTGATGCCAACCTCCATTTTGACCTTATTGTTATCATTGATAGTGCTTGCGCTTGGCCTTAGCGCTTGCCAGCAGACCAATACTGAGACTGTCAATAGCGACACAGACAACTGGTCATGTCAGACAAAAGACTCGCCATTTACTTATAGCGTGTGCCGCGTGGATGCAAGTGGATTAACAAGCGATCGTTATTCACTGCAGCTGTTTTGGCAAGCCTCTAATGACCAATCACTACTAACCTTTGATACGTTGCTATCTACTTTACCAAAGACTGAAACTCTAAACTTTGCCATGAATGCAGGAATGTACAACGAAAACTATGCACCAATTGGTTACACCGTCATCAAAGGCAAAGAAGTCAAATCGCTCAATCTAAAAGAAGGTGGTGGCAATTTTCATTTATTACCCAATGGCGTTATGTGGTGGGACAAAACTGGTCACGTACAAATCACCGAAAGCCACGCTTTAGATGAACAGATAAACAATGGCAACGCACAGCCTTGGTATGCGACGCAATCTGGTCCTATGCTAGTCATCAATGATGAGATACATCCCGAGTTCAATCCTGATAGTACCTCCATCAAACTGCGTAATGGTGCAGGCATTTGTGACGATGGCAGCATACAATTCGTCAATACAGATGAGCCTGTGACGTTTTATCAGTTTGCGACTCTATTCAAAGACGAGTTAGATTGTCCAAATGCGCTGTTTTTGGATGGCGGCATTGCCTCAGCACTGTATGCACCCAGTATCGATAAGCAAGACAAAAAAGAGATGGGCGTAATGATTGGACTGGTTGAAAACAAAAGCTAGCATCTATCGTCACCATAGCATTTGTCACTAATATGCCTTCTCAAAATTGGCACTACTTAACATAAAAAAGCATTTAAATTAACATAAAAAAGCACTTAAAACGATCACATCGTCTTAAGTGCTTTTTTCATATTACTCGTCCAATGTAGACTAATACTACCGCGCCATGTACTGGGTCATTTCCTCAACACCATGCAAGGTCATCGGATACATCTTATCTTCGAATAGCTTTTTGATCTCAACGATGGTTTGCGTGTACTGCCAATAGCTTGGGGTTTCAGGATTGAGCCACGCCACTTTATCAAAATGATCAAGTACACGCCTTAGCCATACAATACCGGCTTCATTGTTCATATACTCGACACTACCGCCCACGGTCATCAGCTCATAGGGCGACATCGATGCATCACCGACGAAGATGACGCGATACTCGCGCCCATATTTATTGAGTAGCTCAAACGTTGGCATCAGTGCGCTATGGCGACGATTATTGTCTTTCCATACATAGTCATATAGGCAGTTATGAAAATAAAAGAACTCTAATGTTTTAAATTCATTCTTTGCCGCAGAGAACAATTTCTCAAGTGCTTCAACATGGATATCCATACTACCGCCTACGTCAAATAGCATTAATACTTTGACACGGTTGCGGCGCTCGGCTTGCATATGTATGTCAAGCACGCCCTTTTTGGCAGTACGTTTAATGGTCTCATGAATATCGAGCTCGTCAGCGCTGCCTGTGCGCGCAAACTGACGTAGGTTGCGTAGTGCCATTTGGATTTGGCGGGTACCAAGTTGATTATCATCATCAAGATTGCGATATTTACGCTGCTCCCAGACTTTCGCCGCGCTACGTTTACGCGATTCACCGCCGACGCGCACCCCTTCTGGATGGTCGCCATAAGCACCAAATGGCGAGGTGCCACCTGTCCCCACCCATTTACTACCACCTTGGTGACGCTCTTTTTGCTCTTGTAACCGCTCCTCTAACGCTTTCATCAGCTCCTCAAGCGAGCCGTATTTTTTGAGCAGGCGTCTTTGCTCTTCGGTTAAGTTTTTTGGATCGAGCTTTAGATCGAGCCATTCTTTAGGCACATCGGTCAGCTTAGCCAACAGCGCATCCATATCAAGGCTATCCACCCCTTCAAAATAGTCTGCCATTGCCCGATCAAATTTATCAAAATGGCGCTCGTCTTTGACCATGCACAGCCGAATCAGCCGATACATATCCTCACGGCTCGCAAAAGTCGCCAGTGCTGGATCTTCAGGATGCGGCTGCATCATCAGGCCCTTATCTAACGCGGCATTAAGATCAAGCAGCTCACGCGTACTGACTGGTACGCCGTAAGTCCGCAAGGTATAGAATAGTTTTATGAACATAAGAGACGCACCACTGATTGACGTAAAACAAAAAAAGCACTGAACACTTAGACGCGCTTAACGACGCATCATATTGGCAAAACGCTGTAGTAAATTCACATCGGCTTCGTTTTTCAGCAATGCACCGTATAATGGCGGAATGGATTTTTCGCCGCGTAAGTTTTCTTCTAACTCATCCTGCGCCATGTCATCAGCGAGCAATAACGTCAACCAATCGACCAATTCAGACGTTGATGGTGGTTTTTTAAGGCCTTGGATATTGCGCAGCTTGTAGAATATATCCAACGCGTCGTTGACCAATTTTTCCTGAATATCGGGGAAATGCACCTCTATGATTTGGCGCATGGTTTGCTCTTCTGGAAAGTCGATGTAATGGAAGAAGCAACGACGCAAAAACGCATCGGGCAGCTCTTTTTCATTGTTTGATGTAATGATTACTACTGGACGCTGCGCGGCGGTAATGGTCTCGCCCGTCTCATACACATAAAACGACATCTTATCGAGCTCATGCAGCAAGTCATTAGGGAACTCGATATCGGCTTTATCGATCTCATCGATTAGTAGTACGCTGCGCTCGGTGCTAGTGAAGGCATCCCACAGCTTGCCCGGCTTGATGTAATTGCCAATCTCATAAACCTTGTCATCACCCAACTGCGAGTCACGTAGGCGCGATACCGCATCGTACTCGTATAAACCCTGCTCGGCTTTAGTCGTCGACTTGATGTGCCACGTAATCAGTGGCATCCCTAGACTCTCAGCAACCTCTTCGGCAAGTAAGGTTTTGCCCGTACCAGGTTCACCTTTGATAAGGAGCGGCTTTTGTAATGTCATGGCCGCATTCACTGCCAGTTGTAAATCGTCTGTGGCGATATAATTTTGAGTGCCGGTAAAGGTTTGCTTGTTCATAATCAGGTCTCGATTGTTGTTATAGATAAATTGTTATGAATATATGGTTATAAATAAGTAGAACTAAAAATTTGATAATGAATAAAAGATAAATTAGATTAGCACAGCCTGAGGCATTGCCAAAATACTCATGCGTTCGCCTTTGTGAGCAATGGTTGGGTGCCTCTCATAATTCTCAATAATTCATAAGGTTGCCAGACGATTTGGCATAAAAAAAGACACGCATGGGTGTCTTTTTTTATCATTACTCGATTACTTTACTGGCTCGCCTGCTTATTTATTACACCGTACAAACAGACTTCAGCGTTTTAGCGATTGTCAGCATCAGTATTCTTAGACAAGCCATTCTGTTTTTTTAAGTCAACATGACTTTTAGTATTACTGCTCTCAGGCTTAGCGGCTAGGGCCGTATCATCAGACTGCTCAGTCAACGTAGAACCTTCTGCCAAATAACTGCCGGTCGTCAGTTGCATTGTCGCTTGCGTATCCTCTGCCGTACGGCTGCGGGCTTTGTCCAAGCTCGATGCGAATGCGCCGCGTATCAGCTGCCACATAAAACCGATAAACAAACCGATGACCAGTACCACCAATATTGGCAGCATATTGGCAATCGCGCCTGCAAAGTCCTTCCTCATAACAGCGTAGACGACGCTGATACTGGCTGGTGCAATTTCACTAGAGTCACCAAGCGCTGTGCCGGGTGCCAATAACACTGCAAACAGTATCATCCAACTCATACCGCCCAGTGGTTTTGGCAATATGCGAGCGACTAGCAACCATAACACCAATACCAAAATGGAACCACCAAGATACGCATACATTGGCAAATCGGCGGGCGGTACATCTTTCACCATTTGGCCCCACCAAATAGCAATCTCACCGAGAATGTCACTAATAGATTCTAATGGTAAGCTGTGCAAAATATTTTTTAACCAATCCATACGTGTTTCACTACCTGCGTTTATCACCGTTGACACGTTATGTGCCTAGCAGTGTATGGTGCGTTCTGTCGTACCAAAATAAGATCAAATACAGTATCGATGCACACATCATGTGCGTTTCTATCTGTATTTTTTTATGTGGATGTCATGGGGTGTCAGTTTATCACGACTTTCTACCCAAATGCATGTGACCAAATGTGTCATGAGTGTTTTGTCCATGGCATTGTAAAGACCATTCTCTCAATCATCTTGCCACAACCGTCTTATCAATAAGCGTACCAATCGTCAATGTTATCTAGTGGTAAAATGTATCTAGTCGTAGATATTGTCCTGCGCTTCACGAGCGCGTAGCTCTGCTTGGCGGCGCATGACATCTTGCGGTGGCATCTGCACAAAATAACCTTGGGACGCTAGCTTTGCCAGTACTTCTTCTTTATCAACACGCGCCAGAGTGGGCGTCGCCGCCAAATCAAGATGCATGACAAACTGGCTACGGCCCAACCCTGCACGAAAGTCCTTTGGCAGTACGCCAAGCCAATCTTTGATCTCATCGGTATCATCAGGATATTCAGGGCGCGCAATATATACATACATGTCGTCATGTTTGGGAAATTTATAAATATCGCAATGCATAAAAACCACCTATCAGAAACTATGGTCGTAGGTTAGCATATTTCAGGCAAACACCAGTAGTCGCTTTGCGTGTTGCTATGGTAATTTTTGCGCCCATACATCATTTTATTGATTCTCAAAACGGCTGATAGAGATAAAAAACACTATCTTGCTAAGCGTCTTTGGTGAGCAAATGTCCTAATGAGCACACATTTTTGCCAAATTTATTTGTTTTAATGGCGGTGATGACTTGTAAAAGCGCTTTGAACCTTTCATAATAAAAGCGTTTTTCAGGAGAGAGTCTGTCGGCACAGATTTTGTATCAAACCCTATTGGTGATACAAACTGACAACTGCCATACGACCACCGAAGGCGCATCCACCCTGCCAATCGCTCAGGTAAAAGGACTGAAAAACACATGTCACTGTTGTTTGGTAGTGTTTGCTAGCATCACGCTCATAGCGCACTACTTTATCAAACGTCAGACATAACAAATCTGGAGAGTGGTAAGAACGGACGACGTCTTACCCACCGAAGGGGAGAAAATACGCAATCATTCATTGGAGCTTTATATAATTGCTCACAAATGAGGCGTGTTGAAAATCTCAGGTCACAGGACAGATAGGGCTTTAGCTTAAACCGACGTTCAGCGTCTGTTTGGCCTACGTCTTTATCTTTGCTTTCTGTGTCACCCTTTGATGTAATATTGCGCCTTGCAATATTGCTTCTCGCTACTTTTACGTTGCACACCACTCTACTCTATCGAGTACGACTGATGTACACATAAGGATTTGTTATGACTGATACCCACTCTCAAGACTCTAGCAACACCCAAACCCCTAAGCGCACCCCTTTTTACCAGTCTCATCTTGATAGTGAGGGCAAATTGGTCGATTTTTCTGGTTGGGAATTGCCAATTCATTACGGTTCACAAATCGAAGAGCACGACGCGGTACGGACAGATGCCGGTATGTTTGATGTCTCACATATGGTTGTCACAGATATCAAAGGCGCAGATACTAAAGCATGGCTCCAAAAACTACTCGCAAATGATGTCAACAAACTCACTACCGCTGGTAAAGCGCTGTACTCTGGCATGCTCAATGAGCAAGGCGGCGTCATCGATGATTTGATCGTCTATCTGATGAATGCAGAGGAAACTGAGTACCGTATCGTCTCCAATGCAGCCACTCGTGACAAAGACTTAGCACAGTTTAATAAAGTCGCTGAAGGCTTTGATATTGCGATTACCGAGCGTCCTGAGCTTGCCATGCTCGCCGTTCAAGGGCCAAATGCTATTGAGAAACTGGCTCAAGCCAAACCAAACTGGGCAGATACCTTAGCTGGGCTAAAACCTTTCGTTGGCGCTGACTTGACCGATATCGAAGGCACCGATTGGTTTGTGGCTCGTACTGGCTATACTGGTGAAGATGGCGTCGAAGTCATTATGCATGCCGATGATGCCCCTGCTTTTTTTGAGCAGCTAAAAACAAATGGCATCAAACCTGCCGGTCTTGGCGCACGTGATACCTTGCGTATGGAAGCGGGCATGAACCTATATGGCCATGACATGGATGAGAATGTTAGCCCTTATGAGTGCAATATGGGCTGGACGCTTGCACTAAAAGACGATCGCGCCTTTGTCGGTCGTGACGCTTTGGTCAGCAAACGCAAGCAGGCAAAAGAAGACAACACCGCTATGAAGCAAGTAGGTCTGCTATTGACCACGCGCGGCGTATTGCGTGAAGGCATGACAGTGACTATCAATCAGGGCACTAACAATGAGCAAACTGGCCTTATCACCAGCGGTACATTCTCCCCTAGCCTAAAAAACTCCATTGCGATTGCTCGCGTGCCTGCCAGCTTATCAGAAGATGATCACGTACAGGTCGATCTACGCGGCAAAGGTAAATTCGTCGATGTACGCGTATTAAAGCTGCCTTTTGTCCGTAACGGCAAGCAACAGTTTGACTCGTAGGTCTTATAAATCTTATTATTAGAGCGCATTGTCGTTTTAGACATAATGATAAAAACGACGACACGCCCAGCCTCCATTATTTTTGTTAATTAACCTCTATCATTTAGGAGAGAGACCATGAGCAACATCCCAGCAGAGCTAAAATATATTGCAAGTCACGAGTGGCTGCGCCTAGAAGACGACGGTACGATCACTGTTGGTATCACTGACCATGCTCAAGACCTATTGGGTGATGTGGTGTTTGTTGAGCTACCAGAAGTGGGCGATATTATCGCTGTTGACGACGAAATCTCAGTTGTTGAATCAGTAAAAGCCGCCTCTGACGTATACGCGCCTATCTCAGGCGAAGTCATCGCTATCAACGAAGCACTAGAAGATGATCCTGAAATCATCAACTCTGACCCATATGGTGAAGGCTGGTTCTTTAAAGTGAAGCCTGACAACATCGCTGACTATGAAGCACTGATGACCGCTGACGAGTACGAAAGCGAATTATAATAACCACCTCTGTATAGCAGAAAGACAGTAGCCAAACCAAAATAGCAGCCAAACTTGTAGATACTGGCAAAAGCGGGTATCTACATCTCCTATTTGATACCCCTTTCTTATCAGCAAGGTTGATTCATAGATGACGCCTTTGATAACAAAGCAGCTTTATATATAGACCACCAAAAACCATTATCGTCCGATGTTATTGCTCTCAAGCGTTATCTCATTGACTCGTATTGATCACCTCTTCGAATTCCAATGAATACGTGCTATCAATAACGACGCAAACTGATAACCCAATTCTCAGCATGGATCCTAATATGAATACCAACACCGATAATAAAGACCCCATCGCCACACCAAACCATACACCGCAGCTACAAGCCTTTCGCGATATCGTAGAATCACGCCGTTCCGTGCGCCGTTTTACTGACACGCCCATCCCTGACGACGTACTGGCAGACTGTCTGCGTTTGGCCATGCTAGCACCAAACTCTAGCAACCTACAGCCGTGGGAGTTTTATGTTATCGATGATGCTGATAATCGCAAACGCGCCATCAAAAACTGTATGAACCAAAACGCGGCAAAAACATCGGCGCGCTTAATCGCTATCGTTGCTCGCACCGACATCTGGCATGAGCATGCTCAGCAAATATTGCGCGAATACCCTGATCAGCCAGTCCCTAAGAAAGTGAAAGACTACTACAACAAAGTCGTCACGCTGGACTTTTTGCGCGGTCCTGCCAATGTGATATCCGCTGCCAAATGGGGCGCCACGCAAGTGGTCAGACGCGTCAAAGGCCCTCTCAAATCGCCTTACTATACCTTTGAGGATACCAAAAACTGGGCAACCAATAACACCGCGCTTGCTGCCGAAAACCTAATGTTGGCACTACGTGCTCATGGTTTTGATAGCTGTCCTATGGGCGGCTTTGATGAGCCTGCCATGAAAGCGTTGCTCAATCTTAGCGACGACCATCATATCGTTATGATGATTGGCGCAGGCGAGCGTGCTGACAATGGCGTTTACAACACCCAATTCCGCTTTGACCAAAAACAGTTTGTGCATTACGTATAACGTACCGCTCACAGTGTTTCCTTAACTGCTCACAATGTTTTCTTAATTGCTATTTTGTTTATTACTCCCTTAACCAAGGATTGTCATGACTATCTCTCAAAACCCATCGTTTGATACCTTTCAAGGATTGTTCAACGAAGCTGAATTTGTCTATCGCCACTTAGGTTCGAACGAAACCAAGCAAGCTGACCTACTCAGCGCTGTTGGTTATAAAGATATGCAAAGCTTTATCAATGACACTGTGCCTGAGCCGGTACGTTTGCACAAAGAATTGGATTTGCCAGTGGCAATGAGTGAGCATGCGGCACTTGCCAAACTACGCACGATGGCAGATGACATCACCGTCAATAAGAGCTATATCGGTCAAGGCTACTCTCCGGTTCGTATGCCTGCCGTCATTCAGCGTAACGTCCTTGAAAATCCAGGCTGGTATACCGCTTATACCCCTTACCAAGCAGAAATCGCTCAAGGTCGTTTGGAGGCATTGCTGAACTTCCAACAAGTTTGTATCGATTTGACTGGTCTTGAATTAGCTGGTGCGTCACTGCTTGATGAAGCAACGGCAGCAGCAGAAGCCATGGCGATGTCAAAGCGTGTAAGCAAAAGCAAGTCAACGCAGTACTTCGTCGATGAGCGCGTCTATCCACAAACGCTAGATGTCATCAATACTCGTGCGAAATACTTTGGTTGGGACGTGGTCGTGGGTGATTTTGAAACGGCCAAATCAGGCGACTATTTCGGTGCGCTATTCCAGTATGTTGGCGTAGAAGGCGACGTTAAAGACTTAACAGACGTCATCGCGGCCGTAAAAGAAAACAAGACTTACGTCAGTGTCGTCAGTGATATCATGAGCTTGGTGTTATTAAAATCACCAGCCGATATGGGTGCGGACGTAGCACTAGGTAGCACACAGCGTTTCGGTATTCCAATGGGCTTTGGTGGCCCACATGCTGCTTACTTTGCATTCTCTGATAAAGCAAAACGCTCAGCACCTGGTCGTATCATTGGCGTATCTAAAGACGCACAAGGCAATACCGCATTACGTATGGCGCTACAGACGCGTGAGCAGCATATCCGCCGCGAAAAAGCCAACTCAAACATCTGTACTTCGCAGGTATTGCTCGCCAATCTCGCTGGTATGTATGCCGTCTATCATGGCCCAAGTGGCGTGAAGCGTATTGCGACTCGTATCCATGCGTTTGCCACCGCCTTTGCTGATGCCATCACAGCAGCGAATGACAGCAGCTTAAGCGTGGTACACGATCAATTCTTCGATACAGTCGTGGTTGATTGCGGCTCAGAGAAGCTAGCTACGCAAATCTTTAAAAATGCAGACAACGTTGGCTACAACTTATGGCGTCTAAGCGACACCAAATTGAGCGTTGCCTTTAGTGAAACCAGTGATCAGCAAGATTTTGGCGTATTGACTCAGTTATTCGTCAACAAGTCACACGATCTACCTGAAACCGCTCGCATCTCACTTGACAGCGCACACCTGCGTACGGATGACATCTTGACTCATCCAGTATTCAACTCGCATCATACCGAGCATGAAATGCTACGCTACCTAAAGTCGCTTGAAGACAAAGATCTAGCGATGAACCGCAGCATGATTTCACTAGGCAGCTGCACCATGAAGTTGAATGCCACCAGTGAGATGCTACCGATTACTTGGCCTGAGTTTGCCAATGTGCATCCATTCGCACCGCGTGACCAAGTCACAGGCTATATTGCGATGATCGATAGCTTACAAGATCAATTAAAAGCCATCACTGGTTTTGATGATGTCTCTATGCAGCCAAACTCTGGCGCTTCTGGTGAATATGCTGGTCTGCTCGCGATTCGCCGTTATCATGAGTCATTGGGCGAAACCGATCGCGATGTGTGCCTCATTCCAATGTCAGCGCACGGTACCAACCCTGCTACTGCCATGATGATGGGTATGAAAGTCGTCGTGGTCAAAACCGATGAAAACGGCAACGTTGATATTGAGGATTTAACCGCCAAGTGTGAAGAGCACAGCGAGCGTTTGGGCGCTTTAATGATCACGTACCCATCGACTCATGGCGTGTTTGAAGAAGGCATCCGTCATATCTGTGATTTGACTCACAAGCACGGTGGTCAGGTCTATATGGATGGCGCCAACATGAATGCTCAGGTAGGCATGATGCAGCCTGCAGACGTTGGTGCTGATGTACTACATATGAACCTGCACAAAACCTTCTGTATCCCGCATGGCGGCGGCGGTCCAGGTATGGGTCCTATCGGTATGAAGGCGCATTTGGCACCATTCATGGCAAACCATACGCTAAGCCCTGTGCATAACGCGCAAAAAGACTGCTCAGCGGTATCGGCTGCGCCTTATGGTTCAGCGAGCATCTTACCTATCTCATGGATGTATATCACTATGATGGGCCGCGATGGCCTACTAAAAGCAACCGAGCTTGCCCTGCTAAACGCTAACTATGTAGCCGCCCAGCTAAAAGACCACTACCCTGTATTATATACAGGTAAAAACGGCCGCGTGGCTCACGAATGTATCATCGATATTCGTCCGTTAAAAGAAGAGACTGGCATCACTGAAAGCGATATTGCTAAGCGCTTGATGGATTACGGTTTTCACTCACCAACGATGAGCTTCCCAGTCGCAGGCACACTGATGATTGAGCCCACAGAGTCTGAGTCTGTCGAGGAGTTGGATCGTTTTATCAGTGCGCTGAAATCTATCAAAGCTGAAGCGATGAAAGCAAAAGCGGGCGAAGACAACTGGACGCTAGAAGACAACCCATTGGTCAATGCACCGCATACGGCTGCTAAGATTACTAATGAAGAATGGACGCATCCATACAGCCGTGAGACTGCTGCGTTCCCACTGCCTTACATCCGTGCAAACAAGTTCTGGCCAAGTGTGGCACGCGTCGATGATGCGTACGGTGACAAGAACCTTATGTGTTCTTGCCCAAGTATCGAAAACTATATGTAATGATCATTTTCGATAACTGCTCGTTTATTTTATAAAAAACCGCCAAATCAGTCGCTGATTTGGCGGTTTTGTTTTATGCATGCATTGTTAAATTTTGACACTATCAATGAGACTTAACCGCCCAACCATCCTTTATTCAAGCCACAGTCTATCCAGTTCACTTTTATCTGATCTGTAATATTAGCATTGGGATAAGTAAACGCCGCACCACCAAGATAAAGCGCATCGCCGACCTTATAGGACTTACCTTCAAATAACATAATCTCTTTATCCGCCTCCCACGAAAAGAAAGTATTCGCTAATACTAATAAAAGAGTATTGTCCTGTGTCATTACTTCTTCATTATCTCTAGTTAAAGCAAGATAGTTATTAATAACTGTCAAATATCCCGCTGTCATCGCTGTAAATCGACCATCATATTTAGTTGGGGACCAAGTAGCAATTTGTAGAGGTGTCTTAGCTGGTATAGGTTCGCTTACTACTATCATTTCTGGCATCTCCACCTTAACAATTAGTGCTCTATCTACTCTATATAGTCAATCCTAAATAAAACAGATACATTATATATCAAGGTGGAACTGGTCTAAATTCTCCTTTCGTGCTGTGCCTACGCTGCTCGATGCTGCGTAAAATTTATCCCAGTCCCACTGTATCGTTTTTATACTGAATTCACTATAAGTAGTACAACCTGACAGCGAAAAAATAGCTAATATTGAAATTAAAAATTTAGATAATTTGACAACCCTTACCCCTAAAGCGCTAATATAAGATGTCTGTCTATCCGCTCATTTTTATAAACAAGCGTCGATAAAAAAATCTTATAATGCTACTCATTTGGATATTGTTATGCAACAAAAAGACATGGCACAAAAAGCGCCTAAACGAAAAAACCTTGTGATTTTGATACATGGTTTGCATCAAACGACTTGGATGATGCGTCCATTAGCGAAGCGTTTACAAGCGCAAGGTTTTGCCACCCATCAATACAGCTATCGCAGCATGCGCGACGGTATCAAAACCAACAGCCAGCGACTACATGAGTGGCTGAGTGCCAACCACAACCCTGATCAGCCAATAGATTTGGTCGGTCATAGCTTGGGTGGATTGATTATTCGTGATTTTTTGGCCAATTATCCCAAGTGGCAAATTGGGCGCTGCGTCACGCTGGGCACGCCGCATGTGGGAAGTGTTTGCGCGGATTACGTATGGCGTTTGAGCCCTTTAATTGTAGGACGATCTTATGCTGATGCGCTCGATGGTACAGCGACGTCCTGTCCTGAACATATTCATATAGGCGTGATTGCAGGCGATAAACCGCGCGGCTTAGGACAACCTTTTTTGCAATATCATAATCGCAAACTGAATAAAGAAAGCGAATCAGCAGCCACAGAAAACTGTGCTCATGATGGTACAGTTTACGTCAGCGAAACACGTCTTGACTGCGCCAACGACCATATCGTACTGCCTGTGACCCATACAGGCATGCTGGTCGATAAAGAAGTGGCTCGGCAAGTGATTTACTTTTTAGAAAATGGTGAGTTTGAACGCTAGGGCATGTTTTTAATACCTAAAATGCTCTAGATGACAGCGAATAATGGAATAGATATGACCGAGCAAAAGTATAAGCAAGATTGTCAAAACGGCCATTTATCGATAGAGAGAAAATTGATGCTGCCATTGATTGATTTAAAAAAAATTGATTTAAAAAACAAGCAATGTGAAATTAGGCATCAATTTTTTGAGTTGGCTGTATTTGCTATCTAATACCCATCCCTTGCTGCAATTCAGTTTTATGCTTGCTGATCACTGGAATCAACGTCTGGACGACCCAGTCATTGCGCCAACCTTTGAGACCTTGTGGCAGTTCGCTGAGATTTTTATCAAGAGCAATCACTTCATACAACTGTCCTAGCCATTTTTTGCGCATTAAAACGCTGCTAGGCATGCCGATAGCCTTAGCGTGATCATCAATCGCTTGCTGCACTGCTTTTGACAGGATTTTGTTTTTTGAGCGATATGGCGGCACAAGACAAGCTGGATGCTCGGCAGGTGGTAGGTTTTTGGCGTTTCTTATTATCTTAAGCAGCTCTTCACCATAGAGACGCAGCATACTACGGTGCATCGTCGTTTTGTGCGCCAGCTCACGCATGCTGTTTGGTTTTTCAGTGACGATCTCGCGTACCGCTTGCTTTTTGATGATAAACGTACGCGGCTGATTGGTCGCACGTGCCAGCTCTTCTCGCCACGTCGCAATCCCTTTGAGTATCGCCATTTGCTGTGAGTTATAGCGATAATCTGCCATCGTCAGATACATCGCTTCATCTTCGACGTGCTGCAAGTCATACAAATCACTGGCGTAGAGCTGACAATCCGCCCAGACGTAATCGTATAGGCCTTGTGCCTTAAGCGCATGTTCGATACTGAGATACAGCGCTGGCAAATAACGCACATCATCGATGGCATATTGCTCTTGCTCGTCTGTCAACGGGCGCTGGAGCCAATCAGACTGACTGTGCTCTTTATCGATATGCATATCTAGCTGATCTGCCAATGCCTGCTGATAGCCCATTTGTAATTGACCGGTTAAATAAGACAACGCAATTTGCGTATCAAAAATATTGGTCAATGGTGGACAACCAGATAGCAGATAAAAAATGCCTAAATCTTCGCCGCAAGCATGCCAGATGGCCACATCGACTTGGCGCAAGGCCTCCCACAGCTCAGACAGTTGCAACTCAGGCGCATCTAGTAAATACACGTGATTACCCGTATTTAACTGTACGAGTGCCAAACGCGGATAGTAAGTGTCGCGTTTGATAAACTCAGTATCTAGTGCGACGCGGCCACAAGTTGCCAAGGCATTGATCACCTCAGCCAATTGGTGCTGCTCACGCACCCATGTGACATCAACAGCATCAGCGACATCCAACAGTGCATCGATATCAATTGCATCAACATCCAGTGCATCATCATTTGATTCCGAAGGTGTCGCCACTGATGTCATCTCAGTATTAGCTGCTTTTTGTGATGAGTTATCAGTAATCTCAGAAGGGTTTGATTTGACTGAAGGGTTTGATTTGACTGAAGCGTTTGAAACGTTGTTGGACACGGGCAGATACCTGCATAAATAGGAGAAAATAAAACGCGATACTGCGTCTTAATAAAATGAAAAAGGAGAACAATAATAAAGCAATTATAACAATTTCACGAAATGAAATGGGTAAGACTTTGATGTCAGCAAAACCTTATAAAAAAGAGCGGTTTTGCATGGCTTGACCCAGCGTCATACTATCTAGATACTCAAGCTCGCCGCCCATCGGTATCCCTTGTGCCAAACGTGTGACTTTATTGACATGACGACTGACGGCCTCGCTAATAAAATGTGCGGTGGTCTGGCCTTCAACCGTCGTACCTGTTGCCAGTATAATCTCTTCAACAGGCTCTTGTTTGACTCGCCATACCAGCTGATCAATATTTAAGTCATCTGCACTGATTCCATCAATCGGGGATAAGTGTCCGCCAAGCACAAAATAGCGACCACGATACCCTGCCGTTTGCTCGATTGCCATCACATCTGCTGCTGTCTCGACCACACACAGCAGCCCATCATCACGTCTAGGGTCTTGGCATAGAGGACACACCGCTTCATCACTAAAGCTATGACAGCGCTGACATTCAACGATATCGCGCATGGCTTCATCTAGTGCTTGGGCAAGCGCCATGCCTTGCGGACGTTTTTTACTAAGCAAATGTAGCGCCATTCGTTGGGCACTTTTTTGACCGACGCCTGGCAATATACGCAGCTGTTTGACCAGCTGATCAAATTTGGCTGTAAGCAAAGTGGCTTTCCTTTAGTTGACTTTATTTAACTAAATTTATAAATCGTAGCTATAAAAATGGGGTCGTATCGTGCCGATAACAACCCCATTTTTGTGTTCAGTCTAAAGTATTTAATGCTTAGAACATACCTTGCATACCTGGTGGCAGACCCATACCTGAGGTCGCGCCAGCCATGGTTTCTTCGTATAGCTCATCCGCTTGACGCACCGCATCATTGATAGCGGCAGCGATAAGATCTTCGATCATATCTGGCTCATCTTCTAGCAGACTTGGATCGATGGTCAAACGCTTGACCACATGGCGACCAGTCATGGTGACTTTAACCAGACCACTGCCCGCTTCTGCTTGAACTTCTTTGTTCGCAAGCTCTTTCTTAGCATTTTCAACGTTTGCTTCTACTTTCTTTTGCATCGTTTGTGCTTGTTGCATCAATGCTTGAATGTTCATAGCTGCCTCTTTGTCTTATAATAATAAATGGGATACTTTAAAGTGTAAAATAAAATACTGACGGCATTATACCGCTATCTTTACAAACTGTCTAAACCACGCGCCAAATCTTTGATAATATCTTCGACATCTTCCAAACCGACTGATAGACGAATCAGACCGTCTTTCACGCCAGCTTCAGCACGCGCCTCAGGGGTTAGGCGAAAATGCGTGGTCGTCGCAGGATGCGTAATCGTGGTTTTTGCATCGCCCAAGTTGTTGGTGATAGAGACCATTTGAGTCGAGTCAATCACATGCCAAGCCGCTTCTTTCGTATCGCGGCTGTCAGATGCTTTGACTTCAAAACCCATGATAGCACCGTAACCGTCTTTCATATGATGCTGGCGTGTGGCGAGCTCATGTGCAGGATGGTCACTTAGGCCGGAGAAATGTACGGTACTGACATTAGGATGATTGACCAAAAATTCTGCGACTTGATTGGCATTGTTACAATGCGCTTGCATTCGGAGTTTTAGCGTTTCAAGCCCCTTGGTAAATACCCAAGCATTAAACGGGCTCATGCTGATACCGCCTGAGCGCACTACGGTAAACGCTTCTTGCATGAGTTTGTCACTACCAACCAACGCCCCGCCAAGTACTCGGCCCTGACCGTCTAAGTACTTGGTCGCAGAGTGAATAACGACATCGGCACCCAAATCTAGAGGGCGCTGCAATGCTGGCGTGGCAAAGCAGTTATCAACGACCAGTAGTATGTCATTGGCTTTGCAAAGCGTGCTCAAATAACCGATATCGCAAATCTGCGCCAGTGGATTACTTGGGCTTTCACAATAGATCACTTTGGTGTTTGGTTGAACGGCATTGGCCCATGCCTCATTGTCAAAGCAATCAACATAGCTAACTTCAACGCCAAACTTGGCCATATAGTTATTAAACAGCCCAATAGACGAGCCAAATAACTGATTGGCAGCGAGCAGATGGTCACCCGCTTTTAGATATGCCAAGCACATGGTCAGGATTGCACCCATACCAGAGGCCGTTGCAACCGCACGTTCACCGTTTTCTAGCGCGGCGAGACGACGCTCAAAAGTACGGACGCTTGGGTTGGTATGACGAGAGTAAACGTTTCCTGTCTTTGTACCGTCAAAATGTGCCGCAGCATCAGCGGCTGATTGATAAACATAAGAGCTGGTCGTAAAAATCGGCTCTGAATGCTCGCCCTCATCGGTACGATGCTGACCTGCGCGCACGGCGATAGTTTGCATACCGTAATCTAATCCTAAATCTAAGGCATCGTTACGCCAGTTTGGATCTAACCCATCGTTTGAGTTTTTTTGGTTCAAATTATTCTCATCTTTCGTTTGCGACTGACTCATAGACGTTCCGTTGCTTTGTTTTGGTTGGTATAAAAGGACTGCTTATTTTTTTGATTATTAAGCAAATTCATCAGCGTTATCATAACATGCCGACTTATTCCACACATCTGGTTTCAGATAACTTCTAATTATTAATTTTGCCTATTAAAATAACTGGATGTTCAATATGACAGCCATTATGCAGACTTAACCGCTTAACCGACAATAAATCACGATAAACTCAATCGTCAAACCTAACAAAAATAACGTATTTATAATAGGCAGATATGCTAACAGCTGCTAAGCTTAGCGACGATTTGAATTTTGGCGTTGGTGATATTTTTATAGACCGTCCAATCAATGCTATCATCCTTAAAAATAGATGAACAATTTCAGTAAATTACTTATCCATGCATTTTATTTATCAGTATATTTAGGCTCATCAAGGTAAATTCGTTATGTCGATGTTCAGTATAGAACCAAGCAGCTTATCGCTCAGTCTGATACTTGGGCTGACTTTAGGTCTGAGCGCTTGCCAGAGCCTACCCAAACAGCCACATCTACCTGAGAGCCAAGCGTTATCAGCGCGAGTCAATGCTTTATACCAACAAGAAGACAGCCCAAAGATTGAGCAAAATACAGCGACTACAACCAACAATACTGATCTAGTGACCGCCATCACAGCACAAAATGAGATTCATCCTGATCTGTCAGGCTATCATCCGATCGTCACTGGGGCAAATGCGTTTGCCGCCCGTAGTATCTTAACAGGTATGGCCACGCGCAATATCGATGCGCAGTATTATATTTGGCATAATGATCAGGCTGGCCAACTGCTATTAAAAGACTTGTGGGAAGCGGCTGAGCGCGGTGTGATCGTGCGTTTGTTGTTGGATGATTTTAATAACAGTGCAAAGTTTGATCAGCACCTATTACGTTTTGCGAGCCACCCTAATATCGCGGTGCGTATCATCAACCCATTAATGCACCGTAAGTTTTCAACATTGAACTACGTCACAGGTTTGCCGCGTATCAATCGCCGTATGCACAATAAAAGCATGACGTTTGATAAACAGATTACCGTTATCGGCGGACGTAATATCGGTAATGAGTACATGAGTAACGATCAAAGCAGCCAGTTTGCGGATTTGGATGTTTTACTGATTGGTAAAGTCGTCGCAGACATTGATAATAGCTTTGCCAGTTACTGGTCATCGCCACTGTCGTTTGACATCGAAACTTTAGCCAAGTTCGACGATGACGTCACGCCTGATTTTTTGAAGGCATTAGACAAGCTGGGTATAGATGAGGAAAATAACGAAGGCAGTAGCTTGACGGTTTATAAAGCCGCCATCAAAGACTCGACGATAGACACTGATCTGATCAACAAGCGTGTACCATTTCGTTGGACAGACATGCAGTTTTTGAGTGACGATGTTGGCAAGCTGTCCAAAAGCGTCTCATCTGAGACCAACTTGGTGCATCAACTGCGTACGTTACTCGGTAGCCCAACCAAAAAACTGACCATCATCTCGTCTTATTTTGTCCCGACCAAAGATGGGGTCGATACTTTGGTGAAGCTCGCCAAATCTGGCGTTGATATCAAAATATTAACCAACTCATTTGATGCGACCGACGTGACCGCTGTTCATTCTGGTTATAGTCAATGGCGCCCTAGCCTGCTGCGGTCAGGCGTAAAAATATACGAGCTAAAATCAACGGCAGCTGAAGAAAAACGTGACAATAAACTCTGGCGTGCACGCAGTCAGTCATCAACCAGCCTACATGCAAAAACGTTTGCGGTAGACGACTATCAAGTGTTTATCGGTTCCTACAACGTTGACCCTCGCTCTGCCAATATCAATACTGAGATGGGCGTCATCATCAATGATGATGAGTTGGCAAGACAGCTGCATGGGGCGCTGAGTGATGATTTACTAAACCAAGCTTATGAAGTTAAGCTGCTAGACAACGGTAGCTTGGAGTGGCACACCATGGAAGATGGCAAAGAAGTCGTTTACGAGTCAGAGCCACGGGTCGATATGAGTGATCATATCTGGCTTACTATTATGTCTTGGTTACCCATTGACTGGCTACTGTAATATGTAAACTCTTTTCTAAATAGTCCCTAAAATTGCAGGATGTGCAGTTTTGCTTTTGTTAAAAGCCAAATCCTGTAATCAAAGTTCTTATTACAATACACAAAATTACTGTTCCGGCGAATCATTGTTTATATACTTTGATTTGCCGGTTTTTATCATGGCCGATTATCTAAACGATGATCGTCTTAATGACCACTTTACTCCGTGGATGCGTGATCTATTATGCCGACTCGTTCTCAATACGCCCTGATGTCTAAAAAAGACAAAAATACAGTCATATTCGTAAGCTTTGTCAGCGCTGTAATCTTTTTTGATTTCTTGATTTATTTGTACATTGCAGACATTGTCTCAGCTGCTATTTTCCCCGCTAATAACGATCCTACGGTTGCTAAGCTGCAAGGAATGGGGCTGTTTGTCATTGGTTACTTGGCTCGGCCATTTGGTGGTATTGTGTTCGGGCGTTATGGTGATCTCAAAGGTCGAAAGCCGACCTTTTTCCTGAGCATAATCGTTACGGCAGGTAGCTTGCTCGCAATGGCGTGTCTGCCTACTTATGCGCAGTGGGGTGCGCTTGCACCTGCGTTATTCATATTGCTGAGAATCATACAAGGTATGGCATTTGGTCTTTACGCACCGCTATCTTGGGTATTTGTGGCGGAGCATGTCCCTCGGCAGTATTTGTCAGTGGCTTGTAGCTACGTTACGGCTAGCTTTTTGGTAGGTGTACTGTTCTCTAATGCGTTTTTTCTGTGGCTGACTGACTTTATGACCACCGTACAGCTGACTGATTATGGCTGGCGTTTGCCGTTTTTTGTTGGCGCCTTACTAACCTGTCTGCCATTGTTGGTATGGCGATTGGTTAAAGAGACTCCGTTTTTCTTGGCGTTAGATAAGCCAAAAACTGGTAAGAATCTAGGTAGACCATTTACGGTATTATTCAAGCGCTGCAAACATTCTATCTTTGTCAGTATGGTACTGACTATAGTGATATCTAGTATCACCTCTGTCATTGTCCTACTACTGCCAGAACTAATAGAAATCAACTTTACTTTAGACAGTGATTTGTTTAGCTTTTCTCATAGCTTGGGCATCGTATTTATGGTTCTTGGCTGTGTCTTTTATGGCATGATCTCGACCCATGAGAACTTTGGTAAAATTTTGGTCATTGGTTCTGTTTTACTTATCGCTCAAACACTGGCGTTCTTTTATCATCTGCAGGCGGGTGGCGACTATATCTTAATCATGTATGCATTGCTAGGGTTCTGTGCCGGTATCATGGGCATGATCCCTGCCATTTTAGTGCAGCTATTTCCGACCAATGTACGTCTCACCGGCATTTCTTTTTGTTATAATATTACCTACGGTATCGTGGGTGTGCTGATACCCTTTGGTCTTGGTTACGCCACGACACTCATCAGTTTCTCGCCAGCGCTATATATTGCCTTTGTGGGCTCTATCGGTATTATTATGGGGCTTTATTTCTATAATTTGCCTGAATTCAAAAAGATTGATCATGTTATTTTATAAATAATAGATCAGTCACTAATTCGAACGATGTTTAAAACTAAGGTGCAATGAGATATCTCATTGCACCTTATCCATTTGTTTAAGACACAGATATTAAGGCTTGATAACCATGGTTGATATGACCAACAAACGCCTCTCCGTTGCGCCAATGATTGATTGGACAACGACAGACTATCGTTACTTTGCGCGACTATTTAACCCGCACACGTACCTGTATACCGAAATGATTAGCACCGGTGCATTGATACACGGTAACCGCGCACGTCACCTACGCTTTGACACACTTGAGCATCCACTGGTATTGCAGCTTGGCGGAGCAGATATCAGTGAGATGACACAATGCGCCGAATTTGCTCAGCAATACGGCTATGATGAAGTCAATATCAATGTTGGTTGCCCTTCTGATCGTGTGCAACACAACAAGATAGGCGCCTGTCTAATGGCAGAGCCAAAAACGGTGGCTGACTTGGTCAAGCACATGCAAGCTGCAGTCGATATCCCCGTGACGGTCAAACACCGTATCGGTATCGATGATTTTGACAGTTACGAGTTTATGGTGGATTTTGTGCAGACCGTTGCGGCGGCTGGCTGTACGCGTTTTATCGTTCATGCACGTACCGCGTGGCTACAAGGGCTGAGTCCTAAGCAAAACCGCGAGATACCACCGCTACGCTACGAGGATGTCTATCGTCTAAAACAAGACTTTCCTGAGCTTGATATTGAGATCAATGGCGGTATTGATACCATTGAAGACATAAAAATGCATTTGCAACATATCGATGGCGTGATGATTGGTCGGGCGTTTTATCACAACCCGTATCTATTAGCAGAGGCCAATAGCTTATGGAACGAGGCAGCACCCGAAACAATACCTAAGCGCTCAGAGATTTTAGAGCAGCTCTACCCTTATCTACAAGAACAAATCGCCAAAGGCGAAGCACTACCCACGATGACACGGCATTATCTAGGATTGTTTCAAGGATTGATGGGTGCACGCAAATGGCGGCAAGCATTGAGCGGCAAACCTCAGCTCACGCTCGATGACATTAAACGAGCAGCCGATGAAGTATTATTGTTAAATCCTGACGCATAGCTAAATGCTGATATAACTGGCTTGATAGAATTCACATGCTAGCCATTGTCGTGGCTAGCATGTTATCTACGCCGCTTGCGCAAGATACTGCCACATTGCTGCGCCATTATTAACGATATGTAGTACGATTGGCAGTAATAGCGACCCTGACTTGATACGTGCATAACAAAATATGAATGCCAAAACCACAATAGTACTGATTTCATAAATGCCATACTGCACATGGATAGTGGCAAATATCAAACTGGTCACGATACTTGCTACTATCGCACCGTGCTGCACAGAGTATGACGGTGCGGTGAACTGCTCTTTGATGGCTGACCATAATATGCCACGAAAGATCACTTCTTCGTAAATAGGTGCAACGACGACCATTGCAAAGACCAGCAGCCACACTGAACTAACAGACTGATATAGAGGGTCGACAAATACCAGCGGCGTCATATCCAGCATATAAGTCAGCGCCTGACTGACTATCATAAATATCAACAGCAATCCTAGCATGCCCATACCTACCGTAAATGAAAACGGCTTTAATGCTAAATACTGTCGCCATTCCCCGCCTTTTATACGAATAATGAGAACACTGGTTGTCATCAGCAGCACACAGCCTATGAGTATTGATAAGCTCACGACTGTTCCATCGTTACTGCCAAAAAAGAAGATATCGCCCATCGAAGCATTTTTGGTCGCAGGTAATACCAGCTTGCCAGCGATATAGACGCCTACCAATTGACTGATAAAAAACGCAAGCACCATCCCTACCGTCAGCATAAATGTACCAACGCGTGAAAATAATGGCGGACGCTCAGACGAGGTTGCGATATCCGGTAAAGCTGTCACGTTTTTTGGCATATATATGTCACTTAAAAAATACGCTGTCAGCTTGTATTAGACACAAGCCTACATAACGATACGTTGCTTTTATTTTGATAGTTGCCGCTTAATCAGTTCTAGTACCTGCTGCGATACAGACTCTGGGTGCTCAAGTGGGAACATATGCCCCCCTTCATGAGTCTCATAAGGTATGCCCAAGCGCGACTTTATCTGTTGGGGAAACCGACGTTTCAAAAAGATACTGTCTTGACCGATAATCAAGGTAACAGGCACTTTGGGGCCACGATTGGGCGTCAGCCAATACCAAGAAGGATTGGTACGAAACACTTCTACTTCATTAGCTTTAGGAATGGCCAGTGTCACTTTACCATCCGCGCGCTCATGCAAGCCATGATCGATATAGCCTTGGAAGCTGCGCTCATCAAAGTTTTTGAAAAATCCTTTGTGCCGCATTTTTTCGTACGCATCTGCTCGGCTGTCCCACACATCACGGCGATGCTTAGAGATACCCGCTGGTGACAATTTATCCATCAAACGCTTACTCGTAAGAGGCAATTTATCTACTGTCTTTGCCAAATGCCATAACAAGCTAACTTTGCCATAAATCCAAGGCGGATCCATGAGCACTGCTTGAGCAAACAGCTTAGGCTCACGGTACACTGCTTGCAAGGTACACATGGCGCCAAGTGAATGACCCACGCCCACCACCTGACTGACGCTATGCTTCTCACAGGCAGTTTTTACGCTATCGATCACCTGCTGCGTCAGACTGCGCCAATGATTATCCACGGGATAATCCGGCGTGTCACCCAACATGGCAATATATTCAATCGTAAAAAATGCGGACAATCCTGCAAAAAACGGCTCATAGACAGCACTTGGCATGCCATTGGCATGGGCAAAATGTAGCACAGGCTTTTTTGTTATCTTGGAGACAGGTAGCGCAGCAAAGGTCTGCAAATTGATTTCATCACTCATAACAGGCTCTCGTGGGATGGTTTATATATTATTTTTAATAATTCAACTGTCTTTCATATTAAGGTAGTTTTTAGCATTATATACAATTGAGGCTGAGCATAATTATATGCTCAGCCTCAACAATCATACACAGTATATCTAAAATATTAAACGCTTAACGCATTTTTGCATTACCTTCTTCTTGGGGCAAAAACCCATCAAGGCTCATGCTAGAGCCAATGCCTGCACCCAATTGTACCGCAAAGCGATCCATAAACATTTGGAACGGATCGGTTGGGCTATAGCTGATGATCGTATCAAGATCCAATTGTTTACTGAGGCTTGTAATACTGCCCGTTTTGTCTGCCAAACCTAACTCGATAGATTGCTCACCGGTCCAAAACAGTCCTGAAAACAGTTTGTTTTGTTCAGGATTTTTCAAGCGATCACCGCGGCCTTCTTTGACGGCATTGATGAAATGCTTGTGCGTATTAGCAAGCACACCTTCGACATGTTTTTCTTCGTAGTCAGTCAATGGGCGCGACAAACTCAAGATGTCTTTGTACTCACCCGCAGTGATAGTACGATCTTCTACGCCGACCTTGTCCATTAGGCCCTTGACATTGTAACTTGGCATAATGACACCGATAGAACCAACCAAGCTCGATGGATTGACATAGATCTCATCTGCGGCAGAGGCGATATAATAAGCACCTGAAGCACCAATATCACCGATAACAGCATAAAGCTTTTTATCGGGATATTCTTTACGCAGATCCATCATAGTCTGCCAAATTTCATCAGACTGTACCGGTGAGCCACCAGGTGAGTTAATGTCTAACGCCACCGCTTTAGAGTTACTATTTGCAAAAGCGTCTGTCAATGCCTCATTGACATCGTAAGCGTTGGCCACATCATCATTACTGATCACACCTTGCAGCTCAACCACTGCCAAATGCGGCGAGCTAGTATCAACGGCATCCATACCTGTTGGCGAACCACTACATCCGCGACCTATGGTCAAAAATATCAATAATATATAACCAAAGGTCAACAGTTTAAAGAAAATACTCCAGCGACGAGCACGGCGCTGCTCAACCACACTAGCTAATAAGGTGTTTTCCAGTACTTTCCACTCTTGTCCGCTCGGCGCGTTTGGTTGCTGCATTGGCGTTGGCTGATTTGCCGAATTATCAGGACGTTTGTTTGGGTCTGGTGGCCAGTTGGGCATATAACTTCCTAAGTCAGAAACAATCTAAAACAATAAAAAGATGATATTGGTAGATACGGCTAAAAATAAATATCTCCTCGCCGTGTCAATCATCGGTATTAATAGGCTGCTAAGTATGGTGGTATTTCGATAATGGTTCAATAGTATAACTGTGAAATATCACCATATTGTAACACTGCGAGTATAAGCAATATTTTTAAGGACTCATCGCTTCTGCGTCAACACCGTTGTTTATTATATTCAGCGATAAAGACGCTTCTAAAGGTTTGTCATCATAGGTGATAATATCATTGATGCTTTGACGACTTATGACATCAGTTGTCATCTGTGATGCACTATGACCAAGCCATGTGATGTTTTTAAACCTCATACTGTCGTTATTCGAATCAGCTGAACATAATAATGACCACATCTGCCAAACGCGTGGATGGGTGTCAGTATCTAAAACAAGCCGTGATAGAGACAAGTTTTTGTGATCCGTATCTAACTGGTTATCTGCTATTTTCGTTTGAGAGTTTACAGATAATGACTTTAGCGGATCGGCTGCGTTGTATCTTAGAACTTGTATAGGTACGCTGCTATCAATCGCAATTGTACAGTCCCACACGCTAGTATCACCTATCTCGCTCCAGCCTGTCATTGCTTGGATGGATACATCACCACTAGCCACCTGCCATGTTTTGCCTTGCTCGCAACCTTGCGCACTGATATTCGTCTTACCTTTAGACTGAGCTGCTATTTTAGAGGCTTGCTGGAATGCAGACCAACGCTCGGAGCGTCCCGCTTGCCAATATTGACTGACAGGTAGCTGCTGATTTAACTGCGCAACTGCCAGCGGTAATAACTCAGAATTTTTGGCGCTAACGACCATATTTTGCTCACTGGCATTCAACGTGTCAGTCAGTACGGTGCTACTGCTCTGCACTATGATGCCTTCTAGTTTATCGACTGACAAACTGCCCAGTTGCTGCTCTAAAGATACAGATAGTTTATCCGCTGTGAGATTGCTTGGCATGGTCCGTGTTGCGGTTGGTCTATGATCAGCCAAAAACAGCCAGCTGGTATTGTCTTTCGCAAGTGAAGATCTATCCTTACTGTTACTAACGCTTTGGTTATGTAAAGGGAATTGTAGCAAGGCTGCACTGATATAGGGATCACCCGTTGGCAAAATATATAACGTCGGCATTGTTATCATTGACTGCTGATTGGCATACACCGTCATCATTAACAGCGTCAGTGGAGGCAGTGCCAACCAGCGACTGAGCAGCCCTCTTGGCAAAAGCCAAGGTACTATACTTAACAACACCATGAGCAATATCGCCATATTAACTGGCGTATACAACCATGCGTCTGTTAATGCTGGTAATGATGTCAGCCAACCAATCAACTCATGTAGATTGCCGACGATGGCACTTACTAAAGACCAAATGCTGTCAGCTATCGTGGGTGATAACAGGTAAAAAAGCCCTGCTAACAGATTGAGCGGTACAATCACCCACCCAAACAGCCCAATCGCAAATAAATTGACAATAAGTCCCCACAATGATGCTTTACCAAATAAGAGCAGCGTAATAGGCAATAACGTCAGAAACAACCAAAACTGTAGCTTGAACATACGCCGTCCAGCTCGCAGAGCATGATAGAGCACTCTATTGCCCTTACTCCTATGCTCGTCGTACGATGATCTCAAAGCCTCTGTAGTACGCTGATACGAGGTATCTTCGTATTTGAGCAACAGCGCCACTGCGATGAAGGACAACCAATACCCTGCCTGCCACAATACATACGGATCTTGCCATGCCATCAAGACAGCTAATGCTAACAACACACGCATGGTACTGATAGGTAGCAATGTCAATCTCACCAAGCCGATAGCCAGTAGCATCCACGCCGTACGTGCAGCAGGCACATCAAAACCTGTAAATAGTGCATAGATAAAAGCAGCACCAATCATTACCCACCAACGCACCTGCCAGCGTGGCATATAGCGATAAACCACTGGGCACAGTCGATTGAATAGCAACACAACGGCGCCGCCCAATACAATGGCTAAAAACAGTACATGTGTCCCTGATATTGCAAGCAAATGCGAGATACCCGCCAGTTGATATAGATCCTTGGTGTCGCGATTGATCAAGCTACGGTCACCTGTGAGCAAACTCAATGTGACAGCTCTGGTCTGCTGCTCTGCTGTGGTTTGTGCAGGCCAATCTCTATAGAAATGATCTCTTAATTGCCAACGTCCTATATCAATACGAGTACGAAATCGCTGGAAATAAGAGTCAGACGTCGATGCTTGTTGTAAAGCTTCATCGTTATTGCTTTTGCTGACAGTCAACGCACTAACCGCCAGTATATTTGCCACACCATCAATGTGTCGACCTCGCAACCAGCGATAACCATCAAAACCAGACGGGTTGCTTATTGCTTGCTTGGAGGTAGACAATGGTACCAGTGCCAAGCTCATAAATAGCTCATCGCCTGGCTGCAAATCATTTAAATTTGAGAACGAGTCATTATTTGATGTGTTTTTTGGATAGGCATTGAGCAATACTCGGTATTCGATATGATTATTGGGTTTTTTTTCAAAATTGTCACTATAGCTTTTACTTAGGCTATTATTTTCTTCCTTCGAATAATTCCTTGTACTATCTGCCAAATCTTGGGGAGTCAACTCAGCGACTAATGGCATTAAATGCGTGACCACTGCTACTTGTCGATAGCCGCTATCTGTACTGGCATCATATACACTGTCACTTATCCCTTCGATACGAACGAGTGCTTGTACACGTATAGAGTCAGTAATTTTGGTCGTTTCGGCTTGCTGATGTGCAACTAGCGCTTGTAGCGCGCTACTCACGACCAACCCAATGGCTAATAGACCAAATAAGAAGTATTTGCTAAAAAGTGACAATTTAACATCATTAGGTGAGCTGACAGAACGCGTTTTATTGGTACTTTGAGTATTTACTGAAGGGCTATTAAGTTGAGTAGCACTAAGCAGAATAATAGCAAATATGACAAGCAACCAAAGCAAACCTGTGGCGCTGACCACATTCAATAAAGGCATGTCGATCGGCATCGCCACATTATCTGCAACTGCCAACACACCCATCATAGCAATAATTACCAGGCTACCAACTAACCAATACACCAGCACTCCTTGCTTGATGAGCAAAATATTATAATGCAGCTAACGCCAGTTATTGATGACAATAAGGCGCCAGGGCAGCCATTTTTATCGACATTTTAGAAGCGACTGAAGCATCATATTTGTGAGGCAATAGCATTTATATTTATATTACCCTATACTGATGAGGCATATTAAAATGATGGCTTTCTACCATCACCACTCTATGTATTCTCATCGGTATTTTTTATCCATAATATTACTTTATACCAGCCCATCAATACAATTGAGCGGACTGTCGTTAACGATTAAAGGCGATACTGTGCCCCACAAACGTCTAAAAGACCTGCTTCCTACACCGGAAAAAATCCTAGAAAGTCGCACCCTAAAACTGTTCGCCCCGCATTTGGCAGATCCTCGGTTATGGCACTTCAACCGCCATAGCTTAAATAAAGCAGTCTATATTGGCGTGCTTAGCGCATTTTTTCCACTGCCAGGACAGATGTTGCTGGCTTTGATTGGCTCACTTATTTTTCGAGCCAATGTACCTATGGCTCTCGGTCTAACGTGGATTACCAATCCAGTCACCAGCTTGCCTATCTTTTATGCTGGATATTATATCGGTGCAAAAATCATTGATGCACCAGTGATCAGTTTGCGCTTTATCGGCAGAATGATTGCTGATTTTAGCTTATGGGCATTATCAGATGGCGCCAACCCTTTTATTACTTATAAAGGCACTGTATCGCTTACAGCATTTTGTATAGGGCTAACGATTTTAGCGATTATAACCAGCATCGTTTGTGGACTTGCTTTTAAAGCGATTTGGCGTTACAAGACGGTCGTGAGTTGGCAAAAACGTCAGCAAAAACCTGATGATAAATCGCCTAAATATTAATACCGTTTAACATCATTAAACGGTATTAATATTAAACAGTATCAACGTCAGCGTCTGAAGCAATAGCTATCACTCTTCTTTGGTTCTTTCTATGGCATCTATAAGCTTATCCGTAAAATCTTTATCCATAGAGACGATCTCAATAACCTCGTCGTTTTTACAGAGCGTATAACGCTTACCTGTCGCGCTGTCTTGAACCTTTAAATCATAGTCAACCCCAGCCAAAGTGATCGCATCAAACACGGGTGTGATAAGATCCTTTTGTTCTTGTCTATCGATGGTGTCAAACAAGGTTGGATCGATATAAGGCTTTAACGGCTCATCGCCTTCTTCAGCACTGCCAAAAGCGGCGATTGGATTGTCATCTTTGTTCATTATTCGGAGTCCTATAAAATAGATATAGCAGCTAGTTAATCAAGCTTTTATATCTTTTGCTATGAGATATTTACTTGATAATACAACAATATATTTCGTTAGGACAACCCTTATAAGTGCTAATTTATGACACTTATATTCATCTGAAAATCTTAACATATATAGACGTTAATACTGTTCCCAATGACCATTACGTAGCAATAATTGACGATCAGCAAGCGCCGCCAAGTTGCGATCATGTGTCACCATCAAAAGTGCTGTTTGCATAGTGCTTTGTAGCTCTGATAGCAATCCAAAGACACTTTGCGCATTGTCATAATCCAAGTTACCAGTTGGCTCATCCGCCAAGATAAGCGAAGGCTTGGTAACTAGTGCGCGCGCAATCGCCACGCGCTGACGCTCACCACCTGATAGCTCACCCGGTCTGTGCATCAACCGATGATTTAGACCGACGTTTTCGAGAATCTCAATCGCTTGCTTGCGAGCGTCAGTTGTTGATACTTCTGGACGCATCAGTAAAGGCATCGCAACATTCTCGACTGCGGTAAACTCTGCTAGCAAATGGTGAAACTGATAAATGAAACCCAAATGCTTGTTGCGCATCGCGCCGCGTTCGGTCTCATTCATGCTATTTAATAACTGACCATGTAACCAGACTTCACCACTCGTGGGCGTGTCTAAACCACCAAGCAAATGTAGCAAGGTACTTTTTCCTGAACCACTGGTCCCGACAATAGCAATGCGCTCACCAGCATGAACTGTCAGATCGAGGCCCGTCAATACTTGCGTACTAACGGCTCCCTCATCATATATTTTATTGATATTGGTCGCCTTTAAAATGGCAGACATAGCGCTTCCTTTATTTTATTTATGTCGATATTTATGCGATTGAATTACTCATAACGTAGTGTCTGGGCAGGCTGAATTTTAGCCGCTCGGCGTGCTGGATAAATCGTTGCCAAAAAGCTCAATATAAATGAGGCACCTGTAATGAATACCACGTCGAGTAAACGCAACTCTGACGGCAAATAATTCACAAAATAAGCATCAAACAGATTCAAATTAAAGACTTGATTAATAAAGCCTAAAATATCACTGACGGTGAGTGCGAATATCACACCCAATATCGTACCAGCAACGGTACCGATCACACCGATGACCACGCCTTGTACCATAAAGACTTGGGTAATCAAACGAGGAGACGCACCAAAGGTTTTTAGAATGGCAATATCTGCTTTTTTGTCAGTGACGAGCATCACAAGACTTGAGACAATGTTGAAAGCGGCAACTAAGATGATTAAAAATAGTAGCAAACCAACCATGGCTTTTTCCATCTGAATTGCACCAAATAGATTGCCGTGCGTCTGCGTCCAATCATTGGGGAACAACTGCTGAGGAGAAATAGCAGCGGCTTTTTCTGCGGCAATCGGCGCAGTAAAGATATCATTGAGCTTCATGCGCACGCCTTGCGCCCCTTCTGGCAGACGCAGCAGTTTTGCTGCATCACCCATCGGGATGAACGCCATCAGACTGTCTACCTCTGGGCTGATGGTAAAAATACCTGTCAAAGTAAAGCGCTTAAACCGCGGTATCACACCGGCTGGCGATGGCGAGGCTTCTGGCAGCACTAGAGTTACTTTGTCCCCTATCTGTAAACCCAGAGACTGCACCATCTCTTCACCCAATACGATGCTAAAGTCACCACTTTGCAAGGTATCAATACTGCCCTCGACCATATGATCATTAATGATAGAGACGTTTTTTTCGTATTCAGGCTCGACGCCAGTCACCATAATCCCGGCGACCTGACCGTTTGATGTCAGCATCCCTTGCAATTGGATAAAGGGGGCGACATCTGATACTTCTGGATCTTCCTTAATCTTATCAGCGAGCTGCTCCCAATCACCGATAATCTCAGTTGAGACCACGGTGGCTTGCGGCACCATGCCCAAAATACGGGTTTTTAATTCTCGATCAAAACCATTCATGACCGATAGCACCGTAATCAATACGGCAACCCCAAGCGTCAGACCAATCATTGAAATCAGGGATATAAAGGAGATAAAGCCATTACTGCGCTCTGCTCGGGTATATCGTAAGCCGATAAATAACGCTAAAGGACGAAACATATTCAAACTCTTTATCTTATCTACGTGCGACTTTATATAGGTTGCATCACGAGCAGTAGTAAATGCATCATACAGCTGCTACTACTCACATATAAATCAAACACAAAACAGGAGATCAGACGAGCCGAGGACAGCCGTCAAAAGGGAGCTAGTTTGACACAATTTAGCCAATATGTGCCAGTCATTAGCCGATACTAAGAGTATTTTTTACCAAAAAACTGGGTTTTGTTATTATTTTTTATAGAGGCCTTGCTATTAGATATGTCAATACCTATATATTATATGCTAAAGACAATTGTCATTAACCCTCATTGTGGTTTGTTCACACTTTGCTGGTAATGTCGCTGACATCATAAACCAGTTATTTGAAATACTGAATGGTACGTAAGTAACCGTCGCACTACAGTATTAGACACAAACCCCACGCTGACTTAATTTTGAGTATTTTCATGACCATAAATTATCAATATAAAAACATTCAAACTCCCACCAAGATCACACTGACCGATGAGCAGTCTGCAGGTCATGGCGATCATTGGCGTATTTTGACCGATGATATGAGCAATGATGTGCCAGAGTGGCTACAAAAAATGATTGAAGTGGCGGCAATGCCTAAAGGCCTGAACAACAACGTCAGTGCAAAAGACAGCTGTTTGTTGTTATCAGAAGACAAGCCCTGCCATATCAATCAAGTACTTGCAATGAAAGACGGTAAGCCTGAGCGATTCATCAATGCTTATCCTTGTGTTGATAGTCCTTATGGGCTTGACTGTAAAATCGAGCGCGTCATTGTTAATGACAACTCACACGATGCGGTATTACGCTTACGCACGGCTGATGGCAGCATTATTTATGCGTTTGATCAGCTCTATACCACCAACCGTCACTTATATCAGCGCGATACGTCTTATTTCGTTAACTTTAGCGCATGGGCGCACGAGATTAAGCTCAGTGAGCAAAACGAAGTCATCATGGTAGAAGACCAAGAATCTATCCGCTATCACCGTGCGTTTAACGATATCGTCGCGGCTAATGACGGAAAAATTCCAGACGATCTGCAAGCGCAAATCAGTGAATGGAAACCTGAAACCGAAGAACAAATGGCACCGGTCGAAATCAACTTAGGACACATGTGTGCTTATTTATTTGGCGATACTTTAGGGCAAGAAGATGAGGCTTGGTGTCAAGGTCAAGTGCTTGGCAAACAAGAAACGATATTTAACGATAAATCTGTCATTTTGTTTGATGTAGTGACATTACGTGAGCAGGATGCAGATCCCTTTGTCGTACGTATTGGTGCGCTTAATACGCCAGAGACCGCCAGCATTAAAGTGCATGACTATGTACAAGCCAATGTCTGGTTGCAGGCAGCGATATATAAAGAGAATCAGCAAGCGTCGGCGCAGTCTAAAGCCAGCTAGTTACTGAATATAACAGCCTATTGTATTACGTGTTATGCCTAGTTTTTTACACAATAAAAAGCCCCTAAATAAATAGGGGCTTTTGTATATCTGAGTGAATCGTATATCAATGGCTTGAGTACAAACCACTCTATATAAGATCTACGCCATCGTCGTCATTGATTTGATACGCTTATACAACTCTTTTTGCTCAGCGCTTGGACGAGCAGTCTGTACTGCCATCAATTGTGACATATCCCCTTCAACGCGAATTTTACCGCTCATGAAAGCACCCATAATTTGATTGGTGTCAAAATCAGTGATGATAGACTGTAGAATGCTACGATCTAATAATAAAGTCGTCGTGCCGTTACTATTTAGACCACGATGTAATAAACCATCGGCAAAGTTGGCTTCGATGTCTTTGTCAGTATCAGATACTTTTAGGTTAACAATCATATTAGCAAGTGCTGGTGGCAAGTTTAACTCACCCGCCTCACTGCCCATTTTCTCCACTTGCTCAAACCATTCATCTGTCAAAAAAACTGCCATATTATTATCCTTAATGGGTGTTTTGTTGGGTTAACGCTGCTATTTTACGCATTAACCTGACTAGCAAATTATTAAAATGCCTGTTATTAATAGCCCACAAGTATGCGGGCATTAAATATGTTCAGGCTCATTATAAGGGGCGACTTGATGAGAAGTAAAACCTATTTGTGCCGCTAGTGGTACGATTGTTACAAAATTCCTTTCGAATATCACAATTATATTTAGCAACGTTTGTCTTAGTTTGATGCAAACACGCATCTAGAATAGTGACGAAATTGTGTATAAAATAAGCAAGTAGCGCAATAATAATAAGTTGCTCGCTATCATTTATACCAAAGAGTTTGTATTTTGCCGCATAGTTCTGATGATATTTAATTAGGATTGCGTTACAATACCCTTAAACAGAGTCGGGAGTTTTAACCAAACATTACATAAACATGTTTTTTGTCAGCCGCCGCTAGCATACATCTATGGTCAGTGCGTTTTTATAGCCCTATAGATATGGGTATCTATCTTCATTAGTACAGATTTTTTCGTAATAATTAAGATATATATTTAGCCTCATAAGATGTTTGATGCTCAAAAACGGCGCGTCTTTTTATTTATCTTGATGATGTATTAACAATCCTACTATCGATTGGCTGTAAACAAGGTGCACGAAGCGCCTCATTTTATCCATCAGTATCAACTGATATAAAATCAAAGCCTAAATTGATAGTTAATAAGATTATGGTGATAAAAGGTCAAAAAACATTATGTACCGTAGCTATTGTAGGTTTATAAGTTTTTATAATATCTATAATGCGGACTGTTGGTTAATTCTGTTGATAATTCGGGCTGTAAAGGAATCATCCAATGAGTTTACAAAACACAGCAGTCGCCCCAGTTGACCGTGAGTATGAAATTACTATCGTAAGATTTTTTACGATCATGGCTGTCGTTTGGGGCATCGTCGGCATGAGTCTTGGTGTGTTCATTGCTTCACAGTTAGCATGGCCATCACTAAACTTTGACATTCCATGGCTGACCTTTAGTCATTTAAGACCACTGCACACCAATGCGGTGATTTTTGCGTTCGGTGGCTGTGCCTTGTTCGCAACGTCTTACTATATCGTTCAGCGTACCTGCAAGACGCGCTTATTTGCGCCATATTTGGCTTGGTTTACCTTTTGGGGTTGGCAAGCAGTGATTGTTTCTGCCGTTATTACCCTTCCTCTAGGTTTGACGTCAAGTAAAGAGTACGCTGAGCTTGAGTGGCCTATCGATATCTTAATTGCTTTGGTATGGATCTCTTATGCCATCGTATTTTTTGGTACACTCATCAAACGCAAAACCTCACATATTTATGTGGCTAACTGGTTCTTTGCCGCCTTCATTATTACGATTGCACTACTACACATCGTAAACAGCATGGCTATTCCTGTTAGTGCGTTCAAATCTTACTCGCTATTTGGCGGTGCAACTGATGCCATGGTCCAGTGGTGGTACGGGCATAACGCGGTAGGTTTTTACTTAACGGCAGCTTTCCTTGGCATGATGTATTACTTCGTTCCAGTACAGATTGGTCGTCCTATCTACTCTTATCGCTTGTCTATCGTTCACTTTTGGGCATTGATTGCTTCCTATATGTGGGCTGGTGGTCACCATTTGCATTATTCAGCGCTTCCTGATTGGACGCAGTCATTGGCAATGGTATTCTCCATCATTCTATTTGCACCCTCTTGGGGTGGTATGATTAACGGTGTACTCACGCTATCAGGTAGTTGGGATAAGCTACGTACCGATCCGATCATTCGCTTTATGATTGTGGCGTTGTCGTTCTACGCGATGTCGACGTTCGAAGGCCCAATGATGTCAATCAAGACAGTAAATGCTTTATCGCATAACACTGACTGGACAGTTGGTCACGTACACTCAGGCGCACTTGGCTGGGTTGGTATGATTACGATTGGTTCGCTATATGTGCTGTTACCACGTGTCTATAACAAACCCAAAATGTACTCTATCAGCTTAATCACCACGCATTTTTGGCTGGCGACTGCAGGAACGATTTTCTATATCGTGTCTATGTGGATCTCAGGTATCGGCCAAGGCATGATGTGGCTTGCTACTAACCCAGACGGTACTTTGGTATATAGCTTCGTTGATACTGTTGAATTCTCGCATTTCCCATATATTGGCCGAGCTTTTGGTGGCTTCTTATATGTATCGGGTATGTTTGTTATGGCTTATAACTGCTATAAAACACTCAAAATGCCAGAAGGTAAGCCTGTAGATGTCGCTGATCCAACGGATCATGAACCTAGTGTCGAAAAACCTTCGACAGCTAACGTATAAGGAGCGATCATGGCTGGTACACCGCATGAAATTATTGAAAAAAATACAGGCTTGTTAGTCATTGGCATCGTCATTGCTATCAGTTTTGCAACGCTAGTTGAAATCGTGCCTTTGATTTATAACAACGACAGTCCTGAAGAAGGTGGTTTGAACAAGCCCCTTCCCGCTATGGAGCCTTGGACTGCGCTTGAATTTGAAGGTCGTGATATTTATATCCGTGAAGGATGTCACGTTTGTCATACGCAAATGGTTCGCCCACTACGTGCAGAAGTTGAACGTTATGGACCATACTCACGTGCCGCTGAGTCTACGTGGGATCACCCGTTTTTATGGGGATCGAAACGTACTGGACCAGACTTAGCACGTGTTGGTGGCCGTTATTCTGAAGATTGGCAAAAGCAGCATCTAATCAATCCACGTTCGCTAGTGCCTGAGTCAGTCATGCCAGGTTTCCCGTGGTTGGCCGAGAACGAAGTCGATGGTGAGAACATTCAAGCTAAAATGCGTCTATTCCGTGATCGCTTCGGTGTGCCTTATACTGAAGAAGATATCGAAGGTGCTCCAGATGCCGTACTTGGCGCCACTGAGCTTGATGCTTTGGTTGCCTATCTACAGCAGTTAGGTACCGCAATGGAAGGACAGCGCTAATGGGTATTGGTGAATTACAAACAATTGCGACCGTTTCTGCCTTTATTGCCTTCGTAGGCGTTGCATGGTGGGCGTATTCGCCAAAAAACAAAAAACGCTTCGAAGAAGATGCACAACTTGCGCTTGATGACGAGGATATTAGATCTCTGTCTGAAGAGCAGCGCAATAAGGATAAATGATGACATTTTTTTGGAGTTCTTGGATTACGCTAATCAGTTTTGGTTGTTGGGCGTTCATTCTTGGCGTTCTGCTGTTTGTATTAAAATACAAGCCAGAGGTTGAAGAAGACGGTACCACTGGTCATGAATACGATGGTATCCGAGAATACGATAAACCACTTCCTAAATGGTGGTTAGTGATATTTTTTGGCTCAATCGTCTGGGGCGTGGTTTACTGGGTGTTTTTCCCAGCCATGCTTCCGGGAAACTGGAACGGTCTTGCAACCATAAAAGTCGATGGTGAAGATGTACCATGGACTTCTAAAAACGAGCTGTTCAGTGAGCTTGAGAGCAACAACAAAGTATTTACAGATAACTTTGAAAAGAATATCTTGGTTAAAGCAGATGCAGCAGGCGCAACCGCGACACTAGCGACGCTAAACGAGCTACAAGCGACCATGCGTCGCAGTGACAATCCACCAGCGGATCTACAGGCACAAATCGATGAGAAGGTCACAGAACTTGCGCCTTATGTCGAAAAACTGTCTGAAAATCCAAATGCTTTAAAAGTTGGTAGCCGTTTGTTCTTACAGAACTGTGCAGTATGTCATGGCTCGAATGCTAAGGGTGCCCCAGGCTATCCTAATTTGACTGACAATGATTGGTTGTATGGTGGTAAAGCCGGTAACATCTTGACCACGCTACACAATGGTCGTGTTGGTGGTATGGCAGCATGGCGTGATCAGCTTGGTGAAGACGGCATACGTGCGGTCGCTGAATATGTCTTATCACTATCAGGCAACCAAAATGACTATGATCTTGATCAAACGAAAGTTGCTCAAGGTAAAGTTATTTTTCATGAGCCGACCAACTGCGTTCTTTGTCATGGACCAGATGGTAAAGGTATGATTTCAGCTGGCGCACCGAATTTGACGGATAATATCTGGTTATATGGTGGTGATCGCGAGACCATTCGTGAAACGCTACGTTATGGCCGCGCAGGTGTAATGCCTCAGTGGGAAACGAAGCTAGGTAATGAGCGTATCATGCTACTTGCCGCTTACGTCTACTCACTATCGGACAAAACTGGCAAAGCACCTGAAACTGCGATGGCAAATACTGCAGTGACTCAGCCAGTAGCGACCAAAGAAGCTACTGCTAACTAAGACACTATTGCCGTACTGTACATGGATGAGATTTAATAAAGGGAGGACTGTCAGTACAGTTCTCCTTTTTTCGTTTATTTTTGCAGAATTTACCTAATAGTCGCTATCACAGATACTTCTCAGTAGACATTATTATGATCTATAGTGCTTGCTTTTTACGATTATTACCCCATTGTTAGTATGGAGAATGTTAGAATAGCTGTTTTCAAAATGGCTAACGAGCCAGACTGATGATGTCTTAGCTCGATCTAATAACCCACTTATAATCAATTATTTAGTAAGTGTACTAGAGGACTTTTATTCAAGTCGCTATCCATTATTTACTGACATTGATAACATCATACATTCATATACTTCACGACGAGAGATATTTGTTCATCATGCCAGCAGACTGATTCTTTTTTAAAGAGGCAAGTTTATGTCAGCTCCACAATCAAATAAAATCCCTGTACAACAAATAGACCTCGATGCGACTAAACATCGAGTGCATCCTCGCTTTGTTACTGGTTTTTATCAAAATATTCGTGTCATCACGATGTATGCCCTTTTGGCCGCTTTTTTAATTTTGCCGTGGCTGCGTTATAATGGCAGACAAGCAATATGGTTTGATGTTCCCTCACAGCATTACTATATTTTTGGTTTGACTTTTTTGACCCAAGATTTTTATTTTATTGCTATATTTGCCATCATTGCTGCCTTTACGCTATTTATGGTGACGGTCTATGCCGGCCGAGTGTGGTGCGGTTATGCTTGCCCACAAACGATTTGGACGCATCTCTACCAGTACGTTGAAAAATGGGTCATTGGTGATCGTAATAAACGCATCAAGTTTGACAAAGAACCGATGAGCGCAAAAAAAGCATTTAAGCGAGCGTTGGTCTATTTTATTTGGTTTGTGTTTTCTGTGATTACAGCGGCGACATTTGTCAGTTATGTCGCGGGCACTGACTATCTGTATCAAAGCTGGCAGATGATAGGGATTATCCCTGTGCCTGATTGGCCAACGTGGGTATGGATTTCGATGTTTATCTTTACCTTTGCCACTTATGCCAATGCCGGTTATATGCGTGAGCAGATGTGTGTACATATTTGTCCTTATGGCCGTTTCCAAAGCGTCATGTTTGATAAAGACACGCTTATTGTCTCTTATGATTACGAGCGTGGTGAGCCACGCGGCGCGCGTAAAAAAGGCACACACCCTGAAGAGCTGGGTGACTGTATCGAATGTACCATGTGTGTGCAGGTCTGCCCCACTGGTATCGATATTCGTGATGGCTTGCAAGTTGCCTGTATTCAGTGCGCCGCCTGTATTGATGCCTGCAACGAAATCATGGACAAAGTTGGCTATCCACGCGGGCTGATTCGTTATACAACCGAGCGTCAGCTGGTGGAAAAAGAACCAAGCCGTGTATTTCGTCCACGATTATTTGCTTATTTGGCGCTATTGGCAGTGCTATGTGGCGGGGTTATCTATGCGTTGACAGACCGCGTGCCATTAGAGATTGATATCCGCCGTGATCGTAACCAGTTATCATCTATCAATATCCAAGGCATGATTGAAAACAGCTATATCGTCAAGCTAACCAACAAAACCCAAGAGCCTCACAATTATAAAATAACGCTCGCACCGCAAGAAGGTCTGAGTTTAGAGCTGCGCTTCAACGATGTACCCTTAGAAGCAGGCGAAAGCTTCGATATGCCTGTCAGTATTTATGGTGACCCTGATGTGATTGAATTTGGTCAAACGCCAGTGACGTTAAATGTGACCAGTGAAGACGGTAAGTACAAAGTCAGTAAGCAAAACGTCTTTACGACTCAAGGTCAGTAATTCATCACTGAACTGATTATTTAGTTTCCTTTATGTCATTCGGTAGTCAGCGACTTTGAGAGTCAAAGGCTATCGGGTGAATGATTTATGATTAAACTGGCAGCAGGTAGCCGTCAAATTGTCCGTTGATACCATTTGTCGATATCTGATAAGCAGATCTTTGATAAATAAGTATCTGATGAATAGGTATTTTATGTCTAATCCAGCACCGAATTTTAAACATCAAGATACTCAGCCATGGTACAAGAATTACATGGTTATGATTTTTGTGATTGGCATGCCAGCTGCGGTCGTGATCGCTTGTATCTGGTTTGTCTACTACTCTTACCAGATCCGCGACAGCGTGGTACGTGACGACTGGTATATGGATGGCAAGACGCTCTATCATGACGTCTCACGTGACAAGCTTGCTTATGATTTAGACTTGCATGGCAAAATGCAATTTGCGGATAATGGCGATGTTGTGTTTTATCTCAATTATCCTGAGCAAAGTGTGCAGTCAGGCAAGCTATTGAACGGCCAGCCGCTTACTTATCCCGATACGCTTGATCTTTCAATCTCGCATGCCACCGATATCAAAAAAGACCGTGACGTCGTGCTAAAGCATGTTGAAGGCAATAAATACAGCGCCCAAGTAAATCTTGATTCGGTAAAAGCCAAATATTACCTGCAAGTGAATAACGATGGCAAGGACGATTGGCGTATGCAAGATGTCGCCAAGCTTCCGCGCTCAGAGGTTAGCTTTAAACCTTTACCTGTCTTTGCTAAAAGTTAATATTATTAAGGCTATGCCCTAATATCTACATTTAAAAAAACCAGCCTTTTCTTTATGAATGGCTGGTTTTTTATGGGTTACTCGATCAGTATTCGCTCATGAGATACTAAATAAGTGGGTTAATTGTTGGAATTTTCTGAGGTGTAGTTCTACTTGTTACAGCATTGTCTGATTCTGTTGCATACGGCTTATCGCTAGCAAACTTAGGATTGAACGTTTGCGTCTTTGGTGATACCGGCAAACCAATCTCAGCCAGACTGTCGGTCTGCCCTGATTGAATATTATCCCCTTCAAACAAACGCTCGTCGTTATCACGATCAAGACTGAGTGTCTCAAAGTCAAACAACTCACGATCCGCTAACTGTGATGGCGCTACGTTTTGCATTGCCTTAAAGATAGACGCCAAACGCTGCGGATGAGCGTCATCCCATTCGCGTAGCATGTCATTGATAATGGCACGTTGTAGATTGGTCTGGCTGCCACACAGATTACAAGGAATAATCGGGAATTCTTTTAATTTGGCATACTCGATGATGTCTTTTTCTTCGACATACGCCAATGGACGAATCAGCAGGTTTTGCTTGTCATCGCTCAGCAGTTTAGGCGGCATTGATTTGAGCGCGCCGCCATGAAATAAATTCAAGAAGAAAGTCGCCAGCATGTCATCGCGATGATGACCCAAGGCGATTTTGGTCGCACCAATCTGCTTAGCAAAACCATACAACGAACCACGGCGCAGACGTGAACACGCTGAGCAATAGGTCTTGCCTTCTGGCACCACACTTTTGACAATACTATACGTGTCTTTTTCCAAGATATAATGGGCAATGCCCTGCTCGTTTAGATAAGCAGGCAGAATATCTTCAGGATAGCCGGGCTGCTTTTGGTCAAGATTGACTGCGACGATATCGAAATGAATGGGGGCGATACGTTTTAGTAGGAGCAAAATATCCAGCAAGGTATAGCTGTCTTTACCGCCCGAGACACAGACCATCACCACATCGCCGTCTTCAATCATATTAAAATCACGAATGGCCCAAGAGACTTGGCGACGAAGCTTCTTTTGTAGCTTACGAAAAGCCGCAGATTCAGTAGGCGATTGTGAGTCAGTAGATTGTTCATCAACGATATCTTCATTGCTACCCTCTTCAGCATCAGCCTCTAAAACATAACGATTAAAGTCTGATTCATTAGATATATCGTCAGAGTGAGAAGGGATGTTTGGCGTAAATAAGGTTGCTGCGGTCATAAGTTACTCAATATCTTTATAAGGATGATTTTACTATAAAGTAGTTTGCGATAAAGCAAGATCAATGAGGTAGGGTTATCGATGCTTTAAAAGCGGCAATTATAACAAATATTGCTAACAGATTGAAAAGATGACAGTAATACGCACTTTATTTTTATTGCAATACTGCTTAGCATGGCTTTGTCACTTTAGTGACACGTGATTGGTCGCTTCGTGGTTCTGTAATAGCCGTATTTTTGCTAAAATAGCCGTTTTCGTAAACCAATAATAGATAACACTATGACTAACGTTACTTTGCAGAATCCCTCAATGAATCAAGCGTCCAACAGCAACGATACTCCTCACAAAAACCAAAATGCCGTGGTGCTTTTATCAGGTGGTCTCGATTCGGTGACGTGTTTGTATTGGGCAAAGGCGCGCTATGCCTCGGTGACAGCGGTTAGCTTTGACTATGGGCAACGTCATAATAGTGAGCTTGTTGCAGCAAAGACTATCGCTGAGACAGCAGGCGTCAACCACAGAATTATCGACATTGATATCGCCCAGCTTGGTGGCTCATCACTCACCGATCACAGCATGATTGTACCAGACGGCGATACCGACAAATTCCCTAATAAAAAGCACGATGAAATCGATAACGATGCTATCCCTAATACTTATGTGCCTGCACGTAATACAATCTTTTTGTCTTATGCGCTAGCCGTCGCTGAAGTGACTGATGCCAATCATATCGTCATTGGGGTCAGCTCAGTCGATTACTCTGGCTATCCCGATTGCCGTCCAGAGTATATCGAAGCATTTGAGCACATGGCCAATCTGGCGACAAAAGCGGGCGTTACCGGTCATCGCTTGTCTATCCAAACCCCACTACAAAAGCTGTCCAAAGCTCAAACTATTGAGCTTGGTCTATCATTGGGCGTTGATTATGGACAAACGATTTCTTGTTATCGTGCCGATGCAAACGGACTTGCTTGCGGCGTTTGTGATAGCTGTGCGCTACGTCGCCAAGGCTTTGCTCAAGCTGGCGTCACTGACCCTACTCATTACCAAGCTGGATAGAGATACTGACTTTTTATCAAACAGCGGCATCAATCAACATTAGCGAAACATTCGCTTGCATTAACACAGCACGTCGACATTGTATTTTAATCAATATACTTGCTATGGTATGGACAATCATTTTTGCCAATTGAATAGATTACATGTGATATAGGTTACATGAGATATCACCAATGATTCAGTCACTCACATATCAGTCATCCAGCTGTCTGTTGATTATAAAATCACATTGAATACCAGAGTCAAAAATTGACACTACCTGTAAGAGGATATTTATGAAGTTATTGCCATTACTCCCCCTAGCCTTAGCTGCCGCGTTCGCAATGCCGCAGGCGAATGCTACTGATATTAAGCAAAGTAATATCAACTCATGCGTCGATGGCGCAGTTAAATATAAAGTCGCTAGTAAAAGTGATGCGACAAAGTTATGTAAGTGCACTATCGGTGTGCGTAGCAACATGACGATTGGTCAGATGTGGGAGATCGAAAGCTACGCAAAAGACAAAAAAGACCCTTCAAGCTTGCCATACGTCAAGACCATGCAAAAAAACCTGCAGCAGTGCACAGTCGGCTTAGACTTGAAGCAGCCGCAAAAGCCTGCTTAATTACTATTCGTTTGATATACAAAAGACTGGCCATTGCCAGTCTTTTTTGTTACCAATGGATGAGCAAAGTGTAAAACTGATTATTTATTGCTACCAATCTGCCTATAATAAGAAGACGATAAATAAAACCCTATCTAAACCATCAAAAAAACCAATATACATAACCAAAATCAATAAGGATTTTACCATGGCAAAACCAACAACAGAAACGATCAACCTACCCGACTTTCCAGTGACCATCGTACGCAAACTTGCCGGAAACTTTATCCATGCTGAGATCAGTTTCAAAGAGATGGTTGCCAATACCGACAAAGGTCTTATTCTCTATTTTTATCCTAAAGACAATACACCAGGCTGTACCACGCAAGCGACGGAGTTCACGGCGCATATCCACGATTTTGACGACTTAGGCTATGACATCGTTGGCGTCTCTCGTGACAGTGTTGAGTCACATGAGAAGTTCATCGATAAATACGACTTACAGATCCCACTTATCAGTGATGCTGATGAGAAGCTATGCCAGTATTTTGAAGTGATTAAAGAAAAAAACATGTACGGCAACATTACTTTGGGGCTAGTACGCTCGGCATTTGTATTTGATAAAGAAGGCAAGCTGACTCACGCACAGCGTAACTTACGTGCCAAAGATTACACCAGTCGTCTACTCAGCATATTGGCACCATAACCTGATCGTTATAACAGAGTACATTTTTGCCGCAAAAACGATAAAACGCGCGAATATAAGACTCTGAGTCACCGGTCAACACATACGCTTATAATCCCTTCTTACTAGAGAATCATATGAATAAACAGTTTGGTACTACTACTGATAAGGCACCGCAAAAAATCACGCGCAACGTCTCTGTTGCCGTTATCGGTGCAGGCACGGCTGGTCAAAATGCCTTTCGCCAAGCGAGCAAAATTAAAGACGATGTCGTCATTATCAACGAAGGGTTTTGGACCACTACCTGTGTCGCTGTCGGCTGTATGCCTAGCAAACTGCTGATTGCAGCCGCTGACCGTGCACATGATACCAATCATTCTGGCGACTTTGGTATTCATGCAACTGCGCAAATAGATGGCAAGCAAGTGATGCAGCGCGTGCGTGATGAGCGCAGTCATTTTGCTAGCTACATAAAAAAACAAGTAGATAGCTGGCCTGATCACAAAAAAATCGATGGACGTGCTCATATCAATGAGCATGGACTAATCGAGGTCAATGATGAGCTCATTGCCGCAGAGCAAATCATTGTGGCAACTGGCAGCTCACCTTTTATACCTGACGGTTGGGCTGACAAACTGGGTGACACGATGCTCACCTCTGATAACGTGTTTGAGCTTACAGACTTACCCAACTCTATGGCCGTCGTCGGTGCTGGCGCCATTGGTCTAGAACTTGCACAAGCATTTACGCGCTTGGGCGTAGAGGTTACGCTACTCAACCGAGTCAAACAAGTTGCTGGTCTCAAGGATAATGACATCAACCAAAAAGCCATCGAGTGCTTAAGTCATGAGCTTACCATGCACTTGGGAAGCAAGATTACTGATGTGGGTCAAAACGTAAATAAAGACACTCAAACTGCGTTTATTGAATATGAAGACAGTGCTGGTGAGTCAAGACAATGGCAAGGCGACTGTGTCTTGGTCGCGACTGGTCGCCGCAACAACATCAAGCAGTTGGGTGTCGAACACTTAGGCGTTGAGCTTGATGACAAAAACCGCCCGAAAAAGTTGAGTAAAAAAACAGGGCAAATTGGTGATTCAGATATCTATATCGTTGGAGACGCCAATGCTCACATTCCTCTACTGCATGTAGCGAGTGATGAGGGCTATAGTGCTGGCAACATGGTCTGTGAAAATACCGAAGATGCTTATATTCGCCCGCCCGCCACCCCATTTTCTATCGTATTTTGTTCACCGCAAATCGTCAATGTCGGAATGTCTCTACCCGAGATCCAAAAAGACCCTGAGCTGGAATTTGTGATTGGTCGCGTCAGTTTTGACAACCAAGGGCGCAGCCGTGTGATGGGCGTTAATTGTGGTCTGCTACATATCTATGCCTGCAAAAAAACCGACAGAATATTAGGCGCGAGCATGGTGGGCCCTGATGCCGAGTATATCGGTCATATATTAGCCACAGCGATTACCAATGACTTGAGCATTAAAGAGATGCTTGACACGCCTTTTTATCACCCTACGATATTAGAAGGACTGCGTACGGCACTCCGTGATGTGCAGGACAAAATGGAGATACCCTATCAATCTCAAGACGCGCAAGAAGACAATTTTTAATTTACAGTTAGGCCTTGCTCTAAAAAATAGAGTTAGGCTTAGTCATCACTCATGCTATATTTGATTGACTAGACAACTTGAGGTGACGTGTGACCGGACACCTCATTTATCAAACCTTGTATAAACACACCCTGCATGGACGAAAAAATGCCAATCGCTAGTGTTACCGACTTTTTTAAAGAAATCATTCGTGACCTGCATACTAGCCTCTACCTTGCGCTTGGTGGCTCTATAGACGAAGAGACACTCAACTGGTCTTCTCAAGCAGTAGAGCTTGCTAGCACTGGCATAAAGATCCTAATACTGCTTGCGGTATTGGGATTTTTTTATTGGTTGGCCAATTATATTCTTAGACAAAGTAAAACTAAGATTCGTTTAAACGATCGCCGTACCAAGATTGCCCGCTCAACGCTACGTTACGTTTGGATAGTCGCCAGTCTGATAGCGATCATGAGTCAGATAAATTTTGAACCAGAAACCATCAAGGCGACAGCAAAAGCAAGTACGTGGGCTGGTATCTACTACGTACTGTGGGCGTCGTCTGGTCAGATTATTCATAAAGTCCTACAGCATTATGGACTCAACGCCTCGATAGAACAGCTGCTCAAAAATATCTTGTCGGTGCTCCTATTGGTACTTGGCCTCGCCAGCGTGATGGCACAATTTGGTTTTGACATCGTATCGCTCGTTGCAGGTTTGGGTATTGTCGGCTTAGCTGTCGGTTTCGCTGCTCAATCGACGCTTGCCAACTTTATCGCCGGTATCACTATTTTGCTGGAGCAGTCGTTTCAAGTTGGGGACTGGATTCATATCAATGATAATGAGGGACGCGTGGTGCTTATTGCCTTGCGCACTACCCATATCCTAACTCGAGACAATATTACTGTTATTATTCCAAACTCTAATGTCGCCTCCTCAGAAGTGATTAACTTAACCTCCAAAAACTTTATACGTTTCGATATACGCGTGCGTATTGCCTTCGAAAATGATATTGAGCTTGCACGCAAAGAGATTTTGCAAGTACTCAGCAATACCGATGCAGTACTCAATCGTCCTGAGACCTCAGCGACCGTGGCCGAAATCGGAGAGTATGGCGTATTTTTTATCGTGCGTTTTTGGGTCAAGCCAGCAGCCGTGGCACGTATACCCAAAATCAAAGAAGTGCTACAAGAAGAGATAAAAATTGCCTTTGATGCGGCCAATATCTCGACGCCCTATCCACATATGCGCCTGCTCATGCCAAAAGACGTCGACTACCCTATCGCGACTAAACCTTTTGCAACCACCACTCAAGTTGTATCAGGAAAGGGATCATTGGCAAAGGATGAGTAGCTGACTTATTTTCATGTATTTAGTTATCGCACCTTAAACCTATCGCACCTTAAACATAGCCACTTTGAACCATCCTACCGTGAATTATGGTAAAATTACTGGTTAAAACATCTATTTTATTATTTGCCTCTTTTGTCAATTTAGCCCACAGGTACCCGTATGACCGAACAAACCGCAGCTGCACCCTCTTCTACATTGTCGCTTGATCTTATCATTACTTGTGCCGATGGGCTTGAGGCACCGCTGCAGACTGAGCTGACAAGTTTCGGTATTGATAGCGAAATCAAGAGTACTGGTCGTCTTGCCGTCACGGGTGATTTACGCGACTTGTATACCATCTGCCTTTGGTCACGTGTGGCTTCGCGGGTATTGATGCTCATCAAACGCAAAAACATCAATGCAGAATACGATGTTGCAGAGCAGCTATATGGTTTGGCAAAATCCGTCAATTGGACTGAGCAGTTTAGCTTAGAGCAAACCTTTGCCATCCGTCTGTCTGTCGATAAGCGCGTTGCCGTCAGCCAGCAGTTTGCCATGCTACGTGTCAAAGACGCCATTGCGGACACCTTCAACGAAGTGTACGACAGCCGTCCGAATGTCGATAGCAAAAACCCAGATTTTTCTATTTTTGCGACCGTCAATGACAAACAGGCCGAGCTGTATTTAGATTTATCAGGGACCAGTTTGCATCGCCGTGGTTATCGCGTGGCTATGACAGAAGCCCCATTAAAAGAAAACTTGGCAGCCGCCCTACTCTATAGCGCTGGTTGGCACAAGAAAAACGATGCAGGCGATGCACCTTACTATAATGCGTTAATAGACCCAATGTGTGGCTCTGGTACCTTCCTTATCGAAGCGCTACTCATGCACTGTGATTATGCTGTAGGTATCGACAAAGCGGCCAATCAATTTGGCTTCTATGAGTGGCAGCATCATGACGAGACGCTATGGCAGGAGATGATTGAGGATGCACAGACACGTTTTCGCGAAGCATTAGAGATTGCCATTGAGCAACCAGATACGCTGCCGCTTGTGTTGGGTTTTGATGCTGATAATGGCGCGATTATCGCAACCGAAAAAAACCTCATCGCGGCAGGACTTCAAGATTTGCTTCCGCTACTAGACATCGAACAGCGTGCGCTTGATGAACTTGGTAGCGCCCTAAAACCGCTCGTGGATGCCGGTCGATTGAGTAATCCTTTAATCATTACCAACCCGCCTTATGGTGAGCGTTTGGGTGATGAAGAAATGATCAAGCCACTGTATCAAGCCATTGGCCTGATTGTGCAAGACAGCTTTGCTGGCAGCGGTATCGATCCAATGCTTGGCATATTGGCTGCTCGTGTCGAGCAAGTAGATATCCTACCGATTAAAGAACCAAAAACGTTACGCTGTCATAATGGCGCGATCACCGTCTATTTCCGCTACGGAACGCTTATCGCTGGACAGACAGGCAATCTTGTCAGCCGTTTTGAAAAGCGTGAGATCGACGTAGAAGACGGACAAGATTTTGTCAATCGTCTACAAAAAAACCTGACCAAGCTTAAGAAACTGGCGAAAAAAGACAATGTCAGTAACATTCGTGTCTATGACGCCGATTTGCCTGACTTCAAGGTTGCTATCGATTTATACGGCGATTATGCCCACGTGCAAGAGTATGCACCGCCTAAGACTATTCCACCTGAAACAGCCAAAAAACGCTTTAATCTCGCGCTGATGGGTATCCGTGAAGTGTTTGATATTAATCGTGAGCAAATCTTTATCAAAACGCGTGCCCGTCAGTCTGGTAACGATCAGTACAGTAAACAGAACACCACAGAAAAACGCGGCAAGTTTCATGTCGCCCGCGAAGATGGTGCTTATTTTTACGTTAACTTTACCGACTATCTAGATACGGGTCTGTTCATCGATCACCGTAATATGCGCGCCCGAATCAAAAACAACAGTCACGGCAAATCTGTCTTGAATCTGTTTGCTTATACTTGTACAGCGAGTGTCCATGCTGCACTTGCTGGTGCCAAAAAAGTCACGAGCGTTGATTTGTCACAGAATTACCTAGATTGGGGCAAACAAAACTTTGCCTTGAACGGTCTAGACGTCAGCCGCAATAAATATCAATTCGTTGCCGCCGATATTTTTGAGTGGATCAAGGACAATACCGAGCAGTTTGATATTATCTTTATTGATCCACCGACGTTCTCAAACTCGAAGAAGTTCCAAGGCACCTTTGATGTGCAGCGTGATCATGCAGCTCTGATCAATCGGGCCATGAACCGCTTAACCTCTGATGGCGTCTTGTATTTTTCTAATAACTTCACTCGCTTTGAGCTAGATGAGCAGTTAGTCGAGCGCTACGATATTATTAATATCACCCAAAAGACGATCGGCTTTGATTTTAATATCAAAAAACCTATTCATCAAAGCTTTGAGATTCGTCATCGTCAGAGTCTATAGATAAGCATTTATGAGTGAGCAATGCTGCTATACTGGCAAATGCCATGAACAAGGTAGCTATAATGAGTAACGTAACTGCCTGAAACTTAAGTTTTTTGGCCAATGTATATGAAATATAACCATGACCCAATCGGCTTTGATTGGGTCATTTTTTGTTGTTATGATAGAGCATTACTAGGCGATGGATTTGCGCAGTGATAGCGTAAGCATCGCCTTTTATGTCATTAAATCTCTAACGTCTAATAATAAGGATAACACTATGGCTCTATCACTTAACAAAGGCGGTAACTTATCGCTAACGAAAACTGATCCAAATTTGACCAAGCTACTAATCGGTCTAGGCTGGGATGAGCGCGCCACCTCTGGTGCTGAGTTCGATCTTGATGCCAGCGTATTTTTGCTAAATGGTGCAGGTAAAGTGCGCGGCGACCATGATTTTATCTTCTATAATCAGCTGAAATCTGATAATGGCGCGGTCGAGCACACAGGTGACAACCGTACTGGCGAAGGCGATGGTGATGATGAAGTTATCAAAGTAAACTTAACCCAAGTACCTGCTGACGTTGATAAAGTAGTCGTGACGGTGACTATCCATGACGCTGCTACTCGCAACCAAAACTTCGGTCAGGTAGCCAATGCCTTTATCCGCGTTGTTAACGAAGAAACCGGTACTGAAGTGGTACGTTTTGATCTAGCAGAAGATTACTCTGTTGAGACAGCCATGGTATTCGGTGAAGTATATCGCCATAACGGTGAATGGAAGTTCCGCGCGGTAGGTCAAGGTTATTCAGGTGGCTTACAGGCGATGTGTCATCAGTACGGCGTTGATATCTAGAGCCTTATTTTTATTGGCATTTGGGCTATCAGCCATTCCGATTATCACGTCCAAGATATCAAGCGAGCATCGTTGCAAATAGTCACAATTTTTAATGCCCCAATGACTAGTAATGCTTTACGTTTCGTTTAAAATTATGCATAAAAAGTGGTTAGCAATAACCACTTTTTTGCGGCTTGTGTCTATAATAGACCAGCTTTACGCAACCAGATAGGATGTGTCATGAGACATTTTTATTTAGATATTATCTTCACAATCATTGCCTTAGCAATAGCGGCATGGTGGGGATATTCACATGGCGGTATGGGTGGGATGATAACCACGCTATCGATTACCGCTATTTTGGCCGTCATGGAGATTTCGTTATCTTTTGATAACGCGGTGGTCAACGCTTCAGTCCTTAAGGGCTGGGACGAATTTTGGAAAAAGATATTTTTAACCGTAGGTATTTTAATTGCGGTATTCGGTATGCGCTTGGTCTTCCCTATTGTCATCGTTGCGGTTACCGCTGACCTTGGTATGATGCAAGTGATCGATTTGGCCTTGAACAATCCTCAAGAGTACTCAGCCAGATTGATGGCACATCATGCTGAAATTTCAGCATTTGGTGGTATTTTCTTACTATTGGTTTTCTTGAACTTTATTTTCGATGACAAAGATGTCCATTGGTTTGACTGGCTTGAGAGCCGTTTGGTCAAGTTAGGCAAAGTCGATGCGATGAGCGTATTTGTTGCGCTTATCGTCTTAATGATTGCGGTATCATGGGCCAGTGCAGAGCAGTCAAGTGCTGTGCTCATTGCTGGCGTTTGGGGCATTCTAGTATACCTTGGTGTACAGGTTGTCTCTGGTATGCTAGAAGGTGACCTCGAAGAAGACCTAGAAAACGACGCAAGTGGCGCAGCCGCAACCAGCGCTATCATGAAAGGCGGTATCATTGGTTTCTTATACTTAGAAATCCTCGATGCTTCATTTAGTTTCGATGGTGTGATTGGCGCATTTGCCATTACCAATGATGTCATTGTTATCATGCTTGGTCTTGCCATTGGTGCGATGTTCGTACGTTCGATGACTATCTTCTTGGTAGACAAAGGCACGCTTGATGAGTTTATTTATCTTGAGCATGGCGCACATTACGCCATCGGTGCCTTAGCCATCATTATGCTGTTGTCAGTGAAGTTCCATGTACCAGAAATCATTACTGGTCTTATCGGTATTGCCTTTATTGGTTTTGCATTATGGGCGTCGCTGAAACATCGTAAAGCGGAAGCAGCAAGGCTTAATTAGCACCTGTTGTTCGCATGATGCTGTATAGCTTTGAGCAGGTCGTATCATCAGATATGGCCTGCTTTTTTGCGTTATAATGGCAGGGCAGTAGTCACACAGTGAATCCTTACCTATCGCTAAAATACATGCGTATTTTGCTTCACATACAATTTTTTCATCACTACTATACGTTATTCGGTTAGAATCTTCGTCCTTTAATTGCTCACCAAAAATGAGACCCTTCAAGCACTATGCAACAGATTCTTGATGATATTGCCGCACAGATGGCACTTGAAACCGATCGTGGAAAAGTAGCGGACTATATCCCGCAACTGGCCCATGTAGATCCAAACTAGTTTGGTATTGCAGTAGCGACACCTGACGGAAAGATGTATACAGCAGGCAATGCGAGCACTCTGTTTTCGATCCAAAGTATCTCCAAGATATTTACTCTAACCATCGCACTTGGCAAATTGGGCGATGGGCTTTGGACACACGTTGGTCGTGAACCCTCAGGTGATCCTTTCAACTCAATCGTCATGCTAGAACATGAAACTGGTCGACCACGCAATCCATTCATCAATGCTGGTGCCATTGCGGTGGTCGATGCGATCATGATGGGTACGAACCTAGAGAAATATTGGCTGAGATTCTACAGTTTGTGCACTTTATTACGGACGATGAGTCCATCCGTTTTGACCACAAAGTGGCAGCGTCTGAGATGGCGCACAAAAACCGCAACGCCTCGCTTGCGTACTTTATGAAATCCTTTGGTCGTCTCAAGCATGATGTGGATAAGGTGTTGGGTACTTACTTTCATCAATGCTCGATTGAGATGAATTGCCAGCAATTAGCCAGCGCTGGTCTATATTTGGTCTCTAACGGAGTTGATAAGCACTCAGGGGTACGTGTAATTAACGAGCACCGCGCAAGAAGGATTAACTCGCTAATGATGATGTGCGGTCATTACGATGGGTCTGGTGAGTTTGCCTATCGCGTCGGTTTGCCTGGTAAAAGTGGGGTTGGTGGCGGTATTTTGACCATAGCTCCCGGCAAAGGCTCTATCGCTGTCTGGTCGCCAGGGCTGGATCATATCGGAAACTCCAAGCTTGGGTTGAAAGCATTAGAGCTGTTTGTACAAGAAACAGGCTGGTCGGTTTTTGCCGAATAAAACCTTTATCTAAATACTTTTATTAATGGATTATTCAGTACAATATTACGTTTAAATTTTATTGAGTTGTCAAGCTTATAGCGGGTCGTACCAACATATCTGGTACGACCCGCTTTTTTTGGTTATGTCTTTGCAACCTAGGGTAGGTTTCTCTTCATTCTATGGCTTAATCCAAAGGAAACAGTCATTAAATAATTTACCTTTGCATAACAATACGTTAACCACTATTGCTAAGATGATTAAAAAGTATCAAAAATGCAGGGTTATTATGTCGCTTAGTAAGCATATAGTAAGCATATAGTAAGCGCACAAAATACGCCTTGCTTAGTGAGCAAACGCTTAGTATAGTAAAACGTAATGATATGCAGAACGTGGTATACAGCTAGGTTCTTTACCAGTTGCCCTTTCATATCAGTCACTGCACAACTTTTAATTTATTTTTTCGACCCAATCCACTTAATTATTAATCCAAAGGGTATTTGTATGGCTATTAGCTTAACAAAAGGCGGCAACGTAAACTTATCAAAAGAAGCACCAGGTTTAACCAACATCACAGTTGGTTTAGGCTGGGATCCACGCGCAACTGACGGTCAAGAGTTTGATTTGGACGCTATTGCCTTCTTAATCAACGAAGCAGGCAAAGTCCGTAACGATCAAGATTTTATCTTTTTCAATAACTTAAAGTCAGACAATGGCGCCGTTGAGCACACTGGTGATAACCGTACTGGCGAAGGCGATGGCGATGACGAAAAAATCAAAATAAATCTTGCGAGCATCCCAGCTGATGTAAACAAAGTTGCCATTTGTGCCATCATCTATGAAGGCCAAGCACGTAACCAAAACTTCGGTCAAGTTGGCGATGCTTATATCCGTGTTGTAAACGATAATGGCGCAGCTGAAATTGCCCGTTACGACCTATCAGAAGATGGCAGCACTGAAACAGCTATGATCTTTGGTGAGCTATATCGTCATAACGGTGACTGGAAATTCCGTGCCGTCGGTCAAGGTTTCAGCGGTGGTCTTGGACCATTAGCAGCGTCTTACGGCGTAAACGTGTAACGTTAAATTGACGTAAATATCTAGCGAGCCAAGCGTTGCTATCAGTTTTCTGATAGCAACGCCTATGAGCCATCAAGTGTGCCCTTTTAACGCATTTGATGGCTTTAAATTTAATAGGCTCATCAATATAAAAACGCTAAAACACATAGGTCTATTCCCCCCACATTAAGAGCACCTATTAAAGATATCAGAATAAGGATTTGCACCCCATGGCCGCAACATTCAGTTTAATCGGTACTATTGAGCCTTTTTTGCATTGTAATCTCAAAAAAGGTGATTCAATTTATTGTGAAGCCAATGCAATGGTAATGATGGAGTCTAACCTTGAGCTAAAAGGTAAGCTACAAGGTGGACTGATGCAATCGCTTATGCGCCGTTTTGCCAATGATGAATCGTTATTTCAACAGCAGATTGAAGCAGTCCATGGCGAAGGCGACTGTTTGCTTGCTCCCACACTAGATGGCGATATGCAAATCATCGAGGTGGGATCACAGCAATATACCTTGAGTGATGGTGCTTTTGTCGCGGCGCAAACTGGCGTTGATATCAGAGCCAATATTCAGCGTAATCTAGGCGGCGCGGTATTCGGTGATACTGGTGGCTTTATGGTCATGCAGACGCAAGGAAAAGGTCAGGTTGTGGTATCTGGTTTTGGCTCATTGTTTGAGATTGAGGTCACCCCAGACAAAGATGTCATTATTGATAATGGTCATGTGGTTTGCTGGGATTCGAACCTCGATTATAAACTGTCAGTCTCGACCAGTAAGAAAAAAGGCATCATGAGTAATATCATCAATTCCGTCACCAGTGGCGAGGGTATGGTGCTAAACTTCTCAGGAAGCGGTAAAGTCATTATTTGCTCGCGCAATCGTGACAGCTATCAAGGATGGCTGCAGAGTGTCTTAGGAACGAGCTCAGGTGGACGCGGCGGCGGCGGTGGTTTTTTAGATAATATCTTATAGCGTTTTTTAGAACTATGTTTAAGCAGTTTTACTCACAATTATTATAAGGATACTCACATGGCAGTTAGTCTACAAAAAGGGCAGAAGATCTCCCTAAGCAAAGAAGCAGGCGGCGAGCTGACTCAAGTCAAATTAGGTCTAGGCTGGGATGTTGCTCAAAATCCACAAGACAAAAAAGGTGGCTTTTTAGGTAAATTATTCGGCGGTGGTAGCGGCGGCGATTCTATCGATTTGGATGCTTCGTGCATTATGTTTGACGCAAACAAACAAGCGGTCGATGCTATCTGGTTCAGTCAGCTTAAATCAAAAGATGGCAGTATCGTCCATACAGGCGACAACCGTACTGGCGACGGCGATGGCGATGATGAAGTCATCAACGTTGATCTCTCAAGAGTCCCAGCCAACGTGACTTCGCTAGTGTTTACGGTCAATAGCTTTACGGGTCAGACGTTTGAGACAGTCGAAAACGCGTTTTGCCGTATCGTTAATGCCAATAACAACAGCGAAGTAGCTCGCTACAACTTATCAGCGCAAGGTGGACATACTGCCATGGTGATGGCAAAAGTCTATCGGCATAATAATGAATGGAAAATGCACGCTATTGGCGAGACTGCGTCTGGTCGCACCTTCCATGATTTAATGCCTGCAATTACGCCGCACGCATAATTGAGTTGAGCCTTTAACTGGAGTATTACTAGGGCGTGTTGAATAATTTATTTCAAAAAAGAGCGGCCCATCTATCAATAGATGGGCCGCTCTTTTTATCAATGGGTTTTTACACTATAGCCAATCCTAAATAAAACAGATACATTATATATCAAGGTGGAACTGGTCTAAATTTTCCTTGCGTGCTGTGCCTGCGCTGCTCGATGCTGCGAAAAATTTATCCCAGTCCCACTGTATCGCTTTTATACTGAATTCACTATAAAAGAGTATTATTAACGCTGTTATTTACGACCACGCTTCCAGCTAAAGCCCCAGTTAAAGGCCTTATCCATCTCCTGATGCCCTTTAAAATACTGATTGATACGCTCGACATTGATACTGCCTTGCTGATTGACCAAACGCGCGATGGCACACATCGGCAAGTTACTAGCCCCTTCTGTTAAACGGGTCTCAATCGGTGACTGATCGGGTACATGAATGGTCACGACGCCATCGGTTTTTTCCCAGTTTGGCGCGCCCTCATAAATAAAGGCAAAGATAAATACCTCCTCAATCTGTGACCACTGCTTACCATTGATATCGAGCCACTCACCGCCACTCACCTGCCCCGTTCTATCATCGGCTCGCAAGCATACATAAGGCGCTGATTGCAGGCTACCAAAGCGATTACCCAGTGCTTGAATCAGGGTTTTTTCGCCGTTTTTTAGATGAATCATCGCGCCAACATCCAGATCGATACCGCTTGATTGATGCTGTTTGAACAGATCACCCAATAGGCCTTTCTTGGGAGCGGCCTTATTACCATCTGAACGTTGGTTCCAGTCTAAGTTCACTGAGATTTTGCCAAAATCATCGCGCTTTTTCAGATTGATGCTGGACTGATTTTTGGTTAAAGTGATTTTGTTTAGGTTGACCGACGGGGTCGCAGGAATCGGTGGCGGAGTACTCGCTTGAGAGGTATTGTCTGCTTTTTGCGTATTAATCAGCTGAGCCTGATTTTGCGTTGTATTTTGGGGTGCTGGCGCATCATCAGCAATCTCAACGCCAAAGTGCTCCGACAACGGTTTTAGGCCGCCATTAAATCCTTGCGCGATAAAGCGAAACTTCCAGTTGCCTTGTCTGCGATAACACTCCGCCAAAATAATGGCTTTTTCATTACGCCCAGCACTGCTCAGCTGACAAGTCATCAATACCTGACTGCCTTGTAGTACCTGAATATCGACATCGCCGACTTGTGCCAGCGTTTGCTCGCTAGAGAATGCCAAAGCGATTTTTTCAATACTCGCAGGCTGCGCGGGCAAATTGATATCAAAAAATCCGTCACTGTCGTGACCACGAAAACTAACATTGCCATCATCGCTACGTTTCTGACCATAAAATATCATGTCACCATCGCCGCGTACTTTGCCATCAGTCGTCAGACGATAAGCGGCGCAATCAATGGCGTTTTGGCTTAAGATGCGGACACTAATATTATCAGTTGGTAATGGTGCATTGGCACCTGCGATCAGTTGCTGAGGTTGATTCATCATACGTCCTTTAGATTCTTTATTATGTTGTCGTTGTTGTCATTGGCATGCTCACTATCGTCATATAGTAGCATGAATATTATGAACATTTTAAACCGACCAACCGCGCTACTAGCTACAAGATCACTCTTACAAATCCTTTTGCCTATTTCATCAGGGGCATTTATAACCTGTGCCATTTGTATATAATATATGCTGCTGAATGATCAAATTTTGACTATACTGCCGCCAGTTTTCAATAACCGTATCCACTCATCCAACTCCCTACATATGATAATAACGCTGAGAGAATTATGACTAACCTTGCTAACGATAGCGTCCACTCCACATCAATAGCTGCTTGGTTAGCTGAGGGTCAATCCAGCCAGCGCGATATGTTAGAGAGCTTACAGAACTTAAAAAGCAAATCTAGCACCCCTTTTAATATTATTGCCTCACACCGTCATAACCGACCTGAGATTTTTGAATTTGCTGATAGGGTCTATCGCGAACCATATCCAGAAAAAGCAGCCATAGAGGATGAGGCACAAGAGACAACTGAGCCTGTTATACCTCGCTGGCAATTCGTCTTGGAACACGCCAAAGAGCACAACGTCAAAGTATTATTAACGGGGCGCAATGGGGTCGATTATGAAGCGCATCGTGAGGCGTTTGATGCCGCTGGTATTCGTTTGCTTACAGGCGCAACCAGCGTAGCAGCACTAGAGTCGATCGAAGATAAGTTTGCCTTTATGCAGCAGTGTCACCAACACAATATCCCTGTCGCTGATGCTTGGCGCTTTGATAATGTGACAGAGCTGGAAGCATTACTTGCCGAACACGGTCATCAGCCCCTATGTGTCAAACCAGTTGTTGGTATTTTTGCTCAAGGATTTTGGCGCTTGGACTCAGGTAAAGAACCTGATGAACACTACGATAGTTTTGAGCATTTGTACTTTACCGAAGAGAAAAAAATCAATACCGCGCAGTTTATCAATGCGTATACCAACAGTCTAATGGTACGTGAGCGCCCTATTCCTATGCTGCTTATGCCTTATCTATCAGGGCAGGAATACTCTATCGATGTGGTCTGCGAATACGGTGAGGTCTTGGCCGCCGTCACGCGTTATAAAACCGGCAAAATCCAGCATATTGGCTATGAGCAATCCGTCATGGATGTGGTGATTCCATTGATTAAAGCCTTTGGCTGTGACGGTATCGTCAGTGTGCAGACCAAAGCTGATGATGACGGTCAGCACCGTGTGCTTGAGATCAATAGCCGCCCGTCTGGTGGTATTGGTTACACAACGCATAGCGATGTGGATTTGACACAGGTCGGATTTGGCTATTGGCTTGGCTTGACCGATAAGCCACAATTGACTGATATCATACAGCAAATAACGCCCTGTCAAGTACGCTCTATTATGGTCAGCGTGAAAATTGAAGATACTGCTGAATAAGTAAAAATAAGCAGGCAACATAAAGAACGACTGACAACCGAGTATATATCCAATAAAAGGTAGACGATGACAGCACAGACCACACTCGTGTTAGGCGCTAATGCTGTTATCGCAGACGTGCGCTGCTCGGTCGCATTTTCTAGCACTTCTCCGCTTAAGTTTGGACAGCAGCTTGGGCTACTTTGGTTGCCATTAGATGCCAATCGTCAGGCTGTTTGTAGCCCTGCTTATTTACATGAGCCCAAAGACTGGGCAACGATAGATGATGCCAATAACCCAAGCAAATGGCAGCTTAATCTACCCAAATTGTTTGAGCAACAAGGTGTGCATTTTTTACAGCTGATTGCTTATGCTTACGATGAGCCTAGCCTGAACTTGCCTGCGGTTGAGCTAAGCAATGTTTGCTTAACACTGAATGATGGCGCACTTCGCTACGACTTTACAGCGCGCGAACGCCACGTCAAAGCTGCGATTATATTAGAGATATATCAGCGGAATGGACAGTTTAAATGTCGGGCGCTTGACGAAGCTTCGACCCAAGGTTTGACGAGTCTTGAGCAGCGAGTACAAGTCAGTCTTGATGTTCGTCCACCCAACACACATGCACGTATCCAAGCAGCACAGCAACAGCAAGCCTGCCCTCACAATGAAATGCGTCCGCCTCGTCACGTGCAGGCAGGTGAGACATGGACAGGGACGGCGTTTGCCATTGATCCGCACCACTTGCTCACCTGCTATCATGTGATTGAGTCCGCTCAAATGATTGGCATACGCCAGCAAGGTCAGCCTGATCGCGAGGCACAAGTCGTGCTCAGTGATATCGGTAGCGACTCCGCTATTATCAGAGTCAGTGACCCCCTGCCCAGCCATATACCATTGGCACAGCAATGCAGTGACATATTGGGTGAGACCATTACTACATTAGGATTTCCATTATCAGGGCTAAGCAGTCAACTACAAGTCACACAAGGCTGTATCTCAGGGCTAACGGGCTTAAACGATGATATTCGTTATCTTCAGTTTACCGCACCCATTCAGCCTGGCTCTAGTGGTAGTCCTTTACTACTACCAACCGGTGAGGTCATCGGCATGGTGACTGCCAGTCTCGTTCATGAACACGCCCAAAACATGAACTATGCGGTGAAATTTCAGTTATTATCTGCCTTAATTGCGAGCGCTGGGATCAGTTTGGAGAGTAAGGCTGATTCGTCAAGCGCCACGCTTCTGACCACGCCGCAACTGAGCAAGCAAAGTCGCAGTGCATTATGGCTGGTAGGCTGTCAGGGTTAACGACATACTACAATGATAAGATCAAAAGAAAAACGGTATTAATCAAGGACTGTTATATCAATGAAACTCAACAACATAGCCGTTCTTATCGATGCCGATAATGCTTCAGCTAATAACATTAATTATATTTTACGTAAGATAGAGAGTATCGGTAATGTTACTTGCAAAAAAGTCTATGGTGACTGGGGCAATGTACATATTCAAGGTTGGCAAGAAGCACTCTTAAAACACGCTATCGACCCAATACAACATTTCGCCTATGCTAAAGGTAAAAATACGACTGATATTGGTCTAGTTATTGAAGCTATGGACTTATTACATAGTGGTCATTATGACGGTTTTTGCTTAGTATCTAGTGATAGTGACTTCACTGCTTTGGCGTTACGCATACGAAAAAATGGTATCAAAGTCTTTGGTTTCGGTAAAAAGCAGACCGTTAAAGCATTCACACAAGCCTGTGACAGTTTTTACTACGTGGAGGATCTAGTACCTTTACCAAAAGCACTGCCCATTAGCGAGCACAAAGACACGCCTAGCTTTGATACTAAGACAAAACCATTGCTGCCTGTCGCCGAATCCAAAACATCACCCGAAAAATGGACAACCAAAGCACTTCAAAAGCAGACACATCTTATTAGCATATTAAACAAGCTGATAAAAGAAGACCCAAATTCTGCCAAAGGCTGGTCAAATTTATCTTATCTTGCCAGCCAGATTAAACAACACCATACAAATATCAAGTTAGATAGATATGGCTATGCAAAGTTTTCAGAATTAATTATAGCAATGGCGTTATATGACATCCGTACTGTGAACAAAGTCATTTCTATTAAACTAAAAAATGGTACATTGCCAATTTCCAGTGTAGCACCAAACGGCAATGTCACGTCAACATGGAATGAGAGTCGCCTAAAATGTGATACAAAATTATTAAATAGTCTGCGTGCTTCCATTATCGATCACCCGAAAGCCGACCACGAGCGCTGGGTGAATTTCGGTTTGATTGGCAACGCCATAAAAACACACTACCCAAATTTCGATCCTAAAAATTACGGTTATGCCAGACTCTCTAGCATGATTAGAAATATCGGAATATTTGAAACCAAAACGGTAAACTCTACGCTCTATGTACGTCATAAAGCTAAGTAAACACTAGCAACAAACAAAATCTGATAATACATAGGACAACAAGAAATAATGAATGATACAAATCAAGATATAACTTCTAACAAAACCTATAAACGCAGCATCACCCTACCTCGCGGCACCCTTGATCTGACCTATCAGACCAACTCAATGGCTAACAAAAATAGCCTGAAACAAAACGACAGTTATCAATTAGAAGATCTGCTTGGTTTTGCTCAGCGTATTAATCCAAAACGGGCGTTTTTGTTTGTCTCAAAAGTATTGGGCCGTCATATCCCCGTGGCACCCAGCACGATGCGAGATGCGTTTACTGACTTGGCCAATTTAGTTCCTAGCGATTTGCCCAAGCCAATTTTAGTTATTGGTATGGCAGAGACAGCAGTGGGTCTATCCGCTGGCGTGCATCAAGCGCTACAAACACGTTATCCAAATGCGTTATTGCTAAACTCTACGCGTCACACGCAGCATAGTGACAATAACTCCGAAGCGTTACTAACAACGTTTAATGAAGATCACAGTCATGCCAGCCAGCATTTAATTTATCAAAGTACAGATAGCGTCACGCAAGAGCAGCTACTCGCTAGCAAAACGCTGATTATGGTCGATGATGAAGCATCAACAGGCAATACTTGTGTCAATGTCGTCACGGCCTTACGTGATGCAGGGCTCACTCAGCTAGAGCAAGTACATCTAACGACTTTGGTTGATTGGTCATTGGATCAAGAAAATACAAACCAGCAGACAGATGACATTATGCCTGCGCGTATGGCAGATCGCTTAACTGGTATTGAGTTTCATCGCCATCACTTACTGTCTGGCGCTTGGCAATGGACAGACGCGCCCAACCCAGAGCCTATCACCATGCCATCGGTTGATACCACTGCCGCTGGTAGTCAAACGCTTGGATTTACAGGTAACTGGGGACGTTTTCCCACATTAAATAGCACAGATGGCTTTAATAACTATCTTTCGAGCTTTCAGGCTGCATTTGCAAGCTTCCATAATCAAGACAGCTTTGATGTCACTCAATTGCCCAAAAAAATATTGGTGTTGGGTAGCAATGAGTTTGTTTGGTTGCCGTTTTTGTTGGCGGAATGGCTTGAGACAACATCTCAAAACCTCAAAGCTGACACAAATGCTATCGTGAAATTTAGTGCATTAACTCGCTCACCGATTGCGCTTGGCGCCGCCATTACTACCATGCTGAGCTTTCATGATAATTATGGGCTGGGCATGACCAACTTTGCTTATAATGTTGACCCTGACGAGTGGGACTTGATTGTGTTGTGTGTGGAGACAGCTGCTGATAGCGTCGATGCGATGTGGCGCGGTTTGAATAATGTGTTGGTGGTAAGTCCGACAATTTAAACCATTCTTTAACTTTCATACTTACTGTTTATGGACGACGTCATGACTATCCCATTTTTCAAGCCCAGCGCCGATATTATAAAACCCTATGCCTTAATGGATTTGGACGATACACTTTTTCAAACCCAACGCAAGATTGATGCTTGGCAAGTCCCGACTGCAGAGCCAGAATACTTAATTTGTGCGACGGTCAATAAGCAAAACGAGCCACTAAGCTTTATGAGTCAGCGCCAAGCGACTTTTTTTAATTGGCTACTCAATAGCACTGAATTAATCGTAGTAACAGCACGTGACCGCAGTGAGATCAAACGCGTGAAACTGCCATTCGACAGTTGGCAAGTATTGACCCATGGCGCCATTATTTTAACGGCTGATGGGCAGTTACTAAGCGCGTGGCAGCAACATATGCATAGCAAGCTTGCACCGTTGCAAGATAAGTTAAACCAACTAAGCGAGCTGTTTGCTAGTCATAGCAAAAGTGAGCAGAGTCATTTGGTATTTACGCCGCATGTCGATAGCTTTAATAATGGGTCTGTAAATGAAGAATTAACGATTTATCTAGCGATCAAACACGCGCAAAAAGACCATCAAGCATTAGTTGAACTGGCCAAAAAACTGCCCACGTTAATACGCGATTTTGAGCAAGATTTTTATGTGCATGTGAATGCCAATAATCTAGCGATATTACCGCACGCGGTACACAAGCGCCATGCTGTACAGTTTTTGTTAGACAATCATTTAGACCATCAGCGTCCCAGTTTTGGCTTTGGTGATAGCTTAGCAGACTTGCCTTTTTTGCAGCTGCTTGACTGGTACGGTATGCCAAGCCGCGGTCAGATGCATGAGCAGTATCAGCCTTAGCCATCTGTCTAATTATTTGGGCTAGAACATCAGCCCAGAAAATCAGCCAAAAAGCAGACACAGAACCTCTCTTTTATCATCACGAGTGCTATTATTCATACTATGACTTTACCTAACATACAGACCAACAGAGCCAATCTAAACAATTACGGCTCAGGTAGCTACCTTGCCAGCGATGTGACCGTCCTGCTCGATATCGTCGATAAAGACGCTGTTGCTGATGTGCCCGTCAGTCAAAAAGAGGCACTCATTCAAAGTGGGCAACGTCACTACTCTGATATGTTGACCTTGGAGCAAGCGCCTACCGCGATGCATGAAGAGCTATACCAACAGGCACTAGCGCAAGGTGGTAAGAGAGCCGCAACTGATATCGCACGCTTAGCGCATACCCTACATCATGTCTTTTGTCATGATGTCAGTGACGAGCATCCGCTAGTCTTGATTAGCTTGGTACGGGCAGGTCTACCGATTGGTGTGCTATTGCAGCGTGCGTTATCTGACACAGATAGCAGCTATCATTTGCCAAGTATACATTATGGCATCAGTATCATTCGTGATCGCGGGCTAGATCCTGTGGCGCTGCAAATGCTGCTTGACGCTTACCCAAACAGTCCGATTGTATTTGTCGATGGCTGGACAGGTAAAGGCGCGATTTATAAGGAGCTGGCTCGTAGCTTAGAGACATTTAGCGATCCCATTCACACCAGCTTTGCCAATATTTTTCATCAAGGTGCTGATGTCATTCCACTACTGACCCTTGCCGATCCGGCGGGCGTTGCTTGGCTCGCCGCGAGCGCGGAAGATTGGTTAATTCCATCGGGTTTGTTAAATAGTACCGTATCAGGACTGATTTCACGCAGCTTATACACCGAGCCGTCATCTGGTCTACACCGCAGTGTCTTTTATGAGGATTTGATAGACGCAGATCATAGTTTGGCATTTATCGATCATGTTGATGCAGCCAGACGCTCATTGACTATGCTGCCAGAGCATTTGCCAACCTATCAGCAGCCGCGCTACCAGACGGCAGCATTAATAGATGCGCTCGCCACGGACTATGACATTACCAATCGCAACCGTATTAAGCCGACTATCGCCGAGGCGACGCGCGCGATACTACGCCGCGATCCAGAGCGTATATTGCTCGCGACCGCGGCGCATCCCGATACCGCACTACTGCGTCATTTATGTGCGCAGCGAGGCATCACTATTGAGGTATTAGGTGATAAAATACACCCTTATCAAGCCATCACCCTTATCAAGCAACGAGCCAAAGACAGTTAATGCTTTTGGCTTGAGCACCACTAGCGCGATTGAACGCTTGCCCTTTACACTCTATTTATGATGCCAATTATGTCAGATATAACAAACAACGAGTCAGCGACTTACCTTGACACTCAGTCCTATGATACCCTGTCTTATGCGCATCTGATTACTGAGCGTCATGCGATGGTCAGACCGCACACGCACCATCCCTACCAACTAGGGGCGAGCCTCTATATGCCTGCCACTCGCCAAGACATCTGGCAAGTGATTAAGCGTGACAAACTACCAACGATCAATAGTATTATTATCTGTTTAGAAGATGCCGTCAGTCATGAGGATGTGGAGTTGGCGCTTGAGCGTTTGCGCACGCTGCTGGGTACGTGGGCTGAGCATGTCAATAGCATCAATGATCCATCCCGAGCCGCTGCTATTCACGCACAGCACCCAACGCGTCCACTGGTTTTTATACGTCCGCGTAGCCCAATGATGCTACAGCAATTGGCTGATTATGCGCATATTGATCTCATTGATGGTTTTGTCATGCCAAAAGTCGATATGTATAGCTTATCCAATTGGCGCATGGCTTGTCAGAACCTCAGCGTTGATCATCTGCTGATGCCGACGCTCGAAACGGCTGCATTATTCAATCCGCATCATAATCAAGAGCTGGCGATTGCCTTTAAAGAAGCGTTTAGTCAGCCAGTATTTGCGCTACGTATCGGGGGTAATGACTTATTTGCCGCATTGCGCCTGCGTCGTCCAAAGAATAGCATTGTCTATGATACGCCTATCGGCACCCTTGCCTATCAGCTGCTTGGCTGCTTTGTACCGCATGGTTTTTATCTCACCGCACCTGTATTTGAGTATTTAGATCAGCCAACCCTTTTTATGCAGGAGCTAAATCATGATGTCAGTTTGGGACTGGTCGGTAAAACGGTCATTCACCCAAGCCAAATTGCACTGGTGCAGCAAGCCTACTGTGTGCCGCTAAGTACATTGGATGAAGCACAAGCGATTCTACATAGTGAGGCCAAGGCCGTATTTAAGTACAACAATACCATGCTAGAACCTGCGACCCACCGGGCATGGGCAACCGAAATCGTCAATCGTGCAGAAGCATTTGGCACTATCGATGATGGCCACAGCCAATATAGCTCACGGATGTAATCGTCAGTATTGAGCATAATAGGATAAAAAAAGCCGCTATCAATGACTGGTAGCGGCTTTTCTATGAATTGTTATAACCTACTGCCAAAACAGTCTGACTTTATGCGAATTTGCCTCAGCAGCTTAGCATTACACACAGCTTGTCAAAAACTGACTGAGCACTCGGTTCACTTGATCAGGCTCTTCCACTGTCGACGTATGGCCAGCGCCTTTAATAATAGCAAGCTTCGACCCAGCGATAGCAAAATGCATGCGCTCAGACTTTGCGTAAGGCGTTGCGGCATCTTCATCACCCACGACAATAAGTGTCGGTGTCGTGATATTACCCAATTGCTCATAAGTGCCAGTGCGATCGATGACCCCCATTGTCGCCTTAACGACACCACCCTTACGATTACTTTGTAGCATCGTCAGCCACTGTTTGCGATCAGATTTGCGCAGCTTGTCGGCCAAAAAAGTACTGCCAAACATAATGGGCATGACTTTTTTGCTCACACGCTTCATCCCTAGCCAACGAATGGCTTTGACCAGTTTGCGGTACTCAGGAATGTTTTTTGGGTCTTCAGGATCAGCTGATGTCTCAAGTAGCGCGAGTGATAACAGCAAATCCGGTCGCTTAAGCGCAATACGTTGAGCGACAAACCCGCCCATGGATAACCCAACAAAATGACATTTAGCAATAGCGAGTGCGTCAATTAGGCCAAGTGTATCCTCAGTCAATGTCTCCATATCATAGCCAGATTTGGTAATCTGTGACTGACCCTGCCCTCGAAAATCAAACGCAATGCAGCGATAATCGGTTTGAAAATACTCTACTTGCTTGTCATACATCTGCGAGCTCCACAGCAGACCATGGGCAAACACGATAACGGGTTTTTGCGTGTCATTGGGCGCGCTGTCTTCATAATAGATATCGACATCGTTGACTTTTATCGTTGGCATAATCACTTCCTTGTTTGGTGAAAACTTTGATTAATCAGTTGGGCTGCGCATGACCTAGCGCGCTACCTGCATAGTAGCATAATCTATTAATAAGTCAGGAACTCACCTTTTTATGAACCATGCGTATTATCTGTATCTTATTCATACACTCTTTTTGTTCATACAGGCGCGGCAGTTTATACGAGCAACTCAAAGAGCTAACCGCCATGTAGATGTGTCCTAAGCGCCCACAAAACCTGCTTTTATAATGCGCGCAAGCTGCTATAGTAATCAGCATTGCGTTATTTATTACCATCAATTTGTCCCGCTGTCTTTTATACGGGTACCAAAAATCGCTGCTTAACACAGTCATTGAAAATAAGGAAATCTCAAATGTCACAGTCTATCGTTGATTATCAAGTGAATAATCACATTGCCACCATTACGTTTAACGATCCAAAAAGCTTAAATGCGTTTGGCACGCCACTAAAAAACAACGTGTTAATAGCGCTAGATAAAGCAGCGGCTGATGATCAAGTACGAGTCATTATCTTGCAAGGCGCTGGTGGTAATTTTTCAAGTGGCGGCGATATCAAAGAGATGTTATCTGAAGGATTGGACAAGGACATTATTTCAAACAAACTAAAGGGCATGGTAGAAGGCGCAGGCGAAGTCAGCTTAAAGCTACGTAATGTCCATAAACCCATCATTGCCAAATTAGAAGGTGCCGTAGCAGGGGCTGGCATGAACTTAGCGCTTACCTGTGATTTTCGTATCGCAGCGGATAATGCAAAGTTTGTCCAAGCCTTTGTCAATATTGGTTTAGTGCCAGATGCAGGCGGTATTTATTTATTGAATCAATTGGTTGGTACAGCAAAAGCCACTGAGCTTGTGATGCTGGGTGATAAGCTAAAAGCAGAAGATATGGCACGCTTAAATCTCGTCAATCAAGTGGTTAGTGCAGAAGAGCTAGACGCCACCGTTCAAGCATTGGCTCTAAGATTGAGCCAGCTGCCAGGTAAAGCCCTAGCCTCTATGAAACATATGTTCAATGTGCACGCGTTTATGGGTTTGAACGAGGCATTAGATATGGAAGTGGAGCAGCAGACCATGATGGCAAAAACCGATGACTTTATCGAAGGCGTCAGCGCCTTTATTGAAAAGCGCAAACCAGTTTATCAAGGTAAATGATTGAGTAGTAAGCGGGTTGATTTGACGGCTAAATTTATTCATAACCAAATAACTCGCTATTTATAGTATCAAAAAAAAGGGCTGCCAATATGGTAGCCCTCTTTTCGTTTATGTCTGCGGTTAAGAAGCAGATACTGACTTATAGTGATACGGTAAGGTAAATATCTTGTCAAAAATAAAGGTGAATACGAAATTATAAATTAAGAAAAACACTAGCAAGGCAGCTTCCATCATAAACGCTTGGAGCAAGCCAACGTGATACCAAACCATATATAGTGGCAAGCAGATCAACACCAGCCCACCTTCAAAACCAAACGCATGAGCACTACGTATCCATAACGTACGACACGCAATATGCCTGCGACGCTCCCATGCTTCAAAAGCAGTATTATATAGAAAGTTCCAAATAACGGCTGCTAGAGAGACCATCATCGCAACGGGCAATGATTCTGACGCATCGCTATTGCTCAGCTTCATTAATACAAAGGTAGACAAGATGATTGCGACAATCTCGAAAACAGCCACATAGACAATGCGGCGTTTGAGTGGGGATAAAGTAATCAACCAAAACTCCAAAGCACCTGTATTTAAACAAAGAAGTGCGTATCAAAGTATCGGTCCGTCCCGAGATAGAAAAGATAAATTGAGTGCAGAGCCACGGTTTCCGCCTGCACTTATATTATACATAAGATAGTATAAAAAATCAGCTGGTGCCTTCATAACAAAAACCCCGCATCATGACGATACGGGGTTTTGTTTACTTAAAAACGGCTAACTCAATTTTTAACCAAAATTAGGTCAACTGAGCAACGTTGATTTTGTCTGCTTCTTCCGTATAGTCTTCCATACGGTCGAAGTTCATGTATTGATAGACTTCATCACCCATGCTGTTTAGCATGCCAGCGTACTGCTGATATTCATCATTGGTTGGCAGTTTACCGAGTACTGCAGCGACTGCTGCAAGCTCTGCAGATGCTAGGTATACGTTCGCGCCTTGACCCAGACGGTTCGGGAAGTTACGCGTTGATGTTGATACCGCAGTCGATTTCGGTGCGATACGTGCTTGGTTACCCATACATAGTGAACAACCTGGCATTTCAGTACGAGCGCCGGCTTGTGCGTAGACGTTGTAATAACCTTCTTCCATCAACTGGCGTGCATCCATCTTAGTAGGCGGTGCAATCCATAGACGAGTCTTGAGGCTACCTGCTGGTACGTCTTGTAGCAATTTACCAGCGGCACGGAAGTGACCGATGTTGGTCATACATGAACCAATGAATACTTCATCAATGGTATCACCAGCCACGTCTGCCAAGGTCTTGGCATCATCTGGATCGTTCGGGCAGCAAAGGATAGGCTCTTTGATCTCGCTCATATCGATAGTGATGTCGATAGCATATTCAGCATCATCATCCGCACGCATGAGGCTTGGGTTCGCAAGCCAGTCTTGCATTTGCTCGATACGGCGGCTGATGGTACGCGCGTCGCCATAACCTTCAGAGATCATCCACTTAAGTAGGGTGATGTTTGAGTTTAGGTACTCAGTCACCGACTCTTCAGATAGCGTGATGGTACAACCAGCAGCACTACGCTCAGCTGAGGCATCAGATAGCTCAAACGCTTGCTCAGCCGTTAGGTCTTCTAGACCTTCGATCTCAAGGATACGACCGTTGAATTCGTTGATTTTGCCTTTTTTATCAACCGTCAAGTAACCTTCTTTGATGGCTTGATAAGGGATGGCATGCACCAGGTCACGTAGCGTGATACCAGGCTGACGCTCACCGACGAAGCGGACACGCACAGACTCAGGCATATCTAGTGGCATCACACCAGTGGCTGCAGCAAAGGCTACCAGACCAGAACCCGCTGGGAACGAGATACCCATTGGGAAACGAGTATGCGAGTCACCACCAGTACCCACAGTATCTGGAAGGAGCATACGGTTAAGCCATGAGTGAATGATACCGTCACCTGGACGTAAGCTCACGCCGCCGCGGTTCATGATAAAGTCAGGTAGTGTGTGCTGAGTCTCAACGTCAACTGGCTTTGGATAAGCAGCGGTGTGACAGAATGACTGCATGACGAGATCCGCTTGGAAACCTAGGCACGCCAAGTCTTTTAGCTCATCACGCGTCATTGGACCTGTAGTATCTTGAGAGCCAACGGTAGTCATTTTTGGCTCACAGTACATACCTGGGCGTACGCCTGGTAGACCACACGCTTTACCGACCATTTTTTGCGCAAGGGTGAAGCCTTTACCAGTATCAGCTGGCTCTTCAGGTTTTGCGAATACGTCTGAATGACCCAGACCCATGTACTCACGCGCACGGTTAGTCAGACCACGACCAACGATCAATGGAATACGGCCACCAGCGCGCACTTCATCAAGTAGCGTTGGCGAGTTTAGTTTGAACTCTGAGATGATCTCGTCTGAGTCATGCTTGGTGATTTTGCCGTCATGCGGATAGATGTCAAACACATCACCCATGTTTAGCTTATCGACCGCTACTTTTTCGATTGGCAAGGCGCCAGAGTCTTCCATGGTGTTAAAGAAGATCGGTGCGATGTTGTTACCCAGTACCAGACCGCCGCCGCGTTTGTTTGGTACGTTCGGAATATCTTCGCCCATCAGCCATAGCACTGAGTTGGTCGCAGACTTACGGCTAGAGCCGGTACCGACGACGTCACCAACGTACGCAAGTGGGTGGCCTTTTTCTTTGAGCTCATCAATAAGCTTCATTGGACCGCGCACGCCCTCTTCGTCAGCAGTAATGCCGTCACGAGAGTTTTTGTGCATAGCAAGTGCATGCAATGGGATATCAGGGCGGCTCCATGCGTCTTGGGCTGGTGACAAGTCGTCAGTGTTGGTCTCGCCTGTGACTTTAAACGTCGTATAAGTTGATTTCTTTGGTACTTCTGGGCGATTCAAAAACCACTCAGCGTCAGCCCAAGACTGAATTACTTCTTTTGCAAAAGCGTTACCCGCTTCGGCTTTTTCGGTGACATCGTTGAATGCATCAAACACGAGCAAGGTTTTCTTTAGCGCATCAGCTGCTTCTTGAGCAACCTCTTCGTCATCAAGCGCGGCGACCAATGGCTGTACGTTGTAGCCACCTTGCATCGTACCTAGGATTTCGACCGCTTTTTTCTTACTGATAAGTGGTGATGAGGTTTCGCCCTTTAAGATAGCAGCCAAAAATGCAGCTTTAACGTAAGCAGCTTGGTCAACGCCAGCAGGAATACGGTTTTCTAGCAGGTTCATTAAGAACGCTTCTTCGCCTGCTGGTGGGTTTTTTAATAGTTCAACCAATTCTGCTACTTGCTTTTCATTCAGTGGTAGCGGTACAGTTCCTAGCTCGGCACGTTCTTCGACATGTTTACGATAAGCTTCTAACACAATAGTCGTCCTCGTCAGTTGGGGTTAGCACAATACGTGGGTAGTCAGCATGACCGCCTGCGTCTATATACTATAGAAAATAATTATCCGTGCAATCATAGCTTAAAACGCTCTAAATGTTAATGGCTGAGCCTTCAAAAGGCTCATAGTAAGGCCATATCCAACATTTATTATAAAAATAGTCCCATCAATAATATGATTGCACACCTTATAATCGCTCGTATTTACGTACCTGCACTGATTGATAAAAACTTGCTTTATGAGTGCGCAGACACCATATGACTGTTATACGCTTTTATCAGACATTTCTATAAGACATCAAAGGACAGCCAATATGGATAGCAACACCAACTATGATAATGGCCTCAGGGTACGCACAGAAGTGATGGGTGAAGCACATGTCAAACGCTCGCTTGATACGGCGACTGGATTTACTCAGCCGCTGCAAGACTGGATTATAGAGCACGCGTGGGGCAGCACATGGCAAGATGAGTCAGTACTACCACGCAAATATCGCTCACTGATTACCATTGCTTTTTTAATTGCGCAAAAAAGCCCAAATGAGTTAAAAGGACATATCCGAGGTGCCATCAACAATGGCGCTAGCGTCGCTGAGATTCGCGAAGTGCTGATGCATAGCCTCCCATACTGCGGCGCACCTGCCACGCAAGAAGCGTTTCGCGCGGCTATCGAAGTGTTTAATGAGATGGGTATAGATATTGACAACTTAAACAAAAAGCCATAGCACAAAAGGTTGAATAATAAACCCTGAGCGCAATATCTGTTATAATAAAGACACCTATAAAGCATGCTGATAATTCCATAAACCCTTATACTATAAAGGGTTAAGAGATCATTGATTATGACTACTGCCGTACAAACCCATATTCCTGCGCCAAGAGTAAAACCAAAAAAAGCCATTCAAGGTGAAAAGCTGCGTGGCTACGATAAAGTCGCCCGCATCCCAATTAAAGTAATCCCGACAGTCGAAGCGAAGAAAAAGCCGGATTGGATTCGAGTAAAAATGTCCTCACCTGCCGAGGTGGCGCGTATCAAAGCCAAACTACGCGAACAAAAGCTCTATACTGTTTGTGAAGAAGCTGCTTGCCCGAATCTTGCGCAGTGCTTTGGTGACGGCACCGCCACCTTTATGATTATGGGTGATATCTGTACTCGCCGCTGTCCGTTCTGTGATGTCGGTCATGGTCGCCCGAACGAGCTAGACAAGGATGAGCCACGTCATACCGCTGAGACCATTCAAGGCTTGGGTCTTAAATACGCCGTGATTACGTCTGTTGATCGCGATGATCTAAAAGATGGCGGTGCTGGACATTTTGTAGAAGTGCTAAACGAGTCAAGAGCGCTTAGCCCAAATTGTTTGATCGAGATCCTTGTACCCGATTTCCGTGGTCGTATGGATATTGCATTGGACTTACTGACAGAGACTGCGCCAGATGTGTTTAACCACAATATTGAAACCGTGCCACGTCTATACAAAGCCTTCCGTCCAGGTTCTGATTATCAGCATTCACTCGACTTGCTTAAGATTTATAAAGAACGTCGCCCTGATATCGCGACCAAATGCGGCTTTATGGTTGGCCTCGGCGAGACCGAAGAAGAGGTCTATGCGCTACTTGATGATCTAAAAGCGCATGACGTCGATATGATCACGATTGGTCAGTATCTACAGCCTAGTAAGAACCATGCCCCTGTTGACCGTTATGTCCATCCAGACGAGTTCCAACGCTATATGGACTACGGCAAAAAGATTGGCTTCTTTAACATTTGGGCAGGCCCAATGGTACGCTCAAGCTACTTTGCTGATCGTCAGTACTATGGCGAAGATTGCCCAGCACCTATCCGCAGCAAAAAAGCATTAGAAGCGGAAGGCAAACTTGGCTGCTAATTGCTGATTTGATTGTTGTTAAACCAATATCAAAGTACTAAAGATAATAGCTAAAAATATAAAAGGGTGAATAACATATTTTGTTATTCACCCTTTTTTATGACTTACTCTAATATCAGTGGCTAAAACTAAACACTCACTGTCGGCGTTGGTGCCGCACTTGTCTTTATATTGAATACCGCAATGCTAAGTACAATCACACCGCCTACGATACCTGTCATCAACTCAGGATAAATCAATAACAAGGCACCAATCGCTAAGATGATACGGGTTATGGTATTCATCTCACCTCTGAAGTACCCCTCAAGCGCTGAGCTTAATGCAATCACACCTGTCACTGAGGTCACAACGACTGTGATAATATCCAAAATAGGCGGTAGCGGGAAATCTTTTGCCGTGACAGCCAGCCCCGTCGGATCTATCATGAGCATCGTCGGACTATAAATAAACATAAATGGTACGATAAATCCGGCAAGTGCCAGTTTGAGCGACAAGAACCCTGTTTTCATCGGGTCGCCACCGGATATACCCGCACCAGCAAAAGCAGCCAGACACACAGGCGGAGTAATATTGGCAAAGATACCAAAGTAGAAGACAAACATATGCGCTGACAAGATTGGAATATCAAACCCTGCCAATGCCGGGGCTGCCATGGTCGCGGTAATGATATAGGCAGGAATAGAAGGTAGCCCCATACCCAAGACCATTGATGCGAGCATCGTCAAAATAAGCGTAAAGAACAATGACCCTGCGCCTAAGGTCACGATAGAAGATGTCATTACCGTACCAAAGCTGGTCAGACTGACCACACCAATGATAATACCGACGACTGCACAAGCCGCCATAACCGCGAGCGACTGGCGCGCACCGTCTTCTAATGCACCCAAAATATCAGAGAAGCTCATACGTGTTTCAGCACGTAGCATACTGATTACCACGGTAAAACCAATCGTATAAGCAGCTGCATATCCCACAGGTACATTTCTGATTAATAAGAAAATCAAAAAGACAATCGGTAATAGCATGTGACCGCGAGCTTTTAACACTTCTTTTACCGCGGGTAAGCTCTCTTTGGCGATACCTTTTAGGTCACGACGTCCAGCGCGAAAGTGCACTTGTGCAATGACCCCTAAGTAGTACAATATCGCAGGCAATAAAGCGGCAAGCGCAATCGTACTATACGGCAGACCAGTGGTCTCCGCCATAATGAACGCACTGGCTCCCATAATCGGTGGCAAAATCTGTCCGCCAACCGAGGCACTGGCCTCAACCGCGCCTGCAAAATCTTTATGATAACCAACCTTTTTCATCAATGGAATGGTAAAGGCACCCGTACTTACCACGTTTGATAATGCAGAACCATTAATACTGCCCATAAAGCCACTAGAAATCACCGCGACTTTTGCAGGTCCTCCTTTTTTGTGACCTGCGATGGCTAATGCCAAATCATTAAACAGCTGTCCCATTCCTGAGCGTGCCAAGAATGCACCAAAGAGAATGAACAAAAAGATAAAGGTCACTGACGCGCCAATCGCAACAGAATAAAGACCTTCGGTTTTTAGGAATAATTGACCAAAAATATCGCCCATGTCATAAGGACGAGTCAGCAATCTATCAGGCATGAAATCCATGTGACTGACAAACGGATAGGCCAAAAATATCCCTGCCAATATTGGCAAAATCCAACCGGTGATACGGCGACTGCCTTCTAGCACACAGACCACCGTGATCAGCGAAAATATCACGTCAAGCGGATTGGCCATGCCACCACGTGAGGTCACAATGTCTTGATATTCGTAGATCAAATAGCTCATACCAGATAAAGACAATAAAAACCAAATCCAGTCATACCAAGCGACTCGACTGCGACTGCTATTTTTACTGGCGGGAAAAATCAAGAAAATTAAGGCAAAACCAACACCGACGTGTACAGAGCGCTGTAGCAATGCAGGCATCGGGTTAAAGGTAATATAAAGATGAAAAAGTGAATAGAGTATACAAATACCAGCAATGAAATACTTTACTGGCCCTTGCGTAATATGACGTGTGATTGACTCTCGGTCATATTTTTCCAGTACTGCTTTGTTGATCGCATCTGCATCAGCATCTTTATCAACATTGGCATCTGGCGTGGTATTCACGCTACCGTGATCCGTCACTTGGGAGTTCATGACACAAGTCCTTTTTAAATCTATCAATTAAACCATACGTCTTAGGCATGATCACCACTTCAGAATAATCCGGCACCCACTGATGAATCAAAAAACGGTGACCAGTATAATCGATCTCGCCTTTGGTCAGTCTAGAGACTACCCAATTTAGGCTAGGTAGTTTTTCATTGATTTGGTAACCCAGATAGCCAAGTTTTTGTATGGGGGCCAGGGGTTCGGTCGAAGGCGTACCAGCACCAAATGCTTCAAAGTATGTGGTGGTGAGGAGTAGCATAGCCTCTTCTGTGCTGCTTTTTTCTATGCGTTGGTACTGCTCTTCCCACCACTGCTTTTCTACAGAATGTATCCAGCGCAGCTGAAAGTCAGGGTCAGTGAAATAACATACCTTGTCGTCGCTACCCGCTATCGCAACACGCACTTCGACCACAGACTGACGCGCGACACCTATCCATAGGGTCAAAAAAACCAGCGCGGCAAGTCCTGCAGCGCCAGTCGATAACCATAATAAATTATTTGGCGGCTTGTTCGTCATAGTACTTTTTAGCGCCAGGATGGATTGGGGCAACCATACCGTCACGAGCGGTTTCTAAACTGATATCGTTGGCCGCTTGGTGTGCCGTTTTTAGACCGTCCAGATTATCAAATAACGCCTTAGTCAATTTGTAGCCATCAGATTCAGACAGATCAGAGTTCACCAATAGCGCATTCATGATTGCGGCAGTTGGAATCGCAGCATCATTGCCATAAGTACCAGCAGGAATCTCAAAGGTATTGAAATAAGGCTTGGTTGCAATGATTTCTTTTAGCTTGTCTTGATCAATAGTAACCAACTGCAAATCCACGCCTTGCTCTAGCTCCATAAGCGATGAGTTTGGCAGACCACTACTAAAGAATGCGGCTTCAATCTTGCCCGCTTTCATACCATCAGCTGCTTCAGCAAAGCCCAAGTAATCGACAGTGATGTCATCATAAGTGATACCAAACCCTTCTAGTAGGGTTCGCGCATTGACTTCGGTACCAGAGCCTTGATCACCAACTGCGATGCGCTTGCCTCTCAAATCTTCAATATTTTTGATACCCGTGTCTTTCGTGGTCACGATTTGCACGACGTTAGGATACAAAACGGCAATTTGCTGGATGTTGTCAATAGGCTTATCGAAGTTATTTTTGCCTTCGACCGCGTCCGTGACCACATCACTGAGCGCCAAGACCATATCGACTTTGCCTTGGGTCAATAGATTGACGTTTTCGACCGATGCGCCCGTGGTTTGTGTCTTTGAGTTAACGCCAAAGTTTTTTACATAGACTTCGGACAATGCAGTGCCGATGATGTTATAAGGGCCAGACGCACCGCCTGTGGCAATGGTTAGGAACTTAGTATCGAGTGTATCGGTAGCCGCATCAGCTGACGTACTATCCGCAGCAGCCGTCTCATTGCCTTCTGAGCTTGGCGATGAGCAGGCGGTTAAGCCTAGCATGGCGCTTAATATCGCTGAAAAAAGTAAGGGAGATTTTAGAGAAGTGAGCATTAAGTTCATCCTTGAAATAATCGATTTAATACAATAAACGGCATTAATATATAGGTATTAATCCGTTACACCTGAGTAATAATATAGCAATTTTTGTGATAAATAAACAAAAGACTGTTTTCTCTTTTGCTTTCAATGCCTTATATTTCAGGCTTTTTGAGAAAATACTTGCATCTTTTATCATAGCCAAAACTTATATTGTTTCGCTATGTGAAACTTAGTTTCAACTTTATTTAACCAAATTTCGATGCTGTTGTAAACCTTTATCACGGTTTATGTGCATGCATTACGCTGTATATAGTCAATCCACTATAAAAGCGTTACAGCGTTAACCTCGCTTGAAGTATGACATAGATATTAAGTTCTAGTAATATAGGTTTCAGTCTTGTCCAGTGTTCATCTTTGAACATGGTGCGAGGCATAGCGAACGATATCTTTTTTGTGTGAGAACTTAAAGATTAACCGTTCGCCATTTTCGATTATTTTCATAATCCAGTATTCACTTTATAAAAAAATAAGGCCACGAATGGCCTTATTTTTTCAATAGCTACTTTTGATAATAAGGATAATCGCTATAGCCTATTTCCGTGCCACCATACATTGTGGCTGGATCTACCTCATTGAGCGGCCAATGATGAGCTATGCGCTCCGGTAAATCAGGATTAGCAATAAAAGGACGACCAAAAGCAAATAAATCACCATAACCTTTAGATAACATATTGAGCGATTTCTCTACAGTGTATTTTCCCGCATAAATAATACGTCCTGAAAACTCAGCTCTAACCGCTTGATAAAAGGACTCTGGTAAATCAGGTGCATTATCCCAATCAGCTTCTGCAATGGACAAATAAGCGATGCCCGCTTTCTCAAGTACTTTAACCGCTTCAATATAAGTATGATGAGGATCTGATTCTACCAGCCCTAAGTACACACGATCCTCACCGGTACTAGCAAACAAAAGCGCAAAACGGACGCCTAAACGATCAGCACCGACCACATCACTCACAGCAGCAACCACTTCTTTTAGGAACCGCAAACGATTCTCTAGCGAGCCACCATACTGGTCATCACGTTTATTGCTATGCTCAGAGATAAACTGGTTCACTAAATAACCATTGGCACAGTGCAGTTCTACCCCATCAAAACCCGCTTCTAAGGCGTTGCGAGCGGCTTGAGCGTACATCGTTATCAACTCGCTCACCTCTTCTGTGCTCAGTGCCCGCGGCTCACTTGGATCAGCTAAAGCACCTTCGCCTGGACCTGTTTCAATGAATACTTTGACATTATCAGCAGTAATAGCAGAGGGCGCTACAGGCTGATTTTGGTTGGGTTGTAAGCTAGTATGAGACACACGGCCAACGTGCCATAGCTGAGCAAAAATAATACCGCCCTTGGCATGTACCGCTTGCGTGATTTTTTTCCAGCCTTCAATTTGTGCTTGCGTATGAATACCTGGCGTCCATGCATAACCTTGGCCTCTAGGTTCGATCTGTGTCCCCTCCGTCACCATAAAGCCTGCAGAAGCACGCTGGGCATAATAACTTGCCATTAAATCATTAGGAATATTGCCAGGTTGCGTGCTACGAGAGCGCGTCAATGGTGGCATCACAATACGATTTTTAAGCGTATAAGGCCCAAGTTTTACAGGCGAAAACAGTGCACTGGTATTAGGAATAGTTTGTTTCATAATATTCTCTTTTATAGCAAACAGATAGGCTTATTACTTGAAATTTATCCGTTGTTTTAAGGTTTTATTGATCACTTAAGTAATATGAGTAATCATAAAGTTTTAGAGGTACAATTAGAAACAACGTTTTCTTGTTGAAGATACAATTATTAATGGTACAGATGATGAATGGTATAAATCGGCTTGATATCAAACAGCTCAGAGTGCTACAGGCATTGCTTGATCTAAAGAACCTATCAAAAGTTGCACGCAAAATGGGCTTAACCCAACAAGCTATCAGTGAGCAGCTGCGTAAGCTACGTGATCTATTTGATGATCGTCTGTTTATTCGTCAAGGAAATAGCATGGTGCCCACACCAAAAGCACTATCGATGCAGCAACCTATTAACGATATATTAAGACAGTTAGAGGTGCTCTTGGAGCCGGATGTGTTTACGCCGCAAACCTATAAAGGTGTTTTTACGATTAGTGCGACCGATTATGCGACGCAGGCATTATTACCGCAGTTGTTTAATCTAACGCGCCGTGAAGCGCCTAACTTAAAATTGATAGTGCGAGATTTTGCCTCAGACAACATCAATCAGCTTATTGCGGCAGGCGAACTTGATTTACTGCTTACCTTTCCAGAGTTTATCCCTGATAATTTATCTTATGTCACTTTGTTTGAAGAACAACATTTATGCATTACAGGTTATAAAAACGAGTTCGCAACAAAGGTGTTAACACTGGCACAAATTGCAGCACACCCGCAGCTGGTGGTATCGCCTTCGCGTGCCAACTTGCGCGGTTCTCATGATCAGTGGTTTGCCGAAAAAGGGCTTAAGCGAAACATTGTGATGTCAGTGCCTAGCTTTTCAGCTGTGCCAGATATTTTGCATACCACTGACATGATTGCTTTTTATCCCGCGCGACTACTGCCAAACAGTAAAGTTAAAGCGCTTAAAGTAGAAGCCCTACCGCCTACCTTTAAGATAATAGCCGCTTGGCATCCACGTACCAATGACAGTGGCATTCACCGTTGGCTAATCGAGCAATTACGAGATTTATAATGGGTAGGAGTAGTTAGTATAGCCAATCCCACTTAAAAATGGCGTAGAGAATATTGATCACATTCATTTTTGTCGTTAAATGGTGCTAGCAAATATAGATTTCATTACCCTGTCACGTGACACAAAAAAATAAGGTAAAATGGTCGACCAATCAGCGCCTAGTAAAATAAAATCATAACGACGCCACCTAACTGATCGACATTTTTGAAATAACGATCCATAAAAAATATATAGTTGATCCAATTTAAGAGCGGTACAAGGCAACCGAGTGCAGATGTATCTGTCATAATTCAAGCAAGGTTAACGCTGTAACGCTTTTATAGTGGATTGACTATAGACCATTAAAACCTGTCAAGGAAGCTTATATGAGTAACACTCTCGATACCAGTAATGATAACATTCTCTCCTCCGACAACACTCACTACTTGCACCACAACTTTTTTGAGCCAAGTGACAAAAATATTGCCATCAGCGCGACGCTATTGATTGTGCATGGGATGGCAGAGCACAGTGGTCGCTATGCAGATTTTGCACAGTTCTTGGCGGACAATGGCATCGCTGTCGCAACCTATGATCATCTTGGTCATGGTCAAACCATCAAAACCAAAGCAGATTTAGGGTTTTTTGGTGAAGAGCATCCCGTGCAGTCGCTGCTAAAAGATGTGATTGTCATGGCAGATAGCCTAAAAGCACGTCACCCCGATGTACCGCATTTTGTGATGGGCCACTCCATGGGCTCGTTTATCGTGCGTAACGTACTTAAGCATCATGCGCATAATTTTGCAGGCGCAATATTAATGGGCTCAGCAGACGTCAATCCATTGACCAAAGTTTTGCTACCTATCAATAAAGTATTGGCAAAAGTAGCACCTAGACAGCCGAACTCAGTACTTGCCAATACCATGAATAAGGTATTGAACAGTCAACTAAAGGAACGCACCGCATCCTCACAGTTTGCTTGGTTGAGTGAAAATACTGCAAATATTGAAGCCTATGAAGCTGATCCAAAGACTGGTTTTGACTTTACCAATAATGGCTTTATGACATTATTTACTTTGATGGATACTGGACTAAATAAAGGCTGGGCCACCACCATTGCCAAAAACTTCCCAATGCTATTTATCAGCGGTGAAGATGATCCTATTGGTAACATGGGACGCGGTATTCGCCGCGTGGTCAAACGCCTACATAAACAAAAATTTAACCATGTTGACATTCAACTGTATTCCAATATGCGCCATGAAGTATTACACGAAACAGACAATCAAACGGTTTATCAAGACATTTTAGCGTGGATAAAAAACATTGCACCAGACGCTTAAAGCACGATAAACAATTCATCTTGAGCAGTCTTGTGAGCGCTTTTCCTCAAGCACTGCCATAATGAAATACTGAACTTGTTTGCTAAAAGTGGTCAAATTAGCGACAATATGGCAAGCAAGTTTTTTGGCCCAGTTATCTTGTACAATCGTCCATATTTTACAAGTATTGTATTTTAAGCGGGTCCGCCCAAGTTATGTCACTATAAATACGAGTCACCTCTCCCTTTTACTTATTTTAGGAATCTTTATGTCATTACAACAAACCATCGAACAAGCTTTTGAAAACCGCAACGAATACAGCCCAAGCAACATGCCACAAGACGTGCGTGACGCAATTGAGCAAGTACTCGAGCAGTTAGATAACGGCAGCCTACGCGTTGCCGAAAAGAAAGATGGCGAATGGGTCGTCAATCAGTGGGCCAAAAAAGCAGTACTGCTATCGTTCCGTTTGAACGACAACTACGTTCAAGCAGCGGGCGAGCATGTGCAGTTCTATGACAAAGTGCCAACGAAATTTGCAGATTGGACCGAAGCACAGTTCAAAGAAGCAGGCGTCCGTGTGGTACCACCAGCCGTTGCTCGCAAAGGTTCATATATCGCAGCGGGTGCGGTATTGATGCCTTCTTATGTCAACATCGGTGCGTATGTCGATCAAGGCGCGATGGTTGATACGTGGGCGACCGTTGGCTCATGTGCGCAAATCGGCAAAAACGTGCATCTATCAGGCGGTGTTGGTATTGGTGGCGTATTAGAACCGTTACAAGCCAACCCAACCATCATCGAAGACAACTGCTTTATCGGTGCGCGCTCTGAAATCGTTGAAGGCGTGATCGTCGAAGAAGGCGCTGTCATCTCTATGGGTGTCTATATTGGTCAATCTACACGCATCTATGACCGTGAGACTGGCGAGATCCATCGTGGCCGTGTACCAGCAGGCTCTGTTGTCGTACCAGGTAGCTTACCATCAGAAGACGGCACACACAGCTTGTACGCTGCCATCATCGTGAAAAAGGTAGACGCGCAAACGCGTGCAAAAACTGCTGTGAATGAGCTATTACGTTTAGACTAGGGTGTGTTGACAATTACCGTAAATGGATAATCGTCGCTGCTAAATAGATATTAGCAGCAAACGACTCATCCGTTTTTTCAGCACGCATGGCAATTTTCTTGAAATCTTTCAGCTTACAGAAGAAGTTCTCGATTAAGTGACGCCACTTGTACATTTCTTTATCGAAATCTCGTTGCTTTAAACGAGAGCTTTTAGGGGGTATGACCGCTTTGCTACCACGCTCTTCTAAGTCTAGCAGTAGCCAATCCGTGTCAAAGGCTCTATCAGCAAGCAATGTACCAAACTCTTTGTCTTTAATTAAAGGTTTAACGCCAGCCATGTCATGCTGTTGTCCTTTCAATAAAGTAAAATCAACAAGGTTGCCTAATGCATCAACCATTGCCATGATTTTAGTGGTCATACCGCCTCTTGATTTGCCAATTGCCTGATGACAAGCCCCCCTTTTGCGCCTTGTCCATGACGATGTACCTTAACAATAGTGCCATCAATCATGGCATACTCTAAATCTGAGTCATTCAGAGCATTAAATAGCTTGCTGAATCTATCGCTTTTTACCCATCGACGGTAGCGCTTATAAACACTGTTCCAGTTACCAAATTCAGGGGGTAAATCTCGCCACGGACTACCTGTTCGGACAATCCATAGAACAGCTTCGATAAATAGTCGATTATTTACCGCTGTTCTACCAACATCGGTCTCTTTACCTGCACAATACGGTGCTATCTTTGCCCACTGGGCATCACTTAGGGTTAATCTAGTCATAACACTATGATTATCAATTATTCTATATATGTCAACACACCCTAGTATTTTTAATATTTATAGCCTCGTACCTGAACGGTACGGACGTCGATAAATCATAGTTACTAAAGACGCTGAAGAAAACTTCAGCGTCTTTTTTGCACCCTAATGCAGAGCGTTGCGTTATAATCCGTTTTTTGGTTTTGTTTTATCCAAACATAAAACGACAAATACCACAGCCTGCCTTCTTCTTTATTACGATTGATAACCGCTTGATCGCCTTATCAACCTTCAACTGTATTTGACATATTATGAGTGAATCACTGTTGCGCACCGCCGCTATCCCCGTCACTGACCCTGAAGCGGGGTTACGTTTGACTGAGATTTTTTATTCCTTGCAAGGTGAGGCGCTGACTTCTGGCTTGCCGACGATATTTGTACGTCTAACGGGCTGTCCGCTGCGCTGCGTCTACTGTGATACCGAATATGCCTTTACGGGCGGCGAGCGTCAGTCATTAGAAACCATCATAGACACGATCAAAAACTATCCATGTAAGCGCATTTGCCTGACTGGTGGTGAGCCATTAGCACAGCCAAATGCGATTGAGTTGATGAAACGTCTGCTCAGCGATGGCTATGAAATATCCCTTGAAACCGCAGGCGCGCTCTCGGTACAAAATGTACCACCAGCCGTCAGCAAAGTGATGGATCTCAAAACACCAAGCTCAGGCGAAGTGGACAAAAACTTATGGTCAAATCTCGATCATCTTACCGAGCACGACCAAATCAAGTTTGTCATCATGAATCGCACAGATTACGACTGGGCAAAAGAAAAATTAGTCGAGCATAAGTTAAATGAATTGGTCGGTACCGTTTGGTTTTCGCCGATGTTCAACGTGGCAGATGATGTCGATGAAGCGCTCAGCCCTGAGGTACCTGTGTTGGCAAGAGAGCTTGCTGAATGGATGCTGGCAGATGCCTTGCCCGTTCGTTTTCAGCTGCAACTACACAAAATTATTTGGGCAGATGCCAAAGGCAAATAAAAAGACAAACCATACGCTAGTCACTGATAGAACATCCATTTAGAACAATAAATATAAATATAAATACGCCAATCTCAACTTATCGTAGGCCTTTGATTTTTATAGAATTTAAAATTCTAATTGTTTTAACTGAAATTTTAAAAACTAAGTAAACCAATACCTTAGAAAAATAAGTTGAGAGTGGGGTATATAAATATAAATACAAATCCATATACAGGCACGTACTTTCAAGGAGGAAACATGATTCGGCTGATCTTACTAGGGTTACTATCAGGTGCGTTTTTTAGCTCAACCTTTGTATTAAATGAGCTGATGAGCGCTGCTGGTGGGCATTGGTTTTGGTCAGCGAGCTTGCGCTACGTATTTATGCTACTACTACTGACGGCAATGATTGCTGTTCAACACGGTATGGGACGCATCAAAGAGCTTTGGACGATTTTTCGTCAACATATAGGCTTCTGGTGCATTACTGGTAGTATTGGCTTCGGCGTGTTTTATACTGGCATCTGTTATGCAGGTGATCACGCCAGTGGTTGGGTTGTGGCGGCGACCTTTATGTTTACCGTCGTGACCAGTTTGCTTGTCTTACTGGCATTCGGACAACGCTTTGATAAAAAATTCATTTTTTATGCCCTGATTGTCTTCGTAGGCGTGGTACTGGTCAACGTCAGTGAAGGTTTGCACGCGCCTAGTGATGCCAATGCCATACCACTGACGCAAATGCTACTGTATGGCGCGCTGCCAGCACTGATCGCGGCGTTTAGCTACCCTATTGGCAATCAGTTGGTTTGGCAGGCCTCTTACAATGCCAAGCAGCACAAGGCCAAACTTCAAGACAGTGAGCCGCATTCTCAGCCGATGCGTGCAGAAACAGCGCTATTGGCCAGTGCTCACGATGCTACTGATACGCATAGCGCTGACCGTGATACTGCGAACAACTCCACACTGCAAACCCTGATCAGACGTATTCCTGTTATCGAGACGGATCTGTTACAAAATGCCTTTAACAAAGTGTGGTTGATGACCGTAGGGAGTTTGCCATTTTGGCTCGTTTTAGGCATCATGGTGCGCCCTGAGTTACCGGGCAGCGCGCAGGTGTTTAACACGCTACTGGTCGCCTTGTTATCAGGGGTGGCCGCGACCAGTCTGTTTTTATATGCGCGTGAGCAAGCGGTGACCTCAAGCGAGGTTGCGGGCGTTGACTCGACCCAAGCCAGTGAAATCATTTTTGCTTTGATTGGTGGTATGATCCTGCTGGGAAATCCACTACCCTCAGCCTTAGGTCTGGTCGGTATTGTACTGATTATCATCGGCTTGATACTGTTTGCAAAAGATGGCTAGACGACAATTTAACAATGGGCTGATTTTGTTTGGCTCATCTACAAAACACCCATTTAAAACGAGAATACCCATCATTTTTTATGATCAAGAATTGGCAATATAAGTATGGTTAATGATTTAATTTTTCCTGATATTCTATTATATTTATTGGACATGGTGGGTATCATCGCCTGCGCAATTGCAGGGACATTGCTCGCTCAGCACAAAGGCTTCGATATTGCTGGCTGCATCTTGGTTTCGATGGTCAATGCCATTGGCGGCGGTACGCTACGTGACATGGCACTAGATCGTCACCCACTATTTTGGATGACGGATCTCAACTATGTGATCGTCATTACCGTGACGTCTCTTATTCTACAAATATTCTTTCATCTATATCACAAGATCGACAATGCGCTTAAGCTTTTTGATGCCATTGGTCTCGCGGCATTTAGCGTGATTGGCTTTAAGGTCGCATTGACCCAAGGCATGTCACCTCTTATTGCTATTATGATGGGCGTCTGGACAGCCATTATTGGTGGGATGCTCCGTGATATTATCTGTAATGAGATACCATTAGTATTGCAGCGTGAGATTTATATCACGGCCAGTATCGCAGGATCTGTAACGTATTTATGCCTACAGTATGTCGGTGTCAGCGCTGGCATCAATGAGTTTATTATGTTGTTTGTCATCTTTGCGGTACGCATGCTGGCGCTCAGATTCGACTGGCATTTGCCCTCTATCCGTTTGGTTGCTTAAATAGCTGATCAAAAATGCAATGCTTTTTGTACATAAAAGCTGACAATCATCAAAAATAGTGAGAATGGCTTATGTTGGCTATCGCGTTGGATCCTACAGCTCTAATCACTACTTTTGACCCGCGCTCTTTGATCTATTTTTTTGATATGATTGGGATTATCGCCTGTAGCGTTTCAGGGACGATACTGGCCAAGCATAAGAACTTTGATGTCTTTGGTTGCCTACTAGTCTCTATCGTCACAGCCATCGGTGGCGGCACCGTACGCGATGTGATTTTGGATCGTCATCCGCTGTTTTGGATGGTAGATATGAGCTATCTGACGCTCATTACGCTCTCTTCGCTTGTGATGCAGATATTTTTTCATCCAAACTCAAGACGCGTTGATAAGTTCCTCAAACTGTCCGATACCATCGGTCTATCCGCCTTTACGCTTATAGGTATCAAAGTCGCTGATAGTATGGGTACCAATGTGCCAGTGGCACTGTTATTGGGCGTGATCACCATCATCGTTGGTGGCATCATTCGCGATATGATTTGTAATGAGATTCCACTGGTATTGCAGCAAGAGATTTATATCACTGCGGCGTTAACTGGGGGTATTCTATACTTTGCTCTAAAGAACTTAGGCGTTGCTGATTGGGTTGCTGATGTTTCTGCAATGAGTACGATTTTTACCTTGCGTATGCTGGCTATTCGTTATGATTGGCAGTTCCCCACTCTTGAGTGGAAGTACTGATGTTAAGTCAAAAAGTAGCAAATAGTATCAGCACACTCAAACTTGACTGTACTGATAGCATTTAAGCCTTAACCTTGCTCTACCACAGCCAAGTCTTTTACCATCAGCTGTAAGCTTTGTTTGCCATTCCATTCATTGATATCTAGCTGAAATAGTAAATGCACTTTTTTGGCACGATAATCCCAAGCGTCATTATCAAAGTTAAAACAGATTGCCTCGATTGGATATTGGACGTCTGGATAACGCAGCGATAGTTTAAGATGCTTGTCTTTTAATATCTTAAAACTCAATACCTCAAACACACCGTCAAATATCGGCGGTGCAAATCCATGACCCCAAATGCTAGCATCTGCTAAATGTTCAGCAAACCACAAGCTAAAATCTCCCGCTTGCAAAGGTCCATCAGTGAATTTCTGCTCTGCAAACACGTCATCATCCATTTGTGCCATAACTTCGTTAAACGCGGCGACAAATGGCTCAAAATTACGACGCTTGAGGGTCAGACCTGCTGCCATCGCGTGACCGCCAAAATGACTGATGAGATCAGGCTGACGCTCAGCGACTTGCTCAATCGCATCACGAATATGCACGCCAGCAATTGACCGTGCTGATCCCTTAATCGCATCGTCTTCACCAGTCTGCTCCGTATCTGCTGGCGCAAAAACAATGCTAGGTAGGTAATGACTTTCTTTTAAACGTCCAGCGACAATACCAATCACCCCTTGATGCCAATCATCCTGATACAGAACGATACTACGAGTGTCTGTATGGCTTGTCTTATGAGTAGTGGCGAATTGAGTATTAACTTCCTGAGTAATGTCATCGCCACTGTCGCTTGTATTTTCATCGACCTCAATATCAGTTTCAGTAGCCAATGTCTGTACAATACTATCTGCCTGCGCACGCATCTCGCCTTCTACATGACGGCGTGTACGGTTTAGTTGCTCAAGCTCTTGCGCCAAACGCTGGGCGGTGCTCCAGTCTTCGGTCAATAGGCACTCAATCCCGATACGCATATTATCCATACGTCCAGCCGCATTGATACGTGGCCCTAACACAAAGCCAAAATCCTGTGCGTGTAATTGCTTGGGGTCACGGCCTGCTTGCTCAAGTAGCGCCAATATACCCATACAACAGCGACCTTGACGAATAGCAGATAGCCCGTGATGTACTAAGATACGATTGTTTTTATCGAGTACGCCGACATCTGCGATCGTACCAAGCGCTACCAAATCTAAATACTGACTAACCTGTACCGTAGACTTGCCAGCGTCGCGGCGCAGCTTTGCCAATCGTCCGAGCACATAAAACGCGACCCCTACCCCGACCAGTGCTTTACTGGTGAAATTGCAATCAAGCTGATTGGGATTGACGACGGCTTCAGCAGGTGGTGTCTCTTTGGTCGTGAGATGATGGTCCGTGATAATTACCGTAATACCATCTGCTTGGGCGCGCGCCACACCTTCATGACTGGAGATACCGTTATCGACCGTCACTATCACGTCCGGCTGAAAGGTTGCAATGCCCAATTCGACAATCTCTGGCGTTAGCCCATAACCATATTTAAAACGATCGGGCACCAAAAAATCGACGACTGCCCCCATCTTTGTGAGTGCGCGCATCATCAGCGCGGTACTGGTTGCGCCATCACAGTCAAAGTCACCAACGATAAGGATACGCTGACCGTCATCAATAGCGATGTCCAATAGACGCACGGCTTCAGTGATACCGTGCAGCATGTCAGCAGGCAACAGACCAGATAAACCAGTCTCCAGCTCATCAGGTGCAGTGATACCTCGGCCTGCATATAAGCGAGCAAGCGTCAATGATTGGGCGGCAAGTGGTTGCAACGCGGCGGGCAACTCGTCAATGCGAGTGCTGGTATTACGGGGGGTTAAATTTAGCATGAGCGTATTTTACTGCCTTTAAGGCAGGGTCACAACGACAATTTATATTGTCGCTGTGTAGCCATTTATATTGTACTTATTCACAAAATACATCACCTCAATCTGTCGCTTAGTAGAATCCATCACGGCTTAGTAGTTCATCTCATCCAGCTTGTTACTGGCAACTAAGCTCCTACTCCTCATATGATCTCTTACTTACAAAAAGGATGCATAGTGACCGTACTTTTCTGCATTTTGCTACAAAGCAATGATTGTATGGCGCCTATAAATTCATAGAATAGTAAACAACTGAGAGACTTGCTAATTATTGACGGTTACATCATCAATATTTTAACTATTTATAAGGATACTTTATGAAAACCACACCAGCTGCTGAAAAACTACCAAATACGATCGATCCTAGCTTAGATCTTGATAAAGTCAAAAAAGAATGCCTCGACATGGTAAAAAAACGCGCCAGAATATCTGCTGGTGTTGCCATCGTGCCTGTACCGTTCTTTGATGTGGCGGTTGATGCTGGTATGCTGACGCAATTGCTCCCTGAGATCAGCGAACGTTTTGGTTTGATTGAAGACCGTCAGTCAGCAATCGATCTTCAGTCACGCGAAGTGCATTGGAGTGCTGTCAAAGATCGCACTGTAGATTTTGCAGGATTGATGGCAACGCGTGGTATCGTTAAGAAAACCATTCAAGGCTTTGGTGGTCGTATCGCCGCCAAACAAGTCACCAAATTTGTCCCATTAGGCGGTCAACTGGTTGCTGCGACCATGGGTTATACGATTTTTAAGAAAATCGCTACTGACCATATCAACGAATGCTATAAGCTTGCAAAAGACATTCAGCAAAAACAACATGGTAAAAATGTCTAATAAACATTAGGCAACGCCATATCCATATATCCATAAGGCCAGCTATGAGATTTTTTAGCTGGCTTTTTTGTGAGTAAGCGCATTGTAGACTGTCTCAGGCGACGGGTTAATGATGCCATTACTATATTTTACTGATAATATAGCACTTTAGAGATTATCAAATACCTTAAAGGATTCACTTATGAAAAAACTTTTGGCATCGACCGTTATGCTGGCTACTGTCGCGCTAGCAGGCTGCACCACGACGGGTGCTACAAATGACGGCACAGGCACAGCAATTGGTACCGCAAATGAGATTGGCATGAATGTCTTTAAAGCGGCGATCGACAACCAATGCCGTAGCCAAATTGAAAAACAAACCGCTTGGCGTGTTGCAAGTGTCGCCATGACGGAAGCGCAGCAAGAGTCTGTTAAAAGTAACGTTTGTGGTTGCGTGAGTGAGCAAGCCCCGCAGCAAGTGACCATCGTTGAATTGGGTAATGCCGCTATCGATTCTCAGTATCGCGCTCAACTGGTCACTAGAGTTGTCGCCAAATCGCTTCAAAGCTGCTATGCCAGTTTTGTCAAATAGAGCACAATATTAATAAATAAAAAACGTCACGAAAAAAGGGGTACGCTACCAATAGCACTCCCCTTTTTTTGACGCTTTATACTATCTACCTACTTACTACCTACTTACGTTATCGCATTTGCCTAAAATTTGTTTGAATCAGCTGGGTTTTGGGATAGAGCAGCTGTAAAAGGCAATGTCTGGCTGCGCCGGAAATACTTAGAGGAGCCATCAATAATTTTATCCACCTCTTTTACTAATTCGGTAATAACATCATCATAAACACCATGATACAGCTCTTTTTCAAATGCGGTAAAAGGATGCTTGCGTGACGCTGAACCAACCTCAGTTACCCCTTCCTTGCTATAAAAAATATCTACACGCCCATCACTATTTAACACACAGTTTAGTTGACCACCTTCAAGCTCCATCTCTACCCGCTCAGGCATAAAAATATAATCGTCCACGTTGATAAGCTTTTTTTCTACTTCCCGCTTAAAAAACGACTTGATATCAAACATAAGTACTTCCCTAACTTTATAATTATAAAATACAAGAGCATGCCTACTTCTATTGCTGTAATAAAGCTTTTATGTATATGCTGAGTAGATCATGCTTTATGCGGCTATTCTATAAGATAGAGAGCGATTTTTTAAGGTGCGATATGTAAAACTGCGTTTGATGTTGGTAAAAATAAAGAGCTTGCCTCAAGTCTTATCATGACACTATCCTATTTATAGTGATTAAACCCAGCTTTGTTCACGAAATGATTTGAGCACCTCAACGAATACTGCCATCTCATCAGGTCTGCCAAGCGTTAGACGATTGAAACCTGTGATGGGCGCAAACTCGCGACCAACCGCAATACCATGCTCGTGCATTCTGTTGACATAGGTTTGTACGTCCCCCTTTACCTCATGAAATATAAAGCTGGCTTGTGAGGGTAGATATTGGTAAGCACCATAAACAATACGCCTAAATTGTGTCGATTCCAAAAACTCCGCTGCATATGGCAAACTACCGAACCCATCATGAGTCAATGCTTTGGAATGCTGTATGAATTATAAGATTGATACCGATATGGTAAGTGGCACTGGGTTCTATTCCAATCTTTGTCAGCGCCCTCTTATCGAATAGACCAAAAAAATGAGGTGCTCAGTGCGCACCCCATTTTTTATATTATTTAATACAGACAATCAGCTCAAATGTGCTTTAAGCTCCAGCACTTTATCGCGGGTCTTCGCCGCCTCTTCAAATTTCAAATCACGCGACATTTGCTGCATTTGCTTCTCAAGACGTTTGATTTCTTTGGCCAATAAATCAGGACTACGCAAGATATTGATATCGACATCAGGCAAATTGCTCTTGACTGGGATAGCCTGATTGTCATTGGCATCTAGGCTTTCGCCTGTATCAATCTTATCAGTGATGCTACGGCGCGCGCCTTTTGGCGTAATATTATGCTCAAGGTTAAAAGCAATCTGTTTGTCGCGGCGACGTTCTGTCTCATCTATCGCCTTTTGCATACTTGGAGTAATGCTATCTGCATAGAGAATGGCCTTGCCGTTCAAATGACGTGCTGCACGACCAATGGTCTGAATAAGTGAACGCTCAGAACGCAAAAACCCTTCTTTATCTGCGTCGAATATCGCCACCAATGAGACCTCAGGCATATCCAAACCTTCGCGCAGCAAGTTAATGCCGACCAACACATCATACTTACCAGTACGTAGCTCATGAATGATCTCCATACGCTCTACCGTGTCGATATCTGAATGCAGATAAGCGACCTTGACACCATATTCTTTTAGATAGCTGGTCAAGTCCTCTGACATGCGCTTAGTCAGGGTGGTAATCAATACGCGCTCGTCTTTTTCACGGCGTTTGGTAATCTCAGACAGCACATCATCGACCTGTGTCAAGACCGGACGTATCTCGATCTCAGGATCAATCAGACCCGTTGGACGTACAACCTGCTCTACCACCTGCTCACTATGTTCAAGCTCATACAGCGCTGGCGTGGCACTGACATAAATGGTTTTGGGCTTAATGCGCTCCCATTCTTCAAACTTCATCGGGCGGTTGTTCATCGCACTTGGCAGACGAAAGCCATAGTTGACCAAGTTCTCTTTGCGTGATCTATCCCCTTTATACATTGCACCGATCTGAGAGACGGTCACGTGTGACTCATCGAGGAACAGCAGAGCATCTTCTGGAATGTAATCAAACAACGTCGGGGGCGCTTCCCCTGATGGACGACCAGAGAGATGCTGTGAGTAGTTTTCGATACCATTACAGTAGCCAAGCTGCTGAATCATCTCAAGATCATACTGAGTACGCTCTTTGAGACGCTGTGCTTCAATCAGCTTGTTGTTTTCACGAAAATACTCCAAACGCGACTCAAGCTCAGCGCGTATGGTTTCACTGGCCGCTTCTAACTTATTGCGCGGCGTCACATAATGTGATTTTGGATAAATGGTAATACGCGGCACACTACGTACGGTCTTGCCCGTTAACGGATCAAACCACGTGATTTTCTCCACTTCATTGTCAAACAAATGCACACGTACCGCCAGCTGCTCAGACTCAGCAGGATAGATATCTAGCAGTTCACCACGCAAACGATAAGTACCACGGCCAAAATCTAACTCGTTACGGGTGTATTGCATTTCAACCAAACGCTTAATAGTTGCGGTACGATCTATCTGATCACCAACCACTACGTGCAATAGCATTTTTAAATAACTTTCTGGATCACCCAAGCCATAAATACACGATACCGATGCGACGATAATCGCATCACGACGCTCAAGTAGTGCACGAGTGGCAGACAGACGCATTTGATCAATGTGATCATTGATGGCGCTGTCCTTTTCGATAAAGGTATCGCTAGCAGCGACATAGGCCTCTGGCTGATAGTAGTCATAGTAACTGACAAAATACTCAACCGCATTGTTTGGGAAAAACGACTTAAACTCGCCATATAGCTGCGCGGCAAGGGTCTTATTATGCGCCATGATGATGGTTGGGCGCTGACATTCAAAGATGACCTTAGCCATGGTATAAGTTTTACCAGAGCCCGTCACACCTAGCAATAGCTGTTCATCCATACCAGAATTGATACCATTGACCAGCTTTTCGATGGCTTGCGGCTGATCGCCTGCTGGCTCAAAATCGGTGACCATCTCAAAGGCACGGCTGGATATTTTCGTCCCAGACGCATTGACACCACTGATTTCAGCTTCGCCTTGGAGCTGAGCGGCCAATTGGTTTAACTGACGCGATGAGCGCGGTTCAGGCATTCTCATAGTAATTTTCTTCTTATTAAAGTTTATAACAATATGGAGTCTGAGCAGCGGTTTTTAAAGGCTTTTTAACGGATAATGACGAGTCTTATCTTATACATATTGCCATATCGCGCTACACAAAATATAAGTCTGTAAAGATACTATTTATCGATAAATAAACCTGCCGTTGTTATAAAAAACGCACATAGACTTTGATAAATTTACAAAGATTTTCATGGTTAACAAACCCGTTACACGACCACCTAACAAAGCCTAACACTGAGGGGTTCCAACATCGTTTTAAGCTGCTATTATCGATCATGAATTAACAAGCAGGTGACTTATCAGCCGGTAGATAGAGATATTTCTGATATTTATTTTGGATTGATTGTCATCAAGTAAGAGTAAAAGACTAATAACAATACATTGAGATTTTCATTCAATATAATAATTTTAAATAAATAACGGAGTAAAATATGAGAGAACGTTACGCAAGTGGAATTTCAGACGATACCGCAAAACAAATGATTGATTTGCTAAACGCTAACTTAGCAAACGTGATTGATCTAACCCTAGATGGCAAACAGTGTCATTGGAACCTACAAGGTACTGGTTTCATCGGTGTGCATCAGTTGTTAGACGAAACATCAGATCGTATCCTTGAAGTATCAGATACTATTGCTGAGCGTATTGTGATTTTGGGTGGTCAACCAAACGGTCTGGCAAGTCGTGTGGTAAAAGAGTCTATCTTAGATGATTACCCAACTGATATTACTGAAGTAGATCAACACGTACGTGAGCTAACTAACCGCTACAAAAAAGTAGCAGAGGCATTAAGAGAAGCCATTGCTACTGCTGGCGACGCTGGTGATGAAGATACCGCTGACCTATTCACTGAAGCTAGTCGCATCATTGATAAAGATGCTTGGTTCATCGGTGCGAATGCGCCAAAGAAATAAGTATCCGTGAATTAATGAGTATTTTAGACTCATAATTACGAATAAAAAAAGCCGTCATTATTGACGGCTTTTTTGTGTCTTACACTTTTTCGTGTCTTACACAATGAATGATGTATCGAATATTTAACAATCTACCTGCTGTCAATGAATCCGTCTACTGTATTTCCTTTTATTGACTTGCTGTATAGCTCAAATATCTTCTAATTTCAGAATATCAGCATTTGGTGCCGATAGTGTCAAAATTGCCTCTTGGAATACAGGGTTATCTCGGAACAAGTTTTCAATCTCCTCAAACTTTTGAGCGACATGTTCTTCTTTCTGATTGCCTGCGATATCCACTGCGGCGACCATAAAGATCTTTTTAGGACCAACCCACTCTAGGTGTAGATAGGACACACTATCGATATCTGGATGATTTAGCAGTTCGCTCAAGACGTATTCGTGCATACGGTCAGTGACTCTATACCCCACCAAAAAATCACGGTTACGGCTAATCAAAAATATCGCGACCACCCCCAGTAATAAGCCTACAATGATAGAACCAAGCGCATCCCAATAAGCCTCTCCAGTATAGGCATGCATGCCCATAGCGGCGGCGGCAACCACCAAGCCAATAACGGCAGCTAAATCCTCAAAAAACACACCACGCAAAGTCGGATTGGAGGTATCCACCACATAGCCAAGCGCACTCACATCCAATGCTTCACCATGCTTTTTACTCTGTCTATAAGCCTGAACCAGCGAAAACCCCTCAAGCACAAAGGCGACTGCTAAAACGATAAAAGCAATCGTATAATTGGTCTCAGATTCAGTAGCGTTCCACTCCTTAATACCCGTATAAATAGACACAATCGAGCCTGCCGTAAATACACCGAATGCAGCAATCATCGACCAGACATAGGATTCTTTGCCGTATCCTAGCGGATGGCTCTTATCAGCAGGTTTAACAGATTTTTTTTCGGCGACAATGAGCAACGTACCATTGCCCGCATCCGCCCATGAATGCGCTGCTTCAGCAATCATGGAAGCAGATCCTGTCATAAAAGCGGCCACTGTTTTTGCAATGGCGATAATGATATTGGCCCCAACAGCAATCAACACCGTAATGAGTGAGCCTGAGTGCTCATCATTGGTCTCAGGACTCTGATTTAGGACATGCTCTAACTCGGAATCATTTGGGGTCTGCAGACTGCTAGCACCGCGCGCACGATGACTCGGCACTTTAGAAGAAGCTGACGAATGATGTTGGGGATTAGCAACGGATGGCTTTAGACTCATACTAAACTCACTGGAATAACATGTTGATAGTGAATATATTCACCATGGACGAATGGCTTGAAATACCTATCAGCTTAAAGTAAGCATAGCAAAATATCAGTGTCTTTTTAGTGAGTCGCTGTAGCGTAAGGCCGTTATATCATCAACATCTGATAACCAGATCTATTGACTCTATTTGGCAATATCTTCAGGCTCGCCAAAATTTTGATTCAAGCTTTCAATATCACAGCTGGGACGATGTGCGCTTTCCATACGCAGTTTTTTTCGCTCTATCGCTGCATCTGCTCGGCATTGCTGTAATTTATTTTTGATGACAAGCGGAGGGACAGGAGTTGGCTTGCCATTATCATCGATAGCAACCATTGTAAAATAGCAGCTATTGGTATGGCGCACGGTACGAGCACGCACATCTTCTGCCTCAACACGAATGCCAATTTCCATTGAGGTATTTCCCACATGATTGACACTGGCTGCAAAGGTTACTAATTCGCCCACATAAATAGGCTCACGAAACATAACTTGGTCCACGGACAATGTCACGACATAGCTACCACTATAACGACTGGCACAAGCGTAAGCGACCTGATCGAGCATCTTTAGCAAATCACCGCCATGGACATTACCGATAAAATTTGCCATATCAGGCGTCATCAATATCGACATATATAGTTCATGATTCAGTGGGGCTTTTTTGGCAGTCGAGCTGGTATTGTATTGCGGCATAACGTTCCTTAAATGGTTTGACACTTATTTGTTGTGCCTACCATTTATACAGTAGGACACCAAATAGCGCAAACAGCCCTGTGTCTCTAATCGGTCTAGGTTATGTAAATTAGAGCTATATAGGGCCAGCTTTTATGAATAAGAGCGATCTTGGTTAGCTCAACCAATGAAATCGATAAGCCAGCCAAGCGACAATCGCGCTGACTGAGCCCGTTAAAACACCGCCCCATACAAAGTCAACGAGTGCGGTATCTAGCGTAAAGCCCTTGTATAGTGCCAAATTGGTAAAGTCATATGTACCGTAGGCCATTAGACCAATCAAACCACCAAGTAAGAAAATATGACCAACTGATGCCCCTGCTTTGATTTGTGGATATAGAATCAATATGCAGAGTGCCAAGATATAAAACATATAAAAGATACCAGCTGCCATCATGTTAGGCTCATCCGCCAATAGATGACCGATGCGCGACTCATAAAAAGCCCCTTTCATGGTCGTCAGCCAAACAGCATCCACTCCTAGAAAGATAACCACCGCGGCAAGATAAATAAAAACGTAACCCATGATAATACCCCTTATAAAATGAATAAAAACGGATAAAACTTATAATGTCAGTCGTGGCTGAATAAAATCTAAAAATGCTAAAATACGCGATGATACGGCACTATTTTTGTAATAGACCGCCTGTATGGATTCGCGATTGTTTGGTGTTACTATCGCCTCAGGCAACACCTCAACCAATCGTCCAGATTTCAAATCGTCACCAATCATAAAATGTGACAGTAAAGCGATACCTTGATGATTTAAACACAGCTGACGCAAAGTCTCGCCGCTACTGCCAGTCATATGAAAGTTCAGTTTCACTGGTGTTTTTAGTGGCCAGCTATTTAGCTTTGACGCATCGTTAAAGCCAATTAATTTATGAGTGCTTAAATCATTAATATGAGCTACTTCATTATGCTGATATAAATATTCAGGACTGACTACTAGCCGCAGCTGACTTTTACCCAATAGACGCGCATGCAAGTTTGAGTCTTTTAAATCGCCAATTCTGATAGCCAGATCCGTCTTGTGCTCAAGCAAGTCGATGATATTGTCATGCGAGGTCAAATCAAGCGTAATATGCGGATACTGCTGCACAAAATCACCAACCAAAGGCGTCAGCTGATGCAATACAAACGGACTCGCAGCGTCAATTCGTAGATGCCCACTTGGCGCTTGTTTTAACAGCTTAATTGCCTCTTCACCGGTATATAACGTATTTAAACTCTCACGCGCATATCTAATAAAGACATGCCCTTCCTCCGTCAGCTCTAAGCGCCGTGTCGTTCTATTTAATAGCGTGCATTGCAGCGTATCTTCGAGTCTGGACACCGCACGAGATACTTTAGCGACTTGCTGATTCAGCAAGTTGGCAGCGCCAGTAAAACTGCCCGTATCCACTACGGTCAAAAATATCTCTATATCTTCTGTTTTAGCATGTCCCATCATCATGATGACCTTTACAAAATTAACAAAGGTATTTTGTCATTTGTGCTGTTTTTTGCAAACTATAAATCGGTCAAACTACGCGCATTATTTAATTATTAGGATGTCGTTATGCCACTCGCTTTATGGGCGCTTACTCTAAGCGCATTTGCAATTGGGACAACCGAATTTGTCATTGTTGGATTGGTACCAACTATTGCCACCGATTTGGGCGTGAGCTTGCCTTCAGCAGGGTTGCTCGTCAGCCTATATGCCGTTGGTGTCGCTATCGGTGCCCCTATCCTTACTGCACTCACTGGTCGCTGGAATCGTAAAATAGTACTGATGAGCCTAATGGGTCTGTTTGTCATCGGCAACTTGCTGGCTTGGCAAGCACCCAGTTATGAAACCTTAATACTTGCCCGTATCTTGACTGGTCTGGCACATGGTGTGTTTTTCTCTATTGGTTCCATGATAGCTACTAGCCTTGTCAGTAAAGAAAAAGAAGCCAGTGCAATTGCCATTATGTTTACCGGACTCACTGTGGCGCTCGTCACTGGCGTCCCCCTTGGTACATGGATTGGACAGCATTTCGGTTGGCGCGCTACGTTTTTGGTCGTCTCAGCACTGGGCTTAATCGCTTTAATTGGTAGCGCGATATTAGTACCAAAAAACCTAAAAAAATCTATCCCTGCAACCTTCAAAGAGCAATTACAAGTCATTGTAAAACCGCAATTACTACTGGTCTATCTAATGACTATTCTCGGCTATGGCGGTACGTTTACGGCATTTACCTACCTAGCACCTATCTTAGAACAGCAAACCAAATTTGCGCCATCAGCCATTGGTCTTATCATGCTCGTATATGGCGTGTCCGTTGCTATCGGTAATATCTGGGGCGGCAAACTTGCAGATAAACGTGGCCCTATTAGTGCGCTTAGCATTATATTTAGCGCCTTAAGTGTCATTCTTTTATTATTTACCTTTACTATGCAATCCAAGATCGCTGCTGTACTCACTATTTTGGTATGGGGCGCTTTTGCCTTTGGTAATGTACCGGGCCTACAAATCTACGTGGTCAAACAAGCTGAAAAATATACACCGAACGCTGTCGATGTCGCTTCTGGATTGAACATTGCTGCATTTAATATCGGTATTGCACTGGGCTCAGTCATCGGTGGTAGCGTGGTTGAAAATATGTCACTGCAAGATACAGCTTGGATCGGTGCTGTTATCTCTTTAATGGCATTAGTGGTCACACGCTATTCAGGTCTGCATGATAAGCGTGGCCTGCAAGCATCATAGAACCTTTCAATGTAAAACTTTTCAATATACAACCTCTCAACATAAGGGTCTCAAACTGTTTATACAGTATGAGACCATATAAATGTTATGAAAAAGCCGTACCTATATCACTTAACTTATACTGTCGCTGTGTCTGCCATATCTGCGTCATGAAAGGCCGTCTCATCGTTCGAAACCGTTTCGTTTTTTAAGACCGCACTTGGTAAATCGGAAAAATGCAGCGTGTCGATATTGTTAGGCTTCACCGCAGTGACTTGAACCACACCGATGGTACGCTCCAAGAATCCCCCTTCGCAGTAACAAAAATAAAACGCCCATAGGCGGATAAAGGCATCGTCATAGCCAAGCGCCTGAATCTCTGCTCGCTGTGCCATAAATGCAGCACGCCAATCACGCAGCGTGTATGCATAATCAAAGCCATAATCATGTAGTTGCTTGATGACCATGTCCGTCTGCTCAGTAAACTGTGTCGTCAGCTCTTGGTTGGATAGCAGACAGCCCCCTGGGAATATATGTGTCTGGATAAAATCGACCGAATCGATATAGTCTTGATAATTCTGATCATTAAAAGTGATGGCCTGCAATACCATAAGACCCGTTGGTTTGAGCAAGCTATTGCACTTGGCAAAGAACGTCGGTAAGTACTCATGTCCCACCGCCTCAATCATCTCGATACTGACCAGCTTGTCGTACTCTCCCGTCAGCTCGCGGTAATCTTGCTTAAGAAGCGTGATCTTATCAGACAATCCTGCCGCTTCGACTCTTCGCTTCGCTTCATCATATTGCGCATCAGAGATAGTCGTGGTAGTCACATGGCAGCCATAATGAGTAGCTGCATAAATCGCAAAACCACCCCAGCCTGTACCAATCTCAATGACACTATCATCAGCACTCAGCTGTAATCGCTGACATATGAGCGACAGCTTGTGCTGCTGAGCATCGCTAAGCGTCACGTCAGGCGTCAGATATACGGCTGACGAGTACATCATCGTATCATCCAAAAAACGCTGATACATATCATTGCCCAAGTCATAATGCGCTAGGATATTGGATTTAGAACCAGATTTGTCATTACCACGTAGCTGGTGCTTTGCTTTCTCAAATGCTTTACTGACACCTGCAAAACGGTTTTCTAATTTGTTAAGCACTTCAAGGTTACGCGCCGCCAAACGGATCAGGCCCGTCAAATCATCCGTGTCCCATTCGCCATCGATATAACTGTCTGCCAAAGCGATAGAGCCACCAAGCAGCAGTTGACGATAAACCGCACTATCATGAATCTCTAACGTGACGTTTAGAGAATGTCGACCTACTGCTGAACTACTTGCTACCTGAGGAGTGACTTTGCCAAAGCTAGTTGTCTTTGCTGTTTGCTCACCAAAGGTCTCAATCAAAGTAAGACTGCCAAACTGGATGTGCTGTAATGCGCGAAATATAAGCTTTCTAGCTAAATGATTCATCCCATCGCTGACGGGTTGTAGTACGGCACTTTCGTTAACCACTTTACTCATGCGAGCGGTTAATTTCTCTAATTTTGTCACTGGTGCTCGGTCGGTCGGTCGTACTGACATCGTATGGTTGTCCTTGTCTAGGTTCTTTTATTTTGAAATTGACTATATAAAATGTGTTGCTGATTTTTGGATTTCTAGATTATCAATCGTTTAAAGTTTCGTTTTTTAAAGAGGCAGATGTTTTCTGATTACTATCGGTCAATTTTTCATCATAATTGATATAAGGCACCTTTTTGATCGCATAGAGTTTAAAGGCTTGCCCATAAATACGTGCTAACGAGGTCATGTTCATCAGTGGGTTTTTTCGTAAGCTATTGCGAACGGTGGTTTCTGTCAGCGGCACCCCTGATATCTTTATACCCGTTCTTAGGACCTCACCGCGCTCATCACTGATATTGATCGCAATACGAACTTGCAAGCCTGTGCTTGACTGCTTATCTGCCGTATGTTGTTGTGTACGTTTTACCGTCACCTGCCAGCGGTATAGCTGATCGATAGGATTAAAAGGTGACACATGAAAGTCCTTGTCATGACAAAACTCAGTCTCTTCTCCTTCTAACAAAAACCCATAGTAATGACGCTTGTCCCAAGGTGTATTGGATACTTCAGCCAATAAGTGCGTCGGCGTCTGCTGCTCATTAAACCCTAAGTAAAAATTGACTGGGCTAAAATACATACCTGCATTACGGCATACGAGTAATCCCACCATATCTCCTGTAGGACTGCTACCTGCATGTTTGATAAATGCTTGGCTCAGACGCTGCTCTAGCGCTTGATTAGACGGTAAGTTGCCATCAATATCTTTATTGTCACTTATGTTCTCATTGTCACTTATGTTCTCATTGTCATTTAGGCTTTCATTACTACTTAGGCTATTGAAACCCTCTAGATAATCATTAGGGCAAAATTGTTGCAGCGCTTTTGTCTTAGCTGAAAATAAAGGCAATCCCTTTGCCAATAACTTCTTTGGTAATATCTTGCTCAGGTGTGATACGCCTAAAACCTTATGCTCACCAAAAGCTGCCGTGTCTATTTCTGGAAGATCCTGTCCTGCCGCCAATGCACCGATATTGATGCCCCAATAGCGATACGGATAAACAAAATTATTCACATTAGGTAGCAACCGACTATGCCATGTCGTGCCCTCAAGCAATTGATGCGCTAATGCAGTAGTATCACAAGCTAGCTCATGACGTAACATATCATTAGTAGGTTTGGTGGACACGGTCATAGACACTCTCTTCGGTAAAGGCACATGATGATAGAAAAATTTGCAATATTGCTCGCAAGGCTATTTGGCTTTACGGCGAGCAAATAAACCACGTTTTTTATTTTGATTATTATCATCAGCCGCACTCTGTAAGCGCTCAGCATACTCAACCAGCTCCTGGTTGGTGGTCGCAGTGTTAATCTGACGCTTATCAAGGGTGCGTGCTTTTGTGTCAGCTTTTACTGGCAAGTCTTTATAACGAAACGGCGTATGTGCGCTATCCGCATTAGGCAAATACGCTGGATCAACCTCGTCTTTTATATCCATATCATGACCGAGCGCCTGACACACACGTAGACCGCTGCGTACGCCATCTTCATGAAAGCCATTAAACCAATATGCTCCGCAAAAATGCGTATGCAACCCTGTGCCAGAGATACTTGACCATTTGGTTTGCGCCTCAATCATCTTTAGATCGAACACTGGATGGCTATAATCAATGCTTTTGACGATTTGCTGATCATCTATCTCATGGTTAAGCGTAACCAAATAATTATGCTTCTTGGTCAGACGCTGCAAGATATTCATATGATACGTTAGCACGGGTTTTGCAGGTGCTTGTGTATTTACGCTAGCTTGATTCTTGTCTGTCACATTGTCTGAAGTCTTTCTATCAATAAGGTAGTTCCAGCTTGCCCATGCCAGTGGCTTCTTGGGTAAGACGCTCGTATCGGTATGCAATACAGCCGTGTTTTCGGTGAAGCGGAAGTGACTCAGCACCTCAGTTTCAGTGGTACTGGCATCTGTTAGAATCTTCAGTGCGGTGTCTGCATGACAGGCAAAAACAACCTCGTCAAATACAAGGTTCTCGATGTTGTTAGCATCACCTTTGTTCTGAACCGTCAACAGCACTTTCTCACCATCACGTGTCACAGACTGTACTGGACTATTGACTCGCACTTTGCCACCCGCTTTGATAAAGCGTGGAATCAGTTTATTAACGTATTGTTTTGAGCCGCCTTTAATCGTGAACCACTGCGGACGATTGACCACATCGAGCAAGCCATGATTGTCAAAAAATTGCGCAAAAAACACCAGTGGGAAATCTTGCACCTCATCCAGACTGGTTGACCAAATGGCAGATACCATGGGCAGCAGATAGTTATCAGTAAACAGCTGACCATAGTTTTGTTGAGCCAAGTAATTACCTAGCGTCTGCTCAGTAAATCCGCTAATGTCTTGCCCCGCAGCACGCGCACTATCATACTCTTGACGGAGCTGCTTAATGTGTTTATTAAACTGCAAGATATCTTTGATAAACTGCCAGAACTTTGGATTGAGTACGTTTTTGCGCTGCGATAATAAGGTGTTGAGCGTATGCCCATTGTATTCAAAACGACGTGCGGTATTTTTGACCGAAAAGCTCATATCCGTCGCCTGAAATGGCACTTGCAGATCGTGGAGCAAACGGAAGAAATTGGGATAAGTACGCTCATTAAAAACAATAAAACCGGTATCTATGGCGCTACTCTCTACGTTACTAGTCTTTGCTTTTTTGCCGTCCTGTAGTGCCACATCAATGGTATTTACATGCCCGCCGATATAATCATTGGCCTCAAAAACGGTCACCTCATGTTGCGCGCCTAAATAATGCGCACAGGTCAGTCCTGACACACCCGAGCCAATAATGGCGATACGTTTTTGCGCTGCCTGATGGTCAGCATTTTTGGCATCATTGCTGTCCGTAGTTTTTTGGTTATTTGCACGCTTGAAACGAATAAACGGCATAAAAGCATTCCCTGTTATATTTTTGCGGTTGTTATCGTGGATGATCTGCTTATCAGTAAGTTATTTCTTATTGAGTTTCTCACTCACTTGCTGCCAGACCAAATCAGGCAATGTGCCCAATGCTTTTAGTGGCATCGTTAATTTTTTGGGGAACTCAATAACCTCGTGCCCGCTTTCTATGCCATCACGGATGGCTTGACTGGCCTGCTTTGGCGTCTGGATAAACGGCATAGGAAAATCATTTTGCTCAGTCATTGGCGTTTCAACAAAACCCGGTACGACCAAGCTCACCGACACATCGTGTGGTGCGAGGCTAATCTGTAATGTTTTCATCAGATAATGGATAGCAGCTTTTGAGCTACCATAAGCTTCAGCACGGGCAAACGGCACGTAAGCAGACGCTGAACCGATACCGACTAGGCGACCTTTAGACGCAATGAGCTTTGGCAATACGCCTTCGATGGCATGAGACAACGTACCCATATTGACTGACATCACTTTCATAAATACTTCGCTATCAAAGTTTGGCATATCTAAATACTCACACATGCCAGCACCGCAAATCGCCAAATCAATGGTGTCGACTTTTTCAAACGCTGCAATGACTTTTTCACGATCCATCAGGTCCAAATCAATCGTCTCTGCGCCGAGCGATTTTAGCTCAGCCAGCGCCTCGTCATCACGGCCGACAGCATACACGGTATGGCCCTCTAGCAGATAATCCTTGGTCAATTGATTGCCAATACCAGAGGTCGCACCAGTAATAAGAATGTGTTGTTTTTCAGCAGAATCTGTCATCGTGAATATCCTTTTTAAATGTTCTTATAATATGAAAAGCGTATCGCTCAACAAAGAGCTGAATAGAGCTGTTTTTAAATTCGGATGCAAGCTTTCATCTGAGCGTATTTGTGCTCTGTTATATGGCTTGTTTTTATTAACCTATACGCCATCTTATTTAACAAACCTAAATAGTTATAGTAGTCGGCTATAGGTTTATTGTTGTGTCTTCGCAATTGCCACAACGAAACCATCTTATCTTTGCTGTGGTCTTCATATTTATACAGTGAGTCATGCTAAAAGACAGTCTGCAATGTTTTGTTATCGGGGTAATAAGACAGCGCTATATCAGCATGCTACAATATTAAAATAGCCGCGCAGACATGGATGAGCGTCTCATTTATGATCGAATTGTGGCTATCTTCACGACAAGATGAGGTGATTGTCTAAACTGCCCGATATCTTGTCCTGATAGTGATAAAAGCGTTATATAATTAATATCGATTTTTACCAATCCCACTCCCATATAAAAAAGGAACTCTCATGAGCGAGTTGCAACTGTCTGACCGCGTCAATAGCATCAAACCCTCTCCTACGCTAGCGATTACTAATAAAGCAAAAGAACTAAAAGCAGCTGGCAAAGACATTATCGGTTTGGGTGCAGGCGAGCCTGATTTTGATACCCCTGACCACATCAAAAAAGCAGCAATCGATGCCATCAATAATGGCTTCACCAAATACACCGCTGTTGATGGTACGCCAGAACTCAAAAAAGCCATCATAGAGAAATTCAAGCGCGACAATGACATCAGCTATGAGCCAAACGAAATCCTAGTATCGGTCGGTGGTAAGCAGTCATTCTTTAACCTTGCCCAAGCGTTTATCAATCCTGGCGACGAAGTCATCATCCCAGCACCATACTGGGTGAGCTATCCTGATATGGTTATCATCGCAGAAGGCGTACCAGTCATCGTAAAATGCCCCGCTGAGCAAGATTTCAAAATCACCGCTGAGCAGCTAGAAGACGCCATCACTGAAAAAACCAAACTGTTGGTATTGAACAGCCCTTCTAACCCGACTGGTATGATTTATACCTTGGATGAGCTAAAAGCCATCGCTGAAGTATTGAAAAAGCATCCACACGTGTATGTGGCATCAGACGACATGTACGAGCACATCCGCTGGACGGGTGATAAGTTCTACAATATCCTCAATGCCGCGCCTGAGCTAAAAGACCGTGCCATTATCCTAAACGGTGTGTCTAAAGCCTATGCGATGACAGGCTGGCGTATTGGCTATGCTGGTGGCCCTGCCAAACTCATCGGCGCGATGAAAAAAGTACAGTCACAGTCTACTTCATGCCCAACCTCCATCAGCCAAGTGGCTGCAGAAGCAGCCATCAGTGGCGATCAGAGCGTACTTGAGCCAATGGTAGCGGCATTTGAGAAGCGCTGCGACCTAGTCGTTAATGGTCTAAACGCCATCAAAGGGATCACTTGCTTGCGCCCTGACGGTGCGTTCTACGTGTATCCTGAAATCAAGCCACTCATCAAAGCCGCTGGCCTATCATCATGTACTGAGTTTTCAGCATGGTTACTAGAAAAAGTCGGTGTCGCGGTCGTACCTGGTGATGCTTTCGGTCTTGGTGGCTATATGCGTATCTCTTACGCGACTGATGAAGCCACATTGCAAGATGCCTTGTCACGTATCGAAAAAGCCATTGCTGACTTGGACGTTGCCGAATAAGTCACAAAGCATCGTTAGCCTTACAAGTGCTTTAACAAAAAAGACGCCGCGTCGTTTCTATGCGGCGTCTTTTTTATGGTTGTTTTTGCTATTTATCCGTAAAAGCCCTCTCCCTCATCATTAAAGTGATATTTTTTACGAGTTATGAAAAAAAACGCTTGACGTATTTTTTATCTTTGCTAGAATACGCCCCACTTAGCAAGAACTCGTTAGAGACTTCTAAGGCTCGTTGTAAGCGATTAGTTACTTACAACCTATTCTCCAATAGCTCAGTTGGTAGAGCAACGGACTGTTAATCCGTGTGTCCCTGGTTCGAGCCCAGGTTGGAGAGCCACATTTTAGTAGTAAACCTTTTGAGTCACTATAGATTCAATTATGGCATTTGCCAAAACCCCCATCAGTTTGATGGGGGTTTTTTTATGGCTTGTATTTGAAAGCAACTCTGCACTGACTCTACTGTCTTAATTAGCTTGGCAGCATAGGCAGCCAAACAACCAAGGCCAAAAGCGTCACTAGTAACACAGGAGGCGTAATCAGCAGGCCTATTTTTATATATTGTCCCCAGCTAATTTTGTAGTTTTTTTCTGCCAATACATGCAACCATAATAACGTCGCAAGACTGCCAATCGGTGTAAACTTAGGGCCCAAATCGTTGCCGATTACATTGGCATAAATCATCAGTTCTCGCGTCGCAGCGGGCACTTGCGCCTGATCAATCGCGAGCGCACCGACCAAAGTCGCTGGCATATTATTCATGATAGACGCGACAATGGCAGATAAAAACCCAGTCCCTACTGTGGCAATGACTGCGCCCTGCCCTCCTAGCCAGTTAAGCACGCGCGCGCCATAGGCGGTAAGACCTGCATTGCCCAAGCCATACACCACCAAATACATACCAATCGAAAACAGGACGATTTGCCAAGGAGCTTTGCGTACGACATCACTGACAGAAATCACCGCGCCGCGTCCGCCTTGCCACAAACGACCAGCGATGGCCATTAGCAACAATGCGATAGCGCCAGTGACAAGTGAAATAGGTAACCCTAGCGGCTCGGTCGCAAAATAAGCAACCAGTAGCAAACCCAACAATGGAAAAGCGGCGCGAAAGACCAATGGATCGGTAATAGCGGATGCAGGGGCACTTAGATTATCGACTGGATAGTGCTTAGGAATATGACGGGCATAGACCATCCACAATACCAGTAGCGTCGCCAATACGGACACAATATTCACGGGCACCATAACTGCCGCATAACGCCCAAAACCAATATCAAAATAATTGGCGCTAACGATATTAACTAAATTTGAGGTGACCAAGGGCAGACTTGCTGTATCAGCGATAAAACCCGTCGCGATGATAAAAGCTAAAGCGGAAGGTGGTGCAAAATTTAGGCGCAGCAAGATCGCAATCACAATGGGCGTCAGTAATAGCGCCGCCCCATCATTGGCAAAAAACGCAGAAATAAACGCACCCAATATAACAATCATCGGAAACAGCAGTCGCCCTTGCCCATTGCCAAGGCGTGCCACATGCAGCGCTGCCCAACCAAAAAATCCTGCTCTATCCAAGATAAGCGAGATGATGATCAGCGCCACAAAAGTAAAGGTCGCATCCCAAACAATATCCCACACGATACCGACATCTGATAGCTGCACGACGCCAAGCGCTAACGCGACCAAGGCGCCGCCCATCGCACTCCAACCGATACCCAACCCTTTCGGTTGCCATATTACCAGCACCAGAGTGACAACAAAAATAGCGAACGCAAGCATGGCACAGCCTTACTTAAATAATAATGTTAATGTGATTGTATTGGGGTAACAGTCTTAGCGTATCCGTATCAAAGCGACTTTTGATTGACGCGGTTCGATACTTCTTCAGCGCTCTCGACGCGTTCTGAATAGCGATCGGTAAGATACGCTGAGCGTCCGCGGGTAAGCCAAGTAAATTTCACCAACTCTTCGCAGACATCGACAAGACGCAGATATAACGGCGACATATCCATGCGATTGTTATCGTTAAATTCTAAAAAGGCTTTGGGTATAGAGGACTGATTAGGGATAGTGATCATCCGCATCCAACGTCCAAGAATACGCATCTGATTGACCGTATTAAAGCTTTGACTGCCGCCACTGACTTGCATTAGTGCTAAGGTTTTACCCTGTGTTGGACGCACGCCACCCAAAGACAGCGGAATCCAATCGATTTGCGCTTTCATGATACTGGTGATACTGCCATGACGCTCTGGACTCACCCAAAGCATCCCTTCTGACCACTGCGCCAACTCTCGTAGCTCTTGCACTTTTGGATGATCTGAATCTACATCGTCAGGCAGTGGCAAGCCTGATGGGTCAAACATCCGCACCTCACAACCATACCAGCGTAACAGTCGGCTCGACTCTTCCGCGGCCAATCTAGAGAATGAGCGCGCGCGGACAGAGCCGTACAACACCAATATTTTGGGCGCATGACGTGGGTCATTAGGCGCGATCAACGACTCAATGTCGATTGGTTGAATATTGTCGACATCGATATTGGGTAAATCGTCAAAGCTAGAATTTGCTGAAGCAGTAGACTCCGTTATTGATGCTGGTTCGGCCTTAGTGTTTGCCATGATAAATGACCTCTCCATCTTCTTTTGTGAAGCTACTGACAGGGTTTGCTAGCAGTTCAAACACGCGCTCTGAAGGACGACATAAGGCCGCACCTTTATCAGTCACCACGATCGGACGATTGATCAAAATAGGATGCGCGATCATGGCATCGATGATGTGATCATCAGAGAGCTCAGGGTTGTCTAGGCCAAGCTCATCATTAACCACCTCTTTACTTCTTAGCAACTCTCTTGGAGAGATTTGCATTTGGGCTAATAACTCAACTAAGCGTGCTCGTGTTGGTGGGTTTTTTAGATATTCCACCACTTCTGGCGTCTCTCCTGATGCTTTCATAATGGCAAGTGTGTTGCGAGAGGTTCCACAATTAGGGTTATGCAAAATTAAAGGTTTCATCGTCATCTTACCTATTTTATCAGTATGTTTATTGAATCGATTATTGGTTTAATGATTATCTTGCTCAGCAGACTCATTTACCCTGCATCCACTTAAACTGTCGATGAGTGAGGCACACAATTCTGGATGGCCTGCACAGCAGTCTTGTAATAAAAATTGAATGACGCTATCCATATGTGAGAGCGACGCCCGATAGATAATTTGCCGACTCTGTCGCTGTGAGACCACCCACCCTGCTCTTGACAGCACTGCTAGATGCGCCGACATGGTATTGTGCGGCACAGAGAGCTGACGGGCTACCTCACCCGCAGGGAGTCCTTCAGGCTCGTGGCTGACCAGCAACCTAAAAGCCTTTAGACGAGTGTCTTGAGAAAGTGCTGCAAAGCTTGCAGTAGCATTAGTTATTTCCATATGTCCAATAATATAGACATATGGAAATAATTCAATGATTTTTGGATGAAATTTTTTCTTTTGGAAGTATCAAAGAACACTCACTATCGTTCAATGAGCCAAACTACTTCTAGCACTAGTGGCTATTATCCTTGGGAGTAATACTGGATAAATTGATTGTATTTGTATTTATAGTTACAGCTTATGGGTTATAACAAGCGCGGTATTACCTAACGCTATAACTTACCGCTGATTTGATAGGTTGTATACTCGACCGACATGAATCAAGCTGATCAGCTTGATCAGTGGCTTTATAAGTAGCTGTGCACTACCAAGAATAAACAGCCACGTCCCATCTGTGGTGAGCGACTCTTTTAAAAAGAAAGACCTACCAATCAAAAACTAAATAGCGATAAGTAAATCATTGACTGCGCCCAACGCATCGTAACGTCGCTGTATCACAATATGATCTTGTCCAACCCCTAAATCTAGCTTTTTACTATCACTCAAAATGCATCCCTTATATATCTATATTTATTAGGCAAACAGATATATCAGGCTGCAAATGCCGCTGTCAACAGAAGGCGCTGTAAGGCGTACGAAAATAAAGAGATTAATACCTGCTATGGCTTATTTATCCAATAATTTTAAGACTAATTTTTACTTATATTACATATTACTGAAAATAGTGGCAAAAAGGATTTTCGATTGATGATCGTGCTATCGTGGGTGGCTCATCTGCAATATACCAAAATATGATGACATTAAGCAAAAACACCTAAACACAAAAAAACCCCAAGTAAACTAATACTTGAGGCGAAACTTGCTTAAACTTTACAGTCTAAATTCGTTTTAAATATGGCGCAGCGGACGGGACTCGAACCCGCGACCCCCGGCGTGACAGGCCGGTATTCTAACCAACTGAACTACCGCTGCTTAGGTCGTCTTAGCTTCTTGCTCTTATTTAAAGAGCCCACTTGCTAAAAAGTGGTGGGTGATGACGGATTCGAACCGCCGACATTCTGCGTGTAAGGCAGACGCTCTACCAACTGAGCTAATCACCCTGAGAACCGTTAAAAAATTGCACTGCAATTTTAGGTTCGCAAGAGAAAATTCCTTAAAGGGAATTTTCTGAAGCTTTTAAAGCAATCAAGCTTTTCAACTTCTAAAGCTATCATCAGCTGTCACACTCAATGTTAACTTAATCAGCTGGGCTTATCTAAGTAAGTCCTCTTGCTGTGGGTGTGTATTATATAGATTTACACTTGGCTGTCAAACGCTATTTTTCAATTTTTTAAATATTTTTCAATTTTATATCGAAATTTTTAGCAAGCATATGTTTTTATTGATTTTATATTTTCATAAAAAATCATTTTTTTTAGACTCGATACTTACTTATTGGTTAATGCTTGCTCAATGTCTTTTTTGATGGCATCTGGCTTGGTCGTTGGCGCATAACGATCGATGACCTGCCCTTTGCTATCGATTAAAAACTTGGTGAAATTCCATTTGATGCCATCTGTCAGTAGGCCACCTTTTTGGTCTTTAAGCCAGTCATAGATAGGATGAGCGTCTGCACCATTGACATCAATTTTCGCCATCATAGGAAAGCTGACACCATAGTTTTTTTGACAAAACGCGCCGATCTCGTCATTGCTACCGGGATCTTGGCTGCCAAATTGATTACAAGGAAAGCCGATAACGACTAGCCCTTGATCTTTGTATTGTTGATATAACGATTCTAACCCTTCGAACTGCGGAGTGAATCCACATTTGCTTGCCGTATTAACGATTAGCAATACTTTATCTTTATACTCAGAAAACGCTTGCGAGCTGCCGTCCATACGCTCAGCGCTAAAATCATAGATCGTACTCATCATTTATCCTTAAATTATTGAGGTTTATATCATTTTACATAGATATTTAGAACTTTTGCATACTTATTCATATGAGTAAAAGGGAAGCACTCTGTACTTCCCCTCTCACACTTCTAAAATCAGATAAAGGACTTACTTCTCAGATTTATCCAAATCAATAGATACTGAGTTGATACAATAGCGCATACCTGTCGTCTCACGTGGACCATCAGGGAACACGTGCCCTAAATGTGCACCGCAGTTGCTACAGGTGACTTCGGTACGAATCATACCCAATGAGTTGTCAACATGCTCGTCTATCGCGCTGTTATCAATCCCTTGATCGAAACTTGGCCAACCACAACCCGCATCAAACTTGTTGCTTGAATCAAACAAACTGGCACCGCAGCCTTTGCAGCGATAAACACCATCATCAGTTGCATCGTTATAAACGCCTGTAAATGGACGCTCTGTGCCCTTTTCACGCATCACATGATACTCGTCAGCGCTCAAACGCTCTTTCCAGTCAGCTTCGGTCAATTGGCTGATTTCTTCTTTACTCAATTGATTGTCTTGCATAATGTACCCTTATTCGATTATTTATTATTGATAACTATTTTATCGCCATATTATTATAAAAACGATGAGTTATATGTGAAGGTTCACAACTCACTATTCAAGGCATATTTAAAAAGAGTACTGCCAATGCTATGTGATTTACAGTGCTTTGGGCAGCACCCTTTGAATAAAATACAGTCAATAATATTCGCTTATCTATAGATGTGAGCAAGATATGAGCATCCAGGAAAGGGGAAAAGACACAATATTGCAAGTTATTCTTGCATTTTATAAAAAGCGTTTCTATCTCTTGCAATATGTTTTGCAATGCAATAATATCTTGCATTGGTAAGTTATGAAAACAATATTCAATTTTGTATCATCTATACACGTTCACTGATTGATAAAGGCTCAAATAACAATGTCCGATAGCAATAGTAAAAGCACGCAAGCAGAGCGGCTAGTACAGCTACGCCGAGACAAAGGATTTACCGCAGAGCAGCTAGCACAGGCAATGACAGCCGCTGGTGCAAAGGTCAGTCGCGGCGCTATCTCCAACTGGGAGCGCGGCACTAATGGTATTGTCTCATCCAAGCTACCGACACTGGCTCGTATTTTAGGTTGTAGCGAAGGCTATCTCTTGCGCGGTGATCTTCAAAGTGAAGATACTAATATGTTTTTATCCGAAGACAACTATTTATCTCAAAGTATGGATTTAGAGACAGCTCCCGCTTCAGCTAGCTCATCAGACAATGGGGCAGCTAAGACTCAGCTTGAGACTTTTCCCGACACCGATAAACATTCACAAACCTACCCGACAAAGGGTCACGCTATGAACACCATAAAAAAATCCGATAAATTACAAAACGTCTGCTACGACATTCGCGGCCCCCTACTCCAAACTGCCAATAGAATGGAAGCAGAGGGTAAGCGCATACTGAAGCTAAATGTAGGCAATCCAGCGCCGTTTGGTTTAGAAGCGCCTCATGAAATCTTGCGTGACGTGGCAATGAATTTATCTGAGGCAACGGGTTATTCGGACTCACAAGGGATTTTTTCGGCGCGCAAAGCCATTTTGCAATATTACCAGTCTAAAGGCCTCTTATCAGCAGTTGATGTGCGTGACGTCTATCTGGGTAATGGTGTCTCTGAGTTGATTGTGATGACCATGCAAGCATTAATGAACGATGGCGATGAAGTGCTGATTCCGATGCCAGATTACCCACTTTGGACAGCAGCGGCTAACCTCGCTGGCGGCACCGCTGTGCATTATCGCTGTAATGAAGCGGACAACTGGCATCCTGATGTTGAGGATATTAAATCTAAAATCACTAGCAAAACAAAGGGCATCGTGGTTATCAACCCCAATAACCCGACAGGCTCCCTTTATAGCGATGAGTTATTAAAACAAATTATCGAAGTTGCTAAAGAGCACAACTTAATCATCATGGCGGACGAGATTTACGATCGTATTCTCTATGATGATAATGTACATACACCGATGAGCACCTTGACCGATGAAGTACTGGTACTCTCATACAATGGCTTGTCAAAATCACACCGTATTGCCGGATTTCGCTCAGGCTGGATGATGGTGTCTGGACGCAAGCAACACGCGACTGACTTTATTGAAGGCTTGGATATGCTGGCATCCATGCGCCTTTGCTCGAATGTTCAAGGACAGTATGCCATCCAAACAGCGATGGGCGGTCATCAGAGTATGCAAGACTTGACCTCCGAAACAGGTCGCCTATATAAACAGCGCGAAATGGCGGTTTCACGTCTCAATGCGATTAAAGGCATTTCTTGTACCATGCCGCAAGGTGCGTTTTACTGTTTTCCAAAAATGGATCCAGAGGTTTACCCTATCACGGATGATATGGACTTTATGATGGACTTACTCGTCGAAGAAAACGTGTTGATGGTGCAAGGCACAGGCTTCAACTGGGACAAACCCGATCATTTTCGTTTGGTCTTTTTGCCTAACTTGCTTGATTTAGAAAATGCGATGGATAGATTGGACCGATTTTTTGCAAAAAAACGCCAGCAGTTTGGCACTGAGTAAATATTCATATGACATTAAAAAACGCTTATCGGCATCATGCTGATAAGCGTTTTTTATGGCTCTAGAATAAGATTTAGTGCAGAGCTCTAGCGCCTTAAGATTAAAAAATATTGCTCAATACAATATAGCTGATTGCTGATAGACCAGCAGCAACTGGCAAGGTGATGACCCATGCCAAACCGATTGGTTTCATAAGCGCCCAATTGGTATCTTTATTGACCATACCAATACCCAATACAGCCCCAACCAAGGTATGCGTGCTTGATACAGGAAGACCCATCGTTGATGCGCCCATAACGACAGCAGCAGCGGCCAGCTCAGCTGAGAATCCAGAAGCTGGATGCATCTTCGCCAGATTGGTACCGACAGTTTGAATGACTTCTTTACCGATAAACCAAAGACCAACAATCAGTGCCACACCAAAAGTCAGCATAACAGCAGGTGGTACAGCCGCTTCGGTCGAGATGCTATTGGTACGAATGACATCCATAATCGCAGCAAAAGGACCAACCGCGTTGGCAATATCGTTTGAGCCGTGACTAAAAGCAAATGCTGACGCGGTAAAGACCTGCATCCAGCTAAACATAATAAAGGTGGCTTTGGTCAGATCCTCTTTGTGCTTGCCGCGGATACTTTTGGTATAAATATAAGTCGCAAGCCAAACGAGGGCTGCTATCATCCCCATGATTAAAAAGCCTTGCAGCGTCGTCATACCGTTATTGATGTTTTTCAAACCTTTAAAGATGACCAAGGAGGCCATCACTGCACCGCCCGCAGCCGCAATAATAGGCACCCATTGCTTCAATGCTTTTAAGGTATCGAGGTTGCTGCGCTCGTTTTCAAGCTTATAAAGTTCTTTGTAATAATCTGTCTCTAAATCTTCAACCAAGCAATCATCATCTTTATAGATTTCTTGATCTCGTAGCATCGCTGACGTATAAGCCAACTGCTCTGACTCGGTTAGACCATCCAAAAACTCTTTATGGTTTTGCTTTAATACTTTTTTATTGGCTTTTAGCTCACCAATATGCGCTTCTGTTCTATCATTATATTCAATGATATTTTTCTTGATTTGGCCATATAGTAGATAAGACAAAACGCCGCCTAGTAACGGTGATAGAACCCAAGAGATAGCGATAGTGCCAATCTTGCTCCAACTTACCGTTGATAACGCCATTTCAGTACCACCTAACGTGATACCCAATACGATGGAGCTACCCACCACGCCGCCAATAATCGCATGGGTGGTCGACACTGGCAGACCTTTTTTGGTAGCAAATAACAACCAAAACGCAGCAGCAAACAACGCTGAGAGCATGACATAAATAAACTGGTTGGGCTCGACTGAGAGGCCGTCTAAATCGACAATACCGCTTCGGATGGTATCGGTTACTTCACCACCTGCCAGTACGGCGCCCGACACCTCAAATATCGCTGCGATACCCAATGCTTGCGGGATAGTCAGCGTTCCTGCACCCACTGAAGTACCAAAGGAGTTGGCGACATCGTTACCACCGATATTGAATGCCATAAAGACACCAAACGCGGTCGCTATAATAAACAGCGTCGTTTGCTGACGCATGGTGTAATCTAAACCCCACCACAAAAAGTAGATGGTCATCGCAATCAATAAAATGGCAAAAAATAGATTTACTTTCGTAGAGCCGACTGATTGGGTTGGCCCTGTAGAACTGTTGCTAATACCCATACGTTAATACGTCCTGCGTAAGCTGATTGAAATTATATGCGATTAGTAACATTGCGCAGCCATACATGTGAGTTTTAAAACCACACACTAAAGTAGCATGATGATAAATACGCAACGTGCTTTTTAAACAATGAATGCTAAACAATAATATTTAGCGGATTTTGCTGCCGTACCTTAGAATCATTCATCTATGCTTGATTCAGGGCGTTGATACGCTTCTCTGTAAAAACACATCACATATCAAAAAGCCGCAAAGTATATTGCCCAATCATTTGATTACAGCATCTTGCGGCTTATCTTTCTGGTGATGTTACGGTCTTTATCAGTACATTTTTTATCAATACAGTGTTTATCAATACTTAGATACGGCGATAATGTCTTTTAAATATCTGTACTCATCATAAAATATGCATCTGTCAGCGCATTTTATGACAGGGTAAAGACAATTGCGGCCCTATTATATTAAATATAATCACATAATGCATAATGATATTGCAAGATTTGTAACTGTGAGCGTGTCCACAGAATTCATCCTTTATCAATGACAGATTAAATTTCGTATGTTTCCCTAAGCAAAATTGGGAAAGGATGGTTTTTTAAAAGTATAAGCAACCTGTAAATCTTAGTTATTTTGTGATAGCTAATTGCCATCAGATGCTTCCGATAACTGCTGTATAGCATGATCTAAGACGTCTAAACGCGCTTGTCGCTTTTCATTGGTCGCGATAATACACCACGGCGCTGTTTTTGTATCGGTGCGTGCCAGCATATCTGCTGCAGATTGCACGTAATCTGACCATTTATCACGATTGCGCCAATCATCATCAGTGAGTTTGAATTGCTTGTGCGGTGTGTCTTTACGAGCTTCAAAACGCTTGAGTTGCTCTTTTTTATCAATCGCCAACCAGTATTTAATGACCAACGTTCCAGCTGTTGTTAAGTCGGATTCGAAACGATTGATTTCATCATACGCGCGTTGCCACTCCTCATCGGTGGCAAACCCCTCAACACGCTCAACCAATACTCTGCCATACCAAGTGCGATCGAAGATAGCGATACGGCTAACACGGTTGGTTTGTTCATTAGGTAACTTTGTCCAAAAGCGCCATAAATAAGGGTGCTGAGTCTCGTATAACATCGGTGCGCCGATATTGTAAATTTGATATTCACGTGGATCGAGCGCGGCAACTAGCCTTTTGATTGCGCCTCCTTTCCCAGCCGCATCCATGCCCTCAAAAGCAAAGACAACATGACGACCTTGACGCGCCCGTAGTAACTCAGCGAGACGTGTTTGCTTCTTTGCCAAAGCATCATTATATTCAGACTTACTAATCTTTGAATCATCAATATTGGTCAAGCTTTTTGGTATCTTTACCGGTTCAAACGGCGCCTGTTCAACTTTTGGTTTGGATTTTTTTGTCTTGGACGGTGGTTTTTTTTCTGTAGATTCAGTTGTACTGGTACGACTACTAACGAGCGCCATTTGCATCGCATGTAAGACTTCATGACAAAAATCGTCAGCCGCTGCCGATTTATCATCACCATCAATGATGATCCAGTCATCTTGTTGCCGTAAGAGAGTGGCTGCAACCTCGTTAAATTTTTCGATCACTGTTTTGCTGTTCCAGTCAATTTGATACAAAAACTGCGGATCAGCCTCACTATCTTGTAGACGGCTATGCAGTGTTTCCATATCCACATGGAACCAGCATTTCAGTAGCCTAGTGTGATTGGCTACAAGATCCTGCTCAAATGCTTTGAGCTCAGCTAGCTGCTGCTGTAAATAGGCTTGCCATTTCGCAATAGGAAGCGCATTTTTATCGATATGTTTTTGATTTTTTGACTGCTTCTTTTTATCTTCTTTATCTTCATTATTTGATGTTGCTATGCGCATGACGTTGTATAACAAGTCAGCATACCAATTACCAAAATAAACCATCACATCGCCATGGCGCGGCATCGCGCCGGTATGAACTTGCCAAATAGGCTGATAGCTTAGCGGCGCATGGCCGACGGTTGCCTCAACTTTAAGCAATCTTGGATCGACCCATTGCCTCAATTGCTTAACAGCGGTACCCTTGCCTGCCTGCTCCATCCCATTAACGAGTACCAGCAGCCCCGTTGGTTTATTGAGCGTTGGCGGTGTCTGTTGCCGGGTGGCTCTTAGCGCATACTGCGCCGTAACCAAGGCGAGCCTAAGGGCATTCTTGTCCATAGAAAACTGACTCAAAGGATTGGGCGTTAGGCGCTCCTCGACGACTTGCTCACTAAACTGCGAACTGACCGCTTGTGGTGCCTCTGGTTCAGTAGTATCATTTTTTTGGGACATGATTGGACTCACTTTTATTGTTATTGAATGATATTGTTATTACACTGCTTTGCCATTGAATGATATTAGATACTCTCGCTTGGCAGACTCTTTTTGACACTGCATTTTATGCTAGAGTAATTTCATAAAGCTATTTCATCATAGCATTGCGCCAATCGAGTAAATAATATTGCTATGTAACAGTTTGGCATTTGTATTCTCATTTATTTTCTTTTATGGTGAACACAATTTTTAATACTTGCTAAAATAGCTATTCAAAAGCCTATGCGGTTAAACAACCACAATAACGCTGCCTCAAATTTTCAATATTATCTATTTTTATTATAGGATTTACTGCCATGACCGCTCTAGCCGACTTGCAACAGCATTTGACACGTTTTTGGGCTCTGCCTCACCATGAAAATGACGTATTGAGAGCCAAGCTCAACGAAGTACAAACATGGCAACAAGTACGTATCCGTCACACCCATCGTGCACTGTTTGAACAACCCAAAAACCAGCTAATGGCAGATTATTTTTTAACGAAGCTATATGGTGGTGATGAGTTCGAGATACTAGCAAAACAACTGGCCCGTATCCTGCCAAAAGCCAAAAAACTAGAACGTCTTGCCAAAGAGTCTGCATTAGAGGCTGGCAGCATGGGTATTCAAGCAGCAATTTTGGCCATTGAGCTCGATCTACATTTGGCTGAGTGGCTACTCGATCAAAACTTACCAGTGAACGCAGACAATATGCTAGCTGCCTACCGTGCGGTTGATGAGGAAGCTGAACGCCGAGTACAGATTGCCAACCTAAAAGACGTTTGTTACCGCACTGACAAACACTTAAATACCTTTATGCTCAAAAAGGCCTTTGCATTGGCAAAAAGTGCTGCTTATCGCAGCAATTACCAGCCACTTTATGATTTCATCGACGCAGGCTTCAAAGCTATGAAACCTTTAAGTAGTGTAAGCAGTTTTATTGAACCGTTTTGTGAACGTGAACTGCTAATTGTTGATGAAGTACATAATGGCGGTAAGCCAGTAGGGTTTGGTGTATCATAGAATCAATACGCTAAATAGCTAATTAATTCTTGGCATATCTCAGGCTGTACATAGCATAATAAAAACAAACCTTAGGATAATGTGATGACCGACACATCAAGTAATAACAACGCTCATTTGCAGAACAAATTGGTAAAAGACAGTATCGATCACAACCAAGATATCAGCGCGCAAATATTACGCGCGCAGACAGCTGCATCTAATAAAGATAACAGCAATAATGACTTTACTAAAGTCCAAGACCTACCAACTGGAACGCCACAAGGCCAACAAACGACTATGCCAAATACCGAAAAACCAACCAGCACGGATACTTCAGTACGCACAGAAAGGCAAGCGCTTTTCAATCAGCGTGATGATATCAATAACCCACATACGCCTGAAACTGATGGCAATGAGCAAACTCACTTTGGCTATAAGACGGTCAACAAAGCCGAAAAACAAGCACGTGTGGCTGATGTATTCACCTCTGTCGCCAAAAAATACGACATCATGAATGATTTCATGTCATTTGGTATTCATCGTCTATGGAAGCGCTACGCCATTAGCCTATCAGGGGTTCGTGCCGGTCAGCATGTACTCGATATCGCGGGCGGTACAGGCGACTTAGCCAAAGTATTCAGCCGTGAAGTCGGTAGAAATGGCCATGTTGTATTATCTGATATCAATGCTGCCATGCTAGAAGTGGGCCGCGAGCGCTTAATCAATGCTGGCTGCAATAACGTTGATTTTATATTGGCGAACGCTGAGACGTTGGCACCATTTGATGACAACAGCTTTGATTTGGTCACCATCAGCTTTGGTTTACGTAATGTCACCGACAAAGATGCAGCGCTGCGTGCGATGTACCGTGTCCTAAAGCCGGGTGGTCGCTTATTGATTTTAGAATTCTCAAAGCCCGTGTTTGAGCCATTATCTAAAGCATATGACTTGTATTCATTCACAGCGCTGCCAATGATGGGCAAGCTGATTGCTAATGATTCTGAAAGCTATCAATACTTGGCGGAGTCGATTCGCATGCATCCTGATCAGCAGACGCTCAAACAGATGATGCAACAAGCTGGCTTTGAGAACTGTGATTATCATAACTTGACTGCTGGCATTGTCGCTGTACATCGTGGCTTTAAAGCGTAAAGTACGATTAGCAATACTATATTAAACCAAACATACTACGCGCTGACTCAAAGGCGCTCACTTAATGATGCGAGAGCCTTATGCTGACTGTCTTACTATTGGCTGGTGCCGAAAAGCTGATTAACATTGCTATTGCGAGTGACGAGATTACCAAGGCAGGGTTAGCGCCGCTTGCTGGTAAAGTACTGCGTCTCAACATGGGTATGCCTGACATTCATTTGGACGTGTTGTTCACTCATGAACGGTTGCGTTTTGAGCCAGTCACGACAGACAGTGTCTTTGAGCCAAGTGGTCAGATGAATGAGCGCCAAAAAGCCAGTATGGAGCGCGCCCGTTTTGGTCATAGCCGTCCGGACTGTACCATTACAGTCGATAATCCAGCGCAGCTACTCAATCTGATGCGCGGCGCGGAGGGTAACTTACCAATCGCGGGCGATTACAAAATACTGATGCAGCTCAAACAGCTGGTGGCTGGCTTCGATCCTGATTTGGCTGGGCAGCTTGAGCCATTAATCGGCAAACCAATGGCCAGTCAATTACATCTTCTTATCTCTCAGCTTAAAGGTAGCTGGCGTCATAGTGCCAAACGTGCATTTGATGATGTCAGCGATTGGGCTAATGATGTGGCAGGCAATAGCGCGCCTGACCCTATTGAGGTCGCTGAAGTCAACGATCTCAAACAGCAGATTCTAAAGTTGCGTGCTGATGTCGAACGTGAAGAGGCCAAACTTGCGGCTATCAAAGCAGAGCAAGCACTTTCCCACAATAACTCGTTTCACCAGTAGTTTGTTTTATTAGTAGCTTGTCTTATCAATGATGAGCACACGCTATTACTGATAGCATTGTCTATAATGACGCATAGCGCCTACCCTATTTTCGTTTTTGTCCAGAGTACCCAATCCCATGCTATTATCTCACCGCGCCCGTCTACTAGAGCTTTGGCGTATCGCCGCAACTTATCGCCTTGATACCCATTTATCTGTCGAAGAAGCGCCGCAACTGCAACCTTTAGCACGCTTAATTCGTACGCATCCAGCAGCATGGGGTAAAAAGCATCAGCCAAATGGAATCAAGTACGCGCTTGAAGAGATGGGTACACTGTTTCTCAAATTGGGTCAATTACTCTCAACGCGTCGCGACTTGGTACCGCCTGAGATTATCGCTCAGTTAGTACAGCTACAGGATAAAGTTAAACCTTTCGACGCTGATATTGCTGTCGCTCAAATTGAGCATCCAAAACATGGCCTCGGTCAATCCATCGATACATTGTTTGCACGATTTGATATTAAACCACTAGCGGCAGCCTCTATCGCCCAAGTCCATACTGCAGCTCTGCATGATGGGCGTGAAGTGGTGGTTAAAGTCGTGCGTCCTGATATTCGCACGGTGATTGTCTCTGATTTTGAATTATTGCGAGAACTGGCAAGTTGGGCATCGGCGCGTATCGAAGCGGCGCGTGCTGTTCATATCATCGATATTGTTGAAGACTATCGACAAGTAATGCTCAATGAGCTGGATTTGACCCTTGAGGCGGACAACACTACCCAGATGCGCAATAACTTCTTGGGTTCAGCATTGATGTATGTGCCTGAAGTATATGATGCTGCCAAAAACGTGATGGTCATGGAGCGTATCCAAGGCGTTCCCATCTCACAAGTTGAGGTGTTTGATCAGTTGGGTTATGACCGTGGCGCGCTTGCAGAGAAAGGCTTGACGATATTTTTCACCCAAGTCTTTCGGGATAACTTTTTTCATGCTGATATGCATCCGGGCAATGTGTTTGTTGAGACGCCACCTGTCAAAACATTACATGCAGATATGGCAGCGGTTGATTTGGGTCATCAGCCACGCTATATCGGGCTTGATTGTGCCATCATGGGTACCCTGTCAAAAGATGATCAGCTTATCGTGGCACGTATGTTACTTGCAGTCATGAATAACAACTTTACCGCGGTCGTCGACATCGTTAGCCGTGCAGGTTGGATACCACCAAATGCTGATAAACATGCGCTGATGCGTGATATGAAGCGTACCGTAGGCCCCATGCTACAAAAATCAATCAACGATATCGATTTTGCTGGTGTGCTGATGCAGATTTTAGACATTGCTCGTCGCCATCATATGAGTATCCCGCCGCAGCTGATGCTATTACTCAAAACCTTGGTACATGTAGAAGGGCTCGGTCGTGACCTCTATCCTGATCTTGATATCTGGTCACTTGCCAAACCAATCTTAAGTAGCTGGATTAAAGAGCAGTTAGACCCGATGCGTAACTTACAACAGTTGCGCCAACAGTTACCTGAGCTACTCTTATCTACTACCGACATTCCAAAGCTACTGGATCAAGGGCTACAAAGCCTTGCCTCACAAGGCTCACGGCAAGACAGCCAACTGCGTGAAATACAACAAATACGCGCCGATATGCTCAACGACCGTCGCCGCGACTGGTTGGCATTGGCAGGATTCGGAATCAATATTGGCATTGCGACTCAAGTAGGCTGGTTTGCACCTTTCTTTTATTTGTTAGCTATTGTGGTGGTCATTTGGCGTATCCTAGCTTAATTACCATAGGACAAATTCCTGTCAATGACACATATTAAATAGATATTGAATATGCTTTAATGCTAAATAGTCGCATTATCTATAGGATTCATCATGTCATCACTACCATTGTCACAGACTCATAATACTATCAAGCCAGACCATAGCTTGGCTATTACAGCCTTACAGGAACGTTTTGGCAAACAACTGAGTGTGAATTCGACAGTGCGTGAGCAGCATGGCCATACAATGACGTGGCTCACCAATCAGCCACCAGATGCAGTATTAACGGTACAGGACAAACAGGAAGTAGCAGCGGCGGTCGAGATTTGTAATCAGTATGAGATGCCAGTGATTGCTTTTGGTATCGGTTCATCTTTGGAAGGCCAGCTCAATGCACCTTATGGTGGGTTATGCATCGACATGCACGCAATGAATGCCATTTTGCAGGTTCATAATGAAGATTTGACCGTTACCGTTCAGCCTGGCGTGACGCGTGAGCAACTGAACCATTATCTGCGCGATACAGGGCTGTTTTTTCCGATAGATCCTGGCGCTAATGCCAGTATCGGTGGTATGGTCGCCACTCGTGCGTCGGGCACCAATGCGGTACGCTACGGTACCATGAAAGATGTGGTACTCGCACTCGAGGTTGTCACTGCGAGCGGAGATATCGTAAGAACAGGCACACGAGCCAAAAAATCTGCCGCAGGCTATGATTTAACACGGCTGAAATCAAAACATACATAGAGTCAAAGCAATAATCAAAAAAAATGCGCCTGCTTTTAATTAGAAGCAGGCGCATTTTTAATGCTCATTGTCATAACATTTGATCAATTGCCATCTGTGTTAGCACCCGTCCACGAGCAGTACGCAATACATACCCTTGTTGAATAAGGTAAGGCTCAATCACGTCCTCAAGCGTACCTCTATCCTCAGCCATTGCCGCTGCTACGGCTTCGACCCCAGCAGGACCACCATCAAAGCGCTCGTGTAATATCTCTATATAGCGTCTATCCAGATGATCGAGTCCTCGTCTGTCCACTGCTAACATATCTAGCGCACTACCTGCAATCGCACCATTGATACTACCATCGCCTTTTACCTCAGCATAATCACGCACACGGCGTAACAGGCGGTTAGCAATCCTTGGTGTACCGCGTGCACGGCGGGCAATCTCTATAGCGCCATCCTCACTCATTGGTACACGCATCAAGCGTGCTGCTCGGCTCACAATTGTTGTGAGATCCGCAATATTATAGAACTCTAAACGCTGTACGATACCAAAACGATCACGCAGCGGTGAGGTCAATAGCCCAGCTCTGGTAGTTGCTGCCACCAATGTAAACGGTGGCAGGTCAAGTTTAATAGAACGTGCGGCAGGCCCTTCACCAATCATAATATCCAGCTGAAAATCTTCCATCGCTGGATAGAGTATCTCTTCAATGACCGAGCTCAAACGGTGGATCTCATCAATAAATAATACGTCACCCGCTTCCAGATTGGTCAGCATAGCAGCCAAATCCCCTGGACGCTCAAGCACAGGCCCTGAGGTAGAGCGCAGATTACCCCCCATTTCACGAGCAATGATATTGGCAAGGGTCGTTTTACCCAGCCCAGGTGGACCAAATATCAGCGTATGATCTAAGGCTTCATCACGGCCTCTCGCCGCACCGATGAACACCTCCATTTGCTCACGTACCACTGGCTGACCAATATATTCAGCCAATAATGCTGGTCGAATATTGGCATCAGGTGCATCATTTGCGCCTTCTAGCGGATTAATTAAGCGATCTTGCATCATAGAATTTATCATTATATTAAAAAATTAGGTAACAAATAGCATAACCAAACGCTGCGCATAAGTCATGCAAAACCTCATAAAGTAGAGGCCAAAACGAAAATAAGCGACACTCAATGTCGCTTATTTTTTACTACATTATCAAATTGCTATCGATAGAGAGCGGATACGATCTAAAAACCAGATAGCTGCTGTAAGGTCGCTTTTAACAAACTTTGAGTATCGTTAAAGGTATCGCCTTTGCTTTTAGCCGCTTTGATGGCGAGCTGAGCTTCTTTTTCTTTGTAGCCCAAGCTAATCAGTGCCCCTTCTACTTCAGCAATGATACTGCCGTCGTGAGAAACAGCGGTTTGCTGAGGCATGAGCTCAAACGAACCGTTGTCCACTTCGATATTCTTTAGCTTATCTTTTAGCTCGATAAGTAAACGTTGCGCCGTCTTTTTACCAATACCCGGTATGCGCGTCAATGCCGCCTCTGACTCTTGCTCAACATGCATTTTTAGCTCAGCCGCTGACATTGCAGACAGCATCGCTAGCGCCATTTTTGCCCCAACGCCATTGATCTTAATCAATTGGCGAAAGACATCGCGCTCTTTACGGTCAATAAAACCATAAAGCAGTTGCGCATCCTCACGTACATGAAAATGTGTCCAAATACTCGCCTGCTCGTTAAGGTGCAATTGACAAAATGACGGCAATGGCAGCTCGATATCATAACCCACACCAGCGGTTGTCATGATACAAGCCGTTGGCGCCATTAAGTATTGCACCTGTCCGGTAATCAATCCAATCATCACTCACCTCTGTTGGTTATTATAAAGTTAAATCCGCTGCCATTTATTATGCAAGACCATCTTTCACTAGCATGGTCTATTGCTTATACACGCCTAGCCTTATTGGTAAAAATCGACCATGCCTTCAAGGCTAATTGGACGAATTTTATGCGCTTGACCAGCGGAACCAAACGCTTCAAAACGATTGGTGCAGATGCCTGACATCGCGACCATAGACGCTTTGAAGTATTTACGTGGATCGAATTCGCTTGGATTATTTGCCAAGAACTCACGGATAGCACCTGTTGATGCTAGACGCAGATCGGTATCAATATTTACTTTACGCACACCATGCTTGATCGCTTCTACGATCTGCTCAACCGGTACACCATACGTTTCGCCAATATCACCGCCGTTTTCATTGATGACTTTTAGCCATTCTTGCGGCACTGATGAAGAGCCATGCATGACAAGATGGGTGTTAGGGATACGGGCATGAATCTCTTTTACACGCTCAATCGACAAAATATCGCCTGTCGGTGGACGCGTGAATTTGTAAGCACCGTGACTCGTACCGATAGCAATCGCTAGCGCGTCAACATTGGTGTCTTTTACAAATTGCTCAGCTTCATCAGCACTGGTCAAAAGCTGCTCGTGATCTAATACGCCTTCTGCGCCAGAGCCATCTTCTTCGCCTGCCATACCGGTCTCAAGGCTACCTAGGCAACCGATTTCGCCTTCTACAGAGACACCGCACGCATGTGCCATTTTGACCACTTCACGAGTGACGCTGGCATTGTAATCATAATCCATTGGCGTTTTGCCATCTTCACCAAGTGAGCCGTCCATCATAACTGATGAGAAACCAAGCTGAATCGAGCGCTGGCAGATAGCTGGTGACATACCGTGATCTTGATGCATCACCACTGGAATATGTGGCCATTCTTCGATAGCAGCGATAATCAAATGACGTAAAAATGCCGACCCTGCATAGTTACGTGCGCCCGCACTGGCTTGAACAATAACAGGTGAATCACAAGCATCCGCAGCCATCATGATTGCGCGCATTTGCTCTAAGTTATTGACGTTAAAGGCAGGAACACCGTAGTTGTGTTCAGCGGCATGATCTAGAAGTTGACGTAAGGATATTAGGGCCATAAGACGCTCTCTGATTGGATTTTGAATAGTATTTTAAATGCAGCTTTGTAACAATCATTCCGCTATCTGCTCGACCATACTGACTGTATAGTCAATCCTAAATAAAACAGATACATTATATATCAAGGTGGAACTGGTCTAAATTGTCCTTGCGTGCTGTGCCTACGCTGCTCGATGCTGCGAGAAATTTATCCCAGTCCCACTGTATCGCTTTTATACTGAATTAACTATATATATCAGTCAAAGTCTGACTCATTTGGGATATGATTATCACGCGGTGATTATAGCAAAAATTGTGCTGTCTTCGTAGCAGTTGCCTGACTATTTGTCAGTCTAATCAGTCTCTTTCTCTCATTGATGTCTACGACAACTGAACCATTTTATCTATCATACTCATAGCACAGGACGCAAAAAGCCTTGGCAATCACCAAGGCTTTTCTAGTATTTCGAGGCTTATAGAGCAATGACTATGGTAATGAATGACTTATAATAGTATCCAAAAAGTCAGTCATTTAATTGCTTAGTTATGGCGTAGCTTAGTACTGTTGCTCTGCATCAACTGCAACATCGTTAGCACCATCAGCAACAGCATTGGCACCATCGGCAACTGCTTCAGCAGTATTTTCGACCGCTGTATTAGTACCTTCAGCGATAGCATCACCAGTGTTCTCTAGAGCGTCTGTTGCAGCTGCACCAGCAGTGTCTGCACTTTCAGCAACTTCAGCACCAGCGTTTTGAGCAGCAGCTTCAGCTTCAGCAGCAGCAGCGTCTACCTCGGCAGCAGCAGCATCAGCGTTTGCAGCAGCATCATCGCCAGCTGACTCAACAGCAGCTTCAGTGTTCTCTTCTGTTTGTTGGCTACATGCAGTAACTGCAAAAGTACCAGCAAGTATGCTAGCAAGTAACAAATGACGTTTTAACATAATAAACCTCTCGTAAATAATGCATGTCAAGATACATGGTCGCGCTATTTTATAGAGTGCGAATGAGACATGCAATAATAATTTTCAGTGTAGAAACAAATAATTACTGCTTAATAATCAATGACTATAAATTTTAGCTATACCAATATAAACAAGCCAAATGAAAGTCAAAATATTATTTTCACAGACTACCTTAGATGTTTACTGTTAGTTGTACGTCTAGTGTTACGAAAATACTGAGTAACGTTAATTAGTTAAGCGTTAATTTGTAATGCAGCAACTGCTGGAAGCACTTTACCTTCTACAAATTCTAAAAATGCACCGCCGCCCGTTGACATATAACTGACGCCATCAGCGACTTGATATTTATCAATAGCCGCCAAGGTATCACCACCACCCGCAATTGAAAAACCGTCGCTGTCTCTGACAGCTGTTGCTAGTATTTGTGTCCCTTGACCAAAAGCATCAACTTCAAAAACACCGACTGGACCATTCCACAAGATGGTTTTTGCATGAATAATAGCATCGGCAAGTTCCTTCGCGCTTTCTGGCGCGATATCCAATATCATGTCGTTATCACCAATAGCATCAACAGACTTGATTGTCGCAACTGCCTTTTGCAATGAACCAGTAAAGTCAGCAAAATCGATGTCGTCTTTATCAGCAACAACCACATACTCAGGTAGTAGTATCTCAGTCTTGGTCATGATATCGCGCGCAGTATCGATTAAATCTGCTTCGTATAGCGACGCGCCCACACTATGCCCTTGCGCCGCTAAGAAAGTATTGGCAATACCGCCACCAACGATAATTTGTGTACAGACTTCAGCTAAGCTATGTAGCACTTCTAACTTGGTAGACACTTTTGAGCCGCCAACGATGGCAAGCATAGGCAGAGCTGGTGTTTCAAGCGCCAGGCTCAAGGCATCAAGCTCAGCTGCCAACAAAGGCCCTGCACAAACAGTTTTTTCTGCTTGACGCATCGCTTGCGTCACGCCTTCTGTTGATGCTTGCGCACGGTGCGCGGTACCAAAGGCATCCATAACAAAGACATCACATAAATCCGCGTACTTCTTCGCTAACGTCGCATCGTTTTTCTTTTCACCATCGTTAAAGCGCACATTCTCTAGCAATACGACTTCGCCAGGTTTTACAGCAGCGCCTTGAGTCAAGTAATCATTATTCAGGCGCACTGGTGACGCTAATTGCGAGCCCAATTTGTCTGTCAAATAATCAGCAACTGGTGCCAATGAATAAATAGACTCAGGATTGCCTTCTGTTGGGCGTCCCAGATGTGAACAAACAATAACAGCAGCACCCTTCTCTAGCGCCATCTCAATAGTAGGTAGACTTGCTTGTAAGCGAGCATCACTGGTGACTTTACCGTCTTTAATAGGGACATTTAAATCTTCTCGAATCAATACCACTTTATCGGTTAAGTTCAGCTCGCTCATACGCAAAAAATTCATTACCTGCTCCTATGCATCAATATATCTATTAATTTACGATTACTATCATGATTGATATGACTGATAATTTTTTAACTATCATTTACTATATCTGCTCTAACAATGAGCCTCATTAGACTGCACACTTGTATCTTTCTCTGTCTTTATCACTGAGCATTCATACTAATTATCAAACTAAGTTACTGGAACCGATAAGTGAGTAGAAATCAGTGGCGGTGTATTCTATCAGTTTTCTATGAGATGCTCACAAGCAAACTTTCACGATTTTTAAAAACATGAAAATATTGAGTGAGTAATTTTACTCCAGCATTGATAGGAAACGGTTGTAACTGCTAGCTTTGAACTCATTCAATAAACAGTAACATTTCGTGGTGGTACTCAGCAGTCAGGCTCTTTATGATAGAAGCGTTGACAATAACAATAACTTTTTAGGGGAACACAATGAGTATCGACTTAGACACTGCAAAGCAAAATCTATTAAAACTAAAAGATGAGTACGAGTCTCGCATTGACAAAATCGAAGATCATATCCAAAACCCACAAGATGATCTCAATGAGCACTGGGAAGATCAGGCTATATCCTATCGTCAAAATGATATGCGCAAAAATTTAATGAGCGAGGCACATCAGAGCCTAATCTATGTCGAAAATGCCTTAAGTCGTATCGAAAATGGTACTTATGGCGAGTGCGAGGTTTGCGGTAAACCGATTGAAGAGCAACGTTTAGAAGCGCTGCCCTACGCTACTTTGTGTATGGAACATGCTGAATAGCTAATAAATTTCATCTAGAACACATTTTATACAGCAGGTGTCTTCCATTTAGAAAGTGCCTGCTGCCATTGATAGCAACGCTCGGCGATTTTTTCTACAGGCAAATCCATAATATCGCCTACTAGTGCCACAAGCGCAATTGGTATGCCTGCCAGCTCTGAAATATTTTCTACAGTTAATCCGCCTATCACACATATAGGTATGTCTTGTTGACAGCCTTCAATCAACTTCTGACGCGAGATAATATCAGCATTCGGTTTTGTGGTAGAGGTAAATATGGCACCCATCGCAGCGTAGCTTGCACCATCATCCTTTGCCTCTTTGACTAATTCAATATTCCCATGGCAAGTTCGACCAATTATTTGAGTCGATTCAAGAGACTGCAAAGCATCACCAATTTTGCCATCTCCTTGCCCAAGGTGTACACCAATACCAAGCTTGGCTGCTATTGCAATATCATCATTCATAACGACTGGAACGTCATGTGCTTTGGCCAGCTTAACAATCTGTTTGGCTTCTTCATAAAGCGTTATATGACCATCTGGTAGACTAAGTGTTTGCTTGCGCCGAATCTGCAACAATGCGATTAGCCCTGTTGATAAGGCGACATCTAACTTTTGATACAACAATTCAAATTCATCATCATTGGTCAGCAAATATAGCTTGGGTATCGCAGATGAGGTTGATGACTGTTTCATAAGGCAGATCCTTAATCTTAAACTCAACACAATAAAAAGGCTGTTATATGGTATAACAGCCTTTTTTACATATTTAAAACAGCGCGTCTATACGGTACGACGTGTCGCCAAGCTGTTTAGAATGTTTTTAGCATCGCCCCAACGTGTTGCTGAGCTGTTTGCCCCTAGGATGACGATAATTGCAGGGCGATTATTGACTCGCGTTTCCATCACAACACAGCGCCCAGCTTCGTTAATAAAACCTGTTTTTGAGATACCGATTGGGTAATCACCTGCACGAACCAAGCTACTAGTGTTGTTGGCTTTATAAGTGCGATTACCACTTGAGTAGTTTGAAACAAAGAAGTCATAGCTCTTGGTGGTAGAGAAGCGACGAATCACATCGTAGTTGCCAGCAGCACGAACCATTTTTACCAAATCATTCGATGAAGCAACGTTACGCTTATCAAGACCCGTTGGATCACCGAAAAACGCAGTAGTCATACCTAGATCTTGTGCTTTTCTGTTCATCGCACGGATAAAGGCATTGTAGCCGCCTGGATAGTTACGTGCCAAGCTCTTTGCGGCTGGGTTTTCAGACTTCATCAAAGCCATCAATAGCAACTCGGCACGGTTTAAACGATCACCTGATTTTAGGCGTGAGCTGGCGCGCTTAGGCCCTACAAAGTCTTCTGGATCAAGCGTGATTTCTTCACGCATATCGAGACCTGCATCTAGCACAACCATGGCTGTCATTATTTTAGTAATACTGGCCATAGGACGCGCGATGTCAGCGTCTTTTTCGTAGATAGATTCGCCCGTTTCAGCATCAATCACCGCGACACTGCGCGAGGCTGTACTGATTGGGATCATATCACTGCTACCAAATGCGCCGCGATAAGTCGTATTGTATCGAGCGGTATTGTTACTGCTAGCAAAACTGCTGCTGTTTGTGATATTGGTCGTACCATAGCCGTTGTCGACTTTTTTGATAGCAGAGCCATGAGACTTGTACATGATGTTACGCGCTTCAGACAAGCTATCAGCACCGCCCCAACTCAAGCGTGCACTAGAAGCTGTCTCAGTGCTACCATTAATTGTAAGTGCGGCTTGTGCAACACTGCCCAAACTCAATGAAATCATAGCAGCGATCAATTGCTGTTTGGTTAATAGTAGTTGCTTCATTATGCCTCCTGCTGTCGCTATCACGCCAGTTACATACTGCCTGACGCCAAGAACGTACGTAGCGTTTATAGATGTGTTTGTAAGTACTCACATAGAGATTTTGTATTTTTAGTGTATCATGGTTTACATTTAAGTTTAATCTATCAAACTGATTTAACGGTTTTTTTTAGCTTCATTCAAACTTTGATACAACTGATTTATATTTTAGAAACACTGATTAACAATACAGCAATATAACTTAACTTAGAATGTTATGATTCTTTGTACTTTATTATATTAAATGAAGATATTGATACAGCATATTGGCCGTATCCTGTGTATTTAAAATAAAAAAACTGCATTTAGAATCAAAAAACGGCTTATGTTAACGTTGTTTTTTGTGTTATTTAATCGTTGTAAAAACATTCATTCTGACAAACGATAAAGAGTATGGTTATGATTAAAGTGTTGGTGGTCGATGATCATGATTTAGTACGGATGGGTATTAGCCGTATGTTGTCAGACAGCCCCGATATCGAAGTAGTGGGGGAAGCAGATAGTGGTGATATGGCAATCAAGCAGGCCAAGCAGTTACGTCCTGACGTGGTATTGCTAGATGTCAACATGCCTAATATTGGTGGTCTTGAAGCAACCAAACGCTTGATTCAGCTCGATATGGGTATCAAGATTTTAGCTGTTAGTAGTATGTCTGCACAGCCCTACCCCTCAATGCTCATCAAAGCTGGTGTAAATGGTTATATCACAAAAGGTACGCCACTTGATGAGATGATACGCGCGGTCAAAAAAATCTATCAAGGTGGTCGCTATTTTAGCCAAGACGTTGCTGAACAATTGGCGGACGTCTTATTGTCTGATAATGCCAGCTCGCCTTTTGATTTGTTAAGTGATAGAGAAAAGCAAGTGGCTATGATGGTGGTCAATTGCCAAAGCCCGCAGCAGATTGCTGACCAATTATTTGTCAGCGTCAAAACCATCAATACGTATCGCTATCGTATTTATGAAAAAGTTGGCGTTGATAGTGATGTAAAATTAACGCATTTGGCCATTCGCCATGGTTTGATTCAACCATAAGTTGCTTAGTATCTCCTTTGTCATCATGGTCAATTTATGAAACCTGCCACCACCATCATTTCTGCCATCAGTCGCTATTTACACCACGATGATACACTTCCTTTGCCGCAGCTGCGCAGACTAGGCATTATTTATAGCAGTTATCGTTTTGTCGTCAGTATATTTTCTATGCTGATGGTATATATATCTGCACGCGCCGGTGATAGCGCCTCTCTCCCTAGTTTTTTACAGCAAACAGCCCTGAGCTTTTATGTGATGCTGAGCTTGATTTTGCTCGGGCTGTTTTACGTTGTCACAAAGCAGATGCGCCGACAGTTAGCGTTTGGGCTCGTATTAGACGTTATTATATTAAGTTTATTGCTGTATACAGCAGGTGAGCCGGACTTACAACTGACCATGCTCTATATGGTCGTTGTCGCCGCTAGCTTTATGCTATTGCATGGTTCACAAGCGCTAGTTATTACTTTGTTGGCTATTATTTTTGTTATCTATCAGCAGTTTTTTTATGCCATTGCCAATAGTATGAATTTGGCAAATTTGGGTGATGCTTTGTTGATGTCAGCAAGCTTCTTGGCAGTAGGGGGGTTGAGTTGGTCTATCTCACAACGTTTGGTACAGCTTGAGAAAGTTGCACAAAGTCATGCCAAAGAGGTTGAACGACTCAATGTCATCAATCAAGAAGTCATTACACAAATGGTCAATGGTGTGATTGTCATCGATAAACAGAATATCGTCCTTGCAAATCTTGCGGCTCACCAACTGCTCAGTATCACACAAGATTCATCATTGCCTGCATCTAGCACTTCAACCGATATAAAAGAAATGAGAGGCGATACGCCTCATGCCATTCTATCTAACTTTAAACAACAACTTAACAAACAGCATTCTCAGCTACTCCAAGCTTGCTTGTCAGTGGCAACAGGTCAGTCGCGTACGTTTACGTACGATGTGCCTGAGGTGGCAAACGCTTCGATATTTGGTAAGCTACGCGTACAAATCATCCCGCTAAAAGATGATAGCAAATTAATCCTATTGGAAGACTTACGCCGTGAGCAGGCCAGCGCCCAACAATTAAAACTGGCGTCGTTAGGACAACTCACTGCCAGTATTGCTCATGAAATTAGAAATCCTCTAGCCGCCATCTCACAAGCCAGCCAACTACTGATGGAAGACTTGACCGAAATTGAGGCAAATGCATCAAATGTCAACATGACAGGCAATCATGAGCTCTATGAAATGATATTTTCACAAACCAAACGCGTCAACCGTATTATTGAAGATATTTTAAAACTGTCTCGCCAGCAAGCGGCCTCTCAGCAAGCCATTGTTTTGGCTGAGTGGATGCCAGTATTTTTGGATAACTATTTTCAAGGGCACGACATTTTTCTGCATGTAAAAACCCAACCAACCATATCATTTGATCCTCATCAGTTAGAACAAATTTTGATTAATTTGATCAACAATGGCTTGCGTTATAGCAGCTATAGCCATCCTCACGCTTACGTAGAAATCGAGATTTACTGTGCAGACAGCGATGTTATAATTGACATATTGGATGATGGTGATGGTATTAAAACTGAGGATTTAAAACATTTGTTTAATCCATTTTTTACGACAGACAAAGCTGGCACGGGCTTGGGACTATATTTATCGCAAGCCTTTTGTGAAGCCAATCAGGCACGTTTGCTCTATATTCCTGAACATGAAAAAACGTGTTTTCGTTTTATTTCGCCTGCTATTGACTCTGAAAAAATCTTGCAAGCCGTGGAAGAAAATCTTTATTAATCCCAGTCATAAATCAAAATACTACTTAATCACAAATGTTTGAACATTACCTATTGGTAGCTAATAGCCACCGTACATGATTGATTTACAATTTTTTTTGTAAAAGAAGTTTACCCCTATTTAGACCTAGCTATTAATACTTTGCAGCCATTGAATTTGACGAGATAATGTATGACAACAAGCGCGCTAGTCGTTGATGACGAAGTGGATCTATGCCGATTGATGCAAATCACTTTGACTAAAATGGGCATCAAAATTGATGTGGCCTATACTTTGGCGCAAGCAAGATCATACTGGCAAGACAATACTTATGATTTTTGCCTCACTGACTTGAAACTACCTGACGGCTCAGGGTTGGAGCTGGTCAAAGAAATCAGCAACAGCTCGAATACACCGATAGCCGTCATCACTGCTCATGGAAGTATGGATCTGGCCATTGAAGCACTGAAGCTTGGTGCTTTTGACTTTGTCAATAAACCACTTGAGCTACCAAGATTACGTCAATTGGTAGAAAACGCTCTAAAGGTTATTCATCAGGATAATGGGGCACAAGCCACGCCTGAATCCTCACCTGAGCAAAAGATGCTGGACGCTAGGCTAATCGGTGATTCTGCGGTCATGCACCCTCTTAAAAACACCATATTAAAATTGGCACGCTCACAAGCGCCTGTTTTTTTATTTGGTGCGTCTGGTACAGGTAAAGAGGTCGTCGCTAGACTGATTCATGATTTAAGTCCGCGACGAGATGGCAGCTTTGTACCAGTGAACTGCGGTGCAATACCTTCTGAGCTGATGGAGTCAGAGTTTTTTGGTCATAAAAAAGGCAGTTTTACAGGGGCTGTGGCTGACAAGCAGGGATTGTTTCAGCAAGCCAATGGCGGTACTTTATTTTTAGATGAGGTGGCAGACTTACCATTAGCGATGCAGGTGAAGCTGTTGCGTGCTATTCAAGAAAAGACCGTGAGGGCCATTGGTGACACCAAAGAAGTACCAGTAGACATCCGCATTTTATCCGCTACTCATAAAGATTTGAGCCGCTTGGTACAGGATGGCGCATTTCGACAAGATTTGTATTATCGTATCAATGTGATTGAGCTTAAGCTACCGACATTGAATGATCGACGTGATGACATCCCTGTATTAGCAGAGCATTTTTTAGCCATGATTTCTGCTGAGTGGCAGCTAGAAATACCCCCATCTCTCACGCGTGAAGCCAGCGAACGTTTGCAGCGTCATGACTTTGCCGGTAACGTTCGTGAACTACGTAATTTACTTGAGCGTGCGGTGACGTTGGCGGAAACTTCGGACATTGATATCAGTCATTTAGGCCTACCTGATGTTAGTCACGACCTTAAAGATACGCAAGCTCACAGCAATGCGCAACAATCTAACCATTACGCAAATGAGCAAAACCAATCTCAACCAACTACCCAAACAATGTCTAAAGCAATAGAAAACCGTGAACAGACTCTTCAATCTGACAGTGAGATAACGCCTGTAAAGCACAAGCAAGAAACAACCAACTTGCACCCTTATCGTACTAATACCCAACACTACCCTTCAATGATACAGCGCTCAGTGCCCAATAATACAGAACCATCAACCAGCTCAAGTGATACGAATGAGAAAGTACCCCTCCATCGTCCTATTCAACCAAAAGAGAATGAGACTACAAGCCTGCAAGAACCGCTTGATGGTCAATTGCCAGCCCAAGGGTTGGAGCATTATCTACAGGAACAAGAAAAGCAATTAATCATCACAGCCCTCAAACAAACTGGCTGGAACAAAACCCAAGCAGCAGAACTACTTGGGACGACTTTTCGCTCATTACGTTATCGTATGAAAAAGTTAGAAATTGCAGAAGATCAATCTGAGTAAGTCTTCTATCGGGCCATTAGATATTTATTTCAGAGATTCAATGGCTGCCTGACGGTATATTGTTAAATCTATCAACAATATACTAATTTGCAGTAGTCTTTCGAATGAAGCGTATGCCAGAATCGAGCGCGCGGGGTTTTAATAAATCCAGTGCCTGCTGCTCCCATGAGCTCTCACTTCCTGACAAAGTAATGTCAGGCTCAACGCCGATGACATCGATCTGCCTGCCTGATGCTGTCATATAGTTAGCTACTGTCAACTTGACTGCTTGCTCGTCATTGAGTGGTATGACTGACTGTACTGAGCCTTTACCATAGCTTACTTCACCGATGATAGTAGCGCGTTTTTGTGCCTGTAAACTACTGGCCAAAACCTCTGCCGCTGATGCCGAGTAGCGATTTTGTAGAACAACCATAGGTAGAGACTTAAGTATCGCATCCCCTTGGGTGGTTAGTACGCGCGATTTGTCTTGACGTGCTTGTACTTGTACCACATCGGTATCATTCATAAATAAACTGGCAACGCTCACCGCCGATGTAAGAACACCGCCCGGATTGTCACGCAAATCAAGTAAAATACCTGAGATAGGTGCATCTAAATTAATCAAACCTTCCAACAGCTTTTCACGGCTATTGTTCTGGAATGCAGGTAGTTTAACAATCGCAATGCCATCGACGAGTTTTGTCTCGACAATTTGAGGGTGACTGTTATTCCGCTGCAATGTCGTCGTGTGCTTGCGGCGACCCGCTTTAGAAGTGATGATATCTACTTGGGTACCAGCAATCCCTGTTAATAGCTGCTCAACGTCATTACTTTGCCGATTTTCGTCAAGTTTGAATTCACCAACTTGGTGTAAATAATCGCCCACTGCGATGCCTTTTTTATCTGCAGGCGAATCATCAATAACTTCTGTGATGATCCAATAGCCTACCTCTGGCTCATAAGTAACTTGGATACCGATATCACCTACGTCCCCTTCGGTAAAAGCGCGTAGGTTTTCATAGGCCTCCGCATCCAAAAACTCAGCATGGCTATCGAGCTTAGTTAGCATACCGCTCATTGCATTATTAAATAACTCCTCATCATTGACCGCGTCAACATACTGACGGCGCACTAAATCAACAACAGCAACAAAGGTCTTTAATGTCTCAGGAGAAATTGCATTCAATGATACTTGCGCAACCTCTGATGGAATACTGGTATCGATATTATCATCATCGTCCATTACCGCACTTTCGTCTGGCATACTGTCTATTGAGTCATCTGATTCGTCGGCAGCATTCAGCATCTCAGTATCATCTTCAGCCACTATATCATCGGCATTCAAACTGATAAGCTGTAGGCTTGATGTCGGACTAGCATCACCGACTGAGGTCACTGCTGCTTGCGCGTCTATACTGACAACACACAATCCAAGCAAACCTATTGCTAGACTGGGCTTAAAGCCTATAAACTTGAAGTATACGGGTTTGGACATAATGGTCGCTAGCGACGACTTCATCATTCGTTGGTCTAATTGTTTAGACAAAGATGCGCACACAAAAGAGATAGGATGCATAAAAAACTCATTTAAATAATAGAATGTATAAAGTTATTGTTATGTATTACCGTATAAGTTAACACCAAAGGCCTCTCTCAAACTAGGGCAGTTTTGCAAATCGTCAAGCAAAATCCATCATAAAAAAAGGGAAAGGTAATAGCTACCCTTCCCTTTTCTGGTTTATATCATTCAGCTAACGAGCCATGTCTTTACAGATTATCCGATGTACGGATAATCTGAGACAACTGGCTTAAGATGCTGAAACCAATAAACTCTCACCAGTCATTTCGGTGGGTGCATCAACATTCATTAGTGCCAAAATAGTCGGTGCCACATCACTGAGCTTACCGCCACGACGTACCTGTAGTTTTTGTGTGCCTACGTAAATCAGCGGTACATGCTCTGTCGTATGCTGAGTATGTACTTGACCACTTTCGTAGTCTTGCATTTGCTCACAGTTACCGTGATCAGCTGTGATCAGCATATCGCCGCCAGCCGCTTTTACTGCCGACTCGATACGGCCCACACAGACATCCAACGCTTCGACCGCCTTTACCGCAGCATCAAAAACCCCTGTATGACCTACCATATCTCCATTGGCATAATTGACAACGAGCACATCATATTGGCCAGATTCAATCGCTTCTACTAATTTATCCGTCACTTCAGGCGCGCTCATCTCAGGCTTCAAGTCATAAGTGGCAACATCTGGAGAAGGTACTAGGATACGCGTTTCGCCATCATACTCTTCTTCACGGCCACCACTAAAGAAAAACGTCACATGCGCATACTTCTCAGTTTCTGCGATACGTAGTTGGGTTTTACCTTGATCCTGCAGATACTCTCCCAAGGTATTGGCCAAAGACGTTGGATAGTAAGCGATGCTGGTTTTTGGATTATCCGCCAATACATCAGAATACTTGGTCAACATCACAAAGGCGGCAAGTTTTGGCTGCTTTTGACGGGCAAAACCTGAAAACTCATGATCAGGTAAAACAAAGGCTTGGGCAAGCTCGCGAGCACGGTCGGCACGGAAGTTCATAAAGATCAGCGCATCATTGTCTTCGACGGTATAAGGCACCTCATCACGTCCGATGACAGTCGTCGGGCTGATAAATTCGTCAGTCTCACGTGCCTTATAAGCCGCTTGGACAGCACCGTCCGCACGTGTCGAAAAGCGATCTGCCTTACCTTCAGTGATCAGCTCATAAGCTTTTTGTACGCGATCCCAGCGGTTGTCTCGGTCCATTGCATAGTAGCGACCGATGATGCTGGCAATCTGTACGCGCCCGCCTTCATAATGAGCATTAAGCTTATCAATGTAATCGCGCAAACGATTGATATATTTATCCGCAGATTTGGGCGGGGTATCGCGGCCATCTAAGAAACAATGGATAAAGACGTTTTTGGCACCATGAACCAATGCTGAATGGCACATACCCTCGATATGGTCTTGATGTGAGTGAACACCGCCGTCTGAGAGCAGACCCATAATATGTACGTTACCGCCAAGCTCATTGGCCGCTTTTACTGCGTCAACCAATGCTTCGTTTTTGTAGAATTCGCGATTGGCAAGCTCATTTGAGATGCGAGTCGAGTCTTGATAAAGAACACGGCCAGCACCCAAATTCATGTGGCCAACTTCTGAGTTACCAAACTGACCATCTGGCAGACCTACATCTTCTCCTGAAGCAGAAATCAGTCCATGAGGGTATTTTTGGTAAATCCTATCTAGATTTGGCATATTTGCCGCAGCAATGGCGTTATCTTTATCTTCTTCACGATGACCGAAGCCGTCTAATATCATTAAGACATGCGGCGTTTTTTTATTCTGTGCGCCGTCTTCTTGCTTACTGCTGAGCTGCTGCGCCTGATTGTCGCCAATAGATTCTGATGCTTGCTGGGTACTGGTCATATATTACCGCTCCTCGAGTGAATGAACGCCTTCAATGCTATGTTAGGGTATGGAAAGCCCTATATATTAACACATATCTTAAAATAGCTGAAAAACTGACAATATTTTACTAATGAGCAGTCCTTTTACATAGTTATCTAGAGTACGACATATATCGCCTATACCAATCGTCAATACTGCGTATCAATCTGTAAATCCTACTTGCAATCATTCATCTCATTGGTTAAGATGAATCTATTCTGAAGTGTTGGCTAGTAGATGTTTATTCCCTGAGCCGATAATGCTTTACCAGGATGTGGTACCTATCGTCTCATTGTGTATGCCTGCACCGCTTGCGGTGTATCAGGAAACCTGCAGAGAGGATGACGCATCCGCCCTGAACTTCACGGTTCATGGGTCACCATCTTACAGCGGCACTTCGGTTGTTTTATTCGGCTAATCAATATATTAACGATGATTAACATATTGGCAACCACTAAAAAGCCCCTTTCGTTAATGACGGAAGGGGCTTTTTCTATGCCTAATGAATGACTAAATCACTGTTACTCGTCATTAGCAGATTTGGTAATTTTTTTCACATCTTTAGGGATGTTTTTGGCCGTACCATCAACAGTCGTATGCTGTTTGAATACGTCACCAAATGGGTTTTGCTGTTGTTGACCAAATGGATTTTGGCCGCCCATTTGACCACCCATCTGTTTTGCCATCATTTCCATCATTTTTTGCTGATTGTTCATGACATAGTTATTGGCAAAGTCCTTGAGTTTCTTTTGTACTGGTGGCAAGATCACGAGTAGCGCGAGCACATCACTCAGCACACCTGGAATAAGTAGCAAGATACCAGCGACTGCCATGGCAATGCTCTTAATCATGGTGGACTCTGGTGGACGCATTGCAGGATTCATCATACCACCTGCTTTCATCTGCTGAGCCATTGGATTCAAAGAAGCCATACCTTTGCGTATAAGAGAAATACCGATCACTGCTGCGACAATAAACCACATGAATACCCACCAGCCGCTCATAAACTGAGCAAGCAAATACCACAGTAGCATCTCGATAATAAACCAAACGATGGCTATACCAACTATCTGACCCATAAAGTGTCGTCCTATAAAATAAAAACCAATAAATTGAGCGCCATGCAAATTAAAATGGCTAACATATGATGTATATGGGGATTGGTTGCTATACTATCAAACTTACGGCTGATTTTTAAGCCATAAAACAAAATGTAAGCAAGACGGAATACTATGGCAATTATTATCGGGATCGACCCAGGGTCACGCATGACGGGTTATGGAATAGTCCAGCAGACGGGTGATAAGCTCACTTATATCGATGCAGGCACGATTCGCACAGATACCAAAGAGATGCCTGAACGCCTCAAGCGTATTTTTAATGGATTGACCCGCATTACGCAGCATCACTTAAAATACACTGACGAGCCTATCTATACGGCGATTGAACAAGTCTTTATGGCAGAAAACCCTGATTCTGCACTCAAGCTTGGGCAAGCACGAGGCGCGGCTATTGCAGCGATGGTCGCCTTGGATTTAGAAGTATCAGAGTATACTGCTCGGCAGATCAAACAAGCGGTGTGCGGCTATGGTGCTGCTGCTAAAGAGCAAGTGCAGGAGATGGTTTGCCGCATACTACAGTTAGAAGTCGTACCACAGCAGGATGCAGCCGATGGTCTTGCTTGTGCTATTTGTCATGCGCACTCAAGCCATTCTATGAATAAAATACTACTTAATAGCTCTATGCGAGGACGCGGTGGCTCTAAGAAAAAGGGTCGTTGGCGTTTGACCGAAGAAGATTTGGGTAACTTGCGTTAAAGATAGGCGTTAAAGCAGACAAGCTTTAAAACCAATAAGCATTAAAATAGTGAGACAATAAAAAAACACGCTATTGGATGCGTGTTTTTTTATGAGTACCAGCACTGTCACTTTATCATTTGCAAGACGAAATTATAGCGGACTACTCTACGACTGCACTTTCAATGACAGCGTCGAGTACATATGCATACTTTTCATCATCATTATCATTTTCTGTTGTCTCATCTGACTCTATTAATTCGTTAGTCTCTAATCGGTAGCGCTGCAATCGTAATACTTCTTCGTGCATACCGTCATGCTGGTATCCATCTATTTCTCCCGCAAATACTCTCCACTTCCCTTCACGAACTTTGACACCTTGGTCGTTGTAAGTGACGGGCCTAACTTGGAGACACTGCTTTTCACCGTTCATATCACAATTGACTTCTTTGGCATTCACTGCCCAAAATACCGTCTCGCCCTTACTGTTGTATTTCGCTTGAGGTGTGAGTCTGCCATTCCATACCAAAGTGACATTATCGTTGGTAAACTGAGTCAATACTGGGCTGTCACTTTGCTCTATTTTTAACTCACTATTTCCTAGCATCAATGCATACAATTTATTTTCTGCCATATCGAGTTCGCTACAGGAGATTTTGGTGCTCATTCCTTCCTCGATACTCAATGTATGTCCTTGCAGCTGATAAGCAGCGCTTATTGTATTACAACCGACACTATAGATAAGTGTTTCTGGATTAAATACCAGAGTCCCCTGACCATCGATATCTGTAAGCTCACTTATAGGCTGCTCATTGGCATCCGTTGCACTAACCAAGCTCCAACGATGACGAGACAAAGTATTCATCAGCTTTTCTTCGGGAGTAAATGTCGTCGAGCCAGATTCAGTAGTTGCTGAGTTGGTATCTGAGGCCCTATCCTCAATCGCTAATGAGTCTACTTTTTCACCAGTATTGGAGATACCTGATCCTTCATTGTCGTGAGCCGTGTTTTCTTTTTGACAAGCGCTCAGCGTCAAGCTCACCGCCACTATAATGGGCAATAAAAACGTTGTCAGTGCTGATTTTTTGGCTCTACCTACCATATTACGAACCTCTTAGTAAGCGTATATCAGTTTTCTCGATTACTTATTTCTATATACTTGCTGGTCTTGCATCTTTTGAAGAAACATTTAATTAACTGTTCTGGAATATCGTTATTATAATCACGTTAAATTAACCACTATAGACCGAGCATTATTAGCTTATGTAATAAAATGTTGATTTTTATTATGTTTGAAATTCTTTTATTATTTTGCTATCTAATGTCATCAATTTCATGGACAAAAAAAGGATAACTAATACATATTAGCTATCCCCGATATTATCTTTAATGAGCAAGCATCTAAAAGTAACAAAACTTGCGATGTATCTCTTTATCTAATCATTGATTTCTGCAGGCTTAGCTTTAGCCATGTTTTTGATGCTGAAGCGCTCATTCATCATTTGATAAAAACGGGCTAGGTTTTTGCCTTGCTCATTAGGATCAACCTTGAGCACTTTACCAAAATCTAAACCCAAATAGAGCACGATGTCAGCAAAGCTCAATTGCTCACCCACCAGATACTCATGACCTTCGAGGATTGTCTCAAAATACCCCATGGCTTTGACAGCACGGGCAATTGATGGCGCAACAAATTCTGGCACCTGTTCAACACGCTGGGCTTTGGATGGATGACTGTGCTGAAACGCTAGCATCAAATTATACATCACCTCAAACTCAGCAATACGGCGCATCGAGCACACTTGGGCACGCTGTATCACGTCATTGCCCATAACGGAACGCTCACCATAGACGCGATCCAGATATTCGCAGACCGCCTGTGAGTCATTGAGCACGGTACCGTCGTCTAGTGTTAAGACAGGCACTGTCTGCATCGGATTGATTTCAGTGAACGCTTCTGACATCTGCTCATTTTTGGCAAAATCAATATCAATCACATCAATGTCATCCATATCATCAACATCAATCCCTTTTGATGCCAATAAAATAAGGGCTTTGCGCGGGTTGGGTGCTATACGGGTGACGTATAATTTTTTCATGATGAACTCCTTGTAAGAATGATTGAATAGAAATTTAGCGCTGATACGCTTTATTATGATGGTGGCACTAATGAGCACCCTATCTATTGATACTCCATACCATAGTTATAGCCTACTCTGACCGTCATGGCAAAGGCTTATTATTCATGAGGTAAAAATAGCAAAAGCCCCATAACTTTAAGTCACGGGGCTTTATTTAATCATATTTATGCAACCAGTCCAGTTATTTATTAGGGGCTGGGGTCGTACGTAGGTACGGCTTGATTTCTTTATGACCTTTTGGGTATTTGGCAGCAATATCTTCGTTTTTGACACTTGGTGGAATGATTACGTCATCACCGTCCTTCCAATCTACAGGCGTCGCGATGTTATATTCATCCGATAATTGTAGCGCATCAATAACACGGATAATTTCATCGAAGTTACGACCACAGCTGGCTGGATAGGTCAGAGTCAGACGTACTTTTTTGTTTGGATCAATGATAAACACGCTGCGAACTGTCGCGGTGTTATCAGCATTTGGGTGAATCATATCATACAAATCCGCAACCGTGCGATCAGAGTCTGCAATGATAGGGAATTTCACCGCAGCGCCTTGTGTCTCTTCGATGTCGCTGACCCAGCCTTTGTGATCTTCTAAGCCGTCCACTGACAAAGCAATCGGCTTGACATTGCGTTTTTGGAACTCACCGCCCAATGCAGCGGTGCGGCCAAGCTCAGTGGTACAAACTGGCGTATAGTCAGCAGGATGCGAAAAAAATACCACCCAGCTATCACCCGCCCAATCATAAAAATTAATATCACCCTCTGTGGTGGTTGCATCAAAGTTTGGTGCGGTGTCGCCTAAACGTAAGTGTGCCATACTAAATTCCTTATTTATATGAATGATGAGCGCCGATCTTACTGTCTTATGCGCCCTATTATTATAAACCGATTATTGCAATGTGCGAGACGGTTTGATCATTTGCTTATCCCGTCTAATACATCAATAAAACTCACTTTATAGTACCAAACTGGTTATGAATGTCTTGTGACGGATTGTAATGCGGTTATTCCATTTAACCCTAAGTAGATATATCGATTATTTCTTAAACCACCATCCCTGCATCCCATAAGCAAAACTCACCAAACTTGCCTTTTTTGCTCACGCCTCCAGCCACACGCCCAGCATCAGTCAATACTAGCTCACCATCTTGCGCTTCTAAGTAACCCGCTGCAAGCAACTTATCATTTAACTCTTGGGTCTTGAGACCTAATCCTTTAGCAAGCTTGGCGGTGGTCAGTTTAGAATAACTAGGTGCGGCGTCTGTTGTAGACGTGATGGTTGCGTTGGTAGGATCGCTCATTGTTTTGGTGCTAGGTTCAGGCTGGTTCTCAGTTTCAGTGACTTTTTCAAGAGACATCCTAACTTCATCACTGATACGAATAATGCGTTGCGCTTCTTCATAAGTATCAGCATAAAGCTTAGCATCGTCATTACGATAAATCAGTACGCCCATCTCATTATTATTGACTTGGCTAAATTCGTACAGGTTCAAACTGGTAATAATGCACTCGTTTTCATTCAGGTAGCATTTCGCATGCAAGTTTTTGCAAAAGCTGGTACGAATAAACGTTAAGTTTTTTAACCAGTTTATTTCTTCTGGATGTAAGTCATTTTTGCCATAGACAATGCGAATATCGATTTTTAGACGGTTGCGATCTTCTAGCAGCTCTTTAATGCGTTCATTCAGCTTTAAATATGGGCTAATAATAATCAACCGATCAGACGCATTTTTAATCAATTCTTCTAAATGATAAGTCGTCCCACTGCTATTCAAAAATTTTGCCATGCTCACTTCCTTAGATATGACTGTCAAAAACTTCATAATTATTCACAAAAAAGCCCATCTCTAGCGTACTAGAAATGGGCTTGCTTGCAAACTACTATTGTTCAGTATTGTTTCAAAACATCATTTTAGCAACGACATTTTTAGAGACGGGGCCAACAGAGATTACGCGGGCTTATAGCTATCGCGCAAACTAACGATTTGGTTAAAGACTGGCTTATCAGTGCTATGATCTTCGCTATCGGTGATAAAGTACCCTTCACGCTCAAACTGGAAACGCGTGCCAGCGTCAGCATTGGCTAAAGATGGCTCAACGACAGCATCCAGCTCAGTGAGAGAGTCAGGGTTTAGCGCTTGATGAACATCAGCGACGCCACTTGGGTCTTCAGCACTGAATAGCTGCTCATACATGCGCACGGTCGCTGGTACACCTTGACTGGCTGATACCCAATGAATCACCCCTTTAACCTTGCGGCCTTCCGGATTGTTACCTAGCGTTGCGGGATCAATCGTTGCTTTTAGCTCAACGACATTGCCATTTTCATCAGTGATATGCTCAGTGACGGCTAGCACGTAAGTGTTACGCAGACGAATCTCTGGCTTTTCTGGAGACAGGCGCTTGTAGCCTGCTGGCGGTTCAATCTCGTAATCACCTTGATCGATATACAAAGTCTCGGTAAACGGAATCTCACGCTCACCCATATCGACGTTAGGATGGTTCGGCTGCGTCAACCAAAGCGTCTGCGTGGCATCATCAAAACGCGCGTTCACGCTATCGGCTTTTTGCGTCTCCCAACTACTAACCGCCTCGCTAAAGTTAGTAATCGTCACTTTTAATGGCTTTAGTACCGCCATGCCGCGACCAGTAGTCGTCTCTAATGACTGACGAACGCTAAACTCTAGTAAACGAAAATCAACCACGCTATCGGCTTTGGTCACGCCCACACGCTCACAAAAGTCACGCAAGCCCGCTGGCGTATAACCACGGCGGCGCATACCAGCGATAGTCGGCATACGGGGATCGTCCCAACCACTCACGATACCTTCATCAACGAGCTGCTTAAGCTTACGCTTACTGGTCAATGTATGATCCACATTTAAGCGGCTAAACTCGTACTGATGCGGCGGCACGTCAAAGCCGATCTTGGCGATGACCCAATCATAGAATGGACGATGGTCTTCAAACTCAAGCGTACATAGTGAATGGGTAATACCTTCGAGCGCATCAGAGAGTGGATGCGCAAAGTCATACATTGGATAAATGCACCATTTATCACCAGTCTGATGATGAGATTGGTGCATCACGCGGTAAATGACAGGGTCACGCAGGTTCATATTTGGGCTTGCCATATCGATCTTGGCGCGCAATACCGCCTTACCTTCAGCGTACTTACCGTCTTTCATATCATTGAACAGCGCTAGGTTTTCCTCGACACTAGCATCACGCTGCGGAGATGGCGTTCCCGCTTCATTGAATGAACCACGGTTGTCGCGAATCTGCTCAGGCGTTTGCAAATCGACATAGGCATCGCCTTGCTCAATCAACTGTATTGCCCATGCATGTAGCTGATCAAAATAACTTGACGCGTGATACGCCTCGCCTGCCCACTCAAAACCGAGCCACTTCACATCATTTTCGATATTGTCAATATAATCTTGTTTTTCTGCAGTTGGGTTGGTGTCATCAAAACGCAGGTTACACACCCCGCCGAACTCTTTGGCCACACCAAAGTTTAGGCAGATAGATTTTACGTGACCTAAGTGCAAGTAGCCATTTGGCTCAGGCGGAAAACGTGTGACAATTTGCTGGTATCTTTGCGCATTGACATCGTCACGAATGATATTACGAATAAAGTCGTTTTTTACTTCGTCTTTTTGTGCATTGTTGCTTGAGTGCTCACTCATCGGATATTGCTCCTAACGCAAATTGTCAATTTGTGATACGTGCCATCACGCATCACAAAACGTTCAAAATAAATTATTAAAATAAATTGGGATATAAAAACTCAGATAACGCGTCCGCATTATCACAATTTGTCAAAGCTGATCAAAAATGGCTAAAGTTGCGTTATTCTATCAGCTTTTGCAAACGCATTAACAGCCTGATACATGACACGGGATAAAAAAGCCGTTAGACTACCCGTAACTTTTTAACAACCAACTTTTAACCACCACTTGACAGCGTCATTTAAGGCGCTGCAATCAAAAAGGAATATCCCATGGTAGACATGCCACCAGTAGTAGAACTTGACACCAATATGGGTGCGATCGTTATCGAACTCAACGAAGAAAAAGCGCCAAAGACCGTAGAAAACTTTTTGAACTACGTAAAATCTGGTCAGTATGACGGTACGATTTTCCATCGCATTATTGATGGTTTCATGATTCAAGGCGGCGGAATGGACGCTGAGATGAATGAAAAACCAACCAACGCGCCTATCGAAAATGAAGCGGACAATGGTTTGAAAAACGACAAAGGTACTATCGCAATGGCGCGTACCCAAGATCCACATTCAGCAACTAGCCAGTTCTTCATCAACGTAAAAGACAATGATTTCCTAAACCACACTGGCAAAAATATGCAAGGTTGGGGTTACACTGTATTTGGTAAAGTCACCAGCGGTATGGATGTAATCGAAAAAATGAAAGGCGTCCCAACTGGTCGTTTCGGCATGCATGCTGATGTGCCAAAAGAGCCAGTTGTTATCAACTCTGCGACCATCGTTTCTCAGTAGGTCGTGATAAGTAAGTGTTACTGATAGTCTGACAATAGACGACAAGGATTATGATAAATGCAAACGTTTAATTATCTGATAACGACCCGCCCTCATCAAGTGCGGCAAGTATTGATTAGCGATTTGCATTTATCGCCTCAGGAGCCTGCCTTAGTGCAGGCTTTTTTGGCGCTGCTCGATGACTGTCTTGCTCTGCCCGCGCTCAAACGCCTCTTTATATTGGGTGACTGGTTTGAGATTTGGCTGGGTGATGATATGTATTTATCCCTATTAAAAGAAAAAAGGTCAGAAGACGAGCAGATGGCGCATTGGCTAACCCCATTGATTGCAAAGCTAAAACAGCTACGTATCAATGGCTGTGAAATATTAGTCATGCACGGCAACCGTGATTTTTTGTTAGGACAGCCGTTTTGCAATCTGTTCGGTGGGGAGCTGATAAGCGAGCCTTATACTTTGACTGTTGGTCAGCAGAATTACCGTTTAGAGCACGGTGACGCACTCTGCACCGATGACAAGAAATATCAACTCTTTCGCAAAATTATGCGTAATCGTCTGACTCAGTGGTATTTGCTTAATAAGTCGTTAGAGAAACGCTTAGCCATCGCAGACAACATGCGTAAAAGAAGCCAGCAGAACAATGCCAATAAAGCGGCTTATATCATGGATGTGAATGATGAGGCCGTACGTCAAGCCATTACTACTAGCGATGCTTTATTGCACGGACATACGCATCGTCCAGATATTCATCAGGCGACTGCTGATAAAAAACGCTACGTGCTTGGTGATTGGCGCTTGCTAGATAAAGACACTCGCCAGCCGAAAGTAAGCGCTGTGATTGGTGCAGTGACAGACGACCAGCATTCAAATGACCGTTTGAATAGTAATAATTTAAGCAGTGATGATGCTGAGTTTGGATTATTTGAGTTTGAATTTTTTATCCGCTGAATGGCGTTTTAGACAACGCATCTAAACAATATTTCTTCGATATAAAAAGGGTCTGTTGATCGTTCAACAGACCCTTTTTACGTTTACTACAATCTTGAACTGTTTATTGCTCGCTATCTAAATCCATCAATTTAAAGAAATGCTGACGATAATGCTTTAGCTCACGAATAGAGTCGCGGATATCGTCTAAGGCCAGATGACTGCCCCCTTTTTCAAAGTTCTTTAGAATGTCAGGACGCCAGCGGAAACACAGCTCTTTGATTGAGGACACATCAAGGTTGCGATAATGGAAGAAGCGCTCAAGCTCTGGCATTTGGCGCGCCATAAAGCGGCGATCTTGACAGATAGAGTTGCCGCACATTGGCGATTTACCACTATCGACCCATTTACTCAGAAACTTGATGGTTTCAGCTTCCGCTTCCGCCAATGTCACCGTGCTACGACGCACACGGTCGACCAATCCTGACTGACCATGTTGCTTGGTATTCCAGTCATCCATCTTATTTAAGACTTGATCCGATACCTTGATCGCAAACACAGGCCCTTCAGCAAGCACATTCAAATCTTCGTCAGTCACGACAGTGGCAATCTCGATAATCTCATCGTTTAAGGTATCAAGTCCGGTCATTTCTAAATCAATCCACACCAGCCCTTTTTTGCCTTGATTTTTGATTTTAATCTTATTGGGATGGTCACCGGTAGCCATAAAATATCCTATCATTCATAATTTTGAAAAAACAACTTTAAAAAAAACAACTTTAGAAAAACAATTGAAAAAACGTATTACACGTAGACACCCGTGCTCAGACAGTATTGCAACACGCTATTTGGTTTAGAAAACCTATAGAGTCGTACAATATTACAAAACCCCTGTCTGACGCAGACGCTTTAGGCTGTATGTTAGCAAATTTTCACGCTACACTTAGCAATATTTTTATAATAGGTTAAAACCCATGGCATTAATCCGGCAACGCAAACTGACCAAACAACAGATTCGTCGCATCGACAAGCAGCAATTGTTAAGTCAAGACAGCATCGATGACAGCTTGATGGATGGCGTGGTCATGGCGCATTACGGTAAGCAACTAGAAGTACAGGTAACAAGTCTACCTGCAGTGATACCTGAGCAGCCAGAGATTGCGCCTGATGATCCAGAGCCATTTTGGCAAGCGCTTGCGCTCGGCGATATTTGGCGCTGCCATGTACGCACTAACTTGCCGATGCTAGCCGCTGGTGACCAAGTGCGCTGGAGTGCCGACTCCAACACAGGCTTTGGCCGTATCGAAGCCGTCAAACCGCGTACCTCATTGGTCTCTCGCCCTGACCGTTATCATAAGCTCAAACCTGTTGCCGCCAATGTTGATATTCTGGCCATCGTCTTTGCGCCATTGCCTGCTGCCGCTCCTACTTTGATCGATCGCTATCTGGTCGTCTGCCATCACGCGGGCGTCAAACCACTGCTCGTCCTCAACAAAGCCGATCTGTTGGCACAAGAAAACGGCGTCGATACGAGTGAATTATTGGCACAATATGCTGCACTCGGTTATGAAAGTGTTCTGACGTCGGTCGATTGCCCTGAAAATATCGCCGAGAGTGACGAGCAAGAAGGTCTCGATGAGCTAAAACGCTACATAGACAAAAAGTTGGTCATTTTTGCAGGGCAGTCTGGTGTTGGCAAAAGCAGCCTTATTAACGCCCTACTTCCTGAGTCTGGTCAAAGCGTCAATATCATCTCGCAAAACTCTAAGCTTGGTCAGCATACGACAACGACAAGCCGATTGTTACCATTTAACCCCGAGGATTTGACGCAAGGTGGTATCGTCGATACACCAGGTATTCGCGAGTATGGTATTTGGCACCTCACACCTGACGATATCATCTCAGGCTTTATTGAGCTGGCACCACTAGCTGGCAGCTGCCAATTCCGTGACTGTCGTCATACCCATAACAGCAAAGGCTGCGCGCTGTGGCAAGCCGTGGCTGACGGTACCGTATTACAGCGCCGCGTTGAAAATCTCGTGACGCTACGAGAGGAAGCTGATACTAAGCCTTATTAAGCCCAATTAACATCATTTCAAAGGCAAAATGATAGATTGATTATTGACCGTGTCATCGCCCGTTTACTATAGATGACCTTATCGGTATAATAGCGCCTTGTTCACTATCATTGGGCTGGCTTCTCAGCTCAATAGAACACCTATTTTTTTGGAGGTATGGTTTGGATCGTGCGCTGGAATTTGTGGGCAACCACCCGTTTTTATTTGGTATATTAGCCGTACTTGCTATCCTGTTTTTTACCATTGAAAACAAACGTAGCGGTAGAAAAATATCGCCCAACACCCTTGGCATGATGGTCAACTCTCAGAACGCGCAGCTGATCGATATTCGCGCCAAGAAGAAGTTTGAATCAGGCTATATTCAAGGCAGCCGCAACATCCCGTTCACTGATCTCAAAGAGCGCTTAGCAGAGATTCGTGCGATTGAGCAGCCAGTGATTATTATCTGCGATATGGGTGTGCAAGCAGGCGCTGCGATTCAGATGATTGGTAAAGACAGTGTTTATCGCTTAGAGGGCGGTATTGGCGGCTGGCAAGGCGCTGGTATGCCATTGGTTGGTGTAAAAGACGCTAAATCAAAAAACAAAGCTAAGACCAAGCCTAGTTTAAGCAAATAATAGATTGGCTAAAATATAGCTTCTGACTAAAAAAAGCATCCGATTAACGATAGCAAAATAAAAAGACACCTTAGCAATAGGTGTCTTTTTTTATATCCTGTTTATACTGCTACTGAGGGTTTTAAACTAAGACGGCTTGAATTTGTCATGCTCATCCCCACTGTAGTAATGAGCACAGTTGAATACATGTGCACTTTACTCATTGATAACAGATTCTATCAATACTTAGACTATGATAATTTATCAGGCTATCTATAATAAGTTTGTTATCTCATAAATTTATAAATAAGGATTTACCATGACTGTATCTGTTAAAGTTTATACGACCCCTATCTGCCCATACTGCTCAAACGCCAAACAACTACTAAAAACCAAAGGCGTTGATTACGAAGAAATCAGCATGCATGACATGAGTAGTGAAGATCGTCAAGCGCTGATGAAAAAAACCAATAACTATCGCACTGTGCCACAAATTTTCGTTGGTGAAACCTTTGTCGGTGGCTTTGATGAACTCAACCAAATGAACCAGCAAGGCAAACTTGACGAGCTATTAGCGGGTTAATCTGCTACCTTGCTTTACTGTCTGTCTTTATTGGTTTGAAGATGGACAGTGGCAGACTCAAAAGCCATAGTGAGACGTAACCATAAAAAACATCGAGATTTGATCTTGGTTTATATTACAATGCTTTTTTAAAATCGTAGTTTGCCCCATTATTTGATTTAATTTTAGAGGATTTATCATGGCTGAAGAACAAGCACAACCACAATTGGCACTAGAGCGTATCTATGTAAAAGATATGTCACTTGAAGTACCAGGCGCAAGCGTATTCACCAAAGAGTGGAACCCAGAGCTTGATATCAATTTGTCTAGCAATGCTGAAAAATTAGATGACGATCATTACCAAATCGTCCTAACCGTTAGCGTCACGGCAAAAAATGCTGAAGAAGCGGCATTTATCGCTGAAGTGCATCAAGCAGGTATCTTCTTGTTAAAAGACATCCCAGAAGATCAAATCGGTCAAATCTTGGGTGCATACTGCCCTAACGTGCTGTTCCCATATGCCCGTGAAGTCATCAGCGACATCGTAACGCGCGGTAGCTTCCCGCAATTGCTACTAGCCCCTGTCAACTTTGATCAAGCGTACGCGCAAAGCCAGCAACAAGCACAAGTTGATGCCCAAGGTAATGCGTAAGGGATACTTGAAGGTATATGAGCCTATTGCGTCATATATTTTGATGAGAAAACCGTTTACTTATAATGAGTAAGCGGTTTTTTTGTGGGTGATTTTCAATCATGAGTCAGCAATATGCTGAATGCTTTTTATAGAAGATAAAATTATCCAATATATAAATATTAGCCATAAAAAAAACCCTGCTATTAAACAGGGTCTTCAACGACCACATCGACTGGCTAAATTAATTAGCTAAAATCAAACATCAGCCTTTTAACGCAGACAAAATCTGCTGCTTAACCTCTTCGATGTCTTGCGTGCCATCAAACTTATCGTAGTTTGGCGCATCTGCACCCTCTTTTGCTTTTTCTTGATAAAAACCAACCAATGCAGAGGTTTGCTCATGGTAAGTCGACAGACGGTCGCGAATGGTCGCTTCTTGATCGTCTTCACGCTGGATAAGTGCTTCGCCCGTTACGTCATCGATGCCCTCAACCTTTGGTGGGTTGTGCTGCACATGATATACACGGCCTGAACCTGGATGTTGACGACGACCAGACAGACGATTAACGATCTCATCATCGGGCACACTAATCTCTACCACGTGATCGATGGCAACATCAGCATCGGCAAGTGCTTGTGCTTGAGGAATCGTACGTGGAAAACCATCAAAAATACAGCCATTGGCACAATCAGGCTTTGCAATACGCTCTTTTACGAGATTGATAATGAGGTCATCAGAAACCAGACCACCAGCATTCATGATATCTTTAGCTTTTTTGCCAAGCTCGCTGCCTTCTTTGATAGCAGCACGTAGCATATCACCCGTCGATATCTGCGGAATATCATATTCCTGAGAAATAAACTGGGCTTGAGTACCTTTACCGGCGCCTGGTGGACCTAGCAAAATAATACGCATCATTACACGACTCTCCTGAATTCAATGGGATTTTGGGATTACTACAACTTAGGGATTAATTGATTGCCAAGACACCTTACCTTGTGACCTAACAAACCTCAAGTTTTTTTCTAATTAAGGTCATAAGTTGCCATGACTTATCTTTCCATATAACACTGCTAAGCCTTTTGTGGTCAACAGCATTTATATGAAAAATACTCACAATAACCAGCCATAATACTAGGGGATTTGTTGATTGATTTCTACATTGGCCTGATTTTGGTCAGCACGAATCACAACAGGATTACCTGATAAATCTCCTGACTCTGCGATAGCTGTGCCGCTGTGACTAATACGCGCAATAACAGCCAACTGAACCTTATCAGAACGGGCTGATCTTAGCGTACGCTCTGGCATCATCGCATCAAGATCGCTTAGGCTAATAGTAGCCTCGCCCTGCTTAATCGCACTAATTGGCAAACGCTTGGCAGCAAATGGCGGGCCACCATTCACATCACGAATCGCCACAAACAGCACGTCATCCGCTTTGACCAATGGCATTAGGCTTGAGTTGATCTTAACGGTCACCTCAATGCCCTCAGACGCTTGTTGCTGCTGCATGGTCACATTGGCACTGAGCTCATCTAGACTGGATAGCGCCTGCGTATGGTCGCCTGGTTTGGCAGAAATACTGTCACGCAAGCGTTTGATCCAGCCTTGTGCTTGATCAAAGTTATTTGCTCGCGCCTCACCCATTGCCATGAGCATTTGCGCGCCTTCATGCTGTGGGTTTTTGGCCAATACAGTTTCTAGCACTCGGCGACTATTTTCGTCTAGCTGACCCTTATTAGCAAAGAAATTAATCTGCGCGTAAGTAATCGCAATCTCTTCATTATCAGGTGACAAACGATAAGCACGTGATAAGGCCTCTAGTGCTGAATCGGTCGCCTCTAATGATAAGAACAACTCTGATAGGCGCATCCAACGATTGTAATCGTACGCATGGCGATAGACGTTGGTCTGCATGGCACTAATCAGCTGATTGCCATCTTCAATCGCCCAAGCAGGTGGCTGGTCAATCTTGCCAGTTAATAAGTCATCCGCCACTTGACCTACTTTGTCTTCGCTTGCCCAAAGCTCAAAAACAGGCGTGCGATCTCCGACCATCAAGTACGCCATGGCAGACAGCACAGGTACCCAAAAGACAATGATCAATCGGCTTTTGATACCAGGGGTCACCATCGGTGTCACTTCACGCTGAGCATCCAAAAGCTGGCGTTCAAGCTCAAGTTTTTGGTTTTGATAGTGATGCTCATCAATGATGCCACTGTCTTTATCTGTTTTCAGCTCTGCTAAGCGCTCACGAAATACGGCAACGTTGATACCTAATAGCTGATTGTCCAAAGGCTTACTATGCGTACGCGGTGCTCTCAACCATGGTTTGATGGCTATAACAGCAAGCAATAAGGCGGTCAGTAAGCTCAGCGCAATAAATAAGCCAACCGTAGAAAATATGGTCATTTTTTGCCCCCAAGGCTTGTAATATCGTGAACGTCTTTATTATCAGCACGTGACAATAAGCGCTCAAGCTCCGCTTTTTCGGCAACAGATAGCGCCTCAGCGGTATTATCTGCTGTCATGCCGCTTGCACCACTCGCAACAAGCTGACGTCGTTTACTTTGCCAAAACCAACCTACTAACAAGATGATGAGCAATAATGGTGGGAAAAACCATAAGATCCACGTTGAAGGACGCACTGGTGGCTTATAGCTGATAAAGTCGCCATAACGTTCCTGCATATAGGCACGAATCTCACCATCGCTACGACCATCTTTGACCAAATCGTAGGTTTTTTGCTTTAAGTCTTGGGCAATTGGGGCATCAGAGCCTGCTAGGTTTTGGTTCTGGCATTTTGGACAACGCAGCTCTTCGATAAGACCACGATACTGTGCCTCTTGCTGTACAGAGTCAAAATCATAGACATCAATAGCAGCAAAACTGGCCATACTGAATAGACAAGCGATAAGCAAGCTTGCTAACTTTATCGTAACGGATTTTATTTGATATGCTATCATTGACACGCCTCCTCAACCTGACTTGGCTCTAAACTGACGCCATTATTATTGGCATCATTAAGCACCATCAAGCAAGGCGCAATACGGCTTTGCCAGTTGCTCTCATTGACCTCACCGATAATATGCTGACGAATAATCCCTTCACCATCGACGACAAAAGTCTCAGGCGCGCCAGTCAGTCCCAAATCTAAAGCAAACTGCCCCGATAGATCCTGAATAGACATCGAAAACGGGTCGCCGCCTTTATTCAAATATCCTAAGGCATCCCCAATATCATCTTTATAGTTGACACCGACCAAATTGACACCGCGCTCCTCCAATTTCATTAAGAAAGGATGCTCGATGATGCAAGTAGGACACCATGATCCCCAGATATTCATCAAGAACGGCTCATCAGGCAGGTTATCATTGGTCATGATGCGACTGGTATCTGACAATAGCGGCAACTCAAAAGCCGGTACTGGGCGCTCAAGTGCTGTGTTCGTCACGATATCCGTCGGTTTGCCCAAGCGCATATACAGCATGGCAACCAGACCAATAAAAATCACCAGCGGAATCAAAAAACCTAATTTAAGCGACTTTTTGCGTTTGGTATTCTTATTGCTTTGCTGAGCCTGTTTATCAGGTGCATTGTTTGAGGTCGTCATATTACTGATCCCCTGTCTTGATAGCTTGCGATTCCAAATCTGCCACCGTAGCAAAGCCTGATTTTTTGGCAGCGATTTGCGCAGGTGTTCTGGTTTTCTTAATACGGTAACGCTTGTCTAGCATACTGAGCAATGCACCAAATGCCATAATCAGCGCACCTAGCCATATCCAGCGAATGAGCGGTTTGACATAGATACGAAATGCCCATTCGTTGCTGTTTTCGGCGATCGGCTCACCAAGAGCGACATACACATCACGCATAAGACTGGCATCGATTGCCGCCTCAGTCATCGGCATCATACTGATAATATAGTTACGTTTTTCAGGATGTAGCGTCGTCACCGTTTGACCGTCTTTACTGACCGTAACCTCAGCTTGTGTGGCGTCAAAGTTACTGCCTTTTACTTCACTGAAACCTTTTACAGTAAAGTCATACCCTTGGACATTGACACTATCATTTGGTCCCAGCGCCACATCACGCTCAATACTGAGCGTACTGGTAAATGCCACCCCAATAACTGCAACGATGACCCCAATATGGGCGATTTGTTGACCCCAATAGCTCAAACGCAGCTGACGTAATCCGTTTAATCGACTCGGTGCATTTTTGATTTTATCTTTAAAATCGATCACCATCCATAAAAGCACCCAAAAGCTCACTGCCAACGTGACGCCAATATTTAGCATCGCTGATGGACTCGTAAAATAGGCAATAATCGCCGCCAACACCAGACTGCTCACAGCGATAACCATGCCAGCACCCAATAGTGGGCGGCTGTCTTGTTTCCAGCGAATATTAGAGCCCATACCCATCGCCACGAGCAAAAGCCACGTTAAGGGTACAAATAGCGCGTTGAAATAGGGAGGGCCAACAGATACCTGACCTAAATTGAAAGAATCGGCAATAATAGGATATAGCGTGCCAAGCAACACCACCAAAGTCGAAATCAAAATAATAACGTTATTAATCACCAAGAATGACTCGCGTGAGATCAGTCGATATTGACTCTCAACCGTCAAGCGCCAACCACGTACCGCAAACATCAGCAGACCACCGCCGATAATGACGCCAAGAATGGCCAGAATAACGAGACCACGCGTCGGGTCAGCAGCAAATGAATGGACGGAAGTGATCACCCCTGAACGTACAAGGAATGTGCCTAGCAAACTAAGTGCAAAGGCAAAGATTGCCAGCATGATGGTCCACGCTTTGAACACACCGCGCTTTTCAGTGACCGCAAGTGAGTGTAGCAATGCCGTACCTGCCAGCCATGGCATCAGTGAGGCGTTCTCTACTGGATCCCAAAACCACCAGCCGCCCCAGCCAAGCTCATAATATGCCCACCATGAGCCAAGTGCGATACCAACCGTCAAGAAACCCCAAGCCGCCTGCGCCCACGGACGCGACCAGCGTGTCCACACCGCATCCAAGCGCCCTTCCCACAACGCTGCCATGCAAAAAGCAAATGGCACGACCATGCCTACGTAGCCCATGTAAAGCATCGGTGGATGAATAATCAAACCAAAATCTTGCAAGACAGGGTTTAGATCCGCGCCATCAACTGGCAAATTGGGCAAGGTACGATCAAATGGCGATGAGGTAAAGATCAACATCGCTAGCATCATCATCTGCACGCCTGCCAATATCACAAGAACACGCGCACGCATGGACAGCGGTAATCCGCGGCTAAAATAAGACACCAGCGCACACCAAGTGGCCATAATGGTCATCCAAAGCAGCAATGACCCTTCATGACCGCCCCACGTTGCAGATAGCTTATAATACCAAGGCAGTAACGTATTGGAGTGCTGAGTGACATAGACGAGGCTAAAGTCATTATAATAAAAGCCTGCCATCAGCGCAGCAAATGATGTGACCATGGCCGCAAATTGCGCCCATGCAAGACTTGGTGCTAGACGCTGCCAAGCGACGTGGTCGCGCATGACACCAATGGTTGGTAGTACCACCTGCAAAATCGCCAGTATAAAAGCGGCCAGCAAGGCAAAATAACCCAATTCTGTGATTAACATACGGTCTAACCTTGTTTACCTTGGATACCATTAAGGGTTCACCGATGGCATCGCTAGCCACTGGCAAACGCTAAATAGTCCCTTTATGCGGTCATAGTTTACGGTTAAAAACTGAGGTTTCGATAGCTGTAGAAGCACCTAAAACCCGCTACTATCATTGTGACGTATCAATCTGAATGATTGATACAAAATGCTGACCTATCATTGGCCTTGCATTGTTTTATTGACTCAAACTGTATGAGATATTGCTGTTTTTGACTATTTGAAAATACTGTTTATCGTGTTATTGCTTATGGCATCGAGGGGAAAAATACCAATACCAGATGTAACCACCCTGCCAAAAACCCAGTCAGACCACCCAAGATAATCAGCGTCATCTCATCCTCACGAAAAGCAGGACGCAGCAAATTCTGAAACTCGCTGGGCGTCAGCGCCCTTATTCTATCGCGAAACAGACCAAAAATCTTACTGGCGCGACTTTCATTGAGCTCAGGATCTCGCAGTGGCACCATAGTCGCCACAATCGACTTATCAATAATAGTGTTTTTGAGCTGTCCATAATCACGGCGGCCCAATCCCACACGTAATGTCGTACTAATAACTGGTGACTCAAGCACCGTATATAGATGCGACTTCATCAGCTCACGAGTTTGCGCTGAGCGATCACCATACATCATCTCGTTCATGATGTTCTCAAGGGTAACCAAATCTTTTACCACAATCTCAGCAAAAACTTCAGACACTTCCTCTTGGCGCTTCATAAAGCCGCCCTGCAGACGATACCTTGCGATATGAGGCATGACTGGCTTGATAAAGGGGAAGCGGCTCTGCACCGAAAAAAGCTTTAAATACGGGATAAAATGCGGCTCTATTGGATTAAATACCATCCAAATCGCAATCCAATTGGTCAAAAATCCCCAAATCGCAGCAAAAAATGGCACCGTCCAATGCTGCGGCACCACTAAAAATATAAACATTTGGATAATACCAAACACCAAGCCAATCAAAGCACTGATGTGCCAGATAAAATTGATCTCTTTTTGCCCAACCTTCAAGAACATATTGACCATCAGACGACGATCGTTCTCCATCGTATTGACGATCATCTTGCGCATATCGACCAGATCTTCGACATGATACGTCAAATCTGTCACCAGCGACTGCATGATACTAGGCAGTTCTTTGTGGGCTTGAGCATAGACGCGGCGTTTTACCGCATAAGGCAAGTTGCCCCACAGTGCGGGCGAATGATCCAGCATAATCTCATCAATCAATGGCTCAAGGTTTTTGTCCACCGTATCAGTGACAAATAGCGCCATTTGCTCAGGTTCCATCGCTTGGAAAAATTCATCTAATGAGCCGAGCTTTGACAATGTCTGATCAACGATAACCCCTGATATTTTGCCTGCCTTGCGTGGGACGATACCTTGCCAGCCGATACCTGGTAACCCAAAAAATGGAAAATTTGGAATACGAATACCCCAAAACTTAATGGGATAAAACAGCATCTTGAGCGCCATCCATACATGCACCCACGTAACAAATGCCGTCACTGGTGGAATAGTTAGCATGGCAAAAAACTCTGGGTGCTCAGCGATCGTCTGCCACAATGAATTTATGTCCATGACTTTTCTAGTTCCTGACAGGTTGATTGTCGTTGCTAATATGGTCGCGACTGATAACAAGCCGCTAGCAAAATTGAAACGTCTCAAAAAGACGCTCTGTCTCTAACCACTACTATAAAATAAATCGCCTGATTTTAGCATACTTGCCATTTTTTAGCACATGGACACCCTTGGCAAGTTGTGACTAAAGATAACATCTTTTAAATCCTATATTGAGCCATAAATATACTGAGATAGCGCATCGCTTATGCAATATATGACCACAACAAAATAAGCATCTGAGTACTGCGCCTTCTCATTTGTTCTGTTATAATTTGTAGTGCAAAAAGAAAGACTGCCTGCGTACTAGCTGACGCATTTTTATTTTGAGTCACACCCCCTCTATGTAATTGAAATACTTTGCATTATCCTTTAAACTCACCGCGTTTTGGTTAACCAACCTGCCCTTTTACCTCTTTATTATTGACTCACTGACCGATTGGGCTCTGATTTTCTATGAATAAACCGCTAACTCCCAATACCGAACAGGTCAACAGTACCTTTACCAACCGTATTATTATCTTTGGAATTTTAATATTGCTGGGTTTGGGCGGCCTGATAACGCGTTATGGTTATTTGCAAGTCTATGCCCATGATAAGTACACCACCCAGTCAGACAATAACCGCATTAAACTGATATCTGCACCGCCTAGCCGCGGTTATATTTATGATCGTAACGGGATAATTTTGGCGGATAACCAGCCAGTCTTTACCGCCATGCTAAGCCCTGATGAGGTTGATAACCCTGAGCGCACGCTCAGCTTGCTGGCGCCTATTTTTGATTTGACAGCAGAAGACATCACTGACATTTTGGCGCGCTTGAGCAAAAACAAAAACGACCCTGTGACCATCAAAATCGATCTCACAGAGGCACAGTTAGCTCAGTTTAGTGAGCGTAAGCCGTTCTTTCGCGGTGTTTCTATCCAAAGTAAGCTGACGCGTGATTATCCTTATGATGAGCTATTTGCTCATGTGATCGGTTACGTTGGTCGTATTAACGATAAAGAGTCTAAGCGTATTGATAAGGACCGCTATGCAGGTACTGATCTGATCGGTAAGATTGGTATTGAAGACTATTACGAAGATATTTTGCTTGGGCAACCAGGCTATCAGTCGGTAGAAACAGATGCTCACGGCAATATCCTACGTCAATTGGACACGAAACCGCCTACCTCTGGTAACGATATCACGTTGAGCTTGGATTATGGGCTGCAAAAGGTCGCCCAGCAGCAGCTAGATGGCCGCCGCGGTGCAATCGTCGCAATAGATCCCAAAAATGGCGATGTGCTGGCTTTTGTCAGTAACCCAAGCTATGATCCCAATCCTTTTATCTCAGGGATTTCGTTCAAAGACTATGATGCCCTGCGAGAAGATCTCGATCAGCCCTTGTACAATCGCGCCCTCCAAGGGACATACCCACCTGGCTCGACCATCAAACCATTCGAGGGTCTAGGTGGCATTCACTATGGCTTGCGAGATTGGAACAGCACTATTTATGATCCTGGCTATTTTAGTTTACCAGGAGACAGCCATCGGTTTCGTGATTGGAAACGTGGCGGTCATGGCACGGTCGATCTAAAGAAATCTATCCAAATGTCGGTTGATACTTACTATTATAAACTGGCCTATGAGATGGGTATTCAGCGTCTACACGACTGGATGGTGCGCTTTGGTTTTGGGGACAAGACTGGTATTGATCTTCCTAACGAAAAATCAGGCATCATGCCATCACCGAAATGGAAAAAAGACACGTATGATAAAGACTGGCTACCGGGTGAAACCATCTCTGTCAGTATTGGACAAGGCTATTTCTTAGCCACGCCACTACAGATTGCTAATGCCACTGCCATGACCGCCAGTAAAGGTAAACATATTACCCCGCATTTGCTCAAGAGCAGTGACGGCGCGGCAGAGGTAAAAGTGATCACCAAACCAGATGGCAAAATTGAATACAACGGTCAGCCCTCTGACTGGCTACGCATGCATGATGCAATGGAAAGCGTGGTAGAAAACGGCACAGGTCGCGGCATCTATACCCCGCGTTATCGTATCGCTGGCAAAACCGGCACCGCACAGGTCAAGTCTATTGCTCAAGGCAAACGCTATGATAAATCGGCAATCGATAAGCGTCATTGGGATCATGCGTGGTTCAATGGCTTTGCGCCCGTAGAAGATCCACAGATTGCACTTGCCGTATTGGTCGAAAACGGTGGCGGTGGTAGTACGACTGCCGCGCCTATCGGCCGTGCCCTATTTGACTACTGGATGCTACAACGCAAAACTGATCCGGTACTCCCGCCTTCAGCCGATGAGCTCAAAGTCATCAAGCGCCAAAAGGCCTTTGAGAAAGCCTTGAAGGATGCCTTGCGTGAAAAAGAGGCAAAAGCGTTAGCAGAACAGGAAGCAGCAGAAGCAGAGGCGCAAACAGCAGCAGTCACCTCTGAATAGCGACATTTTGATAGACATCTCTAACCATTACCCGTCATGTCTAATAAGTAGAGATGCCTCAAAAAAAAGACAATAAAAGAGACACGAGCATGAAAAAACCCACGAGCGGGCGCACAGCAAAAAAGAACCCTAAAGCAAAAAGTGCGGCGGGTGATGTTCGTATCATTGGTGGGCAGTTCAAGCGCCGTATTGTCAGCTTCATCGAGGCAGATGGCTTACGCCCAACGCCCGACCGCCTGCGAGAGACATTATTTAACTGGTTATTGGCCGATATTCACGGTGCACGCGTACTCGATAGCTGTGCTGGTAGTGGCGTATTAGGGTTTGAGGCGTTGTCCCGCGGCGCAGCTCACACCACTTTTATTGAAGTTAATACAGCACAAAGCAACATGCTACGTCAAAGTGCTGAGCAATTACGCCTTGATACCACAGCTTACACGGTTATCACTGGCACGGCTGAGCAAGTACTGAGTCAACACCAGCCGATTGAGCACCCGTTTGATATCGTATTCATCGATCCCCCTTATGCTCAGGATCTATGGCAGCTTATTTTGAGTACGCTGATTACCAATGCATTGATTGACCAATCAACGCTAATTTACTTAGAAGCGGATAAAGATTTAACACCTCAGCTTGAGCAACTAGAAGAGCAGCTTAATGAAAATCGCGACGCCCAACTAGAGACAACTCAGCAAATGATATGCTTTGAATGCGTAAAGCAAACCAAAGTTGGACAAGTTGTCGCTGGACTTTATCGGCTGTCACCGTCATAATTACACCCTAATTGCTAAGCGCATCATTAGCAGTTATTCGTTAAGCAATATTTAGTAAACCCTTCAATACCTGTAAAAATGTTTAAAACCGCTTAAAAACTAGCCAAACACTGCAGTTTAATGTATAAAGGCGAAAATAAACCCCAATGCAGCTTGCAAGCGTAGGCGCTACTGCTTATAATGTGCAGTCTGTTTTTTGAGAGCCCCGTTCCCAGCTAAACTCTCAACGAATTCTAATTTTAAGGTTTTATCATGAAAACACTTAGTGCAAAACCAGCTGAAGTGACCCATGACTGGTATGTCGTAGATGCTGACGGCAAAACCCTTGGTCGCTTAGCCACTCAAATCGCAACTCGCTTACGTGGCAAGCACAAGCCTTCTTATACTCCGCACGTAGATACTGGTGACTTCATTGTTGTCATCAACGCAGAAAAAATCGCGGTAACGGGTAAGAAAGCGCAAGACAAAAAGTACTATCGTCACAGTGGCTACCCAGGTGGTATTAAAGAAACCAACTTCACAAAGCTGATTGCACATAAGCCTGAAGATGTTCTACACAAAGCAGTTAAGGGTATGCTTCCAAAGGGCCCTCTTGGCTATGCGATGATCAAGAAGCTGAAACTATATGCGGGTACTGAACATCCACATACTGCACAGCAACCTAAAGAACTAGACATCTAAGGATATACTTATGGAACGCAATTACGGAACTGGTCGCCGCAAGACGTCTACTGCTCGTGTCTTTTTATCAAAAGGTACTGGTAGTATTGTTGTTAACGGTAAGCCACTAGACGAATACTTCAGCCGTGAAACTTCACGCATGGTTGTTCGTCAGCCATTAGAACTACTAGACTCTGCTAACCAGTATGACTTATATGTCACTGTTGCAGGTGGTGGTATCAGTGGTCAAGCGGGCGCAATCCGCCACGGCATCACACGTGCATTGATCGAAGCTGACGAAACTTTGAAGCCTGCCCTAAAAGCAGCTGGTTTTGTTACTCGTGATTCACGTCAAGTTGAACGTAAGAAACTGGGTCTACGTAAAGCACGTAAACGTCCACAGTTCTCAAAACGTTAATCAAAGCACTTTCTTATCTTTTTGCTGCTGTTGTCTTTTTCTCGGAGCGATGGTAGCAAACTCAAATAAGAGAAGCGTTTTGCAAAGCCTTATAAGCTGGTCACAGCTTATAAGGCTTTTTTATGCCTGCTGATTGGCCTATAGGTAGTGTGGCTATAGTAGGACCTCAATAACATTGATACAGCATAGGAAACGCGCTCGATTAAACGATACTTTTCTTGCTTGCTGTGACTGCGTCTCCAGAGGCTGCGAAAAATAGCGTTTAATCTTGCTATACCATTTTTATAATGGTTTCACTATATCTCTCATTGCAATAGCTATCGATATACGTACTTTATATTAGCACTGCAAATTAAGAACCTTATAAACATTCTCACTTGCAAAGCATTTGAGCCTACCCCATCATATCAATAACTTTTCATCATTAGCTGCAATGTGATACACGGTGCGGCAGAAGGATATTATGAAAGCGCCAGAACAATACGATCCTAGTAAACCCTCCAACACTAACGGCATACCATCATCCAGTAGGCAGCAATCCAATAAGTCGCCTGCTATACCTGCTGGCACCCCAACGATTACGCAAAATCAAAAGCGTACCGCGCAAGCAGAAAACAAGCCCTTTCAATGGCAGTTTTTATTGCCAAAGTATTGGGGTATTTGGTTGTTGTTTTTGGTGATGTTACCCATGATATATTTGCCACTGCGTTGGCAGTTTTGGCTAGGTCGTAAGCTCGGCATATTGATTTATAACGCTGCAGGCTCCCGTAGGCGTGACACTCTGATTAATCTAAAGCTGGCGTTTCCAGAAAAGCCAGAAGCTGAGCGTGAATTGATGGCAAAGCAAGTCTTTGTCAATCAAGGTATTGGGGTGTTTGAAACCCTATGTGCTTGGTTCCGTCCAAATATATTTACTAGAACGGTATCTATTTCGGGATTACAGCATCTTGTTAATGCGCAAAACGAGCAGCGTCCGGTTATTCTATTGGGTGCGCATTATACGATGCTGGATTTGGGCGGCTTACTGTGTTCTCAATTCTTCCCTGTCGATTGTATGTACCGTACGCAAAACAACCCTTTACTGGACTGGTTTATCTATAATGGTCGTACCAATATATTCGGTAAGCAAATCTCCAGCCGTGACATGCGAAGCCTAGTCACCTCTATCAAAGCAGGTCATGTGATTTGGTATTCCCCCGATCAGGACTATGGTCTAAAACAAGGGGTTATGGCGCCATTCTTTGGCGTGCCAGCAGCGACCATCACCGCATCACGCCGTATGGCAAAATTAGGCAGCAAAACGCATCCACCCGCCGTGATGGCGCTACACACCTATCGGCAGACACCAGATAATCTACCACGTGGTAAGCGACCTCATTATCACTTGACCATCACCCCAGAGCTTGAGAACTACCCAAGTCAAGATGAGGTTGCGGATGCTACTCGGGTTAATGAAGTTTTAGAGGGACTCATACGTATTGATCCGACTCAGTGGATGTGGTTTCATCGGCGCTTTAAACATGGGCCAAATGGTCGTACGGATATCTATAAGTAGGCCTTTATTTTCAAAAGGGCTGATAAAATTTGCTATACTTTACAACTGCTATTTTGCACTTTTAGTCACGCATTATAATAATTTGACAAACAAAACAACGGATTTTTCATGAGCGACAATCACAGTTCTGGACAAGCAGCCCCACATAAACGCATTTTGACAGGGATCAAACCCACAGGTATTCCGCATCTTGGTAACTATGTTGGCGCGATTCGTCCGGCCATCCAGTCTATTCAAAACAGCGATAGCGACGCTTTTTTCTTTTTAGCGGATTATCACAGTATTATTGGTTGCCATGATCCTGCGATCATTCACGAGTCAACCAAAGCCATTGCCGCGACATGGCTCGCCTGTGGTCTCGATCCTGAGCGCGTGACTTTTTATCGTCAGTCAGATGTGCCTGAGATTTTGGAGTTGTCATGGATTTTGAGCTCCTCATGTGCCAAAGGCCTCATGAACCGCGCTCATGCCTACAAAGCAGCGGTCGATGCTAATATGGAAAAAGAAGACGTTGATCCTGACCAAGGGATTAACATGGGGTTGTTTGGCTACCCTGTGTTAATGGCTGCTGATATTTTGATGTTTAATGCCACGCATGTACCTGTTGGCCGTGACCAAATTCAGCACATTGAAATGGCGCGTGATATAGCAGGTACATTTAATCATCGTTACAAGCCATTGTTCACTGAGCCTGAAGCCCTGGTCGACGACAACACGCCGCTACTCACAGGTCTCGATGGTCGCAAAATGAGCAAAAGCTATAACAACGTGATTCCGTTGTTTGGCGAGTTTAATAGCCAAGCCGATCCTGAAAAAATGATGCGTAAGGCCATCATGCGTATTGTGACCAACTCACAATTGCCAGAAGAGCCAAAAGATCCTGACGCGTCAGCAATTTTTGAGATTTATAAAGCGTTTGCTACGCCTGAAGAAATTGCTAATTTGCGTGCGCAGTATGAATCAGGTATTGGTTGGGGAGACGCCAAAGAGCAGTTGTTCCAACAAATCAATAACGAGATTGCCCCTTTCCGCGCGCGCTATCAAGAATTGATGGCAAATCCAAAAGAGCTGGAAGAAATCTTGCAAATGGGCGCAGATAAAGCCCGTCGTCATAGCCGTAAGCAGCTGGATAAAGCCCGCCGTGCCATTGGTATTCGCCCACTAGCGAAGCTTAAATAAATGACTTCTGATCGTTTATAATGCCGACATTTAATCCAAGCCATTTTTTATCTTACTGTCAGTCTTTATACGAGGCTGACAGTACGTATGACTCTGAACAATCCAATCGGCTGGCTCGTCATCGCCATGTCGAACCAGATGCGGCGCAGTTTTTGGCCAATATTGCCACGATCAGACAGCCCAAAAAGGTACTAGAGGTTGGTACCTCGACGGGCTTTTCGACATTGTGGCTGGCGTATGGTCTGCGGCATCAGGCTGAATGTGACTTTACATCGCTAGACATCGACAAAAACCGCAGTGAAGCTGCTCGCCAGCATCTGCAAAATACGCGGCTGTCTGACTCTGTTCGACTCATCGTACAAGACGCCTTTATTTTTTTCAATAGCAATGAAGACGTCTTTGACTTGGTATTTTTGGATGCAGAGCGGCAATTCTATATCGATTATATCCGAGGTCTGCATAACGCATTGGACGTCGGTAGTGTACTTATTGTCGATAATGTCATCTCTCATCGTGATGAGGTGAGCGAGTTCTTGGCAGAATTCACCAACGACTCTCGTTATCTTTGTCACACGTTAGATGTTGGTGCTGGACTATTTATGGCAGTGCGCCAGGAACATTAAGTATTATGGATACATCCAACACGACTGCGCTGCGCATCTATCAGACGCCAGTACAGCATCTACCAGACGATCTTTATGTTCCGCCACAAGCGTTTGCGATTTGGCTAGAGCAGTTTGCTGGGCCACTAGATTTTTTATTATATTTGGTCAAAAAGAACAACGTTGATTTGACCCAAATGCCGATTCTACCCATCACTGAGCAGTATCTTGCCTATATCAGTGAGTTAGATACTGAGCATTTTGAATTGGCAGGTGATTATCTGCTGATGGCGTCGACGCTGATTGCTATTAAAACCGAATTACTATTGCCTACCCCTGACACGCCTACCGATGAGCGCGATCCAAAAGCCGAGCTGATTGAACGCCTAGAAGAGTACGCACAAATCAAAGCCGCCAGTCAGCGCTTAGACAATCTGATACGTTTAGAGCGTGATGTGTTCTTAGCCATGGTAAGTATGCCCAGTCAAGACGTTATGAATGCTGAGCTGCCCAACTACTCGCCTACTCTGCTGATCGATAGCTTGTTTAAAATGCAGCTACAGCCAGACTATCAAATGCATACCATCAAAACTGATATCGTGCCGCTTTCTGATCGTATCGCTAGCATTAGTCGGCAACTGAGTACTGATGGTGCCCGCTCCTTTTATGAGCTACTAGACAAAGCACAGGGGAAAATAGGCGTGGTCGTGAGCTTTGTCGCCGTACTTGAACTGATTAAGCGGCAATTAGTTGGTGTGGTCTATACAGAACCCAATAATGATGCAAGCACGTTAATGAAATATGATACCGATCCATCCGATATAGACAATCAATCCCAAGAACTAACACTACAGTGGTTGGCCTAACCAGCATCAGGTTAGCCGCCAAACCTGCTATTGATCCCATGATATTAAAACAAGAGCACATTTTAGATGGTAGATATTGACGACTCAAAGCAGCCTAGTAAAGCCGAAACTACAGGCACCGCTACAGCTTCCTCTATTGGGGCAAATCAGGCGTCTCTTGAAGATGTGAGCAAGCACATCGAGGTGCTGCTGCATGCATCAGAGGCGCCGCTGACAGCTCACGCGTTAAGAAAACATTTATCATTATCTACTAAGGAATTAAAGCAAGCCTTAGAGGTGCTAGAGCGACGGTTAGAGACCGGTGTGCTGAACCTACATGAGACAGCTAGCGGCTATCGATTGCAAATTTCCGATGCCTATAGCGGCTTGATTCAGCAGACTTTCCCGCAGCGTCAAGAGCGTTTGAGCCAAGCGTTACTTGAGACGTTAAGCGTTATTGCGTATAAGCAACCTGTGACACGGAGTGACATCGAGCAAGTGCGCGGTGTGACGTTATCAAGCAATATACTACGCCAGCTATTTGATAAGGGGTGGATCATTGAAAAAGGCTTTAAGGAGACCTTAGGCCGCCCAGCGCTCCTTCACACCACCGCACAATTTTTGGATGCATTTGGGCTGAGTCATTTAGACGAGCTACCACCAATGCCAGATATGGACTCCATACGAGCTATGTCTTAATTTTTCTGCTGACCAAACTATCATTACGCTCATAAAAAAGGACAGATCATATAGGATCTGTCCTTTTTATTTGGCTATTACTCTTAGGGGTTGTCACTCTTAGAGGCTTTCAACCTTAGATAAATAGCAAAGCATCATAATCTGCTTCATCAATTAGCTCGTCCTTATTGATTGATAACATCAACACCTTTTGGTGGAGTGAACTTAAACTGACTGCTACCGATGCTTGGATTCATTTTGATACTACTAAACTTAATAGATGTCGTTTGACCTAGCGTATCGTTTAGTACCATCATCACAGGTTTACCGCCGCTAAAGCTCATGGATAGGCTCTTAAAGCTGGCATTATCAGATTTTGGGTACAACACATAGTAGTTCTTATTGCTATATGGCTGAGTGATTTTAAAGTTTTGATCAATCTTACTTGGATCACCTGATAATAACAGTGCTGGCGTATTGCCTACTTGGCTATCCACATTTTGTTTAGTCGCTTGCTCTAGATCTTTGTCATAGATCCACATAGAGTTGCCATTGGCAACGATCAATTGCTCTGAGGGCGATTTGGTTTCCCAGCGGAAGTTATTGGGACGTTGGACACTCATAGAGCCTTTAAACGTACCACTGCTCGCGCCTTTGGTTGTCTGGCTAAAGTTGGCAGTCATACTCTTGGTATTGGTCAGCAATTTGTTCAAACGTTTAGCAGCTGTTAGGTTATCAGCAGGAGCTGCTGTGGCTGTTTGAGTCAATGCTATCATTGGCGCTGCGATACCTAACGATGTCATTAATACACCTGCTAAAGCACCACTCATCATCTTCTGTTTGGTTGATTTTTTCGTAGATAAGTTCATCATAAATCCTCTCTAAAAAAGCATAATCGCTTTAAAAATAGTCGCTTAAAAATAGAATAGCTTATTAAAATTTTTTCTGTTGATACCAATCTCAACACTGCAAAACAGGTATCGATCAGCAATGGCAACAGTGTGCCAGTTTTTTTATTACGCGCCTAGTCATGATTTGCAATCATTACTACGGCTGCCATACACGCTTGTAACCAATGCAGTTACACGGTAAAAGTTTGCATTTATCATGATAAATTATTAACACTGTGCTCATAAAGAGCCAGTGAGCTAAGTGTGACGAGTATTTATGCTATATAAAATTGCTGACCAAACTGCTAACAAAAACCAATCTCTAACAAAAGCCAATATTAATTGATAAGGTCTTATAAACGTAAAAAGCCCCTACTACCATAAGGCAGTAAGGGCTTTTTTAATTATCCAATCGTTTTATTCAAAGAATAAAATGACCTAAATAGATAATTATGCGTTTTCAACCGTTACATAACGACGGTTAAATTTACCTTTAGTCTCAAACTTTACAACACCATCATTTAGTGCAAATAAAGTATGGTCACGACCCATGCCAACGCCTTCGCCTGCGTGGAATTCTGTACCACGTTGACGAACGATGATGTTACCAGCTGTGATAGCTTGGCCACCAAAGATCTTTACGCCTAGCATTTTTGGGTTTGAATCACGACCGTTACGGCTCGAACCGGCAGCTTTTTTATGTGCCATGAGAAAATCTCCTTGTTAATGTGACTTATCGCTTATGCGACAACTCTTAAGCATTTAGTGCGCTATTTAGCAAACGTTGCTAAACGGATAATTAGGCATTAATGGCTTTGATTTTTAACAAGGTGTACCATTGGCGGTGACCTTGCTCTTTGTGATAATGCTTACGACGGTTGTGCTTGATAATACGGATTTTTTCGCCGCGACCATGCTCAACAACTTCAACTTCTACGCTAGCGCCATCAACAACAGGCTGACCGATTTTGACGTCATCGCCGTCAACAACCATCAACACGTCTTCAAATTTGATTGTTTCGCCTTTTTCTGCTTTTAGCAATTCAACTTTAAGCAATTCATCGACGACTACACGGTGCTGCTTACCACCAGTTTTAATTACTGCGTACATTGTATGACTCCGTTTAACCCGTGTGCCGTGGTAGATATTATACCTACGCTTCAATAACGAACACGACAGGGAAAAATTAAAGGCAAGATTTTACGGCTTTTTGCTTATAAAAGCAAGCCGCGCGTCTTGTTTTTATAAGGTGGTTACACGAAATCACCATCATCTGCATTGTTATATACGTTACAGATTATTAGACCGTCGTAGACGACGATACTGATAAAAGCAGCATAACAATGGTTATAAATGATGGTTTGAGCCTAACGGGGGCTATTATAACTTATACAATCAGTTACTTACAGCCTTTTATCTATCATTTATGTGACGACAAAACCTCGTGATAAGTTAACATTCTTACCATCAAATTATTGAACGCTTTCATCAGTTTGCCCTGCCTTCTATGCATGATAATAGGCGCACAAGCGACCTCTGAGCTACCCTTATAGTGTACTTTAACCAACAATTTTCAAAGGCAGCTATGTTATGATAAGCGAAACCATACCTTACCTATAGATAGATAAAGTCAAGGTTATACCAACTCTCTTTATTCTTATTAATATGACTATTTATTATGACTAGTACCTCTTTAAATAATACCGTGCCTGCCTCTCAATCGACGCCTAGCTATGCAGATATTCAAAGTATTGTAGCCAATGATTTTGATATTATGGACAAGCAAGTATTTGGTAGTCTCAACTCAAAAGTACAGCTCGTCATGAGCGTCTCTCAGCATGTAATCAATGCCGGTGGTAAGCGTATGCGCCCGCTGATTACGCTATTGTGTGCCCGTATGTTTGACGACAATCCATCAGAAAAAGCGATGCACCTAGCCGCCATTACGGAGATGCTGCATACTGCCACCTTAGTGCATGACGATGTGATCGATGAATCAGGACAGCGCCGCGGTAAACCGACGGCAAACGCCACATGGGACAATGCCACTGCCGTATTGGTCGGTGACTATCTCATAGCCCGTGCTTTTAATCTTTTGGTTGGTTTTCAGAGCTTGCCATTGTTGCAAGTATTCTCAGACGGGACTTGTGATATTGCTGAAGGCGAAGTATTGCAGCTACAACATCAGCATAACCCTGCCGCAACAGAAGACGACTACTTGCGCATCATCGATGGCAAAACCTCTCGCCTGTTTATGATGGCAACTCAAGGCGCGGCTATTTTGCAAGGACAAGAGCAGCATCTACAAGCCCTAGCTGATTTTGGTCAGCATTTTGGTAATGCCTTCCAGATTATCGATGATGTGCTTGATTACAGTGGCGATAGCGACGTAATGGGCAAAAACCTAGGCGACGATCTTGCAGAAGGTAAACCTACCCTGCCAACTATCAAAGCACTCGAACTACTCAAAGATAGTGACAACGAAGGTTATGAGCAGCTGCGTATCGCCGTACAAACGGGAAAAACACCGAATGCTGAGCAGCTTATCGAGCTCGTCCGCAGCTCCGGCGCATTAGATTACTGTAAACAGCGTGCACTAGAAGAGACCAGATTGGCCCAGCAAGCACTAGGCACACTGCCTGACAACCGTTATCGTCAAGGTCTGTACCAGCTGACTGAGCTCGCTAGCGCACGATTGGTATAATGACATATGAATCGTCTGTGTTATTAGCTAATTGAGACGGCTCATTTTTTAGCAGTGTTTTTGAGCAACCGAGCCATAAATATTCATTGATCAAAAGCAACAGTCTCTAAAAAGACACCCTCTTAAAACGGGTGTGTCAGCAAATAGTTACCTTTCTTTAAGTTTCATAAATCCTGACGGCACTATAATTGTGTCAGGATTTTTTAATGGTTAAATACTGATTGACCACGCTCATTAGAGGCTACTGACTGGTTTAAGTCGCTATACTTTAAAGGTCATAATTAGGGGTTGATAAATTAGTCAATTTGTTGACAAAGCAGATTTTTGGCGGTTTTAAAACCTCAATAACACTATGGCTTTACAATTATAACAAAAAATTACAATAAATTTGCATAGCGGGTTGTATGTTTTCTTATTAGCTGCTGGTTGGTGTAGCGGTTACTATGGCGGGATTTTATTTACTCAGCGAGCACAGTGCGGTCAGTTTTTGTCAGCTTTCCTATCGTGAATCACTTGACTGCGGGGTAAACCCTATAGTTTATAATAACGCCTTAAATTTACTTGACGTCCTATAATTAGCTAGCGGTACTGCCCTATTTATCAATTTTATCAATAGCTTCTTATTTTTTGGCTATAAACTTCTATAAAGTTTATTATTGCTCTTCGAAAAATAAGCTATTTTTTGATTATGATACGCTCTACCTCTATACCATTTATTCTATATTTTACTACTCTACCGAGGACCTTGATGAAGCATTCTTATCTTGCGCTTGTAATAGCATCTGTACTATCGGCTACAGTACTGGTCGGCTGTGACAATAAAGAAGACGCCGCTGCGGGTGAAAACGCTCAGCAGCAGATGCCGCCCGCTGTCGTCAACGTCCAAACTGTCAGCTTCGATACTGTGCCTCAAGTTCAGACTTTCTCTGGTCGTACTGCCGCTTATCAGACGGCTGATGTACGCCCTCAAGTCAGCGGCGTAATTGACGAAGTACTGTTCCGTGAAGGCAGTAACGTCAAAAAAGGCCAGCCGCTTTATCGTATCAATACTGACAACTACACGACCTCGGTCGCTAGTGGTCAAGCGGCGGTCGCGCAAGCACAGGCTAATCGCCAAACCGCTATCGCCAATAATGCCAATGCTAAAGCAGAGCTAGCCAGTCGCCAAGCCTCATTAGCACAAGCGATAAATGACTTTCAGCGTCTAAAAGGCTTGGTTGAGATTGACGCTATCTCCAAGCAGCAATATGACCAAGCGCAAACTCAAGTGCGTACAGCGCAAGCGGCTCTAGAGAGTGCTCGCGCTGCAGTCGGACAAACTGAAGCGAGCATTAGAAGCGCTGAGGCTGGGATTAAAACCGCGCAATCAAACTTAGATGCTAGCGCTTTGGATCTCAATCGTACTATCGTCCGTGCACCGTTGACTGGTCGTAGTGACCGCTCAAGCGTTACTGCAGGAACCTTAGTTAACGCTAGTCAATCTGAGCCTTTAGTGACGATTTCGCGCTTAGATCCTATCTATGTCGATATCAGTCAGTCATCATCCGAGCTATTGCAGCTTCGTCAGCAGATAGCTGAAGGTAAAGCGCAGGCGGGTATGAATTCTGTCGAGCTGGTCCTAGAAGATGGCTCAGTGTATCCAGTGCGTGGCAAGCTTGCGCTGTCTGAAGCTAAAGTCGATCAATCTACTGGCGCGGTGACTCTACGAGCTATTTTCCCAAATCCTAATAACGTGCTACTGCCAGGTATGTATGTCTCAGCGCGTCTGACTCAAAGCGTCATTCCTAATGCAGCCTTAGTGCCGCAAAGCGCTGTAATGCGTACGCCTAAAGGCGATTCACAAGTCTACATCGTTGATGAAAACAATCAAATCCAAGTCCGTCCCGTTACCATTAATGGTACTTATGATGGTCAATGGGTGGTCACCGATGGCTTAAGTAGTGGCGATAAGCTAGTGGTTATAGGCGGCTCTAAAGTTAAGCCTGAGCAGGAGGTCGTGGTCAAGCCGTTAGAAAACGCTAATGGTGCATCTGCAACGCCTACCGCCAAAACACCACAGCAAGCTGCGAAAACGGTAGCTGATGACACTTCTGAGCAGGACACTGCTACCACCACTAACTAATTCCATTCAAAGATAGGAAGACCTAGGGATATACTATGTCACGTTTTTTTATTGATCGCCCTATTTTTGCATGGGTGTTGGCCATTTTGGTCATGCTTATCGGGGTAATCTCGGTTGTTAATTTGCCGATTGAGCAGTATCCGCGTATCGCACCGCCCACCGTTTCTGTTAGTGCCACTTATCCTGGTGCAAACGCACAAACGGTCGAAAACTCTGTGGTGCAAATCATTGAACAACGTATGAAAGGGCTAGATGGCTTGATGTACATGTCATCATCGAGTTCTTCAAATGGTGGTGCATCGGTCACGCTAACCTTTGAAAATGGCACAGACCCTGATACCGCTCAGGTACAAGTACAAAACAAACTACAAGCAGCGATGAGCTCGTTGCCTGAGGCTGTTCAGCGTCAAGGTGTCAACGTCAATAAATCGTCTAGCAGCTTTATGATGGTGCAGGCATTTATTTCTGAAGACGGTAGTATGGATCGGGCCGATATTGCCGATTATATCAACTCCAATGTTCTCGATTCGATCAGTCGTGTTGAAGGTGTGGGTGAAGTGCAAGTGTTTGGCTCCTCTTACGCCATGCGTATCTGGCTAGATCCTGCACGCCTACGTAGCTATAACATGGTGCCCTCTGATGTTGTCAATGCCGTACGAGCACAGAACGCTCAGGTATCTGCAGGTCAGCTAGGACAAGCACCTGCTGACACCGATCAACAGGTGATTAACGCCACCGTCACCGTACAGAGCTATCTACAAACTCCTGAAGAGTTTAAAGATATCTTGCTAAAAACAGACACCTCGGGCGCGCAAGTACGCCTCGGCGATGTCGCTGATGTCGAAATCGGTAGTGAAAACTATAGCGAGAGATCCTTGTATAACGGTCAAGAAGCGGCAGGTCTAGGTATCTCATTGGCTGCAGGCGCAAACGCGCTAGAGACCCGTGAGGCGGTCGGCGCACGTATAGCCGAGCTAGAAACCAACTTTCCAGCAGGCCTAAGCTCTGTTGTTCCTTACGATACGACGCCGTTTGTGCGCTTATCTATCGAACAAGTTGTCAAGACTCTACTCGAAGCTATTGCGCTTGTATTCATCGTCATGTTCATTTTCTTACAGAACTGGCGCGCCACCATCATTCCTACTCTTGCCGTTCCTGTGGTCTTGCTAGGTACTTTTGCCGTGCTGTATATCGCAGGCTTTAGTATCAACGTCTTGACGATGTTTGCAATGGTACTCTCCATCGGTCTACTGGTTGATGATGCGATCGTTGTTGTCGAAAACGTCGAGCGAATATTAGAAGAAGACCCTGATATTTCGGTCAAAGATGCCACCATTCAGTCGATGGGCGAGATCAGTAAGGTCGTTATTGGTATTGCGCTGATTTTGTCTGCCGTATTTTTACCGATGGCCTTCTTTGGGGGATCGACAGGTGTTATTTATCGTCAGTTCTCTATCACCTTGATCACGAGCATGGCGCTGTCAGCCATGGTGGCTCTAATCTTCACCCCTGCCCTATGTGTGACCTTGCTAAAACGTGGTAAGAGCCATGAAAAAGGCAGTACTGAACAACAAAAAGGCTTCTTTGGCTGGTTCAACCGCGGCTTCTTTAAGCTAAGCCGCTCATATGAAAACTTTGTCGGTAAGAGCTTTAATTTAAAGTGGCTATATTTAATCGGCTATGCGGCAATTATCGGTATTATGGCAGTGGTGTTCTTACGTATTCCAGGCTCGTTTTTGCCAGAAGAAGACCAAGGTATTATGTTCACCTTAGTCCAGCTTCCTGCAGGCTCTACGCTAGATGAGACGCAGGATGTACTGGATAAAGTCAGAAATTATTACGACACACAAGAGACGGACAATATTGCCTCTGTCTTTACCATTGCTGGTTTTAGTTTTGCAGGTCAAGGCCAAAACATGGGTCTGGCATTCGTTCGACTGTCAGATTGGGAGGAGCGCTCTGGGGAAGAGAATACCGCACAAGCGGTAGCAGATCGCGCCATGGGTTATTTCTTTACCCAGTTAAATGAAGCGCAAGTTTTTGCTATCGTACCGCCTGCGATTACTGAGCTTGGTAATGCCAGTGGTTTTGATTTGATGCTACAAGATGTGGGTAACCTTGGACACGAAGGGTTACTTGAAGCCCGTAATATGCTGCTAGGTATGGCTGCACAAAACGAAAATGTGGCAGGCGTACGTCCTAATGGTCAAGAAGATGCACCGCAGCTCAAAGTCAATATCAATCAAGAACAAGCCGCCGCTTATGGTCTATCTTTAGGCAGTATCAATAGCGTTATCTCGACCGCCTGGGGCTCAAGCTACATCAATGACTTTATCGATCGTGGCCGTATCAAGCGTGTCTATGTTCAAGGTGAAGCCAGTAGCCGTACCAATCCTGATGACATCGGCAAGTGGTATGTGCGCGGCGAAACCGGTAACATGGTCTCTTTCGATGCTTTCTCAAGTAGCGAATGGCAGTCAGGCTCACCGCGTTTGACTCGTTATAACAGCTTACCTTCGATGAATATTCAAGGTAATGCGGCACCTGGTCTTAGTACTGGTGAAGCCATGTCAGCTATGGAGAACATGATCAGTCAGCTCCCTGAAGGTATCGGTTACGAATGGACTGGGTTATCACTTGAAGAACAAAAATCAGGCTCGCAAGCTCCTATGCTTTATGCGCTATCGATTCTAGTTGTCTTCTTATGTCTAGCTGCGCTTTATGAGAGCTGGTCTATCCCCTTCTCTGTCCTATTGGTTATTCCACTTGGGGTATTGGGTGCGGTGATATTTACGTGGTTACGCGGTTTTGCTAACGACATCTACTTGCAAGTGGGTCTACTCACCGTCGTTGGTTTGTCCGCCAAAAACGCCATCTTGATTATTGAATTTGCCAAAGAGCACCAAGAAGAAGGCTATAGTCTCAGAGAGGCCGTCATGACCGCAGCGCGACAACGTCTACGTCCAATTATTATGACCTCGCTTGCCTTTGGTATCGGTGTTGTGCCATTAGCCATAGCTACTGGCGCAGGGTCAGGCAGCCAAACTGCTATTGGTACCAGTGTCGTAGGTGGTGTGGTTAGTGCCACTTTACTAGGTATCTTCTTTATTCCGATGTTCTATATTTGGGTGCGTGGTATGTTCCCTTATAAGGGCAATGAAGCTCACAATGGTAAAGGGGATGATGATGATAACCATCCAAGTGGTAACGGCGGCGGTGATAATCCGGTCCCATCTGCCCCTACAGAAGATAAGCAATCATTAACTCCTCCTGCGAGTTATCAGCCTGTAAGCTTTGGAGATAATACACAATGAGTTCTTTATTCTTAACCTCTAACTCAGCCGTAAGAGCGATAAGCTCTAAAGCTTTACTAGCTACTGGTAAATCATCGCGCCTACTTGGCCTGAGCTTTTTGGCTCTGAGTATGGCCGCTTGTAATACTATCCCTAAAGCAGATACAAGCCCCGTTCTCGCTGAGCCTAACCTTCCGATCGAGCAAGCTTATGGCGCTTTTGGTGATGAGACTGTCAGCACCTCTGAGCAGCCAAGTATCGCAGGACAGCGCTGGCAGGACTTTTATAGCGATGAGCGCCTAAAAGCTCTGATTGCGTTAGGACTGGAAAATAACAAAGACTTTGAGAGTGCCCGTTTGGCTATCGAAAAAGCGCGCGCGCAGTATCGTATTACTGATATTAATGATTTGCCGACTATCAATGGTCAAGCAGAATACTCACGCCAAAGCCAATCCTCTCCGCGCGTTGAGACGCCTTTTGGCAGTACTGGCGGTAGACAGACGACAGATAGCTACAGTGTCAATCTCGGTTTGGCAAGCTATGAGCTGGACTTTTGGGGCCGAATCGATAGCCTAAAAGATCAAGCGTTGCAGAGATTTTTGTCAACGACGGCAGCCAAAGACTCTATTCAAATTAGTCTGATTAGTAATATCGCGCAGAGCTACGCGAATCTTAGCTATAGCTTAGCGCAGCTCAAACTCGCCGAGGCAACTGTTGAGAGCCGTGAGCGCTCGTTGTTTATTGCGCAAGAGCGCTTTAAAGCCGGTATTGATCCTAAGCTGCCTTCCTTGCAATCTGCAGCAGCTTTAGAGAGTGCAAGACTTGCGGTACTACGTGCGCAAAGCAGTATTTTGACCTCCAGAAATGCTCTGCAGTTCTTATTAGGAGCGCCGGTACCTACTGAGCTTATCCCAGCACCCGCTGTCAGCAATATCACCAATCACGAGGTGTTTAGTGCCGGCTTGCCAAGCGAGCTGCTACGCTATCGCCCTGATGTATTACAAGCGGAATACGATCTAAAAGCCGCGGGCGCAAATATCGCTGTCGCCCGTGCCGCTTATTTCCCAACGATAAGCTTAGCCAGTAGCGTTGGTGTCCGTAGCGATGGCTTGAGCGACTTGTTCGATAATGATGCAGTCGGCTGGTCATTTGGCCCTAATATCAGCGTACCCATCTTTGATGCTGGACGTTTGGATGCAAACTACGATGTCGCACAAATCGAGCGCGAACAAACGCTTGCCAGCTATGAGCGCTCAATTCAAACGGCGTTCCGTGAGGTCTCCGATGTGCTCGCTACTCGCGCAACTCTAGGCGAGCAGCTCGCAGCTCAGTACCGCCTGCAAGATAACTTTGATCAGACTTATGAGATTGCTGATGCGCGCTTTAAAGCTGGTATCTCAAACTATCTCGATGTCCTTGATGCTCAGCGCTCATTGTTTGACACTCAACAAGGCATTCTAGACTTAGAGCTACAAAAAATCATCAGTCAAATCGAGCTATATCAAGCGCTTGGCGGCGGTGCCAATCTCGATACACCTGTCGCGATTCCGGTTCCGCAATATACTAACTTGGCCCAAGTTGGTGCTTTATTAACCAAAGATGCCGAGTCGCAAGCGGCCTATGCTATCGACGCTGCTAGCTCAGCGCGAGTAGCTGCAGCACCAGAAGCCGCTGCTATCAAACAAGCACAGACGCCTGTAAAGGTTGACTTTGAGCCGACTGCGATTGTCGATATCGATAATGACAACGACGCTGATGCAGCGGTTGGAGTATTGACTGAAGAGACACCTACTGAGCAAGTACCAGTGCCACAGATTGTCACTCCATAAAGATGGTTATATAACATTTAGTAACTAGCTAGCGTATTATTTTTATAACAATTAGCTCTACCTTGTTGGTGGGGCTTTTTGTTGTTATGTGCTACCTTTAGTAGTTATATATAAATAGTAGCTATATAAAAAGCTAAAAATTTTAGCTGCATCTGATGCTTTACTTATTTAATGATTACCCCCTCAAACTCACTAAACTAATAATAAGGAAAAACAATGTCTTATACGTTTAATCGTCAATTCCCCGAGACTCGCCTGCGCCGCTTGCGCTACAACGATAATATCCGTGCTATGATTCGTGAAGTCGAGCTTCACCCCAAACATTTCATAGCCCCAGTATTTGTATTAGAAGGTAGTAATCAGCGCGAGGCCATCGCCAGTATGCCGGGCGTTGAGCGCTTATCGATAGACCTATTGATTAATTATGCCAAAGAGCTTTTAAGCGAGGGCGTGACGACTATCGATATTTTCCCTGTTATCGACAACTCGCTAAAAACTCCTGATGGCAAAGCGGCCTATGATGAGAATGGACTAAGCGCGCGTGCCGTAGCAGCACTAAAAGACGCAGTGCCTGAGATGGTGGTGATGACCGATGTGGCGCTCGACCCTTATACGTCACACGGTCAAGACGGCTTGCTTGATGACAGTGGTTATGTGGTCAATGATGACACCGTTGAGGTGCTGGTCAAGCAAGCACTCGTCCATGCTAGAGCTGGCGCTGATATCATCTCTCCAAGTGATATGATGGATGGCCGTATCAAAGCCATGCGTGATGCCTTTGAAAGCGAAGGTCTTGTCAATACCGCTATCATGGCTTACTCTGCCAAATACGCTTCTGCTTATTATGGGCCGTTCCGTGATGCAGTCGGTAGCGCCGGCAACCTAAAAGGCGGTCATAAAAAACAATATCAGATGGACTTTGGTAACCGCGCTGAAGCTTTGCACGAAGTGGCGATGGACATCAATGAGGGCGCAGATATGGTGATGATTAAGCCTGGTCAGCCCTATCTCGATCTGATCCGTGAAGTCAAAGACACCTTTGGCGTACCGACTTTTGCCTATCAAGTCTCCGGCGAATACGCGATGCACATGGCAGCTATTCAAAACGGCTGGCTGACTGATGCGGTGATCCTAGAATCGCTTATTGGTTTTCGCCGCGCCGGTGCCGATGGTATCTTGACTTACTTTGCACTTGAGGCAGCTCGGCAGTTAAATAATGGTTAATATCAATTAAAATGCCTTTTACATTGTAAAACACCCCAGCTGCTTCCCAGCTGCTTCATAGTCGCTGGGGTGTTTTTTATTGAAATTCTATTTATGCTTAGCCTTTTTTGTTCACATGTATAAAGCAAACATGTCTATAGCTGATCACGATGATGGGCTGTTGTAAAATCAATAGCAGGGCCAATAGGGATGATACGAGTGGGGTTGATATTGGCGTGGCTGGTGTAATAGTGCTGCTTGATGTGCTCCATATTCACGGTCTCAGCGATACCTGGAACTTGGTATAGATCACGCAGATATCCCCACAGGTTTGGATAGTCGATAATGCGGCGTAGGTTGCATTTAAAATGCCCAACATAGACCGCGTCAAAACGAACTAAGGTGGTAAACAGTCGCCAATCCGCTTCGGTGATAGTGCTCCCTGTGAGGTAACGCTTATCTGCTAGGCGCGCTTCCAGTGTATCTAATGCAGCAAACAGCTCAATCACCGCCTCTTCATAAGCCTCTTGTGTGGTCGAAAATCCAGCCTTGTACACCCCATTATTAATCGTCGTATAGACAAACGCATTGATATCATCGATTTCTGGCAATAACGATGCTGGCGAGAAATCGCCTGCCAGAGCGCCAACGTCGTCAAAAGCTGAATTAAACATACGAATGATCTCTGATGATTCATTACTCACAATCGTATTGGTCTTTTTGTCCCATAAAATCGGAACAGTAACCCGTCCCGTATAATTGGGTTTTGCTTTAATATAAAGCTCATAAGCATAATCTGCATGGATAAGCGGATCAGGGATTACTCCCTCGCCCTCTGCAAACGTCCAACCATTCTCTCCCATGTAAGGGTTGACCACAGAGATCGGAATGATCTGCTCCAAACCTTTGAGCTTACGATAAATTAAAGTACGGTGTGCCCAAGGACAGGCTAGCGACACGTACAGGTGATAGCGATCAGGCTCAGCCTTAAACCCGCCTACGCCCGTAGGACCTGCACTACCATCTGCGGTGATCCAGTTCCTAAACCCGGCATCCTCACGCTCAAATCGCCCGCCGTTTTCTTCCGTGTCGTACCATTTGTCTTGCCACTTACCATCTACCAATAAGCCCATGTCATTCTCCGACTAATTCTAATTTTCGTTGAATACCTAGTTGACACAAATGACTTTACATCATTGCTCTTATGACAACCACATTCGTTAGAGGAATATGATATCAGTTATAAGAGCTTACCCATTAAGTTTTACTCTGTTATTAACAATAAAAACTAAACTGGTTAAAATAAATATTTAGAAAATATACATAAAAAACATACTGTAGTGTTTGATAATAACGCGCGACGTCAAATACTATGATAATAAAATAAGATAATTATAAAAAAGGCTTGCAAAGTCTGAAAAACTTGCTAAAATGCATGGCCTAAATAGGCGTATAGCTCAGTTGGTTAGAGCGCTACCTTGACATGGTAGAGGTCGTTGGTTCGAATCCGATTACGCCTACCAGATTCGAAAAGCCCCAATCTTAAGATTGGGGCTTTTTTTATGCCTGAGATATAAGGGCTGTGGCGGAATAGATAGATTAATATTAATTAGACTTTAGACCTTTCTACATTTAAACAATTAGCACTGAAAAATCTGTGTGCCCAAAATGTGCCCAAGTTGCGCCTTCCCTTAATTTTTCCTATTTATCAATATAGTCTTTTTGACCTCTACTCTAGTTGTTCTAAAACCACCCTAAAACTAATTTACTTTTCTTCATCTAGCGACTCGTTAGGTACATAAGTAAATAAATCACCTACCTCAATATTTAATGCCTCACAAATTTTATCCATAGTCTCGAAATCGATTCTTGATGTTTGCTCATTATAGATCTTGTGCATAGTCGACTTGCTAATTCCTGTCATTCTTATCAAATCTGCCACTTTCATACGCCGTTCAGCTAGTAGTACCGGTAAATTACATAAAATCATCAATAATTCCTCAATAGACTAAAAAAGTACTTGCATCGACTTACGATAGCTAGTAAAGTACTTCTATCGAACAACAAAATACTTTCATAAAATTATTTGTTATCTCGATAAAACAATCTAGTTATTTAATTGGCTTATAAGGAATTTATTATGTCACATACCTACCTAACTACCCAAGAGCTTTCTGAGCTCATTAAGTATAACCCTCGTACGATACGTAATGAGCTCAAAGATACTGTGCTTATCGAAGGTATTCATTACATCCGGCCGTTTGGTGGACGCAAAATTTTATATGTTTGGGAAGAGATCGAAAAAGATATGCGTACTGGTATTACCGGTAGCATCAACGCTATGGCACTACAATAAGGAGAACTATCATGGCTAGTATTAGGACACGTAAGGGTAGCAATATGCTATTTGTCGACTTTCGCTATATGAACAAACGCTGTAGGGAGACGACAAACCTCATTGACACGCCAGCGAATCGTAAAAAGCTTGAAAAAGTGATTGAAAAAATGGAAGCAGAGATTACCTTGGGCATATTTAGTTATGCTAAGTATTTCCCCAAAAGCGATAAATGCGATGAGATGATGGCGTTAAGTGATCGCAAGGACTGTCTTCAAAGTGACGTCCTTTCATTTAAGGAATTTGCGCTGCTATGGTTTTCTGAAAAAGAGATCGAATGGCGTGATACTTACAAACGTAAGATTAAAGAAATTATTGATATGTATTTATTGCCTAAGTTTGGCACTAAGCCTATTCATATCATAAAAAAGACAGATGTATTAGCCTTCCGTTCATCGCTCGCCAAAGTAACGTACGGAAAAGCTAACAAACATCTGTCAGCGGCACGCATCAATTCGATAATGGTACCTTTAGGTATGATACTAAAAGAAGCCTCTAAACGCTACCATTTTGAAAACCCTTACTACGATATTAAATCCCTTAAGGAGCCTAAGACTGATATTCAACCTTTCACGCTTGAGGAGGTTTGGACGTTCATTAACGGCGTTAGGGAAGACTATCGTAACTATTACTTAGTAAGATTCTTTACAGGTATGCGTACGAGTGAGATCGATGGCTTAACTTGGGAAAATATCGACTTTAATCGTCGCGAGATTGTCATTAAGCAAGCTTTGGTCAAAGGTAAGATCGTACCGCCTAAGACGCAGGAGTCTTATAGAGCTATTCAGATGTCTCCTTGGGTATATGAGGCCCTAGTGGAGCAGCAAGACATTACATACAAGCGTTCTGACTATGTGTTCTGCGCGCATACGGGTGAACCACTTGATTACAACAACGTGAATAAGCGTGTTTGGCATCCAACTCTTAAAATTTTAGGTCTGAAAAAGCGCAATGCTTATCAGACTCGTCATACTGCAGCGACGCTATGGTTGGCTGCTGGCGAAAGTCCTGAATGGATTGCCAGTCAAATGGGACACTCTACGACCAAGATGCTATTCAACACGTATAGCCGTTACGTACCGAATATGACTCGGCAGGATGGTAGTGCATTTGAGGCTTTAGTCAATCGTAGTCAATTGGTTCAATCCTCTGCTGACTAGGAGACGTCACAATGAAAATCATTAATTATGAAAAGCTGTTTAGCGAGTTTAAGCCTGATGGTGCTATCAGTGAAGATGCTAATGAGATTGCTAATACGCTCATTCGTGAACTTTTTATTCAATCTGGCACTGGTTTAGTACGCCTCTTAGGAATGAAACCTTGTTTTGATAATCATATGGCGATACGCGTATGGGTACAGAAACGTTTAGATGCTAATAGTGGCTATATAGTTGACGAGATGTTCAGCCAGTTAGAAAGCGAGCTTTATGTCCTTTTACCGCAAACCATCTATGGCTACTAAGGAGAATACTATGAGTATAAGTTTCGTGTTCGACCCAACGCTTAATGAGGCAGTTAAAGACTTTTGCCGTGAGTACTGGTCTTATAATTCGCCCGATAATTATCTCGCTCATGTAGAGATCCTATGTCAGTCTTACGGTATAAGCTACTCTTTACTGTTTAGGACACTCTCGAAGTGTCAGGCATATCTAGACGATGTGCATTGTGAGTACTGCGGTCGTCCATACGAGCTTGATGTACCAGCAGATATACCTTATGCAAGAAGTTTGCGCTCTTGGTTTTGCGAAGGGTGTATTAGCTTCTCAGGGGGACAGATTACTGTAAGTAGATAGACTACTAAGTGTAATTAATTACCAGATAACTTAGGTTATCTGGTTTTTTATTGCCTTTTAAATCTTTAACGACATTTGTTGTCGCGAATGCTTCAATTATATGTTGTTACCCTTACTAAATTAAGATATTGTTATCCTAAATATTTTAAACAACTTATGTTTGGATAATAGCGCACCAATGAAAAATCTAAATATTCAAAATAAGCAAGCAGACTCTCTTGAGCAGAAGTTTATTGCGCATGTACGGCAAAGTGATGGCGCTGAGCAGCTACTCTATGATCATTTAACAGGAACGGCAGAAATAAGTAGGGCGCTAGCCCTGAAAATCGGGCTGCCATTATCAGGTGAATTGATTGGACTGGTACATGACCTTGGCAAATACAGCACGGCGTTTCAAGAATATATAAAAGAGTGTGTCATCCATGATAACTATAAAGAATTGGGTTTAGATGAAGATGAAGAGGCTGAAATATTACGTAGAGGGAAACCAACGAAAGGCTCAGTGGACCACTCTACAGCGGGCGCTATTTATCTTAAAGAGCAGTTTGAAAAATTAGGCTCAAGTTATCTAAAAGCACATACACAACAAAAAATCCGCCGCTATGAGGGGCAACTACTGGCGGATATGATGTTCATTTGCGTGGCATCACATCATAGCGGTCTTGTTAATGTCGTCGGACAAAATGCCCAACCATATTTACTCAACCGCAAAAACAAACCTGAAGAAAAAACCCACTATACCCAAGCCCTAGAGCGTGCCAAGCAAGAGCAGCTGTTTGCGCAATTGGATGACAGCTTTAAAAAAGACACGCTAAAAGAGTTTCAAGGCATTGTCAAAAAAATCATGGTGGATAGTCGCGCTACGGACAAGCAAAAAGACTTTTATTTGGGATTTTTGACCCGCTTACTGTTTAGCTGTCTGATTGATGCTGACCGTAGTAACAGTATCGCCTTCGAACACCCAAATCAAGCCCATTTTTTAGACTATAAGCGACCAGACTGGCAAATCGCGATAGATAAAATCGAAACCCTTTATCAAGGCTTCGCTGATAAAGCAGAGCACAGCCCGCCAAACCCAATCAACGAACAACGTAACCACATCGCCCAAACCTGCCTACACGCGGCGCAGTCTGACCAAGGTATTTTTACTTTGACTGTACCAACAGGTGGCGGCAAAACGCTTGCCAGCCTGCGCTTTGCTGTGCAGCATGCTAAACGCCACAACCTCGACCGCATTATCTATATCATCCCTTTTACCAGCATCATTGAACAAAACGCTGCTGAGGTGCGCAAAATTTTAGAAGAAGAAGGCCCCAACGGTGTCTTTGATGGTCAATGGGTTTTAGAACAACATTCAAACCTAGAGCCTGACGTACAGACGTGGCAGAGCAAACTGATTATGGATAATTGGAACGCTCCCATTGTATTTACCACCATGGTACAGTTTTTAGAAAGCTGCTTTGGCGGCGGCACCAAAGGCGTCAGACGCTTGCATCAGCTAAGCCGTGCGGTGCTCATTTTTGATGAGATACAGACTTTACCAATGAATTGCTACTACCTATTTTGTAGCGCGCTCAATTTTTTAACCACCCATGCCAGCGCTACTGCTGTGCTGTGCACCGCCACCCAGCCCGTACTGGACAATTTACCGATAGCACACAATGGCAGCTTGAACTCTGCTACCGAAATCATTGGCGAGCGCACTCAGCTACATACCCTATTCGATACTTTGCAGCGCGTCGATATTCATGACCATACTAAAAACCCTCAAGATTTAGATGGCTTGACAAATTATGTTAATCATAATTTTGCTCAATTTAGCAGCACCTTGGTCATCGTTAATACTAAGACATGGGCCAGTCAGCTTTATCAGAAACTATCAGACACCGTGTCTGAAAACGAGCTATATCATTTAAGTACGTCCCAATGCGCTCGCCACCGTAAAGACTTATTAGACCAAATTAGAAACCGTTTAAAACAAGGTTTACCGACTTTGGTTATATCAACCCAACTGATTGAAGCTGGCGTGGATGTGTCGTTTCGTTCCATCGTGCGCTTTTTAGTAGGGCTTGATAGTATTGCGCAGGCGGCGGGACGCTGTAACCGTCATGGTGAGATGCGTGACGACCAAGACAAGCCTGTCAAAGGGCAAGTATTTATCGTACGTCCAGAGAGCGAAAACCTAAGTAAACTGCCTACCATCGCTCAAGGCAAGGCCATCATGAGCAATATTCTGTCCCAATGGGCGCATGACGCGTATGGCGATGTACATTTGCTGCACCCCGACATCATGCAGCAGTTTTTCCATCACTACTATCAGACCGAGCACGGTATAAAAGAAATGGCATATCCCATTAAAGACAGTAAAGGTAAATCTGCAGGTACCGAAACCTTATATAACTGGCTGAGCAGTAATAGCACCAATCCATTGACTAATAATAACAATGCGCAGCGGCATCAAGCCGAGCAATTTCCGCAGCTTTGGCAGTCCTTTATGGACGCAGGGCGCACCTTTAAAGCCATCGACGCACCAACCAAAGCCATTATTGTGCCGTACCTTGAGGAAGGACGGCATTTGATTAGCGCGCTTTGCAATACAAGCGTGAGTGACAGCCATTTTTATCAGCTGGTGCGAGACGCGCAACAATACAGTATCAATGTCTTTGCGCATACTTTTGATGCTCTATTTACCGCAGGCGCGTTACATACCGTCAGAGACACAGGTATTTTTATCTTATCTGAGGCCTTTTATGACGCTCAGATGGGACTTAATATTGAAGGAACGAGTGAATTGGATTTATTAGCGTTTTAGGACAGTTATGCAAACGCGCATCGCACTATATCAAAATACAAAATAAAAGGAGAAACTGTGAAAAACCAAATTGAATTTTTACTTAGAGGGCGTCATGCCCTGTTTACCGACCCCATCACTCGTATTGGTGGCGAAAAAACCAGCTATCATTTGCCGACTTATGAGGCTTTAAAAGGGGTTTGTAAATCTATTTACTGGAAACCCTCCATCATCTGGTATATCGACAGAGTGCGCGTCATCAATCCTATCCGCACACAAACCAAAGGTGTCAAGCCGATTAAGTTTAATGAAAGCGGTAACGACTTGGCGTATTACACCTATTTGCATGATGTCGCCTATCAAGTGCAAGCGCACTTTGAATGGAACATGCACCGCCCCGAGTTAGCCGCTGACCGCATTGATGGTAAACATTACAGTATTGCCCAGCGCATGCTGAATAAAGGCGGACGCCAAGACATCTTTTTAGGTACACGCGAGTGCCAAGGCTATGTTGAGCCTTGCGAATTTGGTAGCGGTAAAGGTGCTTATGATGACGTTGATGAACTGGGTTATGGCTTGATGTTTCATAGTTTTGCCTACCCTGACGAGACTGGCTTGGACGCACTGCACAGTCGATTTTGGCAAGCCGTTATGCACTTTGGCGTTATTGATTTTCCAAAGCCTACTGACAACTTAACGCTAGATGCCCAAAACGGGATGCCAAACCGCTTTGTCCGCAATATGAGCGCCAAAGACTTTGCCCTTGATAATAACATGCAGTCAGTAAGTCAGACGGAGGCCTCGTTATGAGCTGGTTACAACGACTTTACCAAACCTATGAAGCCGCCAGTCAAAACGCCGACCTACAAGCGCAAGACCAGAAGCTGATGCCTTATTATCATGTCAATCAAAACGTGCAAATTGTCATCACGATTAATGACAAAGGTGACTTTGTCCGTGCTGAGGTGTGCCGCGATGACAATGGCAAAGTCAAATCAAAATACCTTGCCATTCCTGCGACCAATGACTCTGCCAATCGTACATCAGGCGCAGTAGCACATCCACTATCCGATAAGTTGCAATATGTCGCTAAAGATTTTTTTGATTACAGTCAGAATAAAAAAGATTTGTATCCATTATATGAAGACATATTATCTACATGGTGCAGCTCAGAACATTCACACCCCAAAGCACAGTCCGTCTTAACTTACGTCAAAAAAGGCACGCTGGTCAAAGATTTAATCGACGCTCATGTTTTGATTGTTGACCCTGATAACAAAAGCAAGCTTGCCTACCCTGAACAAGCCAGCGATTATCCCGATAGCATTTTAGCGGCGCTCAATAAAAACAAAGGCGTCTTTGATCAGGGCGCAGCATTTATTGTGTGGAATGTCATTGCCAGTAGCTTAGACACCCCTACTCAGCACGTCACCGAGACATGGCGTGATGACAACTTGTTTGCCGCATGGCAGCAGTTTTACGCCACTTTAGACAGTACCGATGGCTTTTGTTACATCACTGGCAACACCAGTCCACTCGCCAGCAAGCACCCCAACCGCATCTTACGCAGCTCAACCAATGCCAAACTCATCTCTGCTAATGATGCGACAGGCTACACATTTCGTGGTCGCTTTACCGATACAACAGGTATGCAGGCAGCAGGTATTAGCGCCGTGGTCACCGAAAAGGCGCACGCCGCGCTATCATGGCTGCTGTCGCGACAAGGACGTGAAGAAGCGGGACAAGCCATCGTTGCATGGTCAATATCAGGTATCGAAGTGCCGCAACCAACCAGCGTCGCCGCACCGCTGGACGTACTAGACGCATCTAAGACATCTGACAACGACGGTAATGACTTTGAAGAATATGACGATGACGAAGCATCAGACACAGAACCTACGTTTCAGCACCGTAACGACTTGGGTTATCGCTTTGCCACACATTTACGCAATACCTTACAAGGCTACCGCCAACAACTGCCCGAGCATCAGCAAATCTCTATTATTAGCTTAGAGGCCGCCACTCCTGGACGTATGGCGGTGACGTACTACCATGAAAGTATGCCCAGTGAATATATAGACGCCTTACAAGCGTGGTATACGCAGTTTGCGTGGTATCACACTTATAGAGATGATGACAGCAACCAACAACGACTGGGTATTCAATCGCCTACCCCAAAGCAGATTGCACAGGTTGCCTATGGCGCACGCCTGTCCGATGCGTTAAAGAAACAAGTGGTCGCTCAAGTATTGCCCTGTATCGTTGAAGGAGAAGCACGCCGCTTTCCTAGACAGCTGGTCGAGCTGTGCATCAAACGCGCTTGTAACCCACTGGCCCTTGAGCACTGGGAGTGGGAGCAGGCGCTAAGTACAGCGTGCGCCTTATACCGTGGCTATTATTTAAGACAATCAGACGATAAAAAAAGGAGCTATACCGTGGCACTACAACCTGAGCTTACCAGCCGAGACTATCTATACGGACGTTTATTGGCAGTTGCTGAAGACATCGAAAGCCTCGCGCTATATGTCGCTGGAGAAAAGCGCAACACCACCGCCCAGCGCTATATGCAACAGTTCGCCAATCGACCTTTTACCACATGGCGCAACATTGAGCTGGCACTAAAGCCTTATGAAAACCGCCTAAAATCCAATCGTGGCGGCTACTTGGCTAAAAAACAGCAGCTGATTGATGAAATTATGAGTGCATTTACCAGCGACCGTTTTACCGATGATTCAGCATTATCGGGAGAATTTTTATTAGGATATCACAGCCAAAAAATGCAATTTAAATTAGACAAAGAGTACGCGAAAGCCGAAGTAGAAAATGATAGCGATGCTGCATAACCCAATCAGTGTCCAACAACACCCTATTTTTTTAATGACAAATAAGAGGAAACCTCATGAGCGCCAACGAAAATACTTTAAACCATAAAATTGATTTTGCCATCATTATTGAAGTGAATAATGCCAATCCAAACGGCGACCCCCTAAACGGTAACCGTCCTCGTACTGACTTTGCAGGGAATGGCGAGATTACTGATGTGTGTCTAAAACGCAAAATCCGCGATCGACTACAAGAGGCGGGTGAAACTATTTTTGTACAGTCGGATGAGAAAAAAACGGATGGCATGACCAGCTTAAAAAATCGTGCTTATGACGAAGACGTTGGTTTAGGCAAAAACGCCTTTGAAGCCAACAAAAAAGAAAACATTGAAGCCAAACGTGATGAAACAGCGCAAAAAGCTTGTGAAAAATGGTTCGATGTACGTGCCTTTGGTCAAGTGTTTGCCTTTAAAGCAGATGCTAAAAATGCTGATGGTGTCTCTATCCCTATCCGTGGTCCTGTCAGTATTCAATCTGCCTTTAGCTTACAGCCTGTTGATATCACCAGTACCCAAATCACCAAAAGCGTCAGTGGTGAAGGCGATGGTACGAAAAAAGGCAGCGATACGATGGGTATGAAGCACCGCGTGGATAAAGGCATCTATGTGACTTATGGTGCGATTACGCCGCAACTGGCGGAACGTACAGGTTTTAGTGATGCTGATGCCGACAAGATCAAAGAGATACTCCCTAAGCTGTTCGAAGGTGACGCTTCCTCTGCTCGTCCTGAAGGCAGCATGCAGGTCAAAAAGGTCATTTGGTGGGAACATAGCAGCAAATCAGGGCAACACTCATCTGCTAAGGTGCATCGCAGTTTAAAAGAATTGCTTGATAATCACGGCGCATTTGATGAAGACGCGTTAAAGTCAGCTTTAGCAGAATTAGAGCCTAATATTATTGAAGGGTTTTAACCTTTAACTTTTCGTATCGTCATAGATATTGAGCAGGCGTAAACGATAAGCGCTTGCTCACCTTTTTAATTAAAAAGGCGGACACAAATGCAAACCCTCTACCTATCCCGCTTGCAGCATTACTTATTCTGTCCGCGTCAGTTTGCGCTGATTGAGCTTGAGTGCGCGTGGGCGGAGAATGTCTTTACTGCCGAAGGGCAAGTCATGCACGAAAAGGTCAACAGTGGCGGACACGATACGCGTGGCAATATAAAGACCGTGCGCACGCTACCGCTTGGCCATCGCGCACTTGGATTAGAGGGGGTTGCTGATGTGGTCGAATATCACACCGATGATACAGGCGCACAAATTCCGTTTCCTATCGAATACAAACGCGGTAAGCCCAAATCACATCGTGCGGATGAAGTGCAATTGTGCGCGCAAGCACTATGCTTAGAAGATATGCATGATTGCACCGTCAGTGAGGGCGCGCTGTTTTATGGTAAAACCCGTCGCCGTCATACGGTAGGTTTTGATGAGGAGCTGCGGCAAATTACCTTAGATGCGATTAACGAGTGTCGGCATATTATTGAATCTAAGCAGACGCCAAAGCCAAGTTATAGTACCAGTAAATGCCGAAATTGTTCACTCAAAGACATCTGCCATCCTAAGGTTTTTAATAAAAATGCCAAGGCTTGGTTAAACAAAAAAATAGTGACCAGTTTAGAAGAAACGGATCACTAATTTATTAATGTATTTGCATAAAGCAGTGAAGCTATTAATCCTTTTGTTGCGGCTGCGCATCATTCTTCGGCTGTTGTGGATTTAACTGCTTGCCTTTATTACCTTGATTCTGGTCATAGGCTTTGTTAGTACCGTCAGACCCTTTGTTAGGATTTTGCATATCAGCTTCGTTATTGGAGTAACTCATGTTTTATTCCTTGATAATAGTTGAGAAGTAGTCCATTTAACCTAGCACAATAAAGAGCTATATTCAAAAATACACAGCTGAACGCTAGAAAATAATGATTAGGAAACCCTATGCGCTCATTAAAAAATACCTTATTCGTGCAAACCCAAGGCGCATGGCTCAATAAACAGGGCGAAAACGTCGTTATGAATATCGACTATGAGGTCAAAGGTCGCGTCCCTATTCATAAGCTCGATGCGATTGTCTGCTTTGGGCAAGTGTCGATATCACCTGCACTGATGGCGCACTGTACCGAAAACGCCATTACCATCACTCATCTCAATCAATATGGTAAGTTCCAAGCGCGTATCGAAGGTGCGGTCAGTGGCAATGTACTCCTTCGCCGTGAGCAATATCGCATCAGTGACGACCCTAAGCGCGTACAGCCAATCTGTCATAGTATTATCTTAGGTAAAGTCCATAATCAACGCCAAGTCATTCGCCGCTATCTGCGCGATTATAAAAGCCAGCTAGATGAGTCTACAATTAAAAGCTTGGACTCAGCGCAGCAGCGCTTAGAGCGCGGTCTCAATAAAATATTGACTACGCAAAACTTGCCTGACCTGTTAGGTCGTGAGGGTGAGATGGCGAGCGTTTACTTTAGTGTGTTTCCACAATTTATTCGCAACCCTGATTTTAGCTTTGCTAAACGCACTCGCAATCCGCCGACCGACGCCGTCAACGCCCTACTTTCTTTTACTTATACCTTAATGACTCATGACTGCCGTAGTGCACTTGAGACCGTAGGACTTGATCCGTCTTGCGGGGTATTCCATCAACTACGCCCTGGGCGCCCTTCACTTGCATTAGATTTAGTTGAAGAGTTTCGTCCTATCGTCGATCGCTTTGTATTATCACTTATTAATAAAAAGCAGCTGGGTAAATCAGACTTTAAGACTGAAGCGAATGGCGCAGTTTGGCTTAAGGATGAGGCTAGGCAAACCTTTTTTAAGGCATGGCATGACCGTAAGCAGCAAACCATTTATCATGAATGGTTTGAGGAAACCGTACCCTTTGGTTTACTACCGCATTTGCAGGCGACAATTATGGCGCGTCATATTAGGGGCGATATTGATGCTTATATTCCTTTTTTATGGAAATAAATTGCTGCATAAAGAATAAATAAACAAGGAAGGTTATTATGATGGTATTGGTCACTTACGATATCAGCTCAGAGGGTGCATCGAGTGCCAAACGTCTGCGCCACATTGCTAAGCATTGTTTGAACTATGGGCAACGGGTACAATACTCAGTATTTGAAATTGAGGTCAATCCAGCTGAGTGGGCAATGCTTAGAGCCAAGCTTGAAGATATTATCGATCATAGCGTTGATAGTTTGCGCTATTACTATCTTGGTAAAAACTGGCAAAGTAAAGTAGAGCACGTAGGAGCAAAACCTGTGCTAGACTTAAACGATGTATTGCTGTTTTAGCCGCTATCATTATAAATAATCACTTTTAAACCTACTATTTGACTGTCATAAGGTCGATGCGAACCTATAGTGTACATAAAATCTCTAGGAGACTCGCAAAGGGATCGCAATGCTATTTAACAACTTGATTTCACTATCTTTATTTTCTCACATTAAAAACTTGGTAAGCAAGATGTTTGCCAAATTCGCTCATGGTTTAGACGTTCGCATATTCCAAGGTTTTTCCTTAACCTTATTAGCGACTTAAACTAGGGGCTTTCGCACCCATCACGGGTGCGTGGATTGAAACATTGTGATGATGGCGCGACATTTATCTATAACCTTCGCACCCATCACGGGTGCGTGGATTGAAACAGCAAAAGCTTGTGCGGTGGCCAGCTCTTTGTCTTTCGCACCCATCACGGGTGCGTGGATTGAAACCCTTACAACCGTGAAAGCCCTTTACATTGGCTGTTCGCACCCATCACGGGTGCGTGGATTGAAACAATAATCATCAGCTCACGCGCGGCGAACGTATCGTTCGCACCCATCACGGGTGCGTGGATTGAAACGCTGACACTAAAAGCGGATAACGTGTCATCAATATTCGCACCCATCACGGGTGCGTGGATTGAAACATGACGTTATCGTCACTCATTGCGATTTTTGATTCGCACCCATCACGGGTGCGTGGATTGAAACAGAATGGCGACCTTGTGATTGTCGGTGCACGCCTTCGCACCCATCACGGGTGCGTGGATTGAAACCTCACCTGCCAACGCCATGTAAGCAGCCCCATCTTCGCACCCATCACGGGTGCGTGGATTGAAACAAGCTGAATAGGCGAATCATCAGTATGAACCGAGATTCGCACCCATCACGGGTGCGTGGATTGAAACTAGCTCTGCGTCAGCACCACCCGCTGCACCTTCTTCGCACCCATCACGGGTGCGTGGATTGAAACGTTATAAACCCACTCATGTGATTTGTCGTAGTTATTCGCACCCATCACGGGTGCGTGGATTGAAACTCGCTTAGCCATGCAGCGTAGTCCTGCTCGTATGTTCGCACCCATCACGGGTGCGTGGATTGAAACGATGTCTGTCAAGTAGTGCTGGGCAATCTCTTTTTCGCACCCATCACGGGTGCGTGGATTGAAACTAAAGTGGCACACGTTATTTTATTCGCCCGCAAATTCGCACCCATCACGGGTGCGTGGATTGAAACGCCTTTTTCGCCGATGAGCAAACTGAGCCATGCTTCGCACCCATCACGGGTGCGTGGATTGAAACTAACACCCTTGCATCAGGCAGGTAGTAACGTGCTTCGCACCCATCACGGGTGCGTGGATTGAAACTTGGTTGCCAGGGCATCAAAATCGTTACAAGGCTTCGCACCCATCACGGGTGCGTGGATTGAAACAGGAGATCGAAACTATCTGACAATTCAACAATTTCGCACCCATCACGGGTGCGTGGATTGAAACACTATGCAGACGCAATTCATGAGTCGGTCGATTTTCGCACCCATCACGGGTGCGTGGATTGAAACGGATGATGTTTCGTACACACCATATAGTTGCTGTTCGCACCCATCACGGGTGCGTGGATTGAAACGGTTAGCGATGCTCAGTCCGAGGCACTGCCGCTGTTCGCACCCATCACGGGTGCGTGGATTGAAACCTATTAATGGTTTTAGGACGCATCTGCCCCATATTCGCACCCATCACGGGTGCGTGGATTGAAACCACTGAGTAAAGTGACCATAAATTGTATAGCTCTTCGCACCCATCACGGGTGCGTGGATTGAAACAAGCGTCATCTCGCTAAAGTCGTCGCTGATTAATTCGCACCCATCACGGGTGCGTGGATTGAAACGTCGTAGTACGGATCCCCATCAACCCCTCACCCTTCGCACCCATCACGGGTGCGTGGATTGAAACGTTTAGGATTTGGACGGCTTTGGGTTGTATTGCTTCGCACCCATCACGGGTGCGTGGATTGAAACGTCAAACACTGATTTAAAATCATTCGCTATTTTTTCGCACCCATCACGGGTGCGTGGATTGAAACTCGACGCTCATGTTGATACAGTACAAAAGGGTTTTCGCACCCATCACGGGTGCGTGGATTGAAACAAAGTTGCTAGCGATCCAGTTACGTTTAGCGACCTTCGCACCCATCACGGGTGCGTGGATTGAAACGGCATCAAGTGCGACAAAAACTGCGTCAAATATTCGCACCCATCACGGGTGCGTGGATTGAAACACTTTAAACGATAAAACCCCTAGCCGTGTAGCTATTCGCACCCATCACGGGTGCGTGGATTGAAACCTGCTAGGTATTCGTTATTACTATTATCGTCTCTTTCGCACCCATCACGGGTGCGTGGATTGAAACATGGTTTTAATTCCTATTTAGTGTATCATTGAATGTTCGCACCCATCACGGGTGCGTGGATTGAAACCTCTAATGTCCCCCATCTATTGCGACCACCTAAATTCGCACCCATCACGGGTGCGTGGATTGAAACAATATAGTAGAAAAAGATGCTGGCGGTACGCATTTCGCACCCATCACGGGTGCGTGGATTGAAACCACCGATGCAATCAACGGCTCTCAACTTTACTTTCGCACCCATCACGGGTGCGTGGATTGAAACAGCACAGCTGTAGGTTTTGGTAATAATGTGGCTGTTCGCACCCATCACGGGTGCGTGGATTGAAACAAACCCTGCGTGGATAAATTAATCTTTGCTACTTCGCACCCATCACGGGTGCGTGGATTGAAACTATATCAATAGGGCTATTGTTACATTCCACATATTCGCACCCATCACGGGTGCGTGGATTGAAACTACTGGTGATAGCCCTATACCTTTACTAATACATTCGCACCCATCACGGGTGCGTGGATTGAAACTACATAATCGTATACTAACATTGTTATATCCTTTTCGCACCCATCACGGGTGCGTGGATTGAAACATACTCCTTTGTTTTGATTAATAATATTCACGCTTCGCACCCATCACGGGTGCGTGGATTGAAACATGATGTTAGCCTTTTATAGTGTATTGCGTTGTTCGCACCCATCACGGGTGCGTGGATTGAAACATAAAAGATGAGTATGATTGTTTTGATAAAAAAGAGTTCGCACCCATCACGGGTGCGTGGATTGAAACTCTTAATTCTACGTAATCATACACTAACATCTCTTCGCACCCATCACGGGTGCGTGGATTGAAACATTAGCTCCTTATTTTGTATTGGTAGGCGTTACTTCGCACCCATCACGGGTGCGTGGATTGAAACACATTAGAACCTCCCACAGATTATATCCCTATAGTTCGCACCCATCACGGGTGCGTGGATTGAAACTAATGGCTGATAGAACCCAGTTAACATCTCCCTTCGCACCCATCACGGGTGCGTGGATTGAAACTCACCTGCTATGAACCCTTTTTGCTCGCTTTGTCCATTCGCACCCATCACGGGTGCGTGGATTGAAACATAGCCGACATTGAGCAGTCTTTGCTTAGTCAATTCGCACCCATCACGGGTGCGTGGATTGAAACAAGCGTGCGTTTGGCGGTTGGCGTCGCGATAAATTCGCACCCATCACGGGTGCGTGGATTGAAACATCACTTAAGCGGTAAAAACATCTACCGTCGGTTTTCGCACCCATCACGGGTGCGTGGATTGAAACTCACTACTCGCATAAGCACACTAAACGCAGCATTCGCACCCATCACGGGTGCGTGGATTGAAACACGTTTAACGGTTACGCTAATTTAATGAGTTTTGTTCGCACCCATCACGGGTGCGTGGATTGAAACATTCAGCATCAGCCATAGATGCTGAATTATTATTCGCACCCATCACGGATGCGTGGATTGAAACGCCATAGTCAACTTTGCTGTTTTTACTAACCGTTTCGCACCCATCACGGGTGCGTGGATTGAAACGTCATCAATGGTATCAGACTGCGTCTCAATGTTTTCGCACCCATCACGGGTGCGTGGATTGAAACCGCGTCTTGGTGTCCATCATGAGACAGGCATACTTCGCACCCATCACGGGTGCGTGGATTGAAACAGCCATGCTTGCGTTGCTGTTTCATCATATACTTCGCACCCATCACGGGTGCGTGGATTGAAACTATCAGTAAATTATGACGCTAATATTGGCGATATTCGCACCCATCACGGGTGCGTGGATTGAAACGATAATTACTATATCATCATTACTTGCTTGCTTGTTCGCACCCATCACGGGTGCGTGGATTGAAACCCTTGCTTGGTTGCGTGAATTGATGAAACTATTTCGCACCCATCACGGGTGCGTGGATTGAAACATCATACATACTTGATAGTCTTCATTGACTAAATTCGCACCCATCACGGGTGCGTGGATTGAAACTATCCAATCGCTAACACTTATTTTATATTGTCCTTCGCACCCATCACGGGTGCGTGGATTGAAACAATTACTACCCTATCATCAATACTTACTTGCTTTCGCACCCATCACGGGTGCGTGGATTGAAACCAAACTGACCTGATGCTATCTGACCTTGCAGCCTTCGCACCCATCACGGGTGCGTGGATTGAAACTCGCTGGTGGGGTAGTAGTTGATTGTGTGACCTTCGCACCCATCACGGGTGCGTGGATTGAAACTTAACTATCTCGTAGTTAGCAATGGCGGCCTTTTTCGCACCCATCACGGGTGCGTGGATTGAAACATAGACCACAACGTCCATATCAATCGCTTTGCTTCGCACCCATCACGGGTGCGTGGATTGAAACTGCGAACTCAACCACACCGTCCTCAACATCTAATTCGCACCCATCACGGGTGCGTGGATTGAAACTCTTATTCCCTTCTCAATATCAATGGTAAATGGCTTCGCACCCATCACGGGTGCGTGGATTGAAACTATCAACGTCCATTCAGGCCAAGAAGGAGGTGTTTCGCACCCATCACGGGTGCGTGGATTGAAACACAAGCTTGATCAACTCGTCCTTTTGCAAACGTGCTTCGCACCCATCACGGGTGCGTGGATTGAAACCTGATGTTAGCAATGAGACACCCATCAATGTTTTCGCACCCATCACGGGTGCGTGGATTGAAACTGATAACCTCTCTGCAATTGCGTAAATATTTTTTCGCACCCATCACGGGTGCGTGGATTGAAACGAGTGAGGTTTTCAGCCTCTGGGTATTCATGATTCGCACCCATCACGGGTGCGTGGATTGAAACATCCTGCATACCGTCATAGGCATACATATCGAGTTCGCACCCATCACGGGTGCGTGGATTGAAACTCTGGCGAGATAGGTCCTGGCACCGATATTAAATTCGCACCCATCACGGGTGCGTGGATTGAAACAAAATTGACACAGCTTACAAAAAAGGAGGCAATTTCGCACCCATCACGGGTGCGTGGATTGAAACTGGTCGCCATAAGCACTCATAAACACCTGCCTCTTCGCACCCATCACGGGTGCGTGGATTGAAACTTACCGCCTTTTTTAGTCTTACGGTTATTACGTTCGCACCCATCACGGGTGCGTGGATTGAAACCTTACGTGAGAAATCATGAGCTTTGAAAAAGCATTCGCACCCATCACGGGTGCGTGGATTGAAACGAGACAATATCCATTTGCGAGTATCAATCTGCACTTCGCACCCATCACGGGTGCGTGGATTGAAACCGATTAGTGACAAATTATCACGATACATATCACGTTCGCACCCATCACGGGTGCGTGGATTGAAACTACGCGCTCAACCATCGTCACGCCTTCGATAATTCGCACCCATCACGGGTGCGTGGATTGAAACTTTTGCGCCTTTCGTGTATTCGGGGAATTGCGTTCGCACCCATCACGGGTGCGTGGATTGAAACTATTCGAGTTTTGGGTGGGCGTACAACTGGATATTCGCACCCATCACGGGTGCGTGGATTGAAACTTAAAAAACTTATGAGCGCTCTCTGATTTATCTTTCGCACCCATCACGGGTGCGTGGATTGAAACTATGGGTGCGCCTACTTTTGACAAAGTATGGGCGTTCGCACCCATCACGGGTGCGTGGATTGAAACATTTATTATACGTGCCAATGCTGACTTGTTCCCTTCGCACCCATCACGGGTGCGTGGATTGAAACGAGAAAAACGCCAAAGCGTACATGGACAGCTTAATTCGCACCCATCACGGGTGCGTGGATTGAAACGCAACAGCCGGTACAGGGGCAACCAACAGAGCAAGTTCGCACCCATCACGGGTGCGTGGATTGAAACGTTATCGCCAGTTTGTCCGTTGCCTGTGCCTGGGTTCGCACCCATCACGGGTGCGTGGATTGAAACGACAAAGCCCTCTTTTTTAAACCCATCAAGGTATTCGCACCCATCACGGGTGCGTGGATTGAAACAGACGTAATAGCTATGGGGCTGTATGCCTGCCTTCGCACCCATCACGGGTGCGTGGATTGAAACCAAAAGAAATGGACGCTATCAGGGCGAGCCTGATTCGCACCCATCACGGGTGCGTGGATTGAAACAAGCCCGTCATGCGCGATTATTGATGAGTACCATTCGCACCCATCACGGGTGCGTGGATTGAAACTTGATATTTACCGATGCAACCATCGCGGCACTCAATTCGCACCCATCACGGGTGCGTGGATTGAAACGGCTTTTGCTTAGTCTCGGTTTTTTCGTCATGCACGTTCGCACCCATCACGGGTGCGTGGATTGAAACTAGCGTGGTAGCACCACCTTTTGACTCGGGGTAATTCGCACCCATCACGGGTGCGTGGATTGAAACCAGCTAATTTACCTGCTGTTGCAACTACCACTTTCGCACCCATCACGGGTGCGTGGATTGAAACATCTGCCAAGCTGAGCGAATGAATCTCACAAATTCGCACCCATCACGGGTGCGTGGATTGAAACGACGCACTCATAATCTATCACTGATGCTTATCTTCGCACCCATCACGGGTGCGTGGATTGAAACTCACTCATACCTATCTCCTTAGTTAGTACGCGATTCGCACCCATCACGGGTGCGTGGATTGAAACTCCGTACACTTATAAAGACATAAAGACTAAAGATTCGCACCCATCACGGGTGCGTGGATTGAAACCGCCTAATTTTGACTGGCGCACGCTTAACCCTGTTCGCACCCATCACGGGTGCGTGGATTGAAACTACTATGTCTTCTTAAACCCTCACGACAACCATCGTCGTCTACCCTTTATTCGCTCTTGAATTTTCAAGCTCGCTATCTCTACAATCAAAGGCATCTCTGATCACGTAAATACTCGTGATTGGTTATGCTTTTTTTTATGCCATCCATCTACTGAGACAGCCATGTATGCTCTTGTTGATTGCAATAGCTTCTATGCCAACTGTGAGAAGCTCTTTCGCCCTGATCTAAGAGGTAAGGCAGTGGTCGTACTGTCTAACAATGATGGCTGCGTGGTCGCTCGCTCCAGTGAGGCAAAACAGCTCGGTATCAAGATGGGCGTACCATACTTTCAGGTCAAAGAGTTTTGCGCGCAAAACGATGTTACCGTCTTTAGCTCTAACTACACCCTCTATGCTGACATGTCTCACAGAGTCATGAGCACCCTTGAGAAGCTGTGTCCTACTGTTGAAGTCTATTCTATCGATGAAGCCTTTTTATACTTAGCTGATTATCCTACTGCAATGACGGATCTTGATAGCTATGGGCGTAAGCTCAAAGCTATTGTCGAGCAGTATACTGGCATTCCAGTATGTGTGGGTATGGGCAGTACTAAAACCATGGCAAAGCTTGCCAATTATGCTGCTAAAAAGCACCCCGCTACTAAAGGCGTTTGCGTGTTAGATAATCTTCGATGGATAAGACGTATCATGCAGATCACTGATGTTGGTGAGGTATGGGGTGTGGGTCGTCGTTATAAGGTCAGACTTAATGAGATGGGTATTCATACGGTTTATCAGCTCGCCGTCTGTGAGCCTGCGAAAATAAGACAGCACTTCGGGGTGGTACTCGAGCGCACCTGCTTAGAGCTTAATGGTCAAAGCTGTCTTGGTATTGAGGCGGTAGAGGCTAAGAAGCAGATTATCTCTTCTCGCTCTTTCTCCACTCGCATTAGCTGCCCCGATGAGCTGAGTCAAGCAGTCTGTAGTCATGCGGCAAAAGCGGCCAACAAACTACGTAAACAAGACAGCGTCTGTCATTACTTAAGCGTCTTTGCTAAGAATAGCCCGTTTAGTCAAACAGAGAGTTATACCTCTATATCCGGACAATGTCAGTTTATAACCCCAACCGCTGATACTAGAGTGATGGTAGCCGCTGCTCGGCAGATATTGACTCAGATCTTTAAAAAAGATGTTCGCTACGCCAAAGCTGGCGTCATGCTCTTCGATATCTGCCCGCATGATGAGGTACAGCCTGACTTGTTTGCAGACGATAGTAGCGACAATCAAACCAACCAACAAAGTGCCTCAAAGAGCGCAGAGGTTATTGCCGTTATGGATCAGCTCAATAAAAGATATGGTCAAAACAGTAATCAGCAGTCTGCTGTGTTTATCGCAAGCGAAGGCATTAAAGATAAGCAGTCATGGAAAATGAGCCGCGACATGCTATCGCCGTGCTATACCACAAATATCAACCAAATACCCAAAGTAGATTAAATCAAAGGTGGACTCAATGAGCGTTAAGATAATAGGAAGGCTGACTGACGAAGGTGAGACGGTATTGCTATCTTTATACAGCGATAGAGTTAAAGCAGGCTTTCCAAGTCCAGCGACGGACTATGTGCAAAACCGCATTGATCTAAACACACTACTTATTCATAGCCCAACGACAACCTACTTGGTAGAAGTCGAAGGCGATAGCATGATCGATATGGGTATCTATCCTAATGATATCTTGATTGTGGATCGCTCATTAAGCGCTAGGAATAAAGATATCGTGATTGCACTAGTCGATGATGGCTTTACGGCCAAGCAACTGATACTCGGTGAGCATATTATCTTACGAGCTCATAATGAGAACTATGCCGATATCGTGGTGAAAGGGTCGCTTGAGCTGTTTGGAGTGGTAGTGAGTAGTGTTAGGCGGTTTAAGAGGTGAGAAATAATAAAAAATTCTTTTTATGTCCTAAGATCACATACCAATCTGCATCCATGTCATATAAGCTCTTGATCCTAATATTTAAGCAGCATACCGGTAAAGCTCTATCTAAGATCCGTAAGCCGTTGTCCTAGAATTCCACTCTGTCTACCCTATCCACGTGCTTGCTAACTCTAGCTCATTTCTAAAGCGCTTCAGAGCAAATTATCATAGCTCTTCTATAAGTAACCCTGAAAGCAAAAGGATGCGTCACCTTCTGTCGTGTAGTTGAAAAATTGAGACTTAATTGCTCGCAAGTAATAGTAAGATAGGAGTAGATGTCAATAGACAGAGCTTATCGACCATATAAACTATTAGCTTTGCGAGGTATGCATGAAGCCATCAAAATCATTATCAGTTGCCAAGCTGCAGACAACTCCTGTGCTCATATTTGAAGGCGTCCTTGATCTATTTAATATTTATACTTGTCATATCAGACCGTTTATTACTGATGCCCTTAAAATTGAGCGTAGCGCTGCTTTGACTAGACCTACATTATTTATCAAGGAAGATAAGAAGCAGTTTATGGTCAACAATTTTGAGCTTTTTCACCTTATTAAAAGTCCTGATGTTGATTTTAATGTACTCGGTCAAAAAGTATCTGTGAGCTTTATTCCAAAAGATGATTTTGATTTTGAGCTTAGTTTTTATGAGCTGATTGAATTGATTGCTCAGCATAACAAGAAGCTAGATATCAAACTCATTTATAGACAGCTCAAAAGTAGCTTAGATAAACAGAGGAATCAGCAGCTGTTTAACAAAAATATTTTTGCAGTTACGAAGTTTTGTGAGCTTCTGCATATTACTGAGCAGACTTATCATAAACGCCGCTCTGGAGTATTATCATGAGTCAAAATAATAACGCCTCATATAGCTACAGACAGATGCCATTGGAAACTTTGACAAAGACTATTGACGCTTTAAAAGAGGATAAAACATTTGATTACCCAAAAACTGTCATAGACGCTATTTCCACTATTGTTAGCACAGTACATGATAGTTATCAGGCCAATGAAAACGCGATTGAAGGTTTTTCAATAGCGATTGTACAAGCCCTACAAGCCAGACCCGTTTCCGATGAATATATGCAGATCAATCGTACAGATTTGGCAGAAAAACCACTGATTCTGCAACTGCTTATCCTAATGCAGGATATCGTCATCAAACAGCAGTTAAATCAATCAGTGCAACAGCTCGTTTGGTTATCCATAGCAATGCACACCGCAGCTTTACTTATCACCCTTGACAAAAAAACTGACACTAAAAACATACTCATGCAATTTAAAATGGCGCAGTTCTCAGCATCTACTAGACGCACGTGGCTGTGGCAGGCACTTCCTGATATTGCTCAAACTGAGATCAGTATAGAGCGTATATTGTCGGTATTTAATACTCTATTACAAAAGCGACAATCCGCGTTAGTAGCGCTAAAAAACAACCCAGCTACTGATACTGAGGAAGTAGCAAAGGATAAATCTGATGCAAAAGCAAAACTCAGCCAAATAGAGAAAATAACGACTGCCTATCAACACGCGCACGTGCCACAGAAGCCAAAACCTAAGCGTAAAAAGCTACCTAAGAACATTAAAGTTAAAGCTATCAACCTAGCAGATAACACATCAAAATATCCTGTAGACACCATTGCAACTAGGCATAACTGGAATACTACGTCCAGCAATGATGCATGGGGTAGCACACGTGACGATATAGAACACAGCGCTATCGCCATAGATCTTGCATTTTTAGAAGCTAATATTGAAAGCCATAACGGGTTAACCACCAGCTTTGAAGAGCGTATTGATCACCATGAGGCACCCTATGTCAGCTATGGCGAATATCCAAACCCGTTAATCAAATACTCTATACCGCTCCAAACTATAGATTTATCGCTACAGCAAAACTATATGTCTCAGCGCAATCTTGCGCTCAACTCTAACACGCGCTTACTCTCCCTTGCCGGCTACCAAGCATTATTTGCTGCGCTCAACCAGGATGCAAGCACCTTATTAGAAACAGAGACTGATACAACCTGTGCTGGTATTTTATTGTTATCTATGATTACTGGGTTGCCAGTCAAATCCTTACTAATACCCGGCTATATCGGTCATCCTAATATTTTCAAAATCAAAGGTAAAAAATACTACATTGAACACAGTTTAGGTATTACTAAAAGATCGACAAGCCAAACGCTGGCCGAAGGGGATTATGAAAATCATTCTGATACCATCAAAGTTCCACTGCCGTCATGGCTGATAGACAACCTGCTTGCTTGCGAGTTGCCGGTAAAAGAAGATTTTACAGCTTATCTTGCCGCCTTACGTAGTAGCATTGGATTGCCTTACCTGTCTGTCAATCGTATAGAGACCGCACTACATGTCGTGCTCTCTCGTTATACACCTGATTGTCATGCGCATATCGCCGATATCATCTGTCGCACGCCTGCGCCCCATGCTCCTGCGATGTACTATAGTAGCCACACTAGCGAAGCACTTATGGCTCACTATAAATCAGCACTGTGTATACTTAATAGCAACAGTGATTTTGACTTAACTTATATCACCGCTTGGCATAAATATACGGTGGGCTCAGGGTTTGCGTTGAAGATTGAAACAGTTTGCGACATCATAAATGAGATGAAGTACTGGACCGATCAAAGTTCAAACGATGAGGAGCACTTTAACAGAACCAGTATTTTTGTATGGTTTGTCTTTTGCCTTTTAACCGGCGTGCGACCAAACAACGGTCTTGGCAGAATGTACGATATTGATCTTGATATGGGTTGGCTGCTCATCAATGACAAGCCTGTTAAGAAGGTCAAAAGTGATCGTCTCATTCCGCTATGCCCGACACTGATACGCCATCTAACAGACTATAGAGCGTATTTGATTAATTATCAGGCAAAGCATCAAGGTTATCATGACATCAGCGCTATCATTGACAATATCCGTTTGGGTAATGATGAAGCACTATTAAAGCTGTTGTATGAACGAGCTCCTACTGCTAAATCCCCTACTCTTAAAGACATTAAGCGTGGCGATGCTTATCATATGACCAAACACATCATTGACGCCAATCCCTATTGGACACGCCACTTTGTTCGTACGCAGCTTGAAAATCTTGGCGTTTCCTTATCGCTGATTAACACAGTTATTGGTCATGAAAAGGCTCGTCAAGAAGTATTGGGACGTTTCTCATCAAGTAGTAAAGCAGATATTAAGCGTGTGGCGTCCGTGTTTGAAAAGATCGCAGCACAGCTTGGGTTATCAGATATCACAATCAATCATTACCCTAAGTCAAATCATGTCGGCACAAGCACTGCAGAGGTTGATCATGCTAATAAATGAAATACAGCTGCCAAAAATCATTGATGGCTTAGCAAAGTTTGATGGTAGAAAAAAACGCTACGTGCCTTACCCATCTATACTCAAAAACAGTGACACGGCAAGGACACGTGAGATACAGCTACTCGCCGACTTACAAACCGAATGGGAGTCATTGAAAAGGATTCATCCTGGAAGTATCGGATTCATACAGTCTTTCAATAAATACTACCAACAAGCGCTTTGGCCCAATGAGCGCATCTTTTCATTTTCGCCAAGCTCTAGCGATTATTTTGATTTGTTATGGCTATCTTGGAGTCAATCTTTAAGCCAGTTTCAGATAGAGCTTTACAGGCAATTGGAACCATTGTCCCAAGAAGGATTCGATGAGTTTCAGTCAATCATTGAAAACAAAATTGCAAAAGCTTACGAGTCATCTAGAACACTCAAACATGTTTGGCAAGTCATCGTTAAGTTCATTGACTATCAAAATAAGCACTATATGTTTGCTGAGCATCACTATCCTAAGATAATCGCGCCACAGCCTACTAAAACTAATCCACTAATTACAAATACAGCTTGGTTAAAAGACGGTAAGGCGCTGGTCAAAATTATTTGCGCCGTAGAGCATCATTGGGAGCAAACAGCCGATTATAGCCAAGATCAGATTATAGGCTGGTTGATATTCTCAGGGATTGTGTATGGCGGTATCAATGAGGTACAAATGCTTCAAGGGTGGCTTATCTCATTGCTCACCAAAGAATATCAGCCATTTATCAAAGAAAGGATAATGGTCTCGCCGCGCTTTGTGCAAAAGTGCTTTGGTAACGAGCGCGAAGAAGGTAGTGACAAGCTTTATAACACCAAGCAAATCGTTGTAGATATGGTCAGTCAGTGTTGGTTGATGAATTACCATAAAAGCAGCAGTCCAGCAGAGACCACACATATCATTGCCAAGCTGTCAGAAGATAAGATCAAACAATACTTGACCATGGTTTTGTCTGATTTGATCAAGCCTTTAAATATTGACTTGCCTCCCTTTCTAAGGTTTCTACGTTACGCCAGTTATTACTGGGAGGGTCTCGATGACGCTGATATTGATCATGCCTCAGTTGGGGTACTGCAAGGTATGCATAACACTGCAGGACTGAGTACGCAGGACTTTTATTGGTTTTTGAATCAGAAATATCAGCATACAAATGAACCTTATGATCTAGAACATATTTTAACGCTGTCTATCAGCAAAAACTCTACTAATCAAAAAGAAAAAACTAACCTTTCTACCAAAAAGATAGAGGTTAGAAAGTCTGATTTAATTATGAATCTGACTAAAGACTTCAAAATGGATGAAAAACAGAAAAAGCAAAAAACCAGTAAAAAGCCGCCTACCCTTATCGAAAGAGTACAAAAACGTTATAAGCAATACGATGACTTAAGTGAAAAGATTTTATTAGATTGGGTACTCAGTTTGCTAAGCCGAAAAGGACCACCGAACAACGTAACTATTTTGAAATATCTTAGAGCTATAGGCTATGAATGGCTATATTTTACAACAGCGCAGCCGCTTGATATTTGGTCAGAGGAAGAGTTTGAAGAGCTCTATGAAGATATTTTAGAGTACAAAGCTGTCGTACGTAACAATACTGACATTGGATACTCTGCCAATTTATTGAAGAGTATGCACAATTTCGCTAAGGACAAATACAACCTACCCTCCGTGAACTTCCAACACTCCAAAAATGGTCGGCGTGTACGTGCGGAGCTGATATCACCGCAAGCGTACCAAGCCATTATTACGCAGATACTGGGTTCTGTAGATATATTGGAGCGGGAGATGTTCGCGCTTTTATTTATCTTAGTCTATCGTACTGGGATGCGCAAAAAAGAGCTGTTAGGACTTAAGTATAATGACATCGAAGGTCTAAAGGCAGCCACACCCTCAGTGGTGATCAGGCCCAATAGCTATCGTCCCACTAAGACTCAAAGTAGTATTCGCCGCGTTCCCTTATTTGCCCTCTTAAAGCCTAATGAACTGAGTTTTTTTATTAACTTTGTGCAAAGTAATATCGGCGGCAATTCAAACAAATTTATCTTTACCTTATCATCAGAGCAACGCCCTATTGATGACCATGTTCCGTTAAAGTTACTCAAACGAATCTTAAAAGACATATCGGTAGCTGATAATGTTACAGACCATACTTTTCATGGGTTTAGGCATACGGCAGTGAGTAACCTATCTCTGGTGCTAGTAGGCCATTCAGATCTCGTAGAAGCCCTTACCGATTATGACGAAAGCGATGTACTTCGCATCAAACAAGGCATACTCGGAGAGCATATCAATGCACAAGATCGCTGGTATGCTCTCTCAGGTATTATGGGACACTTATCGCCTGAGCGGAGCTTTGAGTATTACAACCACTTTGCCACACTGATGGCGACCTATGCGCTTAGTAAAGCAGATATAACATTGCCAGAGCGGACGCTGTATAACGTAACAGGGTTTACAAACAAAAAGCTTAAGGAAAATAATGCGAATGTTCGTAATAGTAGCGTCAGCATACCTAGTATTCGTACACTTTTATTTAAAAATATTATAGAAGGCAAACGCAAGTCACCAAAATTTACGATAGAGAACTGTGATAAGAAATTTCTCTTGAGTACCAATACGCCAGCCAATAATGAATTGTTTGGTCGTTATGGTCTAAATCGAGTACAGCTGCTATTACAGGCCTATGATGAAGAGCTGCCTTTAAGTAAAGCAGCCCAGTTAGCAAATATCTCTATTCACGATGCAAAGGTTCTAATAGAACGTGCAAGCGAGGTTGCCGCTATCACTACCAAACGCGGCAAACCTCGCTTTGTTAAGCTATCAGATTCAAATACCCCTGTACTGAGTCCACTGAACATTCAATACCAAAGTGATTTAAGATTGCTCTCGCTTTTGTTAAGTAATGCCTATCGTCTACGAGAAAAATCAGAGACTGACTGGACTTGGTTTATTGAGATATGTCGTGAAAAACTGTCTGTTAGCAGAGCATACCTACCATTTGGAAAAAGAGATGAAAAAGAATTGCAGCGTTTCATTGATATTGCTGAGAAATTGCTGCCTTTGAAACGTTGGCTGGTAAGTAGCAACGAAGATCTATTGATGCAAACTATGTCATCTACTGATTATCAAGACATTAAGCAACAATCTAATGAGTCGAAAAATGCTCTCCATATCGGTATTGCTAGTCAAGACCATAGAGAGCAGATTGAGCTATGCTGAAGAAACCGTACAACTAAACTTGGTAAACTAAGCACAATTATAGGAGTTTACCATGACCAAGAAATTAAGAACCTACAGTAACGAATTTAAAGCTGAAGCTGTCAAGAAGATAGCAGATAATAATGGCAATATCTCAGCTACTGCAAAGCAGTTAGGTATTGCCATGCAAACGCTATCAAACTGGCATAACAAAGCCAATCAAGGCAAGCTTGTTGGCACAGAGCAATATGATCCTGACCTTATGAGTGCTCTTCAAGAAATAAAGCAGCTCAAGCGTCAGCTCAAAGTGGCTGAAGAGGAGCGCGAGATTCTAAAAAAGGCGACCGCGTACTTCGCGAAAAACAGCCCGTAAAGTACGCTTTTATCAAAGACAATCGTCAGATATTTAGCACCACTACTATGTGCCGTGTATTAAGCGTTAAGCCCTCAAGCTACTACGATTGGCTAAGTCGTGACATCAGCGAACAGCAGGTACACCGCAATCAGTGCGAGCTACTAGTTAAAGCCGCTCACAGTGAAATGAAAGAACGTTATGGCGTAGATCGATTGCATGCTCATCTAAGCAAACAAGGCCACAACATTAGCCTGTATATGGTAAGAAGCATCAAAGAGGAACACGGCATCAAATGCCGTCGTCATAAGCGCTTTAAAGTCACTACTGACTCAAACCACAACAAGCTGGTCTATGACAATGTTTTAGATCAGAGGTTTGACGCTAAGCGTCCTAACGAAGCATGGGTCAGCGACATTACCTATATCTGGACTGCTGAGGGCTGGTTATATTTAGCTGGAGTGAAAGATTTATACACCAAAGAGCTTGTCGGCTACGCTATCAATAAGCGCATGACCGCTGATTTAGTATGCCGTGCACTCAATATGGCAATCAAGAACAAACGACCTACTCAAGGACTGATTGTTCATTCAGATAGAGGTAGCCAATATTGTAGCCATGCGTACCATAAGATTATCGAGCAGCATAAGTTTACAGGCTCAATGAGCGGCAAAGGTAATTGCTATGACAACGCACCTATAGAAAGCTTCTGGGGCGTCTTGAAGAATGAACTAGTATATCATCAAGATTATAAAACGAGGTTTGCAGCCATTAGCGATATCATTGGGTATATTGAGCTGTATTATAATCAGACTAGGATTCAAAAGGGCTTGGGCTATCGAGCGCCAAGACAGGTGTGGTTTGACTACTATCGTCAGGCTGCGTAATTAAAATCTCCCAAGTTTGGTTCTACGGATTTGACAGCATGGGTCAAACCTTGAGCACTTTGATGAGACTTGGGGCACAGAGTACCCGCATGTCATCAAGTCTTGGCGCAATAATTGGGAGGGCTTAACGGTGTTCTTTGGCTACCCTAAAGACATTAGAAAAGTCATATATACCACCAATGCTATTGAGTCGCTAAACAGTGTGATTCGGACAGCGGTGAATAAGCGTAAGGTGTTCCCGTCTGATCAGGCAGCGTTTAAAGTGGTGTACTTAGCCACCCAGCAGGCATCCAAAAAATGGTCGATGCCAATCCGTAACTGGACGTCTGCCCTTAATCGTTTTATGATTATGTTTGATGACCGTATCAGTAAGCATTTAATCTAAATGGCAGTTACACAGAATTCGGGATGGTCTCAGACAGAGAGACGCTACTTTAATCAAAACCTCTTATTAGTCCTAAATTAGTTGACTACTACAGTCTATATCCAAGAAATAGGTTTAGAACGGCTTAAAAATATAATTCCCTAGTATCGACTATATTTATAAACATTTTTTATCCCCTCGTTTTGTGTACTTGTAGGTATACTTTGCGAGCGTCATTCGAGGTTTTCCATGGTTAAACAACATCGACAAGCACTGGTGGTTGAAGGCGGCGGCATGCGTGGCGCATTTAGCAGTGGTGTCTTAGACGCCTTTTTACAACAACAATTCAATCCTTTTGATCTGTGTGTGGGCGTCTCTTCAGGTTCAACTAACGTTGCTAACTATTTGGCCGCACAACAAGGCCGCACCCTGCATATTTACTTGGATCATTCCCTTCGATCTGAATTTATTCATTATGGCCGTTTCCTTAGAGGCGGTGACTTACTGGATCTAAAGTGGATGTGGGATATAGTGGAGCAAGAATATCCACTGGATCAGGCACAGTTATTTGCCAATCATGCTGAATTTTACATGGTGTTAACACATGCTATTTCAGGACAAGCAACCTACATCAAAGCGGCTAAAGACAATATTTTGGATGGATTAAGGGCATCAAGCTCTATCCCAGTGCTGACCCGCCAAGCGGTCGAGATATTTGGTGAGCCTTATTTTGATGGTGGTGTGGCAGATGCTTTGCCCGTACAGTGGGCGGCTGGGCAAGAGAGTATTGATAAGCTCATGGTCATACGTACTCGCCCGCAAAACTACGCTAAAGCAAGCAGTAAAGGCGATCAGCTATTGGCTAAATATTATACTAAGCAACGATATGGTTTTGCCCAAAGCTTGTTGACGCGAACCCAACGCTACAACGACTCGGTACAATTTTTACAGACGCCATCATCACAGAAAATTTTAGAGATTTGTCCACCCGACTTAAAAAACATGGCGAGTCGATTGTCCAAAAATAAAGCCAAAATCCGTTATAGCTATGATGTGGGACTAGAAATTGGACACAAGGCGATTGAAGATTGGCATCAGCTTTAACCTTTTTATTTTGTAAAGAAGAGATATTAAATAGAAAACACGGGCTTCAAATATAAGAAATTGGCTTAAATAATCTTAGATAACCTTTGAATCAAAAAGGTTAGTAACTAAGCTAAAATAAGATAAGTAATGATATAATGACCCGATAATTGATACTCTATGAAAGGTTTATACGATGGCTCGTACCGCTAGCGCATTGCACATTTTAGTCAAACAAAAAGAGTTGGCAGAAGATATTATGGCCAAGCTCAAAAAAGGCGCAGCATTTGATGTGCTGGCCAAACGATACTCAACCTGTCCATCAGGCAAAAAAGGCGGTCATTTAGGTGAGTTCAAAAAAGGCCAAATGGTAGGACCTTTTGATAAAATCTGCTTCAACGGTGAGCTTTTCACCCCTCATTTGGTAAAAACCAAATTTGGCTGGCATGTGGTCAAAGTGCTTTACAGAACGTAAGCGTTAGACTGTAAAAACGCAAGTCGCCGCTTTAATGACAAGACGACTGAACCATTCAATTTAGGCTTTTTTCTTAGCAAAAAAGCTTTTTATCAGGTAAAACGGTGCTTTATGTATAACAATTCCTCGACTCGTCTCAATAAATACATCAGCGAAAGTGGGATTTGTTCCAGACGCGATGCTGACCGCTTTGTTGAACAAGGTAATGTATACATCAATGGCAAGCGTGCATCGGTGGGTGATCAAGTGGCTGCTGGAGACGTAGTAAAAGTCAACGGACAGCTGATTGAGCCACGCGAGCCTGATGATTTTATTTTTATTGCCTTAAATAAGCCAGTGGGCATTGTCAGCACCACGGAAAGCTCTGAAAAAAACAACATTGTCGATTTTGTGAGACACTCGGTACGTATCTTTCCGATTGGGCGTTTGGACAAAGACTCTCAAGGATTAATTTTTTTGACCAATAATGGTGATCTGGTCAATAAAGTATTGCGTGCTGGCAATAACCACGAAAAAGAGTATCTGGTCACAGTAAATAAGCCAATCACGGATAGCTTTATTGAGGGTATGGCGAGTGGCGTGCCAATGCTGGGCAAGATGACAAAAAAATGTCCCGTTACTAAGGTAGCACCCAACGTCTTTAACATCACACTCATTCAAGGTTTGAACCGCCAAATCCGCCGTATGTGTGAGCATTTTGGTTATGAGGTCGTCAAGCTTGAGCGTACGCGGATTATGAATGTAAGCCTTAAGGGGCTTCCTGTCGGCGACTGGCGAGACCTGACACCAACAGAGCTATCGACCCTGCTTAAAGCTGTCGAAAAATCTTCGTCGCAAGACAATCATTCGGGCAAAAAATCGCGCAATGCACCACGAAAAAAACCGCATACTGACGCTCAATCAAAGTCAAAATCCTCTGCAAAATCAGCAGGTACTGCAAAGGGGCGCAATAAGTACGCCAAGGATGATGCTAGAAAACCAGCAGGTTCTAAAGGTAGAGATGGGCGTCCTGCCAGTCGTGGCAAGAATGCTGCAGGCAATGATAAACCTACTACAAACGGCAGACGTCCCTCAAAAGGTCGAGGGTCTAAGCGATAATAATTGTCTAATTTCATCACATCGCTGTCATAGTGATCAAAGCGATGAAGATACGACACTTTAAAAGAATTAGGGCGATATCCGTTGATAGATATCGCTCTTTTTTGCTTTGTTCAATCCAGTTTATGTGCACAAATCTATATACTACTGACCATCGTGTCAGGTGATAAAATCGCTGCAAGTTCCTCATCACTGAGCAGCTTTTCTTGTTTGACCAGCTCCGCCACGCCTGACCCACTCAGCAACGCATTTCCTGCGATACGACTGGCATTTTCATAACCGATATGTGGTACCAGTGCTGTCACGATACCGATACTGTTTTCGACATGCTGCGCACAGCGAGCTTTATTGGCGGTTATGCCTTGAATACAGCGCTCATCGAGCATACGAATCGACTTCTCTAGCAGGCGCGCATTGTTTAGTAGGTTATAAACAATCAGCGGCTCCATTGCATTGAGCTGCAGTTGCCCTGCTTCTGCCGCCATGGTAATCGTCATATCTGTACCCATCACCTGAAACGCAGCTTGGGTCATGGCCTCAGGAATCACAGGGTTGACTTTGCCCGGCATAATAGACGAGCCAGGTTGCATCGCTGGCAAATTAATCTCGCCCAAGCCCGTACGCGGTCCACTCGACAGTAGACGTAAATCGTTGCTCAATTTAGACAGTTTAATAGCTAGGCGTTTGAGCGCACTCGAAAACGTAATAAACGCGCCCATATCGGCACTGGCGGCGATCAAATCCTCAGAGAGCGTCACTGGCAGACCACTGATCGTCGCAAGCTCACTAATCGCTAAGCGGGCATAACCTTTGGGCGCATTGATGCCCGTACCAATCGCCGTACCGCCCAAGTTCAACTCACATAACTGTAAACAAGCATCTTCGATTCGCGCCGTTTCACTGCCTAGATCACTGGCGAAAGCGTTAAACTCTTGCCCCAACGTCATCGGTACTGCGTCTTGCAATTGAGTACGACCCATTTTTAGAATACCGCTAAATTCTTTGCCTTTGATAGCTAAGCTGTTTTGTAGCTTGATAATGGCCTCTTGCAGTGGTTTTGCCGCAAATACCATCGCCAAACGTGCCGCGCTTGGATAGACATCATTGGTCGACTGAGAGCGATTGACGTCATTGTTGGGATGGAGATGACTATACTGACCATACTCAAACCCCATCTTTTTTAAGCCAATATTGGCAATCACTTCATTGGCATTCATGTTGGTTGACGTGCCCGCCCCGCCTTGGATGAGATCCACAATAAACTGCTCATGATGCTCACCACTAATCAGATCGCTACACGCATCAGTAATGGCGCTAAGCTTCTCTTGACTGAGTAGACCGTGTTGATAATTGGCTTTGGCAGCAGCCGCTTTCACCATTGCCAGTGCTTTGATCAAATCAGGAAAATGGCTGATTGACACGCCGGTAATGTCAAAATTTTGCGCGGCGCGTTGCGTTTGAATACCATATAAGACAGTGGCTGGTACGGCTTGCTCACCCAATAAATCTTTTTCGATGCGAGTATGGGCTTTATTATCGATAAGGTTATCTATATTTTTCATATTTTTATCACTTCTTAGACATAAGAGAGATTTAAGAAGTAGGCCGACAAAAATGACTCTGTTAAGTGTTTTGTCTTGACGCTACTCAATATGAGCGCCATCGTAACCGAGAATTTAGCACAAGAAAAACGCAAATATTTCGCTCTCAGCCCCAAAAATTTTGCTGCTTAATAAAAAATATGACAGATTAGGTTGTTCTATAAAAAAGAATGAGCACTTTTACAGTAGTTTTTTTGGAAAAAATTTATATGGCAAGAAAGATTTTATGAGAAAGCTTATCGATTGAAAAAATAGATTGATTGTTAATTATAAGTGGTACAAGCAAACACCTAGCCTCAGTGAGAAAAGCTAGGGTTGATAAGACTCTTGACTCACTTACAGCCCCAACACCTGCTTTAGAGCGTTGATTTGTGGCTGCTGACGATCGGTATAACGATATGCCAATACAACCTCGCGCACCAAACTGTTATCCCCTAAATGGTGAATTTGAACGGGCGGCGTACTTCTAATCCATAGCCCAGCATACGGAATCAAAGCCACCCCCAGCCCCGACTCCACCATCCGAACGATCGCATCCAGATCATTAATCTCCATGATCGTATTTACCTTGATGTCCTGTTGTTTAAAGAACTTGTTTATCTTTGCGCCTGCTGAGGACTGTAAGGTGTAATGGATAAAAGGATGCTGCTCGAGCGTTTGTCTGAGGCTATGAAAGGGCCATTTTTTAGGGCTGATGAGCACATAAGGCTCGGTCATAATGGACTGCGTCACAATATCTTTTGGCAAGGCAAATGCTGGCTGTATGGTAATTGCCGCATCTATCTCCCCAACTTCTAGTTTCTCAAATAACTCTACGGCACGCCCGGGGACAATTTCCGTCTGCATTAAGGGGGCAAGTAACGTAATCGCCTTTAGTGCCTCTGGCAAGATACCCACTTGCACGGAATTGATCGAGCCAATCCTAAGCTGCCCGTAATAGCTGGCAATATCGGTATCTGAGGACAACTGCATTGTTGAATAAAGCGCCAAAATCTCTTTGGCGATCGGTAATACGCCGTGCCTTGCGGATTGAGCGTAATGGCACGAGCAGAGCGGGTAAATAAAGATAACCCTAGATTGTCTTCCAAGGTTTTTATTTGGGCGCTGACCGCAGACTGGGTCAAGTTGATGTGCCGAGCAGCGGCAGCAAAACTGTCTAACTCGCAAACGGCCACAAAGGTTTTAAGCTCTCTTATCATTGATATCACTACACTTATAAGTTATGCCTGACATTTGAATACGGTCTAATTTATCTCAAAGTGGTTAGTATCTCTTCATTAAAAATGGACCATTACACCAGTACCGTGACTCTCAAGGTCTACTAGTTGACCTTTGTTTATCCCTCTGTTAGATTTTAAGAAGATACATAATGTATCATTTTATTTGACCTAAGTTTGATTTAAATAAGCCGTTATCTCTACGTGATTACCCTATCACTATACTTTTCTCATCACTTTTTTTCATCGTTGGACTGGTGATATTGAGTTCATGCTAAGGATAGCTATTATGAACAACCGTCTATCAGATTTTTCGTGGAGCAGGAGTTACCATCCAAAAACCACTATGAAAAGCATGGACTGTTAAAGGCCTAATTCTATCACCCAAATAAAGATTACAAAAACAGCCCATCGTTTTCATCGATGGATCAATACCTTTTTATAAGAAGAATAATGAGCCGCAACCATTATAGTTCACCGCCTATTTTCCATGGAAGGAAATCAAAATCATGAGCATTTTTGCTATTTTGTTGTCTTTGTCCCTCTTAATGTATTTTGCCTATCGAGGCGTCAGCGTCTTAGTTTTGGCACCCCTACTCGCTATCTTGGCAGTGGTATTAAGTGGACAGAGCAGCTAAACGATGGGGATCTATACTGAAGTCTTTATGCAAGGTCTTGGCGGCTTTGCGGTCAAATACTTCCCCCTATTTATCTTGGGGGCTATTTTTGGCAAATTGATGGAAGATTCTGGTTACGCCTATAGCATCGCCCGCAATTCTTAACGCACTAGAAAATTACTGGTTGTTATAGTGATGTAATAATAGAAGGTCTAGGATGGTTAGCAGATGTCATTGCTAAAAAATTCGATTATAGTAGATATTCCTTATAATAACTGCTACTTACAGTAGACTTCTTGCATAAGTCATCGTCAGCCCTTGTAACTCCGTCAGTGGAAGTCAATGAACTGGTACTTTTGCAAGAGATCTAGTAGCTACTAATAGTATTCATCCAAATAGACTGAGGGATTAAATCATGAAAACATTAGGATTATGTATTGCCGCAGGACTGGGCTTAAGCGCTTGTGCGAGCGGTGGAACGATGGGTAACACCAACCCAAACAACATAGTGACCGAGTACCCTGTTGAGACCGCCATGCTCAATATCTATACCAAACAACGTAGTGAAAATTTGGTTGCCACTATCGGCAATCAAACGGCCTCAGCAGATATTCAAGTCACGCCTAAAGGCAACATGGTTTTCAATAATAAAAAGGTACAAGGTACTGAGATCAACACGATCAATAAAGTGAACAATCAAATCACTAACCATTCAGTCGCTATCAATTACTTCACCTTGAACCCTTTGGTATTTCACGGTTTTACAGACAGCACAGGCAAATACTCAGTCTCAAATCAAACGACCACTATCCCCAAAATGGCGACGGTGGGCGACTCAAACAAATTGATTACTGAAAATGTCTATACGGACAGTCGTATGCGCCAAAAAATCGGCACCTATAACCAAAACTGGTCCCTAACGCGAGACAGCAATCAGACCGCATGGTTCTGTATCGAAACCTCAGACAACATGCTTGCTGGTGGCACCTCTGAAGGCAGCTCAAAAGAATGCTACAAAATCAATGCCAAAGGCGACATACTTGCGAGCAAAGTCACTATCGTACCGCCAGCTGGTAATGGCGGACAGACGATTACGTTTAACAGCCAGTAAGCAGTTCTATGTATCAACCATTTCTTTCATTGGTCGTTCATAGAGTCAGGTGATAAAAAGTATGAAAAAAGGAGCCGAATCATCGGCTCCTTTTTTATAGCTTATTGAGCATAACTTAACCACTGCCCTCGCTAATGGTGAAATGGCCAATGGTTAAATGATGTTGACCTCATAACTAAATTTTTCTGCCAATCCATACGACTCTCTATATTCGATAGGGTCCCCTTCTAGGTTTTTAGCAACGCGGCATACTTTCACTAAGTTTTCTTGCTTGGTATTGTCCAGATAAGGGTCTATATGATTGGAGATAAAAAACAGCATTTCTACGGCAGATGAGACAAACTGACCGCACTTTTTGTAATAAAAAGGATAAAGAAGATTTTCAAAGTCTTCAGGTTCAAGACCAACAAAGTCTTCGTAACGGCTTTTGGGTAACCAGATTTTTTCGCTCAAAATCACTCTGTCTTCGACAATGCGCACACGTTCTATATAGATCAGTGCGGCGTTTTTATCGATCTTTAATGCTTCATTGACCGTCTTAACCGCGTCTATCACCGTGATATTTTTTATCACGCCCGTCGGTATTGTGCAAGTCGTCAGCTACGCCTTTTTTGGCATACTCACAGTCAAGATCTGTGTGTATGGTCTGGTATTAGGACTGGGTGCCGTTATTGGCAACCTCATTGGCAAACACTTTTTGGCTGGCATCAGTATTAGTCAGTTTAGAATAATGCTGCTGATACTAATGGTGATGAGTGGTCTAATAATGATTATAAGAAACATAAACGTACTGTTTTAATAAGCCTATCACTCGATACCGTAATTATGTCACGCAAATTCTTATAAATACGGCTATTTATTCTTTATTAAAGATAATGCTCAATCATATGCTGACTTGATATAGCATCTTAATCAGAATACTTTACATCATCATGCGCCAGCCTCTAAACTTGGCAAAGAAACCCTTCAATCTTTCAGAAAAATTAAAAGTCTCAGCTTCTGGTACTTCTTCAACATGATGACGCGTTGCTAATATCGGCTGCTGTACCAGTCTTTCGTGATGCTCAAACGCGCGGTCCAGACTGATACTCATAATAGAGAAGTTGGTAGGACGTGGCAGACAGCGATATACCTGCCCTTTATTGATGAGATCAATCACCATGTGAGCGTCTTTAAATTCAGTCAACATCAGCACCATCAGATCGGGCTGGATATTTTTTAGAGCGTAGACAATAGGAGTAATATTTTCTTCGTTGAGCGTCGCATCCGTGATGGTGACACCAAACTTCTTTTTTTGTAGTAACTTCGCAGCCTGCTCGAGGTTGCTTGCCCAGCTCACTGTATAAGTACTTTTAAACTGATTTTTTATTTCTTGATAAATACTCTCATCATCATCTAATACCAGTATATTCCTTTTGCTACTAGCATTCATAAAACTCTGAGATTCATCACCTTGCTTCATATTTTGGGTAATATCTTGCGTTTGCTGAGCAATCTCTGTGGCTTTATTTACGATCTTTTTGAGCTCATCATTTTGCCAAGGCTTGGTGATATAACGGTAAATCTCTCCGTCATTGACCGAGTCAATCACCGCATTGAGATCCGCATAGCCTGTTAGCAAGATACGAATGGTATTGGGTGACGCTTCTTTAATATCACGCAAGACTTCCGTCCCTTGCTTATCAGGCATACGTTGGTCACTGATGACCACTTGTACATCGTGCTCGCTGACATATTTCATAAGCTCAGTCGCATCCGTGGTGGTAAATACATCGTGTGACTGGCGAAAATGCATTTTTAGACTGCGTAAAATGCGCGGCTCATCATCGATAAAGGCAATTTTTGGTTTTTGCATGAGGCTCTCTTTAGGTGAGTGGTGAGAAGTCTCTCAACCTTCAAATAAGGCTTTGGAGGGTTTATTTTCATAAGTTTTTGACTGTATTGGCAGCATAATGGTAAAAGTTGTGCCCTCGCCGACGATGGAGGTCGCTGCAATACTGCCGCCATGCTGCTCAATAATCTGTGTGCTGATCGCCAGCCCTAAACCCGTCCCATCGCCTGCTTTTTTGGTGGTAAAAAACGGCTCAAAGATACGCTCTAAAGCCTGCTCGTTGATACCGATACCATTATCTGTGACCTGCACCACTACCTGCGACTGCGTCTCATCGACAGCTGATGTGATATGCAACTCGCCTTTTTGATCAGGCGCTATGGCTTGAGCGGCATTATTGAATAAATTTAATAGCACTTGATTGATTTGTGAAGGGTTGCATTGAATCAACGGCAGCTCGGCAAGCTCTGTGCTGACGTCTAGGGTTTTTAGATTGTTGCGCGCCATGACCAGCGAGGTGGTGATACAGTCATTGATATCGACGTCTTTTACTTTTGATTCATCAATTCTAGAAAAGTCGCGCAAACTTACAACCAACTCAGCTATCTGATCGACCCCGTACAAGCTGTCTTTGATCAAATCGGCCAAGTCCTCACTGACTTCATCTTCTTTGATCTCTTCACAGCATTGTAGAGTTTGAGCCGTCAATTTTGCTACTTGCGCTTGGTCAGCACTAGAGTCTTTTAGCGCCTGCAATAGCTGGTCAGTCTGGCTGATCAGCTCATCGAAACGCGTCAAGTTATCACCGACCAGTTCGATATTACTGCGTACATAGCCTAGTGGTGTGTTGACCTCGTGCGCCACGCCTGCCACCATTTGACCCAAGGTTGCCATTTTTTCGGAGCGCACTAATTGTACTTGTGAGGCTTTTAGCTCATCCATCGCTTGCTGTAGATCTTGGGTACGGGTAGCAACTTGTTTTTCTAGATGGACGTTGATTTCGGCAAGCGCGCCTTCGTTTTCGACCACACGATCAATCAGTTGGTTGGTCTGCTCACTGATGATTTGAATTTCGCTCACGCTTGAGCTGGGCAGCTTATGTGCGAGCAGTTTTTGATATTGTTTTTGTTCAATCAAAGCGCCCATCTCAGCCACCAAAAGCGACATACGTTGTAATGGACGAGTAAAATATTGACGGAACACCCATGCCGTTAATAATAAAATAGGGATAAAGCCCAGTAGCATGGCTTGAATCAGCTGGTTCGATAGCGCATTGGCAACACTGAGCAGATCACTATTGGGTTTTACAATCACCATTTTCCAATAAGTGAATGGCATGCGAAAGACGAAGGCGGTGGCTGGCTGCTGTAAGACAAAATCATTAGGGACGTCGATGGTATCGACCAAATGACTGTCGACTAAATTGAAAGTTTGATCGATATTTAATAACAGCAACGCTGAGAGCAACTCAGACTCTTGCTCACTTATTTTGCCCAGATTGGTTGTGCTCAAAATACTACGCGCCGCCAAGGTAAAACGGCTTTCATCTTTGGCAGTGGCATCATCAATGAGCGTATCGTTAATGCGACCCAAACTGTCCGCGATAGGTGCAAAACTCGGATTGATAGCCGCCAACTGACTGGCGTTCATCATCTCGCCTTGTGGATTGTTGGCGGTGGTTTGAGTGACGAGCGACTGCTCAGGAAAGGTCAAAAATCGATTGTCCAAATCAACCAAAAAGACATAGCCGCCTATTTTTTCTTGCCACCTCTTCATGGCGGCATCAAGATTGTCCAATAATAAGTTAAAACTCACCACGCCATCAAACGCTTGATTAGTACTGTTGTACAATGCTTTAGCACAAGTCATCATCGGCTGATTGCTCGTGGGATCGATGTATGCCCGACTCCAGACGCAGTGATCATGATTGGCGTACAACGCTGGAATATACCACCAGTCTCGATAATAAGCGTTGGGCGTTTGACTTACTTGGTCATAGCGCGTCACTGACTGCATGCTGCCTGACTCATCGCGCGCCCATACAAACGACTGACGCTCTTGACCTTGGGCATACATATTTGGGTCAAACCACACCCCGCCACCCACGATTCTTTGATCCATCTGTTGCATGAGGTTGCCAAAGGTTTCTTGGTAAAGTGCATCCTCTTTAGGTAGACCGCCCGCCATCGTACTGCTTGCTTTTGCCAGCCCATCGACATGGTTGATGCTCACCATGATGCTATTGATAACCTCGTTGCCCGTTTCGACCACAGTCTCTGATGTCATCTCCATAATGCGTGGCTTACCTTGGGTTTCAATGACCAAGTACACCATGAGGATAATCAGCAAAAAAGCCAACGCCAAAATAATCAGCATACGGGTAGAGATACTACCAAGCCTGCCAGCAACGCTCATACACACACCTTTTATCTACGCATCAACTGCTATCAATGAATCGCTTAATGGATATCAATCACTGTGACACACAACAACTATTTATAATGGGCATAAGAATACGGCCGAGTTGTGAACATATGATGACAAAGAAGATACTGGTTAATAAAAGTTGGACTACTGAAAAAGGCTTGTAAAAACGGAGAATAAGAGAGGTTGAACGATAGGAGTTTTGAGGTATTTATAAAACAAAGAAATGCAGCGCACCGTTTGATGCCCTGCGTTTAACGACCCTTGGTTTGCTGACTTGCCAACCGACGTGCAAGCGCTACTAGCGTATAACGCTGTGCTAAAGGTATACCAAAAAAGCCAAATGATTCATGCTATTGGTGACAATGATGATGCGGCGCTGCACTTTGTCGTATCGGGTACGATTAGAGTCTGCAATGTGAGCACTAGCGGCAATGCCATGACCCTCGCTCACCTATCTAGTGGCGAGTGGTTTGGTGAGATCTCTATCATAGATGACAACCCGCGTACTCATGATGCATGGACGATTAATAAGGTTACGTTGATTTCTATCCCCAGAAAGGTGGTGATTCAAACGGCGCAACAGTATCCAATTTTATACAAGCACCTCGCGCTCATCACTTGTGCGCGTATTCGTAGAGCCTTTGATTGGATTGATGATGCCACCTCACTCAATACATCGGCGCGACTGGCGAGCATGCTCATGGGATTCATCGGTACTTATGGCAAGCAGATGGGTGACGATATCAAAATAGACTTACGCTTGTCGCAAGAAGAGCTTGGCTTTATGCTCGGTACCACCCGACAAACCATCAATAAAATCATTCAGTCTTGGCAAAAACAGGAATTCATAGATATGCACTATGGTTTTATTACTATAAAGAATCAGTCTGAGTTAAAAGCAATCATGAATCCTGAATAAATTGAATATCTATGAAATCTTTCCGTAAAATTTTATATAAACCACTCAACACCTCGCAAACTAGCATCAGCATCAAAGCTGCCACCTTAACATCTTCTTAACAGCACACTTGTTATGGTAAGGAATGACGTTTCCTACCATTCTGTTGAGAAGTATTTATATGTCAATATCTCAAGCCGCCAAAATCGATGCGCCTAAAGCCAATAAAAAAAACAGCTATCTGAGTCAGCTCTACGATCATGAGGTAAATCTCAGTTATCTTATTATCATTGTTGCCTTATATTTGGTGGCGACTGCCAATATTGGCTTTTTTGAGCAGGTGCTAGATGTCTATCCATTTAGCAAAAACGTCGGCTTTATACTGTCTATTACTGGCTTGTTGTTTGGACTGATGTGGCTGGTATTACAACTGCTTTGCTATCGTCCGATTGCCAAACCAATATTGATTGCGCTACTGATCACTGCTGCCATCTGTGGTTATTTTACCGATGCTTACGGGACGATATTTGACAGCAACATGCTGATCAATAGTCTGGAGACCGATCAAGCAGAGGCGATGGGATTGTTTGCCCCTAGCATGGTCATTCAGGTGCTGTTACTGGGCGTGTTACCGGCATTTATTATTAGCAAAATTCGTCTAAAGCGCTTTACTTGGCAACGCAGCATTCTACAAAAGACAGCCACCTTGATATTGTCTATCGCAGTCATCGCGGCGTGTCTTTTACCCTTTGGTGACCAGTACGCCAGCTTCTTTCGTCAGCATAAAGAGGTGCGCTCATATGCCAACCCAATCACGCCTATTTACTCTACCATCAAACTTGGCGAAAACTATGTCAATGAGCTGGGCCATCCTGATACTTTCACCCTACATGCGACAGATGCAAAGCGCGTCGCTCCTACCAGTAGCACTACAAACAGCAGCGCTGCAAAACCCAAGCTCATGGTGTTCGTCGTTGGCGAAACGGCTCGCGCTGATCACTTTGGTTTAAACGGCTATACACGCAATACCACGCCACTACTCTCAAAGCAATCAAACCTTTATAGTTTTAAAGATGCCGTCTCTTGTGGCACTTCGACTGCCTACTCAGTGCCCTGCATGTTCAGTTATGCAAATCGGGAAAATTATGATATCGATACCGCCAAGTACAATGAAAACGTACTCGATACGCTCAGCAAGCAAGGGGTCAATGTCGTGTGGCGAGACAACAACTCTAGCTCTAAAGGTGTGGCTGATCGTGTCACTTTTGCGGACTACAAAACGGCTGATACCAATCCGAACTGCGATGTTGAATGCCGAGATATTGGTATGCTTGATGGTTTTGATAAACTGGTTAAGTCAGGCAGCTCACCGAAAGAGACGCCTAAAGACATGCTTATTTTGTTACACCAAATGGGCAACCATGGCCCCGCTTATTACCAGCGCTACCCTAAAGAATTTGAAACGTACAAACCTGTCTGTATGACCAATGAGCTGTCAAAATGTGATACCCAGTCTGTGATCAATGGCTATGACAATGCGATTCTGTACACCGACTACTTTTTGAATAACGTGATCGATACCCTAAAAACTTACGAACAAGATTATGATGTAGTCATGGTGTATATGAGCGATCATGGCGAGAGTCTGGGAGAAAACAATATTTATTTGCATGGTCTGCCCTATAAGTTTGCCCCGGATACTCAAAAGCACGTGCCCGCAGTCATTTGGTCACCAAACAGTAATAACATCGATGCAGACAGCCTCTCTAATATGAGCAGTCAGCCCGTGTCACATGATTTTATTACGCCGACGTTGCTGAGCTTTTTTGGCATCACGACTGATGAAGTCAAAGGCGCGCCAACCTTTTTTAAAGTAAATAACTAAATCTGTTTTTATATTGCTCCATCTTTTAGGTAGCCACTATTTTTTAGGTCAACACCATGTATAAGATACTCGTTATTGAAGACAACCCCGATATCGTGGCCAATATTTATGCGTTTTTTGAGCCAAAAGGCTTTGAGCTGGACAACGCACATAATGGCTACAGTGGGCTCACACTCGCCTCAAGCAATCATTATGACGTGATATTGCTCGATGTGATGCTACCAGGTATGGATGGCACCAAGCTGTGTAAGAAACTCAGAGAAGAAGTGCATGACAAAACGCCTGTCCTCATGCTCACTGCTCGCGATACGATTTTGGATAAAGTGGCAGGCTTTGATAGCGGTGCTGATGATTATTTGGTCAAGCCATTTTCGTTGATTGAGCTAGAGTGCCGTATCAAAGCACTCATACGTCGTCACGAGGACGATAATTTTGTACACAGTATCGCTGTGGGCGCGCTATCGCTAAATAATAGTGAGCATACTATTATGCGCGAAGGAAAGTCGATTAAGCTCACCCCAACTGGATTTAAGATATTACATATCCTAATGAGTGCCGCACCGCGAGTCGTCAGCAAAACTGAACTTGAAGAAAAGGTTTGGGGTCTAGATATACCGAGCAGTGATGCGCTACGTACTCATATGCATAGCGTGCGGGCGCAGGTCGACAAGCCTTTTGACAAAACCATGATAGTGACAGTGCCTGGTGTGGGTTATCAAATTATCGATCCCAATAAATCAGAACACGGGGTAGTATGACTGAGAGAGCAGCACCTCATACAGTCTACTATCACGCACTATATCAACTGCCTCCTTCAATTAAGCACCTCTTTACTATGTTCAATATAGACTCGATAGCCAATAAGTTTCGATTGTCATACTTTATATTCGCGCTGTTGCTATGCGGGGCTTTTGTCAGTATTTTTCTGTACGCAGAGAGCAGAATAGAACAGGAATTGGTTAAGGGTCGGCTGTTGCAGCAGCTTGATATCAGCCAAGAAAAGTACGGTGATCGCTCTATTTATACTGCCGACCCAGGCATCAAGATCTATCGCTACGATAGTGCCCCTACCAACCTGCAAACAACGGCAACGGCAACGGTGCAAGAGAAGTCTGTCACTATAGACGGTGAGTCTGGCAAAACCCACGGCAACCTTCATTTTTTCGCCTATCAACAAGGCAATCAGACTTACATTTTGACGTACTTGGAAGGGGTTGAGATGGTGATGAGCCACTACCCTGTACTAGAAATCTTCGAAAACTTAGAAGATATATTTGCAGATACACTAAGAGTGGCGGTCATTTTAAGTTTGCTTATTGCCGCCATATTCTCTCATTTGTCCTCCAAACAAATCATCAAGCCTTTACTCGATTTAAAAAAAGCCGTCGAAACGGATCATAGCAACCTAACGGAACTCACGCACTTACCCTCTGAGGTGGGTGTATTGGCGCGAGCTATCGATGAAAAAAACCATAAACTTGAGCAGTATCTAAAGCGCGAGCAACTGTTTACTGGTGATGTCAGCCATGAGCTGCGCACGCCCTTAACCATCATCATGGGTGCCTTTGAAGTGCTAGCCTCGCAATTACCAGCAGACAGTCATCTGAACGAGTTTACCAATCGGATTGGCACTACCGCCCGTGAAACCTCTGAGATTATCACCGCCCTGCTCTTACTTTCGCGCGCCCCTGAAAAGCTAGATGCACCGCAAACTTCTATCAATAGCATTGCTTTAGCCGAGGTGCAGCGATTGACCTATTTGCTGCGCTATAAAACGGTCACGTGTCAAATAGTCGCTGAGCAAGAATATAGCGCCTATGTGCGTCCTGAGCTATTAAAAATGGCACTGGGCAATTTGATAAAAAATGCGTTTCAGTATACCGATGATGGCGAAGTCACCATCACTATCGATGACGAAAAAATCATGGTAACTGATACTGGTCTTGGTATTCCTGAGGCGATGATGCCGCTGCTGTATGAGCGCTTTGAGCGCCTAACTCATGACTATCAAGACGAGGGTACAGGCACAGCCTTGTCACCAGAAAATGATATCAATCACAAGATTGAAGGCTCAGGTTTGGGACTGAGTATCGTACAACGCATCATGTCTCATATGGGCTGGCAGCTGACCCATCAAGCCAATCCGTCTGGCGGCAGCACTTTTATTATTTATTATAAATAACCGTACTTTGCTTACTATCACCACAATTTCTATTTAACCATTGCCCACTGAACTGGCGAGCAATGCCATTTGTGCCATTTGTCCGAATCATTCTTTATTCTCATCCCTGCTTACGCTCTTAACGTTTTCTTAATCTCGCTCGTCTTATACTTAGGCTATATCGACTTTGCTTGACTGTTTTTTTGGTCACGCAAAACCGAGCGCGCATCTTGATATTAATAGATCATTAAGAATTCTATATGAATAAAATTACTCCTATTAATCTTGAAGACGAGTCAGCCAAGCATTGCTCTATCAAGCAGGCAGCACATCACAGTGCGCTCACGCCTGATAGTTTTGCAGAAAGCGCAAAAGGTAAAACGGGCTTTTACCGAATTATAAAAGCTGCTGGCTATTCAATGGACGGATTTAAGGCAGCATACAAATTTGAGGCGGCTTTTCGACAAGTCGTGTGGCTCAATGTTGTCCTGCTTGCCGCTGTCATTATGATGCCTTTTACGCTTGGTATAAAAATGATGCTAGTGCTCGCGTCTTTTTTATCTTTAATTGTTGAGCTGATTAACACGAGTATCGAAGCTTGCGTCGACCACACATCAACCGCCAAGCATCCACTCGCAAAAATCGCAAAAGATGTTGGCTCGGCGGCGCAGTTCGTGTCGTTATGTCTATTAACAATTTTATGGCTCATGGCGTTGTCTGTCTTTTTATAAAGACATCTATCACAGGCACTGATCAATAATCACGCTAGAAGCTATCCTATTTATTATACGTTCTTACTTACTATACATTGCCAGAGGTATCCATGACTTTAGAAAACCACTCAATGGCTAGGGACTGGCTAAAATTACTGTGTTTGACCATCCTCGCTACGTTGGTGTTTGAACATAGTCAGTTAGACATACGCATCAGTGAGCTTTTTTATAGCCATAGACACTGGCTACTAGAAAAAGGCGCGCAGCCTTATGCGTTTATCTTTTATGATTTGCCCAAAGCCCTACTGATCCTACTGGCGGTCTACCTCATAGCAGTGTTAATTATAAAATATAGACAACCTTTGCCCGACCTTGCCTCACAGCATCGCCGTAAATTCGATAAATTTCTGCTTCCTTTACCAATTCGGGAGATCGGCTATCTACTGCTGGTATTAGCGATTGTACCGGCTACCATTGCCACATTAAAAGGCGTCACCCATGTGAGCTGCCCGAATGACTTGGTAATTTTTGGCGGTGAGTTGCCTTATCTCAATCTGTGGCAAAACATGGTTGCCGCAACGCCTGCCAAATGTTTTCCTGCCGCTCACGCCAGCGCAGGATTCTCCTTATATGGATTGGCTTTTTTGCCAACACTCAAAAAGCACCGTTATCAAATACTAAAAATAGTCACGCTCTTAGGCTGGAGCATGGGGCTGTATAAAATGCTATTTGGCGATCATTTTTTTAGTCATACTTTGGTCTCGATGCTGCTATCACTGACGATAGCGTGTGCGCTTGCGACGCTATTCTTTAAAGATTCGATAAAGGCAAAAGCCAAAAGCGCCAGTAAAAAACATGCCGACACAGCCACTAGCTTGCTTGGTACTGAAACCTCAAGCACTTAGAATGATAGTTATCACGTTGCGTTATTTTGCTAGGCACGACTGGCGAATTGCAGGCATATTGGGATGAGGGATGATTTATCATTTATCAGCACTATAAGGACGTTATGAAACCACTTTCTGCCGTCATGCCAGCATTGACATTGACATTGATATTTGGACTTAGCGTACTCCCTACCGCTGCGATAGCAGATACAGTCAGTTTGCCAATGGACACTTTGCCTAACAGAATAACCCTACCAAATGTCAGCCTAGTCAATAGTGCGCTTGCCAACCGCGGTGCTTATGTGGCGCGCAGCGCCGACTGTATGGCCTGCCACCGTGAAGACTATAGTGGCGGCGTGCCGATTGATACGCCGATTGGCAATATCTACTCGACCAATATCACACCATCGACGCGCTATGGTATTGGCAACTATACTGAGGCCGATTCTAAAAAAGCCTTACGCAAAGGTCGGGCGCCAAATCATCAGATTTATCCTGCGATGCCTTACCCGTCCTATCATGGCCTGACAGATGACGATGTCAGTGCATTATTTGCTTATTTTCAGACCGTACCTATCGTAGACACCCCCCCCTGAAAAAAACCACACACCTGCCTTTCCCGTTGAATATCCGTAGCTTAATGCTGGCATGGAATGTCATCAATGTGCCCTCTACCGAAAACCGCGCAGGACTCAAAAAACTCTATGACGACTCTTGTGCAGGTTGCCATATGCAAAAAGGTGACGGTGCATACGGCGCTGGCTACTATCCACCGCTGGCCAACAACAGTAAAATGCAATCAAAGTACTGTATTATTAGCGTAATAATCAATGGTCTGCGCGGGATACCATCGTTCCATAGCATGATGAATGATGCGCAAATAGCAGCCGTTATACAGTACGTACATAGCGATTTGAACAATTTCACTGACACGGTTACGACTGCTAATGTTGCGCAGCTACGCCATGATTTTCCACCAAGTTCAGACCCGAGTGAATAGATGAGACTCGCTATCTTATAAAGCACATTGACCGATAAAATAAGAGCAACCTCTTAACATAGCTGCTCTTTTGATGAGGCATCCAAACACTTACGTAGCATTTTAGATACGCTTGGGCGGTACAGAATAGGTGCCGACGACATGAGCCACGACATCGTCTGAGCCTTCTGAATACAGAGAGACCTCGCCCACTATTAAGGCTCGCCCTACTTTGAGTAAGGTGCATTTAGCGATAATACGTGCATCTGCTGATGGTTTACGCAAAAAATTGATAGTCAGACTCGTCGTTACTGTCAATGGCACGATACCGATTTTCCCAAGTATCGCAACATAGATGGCGACGTCAGCGACGGCCATCATGACAGGTCCTGACACGGTGCCACCAGGACGTAGCTCATCGATGCCAATCTCGTGTGATAAAGTCGCACCATTTTCACTAACTGCTTCGACGATACATTTGGTTTGTGGAAACTCTAACGCCATAAAGGCGCTGATTTCTTCTTTGGTTGCAGACATAACGCTTCCTTGAATTGAATTGAATTAAATTAAACTTTCCTTGTTATTTATTACTTCACTGAATACATTTCTTTAATGTATTACTGGCGTACCTTCTGTACTAAAGGCAAATCCTTTATTACTAAAATTCCCAATCATGACCGCCTCAATCACTGGTCTGACGGTTTCATCGACACCTTCGACCTCGATAATGAAGTTAGCACCCGACCCGCCTTTATCTTCTTCTTTTTCGACGATGTAGTTGAGCGTGGCCATCGCTGATAGCTCGATGGGTTTGCTTAGATACGACTTTACCAATGCCCCATCCGTATCATAATAATCAATTTTATTAATATACAGTGATTTTTTCAGCGTGGTATTGCGCACACTCAGCGTCGCTGACAGTAATACTTTGCGATTGTCTCTATCGGTATAGATATCAGAGTAAATCGGTACATAAAAGGTTTCTTTGTAATTAAACTCGCTACGATCTACATCGGAGGTCACCTCTAACGCTTCAATCGGATCTTGTTGGTGCTCGGACAGAAGAACATTTGGATCTTGCGCAGACGGATCACAGCCTGACAGAAACACGATAACAGCGACCAATAGAACGGATATACTGCGCTTATTCATAAACTTCCCCTGTCCCTTTTCATGTCACTGCGATTGCAAGCCGTTATTTGATTTTCACACCCACGCTACGTAAGAACTGGTTGATGTGTTTGTTTGCGCCATAAATGACCAATACATCACGGTCTTGCAATATTTGTTCAGGCGTGGCCAGACCTTGCACGCTAGGTTTGGTCTGGGTACGACCAAAGCTGTCTTCATAATACTCATAGCGCAAGGTACTAAGCAATCGGATATTGAATTTTTGCTCCAATCGCAGCTCCTCAACCGTCTTGCCGATCAACACATTTGGAATCTTGATTTCTACCATACTAAAGTTATCGCTTAACTCAAACGAATCAACAAAATGGCTTAGTGACAGTCGTTTGGCCCAGCGATTGGCTGCTTCTTTTTCAGGGTAAATAATGTCATCGACACCGATGGCCTGCAAAACTTTTTTGTGCAGCGGATTGATGCTACGACTGATCAAACGTTTTGCTTTTAGGGTTTTAAACAGCGCCGTTGCCATCACGTTGGCGCCTTGATCCTCCCCAATAGCAACAATGACGGTATCGGTATCGACAATCGGTAATCCGCTCACGGCATACTCATCCGTAGCATCCATACAGAGCGTATGAGAAATGACCTCCTTATAGGCTTCTACCCTTTGCATGCTGCTGTCAATGGCAATCACTTCGTGACCTTGGCGGGTCAATGCTGCTCCCAGTGACGCCCCAAAATTCCCCAACCCTACGATGATGTATTTCATAAATTTTATGACCTTTTTTAGTATCTTTTACTCTAAGTTTCCCTGTTTTTGCACATAAAACCGTCTATTTATCACAAGTTAGTTAATCGTGATTTCCTCAGTCGGATAGCGATAATTGCGTTGGCGCATGTTTTTGAGTAGCGCAATAAATATCGTCAGCATACTGACCCGTCCAACAAACATGATGACCGAAACCACGACTTTACTAAAATCCGATAAGTCTGCTGTCAGGTTTAAACTTAGCCCCACCGTGCTATAAGCTGAGAAACATTCAAATACCACTTTGATCAAATCAAGCTCTGGCTGATCATAACTAATCAGCGTCACACCCGTACCGATGACCAATAATGACAACCATATAATAGAGAACGCGCGGCGGACTGAAATATCCGCAATCTGACGCTTGAAGACTTCTATCTTTGTTTGTCCGCGTGCTAAGCTCAGTGTATTTAATAGCGCAATCGCAAAGGTACTGGTCTTGATACCACCACCCGTTGAGTTGGGCGACGCCCCAATCCACATCAAAAATATCGTTAGCATGACCGTTGGAAAAGTCAGCTCACCCATATCAATGACATTGAATCCTGCGGTTCGCGGCGTGGCAGCCGTAAAAAACCCTGTGATAAGCTTACCGAAAAAGCTGGTATGGTCAGCGAGTACATTGTTGTATTCAAATACCATCACCCCAACCAGACCAGTCAACAATAACGCCCCAGTCGTAATCAAGGTAATACGGCTGTTGATATTCAGCAACCAAGGCTGATAAATATGGTGCCGGTCATTGCGATAGATCAGTCGCTCAGCGCGATGACGCAAATACCGCAGCACATTGACCACAATGGTAAAACCCATACCGCCAAAGATAAAGGTCATCGCAATGATAAGCTGTAATGGATAATTAAAACGCAGCGAATCGTCATACATGCCAGCACTAAAGGTCGAAAACCCAGCATTACAAAAAGCGGATATCGCATGAAAGACCGAAAAAAACAATTGCTCAGACCAGTTCATATCAGGCATATCATAAATGCTGATATAAATGAGTGCCGCCGCCACCGCCTCAACGGCGAATGTCACATATAAAATAGACTTAAGTGTCGACACCACATTACCCATGCCGCGCATATAAGACATCTCGCTAATACTCGCTTGCGTCTCGTAGCTGACGCCGCCCTTAAAGAAGTAACTAAAATAGGTCACGAACGTCAAAATACCTAGGCCGCCGATTTGTATCAGTCCCATAATAATGACTTGGCCAAACGTCGTAAAATAGGTTGCCGTATCCACGACAATAAGCCCAGTCACACAAACGGCACTGGTCGCGGTAAAGAGCGCATCAATAAAGGACAGCGGCTGCGTTGTCGCATTGGGCATCATTAGGAGCAAAGCACCAACCAGCACAACGGCTAAGAAACTTAAAATAAAAAACTGTGCAGGATGCAAAAAGGTGCGATTGAGATTGAAATTATGATCAGAGAGTTCACGGATAAAGGTGACAAACACGGCGATTTTTATCGCGACAAAACCATCAACGGCGGCGTCCAAGCCAGAACGCACCAAATCAGTGAAATGCGCGGTAAGTAAAATGACAATCGCGATACTGGTAAAAGCATCAAAAATAGCAACTTTATTGAGCGTTCGCGGTTTGTTTGTGTAGAGATAACGGCCAACCGTCACCACAAAGCTGAGTAAAATAACGACCAAGTAAAAAATATGAAACACTTGTTGGAGCCAAATGGGCAACGTAAAGCCACTATCCAATAAGGCAATAGCTACCGCGATGACACTAATCAGAATCGTAACATTATTCAATAATCGATAACGTGCGGCTGCATTCATAGCTTGAACCCATGACAACAATAACCACGATACTTATACTCCTTTTTTGCCCTATTCACAAAAACTGATTTGAGAGAATCGTAACCAATTATTGAATCAATATAGATCCTAAGAGTCATTCAGATGAGATATCAAATACTTGCAAGATCATACAATACTGACTGACGTACTGACTCCTTTTTCCCACTTGCTAAGCCCCCACTTGCTAAGCTGTCTCTCATTCTTCTTTTGTTATTATTATCGCCATTTTTACGCCGCCCCATGTCACCAGCACCACGCCGATAGCTATCAAAGATGCCCCCAAAAACAACCCCTCAGGTGGACGCTCTCCCTGCAAAAATATCGCAATCGGTACACCAACGACAGCCCCAACAGCCCCTAGTAAACTGAGCAATACAGGCCCACCTGTTTTTTGCAAAAGAAATAATAAGAAAAACTGACCAGCAAACACCCATGCTTGTACGACTATCAATCCTAGCGGCAGCCAAGCATCCAAAGATATCGCGACAGAAAAATCAGAGAACGCACTAAACAAACCTAGCAGCAATGCCGCCGCCACCAGCATACCGGGTGCAAGCGCACTAGAGGAGGCATTGTCAGGCCAGCGTAATGTCCGATAGATATTACCAATGGCGAGTAGCACTGGCCCGCACAGCGCGACTAAAATCCAGAAGACACTAGATTCTGGTGCAGAAAGCTTATGAATAGCCAACACCCCTGCGCCAAGAAGCGCCGCCACTACGCCAAGCGCACGAATGAGATAAAAACGCTCCATACGTAGCAGCAGTGCGCCAAGATACGTTAGCAGTGGGGGTAAGCAAATAATGAGGGCAACAAACCCTGCCCCAACATGAGGAATGGCCGAAAAGAGCAGTAAATTGGCAGCCGCCACGCTAACAAAGGCGGCGACAAAATAATACTCGATAGTACGGGCACTAATAGGCGGTATCTCTTGTTTGATAAGAGCAACGATTAGTAAAATAATGGCCGCGCCAGTGATCGACCAAAACAAAAACGCGAGTGGTGTTAGACCGATATTGACAGCATATTTTGCCAAGTTGGTCGAGATACCAGTAAGCGCACCCCCTGCTAATAGGCAAGCAACAGGCACTAGCCACGTGTTTTTGTGAGTATTTTTATTGAGTAAGTCATTCATCCATTATCCTATTGGACAAGGTCGATCATTCAGTCACCAGTTTCGCAAGCAGCTCATCTATCTCAACCTTAAATTCTTTGTCTTCGATTTTGTTGGCTGCAACTTTGGCATTTTGTAGATGTTGGCGCTTAGAATGACTAAGCTTATTATTTTTAACAACGAATCGCCTAAAAAATAGTCGCTGTCAGTGCCATGGTCGAATGTTCAACACGCCCTAGTATTGATCATTTTTTTCTCTATTTTTCGTGAGATAACAAAAAAATTGTGTCTCAATTTATGATTTGGCAGTTAAATTTTTAGTACAGGCAAGCTTAGCACGGTTAGCGATAACGTTGAGCGTTCTCAGACGACGGCAAAGAGATGTTTTGACTTTATATTGCTGTCCAATCATTGCTCTTGCCAGTGCAACCATAAACGCATATCTAATTCGAGCTGATGATAATCAGGTTCCATATGACAACACAGTTGATAAAACGCCTTGTTATGATCATGTTCTTTAAAATGCGCCAGCTCATGTACCACAATCATCCGTAAAAACTCTGGTGGTGCGTCTTTGAATAGACTGGCAACCGTGATACTGTTATGAGATTTAAGCTTGCTGCCTTGCACGCGAGACTGGGTAGTATGGATACCTAGCGCATGCTTTAGTACCTTTAACTTACTGCTATAGCTGACGCTTGATAGCGGGCCAATCTTGCGCATGTATTGGTTTTTTATCTCATTGACATAGTGATAAAGCGCCTTATCACTTTGCACTTGGTGCTGGGTGGGATATTTTTTATCCAAGTACTCACCCATCCGACCGTCGCTTATCATTTGCGCCGCTTGCGTTTGAATCTGCTCTGAGTAATGCGCTATGTATTTTAATCTGCTCACAACGATATCCTTTGTCTATGTGTTAAAAGCGGTCCGCTTGTTTGATGGATTTTACCTTATATTGGCTATATGTTATCTCAAGCTTGTTTTACTTCCCATTTACCTTATTTGCCACAAAAAAACCCCATAAGCGGTAGTCAACTTACGGGGTCATTGCTTATAGCACTTTCTTATAAAGACGGTCACTTATCGGCTATCGCACATATAGATTGATAGCGCGATATAGCGCGATAGTCTAGGCCATTAACGCTCTAGATGCAGATACTGCAAATGACGCTCGTACTGATTTAAGATATCGACCAATACTTGCTCTTTGGTATAACCGACCAAATCATACTCTTGCGAGCCTTCACTTAAGAACACCTCAGCACGATAATAATGCTCCGCCTGCTTGTTTGATGTATTCAATGTAAAGTTAGGACGTTCAGCTTTGATCAAGTTAACTTCATAAACAAAGTCATCTTCATCACCATGACCGACGCGCAGTTTTAGACCGTCGACCTGAGCACTGTCTTGGCCCATGCCTGCATCGATATCTTCACCGATACTGGCAAGATTATGCGCATCTAAAGAGGTTTTGAGACCACCTGCTTTGAACTCTTTTTCGACCTCAGTCATCGCTGGCATCACCACCGTTTTTAAGAACTTTTCGACTTGCGCGTGACCTGGGAAGCTCACAATACGCTGCAAACGTGCTCTCCAGCTCTTACCGCTGTCGAGCACATTGGCAGTACCAATCGTGCTGGCTTTGCGCTTATTGCCCTCTTCTTTCAGTGACTTCCACATGGACATCATGTAGAGCACCAGAATCAAAGAGAACGGCAAACCTGCAATCACAGAGACCGATTGTAATGAGGCAAAACCGCCCGCAAACAATAATCCTAGTGTGATAAGACCTGTTGCCACCGCCCAAAACAAACGCAACCAAACCGGTGCATCCGTGTCATTAGTCATGCCTTTTGAGCTCAGATTGGCAAGTACCAACGCGCCTGAGTCCGCAGAGGTGACAAAGAACACCAGACCAATGATCACACCTGCAAATGAAAGCACTTCGCTATAGGGGAAATATTCAAATAGCGCAAACATGCCCATGGCGGCATCATTGACGGCAGTTTCACCAAGCGCCGTTGCGCCATTGGCAACCAGATCTATCGCAGTGTTACCAAAGATAGAGAACCATGCAAAAATAAAGCCCAATGGAATGAACATCACGCCAAAGACAAACTCACGTAGCGTACGACCACGGCTGATACGCGCGATAAACAGACCAACAAACGGTGCCCAAGCAACCCACCATGCCCAGAAAAATATCGTCCAACCTGATTTCCAGTCGGCACCGGCAGTACCGTCATAGGCATAAACATCAAAGGTTTTATAGATAATGGTTTGAAAATATTGACCAATATTTTGGGTAAAGGTGTTTAATAAATAGACGGTATTACCCATTACGAGGATGGCAAGCAATAGCAATATTGACGACAACATATTGAATTCAGACAGACGACGTACGCCTTTTTCAACACCTGTCATCGCAGAGACAGCGGCAGCGACGACCACACCGACAATGATCAGCGCCTGAACCATCTTGCTAGATTCAATACCAAAGACATGGGTCAAGCCAGCATTGGCCTGTAAGACCCCAATACCTAGGCTCGTTGCAATACCCATCAACGTACAGACAACACCGAAAGTATCAATCCCATCACCTAGCCAGCCTTTGATCAGGCGTTCACCAAATACTGGCGTGAGCGGTGAGCGTAGCGCAAGTGGCATGTTTTTGCGGTAAGCAAAGTAAGCCAGTGCCATACCAATCAGCGCATAAATACCCCAGCCATGCAGACCCCAATGCAAAAAAGTCTGAGCAAGCGCTTGACGCATGGCCTCAGCACTAGCAGGCTCTAGGCCAGTATGCGGCGTTAAATAATGCATCAATGGCTCTGATGCCCCAAAAAATAGCAGATCAATACCGATACCCGCTGAAAACAGCATGGCTGCCCACGCTAAAAACGGAAACTGCGCTTTTTCGTGGTCTTGACCCAGCTTAATATCGCCATATTTAGAAAAACCGACAAACAAAGCAAAAATACTATAAGCGGCAACCACTAGCATGTAATACCAGCCAAACTTATCTGATACCCACGCCATACTTGCACCAAGTAAGGTCTCACTATAATCTGGAAAAGCAATGGTCCAGATAATCAATAAAATAGAAATAATAGCCGAACCTAAAAACACAGTTTTGTTTAGGCTCAACGTTTTCGTCACCTCTTTTGATGGCGAACTGTACATAAAAGACCTCAAATAAGTAAATTAAACAGTGTCCGATATTGCTTTGTCCGGCATAGTATTATGACTTTTGACCACATAACGTATATTTAACCGCATGACGCACAAAGCAGTACCAATGAATAAAAGCGAATAAAATGATAAATAGCACCAATATATGACATACATTGCGCTCATATATTGACGCTGATAAAAAAGGCCTTTACGTTGAAAGGCCATTATTTTGGAGTTATCTGATATCGTTCTTTATTTAGCAGCATATTTTATGCTGACTTGTCATTTACACCGTTGAGAGATAATCGCGCATTGGCTCAGCGCGTAGCGGCGCTCCATTGGCCACATAATAATCTGCCGTAGAGCGCGGCAATTGTACGCCTTTCATTTTATCAACGATTTTTTCGGCCAGCATGATGGTGGTGGCGTTGAGATTACCACTAATGATATTTGGCATGATAGATGCATCGACGACTCGCAAGCCATCAATACCATGTACCAGCCCTTGACCATTGACGACCGAATCATTATCTTCGCCCATCGCACAGGTACATGAGGGATGGTAAGCCGTTTCGCCATGCTCGCGCACATAGTCATCTAGCTGCTGATCGGTCACCAAGTCTTCGGTGGGTGAGATGGCAGCACCGCGATAAGGGTCCAGCGCAGGTTGATGCATAATCTCACGCGTGATACGCATCGCCGCGCGGAACTCCTGCCAATCTTGCTCATGTGACATATAGTTAAATAAAATGCTTGGATGCGCATTTGGGTCTTTTGATGTCAGCTTGACGCGGCCACGACTCGGTGATCGTAGTGAGCCCACATGCGCTTGGAAGCTGTGCGATTTCACCGCACTACGACCATCGTAACGCACCGCTAATGGCAAGAAGTGATACTGGATATTGGGGTGCGTAAATTTCTCATCGGTACGGATAAAGCCGCCACCCTCGAACTGATTGGACGCGCCAAGACCAGTACCATTAAACAACCACTCAGCTCCAATAGCAGGTTTATTCCACCATTTATTGGCAGGGGCAATCGACACGGGCAGTTTACATTCATACTGCATATACAGCTCTAAATGGTCTTGTAGATTATTACCGACACCCGGCAACTCTAAAACCTCATTAATACCCAAGTCTTTGAGCCACTGACCAGGGCCAATACCAGAGCGCTGCAATAATTGCGGCGAAGCGATAGCACCCGATGAGACGATCACTTCACGAGCGGCATAGAATTTTTTGGTTTGACCTTGATGCTCAACTTTAACGCCGACCGCGCGCTTACCATCAAATAAGATCACATCGGTGAGCGCCCCTGTCAAAATCGTGATATTGTCACGCGGCTTGGCACGATCTAGATAGCCTCGAGCCGTTGATGCGCGGCGACCATTAGGCGTCACGAAACGATCCATCGGACCAAAACCTTCTTGCTGATAGCCGTTCAAATCTTCGGTACGCGGATAGCCTGCTTGTACCCCAGCTTCAATCATAGCTTGAAACAGTGGATTCACCCCTGGTTTTGAGGTGGTCATCTCGACAGGACCACCGACGCCATGATAGTCGTTTTCGCCAACATCGCGGTTTTCTGACTTTTTAAAGTACGGCAAGCAGTCGAGATACGTCCAGTCTTCTAAGCCCTTGATTTTGGCCCAGTCGTCAAAATCGAGCGCATTGCCACGTATATAGCACATACCGTTGATAAGCGATGAGCCACCAAGCCCTTTACCGCGGCCACAGTCCATGACACGGTTGTTCATATATGGCTCAGGATCGGTTTTGTAGCCCCAGTTATAGGTCGCCCCTTGCAGCGGCATTGCAAGCGCCGCTGGCATTTGGGTACGAAAATCCAATCGATAATCTGGACGACCTGCCTCTAGTAATAACACGTTGATATCGGCGTCTTCGGTCAGACGCGTGGCCAGCACATTACCTGCTGAGCCTGCACCGACAATGATGTAGTCATATTCAGGGGTGGTTGATGTCATAACATGCTCCATAATATGGAAAAATATAAAACACTTGGTAGCAGCAAGGTCAAATGCACAGCGTCATCAGGCCCAAACTGCGCTCACTTTCTCAATACCAATCATTAAAAGACCGATTCAAACGCACCCAACTCTACTTGGATAGATTTGGTCTGAGTATAATGCTCAAGCGCCTCGATACCATTTTCACGGCCAACGCCTGAGTGCTTGTAGCCACCCACTGGCATCTGTGCCGCTGACTCACCCCACGTGTTCAACCAGCAAATACCCGCTTCGATCTGAGCAATGACGCGATGCGCACGCTTTAAATCAGTCGTCACCACTCCAGCTGCTAAGCCATAATCGGTGTCATTGGCGCGGCGGATGACTTCTTCTTCGCTCTCATAAGTCAATATTGACATGACTGGACCAAAGATTTCCTCACGGACGATGGTCATATCGTCGCTACAATCTGTAAATACGGTCGGCTCAACAAAAGCACCATTAGCCAATGCGTCTGTTGTGACGCGTGCGCCGCCCGTTAGCAGACGCGCGCCGCTCTCTTTCCCTTGCTCGATATAGCCAAGTACGCGCTCCATATGCGGGAAGCTGACCAATGGACCCATGTTGATGTTCTCGTCCATTGGATCACCCAGTTTGATACGATTAACACGCGTTAAGATGGCTTGCTCAAACTTGGCTTGTAGCGCTTTTGGGACAAATACTCTCGTGCCGTTGGTACATACCTGACCGGTACTATAAAAATTCGCCATCATAGCGATATCAGCCGCGGTATCAATATCAGCATCATCAAATATGATCAATGGTGACTTACCGCCAAGCTCTAAGGTCACATCTTTTAGCGATGAGCTTGCCGCGCTCGACATGACCTTTTTACCCGTCGGCACACCACCAGTGAATGATACCTTGGCGATATCTGGATGATTGGTCAGTGCTTGGCCCACTTCATAGTTGCCTTGCACGACATTGAACACACCATCTGGCAGTCCCGCTTCTGTCAGGATTTCTGCCAGTTTTAAGGCAGTCAACGGCGTGACTTCTGATGGTTTAAAGATCATCGCATTACCAGCAGCCAATGCAGGCGCGGCTTTCCACATCGCAATCTGAATCGGATAGTTCCATGCGCCAATACCTGCGACCACACCCAGCGGCTCGCGGCGAGTATAGACAAAGCTCGTGTCACGCAGTGGAATCTGACGACCTTCAATCATGGGCGCAAGTCCTGCATAGTACTCAACCACATCAGCACCCGTGACGATATCGACATACTTAGTCTCAGACAGCGCTTTGCCGGTGTCTTTGGTTTCAAGCAATGCCAGTACATCATTACGCTCGCGCAATATCGCAACTGCCTTTGACAAAATACGGCCACGCTCAACGGTGGTCATTGCCGCCCAGATTTTTTGACCTTTATGAGCCGCTTTGACCGCATCATCAATCTGCTCATTGCTCGTTTGCTGAATGGTTGCCAGCACTTCACCTGTCGCTGGATTGATGTCTTCAAAAGTGGCGAGCGTGTCATCGACCGCTAAGTAGCGACCATTAATATAGGCAGTTTGCACTTGTTCTAAATCGATAATGTCTGTCAAATTGTTGATATCTGTCATAAATACTCCTTGAGAGGATTGATAAAAGCGGCAATAAAACGCCGTTTTACCAAATCATATCGTCATTGTTAAAATTCTAAAGTTGGATGGTTAGCAATCCGGATATTTATTGACCCGAACGATTGTCAAAGTCAGGTTGCGTCATTTTTATCAATCGATCATGTAGCGATTTTTTATCTGATATGTTGATACCTGAAAAGTCGGAGAGCCAAATTCCATCAGCGACCAGACGAGCCATACATAGGGTTTCAGTATCGTCAGTGGCGGCATGTTTTTCCAACTGCGTGTTGGCCCATTGGGCCCACAGCTCACGTAGCTCACTATCACCTAGCATCAATACATATAAGGTGGCTTGGTTGTCGTATTCTTCTTGCGCTTTTTCGCCCAGACTGATGGTGGCATCGATATAAGCACGGGTAAAAGCGCCATGACTCACAGGATCTTTTGCCATAGCGGCCTCGACTTCTGCCTCAAATTTCGCCATTGCATCATCGAACACTTCAAGCACAAGGGCATTTTTTGTTGCAAAATGATGCATCACACCGCCCTTTGTCACGCCTGCCGCATCAGCGACTGCCTGAAACGTCACTTTAGATAGCCCTTGCTCAAGCGTGATCCGTGCTGCTTGATCGAGCAGAGCACGGCGAACCACTTCTGGCTGTTTTTTACGCTTATAAGGATTTTCTATTTCTACACTCATATCAATGCACCACAGAATTAGACAATAAATTCATTACAACGACACCGCCAACGATCATGGCAATGCCAACCACTGCTGCCGTATCAAGGGTTTGCTTAAATAGCACCAAACCTGCAAGCGATGTGAGCACAATGCCCAACCCGCCCCATAACGCATAAGCAATGCCTAGCGGTATCACCTTGAGTGTCTGTGCCAATAAATAAAATGAGAGCGCATACAGCGCCCCCATCATCAGCGTTGGCCCTAAACGGGTAAACTGCTCTGATTTCACCAAAAATGTCGTCCCTACCACCTCACATATAATGGCAATGGTTAGGTAACCGTAGGCAATCGTCGTAGAACTCATCTTTTGCGCACCGCCTTTATTTAAGCAACTGCTAATAAAACATAGCAAAGAAACCACATGGTCGGTATTTTATAGAGTTCTGTTACCAATGTGAAGGGCTGTCCTGCAACTTTATTGTGTCAAAGCATGTCGTAATGGCTTTTATTTCAAGATAGAACTGTTTTTATTACCTGCTTTGTCTTACGATCTAAATACTCGCGTGCGCTTTTTGCGCATTCTTCTACGTAACGTCTTTTATTTTTATAAGCGTACGTATCATTGTGAGCAAATCGGCCTATTTACGCCCCTACTGAGCGAGCAGAGGCGCTGAAACGTCCTATCTGATAAGGGATAAACGCCTATTTATAATAATTGCGATAATATTTATAATTTATCTCAGAATAAGGTTGACAGCCTTTAACGACTTGGCTAAAATGTGCCCCACATAACGCGAACAAGCCAAGTAATGACTGTTTTATAAAGCTTGAAACACTTGCAGTTATGACAGCTTATTCTCCAATAGCTCAGTTGGTAGAGCAACGGACTGTTAATCCGTGTGTCCCTGGTTCGAGCCCAGGTTGGAGAGCCATATACGAAAAACCTTCATCACTATTTGATGAAGGTTTTTTTATTGTTGCCGTTTTCATATTGACTGCTCATAATATTCACATGGCAGCGGTGTTCTTTTTGGCATTTTTGTTGTATGGTAAGATTAGTTTTGATTGGGTTCGTTTTTGTTTGAGTGTTTTACCCCTACTCACTAAAAATAATGGTTTATTATGATACCTGCACGTGTAAAAAATAAGTTCTCTGATCATCCGCAAAAAATCATGCGCCCGATCAGTATTCGGTTGTCTGAAGAAATGATTGCCCTATTAGAAACAACCAGCTCAGAATTGGGTTTTAAGCGCATCCAAGGGCTTATCCGTCTTTATATTCGTCAAGGACTCGATCGTGACCATCAAGATTATACGCTCGCTCATGACGAAGTATTTATTGAGACGTTACGTAAGCGCGGTGTGAGCCAGCGCATCATCGATGAGGCAATCGTTGTGACCCATAACAACAATATCTCTCACTCTTTATCTGAATTGCAAGACAACGATCAATAATATCCTTCATCAGTCGTATTAATCATAACGATCTGGCTGAGATTGACTGAGACTCTAAGACGTTGTCCCTATTTTTATCAAAAAGACCAAGTCTGCTCACGCAAGCTTGGTCTTTTTTGTGGCTATGATAAAGGTGAGATTGCAATTTATAGATTAGCCTTGCTCTCTGGACTCTTTTTTACCTCATACCGACACGCATTTACTCTTTGACCTTATCGTACGTTTGCGACTGTGGTTAGCGATAACTAAACAAAACCTGTTCCCAAACAAGGTATATTAAGAAAATAGTCGCAATGATTGGGGTGCATCCTCAATTTCAATATGAGGATGAAAATGTATAAGGAGAGGTACGATGATGGGGTTACAGCAGCATTTTTATAAAACGTTGTGTCTGACTATGGCAGTCGCCATGCTAGCGATAGCACCGGGTTGCTCGTCGCCGCAAACGGATCCAGACCAAAAAACCATACCGACTGACTCTGATCAATGGCAAAAAAAACTGGGACAGACTTTTGAGCAATTACCTGCCGACGATCAGCAGCTACTCAGTCGATATATGCTACGCATGAAGCTTAGCGATGCGTATGAATCGGGCGCCATGCCGCGCACCACTATCAAGCAGGCCCTCATACAACAGCGTGAGTACGAGCGTCTGCATCCTAATAATCCAACAGGCAAGAAAAGTCCTATTGTGAAAGGTCAAACAGCAAATGCGACGGCACAGACGTATCCTGTCGCTCTCCTACCGATTAAGACCAGTGATAGCGATAGCTTAAACCAAGTCAAAATGCAGTTTATGCTATCCAACCATGGAGACGTTGCAATACAAAGTTTTCAAGGCACACTAACTATGAAAGACGCCAACCTGAAACAAGGCAAAGACTTCAATGTTCCTCTCATACAATTTGATCCAGCCATCGAGCCAGAACAATCTGGCAAGATCATTATCGAGAGTAGTATTGAAGACATCAATGTCATGCGCGCCATTAAAAACACGAAGGATATGACGATCGAGATTAAAGAAGGCACACTTATATTGGCAGATGATCAAAGCATTGAGTTTGGCAATTCATTAGCTAAATAGTGGGACTGCGCATCATTTGATCTTTTATGAGATTTATAGAGCCTGTCGGCCAGCATTCATAAAATACACCATAAAAAAAAGCCCCAATCATTACTGATTGGGGCTTTTTAGCATTTGGCGGAGACGGAGAGATTCGAACTCTCGAAGGGCTATGAACCCTTGCCGGTTTTCAAGACCGGTGCATTCAACCGCTCTGCCACGTCTCCATTGGTGCATCATTATATAGATATCCTTTTATAATGCAAGCCCCTAATCTAAAAAAATTCAATTAATTTGCGAATACCTTTGAATCACTGGTTTATCGCTTGCTTGAGGCCAGATGCAGGCACATATCGAGCAGTCTGTTGGCATAACCCCATTCATTATCGTACCACGCAAAAACCTTGTACTGCTCGCCTACCTGCATGAGCTGCTGACCATCTATGATAAGCGACTCAGTTTGATGAATAAAATCACTAGAGACCAACGGCTCATCCATATAAGCCATGATGTCACATAAATGCGTCTGACTGGCAGATTGAAGGGCGTCACGGATAGCATCAACGCTGACCTCTGGCGTATCAAATACAAAGGTCACATCAATCGCTGCCACATCGATGGTGGGCACCCGTATTGAATGTCCATTTATTTTGCCCGCCATCGCTGGCAATACCCGCTCCGTCGCAGCAATACTACTCGAGGTCGTTGGGATAATATTGTAGCCAGAAGCACGCGCCCGTCTGGGATCTCGATGCGCTTGATCGAGCACCGTCTGATCGGCGGTAACCGCATGAATTTCTGTCATCATAGCGGACTTGACGCCGAACGCTTTATCCAATGTGTCAATCAGTGGCACCAGTGCCTGCGTGGTACAAGAAACGCTGGAGATAATCGGTAAATCAAGCATGAGCGCATCTGTATTGACCCCCATAACGATACAAGCATCCACATCATCGAATGGCGCTGCACCGATGATCACCTGCTGTGCGCCTGCATGGATGTGCAGCATCGCTTGCTCATATGAGCGAAAGTGACCCGTGCACTCTAGTACCACATCGACCCCTAGCGACTGCCAAGGTAGGTTTTGTGGATTGGGTTCTGAGAGCATATTGATGCAATAGGTCAGAGTGTTTTTGGTGAGACAGAGCTGAGTTTTATGCTCATTATCGGACCCGCTCTCGATAATATCAGCACTGACCCCCAAGCGGCTTAAGCGACCATGCGTGCTATCAAATTTTAATAAATGCAACAAAATATCTGCTGGTGCCAAGTCATTAATCGCGACGACATGGATTGCACGTCCTAATACTTCAAAGCGCTCTAGCAAGGCGCGCAGTACATTGCGCCCGATACGACCAAAACCATTAATAGCCACTCTCAATGGCTGTGAGTGCTCACCAGTGGTACGATAGGTCGCCGCTATCGGGTCAGAGGTCAATTGATAAGTGGCGCTAGAAAAATCAGGCATAAAAGATATCGCTATAAAGGGATATAAAGAATGGGCGTTGTCGCTTTAGACGCGCTCTAACAGTCGGTTCAATATTTTTTGTTCAAAAAACCGACAGTGTCGTAAAATCTATCTTGTCGTAACAAACTATCTTGTCATAACAAACTATGGCGTGATAAAAATCAATGCCAAACGAATGGTGTTGTAGTCAATGCTTTGCTTGAGATGATCGAATATCGGACGCAGTTTGATACTGCCATCATCATTGAAGTCGTTTGGATTATTGGCAACTTTGATGGCGACATAAGCGTTGCCAACCGCTGTCATGACCTCATCCTCTGGACGTAGATGATCGCAGGCAAGGCTTGGATCTTGTGATTTTAGCTCGCCGATGTGGCGCATGATGGTGGACTGTGATAGTTGACGCGCTTGCGAGATTTCCGCAATAGTCAAGCTCTCTTCTAATAGCATTCTGGTTGCAAGCAAAGTGCTCTCTGATTTGTCAGAGACTTGATTGCCTAATTTCTGTTTTTTATCGATTTGCGCTTGTTGCTGTTCGCGACGCTTTTTTTGCAGCGCGGCATAGGCGTCAATCACGGATTGACTGAGCGTACCACCTGACTTTAAAACAAACTTCTCATGCGCCTGCTGCATACTTTCTTCATCCAGCATCGCATAGTTGGCATCAGCCTCTTCAGACAGGACTAAAAACCGCTTGTCTGCGCCGCGTGCCAGTGGATCAAGTTGCAAGCTCATGTCATTCATACCCAGTAGCTGCAATCCTGCCAGCGATTTGAGACGTGATAAGGCCACATAACCTTGTCCCAACTCAAAGGTACGCGATAAATCAATCTCAGCGGCATCGAGGGTCATGCCTTGCGACTTGTGAATGGTGATCGCCCATGCCAGACACAGCGGTACTTGTAAGTAACTTGCCAGCACCTCACCCGTCTCATCTTCGATGATCCATTCTTCAGGCTCAGCGATGACTTCTCGTCCTGAATTAAGCCGCACGACAGGCATTTTCTGGGTCGTTGGTTTCTTCGACTTTGGCTTTTCTTTGTCTTTTTTAGCAGCGGACTTCTTAGCTTTTGCCGTTTTTTCGCCAGCAGCTTCCTCATCAATGTCATCGCTGCTATCGTCTCCGATTAACGCGTCACTACTTTCCTTATCCTCTATTTTGACCGCAGCAAAACCAATCAGCTCACCCATCGTCCCGTTGGACACCCCAAGCTCGGCATTGTTTTTGATAAACATGACCTTGGCGCCCACCTTTAGAACCAACTCGTCTTGAGTACGTACGGTCTTTTTTAAGGTTTCAACCAGCTTACTATCGCCCGTGGTTGTGGCTTCAAAACGCATCATCTCACCGTCTAACAGTGCCAGCTCCTTGTCATTAATCTTATTGACATTGAGATTATGCGTGTACAGGCGAGTACGCTTGATATCGACGCTTTGATCGTAAGTATTCTCTAAAGCGGCAATCGCCTCAAAGGTCACTTCCTGACGACGGATTTGGTTGAGAATATCATCTAAGTCTAAGCCGCCATTTGCCGCTTCGCTAACCTGTCGATGCTGCTCTGACAGATAGCAAATATGAAATTTGGCATCGAGCCACGCCTCAGACATAAAGGCGAACTTTTCACGATTGCTCTCGCCTTTACTACCAATCGGTGGCAACTGAAAAAAATCTCCTGCGACGACGACTTGGATGCCACCAAAAGCTTTGTCGTTTTTGCGAATATGCTTGAGCACTTGGCTAACCAAGTTGAGCTGCTTGGCATGTAGCATCGATATCTCATCAATGACCAGTACTGCCGTGTCTTTTAATCTGTCTGCCAAAAACTGCTTACGAGATAAATTGGTCAAATCTCGGTCGCTCAGCTCATCTTTGATACCAATACCCGACCAACTATGAATCGTCGTACCGTTCATGTGGGTGGCAGCGATACCGGTACTGGCTGTGACTGCAACCGGTACACGGCGAGCGCGCAGATAATCAATGTATTGATTGAGCGTATAAGTCTTACCTGAACCTGCTGAGCCAGTCAAAAAGACGTTTTGACCTGTTTTTAGAATATCAAGAGCAGAAGATTGACGCATAGACCCAAACCAATAAGTAATAAAAGAAAATAGGAAGTAAAAATACCGCATTGCATCGCACTCAAGTGTGCGGCACTGCCATTTAATTATAACAGCTGCACTCACTTTACAAAGCACTTTAACCGCCCTATATCGTATAACCGAAAGTTTTGTGATACATATTATATCATTATAAAAAATCATTATCGTTCTGTACAAAAGTTCAGTACGATAGAATAATAAATTGGTTAGGAAGACCAAGGATTTATTTTTCAATGGCTATCTCTAAAATGGCTATATCTAAATAGTCATATTTTAAATAACCATCATACACAACAAGGAGTGGTTGATGTTATACGCTTATCCCAACACTGAAAACAGTCCGGTCCAATTCCGCGAAAAATACGATAACTTTATTAATGGTGAGTGGACCGCTCCTATCGATGGAGAGTATTTTGATAACACAAGCCCCATCGATGGTAAAACTATTTGCCAAGTCGCCCGCTCAAAAGAAGCCGATATCGAAAAAGCCCTAGACGCGGCGCATGCTGCCAAAGACGCATGGGGCAAAACCAGTGTTACTGAACGTGCCAACTTGTTACTCAAAATAGCTGACAGCATGGAAGCCAACCTAGAAGCGATTGCGATTGCCGAATGTTACGAAAACGGCAAGCCTGTTCGTGAGACACTCGCAGCCGACATCCCTCTAGCCATTGATCACTTCCGTTATTTTGCCAGCGCCATTCGCGCACAAGAAGGCGGTATCAGTCAGATTGACGAAGACACTGTGGCTTATCATTTTCATGAGCCACTTGGTGTCGTCGGTCAAATCATTCCTTGGAACTTTCCTATCCTAATGGCCGTATGGAAGCTAGCACCTGCCCTTGCTGCTGGTAACTGCATTGTCCTAAAACCTGCCGAGCAAACCCCCGCCTCTATCCTATTTATGCTAGAGACCATTGGCATTGCCGATATCTTGCCAAAAGGCGTGCTAAACGTCGTCAATGGCTTTGGTGTCGAAGCGGGTAAACCACTTGCCTCAAACCCTCGTATCAATAAAGTTGCCTTTACAGGTGAGACTACCACTGGCCGCCTCATTATGCAGTACGCGAGCGAAAACATCATTCCAGTGACGTTAGAGCTTGGTGGCAAAAGCCCTAACATCTTCTTTGCCGATGTTATGGATGAGGACGATGACTTCTTGGACAAAGCTGTCGAAGGTCTAGTGATGTTTGCACTGAACCAAGGTGAAATCTGCACCTGTCCATCGCGGGCACTCGTTCATGAGAGCATCTATGATGAATTCATCAAACGCTGTATCGCCCGCGTTGAAGCCATCAAGATGGGTAACCCATTAGATACCGACACCATGATTGGCGCGCAAGCCAGCTCAGATCAATTAGAGAAAATCCTATCTTATCTTGATATCGGTAAAAAAGAAGGCGCAAAAGTGCTCGTCGGCGGCGAACAGGCTAAGCACGATGGCGATTTGACCGACGGTTACTACGTCAAACCAACGATCTTTGAAGGCACCAACGATATGCGCGTGTTCCAAGAAGAGATCTTTGGACCTGTCCTTGCCGTGACTACTTTTAAAGACGATGACGAAGCCATGCAGATTGCCAATGACACCTTGTATGGTTTAGGCGCGGGCGTATGGACACGTAGCGTACACAAAGCTTACCGCTTCGGACGTGGTATTCAAGCTGGACGCGTATGGACCAACTGCTATCACATCTACCCTGCGCATTCTGCATTCGGCGGTTATAAGCAATCCGGTATTGGACGCGAAAACCACTTAATGATGCTCGACCATTATCAGCAAACCAAAAACATGCTGGTGTCGTACAGCCCTAAAAAAATGGGCTTCTTCTAAACCATCATTTCTAATCATGGAGCGGGTTATCACAAGTGTTACATAGCCCGCTCGCTACAACGATCTAAATAAAAAAACTGAAACGAATTTTTATATCCTCTAATGCGCTTAGGCGCACAGCAGGAAAAATTTGTAGCAGTCTTGCGTTCAAAATAAGGTGTTTGCATATTTTGAATGCAACATCGCAACAACTTTTTATATCGACATCTATCAATCACCCATAAAAGAGAACTTATCATGACTAACAAAATGAAAGCCGCTGTATTACATGAGTTCGGTCAAGACTTAAAAATCGAAGAAGTCGACATCCCAACCGTAGGTGCCGGTCAGATTTTAGTAAAAATGGAGGCCTCAGGCGTCTGTCATACTGATTTACATGCGGTTGAGGGGGACTGGCCTGTTAAGCCAAACCCGCCATTCATCCCAGGCCATGAAGGTGTTGGCGTAATCACGGCGGTCGGTGACAACGTCCATCACGTCAAAGAAGGCGACCGAGTCGGTGTGCCCTGGCTCTATTCTGCTTGTGGTCACTGTACGCATTGTCTGGGTGGCTGGGAAACCTTATGTAAAAAGCAAGAAAACTCTGGTTACTCAGTGAACGGTAGCTTTGCAGAATACGTCCTTGCAGATGCCGACTATGTCGGTATCATCCCTGAAGGCGTCGACTCTATCGAGATTGCCCCTGTTTTATGTGCGGGCGTCACGGTATATAAAGGACTTAAAATGACCGACACCAAGCCAGGCGACTGGGTTGTTATTTCAGGTATCGGCGGCCTTGGTCACATGGCTGTACAATATGCCATTGCCATGGGGCTCAATGTTGCTGCTGTTGATATTGATGACGAAAAACTTGAATTCGCCAAAAAGCTGGGGGCAACAGTGACGGTAAATGCCAAAAATACAGACCCAGGCGAGTTGCTACAAGAAAAAATCGGTGGCGCTCATGGCGTGTTAGTCACTGCAGTATCATCAAAAGCTTTTGATCAAGCCTTAAGCATGTTACGTCGCGGTGGTACTTTAGTATGTAACGGGCTCCCCACTGGCGACTTCCCGGTGTCAATCTTTGATACTGTACTCAATGGTATCACTATACGCGGCTCTATCGTTGGCACACGTCTTGACTTACAAGAGTCGTTAGATATGGCAGCGGCTGGCAAAGTCAAAGCGACCGTCAAAGCTGAGCCGCTTGAGAACATCAATGATATTTTTGAGCGGATGCGTAATGGCAAAATCGAAGGTCGTATCGTCATCGACTATAATCAATAACGGATAGCAAAATGACAGTGTTATAAGCTTCTTATTACATAGTTATTCCAACTGTCAATTATCAGCCGAAGGTCGTATCTTTTTAGTCATATGCCAGTTGTGATGTGTCTGAAGATGATGCGACCTTTTTGATTTGACTGTGGCATACTGATACTAGAGAGCAATTATATAAACCATGGATGGGCCATAAGAAGGAGTACGATATGAAACTGGCAGCAACAGAGTCGTGTAAGGCGTTGATTGAGCTACTAAAGTCCAAGCATGGAAAGCTGATGTTTCATCAGTCAGGTGGCTGCTGTGATGGTAGCTCGCCGATGTGCTATCCATTAGGAGAGTTTAAGGTAGGCGGTCAGGATGTGCTGGTTGGTGAGCTTGTTGGCTGTCCATTTTATATGGGACGCGCACAATACAATCTATGGCAGCATACCGATTTGACCATTGATGTCGTCAATGGTCGCGGTGCGAGTTTTTCGTTAGAAATCCCTGAAGGCAAACGCTTTATCGTACGCTCAGAAATCTGTACGATATAAGGACGTTTGACGCAAAACTAGGTAGCATTAATCTTAAATAATGTACCCCATATGACAGTCTTAGCTTGTCCTATGATATTGGGGAAAAACTGGCTGATTTAATAAAAACAAATCATAGCAGCACCTAATAACCACAGCATCTAATAGCTACCGCACCAAATAGTCAGCAGCTGCTCAATAATCCACTGATTTTTAAAAATCATTGTCATTTATACGCTTGTCTATCATCACAACAATAAAAATATTTGTATCCGAAAAGTAACTAATTTATTAATATACATGTATACTAATAACTTTTTATTATGAATTTTACTGTCGAAATTCGTAAAAGTTACCTTTTTTGGTTGTATTAGCTCTCTAAAATAATAGAAATCGTCTTTTTTATTAAATTATTTCAAAGATTTCTTGCATTATCGCTATTTATGAGAGTATATTCAAACGACTTATTTATAACGATATGTTCTACATTATATAAATTAAATCTTTCTCAACTTTATATATGTATCTTTTTGTAAATAATATATCTTCAAAATAAATATACCAAAAGCAGTTGAAAGTTTGCTAATTCCTCAGACAGGCATAGCAATTTATAAGCAACTACCTATCATTACATGCGACGTAATAATGCAAAAATCACTCTTTAAACTTACGCTGTTGGCCACGCTTATCTTGGGTGTAAGCGCCTGTAGTGGCGACAATAAAACCACTGACGAGTCTGCTGCCAGCTCAGATGCAAAAGCCGCTAAAACCCTACTTTATTGTTCAGAAGGCAGCCCAGCTGGTTTCGATCCCGCACAGTACACCGCCGGCACCGATTTTGATGCGAGTGCTTATCCTATCTATAACGGTTTGGTACAGTTTAAAAGAGATGGGACTGAAATTCAGCCAGGACTCGCTGAAAGCTGGGATATTAGCGAAGATGGTAAGACCTATACCTTTAATCTTCGAAAAGGCGTCAAGTTCGGTAAAACCGATTATTTCACACCAAGTCGCGATTTCAACGCAGACGATCTGATTTTTACATTAAAACGTCTCACCAACCCAGACTTTGAATTTAACAAAGCTTACCCTGCAGAATTCCCCTATTCAGTTGGCATGGGATTACCTGATATCATCTCAAATATCGAAAAGGTCGACGACTATACTGTCAAAGTCACGCTTAACGAAGTCAATGCCCCATTTTTACAAAACCTAGCGATGCCATTTGCTTATATCAACTCTGCTGAATATGCAGATCAGTTGATGGCCTCTGGTAATGAGCCTGATATCAATAACAAACCTGTTGGTACTGGGCCTTTCGTCTTTACGTCCTATCAAAAAGACGCGCAAATCCGTTATACCAAAAACCCAGACTATTGGGACAAAGACAACATCTACATCGACAACCTTGTGTTTGTTATTACTAAAGATTCAGCTGTTCGCGCCCAAAAGGTACAAGCGGGTGAATGTCATGTGTCCGCTTATCCAAAGCCTGCCGAAATTGAATCGGTCAAAAAATCTGGTAAAGCCACCGTTCTTGATCAACCAGGTTTCAACGTCGGTTATGTGGGCTACAACGTTGAAAAGCCAAAGCTAAGTGATCTTAAAGTACGTCAAGCATTGGATATGGCGATCAATAAAGACGCGATCATCAATGCTGTCTATCAAAGCGAAGGTCTCAAGGCAACCAACCCAATGCCGCCTACGCAGTGGGGCTACGACGACTCTTTAAAAGATGCACCTTATGATGTTGAAAAAGCAAAAGCGCTGATTAAAGAAGCTGGCGCGGACAATATGAACATCGACTTATGGTACATGCCTGTTCAACGTCCATATAACCCTAATGCCAAACTCATGGCTGAAATGCTCCAAGCAGATTGGGCGAAGATTGGCGTCAATGCCAAACTGGTTACTTATGAGTGGGGCGAATACCTAAAACGCGCGGCAACTTGATTTTGGTCAGTTTATTTATTGATATTTTGTATGGTCTGATCAATCCGCGTATTCGACATACCTCTTAATGTCACAATGTTGCACTGTTGCAATGTCACATTGATAAATACTTATATTATAAATAGTGATGATTGGCGCTGAAGTGATGTTTTAGCAATGCTTAGTACTTTTTTAGGAACAAAATTCTAAAAAATGTCACTGCGCTAGCCACTATAGGAACTGCTCATGAAGCCTTCTGTTCTCCCCTCTGATGTCAATCTGATGGCTGCTACTCCGCCATCGTCTTGGCAACTATTTTTATCGACCTTTTGCCGAAACAAGGGCGCGGTGTTGGGTTTTATTATTCTCATGCTAATGGTTATTGTTGCCATACTCGCGCCCGCAATTGCCCCCCATGATCCTTACGAGTTGTTTACGGGTCAAGAGCAGCTGCCGCCAGCCTTTTTAAGTGGTGGTGATGCGATGTTTTGGCTAGGCACGGATGATGCTGGACGAGATACCTTGTCTCGGGTGATGTATGGCGCGCGTTACTCTTTATTTATCGGTCTGAGCGCAACGACCCTTGCGATGTTGGTCGGCATCTCTTTAGGACTTAGTGCTGCCTTTTGGCCCAAAGTTTGGGGCAAAGCGGTCATGCTGGTCAATGATATTTTGATGTCATACCCCAGCTTACTACTAGCGATCATCATTGCCGCTATCTTAGGGCCCTCTATGACCAATACGATTATTACGATTGCACTGGTCTGTACGCCGCCTTTTATTCGTCTGACTCGCGCCACCGCGATGGTGGAGTTGCAACGTGAGTACTTTATCGCTTCGCAGGTGATGGGTGCTGGTGTGCTGCGTTTATTATTTATCACGATTCTACCCAACTGCATGGCACCGCTCATCGTACAAGCAACGATGATTTTTTCCTCTGCTATTTTAGAAGCGGGTGCGATTGGTTTCTTAGGCTTTGGGGTACAGCCACCTGATGCTGAATGGGGCGCGATGCTCGGTACGGCTCGTCAATACATTCAAAGTAACGTTTGGCTCGCTATTTGGCCAGGTGTCGCTATCTTCTTGGCTGCATTGTCGATTAACTTGACGGGTGATGGCCTGCGTGACGCGCTCGATCCCAAATTAAAGCAGGTGACCTAAGATGACTGATACTTTAATTAAAACGCCTACCGCTCATACTTCTATGAATGGTGCATCAACAACAGACGCGCCGCTGTTATTGGACATCGAAAATCTGTCGGTCACTTTTGGTCAAGGAAAGCGTGCCTTTCGTGCTGTCGATGATGTGTCTTTAAAAATCACACAAGGTGAAGTCATCGCTGTCATTGGTGAATCCGGCTCAGGTAAGTCGGTCACTATGATGGCGCTAATGGGACTATTGCCGCCGTCTGCCACCGTCCGTGCCAAGCGAGTGATGTTTGATAATAAAGATATGATCAGTATGCCTGCCAAAGAAAAACGCGGCATCATTGGCAAAGACATCTCCATGATCTTTCAAAACGCGATGTCTTGCCTCAATCCAAGCTTTACCGTTGAGATGCAGTTAGGTGAAGTGCTGCGTAAGCATTTGGGCTTACGCGGTGCAGCAGTACAGGCACGCATATTAGAGCTGTTAGAGTTGGTCGAAATGCCTGACGCCAAAAACCGACTCAAAGTGTATCCACATCAGCTCTCAGGCGGTATGAGCCAGCGCGTTATGATTGCGATGGCGCTTGCGTGTGAACCAAAACTGCTCATCGCAGACGAGCCAACGACCGCACTTGATGTCACCGTACAAGCGCAGATCATGGATTTGCTCGGTCGATTGCAACGCGAAAAACAGATGGCAATGGTACTGATTACCCATGATTTGGGCCTTGTTGCACAAAACTCGCGTGATGTCGCGGTCATGTATGCTGGACAAGTGGTTGAAACCAGTACCGTGCCAGAGGTTTTTCAACATCCTGCACATCCTTACACAGAGGCGCTTTTACAAGCCATTCCTGAGCTGGCTATCGGACAAGATCGATTGAACAGCTTGCCTGGGGTCGTACCAAGCCAATATGATCGCCCAAGCGGTTGCTTATTGTCTCCTCGCTGCCCATACAAAGAGCCTGCTTGTGACGTGCCGCCGCCTATTTTGGACACACCAAATGGCAAAGTGCGCTGCATTCATGCCGATCCTACTGCTCGCACCCCCATCTCTCACGCTGCTATTTTGGAGTCACAAATATGAATAATAAAGTGGTTTTAAAAGCAGACAATTTACACAAGCATTACCCAGTATCGCAAGGATTGGGTAAACCAAAAGCGCACGTCAAAGCCTTGAACGGTATCTCATTCGAGCTTGAAGCAGGTAAGACACTGGCAGTCGTCGGTGAATCCGGCTGCGGCAAATCTACCCTTGCCCGCCAGCTGACACTCATCGAGCAGCCGACGCAGGGCGAGCTTTTTATCAACGACGAAGCCACCACTGGCTATAGTAGAAAGGCGCTCAAAGACTTACGTACCGAAATTCAAATGGTCTTCCAAAACCCTTATGGTAGCTTGAATCCGCGTCATACTATCGCCTACCAACTGACAGAGCCTTTGGATATTCATACCAACCTGTCTAAAGAAGAAAAGCGTGACAAAATCAATGAGATGATGAGAAATGTCGGCCTACGTCCTGAACATGCTGGGCGTTTTCCACATATGTTTTCAGGGGGTCAGCGCCAGCGGATTGCCCTCGCCCGTGCGATGATGCTCAATCCTAAAATCGTCGTCGCTGATGAGCCGACCTCTGCACTTGATGTGTCGATTCAAGCGCAAGTCTTAAATCTGTTTATGGATTTGCAGGATGAGTATCGTACTGCCTACGTCTTTATCTCGCACAACTTGTCAGTCGTACGTCATGTCGCTGACGACGTGATGGTGATGTATTTAGGTCAAGCCGTCGAGCACGGGCCCAAAGAAGCGATCTATAATGCGCCAAAACATCCGTATACCATCGCATTACTGGCGGCTGCACCCACAGTAAATGGCCAAAAGAAAGATTTGACGCTACAAGGTGAGCTACCAAGCCCGCTTAATCCGCCAAGCGGGTGCGCTCTACATAAACGCTGTCCATATGCGACCTCGCAGTGCAGCGAAATCGAGCCACAACTGCGCGAATAGGATGGTCGGCTGGTGGCTTGTCTGCGTTTGGAAGAGATATACGGGTAATGTGACTAGTAGTTAATCAATATTTACTACGCCGCGACATTTAGGAAACTGCGCGCACCCAAAAAAGGACTGTCCTTGGCGTGCGCCATTTTTTGCCACGCGTTTGACCATCTCGCCATTACATCTTGGGCAGGTTGGCGCTTGATCGATATTAGCGTCATGGTCTGTCACTTTAAGTATCGCAGGTTCATTCACTTTTGGCTCAGATTCTACAATCTCAAATGGCGTAAGAAAAACCTTATCAGCCATATCATGCGGTTTGATTATTTGCTGAGCATTTAGACTATCAATTGGTAATGCGGTAGATTCAACCTCAGTTTGACCAGACCATCGATGCACTTCTCTACTTTTTAGAGGAGTTCTTCTTACAGTTTCTTTTATTATAGACTCAGGTGTAGGATTCTCAGTATTCTTACTTGGGTTGCTATGCTTGTCTTTTAGATAGGCTTTATGCTGCCGATTGGTGCGCCAAGACTTACTAAATCTATTGCTATTAATCTGCTCAACGATAGATGAAACCTCATCTTCAGTGAGTAGCTTATCTTGCTTTTTCTTTACATACGACACCATTCCACTCGTCAATACATGTTCGGGCAATTCATCGCGGGTTTTTAACTCGCACTCACCGATAAAAGCAATCATCGAATGGAAGTAGCTCAGCTCCAAGCCTAATAAATCTGCGAGCGTCTTAATGTGCAAGTAGTTCTGGCGCAATGGATTTTGGAATTTGAATTTACTTCCATTTTGGAAAACTTGTGTCCACTGCTTTTGCTTCTCGCTACCGTATATCCAACCTTTATAGTTTTTGGTTTCAATCACAAAGATGCCGTATACAGAAACGATGACGTGATCGATTTGTGTACTGCCGCCATTGGCTAATGGCAAAGTGACATTGTTTAGCCGATGATAAACGTCTTTTTCAAGCTTGAGCCACATGGCGACGTTGATGACGGTTTCACCGAGGAAACCTTTAAAGGTGGATTTTAGGGACATAGTTTTTTACTCTAATTTTTATTTTGTGCTATACCCATAAGAGCTGTACTACAAATTTTCTGTAGATTCTCAATAAACAATTCCGTATCCAAAAAATAATTCGGATATGCTTTCTCTATATCTTTTACATTACTCATTGATATTAGAACGATATCAACTTTAGGTTCATCACGTAGTGTAATTTCTCTCCTTTGATAATGGCTTTCAGCCATATCTTTCATCTCTTTATTAAAACCTGTAATATTCACTTGGGGATTTTCGTCTCTAAGGTTTAGTTCAACTAAAAAATATTCACAGTCTCCAGTAACTTTATTATTGGTTCCGATATACTGAGATGAGATTGCTACTCCTTGTAACTTCTGGAAGATATTCAATTTTTCTTCTAATATTTTTAATTCTTTAGCAAGCTCTATGACCGAAAAACCCCTTAACTCTTCCGAAACTGGCTGTTTCTCATAATGCGCGAATAAGGCGCTACATAATTTGAAAAAATCTTTAAACTCAGTGTCGCCCTCTCCTGTTTTAAATGATGATTTCTCAATAAGACCAAGTGTTTCAACTGCGGTTGCCCAAGAATGCTGTAACTTAGTTCTAATTTGAAGCTCAATTAACAACCCATCCAGATGTGGATGAACAACGCTTTTATACCTAAATATAAGGTGTAATCCTCGATAACCATCTGGTTTTGGATCATGGATATAGTCATTCAATTTTTTCAGATCATGATCAAATCGGCTACTTTTTTCAAGTATATTTTTTTGCAAACGATACACTTCACCTACTGTAGATAATACAATGCGTAAACCTCCAATGTCTTGCATTCGTGCTAAATTCATATCTTGAAAACGCTGTAATTTCAAGATGATAGACGGTGTTCGCTTCAATCTTTGTGCAATAATTGGTGAGTAGAAATTTAGACTTTTAACTTTTCTCCTTAGAGTTGTCTGAAAGGTATTTAATGGAGTAGTATGTAAAGAACGCCATATAGAAAGAACTTGCATTGCCTTTTTATATTCTGATGTGGATGAGTTACTATTAGCTAAGGCTTCTCCAGCCTTTTTAACCTGTTTTTTGCTTGGTATACTATCTTTCATTTACAACTCTCCATTGAAACTTAATATTATAAGATCCATCATAATATTTAAGTTCATACTTATACTTCACAATATAAACTTTAAGTTTTAGAAGATCTATTTATTTCAGATTATCACAACTTATAACACCAACGATAGTATACCCAACAAAGCTAATTTTCTAAGAAGCAGCTTCAAAAATGAAAGTTCAACCATAAAAAAGCCACCAGATTTCTCTGATAGCTTTTTCTTAAACACTAATTAAGTCAGGTCTATTACACCAAACTATTCACCGCTTCAACCACAGCGTCAGTCGTAATACCAAACTCTTTATACAAGTCACTTGCAGGTGCAGATTCGCCATAAGTGGTCATCCCGATGACTTTGCCATCGAGACCGACAAACTTATACCAGTAGTCTACGTGCGCCGCTTCTACTGCGACGCGGGCGCGGATGGTGGCAGGCAATACTGACTCGCGATAATCAGCGTCTTGCTCCATAAAGATTTCGGCACATGGCATAGAGACCACACGCACACCAATGCCATTTTCGCTAAGCGTCTTGTGCGCTTGCATCGCAAGACCAACTTCTGAACCAGTGGCGATGATGATAGCCTGTAGCTCGCCTTGCTCTTTCGCCAGTACATAACCGCCTTTGGCGATGTTCGCGACTTGGCTCTCATCGCGCGCTTGATGTGGCAAGCTTTGACGGCTAAAGATCAATGCTGATGGATTGCTTTCTGATTTGATTGCTTCTACCCAAGCACTAGCCGATTCGGTCGCATCACAAGGACGCCATGTACGTAGGTTTGGCGTGGTACGTAGGCTAGTCAATTGCTCAACTGGCTGATGCGTCGGGCCATCTTCACCCAGACCGATAGAGTCATGGGTATAGACATGGATGACGCGCTGCTTCATCAGTGCGCCCATGCGTACCGCATTACGTGCGTATTCCATAAACATCAGGAACGTCGCTACGTAAGGGATAAAGCCGCCATGCAATGCAATACCATTGGCAATCGCGGTCATACCGAACTCACGTACGCCATAATAGATGTAGTTGCCATCGCTGTCTTTCTCGATGCCTTTAGCGCCTTTGAATAACGTGAGGTTTGAGCCCGCTAAATCTGCTGAGCCGCCTAGTAGTTCTGGCAATAATGGCTGCAAAGCATTGATCGCGTTTTGGCTGGCTTTACGACTAGCAACATCACCGCCCGCTTCTTGCGTTTGCTGAATGTACGCTTGCGCTTGGCTAGCAAAGTCAGCAGGCAACTCACCATTTAGACGGCGTGACAATTCTGCGGCAAGCTCTGGATAGGCTTTTTTATACGCTGCAAAGTCAGCATCCCAGTTCTTTTGCTGCACATCGCCTTTGGCTTTGGCATCCCACGCTTCATAGATTTCATCGTCTAGCTCAAATGGGGCATGTTTCCAAGACAGCGCATCACGAGTCAAGGCAATTTCATCATCACCAAGTGGCGCGCCATGACTGGCCGCAAGGCCTTGTTTGTTCGGGCTACCAGCACCGATAGTCGTTTTGCAAATAATTAGGCTTGGCTTAGCAGTTTCTGCAATTGCTTGCTCAGTTGCCTGCGTAATGGCATCAGTATCATGACCATCGACTTTGATCACTTGCCAGCCGTACGACTCAAAGCGAGCTTCGGTATCATCAGTGAACCAACCTTCAACATTACCATCGATTGAGATGCCATTGTCATCATAGAAGAATACCAATTTGCCAAGACCTAATGTGCCAGCGAGCGAGCACACTTCATGACTGATGCCTTCCATCAAGCAGCCATCGCCTAAGAACGCATAGGTATGATGATCAACGATATTATGACCGTCGCGGTTGAACTGTGCGGCTAGGGTTTTTTCTGCAATCGCAAAACCAACGGCATTAGCAATACCTTGTCCTAGTGGACCAGTCGTCGTCTCAACACCAGGGGTATAGCCATACTCAGGGTGACCTGGGGTTTTTGAATGCAGCTGACGAAAGCCTTTTAGGTCATCAACGCTGACATCATAACCTGATAAATGTAGCAATGAATAAATAAGCATCGAGCCATGACCGTTTGACAGTACAAAGCGGTCACGGTTGTGCCAATTAGGATCAGCTGGATTGTGCTTCAAAAATTTGCGCCACAAAACTTCGGCAATATCAGCCATACCCATTGGCGCACCCGGATGTCCAGAGTTGGCTTTTTGAACCGCGTCAAACGACAGTACACGGATGGCATTGGCTAGTTTACGTTCGCTAATTGGAGCTGGCATAGAGTGTCCTAATATTCGAATGAGTCGTATAAAGATAAGAGGAGAGTTTACTCAGAGGATAATCCACCAAAAACGCGGCGTGCGTCCTCAGTGGATAGGCTATAAAATAAAAATGCAATATTAACATATTTGCTATAAGCCTAGCCAAAAATGCGGTGACAATACCGTTTCTATTTAGCAATGACTCACATCAGTTTTGTTAAACGATAGACAGTCATAGATTTTAATTTAAGCTATCAGTAACAAGCTGCAAGTGACCTAAGTGACCTAAGTGACAAGCAGCTCATTACTTATAGTCCATTTATTAAACTGAAATAGTCTCAGCACCGCCCATAAATGGACGCAATACTTCTGGAATCGTAATGCTACCATCAGCGTTTTGATGATTTTCCATCACTGCTAGTAGCGTACGACCAACCGCCAATCCTGAACCGTTCAAAGTATGAGCTAAACTGGTTTGCTTGCCATCTTTGACACGCGTACCCATACGGCGCGCTTGGAAATCGCCACAGTTAGAGCAGCTAGAGATTTCGCGGTAGGTATCTTGGCTTGGTAGCCATACTTCGATGTCATAGGTTTTTTGTGCGGCAAAACCCATATCGCCCGTACATAGCTGTACCGTGCGGTATGGCAACTCAAGCTGCTGCAAGATATATTCGGCCTGCCCTGTCATTGCCTCTAGCAAGTCATCAGACTGATCGCTGGTGCCAACATTGACCATTTCCACTTTTTCAAACTGATGCTGGCGGATCAGACCACGGGTATCACGGCCATGCGAGCCCGCTTCACTACGGAAGCATGGCGTATGGGCGGTGAATTTTAGCGGTAGCTCTTTGATATCCAAACGCTCTCCGCGTACCAAGTTGGTCATTGGCACTTCTGCTGTTGGAATCAGATAAAAATCCATCTCATCGTTATTCGTGTGATTGCTTAGCTTAAACAAATCCTCTTCAAACTTAGGCAACTGACCCGTCCCTTTTAGACTATCGCTATTGACAATATAAGGCACATAGGTCTCAAGATAGCCGTATTTTATGGTATGGGTGTTGAGCATAAACTGGATCAGTGCACGATGCAGCTGCGCCAATTGACCTTTTAGCACGTTAAAACGGCTGCCTGTCAGTTTGGTTGCGGCCTCAAAGTCGAGCATACCAAGCGTCTCACCGATATGTGTATGATCTTGAATTTTAAAATCAAACGTACGCGGCGTGCCCCACTTACGCACTTCTACGTTATCGTCTTCTGACGTACCCACTGGTACATCTGCCGCTGGAATATTTGGAATCTGCAGCGCTGCTTGAGTCAGCCGCTCTTGCAGAGTACGTAGCTCGTCTTCAGCAGCTTTGATCTCACCGCTAACGCTTTGCATTTCAGCCAATAGCTCACTGGCATCTTCGCCTGATTTTTTTAGAGCACCGACTTGCTTAGCCCCAGCGTTACGACGCGATTGCAATTCTTCTGTTTTGACTTGTAGAGACTTACGCTCGGATTCAATCGACTGCCAAAACTCCATATCAAGCGTATAGCCACGAGTGGCCAGTCGTTGCTGTAAATCGCTTAAATCGCCGCGTAAGAGTTTTGGATCAATCATAATCGTTGCCTGTAACACTAAAAGTGAATAAGAAGTTTAAACATTATTAGTATGATTATTGGTCAGCTTATACTTATTGCAAAGCTTCATAACTCAATAACTACCTTGCCATGCTGCCATATTTTTTATCAAACTATATGGGTGCCGCTATCATACCAAGACCCAGCAGATTTGACCATGCTTTGAGCTTTTTTGAGCGCTTTTAGCGTGATTTTGGGCTACTACTTTCATTATTCATAGCCAGTCATACTTACCCGAAATGCATATCCTATATGTTCAACTTACTTTAATAAGGATCATCTACCTTTATTAAAGCCATTAATATCGCCGCTATCAGTGAACAGATCCGCTTATATGTTTCATTTAAGAGTACTTTTCGGTAAGATAAGCGCATACCTTTATTTACCTACAGCCAAGTAGTACATCATGACTTGGCTTTGGCGATGTAAACCCAACACTTTTAATATAAGCATCTGAGAAACCTTTATGGCCCTGTATCCTTACACGCTCCAACCTGTCGCCTTAAACCTAACTGAAGCTGAATTCCTTCAAGCCCAATATGAACTGTTTGCCAGTGCCAGCCCCTCTTTTGGTCTGTCAAGCTTTAAAACCAAAGAATGGATCATTATGGCTGTGGTTGTGGTACTCGCTATTGCAGGACTCATCTTTGTAACAGGCTATTCAACCATCATTTTTTGGTTGATGCTCGTTGGTGTGGTGATTTATCTATTGGCGCGTACTTTAGGCTTTAGATGGTATGTAAAAAGAGAGTTTGAAAAACAAATTGCTGATCAAGAGATGCCAGATGAAATGCGTCAAATGAAGCTTGGTGTACAAAAGCATGGTCTGGTCATGGCAATGCCAAGCAACCAGCCTGAGATGATGAAAAACTCGCAAATGCGCGGTATGCAGATGCGTGCAGGTGCAACTCAGCAAGCGGTTATTCCGTGGACTGCTATCAAAAGCTGGGACGAGACTGACGACTATATTTTTATGATGTTTGAGATGAAAGGCCAGCAAGGTAGCCAAATTCTTCCGAAACGTTTGCAAGCGCAAAAATTCCCTATCGATACGGTACGTCAACATCTACAAGAAGTGGTTCCGGTCAAAGGCTTAAATCCTGAAAACTTGCAGCCGCCAGCATAACGGTTATCAGCTCTCTCTATCGTTTAGAAAAACGATAGAGAGACTCAATTTTAGTTTTATAAAACCAATCGTAAAAGTGAATTTATTATATTTAACTTACTAATGATAGTTTGCTATTATTATAAGCATCAAAGGAAGAGCTAGAGCTTATATAGATATTAATAAAAGTTAAGATACTTTTATTTTTATGCTAATTAACTACTACTCGTCTTTCTTCAATTTTATATAACAACACTCACATTACAAGGACAATATTATGAGTAATACTAATAACGCTACTAACCAGATCGGTCTAGAAAAAGCTGACATGAGCGAAGTCATCGCTCAATTAAACAAACTGCTATCAACGTACCATGTGTTTTACTTAAATGTACGTGGCTATCATTGGAATGTCAAAGGTGAGCATTTCTTTACTTTGCATCCAAAATTTGAAGAATTATACACATCGCTACAGTTACAGATTGATGAGATCGCTGAGCGTATTTTAACGCTGGGTGGTACACCACTTCACGCTTACAGCGATTTTGCACAACACACGAGCATCAGCGAAGACAAAAACGTCAAAGATGGTACATCTTGCGTTAAAGGCGTATTAACTGGTTTACAAGCGCTCATTGCCGAGCAACGTCAAGTATCGTCATTAGCAGCAGAAAGCGACGATCAAGGTACCGCTGATCTGGTTGATGAATACGTACAAGAGCAAGAAAAGCTGGTATGGATGTACAATGCCTTTTTGGGTTAATACTTTACTAAGCTGATCACACTTAGCTTAAATAAATCCAAATAACAGTAAAACTTAAAACCATAAAAAAGCACCCAACTGGGTGCTTTTTTATGGTCAGCGATCTGTAACAGATTGATTTACTGTTGAATCCATTGACGCATCTTTTCACGCTCAGCAGGTGTTGCTTGTAGCCAAATCTGCATAAATGAATCTAAGGTATTGGTAGAGGTATTCACACTCGTGGTTTGCTTGATATTGGTCGTACCAACATTAGTATTGTTTGGCATTGCTGCTGGTTGATCTAATGCTGCTATCGCACGTTGGTTTTGTAATTCTGCATCGCCCGCCCCACCAAACACACCACCTAGCGCCTTACCAAGTCCTGAAAGCAGTCCACCTTGATTACCAGCCATACCCTGTTGACTTGCGATAACTGTATTGTTCTGCTGAATAGCGAGTGTTGGCTGCTTAGCATAATCTTTAGCGGCTTTGTAATCTTCTGGCTGGTTCGGCATCGTCAAACGATACGTTTGGTTATCTGCCAATTCCGCCGTCACGCTGACGTTACCTGAACGCAGGTAATCATGCTCATCACGCTGCAAGTTATATAAGCGGTCATACTTAGCAGTGATAGCATGTTGACCTGGCTGGAGCGTAAACTCTTTAGTTAGTGGTTGAAATAGACTTTGCTGAACTTCTTGTCCATTGATGGCAGTCACTTTGATATGGTCATCAACCAATAGCGTCACAGCGGCTTGTGACATCATAGAGACTGAGGTCGCACCCACAAACAACAGTCCAATCGTCAATTTTTTTAGCAAAGAAGCATTCGATTTCATAGGTTATTCCATTAATAGTGAAAGCAGGTTGGATAAAAAGTTCGTATTCTTACTGTTATTTGTATTTTTGCTGCTAAAAGTCTTACAATTAAAAGTTTTACGACTAGAAATCAAGTGGCATCGTATGTTGGTCTTGATCCGTCGTCTCATTGTCTACTTGCGTCTCTTGGGCTATATCAGCCAGCTCTGCTGCAAGCGTTTGCTCATCAATGGTACGCAGCGCGTCACTGATCACCGCTTTTGATATATTACTGCGGCCAAGGTTAGAAAACATTGGCTGTATATAATTGAGCACTTCCATCATTGCACCGATACGATGTGGCCCTTCAGTCAATAAATGATTAATAATTCGATCATCAAACTGCCAGCCGCGCCGACGCAAAATGGACTGAAGCAGTGCTTGACGGTCTGCTAAATCATGACCAGTAGGCACCTTAAAAGCTGGTGCTTGTGCTAGGCGCGTTAATAAATCTCTCAATTGAAACGGTAAGTCGCCAGCCGGCTTATTGGCTGCAAATAAAAGCTGGCGCTGCCCTTCGCGGCTACGATTGATTAGATGAAACAGCGCTTCTTGCCACTGACTACTTTGCTCAAGCACTTCTAAATCATCGATAGCGATCAGATCAAAGTTTTCTAAAGAAGATAATACATGGACGTCGGTATGGATCAATTCATTGAGCGACAAGCAAATGGCTGATTTGTCCATTTCAATAAATGACTCACAAATAGCGGAGAGCAAGTGAGACTTACCCGTCGCAGGGCTACCAAACAGGTATAACTGACCAATCAGGCCGACATGTAATTGCCGCACTGCATCAATAATAGACATCCAACCAGGACCGGCAAAGTCACTAAGACTTGCATCATGCTTAATGTCCAGATTGAGACTTAGCTGTGCTTCTGCCATGGATCATCAACTCGTGTTGCGTAGTGCAATATAAAAGTGCAGTAGAAAAAGGAATAAATTGCTATTCAGTACTATCCATACTACCTGATAAAAATATGTGCAGTGGATATATAGCTTTTTTATGATGGATGAATTGCCCTAATTAGGCTAATCTTGATAAAAAATATAGCAACGGCTGATACGATCAACACTGCGACTATATATAACATATTTGCAAAATGACTGACAAGTCTTTTACCTACTAAGCCTGATCAACCATTTGCTTTTTTCTTCCCATTTGTACGCTATCCGCTCACTATATTCAATAATAAAATATTTACTTCTTCTCAAACAGTAGCAATTGCTTACGACCTTTATAAAAATCTGTCGTAAGATAATACGCATATAGGTGGCGGAACAATACATTTAAGACAGCAGAGACTGGTAGCGCAATTAACATACCCACAAAACCCAATAGACTGGCGCCTGCTAATACCGCAAAGATAACCCATAATGGTGATAAACCAATTTTATCACCTAATAGTAGCGGCTGCAGAATATAACCTTCTGCAGCTTGCCCGACCAAAAACGCCCCAACAACCAATAACAAATAGGTCCAATCCAACCCAAACTGAAACAAGCAAGCGATGATAGCGGCCACAAATCCAATGCCAAAACCCAAGTAAGGTACAAAGCTTGCAATACCCGCTACCATACCGATGATAAGTCCAAGCTCTAGACCAATAAGCTGCAGCTGTATTGCATAAATAGCACCCAGTAGCACCATCACCAACAGCTGGCCTTTAATAAACGCCATTAAAGCCTGATCGCACTCTTTGGCGATGCCAATGACTTGTTTGCAGTATGCTCCTGGTATCGCCATCTTCCACGTCTGTAAACGCTGATCCCAATTGAACAAAAAATAAAACGTTAAAATTGGCACCAACACGATCAGTCCTGCACTGTTAATAAAGTTCATACTTGAAGTCAGTACTTGGCTCATCATGGTACTGGCATCAGCAAACTTATAATTCGTTTGCATATACTCGACCAGCGTCTCAGAAAAATCCTTCGACTCTAAGACAGGCAATTGAAAACGAGTATTACTGTTGAACCACTCTCGTACCACTTGATTATACCAACTAGATATCTTAGGTAGATACTCCCAAGCGGCTTGCAGCTGATGCCACAATGTCGGTACCAACCACCAGAGCAACAGCGCCATCCCTACAGTGATGGTAGAGTACACAATAATAATTGCGATCCAACGTTTGAGATGTTTTGACAATCGCTTTACCAAAGGGTTGAACAAGTAGGCCAGCATAAAAGCAAATATAAACGGCACAATGACTGGTATCATCAGGTAGAGAAGGAATAGCGCCACAACCAAAACGACGACGATAAATAAACGTCTGAAAAAAGGGTCGATTGGTTGGTTTATCATGATAAGTAATCCTATATGTGGGCTGATTTGAGATAGTGACAAAAATTGCGGTACTTGAGCCGTCAGGAGTCGTAAATCTAGTGTTTTATTATCGCAGAGTACAACAAAAAATCAGTCATTTTTTGTTTCTTAATCGCTTATTTGCCATTTAATGCAAAACTTAGCCAAATATCGGTAAGTTGCTTTGCGAGTGTGGTCAGTTTTTGGGTATAATGCGCGCACTATCTTTAAACTTTGCCTTTAAACTTTATCTCGCTGATTGTAGCGTGATTGACTCCCTTACTTTTTAATTCCAATTATCTATCCCCAACTGTGAGATGACTATGAGTGACAAGCCTTCTTTAAGCTACAAAGACGCCGGCGTTGATATCGATGCAGGCGATGCTTTGGTTCAGCGAATCAAGTCCGTTGCAAAAGCCACTACTCGTCCTGAAGTCGTGGGTGGACTTGGCGGTTTTGGTGCGTTATGCCGTATCCCAACAGGCTACACTTCTCCGTTATTGGTGTCTGGTACTGATGGTGTGGGCACCAAACTAAAATTGGCATTACAGCTCAATCGTCACGATACCATCGGTATTGATTTGGTCGCGATGTGTGTCAATGATTTGTTGGTTTGCGGTGCAGAGCCACTATTTTTCTTAGATTATTACGCAACAGGCAAGCTTGATGTTGATGTAGCTGCGACTGTGGTCACTGGTATCGGCGATGGTTGTAAACTTGCCAACTGCGCGCTTATCGGTGGTGAAACTGCTGAAATGCCAGGTATGTATCAAGACGACGATTATGACCTCGCTGGATTCTGCGTGGGCGTGGTTGAAGAAAGCGAGGTCGTGACTGGTGACAACGTTACCGAAGGCGATGTTCTGATTGCACTTGCCTCAAGTGGGGCACACTCAAACGGCTACTCACTAGTGCGTAAAGTCATCGAAGTTAGCGGTGTTGACGTGGCTACTAGCGATGAGCAACTAGATGGTCAACCTATTCAAGATGCCTTGATGGCCCCTACTCGTATCTATGTCAAAGCAATCAAGGCATTGCAGGATACCCTTGGTAGCTCAGCGCTTCATGCCATGTCACACATCACAGGTGGCGGTCTCACTGACAACTTGCCACGAGTGCTCCCTGATGACCTAGCGGCTAGCATCGATACCAGCAGCTGGCAGTTCTCAGAGTTATTCACTTGGTTACAGACCCAAGGCAATATTGAGCAAAGTGAGATGTACCGCACCTTTAACTGCGGCGTTGGTTTTGTCATCGTGGTGCCTAAAGACAAAGCTGAAGCAACGATCAAGACGTTGACTGACGCTGGTGAAAACGCTTGGCAACTTGGCGAAATGGTCAAACGTGAAGCCGATGCCGTGGTATACCGTTAATGTCAATTGATCAGACAAGCCAACCTGTCAAACCATTACGCATTGCGGTTTTGGTATCAGGAAGTGGCAGTAATCTACAAGTCCTCATAGACGCCATGCAAGCAGGTGCGCTACCGATTGAAATCGTTGGTGTCATTAGTAATCGCGACGACGCTTATGCCGTCACCCGCGCCAAAGACTCAGGCATCGAGGTCGCCGTACTCTCGCACGTAGAGAGCGGCAAGCGCATGGGCATCAAAACCTTTGAAAAGCACGCCACCGCACAGCTTGAAGCGTGGCAGCCTGACTTGGTCGTTTTGGCAGGCTTTATGCGGGTATTGAGTGCAGACTTTATTGATAACGCGCCTGCACCGATGATTAACCTGCACCCATCGCTACTTCCCGCTTATAAAGGGCTAGATACGCATACCCGTGTACTCTGCTCAGGTGAGCGTGAGCACGGCTGTAGTATCCATGTGGTCACCGCCGAGCTGGATGCAGGACAAGTGTTAAGCCAAGGGGTCTTGCTTATTCGTCATACCGACACGCCTGATAGTTTGCAAAAGCGCGTACAAGTGCTGGAGCATCAACTATTGCCGTGGACGATATTACAAATCGCTATTGGCGGCGTGTCATTAACGCCAAGTGAGCAAGCCTCTAGCATCTTGCCGGCCCTGCCCTTACGTCTATTGATTGACGCTTAGTTGTTTTAAGATATTAGAGCGTGCCCCTAATTCAAGTGTTTATGACTAAATGGGCTAAAAATGGCTAAATCTTTGGCAAACGGTGTCAAATAGCTGGTCAATATCTTGATATTACCTGCGTTATTTTCCTTGTTTGCCTATGATTTATCTCATTTTTATCACCATTTTTAAAATAGGGACACGCCCTATTTTCAACCGCACAAAAAAACCCAGCTATTAAGTAGCTGGGTTTTTCTTTTTAGTCTTTAACAGTTTTACGTATTATTCTCTGTTATTTTCCAAATACGTGTACTGCTTTGATGTTGACAAACTCTTTAATACCAAAGCCGCCGTGCTCGCGACCATAGCCTGAGTTCTTCACACCACCAAATGGCAGTGCAGGATTGGCAAGACCGTAACCATTGATATAGACCATACCAGTATCGAATTGCTCACTGGCTAAGCGAATGGCTTTTTCTTCATCTTTTGAGAAGATAGCGCCGCCTAGGCCGTAACGACTGTCATTTGCAATGCGCATTGCATCGTCGTCATCTTTGGCGCGAATCAATGACGCCACTGGGCCAAACAATTCATCGTCGTAGGCAGGTTGACCTTTCTCGACATTTTCTAAGATAGTTGCTGGATAGAAACTGCCTTTACCTTCTGGTACTTTACCGCCAACAGCAATCGTTGCACCTTTTGCTACGCTTTGTTCTACTTGCTCATGCAACTGATCTCGTAAGTCTGCACGCGCCAATGGACCGATGTCTGAGCTGTCATCCATTGGGTCGCCAGATTTTGTACCTTCAAATTTTTCTACGATACGCTTGCGGAATTCATCATACACGCTATCGACCACGATGAAGCGTTTCGCTGCTACGCAAGTTTCACCGTTATTGACTAAACGGGCTTGGGTACAGGTCTCTACAGCGGTTTCTATATCGGCGTCTTCTAGTACGATAAAGGCGTCATTTGAACCGAGCTCTAGTACTGATTTTTTGATTGCTTTGGCCGCTTGTTGACCAACGATACGACCAGCAGCATCACTACCTGTGAGCGTTACGCCACGTACTTTGTCATTTTCAATCAATTTTTCTGATTGGTCATGGTCAATCAAAATTGTACGGAATAAATCATTTGGCAGTTCAGACTCGTGGAATATTTTTTCGATCAATAAGCCAGAACCTGTGACGTTTGCTGCATGCTTAAGTAGCACGCTGTTACCTGCCATCAAGTTAGCAATGGCATAGCGAAAGACTTGGTACGCTGGGAAATTCCATGGCTGCATACCATAGATAACACCGATTGGCTGATAAGTCACGATACCTTTTTTCATGCTTTCGATATCTCGCTCATCATCGGCAAGCGCAGCAACACCATTTTCAGCAGTGTAATCACAAATTGCTTTACATAGATCAACTTCTTGCTGGCTTTGCCCATAGAGCTTACCGCGCTCTTCGGTCATAAGGCGAGAAAGCTCTTCTTTATATTCCATCAGCTTGTCACCGATAGATTGAATGATACGGCCACGCTCTTCATGGCTCACCGTACGCCACTCTAAAAATGCATTATGTGACGCATCAACGATTTTGTTAACTTCGTCGTTGGTCATATAGTCATAATTTTTAATGTCTTCACCCGTTGCTGGGTTAACAGTAGTAATATCTGACATGTAGATGTCCTTATTATTTGATTTTATATATTCAGTATTATTGGCACTTTTAATTGTTTGGTATTGCGTTGATAGGATAACTCAATAAATGAATCGATAAGTCGTTTTCTATCTGTGCTTATCATAACAAGGTATTTGGCGAAGAGTTTTACAATATATTGTGAAGTGTGTTGAAGATGTTAACAGTGTAACCTTCTTATTAAGAATAGCTAAATATTGAATAAGACTACATAGCAACACTAAACAAAAAAACCAGCCTAGTGGCTGGTTTGGTTCGTTGAATATACCAAATATAGGTTAAACAATAATATTCAAAATGAGTTGATTACTTACTATAAGATACTTACTACTTTGTAAAAAGTCTCATTAAAACAAGTGATTAATGACAGGTATTTCTTGTGGTGGATTTTCTTCCTCAGCCACTACTTGCCGTGCCACATGCATGATTAATTGACGCAACCAACGGTGAGCAGGATGGTGCTGTAGCAATGGTGACCATGCCATGGTCAGCTCAAACTCAGGAATAAAAAAAGGCGGTTCTTCCATAATAATACTGTCGTTATTAGCCTGCATACGAGCCACACGGGTTGGCAATGTCGCTATCAAGTCTTTATTTGCGGCAAGCATGGCTGGCATCTGATAATGACGAGTGAAGACGCTAATTTGGCGTTTTTGGCCCAAACGTTGCAATGCCTGATCAATAGATCCTAGGCCACCTGATTTTTCTGGATTAACCCCAAATCCCACGCCCATCCCTGTTTTAGATACCCAAACATGTTGCGCTTTTAGGTAGTTTTTCAGATTAAAGCGGTTGGCATAAGGGCTTTCAGACGATAGCAGGCAACTAAACGTATCACGCCATACCAATACTTGATGAAAGCTCTGTGGTATCTCATTAAAACGATTAATCGCCAAATCAACACGCCCCTGCTCCATATCGCGATAAGAGACATCTGAGGGTGTCAAAAAATCCAAAATGACATTGGGTGCTTCCGAACGTAGTGCCTTCACTAGCCTCGGTACCAAAGTCGCTTCGGCATAATCTGATGTCATGATTCGAAAAACACGAGAGGTACTATAAGGACGGAATTCGGTACGCGGCTCTAGTACTTGAGTCAAATCTGCAAGTATCTCACGGATGCGTGGCTGCAACTCAAGGGCGCGCTCAGTCGGTGTCATCCCTTCAGAGGAGCGCACCAGCAATGGATCATTAAATAACTTACGCAAACGGCGCAAGATATTGCTCATGGCAGGCTGGGTGATACCAAGCTGCTCAGCTGCGCGAGTGACGTTTTTTTCTCGTAGCAACACATCTAGATGGACTAATAAATTTAAATCAACCCGCTGCAAATTCATATGTATTTCTCTTAGCTTTTAAAAGACAAGCACCACGGCATGCTTGGTGTTATCAGTACTGAAATGGTGATTTTCGATCTAGGACCGCATAATTTTGCGAATTTTTATTGGTTTTACCGCAAAAGATACTCAGCATAACTCAATTTCATCACCATAAGATACTGTTATGACTACATTATAACCTATAAAAATACTAAAGATAAGTATCATAAATTAGATAAATCTTGGTAAGGCAGTTATAGTGAGTTCCATAAAGGATTTGCGGTACAGACCACAAACCTGAGTTTTACGAACGGGTTATCGTCCAAAAAACAACATAGTTAAATAGCATAGTAACGGTTTATCTCGACAGTGAAACACTACCAAGTGTCAGTATAATTGTAACATCTCTTGTTGCTAATTATGACAACGCTGTTTATTAAATGCTCAAACACCTTTGATAGACATGGACAAGCTGAATCAACACTATACATCAGTAATTATTTGTCAACTGCTGAGTTCAGCAATCTTCTTGTATTCATGCACAGGTTTGTTTAGGGTAAAGAAGACCTTTACGAGGTATTGATAGCATCACTACCAAATTTATTGATAACGCAAATTATTACTTTAACGCTCAATTTATTATTTTTTACACCCTACCAAGGAGACTATAGATGTCAACTGCATATAAATCAGCGATCGACCTAGTACGTGAATTAAAGCAAAAGCACGGCAACTGGCAGAACATTAGCGAGACTGATGCCGCACGTATGATGTCACAAAACCGTTTTAAAACGGGCTTGGATATCGCAAAGTATACTGCAAAAATCATGCGTCAAGACATGGAAGATTATGACAATGATACATCTCAGTATACACAGTCTCTAGGTGCATGGCATGGTTTTGTGGCACAGCAAACCATGTATGCTAAGAAAAAGTACTTCGGTACGACCTCTAAAACTTATATCTATCTTTCAGGTTGGATGGTAGCGGCGTTACGCTCTGAGTTTGGTCCATTACCTGACCAATCTATGCACGAAAAAACATCAGTACCTAAGCTAATCGAAGAAATCTACACGTTTTTGCGTCAAGCTGACGCTAAAGTATTGAACGACTACTTCCGTGAGCTAAATGCTGCTGAAGAAGCGGGTCAAGACACCTCAGCTATCCTAGAAAAAATCGAAAACTTTGATTCACATGTTGTGCCAATCATCGCTGATATCGATGCAGGTTTCGGTAACGAAGAAGCGACTTACCTATTGACTAAGCAAATGATCGAAGCTGGTGCTTGTGCCATTCAGATCGAAAACCAAGTATCTGATGTGAAGCAGTGTGGTCACCAAGCGGGTAAAGTGACTGTACCGCACGAAGACTTTATCGCCAAACTAAACGCCATCCGCTATGCATTCTTAGAGCTTGGTGTCGAAGACGGTGTTATCGTTGCTCGTACTGACTCTGAAGGCGCATCGTTGACGCAAAAAATCCCAGTATCAAACGAACCAGGTGATCTTGCTTCTAAGTACATCGATTTCCTTGAAGTTGAAGAGATTGAAATCGACGAAGCAAAAGAAAATGACATGCTGCTCAAACGTGATGGCAAATTGGTACGCCCAGTACGCCTAGCAAACGGTCTATACCAATTCCGCGAAGACACCAACATCGACCGCGTGGTTCTAGATTGTGTAACTGCTCTAGAAAATGGTGCTGACCTACTATGGATTGAGACGCCAACGCCAGATGTTGCGCACATCAAATCAATGGTTGACCGTATCAAAGAGCAACAGCCTAAAGCCAAGCTTGTATACAACAACAGCCCATCATTCAACTGGACGCTTAACTTCCGTAAGCAAGTCATCGCGAAATGGGAAGAAGAAGGTAAAGACATCTCTGCATACAATAAAGATGACTTGATGAGTGCTGACTACGACGGTACTGAGCTTGATGCAGCAGCTGACGTTGCCGCTAAGAACTTCCAACGTGATGCGTCACGTGAAGCTGGTGTATTCCATCATCTAATCACGCTACCGACTTACCACACGACTGCTCTTAGCGTTCATGAACTTGCTAAAGGTTACTTCGGTGAAGAAGGCATGCTTGCTTATGCAGCTGGCGTACAACGTAAAGAAATCCGCGAAGGCATCTCTTGTGTTAAGCACCAAGCAATGGCTGGTTCTGACCTTGGCGATGACCACAAAGAAATCTTCTCTGGTGATAACGCACTAAAAGCTGGTGGTGGCAAGAACACGATGAACCAGTTCTAATAAACCCTAGACTAGCAGTACGTACTTAAAAAACCGCCCTATATCATGTAGGGCGGTTTTTTATTGCGGTTTAAATAATCAGAGAGTGGTAGACTAATAATTATCAAGCAAAACCGTCAATCAAAGCCATCAGTCAGAATTATTAGGAGCCAATATGCAAGAGATAGAGCTGAAGTTTTTGGTACCAGAGTCACGTCTAAAGGGTTTAATGCGGCAAGTAAAAGTTAAATCTTCCCAAGTGACGCAACTGGCTGCACATTACTACGATACTCCTGACCAGCAGCTTGCACAGGCAGGTATCGGTCTGCGTATTCGCAAAGAAGGCGATACTTGGGTACAAACCATCAAAGCTGGTGGCGATGGCATTGCCACTCGTTTGGAGCACAACGCTGTGTTAGATGACAAGCAAGTGCAGGAAATGCTTCATAATAATGGGCTGATGCCTGATTTGACGATATATGCAGAAACTCCTGTCGCCTCTGCATTGGCTGACTTCAAACTCAAAAAGTTAGCAAAAAACCTAACACGACTGTATGTCACCAACGTCGAGCGCACCACGCGCTTACTGATAGAAGATAGTAGTGACGAAACTGATAGTTGTATCGAGATGGCTTACGATCATGGAGAAATTGTCCATGGTACTGATGACTCTCAGCGAAAAACCATTCAGGAGATAGAGTTCGAGTTGGTGTCAGGAGATTTAGATTTTTTGTTTACGACAGCCAAAACATGGTGCAAACGTTACAAGCTGTGTCTATCTACCGTGACCAAAGCTGAGAACGGTGGCTTGCTCATCAACGGACAGAACCACAGTCCAGCAGTTGGCGCTGACCTAAGCCAACTAGATTTGAACAAAGACAGTAGCATGCCCGCCTTTATACGAGCAGCCGTACATAACTGTCTATTACAGATACTGCCAAATAGCAGTGCTATCGTCGCTGGAAGCATTGATGACGAGCATGTTTTGCAGGTAAGCATTGGTCTTGAGCGCTTGCAGGCTGCGTTAACAGCATTTGATAGCTTTTCTGACGAGATCAATCCTGACTGGCTACCGATACTAAAGCAAACCTCGTCGTTGCTGGACAATTATTACCAACTCACTCATATCAATACCTATATCGAGCCTGAGCTACAGGCACTCGGAGCCCCTGCTGTTGATTGGACGACAGATATCGAGAACATAAAAATCACACCGATCAATACACTGCAAGCCAATGACTTTCAGCTCACCTTGCTAGAGCTGATTGCCTTTACCATGAGTGACCCTAGTATTGAGCCTCAAACGGATAAACTTGCTCTCGACAAGCTAGCAAAAATTCTATCGAAACAATATAACAAGTGCCTCAAAGCAGATAAAGAAACTGATGAAGTAAGCAGTACCGATCTTGTGAGCGATGATGTAAATGTTGATATGGATATCTCTGAGGATAATCAAGACGAAGCGCTACTATGCGATCACCTAAAAGCGTTACGCTACATAAGTGAGTTCTCTGCGCCTTTGTTAAGTAAGAAAAAAGCCAAGAAGAAAACCAAACGTTGGTTAAAGCGTCTGATAAAAGCGCACATAGCGCTAGAGCAACGCAATGATGACAATCAATATCAACAGTTCTATGCCCTAAAATCAGCGAAAGATACCAATGCTCTATATGGTGCAGGTTGGTTTGCTGCCATGCTCACCGATGACCCAATTTATATCGAAACGCGTTTGGCTAAATTTAAAGACAGCTCAACATTTTGGTAAAACGTCTTACTCGGTAAAGATACCTCGATAAAGATACATTGCTTAGTAAAAAGGACAGCTTTTATCAATGAAGCTGTCCTTTTTTATAGATAAACCATTTTATTTTTCGCTTCGATCTTATCGTTCAATATTTATACCTTTCACTACCATCCTTAGCCGTCATCGGATTTTTTGGCTCAAATACTGATAAGTAAATATGCTATAGAAATGTAGAAATAATAAGCACAATTAATCTTCGTTAATCTGCAACGATCATTACCGGCATACCCTCTTCGACTTGCTCAAATAATTCCACGATATCTGTATTACGCATACGTATACAGCCATGTGAAAGCGGTATACCCATCGGCTCAGTATCTGGTGTGCCGTGGATATAGATGTAGCGCTCATAAGTATCACAGCCACCTTGACTGTTGCTACCTTTATTCGAGCCTTCTTCCAAACCGCTCAACCAAAGAATACGGCTCAGTATCCAATCACGCTTGGGATGTAACGTGCTAAGAGCGGCATCATACACCTCGCCAGTCGGCACACGGCCCACAAACACAGCATTCATAGGCTCACTGCCGCCTATTTTTTTTGCAATGATATGCTGACCAAGTGGCGTGCAACCACTATCTTGCTGACTACCGATGCCATTTTTTGCCGTAGAGACGGTATATTCAGTGACCTCAGCTTGCTGCTTATGCATTGTTAATGTCTGCTTAGCAATATTAATCACTAGATGTTTATTAAAAGTTTCATTATTCGTCATAAATGCTTCCCGCTATCAATCATCCATAAGATAACTGTTAAGGTAATTAGTAAAACTGATTCAAAATTTCTATTATCAAGGGATTGTGTCAATGCTTTTGGCACCGTAATATAGAGGCACACTTTTTGATGCTAGCAGATTATGACGACTATTTCACCGACACGTGTGTCGATGTATGATTTTTTATATCATGATACCAAGCCTATGCTGCCACTTTTGGCTGATGCCGCACAGCTCTCATTGCCACAAGCGAGGCTGGCAATGGATGCCAGTCTACAAGCTATTGTGAGCGCGCTTCTTGCCTATCAGCAGCAACATCAAGAACAAGCACTCAGCAAAAGACTATTTGGACGTGCTGCTGTCAAAGAGTTACGACAATATAACTCCATGAATTTTGCGACTCTTAAGGCGACGTTATATCACCGAAACGATGCAGCAGATGCCGTTTTTAATAACAGCGCCCGTGTGATAAAAATCAGTGATCATATTGCTGAAGATATTCAAGCAAAAACGCAGCAAGTTCAAATCTTACTCACCTCTTTATGCGTGATTGTCCTTCGAGAACTGGCCATCTTGGCAGAATACAGTCAACTCGATAGTGACGAGATGAATAAATGGTTTGCCCTACAGCCACAGTTTTTGTCCGCAGCACGCTTTAACAATGTACAAACGCAAGCAGTGCCTACTCTTGAGTCAGAGCGTGCTAACAGCGAGCCGGCCACACTGACAGAGTCTGTAGAAAACAAAGAGTCTTTGGAAAATCATGCGCAGAGTGTAGAACTCAAACTATTACACGCTGAGCAGCTATCAAGCACCCCGCCACCTTTTGATAGCCACTGGTACGAGTTGACAGGGTTCGAGCCTAAAAACCATGAACCTGTACAAGACATGCAATTGGCAACGGGTAATTACCTAAAAGCTATTGGACGCTCACCGGAGAACTTGCCGCAGGGTCGTCACAACGACATGCTGGTATTTGAAGAGATGCATGCTATTGCTTTGCCACATCAGCGCTGGTTACTGCAGTTGGCGAAAATCTCTGATATTTATCTTATTCGAAACCGACTGCGCATCAACTCTGAACCCGCCAATCCACCAAAGCCACCTTTGGTAAGCTTAGGATTGATCGGTGGCAATAATGACAACACGCCAGCGACAACGAGCGAAAAGCCGATAGAATATGATGCTTCCACACCGCTTTGGAAAAACCCTGTCATTCTTATTATTATACTTGTCATCGGTGTACTGGGGGCGCTCGCTACACTCAAATATCAATCGCAAAAGTCTGATGGCGTCGTGCTCGCCACCGAAGAAATATTAGCACAAGATATCACTGATGAGCGGCAGCAACAAGATGTCGCTATTGTGAGAGTGGACGATGAAGAGTCTGATACGGCAGAGACAGCACAAGCTCAATAAAGACATGTGCTTTTAATAAACTGATGTTCAAAACGGAGTCTTGATAGAAACGCATCAGCCATAAAAAAAGAGGCGCTATTTATATAGGCCTCTTTTTTATTGCTGTTGAGCTAAATAGTTAATTAACTATGTATAATCGAAACGCTTATTTAGACAAATCGCGACCACGGCTAGCTTCGATAGCCAAACGCAGACCATTTAGACGGATAAAACCTTCTGCGTCTTTTTGATCGTAAGCACCTGCATCATCTTCGAAAGTTGCAATTTTTTCGTCAAATAACGAATCATCTGACTTGCGACCGACGACGCTCACAGCACCTTTGTATAATTTTACACGTACCGTACCGTTGACGTATTCTTGTGATTTGTCAATTAATGCCTGTAGCATCATACGCTCAGGGCTGAACCAATAGCCATTGTAGATGATTTTTGCATAGCGTGGCATGAGCTCATCTTTTAGGTGGGCAGCTTCACGATCAAGCGTTAGTGACTCGATACCGCGATGGGCTTTTAGCATAATTGTGCCAGCTGGCGTCTCGTAGCAACCACGTGACTTCATACCAACATAACGGTTTTCAACGATATCTAAACGGCCGATACCATGTTTACCGCCGATTTCATTCAGCTTAATCATGACTTCATAAGGCTTTAGGGCTTCGCCATCGATAGCAACGATATCTCCTTTCTTGTATTCTAGTTCTAGATATTGCGCTTCATCAGGCGCGTCTTCTGGACTGACAGACCAGCGCCACATGTCTTCTTCTGCTTCAGTGTACGGCTCTTCTAGAACGCCACCTTCATAAGAGATATGTAGCAAGTTGGCATCCATTGAATAAGGCGATTTTTTCTTATTGCCTGCATAATCAATAGCGATGTCATGCTCTTTGGCATATTGCATTAAGCTTTCACGGCTTGATAAATCCCACTCACGCCAAGGAGCAATCGTTACCACGTCTGGTGACAAAGCGACAGCACCTAGCTCAAAACGAACTTGGTCATTCCCTTTACCAGTTGCGCCATGACTGATGGCATCGGCATTGTGTTCTTTAGCAATCTCAACCAAACGCTTTGCGATTAGTGGACGAGCGATAGACGTACCGAGTAAATACTCACCTTCATAAATGGCATTGGCACGGAACATCGGGAATACGTAATCACGGGCAAACTCTTCACGCAAATCTTCGATATGGATGTGCTTGATACCCATTGCTTGAGCTTTGGCTCGTGCTGGCTCAACTTCTTCGCCTTGACCGATATCAGCGGTAAAGGTGATCACTTCCGCATCATAGGTTTCTTGCAGCCATTTAGCGATGATTGAGGTATCAAGACCACCTGAGTATGCCAATACGATTTTATTAATATTTTTTGGATCAAGTTGAGCCATGAAAAACTCCTGTTATGAGAATTTAGTTTTAGTAAACGCGCTAAGATCAAATCGTAAGCAAGTTAAAAAGAAATTACCTGCTCAGTGTACATCATATTTACTATAGGCAAAAGTCTAACTGCCATAAGGCGTGTGCTTTTGGCTTAAATCTTAAAAAGGGTTAAATAGTACTCAATGAATTATGTACAGATATTTCGCCTTATATTTAGTCAACTGGGCAAATCTGTTATGATAGTCGCACAGTATTATCCTCTTTTTTTCCTTTATTTGACGATATAGAGCGCTTTGACACTATGACTGATTCGATTAGAGAATTAACCATCCTTCAGCCAGATGATTGGCATATTCACTTGCGCGACTATCAGGCTTTGAGCACCACTGTGCCGCACGCAGCAGGTAGCTTTAACCGTGTGATCTGTATGCCAAACCTTGTGCCGCCAGTCAAAAATGCACATGATGCGCAGGCCTATCGCGCGCGTATCATGGAAACTTTGGCAGCAAGCGATTTAAGTCTTGAGCGAAAATCAGCCTTTGATCCACGTATGACTCTGTACTTAACGGACAATACCACTGCTCAAGATATCGAATTGGCCGCACAGTCAGGCATCGTACAAGCGGTCAAACTTTATCCTGCTGGAGCGACCACCAACTCTGCCGATGGTGTTACCAATATCAATGCCTGTGTCGATGTATTTGAAGCACTAGAAAAGCACAATTTACCACTATTGATACATGGTGAAGTGACGCAAGACCATATAGATATCTTTGATCGCGAAAAACGCTTTTTAGATGAAGTGTTGGCGCAAATCATCGTCAAATTTCCAACATTAAAAATCGTGGTAGAGCATATAACGACCAGCGATGCAGCAGATTTTGTATTGGCTCAAGGCAACCATGTTGCTGCTACTATTACGCCTCAGCATTTAATGTTTAATCGCAACCATCTATTAGTTGGTGGTATCAAACCGCACTTTTATTGCTTACCTATCTTGAAGCGTGAAAGCCATCAAAAAGTCCTGTTGGATGTGGCCACGAGTGGTAATCCAAAATTCTTCTTGGGTACCGACTCTGCGCCACATGCTACCGACAAGAAAGAAGCCGCTTGCGGCTGTGCTGGTTGCTATAGTTCAGCAACTGCCCTGCCGTTATATGCCACTGCGTTTGATAGCGTTGGCAAAATAGATAAGCTAGAAGGATTTGCCAGTCGCTTTGGCGCGCAGTTCTACGGTCTACCTCTAAACGAGAGTACTATTACGCTTGTCAACACGCCTATGCAAGTACCAAACGACTACCCTTACTTTGATGGTGCATCATTAACGCCGCTCATGGCAGGTGAAACGTTACCTTGGTCGCTTAAGATTTAGTAGCCACACAGCCTAGCACTAACAAAGCAACCTATTATTTTTTCTATAATGCCAATGATACCTTTGTACTAAACCTCATTAGTGCAAAGGCGTTATCGATGTTATGAAATAATGATGTGCAATTCCATATACCAGCACGACTGATAAAAGTGATTGAACTTGATATGACCAATCAAAATACAGCAACCTTGCCTGACGCAGATGTCTCAAATTCCACGGATGACGACCTGAACGTAATTCCAAGTGCTGCTACTGAAGACAAGGGCGACGATGAGCAAACACCCTTGAGTCTAAAAGACCGATTTCGTAAGTTTTTGCCTGTCGTCGTCGATGTCGAGACAGCGGGTTTTAACTCTCAGACTGATGCGCTACTAGAAATCGCCTGTATTCCTGTACTACTTGATGAACATGGCGTATTTTACCCAGGTGAGGCATTCAATGCGCATATTGAGCCATTTGAGGGGGCAAATTTAGAGCCCAGTGCCCTTGCCTTTACTGGTATAGACCCTAACAACCCAATGCGCAAAGCCATTGCTGAAGATGAAAAAACGGCCCTTCGCCGTATCTTTAAAGGCTTAAAAGAAGTACGCCGCGAAGAAGAGTGCCGTCAATGTGTTCTGATTGGACACAACGCGCATTTCGATTTGGCATTTCTCAATGCAGCTGTGCTACGTACCAATAGTAAGAATCACAATCCTTTTCACAATTTTTCAGTGTTTGATACCGTGACTTTGTCTGCACTGGCATTTGGACAAACTGTACTAGCACGGGCATGTAAGGCAGCAGGACTCGAGTTTGATGGTAAAAATGCTCACTCAGCACTGTATGACACTCAAAAGACAGCCGAGCTGTTCTGTCACATACTCAATAATTATCCTATGCTCGCTAATGCGATGCACAATGAAGAAGCTACAGAAGCATCAGCTGATAACGATAGTGAATAAGTCACATATCATATATTGCCAATCATACATAATAGTGCTATTTGTAATATTTGATGACTTTGACATCTTGATTTGATAATCAATAGGGATATGATTGATATCACGATAAGCAGATGGAATTATTTTGTATAATAATAAATGTCATATTTTTGGACGACTAATATGACTACTTATGATGAATGTCGCGCTTAAGCGATGCAGTTATATCCTATAGATAGTTCAAGTTGCTCACTCTGCCTTGTTAGCGAATACTATCGAGGCCTAATAGGAGGAACTTTATTATGGATCCACAACTTAAGTTATGGGGAACCATCCTAGGCTATATGTTGCTCGCTTTAACTATTAGTGTTTGTACTTCCCTATGGGTTCGGTATCATTTAAAGCGCAATGATCTCCATCCTCGCCGTGCAATTAAAAAAAGATATTTAATTTTAAAAAGACGTAGAAAAAGGCTTGACAGGAAACGCAGACGCTACTAAAATACGCACCACTTCAGCATAAATGGTGAAAGCAGTTGAAGTGTTGTTACTAGTCCCCATCGTCTAGAGGCCTAGGACACCGCCCTTTCACGGCGGTAACGGGGGTTCGAATCCCCCTGGGGACGCCACTATTTGGCGTCACTTGTTAGCACTCAATAAGACTAACAATGGTACCACCGAAACCCCCACTCATAATATGTTATGAGTGGGGGTTTTTTATGTCTGCTCTTAATATCCAAGCTAGTTGTTTAAATAGAAAAAGCCAGCATTGAATCAATGCTGGCTTTTTCTTGTTTGTCTGCTCAACTAGATATAATTAGTATTTAGCTCGATGAGCAATCGTATGAACATACTTAAAATCATAAGAGAATTAACGCCTATAACTATATTATTTATCGATTACAGCATTAGCCATAGCAATGTGGCAGCTATCATCAAGCCGAGTACCGTCTGAATTAAAAAGAATGCTTGGTGTTGACCAACGACCTTACTCAACGTCACCCCTAGCGTACTGTATTTGACAGGAGGCGTATCAACGTTACCTGTTCTCGTTTGCTCTTCATAGTAGCCCTGCAATATGTCCAAGAACTTCTGCCACTCATTAGAATCCCACTCATACGGCTTAAATGGCATTAACTTTTTAAGCTCAGGCTCTTTAGTCATCCAACGCTCAAGGGTAATTGAACGTAATGACCAACTGGCAAAACGACGTTTGGTAATCTCAGAAAAATCTAAAACCTTCAATTCTTTATGTCGATCATCTATCAACAAACGATTTTTTAGGTTGGTTAGTGCCTGCTCTGAGCCTTCGACACACTGCAAAAAGTAGCCATTGCCATAGCAAAGAATACCCGTGATATTATCTATTTGATTGCGTTCGACCGCGATCTCTGAGATATCATTAAGCGTGCTAGGACTTGAAAGACCAGTAGAGGTAATCCGGCTTATATATACAAGCTGGCAGAGATCTGTCGTTACTGGATTTGTTGAATCGTTGATTGTTGACAATCAGCTTCTCCCTATTATCAGGTAAATGTCGCTAAAACAATCATGCTAACTTCAGAAAATATAGAGACAACATAACTAAGCGCAATGAATCGGTCTGATATATTATTGATTTTATAAGCTTTTTATATTAATTGTATTAAGTTAGTTACATCATAGGTTAGATTGGTCATCAAAGCAACCTTTTATTAATTGATAGTCTTGCTTATATACAAAAAACATGTTTTAAATATATATTATATATTAAATTAATATATCTTAACTTTTATTGAATCTAAAAATTGCCGTGAAATTGATGCGATATTGACAGTCATTACCTTGAGTTATCTGATATAAATACGAAGCAAATCTATAAATTTGATTAATGTGAGAATTGGATATCCAGAATTGCTGCCAGTAATATGGCGTCATCAGGATACGTAAGCTTGATGTTTTGTCGACTACCCGGCACCAAACGTATAGGTAGCGCTAAGTGCTCAAAAGCACTGGCTTCATCTGTGATGCTAAGCTGATGTTCAGACACATAGCGTAGGACGCGTTTTAGCTGACCTAAACGAAAAACTTGCGGGGTTTGTGCTTGCCATATGTTGCTACGGTCAATAGTGCATTTCGCATAAGGAATGAGTCTATCTTCCTCAGTAGGTGTGATTTTCTGATAGGAGCTCTTCAACGTATCGGCCGCCGGTGTCGCTAAGATAGCACCATAAGGCTCCCTCATGGCCGCTTTAATAACTCGATCGACATCTACACTCGGTACAGCGGGACGTGCCGCATCATGAATGAGTACCAAATCCGAATCATCGGCGCCTGACTCACTGATGGCCTCTACCCCTGCCTGCACTGACTGCCAACGCTCGGCCCCACCAACTGCGTAATATATAGGAAGCTCAAACTTTAGCTCCTGCGCTGTGCTGTCGTCTGCTGCTACGACCAATAGGCATTTATTAATATAATCGCTATGACCAAGCCTAGCCACGCTGTGCTGCAACAACGTCTGCTCTTGTAGCATTGTGTACTGTTTGGCAATGGATGCACCAAAACGGCTGCCGCGACCAGCTGCGACGATCATGGCGTGTATATTAGGGGTTTTATTCATAGTGTGATACTCATGGTTGAACCCATGACGATATATTTAAAGAGAGATAGTGAAAATGATAAGAATGACGGATGGCTTTATAATAAATGATGGGGCTTGATATCACATCATACAGATCGATAGCTATAGCTTAATAGCTACTATGCGTCGTTGGTGCAGTTGATACTTGGACAAAAGTTTCATTTGGTTTGATTAAGCCCAAATCTAAGCGAGCGTGCTCTTCTACCGCCTCAAGTCCAGTTTTTAGATCTTGCACATCGGTACGTAATAGATTGTTTGCTGCCACTTGGTTATCATTTAAGCGTTGTTGCTCTTCAATTTGAGCCGTCAACTTGTTATGTTCAAAATGGCCATTTTCCCCCAGCCAATACTGATATTGCAATCCCAAAAGCACTGCAACGGCTAGAGCAAGTAGTATAAATTGGCTAAAATATTTCATAAGAGGACAACGCCAAATAACATAGAAAGAATGATATAAGAGTTTTAAGATGATTAGGCGATACACAAATGATTATATATCGCCTAGATTCAATGATAAGTTCGGCTTTTGAGCTTAGACTTTTTGACGCATATTACACGTTAAAAAGCCAAGTCAGTCTGTTAACCACGTAGACCGATAAACTCTTCACGGCCACGGTAGCTTGCACGTACTTGCTGCTCGATGCGTAGCAATTGGTTGTACTTAGCAACGCGGTCTGAGCGGCATAGTGAGCCTGTTTTGATCTGACCGGCAGCGGTACCAACTGCTAAATCCGCAATGGTGCTGTCTTCGGTTTCGCCTGAACGATGCGAGATGATGGTTGCATAGCCATTTTTCTTCGCCATATAAATCGCATCTAGCGTCTCTGACAATGTACCGATTTGGTTGAACTTAATCAAAATGGCATTGGCAATATGCTTATCGATACCTTCTTGCAAGATTGTAGGATTGGTCACAAATAGATCATCACCGACCAACTGGACTTTATCACCAATCTGCTCGGTCAGATACTTCCAACCATCCCAATCTGACTCATCAAGACCGTCTTCGATAGAGATAATAGGATACTGACGCGTGAGCCCAACGAGATAGTCTGAGAACCCTTGGCTATCGAAAGCTTTGTTGCCTTCGCCTGCCAATACGTATTGACCGTTCTTGTAAAATTCACTAGCCGCACAGTCTAGCGCAAGATGAATGTCTTCACCCGCTTTGTAGCCGACTTGTTCGATCGCCTGCATAATAACCGTGATGGCTTCTTCGTTGCTACGTAGATTTGGTGCAAAACCACCTTCATCACCAACAGCGGTATTTAAGCCTTGTGATTTCAATACAGACTTTAAGCTGTGGAAAATCTCTGTACCAGCACGCAGCGCTTCTGAAAAGCTGGTAAAGCCAACTGGCTCAATCATAAACTCTTGAATATCAACGGTATTGTCCGCGTGCTCGCCACCATTTAGGATGTTCATCATTGGCACAGGCATGGTCAATGACGTCTGATTACGCAAGTTAGCAATATACTGATGCAATGGCAGATTCTGTGACTTGGCTGCCGCTTTGGCTGTGGCAAGTGACACCGCTAGCATGGCATTCGCACCAAGGCTCTCTTTGTTTTCTGTGCCGTCTAGTGCAATCATGGCATCATCAATACCCTGCTGTTCAGTCACATCTTTATCAATCAAAGCACTGCGAATCTGACTGTTGACGTTGGAAACGGCTTTTTTGACGCCTTTACCCATATAGCGAGATTTGTCGCCATCACGTAACTCAAGCGCTTCACGTGAGCCTGTGGATGCGCCACTTGGCGCCGCAGCACGGCCGACAGTGCCATCAGCTAAGATCACATCAGCTTCGATAGTTGGGTTGCCGCGCGAGTCTAAAATTTCACGAGCGCGAATGTCTTTAATTGCGGTGACGTTGTTGGTTTCTTCAGCGTACATAATGTCTGTTAATTCCTTTGGTCATGCCAAGTTTGTGAGATAAATAACGGCAGCTAGCATACAAAAAAGATAAAGAAAAATATCATATAGCCAATATACCTAGAATCCCTTCAAGCCTTTCTGCCATATGGCTGTATTTGCATATGAAGGAAGGCTTATTGAACAGATTAACGGTTGGCTATCGTGCTTGGCATCATAGCATATATTTTACCAAACTTCCCTTATCTTACACTGACTTGCGGTCATAAATATCATCATAGATAGGTATATCTCAAATACTCGTTTGGTCTACGTTGATGAAATATCAGTGCTAATACAGCAATTATTATTTCGCTAAACGCGTTTCATTGGTGTGCGGGTCAGATACCGTATTCTCAAGCGCAACCTCTGTCTTAAATCGTGTCAAGCGTAATGCATTCATCAAAACTGAGATGGAGCTGAGTGCCATCGCTGCTGCTGCAATCATCGGATTTAAGAAGCCCAAAGCGGCAAGCGGGATACCAAGGCAGTTATAAATGAAAGCAAAAAACAGATTTTGTTTAATATTGCGTAGCGTTGCTTGGGCAATCTTCTGCGCCGCATCAATATGCATGAGCGACTCGCCCATTAGACGGGCAGAAGCGCTGTGCTGCGCGACATCTGTTCCCTCAAACATTGCAAAGCTGGCATCGGCAGTGGCCATCGCTGGCGCATCATTGACCCCGTCTCCTGCCATCGCCACCTTATGACCAGCAGTTTGCAGCCGTGCAATTTGACTGGCCTTATCGCGTGGACTCATTTTGCCGTAAGCTTTTTCAATACCCAGCTGCCCTGCCACATGATCGACGACCGACTGCTTATCACCACTCATCAAGATCACATTAATACCCGCATTTTGTAGCGCAGTGATTGCTTGCGGGGTATCCGCTTTCAAGTCATCTGCTAAGGCAAATGCGCCTAGTGGCTCATCATTGATACTAATGGCAACGGTACTGGCAATTTGCCATACTTTTGGCATCAGCTTAGGTAACGTCATATTAGCAAATTCAGCCGTCCCGACGTTTACTCGTCCAAGTCCTTCGATGTTTGCCTGTATACCAGATCCTTTTATCACACTGATATCAGTCACATCGAACAAAGACAGCTGACGCTCTTTAGCCGCGTTGGTCAAAGCAGTTGCCAATGGATGACTGGCATGTGCTTCGACACTGGCGGCGATCTGCAAGACATCATTAACAGCGATCGACTTATCCATCATGACATGATCGACGATAGTGGGTCTGCCAATGGTCAGCGTGCCTGTCTTATCGAGCACCACCGTGTCAATATTCCCTGCCGCCTCGAGACTTTGCGCGTCTTTGAACCACACGCCATGACGCGCCGCAACCCCCATACCTGCCATGATAGCTGCTGGCGTGGCCAAACCAAGGGCACAAGGACAAGCAATGACCAATACTGATACGGCATGCATCAAAGCAGTATCGACCATACCAGTCAGCCACCATGTTAGGCCAAAAGTAACCAAAGCGATGGTCACTACAATTGGCACAAACACGGCGGTCACTCTATCAGCCAGCCTCGCCAAGTTAGCTTTTGAGCCTTGCGCATCACTCAATGCTTGCACCATATCGCCCAGCTTGGTGTCACTACCCTTGGCACTGACGCGATAGAGCAAACTGCCATTCTCCACCAAAGCACCTGCCAGTAATCCATCGCCCACTTCTTTTTTGAGCGCTATTGACTCACCTGTTAAGTGACTCTCCACGCACCAGCCGCTACCATCTGTGACGATGCCATCGGTCGCGATACGGCTGCCTTGCTTGGCACGCAAGATATCGCCTATTTGCACATCAGACAATGCAATAGAGTGAAAATCGCCATTTGGTTGCTGCTGTTCGACTTCATCTGGCGTCAATGACAACAGTAAATCGATACTGTTTAAACTGTGTTTTTTGGTACGTTCCTCCAAGTATTTACCAGTCCGCACAAAAGCAATAACCATCACCCCTGCTTCAAAATATACGGCTGGGCCATTACTAGCAACGTGTCCGCCCATGTGTCCACTTTGCAAGAGGCTCCCCAAAGTGCCATCGCCATGAGTAAGCCACAGATAAGTCGAATATGCCCATATCGTCACGGTACCAATCACCACCAGTACATCCATATTGGCAAGACCGCCTTTGATGGATGCCCATGCGCTCTTATAGAATGGTAACGCAAAGCCAAACTGTACAATCGTCGCTAAAATAAACTGAATCCAAATGGGCGGCATCCACGCCATCCCAGCACCCACCAACATGCCTGCCATACCCACCAAAAATGGCACCAAACACAACCATAAGCCAATCAATCGCCATGGATATTGGGTGGCTGTGTCTTCATCTGTTTTTGCAAATAAACTGTCGCTGGCCTGTAGATTGGCAACAAAACCCGTCTTGTTTACCCATTCTGTGACCTGTTCTGGCGTCGTTTGCGTTGGATCATAATCTACATTTGCCGTCTCACCAGCAAAATTGACACTCACTTCATACACCGAAGGCTTTTTATTCAGCACCTTTTCGATTCGTGAAGCACAGGCCTGACACGTCATGCCATCAATCGCCAATTGCAGATGCGCACGTTGCGGTGCAAGTGGCGTATTTGATTGAATGTCAGTCTCGACATCGTAGGATTCATCACTAGTGGTACGGGTAGTATCATTCATAAAAATAACTCTTTATAGCGTCTATATACTCATAGAAGCCATAATAAAATATCAGTGGATTGACAAAAAAATCAAATGAAACAAATAAAACACGATAACAATCAGTATGAATACGCTGTTTAGGCTATCCAATTATTATAGACAGACATATTGCAATATATTCAGGTAGCACCTATTAGATGGTCACAACCATCATCTATTCAAGTAAGCCTCAATCATTTAGTAAATAGCAGCAAACTAGGACAGCTATGGACGTAATCTATAATCAGAATTTTTAACCATTAAAAAACCAGCTAACATGCCAGTAATAACATGGTAGCTGGTTTTTTAGATAGATGACGACATTTATGAATTAGCGACAGTCGCCTCAAATCCAGCCTCATCAATGGCCGAAGCAATCGCTTCTGCACTGGTTTTGCTATCATCAAAGGTGACCGTCGCTAGATTGTCAGCTAGATCAACGGTGATCGTATCTAAACCGTCGATGTCGGCAGTAGCAGTATGTACACTTGCCACACAGCCGCTGCAAGTCATGCCATCAATTTGAATAATACGTGTTTGGCTTGCCATGGTTGGCTCCTTATTTTTATTAGTGAAAAGTAGCCTTGATAGCTGTTCTTCAATATTTACTTCTCAAAACCTATCAAAGTACCACTAAACTAGCATAAGCCCTATCATCAGCGACAGCAAGACACTTTGGTTGTTACTTTATTAACGAGATGCTATTAACAAGACAGGAACTTCTTAATAAAAACCTGAACGCTACTCATTGCTTATATAGCATTCAGATCGTCCATATATCTTAGTCTTTATGATGCGGATTTTGCGGCGCATCGATAGGAAATGGCTGAGTCACATAATCAACCATACTAATCGCCGCCGTCAAAGCATGAATACTCGTATCCGTATCATCATAACTGACCGTTGCAACATCATGCACAGGATCTAGATCGATAGCAGTCACGCCTGAGATATTTTTAAGAGCGGTCATTACACTATCTAGACCATCTTGATCGTCGATATTTTCTATACTGACTTGTGCGGTTTGAATCGCCATTGCATCACCCTCTTATCATTTATAATATCAATGAGTATCTAATGTCTCAAAGCCTTTGACCAGATCATCAATCTGCTTAAGCTGACGCAAAAACGGCTCTAGCTGGCTCATGCGCAGCGCACATGGCCCATCACATTTCGCCGTTTCTGGATTTGGGTGCGCCTCTAAGAAAAGCCCTGCCAATCCTGTCGCCATACCAGCACGTGCCAGTGTCGTAATCTGCTCACGGCGCCCACCTGCACTGTCACTACGCGCGCCTGGCTGTTGCAAGCTATGTGTCACATCAAAGAATACGGGGATATCCATCTGCTTCATGGTATCAAAACCGAGCATATCGACGACGAGATTGTTATAACCAAAGGCGCTGCCACGCTCACAAAGTATCAGCTTATCATTACCGCCTTCTAGACACTTATTGACGATATGACGCATCTCATGCGGCGCCAAAAACTGTGCCTTTTTGATATTGATAATCGCGTCCGTCTTTGCCATCGCATGAACCAAGTCCGTCTGACGTGACAAAAAAGCTGGCAACTGGATAATATCAGCAACTTCAGCGACTGGTGCTGCTTGATGAGGTTCATGTACATCAGTGATAATCGGTACTTGGAATTTTTCTTTAATTTGCCCGAGCCAATCGATACCTTGCGCGAGTCCCGGCCCTCGGTATGAATGCAGGCTTGAGCGGTTGGCTTTATCAAAACTCGCTTTAAACACATAGCCGATACCCAAGCGCTCACATATCTCAACGTATTGCTCAGCAATCTCAAACGCCAACTCTTTAGATTCTAAGACGTTCATCCCACCAAATAATACAAAGGGTTGATCATTACCAATGTTGATCGTCTTATTATTAGGCGTGTTAAGTGCAATGTGTGATTGCGCCGTTAATAGGTTTTCCATTTAGCCACTACCTCTTATTTTGTTATTAATATCTCCATCCCATATTGTAACCGATAGCCTGATTAAAAAAAGTATGCAAGCGTAATTAGAGATTATTAATGAGGATATTGACTCGTTAATAACAACAAACAACCTGAGTTGAGCAAAAAAAAGACCAATCCGAAGATCAGTCTTTTTTATAATAAATACTTTTACTTTACACTACATTATATAGAGTTACTCTATTATGAAGACTATTTTGCTTCGCTATGGTTCTTCGCCGCTTTGACAAAACTATTAAACAGTGGATGACCACCGCGTGGTGAGCTAGTAAATTCAGGATGGAACTGTACAGCAACAAACCATGGATGCTCGCTAATCTCTACCGACTCTACCAAATGCTGCTTGGCAGAATAACCAGATATAGTCATACCCGCTTGCTCTAATGGCTCAATATAACGGTTATTCATCTCATAACGATGGCGATGGCGCTCAGTGATATTGTTAGCACCATAAATCTGAGCAAGCTTGCTACCAGAAACCAGCTCTGCTTGCTGCGCGCCTAGGCGCATGGTACCGCCGAGGTCTGAGTCATCGCTACGAATCTGTAGCTCGCCGCGCTCATCTAACCATTCGGTGATAAGCCCAATGATAGGCTCAGCTGTCTTACGATCAAACTCAGAAGAGTTGGCATTGATATTCAGTACATTGCGCGCATACTCTATCACGGCCAGCTGCATACCAAGGCAAATACCTAGATACGGCACATTATTTTCACGAGCATAGGTGATGGCTTTTATTTTACCCATCGTACCGCGCTCACCAAAACCGCCTGGTACTAAGATAGCATTGGCTTCTTTTAGCTGCGCTAGTAGAGTGTCGTCATCTTCTAAACGCTCAGCATCGATGTAGTCGATTTTGACATCGACTTTATGCGTGATACCTGCGTGTAGCAATGCTTCGTTGATCGACTTATAAGCATCTGGTAGCTCAACGTATTTGCCAACCATCGCAACTGTCACTGTTCCTTCAGGATTTAGCTGGGCTTCAACCACTTTATCCCAATCGCTCAAATCCGCTTCGGGCACATCAAGACCGAAACGCTCACAGATGAGATCATCAAGGTCTTGCTCATGTAGCGTGCGCGGGATCTGATAGATACTTTGTGCATCTTCACACATGATAACGGCACGCTCTTCTACATTGGTGAATAGCGCAATCTTGCGACGGTTATCTTGTGAGATATGATGATCAGAGCGGCAGATTAAGATGTCAGGCTGTAGACCGATTGAGCGTAGCTCTTTTACAGAGTGCTGTGTCGGCTTGGTTTTGGTCTCACCGGCACTGGCAATATAAGGTACTAAAGTAAGATGCATCAGCATGGCACGATTGCGCCCCAGCTCTACTTGCATCTGACGGACAGCTTCCATAAAAGGAAGGGATTCGATATCACCGACGGTACCGCCAATCTCAATAATAGCAATATCATATCCTTCGCCGCTCGCGAGGATTTTGTTTTTGATTTCATCGGTAATATGCGGAATAACCTGTACCGTACCGCCAAGGTATTCACCGCGACGTTCTTTATTTAAAACATTTTGATAAATACGGCCACTGGTGAAGTTATTACTTTTACTCATTTTTGAGTGACGTAAAAAACGCTCATAATAACCCAAATCCAAATCTGTCTCTGCGCCATCTTCGGTGACGAACACCTCACCATGCTGAAACGGACTCATCGTACCTGGATCGACGTTGATATACGGATCCATTTTGGTCATCGTGACAGTCACGCCACGTGCTTCTAAGACCGCTGCAAGAGAGGCTGCGGTGATACCTTTTCCTAGTGAGGACACTACCCCACCGGTCACAAATATAAACTTGGTCATAGTACTCTGTCGGTAATTGGTAAAGAAGGATTTTACTAAAAATACGCCACAAAATATAGGGCAAAAATGCAAACTGTCTGAAACTCTTGTTTTCTACCTCAGCGGTAGACTTTTGTCACAAATAATACATACAACAAAAAAACCCACCCCGAAGGATGAGTTTTTTATAATACGTTTTCTAATGTTTAGATTAGAATTTGTATTCAATACCCGTACCTACAATCAAGTCATCTTTGTTATTGTCACGGCTGATTTGCCCTGCATAAATATGACCCGTGGTCGCTTTATTGAATGCATATTCTCCACCAACTGCGATTTCATTTACATCAGCATCTTTTACGCCTTTTTCGTCAGTGGTATTAACATACTGTGCTTTAACTGCCCAAGGTGTTGCACCAACTTTATATTTACCACTAATTAGCCAAGATTTTTCATCTTCACTGGCTTTGTTAACGCGGTTGTTGTTAACGATGCTATAATTATCGTAGTATTGGCTTTGTTGGTATAGAGCACCTAAAGTTAAGCCCGAAACCATATTCATTTTGCCCATATCTAAACCAGCAACCAAACGCCACGTATTATCAATCACGCCAGTATTTACATTGTTAGCACCCATGTCTTTGTCATAAGCACCGGCTAGATAAACACCATTTTTGTCATAGGCTAATAAAGCAGAATAACCGTTATCTTTTACTTTTCTATCACGATAGACTGCAGGCTTCGCACCAGATGCTGCGGAAACGAGAATATCACCGTCGGCATCAGTTTCTGATAATGCGGTAGCTGCCATAAAACTCACTGGCATACCGACAATAACAGGTGATTGATAGGCCACCATATTGTTAGCACGGTATTCACCTGAAACACCCGCATTTTTAATATCAAATAAGCTATCATTAAACACGTCAACTTTGTTTTGTGCAAGTTTCAATGGGGTATCATGGCGTCCCGCTAGTACAGTACCTAAAGTGTTGTGGGCTAAGCCTACATAAGTATTACGTGATCTAAACTGTTGGCTATCGTCATCAACATCAATACCATATTCCAATTGATAGACTAATTTAGTGGTATCAGTAAGATCATCTTCACCTTTAAAACCGATACGTGATTGATTAGAGTTAAGTTTAAATGTATCTTCATCTGTCTTGTTAGCTGCATCGTAGTCTGTACTAACATAATCTAAGGTTAAAAATGCTTTGCCATAAACAGTCGGTGCCGCTTGAGCTGTAGATACTAATAGCATTGCGACTGATGAGGCTAAAAATAGTTTTTTCAAAAGACATCTCCACTTTACGATTTGAATGATGAATTGGCTAGGATTGGCCGATATATATAATGGCAGGGTGACTACCCTATAGAACATTTATATATATGAGCTAGAAGCATTACTTAGACACAACTTTACCAACCAAATATTACAGTAAGGTGAAAAAACCAAAATTTACACAAATGTTATTATTAATTTTACGGATTCTGTTATTTAAGACACGCTGTTGTTCAAGACACAGTATTGATTACAAAACAAAAAAAACTCACCCCGAAGGATGAGTTTTTATATGCTATTTACTTGCGTGTGATATTAGAATAAGTATTCTAGACCAGCACCGATAGCGAATACATCAGCGTCGCCACGTGCATCAATCACTTCACCGGCTTGATCAGTTTCAGCATCTCTTACGATGAATAGACCGTTGTCTAGGTCAGCTGAGTTTTGACCGATATAAGCGTGAGCAATCATGTTGTCTTTGAAAGAGTACGTGCCACCCAATACAACTTGGTCTGAGTCATTGCCGTTAAGACCACTTAAGTTTTCAGTTTTGTTGTACTGAAGGTATACAGTTGCTGGACGAGCAAAGTTAGCCAGACCCATTTTAGCACTGATGATTAAACCATCTTCTTCATCTGCACCATCATAATCAGCTTGCTGATATAGTGCACCCAATTTTACTGGATAAGCACTGTACTTGCTCAAATCGATAGTCGCACTACCACGTAAGATCTCACCATCGATACTCATATCGTCATCTAATGCGATACCAGCAGTGAAGCCGTTACCTGGGTTGTACATCAATGATGCACCATAGCCTGCGTCACGACCACTCTCAGATATAAAGTCTTCATCAGCACTGTACTGTAATGCAAGCTCTAATGGTAGATCGTTGTATTTAGGAGCAAACCAGATGATAGAGTTGTTGATACGGCTACCATCAGTAAGGGTCAATGCTTCGCTCAATGTCCCTTCATCAAGAGAGCTTGAGCCGATGTTGTACCAATAGCCTTCAGTAACAGTTACGTTGTTGATGTAATCAGATACTGAGTAGTTACGACCAAAACGGAACTGACCGAAATCTTTGTTGACTAGACCAAGATAAGTGTCACGGCTTTTGAAAGCGATGTTGTCTTCGCCAGAATCATCGATATTGATGCCATACTCTAACTGATAGATAACATCAGTGTTAGCAGTCATAGCTTCAGAACCTTTGAAACCTAAACGCGAGAGGTTTGAGTTGATTTGTACTGAATCGCTGTCTGTACTGATGCTAGTATCGCCGTCCATAGTTTCGCGATCAAGTTCAGCATTTACGTAGTCAGTAGTAACGAATGCTTTACCATATAAGGTAGGTGCTGCTTGTGCGGCAGATACAGATAGGGCTGCGATTGCTGTCGCTAAAAGTAGTTTTTTCATGGGGTATCTCCACTTTACAATTTTAGTAATGAGCAAGCTATTATTAGCTGGCGCCCATAATGGTATCGTCACAAATCCTCAAAGATATAATGTGTAACTGGCTACCGAGATTAGTCAGAAACAAGTGTGGCGAAGTTCTATTACAGTAAGATAAAAAACCATGACTCACATGACTGGGATTAAACAACGTAACTGCCATGTAATCTTTAGTTTTTATCCTTCCATTGCGTAACATCCGTTACCAAACTCATACTTCGAGTACAAGCATAACAACTTTGACATAATTTGCAACATATTTTTTCGCTTTTTCGATACCCCCAGTATCAAATGACAAGTCACCTATAAAATCCAAATAGCTACAAAAAAAAGCACTATCTACTCAAGCAGATAGCGCTTTTATTGATTAATATCATTACTTATAGTATTAAAATATTTTAATAAAAACAAAATAATTGCCCAAGAAATAGCGCTATCCATTGATAAATAAATAGCGCTTATGAAGAATCGACCAACGTATTTATGACATATTTAGCGTTACAAACGAGCAAGATTAGATACTACACCTTAGACTTCAGCATACGCTAAAATACCCATTGCTAAGCCGGCCTCTCTAAGCATTGGCTTTTAGATCAAGGCGCGCTTGATGCAACAATGGTTCAGTATAGCCGCTAGGTTGCGCGCGTCCTTTAAAGACCAAATCACAGGCTGCTTTAAATGCATAAGAGTTATCAAAGTTATCTGCCATTGGCTGGTAATCACTATCGCCTGCATTTTGCTCATCGACGACTTTTGCCATACGTTTCATTGTGTCCATCACTTGCTGCTCGCTTACCACATCATGATGTAACCAATTGGCAATATGCTGGCTAGAGATACGTAAGGTAGCACGATCTTCCATCAAGCCAACATCATTGATATCAGGTACTTTGGAACAGCCTACGCCTTGATTTACCCAGCGTACCACATACCCTAAGATACCTTGAGCATTATTTTCAAGCTCTTGCTGCTTCTCTTCTTCTGTCCAATTGGTATTTTTTGCCAATGGAATGGTCAAAATATCATCTAAGCTCGCACGCTCACGTGATTTAAGCGTATCTTGTACATCGGCCACGCTAACTTGATGATAGTGTATGCTGTGCAAGGTAGCGCCCGTTGGTGAGGGTACCCAAGCCGTACTGGCACCAGATTTCGGATGAGCCGCTTTGGTGTCCATCATCTCTTTCATCTCATCAGGTTTTGCCCACATACCTTTACCAATTTGAGCATGACCTTGCAGACCAGTCTCTAGACCGATATCAACGTTCCACTGCTCATACGCAGGTAGCCATGCTTGCGACTTCATGTCGCCTTTTGGCACGAACGGACCGGCATTCATACTGGTATGCATCTCATCACCCGTACGATCTAAGAAACCTGTATTAATAAAGATAACACGCTCTTTTGCTTGGCGAATCGCTTCTTTCAGATTGACTGTGGTACGGCGCTCTTCGTCCATGATACCGATTTTGAGCGTATTACGCTCTAGACCCAATAAGTCCTCTGATGCGTTGAATAAATCATTGGCCATTTTAACTTCTTCAGGGCCATGCATTTTTGGCTTCACAATATACATAGAGCCTTGGCGTGAGTTTGATAGCTCGTTTTTGCCTTTGATATCATTGAGTGATAATAATGGTGTGATTAAACCATCCATTAAGCCTTCAAATATTTGCTCTTGGCCATTGCCTAAATCAACCAAAATTGCGGGGTTCTGCATGAGATGACCCACGTTACGAATCAAGAGTAGCGAACGACCTGGCAAAATCAGCTTACCGCCATCAGGTGTATTATATTCACGATCTGGGTTTTGTTTGCGAGTACGGGTTTTGCCACCTTTTTCAAAGGTCTCTTGTAGATCGCCGTTCATCAAGCCAAGCCAATTGCGATAGACTTCCACTTTTTCTTCTGCATCTACAGCAGCGACCGAATCTTCACAATCTTGAATCGCAGTCATGGCTGACTCAAGTAGCACGTCTTTGATATTTGCTGGGTCATCTTTGCCAACTGGATGATTACTATCGATCTGAATCTCAGCATGCAAGCCATTGTTTTTGAGCAAAATACCAGAGGGGCTATCTGCCTCGCCGACATAACCGACGAACTTAGCCGTATCTTTTAGCTCGGTACTGCTATCACCCTGTACGACTTCAAGCTTGCCATCGATCACTTTAAAACTGGTCACATCATTGTAAGAGCCTGATGCTAGTGTGAAGTGCTCATCTAAAAATGCTTTGGCATAAGCGACAACAGCAGCACCGCGAGTAGGATTATAGCTACCACTCGCTTCTTGACCATTGTCACTACTGATAACATCGGTGCCATACAACGCATCATATAGGCTGCCCCAACGTGCGTTGGTCGCATTTAATGCATAACGAGCGTTACGTACTGGTACGACCAGCTGCGGCCCTGCGATATGCGCGATTTCGTCATCGACATTTTCTGTACTGACCGTAAAGTCATCACCTTCTGGCAACAGATATCCAATTTCCTTCAAAAACGCTTTATAAGCTGGATAATCGATTTCGCCATCTTTTGCAGGGTGTTGTAGGTGCCACTCATCAATCTGTGCTTGAATCTTGTCTCGAGTTTCTAGCAACGCTTTATTACGTGGCGTAAATTCCTTGATAACCTTCTCAAAACCTGACCAATAACTGTCTGAATCAACACCAACTTTTGGCAGCACTTCGTTTTCAATAAAGTCATACAACTGTTGGTCGATGGCAAGAATGCCTTTTTGAATGCGATTGGCGTTAGAAGACTGGCCCATGTCGTTATCCTTATCTATTGGTGAGTATTGGTAATACTAAATTGCTACAGCGACTATTTAAGACACGTTATTTTTATCAACAATTATTTATACAATGAAAGATATCATTGCTACCTACGACAACCTATGGTATTTAATGCTGATAAATAATTATTCATTAAAGAGTTTTTCATCAGCCCTAAAATAGACTGTATAAATCTTCTGTTTTGATACAAGAATTGTCATTGGTATAATGCTTGCGATTCTCTACTAAGTGCTATTGATAGCAAGACACTGTGACTAAAGAGCAAAATCTCATCCTACTATCAAATAATAAAATAAACAAGCAAACGCCATTTAGAAAATAAATATTGGGGTTGTATAATAATGATATCGTATAAGACGTAAGCCTCACAGACCATGAATACTATCTAGAAATTAATGAATGCTCAGTTGAGACTAAACTGTAAGTAATCATTACCATTTATAGTTATATAGTGAAACCATTATAAAAATGGTATAGCAAGATTAAACGCTATTTTTCGCAGCCTCTGGAGACGCAGTCACAGCAAGCAAGAAAAGTAGCGTTTAATCGAGCGCGTTTCCTATGCTGTATCAATTTTATTGAGGTTCTACTATACTTAAATACTGTCCATGATCTAGACAACTTACTTAGCCGTAGTAACTGTAGCCCATTATTTTGAAAGCATCTATAAATTAGCTGCTTTAAATTCTCATTTATAAAAAAGCCCTTTTAGATTATGACTATAAACCAGCCCGACCTCTCGTCCTTACAATCATCAGCGCATGGTACTGATCACTACGATATTCATAAGGATAACCTCGAAAAAGAAGCGCCCTTTTCACCAGTAAATGTCGTTGACGAAAGCAGTATGGACGTAGGGGAAGACAGCGTCGATATTACGCATCTGCGTACTCCTATAAAGGTAGACCTATCCCCTATTTATAATTTTTTGGGTGCGCGCACGACGCAGGCGTGGGTAGATGCGGCTATAGATAACCTACCACTTATCATTCAGGATCATGCCAATTGCGAAAAAAAAGCCGCTGGCACTGCGATGAATTTGATATTTCGATATGAGTTCTCTTATGATTTGCAACGTAAATTGGCACAGCTCATACGTGAAGAGATGCTGCATTACGAGCAGGTGCTTGGCATCATGAACGAACGCGGCCAGGACTGGAAGTATTTGAGTGCAGGTCGCTATGCCAAGGGCATGCTGAAACATAAACGTACTTATGAGCCAGCAGCGATGGTCGATGTACTGATCATTGGGGCGTTCATTGAAGCGCGCTCTTGTGAACGCTTTGCAGCGTTGGCGGAAGTCATTGATGATGCGCGTTTAGCAAAATACTATCGCTATCTACTAAAGTCAGAGAGCCGCCATTTTGAGGATTACCTTGCGCTTGCCCAGTCATTATCAGATGATAATATCGATGAGCGCGTTGCATTTTTTAAAGAAGTAGAAGCAGAATTAATAGACAGTCCAGACGCGGAGCTACGCTTTCATAGTGGTACGCCTGCTTAATAGACAGGCATCATTCGTTTGTACTTTGAAATCTATAGGTTTTTGAAATCTATAGGTTATAGACACAAAAAAGGCATTACCGTTATTGGGGTTATATTTGAACAACGGTAATGCCTCTTTATTTATGCTGATTATTTTCTGACGATCAGCGATACTTTTATGGATCAGAGATACTGGTATATAAATAGTATTACTTATCATCTTCCATCAATGGGCTGTCGTACTGCTTGTCACTCTTAGCCACATTATGCGGATCATGATCGCCTGCTGCTTTGTCTGCTGCCGCTGGATTTACTTTTTGTAGAGCGTCGTCTGGTACGATACCGTTGTTGTCATCTGCATCTTTTAGACTATACTCATCAGTGATGGGCTTGTCATTTGGCATATTTGTCTTACTCCCTATAATAACTATTCATCCAATATTGTAAGCGCCTTTAACTGCTATCTAAATAATGTAGATATCAGTCGATAATTACGCAAATATCATAGTCTTTTGCTCAGCTTTCTATTGTCGTTCTAGTCTTTATCATCAGGATTTAAGGTGCGAGTCTGAGCATTATCAACATTAGCATAGCGATTCATGTTGTTAATTTTTTGGCTATCAGGCCCTTCGCTTGCAACGGTGCTTTCATTGATATTATCATCAAAACCATTACCTGGTTGATCACGGCGATCTGGCTGGCGCGCTGGGTTATCACCATCATTGACGTGCTCAGACTCCACTACACCCTCTTCAAAAGTGTCGGTACCTTTATTTTCATTGACGTTTTCTTCGAGCTTCTCATGGTTTTTCACCGTTTGAGCACTGTCTAAAGTTTCATGCGTGTCCGTTTCTGCGATTCGAGTTTTACTTAAAGCAGGATCTCTGGTTTCCATTGTTTTGTCCTTATTATAATTATTGTTCGTATCGATAACATATTGTGCTTATCATTTGTTAGTCGTCTCGACTCAGATCATAAGCATTTAGGTCCGATACGTTTTTGCCACCCGCAGGCAGATTTTCTTCTTTGCGCGGGTCGACATAGACCTCGTCTGTCTCCTGTGAGGCTTGTTCCGGCCCATCTATATTTGGCTGGTACTTTCGGCCTTCGTAGCTGCCTTGAGGATTTTCTTGCGTCGTAACGGCGGGATCCTCTACAAGGAATTTTTCTTCAGTATTGTTTTTTTCTGGCATGGTCATGGCGTCTCCCTCGCATTATTTATTATCGTTATCTGATTAGTGCTTTGGACGTATGCTGCAAACACACTCTTATTTGTCAGTGCGTAGGTCATCCTCAATGAACGCTGTTTGCTCTTCTTCGCTTAGTGATTCAGGCGCATCGACTTTTTTGTTGTCTTCTAGATTTTTCTCAATCTCTTGACCGTTTGCTTGCTCTGCTGCTTTTTTGATGTCTGAGGTATCATTGTTCGTCGTACTCATGATTTATTCCTTATTTTTATTGTTGACTGAATTTAGAGTTTCTCCGGTGCGGTATCATTATGTACTCAGCCACTTTTAGTCAGTTGCTTTTGTTCAGTTACTTTTAGATAGATGAGTGATGAGGTTTTTGATAAAAATAATAAACTGCACCAGAACTGATGTTAATTATAGGTAGGATACTGTGAGATTCACCAGTGTACTGCCGTATCAATATGTGAATAAATGTGAGGTTACAACACAGTTTGTAACTTTTACAGCGCATTAACCAGAAAAACCAAGCACTGGTATGTACCAATACTTGGTTAAATAGTGTTTGACTAAATAGTGCTTGGTCAAATGATGAAGATAGCACTCAATCAGTTAGCTGGACTCTTCAACACCATTAATCACTTTCAATAAGTGCTCTTGAGCAACGTGTGGCACCTCCCCTGCTGCTGGCTGAAGCTGCTGCCAAACGCCTGTGCCATCCAGTGTCCACGCTTGCGTGTTGTCTTGTAAGTAATTGATCAAACCATCTTGATATATCTGCTTAAAAAGCTTCTTATTTTCGATTGGAAAGGCCACCTCAACGCGGTGGAACAGGTTACGATCCATCCAGTCTGCGCTGCCACAATACAAACGCTCATCCCCATTATTATAGAAATAATAAATACGAGTATGCTCCAAAAATCGGCCAATAATAGAGCGTACAGTGATGTTTTCAGACAGTCCTTTTACTTGCGGACGCAAGCAACACATAGAGCGCAGGATCAGCTCAATCTTGACACCTGCCTGCGAGGCGTCGTACAGCTTATCGATCAGGCGCCGCTCGGTCAAGGCATTGGCTTTGACGATAATATGAGCGCGCTTGCCTGCTTTAGCATGAGCAATCTCATCATCGATAAAGCTCATTAGTTTTTCGTGCAACGTAAAAGGGGCATGTAGCAGTTTTTTGAGATTGGCAGGTTTGCCCATACCAGTGAGCTCTTGAAATATCTTATGCACATCTTCTGAGATATCAGGATCGGCACTGAATAAACCATAATCTGTATAGACCTTGGCATTGGCCGCATGATAGTTGCCTGTGCCTAGGTGGACATAGCGGCGGATTCGATCTTCTTCACGGCGCACGATGAGCATGAGCTTGGCATGGGTCTTGTAGCCGACGATGCCATAAACCACAACCGCACCTGCTTCTTGTAAATAGTTGGCGACAGCAATATTGGAAGCTTCATCGAAACGCGCACGCAACTCAATGACGGCAGTGACTTCTTTGCCGTTACGAGCGGCAGCGGCAAGCGCTTTGACGATCTCTGAATTGGTACCTGAGCGGTATAATGTCTGCTTGATCGCCAACACTTTGGGATCGCTAGCTGCCTGCCAAAGCAGATTAATAATGGGTAAAAATGCATGAAACGGATGATGCACCAGTACATCGCTTTTACGCATAGCGGCAAACATACTGGATGATTTATCTGATTTATCCATCTCTCGGCGAAAGGCTTTTGGCACGGCATAAGTAAATGGCTGATAACGCAGTCCCGGAATATTAAAATCAAACAATAAGCGCGTCAGATTCACAGGGCCATTGACACGATACAGCTGATTGTCATGCAACTCAAACTCGTTGAGCAGATACTCACTGATGTGCGCTGGACAGTCGGTTGTGACCTCAAGACGGACTTTGTCACCGAAGCGGCGATTTTCAAGCTCGCCTTCTAGCGCTTTGGCGATATCTTCTACATCATCCGCCAGATCTAAATCTGCATTACGCGTGAGCCTGAACTGATGACAACCCGTCACACTCATACCAGGGAACAGCTCACCGATATGCTCATGAATGATGGCTGATAGCATCACATGATGCTCTTTACCGCCCGTTAGCTCATCTGGCAGACGAATCACACGCGGCAGACTGCGCGGCGCTGGTACAATCGCCAAGTTGATGTCGCGACCAAAAGCATCTTTGCCTTCTAATGTGGCAATAAAGTTTAAGCTTTTATTGACCAAACGCGGGAATGGATGCGCAGGATCAATGCTAATCGGTGTCAATACTGGCACGACTTGCTCGGTAAAATAACGCTTCATCCATGCAGACTGCTCGGCATTGAGCTCATCACGTTTTAGGTAGCGGATATCCTCGAGCGCAAGAGCGGGCAAAATATCTTCATTCAGAATGCGATATTGCTCATTGATAGCGTCGTGAGTGATCGCAGAGATCTCGTTTAACACCTCGCTTGGGCGCATACCATGCGCACTGGTCGATACGTCACCGATATTGAGCTTTTGCATGATACCTGCAACACGAATCTCAAAGAATTCGTCGAGATTCGATGAAAAAATAATGAGAAAAAACAAGCGCTCAAGCAGTGGGTGACGAGGACTGGCTGCCTGCGCCAATACACGCAGATGAAACTGTAATAAGGACAGATCTCGGTTGATATAACTGCTGGGTGAATAACTGCCGTCTTCTAAGCGTTGCCAGTCGATGTCGGTCAGATCATTATAGTTACTGCTTACGCTCATATTTTTATTAACGTTTTCGTTGCCATCTTCACTCACACTATTAACGTCGATCATCTTGTTCATATCACCGCTGTTCTGATTATTATTTATCTCTACCACGTTACTACTCCTTTTGCGTTATCGATACGCCGTCGTCTTTATACTATCGTCTTAAAGGTTATTAACTATAGTCGGTTCACTATAAAATCGATACAATAAGATTAAACGCTATTTTTCGCAGCCTCTGGAGACGTAGTCACAGCAAGCAAGAAAAATAGCGTTTAATCAAATGAATTTATTATCCTGTATCGTTTTTATTTAGACTTAACTATATTATTCTTTCCCGTTATTCTTGTTGTTAAGGCTTCTTTTAAAAGATTAAGACGCTTGCGGTAATACCGCATTTTTCATACGTTTTTTGATAATACGTTGCTTGTTGCGCAAGCCTCTGTCACCTTGATTGTCTTCGTAATACTTCGGATTGGTAAGCATCCCAATGAGGAGCGCTGATTCGTCTCGGTTCAGATTGGCCGCAGATTTATCAAAATAATGGTGCGCGGCGGCATCGATACCATAGATACCATTACCAAATTCTGCCACATTGAGATAAGCGGTCAAGATACGCTGCTTGTCCCACAGCGTTTCTATCATGACAGTAATGACAGCCTCTTCTGCCTTACGCACATAAGAGCGATGCGAAGTCAAAAATAGGTTTTTTGCCAGCTGTTGGGTGATGGTTGAACCACCAGCGGACATTTTGCCCGTTTCTTCATTTTTCTTTTGTGCCGCTTTGATACCGTCGATATCGAAGCCATTGTGCTGGCTAAACGTGGAATCTTCACTCACGATCGCTGCTTGTTTGACAGACTTGGCGATGGCATCGTACTCAGCCCATGTCTGCGTGACCGTGCCACCCGTTAGGCGATGCGTCAACATAAACATGCTGTTGTTAATCGGCTGCGTTTTCCAGATTAGTAGTAGTCCGGTGACCAAAATATGGAATGCGACAACCAATAACATAATAGCCAATAACAGACGTTTGATAAACTTGCCAAAACTTGTCATGCGCGATATCCGAGTGATTAAAAAAGTAATAAGATAATATAGGTCATCTGCTAATAACTAAAAACAGCAACTATGAACCAATAGTCCTAAAATAGCTGTCATTTCCTTTTATTAACAAGCAGTCATTAGTAATGACCAGTAGCAGGTCATCTTACCTAATCTCACAATCGCTGTCATTATTTACACCACTTCTTTATGATGTAATAATAAACCAACTATTTTTTACTTTTTATCAAAATAGCCTAATAATCAGCATTTTTTGGCATACTTTAAGCTCAGAGATCTCACCATGCATAATAATAGTATAGAAGTATTACGAGCGCGTGTTATTGCCGCAAGCCCAAACCTCAATACTACTGAAAATAGCAATCAATGGTGGCTACTAGGGACCTCTGGCTGTCATTTATGTGATATCGCTGAGCAAATACTTGCACAGTTTCAGTCGGTACAACCAATCACTTACCAAAATGTCGATATTGCAGACTTTGATGAGGCGCTTATGATGGATTTTGCCACGTCTATCCCTGTGATTTTGACTCCATCACAGCGATTAAATTATCCGTTTTCAGTGATGGATTTGCAGCAACTGCTTACGTCATAACATCAAACCGTCTATACATTATTTGTAGTGAGGATCCTATGATAAATCTAGAAAAAATGACCGATATTGAAGATCTGCGCCGTGTCGCTGAGCGTAAAGTGCCGCGTATGTTCTATGACTATGTCGATTCAGGCTCGTGGACTGAGACCACCTATCGTAATAACGAGACTGACTTTGACCGTATCAAGCTGCGCCAGCGCGTATTGGTCGATATGGATAACCGCAGTCTGGCAACGAGTATGATCGGTGAGCCAGTCAAGATGCCTGTAGCCATCGCCCCAACGGGATTTACCGGCATGATGTGGGCAGATGGTGAGATACATGCCGCACGCGCCGCTGAAAAATTCGGCGTGCCCTTTTCACTCTCAACCATGAGCATTTGCTCTATCGAAGATGTCGCCACTCATACTAGTAAGCCGTTTTGGTTTCAGCTCTATGTCATGCGCGATCAAGACTTTATGGCCAATCTGATTCGCCGTGCCAGAGATGCCAATTGCTCAGCACTTATCTTGACCGCCGACTTACAAGTGCTTGGACAACGTCACAAAGACATCAAAAATGGTCTATCCGCACCGCCCAAACCCACATTAACCAATATCATCAACCTCATGACCAAGCCGCAATGGTGTATGAATATGCTGGGCACCAAACGTCGCACGTTTGGTAATATCGTCGGTCATGCACAAAATGTTGAGGATCTGTCATCACTCTCTGCTTGGACGGCAGAGCAATTCGATCCACGTCTGAGCTGGGACGATGTAGCGCGTATCAAAGACATGTGGGGCGGTAAACTTATCATAAAAGGTATCATGGAGCCTGAAGATGCTATTATGGCGGCTCGCAGTGGCGCGGATGCCCTAGTCGTCTCAAACCATGGCGGTCGTCAGTTGGATGGCGCGTTATCTTCTATCTCTGCCCTCGCAGACATCGTACAGGCAGTCCATGCCGAAAACAGCGACATCGAGGTGTGGCTCGATAGCGGGATTCGCTCAGGTCAAGATGTACTAAAGGCTATCGCATTGGGCGCAAAAGGCACGATGATCGGTCGCGCTTTTCTCTACGGATTGGGAGCGTATGGTGAAGACGGGGTGCGCCGCGCGCTTGAGATTATCTATAAAGAGTGTGATATATCTATGGCATTCTGTGGTCATACCGATATCAATACTGTCACGGATAATATCTTGGTAAAAGGCACGTATGAAAACCTCAAAGTGGGTCGTTTTTAGAGCGGCTTAATGTCTAGCGATCGACGTTTAAAACTGGCTATACATAACATAATTTGCTCATACCCTTTATACTGTCTCTATAACTTTTTGATGACAGTTAGCCTTTATGACCATTCAACAATTATTAAAAACAGCGCCCGTCACTACCCTGCTATTAGCCAGCTTTATCGGGCTATTTGTCATGCAGCTAGTCACGGGCGTCGATGCCAATAACCCGTCAACTGAAGCGTTAGTTAAATGGGGTGCCAACGCCTTACCCTTAACGATGATGGATGATCCATGGCGCTTGGTGAGTAGTGCGTTTTTGCACATTGGTCTCATGCATCTCCTATTTAACGGCTTTGCCATGTATTTTTTTGGGCAGATTGCCGAGCCGATATTTGGCTCAGCCAAGTTTTTGGCATTGTTTTTACTAGCAGCCATCGGTGGTAACTTGCTCAATAACTATGTCACATGGCAAAGTATCATAGAAGGAACAGGACAGCCCGGCCTATCAGCGGGAGCTTCTGGTGGTATCATGGGTATCGGTGCGGCGTTACTGATCGCTGCCCTGTTTAAAATATCGGTCAATGGCATGGTACTCAATCTCAAGAGCTTGATCATCATCATGGCGATTAATTTGGTTTATGGCTTTGCCGTACCGGGTATCGATAATGCCGGTCACATCGGCGGCGCGATTACTGGCTTGCTTATCGCCTTGCCTATTGCTCTCGTTTATCGTAAGCGAGAGCTGGCACAGCAAGCAGCTATGGCGCAAGCTCAGCAAGCTTATCAAAACGCGGTCCAAGCGAACTATGCAAGCAATCATCAGCCAAGCTATCAAACGAGCTTACACGATAATCAGCGCGGTAATCCGCCGCTTACCAATATATTTGCTGATAATAATATCCAAACCCCTGTAGACTTAAACAACACCGCAGATACTGCCGATTTCGACCAAAGTGGTGGCTATATAAATAACTACCCCACTTATATTGATCCCAAGAAATTTGCACCAGAGCCTGTTAACGTGAGCATAATCTGGCAACTATTGCCATGGCTTGCGATGCTGATTATTAGTATTGGCTTTGTCTGGTGGTGGCAAGATATTCATCAGCAAATCCTACAAGTGCTAAAAGCCATTGAGTAAATGCTCATACTTATCTATCATTGCTAAATAACTACCAATAACAGCCGAATTATTTAGACCATTTATTCTTATTCGCTTTTTGCTCGTTTTTTACCTGACCTTACTACCCCGTTATTTATACTCACTTACGAGACCCAATTATGTCAAAACTTGCAGCGCAACCTCACTTCTCTACGCGAGCCATGCTGAGCACATTAACCGCTACGGCATTACTCAGTGTGTCTAGCATGTCTAGTGCCATCCCTTTTCTTAATAAAAACCTACCGACTGACAAAGACGCCGAATTGAGCGTTGGGGTCAATGCCATGGCGGTAAAATCCGCCTATGATCTCGAAGACAGCACTGAAATGCGTGTGTTACCGGGCGTGTTTTATGACAATAATAGGATCTATGCGCGCGGTGCTCAAGCGGGTGCGTATTTGATCAATGATGGTGTCAATCAGCTCTCTGCTTACGCGCAGCTCGCAGGGAATTCGTTTGATCCTGATGATGCTAATGGTGCCCTGCAAGGTCTCGATGAGCGCAAACTATCCGCAGAAGCAGGTATTAGCTACCAGCGTCGCACGCCTATCGGTGCGTTTCGTGGTCAGTTTGCGACCGATGTGTTGGACGAAAGTGGCGGCAATACGGGTCGTTTAACCTACCTTGCCAAAATTACTAGAAACAAGCTGACGGTCTATCCAAGCATCGGCTTTGAGTACCATGATGCGGCCTACAATGAATACTACTATGGCGTCAGTGAAGAAGAGTCAGCAGAAACAGGCGTTGCCGCTTATAAATCTAACTCGAGCTTGAATCCGTATGTCAGCGTTAGTGCCAACTACGACTTTAACGATAAATGGGCAGGGTTTGCCAATCAAAGCGTGAGCTATGTACCCAATGAGCAATATGATAGCCCAATGGTCGACTCACGTACTGAAGCGTCGACCACGCTTGGTTTGCTTTATAAGTTTTAGGGATTGATGTTAAAACTTAAGTTACGATATTTGACGTAGGCTGGGCTTTTAGCCCAGCTTTTTGTTAAGTGACATGATAAAAGGAGAGAAGATGGCTGACTTATTAAGTGTAATAAAACGCGATTTTGATGAATTTCACAGTAGCGGAAAAATTGAGCGGGCTAAAGCGTTAACACGAATAACAGGCATGCACATGAACCATAACGAATATCCCGAATATTTTTTTGGTGATCTCAATGCCAAGTTCGTTTTAGTGCACCTTATGCCTAAACAAAACGATAACTTAGATGCAACATATCAAGGTGAGTTAAAATTTCAAGATTTTACAGACTACGTTATGTATTATCAGCACTTTGGTGAAAATCACTACGGTAAATCTCTGAAGAACAGACGTAAATCAATATTTGATACCAAACAAGTTCACTTTATTCGCCCCTTTAATGCCTTGAATTTAAGCGCTGATGATGAGTTCGTTAACTTACAGTGCGTCATAGATGACAAACTACAGCTCGAGCTGGTTCCGTTTGGTTCAAGCTCATTTAAAACTGATTTGATGACTCACGAAGCGTTGCAAACTTACATAGAACTCTTATTAGATACTATTATTAAAACAGATAGAGACTATGTCATTTTTTGCGGTAAAATATTTGAAAGCTTATTAAGAGCTCATATAGTAAAAAAAGAAGACTATTCTTTTAAACTGATAAAAACTGATGGCTCATTATCAAAAAACAATGCAAAATTCTCACGTTTGATTTTACGTTATAAAGGTCAAGAGTTTAAGGCAGGCATTGCTCATTCTTTTGCACAGCAAGGATTAACAGGCGCTGTCATGGAAGATTACGGTAAAAAATGTTGTGAACGTTATGATCAATAGTCCATATAAATAATACTGTTAAAAAAAGACCTTGCCGCCCCTCATTTAAGGATGCGACAAGGTCTTTTAATTTATATAGGACTAAGTATCAGATTAAGACGGATGTACCATATCAGCAGGAATGACCCACTCATCAAACTGCGCTTCAGTTAATAGCTCCAGCTCAACCGCCACCTGCTTCAACGTTTTGTTTTCTTTATAAGCCGTCTTAGCGATTTTTGCCGCGTTTTCATAACCAACATGACGGTTCAATGACGTCACTAGCATCAATGAGTTATGCAAGAAGTCATCGATTTTTTCTTTGACTGGCTCGATACCAACCGCACAGTTTTCGTTGAAACTGTTGCACGCATCGCCCAGTAGCTTGATAGACTGTAATAGGTTAAAGGCGATCACTGGCTTATACACGTTTAGCTCAAAGTTACCTGACGCGCCCGCCATGCTGATAGTCGTATCGTTACCCATGACCTGAGCGACAACCATAGTCATTGCTTCTGACTGCGTTGGGTTTACTTTGCCTGGCATGATAGAAGAGCCTGGCTCATTTTCAGGAATCGTCAACTCACCCAAACCACAACGAGGACCTGATGCCAACCAACGTACGTCGTTAGCGATTTTGTTTAAGCTAGCGGCTAGTGTTTTGAGTGCGCCTGATGCAAATACTTCTGCATCACGAGCGGCTAGTGCTTCAAATTTATTTGGGGATGTGACAAATGGCAAGCCCGTCAAAGTCGCTAGTTGCTCAGCTGCTTTTACTGCATAGTCAGGATGGGCGTTTAGACCAGTACCAACCGCAGTACCGCCTAGTGGCAATTCATATAGACCTTGTAGCGCATTGTCGATGCGAGTCAATGCATGGTCAAGTTGGCTGACATAACCGCTGAACTCTTGACCTAAGGTCAAAGGTGTAGCGTCCTGCAAATGTGTACGACCAATTTTAACAATGCTATCGAATTCTTTGGACTTTTTATCTAAGGTATCGCGTAGTGCTTTTACCGCTGGAATCAATAAGCTGTTGATTTGACGCGCAGCCGCCACACGAATCGCCGTTGGGAAGCTGTCGTTGGTAGACTGTGCATGGTTCACATGGTCATTTGGGTGAATTGGCGTGTAGCTGCCACGCTCAGAACCCGCGATTTCGTTAGCACGGTTGGCCAGCACTTCGTTCATGTTCATGTTTGACTGCGTACCAGAACCGGTCTGCCATACCACGAGCGGGAACTGATCGGTAAGACCACCATTGATGATTTCATCTGCCGCTTGTACGATAAGGTCGCGCTTGTCGCCTTCGATACGCTCTAGGCTTGCATTGGTAATCGCAGCGGCTTTTTTGACCAGTGCCATCGCTTCAATCATTGGACGCGGCAAAGTCTCGCCACCGATTTTGAAGTTTTCGCGGCTACGCTGTGTTTGCGCGCCCCAATAGGCATCAGCTGGGACTTCTACGTTACCCATGGTGTCTTTCTCAAGTCGTGTTGCCTGATTCTGTGTCGACATAACTACCCTCTTTGATGGTTTGTTGTTTTATGACTGCTCTAAAAAATGCAACATCCGCTGCACATAAAGGAGAATACGATATAAAGTGGCATTATGATAGCATGACTAGGACGTGTTGAATATTCACAAATCGCTTTGGTCAATGCCTAAAAACGAATGTCTAAAAGCGCCCCTCATCAATCTGATATGTCATTGGATAAGATACCTATGCACTCTGAAACCATGCCCACTGAGTCAAAAATGCTTAACTCACAAGAACCTACGCTAAGTAATCCACCCAGACGGCACTTCACTCGCCAGCGTCGTCAATTAAGTGATGGCGCGCGTAGGAATATGGCGCAAGCAGCGAGCTTGCATTTGAGCAAATTACAGCAGCGGCTATCAAAAAATGCACGTATTGGGCTATATTATGATGGATTTGGCGAGCTACCCACTCAGCCACTGCTGGATTGGTGCATATGCTTAGGCTATTCTCCTTATTTACCTGTCGTTGGTTCTCTCGGTCGTACTAGTAATGGCAGTGATGATAAACGGTTGCGTTTTGTACCTGTTTACCACTCAAAACTAATCAACCTCCCCACTCGCATTCATCAGCTCGGCATGAAACAAAATCATAGCCGCGCTCTGCTCTGGGCGTCAGAATTAGATATGATCATCTGTCCGTTAGTCGCGGTAGATAAACACGGCAATCGTATGGGCATGGGTGGCGGTTTTTATGATACGACGCTTGGCAAAAGCTATCGCTCAGGGGCCAAGAAACCATTAAAAATTGGCTGGTGTTATGACTTTCAAGTGGTTGAACAATTAGCGCGTCAGCCGTGGGATGTGCCATTAGATGGCTTAATTACGCCAAGTGGCTTAAGGTGGTTTTAATGAAAGACGATGAACAATTTGAAAAAGACTCTAGCGCTGCTGTTTCCAGTGCAGACAGTGTGGATGAATATTTGCAAACATTAGGCAATGAGGACGCTAGAGAGCAACGTTATTACAGTCAAGAGCAGCCGTTTAGCACTGATGAGATGACACGATTAGTCAATGAAGAACGCTTAAATGAGCTGCTCGCGCAAAGTGATGCGTTTTTGAGCAGTTTGAATGGTGAGATTGAGGATTTTGATGAAGATTGTTAAAAATATAGGCAGTTTGAGCAATTAATAGAAACGAAAAAAGGCGAGTATAGTGATTGTTTATACTCGCCTCTCCTATCAAACCCAATCATTCAAATCATTTACTAAAGCACCATCGCGGCTATCCAACCAAAGGCCAGCAGCGGAATGTTGTAATGTAAGAAAGTCGGTATCACACTGTCCTTGATATGGTCATGCTGTCCATCAATATTAAGACCCGATGTGGGACCCAATGTCGAATCTGACGCAGGAGAACCGGCATCACCCAGCGCGCCAGCTGTACCGATAATTGCAACGGTTGCTAATGGCGAAAACCCTAAAGAGATACATAGCGGCACATAGATCGCGGCCAAAATAGGAATGGTCGAGAAGGACGAGCCGATACCCATGGTCACAATCAAACCAATCAAGAGCATGATAAAGGCTGCCATCGCTTTATTACCACCGAACAGTGACGCCGCCCCATCAACGAGTGGCTGAATCTGCTCTGTCGCTTTCATGACTTCAGCAAAACCTTGCGCGGTAATCATAATAAAGCCAATCATCGCCATCAATTTGATACCATCATTAAAGACACCATCAGCATCACGCCATTTCACCACGCCTGTCGCCATAAACACGCCAAAGCCAAACATCGAGCCAAGTAGTAGCGAATCAGTGTATAGCTGCACGACGAAAGCCGTCACGATAGCAGCCAATGCAACCAGCGTCTTTAGCTTGCTTTGCGACTGAGCGCCAGCGGCTGTTTTACTTAATGCATCGCCTTCTAAGACGGCATCATGCGCTTGCTGATCTATCGCTATTTGCTGATATTCGCGCGGCTTACGGTAACTGATAAATACCGCGACCAGCAGACCAATGAGCATGCCAAGCGCAGGAATTGCCATGGCCTTCACCACAGAAATATTGGCAACATCAATGCCCGCTTCACCGACGTTTTTTAGCATAATTTGATTGAGGTAAATATCACCAAACCCATACGGTATAAACATATAGGTGGTGACCAGTCCAAAGGTAATCAGACAGGCAATCAGGCGGCGATCTATCTGCATACGGTTGAACGCCAAAAGCAGTGGCGGTACCAGCAGTGGAATAAAGGCAATATGAATGGGGATTAGGTTTTGGCTAAAACAGCTCATGGTAATAAGACCTGCAAACAGCATGTACTTAATCATCCCACTCGTGCCCGCGGCATCAATGCGTCTAATCACCGCCCCTGCCAATGACTGCGGCAATCCCGAGTGCGCGATCGCCACGGCAAACGCCCCTAGCAAGGCATAAGATAGCGCAATCTGTGCGCCATTACGGATACCTTCTTGGAAGGCATTTAACGTATCGGTAATACCAAGCCCTGCCAGCAATCCACCTGCCAGCGCCCCGATTAATAAACTAAGCACCACGTGCACGCGCGAAAGTGACAGTCCTAGCATAATAATAACTGCCAGCAGTACCGCATTGATGGCCATGTATTGCCCCTTGCTCTTTATAACTTGGTCTCATTGAGACTGATGAATAGTAACACTGATGACTAGCGCTATGATGTCTAAAATACTACCCTAACAACCCCTGTTTTTAGACGGGCGCCAGTTTACCTTATTTTGGATATAAAGCCCATGCATAGAACCGATTAGACACCCGCATCTCACACACGCTCTCGCTATCTAATGGTGAGATTTTACTTATTTAATCCAGACACAGCATTTTTAATCCAACTTTTTAATCCAATAACCGCATTGAAACGTCGGCGTTTGTCGCACTATTTAACAAAGATAACTGTGCATCTTTGCCAATGAGACTTGCAATTTTATATGCGGACACCATTTATCTAGACATGAACCACGAACTTGACTTTACAAGTCCGGGGAAAGAGGAAAAATATATGAGTGAACATAAAATAACCCAAGACAATATCGACATTGATGTCGACGTTTCATCTACTGCTACAGACAACAATGAGGCAGAGACCTTATCGAATGCAGCACAAAAAGCGGCGTCAACCAATGAGACAGACACTGGTCTTGATAACACTGACTCTAATAATAAAGATGTAAACGACAACCAACCTGAAAACTACTTGCCACTCTTGGCATTGCGAGATGTCGTCGTCTATCCGCACATGCAGATTGCCTTATTTGTGGGACGTGCGCCATCGGTGAAAGCCGTTGAGCTGGCGCAGGCTGAGTATGGCAACAAAGTACTGGTCGTCGCCCAAAAAGACTCATTGACCGAAGACATTGATCAAGACAACTTGTATCAATACGGTACCGTGTGCCGCATCGTCAGCACCATGCCGCACGATAGCGATGAGAACTGCATCAAAGTACTCATCGAAGGTCAATATCGCGCCCGTGTCGACAATATCGAAAGTCATGACGACTTATTGATGGCGAGATTTGAGCGTGCTGATCTCGATGTCAGCATGGATGAGAGCCAGAAGAAAAACACTATTCAGGCGTTGACCACCCTGTTTGAAGGCTATGCGGATGCGCGTCTGCGTAATGCCCGTGAGCTAACTCGCGTGGCCAAACGCATCGATGATTTGCTTGAACTGGTTTATTTCATCTCAACCCGCGTGTCAATGGATTTGGATGTTAAACAGTCGTTCTTAGAAGAAAATGATATCAAAACGCATATCAACACCTTGACGGAATATCTGGTCAAGCAAAGTGCTGAGCAAAATATCGAGCAAGATATTCAAGATGCGGTCCGTCAGCAGATGGAAGACAATCAGCGCGAGTACTTCTTAAATGAGAAGATGAAAGCGATCAAAAACGAGCTATCAGATCTCAATGATGGCGCGTTTGATGGCGAAGATGATGTCGCTGAGCTAGAGCAGCGTCTAGAAGATGCTGACTTGCCAGACGATGTGCGCAAAAAAGCGGAGCAAGAGTTTAAAAAGCTCAAAATGATGCCACCTGCATCAAGCGAATCGTCAGTGGTACGCAACTACATTGAGTGGATTTTGGATACGCCGTGGAATGCGACGACCAAAGTCTCAATCAATCTAGACAAGGCAAAAACGGTCTTAGACGAAGATCACTATGGCTTACAAGATGTCAAAGACCGCATCTTAGAATATCTCGCCGTACAATCTCGCGTGAAAAAACTGCGTGGCCCAATTCTTTGTCTCGTCGGTCCTCCAGGTGTGGGTAAAACTTCACTGGGTGAATCGATTGCGCGCGCAACGGGTCGTAAGTTTGTCCGTATGGCGCTTGGCGGCGTCCGTGATGAAGCGGAAATCCGCGGTCATCGCCGTACCTATATCGGTGCGATGCCAGGTAAAATCGTGCAGTCACTGGCCAAAGTAGAAGTCAAAAACCCACTATTCTTATTGGATGAAATCGATAAGATGGCGCAAGACTTTCGCGGTGATCCAGCATCAGCATTGCTCGAAGTATTGGACCCTTCACAGAACGATACCTTTAACGACCATTATTTAGATATGGACTTAGACTTGTCGCAAGTGATGTTTATCTGTACGGCTAACAGCATGGATATTCCACCTGCGCTACTTGACCGTATGGAAGTCATTCGTCTGCCAGGTTATACCGAAGAAGAAAAGGTCAATATCGCGCAGAAATACCTCGTGCCAAAAGCGATCAAGAATAATGGCCTTAAAGAAGGTGAAATTGAAATCGTTGAAGCGGCCCTACACAGTATCGTGCGTAGCTATACCCGTGAAGCGGGTGTGCGTAACCTTGAGCGTGAAGTCAATAAAATCTGCCGCAAAGTCGTTCGCGGTTCGGTTGAGACTCATGGCGCGCGCGCACCGAAAAAAGCAGAGCGTCAGCTGGTGGTGGTCGATGACAAAAACATCGATGATTATCTAGGCGTCCATCAGTACGACTACGGTCTGGCAGAAGAAGAGCCTGAGATCGGCCGCGTGACTGGTCTTGCTTGGACACAAGTGGGCGGTGAGCTACTTACTATCGAAGCGGTGGCGATGAAAGGCAAAGGTGAGCTGAGCTTTACAGGCTCACTCGGCGATGTGATGAAAGAGTCGATTCGCGCGGCAATGAGCGTAGTACGTGCTCGCGGTGACAGCTTAGGGATTGATTATGAGACCTTTAAGACTACTGACGTCCACGTCCATATGCCAGAAGGCGCCACGCCAAAAGACGGTCCTTCTGCTGGTGGTGCATTGACGACTGCACTGGTCTCTGCCTTGACAGGTATTGCCATTCGTCCAGATATCGCCATGACAGGTGAGATCACCTTGCGCGGCAAAATCCTACGTATCGGTGGTCTCAAAGAGAAGCTACTGGCAGCGCATCGCGGCGGCATCAAGCATGTCTTGATTCCAGAAAGTAATGAGCGTGATTTGGCTGATATCCCTGATAATGTCAAAGAAGGCTTGACCATTCAGCCAGTTGCGACGATTGAAGAGATTTTAAAGGTTGCTTTGGTAGATATGCCAAAACCGCTCAAGCCTGCAAAAGTAACGGTTGATAAAACGGCAGGCAAAGCGCTACACAACTAATTGAGTATTCGTTAGTCAATGCTTAAAACATAAAAGCCGCTCATCACTATGATGGGCGGCTTTTTTTTGGCAATAATAAACAACAATCTCTCTAGAGCCTTGTGATATATTTTAGACAAATGTTTATTTGTTGGAAAGTTATAATGTCAAATAATTTACGGATGCCTTTAGCGATAATAAGCGCCTTATTACCTCTCGCCCTACTAGGTTGCCAAACAAACAACCTCAATCATTCAGCGCAAACCAGTACCGTCATTGACGATAAAAACTGGTCAGCGGCTACCCTCAAACCCAGACTGTTTCAAACCATTACAGGCTATAACTGGCAATTAACACAGATTAGTGATGATAAAGGCAAACTCACACGCCTCAACCTTCAGCCGCCGCTAATGATGGACGTTCGCCCAGACCTGTTAACTTTTGATGACGGCTGTTACCGATACATCGTGTCCTTTGATATGTGGCTGCCTCTACCTTATCCTTATACACAAGCATCAATACAAGATACAACTAAATCACCAGTCACGGCTGCTGATTGCACTGCGATATATCAAGCAACTACCCAAGATTGGCGCGGTAATACAATCATCCCTAGCGATACAGCACATCTATTAAACGCAACTTTTAAGCCTTATGCAGGAACGAATTTTACATTTGTTCCCGCGCTGCCTCAGTCAGTACGTGCTACCAAAACCTTAGAAAAACAGCTGGCTTTAAGAACGGATAAGGGCAAAACCCTAATCTTTACGGGCACGCCTAAACCTGAACGCTCCGTAGCTGGCATACTACTCACCAATGAATTATTAGAGGGCTATCGTTGGCAACTGTTACAAGTGACGGACCAAACAGGCTCCGTCATGAGCGAATTTACGCAGACAGAAAAGCCCATCACCCTTTCCTACGGTTTGGATAACTATGGTGGCGATGAAAGTGACGAAAAAAATGGTTTTGAGTCAGGTATATATGGTCAAAGCTTTGGTATCTCTGTTGGCTGCAACGGCGTTAGTGGGCCTTATGCCCTTTCTGTCAATCAGAATTTACTCACTGGCGGTTTTCCTTCCACAATGATGAGCTGCGGTGACGCTATTGATGACATTGAGTCACGGCTTCGACGTATGATGGCCTATAGCACGAGTCGACTGATCTTAACGCACGCGGATAATAAGGCAAAGGCAACTATAGAGCAGTCAGAGCAAAACTACTTACTCACCCAAACGCTAGATTCTGGCGAGATGTTGGTTTGGAAAAATATCAAAAAAAATAAATAAGCCATTCAACACTGAAAAAAGGACACACTCATGAAAAAACTGATGCTCGCCAGCGCGTTATTTTGCAGTACTGTGCTTGCCATATCAGGCTGTCAGTCGATGAGTAAAAATACCGTATCCGTAGCGTACAGTACCACACAAGCCGATACGCTCGATATTCCAAAGAATCAAGTCATGCAATGGAGTAGTGGCTACAACTGGCAACTGTCAGAAGTGACGCGAGATGATGGTCAGCTTATCCCTATCCAAAGTACGAACCCCATACGTTTGGCTATTGATCCAGGTAGACTGCATTTTTATCAGGGCTGTACGCACGATAAAATCGACCTATTCTCTGGTGCACCCCCATTCAGTTATAGCAGCTATATTGTACAGCTACCTGCGACCTGCACGAACAGCAGTACTGATGACTATAATATTCGCACGTTGTTTGAGGACTATGGTACGTATATGTTTGGGATTAAGTTACTACCTACAACATCCCTAACAGCACAGGACGATACCACAGCCTCGCCAAAGCGCCTTGCACTGACTATGGAAAATGGCAACCAACTTATCTTTACAGGGATAGCAAAACCGCTACTTTCACCACCGATAGGGTTACCAATCAGTACTAAACTGCTAGCGAACTATAAGTGGCATTTGGAAAGCGCGGTTGCCAATCATTATGACGAGCAAGGAAAGCTGATGAATAGAGAACCGATTAGTGATTTTTATCATCCTGATTATCCCATTTCATTCGAGATTTTTAGTCAATCTGAAAATTCAATCATCTCTTTTGGTTCGAATTGCAATGGCTCTGGTGCACCTTATTTTCTACTTGACGATAATACGCTAAAGGTTGGCATGATTATCAGCACAATGATGGGCTGCGGCGAAACAGGCAATCGCATTGAAACCACGCTATTTAACTTTATGCAGGAAAGCAGCAGCACCCTGACGTTAAGTATGCAGCTACAATCAGCAACAGGTAATAAAGGCGATTATCCACGTTATAACTTACTGCAAACCATGGCAACAGGCGAAACCTTAATTTGGAAAAATGAGCCAAAGAAAATCCCTTAATACATTTTCAATCCTATACGTTACTTACATTTATTAACCGATTGTTGCGCATTTAATGAATAACTATAGGGTTTGCTTGGCTATACTGACGATGATGTTAACGAATATCGATACGCGCTCTAACAGAACAATAAATACAGATATTTGTGACTTTAACTACGTTCTAAATAATGAATAAAATAACTGGAGATAATAATGAATAAGACAATGCTTGCAAGTGCCCTACTATGCGGATCAGCGTTAGCCATGACTGGTTGCCAAACGGTCGAAGGTCAAATGCAAACAGGCAATCCTGTCAATCAGCCAGCACTAAAATCTACCATCAAAGCGGTGAGCGGTGATAAGAACGAAGTCGGACAGATGTTCCTGCGTCCTGTCGATGGCGGTGTACAAGTCTACGGTAAACTCATGAATCTACAGCCGGGCCAAACGGTTGCACTACATATTCATGAGACAGGTAGCTGTGCTGATATGGGTAAAGCGGCAGGCGGTCACTTCAATCCTGACAACAAACCACACTCTAATCCCGATGACATGAATGGTCATGCAGGTGACCTACCTAATCTGACAGCAAATGAAGATGGCGTCGCTACTATCAACTATGTAAACAAAAAAATCACGGCCGATAAGGCAGGTAAGTATAGCGTGAATCGCCGTGCCTTTATCGTCCATGCTGGCGCTGACGACTACACCAGCCAACCATCAGGCGCATCAGGCGACCGTGTTGCTTGCGGTATTATCGAGATGAACTAATACTATATATATTAGCCATAAAAAACCTCTTAACTATATTGTATATGGTTAAGAGGTTTTTTTATGACTGGTAGAAAAGTGGTTACTCTTCTACCCACTCGCCTTTACGCCAGTACACACCCCAACGGGTGGCCTTGCCGTTTTTCTCAGAGCCGATGTACTGCTCTTTTTTCTTACGTGACCAACGTAATATAGTTGGGTTACCATCTGGATCTTCATCTGGTCCCTCAAACAGATATTGGAACTTGTCTTCCATCTTGTCTTTAATTTCCCGTAGCTCAGCGAGCTTGGGCGCACGAGTCTCACGCACCTTTGGAAATTTAGAAGCCGCTAAGAACATGCCTGCCGCCCCTTCACGCAAAATGAAGTAATCATCATGTTTGGTCGATTTTAGCTCTGGTAGATGAATAGGATCCATACGCGGCGGTGCTGCTTCGCCTGTTTTTAGCACCTTGCGGGTGTTATCGCATTTCTGACAAGCAAAATACGGACCAAAGCGACCTGTCTTTAGCTCCATCTGACCATCACACTTGTCACAGTCGATGGTTGGCGCATCTGATCCTGGTACTTCAAACTTACCTTCTTCTAGAATATAACCGTCACAATCAGGGTTATTACCGCAGATGTGTAGCTTGAGACCACCATCGACGATATAACCATTCATCGCGGTGCCGCATTTCGGACAGCGTTTTTTCTCCATCAAATCTTTGACTTCTGCCGTTTCATCATCCCCTTCTGGATCATCTAGATTGGCAAATGCTTCGACTGGCATTAGATTTTTGGTGCCTTTACAGCGCTCTTTTGGCGGCAGGTTATAGCCCGTACACCCTAAGAATACGCCTGTTGAGCCTGTACGCAGCTGCATCGGACGATCGCAAATATCGCAATGCACATCTGGCACATCGGTTGGATCATTCGGACGCATACCATCTTTGCCTTTGGCATGCTCAAGGGTGGTTTTGAACTCACCATAGAAATTATCGAGCACGTCTTTCCAATCTTGCTCACCCTCGGCGACATGATCGAGCTTGTCTTCAAGCGCAGCAGTAAAGGTATAATCCATCAAGTCTGGGAAGCTTGCGGTCAATCTATCGGTGACGATATCGCCCATTTTTTCGGCAAACAAGCGCTTGTTTTCGAGCTTGACATAGCCGCGGTCTTGAATGGTGGAGATAATTGAGGCATAAGTCGAGGGACGACCAATACCTTTTTTCTCAAGCTCTTTGACAAGACTTGCCTCAGTATAGCGCGGTGGCGGCTTGGTAAAGTGTTGGCTCGGATCGAGCTTATCTAGGGTGAGCTTATCGCCTTTTTTGACATCAGGGAGCAGCGTATCATCAGTTTTGGCCGGCGGCATAACACGAGTATAGCCATCAAAAGTCATCGTACGGCCGCGCGCTTTTAGCTCGACATTACCCGCCTCTACCAAAAGATTGACTGATAGATACTTAGCAGGCGTCATCTGACAAGCCACAAACTGCCGCCAGATCAGCTCGTATAAACGAATAGCATCACGCTCAACGCCTTTCATTTGCGTTGACTTTAAGTTGACATTAGAAGGACGAATCGCTTCATGCGCCTCTTGAGCACCTTGCTTATTGCCATAAAAATTTGGCTTTTCTGGCACGTATTTTGCGCCATAGCTGTCTTCAATATGACCACGGACAGCCGCGAGCGCATCGCCAGACAAAAAAGTCGAATCGGTACGCATATAAGTGATGTGACCCGCTTCATACAGACGCTGCGCCAAAATCATGGTCTTTTTGACCGAAAACCCTAGACGCGTACTGGCTGCTTGCTGCAAAGTTGAAGTGATAAAGGGTGCGCTAGGACGTGACTGGGTTGGCTTCTCTTCACGCTCTTTAACGATAAAATCGCTTGCTTTGAGTATCTCAAGCACTTTATCGGTTTGCTCTTTATTACCAAGCTTTAGCGTTTTGCCGCCCTGCTTGGTCGCCTCTAGACGGATACCGATTTGCTCTGCATCTGAGGCTTTTTTGGTTTTATCATGAGCGACATGTGTATCTGCATGAATCTGCCAGTATTCTTCTGGAATGAACGCGCGAATTTCATGCTCACGCTCAACAACCAAGCGCATAGCAACTGACTGCACACGGCCTGCTGATAGTCCGCGAGCAATCTTTTGCCATAATAGTGGCGATACCATAAAGCCAACGACACGGTCCAAGAATCTGCGCGCTTGCTGAGCATTGACGCGATCGATATCAAGCTTTGAGGGTTGTTTAAAGGCATTTTGGATGGCTGATTTGGTAATCTCGTTAAAGACCACACGTTGATACTTGCTATCAGGCCCACCGATAACTTCTTTTAGATGCCAAGCGATCGCCTCCCCCTCTCTATCCATATCCGTTGCCAGATAGATTTTGTCAGCGTCTTTGGCCAGTGCTTTGAGCTCTTTGATGACCTTGGTTTTGTTTGGCAATACTTCATAGACCGCCGCCCAATCATGCTCTGGATCTACGCCCATACGGCGCACCAGTGCTTGCTGTGCTTTTTCTTCTTTGGTCAGACTGTCATCTTTTTTGGTCGTGGTTGCTTTTTTTGCGCTTTTATTTGCACTAACTGGCAAATCACGGACGTGGCCGATGCTCGAGCGTACGATAAAATCATCGCCAAGATATTTATTAATCGTTTTTGCTTTGGCTGGTGATTCTACAATCACCAAAGACTTGCCCTTTGGGCTGTCAGCAGCTGATGCTGCGGTTTTTTTGGTTGTGGTTTTTGCCATATTTGACGACACCATAATATAAGTGATTAAAAGTATAAGTAGATTGAAAGTAACATTACAGTCAGCAGCAGAGTAATTTATGGGTGCTGATGATCAGGGGTTAGCCATGACTCAGCGATTTATAGTAATAGTAGCTGCTGATAAAAAAGGTTATAAAACAAATTATAACCATAAAATAAAGATATAGTTATAAAGACGTTACACTGCTAAGCGATAAACTGTCAACTTTAAATAAACTGAATATGAAAAACTACTTGCATATCGCCCTTTAATGGAGACAAAAAAGCGCTTTACTAGCCTCTCGCGTCTTTTTGCATTTGTATCGCCCATTTCTCAAGATTGGCTTTGAGCACTAACAGATCTGCCTCAATCCGTTGCTGATGATACGTGGGATTAGAGTTTGGGCGCACGTAAGCAATGTCTTCCCAATAAATGATAATGCTATTGGCCTTGGTCATCAGCCCTTTAACAAACGGCTCAATGCTCACTGGTAGCTCTAATGGTGCTTTGTCCAAACTAAAATCGGTTTTTTTCACCGTCACATTATTGCTGCTTTGCGTAGAGCGAATGGCACTTGGAATATGGAGTGTTTTTGCATCATCGCTGGTATCAACAAAACTGCTATCTGGTCGCCATTGTCCATCGATCACTTGATAGCGTGTGTGCGGCAGTTTGGTCTCTTCTAATATCAGACAATACTGTCCAAGCATACCGCGGCCATATTCATTATCACGACCTTTGATCCAATCAGGGCAAGCAACGAGCTTTGGATTAAGCTGCAAACGGCGTGCGGTCATACGCAGCTTGTCTAAACGCTGATCGATACCATTCGGTTTGAGCGCCATCATACTCCCTAAGACGAATAGTACAATGATAACGCCAATCAATGTTCCCATGATGCTCTGGCCTTTTAACTAAATAAAAATGATGCTAAACAATATCAATATAACTGCCACGGCTAATAACCGCTGTCTACGCCAACAGTAAAAATAACGGCTTTATAAATAACTATCCTATAAATCGTTAACGTGAACTGGCTGCTACTCACATGACAGATAACGATATAGCAAGACTTATAATGAGCTCGAACCCGCAAAAATCAAGCACTGCCACTCAACTACTATTCAAAAACTGGCTATATGGCTCACTCTTTATTTGTCAGTTATACTGTTAAATCAGACATTTAGCGTGCCTAATCATCAGTAGCATAGCCACATACAAAAACCAGATACAAAAAGTGGTCGGCGTAAAAAAGTGCTATGATAAACCATAATTTTAAACGCGCGCAGGTTTATTATGAATTATCTTATTAAGTCAAACTCGTCAAGCGCTTATATCGCTAGCAAGCTGACAGGTAAACTCCTGAGCAACACTGGCATAAGCTTATCATTACTTGGCGCAATCGTACTAACAGTGTCAGGCTGTGCCACTACCCAAAGCCTGACCCCGCAGCAATGTCAAAGCAGTAACTGGCAAGAAGTCGGTTATGCCGATGGTCTACAAGGTCGTTCAGGGGCTTACTTCGGGCACTATACCAACAGCTGCGCCAGTGTCGGAGGCGCCAGTCCTAACCGCATACAGTGGGAGCAAGGACGACAGCAAGGTCTCAAAAACTACTGTACCGAGCTGAACGCTTATAAGCTCGGTCGCGAAGGCTATGACTGGCAGCCAGTCTGTCCATTAGAAGGTATTGAGAAATTAGAAGAAGCTTACTCTCAAGGACGCTACTACTATATCCGTCAGCGCGATCTGGATTACTTGCGCTCGCCTTATCCGTTTGGTTACGGACATCTGGGCTTTGGCTACCGTCCATTTGGCTATGGCTGGTAAAAAGAAAACCTCAGTGATGACTTAATTTGAGGTTTAAGTCGTCACTGAGGTCGGAGAGAAGCTTATTATTTTGATCGTTCTTATTATTGTTATGGCGCTCGTGCTATTCATTGGCTTGTTGATTTATATCGACAATTTTTTGCTGTAACGGACGTTGCATTTCGCTGCTTATTACTACTTACTACCGTTTATCGCTGCTATTATTCATTGACAAAGGCAATCTTGGTAAGTCCTGCTTGACTGGCAGCCGCCAAGACCTGAGCGACCGTATCATACTTACCTTCTTTATCGGCGCGCAGTTGTACTGAAGGATCTTTGCCGGTTGCGCCTTGCTCCTGCAAACGCGCCTCTAGCGCTTCCATGCTGATGGGATCGCTGTCCCAAAATATCCCCGCGTCTTTATCAATACTGATTTGAATGGCTTCTGGCGGCGTTTGATTGACCTCAGCACTGGTCTTTGGCAAATCTAAAGGAACCGTCGGATTCAGCACGGTCGCTGTCAATAAAAAGATAATCATCAATACCAGCATGATATCGATAAGCGGAATGAGGTTCATCTCATTCATACCTTGAACGTCATCATCACCCAGTTGAAATGCCATAATTATTCTCAATACTTGTGTTTATTGTCATGCCACCAAGAGGTGCTTTTTTATTCTGCCACAGAGCTGCTGTAGTGGCGCGCTTGCTGCGTGTCTACTGCTGCATCGATAGTATTTGAGCGATTGCCTTTAACCGCCTGCACCGATGTTGCGCCCGCATTCGGGCTAGTAGACGATGGCACAGGCTCAGCAGACCCGGACAACAGATCATGTGCTCTATCATTGGCTTGATACATCACACGGCGATTGATACGTACTGCTAGGTTGTAAAACACCACAGCTGGAATAGCCACAGCGATACCAAGACCCGTCATAATTAGTGCCTCACCAACGGGGCCTGCCACTTGTCCCAATCCTGCCTGTCCACTCATACCAATATTATGCAGCGCGTGGAAAATGCCCCACACCGTGCCAAATAAGCCGATAAATGGCGCGATCGCTGCCGTCGTTCCAAGAATAGGTAAGCCGCGCTCGCTGGCAAAACGGTAGCGCCCTATGTGCTTGAGTAACGTCTGTTCAGTGACCAAACGACGAGCGGCAGCATCGGAGCCGACCAAATCGGCCTGCTTTGCTTGTAGTTGTTGACTCAAGTCATCTGCTACACTGGTCGCCAGTTTGCGACTTTGCAATACGCGGACGATACCTGTCACCCAAGAGAGAATAGATAACGCAAGTAACAAAAAGAATAACGTCTTTGTCACCATGTCGCTGATCTGCCAGTATTGCATAAAGTCCATATCAGACTCCTTAATGTTTTATGCCATCACATGCTACTAAAATGAGTATCATGCCTTGTCTTATTATGAAAGATTATCAATAAATACGTTGTTATAAAATATAAATACTTAAGGAACCGCATAGCTGATCGGCAAGGTCACATTGCCCACCACGGGTGCGCCATTCTTGGTAAAGGGTTTGAACTTGCCAGAGCGTACTTGACGCTGGGCTTCTTTATCCAGCAAAGTATTGCCTGAAGACTGCGCCACTCGCACGCTATCGATACCACCTTGTTTATTGACACGCAATACCAATACCACGTTGAGCGTATCACCTGAACGCGCTCTACGTGCCGCACGATCAGGAAAGCTAAAGTTTGGCGCAGAGGCCCAATTGGCAGCGCTCGCAGTAAAGCTTACAGGCTCATTACTCTGTGCTCGAGCAGCAGCTTCCGCAGCTGCCTCAGCTGCTTCTCTAGCGGCTTGTGCTTGGGCGGCGGCTTCTGCTTCTCTAGCAGCTTTTGCTTGTGCCGCAGCCTTAGCATCCGCGACTCTTTTGGCTTCTTGCGCTGCTCTGTCTTGTGCTTCTTGAGCGGCTTTTTTGGCTCGAGCAGCAGCCTCTTTGCGCTGTTCATCAGCAGCTGATGTATCAACTGTCGGTTCTGGGCTGATCTTTTTGGGTGCTGCTTCTTTTGGTACAGGCTTTTGACTACTCTCAGTAGATGTTTTTTCGGTTGCGATGATTGGCGGTGTTTCAGATACTTTTTTCACCACAGGCTTCGCTGGTTCTATAGGTGTCTCGACACGCTTCTTAGGCGGTGGCTCTGCTTTTGGCTTTTGTACAGGCTTAGGTTGCACTTCTTTTTTGACGGTGACCTTTTTGACCTGCTGCACAGGTTCTTTCGTTTCTACTTTCGCTACTGCATTATTAGCAGGTAACGTCACAAACTCTATTTCGACAGGCGTGATATCTTCTTTTGGCGCAGGCTGTGGTTTGGGCGTTTTGATCACCGCCAAGGCGACTGCGGTGAGTACATGCAGCCCTACTACTACGAGAAGAGATAGCAGTATCAATCTGGTTGGTGGTGTCTCTAAATCCGTTGAACTCATAACAGCCTAATGTTTATTATCCGAGGTGGAATGGCGTTGATAATAATGCAAACGATAATTATTATCAATAATAATTTATAATATTTTCTTTGCTTTGTGAACTCATTGCCTCTTATCTCTGACAGATGTCCTATAACTATTGAGCATTACTGCCATCTCGCCCGTATTTAGCTCGCTTTTTTAATAAGTCTTTTAGATAAATACTTATCGTCAATAAAAATCATTATCATTATTATTATTGATAATGAGTCTCAACTACTTTATCATAACGGCTGTTTGGTTTTTCCGTATCATGATCAAAAACTGATACCCATAAAAATATCCAAACCATAAAACGCTCAACCCAAAAGAATAAGGCTAGAGAGTAAAACTGACAGGCGCTCTATCGGCACCCCTTTGATATGAGCATTACTCTGCCCAGCTGCTCTCATCATTTTCTATTTCTATTGTGCTACCTGTGCAGTTGTCTTATTAACAGACTGCTTAAACATCCTGATATACCGAGTCCCTTATGTCTACTACCCCATTATCACACCGTCGTACTAATCCTATTTTTAAACGTCCATTATTGATGATGACAGCTCTAGTCACTGCTATCAGTGTGACAGGTTGTAGCTCGCCTGAGACTGACACCGCTGATGCTACAGCTACCAATCAAACGGCCAATGAGTCGTCAAACGTGGCCAATAACGATGCCGTCTCTGCTGAAAAAATCACGGTGAATACGGTTAAGGGTGATGTTGAATTGGCAATGAGTCCCTCACCGTTGGTGGTTTATGACATGACCTTGATGCAAGACTTGGCAGCACTAGATGTGGCTGTTGACGGTATGCCAGGCAGTTTGTTGTTAGACAATTTACACTCAAAAACGCAGCCTGAACCAAAAGCGGTCGGCACTGTGTTTGAGCCAGATCTTGAGGCATTGAATGCCATGCAACCACAAGCAATATTGGTGGGCTCACGCATGGCAGAAAAGTATAATGAGCTGTCAAACATCGCGCCGACGTTGGATATGTCTATCGACACGGCTAATATTTATGAGTCGAGTAAGCAGCGTTTGCATGATTTGGGTGCGTTGTTTGGCAAAAGCGATCAGGCCGCTAGATTGCAACAAAACATAGATACGCTTATTGACGAGACAAAGGGTGTCACTAAAGATAAAGGCACTGGTCTGGTCGTTATGGTTAATGGCAATAAAATGTCAGCATATGGCGATAAATCTCGTTACGGGTTTATCCATACGGTGCTAGATGTGCCAATGGCAGATAAGCAAATTGCCGATGCCCCTCATGGACAGCCGGTCTCTTTTGAATATATCCAAAAAGCCAACCCAGACTGGTTGTTTGTTATCGATCGCAGCGCCGCGATTGGTGAAGATGGTATCGGTGCCAAAGCCGTATTGGACAATCCGCTGGTCGCGCAAACCAACGCTTGGAGCAAGCAGCAAGTGGTTTATCTAAGCCCAGACTCTTACCTAGCGTTTGGTGGCTATTACCAATGGATGCAGGATCTCACAACGATTAAAGATGCTTTTGCTAACGCTAAATAACGTCGTTCTCTATACAAGCGATTATTGCACAAGTAGGTAATTATTACCGTTAACCTTGCTCATTTTTAAGCCAATAAAGATTATGTCGTTATTTTCACACCGTGCTCGTGCTAGGCTCAAACCTAACGCTTCTCTGCCAGTATCAAATTGGCAAGGAAGCGCTAGCCATACTTTAGGCTCGAAATATCGACGTGCTGCCATGCCACCGTGGTTAATCAACACCGCAAGCCTCATTATCATGGGGCTTTTGGTGTTATTGAGCTTATCTATTGGTGTGGCTGACTTTTCGTGGTCGGGTATCTTACAAAGTATCATTAGTCATAGTGCAAACTCTGATAGCTCGCTACTACTGGTCAGCCGTATCCCGCGCACCGTTGCGATTATTTTGACGGGCATTGCGATGGCAGTGGCGGGAATGATCATCCAAGTGGTGCTAAAAAACCGCTTTGTAGAGCCGTCCATGGTCGGTGCTACCCAAAGCGCCGCGCTCGGTTTGCTGGTAGTCAGTCTGCTATTTCCTGCCAGTGCGCTCATTGTGAAGATGAGCGTAGCGACCATCGCCGCTGTATTCGGCATGATGCTATTTATGCTATTGATTCACCGTATTCCGCCGACTGATTTTTTGATGGTTCCACTGATTGGTATTGTCTTCGGCGGCATTATCGAAGCAGTCACTACCTTTATCGCCTATCAAACCGAATCGCTACAGATGCTCAGCGTGTGGCAGTTTGGGGATTTCTCAGGCGTCTTGGCAGGTCGTTATGAGCTTTTGTGGCTCACGGGCGCGCTGTGTGTACTCGCCTATATCATCGCCGATAAGCTAACCATCGTTGGTTTGGGTGACAATATCGCCTTGAACTTAGGTATTAGTAAACGCCAAGTGACGTGGATTGGTGTGGGGATGGTGGCCATGATGAGTGCCGTTGTCGTCGTGACGGTCGGTATGATTCCTTTTATTGGCCTCGTCGTGCCAAACATTGTGAGCCGACTGATGGGAGATAAGTTGCGTCGTAGCTTGCCTGCAGTCGCGCTACTTGGTGCTTCGGCAGTATTGCTGTGCGATATTATCGGTCGCTCGATTCGCTATCCATTTGAAGTGCCTGTTGCCACCATATTTGGCGTGGTCGGTACAGTGCTGTTTTTATGGCTATTACTGCGCGCGCCAGCTGAGCAATAAGACTAAGCAGTAAAGCTGAATAATAAAACAGCAATCTTTAATCGATTAACCACTCACTTACCGTCGTTCATTTTTTGCCTTATTTAGATAAGCTTGGCATCATAGGATTTATTTATGTTCTCATCAACTAAGCTTAGTGCCACAAAGGCTCGTTCTACGGAAACCAACACAGCGATAGATAACTCATCTGCAGCAGATGGTCAGTATTCAGCTGCTGCCCAAGGTCAGTTAGCAAAGCTTTGGGCATGGATAGCTGCGCATCCGAAATCCATTGCAGCTATTATTCTACTGATCTCGATGACCTTGTTTATGACACTCAATGTCAATGGCTATTGGGACTTTGCGCTACCGCTACGCGGCAAAAAACTGCTGGCACTGATGGTGGTTGGCTATGCGATTGGCGTGTCGACGTTATTGTTTCAAACGTTGACTCACAATCCAATTCTAACGCCCTCCCTACTCGGGTTTGATTCGCTCTATGTTTTGCTACAAAGCTTACTGGTTTTCTTTTTAGGGGCGATTAGTTTTACCAGTCTCGATCCTATTGCCAACTTCACGCTAGAGATTGTCCTGATGTTTGGGGCATCTTTATTATTATTTAAGCTATTATTTTCTAAAAGCAGTCAGGATCTGACACGCTTGATATTGGTAGGCGTTATCTTTGGTGTGTTGTTCCGCAGTTTATCAGCACTCATTGCACGGCTGATTAACCCTGATGATTTTGTGGTCGTACAGTCCGCTAGCTACGCGCAGTTCAATACGGTCAATCCTCAGCTATTAGGCATTAGCCTATTTATCTGTATCATCACTGCGGTGTTTGTCTGGCGCTGGCGCTACCAATGCGATGTGCTGATGCTCGGACAAGCCCAAGCCATTAACCTTGGTATCCATTATCAACGTCTGGCATTTGGCCTATTAACTGTTATCGCAGTGCTAGTCGCCACAGCCACGGCACTGGTCGGTCCAGTGACTTTCTTTGGTCTATTGGTTTGTGCATTGACCAATCGTATCGCTCGACACATGTATCATACTGAGCGGCTGATATTGGTCAGTTTGGTCGCTATGATTTGCTTGGTGTTGGGTCAGACACTCTTTGAGCAAGTGCTAGATATGGCAGGCGTATTGTCCGTTGTGATAGAGCTCGCAGGTGGCCTCGTGTTCTTGGCATTGATATTTATGTCCCAGCGCCGTTCGTTATAACGACTTAGCCGACATTGTTTATTTGGCTGATGCTGTTGATAAAGAAAGCCCTAAGACTTTTTAAATAAGACGATTATGATTAAACTGAATAATATCTCTCACCATATTGGCAAACAAAAAATCTTGCATGACATTACGTTGTCCCTACCAACGGCGCAGGTCATTGCTTTGATTGGGCCTAACGGCGCTGGAAAATCGACGTTGTTTTCTGTCATGGCTCGCTTGCAACCGTTACAGGCTGGGCAAGTGAGCTTCGCTGTAGATAATGAGGAACGTGATATTGTCAGTTGTCAGGCGCGCACACTTGCCAAGACGGTCGCGATGCTCGGACAAGACAACCATGTACAAGGACGACTGCGCGTGCATGAGCTGCTGATGTTTGGTCGTTACCCTTATCATCAAGGACAACCAACCGCAGAAGATCAGCAAAAAGTACAGGAAATCCTCGAACGCTTTGAGCTTGAGCCACTTGCCGAGCGTTTCTTGTCAACGCTATCAGGTGGACAGCGTCAGCGCGTGCTGATTGCGATGATTGTCTGCCAAGATACGCCCTATCTATTGCTTGATGAGCCACTCAATAACCTAGATATGTATCATGCTGGTCGACTCATGCGTGAGCTACGTACGCTTAGCCACAGCCAGCAAAAAACCGTGGTGATCGTCCTACATGATATCAATCAAGCAGCACAATTTGCCGATACGGTCGTTACAATGAAAGCAGGAGAAGTGATGGCTGTTGGTCGCCCTGCTGATGTTATTACTCAAGAGACAATGAAAGATTTATACAATGTCGATGTGACTGTGCTCAATCATCAGGGTCGTCCTGTGATTGTTGATACGGTGTAAAACCCCACTTCTTCTTATGTAAAAAAGCTCAATATAATGCTAGTACATTGGTACTAGCACTATATTGAGCACATCAATTTTATGTTTTAATATCTATTTGAGCTTTTGCAACGCCTTTAAACGCTGCTGTCGGCCTTTCCACCATAGATACACACCTGTCCCTGATAGCACCGCAACTGCCAGTCCAATCATTGCCAAAAATGCTTGATACAGTCGATGGCTCCAACCTTGACCTACATGTCCCATATGCAGCGTTGACAGCCATTGGTCTACTTTATTACCAAAACCGCTTTGATAACCAAAACTAACACGCGCAACCTCTCCTGTGGCAGCATCAACCGTAATAGATGACGCGCCGCTGTGTGTACCAATATCTCTATCTGTTTTGAAACGCATTTGCCATTGCTCGTCCTCTGCAACCCAGCGGATACCCAATAACTGCTGTACAGCCGTGCCATTCTGCCGCGCCGCAATATCGGCTTGTGCACTCAGATAGGCAATGCTGTTGCTCTTATTGACTGCTTGAGCAATGGCATCCGCTGTATTGCGGCTATCGTTAACAGTCGTATTTGAGTTTATAGACTTATCTGCCCTACCCTGATTTTCTACTGTTTTATTCGGTTCAGGCTTGGTTGGCGGTCGCCCTCTTTCTTTTGGCGTCAGTCCGACCACTGCCTGCATCACAGGCTGATAAACGGGTTTTAGATTAAACCCAACGCTCGACCACGCGATGACAAACAGCATCACCCATAGCCACAGACCAAAAGCATGATGCAAATCATAGTTAAGCTTAAAGGTATTGGTCTTAGTACGGATTTTCCATGCAGGTAGCCAGCGCTTAAACAGCGAGGCGCGTTTTTTGCTAGAGACTTGTTTTGACTGACTCGATTTGACTGCTCGAGGAAACGTTAAGTAAAAGCCAATAAAGCAATTAATCGTCCAAACTAGCGAGACAATGCCCAAGACCCATTTACCAATATCACCCAGCAATAAATCACGATGCAGCCAAAATACCTTCCACATGGTATTGTGCCATGCCCATGCCTCCTTATCACGCGTACCGATAATCGCGCCGGTATAAGGGTTGACATAAACCTCATTAAAAGCAGGCTCAGGCGTGGTAGGCTTGCCGCCGCGCCATCTATCTACCGAAAACACCGCTGACTTGCCCGCCTCAATGGTCGTCGGCAAACTTGAAAAACCATATTGCGGATAGGTACGGATCACACTATCATGCAGCGCAGCGACAGACTGTATCGGCGTGTTTTGCGCCTCGACACGCGCCAGTTTATGGTTAAACAAGTCATCTAACTCATGATGAAAAGCGAGCAGCGCCCCTGTCAAACCTGCAAGCAATAAAAAGCCTGCCACCACAAGACCCGTATAGCGATGAATCCACAAGCAGGCTTGACGAGGATTGAATGTAATCATTGGTCTTGGTTCTTTATTATATGTTGTTTGGGTAGGTATTTATCCGTTAGCACGTCATTGCTGCTATAGCCAATCCAAAAGCCAGTAGGCAATAAAAAGCCAGCTCCCATGTACAGACAGCTGACTCTATAAGTACGATTAGACTCAAACCAGATAAGCTATATTAGAACTGATACGTTAAAGACGTTTTGATATTACGTCCCATCTCAAAATCAGTATAGGCATCATCGATAGAGTTGCGAGATGCATGACTTGCATAAGTCTCATCAAAGATATTGTAGACACCTAGCGTGGCCTTTAGACCTTCGATTTGAGTTGGTGCATAAGTCATAAAGATATCATGCACGTCATAGCCTGGTTTTTCGTTGTCATCACCGGCGGTATTTGGTGTCACATCGGCGACATAAGTACTGCGCCAGCCAAGCTCGGTGGTGCTGGTTGGAGCGTAACCAAGATTGACCATGTACTTGTCACCAGACTCTGAGCCACTGCCGCTGACAGAAGAGATATTGTAACCCGTATCTTCGCCTTTGCTACGTGCACGAGCATAGCTTAGACCCATGTTGAAATTATCTGCGCGATAATCAGCTGATAACTCTACGCCTTTGATCTTAAAATCTTCGTCATTGTTGATGACACCTTGGCAGGCTTCAGGGGCAGCACTTGTACCTAGTTGCCCAGTGGTACAATTCATACCAGTTCTACTGCCACCTGCACGTACGAACTCAATATAGTTTTCGATATTGGTTTCAAAGTACTTAGCGCTCAGTTTTAAAGAGTCATCAGCCATGGTCAAACCACGCAGCGTTGTCGCAATACCGATTTCTGCATTGTCACCTTCTTCTGCTTTTAGGTCATTGTTCACATAGGTATCAACACCGTCGGAATTAAAGATCGTTTGGCTAAGATCTGGGCCATTAAATAACTGCGTATAGCTCGCAAATAGCTGGGTACGCGGTGCAATCTCATAGCTGGCGGCCAATGCGCCAACGACATTGTCGTAAGTCTTGCCAGCCGATACGTACTCTGGAGATTCATAACGGTCATAACGGACGCCTGGCGTTAAACTAAGCTTACCCATTTGCCATTGGTCTTCTAGATAGACTGAGGTATTGGTTGCCTCATCAGTGCTCGCTTTGCCAAAATCACGTGTCATCTCAGATTCTTTTTTGTAATGCTCAACCCCAGCGATTAACTTATGAGTCCCTGGCAAACCATTGATAATATTGCTATCAACGATACTGGTGTTCTGTATTTTGCCGCCTGTGGTTTTGACTTCCGCATCAAACTCAAACCCAGGTACGCCATCAGAGTTACGCAAAATCTGCGTGCTGGTCTGATATACATTGGCGTCTACATTGACCAACTGGTTGGCAGGACTGTATGCGTAGTCAAGCGCATAGGTATCGCGTTTGACTTCCTGCGGGATGATTGGGTTCCAGCCACCAGCAGGAAAATCTGGACGTAATGGGAACTTACCTTTGTTTTCGGTACGGCTAAAGCTAGCGCCTACATGATGATCACTACCGACATACGCACCCGCTTTTAATAAGATGTTTTCGCCTTCGCTATCTTCCGTTTGGATTTTACGGCCTTTACCATCTTCACCAGCATTAGCATCACGTTTGCCATAATAAGCCAGTAAATCAACATTTTCTGTTGGCGCACCATATACAGTAGCTGAGGTTAGCAGTTCATCATTGTTGCTGCCGTAGCCTGCATGCAGCTTAGCACCTACTTTTTGACCAGGCTTAAGTAAATCTGCCGCGTCGACTGTCTCAAAAGCAACCGCACCGCCGATAGCATCATTACCGAGCGTCACTGAGTTATTGCCCACTGACACCTCTGCTTGTTTTAGCAGATCTGGATCAATCGTGACATCACCCATATGGTAGAACAACGCGCCTTCTTGACGTGCGCCATCAATCGTTACTTTTAGATTGGTATCATCAAGACCACGTACACGAATACGTTGGTTGACTGATGAGGTACCGCCTACGCTTACCCCCGGTACGACGTCCAGAAAATCGCTCAGATGGCTTGCTTGAGCTGCTGGCGTATAGTCATCTATATAGACAGAGTCTTCTTGTACACTATCGCGGACAGAGCTATTTGCTGTCACGGTAATCGTTTGCAACGTCGTATTTGGCATATCTGCTGCCGTTGCAGCACTGGCAGCTTGTGCACACAATGCCGCTGCTACACCCATAGATAGCACAGTCAATCTGCTAGATAACTTTACTTCGCGCATAACACATCTACTCACTTTATTTACTGTCAAAAATTAGAATTATTTTTAAAACCTATCATCGAATAGTCCTGAAAATAACGCCTATCAGAAGATTCATTACCTTAAAAACACTCAATCATGTCGTGCAAATAACACTATTAATACTAATGATAATGATTAGCGTTTAAATAATGAGAGGCATAATAACTAAGTATTAACAATTTGGCAATAATTAATATCATACATTCTCAATTCTAGTACTTAGTACGCCAGGTGGACGTAGCAATACAACGCAGCAACGCTTGGTACTAACTATAAATATGCTATCGAATATGATGCTGGCCACGAGTTGAATCTATATAAACAAAGCTTAAAAATCATCACTTCTATCATCACGTCTATAGCAGCCTGCTATTAACTTAGCTCATCACTTGTATTTCTTGTACTACTGTACTAGAATGCTGATACAAGCCAAAAATATCATGGTTATCCTGGCTATTTTTGATTAAGACGACTGATTATAAGACGATAAATTATGAGTACCGACCCTTATCACAGCTTACTGAGTCATCTGGCAAACTGTACTGATAGCACAGAGATTGAAAAGCTACTCAGTGCCCTGCTGACAGATAAAGAGCAGCATGATATTGCTAACCGCATTCGTATCTTTGACTTGCTTGATCGAGGTATCACGCAGCGTGACATCTCTGAGCAACTAGGCGTTGGTATTGCTACTGTCTCTCGCGGTGCTAGAGCCATGCACAGCCATGATGTGAGTGCATTACTTGCGACTCATAGAGAACGGTCTTAAACCACCGATCCCAATACCGTTTACCCTTTTCCTCATTACTTTATTAATTGTTGATTGACACATATTTGAACCATTTTGGACTTTATTATGACTGCTAGTACGCCCATACATACCCAACCTGCACCTATCGATATCCCGAGCAAACCACAACGTATCAAGCTCACGCAAGATATCGATTTTTTTGCATTATTCAAACGTATTGAGAGCGCTTTTGACACCTGTTATTTGCTCGAATCATTGGGTGAAGAAAGCCACATCTCACGCCACCATGCCATCGGCTTTGATCCTGTGACCACCATCGCTGCTATTGACCGTAATACGCTCGCTATCACGGACAATAAAACGGCTGAAACGACTCGTTATCAAACTGAAAATCCTTATCAATTGCTCCGCGCCATCACGCCGCAACACGTCATCGCGCGCGATCAAAGTGGTGGTCTCGTTGGCTACTTGGGTTATGACTGCGTCAATTTTTTTGAGCCAAGCCTGACGGCCAAAGCCAGTGACGACTTTGAGCCGTTCAAATTCGGTGTCTATTTAGATGGATTGACGCTCGATAAAATGACGGGTGAGATTTTCTACTTTTATTATCCAACCGCTCAACAGAATAATCGTATTGAGCAAATCAAAGCCCTACTTGATGAGCCAGTTCCCAGCTACGAAGCGCCCACCGTTGAATTTTTGGGCGATGGTATGAGTCAAGAGGAGCATGCCAAGGTAGTGATGCAGGTCAAAGAAGACATCATCTCTGGTCGTATCTTTCAGTGTGAGGTTGGCTTTAAGTCCAAATATCGCATTACTGGCGACAAGATGCCGATTTATGAAAAACTACGCGCGGTGAATCCTTCACCGCACATGTATTTTATGAAATTTGCTCAGCAGTGCATCATTGGCGCTTCCCCTGAGCTACTGTTTCGCTTGCGTCAAGGCGAGATGGAAACTTACCCACTCGCAGGTACTGCCAAGCGTGGCGTCGATGTAGCAGAAGATCGCAAACTTGCTCGCGCCCTACTCAACGATGATAAAGAAATTGCCGAGCACAATATGTTAGTCGACTTGCATCGTAATGATATTGGCCGCGTGGCGCGATTTGGCACGGTAAAAGTGCGTAGTTTGATGGACATCAAGCGCTTCTCGCACGTACAGCATATTTCCTCTGAGATCGTCGGCATCCTGCACCCTGACGAAGATATGTTCAGTGCCCTTGCCAGCAACTTCCCCGCTGGTACGTTATCAGGCGCTCCTAAGGTAGAGGCTATTAAGGTGATTAACGAGCTTGAACCAGATGGTCGCGGCGCGTATGGCGGCGCGCTGGGTTCATTTAACTTCAATGGTGATTGCATCTTTGCCATTCCAATTCGTAGCCTGTTTATTAGCGGCGAGTCAGCCTACGCGCAGACGTGCGGCGGCAACGTCTATGACTCAAACCCAGCGGATGAGTATTTGGAGATTCAGCGCAAACTATCAGCAATGAAAGTGGTGCTCGACAGCTTTATGACAGCATAATTCATACTAAGCATCATCGCCAGCTGACACTATTTTACCCAGTTATATTTTTACAAAAGAGTTTATACACCATGAATGTTTTAATTATCGATAACTACGACTCGTTTACCTTCAATCTGTACCAATATGTGGGCGAGATTCTGCAAACCTTGAGCGATGATAAAGAAACCAGCGTTACCGTGAAGCGCAATAATGAGATTACCCTCGCAGAGGTAGAAGCAATGAATCTGGATAGAATCATCATTTCACCTGGCCCTGGCTCCCCTGATGATCCTGCCTATTTTGGTATATGTAGCGAGGTCATCGAGAAACTGGGCAAAACTGTGCCACTACTCGGCGTGTGCCTCGGTATGCAAGGTATCGCGCATGTGTTCGGCGGCGATGTGATACGCGCTAGTGTGCCGATGCATGGCAAGGTCTCATCGATTCGCCATGATGGTAAGGGTATCTATCAGGGCTTGCCGCAAGCGCTTGAGATCATGCGCTATCACTCACTTGTGGTGAAAGCCGATACCATCCCAAGCTGCCTAACGATCACCTCAGTTGTCGCCAATGACGAGCGAGCGACATCAAGCTTTGATGAAGCTGCGCTGACGGGCGATGAGATTATGGGACTAAAGCACAAAGAATACCCAATCCAAGGCGTGCAATTTCACCCTGAGTCCTTTGCCACTGAAGGTGCTAAGCGGTTGCTGAGTAACTTTTTACTGCAGGTGTAAATGCTACTATCCAGCCACGTCTTCCATTTTAAATAATAGTCGATTGAATTTAGACCACGCCCTAGTAGCAGTTTATAATCTTTTAATGATAGACTAAAAGAACAAACAAAAGACAGCCCTTGAACCGGTTGTCTTTTCTTATTGCAATATGGCTTGGTGCTTTTACATCACAGGCGCTCTGGCAATAGCCCAATGTCATTTAGATCGTAAGAAGAAACCACTATGGCAAATATCGACAGTACAGCGGCGATACACTCGCATCAGTCATGGATAGGCATTGTCCAAATCATTACCGCGGCAACCTGCTGGGGGACGCTTGGAATATTCTCAACCTACCTCAATCAAATGGGCTTTAGTGGTTGGCAAGTCACGATATTACGCATCGTGACAGCGGCAGTGATTGTGCTAGCCATGTTACCGACCCTATGGCCACAGCTGATCAAACTACGACCCAAGCAGTGGTTTGGCTTGGCACTTCAGTCCTTGATTGGTGTACTGGGGATGTCCGTCTGCTATTTTTTTGCTGTCAGTTATGTTGGCGCGGGCCCTGCGGTGGCTTTGCTGTATACCGCGCCTGTGTTTAGCCTGCTATTCTCAAAGTTTTTGCTCAGTGAGTCCGTCACGCGAAAATCTATCGCGCTGGCATTCATGGCGGTTTTTGGGGTTGGGTTGACGATGCTGGGTGAGCAAGCAGAGGTCAATTGGGGTGTTTTGCTCGGGTTGGCAGCAGGGATGTGCTACTCCTTATACGGCGTGCTCGGTAAGCGCGCGATGCATGACGCGCATCCAGCTCCTTTGGTGTTTTTTACCTCTGTGATCATCAGCGCGGGCGGGCTGCTACTACTACCCGAAACGTATCACACCTATGAGCAGCTAATGTCGTTACCACTACTGACTTGGGGCTATGTGTTAGGGCTGTCGCTCTTGGGTACTGTCGTGCCCTTTGGCCTGTATATGAAAGCGCTGGAGAAATTGCCTGCCTCGCGTGCATCTGTGTTTACGATTTTTGAGCCGTTGACGGCGATTGCGCTGGCAATGATACTGCTACATCAAGCTCTGTCTTGGATTCAATATCTGGGCGTGACACTGATTTTGCTGGCGGCGTTGTTAAATGCAGTGGTTAATGGCACGACCACGCGCGTCCCTCGCTGGCTTAAAAGACGGCAAACGGTCTAGCCTTGTTATTTGGTTGTCTGGTAGGGCGCGATAACTAAATCTAGATTAAAAAAACGACGCAATAGATAAACTTTATTAAAAGGTATTTTTCTCGCTTGCTGTATCTCCGCTGACAGAGGCTACGTAAAATTTACCCCAAACCGTCAAACTCAAATTATACACACAAAAAAAGCCCTCAATGGGCTTCTTTCCAACTAAACATATTGCAACGATATAAATCGCTTACTGCTCGATACGCTGCAAAAATGCCTGCGTCCGCGGATGCGTTGAGTCTTCAAACAGCTGCTTAGCGCTGCCCTCTTCGACAACGACACCGTCTTCGATCAAGACCACGTGATCTGCCACATCACGGGCAAAGTTGATTTCGTGAGTGACCACCACCATCGTCCAGCCTTCTGACGCCAACTGCTTCATCGTCTCAAGCACATCTTGTACCAGCTCTGGATCTAGTGCAGACGTTGGCTCATCAAACAATAGCAGATCAGGCTCAATCGCCAGCGCACGGGCGATGCCAATACGCTGCTGCTGACCACCCGATAGCTGGAACGGGTACAGCTCAGCTTTGTCCGCCAGTCCGACTTTTTCAAGCAATACCAGCGCGTCTTTACGCATCTCAGCCTTGTTTTTACCTTGTACCACTATCGGACCGAGCATGAGATTTTCGATCGCAGTCTTGTGCGGAAACAAATTATAAGACTGAAATACCATGCCTGATTTGCGCTGCAAAGCGAGCAGCGTTTTTTTGCTTGGCTTAGTTGCAAAGTCAACTTTTAGGCTGTCATCATCGAATGCAATGACCCCTTTATCAGGAATCTCCAGCGCATTGAGACAGCGCAAAAACGTGGTTTTACCCGAGCCTGAGGGTCCTAATATGACGACCACCTTACCTTTATTGATGGTCAAGTCGATGCCTTTTAGCACCTGATTGCCACCAAAGGCTTTATGAATATTAGTGACTTTGATCATAAAAATTCCTGTTGTGCTAGGGCGTGTCTATTGAGCCATAACTTATTTTACTACGTAGCTTATTTTGCTACATAACGATCAAGGCGCGTTTCAAGCTTGCCTTGGATAAAGGTCAAGAACAGACAGATACCCCAATAAATAATCGCTGCTTCGGTATACACCAGCATAAATTCATAGTTACGAGCTGTGATGATCTGCGCTTGTTTAAACAGCTCAGTGACCAATACCAGTGATGCAAGTGAAGTGTCTTTTACTAGACTGATGAAGGTATTAGATAATGGCGGCACTGACACGCGCAGCGCTTGCGGTAAAATCACATGACGGAAAGTCTGTAAATACGTCAAGCCAACCGTTGAACCCGCTTCCCATTGCCCTTTTGGAATCGACAAAATCGAGGCGCGCACCGTCTCTGATGCATACGCACCAATGTTGAGCGAGAATGCAATGATCGCTGAAGGAAACGGATCGAGCTTAACGCCTACACTTGGTAAGCCGTAGAAAATAATAAATAGCTGCACCAGCATCGGTGTACCCCGAATCGCGGATACATAGATACGGGCCAAACGATAAATAATCTCATGGAACCAACCAGTACGCGGTACGATTCGAATCAATGCGACGGTCAAGGCAATGGCCATACCGATAGAAAACGAGATCAATGCCAGCGGTATCGAATAATAGATACCGCCTTTGAGCATTGGCCAAAACGACGAGATGACAATCTGTGCTCGATCAGGACTCATAAATGGCAATAATGCCAATAAGTCAGCAAGCACAGACGTGATAGAAGCCAACATTACTTCTGCTGACTTACATCAGCACCAAAGAACTCTTCGCTAAGTTTGGTGAGTGTACCATCAGCAGCGAGTGCGGCCATTGCTTCATCCAATTTTGCCACCACTTCATCGTTGCCTTTGATAAGCACGAGACCTGAGCCTGTTTGTTCACTTGGTGGGGCTGTCAGTTTGATCTCAAGATCAGAATCTGGGAATTTTTTGAGATAATCAAGCACGGCTAGATTGTCATTCATTGTAAAGTCAGCGCGGTCTTGCTTCACCAATTGAATCGCTTGCGCCATACCATCGACAGGGACGATTTCTGCGCCGTATTTTTCTGCCAGCTCGCCGTAGTTACTGCTGAGTGATTGAGCCGTACGTAAGCCTTTTAGGTCATCCCAAGAGCTATAACGGTTGTCATCAGTCGGTGCCAATGCAACCGCGCCTGACCAGCTATAAGCCATGGATTTGTCATATTTGGCTTGACGCTCAGGCGTCGTTAAGCTGACTTGGTTGGCTACCATATCAAAGCGTTTTGAATCCAAACCTGCTAGCATCGCATCCCACTGAGTCTCTTTAAACTCAACATCAACGCCCAGTTTGTCCGCGACTGCGCGAGTCACTTCGACGTCATAACCTGTCAGCTTGCCACTCTCATCATGATAGGTAAATGGAGGGTACGTACCCTCTGTACCGACGTTAATCGTGCCGCCGTTATTGATACGTTGCAGCAAATCAGAACCGCCTGTTGACGCAGTGTCAGTGGCAGTAGTGTCAGCTTCATTAGTATTAGACTGACCACAAGCGGCAAGCAAAACAGTACTAGCAGCAAGGGCTAAAAGAGTACGACGTTTCATAAGACGTCCTTATAAAAGTAGATAAATGAGATAAAAGGGTTTACATGAAAACAGTTAGCGCCAATAAATAGGGAAAAGCCGATACAAGAGGGCAATATAATAATCGCCCTGCAACATTCGGCTTTGGTTGCTCGATTTGAGGTTAGTCAGCATATTTTTCAATGCTGCGACCCTGTTATTTTCGAATTTTTATAGCGTATGATCATTCAATAGGCAGCCGATCAGACGTTCATAGTTGCTACTGGATCAATCGCTGCTCATAAATATAATATCTTACTTTAGATAAAAAAGCGTACAAACTCCGTGAGCGTGCGTCAGGTAATGACCGCCATTAGCGCAAAACTACAACTCACCCGAGAATTGATAGCGATCTCCTGCATGCCACATCTTGACAAAGGTGACGACTTGACCAGCTGAATAAGTCTGGCGACGCAATACCAATGTCGGCGACTGCGGCGCAATCTGCAACGCATCTGCCACCTCGTTTGGTGCTGCAAGCGCACGTATGGTGTAGCTGCCACTCTCTAGCGGTATTTTGGCAACCAGATAATCACTGGTATTAACCACGGTAAAATCCTGATCAATAAAATGTGGCACTTTTTTGGCATCAACCCAGCGCTCTTCGAATTGTATGGGCTGACCATCTGCAACGTGAATGATTTTCACCTCGTATAAAACGGGCGTATCACTAGCGTCTGTATGAGTCACGGTAGCCATTTCATCAATACCAAACTTACGGCGCAACTCATCATCGAGCATAGCAGCAGTCACCGCGCGCTTACTCACCACTTTTGCTTCATAATCGCGATTGGCAGATTTGAGATCCTCTGCGATATTACGCACTTCTACAAAGGTATGGTTGAATTTCTGCTGCGCGACAAAGGTTCCTGAGCCTTGACGCCGCTCCAATACACGCTCTTCGCTTAGCTCTTTGAGCGCGCGATTCACCGTCATCCGTGAGACACCAAACTCTGTCGCCAGTGCCATTTCTGTAGAGATCGCACTGCCCGCTTGCCATTTGCCAGAGTGAATATTGTCTAATATCGCATTTTTAATCCGCTGATACGCCGGAATCGTTTTTGTCATATTTGTTTTAAACCGTCAGTTCCGCTAATAAATAAGAGTAGCGCCATAATATCACGACAATCATGCGAACTTTTATTCATATCATTCTATCAGTTATGCTCTTTTTTTCATTAATTCTAATTTTTATCAAAAATCCTTGCATGAAAAAAGCATCTTTGATAATTTGTATATACAATTTATAGCAATTCTAAAAATCTTGATCTAGCTACTCTATATTTCGATGCCTTTATAGACTGCCTATAAAACACTTACTCTTATTATTTTATCGCCCTATGAGCTACCACAAGGATATGACCATGACTACTGAAAACGGAACCAACAAAAAACTTACCCGCCGTGATGAGTCTCGCGATATCGCCGCCCCTACTGGCAGCACGTTGCACTGTAAAAGCTGGCTGACCGAAGCGCCGTATCGCATGCTGCAAAACAACCTACATCCTGATGTAGCAGAAAACCCAAAAAGCCTTGTGGTATACGGTGGTATTGGACGCGCCGCGCGTAACTGGGAGAGCTATGATCAAATCCTAGAGTCGCTCAAAGAATTAGAAGATGACGAAACCTTACTCGTACAATCAGGCAAGCCTGTGGGCGTGTTTCAAACTCATGAGAACGCACCGCGCGTATTGATTGCCAACTCTAACCTAGTACCACGCTGGGCGACATGGGAGCACTTCAATGAGCTCGATCGCAAAGACTTATTTATGTACGGTCAGATGACGGCAGGTAGCTGGATTTATATCGGTACGCAAGGCATTGTCCAAGGTACATACGAGACTTTTGTCGAAGCAGGTCGTCAGCACTATAATGGCAGCTGGGCGGGTCGTTGGATTTTGACCGCAGGTCTTGGCGGTATGGGCGGTGCGCAGCCACTAGCCGCAACCTTTGCAGGCGCAACCTCATTGAACATCGAATGCCAGCAATCAAGCATCGATTTCCGTTTGCGCACGGGTTATGTCGATAAGCAAGCGCGCGATCTCGACCATGCTTATGAATTGATTGAGCAGCATACCAAAGCAGGCGAGGCGATCTCTATCGCGCTACTTGGTAACGCTGCAGATATCTTGCCTGAAATCGTTAAGCGCGCTCGTGAAGGAGACATCAAACCTGATTTGGTGACCGATCAAACCTCAGCGCACGACCTGATCAATGGCTATCTACCAAGCGGCTGGACTGTTGAAGAATGGAGGTCCGCTCAAGAAGATCCAGAGCAACATGCAGCTCTCACCAAAGCCGCTGCTCAATCTTGTGCCGTACACGTCCAAGCGATTTTAGACTTGCAAGCGATGGATATTCCAGCGACCGATTACGGTAATAATATCCGCCAGGTGGCGTTTGATGAAGGGGTTGAGGATGCCTTTAATTTCCCCGGTTTTGTCCCTGCTTATATTCGTCCGCTGTTTTGCCAAGGCAAAGGCCCATTCCGCTGGGTGGCGCTCTCAGGTGATCCAGAAGACATCTATAAGACCGATCAAAAAATCAAAGAGCTGTTCCCAGAAAACACCCACGTCCATCGCTGGCTCGATATGGCAAAAGAGCGTATTCAGTTCCAAGGCTTGCCTGCACGTATCTGCTGGTTGGGTCTGGGCGAGCGTGACAAAGCAGGTTTGGCATTTAATGAGATGGTCAAAAACGGTGAGCTAAAAGGCCCAATCGTTATCGGTCGTGACCACCTCGACACGGGCTCGGTCGCCAGCCCCAACCGCGAGACCGAAAGCATGAAAGACGGCTCAGATGCGGTATCTGACTGGGCACTATTAAACGGCATGCTCAATGTCGCAGGCGGCGCAACGTGGGTATCACTACATCATGGCGGCGGTGTCGGCATGGGCTACTCGCAGCATTCAGGCATGGTCATCGTGGCGGACGGTACAGATGCCGCAGCCAAACGCTTGTCACGCGTATTGGTCAATGACTGCGGTTCAGGCGTTATGCGTCATGCCGATGCAGGTTATGAGTTGGCGATTAAGACAGCGAAAGATTATGGTTTAAATCTGCCAATGATCAAATAGTTTGAACTACCTTAATATTATAAAAACAAACACTTATATGACTATGCAACTAGGATTACCCTTATGAGCAACATCAAACAACTTACCCTACACCCACGCCAGCTTAGCTTTGAGATGCTACGCGACATCTACGATCAGCCCGTGGTATTGAGCTTGCCTGAGAGTGCGTATGAGGCGATTGACGCCTCGCATAACAATGTCAAAACCATTATTGAGCGTGATAAGAGCGCCTACGGCATTAACACCGGCTTTGGTCTGCTTGCCAAAACCCGCATCAGTGATGACCAGCTTGAGCTGCTACAGCGTAACCTAATCATTTCTCACTCGGTAGGTACAGGTGATGCGCTACCAGAGAGCGTGGTGCGCCTGATTATGGTGATGAAAGTTGCTAGCCTAGCACAAGGTGTGTCTGGCGTACGTCGCGAGGTGGTAGATAGTTTACTTGGTTTAATCAACAATCAAATCACCCCAAATATCCCAGCCAAAGGCTCAGTTGGTGCCTCTGGTGACTTAGCGCCACTATCACATATGACACTTGCGATGATGGGTGAAGGTGATGTGTTTGTCGCTGGTAAAAAAGTGCCAGCTGCTGATGCCCTAGCAAAGCATGGACTTGAGCCAATCACATTGGCAGCCAAAGAAGGCCTTGCGCTTATCAACGGTACGCAAGTCTCAACTGCGCTAGCATTACGTGGTTATTTCTTAGCGCGTGATTTACTTGAGACTGCTACTATCGTCGGCTCACTGTCAATTGATGCCGCCAAAGGCTCAGATTCACCATTTGATGCGCGTATTCACGAAGTACGCGGTCATCATGGTCAAATAGAGATCGCCAAAGCACACCGTCAACTGATCAAAGGCAGTGCTATCCGCGCCTCGCACGATGGTGAACAAGATGATCGCGTTCAAGACCCTTATTGCTTACGTTGCCAGCCACAGGTCATGGGTGCTTGTCTTGATATCATCAACCAAGCAGGGAAAACGCTGCTCATCGAATCTAATGCGGTAACAGACAATCCGCTTATCTTTAATAATGAAGATGGTCCGGTCGCCATATCAGGTGGTAACTTCCATGCTGAGCCAGTCGCTTTTGCCGCGGATATTTTAGCATTGGCAATCGCTGAGATTGGCTCGATGTCTGAGCGCCGTGTCGCTTTGCTGATCGATGCAACTTTGTCAGGTGGTCTGCCACCATTCCTAGTCGATAACGCTGGGGTCAACTCAGGCTTTATGATTGCTCATGTAACCGCAGCAGCACTGGCTTCAGAAAACAAATCTATCGCCCATCCAGGCAGCGTCGATAGCATCCCGACTTCTGCCAACCAAGAAGATCACGTCTCAATGGCTACCTATTGCGCACGCCGCCTATATGAGATGGCGCAAAACACTGCGACTATCATAGGTATTGAGCTATTGGCCGCTGGTCAAGGTATTGATTTTCATCGAGGACTCGAGACATCAGAGCCGTTGACTGTGGCACATCAAAAACTACGTGAAAAAGTGACGTTCTATGATAAAGATCGCTACCTCGCCCCTGATATCGAAGCGGCCAAGCAGTTAGTACTAGACGGTACACTTGCTGAGCATTGGCAAGAACTACGTCAAAACTGGTACGAGTCTAAATAAGCATTGGCTGGTAAAAGGAGAGCCATGATGGCAGTCACAAACATGACCACACCCATTAGCCATACACCTGCTGATATGACTCAGTGGACAGGACGCGCAGAGCCGTTTGAGACTGCACGCGCCCGTTATTGGTATCAGCTTGCTCAGCCTTATGAGGCTCAACATATTGGGCTAATTGGCTTTGCCTGTGATCAAGGCGTCAGACGCAATCAAGGCCGCGTGGGTGCTAGAGCTGCCCCGCCATTGATTCGTCAAGCTTTTGCTACGCTGCCAGTCATCGCTGATTTGCAACAACGTTTTGATAGTCAATTATCAACCTTATTGGGTGATGCTGGCGATATTCATTGTGATGACAATGATGGCTTTGCCGACAGTATTCTTGAGCAAGCTCAGATCAAATATGCCGATGCAGTGAGCACTATCGTCAAGCAAGGTGGATTACCCATCGGGCTTGGCGGTGGTCATGCCATTGCTTATGGTAGCTTTTTGGGATTATGGCAGGCCTTAGAAAAGGCAAACGATACAACTATCAGCACAAACACAGCGCCTACTATCGGGATTATTAATTTCGATGCCCATCTTGATATTCGTCAGTCTGATGTGGCGACTTCTGGTACACCGTTTCGCCAGATTGCCGAGCATCTTGACGCACACGATCAGCCCTTTCATTATTGCTGTATTGGCGTCAGTCGCTTTTCTAATACCGCCGCGCTCTTTGATCGCGCTGAGCAACTGGGTGTACAGGTTATTAGTGATGAAGACTGTCATTATAAGCCTTGGGACACCATTACCGAGCAGGTCAAAAGCTTCATAGATCAGGTTGATATTATTTATCTCACTATTGATATGGACTGTCTCCCCTCTAGTGTCGTTCCGGGTGTCAGTGCGCCTGCTGCTTTTGGTATTGAGCTTGGTTTTGTTGAGCGTATGGTCAAGCTGATTGTGTCATCAGGCAAAGTAAAAATGGCAGATATTGCTGAGATCAACCCGACCTTTGATGTGGATAGTCGTAGCTGCAAAGTCGCTGCTCGACTGCTGGCAACGATTGTAGAACAGCACTTACTTGTCAGATAGCTCTTACAAAAAAGGTCTTAACAGGTTACTCGCCTCCCAATTATTAGGAGCATACTATGAATGAATCAGAAAATTTTAAAGAGCAGACGCTCGACGAATCTACTATGACCTCATTTGACCACCTTATTATCAATGCCAATATTGCGACGTTTTCAGCGCACTATGGTTTTAATAACGATAAGAATGAAGACGCTCGTAGTATCCCATATGGTCAGTTAGAGAACGCGGCTATCGGTATTAAAGACGGCAAGATTGCATGGATTGGGGCACAAGAGCAAATCACGACGCATCTGCCACATTATCAAGACAATCAGGTTACAGACGCCAATGGCAAATGGCTAATGCCTGGGCTTATCGATTGTCATACGCACATTGTCTACGGTGGCAACCGCAGCAATGAATTCGAAGCGCGTTTGCAAGGGGCCAGTTACCAAGACATCGCTGCACAAGGCGGCGGTATTGTCGCAACCGTGAGTGCCACCCGCGCCGCCAGTATTGAGACGCTATTTACCCAAAGTGAAAAGCGCCTAGTCGCGCTGATGAAAGAAGGCGTCACCAGCATCGAGATCAAATCAGGTTATGGTCTTGACTTAGATACTGAGCGCAAAATGCTTACCGTCGCACGCCAGCTTGGCGAAAAATACGACATCCACGTCAGCACCACGTATCTTGCAGCGCACGCCTTACCACCTGAATATAAGTCTCATATGCAGGACCGTGCGGACGACTATATCGAGCAAGTCTGCGAGTGGCTGCCCATTCTGCATGCAGAAGGCTTGGTTGATGCAGTCGATGGCTTTTGTGAAAACATTGCGTTTAGTAGCGATCAAATCAGACGCGTTTTTGAGGTTGCACGCTCCTTAGACCTGCCGGTCAAACTACACGCTGAGCAGTTATCTGACATCGGCGGTAGCGCTTTAGTTGCCGAATACAAAGGGCTATCTAGCGACCATCTAGAGCACCTATCAGAAACTGACATAGAGAAAATGGCTGCTAGCAACACGGTTGCGGTGATATTGCCCGGAGCGTTTTATACCTTGCGTGACACCAAGCTGCCACCGATTGAGGCACTGCGCAAGCATCAAGTTCCTATGGCGATTTCAACCGATTGTAACCCTGGTACATCACCTTTGACATCGCTGTTGTTGGCAATGAATATGGGCTGTACGCTGTTTTACCTCACGCCTGAAGAAGTATTGGCAGGATCAACCGTTTATGCAGCCAAAGCTTTGGGTCTATCTAATAAAGGCAAAATAGAAGTGGGCTGTGATGCTGATTTAGCACTATGGGATATCGCCCGCCCTGCTGATTTGGCCTATCAGATGGGACTGAACCCTATTGCAGGCACTATGTTTCAAGGTCAATGGCGTGATAAAGCTTAACGAATACGCCTTGATTTATCGTCACTAAAAAAGCCCCTATCATTGAATGATGGGGGCTTTTTGGTCGTTACGTTACAAGTTTTATGAAATAGCAGAAAAAATTTATCATAACCTTAGTTTAAATAGGGATTTACTATATCAATATTTTTAGTAAGGATTTATAATACCCTTTTTTAAACAGGGTTATTTTTGGCTAACTATAGTTCATAAATAAAAATTACCACACAGTATAGAGAAAGCGATATGCGTACAGACTCATTTCAACAGATATTGGAAGACTTAAACAGCTCATCAGCAGATGTTGAAGCATCTGCCCTAATCTCTAACGATGGTCTGATGATTGCCTCAGCTCTACCAACTGGCGTTGATGAAGATCGCGTGGGTGCGATGTCAGCAGCACTGCTATCATTAGGCGACCGTGCAGGCCGCGAATTGGCACGCGGTAGTATCGATCGCATCATGATTCAAGGCGAAAAAGGCTATGTGATTATGACCTCATCAGGCGATGAAGCGGTACTCACTATCATGGCAAAACCCAATGCCAAGCTTGGTTTGATATTCTTGGACATCAAGCGCGCCTCAGAAGCCCTAGCAAAACTCATTTGATTGGTGGCTTTGGCTTTTTGACGAGTGCCCTATGTACTCGATTTTACTCATTATAAATATAACGACCAACGAAGGAGATGACCATGGGTTCTCCAATCCCTGATGCACACAAGCCTGACCTGCCTGCTGAGCAAATCACCCTGACCTATCATGATGGCACCTCTCGGACTGTCTATGATACAGGTGTAGAGCGTCCCTACCCAGATGGTAAGCTCATTGTCTCACGTACCGATTTAGACGGCATTATCACTCACGTCAACGACGCCTTTGTTGAGATTAGTGGCTACCACGTCGATGAGCTCATCGGTCAACAGCACTATATTCTGCGTCATCCTGATATGCCAAAAGCCGCTTACAAAGACCTGTGGGATACTGCTGAGTCTGGACAAAAATGGCATGGCTATGTCAAAAATTTATGCAAAGACGGCAGTCACTACTGGGTATATGCCACGGTCGTGCCCAATGTTCGCCGCGGCGAAACTGTAGGATACACTTCAGTACGCCGTAAGCCATCACGCAGTAAAATCGAAGCGGCAATGGCTCAGTACGCCCAAATGAAACAAGATGAGGAAGGCTAAATCATGACGACACACAATATGTTAATCGCCCCTGATTTTTCGCCTGAGCGCTTTGCTGGCTGGCATATGTTTAACACCTTGATTCAAAAGCGTGCCAACCTAAACATGCACCTCAATATCCCAGCCTCACATGCTGAGCAAGAGACCTTGATTGAGGCAGGTGATATTCAAATTATCTACGCCAACCCTTTTGATGCCGCTGCCCTCATCCGTGAGCAAGGCTACCGTGCAGTTGCACGTCCCATTGGCAAATCTGATGAGATGGTCATTGCCGCGGCGGCCAATAGCGACATCAATCACTTAGACGATATCCATAAAGGCGCAACCGTTGCGATGGCAGACAATCGAGACGTCAAGCTGATCGGTTTGCGCCTGCTCGAAGCTGTCGATATAGAAGAATCTGACCTCAACTGGGATATCACTGAGACCTATCAAGCAGCTGCTCGTAAAGTCATCAAAGGCGATGCCCAAGCGGCGTTTTTCTTGGCGGAGATTTTTCACAGCTTCTCACGCTTGACCAAAGCTCAGCTCTCAGTATTGATTGAAAGTGATCTGGCAGACATAAGCCACGTCCTTCTCATCAAAGACGACTTTCCAGATGCGCAAATTTTTATAGAAGCCATTCTGGATTTGCATAGCGATGATGATGGAAAAGAAGCCTTAACTGAGCTTGGTATGCCTGAAGGGTTTGAGGCAATGAGTGAAGAGGATGCTGAATTTATGATTGATTTGATGCAGACATTGCTGGATTGATGACTCATTGACACTCATATTATCAGAGGTTGTTTTGCTGAATGAGCTCATAGCCTGAGGCGCTGGTTGTCGTCACGGCTATGACACAAGGAGACCATTATGTCTGACTCAGACCTGATCAAAGAAAACGAGAAAGTGGCGCACCGAGTCTTTCGGTTTTATTCACGCAAAGTGTTTTTGGCACCCAACAACCGTTACTTTCATGAGCAGCGCATCAACGCCGCCTTATTACTCACCGAAAAAGAACCCCTACAGGGCGCGGTAGCAGACTTTTTCTATGGGTGCTGGTTTGACATTCCATACGATGTCAATAATTTGTTTACGCGTATCAAAGACCGTTTGACCCCTGAGGCCAAGCAAGGGTTTCGCGATTGTATTGATAAAAAAAGCTATATTCAGCGCAATAGTATGCTGGCCACTCGCTGGAGCGTTTTGGTATCACCGTCGCTCAATGAGCAAAAACAACGACTGCGCATCAGTAGCGATGATGCGAAAGAAATCGCTAAAGACATCACCGCTGAGCTGCTGCAAGCACGTGCGGATCAAGACTGGGGCACGCTTGAGCAAATTGAAAATGAGTTTTTTGCCTACTGTACGGCGCGCAACGATCGTCTGGCATTTTCCTTAGTATGGTTTAGCTTGGGCAAAAGTGATTGGCAATTTGATCAACGCTGGGATAACTGCCAACAGCATTTGGATCAGACCATCAAGCCTACCACGACATCATAAACTGTCATGCGTTTATAACTTAACTTCTATCACTTTTTACCACTTTTTCATCGCTAAGGTAGCCGCTATGTCTTCTTATTTGAATGCCGATAAGACCTATCTAACCTTAACGCCTGCTGGTATTTTTGAGGCGTTTTCACAGAATGAGCCGACTGACGAGCAGTTGGCGCTACAAGACTTGTTGTCTTATGGACAGACGCTGCTTGCTGCTGATTGGTTGCAGCATTATTCTGATATATGGCTACAAAGCTTTATCGAGCAAGGCTGGATTGAAAAACTGTCTTTGCTTTTGCCAGCGCCCAATCTACCATTGGATCAGTTTTTGCCTTACGTAGTCGCGAGCTTATCTGGCAAACGCCGTGCCGCAATTGGCTCTGATGAAGGGTTTTGTCTGGCTCGGATTGGTTATAGTCAAGAAGAAGCGGACATGCTCAGTGTCGCTGCTGCTGACTTTTCCGGCTTTATGCTGCGCCAAAAACAACGCGGCTGGGCAGTAGAGAGTCAAGCGATCTCGTTTTTTCAGCAAGTCGACTTGCTCATACCTGAGACCAGCTTTGTGTTTTTATGGATCGATGGCGCAGGTTATGTGCTCATCATCGATGGCGAACCCTTAACCAACAGTCGCGCCTTTGTAGAGCTGGTCTGGGCGCTCAAGACCTCTGGACTCAAATTTCTAAATTGATTCAGCAGCACACGCCAGCTTTAATCCTCTCTTGTATGGGCTTGTCAAAATAAACGACAAGCCTATCATGCCAGCATAAAAGCCACTCAACATCTCTCATGCGCTTCTTTTACCGTCCGCTTTCACCAGCCCTTTTATCCAGCAATAACAATACCTTCAGAATTAACAATAACTTGTCATCGTTTAAGTCATACTCTCCTCACACTTGTAAGACGCTTTTCTTGGCGCTGCCTAGTCTTTTCTAAAACAATAGTTTCTACAAACGCTCATTTTCTACCATTTCTAAGATTTAGATACCCCATTCCAACGTCCTACCTCATCGACAGTGGCAACCTTTGCCAAACCTTGCACTTTTGCTTATTTTTTAGGACAGTTTATGACTTCGCTGACCACCGTGCGCGTGCGCTATCAAACGATCGAAATTGGCAATACTGACGTTTGCACCCTGCGTGACAATCAGCAATTTAGCGATCCTGATGATGAGGCATTAAATTTGGGTATTTGCTCTGCTTCTTGGCCGATGTTTGGGGTGATATGGCCGTCAAGCTTGGTGCTGGCCAATCACATGCTTGATTACGATATCGCGGGCAAACGAATTTTGGAGGTGGGCTGCGGCATGGCGCTATCAAGTTTGCTGCTCAATCATAGACATGCTGACATCACAGCGACCGACTATCATCCGACCGTTGAGTATTTCCTTGATAGAAATACCACACTGAATAATAACAGAGGCATCAATTTTGAGCATTTAGACTGGTCAGAGGATAACAGCCATCTTGGCAAGTTTGATATCATTATCGGCAGTGACTTGCTCTACGAAGACCAACATATTGGGATATTGGCTGAGTTTATCGAACGTCATGCGCTGCCAACTTGTGAGGTCATCGTCGTTAACCCTGGACGCGGGCGTAAAAACAAGCTAACCAATAAGATGATTGAGTTTTGCTTTAGTAGCAAGCACGTCAAACCTGACAATACGACTTATCTAGCGTTGCCGTTTAAGGAGCATATTTTGACGTTTTCAAGATCGGCCGTATGATATAAATAGAGTCCGTTATACTATAAGGGCTTGCCACTCTTGACGCGTAATCTTGTACAGCACATGCTCAGCCAGTCGATGCTCAGCATCGAGCATCGGATGAGAGAAGTTGTCCTGCGTATCAGTCATACCAAGACACTGCATAAGCTTTTGCGAGCGCTTATTGATAACCGCCGTAAATGACACCACGTCCTCAAGTGCCAGTTCGGTAAACGCAAAATCCAACGCTGCACGCGCCGCCTCGGTGGCATAGCCTAGCCCCCAATAATCCTTGTGCAAACGCCAACCAATCTCAACAGCAGGAGAAAACGGCATATCAGCATGCGCGTTATTTAACCCAACCATACCGATAAAATCATCGCTTTTATCTGCGCTATCTTTACGAGCCACCGCCCAAAATCCCCAGCCATGCTCTTCAATCAATTTTTGACACTTATTGGCAATGGTATTACTCAATGCAGGGGTTAATAACTTGGGAAAATAAGCCATCACTTCAGGATCAGCATTCATCTCGGCAAACAGCGCAAGATCACTTGCTTGCCACTGTCTTAGGTAGAGACGCTTGGTTGCTATCATGCTTGTCATGTCAGTCGCTTACTATTCATATTCGTTCAGAGTGCTGATCAAGCCAGCCTTTTTTTTGAGCAAACGCTAGCTGTGCTGGCGTATCGATATCATAACTGAGCTGCTTATTGATCACTGTATGTATTTGGCTTGGCGGTAATGCTCTGATTAAATGACGCAAGCCTTTATCACCTGTCAATTCAGTTTGCCATTGTCTGAGTAAACCTGTATCAATCACTAGCGGTAAGCCGATGATATTTTTTGGCTCTGTAGCGCTTAATTCATCTGAATACGTCCAGCTATGATAACTGCTGGCTACCACAGACTGTTCACCAGCCAGCAAAGCCATTAAATGCGACTGATCTAATAGAACCTGATCAACCCCCATGATAAGCACGCGCTCGATTGACGAATTTCCAAGACCCGCAATGCTCTCAATACCCAAACGCAAACTGTCCGCCATACCAGTTTCAGGTTTTGGGTTTACTACAGCTTGAACCGCTGGATATTGCACAGCCAACTCTGTAACTACACTAGCAACTGCAGGATGCTTATCAGGAATCACAACGATGACGGCTTGCGCATTGGTGCTCACTGCCGATCGGATCATGTGCACGATTAATAGCTCGCCATTCTTAACGAGCAGCTGCTTAGGTTGGCCAAGGCGCTGACTGAGGCCACTTGCCAATATGATGACCGCATGATTTTGCACCTGTCTGTCCTTGTCTTCTAAGACGATACTACTCATACGGTACTCGGCACAATATCAGCATCCGTATTACCAACGCTTGCTTCTGAATTCGAGACCCTACTGTGAGAGCCTTCTACTGATGCAGTTTGATCGTGCATGACTGCATTTATCTGTGCCATGATACCCAGTGCGAGTGCCTCTGGACCATCTCCTCCTAGCTTATAGCCAATCGGATAATGCAGTTTTTGAACGCCAGTATCCAAGATAGCAGGATGATCCATGTTAGCGCTTATCTCATTGATTAAGCGTTCGGTACGATAGCGCGGCCCTAACTGTCCTAAGTATCTATAGTTTTGCGCATGTGCTAATAGTATCGCCAAACGAGCGCGGTCTTGGGTCAGACTATGTGACATAAGAGCGATCGCAGCATTTTTACTCAGCGTCAGCAGGGTATCACTGTCCTCTAAAGATAATGACATTACTGCATCTGCCTGAGGAAAGCGCATACGAGTCGCATATTGCGCGCGACTGTCTATGACCGTGACATGCCAATCTTGTAGCTTGGCCATGGTCACCAATGGCATCACATCATTACCTGCGCCACAAATTAATAAACGCAATTGTGGTTGCAGGCGTTGTACGAGCCACTCGGTGGTTGCCTCGTCCGTTTTTATGGTCACGTATTCAGTATTGCTCTCAGACAGCTTGTACTCTGCTAACTTTTCTACAATATCGGCCATTATATTCGAAGGGTTTATTATCTCTTGTTTTGGTAAATTTTCCGAATTGTGATATTCGTCTAGATTGATACGCAGGCCAACTTGCAACTCGGTATTCTGACAACCGTTGTTGCGAATCAAAGTAGCGACCATAACTGGCTGCTGATGACGTCGCACCTGACGCACTGACTCTAAAAATGGTGCGGCTGTTGCCAGACGCTCAAACAGCACATGCACACGTCCATTACAGCCAAGCCCAAAATTCAACTCATCAAAGTCCATGCCATCCAAGTCGTCTAGATCGTCTGTATCGCCAGCTTCTTTGTTGATCGCTACCTGCGCTTGACCATTATCAGCGTACTCAATGTCATCACCTGTCTGATAAACCTGCACATTGGCACCGTCACGCGTGAGCCAAAAGGCACGTTTGATGATGTGAGGCTCCAAGCAACCACCGCTGATCATTCCGACTGAACGACCATCTTCACAGATGAGCATCATGGCACCAGCGCGGCGATACGCTGAGCCTTCTGTATGAACGACAGTAGCCAATACAGCATCAACACCTTGCTGCTGAGCCTCGCTTGCCAGCTTCAGAATGTCAGCGACTTGATTCATAATGCCTCTTATTTAATAATTGTTTTTTGTTAGTGAATTTTTTGCTAGTAATAAAATATACTACCGACTCAGTTACAAAAACCCGCTCAGTAAGCGGGTTCTTGTCATACATAAGCTGATAAAACTACTCTGGCATCTCATAAAGCAGCTTGTCGAGGGTAATCGGGAAGTCATAAACACGCACACCGACCGCATTATAGATAGCATTGGCAATCGCGGCAGCAGCACCTGAAATAGCCGTCTCACCGATACCTTTGATGTGCATTGGATTGGTATAAGGATCATCTTCTTCTACCAATATGACATCTAACTGCGGTACGTCCGCATTAACTGGCACATGATACTCGGCAAGGTCATGGTTACAGAGACGACCGTCACGTTTGTCATGAATCACTTGTTCCATCAACGCTGAGCCAATACCGAACACCATACCGCCATAGCATTGCGACGTTGCAGTTTTGTGGTTCAGAATACGACCAGCGGCAAATGCACCTGTCATACGTTTCACCCGAATCTCACCAGTGACTTTATGAACCGCCACTTCAGCGAAGTTCGCACCAAAAGAGGCTTGGCGATGGCTCTTACCGTTCTTACCCGGTTTTATCTGGCCTTTGGCAGTGATTTTTTGCTCGTCATAGTCAGCGACCACATCCGCAAGCGCATAAGACTCTGTATTATCAAAATCATACTTTTGTGATGCTGACTGTCCTGATAGTGAAAGACCTGTGGTTTGCGATAGCTTATCAATAGTGCTGTCAGCAAATGATTGGCCGCTCTTTTTGGCAGCTTCCATTGCCGTTAAAGCATGCTCGCCTGTTTTCTTGATTTGACCATTGTCTAACTGAATGTTGTCAGGATACAGACCAACTTTTTCTGCTAGCATTTCACGCAGCTGCTCACAAGCAAGATAGACACCACTACCCGCACTCGCAGCACCCCAACTGCCACCTGAGCCTGATGCTGGTGGCGATGCAGTGTCACCTAGTTTCATCTCAACATGGTCGATAGGCAGTCCTAACAGGTCTGCCGCTACCTGAGAAAACACCGTATAAGACCCTGTACCGATGTCTGTCATGTCTGTCTCGATAACTGCTTTGATACCAAGTGCTTTTGACTCATCTACCTGTAGGGTTGCACGTGCTTCAGATGGCTGTAGTTGGTTACCACGGGCAGCCGCCGCCATGCCTGTACCTATCCACCAGTCACCTTCTAATTGACTGGCAGGCTTGGCGTTTCGCTCACTCCAACCAAAATGCTCAGCACCTTGTTCCATACAGGCAATCAATTGGCGCGTCGAGAAAGGAATATCTTTACTCGGATCTTGCTCTGGCTCATTACGACGGCGTAGTTCAACCGGATCAATATCCAACTGTGTGGCAAGCTCATCCATGGCACATTCAAGCGCGATCATACCTACCGCTTCGCCAGGCGCACGCATAGAACCTGACAACACTTGGTTCATGTCTACCATCTCATAATTCACACGGCGGTTTTTGCCCCTATATAGATGGTGCGTAGATAGAGCAGTTGGCTCAAAGAAAGCCTCACCTGGCAAATTACTAGAGATCGTATCGTGAATCAATGTATCGATCACGCCGTCGTTGTTCGCGCCGATTGCGATACGCTGACGCGTGTTTGAACGTCTGACCGTTGCTTCCATCACTTGTGAACGCGTCATAGTGATTAACACAGGACGACCCAGATCTTTTGCAGCAATCGCCGCTGCAATAGATTCAGGAGCAATACCGAGCTTACTACCGAACCCACCACCCACATAGTGTGCGATCAGTTGTACTTGATCTTCATTTAGGTCCAGAGCATCCATGACTTGCTGTTTGCAAGAAGCGAGCATCTGATTGGAAGTATACAGAACGAGCTTATCGCCTTCCCAATGAGCCAACGTTGCATGGGGCTCCATTGGAGAGTTGCTTTGACTTGGGGTATGATAAAAGCGATCAACGGTCACTGACGCATCAGCTAAGCCTTGGTCTGGATCGCCTTGGACATTATTTTTATCAGAGCCTTTTTTTTCATCTACCGCATGGGCGTTAGAGAGCTCTTGGGTAAAGTTCAGTGCCGCTTGGTCAGTCTCATCCTTATAAGTCACTTTCAGCGCTTTAGCGCCTTCTCTTGCCGCCTCAAAAGTCTCAGCAACCACGACAGCAATAGGCTGGCCATGATAAAAAATCTCGCTAACCCCTTGCTTGGGTGCTTTAGTTTTTGTCCCTTGTTGAGAGTTACGCAAAAAGTGCTCAGGATCGGTCACGACTTTAATAATATTAGGAATGCCTTTTAGAGAGTCACTATCGATACTCTCAATTTGACCTTTAGCAATGGTCGCGCCTACCAATACACCATAGGCTTGATTGTCCAAGTGTATTTCGGCACTGTATTTCGCTTGACCGCTAACCTTTAGGGAACCATCAACACGGTTGATTGGCTTACCAACTAACTTGCTTGCCGTTGTGCTAAATAGCGTTTCAACAGGCTCATCCATGGTCAGTTTTTTGGTTGGTTCTGACTGGGTGATTGATTCTAATAGTGCCATGATTATGCTCCCTCGCCCGCTAATGCGCGCTGAATAACTTGTTTTAGTAGGCGACGCGTCAACGGTATTTTAAAGTCGTTCTGACCATTACCTTTGGCATCACGCAATAATAGATCAGCGGCCTGCGTGATAACGTCGCTATTGCCATCGGTATCCGTTAATAGTGCCTCAACCTCTTCATTACGCCATGGCTTGGTACCGATGCCACCGAACGCCAAGCGTACTGTCTTTAGGTTGCCATTGTCGTCAGCATCGATGACTGCGGCACAAGATACCAGTGCAAAGGCGTAAGAAGCGCGATCACGCACTTTGTCATAGGTATGCATGCCCTTAATAGGGGCAGGTAATACAACATGAGTAATCAGCTCGCCTGCTTCTAGCACATTTTCGATATGCGGCGTGTCTTTTGGCAAACAATAAAAATCTTTGACATCGATAGCGCGAGTCGAGCCATCTGCTTTAACTGTCTCTATCTTGGCATCCAGTAAGCGCATTGCCACTGCCATATCGGATGGGTGCTGAGCAATACATGAATCACTGGTACCTAAGACAGCTAGGGTACGGTTCTCCCCGTTGATAGCAGGACATCCTGTGCCCGGTTCACGTTTATTACAAGCGCTGTCTGTTTGATAAAAATAATAGCAACGAGTACGCTGCAAAAAGTTGCCGCCCGTTGTCGCTCTGTTACGTAGCTGACCAGTCGCTCCTGCCAAGATAGCTCGGGACAATACTGGATAGTTTGCAATCACCTCAGGATGCGCGGCCAAATCGCTATTGGTCACAAGCGTACCAATACGTAAACCACCATCGGCAGTCGTTTCCACTTGCTCTAATTCTAAACGAGTGATATCGACCAGTTTGATTGGGGTTTCGATCTCTAGTTTCATAAGATCTAATAAGTTAGTACCACCTGCGATAAAAGAAGCGTCTTTGCTGCTAGCAGAGGTTGCGGCTTGCTTAGGTGCATCAGCGCGGCTATATTCAAAACGTTTCATGAGTGGTCTCCTGCCTTACCTGTTATTGTTTTGTTATTCGCTGAGGCTTTATGGAACTGAGCCTCGCTTGACGGCGGTGACCAAATACCTGTTACGCTTGAGTTTTGCGCAGCGTTGTCAACTGTTTTAGAAGTAGACGCTGATGCTTCATTCTCAAGCACTTGTGAGATGGCTTTGATGATATTGGGATAAGCGGAGCAGCGACAGACATTACCACTCATGCGCTCAGCGATTTCTTGTACCAGAAGGCTATCAGGATGTTGTAAGTCTGTACTCACATGGCTTGGCCAATTTTGTTTTACTTCTTCTATTAAGGCAGTCGCTGAACAAATTTGACCTGGGGTGCAATATCCGCACTGAAAGGCATCGTTATCTTTAAAGGCTTGTTGCAGCGCCGATAGTGAGTCCGGCATACCGATGCCTTCGATGGTCGTAATCTCATCACCATCATACATGATAGCAAGTGTGAGACAAGAGTTGACTCGGCGACCATTGATGAGCATGGTACAAGCACCGCATTGGCCGTGGTCGCAGCCTTTTTTGGGTCCAGTAATTTGTAAATGTTGACGACAGACGTCGAGCAGTGTCGTACGGGCGTCAAGATTCTCGAGCTGATAATCCTGCTTATTGATTGTTAACGTCAAGGTAGACATGCTGGCTTCTCGCTGGCAGATGAATATAATGGGTGAAAAAAGCGCCTTTTAGCTACATAGCTACGGCGGCAATAAATCCATTATGGCGTACCAAAAAACTTGTTTTGTTTTTATTTTGTAGTGGTTAGAGTGTAGTTTCTAATCCACTCGCATTTTGGATATGAGCGGCGGCAATGACTGAAGAGTTATTGATAATCATTTACCTATCTAAACCTCAATACTGCTCATTGGTTTATAATCACTAGATATCACTGACCAAACTCCTAAATATAGACCTCATTCTCTTAATATTGACTGAGTGTTATTATCCAAAGCTGATTCAACCAAGACGCTTTGGCTGATATGTCTAGCTATAAAATACCGTCATAAAAAATAAACAATAATGCCTGCGAGGATATATGAGCACATCAGAAAAACCACTCCGAATAGACATCGTCTCAGACGTTGTATGCCCTTGGTGCGTCATCGGCTATCGCCAGCTGGCAGCAGCACTTGAGCAAACCAACACAAAACACACCATTCATTGGCATCCGTTTGAATTAAACCCCAATATGCCAAGCGAGGGGCAAAACTTGCGTGAGCACATTATCGAAAAGTATGGCTCGACTAAAGAAGAGTCAGATGCTAGCCGAGTCAGAATGACTGAAGCTGGACAGGAAGTTGGCTTTGAATTTAATTTCAATGATGACACTCGCATGCACAATACATTTAATCTGCATCAGCTGCTGCATTTTGCAGACCAGCAAGGATATATGCATGAGTTAAAACAAGCGTTATTTGCGGCACATTTTACCGATAACAGAAACATCTCCGATATCAATGTGCTTGCTGACATTGCAGCTGAGACTGGACTGGATCGTAGTGAGGCACTGGCAGTGCTAGAAGGTCAGTTCTTTGCAAAAGAAGTGCGAGCAGAAGAACAGCATTGGCAACAGCAAGGCATTCAAAGTGTGCCGGCGATTATCTTCAACGAGCGTCATTTGGTCAGCGGTGCGCAAGGGGTTGAAAATTACATCAGCATATTAGAACAATTGGCGAATATGACTGACTAAACCGTCTGTCATTGTAAAAAATAAAATAAAAAAAAGCTGCTTCAAAATTGAAGCAGCTTTTTTTATTGTAGCGTCATCAGGTTAAAACTGTGATTTTGATATTACTGTCAGTAACGACGCTTAGAAATTGACAACCGTACGAATGCTCTCGCCTTTGTGCATTAAGTCAAACGCTTCGTTCACGTCTTCTATTGGCATCGTGTGTGTGATAAAGTCTTGTAAAGGAATCTCACCTGCCAGATAGCGCTCGACATAACCTGGTAGCTCCGTACGGCCTTTCACACCACCAAATGCTGAACCTTTCCAGACGCGACCCGTCACTAACTGGAATGGACGGGTTGAGATTTCTTGTCCAGCACCAGCGACACCGATGATGACTGACTCGCCCCAACCTTTGTGGCAGCACTCTAGCGCTGAACGCATGACATCAACGTTACCGATACATTCAAACGAATAATCCACACCGCCATCGGTTAGCTCAACAATAACTTCTTGAATCGGTTTGTCGTAGTCTTTTGGATTGATGCAATCGGTTGCGCCTAGTTTTTTAGCCAACTCAAACTTGCTCTCGTTAATATCAATCACAATGATACGGCTGGCTTTTGCCATCGCCGCACCGATGACTGCGGATAGTCCAATGCCGCCTAGACCAAAGATAGCAACGGTAGCGCCCTCTTCGACTTTAGCCGTATTCATGACCGCACCCATGCCTGTGGTAACACCGCAACCAAGCAAACAAACTTCTTCTAGTGGGGCCTCTTTATTGACTTTAGCCAAAGAAATCTCTGGTAAAACCGTGTACTCAGAAAACGTTGAGCAACCCATATAGTGATAGATAGGCTCGCCGTCTTTGTAAAAACGCGTCGTGCCATCTGGCATCAAGCCTTTACCTTGCGTCTCGCGTACTGCTGAGCAAAGATTGGTTTTGCCTGAGCGGCACATTTTACAAACGCCGCACTCTGCCGTGTATAACGGAATGACATGATCACCGACCTGAACGCTGGTTACGCCTTCGCCGACTTGCTCAACGATACCGCCACCTTCATGACCCAAAATCGCTGGGAATACGCCTTCTGGGTCTTCACCAGATAAGGTAAACGCATCTGTGTGACAGACACCACTGGCCACGATTTTTACCAGTACTTCGCCTTTACGTGGTAGCATGACGTCTACTTCTTCGATAGACAATGGCTGCTTTGGGCCCCAAGCGACGGCGGCTTTTGATTTGATAAATTTATCTGACATAGGAATCTCTCTTTTTGATTGTTATCGATGGATTGTAACGTAGCGTAAACTTAAAACGTCATTCACGCCCAATCATTATTTTTGTTCAATAAGGCTATCTGCTTGTTTTAATCGTCACGATTTCTGTGACTAAAACGGATAAAGACAAACTGAGCTTATCTTGCCTGCCCTATATAGGCAAGCATCGATGACCATAAAGCAGCATCTATTTACATTGATACTAACCATTATATTTATTTCTGAGAAGATAACAATATGCTATATTTGCAAATATCTTTTACATATTGGTAATAATCATGCGCTGGGAAGGGATTAGTGAGTTTGTCTGTGTGGCAGAGTACGGGAGCTTTACGCGCGCTGCAAAAGCGCTTGGTATCTCGACTGCGCAAGTCAGCCGTCAGATTAGTGCGTTAGAGGAGCGACTGAAGATCAAGCTGCTATATCGTACAACGCGTAAAGTCTCACTCACCGAAGAGGGCCGCGTGTTTTATCAGCATTGCCGCAGTGTGCTCGATGGTTTGAACGCGGCTGAGCAAGCGGTGAGCAATTTGCAATCAAAGCCTCAAGGCAGAATCAAACTGACCGCGCCTGTGACTTATGGCGAGCAACAATTGCTGCCCTTAATCAATGATTTTATGATGCAATATCGGGACATTGAGGTGACCGCTTTTTTGAGTAACCAAAAAATTGATTTAATCGAGGGTGGCTACGATTTGGCCATTCGTATTGGCAAGTTGTGCGACTCTACGATGATGGCAAAAAAGCTTAGCCTGCGCACCAATTTTGTCTGTGCGACACCAACCTATCTCAATCAATACGGGGTACCACGCACGCTTGACGATCTCAGCCAGCACAACTGTTTACTAGGGACACGCGACTATTGGCATTTTGTCGAAGATGGTACAGAAAAGAACTTGCGCGTCTCTGGTACCATACAGTGCAACAGCGGTTATAGTCTGGTTGATGCGGCGTTAAAAGGGCTGGGTATCGTACAACTGCCCGATTACTACGTACAAAAACATCTGGCATCGGGTGCGTTGGTGAGCGTACTCGACGACTATAGAGAACCCAAAGAAAGCATTTGGGCCATCTATCCACACAACCGTCAACTATCGCCAAAAATCAGACTACTGGTCGACTATTTGGCAGAGCGCTTGGTATAACGATCGATTGGAATATATTGCCATCCCCTACCTGATGACGCACAATGGATATTCGCCATGACTCACTAATGAATCGCTCAAGGATATCGCCATAATTAAGATCGTCTCTGATGAATTGCGAGCAAACCGTCGCCATTGATTTACCACAAAAAATCCTCATTAGCAAAGATGCCAATAAAAAGGTATGTCTCTCATACAACAATCCTGACTACCTAAAGACACGCCACCATATCAAAGGCTGTGATACTGAGCTTGATAATGCCTCAAAAGCGCTCAACGCGATCAGCAAGGCGGCAGTTGCCAAATAATACCAAACCAGAAAAGTATCATCTAAGCAAAAAAAAGGTGGGTGAGCAAAATCTCTACCCACCTTTTTCTTTGTGTAACTTATAAGCTGCATCAGTCACTATCAGATAACGATATTTCAGACTGCAGCTCTACTTTTAACTTCTTGGCGCACTCAATAATTTTTTTCCTGTCGGCAGGCAGTGCCCCATTCTCAAGGGCTGTTTCGCGCATTTGCACAGTAATATCATAATGCGGGTAGCTTGCGGTGCGGTGGAATAAACGTGGATCTACCTCAATCAATGCTGCAAAATCATGCAGCTCTTGCAAACTATCCGCAAGCATATGACACCATTTATAGCCTTTGAATTTTATCTGCACAAAATCTACATATACCGCCATATTACACTCTCTTGCTAACTCATTTTATTGAACAGTTCTAAAGCAATTTATCAGACATATAATAATTAAGACGTCCAATCTCAATACCAAGTGATTGAAAAATCACAGTAGATCGCGTACATTTTTTTTCAGCTGCTTAAGTAGTTTTTGATATTCACTATGGTTAGTATCCAAGTTACTCAAACGCCCATAACGTAACTGACGGTAGTTTTGCTTAATTTCAACCAGCTTTGTCTGAATCGCTATCGGGTTTTCACTGTTTGTTAAATGACTTGCATGACGGCGAGTATCGTCATCTAGGCGACTATCGATAGCAGATGCTAAGCGTTCTAGCCAAGCTAACTGCCCTTCATGATCCTCTCGAGCCAATAATTTATCGCGCTTGCCGATATGTTTTGAGAGCTGGGCAAGCAGCAAATCTGCTGGATGCCAGCGTTTGCGCCGGCGGCGCCAAATGATGAATACTAAGGTAGTCATAATAATAACAGCACTGGCCGCTAACCAGATGATTTGCTGCATGATAGAGCTGATGTTGAACCATTTTAGGAGCGAATCTGCTTGTTTGTCTTGGTCATAACCGACCACGTCTTTTTGCCAGTAATAGCTGGCTTGGTCAGACAAGCGACGTAGTGTTTGCAGCATTTGATACTGCTGATAGCTGATTTGCGCGCTGGCACCACTGCCAAACATGGCTGCGCCTTGCTGCTCGGTCATTGCATTCATACCCTGCTCAACGCGCTCAGGCGCCACAAATGACGTGGGATCGACGCGTACCCAGCCTTGGCCTTCGAGCCAAACCTCAGTCCATGCATGCGCATCCATCTGCCGCACTTCCCATACGTTGCCATTGCGACTGGGCTCGCCCCCTTGATAGCCCGCTATCACCCGCGCTGGGACACCAGCTGCGCGCATCATAAAAGTAAAGCTTGAAGAGTAATGCTCACAAAATCCTGCTTTGGTCTGAAACAAAAACTCATCGATACGATCAGTATTGAGTCGTGGCGGTGACAACGTATAGCGAAACTCTGTTTGATTGATCCAGCGCTCGATAGCAGCCATGTAGCGCACGGGATCTGAGCCTGATTGTACAAATAACTGCTGAGCAAGCGCGCGTGCTTGCGGATTACCCTCTGCTGGTAGTGCCAGATTTAGGCGTCTTGATGCATCAGTCAGAATCGGGTCAATACGCATCGGCGCAAACTGCAATACATCATAACGCAGCTGCTGCGTGACTGGCTGATCTTTTGATAATGTAAAGTTGGAAGTAATGTTGATATCTGGCTGCTGAGAAAAAGGATAATCGAGCCCGAATAACCAGTTCTGCTGAGTAGGTTCTAGGATAATTTGATAGCGAGTAGGTGTGGCTTGCACTTGCTCGGGAACAGTAGCAAAGGCATTTTGAATCCATGTAGGGGTTTGCGATCTAGTCGACCATTGGCTTACCTGATTGCTTGGTCGCCAGGTAACTCCGTCAAAATCACTAAACACGAGTCCGCGCCAATATAGTTGCTGTTGCGGTGGACGCTCATCGCCAAACTCTACGCGAAAAGCCAGCTCAGTTGACTGGCCTAAATTGGCAAAATCACCGGGTGACATACTATCAGACACACCTGTGGTCGCTTGCTGACCTGATAGTTGTACAGACCACAGTGGCGGCAGTCTTGGGAAAAATAGAAACAGCACCACCAACAATGGCAGTGCCCCAATCCCTAACACCCCTAAAGTACGCAGGCGTCCATCACCGTCATCATTGCTATCGTCGTTTAGGGCAATAAACGCCAATAGTACAATCACCGCTCCTACTATCACTTCTAGAGTGGTAATCAAACCTTGATCCATCAAAAACAAGGCCGCCAGTACAAATAACGATAGATTCAACACCACGTAAGCATCGCGCCGCTTGTACAGCTCCCAAAGCTTACTAGCGAGACATAGCACCAAAAATGCTACGCCCATGTCCAGCCCAAAGGCTGTGTTATACGTTAGCCACAGACCCACTAGGCCTAATAAAAAACCCAGCATCTGCATGCTTTGATAGACACGTTTTAAATGCGAGAGTTTTTTTAGCCGACTCTTGAGACGCGGTAGTTGGGCAATAATACTAATCGCCGCAAACCCGATTAACCATATTGGCAAGTGAGCAGCATGTGGCAACACGACTGCTATTTGAGCAATTAGCACCCAGTGGTAGGCTGGTAGAGCCAGTAGTCGCCGATACCATTTATTATCAGCTGCTATGCCACTTTTCGCTTGTATATTTTGACCGAGTGCTAACTGCTCAAATCTTGCCGTTTTTGTGGCATCGGTTGCAGAAAACTGTTTGGGTTCATTCATGGTGCTTTCGCCAGCCTTAGCAAGCACGCTTGCGCAAAAGTCTCGCCATCACCCACCGCTGCGCTAGTAGGCGTATCATTGGGTAAACGCATTTGAAAGGGCACGCCTAATTGACCCAATGTCAACGCCCCATGAGCCAATTGCGCAAGCTTCTGTTCATGATGAGCACCTGGCATATCTGCATAATCAAGCGTTTGCTCATGACCGACAGGGTCTGCAAAGTGTTTGGTAAACATGCCTTGACCCCGTGCCACATGGCCCCAAGAGACACGAGCCAGCGACTCCCCTTCGAGATAATTATCCAGTCGCTCAAAGTCGTCTTGCCCTTGTCGATATTGTCCGCCAATTGGCAGATCCTCCGAGCTTGCAACTGAATACTGCACCTGCCAGTCAAATGCTTCAGGTTTGGGATACACCCAAGTCTTACGCGCAAAATAGACATAAGACCAAGCACGCATAATACCCAAAGGATAAACGGTTTTAATTATTAGTCGTGGCAGCTCAAGAGGACCGCGATTGTAAGTTTGAACAGGTAGGCGAATAGTTTGCTCACTTTGTAGACTCGTTACGAGTATGGAGCTTTGCCGATTCGTGCCACTTTTATCCTTCTTGTCAGCTGCTTGCTCAAACTCAAATAATAACTGTCGCCGTGGTTGACGGCTCTCACTTTTGAGTTGCAGTGTCACCCAAGCAGGAGTACCGGCCTCTGTCATAGTCACTTCTAGCAGACGCACTTGCAGACCCGATATGTGCGCAAAAGTCACATGAAAACTAATCAACCAAACGCTGACCAGATAAAAGCACAAGCCAAGTACCAAGTTATTGCCATAATTGATACCCGCGATAAAGGTAATCACTAATAGCACAGCAAATAGCATACCCTCACGACTAAAAAAAATATAGACGTTGCGTAGATTGAGCGTCGCGCTATCATTTTTGGGTGCGCGCGAGGCAAACCAACGGCTCATTGCTGACCTGATTGACGCGGTTAAGGCTTTTGGTAAAAAGCTCATGACTACCCTATTCTTACCATGTAATTGACTCTAGTCGCTAGTCCTCAGACTAACGGACTCGATGATATAGCCATGTATTATTAAACCTGCTCGTACTTCAATATAGATAACTAAAAATATAGACAGCTAAACGATGACAGGCACGTCTGCTAAAATGCGTTGGGCGATGGTCTGCGGTGCTTGCCCACCTACCACTTGTGCAGGTGCAAAACGCTGCCCGAGACGATGATCAGCCACGGCAGCAAAGACCGCTTGGATATCTTCAGGCGTCACCTCCATATGCCCCGACACATAAGCATAAGCCTGTGCAGCACGCTGTAGCGATAGCACGCCACGTGGTGATAACCCATGATACTCTTGGCTTGCTCGAGTCTTTGCAACAAGTCTTTGTAGGTAATCCAATACCACGTCCGCCACATAAACTTGTTTTACGCCTTGTTGTGCCAATAGCACAGCCTCAGTATCAAGCACCGTATCTAGATCCTTTAATAGCTCACGGCGATCTTGACCTTTTAGCAGCTCACGCTCTGCCATAGGTGATGGATAGCCCAATGACACACACAGCAAGAACCTATCTAACTGTGATTCAGGTAACGGATAGACGCCAGCTTGTTGCAGTGGGTTTTGGGTTGCAATAACAAAGAACGGCTGCGGCAAGGGATAAGTTTGTCCATCTTGCGTCACTTGTCGCTCTTCCATTGCTTCAAGGAGTGCGCTTTGCGTCTTGGGGCTGGAGCGGTTGATTTCGTCAGCAAGTAGCAGTTGAGTAAAAATAGGACCGGGACGAAATTCAAAACGCAGTTTACTTTGGTCATAGATACTCATGCCTAAGATATCGGCAGGGAGCATGTCATTGGTGAACTGCACTCGGCTAAAACTCAGGCCTAACAGCTTAGCCAAACCTTGAGCCAGAGTTGTCTTACCCATACCAGGTAAATCTTGTAGCAATAAATGCCCACCTGCTAGTATGCCACTGAGTGCCAATTTAACTGCTTGCGGTTTGTCCAATACAATTTGGTTCAATTGCGCCATCAATTGTGCAATTTTCTGCTGATTGCATTGCAAATCGGTGCCACTAGGAACGGATTGACCAAGCGTTTTGGCTATTTTTTGATAGGTAGGTGATGGTGCTCTATCGTTAGGGGCATGGGTCATAGTAAATTATCGGCTCATTTTTTGGGTCATAACGATCAACCAGTAAGGTCAGTTCGCATCATCTACGACGATCGGCGCATCAGCGCGGAGGGTTGATAAATACGCAATAACATCCGCGCGCTCTTTAGCATCTGGCATAGGGTCTGATAGCATCTTTGAATCTGGCATGGCTTTTTGTGCATCCGCGATATAGGGATCGAGTGTTTTGGCGTCCCATACCCATCCTGACTCTGTGAGCCCTTCGCTATAAGTGTAATCTTTTAGCTCAGCAGCTGGTGCGCCGTATATATTCATTAATTGCGGGCCCTTTTTATTGAGACCAGCGTTGAGCTGGTGGCATTGACTGCAAGCATCTTGATAAATTAACGAGCCATTATCTGCATCTCCATTGACATATAATGGTAGTGTCACAGGGTCGCGATGATCAGGCGGGGTATGCTCACAAGCAGTGAGCAATAAAACAGCGGCAAAAAGACTGCTTATTTGATATTTACTAATAATAGACATTTTGGCAATCTTTGGTTGGTGAGCATTGGCGATAAAGATTTTGTAGCATCGCAATATGTTAACTGGCAATCTTTAGCGTTTTGCTAGGCTTTTCTAAATAGTATCCTTGCAGATAGCGCGCCCCCACACTCCATGCGACTGACATAGTCGCTGCATCTTCAATATACGGCATTAGCACATCAACATTTACCTCATTGATGCGCATGATAAGTGATTTAACCGTGTCTAAGTTATCTGCTGAATTGATATCTTGTACATAGTTACGCGCCAAACGCACGATATCCGGCTGCACTAAATTGGCAATTTCGATAGATTTGGCAGAAGAACCAAAATTAGTAATGCCCATTTGACAGTTGACTTCGTTAAGGGCCGAAAACTGGGATTTTGCCACAGTTAAATGATCCGAGATGTCTTTTTCGTTAAATTGCAACGTTAAGACACCAGCGGCGCCGCCTACTGCCTTGATCAGTTGGCTTGCAACATTAGGCAGTTTCTTATCAATTAATGAGGCACTGGTTAGCTGCACCAATAGTCTGGCTTCAGGATGCTCTTTACGGACATCATTGATTTTTTTGCACGCATTAATGAGTACCCAGCGATCTATCTTTTCAAGTAGCTTGTGTTTTCTGGCCACAGCCATAAACTGATCAGGAGTCAATACCGTGTTATCGGCATCGGCCAATGGCAGACGTAGATACACTTCAAAAAAGTCACTACGATCTTGATTGATATCGTATATTGGTTGAAATGACAGCTCAAATCGACTGTTTGTAATAGCATTAATCAGAGACTCAGCAAGCGCCTGATCATCACTATTGGCATGCTCACTCGGATCATATAGATGATAAGTACCACCATGGTTAGAGGTTTCGACCATGATCTGGCTAATAGCATCCATAGCACGCTCTATTATTATAGCGGGCTCTGCGGTATTTTTTTCGATTTTGACGATTGCGATACTTACCGTGGTACTCGTCGTACGCTTATCTACCTCAATGAGCATCTCACTGATACGCGAACCGATGTTCTCAGCCAGCTCTTCGAGCTCTGAGGTAGTTTTGTTTTTGACAAGTATCATAAATGCGGTATCACTAAAGCGGCTGACATGTCCATCCGATACCAGTTCATCTAGTGCATAGGCAACCTGTTTGACAGTCGTATCTACTCCTTGCAGACCGAGGCTACTTCTTATTTTTCCAATGTTATCGAGCTGTACATAGAGCAATGCTGCTGTCAGCACGCCTTGAGTTGCTTGCTGGTGCACTATCGCCATTTGCTCTTCAAAGCCGTGGCGATTATTCACACCTGTCAGGTTATCTTTACGCTCTGCTTCAGCCAAGCGTTTGGCAACCTCTGCGCTGTTGCTAGCATTTTGTTGTATGATAATCTGAGTAACGGGTTCGCCATCTAAAGTCGCAGATGCCAACTGTAATTTTGCCTCAAAAGTACTGCCATCCGTACGCACGCTTTCAAAGTTAAACTCGACTTCGTCACGGCTACCTTTGTCGAACTGACGTAGAAATTGCTTGAAGTCCTTGACACTATCGCCACCTGAAATCAAATCAATCACAGGTACCCCTATGACATCATTCATTGACCGAAAGCCAAACAGTTGAAGATAGGGATCATTGGCAAAGATATGGATACCTTCATCGATATAGGCAACTGCACTTTTCGAGTTTTTAATCAGCACATTGGCACGTTGCTCTGCTTCTGATAGGACATGGCGTAGTTTCTTGAGCTCACGGCGACTACGCAAGCTGTCATGCTGTAAGCAGATAGCCATAACGATAGCCATCTCTTGATCAGCCTTGAGTGCTTTGACCATGGTTCCGCTCATCACCGCAGGCAACCCTTCATCATTACACGCGGTCGATATTGCCTCACCCTTCATCAAATAAATCATCGGCAAATCAATGCTTTGCTCTTGAATGATGCCAACCACATCCGTAAAGCTCATATCATAAGCACTAACGAATACCAGCACATCCCACGACTGGCGCAGTACTTTTAGTAGCTCTTCTTTATCATCCAAAAATCCTAAATTCACGCTGTCATAATAATCACTCAGTAGATGTACAAGACGCTCAGCATAGAGCTGATCATCGTTAATCACTAATAGATTTAAGGTGGACTGAATGCGCATAGGTGGCCTTTTAATCTTATGGTTGTATCTTTATCTCTTATTTTTGACACCTTATACTGTTTCCAAAAATTAATCTGGCTTAGAAAACATTATAGAGAGTAGGCTCAGTAAGTATTGTGATAGTAGCTGAGTTTTAGTTGGCGTAATATATTCTAGCGCCCGAGGCATCTTATAAATTAGAGTAACAATATCGCTCATTATAGACAATAATTTGATTGACTGCAGGTTAACTTATGACCTTGTTTGTTTAATATCATTATCAAAAAAAACATCAGCCTTTTTTCTTATACGGTGCAACCCCTCTTTCTTTCAATATAGTAGAACCTCAATAAAATTGATACAGCATAGGAAACGCGCTCGATTAAACGCTACTTTTCTTGCTTGCTGTGACTGCGTCTTCAGAGGCTGCGAAAAATAGCGTTTAATCTTGCTATACCATTTTTATAATGGTTTCACTATAAATACATAAATAGACATTATTTTGCTATTTCGTATTGACTAAACCCTTCAGTTATCATCAATCTACGACCCAAACGTAGATGGGTTTGTTTACTGCTGATACGCATGATGACTCTATCACCAGGCTGAAAGTAAGACGAAGGTACAATCAGCGAACTCATGGTTTGCAGCTGCTCATCCTTACCCAGAATCAGCGCTGGCACAAAACAATGCTTCTGTGGGTCCCTCCCTTCCAAGCGCAATCCGCATGCCACAATCTGATGACCAAGCAATTGCCATTCAACCTCTTTGTTTTTGGTATCAAAATGCCGCCAACGTACTACCCCTATTGACCGATCAGGCTGCTCTGTCACATCAGGTTGACAGAGTAAGAACAAACTCATGATATGTAATGATGGCGGTGTGGTTGCAGCAAGCTCGCCATCTATCATATCCATATCAAGAGCTTCCTCTCCAACATGCTCTTCATTCAACACATCTACTGTTGGCACCAATCGCAGTGTACGAAATAATGACAGACTGTCATGGCTGTCAAACACCTCTATGTCTAATACGCTATTACTGTTTTGCTCTGTATTAAACGTGTCATAACGAGGGCGCTCATCTATGGATAACTCATCTATTGCTATCAAGCTAGCAAAGCTGCTTGAGTCAGCAACATGGTGATGGATACTGTTAAAACCAGCGATTAAACTCGCACGGTGTTTGAGACTATATTTAGTAGGCAGCGTGAGCTGTGGTTGTAGATAACGATAACTGACTGTCATTGATATTGTATTCAACAGACCGTGTCCTATCCCCACATTACTGCTCTCAGTGGATAGCTGCCTACGTGAATTAAAATACTGCACCATAGGAGTCAGCTCTAAAAACAAACAGTCATAGCGATCTTCATAGGGATTTATCTCAGAGTTGGGCGTTAGATACGTTGGTGGTTTATCACTCTGTAAATCTACGAACACGCGTGTTTCCGTCTTTGGTTCTATTGTCGCAACAATATAATGAGACCATTCAGGCAATAAACGTTGTACCAATAGAACATTAGGACGACGCATGGCACATACATTCAATAAACTATGCAAACATATTTGGCAATAAAGCTGATGAATACTATTTGTGTAGGGTGTCACTGTTTCTCGATTCAACTCGAGATGAGACACACGCTGTTGATAAGCGAGGTGGTACAACTGATTAATTCTGAACCAGAGATAATCTGATGGCTTGCGATAGCAAAGTGCCTCTTCACACAATAGCTTGTGGTACCTCAGCAGCGACTGATAAATGGCAACCGTAAGCGTATTGGCGCGCTTTTTATTGGTATTAAAATAGCGCGGAAAACCTTTCTTTAAAATATTTTTTGGCGGACTGTTTGATATTAATTCTTGACGACGTACAACCTTGTCATAAGCCAAAATAATTAAATAATGCAAGGATTTTACTTGAGCCACATAACCCAACTGCACCTCACTCAGCGCGCCTGTTTCATAAATATACTGCTGTCGTAACGTGGCAATCAACCGATCTGAAGCATCGCTCACAGCCGTCATCAGTTTAAGGCATTGAAGCTCATCTATATTGGCCTCGCATAATACGGAGAGAACTTTTTCTAAGTGCTCAGCTTGCTGCTCTTGGGTTTGTGAAGATAGCGTTGTCAATAGTTTGAGCAAATGATGCTCTTGGCCGCTCACTGATTGGTTTGGCGTTGGTAGTGGCTCTTTGGAAGAAAGGGCTTCTTGAAACTTAGATAAAGTTATCATCAGTATTCCTACTCACTGTTGGTCACTCTGAGTAAGTTGACAAGAGGCAAGTATGCAACCACACAAAGTAGAGCAATATCAGGTAAAAAGCATGCAAACTGTGTATTGTTTTAAAGAGACTATGGGTATGAACGATAGAAGTTTTATTGTTAGACAATATATTTTAGGCGTTCTATCAATATAATGTCTGATACCGTGACCCCCTTCTTATAAAAATCAGTCACTGACCAATTTTTATCAACAATCGTCTCTTTTTAACAGGTTTTTTCTGCACCCCTATATTGCCTGCATTAAATATGTTTGTAAATATCAATCGGCACCTTAAATGGCCTATTCGGCAGTTCTCTGACCAACTTAGGTACCAAATATCCCGGTAATGCTGCCAATATCGACCAGTAGAGCTCAATTGACGACCGCTCGTCGCTATCAAAATGCGCGGCACCAGCCACCTTATCCAATACGTACAAATAATACGGTAGTACGCCACAAGCAAACAAACGCTGGCTTAATTCTGTCTGAGCATCGATATTATCGTTAACACCTTTTAATAGTACTGCTTGATTTAGCATCGTCACGCCAGCTGCGCGAGCACGTTGAAGGTACTCTGCTGTCAGATCATCAATCTCATTTGCATGATTGCAGTGAATCACCATCACGATACGGCAACGACTTTGAGACAGTCTGTCTAATAGTGCGTCATCCAATCGGGCTGGAATAACCAACGGTAGACGAGTATGCAGTCGAATTGTCGTCAGCTGCGGAATAGATTCCAAAGTATCTAACCATGCAAACAGACGTCTATTGGTCACATTTAAAGGATCACCCCCGCTCAGAATCACTTCATTGATTTCAGGATGCGCGCTGATATAGTTGATGATATTTTCTTTTGCATCAGCAGTTGGCATATTGGCGCTATAGTCGAAATGCTGACGGAAACAGTAGCGACAATGAATCGCGCACGCCCCAGTAATCGTCAGTAATACTCTTGATTGGTACTTGTGCAGCATTCCTTTGACAGGGTTTTGGCTGTTTTCGCTTAAAGGATCTGCTACATAGCCTGTTACGTTGATTTGCTCTTGTTGGTCTGGCAGTATTTGTCTTAATAGCGGATCATCACGGTCGCCCACAGTCATTTTTGCCACGAAGCCGCGCGGCACACGCAGCACAAAATGCTTCGGCACATAGACGTCTGCGCGTAGTGAGTCGAGTTTTAGGAGACTGAGCAACTCGTCAACAGAGGTAATGGCTTCCGATAATTGCGTTTGCCAGTTTTTTTGTGTGATTAAATGGTTTATCATGACAGCCTACTACCTGTGCCCAAAATCGGATATTATACGCCCTTAGTGTCTACCCTATCAAAGTATATCGCTAATACGTAAGCACTTGGCTTGGCAGCAACTTTTGGTACAGTCAGCCTCATATCTATCTACTACCATATCTACAACCCCTAGGAGTCTCTTGTGGCAAGTTTTTCTACTAATGAATTTAAAGCTGGTCTAAAAGTCATGCTGGATGGCAACCCTTGTGCCATTCTTGAAAACGAATTTGTCAAACCCGGTAAAGGTCAAGCCTTTAACCGCGTTAAGCTGCGTAATCTTCGTAGTGGTAAAGTACTGGAGCAAACATTCAAATCAGGCGACAGCTTAGAAGCGGCTGATGTGATGGATACGGAAATGAACTATCTATACAATGATGGTGAGTTTTGGCACTTTATGCACCCTGAAAGCTTTGAGCAAATTCAAGCTGACAAAAACGCGATGGGCGACGCGATACAGTGGTTAAAAGAGAACAGCAATGCTCTATGCACCATTACTTTGTTCAATGGCACACCTTTATCAGTAACGCCGCCTAACTTTGTTGAATTACAAATCACAGAAACCGATCCTGGTGTACGCGGTGACACCTCAGGTGGCGGCGGCAAGCCGGCTAAGCTAGAAACTGGTGCCGTGGTACGTGTACCGCTATTTGTACAGCAAGGTGAAATCGTCCGTGTTGATACGCGTACGGGTGACTACCAAACTCGTGTAAACTAATAGCGCAATAAGCATGATTGATCGCTGAGATTGTTGTGTTGATCACTAATAAAAAAGCTTAACCGCTATATAAACGGTTAAGCTTTTTTGTGTTTACAGCGGCTGTATTCATTGTCGCATAGTCGCCTTTAACGTTTGGTAGCGCCTAGTATTTAGTTAGTCGCGCCTAATATTTAATAGTCATTGTCATGGCAATTATCATGATAACGACCTGTGACTTACTCCTCTTCTGATAGCTGCTTTTGTATCAACCAATATTGTACTAAAGCATTTAGCTGCTCCTTTTTAAAAGGTTTGGTGCAATAATCTTGCATACCCACTTTTAAGTACTTTTCGCGCTCTCCATCCATGGCATTGGCAGTCAAAGCGATAATAGGTGGTAGGTCTTGAGGGTCATAAAGCTCATGCAGCTTAATAGTGGCCTGTACACCATCCAAAATCGGCATGTGATGATCCATCAAGATGACATCATAACGTTTGGGAAACAAGGCAAAAGCTTCAATCGCTTGTTGACCATCAGTCACATGAGTGACGGTATGACCGCTATTGGTCAATGCCTTTCTGGCAATAATGGCATTGACGGTATCATCTTCTACCAATAAGATATGACCTGCACGCTCGTGGCTAGGCTCTGCCATTGTGAGATCATGAGAGTCTTGCCATGTTTCGTATTTCTCTTCATCAATAGTCGGTAGCGGCAATAACACTCGAAATGTAGTACCAACGCCTACGGTACTATCGACACAAATATACCCACCCATCAGATCGACAAGAGATTTGCAGACGGAGAGCCCAAGACCTGTACCACCATAAAGGCGATGCGTGAATTTATTGGCTTGATCATAAGCATCAAATATTGCCTCTAATGACTCAGCTTTTATACCGACACCTGTATCTGTGACCTCAATACATAAGGTCATATTTTTATCCGCCTTACGTTCTAACGTCTCCTGCCTCATGCTATTTTTGTCAATATTTTCGCGATAGCAATTATTCATATGCTTGACATCAATACTCACTCTCCCGCCTTCACGGGTAAACTTAATCGCGTTATTCACAAGATTTGCGATGATTTGTTTGAGGCGTACTGGATCCCCTTTCACATAAGGTGATAATGACTCGGTATAATGATAATCTAGCGTCAAACCTCGTTGACGTGCCTTAATAGAAAATAGGCTGACCACTTCATTACATAATGTAGATAAATTGAGTGGGATAGAATCGATAGTCATTTTTCCAGACTCAACTTTCGATAAGTCCAAAATCCCATTAATAATCACCATCAAATGCTCATTAGAGACTTTGATGTTATCTACATACTCTCGCTGTTCAGCGCTAAGCTCGGTGTCACCTAGCATCTCTACCATACCAATGATACCGTTCATTGGTGTTCGTATTTCGTGACTCATATTGGCCAAAAAGTTAGATTTCATCTCATTGGCGTGTTTGGCATCACGTTCTTTATCCTGTAGCTTCAACGCATCTGCTGCCATCATCGCAAACTGCGCCAATACCTCTTTTTGTTGGTCACTAAAGCTATGGTTGGGCTTGGTATCCATCAGGCATAATGAACCTAACCGGTAACTTTTATTGCCCTCATGCAAAATGATCGGTGCACCCGCATAAAACCGCAAATGAGACAAGCCAGTAACTAATGGGTTCTGACGAAAGCGACTGTCCTCCAATGCATCTGGCACCACAAAGACTTCGTTAGATAAAACCGTATAATTACAAAAGGCTACTTCACGTGTTGTGGTACGTACACTCTCAGTCTCACTGTTGAATTTGCAGGCTGTTTTTAAATATTGCGTTTCCTCATCCATAAAAGTGATCGTTACCACCGGCACATCAAAAAACAGCTTTACGAGTGCAACGAGTCGATCAAATGCAGGCTCCTCATCTTCATTGAGTACCTGATATTTTTTCAACTTGTTGATACGCTCTACTTCATCTACCGCTACTGGGTAGCTGCTTTTAGGTGAGTTAGATATAGACAAGATCGACTCCATTAAATAATATCAGACGCTCGATTGGTGACTCGTCTGCTTTATCAATAATTGTAACGCTTCATTGACCATAATCATTGCGACCACCGATGTGACGACCACTGCCGACCCATAACCACCACATTGTAATCCGCCTGCTTGGCAGCTCTTATCCACATGTGGTGGCTCGGTAGAATAAACACATTTGATACCGAACTTCTCTTTTAGCGCGCTATTGATGCCTTTTTCGTGGCGCAGCTTGTTACGCAATTTGGCAAGCAATGGATCTTGATAGCTATCACGCAAGTCGCTCACTCTTATTTGACTTGGATCTATCTTACCACCTGCACCACCTGCACAGACCAGCTTTAATTTATTAAAACGGCAATGTAGGGCAATCGCCAGCTTGGCATTCATATCATCCACGCAATCTAAAATTACAGTAGGCCTACCTTGATCGGCAGCTGCTTTCGCTTCGTGGCGACTCGGCAGTAGCGCTGCGACGTTTTCGACGGTCAAGAAATCATCAACGAGATTTAAGGTGACTTGAGGGTTGATCTCCTTAATACGTGCCGCCATTGCCTCAATTTTGCTTTGACCAAACGTACTGTCTAACGCCGGTAGCTGCCGATTGACATTAGAGGCCACCAAAACGTCCAAATCAATCAAGGTAATCATACCGACTGCCGTACGTGCCAGCGCTTCTGCCGCCCAAGAACCAACACCGCCTACCCCAATGATATAAACATGCGACGCTGCAAACGTATTGACAGCTGATGTGCCATAAAGCGTACGCGTACCTTGGAAGCGGCGGTCATACTGCTCATTTTTTTCATCTACGCTAGCTTGTACATTATCATATTCGGTAGTGACTGGCTCTACGACTGGGTGCTCAATTTGTCTGGTTTCATTCATAGCTTTTTAAATACTCTTTTTAAATATTTTGACTGTGCTTACTTCATCTTTTAAGTATAAGTTTAATAATTATGTTGGGTAGGCCCAGTTTACTTTTAGAGCATCGCAGCTATTTTGCCATAACTGCTTAGCAAGTTTATCCTGTGAGACACCCAATAATTCACTTAAACTCGACAATACCCAAGGCAAATTAGCAGGAATATTCCTATCATGTGCGTGGGCTGCCTCCCATTCATTGTCTAGGCTTTGTCCAACGGCTGAATGCTGACTATTTGAATTTTGACACATAATCGGCGTCATATCCGGACAGTCTGTCTCAATCACCAAGCACTCAATACCATATGTATCCACAGCGGCCTGAATAGCACGGCGCAGTTTTTTGGCGTTCGGATTGGTCACCTGACCTGTAACACCCAGCTTAAACCCTAGTTTCACAAATGCCTTGGCTTCTTGTTCACCACCACTAAAACTATGCGCAATACCGCCCAATGTATGAGCATCGTATTCATGCGCTTTTAATATAGCAAGCGCTTCGGCATGCGCCTTACGAATATGAAGCATCACTGGCAACTGATAGGTCACAGCGATATCTAGCTGCGCCTTAAAGAACCGCTTTTGTTTATCAAAAACATCAGGCTCTTTCATTGCGTCAGTAAAGGTATCCAAGCCAATTTCACCAATGGCTAATGGTCGACAGGCAGCAACCATTTGTGCCAATTCTGTCAAATGAGCATCAGTATGCTGCTCGATATAAAAAGGATGTAAGCCTAGCGCAATATGGGTACAGAAATCAGACTCGTTATGCTCGCCAGTGTCTATGCCAAAACGCTTTGATAACTTATCGATCAACTGCTTAGTGTCATACATACGCTCAAAATGCTGATAAAGATAACCAACCAGCACAAGATGACGTATACCTTGATGGTAAGCTTTTTGCACCTGTTGCTCTCGATCATTATCAAATACTGGCGCATCAAAATGTGTATGGGTATCAATGAGCGGATAACAATTGCTCAAGGCTTGATTTACCCTATTTGATGACTCAGGACCAGACATAAATACCCTCCAAAAACAACGTGTTTAGCAAAATACCTTATCAACCATCATATTATACACATGGTTGTAGTAACAGCTTATTCAAGCAATGCCTCGTTTATTATAAAGCGCTATGCGCCCCTACTGGGTATCCTTATCCCCGTGATGAGCATTCTTATTTTTTAAATTTGCGATATTAGTGTCAGTCACCTTATCGGATTTTCGACTACTACGCCGAGGAATAATCAATAAGGCGGTGGCCACAGCACCCAAGACCAGCCAACTTTTACCCCTTTTATGATTTGCCATGACTGTCTCTACCTATTGATACAGCACCAATTTTATGGATATAAATGTGCATACTTATTTTTATCTCACTAAAGTTTAGTATACGTAAAATACGACGGTCGCTCTGTTTAGCTGTGTTACGAATACGCAAGCCAATGTATGATGTAATTTTTGTTTATTACACCGTACATTGGCTTGTGCTGATTTAATATATCAGTTGTTTAAAGTGGTGGTTAATAACTGCTTTAACGATTGAGAGGATATGTCGTTATACCATCGTTGGGACTATCTACCTTAGTGAAACCTTGAGGGGTTGACCGCAGGGTTTGATCGCGCTTAGGAATAAGGGGGTTGAGCGGCATCAATTCATAGTCTGAATCGACATTACCATCCCAGCCCTGTGTTCCACTCAACGGGAGCTGTTTGATCGTACCATTTTTATCGATGACCAATTGCAGTACACGCATCTGGTTAAATTTACGCTCAGTCACACTGGCAACCGCGCCGCCATCACGTAAGATGGTTGGTTGTAAAAATATGATCAAGTTACTCTTTTGAGTACTGTCATTGTCGGAGCGGAACAACCTGCCAATCACTGGTACATTTCCTAAGCCCGGAACTTTTTGCTGGCGTGTGGTGCTATTGTCACGCATCAAACCACCTAGGGCGATGGTCTGCTGATCATCGGCTAAAATCGTTGTATTAATGAGACTTTTATTGGTAGTCAAACCACTAGCATTGCCAGTAGTACCTGGTACGACGGAAGATACTTCTTGTGAGACCTCCAAACGTACGGTGCCATTATCACCAATATGAGGGATAACGTTAAGATTGATACCAATATCTTGACGATCAATGGTCTGGAAAGGGTTGTTTGAGTTATTACCACTAGTAGTATAAGAACCTGTGACAAAAGGTACGTTTTGACCAACCAAGATACTGGCCTTTTCATTATCCAATGTCAAAATAGACGGCATGGACAATAGATTGGCACTAGTAGAAGAGTCGAGTGCCTGCAAAATGGCACCATAAAATTCCGTATTACCCTGACTGTCTTTTCGGCTATCGCCAATCCCAACCAAAGCACCAACGATAGAGCTGGCAGCGGAGCTAATACCTGCGGCGCTCGCAGCAGCACTACCACCCAATGCGGCAGCGGCCAAGGTGGTCGCACTAGCACCGACATTATTGAAGTTGACGACACCATAGCCACTATTGGCATTACCAAGCGCCCACTGAACGCCTAGCTGGGTTGCATCATCACCTGAGACTTCAACGATAGCAGCTTGAATTAAGACTTGGGCGCGGCGACTGTCCAATTGATTGACCGCATCTTCAATCTCAAACATGAGCTCAGGGGCAGCATTAACGATAACGGCATTTTGCGTCTCGTCAGCGATGATACTAAAGGGTTTTCCACCAACGCCTGTACCGCTTCCACTGGTATTGCTAGCAGGCACAACTGATGTACTACTGCTACTGCCAATACTCTCACTCGCCGCACTGTTAATGGTTGCCCCTGTACTGCTTGCATCATTTAAAGAAGCGGACTCTAACGTTGAGGTGGCTCCAGCGCTATTAATCGATTGATTGGCCAAAAGGCCTCGTAGCATATCGGCAATATGGCTAGCACTGGCATACTTTAGGCGAAAGACACGTAAACCGCTCAGTCTTCTTGTCGGTGTGGTATCTAGTTGATTAACCATCTCCTGTACTTTGGCAATCATCTCAGGACTGCCTTTGACCAGCAATCGATCACTTGATGAATCAGCGATCACTTTGAGCTGATTATTACCACCTTGTGCTTGTCCGCTACCAGCGCTTGCCACCAAGGCACTGATTAGCTCCATCATACGTTCGGCATCGACGTGGCGTAGTGGTATCACTTGCAGACTGTCATTAATATTGCTATCCAAGTCACGGATAAGTGCGGTGAGTTGATTCAGGCTATCCGCGCGATCTGATAGCACCAGCGCGTTCACACCAGGCACAGCGGCGGCATGTGCAGACTGTGGCATCAAAGGTCTTATAACGCCCAACACTTCTGCTGCTTGAGTGTTTGTTAAATAAATCACTCGGGTTGCGAGCGACTCACCGACACTATTGCCGCGTAAATCAACGGCGACACCAGACTGCTTGGCGACATTGTCTGGCACCAGTTTGATCGTCGTACCTGACTCTATCGCTGCAATCCCATTGACCTGCATGACACTTAAGAACAGCTGATAAATCTCATCACGCGATAAGGCTTTGTTTGAGATGACCGTCACATTGCCGTTGATACGAGGATCAAGGACAAAGTTTTGGTCGGTGATGGTTGCCACTTCATTAATAAAAGCTTTGATATCGGCATCTTGTAAGTTTACCTTCCAGCTCTCAGCACTCGCTAGGCCCATGCTAGCAGCCCATAAGGGTACCGCTAGGCAAAGAGGACGACACAGGCGCATCAAACGCGGCAGGATACGGTGTAACGGTGTGGCTGAAAATTGATGAAAACTTACCATATTGATAATTACCTACAGTGATATTGCGTCATATGTACTGAGTGTTTAACGAGCAATCTTTGCTAAAAGTCCGTCTTATTAGAACTGTTGACGGATAGTAATAACTTGCTCACCACGTTGAACCTCGATTTGTGCTTCGCCTGCTTGCTGTACTTGCTGTAATACGCTTGCATCCTGAGCAGGATTATTGCCCACGTTTTGCCCGTTTACTGTCAACACTTTGTCACCTGGCTCCAGTCCGAGTCGATTGCGTAACTTCGATGGCATCGCTGCGGTGACTTGATAGCTTTCACCTGAGGCCATCACGCCCATTCTACTTAAATAACTGGCAGGATTTTCTTGCAGCGCGGTGACCGCCTCTTCAATCGCCGTTTGCGGACTGCTTTCACCATTCGTCTCTGTCGGTTCAGGCGGCGTATCTTGTAGTGTCTGAGGCGCAGTCGGTAACATACTATTGTCTGGCAGACGCTGATTACTGACGCCGCCTGCCAGCATATCACTTTGATCTAGCGGGATAGCATCTGGCATGCTAATCACTGTTTCTTTATCATTGGCATCCGCGATAATAACCGAATTCCAGTCAACAGCGACAAGAATATAGTCGCTGTCTTTTAGTCCATCACCAATTCGGTAATTTTTCACCTCACCATTTATGTTAAGCAACGCTGAAGACATGCTCTCCGGTATGGCGAGTAGTACGCCTTTAAGCTCAACATTGGGTGGTGGCTGGACTGCCGCTGCAATAGGGTCAGGATCAGCAAATATCGCAAACAAACCACTATAGTCATTGGCAGACTTTGTATTGTTTTGCAAAGGGGCTAGCGGCAATGCTGGTGCTAAGGGCGCTGCTAATAGTAACCACAAAAGACGCGCCGCTGTCCAACATAGCCAAGCAATTGCCAGTAGCAACAACCACCCTGAAAAACGATTGAGAGTATTCACGACAGGCTTTAAGCTGGCAGCAATATTTGACATTTAAGGTGCCCCCAGACCAGCTAGCAGCGGCTGGCGCACACTAACGACTGGTGTATCCTGCGGTGCTTGCCCTTTATATTCAGGCATGTTTTCTAGTAGGCGCTGAGTCAGACTGACATCTAGCATGTTATCCCCGTCTATATACAGATCGCCTAAGCGCTTATCTTGATTATTCAATAGATTGATATGCAGCAGGTTTTTATTGTTTTTTTGCTCAGCACTCAGCTCAGCTCGCAATGCAGGCATAGTAATATAAAAAACCTTACCACCACTTGGATAGCCGACTTCACCGCCAACCCAGGTCAACTGACCATCAGCTTCACTAAATCCCGCCGCATTTTTAGCAGACTCATTCTCAGCGGATTCCGATGATGCATTGTCGCTAGACTGACGCTTTAACGAAACGCCATTGACTTGAATGGGTGTGTTAGGCAGTTGCCAATCAACCACACTTACCAAAGTCTCAGGAGCAATCTTTCCGCTCATATCATCAACTTGCCATGAGTTTAAACCCAGCTTTACCTGTCCGTTCAACCTCGTTTGCTCTGAGTTGATAGTCACATCGGCACCAAGCTTGCCTGTGAGCAGTTGCCATGGCTGCCATGACCATTTGGCCATCCCTGTGAGCGGTGTCGATGATAGAGGAATTTGCCAAATGGCAGAGCCCTGCCATACATTGCCAGACACATGCTGCACATAAGGCGTATTGGGTGCATACTTTTGGACTAGCCATGCCGCTGGCATTTGCAATAGGGCAAATAAGGCAAACAATACAAATCCGATCAGCCACCAAAGCTTGCGGGGACGCTTATGAGACAACTCAGATACTTGGGCCACGGTTGCACAACTCTTATATAAGACAAAAACGTCATTATCATAACAAACAATGACCTATAGATGACAGAAAAAAAGCCAGTATCTTTTTACCAAAATATTGGCAATAGAGATACTGGCTTTTTTATTTTGCAAAGCTTCAGCGTTTATGACTAAATGATTGTAAATAAACCATTATCCATAAGACTGATAAGCTCCGTCCCGTACTGTGTTACGACTCAAAACTATCTAATTGGATAGCCTAATTAGATAGCAAAATCCTCAAGGTCACGACCTGCTGCTAGCGCTTCAACCAACCATGTTGGCTTACGTCCGCGACCAGTCCAAGTTTCTTCCTTGTTATCAGTATTGCGATACTTAATACTGCGTTTTTTCTCTAGTTTTTCACCAGCTTTTAAGATCTCTTCAATCGTAGCGTTGCTGTCTTCTGCAATTTGCTCAAACTGAATATAAGCATCATACAAACGCTGATGCTGTTTTTTGGCAATAAGCTGCTGTGCATTTTCGCTGATGGCACGTAGTTCATCTACGTTTAAGTTATCTAAATCAATTGCGTTATTTTTACTCATAGTAAGTCCAACTGTCGGATAAAAAATATCACCTCAATAGAGACATTGTACCTATTGAGATACCTGAATGATGACTCATTCATTATTCAAAAATTAATAGTTTTTAAGGGTTAATTTGATTTTTGATTAATCAAAGATTATTCATAATTATTTTAATAAACATGAATAATAAAAATATTGCTGGCAAACACAAGCATTCATTATACCTTATATAGCAAATGGCTATCGACAATAATTACTTATCGAAACTTAGCTCAACAAATTTCTATTTTCTATAGTGTTTCTTAAATGCGGTATTCCCTGAATATTAGTACTTTTTCATTTTTTAATAAAATAATATTCATTAATACACTATATTAATAAATCTGCTTTATTAGCATCTGATAACTAGGCGCTGTAGCAAAAACATATGAGCTTGCGAACGAATGCTTGTCTAAACCCTAACGACTTTTATTTAGCCTTTTTGTGCACTCAGCTCATTCATCAACCCATGAGCAGATTCAGCATTTAGCAGGTAAGGGTTAAAACCAATAGTCGTAGAGTACTTTAAATAGATTGCGGCGTTCTCTTCGGTCGGAGACGCATAGTTCATCGACCATTTCGCCCACTCCCTATGCTTTAGCTCACGTGTGTCAATAATCTGTAGGTCGTGATGACGCTCATCGGAAATGAGACTGTATAGCAATCGATTAATTTGCGCTCTTGGGCCTTCTATCGTCTGCAAAAAATAATCTTTATTGAACGTTAGCATCCCAGTGATACTATTAGCAGCGTTATTTATCTGTGCTTGCTGTAATATTTCATTGAAATCGGTCGCTGATACATTTGGGTTTGCACGGCTAGCATAGGTCATGCTCACTAAGATATGGGCATCTGCGTGTGTTGATGTCATGTTTGTTCTCTTATACAAATATTATGAAAGCGGATCGCATTTATAGGCATTACTCAATTAACCAAGGGCATACCACGGTTTTTTCTTTTGAGAGGCACGCTGCTCTTCTTGCTCTTGAAGCTCTGATAAGGTGTCAATCAACATCATAATCTGATTGGTGCTCATCAAATAAGGATTGAATTCGTTACCTGTCGAAAACTTCAGTGCCAGCCCCTTGTTCTCATCGCTTGGAATCAAATACTTCATTGACCATTTGTTCCAATGACGCTGCTCAACCTCACGGCATTCTATGACTTGCAGGGAATGATGACGCTCATCTTGCACAAGCTTTCTAAGCAAGCCATTGATAATCGGCCTAGCCCCTTCGATACTTTGTAAAAAGTAGTTATGGTTAAACACCAACGCACCAGTGATGCCATTGCGCTCATTGTTTTGCCGAGCCTGCTCAAGGATACGAGTGACCTCACCATTAGCATTATCAGTGTTGTAACGGCTGATATAAGTCAGACGCAAAATGATATGCTCACCCTGCCGCATTTTTAGACTATTTGACTCTGAGAGATCGACTGATTCCATAATTTTTTCCAATTAATTTGCTAGATTTATAAAAAAGGCGGTGCAGGTATTGCTAATCACTCATCAATGGCCGTACTAACGTGACTGTTGAATTTTTTTCATAAATTTGCTCATACCACGTGCTAGATTCGCGTTACTGCTCTTTTGTACTTCTTGTGCCAACAGTAATAATTGCGCGCTGTCCTCACACTGCTCTAGACTCAGTAAATAGCCCCAAGCTTCTGCAGGTGGTGCATTTTTTTCAATGTAGGTCGCCAAGTCAGATTTAAGGGTTCCATAGTTGGCACCAGCAACTTTTGCCTTAAACATACTACCGATAGACTTTTTGCCAGTCTCTGCAATTTTGCTTGGCGGTTTGCTATTAAAAGTACGATCGAACTCTATCTCAGTACTGATATCAAATGAGTTGTCTGTAGATTGAGGTTGCTTAGCGACTGGTACTTGAGGAACAGTAGGTGCTTCGTTTACAGTAGATACCTGAGGCGCTGTTTGGATTTGCGAACTAGCGTTAGCAGCACCAATCAGTTCAATACACTCAAGCTCTAAAAGCAACTCAAATAAAGGCCCAACACCGCCAAAATCAGCAAACATTTTGCTATTATCAAGCGTATCAAGGTAGTTTTGATACGTGCGTTTGCCATCAATCATAATCAGCAATGTTCTCGCTTCTCGCGGCAATATACCGAGACTTTGAGACTTTATTTCTGCTCTACCTAAATCGCTTTTGCGAAACACGTCACCGTAGTTCATGCTTTATACTCAGTATTGACAGCAAGATAGGCATCTTACCGATAAGACGCTGACCCAGATAATTTTTGTTCTTTTCAGCCATGAATGGCCAAACTCTGATAGATTTGAATTTATTGTTAACTGATGCTTTACATGCAACTTTGGCGCTTAAAATCAGCTACACTATTTAATTAAATAGAGTATATCAATGTCATTAATAGACTGTTAGCACTAATTGAATTGGATAGCACAAACGGTTTATATAAGGTATAGAAGGTAGTTTTTATAAGTTTCAATATAAAAATTGAAAATAAAAATAATGACAACAACGCTTTTAAAAAATAACGGTTATAGTCAATCCTAAATAAAACAGATACATTATATATCAAGGTGGAACTGGTCTAAATTTCCCTTGCGTGCTGTGCCTACGCAGACAGAGGCTGCGAAAAATTTATCCCAGTCCCACTGTATCGTTTTTATACTGAATTCACTATACATACAACAGTGAATAACCACACTTCCTTGATAAACCACTCAATAGTAATCGCATATATTTCCAGCCTTTAATAGCAGAATGAAAAATAAACATAAGTTTTTTTTATTAGCAAAATAACAATAAGTAAGTCTATTATTTGATACTTAATCTCTGATATCGCGTGAATATAAACATATAGGTAATTTTCTAATAATTTATTCATAAAACTAAAAAAACCCGCTATTAACGGGATTTTTAATTCAAAGATACTTGTTCAAATCTCTATCTTTTAAACAAAAAAAGAGCCTATAAATATAGGCTCTAATGACTTTTCTCTACACTATCAGGTTATTGTATTCCTAAAACGGGATATCATCGTCTACAGGGCCATCTGGCATTGCCGTAGGCTTAGATTGCGCGGGTTGATTAAACTGATTTTGCGGCGCAGGTGCATTTTGGTTATTAAAGCTGTTCTGACCGCCACTCGGTTGGTTATTGTAGCCGCCTTGCTGTGCTGGCTGGCTACCTGCTTGCTGACCGAAATTATTTTGGTTGCTTTGACCGCCTCGGTTGCCGTAACTGTTTGAGTTCTGTCCACCTTGATTGTTACTAAAGCCTCCATTATCGCTTTGGCCACCACTCATACCATCAAGCATCTGCATTTGCTCAGCTCGAATCTCAGTGATATAACGGTCTTGGCCGTTCTGGTCTTGGTACTTACGCGTACGCAAGCTACCTTCGATATAGACCTTGCTGCCTTTACGCAGATACTGCGCGGCAATTTCGCCTAAACGGTTAAACAGTGAGATACGATGCCACTCTGTCGCTTCTCTTTTTTCACCGCTTTGTTTATCCGTCCACTGCTCAGATGTCGCAACCGAGATATTAGTCACGCTACCGCCATTATTGAACTGGCGTGCCTCAGGATCTGCTCCAAGGTTACCGATGATGATAACTTTATTAACTCCGCGCATGATACCGTCCTTTTACTTATGAATAATTATTCGATAGAAAAAATGATTCCTATCAATGATATGATTTTACTTTAACCAATTTTTGTTTAAATATCTAGCAGGTTTTATTAATATACGACAACAAATGTCGCCTAGACATATTAATTAAGATTTAAAATTTTAATAGATAAAGATGCTGTTATTTTGCCATTTTAAAACGCTGATGAAAACTTTCAAACTATATCAATTCTGGTTAGCACCTTGATTGCTATCACGTAATTTAGAGGAAGAGTTCTTGCGATGCATACTTAATGTCACGCTGCCAAGCTCGACGCCAAACTTTGTCATCACTGAACGATTGAGCATGACATCGTCATTAATGAGATACATCCAATCGTCAAAATTCACTTTGTAGGTTTTGTCCTCGACTGGCAGATTTAATACATAATCCCAATGCAGGGTATTGCCTACCACATCGCCTGTTGCCTCGCCAACGACGTCGTCTGCTGTACCAATCCAGCGTCCATTACTTTTCTCAGTCAGTCGCCATATACGCTGCGATTTTGACCCATCTGCCCACGAAAATTTTTCGTCCAGAATTATGACATCATCGCCTTCGTGAGTCGCATCGATATCGACATAAAAGCGTTTTTTGACCTCACCATCACGCCCTTGGAACATGCCCCACCCCTCGATTTGACCTGAGAAAAACTTATGCATATCAAGCGTTGGTGTGGTGTTCTGATAGGCTTGAATATTTTGCGTGGCACAGCCAGAGGTCAGTAGCGCGACTGAAAGTCCAAAACCTATCGCCAGCTTATTAAACTTACTCATATCAATTCCTTTTAAATAGAGATAAATATCTGACACTCACCGATTGATGATTATCTATACGCTACACGATCTATACGGCTGCTGCCCATTCAATTCTGCCTATTTGCCCTTATTTCTATAAATTTGGGTCTCTGCCGCTATTTAAATATCTAGTGGGCTTTGTGCCAGATGCGACAGTGCTTGTCGCGAATCATCCGTCAGTTGGGTCTTGTCTAATTTTAAATAAGCGACCTGTTCTTTTGCCATAACGACCAGCTCATCCACGCCATCAACTGCTAGCATCTGCCGAGACCAATCTTGGATATTGATGTTTTTAGGAATGGTTACTGTCGTGCTCGACAGATAAGGTGGCTGGGCAATGGGGATAATCAGCAGCAATGCGATGCCCATGACAAGTGACAAGAGCCCCCATGCCAGCAAGTTAGACTGATTCAATAGCAGCCCGCCCATCGCGCCACCAACAAAAGCCCCTAAAAACTGGCTAGATGAATTAAGCCCCATCGCGGTTGCTTTATTGGCGACTGGTGCACGCTTAGATATCCAAGATGGAATCGTCGCCTCAAGTAAGTTAAAACCCATAAAGTACAGTAGCAATCCAAAAATAATACCAACACCAACCTGACTACCAAAAGCAAGAAATGCCAAGGCTGCAGTCATTAAGGCGATAGCAGCTAGAAAGACTTGGCGCATTTTACGCTTCTTTTCAGCGATAATAATAAAGGGAATGGCGACGGCAAAGCCGACAAACAATAGCGGCAAGTAGACCAAGCCTTGCTGACGTACCGATAAACCCATCACCTCTGTGAGCTGATGCGGCAAGAGGACAAATATCGCTGTCATGGTCAAATGCAGCGCAAAAATTCCAACGTGCAAACGGTTTAAGTCGCCGATTTTGAGCACAGTAGCGAGTTGCTCACCGATCGATTTGTTATCCAGATTGTGCTTGAGCACGCGCATTGGCGTGGGTACGACAAAAAGTAGCAGCATCGCTAAAATAGCAAATGCTGCCGTCAGCCAAAATAATCCTGAGATACCAAGCGAGCCTACTAATAACGGCCCAAAGGCAAAGGCGAGCATGATGGAGGTAGCAATAGTCAAGCCCATCGTCGCCATTGCTTTGGTACGCATCTCCTCACGCGTCACATCAGCCAATAGCGCCATGAGTACAGCAGAAACCGCGCCACTGCCTGCCAGCGCTCGACCAATGATCACCTGATAAATATCAATGGCATTGGCGGCAATAATACCGCCCGCCGCAAACAGTATCAGACCAAGCATGATAATCGGCTTACGCGGAAACTTATCGGCGGCAAGGCTCATCGGTATCTGAAAGATCGCTTGTCCTAGTCCATAAATACCAACTGCCAAGCCAATCAAAAACGGCGTCGCGTGTGCATAATTGTCACCATAAACAGAAAACACCGGCACAATCATAAACAAGCCAATCATACGCAAGGCAAAGATGCCACCGACTCCGAGGATTGCCCGTTTCTCTACGCTATTCATACTTGCCTCACTGATTGATCATTGCTGTTTTTTCACTGCTGGTACTTGTACTGCACCATGATTTATCACTACTGGTTTATCAAGACACTGGCCTATAAATCAAGCCCCCTAGTATAAGACATTCGCCGTTTGGTTGCCGAGACTTTTGTCTTACTGACGCCCCCGCCTATAGCGCATCAACCCAAGCCATTCATACTACGCAATTATTTTGTTACCAACTGCGTCAGATGCGCAATCATACCTTGAATAATGCGGTCGCCATAACAATAAAGTAAGGCGTTATAAACATTATTATTCATTAGCTCGAACGACAGTTCAAACGACAAACTCCTCTGTAAAATGACATTTTTGGTCAAAACCATAACAAACGATGCCTGTTACTTATCAGGGATTTGATTTAGATTTGCTTAGTCGAACAGAAATCAATCGCATCAAAGACTGCAAAATAAGCAAACAGTAAATTGGCATGTATAGCCCTTACTTCACGAACGTATGAACACTTTATAAAAGCACTATTTATAACCATATTTTTTATAACAGAGCTATTTATAACGACATTATAAATTTAGAAATCATTCGCGTTTTTAACCCATAATTTTACTGATCTGTATTTACCTTTTAATTTGAGATATTTCCCAATACTCTTTTAGCAAATAGGAAACCCATAAACGATGGCACATGACCATATCGCAATACGCGGCGCACGTACTCATAATTTAAAAAACATTGATTTAGACATTCCACGAGATAAATTCGTGGTAATCACTGGTTTATCCGGTTCTGGTAAATCGTCCTTGGCTTTTGATACGCTATATGCTGAAGGGCAACGTCGCTATGTCGAGAGTTTGTCAGCATATGCGCGCCAGTTCTTATCGCAGATGGAAAAGCCGGAAGTCGATAGCATCGAAGGCTTGTCACCGGCAATTGCTATTGAGCAAAAATCGACCAACCATAATCCACGCTCAACGGTCGGTACGATCACTGAGATTTATGACTACCTGCGTCTATTATACGCGCGTATCGGTACGCCTTATTGCCCAGAGCATGGCGAACCTATGGTGGCGCAGTCGGTGACCGAGATGGTCGATCAGGTTATGGCACTCCCCGATGAGACCAAGCTTATGATCCTTGCGCCAGTAGTGCGTGAGCGTAAAGGAGAGCATACAGTGCTGCTTGAGCAATTGATCGGTCAAGGGTTTGTACGCGTACGCGTCGATGGTCATGTCTATGATACTGACGAGCTACCGACACTCGATAAAAAGAAAAAACACACCATCGAAGTGGTGGTTGATCGCTTTAAAGTACGTGATGACTTGGGCAACCGTGTCGCTGAGAGCTTGGAGACCGCGCTACGTTTGGGACAAGGTCTAGTGACGCTGCACTTTATGGATGGTAACCCTACTGAGGGCGGCTCTGATAATCAAGTGATGTCTGCCAAGCACAGCTGTCCGATTTGTGATCGCGCTGTACCTGAGCTTGAGCCGCGCATGTTTAGTTTTAACAACCCCTACGGTGCTTGCCCAACTTGTGATGGACTCGGTAAGCGTCAGTATTTCGCTGCTGAAAAACTTATTACTCACCATGAAAAATCGCTTAATCAAGGCGCGATTAACGGTTGGGATAAGCGCCACTCGTACTATTTTGGGCTGCTAACCACCGTTTGTAACCATTTTAATATCGATATGGATACGCCGTGGACGGAGCTGCCCAAAAAGCAGCAAGAGCTGATCATGCACGGCTCAGGTAAAGAGAAGCTCACCTTTAACTTTACCGATGAGCGCGGACGTAAAACCAATAAAACCGTTCCTTTTGAAGGCGTACTACCCTATCTTGAGCGCCGTTATGCCAAAACGCAAAGCAACTTAGTGCGGGACGAGCTGGCAAAGTATCTGGCTGACACCACGTGTAACGTTTGCGATGGCGCGCGCCTCAATGAAATCTCGCGTAACGTGCGTGTCGATGAACAAACCATCGCTGAAATCGTCAAGCTCTCCATTGGCGACGCGGCGGACTATTATAAGACTCTAAAGATTGACGGTCATAAAGGTGAAGTGGCAGAGAAGATCTTTAAAGAGATTAACGAGCGCTTAAACTTCTTAGTCAGCGTTGGCCTCGATTATCTAACCCTAGCGCGCTCTGCCGAAACCTTATCCGGCGGTGAAGCGCAGCGTATTCGTTTGGCCAGTCAAATTGGTGCGGGTCTGATGGGCGTGATGTATGTCCTTGATGAGCCGTCGATCGGTCTGCATCAGCGTGATAACGACCGCTTGCTTAAAACTTTAACACGCCTGCGTGATTTAGGTAATACCGTACTGGTCGTTGAGCACGATGAAGATGCGATTCGTCAAGCGGATCACGTCATCGATATCGGTATTGGGGCTGGCGTACACGGTGGTCATATCATCGCCGAGGGCACGGTCGATGAAGTGATGGCAACGCCAGACTCGCTCACCGGACAATATATGTCGGGCGAAAAACGCATTGAGATACCAAAAGTGCGGCATAAAGCCAAAACCGTAGAGGTCGAGGTTAAAGGTAAAGCTAAAGCCAAAACAAAAAAGGTACCGATGACTATCGAGCTCAAAGGCGCCTCAGGCAACAACCTAAAAGACGTCGATCTGAGCCTGCCCGTTGGGGTGATGACGTGTGTCACGGGTGTATCGGGTTCTGGTAAATCAACGCTGATTAACCGTACGCTTATGCCTATCGCCGCCACACAATTAAACAATGCCTCAACGCTAATCGCAGATAAGCATGACAGCATTAGCGGTCTTGAGCATTTGGATAAAATGGTCGATATCGATCAAAGCCCAATTGGTCGTACCCCGCGCTCCAATCCTGCGACTTATACTGGCGTCTTCACTCCCGTGCGTGAGATGTTCGCCCAGACACCAGAAGCCCGCGCACGTGGTTATAAAGCTGGGCGCTTTAGCTTCAACGTCAAAGGCGGACGCTGTGAGATGTGCCAAGGCGACGGTCTCATCAAAGTTGAAATGCATTTTTTACCGGATATGTATGTGCCGTGTGACACCTGTGAAGGCAAGCGTTATAACCGCGAGACCTTAGAGATTCACTATAAAGGCAAAACCATCGCTGACGTGCTCGAGATGACGGTAGAGGACGCCACTGAGTTCTTCTCGGCGATTCCAGCGATTTATCGTCGCCTGCAAGCGCTAATGGATGTGGGACTGAGCTACATTCGCTTGGGTCAGTCTGCACCGACCCTATCTGGCGGTGAAGCGCAGCGGGTGAAACTGGCACGCGAGCTTGCTAAACGCGACACGGGACAGACGCTCTATATCTTGGATGAGCCAACCACAGGTTTGCATTTCCATGATATCGATAAACTGCTCAACATCTTGCATGCGCTACGTGACAAAGGTAATACCATCGTGGTCATTGAGCATAACTTGGATGTCATCAAAACCGCGGATTGGGTCATTGATCTTGGCCCTGAAGGCGGTAAAGGCGGCGGCATGATCATCGCTGAAGGTACGCCAGAAGAGGTCGCAGAGGTCGAAGGCTCACACACGGGTGAGTTTTTAAAGCCGATGCTTACGCAGGTGGTTTCTGAGGCGGGTTAGTTTAGTTAATTGTTTGGTTTTAATTTAAAGGCTGCTCTTTTGGGAGTGGCTTTTTTGTTGGGTATCAATCTAATCACTTGCTCATTTTATCTCCAATCAGTAAGCTATGGCTTTATCTCTGAGAGCTATAGCTAAATGTGATATTTGACCAACAACTCTCTTTATCAAAAATCACCTCAAATAATAGAGTTCCAATTATGAATGGATTTAGATTATATAACCTAGAAATAGATAGCAAAGCACTTAATACTGGCAGAATAGAACTGGTTGATTACTCCAATTCTTCACATGACAATTATTTTACACTAATTATTGGAAATAATGGAACCGGAAAAAGTAGAATATTAAGTAAAATAGCAAGGTTTTTTAAAGGAGAAGACAAACATTATAAAGAAAACTATTTATTTAATCGTTTAGAATTTGAATACAACTTTTTACCATCAAAAATAATAGCCATAACAAACAGTATTTCAGATAAATTTCCTATCGATAAAATCCATAGAGAATCTAAACATTCTACTCTTGAATTGCATCACAGAGATTTGTATTACAACTATCTAGGAATGAGAAATAAGTTAAATAGCTTTTCAAGTACAGCTTCGATGAATCGGGCTCTAGAAATAATTCTTGAAAGTTATTCACAGTTTGAAATCTCAAGAAACTATAGACACATATTTGATTATTTGAATTACGAACCTGTACTGAGCTTAGAATACAAGCTAAAAACTTCGTCATTTAATTACTTTTACGAAGGTATTAATCCAGAAATGTTAATAGCTTATGCTGAAAATTATTACGAAAATAAATTTTTTGACAATAATAAAGACACAATAAATACAGTAAAAGAAAGGGCTTATGAACTATGCAAATTTATCAATTCTAAAATTTTTTCTAGAAAAAATACAAATGAAATAATTATTAACTTTTCAGAAAAAAATATTAATAGAATCAGACAAAACAACTCCTTATACATTGAAAATATTCATGAATATGATTTAATTAATATCTTAAGGAGAATAGGAATTATCAGTACACTTAGAGTTCAGGTGTATAAAAAAGGTGGAAATTCATTCAATTTTAGAGAAGCAAGCTCTGGAGAAGCAAATATTTTAACAACATTAATATCACTTGTACCATTGTTAAAAGATAATAGTTTAGTACTAATTGATGAACCTGAAATAAGCCTTCATCCCTTATGGCAATCTAAATATATTGACTTGTTAAATAAAATTCTAGAAAACGTTTCTGGCTGCCATATAATTATTGCTTCTCACTCACCCTTTTTAGCTTCTGATCTAAATCCAAGTAATTCCTCTGTAGTATCTCTAAAAAATAAAAAAGGCATTATATACGCAAAAGGAATTGAAAAATCAACTTACGGATGGTCAGCTGAGGATATTTTGCTAAATGTTTTTGAGATGGAAACAACTAGAAGTTTTGATTTATACCAAAGCGTTTCTAAAGCTCTTTTACTATTAAGCGATAATAAAAGATCTAACGAGGAACTAAAGCTTATTCAAAGAAATTTAAAGTCTTTCTACCCTTCTCTTCTTGATAACGATCCTATAAAACCTGTTATTGAAGCAATATTTAAAGCGATTTCTTATGACTGATAGGATCCATACTCCATATACTTTTTCTGAAGAAGAACTACAACGTATCAAAGACAACTTTACTTTTCATGGCGACTGGGAGAAGGTAGTATTTGATGATATTAAAAAAAATATTGTTGATCATCTGAGACAACAACAAGGGAATACTTGTTGTTATTGTAAATACCAACTAGGCTATGATATTAAACAAGTTGATATTGAACATATAGTACCTAAAAGTAAGTATGAGAAATTTACTTTCAATGGTAAAAATTTAGCGTTGAGTTGTCCAGCTTGTAATACGATAAAAAGCACTAAAGAAGTTTTAAAAAAAACAGTAGTAAGGTATCCACAAAATAGCAACCATTTTAGAATAATCCATGCACATTACGATAATTACTCAGAACATATAGACATAGTCAATAAATGTATTTTTGTAGCCAGAACAAGTAAAGGTTCTGAAACAATTACTTTTTGTAATTTATTTAGATTAAGTGTAATTGAAGAGAAGGTTAAAGCATACCAAGATATAAATTTGAACTCGATATATCAGATAGTTAGTAATTTAAGTGATGTAGATCCAGACGTTAAGAAGAAATTAATTGATATAATTCTAGATACTATTCGTTAGGTATTTATGAATAAATATTAAATAATCGTCTTGAAACGCGGTCTGGCTCCGATTGTGGTGGTCACCTTTGGAGAGTCATAGGGTTTCGGGATAGGCTTTATGAAGCCTCTCCCTAAACAAACTCCCGCTCAACATCCATTATCCTTGCATCCACCGTGCGTTCTATTTTTTCTTCGATCTGACTGCATTGCGACTCGATGTCCCGTTTATAGAGTCCGACTATAACGAATGTCCATTCGCTGGCGTCATGCCGATCGCGCGCGCCGCTTTCGCACACCGCAACGCTTGGCGTATTGCCAAAACGTGCGTGCAGGCCGCCCATACGTTGGCGTTTTTCTTTTAATGAGCTACAACCAGGTAGCGCAAAAGTCAGCGTTAAGATAGCGATATGCATTTTATTCTCCTTGTGACAGTGGTTTACGCTTTATAATAGTAGCAAATAAGCAAGGCAAGTTATGCTATCTTTACCTCTATCCATATCGATATCGCAGCCAATATGCACATTCCTCCAATGACTTCTATCAGCTACGTACAGCAGCAACGCATCACTCGACTCTGCGTGCGCTGCGGCTTACTCCTTATGCAGTATGGCGCTGAGTCTGCCGTGGTAGTGGACTTATCGAAGCGTTTGGGGTTTGCATTGGGAATGAGTAGCGTCGAGTGTTCGCTAAATTTTAATGCGATCACTTTGACGACTATCTGTGATGAGCGCTGTATTACCACCACCCGAGATACGATCAATCAGAGTATCAATGTCAATTTATTGGTACAAATTCAGCAAATCGTCAATAAAACCGAAGCTACTGTCGATCGCAATGAGTTGATTGACCGCACAACGCTTGCGTTTGATGAGTTGGATAAAACCGTATATCCGACATGGCTAGTCAGTATATTTGTTGGTGCGTCATGTGCAGCGTTTGCTTATTTAAATGGCGGCAGTTGGTCGATTACCGCCGTAACCTTTATCGCTGGTATGGTGGCAATGTTCACCCGCATCTACTTAGCAAAGCACCACTTCAATCCCTTTATCACCGTCATCGTGACGGCTTTTATTGCCTCGCTCATTGGCGCGACGACCTATTATTTTGATATTGGCAATAATGCCGATATTGCCGTGGCTTCTAGCGTGTTGCTACTGATTCCAAGCTTTCCGCTGATTAACTCTTTGTCCGATATCTTAAAGGGCTATGTCAATATTGGGATTGGTCATGCCGTCTTTACCTATATGCTGACCTTATCCGCGTGCGTTGGCATCGTGATGGCGCTGGTGTTACTACGCATACAGCACTGGGGGTTTTAGATGTGGTTTATTGAGACCGTTGTGCTGTCGTGTATTATCACCCTTGGTTGGACGCTGATGTTTAGCGTGCCCAAACGCTATATTTTGCCGTGTCTGCTGATGACGGCGTTTGGCTTTGGGTTAAAAACGGCGCTGGTCTATCAGCATATACATCTGGTGGTGGCCAGCTTTTTTGGCGCGATGCTCGCCAGCTTTTTGGGGGTGTACTTTTCTAAAAAATACACCCTACCGCCCAAAGCGTTAATCTCACCCAGCGTCATCTGTATGATGCCAGGTATCGCCGCTTATAAGGCGATGGTCAGTATGGTGCAGATTGGTTACTTTGGCTTTTCAGACGAGTTATTTAGCCAAATGATGGTGTATTTATTCGAAGCCTTGTTTGTGACCTCAGGGTTGGTGCTGGGTCTGTCCATTCCTGGGTTGTTATTTTATAGACGTCGCGCCATTGTTTAGGTATCGTTTATAGTATGTTGGGTCCTTGCCCATTTTCTTCATAGCGGCTGTTTATGTTGTACTATACCCACAGTGGTCGGTTGCACTCTGCCGCGAAAATACTCAAGACAGCACTTATCAATCATACATACAAGGATAAAACATGAGCAAACATTATGATTATATCGCCATTGGTGGCGGTAGCGGCGGTATTGCCTCAATCAACCGCGCGGCCAGCTACGGCAAAAAATGCGCCATTATCGAAGCGGATGAATTAGGCGGCACTTGCGTCAATTGGGGCTGCGTACCCAAAAAGGTGATGTGGTACGGCGCGCAAGTCGCCGAGGCGATTGAGAAGTACGCGCCAGACTACGGATTCGAGGTTGAGTTAAAGAATTTCGATTTTCAAAAACTCATTCAAAGCCGTCAGCAGTACATCGAGAATATCCATCGCGCTTATGACAATAACTTAGCCAAAAACGGCGTGGAAGTGATTAAAGGCTTTGCTAAATTCGTCGATACCAATACGGTTGAGATCAATGGCGAGCAAATCACTGCTGACCATATTTTGATTGCGACGGGCGGACATCCTATCAAGCCTAATATCAAAGGCGCAGAGCACGGTATCGATTCTGATGGTTTTTTTAAATTAACTCATTTGCCCAAACGCGTCGCTATCGCAGGCGCAGGTTATATCGCTGTCGAAATCGCAGGCGTGCTGAACAGCTTAGGCGCTGAGGTACATCTATACGTGCGTCAGCATTCGCCGCTGCGCTCTTTTGATCACACTATCGTCGAGGCGCTGCTGATAGAGATGGAGCAAGACGGTATCCATCTACATACCAACACCACCCTTACCGAAGTCAATAAAAACGAAGATGGTAGCTTAGAGCTATTTACTAAAGATGGCACGCTTGATACGGTCGATAGCTTGATTTGGGCGATTGGCCGCGCGCCTTCAACCGACAACATCAACCTACAAGTAACGGGCGTAGAAACCACCGAGTTTGGCAAAATCAAAGTCGATAAATTCCAAAATACCAATGTCGATGGTATTTACGCGGTCGGTGATATTATCGAAAACAGCATTGATCTGACACCAGTTGCCATCGCCGCTGGTAGGCGTCTGTCTGAGCGCTTGTTTAACAACAAGACCAATGAGCATTTGGTTTATGATTTGATACCGACGGTTATATTTACTCATCCCGCTATCGGTACTATTGGTTTATCTGAGATTGACGCGGTCAAGCTACATGGCAAAGACAACATTAAGTGCTACACCTCGACCTTTACCTCGATGTATAGCGCCGTGACTCAGCATCGCCAAAAGTGCGTAATGAAGCTGGTGTGCTTAGGTGAGGAAGAAAAAATCATTGGCCTACATGGCATCGGTTACGGTGTCGATGAGATGCTGCAAGGCTTTGCCGTAGCAGTGAAGATGGGCGCGACCAAAGCAGACTTTGATAATACCGTTGCTATTCATCCAACCGGTGCAGAAGAGTTTGTGACGATGCGTTAGACAGACTGAATGAGAAGAAAGGCTATTTTTAACAAATGGCCTTTTTTATTGTCTATTTTTGCTTTAGTGTAAAACCACATACAGACAGCACAATCCTGATACTGCTATGATGCGTTTAATAATGACCGTTGCGAGATGACTGTGTGGCAGGTGTACCTTTTTATATTACCCGTGGGCTTAGGCATCATGACCTTGGCAGGAAGTTTGCTATTTTTATTCGCTTTTCTCATGTCTGATGATAATGCCACGCGCGTGCCCGCTTTTACTTGGTTCAAGCGCTTAATTATTGTGGCATTTATCTTGCTCAGCATTGGGCTGTTTATGACTTTTGGTCACTTTTGGGGGCCATCAAGATAGGGGCTATGCACTGACCCTTTTTTCTAACTCCAATAACTCTAAGTCTTCACGTTTTGGCTCGCCATTATTACCATCGTTGGGAAACGGTATTTTATTACCATTTAACTGATAGCCACGGCGCTGATAGTAAGCCAAAAGCTCAGGCCGATGGCTCAAGATTGACATGGTTAAGCGTGCAGGCTGTTTATCAGTGCCATTTTCAGTTGATAACAGATGTCGTATGGCAAAAGTCTCGGCAGCCTGTAGTACCACATTGCCAACGCCCTGCCCTTGCAGTTCAGGATGTACCGCAAACATACCGATATAGGCTTTTTTGTTTGAGTTGGCATCAGTTTTTATATCGACAGCGATACAACCAAGTATTTCACCTGTTTCCTCTGCATCACGCTCACCTGTCGTGGTTTTTGGATAGACAAACAGATAGTGTGTGGGATTATTAATCGTACTCGCCAGCTCCTCTGCCGTGATACGGATACCGCCGACTAAGTCAGCCTCATTGGTCCAGCCCGCTGTCTCTCGATAGCAGCAGTTCAATAACCGCTCAAGTGCGCCAATATCACTCGCGTCAGCCTGACGTAAAAATACGGCATCTTTGCTCAAATTACTTTTATTCATATTATAGTGTTCCTTTTTTATTTATAAAAAAACTGGCCTAGTTTCCTAAGCCAGCTTAAATACTAATACTTATCTGTCTATAGTACTAGCGCGATAATGCATGCGCCTGATCAATCATATCAAACCCTGCGTTAAGCTGTGCGCGCGTTGGTGCATGACCTCGGCGTAATAGTTCAGAGAAAGCAACCAGCTCTTTATCACGTCCGAGCGTACTTGCCGCACTCGCACGTGTATCCGCGCCTTCGTCATCAAAATAATATTCGATATAGTCGAGCGTATCTGGCGTACCAAATAGGATATTGTGATCGGGCGTTGCCGCATGACCGCTATAGCGTAGGCTTTTGCCATATTGCATGGTCCAAAAGAAGGGAATGCGCGCCTCTAGCGAATCGACATTGTCATCGTTTAGTATTGCGGCTGCCGTGACCATGCCATGCTGCAACGCCACGCGCCAATGTTCGATACGCATACGACCCATTTGGTTGGTAGGTTTAGCAATATCACCGAGCGCATAGATACCATCGCGCAGTTGTAGATGAGCGTCAACTTGCACACCATCTGGATCATTGACCTCATGCAATATCTCTGTGCGCGGGGACACACCTGTACCTAAGACCACAATATCAGCATCAATATGCTCGCCATTCGCCAACGTCACACCGCCTACATTTGAGAAAGCCTGATTATTGCTATCTCCATCCTTGTCCACTTGACGCTCAATCTTAGTGATTTCATTGACGGTTGCATCGAACACAAAGTTAATGCCCTTCTCTTCATGTAGCTTAATTAATGCGTTACTCACCGTTTCTGAGACGATATTGCCCATCACACGGCTGCCTTGTCCAATCACGGTAATAGAAGCAGTCGTGCCTGCTTGTGCCAATGCCGAAGCGGTCTCCATACCGATAAAACCTGTACCAATAATCACCACGCGCTGGTCATGACTAGCCGCTTTGATCAATTTGGCATCTGCCATACTGCGCAAGGTATAGACGCCGTCTACATCTGCTCCTTTGATGGGCGGAATGGTCGGCGACGCCCCTGTTGCCACCACTAAGAAGTCCGCTGTCTGCCGCGTGCTATCGCCGTTTTCATTTTCTATCACGATGGTCGCCTCATTAGGCAATACTTCGCTGACCGTTTGATTCAGATGCAGATCAATATCGTTGCTACTCGCCCAATCTGATCCGCCCAATAATAGCTTATCTTCATCCATGTTCCCTGCCAAAAAGGCTTTCGATAATAATGGGCGGTTATAAGGAGCTTTGTCATCTTTGCTAATCATGGTGATTTTGCCGCCATAGCCACCTTGGCGCAACTGATGCGCGGTCATAAACCCAGCACCGCCACCACCTACGATAATGGTGTGAGTGTCCGTCAATTTGTCGTTTTCTATCGGCTTGTTTATCGTGGCTGAGGTATCAACCGTCACATTGTCACCGTCATTGATAAGCTCATACTGCGTCAGACCCTCTGTCGCTATCGGTTCTAGAAGCGACCCATCGCGGCTATCAAAACTTGCATGATGCCAAGGACAAACCACTCGATGACCGCAGCGTAATCCATCACCCAAATTTGCACCCGCATGCGGGCATTTACCATCGAACGCATGGAACTCATCGTCATCACGAGTGATTAAAATGATACTATCGTCGTCTTGCTTGTACGATTTCATTCCGCCATTTGGAATATCCGATTTTGTTATCGTGACTGTGTTGATCATCGCCTTGGTCATAATGCTTCCTTAACAGTTATAATGAGTTCCTGATGACGGCGTGTTGAAAATAGCCCTAACCATTCAGAGCGATTCAACCTACCTTATTATTTTTAGCGTTCTATAGATTGATAGTAGCAAGACCATTTGACACACGATGTTTTTTTGTATGCGTGCTGCGTTGCAAAACGTAATTGCGCCGTTTTTATCAGCGTCTTTGCTATCTCCATTTATTATAAATAAACACAATAAAAGACTATTTTATGACTCCTCAAGACACCTCTAACGATATTGAAAACAACTCCGCTCCTCAGTCCGTCTTAGATAGCGACTCAGATAGCGATACAAATAATCAGGCTGCCGACAGTTTTGATCTCAGTGATATTGATATTGCCGCTGTCACTGACACCGCAAACTTACCGCAGCCAAAGCCTCAACCGATACAGCGAGCTACTTATAAAGCAGATGCTACCGACTTTGTGGTCAACGAAATACTCCCGCTGGAGTTGACAGGTGATGGTGAGCATCTATGGCTGCATATTAAAAAACTAGGCATGAACACCGCGTATCTGGCAAAACTGTTGTCAGAGTGGGCAGACATACCGCTACGTGATGTCGGTTACTCAGGACTGAAGGATCGTCATGCGGTGACGACCCAGTGGTTTAGCCTGCGTATACCCAAAAAGCAGTTGCCGCCTACGGAGTTTGCGCCGATAGATATTGGCGAGCATGAATCTGTCGTTATTCTGGCGCAGCACTGGCATAATAAAAAGCTCAATCGCGGTACCCACCGTGCCAATCAATTTATCATTACCTTGCGTGATATTGAGTTTACGAATGATGATGAAAACACTGAATCAACTGAGCAATCGTTATCCACTCAGCAGACCGCTAAGCAACGCGTCGAGGAGCATTTAGCACGCATCGATGAAACAGGTGTGCCTAACTACTTTGGCCCACAGCGTTTTGGTCGTCAGGGTAATAATGTCAGAGAAGCGTTGGCGCTATTTGCCCGTCCAGCGCGCGAGCCAAAGCCGCAACCCAAAAAGAGCAAACGCAAACGTGCGCCGCGCGAGCAAAATACGATGGAGCTGTCGGCAGCCCGTAGCTTGATATTCAATGAGATATTGGCAGCGCGAGTTCGTAATGGCAGCTGGGACGCTGGCCTAGCAGGGGAAGTATTTAATCTGGATGGTTCGGGGTCGATATTTACCAGTGAGGAGATAGACGATACGTTACGCGCTCGTATGAGTAGCGGCGATATTCATCCAACTGCCGTATTGTGGGGTACAGGTAACGATAAAGTCAGTGGCAGTGCAGCCGCGTTAGAAAACGAAGTTGTACAACACAGCCCATTACTCATGCAGCTAGCAACGGGATTGGAGCAGCGTGATATCAAAGCACAAAGACGCCCGTTAAGACTGCCTATTGAGCAATTAAGCTGGGAGTGGCGGGATGAGCAGATATTGGTATTGAGCTTTACGTTGACCACTGGTAGCTTTGCCACTAGCGTGCTAGCAAGTTTGGTTCAGCAGATGGATTCATGATTGAGTTATTGATAGTGCAGAGGGGCAGCTAACGGTTTTTGTAGAGTGAATGGATACTACCATTTTTTTCAGCAAACATATGGTTGGCACTGACGACTTGATTGCGTCCACGGTGCTTGGCTTCATAAAGAGCCTTATCTGCTGCGCTAATCAAACGTTGGCAGATGTCGCTAGGCAGTTTTTGCATGAATGCCATTTGGCTCTCAGCGCGCTGAGTGGCAATCGGCTTGATAAGAGGTGATGCATTTGATTGAGACTGGGCTTTTTTTGCTAAAATAGATTTATAGTTTTTGGCAATGCAAGCTCTTTCTTGATGGGTCAAGGTATACAGCCCAAAACTCGCTGTCACGCTAAAATCAAACACATCACCGACATTGATGATATGCTCAGCAATACTAAGCCGTAATTGCTCCGCAATCACCATTGCACTATCGTGCGACGTATCTGGTAGCACAACCAGAAACTCCTCACCACCGTAACGGCTAATGATGGTTTCATCTGATAACGACTGCAATAGCGTCTGCGATATTTCGATCAACACTTGATCCCCCACATCGTGGCCATAGTTATCGTTGATGCGTTTAAACCAATCCAAATCAAAGAGCATCACGCTCAAATCCTGATTGTCTTGTACCGTTGACAACGCATACTTCATTTTCTTCAGGCCGTAGCGACGGTTTTTTAGCTTCGTGAGCTCATCTTGATTGGCATACTGCAAGGTTTCTTGCCTACTATCATCTAAAACCAATAGCAAAGCACGAAATATATAAACGATAAAAATCGCTTTCGGGAATGCTAAATACAAGTGGGTTGAGCGCCAAAAAAAAGCTGATGAACGCTGTATCTCAGTGATACTATCCCAACTTAATACATTATTTTCAAACGCTGAAGCAGCAACGGCATTTTCAACCGCCATAATCTCGTTGTAAGTCAAATAATTATGAGTTTCTAGTAACGGGTGGATAACGGTCAACTGACGCAGATTGGGTAAAGTGATACCAAAATAAGGCGAGGTAATGGCCAATAACATAAGTATGATTTGTAGCCAAAACATGCGCCAAGCATAGCGGCGTTTGATGAGCATCATGCCAAGCATCGCACCGCCAACTAGCGATACTCCAGCAAACAAGCTGCTATAACCTATCACCACGATGACGGTAGCAATATAGAATGTATAAGTCAGTACTAGTGCGATTTGCCATCTGTCTAAAATATCCCGCCTACTTCCAGAGTGCGGCAAATATTTGACCATACATAAGAAAAATAAACCCATTACGCTGATTCCCAGCCATAGCGGGTACAGATAGTGCATATTGACATAGGCATGGAGCGCATCTTGTCGCCACCAAACGAACAGACACCACAGCCAATGCAAGGATACTTCCATGACAATAAATAACGCCATCAATGACGTTCTGTCAGCCGCTTGCCACTCAAAAATCATTTGAGAGAGCTTTTTGTATCCAAGATGAGAGACCGACACAGCCATAGATGGGCTACCGCAGAAAATATAAATGCACTGACTTTACAGGCATTGTGATCGAGTTAATCGAGTTAAAGGGCGTTATACCTTTTATAAACTTTTCTAGATATCCCTTTAAGTGTTACAAGTTCTGTCTGTATTATCAATCTGTTTTGTACATTTATTTATCAATCAGCAGTTTTTGAATATACAGTTTTGAGCGTCATGATATTCACATAAAAGACTCAGTCATCTTGGCGACGAAACACAAAAGTGACTAACCGCTAAAATGTCCATAAAACATGATAAAACCATCAGACTAAGCAGGCGTGTTAAACAACTCCCAAATACCGCGTTGATCTTCATTTAAGATAGGCACATCCCCTAAGCAGCGCCACGGCATATTGCTACCATGAAAGTCACTGCCAATCGAGGTGACAAGATTGTGCTCGGCAATACTACGATCAACCATTCTGCGCGTGCTGATTGGTTCACTTGTGGCTGGTAGCTCACAAGCGTCACCGCCAAGCTGAGCAAACTCCCCAATCAGCTTGCGCACTCGTGTGGCCGATAGCTGATAACGCGTGGGATGCGCGAGCACCGCTCGACCACCGCAAGCATGAATCAGCTCAATCCCATGCTGCATCGTCAACGCCTCGATCGCCACGTAAGCAGGCTTATTATCTGCCAAATATTTATCAAAGGCTTTTTGAACGGTTTTGACCTCGCCCCGCTCAAATAATACCTGCCCAATATGTGCGCGTCCAACCGCTTGTGGGTTGCCACCTGCCTTATCGAGTACGGCTTGCCACAACTCATCGAAATCTATATCCAGCAGCTCACTGAGCTTTTTGGTGATGCGCTGACCACGTGTGGCCCGACTGTCTTGTAGTTGCTGCAGAGTAGCATGCATCTTTTCGCGATCAGTAAAGTCCAGTCCCAGCACATGAATGATCTTATTGGTAGATTTGTTTTTGCCATAGCCACCGCTCAACGTATGCTCACAGCTGATTTCCACCCCATTGATCAGCTGTATATCATAAGCATTAGCGGCTTCTCTTGCCTCATCAATGCCTGCTAGCGTGTCGTGATCAGTCAATGCCAGTACATTGATGCCCGCTGCGTGCGCGCGCTTTACTACTTCAGTTGGTGCGTAAGTACCATCCGAACAGGTACTGTGACAATGTAAGTCATATTTCATAAGATAAACCTTAATATTTTAAAAAATAAGCGTATAAACAATTTAGTAGTAGATAGTCACTATTCATATTGGTTGCTATTGATTGCTATTATTAATGATAATGTCTGAGCCAACTCTCTGGATTTAGCGACTATTGCTGCTGTATTTGATGGTTATATTTGGTTAGCGCTATGGTCATTGCTCGCAATAAGACCGTATTACTCTGTAGGTGACGTATATCGCAGGATTATCGTGTTGATTGCTTTTTTTTGCGGCAGTAGACGTGTAAACTACCTCATACGTTTTTGTTGGACACAACCTTTGCTATGAAAGCATTATTAGACTTTATCCCTTTGATTGCCTTTTTTATCGCGGCGCGTTATAACGGTATTTTGGCAGCGGCAGGGGCTTTGCTCGTCGCTACTATCATTGTTTATGCCATTCACTTTATTCGCCAAAAAGGCAAGTTTGATAAGCAACAATGGGTCGTCTTACTATTAACCATTTTGTTTTGCGGTGGCACATTGCTGCTGCGTGATGATATCTATCTGCGCTGGAAATCGCCCATTATCAATGGTATTTTTGCGTTGACCTTGTTTGTCAGTGCCGCTATCAATAAGCCATTAATGCAGCTAGCAATGAAAGAAGTATTTACTTTAACACTTAGTGGTTGGAAAAAACTGACCGTTGCTTGGGCACTTTTCTTCGCCCTCATGGCTGTACTCCATTATATTACAGCATTCACCATGTCAGATGAAGCGTGGATTAACTTCAAGACTTATGGCTGGATTCCGATTATGCTGGTATTCGTCGTGGCTCAGTTTGCTGTACTCAAAAAGCATCTCAACCCTGCGCTGACGGACAAAACCACTAAATAACAGTTATGCGCTGATTGCAGCTACTGTCTTATAATTGATAAAACTGCTTTTAGAGCTCAAAGTAATCAGCCGTTAGCGTTATACGATGTATTTCAAATCAATCATTACGTTTTATTATCAACTAAGGAAGTTCCATGTCTTTATTTGTCATTATTGGTCATGATGTGGCTAATAGCAGCGCACAGCGTCTGATTACTCGCGCTGAACATATTGAGCGATTACAGGCGCTAAGTCGTGAAGATCGTCTGGTGATTGCAGGCCCAACGCCGATCGAACATGGCAAGAGCGATATGTCAGGCAGCTTAATCATTGCTGAGTTTGACTCTATCGAGGCGGCACAAGCGTGGGCAAACGATGAGCCTTATTTACGTGATGGCGTTTATAGCCACGTGGATATCAAGCCATTTATCCAAGCATTGCCTGCGCCCACTGATAAAGTAGCTGCATCGTGAGTCAGAAAGTCCTTTATTTGAATACTCGATTCTATAAAAGTAGCTTGGCTAGCCTGCTACTGATGGCAGCAGTATCAGTGCAAGCCGCGCCAACGGCACCCAACGCAGAGGCAGCGAATCCTACAGTAGCCTCTATAAATCAACCTGCTGTAGGCGATGCAGCAACAAGTTCAGCACTAGATATCAATGATACTCTGGCAGCACAGTTGCAACCGTCTACTAAAGCACTGTCCGAGGCCAATCAAGAACTACTCAGCCGTAATGCACAATTGCAACGCCAAGTAAATGACTTGCAGACTCAAGCAAACGTCTTAGTCTATGAGAGCAAAGGTCAGCTGTTTTTGTATGGTGCATTTACCGTTTTGATCAGTTTATTGGTGGGTATTTTTATCTCGTGGCTGGTGTTCGTTCGCCGTGATCGCTGGTAAGCGATGCGCTCTTTATAGATTTAGCCTTTTACCTGCTCTATTCTGCGACGTCTCATTGTATTTTTATGAACTTGATTCTGTCATCAACAACATTTTTATTATAGTAAATCATCCTACTAAGAAGTTTCCATGTCTATCGCTCATCACACAAACGCTGAACCATTAAACACTATCACACCTGCCAAGGTTGAGTGGCAAATGGATGATACTGGAAATATGGTGCCAGTATCTGGTGAGTTCGGCGATGTGTATTTTTCGCATGCGGATGGTCTGGCAGAAACACGTCATGTATTTTTAGCGCACAATCAGCTGCCTGATCGCTTGGCAGGCCTTGTACCACAGCAATGTTTTACGATTGCCGAATTGGGTTTTGGTACTGGGCTTAACTTGTTAGCGACTTGGCAGTTATGGCGACAGCTGCGCGATACCTACCCACAACTGGCAGATGCCCGCCTACATTTCATTACCACTGAAAAATTCCCAATACCGCTTGCAGATCTGACGCACATACTTGCCCTATGGGGTCAACGTGCTCCTGAGCTTGTAGCGTTGATTGAGCCACTTTTGGCTGCGTATCCGCCTCTTATCGCAGGCTGTCATCGTTTGGATTTTTCTTATGATAATCTGACGGTCGATATATGGCTTGGTGATGCAGCTCAGAGCCTTAGCAAACTGGCAATAGAGCGCTCTCAGCAGTCTGCGCCTCAGCCTCATATCGATGCGTGGTTTTTGGATGGCTTTGCGCCTTCTTGCAACAGTACCTTGTGGGCTGACAGTATTTTTGCACAGATGCAGCGCTTATCGCGTCCGCATACCACCGCCGCCACTTATAGCTGTGCAGGTATCGTCAAGCGCGGGCTCAAGGAACATGGCTTTGCCATCAAAAAGGTAAAAGGTTTTGGTCGAAAGCGAGAAATGCTCACCGCCATTATGACCGATACAGACCATATTGACGTTACTAGTGATAATAAAAGTTGTGATAACGAAAGCCACGATGCGGAGCAGATAACAACAGATAGCACCTTTAATCACACTGCCATCATTGGTGCAGGCGTTTCAGGGTTGCTAACGGCTTGGTCGCTTGCCAATCGCGGCATTGCGGTCACTTTATTAGACAAAACGGCGCCTCTGGCTGGCGCTTCAGGCAACCCTCGAGCATTGCTTGCCCCAAAAATGACGCCAATTCACCACGTTGATGAGCATTTGCATACCATCGGTTATCTTTATAGCAGCAGGCTATATCGAGACCTTAATCAGAAAGCCACACAGCTCAATACAGCGCCAGTACTAGAGCCGACTGGAGCGCTTGATTTACTGGTGAAAGCCAATATTGGCACCGAGCAAATCGCAGATTATCCTGATGAGATGGCAACCACCCTACCCCATGAGCAAGCACAGAATATTAGTGGAATAAAAGAGCAAGACTTATCAGAGAACTTATACTTACCACAGTCTGGTTTGGTCAATCCGCAAGCATTGAAAACTATTATATTGACACATCCGCTCATTCGCTTTCAGCAATTAGAAGTGAGTGAAATTAACGAAACTGAACAGCAAGTGTGTATTGAAGGCAGTGATCAAAATCAGGAGACTGTCTCTATTCTTGCTGATCATGTCGTTATTTGCGCCGCCTTTGAGAGTCATCAATTAGATGAGCGTATTTTTGATTGCCGTAAAATTCGTGGTCAACTGTCTTGGTTTCGTCCTAGCCTAGAGCAACTGATAAATTTGCCAAAAATCCCGCTTAAATATAGTGGTTACTGTGCGCCCTTTAACGCACAAGCAGGAGATGATAACCTAAACACTGTCACCGCTGGCAAGCCATATCTATTATTAGGCGCAAGTTTTATCCGCAATGATATAGGTACTGACATTCGAGATGAAGAACATCAGATTAACCGAGACAAGCTCGTTGCTGCCATTCCTGAGATGGCATCTATCGTGCCAGCCGATACTAGCCTGTGGCAAGGGCGCGCTGGCATTCGCACTCAGACACCTGATTATCATCCAATCGTTGGGCAACTAACCAACAGTCAGCGAATTTGGACGATGAGTGCAATGGGTGCAAAAGGTTATGCGTTGGCACCCATCTGCGCTGAAGCGTTAGCGGGTATGATGCTAGGGTCATTTGCGCCACTATCTAATGCAATGCTCGCACGTCTATCGCCCAATCGTACCCGTTTGCAAACACCGCTCACTTGATATCATTTAGGATGATATTCATGTACATCAAAACAACGCTTTCGACGATTCATATTATCTTGTGATATCTTTATTTAATGTTCATTCCGACAATGAGATAAGCATCATGAGCTATCATCAAACCACCATCACCCTACCTACTTATGCCCGTGGTATTCATGTCATCACGCCTATCATCGAGGAAGCCATTGCTCAGCTCATACCGTCCAGCGCCAAAGCGGGGCTGGTTCATTTGTTTTTGCAACACACGTCAGCCAGTCTCGCCATTAATGAAAATGCTGACCCAGATGTAAGATTGGACACAGAGGATTGGCTCAATAAAATCGCCCCATCCGATCAGCCAGAGTACCGCCATACTTTAGAAGGCTCCGATGATCTACCAGCGCATCTCAAAAGCATGATGCTTGGGGTAAGTTTGACCATTCCTCTGATAGATGGTGTCTTGGGTCTAGGTATGTGGCAAGGGGTTTACTTATGTGAGCATAGAGACGTGACTGGATATAGCGGACAACGCAAGCTGGTTATTACGGTCAATACGTAATAATATAGAGTCAACCTGCCACATTGATATAGCGCGCTATTAACGGATAAACCTGATTATGACCACTTTTGTCTTAAAATTACCAAGCTCAACAAACGCTAAGGTTCACTGTCTCAAAGCTTCTGCTCTTTTTTTGAGTGTGTTTTTGCTGACTGCCTGTCAAGAAACGCCAGAACCTGAAGCACCTACCGAAACACCAACACAGACAACGCCTGTCACCACAAATATCAATGTCAATGAAGCGGCGGATGACAGTATAGAGAATGCTCAGAACCCATCACAGACTGAAGCTAATTCAGAGCGCGATGTGAGCTTGACTGAACTAGAGCAAGACCTTGGAGGCACTGTCGCTGCACCAAGTAATACTGCTACATCGCCCAATCCAGAACAGGCCATCAAAGGCGCACAAATCACTGATGTCCGTTACAAAAGTGAAGCAGGCGACACCTTATCGGTCGTTTTTGAAACGTCAGCTGCAGGGTTGCTCAATGCCATCGTCACTCGACCCAACCAGCCAAAAATGACACTCAGCGCACCAGAAGGTCAAGGCAACAACCCCACTTATCGCTCAGCTGACGGTAACGTCCAACTGGTGAGTCATGCAGGTGGCGGCACCATTGATCTTATCCAAAACAATACCGTCACTAGCTTTGATGCAGTCAGTGCTGAAGCAGAAGTCGTCACTGAATAAGTGCTAATTGCATCCTTTTTGAAAGTCTTATCTTAAATAATTAAAAAGCGGCAAACGTTACTATCGTTGCCGCCTTTTTTCACTAATACTGAATGCTCTCCGCTTACTTGCATTCACTCAAATTTCTAATATATAACTTTATTTATCCAAACCCAGTCGATTGACCAAAAAGTCCGACCAACCAGCTTATCGCCGTCCATATCCCCCAACCAACAAATACAATCACGATGAGTCCCAATATGTCAGGGATATGCAAGTACAGCCACGCTACTATAGAATTGCGCCAAAATGCACCAAAGCGGCCTTGCTGCTTGTCTTCTAATGACTGATGTAAAAAAGGCCGATCCATATGCATGGTTTCAGTGATGCCGTACTCCTGATGCAAATGCTCGTGTACGATACCCAATGTCTTGCGGCTAGGGCGAATAAAAATATCTAGCAATGTCCCAATGCCGGGCACAATACCGACCACCATATCAATCAGCGCCAGTCTGACCGCAGGTGTCATTTTATCGGCAGGAACACCCAGCTGACGACCCAGTATAAAAGCATAGCTGGTCAGTATCAGTCCTGCGACATCCCCTGCGAGAGGAATGGTAGAGAGCGCCGCATCCGCACCTATGCCTTGCTTGGTAAAAGGCACGCGGACAAGAGAATCCATTGTATTAGCAAACTTTGCCAGTTTACGCTCGGTGGCAATGACTTGCTCGCGTGTCAGTCCCTGCTCAGCAAGTTTTGCCTGATAATCGACGACTGAGCCATTTGTATTAGAGGATTTCTTTGCTTTAAATCTCGACAACTTCTTAAATTTATCCATTTAGAGTCGTCCATATACAAGCAATTGCAACGAGGGCAAAAACATAGCGTCCTACCCAGATATTGGCTAAGAATGCCTGAAAGCAAGCCTGCGCATTGCGACTGGCACAAGCGCTGTTTTGTTTGGCAAACATCATCGCCACCAATGCCAATCCGAATACGGGTGTCACGCCTAGCGTTGTTGGGGCAAAGTAATGCCACATAGCCGCGCCCATCATCAGCAAAAATAGCATTTGCAGGATTGAGATAATAATCACATCATAGCGGCCAAATAATATCGCCGTTGATTTGACCCCAATCTTGAGATCATCCTCGCGGTCAGCCATTGCGTACTGCGTGTCATAGGCCACCGTCCAGCACATATAAGCAAAGAATAATAGCCAGCACCAAATATCGGGAGCGCCCTGCACCGCCACATAAGACATCGGTATGGCCCAGCCAAACGCCGCTGCCAAAAATACTTGTGGCAGATGGGTATAGCGTTTCATAAAGGGATAAATAAAGGCCAATACAACAGCACCCAGCGACCAATAAAAAACGGCAACGGGTAAGAAAAACAGCAAACTGGCACTGAGTAATACCAGTACCAAAAATGCAGCAATGGCTTCTTTGCCAGATAGACGTCCATCTGCTAATGGACGACCTTTGGTGCGAGTCACATGACCATCTACTTTACGATCCGCAAAATCATTAATCGCACAACCAGCGGCGCGCATAAATATTGCACCGAGGGCAAATATTACAAATATCTTGAGCGTTGGCAGACCTGCTGTAACTCCTTGCTGCTGGGCTTGGCCCATGGCAGCTAACAGTACGCCCCATAATGTCGGCCATAGTAGCAGCTCAATACCCACTGGTTTATCAAAACGCGTGAGCTGGATATAGGCTTGTAGTTTGTCTTTGAATGTCATGGCTTCTTATTATCGTCAATAAAGAGTGTTATATGCTTTTTTGCTAGGGCGTGTCGCTATTTTAAAAATAGTGATAAACGTTTGAATTAGGGACACGCCCTAATCGTTAGATTTGTTTCCATAAGTTATTCGCCTCAATTAGAGACAATTCAGGATACTGTTTACGTAACGCTTTAATCGCAGGGATTTTATCTTTATGTGCTGCTTGTTCGCAAAAATGCCAATTGCTCTTGTGGACTGCTCAATTCCTTTAAACGTGCTTCAAGCCGAAGAATCTGAGTGCGCAGCATGATATTGACCAACAATAACAATAAGCCTGCACCCATGACCCAAATGATTAGCGCTGACATTTCCTGCTCCTGAATACATGTATTCTAAATACTCAAGCTAATGAATGACGTATGTTTATGCTGATACACTTATTTATCACAAACAGTGGCTATGAAATAATCCTCGAAAAACCGATGTCAGGCAAAATACCCATCAAAGCGCACGGCTTCATTATGCCAGCTTTCACTAACCGGCTCATCGGCAAGTAATGGCGCAAATTGTGGCCGCTTGACGATCACGCGACCTTGTCCTTGCGCGCTTCGACTCACAATTGCCTTAGCACTATTTAGCAGTCGGCGCTCTTCCTCTAGCGTTGGTGGACGCGCCAATTGATGCAGCGCTTGCATGTGCTTGCCGACTTTGGCACCTTTACCTGTCTTACTGTCTTGGTAGCTATCCTCTGGAAACATGGGATCTAAATACACCACATCGACTGCATTGCCATCATTCGATATATCGTCAGCTTTTAGGCTCGCAAAATAACTCAGTGCATCAGTATTGATAATATGTAGACGGCTCATGAGCTTTTGCCAATTAGGCTGCGCGCTCATACGCTCTTGTTCTACAAGTAACAGCAACGCCATTAGCGGCTGCTGCTCAAGCATAATGACTTGTGCGCCAGTACTGGCCAATATCAAACTATCATGGCCAAAGCCGGCCGTGGCATCGATAACATGGCTATCTGCGGTAATCTTTGCTGCTTGCAGTAATAGCTCCGACTTACGACCAGCACTCACCACGCGGCGTTGCAATTTATCCCACTCTGGTGACACGCTCAGTCCATCACTAAGCCACGATAGCTTATCTTTTTTATCAAGCAGCAAAATAAGTTGAGAGGATGTTTGGCTCAGTTGCTGGCGACGTTTTTGTGTTAATTTCTCCGTGGAGAGCTCAGTCTTTAGGACGATTGGTAATTTGTGCTCAGCTATCAATGCCTGTAAGCGCTCAATCTGAGCTTGTTGGTTGTCATTCACATAGAACAATTGGCACTGTACAAGGTCACCTGACTTATTATCTGTGTGATGCAGCGCTGTCATAACCATCATCCTTTTTACTTATAACTGCTTACTTTTTACCTATAGCATTACAAGCCATCGTACAAATCTAGCCCGCCATTTGGTAACCAAAGCCCCAAGCCGCGACCAACACGATAACACCCGTGATAATGCGTAACCAAGCAAAAATAGTAAAGTCACGGCGACTCACCCATGCTACAAGCAAGCGAATACAGAGTAGCGCCACGACAAACGACACGATGGTTCCAACACCTAATACCAACCAGTCTTCACTACTACTCAGTATCTCCCTATGCTTAATCAAATCCAATAAGGCGGCGCCAACAATAACAGGAATACCCAAAAAGAAAGAAAACTCAGCGGAGGCTTTACGCGAGACTCCAAGCCATAGCGACCCAATGATCGTCGATCCTGAGCGTGACGTGCCTGGTATCAGAGCCAGACACTGAAATAGGCCAATCATTAAGGCCGTTTTTATACTGACATCTTCTGCTTCTTTTGCAATGATGGTTTTAGGGCGCTTTTCCACATAGAATATGAGCAGACCACCGATGATGAGCATAATGGCAACGACAATAGGATTAAACAAATAAGCTTTGATTTCATCAGCAAAGGTAAAGCCAACAATCATCACAGGAATGGTCGCGACAATGAGACTGAGTCCCAGTTGCCTAGGATTGGTCATGCCTTCTGCTTTACCTGTTATGAGACCCATCAATGCTTGCCACAGTCTGCCCCAATAGTCATATATCACTGCCAAGATAGCACCAAGCTGTACCACGACCACAAACAAATCGACTTTTTCTTTGGTCCAAAATCCCATCACATCGGCTGATAAAATCAAATACCCCGTGCTGGAGATGGGCAAAAACTCTGTGATACCTTCCACGATACCCATGATGACAGCTTGAACGAATAACAGTATATCCACAATGACTTTCCTAAAAACAGGCCGATTGGCTGTCCTATGTTGACGTTGGTTTTATATTGATTAATGCTTAAAAAATACTCAAAAGCTACGCTTTGCCTTGCTCTTTAAGTGTTTTCCAAGCTTGGTTACGTAGATATTTTGGTAGCGCTTGCGCCGCCTCCGTACCACCATCGTTTGCAAACTGAGCAACACCAAGCTGCCCGATGATAACAGCGTCTGGCCAGACGTCTTCATGGCACACTTGCTGATCATGCAATGCTAATAGCATCGCGCCATTCCCCGCGATAGGGAGATTCAGTGCTGTTTGGCTATCATAATCTAATAGCTGCTCAGTGCTATCACTGCCATAAGCCCGTACTGGCTGCATGATGCTATAACCTAACTCGTCGTCAACTACCAACTCATACTGTCCGAAATAGACTTGCTGCATACGAGCATCAAGGGCGCTGTATAGGTGTGTCAGCCCGTACTGCTGATACGCAGATTGTGCAATCGCTTGTAGGCTAGAGACACCAACACAAGGCAAGTCATGCGCGACAGACAACGCTTGCACCACTGCCGTGTTGATACGAATACCGCTAAACGCACCCGGCCCGCGATTAAATATTAAAGCCTGTATATCAGCAAGACGTAGCTGCGCCTCAGATAGTGCAGCATCAATCATCGGTAAGATCTGCTGAGTTTGCTGACGCTTGCCTGTTTCGGTATGGTTCGACAGTACCTGTCCGCTCGAATCTAAAATCGCGATCGAACACTGATCGAACACGGTATCCATTGCTAAAAACATCACAACCTCGGCTTTTACTTTTGGCGTTCTAAATGGGTTTGTCAGATCTTAATAATTTTTAATAGTTATTTATTATTTATGTACTATCAAAATTTAGACAGAATGAAACAGCGCCTATCATAGCATTTAGGCTAAATGAATTTTATCAATTTCTACGCTTTTCCACACTTTATTCATCTGTACTTATTCATAGCTAACCATAAAAAACCCTAAAGCTTAGGTAGCTTTAGGGTATATATAAAATACTTCCAGTATGCATCACGATGGCTTAGAAGCGTGTTTTAAACTTCTTTGGCGCTTGGTTTTGCATTTCTTGCATTTGCTTTTGCATCTCTTCGGTGCTTGGCATATTGTTCGGATCCAGTCCCATTTGCTTGGCCATTTGTTCTGGATTCACGTTTTTAGTGCCTTGCTGACCGCCGCCAAACAATGGGCCACCACCGCCTGCGCTACCACCACCCATGAGGCCTTGCATAGACTTCATCATTTTACTGATGCCTTCAGGCTTTGAGATCATTTTCATCATTTTTGCCATTTGCTTGTGCTGCTTGAGCAAACGGTTAACATCTTGAATCTCACGGCCTGAGCCTGCAGCGATACGGCGCTTACGACTTGGATTAATCTTATCAGGGTTTTTGCGCTCAAACGGCGTCATTGAATTAATCAACGCCTCCATCTCACGTACTTTTTCTTCTGGCTTGGCATCTTCGACGGCTTTTTGCATGTCTGAGCCGCTCATACCTGGCATCTTATCTAAGAAACCTGCCATACCACCCATGCTCTTCATCTGCTGGAACTGGGTTAATAGATCCTCAAGGTCGAAATCACCGCCTTTTTGCATCTTTTTCGCCATTTTTTCGGCTTTATCACGGTCGATTTTCTGCTCAACCTCTTCGACCAAACTCAGTACGTCGCCCATACCAAGGATACGCTGGGCAATACGCTCAGGGTGGAATAGCTCTAACTCGCCTAGTTTCTCACCGCGGCCCAAGAACTTAATTGGCTTGCCGGTGATAGCACGTACAGACAGCGCCGCACCGCCTCGTGCATCGCCGTCAGTCTTAGTTAAGATAACACCCGTCAATGGCAACGCATCATTAAAAGCTTTTGCGGTATTGGCGGCATCTTGACCCGTCATTGCATCGACGACGAATAGTGTCTCAGATGGGTTAACCGCCGCCGTTAGCGCCTTAATCTCATCCATCATGGTATCGTCGATATGTAGACGACCTGCCGTATCAATGATAAGGATATCTTGATACTGGATTTTGGCCTCTTCAATCGCACGCTTTGCGATATCGATTGGATTTTCATCCGTGCTTGAGTTGACAAACTTGGCATTTACCTGACCGGCAACTTGCTCAAGCTGTTTGATCGCCGCTGGACGGTAAACGTCGGCCGATACCAGCATGACTTTTTTCTTTTGACGCTCTTGTAGATATTTGGCCAATTTACCAGCTGTGGTCGTTTTACCCGCACCTTGCAAACCTGCTAGCAAATAAACCACAGGCGGTTTGCCTGTCATCTCTAACTGCTGATTGGCACTGCCCATCATTTCGGTCAGCTCGTCGTGTACGATTTTGACAAAGGCTTGACCTGGCGCTAGCTCTTTTAGCACTTCAGCACCAAGCGCTTGCTCTTTGACGCGTTTGACGAAATCACGAGTGACAGGCAGTGCTACGTCAGCTTCTAACAATGCCATACGTACTTCACGCAGGGTGTCTTTGATATTGTCTTCAGTCAGTTGTCCAGATCCTACGATATTACGTAGGCTGGACGATAAGCGTTCTGTTAAGGTATCAAACATAAATAACTCTCAATTAAAATGGTTTTCAATTAAATAATACGCAATTAAAATAACTTTCAATAAAATGGTGGCGAATCAAACGATTCAAATGGTTCATCAATACTATTAGGATGGACTATCAAATACTGGGACATTCTCTTATAAAAAATCATATTATCAATACTATAGCATCAACACGACTCAAAACTTATAGTGGTTTTGCAAAACTTGGCTCTGATATTTATAAGTGACTTACGATATATTTTGCGGATTGCTGCTTTGTCAATCATATTTATAAGCAATAAGTAAGATGATGCTCAACTGGCACCCATTTTATGATAAATTGGACGATTATTCTAATCATTCTGATAATACCACTTTAGCGACACATTGAGCGGCAGTTTATGCTCAGTATAAGATGAGGCTTTTTATCTGTGCACCTTGCATTCTTACTTGCTAGCATGGCTTATGTCTTAGTCAGCCTCCATATTGGTTGGGCGCTGATTCAGGACAAACCTATTCATAAAGGCGTCAGTTTGGGGCTTTTATTGGTAGGGATGGCCGCACATGCGACCTTACTTTATCCATATGTAGTGACGCTTTATGGTCTGAATTTCAATTTGTTCAATATCATTAGCCTGACCAGTTTATTCTTCTTATTCTTTTACCTGCTGTTTTGTTTGTACCGCCCTATTCTGAGCCTTGGTATTTTGGCTGCGCCTACTGCACTAATAGGTATGACCGTCGGCTATATTGGCCGCGCACCCTATCAACCGCTTACTGAAGTCAGTGTCGGTCTTGAAGCTCATATCCTATTATCGTTAGCGGCCTATTGTGTGCTGTTAATGGCGGCAGTACAAGCGCTATTTTTGCGTCTACAAATTCGCGAGCTCAAGCATCATACCATTCACCGATTTTGGGTCAATAAATTACCCTCATTACAAAGTATGGAGAGTCTATTATTCGATATGCTCTTGGTAGGCTTTGTATTACTCAGTATCGCACTGGGGATTGGGTTTATCTATGTCGAAGATTTGATGGCACAGCATATCGTGCACAAAACAGTATTTAGTCTGCTCTCGTGGTTATTATTTGGTACGTTGCTGCTTGGCAATTGGCGCGCAGGATGGCGAGGCAAACGTGCGGCGAATATCACTATTTATGCCTTTATTCTGTTAGCGATTGGCTTTGTGGGTAGTAAGTTTGTTTTGGAAATGCTGATATAAAATATCACATTATAAAAAAGGCGATCAGTAACTGTTGCTACTGACCGCCTTTCTTACTCAATTTTCTACTGATTTTTTAGTTAAAAACTACGGTCTTGTTGCCTGCTACAATCACACGGTTTTGCACATGCCAATTGACAGCACGTGCCAATACATTACGCTCGATATCACGGCCAATAGCGCGCAACTCTGTTACCCCTTGGCGATGGGTCACACGGTGTACGTCTTGCTCAATAATAGGCCCTTGATCCAGCTCAGCAGTCACATAGTGCGCTGTTGCGCCAATCAGCTTGACGCCTTTATCATAAGCCTGACGATAAGGATCTGCACCCACAAACGCAGGCAAGAACGAATGATGGATATTAATCACTTGCATCGGCCAACGCTTCACGAAATCAGCTGACAATATCTGCATATAACGCGCCAACACTAGTAAGTCATTACCTGCCATCAGCTTATGGATTTGCTCCTCCGCTTCTACCTTATTCTCTTTGGTCACGGGCACATGGTGAAAGGTAATGCCAAAGTTTTCGACCGCTTGTTGTAAATCAGGATGGTTACTCACCACGCAAGTAATCTCGCAATCCAGCAAGCCACGCTGGTGTCGCCATAATAAGTCCAATAATGCGTGATCAAACTTTGACACCAAAATACCCACTTTGGTCTTGGTAGCATTGTTATGCAGACGCCAGTCCATGTTATGGCGTTTAGCCACAGTATGTGCAAAGCTGGCTTCAAAGTTCTCAATGATATCGCTCAAGCCTGCCAACGCAAATTCCAAACGCATAAAATATTGACCACCTTCATGAGCTGTTGAATACTGATCTAAGGTGATGATATTCGCGCCATAGCGATGAATAAATTCAGAGACTGCCTGTACGATACCCGCCTGATCTTTGCATTTGATGAGCAATGTCGCTGTATCAGTAAAGCTAGGAATCTGTTTGCTCTGAGAAGCGATGTTTGTTGTACGTGATGATGAAGCCGTTTTGGTGTTGTCTGACATAATACGCCCAATATAAGAAGTGATGACTGTTCGCTGAAAAATTGCTGGCAGCGGAGTAAACCGGTTATTTTAATCTTTTTTGCGATGCTTTGCTGAGCGAGTTGGTTGTTTTTGGTTATTTAGGATAATTTAGTTATTTGAGAATATAACGTAAAAACCCCCAACATAGGGTTGGGGGTTCTATACTTTTAGCTTAATTGACTTTATATAAATCTAATCAGTTTTGTAGAACTGTTTGCAGCTGGAGATGGCGTTACCACTGTTAGTTTAAGTTGATCGTTAGGGCGGCAACCACTGTAGCTAAATGTGTAGCTGACCGCACCATCTGTTACCTTGCCAAAAGTACCATTTCCTACTGGTACACCAGCTCCTAAGTTAACAACATCAGGTACAGTCAAACTACCAGAAACGAGTTCAGCTTCGCATGTTGAACTTGTATCTGCTACTGTCAATGAAGAGTCTGCTGGTAAATTACCACTAGAGGCCGAACCTGTACCGTTTGTACCGATAGATACATTAAACGAAGATGAACCTGCTGTAACAATAGCAACCGTATTTGGCTCAGCATTTGATACTTGAATTCTGCCATCCGCCAAAACGGCTGTAGGAGAGTAACTGGTCTTATCTTCAGCTGCGATGCTAATATTCGTTCCAGATGGCATGCTAACCGTTTGAGCGCCGTTACCGTACATTTTGAAGTCTACTTCAACAGGAGAGTCCAAATCAGTTAATGGGTTTGCTGGCAAAGTTCTTCCCAAACTTGGATATAGAGGACTGTTTGATGCCAAACCTAATACAACCTGATAACGTAAGATAGCATCTAATTTGTCATCACATGTTCCGTCAATATTAGGATAACTGAATGATGAGCTACCGCATTGTAGATTAGAAGCATTTCGGCGATAGATAAATTCACCTAGATTATCATCATACTGGTTATTTTCATTATCATCTCGGAAGAAGTCACCGATATTACGGGTTAGTATATCTCCAGCACTAAACTGGTTATCCCCATCTCTATCTATATAGCTTTTGTCTCCTTCTACATACGCCATAACAGAGATACGATCATCTACAGGACGTGGATTTTGCGTACTAAATTCCACGCTACATTGACCATTAGCAGTTGCACAACTTGGAATAATTCGACCACCTTCGCTAATAAAACTTACGACTGTACCATCAGGTACAGGGTTACCTACTCTATCCACTAGTCTTGCTGTCACAGTAGCAATATCACCATCAACGCCAGCAGCTAATACGTTTTTACTTAGTGAAATACTAAAGCCATTTTGTGTGGCACGTCCGGTCGCTACAGAAACATTTTTAGATAAAGCAAAGACACTACTGTTCGATACTAAAGCGGCCTTTATCTCTACTGGGCCAGGTAAGGCTCCAGGATATAAATTGACTACGACCCTACCTTGAGAATCACTCGTAACTGTCTCAGGGGCTCGATTGCCCAGACTCACGAAACTAAAGTCAGTAGGAGCGAACACCTTACTTATCTGAACTCTTTGGTTAGCGGCAGGTCTACCATTTGAATACACAGTAAATTCTATACTTCCTGAGCGTGACGAACCGCTATTATTGGCACCTAGCTGTACATCATCTGTAGTGGTATATACTATTGAGCTGGCTTCCACACCTTCAATATTAACGGTTACCGTTTGGCTGTTAGAAGGATTACTTACAGGTGCAACTGTAATGGTTTGCTCACCTTCACATAAGTTGCCATTATCATCTATTGCTTGATAAGTTGCAGACACATCACCTTGGTTGCTTGAAACCATACTATTATTGTCAAAAGTGCCACAGCTCGTATCGAACGTAACTGAAATATTGTTTTGATTGGTATTACTAATGACATCTCTTGTCTTCAACGTAATATTTGTACTACCACCTGATTCTAGACTGCTAGAAGATAGAGCAACATTTGTTAATACAACCTCTAAGGTTTGCAAAGAGAAATTATAACCTGGGGTAGTTGCGGTTAGATCCTCATAACTGGCAGTTGCTCTGAGTTGGTAACTACCTGTCGTACTATTATCTAACGGTTTGACAGATATGTTCGCTTCACCGTCCTCATTAGTTAGTATGGCCGCATTACTAGTGCCGAAGATTACATTTTCACCTTCAAAGGTTACCAACGCATTGCTAACTGGTGCACCATCGTTATCGGTTACCACGACTTTTGCATTGGCTCCTGTAGATGTTATAGTACGGGTAATATTGCCATTAGTATCTGTCAGCGCGATAGGTGTGACATTTAGCTCACCCACTTCTTGGCCTCCATTATCAGACCCATTACCCGTACCGGGCTGTTGCGTACCCAAATCAGGCGCCGGTGCAACCGTATCCGTGCCCCCACCACCACAACCCGCTAAGGCCAATGATAAGGTTAGCGCTGTCAGTTGAAACAATTTAGAAGTAGGTAGCAAATGATGTGACATGTTTTGACTCCGCATGAGCAGTAATTTATTCGAGCAAAAAGGCAGAAAACCATTACACAGAATTAAATAAGATTGGTAATGATACTTAGATTTACAGTGATACCGATGTATTAACAGATTGTATTAAATATATAACAGCAACTTTACTGACTTTTGTTATAACTTACAACCAAAAATTAATCTTTACTATTAAACAATCAACAACATAGCACGCTCATTTCAGGGTATAATATCTCTCTTTAAACCAACAACTATCATAAAAATATTTGAGTATTTGTCTGTTTTATGGTATAAATGTCGGCTTTAAAATTTTCTGAATTGGTCAGCCTGTTATTTGCCTTTAGATAACAGCAAAACCAGCTCAACCTTCATATAGTTTTGTTTGGTGCAAAGCTGCCGCTTGCTGTGTCCATGCCGCATAAACGTGCAACTTGCCCAGACTGGTATGAGAAAAACTCATACCTCATAGATTAGGAGTTCGCCATGTCTCGAGTTTGCCAAGTGACTGGAAAGCGCCCTATGGTGGGTAATAATGTTTCGCATGCAAACAACAAAACCCGTCGTCGCTTTCTGCCAAACCTTCACAACCATCGTTTTTGGGTAGAGTCTGAAAACCGCTTTGTACGTCTACGTGTGTCTACCAAAGGTATGCGCATCATTGACAAACTTGGTATCGATAAAGTGTTAGCGGATCTACGCGCACAAGGTCAAAAAGTTTAAGTTAAAAATAGCAGCTGAGTGATGACTCTCATTATTTAGCTGCCGTTTTGCTACATTAGCTGTGGCAACTTGCTCTTTGAGACACGTACCTATCGTTTGAAGACCCCTCATTTACAGGAAAGCTATCATGAGAGATAAAATTAAATTAGTATCAACAGCTGGTACTGGGTATTACTACACCACTACTAAAAACAAGCGCACTATGCCTGGCAAAATGGAAATCAAAAAGTTTGATCCAAAAGTACGCCAGCACGTGATCTTTAAAGAAGCTAAAATCAAATAATCTTCATTTTATCAATGGTATTATTTGAACAAAAAAAGGGTTTATCAATGGATAAACCCTTTTTTTATGTTTGTATATTTAGCTATCTTCAGCTCACTAATAACTAGATCAACTGTAGTGCGTTGGTTCTTTATCATATACATGCGCATGCCACTTACTCATTTGCTTTTGCATAATGACCTGAATCGCAGCATGAATCATGTGTTGACCAATCACTTGAGTGTCACTACCAAGTAGCTCTTTTAGCTTGTCAGAAAAGTCGATAGTCATCAGCGGCGCTTCATCTTGCTCGGCATCACGCAACAACAATCTACCATCATCTGCTTCCACTAACTCTAAGGTGGTTTCTTTGGCAAACCCTGCAAACTGATCGCTACTTTCGTTGTCTACTTCTATATCATTATCGATATCATATGGCATTAATATGTTCCTTATTATCCCGTTTAGTACTGGTAGAGAAACTAGTGATTGCAAAGCCGTTATTTATTGAAAACAAACGCATTCGGCAAATCTATCATCTTACAGTAACGCGGGTAAATCTGTCTTACTCATACAATGGACGCTTTAACACTAGAATTCAAGGGCTATCACATCAGTCTTCACTATAAAAAACTTGGATGCCTTGCAATAAGGACACATTAGCGCCAATAGCGCAGTTTCGCTAACGTAAATAAGAAAGCAACGAACATCCCAAGGTAATAGACCAGTTTTAGCTCAAGGGTGGGATCGCGGTATTTAAAAGGCAGAGCAACAGTCGCCGTTGCAGTCGGAAGTATCAATAGCATCAGCAGCCAGTTCTCAATCACATTGAGCCAACCCTGTAAATCCGTCCCGTTACGCAGTGAAGCGAGCCCCATCAAAAGACAAGCTATGATTAAGCTGGTAAATAAGCCATTTGGTAAATCTTTTGGATAGATAATTTTGGCAATACTGGCCGGTACAATTCGCATATAAAATTCCAGCCATGCACATAGAACATGGCTTAATGATTAAAAAGTATAAAATAGCACGTCACAATGCAAGCATAAAAAAGCACTATATTTATAGCAAAACCCTTTAACTATAAGTGCCCATCAGCCATAACATCGATACACAAGAAGTCAAATAGCCCAAACTAATGGCATTCCAGCTCTCGATATGCAGTCCTTTAACCTTGTTGACTATACGAGAACCTACCCAAAAAAACAGCGGAATACCTAACATGAACGCAGGCACAATGACCGCAGCATGGCGCAACACTGTTCCGACATCATCACCCACCATCAAACGAAAGCCATAACCTGCCAAGCTCAGTACCAGCGCAAATATAGCCATGCCAATGGTAATACCTTTGGGCACCAAGCTACGTTGTGTCTCACTTTTCGGTGTCTGATCAGTATGTTTCATCGTCTCAGAAGGTTTCAATGAGTTGGTAGAATGTTTGTTGTCCATGATTCACCTTTACATGACTGGCCACTGCGCACAATTGCAAATGATATGGCCTACTTCAATACTGTTTTTTGGTCGCCAACACCGTTTATCGATCATGTCACAATATGCAGATTAGCTATTATTGGCTAAAGCCAACTCTGCGCGCATCTCATCAATAGCCGCTTTATAGTCTTTTTGGTTGAATATCGCAGACCCAGCGACAAACATGTCAGCCCCTGCTTCAGCAATCGCACGAATGTTGCTGGCTTTGACACCGCCATCTACTTCTAATCTGATATCTCGACCACTGGTGATGATACGCTGACGTACCTGACGTATTTTGTCTAATGTGTTATCGATAAACGACTGACCGCCAAAACCAGGGTTAACACTCATCAATAAAATTTGATCCACTTTATCCATCACACAATCTAGATGGTGTAATGATGTGGCAGGATTGAGTACCAAACCGCACTCTGCCCCACCATCTTTGATAAGCTGAAGAGAGCGATCAACGTGATGACTGGCTTCTGGATGAAAGGTGATGATACTTGCTCCCGCTTCCAAAAACTGCTCAATCATACTATCGACAGGTGATACCATCAAATGGACATCAATTGGCGCTTCCACACCATAGTCACGCAATGCCTTACAAATCATGCTACCAAACGTCAAATTGGGTACGTAATGGTTGTCCATTACATCAAAATGAATCACATCAGCACCCGACTCTAATACCTTCTCCACTTCTTCGCCCAACCGCGCAAAGTCAGCTGAGAGTATCGATGGGGCAATAAGATAAGGTCTAGCAGGACTGTTCATAATTGGGCTACCTAATTCATGTTTATATAAGATATGGATAGATTAAAAGAAAATTCTAATTGGCTCACATATGCTGCGAGCCTTTGACATATTGATACTAAATACTTAGTTGTTTAGCGCTGCTTGTATTGGGTCTTACAATAAGCACGACCAACTTCAAAAGAGCGCTTTGCCTCATGCTTGGTAGCACGATTACTCACGCGCTTGCGCTATAAACGAAAAGATGATGGCTTTAACGTTTGGCGCATAAATTTGATAACCGCAGTCTCATCGAGACCATAGCTATGCTCTATCGCACCGAATGGCGTTCTGTCTTCCCATGCCATCTCTATCACGCGAGATATTTGCGTCTCATCAAGTACTCTCTCACCTGCATCGTTGACGGTTTTTGCGATATACTCTTTTGCTTTCGCTTCGGATACGTGGTCACTATCGACATCATGTTGCTTTTTTGCCAAAGCAGCATCCATATCCGCTTGCATAGTCGTTTTTGTAGCGCTTGTATCTGCTGACTTATTCTTCGAATTAGAAGCTGTCAAGTCTTGATAACCTGCCATAAAAACTACCTTTTAAACATGAATGCAATAGCAAAAAATGTATTACGGTCATCTGAATGACCTCTTAGCTCATCTGAGCCATATGCCAATGATGCTCGATATGATCATTAATCACCGTTTGGATAAAATAATAGCTGTGGTCATGCCCCGCTTGATAGCGTAATGTTAAGGGCTGTTCGGCTTTCGCACAAGCGTCTTGTAGTTTAGAAGTCTGTAGCTGACCTTCTGCTAAGAAATTATCAGCCGCGCCTTGATCAACCAAAATACTGGCATACTGCTGTCCCACTTTTTCGATCATCTGCGCCGCATCGGCTTGTGCCCATAGAGACTTATCATCACCGAAGTACTCTGTATAGGCGGCTTGCCCCCATGCAGACTCACTGGCAGCACACACTGGCGATAATGCCGATACGCTGACAAACTTACTCGGATACTTGAATCCTAGTAATAACGCGCCATGGCCACCCATCGAGTGCCCTGTAATACCGATGCTATCGATAGGAAACTCTGAGCGTAATAAGTCATATAGCTCATCAACGATGTAACTTTGCATATTGAAGTTGTCTGACCACGGTGCTTGAGTGGCATCTACGTAATAACTTGCACCTTGACCAACAAAATAGCGCTCATCATTTGGTACATCGCTGTCTTCACTACTTCTAGGCGAAGTATCAGGTGCGATAAGTATCATACCAAGCTCGCTACATTTTTGTTGAAAATGACCTTTATGCGTCACATTGTCCGCGTTACACGTCAGACCCGATAGATATAATATCGCAGGACAACGTCGTCCAGCCAAGGCCTCATCAGGTAGATAAATACTAAACGTCATAGAGGTTTTGGTAGACGTCGATTCGTGACTATAATAATGCTGCTCACCATTAAAACAGCGATTTACACTTTTTTGGGTAAGCTGTTTATGGTTAGACAAACTATGACTATAAGAATTCTGCATGAGTGATATCCTTTTTATTCAAAAAACCAACGATGGCGTTTAATAAGTGCTCGTTATTTGATACTAGCATTTGCCAGTTACTAGATCATTTCTCATATTTATTCGGCAGCTGCATCTACTTCGCCTACCGATAGATTAGCAGTAGTTTCAGGTAAAGCATTGACGGTCGTAGAAGCAGTATTATTCGTAAGACTTGCAACTGAAGGTCGCGCTTTATCAAACAGCACTTGCTCAAATGCAGGTAAGGCGGTTTCCATCAAACTGCCGATTACCATCTGCGGCTCTGATGGCTCAAACCCCATTGCGCTCTCACGCTCATTGACACGTATACGAGCATCCTTAAAAGCCAACTCAAAACTGGTATTCCCTCTCAAGCTTTCAGCAAAAAATGCTTGACCAAAATACGTCATCTCAGCCGTATTGGTACAACCAAAAGATGCTTTGTCAGCGGCTGATGCCGTTATCACCACTGTGGTCGGAGACGCTAGTTCATCGATGAATGATCCCGAATAACAAGCAGACACCACAATCACACGCCAGCGAATACCCGAGGCGTCCAGTGCTTCACGAAGCCATGCAGCATCTAGATTGTCCATCGCGATTGGCGGATTCGCTAACTGAACGATATCCTCGTTACCATGTGAAGACAACGTCAAAAACAACACATCTTCATCAGCATTCATCTGCTGACCGATCTTCTTTAAGCCGCGTAGGATGCTGGTTTTGGTCGCAATTGGCTCGTCCATCCAACTATACGTATTGTTAATCAAAGACAACGAGTGCCCGCTGGTCCCAAAACGCACATCAAACAGCTCACGTACTTTATTGATCTCAGAACGAAAGACGTTTTGACTAGAGAACCCTGCCACACCCATAAAGTACCAGTCGGTTTTGCCATCGATACTTGGGTCTATACTATTTAATGCTTGCTGTAATAAACGGGGCTGCTCATATAGTGCCGCCTCTTCCAACACAGGCTCTACTGGAATTTGCTTAAAGATAGGCTGATCAGCGACATTGCGCTGCCAGATCGTCAACAATGCCACAGCACCAACTAGGATAATAATTCGCTCCCACCATGGTATGCGCAGGCGACGAGAAAAAATCCATAGCAAAGCAAGCGTCTGCCATAAAAACAATACCAAAAATAGTATGGGTAAAAACGAGTAACTCCACTCAGGTAACCAGCCATAGCTACCAAAAAACTGTACCAAGCTCTGCAATAATGCAGATAAGGTATCAGCAACCAACCAAAGAACGACGGGCACAAAAACCAGTGTCTGATTGCTGGCTCGCCGTGCCAAAATAATACCGCTTAATAAAATAATCATCGGCCAGATCAAATAACTGACCAGCCCCTGCTCATTGAATATACTACCACTTTCAGCCGCCAACCACGAAAATAGGACGTTACTACCAAGTGCCAATAAGGCAAATACAGCAAACTGTATAAAGGTGGGCTTTACCCAAGAAAACGCCCGAGTTGAACCCACCAACATCCACAAAGTTGCGATAATATTGGCAGCGAAATTAAGCGAAAAACGCTGGAGCGATACGGTTTTTAACGACGTAAGTGACAAAGACTTAGACCTCTAGCCAGTCGAGAAAAATAAAATGACCCAATGATAACTATCATGATGTCGTCGCCGCTTGATGTAATCGACTTACGATTTTTTCACGGCTGTAGACATCTATTTATATTGAATTCACGATGGAATGTTTATCGAAGATGACTAGCATTAACCAATAGTTTAGCTCGCTAATCTATCGCGATTGTAACGGATTGTCGGTCAAGAGGATAAGGATGATTTGTAAAATTCATTCAAATATAACCATAAACCTCAATAAAAAAGGAGGCCTTGCAGACAAGACCTCCTTTTACATCAATTACCAGACATTATCTCATCAATAGCTCATTAACGCGTTTTAGATAAGCGGCTGGATCCTCTAACTGACCGCCATCTGCTAACAATGCTTGATCAAAAATCACTTGCGCCAAGTCGTCAAATTGCTCACTGCTCTCAAGCTTTTTAATCAGCGGATGATCTGGATTGACCTCTAGTGTTGGCTTACTCGCTGGTACATCTTGACCCATTTGCTGCAGCATCTGAATCATTTGTGGCGATAACTCACCTTCACCAACAACCAAGCACGCAGGGCTATCAACCAAACGCGTCGAGACTTTGACATCTTTAGCACGCTCACCAAGTGCAGTTTTGAGCTTATCAACGACAGGCTTTAGAGTTTCTTCAGCTTTTTCGGCTTCGGCTTTTTCGGCTTCATCCTGCAAGTCACCCAAATCTACCGCGCCTTTTGCGATGTTTTGTAGCGGTGTCTCATCGAATGAGGTCAAGAAATTCATTGCCCATTCATCGACACGGCTGGTCATCAAAATAACTTCGATACCTTTTTTCTTGAATAGCTCGAGCTGCGGGCTGTTTTTTGCCGCGGCTAAGTTATCAGCCGTTAGATAATAGATCGCTTTTTGCCCTTCTTTCATACGAGCTTTGTAATCTTCAAAACTGGTCTCAAGACCGTCTTGCGTGCTGGTTGCATAACGTAATAGCTTAGCAATACGTTCTTTATTGCCGGCATCTTCGCCCAGACCTTCTTTGATGACATCGCCAAACTCTGCATAGAACTGCGCAAATTTTTCTTGCTTATCGCTGTCTTCGCTATTGGCAAGGCTTGCCAGCAAAGTCAAGATACGGCGCGCGTTACCATCACGGATAGATTTTACATCACGTGACTCTTGTAGTAGCTCGCGGCTCACGTTCAGTGGTAAGTCAGCAGAATCGATCACCCCTTTCACAAAGCGTAAGTACATCGGTAATAGCTGCTCAGCATCATCCATAATAAAGACGCGCTTTACATAAAGCTTTAGACCGTGCTGCTGCTCGCGAGTGTATAGATCCATCGGGGCTTTTTTAGGGATATATAAAAGCTGGGTATACTGTACGCGGCCCTCGACACGGTTGTGCGTCCACGTAAGCGGCGCGTCCATGTCATAAGTGATGTTTTTATAAAAATCGACATACTCATCATCGTCGATTTCAGAGCTTGAGCGTGTCCATAGCGCACTGGCTTTATTGATGGTTTCCCACTCATCAGTGAGCACCATTTCGCCACCAGTAGGCGTGTCATCATTTTCGTCATCGACGACATCTTCTTGCCAGATCTCTTTACGCATTTGAATCGGCAGACTGATATGGTCAGAGTATTTATTGACCAAGCGCTTGATCTTGCTTCGGTCTAGGTAGTTATCTTCGCCCTCGCTATATTCTTCTTTTAGGTGCAAAGTGATCGCGGTACCGCGCGTGTCTTTGGTAATAGGCTCAACCGTAAAGCTACCAGTGCCATCTGATACCCAGCGCACGCCTTTATCAGCAGGCTCACCCGCTTTACGTGATTCAACGCTGATGGTGTCAGCCACGATAAAACCTGAGTAAAAACCAACACCGAATTGACCAATTAATTGTCCGTCTTGTTTTTGTGATTCAGACAATTTATCCAAAAAGGCTTTGGTGCCTGATTTGGCGATGGTACCTAAGTTTTCGATGGCATCGGTTTCATTCATCCCAATACCGTTATCAGTAAAGGTAATAGTTTTGGCGTCTTCATCGACGGCGATACGGATTTTTAATTCGCCATCGTCTTCATAAAGGCTATCATCATTGGTGGCTTCAAAGCGCAGCTTATCGCAAGCATCCGACGCGTTAGAGACGAGCTCACGGACAAAAATATCAGCGTTAGAATATAGTGAATGCGTGACCAAATGCAGCAACTGCGCCACTTCTGCTTCAAACGTATGTTTTTTTAATTCTGGATTCAGACCTTCAGCTTGAGTTGCTTCACTCATAAAAACTCCTTTAAATTCTATGAAAGACCTATTATCAGATAACGATATACTCACTAAGGCCGCTCTCATAATGTTAGAGACCCTGCCGTATGTGATACCGTTAAACTGTCTATACTAATAGGGTCATTGAGAAAAAATTCAAGCTCAAAAGCCCTATTCAATAAAAAACACCGCGCTTGTTTATCAAGGCGGCGTTCTGGTATCAGTCATTTTTTAGCGCAAGAACAAAAGCTAACCACTATTCTGAATAAGCCTCTATTAATAACTCCCAAATAGTCGTCAGTTTTTTGGAAAATTGAGTATATGCTTTCATAGTAACCTCTATGTCGATTGATATCATCTGGTTGGTAATATCGTCTTATTAGCTACTATTAAAACCATTTCTCCAATATTTGTATAATTAATTGATTACAACATATCGTTTCGTTTTCCAAAATTACTAGACAGTTGATTCTTTCTCTTTTAACGTGGCATCGGGCGAATGGTGAGAATCTGTTCGCTACGACCGAACGGCCCGTATATATCGTGCAATACTGCACTGGTCAACCCAATACCATCATCGCCATATTGTTGTACGGCTTCAATACCGAGCCAGCGACCTTTAGGGACACGGTGCATATGGATTTGCAGGTCTGTATTAGGGAACATCCACTCTAACTTAGACAACCCAAGACCCAATCTTGGTACAACACCATTGGCCGTATCGACCATGCCCAGCAGATGCACCATATCATCAGTGGGTACGCCCTCTACCATCTCGACATCGTTGGTTATCCAAACCATGCCGCGACCTTCTCGGCGATCTGGAGCGGCCACCAAACGCACACTTTCAATAAACCCGCCCGGCCAGCCTTTCATGTCTTCCCAAACGGGCAACTCTTCAGGTTTGTATTTTGCTGGTTGATCTTCAAGTCCGGCAATCTCACTGGTATCTTGCGTCATCAGACGCCACGCTCGAGCAATGATGGCATCACGGCCACGGCTACTCATAACCGCTTCAATCAATTCAATGGTCTTGCCCGGTCGAATACAGCGAGTGGTGACGGTAAAATCGTCCAGCGGTATCAATCCTAAAATGTCAAGGCTGATACGAGCGATACGCATATTGGCTTGCGGCGCATAATTGTTTAATTCAGCCATAAGCAGTCCTGTCGCTGGGGCCATATGCTGTTCGTGCTCATTCCAAGCGCCTTGTGCATGCTTGGTTGGCTGGTAATGCGCCAGACTAACTCCGTCTTCTGGCTGTTCGCGTTTAATAAATTTGTAATAAGCAGTCATAACTATTCTCTATTTCCTATATTTGGCATTTTCACCTGTATTTTTTATTTATGCTTGTATTTTCTATTTATGGGTAAGCTCTTGTTTTCTTAGTATGAGAATACCGCGAGCTTTTTGTATGAAGAACAGTAAGCAAATCATTATGACTGCGAGTACAGCGTAAAGAACGCTTTTTTCTACCATAAACTTCATGATATTCATAAACAGTACAAAGACCACTGCCACCATGACAAGCATATTGAGTCTCAGTTGCTTATTCACTTCAGCGAGCGTGGCTTCTGCCAATACAAATCTGGCTTTTGGTTCTTTCATGCGAGCTTATCCATATAAATGATGATTCATACAAATACGAGGGCGTGTCCTAATTACTTACCAACTTGATTACTTACCAACTTGGGTGACAGGAATCCGCAAGGCTTTCGGCAGACTAAACGTTACGTTTTCTTCAATACCAGATAGCTCACTAGGCAGATCGCCCCCCCAGTCCTGCAACTGTTGTAACACTTCTTGGATCAGCACTTCAGGCGCAGATGCGCCAGCGGTCACGCCGATACTCTGCACACCATCCAACCAACGCTTATCCATCTCACTAGCGTTATCAATTAAATATGCACGGCAATTCATACGCTCTGCTAGCTCGCGCAGACGATTAGAGTTTGAAGAGTTTGGCGAGCCGACGACTAAAACGACTTCGCAACGACTGGCCAAATCTTTTACCGCATCTTGGCGGTTTTGGGTGGCATAACAGATGTCGTCTTTACGGGGACCTTGAATACTAGGGAACTTTTCACGCAGTGCATCGATAACACGAGCCGTATCATCCATCGATAGGGTTGTTTGAGTCACAAAAGCCAAGCGTTCGGCATTTTCCACAGTGAGAGCAGCAACATCAGCTTCGTCTTCCACTAAATGGATTTGCCCACCGTTTTTTGCATTGAATCGACCCATCGTGCCTTCTACTTCTGGATGTCCGGCATGTCCTATCAACACGGCATCCATACCGTCTTGTGCAAATTTTGCCACTTCAATGTGTACTTTAGTGACCAAAGGGCAAGTGGCATCAAATACGGTAATATCACGGCGACCAGCTTCATCTTCGACTGCTTTAGAGACGCCGTGAGCAGAGAAAATCACCACAGACCCATCCGGTACTTCGTGAAGCTCTTCGACGAATACCGCGCCCCGATTTGCCAAATCCGACACCACAAATTTATTATGTACAACTTCATGACGGACATAGATGGGTGGCTCAAAACGTATTAGTGCTTCATTAACAATCGCAATCGCACGGTCCACACCAGCACAAAACCCACGGGGATTGGCAAGATAAATTTGCATAAAAAGGCCTATCGTCGGATAATTTATATCTAAAGCTTATGTATAAAAGCTTTGATTCAAAAGTTGGGGCAAAATCAATGCTCTACTTTAGCATAATTTGATTTTATTGCCCTCAAAAATAGCAGCGCACTCATTGCAATATGTCAGGTGCAAACATCAACATGCTAGCTACATATTGCAAAACCCACTTTATCTCATATAAAAGCAGTTTATAATGACGCAACTACGATGATTTCTATCGCCATACATGATGGCGTTTTTTCTTTTTTCCAGTCTCTACCACTGACTGAATCGTCTTTTAGTCTGTTACTAAGACGCATTTTACTAGCACATATTCCATTAGGATAAATTGTATGACAGGTTCATTATTTATTGTTACTGCCGCCTCAGGTACGGGCAAGACCTCACTGGTTAAGCAATTACTTGCTACGACCAACGACTTAACGGTCAGTATCTCACATACGACTCGCACCCCGCGCCCAGGCGAGATTGATGGTCAGCACTATCATTTCACAGATACTGATAGTTTTACCAATGGTATCAATGCGGGTCTATTTTTAGAGCATGCAGAAGTATTTGGTAACTATTATGGCACGTCAGAGAAAAGCGTACGCACCCAACTAGCAGCGGGGATTGACGTTATCTTGGAGATTGACTGGCAAGGGGCGACGCAAATCAGAGAAATCTTTGCCGATGCCATTATGATTTTTATTCTACCACCCAGCATTGCTACATTGCGCCAACGTCTCTCAACCCGTGCGCAGGATTCTGTAGAAGTGATAGAGCGCCGTCTAGCTGGCGCGGTCACCGAAATGGCACAATACGTAAATGCTGACTATGTCGTGATCAATGATAATTTTGATGTAGCCTTAGCTGAGCTAAAAGCGATTATCGTGGCGGATAGACAAACCCTTAGCCGTCAGCAGCAGCGTTATCATCGCACGATTAGCAACTTGCTAAATAAGCAAGTAGAAGAGTAAACTAGGCTACAATGCTCGTCAGGTGCTTATCTAACAAGTAGATATAAAAAGCAACTACGCGACTTGGCAAAAAATGCTATAATATTTAGCTATCCCCTTTTATGTATTTGATATTATTTTTATTGAGTGGCGGGCAAGGTCCGTGGCTAATAAAAACAACCGAGGTAGCTATTTATGGCACGAGTAACGATTGAAGATTGTTTGGATAATGTTGATAATCGCTTTGAGCTAATTTTGGCCGCAAGCAAACGCGCCCGTCAATTGGCCAAAGGTATTGCCGAGCCGTTGGTTGATGTCGATAATGACAAGCCTACAGTATTGGCGTTACGTGAAATTGCCGCTGGAAAAATCACCCGCGACATTCTAAATCAACCAGAGCATAACTTTGCAACGAGCTCATTAGATTTAGCATTGTCAGGCGATCATAGCTTCTAAAAAGCTATTTTTGATAAGGTTTGTTTTGCCAAGTCTTTGAAGCTGATAATGGCTTTATAAGATAAACATAACTTTATTGATAACAAAAACCACAGCATAGGCTGTGGTTTTTTGGTTGTAACTGTATTGTATTTGCTGTTTTGATAGCCATTTATCTATCAAAATAGCCCACTGAGTCAAATTTTTTCATCGCCTACTCGCTTATCAGTTGACATTGAATGCGATTTGCGATTAATTAGAGAATGGCCTATCCCTACTTAAGTTTCGTATGGTTGGTCAATATTCAGTCACCATTCACTGCTTACTTCAATCCATAATCAAGTCAGTCATGGACAATAGGATCGTCATTTATGAGTCAAACCCTACCCAAACTCAGTCATCATCTCGTCGATGACGCTCAATATAACTTGCTGCGTTCAGTCGGTTATCTCACTGCTGCTGAGCGCCGTGACATTGTTGATGCCTGTGAGTTCGGTGATATTGCGCACATTAAAGACAAGCGTAAATCAGGGGAACCTTATATCACTCACCCTATCGCAGTGGCTGAGATACTGGCGGGCTTTCGCTTAGATCGAGATACCATTATTGCAGCGATTTTGCATGATACGGTCGAAGACACCGACGTGAGTGACGAGCAGCTCGAGCAGCGTTACGGCAAGATAGTGGCTAGGCTGGTCGATGGTGTGACGAAGCTAAAATCCTCCTCTCACAATAAGCAGCAAAACAAAGCCGCGACCTTTCACAAAATTTTGACCGCCACACTCGCAGATCCACGGGTACTTATCATTAAGCTTGCGGACCGCCTGCATAACATGTCCACGCTTGATGCCGTGCGCCCTGAAAAACAACGTACGACAGCACAAGAAACGTTAGATTTTTATGTGCCATTTGCACGCTTGATGGGGCTTAATGATATCGCCGATTATATTGAGGTGCTGTGTTATCGTAACCTTGATTCTGATATGTACAACAAGATATCTGACAAGCTGCTACAGCATGGACTTGGGCGTAATTTCCAAAGAGAAGCCATTCATCGTTATCTGAGTATCGTGCTTAATAATTTGGGGCTCAACGGACTGGTCAAAGTATTAGACAACCGCGTGGTCATTTACCGTCAGTTTTTCCGCAATCGCGGAGAAATTAACACGCTGCTACGTCACTATGCATTTGAGATTGTCCTCGATAATATCGAAGCTTGTGACAAGTTGGCGTATTATCTTATTAAAAAGTATCAAATTGATGATACGCACATTGCTGATAATATTCGCAGGCCGTTACCAGGTGGCAATCAATCACTCACGCTCATTTATGAGCGCGACAACGATGTCGTAAAAGTGACTATTTTGACCAAGCAAATGCAAAGTGCTGCAAGGCTCGGCGTTATCGGTGCAGAGCACGCCTCTGAAGTCAGTCAATCAGTTATCCAAGCGTCACTGCGTAACATGAAAGACTTGGTCGATGAAGACAACTTAAATGAGAATAGTCCTAACTTTTCGGCAGCGGTCTCGACTATTAATGAGCTGATGGATTATTTGCATTCGAGTAAGATTATTTGTTATAGCCCGCAAGGTCGTGCCTATGAGCTACCACAAGGGGCAACGGCATTAGACTTTGCTTACGCAGTCGGGCCTATGGTTGGTAACGTCGCTGTCGGTGCCAATATCGATAATAAAGCAGCAAAACTCGGTACCGTGGTAAAAAACGGACAGTCCGTTGAAATTGAGATAAACAGTCACTCAGAACCAAAAGCAGAATGGTTAGGATTTGTGGTGACCAACAAAGCGCGTGAAGAGATATTACGTTGGTTCAAAGACTTATCTACCGCTGACAAGCAGCATCATGGTCGTCAAGCGTTAGATCGTGCCCTTAAAACCTATCAAAAAACGCTCGATGACCTAACAGAGGATGATTGGAAAGATCTGACTGAATGGCGCGGTGTGACTGAAAAAAACGCCCTATTCGAACAAATAAGCTCCGGTACACTACTGCCACAGCTTGTAGTCACTCGTTTGTTTAACGATGAAGTCAGTGACGTACAAGCCAAAGCGCACAACGAAGACATGACGCAGCCACAGCAGCTGATCGCCAATGCCTCTGGGGTTGAGCTCGATTTTGCTAACTGCTGTCATCCAATCTATGGTGACCCTATCGTTGGGCACTTATCTCGGCACGGCTTGGTCGTTCATCGACACAAATGCTTTTCGCTTGACGACATTCGTAAAGACAATCCCTATCAGGTGATTCAACTGCGTTGGCGTAGTGATAACGCTGTAAAACAAGGTGAAACAGACGAGCATGATATAAAAAATAGCGGCAAAATACGTTTTCCTGCTTACTTAAAGCTGTCTATTGCGCTTAGCGATGAGCAAATCAGTAAAGTGATTTATCATCTGCGCCAGCTGCATATGGGGGTTGAGACCGTTGACGTGCGTAATAGTGATACTATCATCCATATCATCGTACGCAGTCGCAATCACTTAGCTCAAGGCATTCGTGAGCTGCGTTCATTACTCGGCTTCCCTAACATCATACGGCTATATCAATTATAATAACCCTGCCTGTCTAGCAAACTCTTTGTCTAGTCAGATTTGAACGCATCGCGCTGAGGTTTTGACAACCTCTAAAACAATAATAGGCACTGTTGCTTGTCAGTGAGCAGCAGACCAACGAATAAAATACGAAAAGGACACAATATGGCTCGTCAAACAATCCAAACAGATAAAGCTCCCGCAGCTGTAGGCACTTACTCACAAGCCGTAAAAGTTGGCAACACCGTTTATATTTCAGGTCAGCTTGGTTTTGACCCTGAAACCATGGAATTAAGAGAAGGTTTTAAAGCACAGGCTGAGCAAGTGTTCGAAAACATTAAAGCGATCTGTGAAGCGGCTGGTGGTAGCATCAACGACGTGGTTAAATTTAATGTATCTTTGACTGATTTAAGTGACTTTGCGGTTTTAAACGAAGTATTTGTGGCGAACCTAAGCGAGCCATATCCTGCTCGTGCTGCCGTACAAGTCGCAGCCCTACCTAAAGGTGGCGTGGTCGAAATCGAATCTATCTTATATATTGACTAAACTGATAGTAATTTTTTTAGATACTCCTATAACAGTCAATCTATCATAAGCTTAGCATCATGCTAAGCTTATTGGACTCTGCCTCTTTTTCTTCATTTCACATCAATATTAATCTGATAAGACTGCGAAGCCGTTTATGTTGGTACAAGTTGCGCTGCCCGTACCCCTTTATCGGGTGTTTGACTATAGCTTACCGGCGGATATGCTTGCTTCGCCAGACCGTCTGATGCCGTCAATTGGAAGTCGCGTTGAGGTTTCATTTGGTCGCCAAACCTTAATTGGTATCGTGATTGCTCATGTTTCTGAAGATGAAAGCAGTGTACCCGTCAATAAAATCAAACCGATTAATAAATGTTTGGACGCTGACCCTATTTTGGATCCCAGCATGCTCAAGCTGGCTTATTGGCTGGCGCGTTACTATCATTATCCACTCGGTGATGTCTTAGTCGTCATCCTGCCAAGCCTTGTCCGCCAAGGTAAGCCACTAGATCTGCTAATTACTCATTGGCGAATATTGCCACATATCACTGATGATGATTTTCGTGCCAATGCAAAAAAGCAAAAGCAGCAGTTTGACATGCTAAAGCTACATGGTGAGCGCGGTGCTAGTGAAGATGTTTTGCTATTAGAAGGGATGCAGCGAGCATTTTTAAAAACGCTCGAAGACAAAGGTCTAATCGAGCGCTATATCCAAACCAAGCAATCCCCTTCTCCCGTGAAATTGGCAAAAATGCCGCTTGATCTCAATGATGAGCAGAAACTTGCCGTTGATGCCATCGTTGCTGCGCATAAATCTGAAATCTATACTGGCTTTTTATTAAATGGTATTACTGGTAGCGGCAAAACTGAAGTCTACTTACAAGCGATGCAGGCGGTACTAGAAGCAGGCAAACAAGTGCTGATCTTGGTGCCAGAAATTGGTCTCACACCGCAGACACGTGCACGCTTTGCTAGTCGATTTGCCGCTCATATTGTTTTGCTGCATTCCGGCTTGACTGATACCCATCGTTTGCAAGGCTGGCAAGACTGCCGCACCGGTCATGCACAAATTATCATCGGTACGCGCTCAGCAGTGCTCTATCCATTTGCAGCATTGGGATTGATAGTCGTTGATGAGGCGCATGATGGCTCGTACAAACAGCAAGACACACTGCGTTATCATGCGGCTGATGTCGCACTCTATCGCGGCCTACAGCACAACATACCAGTCATATTAGGTACGGCAACGCCTTCTCTTGAGCATCTGAAACTGGTCGAAGACGGCAAGCTGATAGAGTATCAACTACTGACTCGTCCCGGCAATGCCAAGCCTGCAACCATGCAACTGATTGATGCGCGCCTGCAAAGCACTCACCAACAAACACAAGATAATGGCGATCGCTATGACACGGGGCTGACAGACTCAATGATTGGGGCAATTAAGCAAACGTTAGATGCCGGTGATCAAGTCCTGGTATTTTTGAATCGTCGTGGCTATGCGCCTGTTTTATTGTGTGAGGCTTGCGGTTGGCAGGCAGATTGTCCCCGCTGTGATGCTCATTTGACCGTTCACTATAACAGTCTGGCGCAGCGCAGCGGCTATTCAGGTAGCTCTTATTTAAAATGCCACCATTGCGATTGGCAGGCATACATTCCTACAGTATGCCCTGATTGTGGCAGTCAAAACCTAGATGCCAAAGGCATGGGTACGACAAGGCTCAGCGAAAACCTGCATGCAATCTTTGCCAATCCCCAAACCAGCAAAGTGATTTATCCGATTATTCAAATTGACCGTGATACCACCAGGCGCAAAGACAGCTGGGAGAACATTTATCAGCAAATCAATCAAGGCGATCCTGCGATATTAGTTGGTACACAAATGGTGGCTAAAGGTCATCATTTCCCTAATGTCACGCTGGTCTGCTTACCCAATGCCGATCGCGGATTTTTATCAGCAGACTTTCGCTCACCTGAGCATACAGCGCAGCTCATGATACAAGTAGCTGGCCGTGCGGGTCGAGGTGACAAAGCGGGTCGCGTGTTGATCCAGACCCTACAGCCTGACAATGAGTTACTGTTAAAACTGGTCAAAGATGGTTATTTATCGTTTGCCCGCGAGCTATTGCAAGAGCGTAAAATGATGGGCTTACCGCCTCACAGTTATGCCGCACTGATACGCTGTGAGGGCAAGACGCTGGCAGCCACCACTCAAGCGCTCAAAGATGCCATTGCTCACTTACCCAGTGCGCACCATCTTGCGGTTCTTGGTCCTATTGACGCTCCGATGAGTAAAAAGAACAGCCGCTATCATGCGCAGCTACTACTCTTAGCCAAAGATCGTGCGCACTTACATCATGTATTGAACCAATGGTGGCAGCCCGTACTTGCCTTACCAAGTGCTAAATATCTCAAGCTAACCTTAGATATCGACCCCATTGGTTGGTAAAACCGACACTTATCATTCGTCGGTGTTCTATATAGTGTTGTAATTTTTGTGATTTGTGCCTCCTAATGATTTTTACTTCGTCGTTACAGCTTCTCAGGCGTGGCTATGTTAGATTTATAACCACTATCAGGTGGTATGTATCCAAAAACCTCCTGCTACCTGAACCACAATGGATATTGTTTACTAAACCTCGCTATTAGCTGACTTGAGTGTTGTTATGAATCAAAATAATCTTAGCACTGACGAGCACGATCATAATCACCATAGCCATGAGTACAGTCATGACCATGACGACCAGTTAGAATCGTCATCATCGCAAGATACCAAAGGTTATCAGCGCACCTTGCTGTTTAGCTTTATTATCATCACCGGTTATATGTTTATAGAGGCTATTGGCGGCTGGCTTACTGGTAGCTTGGCGCTATTGTCCGACGCAGGTCACATGCTGAGCGATGCGGTTGCTTTGGGCGCGACCTTGATGGCATTCAAAATTGGTGAAAAATCAGCCACGCACCAAAAGACATTTGGCTATAAGCGTTTTGAGATACTGGTCGCGACCCTGAATGGCGCTACGCTCGTTTTTATCGCCTTGATGATTTTTTATGAAGCGATCAAACGCTTTAACTCTCCACCAGAAATCGCAACCCAAGGTATGCTGATTGTGGCGACGGTCGGTATGCTGGTCAATATCTTAGTTGCATGGCTTATGCACCGCGGCAGTCATGCGGTAGAGGATGACGGACACGAGCACAGTCATCATAGCGATACTAAAAAAGAGCGTAAAAAACCTGCCAACTTAAATATGCAAAGCGCGTACTTGCATGTGCTTAGCGATTTGATGGGCTCTGTTGCTGCTATTATCGCTGCGCTATTGATGTTGGGGTTTGGTTGGGTATGGGCAGATGCTGTGGCATCCGTGATTGTCGCCATTCTTATATTAGTCAGTGGATACCGTGTCGTACGTGATTCTGTGCATATATTAATGGAAGGCACCCCTGCCAACATATCGCTAGTCAACGTTGAGCAAAAATTACTCGCACACCCTCAAGTACAAAAAGTCCATGACCTACACGTTTGGAGTATTACCAGTGGCCTACACGCCCTATCCTGCCATGTTGTAGTCGATGGAGACATGAGTATTCATGAGTCGAGTAGCCTCATTGCCAATCTTGAACAAAGCCTATCAGCGCTCGGTATTCATCATGCGACTATTCAAGTTGAAAGTTTGTCACATCCAAAAAACAGCTCACATAGTGAGGCTCTTGTTTGCGATATTTCGGGACAAGCACCTGCTGGCAACAGTCATATTGGTCATAATCATTAAGAGCAAATACCAGTATTGTTAGAAACCTGACCAATTATTGGTTATGTTTTATCAAATGATATAAATAAAGCAATATGTGCCAAATAATCCAAGCAGCCACCAACACCCAAAGGCTGATACCAACCATGAGTAACATCATTCTGACCCATATATCGAGGCAGCCATTGCAGATATTTGGCAAATAGACTGAGCCCATGTTTGACATCATCAGCAACCAAAACCCAAGTGCGAGTATGACACCGGTACAAATGACGATAAAGGCTCTTTTGTCAATCATCTTCAATGAGGCTCGCCACTTAGGACAAGCTGTCAGTTCTGATGAGTAGTTACTCATAACGGTCATTCTCAATAATCTGATTGGCTATAAATCATTGTTGTCTTACATAGTATTAAAAATGAAAACCTATGAGCCAATAAAATAATAAGGTTTCACTTAAGTTTGCCTAAAACTTGTTTCTACGATTGTAATAGCATGTTAAAACTGATGAAAAACCCTATCTCTCGACCATATTTTTGATATAAATTCTGTATACTTAAGACTGAATACCCCTTTTCACGATCTATTGATGATATAACATTATGTCTAGACGTTCAGCACCCTTTGTCGCCCCAGACTATATCGATGATCCTACGTCAAAAGACGGCAAAAAACACGCCAAAGTTTTGCTATCAACGCTGCAAGAAGATATTGCAAACTTTCGTCATGAGCAATTTCCGCCTGATATTTTGCGCCAGATTCGCGATATGCCTATCTATGAAGGCAACTTAGCAGAGGTACAGGCTTATCAGCAACGTTGGCAAAATCTACTTGAGCGCGCCAAGGATTTTTATCCAGCGGCCAATATGCCACCTGATTATCTGCCACTGCCTGCCAGTCTTGAGATACCGCAGTTTATCTACCATGTTCAGCGCCTACATTTGACCAAAACGCGAGCCAAGGAATCTAAAAGCTTTGGCTCAGTTGGGGCACTGACTGATAAATGTGGTGACTATACTGATGATGAAGTCGCTCGCATGACAGCGGTACTGGATAATGATGACGACGCTCGTTTGGTCGCTCATCGTGAGTTTATTGATCTGCGCGCTTATGTGTTTTGCCGCGATAGCAAGGGTGAGATGCTAGAGCCTGAACGGGTACGTTTTTATCGTACTGGTCTTATTGTCCATGCTTTGCCTGATTTTAAGATTGTCGACAGCAGGCAAACACCGCGCAAGCGCCGCAACGACGCTTATAACAATCCGCTTGCAGATAATGGTGTTTGGAAGATTTATCGCAAAAAATAATGTATGTTTATGCTATATTTTTTCGCGAGTCTAATTTTAGTTATACCCGTTTTAAATTGCTTATTTTGTCCTAATTTCTGAGGATTCCAGATGTTCGCTGCCGCCGCCGGCTCACCAAATTTAATGTTACAGGCCACTATCTTTTTGGGAGCAGCGCTGCTCTTTGTTCCCCTTGGTAAACGCTTCGGTATTGCAACGGTCCTAGGCTACCTCATCACAGGGCTTATATTGGGTCCAAGCGGTTTGGATGTGGCGGGTGATGCTGAAAGTCTACTGCACTTTTCAGAGTTTGGCGTGGTCATGCTGCTATTTATCATCGGGCTTGAGCTGCAGCCATCGCGGCTTTGGGCGCTGCGTCGCTCTATATTCGTTCTTGGCGGTCTACAGGTTGGGCTGACTGGTACACTATTGATGGGGCTATTGCACCATGTTTTCGCCTTACAGCTAGATACTGCTTTTATCGTTGGCTTTGGTTTAGCACTCTCCTCGACCGCTTTTGTGCTACAGATATTGACCGAAAAACAGCAACTTTCGAGCACACATGGCCGCGAAGCTTTTACTATCTTACTATTCCAAGATATCGCGGTTATTCCTTTATTAGCAGTCATTCCGTTCCTATCGGGGGTTCGTGAGCAAAGCTACGATTTACTGTATTTTGGGAAAGTATTTGCCGTGTTTGCTGGTCTCATCTTTGCCAGTCGTTATGTGGTTCGACCATTCTTTAAGTTTGTGGCCTCAAGCGGCGCTTCAGAACTACTAACAGCGGTCGCGTTGTTTATTGTCATGGGCGTGTCTATTTTGATGGGTCAAATTGGTCTATCAATGGCACTAGGTGCATTTTTGACAGGCGTGTTGTTAGCTGACTCTGAGTATCGACACGAGTTAGAAGCCAGTATCGAGCCGTTTAAAGGATTGCTATTGGGTCTATTTTTCATGTCGGTCGGTATGCTCACTGACGTCAAACTCATTTTGGCCAAGCCGATATTTATCATTGGCTGTGCCCTCGCTTTAATGTTTATCAAATTTGCAGTGATTGCAGCCATTGCCAAAGTATCTGGCAACCGCTGGCCAACCAGTATCAGATTGGGTGTGACCTTGGCGCAAGGCGGTGAGTTTGCCTTTGTTCTGTTCAGTGTCGCCACCGCCCAAAGTGTCTTACGTCCTGATCTTGCCAATACGCTAAACCTTGTTGTTACGATCTCAATGGCACTGACACCATTAGCCTTTTTGTTGTTAGAAAAAATAGGCGAACCATTATTTGCCAAACGCAAACCAAGTCGAGAATACGACACCATTCCCGATCATGAGCATCAGGTAATTATCGCAGGCTTTGGCCGAGTCGGTCAGATCATTGGTCGTGTGCTTCGTATGCATAATATTGAATTTACAGCCATTGAACGTTCTGCCAACCGAGTAGATTTCGTGCGTAAATTTGGTAACCAAGTCTATTACGGCGATCCAAAAAACCCTGAGATTCTACGAGCTGCTGGTATTCAAAAGGCGCGTGTCTTTATTTTGGCAATCGATGATTTAGAGCGCTCCATCACTACCGCTCAGTATTTACGCAAAAACTATCCTGAGCTGATTGTATTAGCCAGGGCGCGGGATCGTCAGCATTACTACCGCTTACGCGAAGTTGGTGTGCGTCACATTTGGCGTGAGACTTACTTGTCATCTTTAGACATGTCACGTGAATCGCTACAGCTACTCGGTATCTCTCCGGAAAAAGCTCGAGAGACAGTAAAAACATTCCGTGATTATGATGATGACTTAATTGAGCGTCAGCAAGCCATTTACGATGATGAAGCCAGCATGATTGAGTCTGCACAATCAGCGATGGCAGAGCTTGAAAGCCTATTTGATGAAGATATCGGCAAAGCGCGCAAGATGGATTTGACCGATTTCTACGACGCCTTAAAGAGCCAAGCGACGCCAGTTGACGAACCACACGATACCGCAACAGACTCTAAACACTAGCAAAAACTAGATAGGTATAGCCCCTAGTCAGATAGACAGTTTTTAGGGGCTTGTTTTTTATTTAGTGAGCTTGTGCAATCCCAGTTATCACTGTCTGGTATATGATAAAAAACCAATGTCTGCTCGTTCAGATAGCGGATTGGAAATGTCACGTTCTGGATCGTAGCAATTACCGCGCAATCCGTCTCTAGCACACCAGCCGCTTGACTATCGACATGCATACGTACCTGTTGCTGCTCGGTACTGAGTGGCAAATCTACAGGACACCGCCCAGTCTGCTGATAAATCAACGCCACTCGGTTTTGGGCATTTTTGGCAATGTCATAAGCATCAAATAGCACCTCATTTTCTTTTGGTTTGGCGATAATAGGTAAAAACTGCACCTTAATGACCAATAATGCAAAGGCGAAAAAACCAAACCCCAATGCTAAGCCAAATAAACTGACGCCGCCTTCTTTTTTCAAATGCGCTTGTTGTGCCGCCTCATCACGTGGATAATCGTTAATCGCATCCGCGATCTCACGTCGCGCCATCCGGTAATAATATGCATCTGTCCAGCGTGCCACCATAGCAGACCAAAACAACCAAATAATCGCAGCAATACCGATCCGCGTCGCCATTTGATAAACGTCTGGCACATAAGACATCGCCACAAACTCAAAGGCAACAAGCACAATGGCGACATTAAGCTGAATAAATGACCATCCTGCCACGCTATACACAATGGCATCCATATAGCGTTTACGGTATAACAGCCAAGGAAACGTCATAAAAAATGCAGCCCAATGCCATTTTGGCGACAGATAGCCTTGCTGATCAAACTGCTCAAAGCGCTTGAGATAATAGCGCTGGGTACGATCACCGATAAACCATTGATCCAGTTGCTTGCGTTTAGCAGGTGTTAATGACTCTTGATAAAACGGTGGCGGTGAATCTGTCTCAATAAATAGCATGGCAATACGCTCTACTGACTCTAAAAAACATCCTTAACGATGACACTATGATAACGCTAAAACCCATATCTAGGATAGAGAAACGACAGAACTGAGCAGCAAACGCGCTAAAATAAGATTGTACGTTCACAGTTGTATGGATTTGACTTATAATGAGTCAACATCACCCACTTAATTAAGCCTTACAAATCCTATGAGTCAACATTCTGATATCAATGACACCATCAACAGCCTTGACACTACTGATGAGCAAACCTCTAATAATACTAGTGCGCCTATCGATACGGATACAAACGCTAGACATGAGATAGAACCTGGCTCTGACAAACATATCCGCATCGTTAATACTTTTATGAAGCGGCGTACGCACATGAACAAAAACGCCGAGCTAGCACTTACCGCGCCAGAGTTTTCTGAGTATCTGGTCAATAACAGTTTCGGCAATGGCGATCTTTCAGGTATTGATGATTTGCGAGCATTGTTCGCTGATAGTCCAAATGGTTCTGACGCACCGCTGACCTTGGAGATTGGTTTTGGTTTGGGTGATTCATTTATCGAGATGGCAGCCGCAGAGCCCGCGCGCAATTTTGTCGGTGTCGAAGTGCATGAGCCAGGTATTGGTAAATGCGCTTATATGGCAGGAACGCAGAACTTGAGCAATGTCAAAATCATCAATGGCGATGCTATTCAATTGCTGAAGCAATTACCAGAAAATCATATTGACCGTATCCAGCTTTACTTCCCTGATCCATGGCAAAAGAAGCGTCATTACAAACGCCGTTTCGTCAGTCCTGAGCGTATGGCTATCGTTACGCGCAGTCTAAAACAAGGCGGCTGGTTTCATACAGCCACGGATTGGGAGCACTATGCATTTTGGATGGTTGAGGTATTGGATGGGTTTGCTGGATTGACCAACAAAGCAGGCGCAGGCAACTTCACCGACCGTCCTGACTTTCGTCCAATGACCAAATTTGAGCGCCGCGGCCTTGAGCGTGGTCACGGGGTCTGGGATTTGATCTATATCAAAGACTAGCAAACACAATCTTGCTATCGATAATTTTGACAAAGCGGCTATTCTATTTAGCCGCTTTTTTATGCCCGTTTATAAGCTTGCTATCACAGCAATAAATATGCTTGGCGGGTCGTTGGTTGCTTTTATCTCGTCATACTCTTGACTTCAAAGCCCTATAGTATGGTAATACGTGGAAGAATCACAAATTGTAATTATGTGAAACATAGCGGCCAGAGCACAGTTTGTCAACGAAAAATCATCTTCAACGCACAATATTGGAAGCTTGCAATATATAACCTATACACGCAAGCATAGATACCATAAGGGCTTCAAGAGTTCTCCCCATAAGCTGTGGATAACCCTGTGTATAAGTGGCCACTTGACAACCATATGCCTAGGTAACTTAAAGGTTAAGATAAAATCGTTCATTTTTTGTACAATTTAAAAATCATTTAAAAACAATAACTTATATTAAATATAAAGCCATAAAAAATTATTTTAAATATTTTTAAAAATAATTTAGCCGTTTATAATGTTTCACAACCAGTAAAAATGAGTACATTATTTGCTGTGGACAACTCATAAGTCTATTGACAAACATAGCTGTTATCAGTTTCAAAAACACATTTGAAGAGATGGCTATCTTCGTGAATCCTCACTCTTATATCGTACGACATTCAGTGTCGTTTAGCGTCGTCCAAGACTCAATATCGCGCTTGGATTTTGTTATAATTACTCTATCGAATCAATAGCACTACAGAGATTCAGATAGCTATTAGCCGTTAATATCCGACTCAAAAGCTATTGTAACTGTGATTGATTATGAACTTATTTTTACTTCTCTCGTTATTTAATTTTACTGTATAGTAGAGCGATATCTCGATATTACTACTGATAGCAGTCATATGACAACCTGTGTATTTAAGCCAGTTGTCAGAGCGCGAATAGCTATATGATTTATCTTATTAGCGCTGCTCAGTATGCACCAGTTATCACTCTTAGACGTATAAATCTTTTATCTATAGCGCCAAATCAATTATCAAAAAAGGAATCCAGTATGGACGACAATAAAGCCAAAGCCCTCAAAGCGGCATTAGGTCAAATTGAAAAGCAATTTGGTAAAAATACCATCATGCATCTGGGTGATGATTCAGCCATTCTTGATGCCGATGTGGTCTCAACAGGTTCTCTTGGTCTAGATATCGCACTTGGTATTGGTGGATTGCCGAAGGGTCGTATCATCGAGATCTACGGCCCTGAGAGCTCAGGTAAAACCACAATGACCTTGCAAGCAATCGCGGAGTGTCAAAAACAAGGCGGCACCTGTGCATTTATCGATGCTGAGCATGCGCTTGACCCTGTGTATGCACGCAAGCTAGGCGTCAATACCGACGACTTATTACTGTCACAGCCTGATAACGGTGAGCAAGCGCTTGAAATTACTGACATGCTCGTGCGTTCAGGCGCAATCGATATGATCGTTGTTGACTCGGTTGCTGCCTTGACTCCGCGTGCAGAAATTGAAGGCGAGATGGGCGACTCACATATGGGCCTACAAGCGCGTCTGATGAGCCAAGCGCTACGTAAGATTACTGGTAATGCTAAACGCTCTAATTGTATGGTTGTGTTTATTAACCAAATCCGTATGAAAATTGGTGTTATGTTTGGTAGCCCAGAGACTACAACTGGTGGTAATGCCCTTAAATTCTACGCCTCTGTACGTATGGACATTCGCCGCATTGGTGCGGTCAAAAATGGCGATGACATCATCGGTAACCAAACTCGTGTTAAAGTCATCAAGAACAAAATGGCACCGCCGTTCCGCCAAGCTGAGTTTGAGATTACTTATGGCGAAGGTACCAACCACTTGGCCGAAGTGATTGACTTGGGTGTCGAGATTGGCGCGGTTGGTAAGGCAGGTTCTTGGTACAGCTATGGCGATGAAAAAATCGGTCAAGGTAAAGCCAACTCTGTGCTTTTCTTAAAAGAAAACCCTGCTATCGCCAAAGAGATCGAAGATAAAATTCGTGATGAAAAGCTTGGTAAGAAAAAAGATAGCAAAGCGCCTGAAACTGACGATGTAGAACTGGCACCTGACTCTGTACAATAATGGTCTGTCTATTATCAGTAGCTGCTATAAATAATCATGACTTATTATGAAAATTAAAACATTGGCTGAAATCTTAGCTGAGTCGGAAACCGGCTCAGCTAGTTCTGTTGATAGCAAACGAAAAAAACCTACTAAACACTCCTATCAAAACACATCTAACAAATCAGGTAAATCTAGCAAGCTTTCTAAAGTCCCAGATCAAGATCATTCAAGCACTAGTGAGCCTACTGTTGACACATCATATTTTGAAGAATCTTCTGCTAAGATAAAAAAAAACTCTAAATCCAAAAAACGTAAAAAACGCTTTCATCCAGCTGCTAACTTCACCGCTGAGTCAAGCGATACACCTGCTTATCAGCCACCTGAAGCACAAACCATCAAAGAGATGCTGGCCGAGGTCAAGAACAGCGTACATAGTGGTGATGCAGAGAATGACATAGCTGAAAACGACAACTATGCTCCCTCGTTTGAGCAATCAGAATGCGGAAGTGAACGTCCATCATTTGATGATAGTGCAGTAGAAAACCAAAACGATAATATACCAGCCGCGCTTAAAGCTTACCTGCGTACCCCAGAGCAAAAACAAGCAGAGATTGATGCTATCAAAGCTGAGAGCCGGCTACGTTGGCTTGCCTTCTATTACTTGTCACGACGCGAATACGGCAAAGCTGAGCTCAAGCAAAAGCTAATCGACAAAGAACAAGACCCAGAAAAAATAGATGCCCTACTTGATGAGTTTGAGGAAAAAGGCTATCAAAGTGACTACCGCACCACTCTTATGCTGATACGTGAGAATATCCGTAAAGGTCGGGGACGCGGGCGTATCAAGCAAGAGTTCTATCGCAAAAAAATCGCGATGCCAGGTAACATCGATGAATTGATTGATATGGCAAATAGTGAGTCTGAAGAGTTTAGTGAGTTTGTAGATGATAGCTCAGACAGTCTGGTAGATGGGGTAGATTGGCTAAAACTGGCTGTGGTAGCCCGTACCAAAAAATACGGTGATGACTTACCTACTGAGCAAAAAGACAAAGCCAAACAACTGCGATTTTTGCAGTACCGAGGGTTCAATACAGATATCTGCTTTGCAGCACTCAACTACACAGTGGAAACCTTAGATGAGCGATTTTAAAACTTTAATACTACTATAATAGACATAAAAAAGAGCACGTCGTTAGACGCACTCTAAATTTATGACCCTAAGCTTTTTTAACTCAGTCTGTCACTTTAAAGTACCGAGACGATTAGATAGCTGGCTGATAATTTGATCAATCTCTTCGTTGGCTTCTACTTCATTATCTAAATTACCATTGGGCGTTAGCTGGTTCATTACCTCAGGTAGTAATTCAGCCAAACCTTGACGTACTTCTGTTTCGTTTGCACCCGTACGCGCTGCTACTTGCTGAATCTCACGCTCATCAAACAGCTGATTTATCTCATTTGGGTCCAAGTTCTCGTTGGCCTCATTCGTGCTCATCCAAGAACGTACTTGTTCAGCATGACCCATACCAGTAATTTTCGATAGTGCACCGCCGATACCGCCATTACGCTTGATCCAGCTCAGCACCATTGGCATAAGGACAGCGATAAGCATCCCCTTACCACCAAAGCCACTGCTGTTACGCTGACCCCCTAGTACACTGCCTAAAATATCGCCCAGTCCACCAGCGCCTGAGCTGACGCTACCACGCTGATTACCACCAGCCAGACCACCAATGATATCATCTAAACCAAAACCATTATCTGGCTTACGATCGTATTGCTGCGGATTGTAGCCACCTGCTTGACTACCGCTGCCCAATACGCTGCCTAGTATATCGCCCAAGCCACCTGTACGACGTGGATTGATACGTTGATTCACTGGATGGCGTTGAGCATCCTCTGGATTCATTGCACTACGGGCCACTTGGCTCACTAAATTCCCTAATAAACTCATGATCTCTTCCTCTTATCGTCATATTATTTATGATACAAGCCGACTGCCTACCGTTGTCCATACTGGTTTTTCATGGCATAAACTGGAAGTACAATGCAGTTGGTTCATATACTTTATTTATGAGTTTCAATATAACAAAACTCTTTGGAGACCAAGATAGGTATTTTGTTATGACATGTAGGCATTCGTAAGCCTATAACAGATGAGTAAGACTAAATAGAAACGTGAAGATCAATCAGTATATTTTACCCTGTTTAATCCTTATTAATATTGGCTAAAACACTAAGCGTTCGCCATTCCTCTGGGCTTACTTGATCACAAAATATGGTGATAGATAGAGGGCGCTGATAAGGCTCTACTATGTTGAACTCAAGATTTATCGCCCATTGATAGTAATGTGTAGAGAGTAGCTGTGCTTGCCACAGCTCATCGCCTCGACTTGTCTGAATCAACAACTGCCACTGTTTATCCATACGTTGATCAAGTGGCGGCTGACTCAGATGTCGTAGTGTCAAACGTGTCAGAAATAAATAGCCAACAATGGCTAGCGAGACAGTCAAAATCAGCAAATATTGCCACCATGCCAAAGCCGCAAGCCACGCTAAGACAATCATGATCGCACTTAAACCCACATAGAGCAGCCGGCGTAGCCGACTGGTAGAATGAATAGCTGTATCAATGCGCAGCGCCGTTGCTAGGGTCATATGGGCGCGCCATGAGAAATCATCAGTATTGTGCCTATCAAATACAGAGCCTCTAAACCAAGTCTTTGGTGTGTCGCCATGTTTTTATTTTATTAACGAGTGCCCATATATCATCCTCTGCTGGACGATTTTGATTGGTAAAATAATCCAATAGATCCGGGTCCTCATGGGTGAGCATTTGGGCAAAGGTCTCTTGCTCAGCAGAATCTGCTGTCAGATACAGCTCTTTGACATAAGGATCGATATAAAAATCTAACTCTTTCAAGCCGCGACGAGCTTGATAAATAATACGGCGCTGCTCATTGGTCGGTTCTGGCTGAGTGATACTGGTCATAAAGATACTCTCTTTCATTTCAATAGTTTTTGATGTGGTATTCAATCATAGTGGAAAATTAGATTGTAGATATTGTATTTATCACGGTGTGGCTTTATCGAGTATTTGTATTAATAATACAATGCTCATGATGGTACGCTGATAATTGACTCCATAGTGCCACTGCTTGCTGCATCATGCTTACATTATGCGTGCGAATGATGCTGGCACCTTGTTGTAGCGCAAATATCCCAGCAGCAGTCCCTACTGCGTCTCGTTCTATGGCTTGAGTGGTCTGTACTGTTTTGACACCACTATTGGTCAATACCTCTCCTAAAAAGCGCTTACGTGAAATACCAAACATCATTGGCAAACCCAATGCCTGTAAGCTGTCTAACTGACTTAATAAAGCACAATGATGCTCATAGTTTTTGGCAAAACCAAAACCTGGATCAATAATAATATTTTCCTGCTTAACCCCAAGGCGCGTTACCTCTTTGATACGTGTGGTCAGTTCTGTGCTCACTTCATCAATCACATTATCATACTGTGCCAGATTGTTCATCGTCGTTGGCTCACCGCGCATATGCATCAGCATGACAGGAATATCAAGGCTAGCGGCCAGTTCTGCAGCGTCAGTACGTTTTAACGCCCTGACATCGTTCCAAATATCAGCACCAGCATCAAACGCTGCCTGCATGACCTCTGGGTTGCTGGTATCAATAGATAACCAAATATCATCTCCACAATGCTGGCGTATAGCTTGTACCACTGGCACAACCCGTTGTAGCTCTTCAGTAGTCGATACAGTATCTGCATTGGGGCGAGTAGATTCACCGCCAATATCAATAATAGTAGCACCGTTATCCATCATCTGCTGACAATGAGCAACGGCATTCTCTACCGCATTAAACCGCCCACCATCCGAGAATGAATCTGGCGTTACATTCAAGATACCCATGATATGCGGCTCAGACAAATTCAAGGTTTTATTACGGCTCGATATTTTATAGTTGGGTAAAGGCTGAAATAATGACATGAGCGATCCATCATAAATAAGTTGTATAAAATAGCTCGAGAGTTCGTTATCTGTGCTTATGATACCAGTAAATCTTATGACGTCCTAAGCCCTTAAAAGAATGATGACAATAAAAAGGCCCTTTATGATAAAGGGCCTTTTATTAAACTTCAATCAGAACTGCCTTACATCGCCGGTAATGGTGGCGGTGTAGAAGTAGTCGTCTTAATGTCATTTTTTGACAAGTTGACTTCGTTATGTTGATAGACTCTTGGTGGACGCGGTTCTTCACCTGCTAGAATATCTTGCAGCTGGTCACGGTCGATGGTTTCCCAATTCATGAGCGCTTCAACCATTGCATGCATTTTATCTTGATTGGCTTCAATCAATTCGCGAGCGATATCGTACTGCTCTTCTAGCATACGGCGCACTTCTTCATCAACCTTTTGCTGCGTGGCTTCTGAAATCGTACGACCACCACCGCCAAAGTATCCTTGCGAGCTGTCATCATCTTCATACACCATGATACCTAGTGCATCAGACATACCATACTTAGTGACCATCGCTCGTGCCATTTTGGTTGCACGTTCAAAATCATTTGAAGCACCTGTTGACATCTGATTAATAAAGACTTCTTCAGCAATACGACCACCGAACAAAATCGCAATGTCGTTTAACATCTTAGATTTATACATGCTGGTTTGATCGTGCTCAGGCAGCTGCCAAGTAACACCAAGCGCAAAACCACGAGGCATGATAGTGACCTTATGCACCGGATCTGTACCTGGCAGTAGTTCAGCTACTAGCGCATGACCCGCTTCGTGATACGCGGTCGCACGGCGCTCTTCTTCGCGTATCACCATAGATTTGCGCTCAGGACCCATGTATAGCTTGTCTTTTGCATCTTCAAAATCATTCATGTCGACACTGGTCTTGTTACGACGCGCGGCAAACAAGGCTGCTTCGTTTACAAGGTTAGCAAGCTGTGCACCACTGAACCCTGGCGTACCACGAGCAAGAGAACCTGCATCGACACTGATGGTGTTCGGCAACTTTCTTAAGTGTACTTTTAAGATTTGCTCACGGCCTTTGATATCTGGCAAGCCCACTTGAACCTGACGGTCAAAACGACCTGGACGCAACAATGCTTTATCAAGCACGTCAGCACGGTTGGTTGCAGCAATAACGATAACACCTTCATTGCCTTCAAAACCATCCATCTCAACCAATAATTGGTTCAATGTCTGCTCACGCTCGTCGTTACCGCCGCCCATGCCAGAGCCACGATGACGACCGACTGCATCAATCTCATCAATAAAGATAATACAAGGGGCGCTCTTTTTCGCCTGCTCAAACATGTCGCGTACACGTGATGCACCAACACCAACAAACATCTCAACAAAATCAGAACCTGAAATTGAGAAGAATGGCACTTTAGCTTCACCAGCAATGGCTCTTGCTAGCAATGTCTTACCCGTACCCGGTGGACCTACCATCAAGATACCACGAGGAATCGTGGCACCAAGTTTGGTAAATTTATCCGGATCACGTAAAAAGTCAACCACTTCAACGACTTCTTCTTTGGCTTCTTCACAACCAGCCACATCTTCGAAGTTCACCTTGATTTGGTCTTCCGTCAGCATTTTGGCTTTTGACTTACCAAAGCTCATTGGGCCGCCGCCTTTACCGCCTGCACCGCCCTGCATATTACGCATAAAGAATAAAAACAGACCAATAATCAGTAAAATTGGGAAACTGGCTATCAGTAGTTGCATCAATACGCTTTGGCGCTTTGGTGCGGTCCCTTGGACTTCGACTTGGTTCTCACGTAGCATTGGCATCAACTGGTCATCTGACACAGCCGGTCTAATGGTCTCAAAAGATGAGCCATTTTTCTTTTCGCCGGTGATCTGTTCGCCGTCAATTTCGACACTGGCTACTTGGTTTTCTGACACAGCGGTCACAAACTCAGAGTAGTTAAGGTTATCTGGCTCAGATGATTGATCAAAGCCGCTAAACACCAGCACTAAAACGCCGATTACCACCAGCCACAATAAGGTATTTTTTACCATGTCGCTCACTAGTTATTCCCATCCCTTACTTATTGGTGTGTTTACTAAACACGTGACGTCTATAAACGTATTGCTCATTTTTAACGAGTATCCCGATAATAAAAAGCTGCTAAATTAAATTTATATGATTTACAGGTAGCATAAAAATTGCTTTTATAAATAATCAGTATGAGATAAACATAGATATACGATCATTGAGCTTGTAAAACGCTTATTATCAGACGACTTTGTCTAAAACGTATGCTAAAAACAAAGGTAATATACCATGATATATGGCGCTAACCTGCATAATTCAAGCAGGTTTCACGATTATTCAGTTAATGAATGTAGCGCTTTTTATACGACCATAATGATAGTTTATGGTGACTGATTAACTCGCTTACAATAGTAGCAACTCATTGATGTTAAAACTATTTAATCGCCACCCAAAACATCTCTTTTGAGCGCGGACGTGACGCACTTGGTTTTATACTACGAATCTTACTAAAATCCTGCTGCATCTGCTTGCGTAATTCTTGTGTGCCTTCGCCCTGAAACACTTTCATAATAAGTGCGCCACCTTTTGGTAAGGTTGATAAAGCAAAGTCCACTGCCAGCTCGCATAAGTACATCATACGCGGCTGATCGATAGCGCTATTCCCCGCCGTATTGGGTGCCATATCAGACAATACCACGTCGACTTGCTTATCGCCTACTTCTGCCATAATGGCGTCAAACACTTCAGCTTCACGAAAATCACCTTGAATAAAGGTAACATTAGGCAAAGCATCCATCGCCAGAATATCAGAGGCAATCAAGATACCGTCGTCACCAACCAACTGTCCCGCTACTTGAGACCAACTGCCAGGCGCACTACCCAAATCTACCACCGTCATGCCTTTTTTAATCAGGTTGGTTTTTTCGTTAATCTCTAATAATTTATAAGCGGCACGGGCACGGTAGCCATCTTTTTGAGCCTTTTGTACATAATGATCGTCAATGTGCTCTTTCATCCAAGCACTGCTGCTCTTTGATAGTTTTTTGTTTTCGATACGCGTGGCCAAAATACCTGCTCCTATTGCTTTACTAAATCTAGCTGCTTTAATTGCGCTATCGCTTACAAACTGATACTAATCCGTTGCGGATTATTCTAAATACGGTGTTAATCAGATTTTTTATTCATGGTTGGTCGCAAACTGACCAAATTCTATTGGTTAAATGACTGTTTTATAAGGCAGTAGCGTTTATAATGTACCAAACATTCAGTTTAACATTTTCGTCACGTAAAATCGTGCAAAATCCTGCTGATCTCATGCAAGATGGTCACAGATTATCTATAATGATCCATAACTGTTTTTGACAGTACCATTTTTATTTTTACCAACACCTAGGAATTCTATGCAACTCGATAACGCTACCATCAAACGTCTAAAAGGCATCGGTCACGAGCTAAAGCCTATCGTTATGATCGGCAACAAAGGTATTACCCCAACCATTACCGAAGAGATTGATCGCGCGCTAACAGATCATGAGCTTATCAAAGTAAAACTGCCTGCTGGCACCAAAGAAGAGCGCGACATCGTTGGCGCTGAACTTGCTAAAGCAGCTAATGCGTCTTTGGTCCATTCTATTGGACGTATGGCATTATTGCTACGCCAAAATCCAAATGCCAACCCTAAACTGTCTAACCTAGCACGTCACGCGCAGTAATATGTCATGACAAGCTTTGCTTGAATAACAGTAGGCCGCATCAGCTTAAATAATGACGGTAACTATAAAAGCCGCGATGCATCTTGCTCGCGGCTTTTGTCTTGTCTGCTGGTTTTGGATCTGCTTAGTGTAACGTATCAGCCTAGGGCATATCCCTATTTAAAAATGGTGATAAACGTTTGAATTCGAGGTGCGCCCTAGTTATTCGGTTTAATCTTTTACCATTAATTTTTAAAAGTATTATAGAGTTTGATAAATAATGAACCAATTTTTTAATCTTGTTATAGCCGCCGAGACGCTAGAAAAAGACGCACAGCAACTGGACGTGACGGTAGAAGCATTACAGCGTATTTGTGTCAAGGTGAACGCTAAGATCGTTCGACAGCCAATATTACAATTACAGTTAACCTATCAAATTACTTTACCCAGTCAAATATTAGCCAATCAATTGGTTTGGCCAACTTGGCAGCAAGCCCGAGTAGGATTTGCTGATTATCTGTGGGAAGAGACTTGCCTTGAATGCTTTATCATGGGTGACACTCTAAGTGATGAGGCTGCTACTGAGACTCAAGACGCTGAATCTTACATTGAGATTAATGCCAACCCTGATGGCCGCTATGCACTCTATGAGTTTAAAAGCTATCGTCAACCTGCCACATTGCCACCAGCACCTTTATACGAGACTGATGGACACACACGTGCCTCTATTGAGTGGACGGATAATATAAATACACAGGACATAATACAGAAATCGTTGTTTGACAAATCACCAGCAGCGTATTCCATTCATCGCTACGAGCGAGGCTTTAACGTTCCTCTGGTCGAACTTCCTAATCAAAAATACGCCATTGCAAATACGATTATTGAGCAGATACATCCTTGTGTTATTTTACAGCTCGGTAAGACCGCTTTATATTTTGCCTCTCAGCACGCCTCCCCGCCTGATTTTCATAATCAAGACTATTGGCCAAAATTTGCACTTTGATTTACTTTTATGATCTGCACTCACTTAGATACAGTTATTATTAGATATCATTAGGGCGTATTGAACATTCGAAAATAGGCACTGCTGATCGCTAAAATTGTTCCAGACAAGGCACAAAGCGACGATAATGCAGATGCCTTAGCGAGATTTGTAACGCAGTATGGGGCAATTTTAGCATCAGCCCCAACGATAAAAGCAGGGGACAGGACTCTTTTTTGCCGCTTCATCGTTAAAAATAAGCGCTTAGAATGACTAAACTTATTATTTTTAACATCGAATCGCCTAAAAAATAGTCGCTGTCAGTGCCATGGTCGAATGTTTAACACGCCCTATTTAAAGCACAAAAAAAACCCAGCAATGTCATAAAGAGCATTACTGAGTTTGGAGAAAACTTTTAATTCGTTTAACTGATACTTATTTGTCAGCCATCGCAAGGTAGATACCACGGTCTGATGCATCATCAACATACTGCGAATCACGCCATGTGGTATAGCTGTAAGTACCGCTATATGGGCTGATGCTGTTTTGACGGAAATCAGATACCCAGTCATTGCCATCAAAAATCTGGATATGACCATGTGGACGGCTTGAGGTGCGGTTATAGACAACGACGTCACCAACTTGAGGTTCCATATCGTTACTAATTTTGGTAAAGCCTGCTTGGGCTAGTGTGCCACGAGAGGCATATTGATAAGCTGAAGGATTAGGCGTAAATTTGTAACCTGCTGACTGTAGCGCTTTACGTACATAGCGAGCACAGTAGCCAGAACTTCTAGATAGTGCAACTCGTGAGGCATGTGCTGCTGCGATAGCAGGAGCAGAATTGCGATCAGGAACACGACTTGCTTGCTGTTGACGCTGCTCATATGACAAACGGCTAGTGAGTGACGCAAGCTGATATTCTTTTTGCTTAGCATGAGCGCTTAAATTGTCAATGGCTTGACTGATCTCATCGTTGCTATATACATGAGCACCACTGTTAGTGCTGTAGATGTTGCGACTAGAACCATAGTTCGCAGAAGTAGAGATATTTGTGATGGTATGACTCAAGGTATTATTTGGTTGAAAGGTTGTTTCGGCAGCACCACTCGTCTGTGCGATACCCATTCCCAATACTGACAAAATTAATAAAGCTTGTTTCATAAATTTACTACCTATTGTTAATACAAGTCTGCTCGTCATCCGTGACGAAACATCAATTAATTTAGAGGATATAATCATTAAAAAACATGATAAAATCCTTATCACAACAGCTCGTTCTTTTATAGTGACTAACACCAGTATTACCACCCGTTTAGTCAACTACCTCATAAAATTTTGCTATATATCGCTTTTAGCATGTCTATTCTACATATCGAGTTTGTCACCTAATAGATGAGTCATCACGATGTCAAAAAAACAGCCTAATCGGCTTGCCCAGCTTATAGATCATCAAGCCTTTGCTGGTAGCGCGCTACCTCAACCTCTTGCTAATAACATGCGGCTATATATAGAAGCGACCAATGAGGTAAAAGAGCTGCTGGTAGACTGTCTACCTGAGGAAATCCTCAATACTTGTTGGGTCGTAGGTTTAACCTCTGAGCAGTTAATACTCAGTGTGGGTTCGATGACAGCTGCTAATCATATTCGCTATTTACAGAATGCGTATTTGCAAGTATTAACAGAGCAGTCAATTACATTTAAACAACTCAAGCAAATTCGCGTTGTAGTAGCTAAAACATTTGCTGATAATTATTCATCTAGACAATCATCAGCGTTATTAGCAACCTTGCCCAAACCTAGTAAAGCCAATGAAAATCAGGCTCTTAGCCAAAACACAAAACGGACTATATCACAGGCTGCAGAGCATGTCACCACTGATGAAAATCTAAAAAAAGCCCTCCTACGCCTAGCAAATCATTAAAAATACAGATATTACAATGTAAATTTATGTAAACAAAACCATAAAGTGAGATTGGTAACGCTGCTTTTTTGTAATGTCTTAAACAAAAAAAATCATCTATTGGGGCCATTCAATTTATGAATAGCACCAATAGATGATTTGGAAATCACCTACAGCTTTTACGCACTCTGCCTTAGAATAAAATTCACAAAATGCTATAAACTTTATATTTAAAATATTGCATATTATATAAATGTAATTATAGCGTTGCTATGTAATATTGCGTAAATGTTTCGATACTTCGTGTATATTCCTGTATTTATCCTTCAACTGCTAAACCATTTAGCGGTGAATATTCGATCGGGCATGTTACATTGTCATCAAAAGTTACAATTTCAAAGTTATTTTTATCAGAGAGTATTTCACGCACTAACAAATTATTTAATGCATGACCAGATTTGTAGGCATTGAAACGACCGACGATAGGATAACCAATCAGATATAAATCCCCGAGCGCATCTAAAATTTTATGGCGAACAAATTCATCATTAAAGCGTAGGCCTTCTTCGTTAAGAATATTGGCATCATCGATGACGATGGCATTTTCCATACTGCCGCCCAAGGCCAGATTATTCTGACGCAATTGTTCTATGTCACGCAAAAAGCCAAAAGTACGTGCTTCGCTTAGCTGCTCAATAAAGTTTTGGGTAGAGAATTGCAGTTGAGCATGTTGAAAATTTCTGTCGATGGCAGGGTGATCAAAGTCAATCTCAAAATTCAATTCAAATCCATCGTAAGGGCGTAGCTCTGCCCATTTATCATCTACTTTGACGCGTACTGGTCGTACAATCTTAATGAACTTCTTTAAAGCATCTTGTTCACAGAATCCTGCATCAAGTAGCAAAGCAACAAAAGGAGCGGCACTACCATCCATAATCGGTATTTCTGAAGCAGAAACACGAATCAATAGATTATCTACCCCAAGCCCAGCGATCGCACTTAGCAAATGCTCAACCGTACCTACACGCGTACCACCAAATACTAAGTTTGATGACATCATGGTGTCTTGCACCAAAAAAGCACTTGCTGGAATAGGCTCGCTGCCTACAATATCAGAGCGCTCGAAAACAATACCAGTATCAACCGGCTGTGGATGAAACTCCAAGTCAACAGGCTGACCACTATGGAGACCAGTACCTGTAACGGCTATCGCTGTCTTTATGGTTCTTTGGTTCATGGCTGTCTTCTCACATATTTTGTTACAATTGACATAGTGTACCACTACCTTCCCCATATCCGCTACAAATAAAAAGGGTTAATTTCCTTATCTCTTTGATTGATAACACTTATCGTCATTATCTCATCATATATTTTCACAGTTTTATGCCCTGTTGAAGGCTTCGAAACACTAGATTCTGGATATATTTTTTCGATCAGAAACATTTTGCGATACTCCTGATTGTGTTACTCTCCTTTTATAGGCCAGTCTTTTCTATGTAGACACAAAAAAGCCAGCGTTTGAGCGCTGGCTTTTTTTAATTTAATACTAAAAAACTATTTGTTCTGTTGACGCTTCAGATAGTCTTGGATGCTATTGGTTTTAGTTTTTGTCTGCTCTTGAGGCGCGCTTGGACGTGCAGTATTAACGTTATCTTGATGCAGTTGAGCTTGTGATTTCTTCTGACTATTTAATGCACTGGTATGTACATTAGGATCAACAGGTTGTGTACTATTGACAGAAGGAATCGGCTGCTCCACTACTTCTGGCTCTTGCCCTGCGTTTTCATCTAAGGTCAGACCTGTTGCAATAACCGTTACATGCAAGTCATCACCCATTTTTTCATCGATTACAGAGCCGTAGAAAATATGAGCATCGTCGATATCCGTAATCTCTTCAACGATAATGCTGATTTTGCTCATCTCGTCCAGTGATAATGACTCAGAAGAAATCACGTTGACCAATAGACCTTTCGCATTTTCTAGACGTAAATCATCAAGTAGTGGTGATCTGATGGCTTTTTCGGTGGCTTGACGTGCACGATCATCGCCACTTGCACGGCCAATACCCATCATTGCATGACCTTTAGCCGTCATTGCCGTACGGATATCGTTAAAGTCAATATTGATCATACCTTCGCTAGCGATAGTCTCTGCAATACCTTGAACCGCATGTAGCAAAACATCGTCCGCTTTTTTGAAAGCGTCTTGCATAGAGATGTTACCGTATACGCTCATAAGCTTGTCGTTTGGAATCGTGATAATCGAGTCCACGAAATTAGTCAACTGCTCGATACCTGCTTTCGCAGCTTTAATACGTTTGCCACCTTCAAATTTAAATGGTGTGGTCACAACCGCAACCGTCAACACCTCCATTTCTTTGGCAATACGTGCAACCACGGGTGCTGCACCTGTACCTGTACCACCACCCATACCAGCAGTGATAAATACCATATCTGAGTTTTCAAGCAATGCACGGATAGCTTCTTCTTCGCTTTCTGCTGCTTCACGACCAACTTCTGGATTTGCACCTGCACCTAGACCACGGTTCGTTTTTGCACCAAGTTGTAGTTTGTGCGGTGCAGTCAGACGATCTAGCGCTTGCTTATCTGTATTAGCACAGACGAACGTTACACCTCTAATCCCTTGTTGTACCATATGTTCAACCGCATTACCGCCGCCGCCGCCAACACCGAATACAGTGAAGCTCGCTTGGCCGTTATTTTGAAGCTGGTTATCATCTGGCATGGTGTATTTTGACATAAAAAAGATTCTCCAGTTGCAGATAGCGTGTAGGTCGATACGTAGTAACGCACTCATATGGCGCGCTATCGACATACTATATATAAATGTATTTAAATAAAACAGGGCTATGGATCAAATAGTTCAGCGCGGACCATAATAGGTCATCATCGCTTAAGGTATTACTGTTACTGCTTAGCGTATTACTTTCAATATGACTTCAATTTTTACTTACTTTATTTAAGAGCATCCTACAAAAGCGCTTATGCTCTACATGTTTGGTAAGTATGTCTATAGTATTTTTTTCAACACATCAGCAAAACGTTTGCCTGCGCTTTGAAAGACCCCTGTGACTCGATTTTTTTGAATCGTATCAGGTTCGCTTTTTTCACTGCGGCGAAACTGCTCACTTTGACTATATAATAGTGTGCCAAAAGCTGTTTGGTAAGCCCGGTCATTGACCTGACTATTAAGCTGTTTAAATGACTCATCGTTATCAAAATGATTGTAAGCACTAATAGCAGGATGCGTATTGGTCAATACCACTGGCATTTTGAGCAGCCGTTTAGCAAACGGTATCATTCCTTTAATCGTACTACCGCCGCCTGTCAGCACGATACCTTTGTCAATATAGCCTATTAAACCTGCTTCATGCAGTTGACGAGCGACTTCAGTGAATATCTGCACATAACGCGCTTCAATGATACGTGCTAAATTATAGATACCGATGTTGATTTCATCGCTCGATCCTTGCGGTTTAAACAAAAAGAATGAGCTTGGGTCGACACTATTGGCATCAGCCGTACCATGAGACTTTTTCAGTTTCTCAGCTTCAATCATCGATATACCAAAATCAGCTGAAATATCCATTGTTACTTCATGGCTGCCAGTAGCAATACAATGCGTAAAAATCAATTTATTTTCTTTGTAAACACAAATACTGGTCGTACTGGCACCGATATCTACCAAGCAAACCCCTTGCTGACGCTCTTCGGTCATTAAACTGTATTCAGCACTGGTCACTGCATCAAATACGATATGGTCAATACCGACATCGCAGCTTTGTAGTAGTTTTTGAATATTTTGGCGGCTAGCGACAGGCATCATCATCATGTGATACATCACAGTGATATTATGTGCCATCATCTCAATTACATCGTCGACCATGAAGTCTTGATCATCAACATAGATACCTTGCTGGCAGCAATGCATGAGATAGTAATCGGATGGCAGATCGCGCGACTTGGCATTAGACAAGGCCTGTACCATATCTTTGGCACGTACGAACTCGTCCTCAACCCTCACCTCTCCAGCACTGTTTTTACTAGATAGCTCAGGTGTTGCGAGCGTCAACCACACGCTATGCACGCGGCAATTGGCAGTATCCTCTGCTTCTTGGATGGCTTGCTTGATAGCACCTTGTAGGCGTTCACGATGCTTAATTTGGCCTTGATAAAAATCGCTATTTTTAACTTGCCCTACGCCTAAGATACGAATGTCTTTTGCAGAGACAACATTGCCAATTACGACATACACTGCCGTGGCACTTAGATGGACAACAACCAAATTTTCGTTATATTTCATGGTAGCAGACAAATTATTACTAAATAGGAGCGCAAATAATGCCATCCTATTGAATCATTAAAAAAAGCGCTGTTAATACGCTATGATGTTGTACATATATTATTCATTTTGGGCAAACAGTTTCGACTCAAGTAACCACTCATCAGTATTACTTCAATTATTTGGGCTCATCAACTGGCGGCGCTGACATATCCCAGGCAATCGTAAAACCATTCTTGTAGCGTAAGTCTACAGATTGCATCTCATCTCGGCGTCCGCTTAACTGATTACCAAGTAACTGGCTTAGATTCAGTAATTTTTGTGCGGTGTTCTCATTATCGACGATGACGCGCAAGCCATTATCAAAACGAATGAGCCAAGTCATTCTTGGTGACAAAATAATGTCTTCAACCTGCATATCAAGTGGCGCATACCAATCATTGACTTGCTGCATTTGCTGCATAATGACTGGCGCTTGAGCCATTTCACCTTGCAGAGTAGCAAAGCGCTCTTGCGTCAAGTCGCTACTATCAGCAGGAACGAACACAGATCCTTTGGCATCAACCAAGCGCTCTGTTCCAAAATTAGCGACTGCTTGCTTAGGTAGTGCAGTAACTACAATGCCGCGTTGCCAGTCTCGAGAGATACTCACTTGATCAACCCATGCAAGGCTTGTCGTAATATCTCTTAATGCTTGCAAATCAGAAGTAAAAAAACTGCTGACCTTTTGCTGATCCATCACTGTCTGCAATGAGTTGTATTGAGCGGTAGAGAGCCCTTGATTGCTGATATGAATCTCAGCAGGCGGTGCATCACGTAACGCTTTACCACCCATTATCAATATTAGTACCAATAATCCTAATACCAATATCATAAAAAGATATCGGGCCGAGGTTGGTAATTGGAGTTTGGATGCTGGGCGACCGGCTTTATCACTCATCAAGTCAGTTACCTCGTTGACAGTTTGAGCCATAACGACCTTTGTCCCTATATTTGCATAAAACTGATCATGCTAATTATTGACGTAAATCTGCAAGTTTTTGCAGAAGCTTATTAAAGCAATATATTATCAAAGACTGTCAATAAAAAGACTGATAGTCAGCGATTATTCTTATTTAAACGTAACATTTTTCTTGGGTTATGAATAACTTATAGGTTATCCCTACAAAAAACGTAAATATTACTAAAACAAAGCTATTCTTACAATATTAACGTATTTTATAGGCAAACAATAGCGTAACGCTCGCTAGTAGCCTTGAATTTACACAAGTTTACATGAAGCTATGTTATAGCAGCTCTAGTGATACATTGACGGCTTTTTTGACTAAAATCGCCATGCTACAAAAGTGATAAAGCTGAGAAATTATAAACCTCTATATAATTTCTCATTGCCCATGCTTTAACATAGCTCATTTACTCAATATGGTTGTCATCAGACTCATTGCTAAAAAATCGTGATAAATATGATGAGCGCCACATCAAAAAATTAGACTGTCTGAGATAATATGTGCCAGCACAATGTGTCAAAATCCATGCCTCTAGCTTTGGCTGCCATTGGTACCAAACTATGACTGGTCATACCGGGCACGGTATTGATCTCAAGCAACCAGAAATTCCCTGCTTCATCCTGCATGGCGTCAATACGTCCCCAACCTTTTGCATCTACAGCACGGAATGCCGCCAGACTTAACTCTTGCAGATGCTTCTCATCAGCAGCGCTCAATCCGCAAGGAATATAGTAGCTGGTATCGTTACGATTATACTTGGCCTCAAAGTCATAGAAATTGGTGATATCAGCAGGCTCAAGTCGAATGACAGGATAAGCTTCGTCATCGATAATCACAATCGTAAACTCACGACCTGTGATCCAGCGCTCAGCCATCACGGCATCACCACACTGTACGGCAGTAGCATAGGCCGCAGGCAATTCATCGAGATGATTGACCTTGGTCATGCCAATACTTGAGCCTTCGTGAACGGGTTTAATGATAAGCGGCAGTCCTAGCATATTGACCACTTGCTGCCAGTCGGTATCAGCCGTCAATAATGAAAACGGTGCTGTGGATAAGCCGCAACCTTGCCAGAGCTGTTTGGTACGCACTTTGTCCATACCTAATGCTGATGCCAAAACGCCAGATCCCGTTTGCGGTATATCAAACCACTGTAATACACCTTGCAGTAGACCGTCTTCGCCGCCACGACCGTGCAAGACATTAAACACGCGATCGTAATCACGTAATTCTGTGATGTCTTGATGCTTAGGATCAAAATGAGTGGCGTCGACACCTTGGTTTTGCAGTGCCTGCAATACAGCCGCACCGCTATCCAAAGACACGCTGCGCTCATTGCTGCTACCACCATAGATCACAGCGACTTTACCAAACTGAGCGGCATCTTTTACATGACCAGTCATCGTACTGATAGATTTTTTATTCTCTTCCTCATTTGGCGAAATGCTCGCGTCGCTTTGTCCTGCTTGTGCAGCCGCCGCCAATGCTGGTTCTGGATTGGTGATGGCTGATCTATCTTCGGTATCATCGATAGCGAGGTTCTGAGTACTCATGTTTTCTTTATTATTAGTCGTCATGAAGATAGTTCCTAAATTTTAGCTTACTTGATGTAAAGATTATTGGCAGCCAAATCAATAGCGATATGCCCCACATTACCCGCGCCTTGCGTGATAAGCATGTCATTGGCTTTTAATAAACGCTGCATCACAGGGGCAAGATTGTCTTTGTCAATAATCGTCGGTTCAACTTCACCGCGCAGACGAATACTACGCGCTAATGACTTGGTATCAGCGCCTATAATCGGGCTTTCACCTGCTGAATATACATCCAATAGTAGCAGCTCATCAACACTTGATAGCACTTCGACAAAATCGTCATAACAATCACGGGTACGGCTATAACGATGCGGTTGAAATAACATCACTAAACGGCGATCAGGAAAGCTTTGGCGAGCGGCTTTGATGGTTGCGTCAACTTCTTTTGGATGATGACCGTAATCATCAATCAATAGGACATTGCCATCATCGATATCGACTGAGGCATGCTGCTCAAATCGGCGGCCTACCCCTGCAAACTTCTGTAGGGCACGCTCAATCGCGGCATCATCAACACCTTCATCCGTGGCCATGGTGATAGCAGCCAGTGCATTATAGACATTATGTGTACCAGGTATGTTTAATGTCAGACGCAATGGCTCACGGTCACGGCGCAATACGGTAAAGTGCGTCTTGGTACCTTCTGCCACCAGATCGACAGCTTGTACGTCATTAAAAGGCTCAAGGCCAAAGGTCAATACTGGGCGACCAATGTCATCAATCATCGCATACAGTTCAGGGTCATCACCGCATACCACGGCCAACCCGTAAAACGGCATGTTTTGCAAAAACTGAATATAAGCAGCTTTTAACTTATCGAAGCTGTTCTCATAGGTTTCCATGTGATCTTGATCGATATTGGTCACAATTGCTGCCATTGGGCGCAGTGATAAAAAAGACGCATCGGACTCATCCGCTTCTGCTACCAAGAAACGGCTGTTGCCTAGTGCTGCATTTTTACCTGAGGCATTTAGCTTACCACCAATCACATAGGTAGGATCTAGCTGTCCTTCTGCCATCATGGTGGTGAGCAAACTGGTCGTCGTCGTTTTACCATGCGCACCAGCAACGGCAATACCATGACGATAGCGCATCAACTCGCCAAGCATATCGGCGCGGCGTACGACTGGCAGGCGAGCTTCAAGTGCGGCTTTTACCTCAGGATTGCTACGATCAATCGCTGATGACACGACGATCACGTCAGCGTTGGCAATATTTTTGGAATCATGACCAATCGATATCTTGATGCCAATCTGCTGTAGACGCTTGGTCACCAAGCTTTCTGCAATGTCAGAACCACTGACTTGATAACCTTGATTGTTCATTACCTCAGCGATGCCGCACATGCCTGAGCCACCAATACCAATAAAATGCAAATGCTGAATACGGCGCATTTCTGGTATTTCAATCAAACGCTTAGGAAGGGCTTTGGCAGAGGTAGACATAAAATTTTCTCTTTATTAAGGGATAATAAAAATTGAAGGACAGTAAAATATGATCAGTAAAAAATAACGAGTGGCAAAAGCCGAAACTATAAGGCTTGCCAAATAATATCAGCCACTTGTTTACTCGCACTGCGATTGGCAAGCGCATGACCTTTTTTGGCCATCTCAAGGCATTTCTCTCGATTGAGTACGCTAAGCTCATCGCTTAAACGTTTGGCCGTTAGCTCTGACTGTGGCAATAAAACCGCAGCAGCATGCGAGGTCAATGTGCGCGCATTGGCAGTTTGATGATCATCAACCGCATGTGGTAGCGGTACAAAAATAGCAGCGATGCCGACATTTTGGATTTCAGTCACTGTCAATGCACCAGCGCGGCAAACGATAATATCTGCCCAGTTGTAGGCCGCCGCCATATCATCGATAAAGGGTTGCACTGTGAACTGATGCTTGCTTAAATCTTGCTCACTATAAGCCGCCTGAGTGGCTGCTTCGTTATTGCGTCCGCATTGATGGAGGACTTCAAACGGTTGGTCTAGCAAAGCCAGTGCTTTTGGCACGGTCTCATTCAATACCTGAGCACCAAGCGAGCCACCCACGACCAGCAGTTTAAGCGGTGAGCTATCATTGATATCATAACGCACCTTTGGCTCTGCGACACCAGTGATGGCGTTACGCACAGGATTGCCAACTGTTTCAAGCTTGGCATCTTGTTCACTATTGGCAAAAGTGTTCTCGAATGCTTGTAATACTTTGGTAGACAGCTTAGACAGATAACGATTGCTCATACCAGCGATGGCATTTTGTTCATGGATAATCAGCGGTGTATTGGTCAGACGTGCAGCAAGTCCACCAGGCGCACTCACGTAGCCACCGAACCCAACGACCACATCGATCTGGTTACTGCGAATCACTTTCACCGCAGCCATCGTCGCTGACAATAACGTTACTGGCAGCTTAACTAAACGACCCACGCCCTTACCGCGCAGCCCCTGCATATTGATGGCATGAAAAGGATAACCCGTCGGTTCAACCAAACCATTTTCCATACCATTTGGCGTTCCAAGCCAATGAATAACCGCACCGCGACCGGTCAGCTCGTCGCTCACTGCAAGCGCGGGAAAAACATGTCCGCCCGTCCCAGCTGCCATCATCAATATGTGCGGTGTTTTCATGGAGATCTGCCTATCTTTACTTTACTGATATGAAGGATTTGTCCTACTACTATGATGCCATTTACTAAAAAAATGACACGGTAAAAGCCCGCATAGTATAGAGGAAATCATTGTCTTATATACAGTACTTTATGCAGTAGAAATAACAAAAAAACCAAGCCATGAGCTGGCATGACTTGGCGTCATTTACTACTGACATACGACCATACAAGGCAATGATAAACGAGGTATTAAGACGTACTTTCTTTAATGGACATCTGTCTTAGACTGTCTAAAACTATACCGTAAATTTATTTTCGATTGCCATGATAAAGTCGGTCGCGATATCGGTACCGCACTGATCATCAATCTCACGTACGCACGTTGGGCTGGTGACATTAATCTCAGTAATACGCCCACCGATCAAGTCCAAACCCACGAACATCAGACCTTTTTCTTTGACAATCGGCGCCACAACTTCTGCCACTTGACGCTCAATATCGGTTAATGGCATCGCCACACCGCGACCACCTGCGGCAAGATTGCCACGGGTCTCGCCTTTGCTTGGGATACGCGCCAAGCTATAGTCGACCACAACGCCATCTACAATAAGTACGCGTTTATCACCTGCTTTAATCTCTGGCAAATAACGCTGCGCCATGATTGGTAAAGTCTCAAGCTCAGTCAGCACCTCAATCGTCACGCCAATATTTGGACTATCAGCAGTCAGACGGAAGATACCCGTACCGCCCATACCATCTAGCGGCTTAACGATGACATCTTGATGCTCAGCGATAAACTTGCGAATGTGAGCCTGTTTGCTGGTCACAATCGTTGGGCTCATATACTCACTAAACCACGTCGCAAATAATTTCTCATTACAATCACGGATGGCTTGCGGATCGTTGACCACGAGCACGCCTGCGGCTTTGGCATGATCAAGCATATAAGTGGCATAAATAAAGCGCATATCAAACGGTGGGTCTTTGCGCATCAAAATCACGTCATAGTCAGCAACTGAGCCTGTCGTTTTATCACCCAGTGTATAAAAATCTGCAGGATCACGCTTCACCGTAAGCGGCTGAGTATCGACCATTAATTGTCCACGATCCAACCACAAGTCATGAATCTGACAGTAGCCAAGCTGATGACCACGGTCTTGAGCGGCCCACATCATAGCGAGACTGGTGTCTTTTTTATAATTGACCCGCTCGATAGGATCCATAATGACGAGTATTTTTAGCGATTTTTCTTGGTTTTGTTGGCTCATTGTTTGACTCATGGTAGGGCTCACTTACGTTATATTATTAGTATAAAACAGGCTCAGTGCCTAACTATACACCGTACTGCTCACGGTAATGTTGCATTTTGGCTAACTGGGTCGCGTCTTTATGTTGGCCGTTTTGTGCACCATGGTCATCTGCCAGATAGCTGATCAAATCATCGATATCGACCAATGCCCGTACTGGTACTGCTAGTGTTGCTGCAAGCTCTTGAATAGCAGAGTGCTCAGCTTGGCCTTTTTCTTTGCGATCAAGCGCGACGATAATACCCGCAACGCTTGCTCCTGCTTGCTCTAAAATCTCGACCACTTCACGCATCGCTGTGCCTGCTGTGATGACATCGTCAAGCACCCAAACAGCCTTGCCACTTACGTCAGCACCGACCAAATTGCCCCCTTCACCGTGGGTTTTGGCTTCTTTACGATTGTAACCCCATTTTGCATTGATGCCATGATGTAGCCATAACGCTTGTGCGGTCGCTGCGACAAAAGGAATACCTTTATAAGCCGCACCAAAGATGACTAGCTCTTGCTCATTACCGTCATTATTTGCCGCAATTATCTGTTCAGCTAAGGCATCTGCATAACCACGTGCTAGCAGTGATAACATCTCACCCGTTGCAAGCAAACCTGCATTAAAAAAATATGGACTGATACGACCAGACTTGAGGACAAACTCGCCGAATTTAAGTACTTGGTTATCTAAAGCCAGTTGAATAAATTGATGAGATGAAAACGTTGGGTCTTGCGGGCGCGATACGTGAGACATGATGACATTCCTATAGGCAAAAAGAGGGGCGAAAAAATTTGCATTATTGTACGCATTATTGATCAGCTTGACCAACCGTTGATCTCGTAATCCTGCATATTGGCATAGCGAGTCAACAAACCACTACGCGACGAGATATTAAAATAACTCTGTCCATCTGCCCGCACTTGTATCTCCCAGCCTAAATGATACGCAGCAACAATGATGTGACCAGCAAATATCCGGATCTGACGATATGCATGGCGCTGCGTAGGCTCACAGACAATCTGACTGAGCAAATAACTACGTACGTGCTGGCAAATTTGCGCGGCACTATAGCTATGATTGATACTTTTACGAGTACTACATTGCTTTAGCGCATGGACAGCAGCGCTACAGGCCATAATATCTGTCGCCAAACTGCCCTCGCCTGTCTCAAATTGCTGCGGTTGCAAAATCACTTGCCAATCATCGGCATACAGGCTACTCAGCAGTTCATCAGGATTATAGCGTTTGATCAATGCGCGCAGAGAGGCTAAAGACTCGTTAACTTTGTCATTGTTATTTGGCTCAGCCATCTCGTCGCTATCAGCAGAGCCAAACCCATAACGATTGAGTTTTGGATAGGTACGAATCGCCTGCTGGATATCTGACATATCTAATAATGTCATCTTTGATAATGGCGATAATAAGGGCTGATCACTGTGATTTTGATAAAAGCTATCAGGCAATTCGACAAGCTGTGCCGCCTTGAGTAACGATAGATGCTCCGCCAAGGCTTCTGAAGCAATCAGCGACCATTTTGATAAGCTATCTGCATTAGGCTGATAGAACCGCGTCGAATTACCATAAAGCCGGCGCAGCTGACCATCTAGGCGACGAGCAGGCTCAGGAATATCACTCAATGGTCTGGCAGGATCAAGGGGAGATCGTTTGGGATCAAAGTTCGGATGTACGATCGCAGGTTGCTGTGAATCAGCTAGCATAGAAGACTGCCCAGCATCGCCTTTTGTGAGCTTGCTACCTTCTGCTGCCAGACTAGCGTGAGACAAACGGTCATCAGAAGTAAACGGCTGAGTCATGAAATCTCCATAAACTATCACATATAAAACGAACAAAAACGTTCAAACCGAACAATGATCTTAACGCTAAAAACTACGCTTGATGGTCTAAAATATCACGATAGCCTGTTTGCCAATCAGCATACTCAAGCCAAGCTAACGGAATGTTGCTATGTAAACGCTTTCCTGTCACTGATGTCTTTTTGTCATCGATAGTAGGCGCAGCTTCACCGACTTGTTCACTCAACCAAACGCCAAGCTCAAAGGTGGTTACAGGCCTGTAGTCTGTCGCAAGATAGAGTGGCTTTGGTGCGGCTGTCGTCAACACATTGGCAATGATAGTGACCAAGTCGCGATCCATGATACGATTGCTCCAATGCTCGGCGGCTACTGGCTCTTTTTGTGGCTCGCGCGCTTTACGCACGCGCATAAGGCGCTCACGTCCATAAATGCCGCTAGGACGAATGATGATGGCTTTATCACCAAAGCTTTGCTGCAGTGCTTGTTCGGCTTGTAATATAACCTTTGATGCGTCACGCTCAGGCGTCATAGGTTCAGTATGCTCATCGATCCATTCGCCATTGTCTTGACCGTAAACACCAGTAGAAGAAATAAACACGACGCGCTGCAGGTTCGCCAGATTAGCAGAAAGCGTTGCCAAATGCTGGCTGATCGCTAAGTAACTGTCATGATAACCGCTGGTCGAATACTCATCAGGGGTGACGATAATCGCAATATAGGTAAATGATTGCAGCTGCTCGCTCGTCAGAGTCAGCGCATCAGCCTGCAAAAAATGGGCGCTATCCACTAATGCATAATGATGACGCTCACTACGAGCCAGCCCTGTCACCGAAAAGCCGTCTTGTGCCAGCTTATTGGTAACAGGCAAGCCGATATCACCTTGCCCGATAATAAGTATATTTGGTGTACTCATAAAGCATCTTTCCTTTTATACCACTTATACAACGATTACAGCGCTAAAAGATAACTCTACTTAAAAATACCGTCTGTATGACAGCTGTATATCCTCATTCGCATCGACGCGCTCTTGCCAGTCGTAGCTGGCATTGATACGTAGTGCTTGTTTTTTATCAATATCGTATTGTAAACCGAGGCTTGAGATCGGTTGCCAATAATGACCACGAACGTTGGACTCATCGCTGCTGCCATGATACCAATATGGCAATTGCAATTCAGCTTGCGCGCGTAACTGATTGTTAATCTGATAACGACAGCCGGCATTAACGCCTGCCCCTACCCGAAAGCCTTTATTGATAGCGCGCCCTGCTTGCGCGGTCCCGGCCAAAAACGTATAGCATAGTTGCGGCGGCATCTGACCCGTACCACTGCTTGGCGTACCAAATGCCCACGACCAGCCCGTCTCATAACCCACACTACCCACCAGATGATCTCGCCCGCCCTCTTGTGAGCCATCATTCACTCGCGTCGCCTCAATGCTTGTACCCCACGTTTTGCCTTTTTTGCCAGCATTGATAGGATTAAAAGAGCGTCCACGAATCAAAGTCGCATTTTGCAAGACCACGCTGTCTGGTTGATTGGGCTTATCATCATCTGTGTCATATAGACGTAAGGTCGCAGCTACCCCTTCTAAATTAAAAAACTGTGAATACCCTGACGCGTGGTCAAGCGTATCATGAAACCCTGCTCTAAACCCAATATCGATATAGTCATTGTCACCGCGCTGACCGATAGCTATCACTCCCAACTGTAGTGGATGCCTATCTATTGGATTATTATCCGATACCTCGATTTGACGTTTGCGTAACCGTTGTCCATCATCTGATAGGCTTGATACAGGATTGATCTGTGCCGATTTTATCTCATTTAAGGTTTGTTTGGCGCTGTTATAATAGCCCAACTGCGCGCGTTGTTGCTTAACGTCATTAAGCTGAGCTTGACGCAACGTATTGTCGGCCGGTGTATAAGTGGCATTTGCCAAAAGATTTTGACTGTTTAATAACTGAATGACATCAGAGGGCACGACCACATAAGCCAGTTGCTTCAATAAATTCTGCTGCGGACGAATAACGTCAATCAGGCGCAGAATCTCAGAAGCACAATTATCCGTGGTAAAGTAATATGGCATTTTTAGCGACTTGGTCTCCCAAACATGGCGCATAACCTGCTGTACTTCACTAGATGTCAGATTCAACTGATACGTCCACGTATCACGCTCGTCATCTTGTAGATACTTTGCGAGCTTTTGGGGATAAGGATCAATCTCGATGGCGCTGTCATAACTGCCAATCATGGATTTGGTCGCATAGATTGGAAAGCTATCGTTTGGATCACCATCCACCGTATAATTGAGCGCATACGCCTGACTGATTTGATTGGGATCTGCTACGCTCGATTTTGAATCAATGCGCAATAACGTATGACCAAAGGCAGAGAGTGGGTTGTCCAAATACTCCTCAGCAAACACAATAGATAACTGCTCAGGCGCCAATGTCGACATCCAGTCATCCAGCTCTGGACACTCATTTGTCAGACTCGCATCATCGATAGCTAACTTTTCTTTTAGCCATGCCACTCGTGCTGGAAAACGGCACAGAACGGAATTATTATTTGCTTGAGTTTTTATATGAATGTTTGCTTGGTTATTACCAGTTGTCTGCGATGTGAATTCTTTTGCCAGTGCGACTAGTGTCGCGTCTAATTCTGCGGCTGAATCCTGCTGACCGTTATCACTCAAAAAAAAGCGTGGATCATCGACCAGACTCTCCGTTTTCTTTTTAGATAAAATGCTGCTTTGATCATCGTAAAAATACAATAAGCGTCGCCATGTTGTATTCTGTGCTAGATTGTCAGTTTTTGCCTGTCGACGCCATGTTGCCAGTAACTGCTCTGTCGCCATATCTGACCCAGACGCAATATTATTTTGAATATTGTTTCCAGTATTACTGAGAGTAGATGTCTCAATGCGAATAGCATCTTTAGCGTCACTAGGTGACGTACTATCTGATAATTCAGATGAGAGCGCTCCTTCGGTGACCAATAAAGGCGTCGGTAAAAATGCCTGCGTGTTTGCAGAAAACAATAGCGCCGCTATCGCCAATGGCAGTCGCGCTCGCTGACCAACGGTTATTAGAGTATAAGTTCCAGACGTAGACATCGGTTTTATAGACATGAGGCAGGCTCTCACACGTTATTATTTATACGCTATTCGCGCTGCGAAGGTTTATTCTGCTAGAGACTCAAATGATATAAGCAAGCTGCGACCATCTAACTACTTTGATAGACTTTCTATCACAACATCACCAATACTGTTATAAAAAGAGAGCTTTATGCCCGATTCATCATTATCTACATTGCCAATGACAATCACAGATGGTTTGCTGTCAGCCGCTACTTGGCTGGCCTCACCAAACTATAATATCAGGCCAAAAGGTCTAAGTATTGATGCCATCATTATTCATAATATTAGCCTACCACCCAATGAGTTTGGTGCGTGCGACTCTAGCGGCACGCATTATGTAAAAGCATTATTCACTAATCAATTAGATTGGGATGCGCACCCTTATTTTCAGACAATCAAAGGTGCAGAAGTGTCAGCGCACCTGTTTATTGAGCGTGACGGGGCTATCACTCAGTTTGTCAATTTTAACGAACGCGCTTGGCACGCTGGACGCTCTAGCTACTTAGGCCGACCTGAATGTAATGATTATAGCATTGGCATTGAGCTTGAAGGGTCAGATTTTGTGTCCTTCACTTCCGCTCAATATGAGAAGCTCGCAGCGGTAATCGCGGCTATTTATGAAGCGTACCCGAAAACGCAGCGACATTTGACAGGGCACAGTGATATTGCGCCAGGGCGTAAGACGGATCCTGGTGATTATTTTGAATGGGCAAGGTTGCGGGAGCTAGTTGCAGGGTTATTACGAAATAACTCTTTATCACTGCAAAAATGATTTCCACATCCAATCCATTTATCTCCGTGATGAAAGTGCTATAATTCGTCAGTTTTTTTGCAACAGCAAATCAGCACACTACCTCTTACACAACCCTGTACACAACTTAGCAAGATAGGTTCTCATGGCAAAAAGTCGGTTATTTCGTTCAACCATGGTGGTCAGCAGCATGACCATGTTATCGCGTATTTTAGGTTTGGTACGCGATGTCGTATTGCTAGGGGTTTTTGGGGCTGGCGGTTTGATGGACGCCTTTTTGGTCGCCTTCAAAATCCCAAACTTTTTGCGACGACTGTTTGCTGAAGGGGCGTTTAGCCAAGCATTCGTTCCTGTGCTGTCCGAGTACAAGGAAAAGTACAGCTTACAGCAAGTACAGATTTTAGTCAGTCGCACCTCGGGCGCACTCTTGCTGGTGTTGTCGATGCTGACAGTTGTTGTTATCTTAATCGCGCCTTGGGTAGTGACGTTGTTTGCCCCCGGGTTTGCCGATCAACCTGACAAATTTGCCATTACCGCTGAATTACTCCGCCTTACCTTTCCTTATTTGCTGTTTATTTCTATGACGGCTTTTGCCAGTGGTATTTTGCAAAGTTATGGCCGTTTTGCTGCGCCCGCCTTTGCCCCAGTCCTATTGAATTTATGTATGATTGGTGGTGCGCTGATTTTGGCGCCGATGTTTGATACGCCTATTATGGCGCTTGGCTATGCCGTGGCGATCGCAGGACTATTGCAATTCTTAATACAACTGCCTCAGCTATGGCAACAAAAACTACTGGTCGCGCCCAAGATTGACTTTCAGCACGAGGGTGTTCGCCGCATTCTAAAATTAATGCTGCCGGCTATCTTTGGTGTGTCTGTCACTCAGATTAACTTATTGCTGAACACCGTTTTTGCCTCATTGATGATTGGTGGTTCGGTGTCTTGGCTCTACGCAGCTGAGCGTATGAGCGAGCTACCACTAGGGCTAATTGGTGTAGCGATTGGTACGGTCATATTACCAAGTCTGTCAAAAAGTGAAGCGCAAAAAGACGATGTTAGTTTCAAAAAGACCATCGACTGGGCCGCGCGCCTTATCATTTTGGTCGGTGTGCCTGCCTCGGCTGCGCTCTTTGTACTCGCAGATGTGCTGATGCAAGCCCTGTTCTTACGTGGTGAGTTCACCCTTCGTGATGCCCAGATGAGTGCACTGGCATTGCGTAGTATGGCAGGTGGTATCTTAGGATTCATGCTGATCAAGATCTTTGCCCCTGCATTTTTTGCGCGTCAAGACACCAGAACACCTGTCAAAATCGGCATCATTTCTGTTATTGCCAACATGGTATTTAGTGTCATTTTTATCGGGATATTTTATTTCTTAGAAATGCCATTACATGGTGGCCTAGCCTTGGCAACGACGGGCGCAGCGTTCGTAAACGCAGGCTTGCTCTATTACTTCTTACACAAGCGCGATATTTTCCGTTTTGGCCCCCATTGGAACAAACTATTCACACAGTTTGCCATTTCAACTGGCTCCATGATCGGCGTACTTTATCTCATGTTACCCTACTTTCCTACTGATGAAGCCCAGTGGCAACGCATCATCGCACTCATGATTATGTGTGTCGCCGGAGCGCTCGTTTATGGCGTGGTATTGCTAGCGACAGGTGTCCGTCCTCGCCAGCTCAAACACGGTTAAGCCAACGTAGATATAGGCATGAGCTTGGCTTACGAAACCAAAACAAGCCTATCATCAGAATTGACAATGCTTGCCACCAATCGTTGTCATAATGACCTATTAATGAATAACTGACATTTGAGGTTCGATATGACAACGAAACAGCCACTCTTCCAGCGCTTACCGCTTCTCCTTGCAACAGGTGTACTCGGTACTGGACTACTGCTGAGCGGTTGCAGCAACAATGAGTCTGCAGACACTGAAACTGCTACCAACAATGAAGAAGTTGCAGCTGTCGTTGATACTTCAGAAGAAGACACAGCAGATAGCACAAGTGAAACGACTCAAGTCACAGATGATACTGAGAATACAACGACCATTGATAATGACAATATCAATCCAGTCACTGCTCCGATTAACCAAAAAAGCCTAGTGACCAATCCAACTCAAGCGGGTACACCAGAGGACACGGTCAAAAAAGCACTAAATAGCTTGTATTATGGTGATGTGAAGGATGCGGCAGGCTACTATCAAGTAGATATGGCAAATTTTGAGCAAGAGCTTGCCAACACTCAATCGGCGTTTCAACAAACGGTCGATGGCGTGACGATTACTGATACAACGTACAATGATGACAAAACGCGCGCTACTATTACGGGCGAGTTGATGCTCAAAGGACAAAGCGACCCTGCACCATTGACCTATCAACTACAAAAAATAGATGGTCAATGGAAAATTTTGGGTTAAGGCATTTTGCTCTAATTATCTGCAATGTTGTCCGATGCCACGGCTTTACCAAGCATCACAACATCAGCGATAAACCCGTCCATATCGCAAACTTCTGGCATATATCCCCACTGCTCAAAGCCAAGTTTACGGAACAGTCCCAAACTTGGCTGATTGTGGGCAAAGATAAGGGCAACGATATTTCTGATTCCTAAACTGGGCGCTTGCGTCAACATCCAGCGTGTCAACAGACTGCCCAACCCTTTACTCTGATAATCTTGGTTCAGATAGATGCTGATTTCAGTGCTGATATGATAAGCGGTACGCGCATATAAATCACTGAAACTGCCCCATGCAACAATTGGTAGTTTTGTACTCTGTCTATCGGCATCACCTTCTAGTAATGCTTTGACTACATAAATAGGCCTCGTTGGACTATCTAAATGCTCATCGAACCAAGCTGTACGTTCTTCGAGCGTTACTAATGCCAAATTTGCCGTTGCTTGTTTGCCAGGAATACTTTGGTTATAAATCGCCAAGACTTCTGCCAAGTCTTCTTTACTGGCACGTTGTACCATAAACTGCCGGGTCAGCTGATGTGTCAACGGGGCAGTTGCTATGATATTTAAGGCAACATCGGACATAGAGTCTCCATATTAATTGGCATTATTATTGGTATTCATGATGATAGTAAAAAATCGTCATACTGATAATAGACGTATGTACAAACCATGAAATTCATAGATCGTCATTCATACTTGCATTATCCGTAGACTATAGGATGTTAGTGTGGCTATTTTACTTTATAATGGCTAATTTTCGACACATCAATTTTGACCATAGATGTGTTTTTTCGTTTTTTATCTGGTCTCATCATAGCTGAAAACTTATGAAAACCTATTTTCTTGAGCAACTGATTGCATCATCAAATGCCGCGTCTACTACTAATGACCCAGTAGAGTTAGCGCCTTGTGTGCTCACTATTGGCAATTTTGATGGCGTACACCTTGGTCATCAGGCAATGCTGGCACAAGTTCGTGATATTGCGCATACCCAAAACTTGGACGCTGCGGTCATGATATTTGAGCCACAACCACGTGAGTTTTTTGCGCCAGCTAAAGCCCCTGCGCGTTTGACCAATCTAGCAGAAAAGCAGGCACTCCTAGCACAACATGGGGTTAAAACCTTAGTGGTGGCAGGTTTTGATGAGGACTTTCGCTCATTATCAGCACAAGCCTTTGCCGATATATTAGCCAAGCGCTTAAATGTAAAAGCGCTGGTACTAGGTGACGACTTCCGCTTCGGTCATGATCGTACTGGCGATAGTCAGTTTTTGCGCGATTATGGTTTGGATGTGACTAACCTACATACCATCACTGATAGCAATATTGACAACGACCACTTGAATGATGTCAATAATGAGGCTGCACGTATTAGCTCTACTCGCATCCGTGACTTGCTATTGGCAGGTGATATTCATGCTGCCAATATACTGCTGGACCGCGACTACGCCATTACGGGGTCGGTCGTCCGTGGCGATCAAATTGGTCGCACTATGGACTTTCCTACTGCCAATATTGATTTGCAGCGAATAAAACCCGCTTTGCACGGTATTTTTGCCGTTGATGTCGTCAGCTTAGATGAGAATGGAGAGGTCATACCTGATGGTTTAATAAAGCTGGCTACTGATAATAATATAGGCGTCGCAGGTTTGCGTCCACATAGTTTGTTCGGTACCGCTAACATTGGCAAAAGACCCTCTGTTGATAAAGGTGATGACTGGCGATTGGAAGTACACTTTCCCAAACTAAAAGCAGATTTGTACGGGTTGAATCTAGAAGTGCGCTTCTTGCACTTTTTGCATGGTGAGCGTCGCTACGATGGTTTGGACGCCTTGAAAGCGGGTATTCATCAAGATGTCACTGACCTACTAGAATGGCGTGATAATCAAGTTTAGCAGTCAGACGTATCTTACATTTTATCAAGTCCAAACTTCTTTGCTGTTGCGATTCCGGTATGTCCTTGACGATAGTATGTGATGACTTTGATCTTAAAGTCTAGATCGTAACGCATAAAAATACCCCATAAGTTGTGTCCAACTTATGGGGGTCAGTTCAATATATTAGGTTTTTTATATCAGCTTTTAGGCATCAGGATGCATTCGTACATTTAACTCATCAATCGTCTCTACCCATGCTGCATCGTTTTGCCATTCTTCTTGCAAGAACATACGCTGGCTATCGGTCCAGAAATTAGCTTCTATCAATTTCTCTTCACTTGATAACTGGTTGTCTGCGATAAACTTATCAATTGCTTCATCAGAGCTATCTAGACCTAACTGAGCAAATAGCTCATTCATATTATATTCTGGCTCACCCAACATACTTTTCTCCTTAAATGGTGTAGTGGTAATTGTGCTTATTATTCAAATTAACCCATTTATTGTAGCAAGCTTTGTGCTAATAGCTGTTAATCAACGTTTATCTAACGTTATCAATTGTATAGGCAGCAAACAGATATTGCCATTTCAAGAGATGCGATAGATTACTTTTTATTTCATCATATCTTTTGGATAAAGAAACTTATAGACATAAAAAAGCCCTCCTATATTAAGATTAAGAGGGCTTTTTTTCACTCATTACTTAAGTTAAGACAGCTATATAACTGCTTAGCTTATTAGCTTATGGTAGTAGGTGTGCTACTGCATCACGCTCTTCGCTCAGCTCTTGCTCAGTGGCGGCCATTTTCTCTTTTGAGAATTCTGATGACACATCAACGCCGTCTACGATAGACCAGTCGCCGTTTTTGCATGTGCATGGGAATGAGTAGATAAGGCCTTCAGCGATACCATATTCCCCATTTGAATAAACACCCATAGAGACCCAGTCGTTCTCGTCAGTACCGAGTGCCCACGTGCGCATATGGGCGATAGCAGCGTTGGCAGCAGAAGCTGCAGATGAGGCGCCGCGAGCTTTAATGATGGCCGCGCCGCGCTGCTGTACTTCTGGGATATACGTGTTTTCGTACCAATCACGATCAACCAACTCTAGCGCTGGTTTGCCATTGACAGTCGCAGCCGTTAGGTCTGGATACTGGGTCGATGAGTGGTTGCCCCAGATGGTCATGTTTTTGATGTCATTAACAGTGCTGTCAGTTTTTTCGGCTAGCTGTGCCATCGCACGGTTATGATCTAGGCGAGTCATGGCAGTAAAGTTACGTGGATCTAGGTCTGGTGCGTTACGCTGAGCGATTAGCGCGTTGGTGTTGGCAGGGTTACCGACGACCAATACTTTTACATCACGGCTAGCGACTTCGTTTAATGCTTTGCCTTGTGCTGAGAAAATCGCAGCGTTGGCTTCTAGTAAGTCCTTACGCTCCATACCTGGACCACGTGGACGGGCACCGACGAGTAACGCGTAGTCAGCATCTTTGAATGCCACATTTGCATCATCAGTTTGGACAATACCAGCAAGCAATGGGAATGCGCAGTCTTCTAGTTCCATGACCACACCCTTTAGGGCATCAAGCGCTGGTGTGATTTCAAGCAATTGCAAAATAACTGGCTGATCTTTACCTAGCATCTCGCCAGATGCAATACGAAATAGCATCGCGTAGCTGATATTACCAGCGGCACCAGTGACGGCAACACGTAAAGGCTGTTTCATTGACATTGAATACTCCCTAATTGATGATTAGATCATTCATGATTGTAATAGATGATTATCTTTTTAGATATCGACTTGTTTGCTGCACAAAGGCAGCGCTAAACCGAGAGCTAGTGTAGCACTTCGTTTGGCAAATCGTCTAGAGACAATCAGAGGCTTGCCGCGGATTCTCACGGATTATATTGTTACATTTTATACGAAAAGAATATCTATAAGCTCAGAGCCTATAAATAAAGGGCTGTATAATTTTTAGATACGGCCCATAGTATGTTTTATCGCTATGAGACGAGTAAATAAGAGCATAAAAATGACAATGTAATACGGGCAAGTTTACTCAGATTTTATTAAAAACAGTACCGAAAAGGATGTAGAAAAAGAACGGTAGACTATCTAAAAAATAGTTAAATAAAAGCTATCTACCACCTGAAATGATGAATTGGCTGCCGCAGTTATCTACAACATTGTGACAAGTGCCAAAACTGCTACCCTCATAGCACACATGGATATCCGTCAGTATCGATTGACGACGACTGCCTTCTTGGCAAATGAGATCGACACTATTTGATGACATACCACTATTTAGGCGCGTCATTTGACTAATAAATCGAGATTTAGAGACTGTATAACTGTTGCCCGTATTCAGCTCGTTAGGAAGCTTTAGTTCACCAGCGTAGTTAGTGATTTGTCGGAAGTAGCGACTGGCACTCAGTGGGCTACAAGCACCATAGCGCTGCCACGTTTGGCTACGTACTGTCGTATCAGGCATGATGCGATTGACAACCTTTAGTTGTAGTGGTGTCAAACGTGGCTCGCTACCACGACCACAGCGTTCGCCGTAGCCCATGTCTAAGCCTGAAACTGTTAACGAATAGCCTTCTAGACATTGACGCATGCGGGCTCTTGTCGGCTGCATGCTACATAGCGCGGGGGTCATCTCGACCATCAATACGCGCTGGCCAGCTTTGACCGTGCTCGCCGCATATGCTGGCGTAAGCATAAGACCTTGTATGATTAACAAAGCACCAAAACTCGTCGTTTTATTAACTTTACCCATATGATGCCTATTTTTCAAACTTCCACGGAACTGCACCAAGAAACTGGATGTCTTAAATTTTGAGCTTGTTTCTGCTTTCGTATTAGATGACCGGGGCACCTGAATCAGTAACGGTTGCCGAGTTTTCGATAATACAGGCAGTTTGAAGTATTTTTTGATCATAGGGCTGAGAGCAATTAGCAATGATAAAACATGGGCTATCACTTAAATCATTGTGCTAACAGCATTAAACACATAGCGATCTAAGAACAAGACTGAAGAACATACACGTCAATTAAAGCAATGGTAACAAAATGTCTTTTTTAATCTATAGCAAAAACGTAAACGTTGTCGTGCTCGTCAACAATTGCAAAATTAAGTTCAGTATTTATTGTATAAAGTACTAAGACTTGCTGCCATTTAGCCCATAAAAAATAGACCGTTAACTATAAAAGCTAGTGGTCTATTAAATACGAATTCACTGATTAAAAAGCAGCAGGTACTGTACCCATACGTTGACTGATTGGCTGACCACGACCCAGCAGACTACTATAGATAGTAGCGTTTTCCATCACGTGTTTGACATAGTTACGCGTTTCAGGAAAGGCAATCGATTCGACATATTGATCTGCGGCGATTGCGCCATAGGTTGGTTGCCAGCGTTTGGCATTATTAGGACCTGCGTTATAGCCTGCGGTTGCCAGTACTGGCTGATAGTTCAGTTTACTTAAGATATCACCCATATACCATGTACCATAACGGATATTGGTATCACCACTATTGGCACGGCTCGCACTATAAGTCTCACCTAAGTTACGCGCGATATATTTTGCCGTATCAGGCATGATTTGCATCAACCCACTGGCGCCTACATTTGAGCGCGCAGAAGACACAAAACGGCTCTCTTGACGCATGATGCCATAAGCCCACGCTGGATCAATGCCTGCTGATTGACTATAACGCACCACTGACTCTTGGTGTGGCATAGGGTGCGAAAGTGCCAAGCTATTAACTCTATCGGTATTATCGACGGCATAAATCGCCCGATCGAGCCAGCCCATGTCATACGCTTGACGCGCCGCCGCGATAATGAGATTGTCATCACGGTTATCGCGTGCTTGCTTCACAGCCCAGTTCCACTCGCGGTTGGCGTAGCCGCGACTCGCGTCAGAGTTGTATAGTGCAAATGCACGGGCAAAGTGTGGGTTTTGCATCACGCGCGCGCGGTCAGCGGTACTGACATTAGGCAAATTGCTACCACCTAAGCGGCTGGCATCAAAGCGCTGACCGATCCTGTCTTTTGCCATCAAGCCATAGTAGTCATTATTTTTCGCTAGGTTTTGATACATTTTTTTGGCGGTATTGCGCTTACTGCTATTGCTTGATTGTTCATAGGCGCGTGCCAGCCAGTATTGCCACTGACCATCCTTCTGAATTTCACCATCCATTTTTGAAATAGCTTCAACCACATCATCCCAGCGGCCAAAGCGGATTGCCGCCATGGCATAGTCTTCCGCTTCTTCAAAGTTAAAGTCATCATCTAAGCTATTGCGGAACCAGTCTACTGCTTCAGCATTAAAACCGTCATCGGTATTGTGGTTCATGCGCTTCACGCCAAGCGTACGATAGGCGTAACGACGCGTTTCGTCATTTAATAACTTTATAGCGCGCTGATTGTCTTGCTTGATATCGAAGTCTAACTGCAGTGCCGCTTCTCGATAGGATTTATCTGCGACACGGCCAATAGCATATAGGTATAGGTATTGATTGGTTTGACTGGCGGGCTCGCGGCCAAAGCGGCTAAAAAACGATGAAGGATTGAGCTGAATTTCACTAAGCGCCGAATAGGCAATCGGTGTCCCTAAGCGCGATGACAATGCCATGATGTCGCCGGTCTTACCGACACGCAGCATCCGCTTGAGTCGAGCGGCGCGATCCTGATTGCTAATCAGCGCGTTGTTATTCATCTCCATCGCTAGCTGGTCACAAAGGGCTGGCTGCTTTTTGGTGGTTAGCCAAACATCAGATTTGGCAGCCATGGCACGCATGGTATCACCGCCATTATTGAACCCAAGGGCGATAGCGCAGCGCTCACTGGCATCAGCATTGGTAATCAGATTCGCCACTTGTCTGACAGAGGCGTAGTCATTCGACCCCGCTTTGGTCTCCGCAAAGTCAGCCACTAGCTTCTCGGCCATGACCGTATCTGGATACTGGCGTACAAACTGCGATACGGCCGCTGAACTTTGTGAATTGAGGTCTAGATTCATCCGCCAGTAAGTTGGATACATGGCAAATAGACCACCGCTCATGATTTGCTCATAATTATAGAGCGCACCCACATCCCCACGATCCGCTGCGATAGCCGCTGCCATAAATGAGTCAATACTACGGTCTTGCTGATAATTTTGCTGATAGTTACCCTCTTGTTGGTAGCTTTCCTCATCACCCCACGTCAGCTCTGCACAAGCCACTTGTGACATACCAAGCGCACTTATAGCGGTTGCCACACTCAATGCGCTTATCCACAACGAGCCTACTGTGAGTCGTTTCGACGTCTGCTTTTGACTGGTAAATTCTTCATCCTTGATGCTATGAGCAACACGCAACTTTGTCATACTGACTCTCTTTATAATATCTCTACAAATATTTGAATAAGGGTTCGCTAAGTACCGCCAAGGGTATCGCAATCATCATACTATACTCATTGTGCTTTCAACTATCTCCTTTACCTTTTGTTAATAAATAGGAGAGCACGGTGTAACATAGAAATGATAACGAGCCTCAGTTTTTATAAATGGTAATATTAATCACAGTAAATAATTGATACTGCTATGAATTATTTATCATATTGACAACCCATCGCCTATGCTAATTTTTCACATTAGTACAGGGTTGTGATAAAATACGCCACCTGTTAATCGGCTACTCCGTTATATTTTTGGTCAATCATGGACTTTCCCTTATGAGTGTTACTGTATTCAATCCCCGCATCGATGACGATGCTGCTGCTGAGACGACTGTCACCGCACGTGCTGTCACTGCACTCAAGGAGCAAAGTTCAGCCCAAGCACCAGTCGAAAAATCATCGACTAAAAAAGTCTTTATCACCACCCAAGGCTGTCAGATGAATGTCTATGATTCAGACAAAATGCTCGATGTGCTCGGTGACTCGCACGGCATGCAAGTGACGCACAACATTGATGAAGCCGACGTGCTGTTGATGAATACCTGCTCTATCCGCGAAAAAGCGCAAGAAAAGGTGTTTTCAGAGCTTGGGCGCTGGCGCAAACTCAAAGAAAAACGTCCTGATCTCGTGATTGGCGTTGGTGGCTGCGTGGCCTCACAAGAAGGCGACAATATCCAAAAACGCGCGCCTTATGTGGATATGGTGTTTGGCCCGCAAACCTTGCACCGTCTGCCTGAGCTGTATGATCAATCCAACGATCAGCGCCACGTGTCACCCAAAAACCGTATCGGTACGATTGACGTATCCTTCCCCAGTATTGAAAAGTTTGACTTTTTGCCTGAGCCAAGAGTAGAAGGCTACAAAGCCTTTGTCTCAATCATGGAAGGCTGCTCAAAATATTGCTCATTCTGCGTCGTTCCTTATACACGCGGTGAAGAATTGTCGCGTCCACTTGACGATGTGCTGGCTGAGATTGATAGCCTTGCCGCGCAAGGTATCCGCGAAATCAACCTACTTGGTCAAAACGTCAACGGCTATCGCGGCGAAAAAGACGATGGCAGTATTTGCCGTTTCGCTGAGCTGCTGCATTATGTCTCGCACGTCGATGGTGTGGAACGTATTCGTTATACCACCAGCCATCCGCTTGAGTTTACCGATGATATCATTGACGCTTATGCACAATTGCCAGAGCTGGTATCGCATCTGCATCTACCTGTACAAAGTGGCTCAAACGCGATTTTGGCGGCGATGAAACGCAACCATACCATCGATGTGTATATCGATCAGATCAATAAGCTCAAAGCCATCCGCCCAGACATTCACTTGTCGAGCGACTTTATCATTGGTTTCCCTGGTGAGACTGATGAGGATTTCCAAGACACGCTAAACTTAGCAAAAGAGCTGAACTTCGATCACTCGTACAGCTTTATCTACTCCAAGCGTCCGGGCACGCCAGCTGCTGAGTTACCAGATGATGTCAGCTTCACCACCAAAAAAGCGCGTTTGGCTGAGTTCCAAAAAGTGATCGTTGACTCGACATTGGCCAAAACGCATGAGATGGTCAGTACAACGACTCGCGTCTTGGTTGAACAAGTCGCCAATCGCCATCCAGACTGCCTAATCGGAACAGCAGACAACACCCGTACGGTGATGTTCCCTTACGATCCTGAGCGCAGTGATGAGCTGCTTGGTAAAATTGTCAGCGTACGTGTCACCGATTTTGTCAGTCCGCACATGGTAAAAGGCGAGCTAATCGAAGTATTAGCATAGTGGTTAAGTAACAATGGTTAAATTATAAGTTTGAGTAAGAATAAAAAAGCCGTTCACTATAATAGAGAACGGCTTTTTTGCGGGTGAATGTTAACCATCACTATTCTGATAACCAATCTGTCTTCCGTAGCTGCTGCTTGGTCTCGCGGCGACGTTTCTTGCGGACGATATCGATATCTTCTTTTTCATGAATACCACCCTTTCTTAACAGTGGATCAAGCGCCAAGTAATTACGCGGTTTGACAGTGCCTAGCGAGTGCTGTGCACCTGATTCAGTCTGCTTGTCTAACTGTCTCTCAATTTGTTTGGCTTTCTTTAACGTTTGTTTTAAGCTCATATAGTTACCTATTAGATCTCTTGCAAAAGTACCAGTTCATTGACTTCAACTGACGGAGTTACAAGGGCTGACGATGACTTATGCAAGAAGTCTAATAACTTTTTATAGCATAAAACTATTAATTACTTCAGCAAACAAGGCCGCTGCAATGATGATAAAGATAATGCCGCAACCACGATTAAGCCATGCTAAACGATTACCAACATCGAGCCAACTTGCCAGCTTTTTTCCGCCTAGCGTATAGACAATCTGCCAAATCGTTTCGCTCATGAATAGCCCAATGGTCAATAAGATATATTGCGGCCATAGTGGCGCACTAAAATTAATAAACTTAGGAAAGAACGCTGCGAAAAATAATATCGCTTTTGGATTAGATAAAGATACCCAAACCCCTGTACGGAATAAAGTGAGATTGCTCGGACTTGTCTTGACCGCAGCACTCGACAGCGAGCGCGGCTGCGGTGTACCAGCTTGACCTTCAAAAGCCCCATAGTCGGCCTCAACCTCAGCACTTAACTCTTTGGCATCGCTCATCAAGCTACCATCACCCGCATCACGCCATGAGCTGATGCCCAAATATACCAAGTATGCCGCGCCCACGGCTTTGATAATTGTGAGCAGCCATGGCGACTGGCGACTGATCACATCCAGCCCAAGTAAAGTCGATAGCAGCAAGATAAATAGCCCAAGGCTTAACCCTGCCAGCGTCCATAATGTGCGCTTCACGCCATAGTTCATGCCATACTGGAATGCCAACAACATGTTGGGACCTGGTGTTGCGGAAATCAAAAACGTACTTGCGAAAAATACTGCAAACAGATGCCAAGACATCAGCTAACCCCTACTTTGTTATATATAAATGCTTCTTATACGAACAGCCACATCGCCAAAAAAAGAAATACCGCCATTCAGGCGGTATTATTGATACTTCTCACATTATATACATATGTTTGCCACTTTTATAGCGTATCGACACCTCTATAAGCTACTTGGCAGTACAACTGTCTAATAGTTTTTGCAAAAAGCCGTCACAACGTTTGATTTCGATCAGTTCTACATATTCATCCGCTTTGTGTGCCTGCTCAATACTACCAGGGCCACAGATGATCGTTGGGATGCCTGCATTGGTAAACTGACCACCTTCCGTTGCGTAAGCGACTTTATGACGCTCATCATCCCCTGTCAGAGCTGCTATCAATGATTGTAGCTCAGCGCTGTTATTATCCGTCATGGCAGGAACACTCTCTTCCTGCATCAGCTCGATACCCGTCTCAGGCGCACGCGCTTGCATTTGCGCATTTAACTCAGCAACTTTTGCTTGAATGGGCGCTAGTATATCGTCTTGGGTCATGTGCGGCAGGTTGCGATAGTCAAAAGTGAACTCACACAGATTGGGCACGATATTGGTGGCTGTACCGCCGTGTATAGTCCCTACTGACAATGTCGAATAAGGCACGGTAAACAATGCATCATTGTCATCACGAGTGCTCAGTTCTTCAGCAAGCGTGTCGACATAGCCCACCAATTTGCTTGCATAGCTGATCGCATTGACCCCTTGTCCAATCAATGAAGAATGCGCCGATTTACCATGGACACGGCAACGATACACCGCGATGCCTTTGTGCGCGACCACCATCGCCATATTGGTTGGCTCACCGACGATGCAATAATCAGGGGTGATACCGCGCGCTTTTAAATCCGCCAAAATCAATGGCGCACCCAAACAGCCCACCTCTTCATCGAACGACAGCGCGAGGTGCAATGGGCGACGCAGCTGACCGCTATTTGATAGCTGTACAGCTTGTGGCAATATTGTCAGCGCACACGCAATAAAACCCTTCATATCGCACGCACCGCGTCCGTATAGCTTGTCACCACGTATCGTCGCGGTGAACGGCTCTGATGTCCAGTCTTGACCATCGACAGGCACGACATCAGTATGACCTGAGAGCACCAAACCGTTATTAATTTGGTCAGCGTTTTCGCCAGCGGGTACGGTCACAAACAAGTTGGCCTTGGTCTTTGCCTCGTTAAAGGTCAAATCTACCGTCAGACCAAGCTGCTCACAATACGCTCTCACATCATGAATCAATGCTAGATTGGAGTGTCGACTGACCGTATCGAAAGCGATAAGCCTAGACAGCCAATCAAGGCTATTACTCGGATGCGTAGCAGGGTTTAACTGTTGGTCATTGCTAGCATTGTCATTAGTATCTTGGATCATAAAATATCCCTATTATGATTTTTAAGAATTATGTCTTAAAAGTCATTTCTTAAAAGCCATTTCTTAAAAACTATGAGGTATCAGATTTGTCTTATGATGGATTATTCTGATTCATCACGTCAAGCACGGGTGGCATCGGTTTTGGCAACTTGCCTTCTGCTTGTAGCTCTTTGGTGGTTTTGGCATTGATAGATAGTCCAGCAATCAGGGCGATGTCTTTTACAGGCTTGCGCTTACGCGTCGCAAAACTCACAGGCACCATACGAGCAAACTCGTAGATATAAAGATAAGACTCCTCTCCCCCCTCAAAATCCTCTTCTTCTTCTAACCGAATGCCACCAATTTTAGCCAAATCTGAGAGCATCTCATTCTCTTCGCTACTCAAATTACAATCAGTAATACCAAAACCCGTCATAAAGCCGTTTGACCACTGTTTCAATGCCATCACGCGCTCGTATAAATCATGTTCATCATCAGGGATCAGCGGCATATAAGCGTAGGCATCATCTTTATCTTTTAACTGAAACACCGTGTCTTCTGCTTCTTCTGTCAGCAACGTCAATGCCGCCTCTGGTAGCGGTGCAAAGCTCAGCTCTTCAAACACCTTTGCCCATGTGGCCTCATCAGGCGCGTTACACGCCGTCATCAGCCCTGTCATCAGGCCGTGCACCTCACTGATAGACACGTCCGTCCAATCATCAAACGCAGTCAGCCAAGTATTCCAGCCAGAGATATTATCATTCATAATAGAGGTCCTAGTAGTTGATTACTGTTCAAAAAATAAAAATAGTCACGACAAAATGTCTGGGACAAATCATCGATAGATAAAAGTAAAAAGACAAAGCCTCGTACTTGTAATTACTTTGTTGATATAGATATTATGCGGTCACCTATGGCATTATTAAATGCAGCGAACAAAATTCATTCACGCTTACTTGTTAAGGATAAAAACTGACTATGTATGATCAACTTAGAATATTAGAAAAAATGGTACTCGACATCAAAAAACAGTATCAGCTTGTCAGTGCTGAACTTAGCAGCCTAAAACAACACCCTGTTAGCGATGCAAAAGAAGTCTCTGCTCTAAAAAACAAGCTTGATGCCAGCCACAGCGAGCGTGATGGCGCAAAAAAACAATTAAATGACCTCGACAAGCGCTATCAAAGCCTTGCTGAAGCGCACCATATGATTGGTGAAGAACAAGACAAACTACAAAAACAAATCAGCCAATTACAACAACAAAATAGCGAGTTGCAAAAGCACAATAATGAATTAAAGCAGCAGTATAGCAATATCAAACAACAAAACAGTGAACTGCAAAAGAAGAATCAGTTGGCAGCAGAGCGTACGCAAGTCGTCTTGCAACGCTTAACCCGCATCGATCAAGCAGAAAGCTAACGCATTCCTGTAATAGATAGCAAAATATGCTACTTATTAAACCGCCCAACGCTATTTGTAAAACCTGATATCACTCATTCCACTGACCAGACATTGTAGGATGTATCATGACCGACAACCAAAGCAACGCTATAGAAAAACAGCCAAAAAATAACCCATCACAAAATACTCAAGTACCGAATAAAGACGTAGCCGTACAAAAATCCACTCAATCGGGGGCGAGCACATCCAGCACATCGTCTCAAGCCAATGGCAAAGCGGCTGAGCCCCAGATCAAAAAAGTCGATATCGCGATTGCTGGCGTGACTTATCCAATTTTTTGTCCCGTTCATGAGCAAGAAGAGCTACTATCGGCGGTCTCTTATATCAATAACTATGCGCTTGATCTAAAGCGAGATGCACCAAGCCTCAGTCAAGAAAGCATACTGGTGCTGTGCTGCTTGAATTTATACGAAAAAATCCATGCCAACCAAAGAAGTGATGAAGACCGCTTGCAAAAAGATAAGCAATCACAGGCATTGCTAAATAAAATCATGAAAGACGCCCACTCTATTTTGTAATAGTGCGGTGTTGTCTCAGCAGACAGATCGTTCAAAACATGCATGATCTAATAGTGTGCGATATGATGAAAAAGCATCAAATCTATTAGCGCTTAGCCTACTAAAGCTAAGCGCTTTTTTATGGTCAATCGTTTTTATCTACCTGCTTACGCATAAGGTTTGTAAGTCTTGCCTGCGTGAAAGTCTGCCTGATGCTCATAATTGCAAAAGAATAATTCTTGGGCTGATTCAGTATTACCATCCCTGGTTGTCGCTAAGCTAGGCTTAGTTTCAAGGACACCGCGATATTCCGCCAAACTGTTACCACAAAAATTGCACTGACGCGGTGTGGTGACATCACCCTCTTTTGGCATCATGCTTTTGGGTGGACGTGGGTACATAAACTTGTAAAAAGCCCACATGGAAGCCCAGATAATAAGAATGACAATAATAACGGCAAACACGGCAGCGCTCCTTCAACGACAAATAAACGTAATGAATAACAAGAGTGATGACACTTACCATGATCCAAGACGCTCGAATGCCTAAATTTTACCGTCAATAATGGTAATGGCACAATGCCTTTACGGTTAATTGTCGATGATGCTGGGTTGTCATTCATAGCACTGACGAATAGCCAAGTGCTATAGCAACAAAAAACTGGCCACAGTGAGCCAGTTTTTGTATCAAAACCTAAGATTAAAGGCTAGCAGTTATAGCTGTAGCTCGCTGATATCAGCCACAGACAAGAACAAGGCGCGTACCTGCTTGAGCAAGGCTAAGCGGTTATTTTTGAGCGCTGCATCGTCGCTGTTGACCATCACATTATCAAAGAACTGCGTCAACGGCTCATCTAAGCTCGCCAGCGTTTGCAATACTTGCGTATAGTCCGCTTGCTCAAGCAATGGCTGTACCACTGTCTGTGCTTGCTGCACATTTGCATATAAATTTTGCTCAGCAGTCTCAGATAGTAGCGCTTCATCGACCGTATCAGCAACATCGACTTCTGACTTGGCCAATATATTGGCAACACGTTTGTTTGAATCCGCGAGCATTGACGCTTGTGACAGCTCGCTAAATGCTTGTACGGCGCGAATACGCTGATCAAAATCAAGCGGCATATGCGGGTTAATCGCTTGTACGGCCTGAATCGTATCGACGCTGACACCCTGCTCGGTATACATCGCACGATAGCGCGAGTTTAAGAACGCCATCACTTGGGTAAAGGTGTCACCCATTTTGGCAATCTTGGTACCTTCAGCATCGCTATAGCCTTTAATCGCTTGCTCAACGAGCGCTACCAGATTAATAGGTAACTGCTTTTCAATCAAAATGCGCAAAATACCAATGGCAGAACGACGTAGGCTAAACGGGTCTTTTGAACCCGTCGGTGCTTGGTCAATCGCAAAGATACCAACGAGCGTATCTAGGCGATCAGCCAACGCTAAGCAAATACCAACTGGTGTTTGCGGTAATACATCACCACTGAACTTGGGCAGGTATTGCTCTTCCAAGCTTGCTGCAACTGCCTCAGGTTCCTCATTCAAACGTGCATAATACGTGCCCGCGATACCTTGCAATTCAGGATACTCACCGACAAGCGAGCTGGCCAAATCTGCTTTGGATAAAATACCCGCACGTACAGTGTCATCGACGTTGATATCGTGGCCTTGCTGCTGCATTAGGGTAGCAATAAACGCGGCAAGCTTAGCAATACGCTCAGACTTCTCCCAAATCGTACCCAATTTGTCTTGGAATACACGAGTTTTTAGGCTCTCTGTGAGTGCAAATAACGGCTGCTTTTGATCTTGTAAGAAGAAAAACTCGGCATCAGCCAAACGTGGACGCACCACTTTTTCATTACCTTCAATAATCTGATTGGGGTCTTTAGACTCAATATTGGTGATAAAGATAAAGTACGGCTGCAATTTGCCCGTTTTATCCGTCAAGCAAAAATACTTTTGATCCGCTTGCATGGTCGAGATAAGCGCTTCTTGTGGCACTTGTAAAAAGCGTGCTTCAAAGCTTGCTCGTAGCGCAATGGGGAAATCAACCAATGCGGTAACTTCGTCCAACAAATCCTGCGGTACGATAGCATCAGAATTAACTTCATCTGCCAATGCTTTGACTTGGTTTTTGATCAGCATTTGGCGCTTATCAAAATCTGCCACGACTTTTAAACCATCTAACAGTTGCTCATAGTCATTGGCATGAGCAATATCATGGTAGTCAGGGCTGTGGAAACGGTGCCCACGAGTTTGCGAGCCTGTCTCATGCCCTTGGATAGTGGCATCGATAACAGTGTCATCCTGCATCAATACTACCCACTGGACGGGACGAACAAACTCGTTGCGACTGGCACCTGAGCGCATACGTTTGGCAATCGGTAGGCTATCTAACGCTGTTTGAAAAATAGCTGGCAGTAGCTCGGTAGTCGCTTGACCACTGATCGTTTGCTCAAAGCCGACATAGTCACCTTTATCGGTGTTAATGGTCGTAAGCTCGCTCGCTTCGATACCTAAGCCTTTAGCAAAACCTATCGCCGCGCGGGTTGGATTGCCATCGCTATCAAATGCCGCTTTGATAGCTGGTCCGCGTTTTTGCTCAGTGCGGTCAGGCTGCTTATCGCTAATGCCTTCAATTTGAATCGCCAAACGGCGCGGTGTGGCAAAGGCTTTGATGCTATCAAAGGTGATCTCAGCTGCAGATAATTGCTCAGTGACACTAGTTTGCAGCGCATCACGCAATGGTTTTAGGCTTTTTGGAGGTAGCTCTTCACACCCCAGTTCAAATAGAATAGTACTCATGGGATGCTCCTATTGCTTGTTCGTCGGTTGATTGTTGTCAGTGGTTTCTTTTGCTAAGCTGTCTGTTGATGAGCCTTCTGTTGCCGCGTCTTCTTTTGGCAAATACTTCTCAAGAGCTTCGGCACGGTGCGCCTCATCAGCCAATGGGAAGCCTAACTTGGCACGAGCTTCGACATAACCAAACGCAACCTTACGCGCAAGCGTACGTACACGCAGAATAAAGCGTTGACGCTCAGTGACCGAAATCGCACCGCGGGCATCAAGCAAGTTAAACGCATGAGAGGCTTTTAATACCATCTCATAGGCTGGCAATGGCAGGCCTGCTTCAACCAACTTATCTGCTTGCTGCTCATAAAAATCAAACATCTCACCCATCATTGGCACATCAGCGTGCTCAAAGTTGTAGGTCGATTGCTCAACTTCGTTTTGATGGAACACATCGCCATAGGTGACGCGGCCAAACTCGCCATCTGCCCAGACTAAGTCATAGACGCTATCAACGCCCTGCACATACATCGCCAAGCGCTCAAGACCGTAAGTGATCTCGCCAGTGACTGGGAAGCACTCAATACCGCCGACTTGCTGGAAATAGGTAAACTGGGTCACTTCCATACCGTTAAGCCAAATCTCCCAGCCAAGTCCCCACGCGCCAAGCGTTGGTGATTCCCAGTTGTCTTCCACAAAACGTACATCATGCACCAATGGATCGATACCAATAGCGCGTAGCGAGTCCAGATATAGCTCTTGAATGTTAGGTGGGTTCGGCTTTAGTACGACTTGGAACTGATAGTAGTGTTGTAAACGGTTTGGATTGTCACCGTAGCGACCATCAGTCGGGCGACGCGATGGCTGTACATACGCAGCGTTCCAACGCTCAGGACCTAACGAGCGCAAAAACGTGGCGGTATGAAACGTGCCCGCGCCGACTTCCATATCGTAAGGTTGCAATACCACGCAGCCTTTGTCAGCCCAATAATTCTGTAAGGTTAGGATTAAGTCCTGAAAAGTCATCGGTTGAGGAGTTTGGTCTTGTGTCATCGGGGTTGTCGCTTCGGATGTCATAGTTTGGGTTTTCATAGTAAGTCACTGTGAAATGGGTATGATTAAATAAATCTCTGATAGTACTCATCACCTATTTGGCAACGACGCTATTTGCCTGCTCACCTTACTAAAAATTGACTATTTTATCCATATTTACGTTAACTAAATTTGCGTTGTCGATAAAAACACGCGACTATATCCCTGATTTACGACCGAACTAACATAAAAGAAGCCTGACCGGCGACTGATCTTGAAAACAAAAAAATACCCAAATGCGTGAGCATTCGGGCAGGAGGAAAATTGTATCTTGGGCATCCTGATGATTCAGGCTTTTTATTTTTGGAGACTACTTGTTGGACAACTGCTTGTGGTACAGATTTATTTCTTTTAACGGGTATTAATGCCTAAATATCAAGCTTGGTTACTGATAGGAATCGCTATTGGCTTTTGGCATGACTATCCATAATACGATATAGATCAAAATACCCGGTACAGCAGCGCTTAGCGACGAGACAATTACAAATAGTAATCTGACCCACGTAGGTGACCAGCCGACATATTCTGCAATACCGCCCATCACGCCCGCTATCATGCGATTATTTTGTGAGCGATGTAATTTTGCTAACTTAGCCAAACTAAATACCTCTCTGTTATCTATTTTTATAATGTATTTTTTATTTTTTCTTGCTTTTTTAGTCTCAAGGCTACCTTGCCTTGCCAACTTATAAATAAGTATATCAATTCTTGAGAATTTATCTGTTGAAGGTATAGACGTACTTTGTGAGTTTATGATACGTAAGCTTGCCCTAACCTGTCATATCACCACGCAAGCCCCTGATTTTAAATAATTATTTCAAAATGTTTCAGAATTTACTTTGTTGCTAAAACCTTGCTTTAGCTATTTACACAGTTCATTATTTTTTAAATGAATCAAAGAGATAAGTGGTGTTTTGATAGCAACTTGATAGTGGTAATAAATGCTCAAATCTTCAATTGTCAAAAAATCATCACTCGCTTTTTATTTTTAGATTCACACAAAAACCGCTGATGAAAAACATAATAATCTGCGTAAGAGTCAAATATAAGTCAGATTTACAATAACCTACCTGTAAATCCTCCAAAACCTTTATACCATGCTCATAAGTAACTCAGGTTTTAGAGAATTTATCCTTAAATCTGAAACAAATATAAGCCCAAAACAGAATAAGGATGGCTATGTACGACAACGGATTGATGATTGGACACTTTGAGCCCTTACATTTGGGGCAAATGCGCAGCATATTAGAAGCAGCAGGACAAGCAAAGACCCTGCATATCGTCATTATGACGCATCCATCACCGCATCCAGATTTTACGATCACCTTACAAGACAAAGCGCGTTGGCTACAGATGGCCTGTGCGGATTTGCCATTTATTCATATTCATACTACTGATGAGATCGAGTTACCGCTTCATGAGCATCTTTATGATAGTAATGATAGTAGCGAAAATGTCAGGATCGATGTGGCGACTAGTAATGTCAAATTGCAGCGCTTGATAAAGGCATTAGCACTCCCTGCAGAGACAGCATTGTTTATGGCGGAGAACCACCCACTGACGCAGAGTGATTTACAAGAGCAACTTATCTTACAAGTGGTCACTACTACGCTACAGCCTGAGTTCGACTCGTACGCCATTGCTCGCGAACCAGTCGCCCATTGGTCAGCAATCCATCCAGAGGCACGCGCTAACTATACAAAAACCGTTGCGATTGTCGGCGGCGAAAGCTCTGGCAAGACAACACTGGTGCATAAGCTGGCTAATTACTATGGTGCCAGCTTTGCGCTGGAGATGGGCCGTCTGTATGTGGGCACAGATTTGGGCGGTAGCGAAGTTGGGCTGCAGTACAGCGATTACGGCCCTATTTGTCTGGATCATGCGCAAGCGATACGCGATGCTAAAGCCAATGCAACAGCTCCGGTTACGATCGTTGATACGGATTTTGTCACCACACAAGCGTTTTGTGAAGAGTACGAAGGTCGCACGCATCCTTTTGTCGCTGCTTGCGTTGATGAGTTTCGCTTAGACCACACCATCATGCTCGATAATAATACGCCATGGGTTGATGACGGCATGCGCTCTTTAGGTACGCCTGAAGCACGTGGACGGTTCGAGCAGCGCTTGCTAGATATTTTTGCGCGTCACGATATCGCGCCGCATATGATTGACCAGCCCGATTACGATGCTCGTTATCAGCAAGCACTGCAATTTATCGATCAGCATATCTATGGCAAAACATTATAAGAGGCATCAAAGAGTGCCCTATTTATCATCATTTATTCAGCTAGCGCGTTACAGTTAACATTATGTTGTCGTTAGCACTATATTGAAATCAGTATCAATTTTAGAGGAAAAATTTATGCGTATTCAGCTACTGGATAACATCACCGGAGAATGGTCAATGCAATGGATCATCGTTTGGTTTATTTGCGGGGTCATTGCTCTGTCCGCAGGTTTTTGGCTCACAACCGACCATACCACGCTTGATTGGTTTTACTTGGCTGTCTCGTTTATTGGTCTGATTTGTGTGGTGTCACTATCTTTTCGAAAAAACGTCATGGGCAATGGCTTTGGTATGGGCGCAACCGCAGGAGAAGTCATTGTACAGGCCACATCTGGCGCCGTAGGTCTGATGCTCGCGCCTCTATTTAACTTTTTTACCCATGTCTATGGCATTTTTTATTGGTCAAAACACACCGACCCTGATGGCGACATGATCCCAAAATCAGCGAGCAAAGCGGTGTGGTTGATCACTGCCGCATTTATCATCATCGGTCTTGCCCTTTTCCCAACCGTCAATGATCTACTGGCGAGCTACGGTTATGCGGTCGTCGAGGATGATAATAGTCTGTTTTTGGGATTTATCTCTTTCTTTTGGATCAACGTCATTGCCTTTGTGCTGTCTATTACCGCTCAGGCAGCCATGATTCTGCGTTATTCCTTTAACTGGTGGTTATGGATCATCGTCAACTTTGTCTGGCTGATCGTCAATCTCATGTCTGGCAACTATATTTTTGCGATTCAAACCATGGTGTATCAGGTAAACGCCTTTGTCGGTCTCTATGAGTGGCATCGCAGCGAACGAGGTTAATAGCAACATCTGTAGAAAAAAGCGTTTGAGATATTGAGATAAGTCTTACCAATATCGCATTGGCAATACGAGCGAAATTGACTGTGCCGTCTAACAGATAACATGGTGGACACGCGCAATTAGTGCTACAACTGGTACTAATTGCGCATGTTAATATTTAAATTGATAGCGCATGTCGGCGTCTTATTTCATTTACTAACAAGGAGGTTAGTATGTCTCGTCAACCCAAAATGTCCAAACGCACGCTTGAGCAGTGGCTCAGTGAGTATGCGGTCAGTCACCAAAACCTGATTAATAAGAAAATCCATTGGCTATGTGTGCCGACGATTTTTGTGAGTTTGTTGGGGATGGGAATGTCGCTGTCTGTATGGTTTACTCTCGTACTGAGCGCATTAGTCTTATTATTTTATATACGCTTATCGACCCCGCTATTTTTGGCAATGGGGCTGTTTATTCTGATTTGTCTGTCGGTTATGGCGGCTATGCCATGGGGATTCAAAGCGTGGGCGGCAGTATTTGTTGTTGCTTGGATTGGTCAGTTTATTGGTCATAAAATCGAAGGCAAAAAACCCTCGTTTTTTGAAGATTTACAGTTTTTATTAATCGGTCCAGCATGGGTCGCCAACAGTTTGATGCAACGTAAATAATCATTAAATTGTCGCATCAGTTCTGCAAATATCCAATGTAGCTTTGCTGTCTTTACCCTTTATTCATAAAAAAACGCCACCCGATGCTTGGGTGGCGTTTTTTACGTGCTCTGTAGTTTATTTAGCAAACTTCCTAAGCAAGGCCATAGGTTGTCTATTCTCAAACAACAACATTAAGCACCAAACACTTTCATACGCTCATCAAGTGGCTTGAATTCTTTGTCGCCTGCTGGCTGCTCAATCTTACCAAATACCAGCTGTGCTTTTAGCTCCCAATCTGCATCAACATTCCAAGTGCTCGCGACTTTCTGATCGATCACTGGATTGTAATGCTGCAAGTTTGCACCGACATCAATGCTTGCTAGTGCCGTCCAGATGACGTATTGATGCATTGCGTTGGTTTGAGTTGACCAAATTGGGAAATTTTCAGCGTATAAAGGCGCTGCTTCTTGCATGCCTCTTACCACTGCTTGGTCTTCAAAGAATAGTACGGTGCCAGCACCCGATCTAAAGCCAGCAATTTTATCTTTGGTAGATTTAAACGCTTCTTCGTCACCGACGATAGCGCGTAAGGTCTCTTCAGTCATATCCCATAGTTTGTGATGATCATCGCCGAATAACACAACGACACGCGTTGATTGCGAGTTAAATGATGATGGTGTATGCAAGACAGCATGCTCAACTACTTTTACGACTTCATCGTTAGATACTGGCAGCTGGTCGCTGAGTGCGTATATAGAACGGCGCTTTTCTGCTAATTGTTGTAAGTCTTTTAGTTCTGACATCGTACTTCTCCATATTGTTGTAGGAATGATTTGCTCTGGGTTGATAGACCTTGTCGATCTTGTGATCAACAAGTCGTTATAAAACAGTTTATTTATGTGGGCTATTATCGGAACAATTTACCTGAAACCCCATGTATTTTTTGTAAAAAAACTTAACGATGATGATTACCTTTGAAAAATAGATTAATAAATTTTTCGTGTTGATAATTAGCCTTTGAAGCCTTTGGGTAGTTCTGGTGCCACCAGACGCTGCATATTAGAATCCACTTCACCAAAACGCTCATGACCATTGTTCCAATCAATGACCGATTGCTTGAGCTCCTCTTTGTTGTCAGCGACAAAATTCCACCACAGTAATACTTGGTTGCTTAGAGGCTCCCCACCAATGAACATCAAACGTGTGCCCTTGTTTGCGACCAGCGTTATCGTTGTATCGTTAGAAACGTCTGTACGATGAAAACGTAATAACTGGTCTTTCTTGTATACTTGACCTTCAGACTCTAGCGCACCGACAACCACTAAAATACCGTACTCAAAGCTCGCCTCCAAATTCAGCGTGACGTCTCCATCTTCTAAAAAATGTACATCGATACCAACTATCTTTGAGTACTGCAACGTTGGCGCTTGATGGTGCTCACCAGATGCTGATTGATAACTACCCGTGGTCAGAATCAGCTCGACGTTGCCCTCAGTCCATGCTGGCAGCTCTGGGTAATGATGAAAACTGCGTTCAATCTGCTGGTCAGTGGGTAAAGCTATCCATAGCTGTATCATATTGATACTACGTGCAGCGACGCTTGAGTGAGCAACATCTGAGTCAGCATTGTCCAAAAAAACGCTTTGTTCTGTGTGGCTAATACCTTGCATCAGCCCAGTACCTGCGGTCATGAGGTTGACTTGGTTTTTGGCAATGACTTGCTCGCTACCCAAGCTGTCCTTATGTAAAATCTCACCATCAATCATCCAGCTAAAAGTTTGTAGATTGGTATGGGGGTGGCGACCAACTTGAACCCCTAAATCATCTTGAGCAAACTCAGCTGGCCCTGCGTGATCCAAAAAGCACCATGCGCCAATCGGTTGTTTGCCTTTATTGGGTAATAACCGTGCGATAGGAACACCACCAACCTCCGTTGATCGTGGCTTTAGAGTTCTAATCGTCATGTGGCACCTCTTGATCTGTATGCGGTTAGTCGAGCGAACGAACGATGCTACGGCGCTCATCCGTGATCTACATAGAAAGCGGCACTTCCATCACTAATACTGTTGCCGCCTCTTTCACTTCCATAGTGACGTCCTTAGTATCCCAAACCCCAAGGCCATCTCGAGTAGACAAAATGTTACCGTCTATCACGACTGTTCCTGCAATCACAAAAATATAAACACCATTATTAGGATTGTTTAGTTGGTAGGTCTGCGTCACGCCTTCATCAAACTCTCCCATACTGAACCAAGCATCTTGATGAATCCAAACCCCTGCATCATCTGCATTTGGTGATAGAACCTGATTGAATTCATTGGGCGTCATGATGGTTCCCATGTGCACTTGCTGATAGCGAGGAGCAACACTCATTTTATTTGGCATGACCCAGATCTGTAAAAATCTCACAGCTTCTTCACGACTGCCATTCATTTCACTATGAGTGATGCCTGTGCCCGCTGACATGACTTGGATCTCACCCGTCTCAATCATGCCCTCATTACCGATGCTATCGCCATGCGCAAGTTTGCCAGCTAGAGGAATGCTGATAATTTCCATATCACGGTGCGAGTGCTTGCCGAACCCTTGACCACCAATGACAAAATCATCATTGATGACACGTAACACCCCGAAGCCCATACGCTCAGGATTATAGTAATTGGCAAAACTAAAGGTATGACGGCTTTTTAGCCAGCCGTGATTGGCATCGCCGCGGGAGTCTGCTGCATGATAGATCGTTTTCATTATTTATCCTTAACTGTCCATACGTTTATTATCTATATATTTGTTATTAATTCACGTGATTGAACAATGTATCTATTATAATTGTTGACTATATAGAGATAAACAGACATAAGTGCAAATAACTATTCTTTTTATTAGAACAATAATGAGGCATCGATAATGGGACAGTTAGAAGACATGGCAATGTTTGTACGCATTGTCGAGGCAGGCAGCATCACTAAAGCCGCCGAACAATTAAATATTGCAAAGTCAGCCGTCAGCCGCCGCCTAAAAGACTTGGAGGCACGCCTAGGCACTCAGTTGATCAGCCGTACGACGCGCCACTCTCACTTGACACAAGCAGGTGAGCAGTATTATCAGCAGGTCAACAGTATCTTAAACGCGGTTGATGCCTTGAACGAGACTACCAATGATACGCCAACGCGCATTGGGGGTACGCTAAAGATGACCGCGCCATTATCGTTTGGTCTTATGCATCTGACTGATGTGATTGATGAATACGCCAATCAGCACCCAAACCTGAAGTTTGAATTGGATTTTTCTGATCGGCATGTTGATCTGATTGAAGAAGGATATGAGCTGGCTATTCGAATCAGAGAGCTACGAGATTCTAGTTATCAAGCAAAGCCGCTGGCACGGATTCGTTGCGTCATCTGCGCCAGCCCCGACTATTTAAAAAAAATGGGCACACCTGATACATTAGAAGATTTGGAGGAGCATGAGTTTTTGCAATACAGTCTTGGTCAAACAAACAATATAGAGCTGATTGACGCCCAAGGAAAAAAACATTATCACGCGATGAACGCCAAAATTAAAGCCACCAATGGTGAGTTTTTAACGGATTTGGCAGTAAAAGGACATGGCATTACCGTCATTCCAACTTTCATCGCTTATAAAAAGCTGGCACGTGGCGAGCTTGTACCGATTTTGCAGCAGTATCAATTGCCAATACTAAACGCTTATGCCGTCTATCCAAAAAATCGGTTTTTATCGCAGCGTTGTCGTTATTTGATTGACTTCATTGCTGAGCGCTTTGGTGATCATCCGTATTGGGATGATTTTTGATAAGATTTGATTAAGCAAGGTTAATCTTTTACAAAGTATAGCGTTGCAGCTACTCTAATCTAAGAAGCGATCTACTAGCAATAATTTCACGTTACTCGGTAATAGATGAGATTTCACCAATCAGCTTCTTAGTCTTATATCTTGCTTCTGCTAATGCCATCTTGTCTTGTGCCACAACGGTCAATACACATGGTTTGCCGATATAGTCTGTTTTGACAAATAGCATATTGCCAGACGTGGCTTCAACGATTGTGATATCGCACTTACCTTGTTTCATCTGGGCAGCTGATGAGTCGCTGAGCGCTGATAGCGTACTGCTCATCGCCGCAAACTTGTCAGATTGGTTGCTCAACTCTTTGATCGAGAAGCAGCTAATAGGAAAACCATCTGTGGTGCATAAGCTGACCAATACGATTTCTCTATTGGCCTCACACAACGCTTTCATGTGACCCAAAAGTGCTATTTTTGCAGGTGATTTTTCGTTTTGTGTAGTCATATCTAACATCAACCTTGATTGTTCAGGGTATTAAATAATGATAATAGAGACACAGCGGACTCTTTGTTTCTTGGATCTACATTGATCACAGGCGCGACTATATCGTGTTCCATCAGCATGACTCTGATCTCTTGTCCGAGCACAGCCACGCTTTGTTTATCGGCATCTTCGCAGTGAGTAATACCAACGATACAGGTCGTCTGCTTTTTTGCTGGTGCAAAAAAGTGTAGCAGTTTATCTAAATTTGCATAACCAGGCGTCTCGCCATGCTTGATTAAGATGAGCAAACCCCACAAAGAGTGGTTGACAAATTCCCACAAAAAAGAAAAACGCTCTTGACCTGGAACTCCATAGATACCTAGTGCCATATCATCAGATAAAGTAATTCTGCCATAATCAATACCGACAGTCGTGTACTCTTTACCAATATCGATACTCGATCTTGCCTCTGTCTCAAAAGGGCTGATTTCACTCAACGTCTTAACCATTCGAGTTTTTCCAGCACCTACTTCACCAATGATAGCTAACTTCTGATAATTCAATTTTTTACCTCATTCCTAAGAATTTCTTGATCGCGCCATAAAACTTATTAGGCTTTTTTTCATTAACCTTTGGCTCGTCTAACGGCTGTGTCTCTGTCACGCTCAGTATACCTGATTGATCAAACCCATTGATTATTTCTGTGACTTGAGGAGACGAACCAAACTCACCACTAGCGACCAATGTATCAAACGGATAAGGTTTTTTTGTCAGTTTGACACATAAATCCATAATCATTTGAGGATTACTGACATGATTTAGGTCAGGCCAAGCCAATAATTTGAGACTTTTACCTTTATAATCCTTTTGGGAGGCGGTATTAGACTTGTGTATATCAAAAAATGGCTGAATACGTTTTGTTTGCTGCTCATCGAAACTGTTTAAGACAACGCTATTTTTTTCAATAAAATCATCAAAAAAAGTGCCTTGATCCACAAAGTCGAACACGCTGATGCCCCAATTACGAAAGCTACGTTCAGTTACACTTTTATTCAGAAAAACCCAGATATTTTCATGCCTAGTATCAGATGATATCTTAGCCATCAGTCTATCTACTTCAATATCAGGACCTTCCAGCACCTGAAGATACTGCCCTTCACGATAGGATATGATGCCTGTGATGTGTGACTGTGGATTATTCTTACTAGAGACGCTAATGATGTCTGATAACCCACTAGGCATACGAATACTGCGATCTTTGATAGGCACTCTGCTGACGTATGCAATACATTTCATTTTGCCACCATTTGATAGAACATCTAAAACTTAATTAAGTTCTTATAATTATATATAAATTAATAATTCGTTATATACATACTGTATATAACGAATTTGACCTTATTGTGTATCCTAGGTAATACATCAGATGTAATAAGGCAGAATCAATAAACTATAGTAGAGCCTCAATAAAATTGATACAGCATAGGAAACGCGCTCGATTAAACGCTACTTTTCTTGCTTGCTGTGACTGCGTCTCTAGAGGCTGCGAAAAATAGCGTTTAATCTTGCTATACCATTTTATAATGGTTTTACTATAGTGACTGGCTCAATTGATTTTGGCCAAATTATATTTCTAGTTTGCTTTCGATTGACTGTACTTTACGGCGTGCCAATGCAAGGTTCGCTTTTGATTTATCAAGTACTAAGTAGATAAATAAATCTTCATGACTGGCTGTCGGACGAATGATGTGTAGCTGAGACTCTAGTGTGATCAACATATCTTCGATTTCACCTTTGATATCTAGTGATTTCATCGTTGCTACTTTTGCCTTTACAACTTGTGAGTTACCAGCAGCAGCCAGCTCAAGATCGACACCGCCACCAATCGTGCCTAACACCATACCTGACATATAATCCACAATGCAGGCACCCATCGCACCATCAAGATCCATTAACTCTTGTAAAGACTCATTGATATTTGACATACTTTTTCCTATTTTTCTGTGTTGAGATAATTCTCGATTAGAGACACTTGCATAATCGAGCAATATCAAATTATGCTAAGCTGAATTGACTATATAAACATTAGTATAACTTAAATATGCTTACTTGCACTTAAGGAATTATGATAATTGAATACGAATAATTAAATGTATTTTTAGGTACAGGAACTATAGCGTAATCGTAAACAAATTTCCGTAGTGACTGTTATTATATTCTATATACGGGGTCAGGTCACATTTCTACTTGACCATTCAAGGAGAAATAACGACCACTAGGTAGGAAAAATCATACTAATTGATAATGATTATATTTTAGAGCCTAGAAACTATGTTTTTGACGTTAAATGGTAATCACCCCAAAAAATAATAACACTTAAAAGTAGAAACTAACTGCTAAAATACCAGCAGGAGTTTTGATATGAGCAAACGAATGACTGAGACCCAAATCGTATCGATATTAAAAGAAGAAGACGCTGGGATACCTGCTAAAAAGCTGTGTCGTAAATACGGGATTGCTAGCTCGACTCTTATAATGAGGAACGTTAAGAAACAGTCTGGGAGACTGTTTTAGTGACGCAAGACGAAGTGATAGCGAAGTTAGATCCAAGTATGGTGGTATGGAAGCCTCTGATGTCAAACGACTAAAAGAGCTTGAAGAAGAAAACCGTAGGCTTAAACAGATGTATGCTGATTTAAGCCTTAAAGCGCAAATGCCCGAAGAGATCATAAAAAAGCTATAGCGCCTGTACCCGAGCGCAAAGTCTGGGCGCAAGAATTACAGGCGCAGTATGATGTCAGCATTGCAGTGAGTTGTCAGGTTGTCTGCATAAGTCGAACCGCTTACTACTATAAGCCTAAGCTATCTGATGATAGTGAGATTATTGATGTCTTAAACAAGCTTACTGACAAGCACAATCGTTGGGGTTTCCCAAAGTGCTTTAAACGCATACGTAAGCTTGGCTATCAATGGAATCATAAGCGAGTACACCGTGTTTATACCGCGTTAAACTTAGACCTACGCCGTAAGTCTAAAAGACGGCTACCAGCACGTAACCCCCAGCCGCTAAGTGTGCCAAATACATTAGGGCACACATGGTCTATGGACTTTATGAGCGACAGACTACACAACACTATTCGCTTTCGAACCTTTAATGTGATTGATGATTACAACCGTGAAGTATAGTTGATCCAATTTGAGAGTGGTACAAGGCAGCCGAGTGCAGATGTATCTGTCATACTTCAAGCAAGGTTAACGCTGTAACGCTTTTATAGTGGATTGACTATATTAGGCATTGATATTGGTACCAGTATGCCTTCACTCCGAGTAATTCGTTACCTTGACCAGCTAGCCGAGTGGCATGGCTATCCTAAGCAAATTCGTGTGGATAACGGCAGTGAGTTTACATCCAGCGTATTCACTGATTGGGCATCAGCTCATGGCATCTATATTGATTATATCTAGCCTGGCTGTCCTTATCAGAATGCTTATATTGAACGGTTTAATCGCAGTTACCGCAATGAGGTTTTAGACTGTTATTTATTCAATGATTTAAATGAAGTTACTCAACTGACTGAGGAATGGATCAAGGTTTATAACAACGAAAGACCCCATGATTCACTTAATGATATGACACCTGCTGAGTACAGGCAGGTGGCTTAGTTATTCTACGATGATGTTGTGTTAAGAATGGGGTATTTACAAAAGCACTCAAGTATTTAAGTTGATACGCCTAGTGCATAGCACCCATGACAGCTATTGCTATATTCTCTTCTTTCCATAGAGCGTCGATCTGTACTTTATCTTCCATTATTTATCTAAAAAGTAGCGCTAAGTCGGATTTTACGCATAAAAAAAAGCCTCACTATAAAGTGAGGCTTTTTGTGCTTTTTCAAGCCATATTTGGAGCGGGAAAAGAGATTCGAACTCTCGACCCCAACCTTGGCAAGGTTATGCTCTACCACTGAGCTATTCCCGCTTATTATCGAATCATCGTGTTGTTAACAACTACTCCGTCTCGATAGGCTGGCTATTTTAGCAAATATTCTGTGGGTGTCAACACCTTTTTTAAAAATTATGGCTGATATTTCCAGTCCAGACCTTCGTTTTTGAGAAAATACCACATAAGCAATTGATTTAAAAACGGAATTTCTTTTAGAAAAATATAAATTATTTCATATTAATAATAGCACTTTAAGGTTTATCCTCTGACATTGATACCTACTACTTCGGTTAAACCCTATCAGTCCATAGTTTACCTTACGTCACGTTTGTAAAAGATTATAAATTTTTTTGCTATCACTAAAAGCAAAACGTTACTTCATTATGAACAATGTCTATTTCACTTACAATCATACGCTCTATTGTTACTTTTCCTATCTTGGTTTTACTTGGTTAACATTATTATACTTATTTACAATGATAGCTCTAACAGGCTTTTACTGTCTTAGTAGGTGATTGGACGTCGATAAAGAGCCATAAAAAATAGCGCCATTACTTGCTGCAACGAGATTTACTTTGTTTGATTTTTCTTTTTACCATTTATCGAGAGGATGCTTTTTATGAAAAAACTATTGACCACTGGTGTGATGGCGGCTTCATTGTCCGCGCTGACATTGACTGGTTGTACCAGTACGACCAATACTGGTGCCGTCGGCGTCGATCGTCAGCAGTTATTGTTGGTTTCTAGCGAGCAAGTATTGCAACTGTCAGCACAGAGCTACGCGAAGACACTGCAAGATGCAAGATCAAAAGGTGTATTAGATACCAATACCGCCCAATTGAATCGCTTGAAAAACATTGCTAATCGTTTGGTTGGTCAAGTGGGTGTTTATCGTGCAGATGCAGCAAGATGGAAATGGGAAGTACACACGATCAAATCTGATCAGTTGAATGCTTTTGTTATGCCAGGTGGTAAGGTTATGTTTTACTCAGGCATTATTGACCGTCTGAACTTAACTGATGATGAGATTGCTGCGATCATGGGTCATGAAATCTCTCACGCATTACGTGAGCACTCACGTGAACGCATCTCACGCGAATACGCGACCCAAACAGGTATCGGTGTTGCTGCTAGTATCTTTGGTCTATCACAAGGTCAAGCGCAGCTAGCAAGCGTTGCTGGCGATCTAGGCTTGAGCCGTCCGCACAGTCGTACCCAAGAGAGCGAAGCCGATCAAATTGGTCTTGAGTTAATGGCGCGCGCAGGTTATAACCCGCAGGCCGCTATTACTTTATGGCAAAAAATGCAGCGTGCGAGCCAAGGCGAGCCGCCTCAATTCCTAAGCACTCACCCAACGAGCAGCAGCCGTATCGCGGAGCTACAATCATTGATGCCAAAAGTAATGCCACTGTATCAAAAGGCGCGTCGTTAACACGTGACTTAGCGTATTAAGCTACGACTCATGAAGTGCGCAAATACCAAAAAGCAAAGTACAGACTCTGAGCTGTGCTTTGCTTTTTACTTTTACTATTTATGGTTGTCACAATTTAAGAGGTCTTAAAACGCGCGCTATACTGGTTTCTATGTCTGCTATAATGCCGATAGATATCATTTGCAGATTGCCTAATAGAGTTGCGCAATATACATTGAAGGATTGTTATGAGCACTACACCTACCGCCGATGCACTTCATGCCAAACTACAGGCTCTAGAGCCGCAGCACATTGAACTAATCAATGAGTCAATGGCCCATGCTGGCTATTTCGAAGGCAAAGAAAGCCACTTTAAGCTCACTATTGTCAGTGAGGCATTCGAGGGCAAGCGACTGGTCGGGCGTCACCAGCTAATATATGGATTGGTTACGCCTTTATTGACGTCACAAGGCGGTCAAGTACATGCCTTAGCCATTCATGGTTATACACCGACAGAGTGGCAAGGTCAAAGCCCTGACAGTCCATTATGTGCGGGTCAAAATAAATAGCTGACAATAAAATGTTTTAAATAAGCCCATATAATGCAGTTCTAGCAGGAGCAATATTCGATGAAACATCTACACATGCTGATGGCAGTACTGACCATTGTGCTGTTCTTATATCAGAGCTACTTAGTGCTCAGCGCAAATAGACGCGCGCCACGCGTGGTCAAAATCGCCACTCATATTATCTATGCATTACTGATCCTGTCAGGTGCGATCATGCTCATGCAACTGATGAGTGTTAATGCGCCTGTACAGTGGGTATTTGCCAAAATCATCTTACTTATCGCAGCGATTAGCTCAAGCATCAAAGCCTTTAATGCCCATGCGACACCCACTCAGAGCAAAACAGGTATCCTGATTTCAGCTATCGCATATGTTGGCATTGTAATACTCGCCTTTGTCAAACCCGCCAACCTATTCTGATAAGCAATTGTCGTTGTAGCAGCGCTTTAATATTTTGAGTAAATATTGTATTGCTATCGCACAAGCAGACGTATTGATAAGACCGTAAAATATTTAACCATTTATATTTTTTCAATATCTTAAACATGCTATTTTTGCTATCTTAAATAGATATAAATACAATTACTTAGCTTAATGGAGCCACTATGAAAACGTTTACCAAAGCGACACTACTGGCAACAGTTGGCGTTTTTGCGCTCTCAGGCTGTGCCTCTACGGGCAATGTCACGCCGCAATATGTGCCGCCCAGCACTTATCAAAACTATGATTGCCAAGCATTGAGCCAAGAATACAATCGCGTCAACCGTTATGTCGAAGCGGCGCGCAATGAGCAATCTACTTTTGCAGCGTCCGGCGTGGGCGTGGGGATTTCTGCAGGACGCTGGGGTATCTCTCCCAATATTAGCTTTGGGGTTGGCAAAAGCAATAATACCAAAGCGCGTGACGCAAAGTTATCGCGGCTCTATGGTGAGCGCGATGCGATTGTCCAATCTGCCCGTATTCAACGTTGTAGTTTTGCCAATGGCATCAAGATTTATGGTGAATAAGATTTAGCGATCTGCACTCTCGTTAAGATAGAATCGTGACATAACAAAAAAGCCAATACGCGCTCAGCATATTGGCTTTTTTATGGCTATAACTTTGATGAGTCATAATCTAATCTGAGTAATACTACTTACTTTACTAAGCCCTACGCCTGCAGGCTTTGCACCCACTGGATGATTTGATTGCTTGGTAGTGCGCCTGACTGACGCGCGACTTCCTTACCATTTCTAAAAGCAACCATCGTCGGTAAGCTTCGGATATTATAAGGGGCTGCCGCTTGCTCGTATTTATCCGTCTGTACTTTGGCAAACACTACCTGCGGCAATTGACCAGCAGCCGTCTTGAACTCTGGTGCCATCATAATGCACGGCTGGCACCAGCTCGCCCAAAAATCTACGATGGTCAATACGTCGTTTTTTTGGATAACCTTATTGGCCGTTTGTGCATTAAGCTCATGCGGGCTTGCGGTCAATAATGATTGACTACATTTACCGCATTTCGGTGCAGCGCTTAGCCGTGCAGCCGGAACACGGTTGGTGGCCTGGCAATGCAGGCATACTAAATGAAAACTGTGTTCACTCATTATCTGTGTCCTATTTTAATTGTTCTGGAGTGTCTCGATCGGTTTGTATCAATAATTTTAGCATAGTCATTTATAGATAAGTGCCTACCCTACAGCCCGATACGATATATCATATTTTTTAGTCATGACACGCTTTGATTTATTCACCAAGGACATTGATAGGTACTTTTAGATAGCGCGTACCGTTGTCCTCTGGCGCGGGAAGGTTCCCCGCATCAATATTCACTTGTACCGCTGGTATAATCAGACGCGGCATGTCCAAGGTCGCATCGCGGCGCTCACGCATTTGCACAAACTCTGCTTCGTTGATACTGTCTTTGACATGGATATTTCCTAATTTTTGGGCAGCAACGGTAGTCGTTGGGCAGTGCTGGCGACTCTCACGCGGATAGTCATGGCACAAGTACATCACGGTATCTTCAGGGAGTGCGAGCAGTTTTTGAATAGAGCGATAAAGCGTCTTTGCGTCACCGCCTGGGAAATCACAACGAGCCGTGCCCACATCAGGGGCAAATAACGTATCGCCGACGAAGACCACTGTTTTCTCATTATCAGCCGCCACATAAGCCATATCAGCACGAGTATGACCTGGCACATACATGGCTGTGATTGTAATACTGCCGAGCGCTAACGTCTGACCGTCGTCTGTCAAAATATCAAACTGACTGGCATCCGTGCGAAAGCTGGTATCAAAATTAAAGATTTGCTTAAATATTTTTTGTACTTCAGTGATGTGCTGACCGATGACCAATTGTCCACCAAGGCTTTCTTTGACATGGATCGCCGCCGATAAATGATCCGCATGAGCGTGCGTCTCAATAATGTATTTCAGCGCCCAACCGCGCTCACGTACGAACTCAATGACCTCGTCAACACTGCTTGTGCTCGTCCTACCTGATTTTGCATCAAAGTTTAATACTGGATCAATCATGGCACATAGCTGCTGCTCGACATCAGCCAGTACATGTGTGTAGGTTTCTGTGTCTCTGTCTAAGAAAGAATGAACTTGCATGGCTGCCTCTTTGTCTATTTATGAGTGTTGTGGCAATGTGGTTTTTATATTCAATTAACGCTTAAGTATGATATTGAGTCGTATATAATGATTGCTTATCATTACGATTTATTTGTTATTACTAATATAGCAACTGCAATACATTTTATCAATTTATATAATGTAAATAATGATATCTTGCTATGTGGCGCGATATCATTGATAATCAACCATATATTATTAAAAATAATATGGTAGTGACTGCCCTATTATATAAGGAGCTTATTCTGGCTACTTCTACTTCATCAATGAGTACATCTACTCACAGCGCTAACCATGATACCTCCTCTGATAGCGCCGACTTTTCATCTATTGATCTTGCCAAACAAATGCAACAAGCATCGATGCAGGCCAGCCAATTACTAAAGTCGCTCTCTCATCCTGATCGCCTACTTTTACTTTGTCAGTTGACACAAGGTGAGTACTGCGTCGGTGAGCTTGAGGGGTTGGTTGGTGTTGGACAGCCAAGCTTGTCGCAGCAACTGGGTATCTTGCGTAAGGATGAGCTGGTTGCCACTCGCCGTGAGGGCAAGCAAATTTACTATCGTATCGCAAGTGATGATGCTTTAGCCGTATTAGATCTGCTTTATCAGAGATTTTGTGCCAAAACCGAATAATGCCGTACTCGCCTGACTGTTTTATACTGCTTTCTATCTTGGTGATGTATTAATATGTCTTCTATCGCTGCACGTCTGATTCCTACTTGGCTGCGCCAATACCAGCTCACAGCATTACCGACTGATCTGGTCGCAGGACTGGTGGTGGGCGTACTGGTGATACCACAAAGCCTAGGTTATGCGGTACTTGCTGGTCTGCCGCCCGTGTATGGTCTGTATTCTGCGATCGTACCTGTACTCGTCTATGCTTGGCTTGGTTCTAGCAACGTACAAGCTGTTGGGCCCGTCGCGATCACTGCCATCATGACGGCCAGTGGTCTACTGCCTTATGCTGAGCAAGGCACAGAGCAGTATGCCCTGATGGCGAGTTTATTGGCATTAATGGTAGGGGCATTGCTGTGGATTGCAGGGCGGCTAAAGCTTGGCTGGATTATGCAGTTTATCAGTCGCGGCGTCTCAGCAGGGTTTGTGAGCGGCGCGGCAGTGCTTATCTTTGTCAGTCAGCTGAAGTATCTGATGGCGATACCTATCGCTGGTAGCAGCTTGGTTGGCTATTTATCTACCATGCAGTGCTATGCCAGTCAGGTGCATCCGCTGACCTTAGTGATTGGTATTATCGCGTTTGTACTTTTGGTCGCTAACCGCTATGCGAGTCAATGGGTATGGCGAACGTGGCTGTCATCATCGTATGCCAAATGGGCCGAACGTTTATTTCCATTGGTTTTACTGGGTATTGCTATCGTTCTAAGTATTCTATTGCACTGGAATTCGTTAGGGGTTGCGACCATTGGTCGTATCCCGCATGGTCTACCCAGCTTTACACTACCGCATATGACCGACCTACAAGAAGCGCTCAAACTCTTGCCGACCGCAGGATTGATGGCACTAATTGTTTTTGTCTCTAGCAGTTCCGTTGCCAGTACTTACGCACGCTTGCGCGGTGAGAGCTTCGATGCCAACCATGAGCTGACGGGTCTTGGTCTTGCCAATCTATCTGGCGGACTGTTCCAGAGCTTTGCGGTCGCAGGTGGCTTTTCACGCACGGCGATCAATGCAGATTCTGGAGCAAACACACCCCTTGCCAGCCTTGTGACGGTGCTGGTAATGATTGCCGCGCTGATTGCCTTTAGTAATGCACTTGCACCCTTGCCTTATGCGTTACTCGGTGCAACCATCATGGCCTCTATCATTGGTCTGATAGATATTGCGACTTTAAAGTCTGCTTGGCAACGCGATCGCTTGGATGGAGCTAGCTTTTTAGCAGCGTTCGTCGGTGTGCTCATATTTGGGCTAAATACGGGTTTGGTTATTGGGCTAATGGTGTCATTCGCCAGTCTCATCTGGCAATCAAGCAAGCCACATGTCGCCATCGTGGGACAGCTGGGCGGTACCGGACACTTTCGCAATATCAATCGTCACGATGTGGTGACTTTTGACAATTTATTGATGCTGCGTATCGATGAGAGTCTGTTTTTTGGCAATAGTGAATCGGTACACCGCCGTATTCTAAATGCCATGCAGCAATATCCAGCAGCGCAGGAAATTATTTTGATCATGGCCGCGGTCAATCATATTGATCTGACAGCACAAGAGATGCTCAGTACCTTAAATAAAGAGCTTGCGCTGCAAAACAAGCGCTTACATTTTAGTTTTATTAAGGGCCCTGTCATGGATATCATCGGGCAGACCCCGCTCATTAGTGAGCTGTCAGGGCAGGTATATCTCAGTACGTTAGATGCCGTCGATGCCTTGAAAGACATTTAGCTGCGTCATTATTTTTGTACCGCGCTTTTAATCGCTACTGTCGTCTATCGTACAATATCGCTATGATAGAGCCTGTGTTATGCTAGATTGACTGAACATAGGCTAATGGTACATAAACACATATCACCCGTCGTTTCAGTCTCAACAATGCATGACCTTATTTTTATCATCTCTGCCACGAGCTCAATAATAAATATATATTAATAACGATAACTGAAGCTATTTATGACCGATGACCTAACGATTTATAAGCAAATTTATCCAAGCCAATGTATCAAAATTGCCGAGCTTGGCTATCGCTCAGTACTCAATATACGTCCAGACGCTGAGATCGAAACACAGCCTAACAGCTGTGATTTGGCAACTGCTACAAAAGAAGCAAACTTAACCTATCATCATCTACCATTCGATGATGAGCGCTTGAGTATGCTGACCGTAGAGCAGTTTGCTGAGTTTTATCATGCGATGCCAAAGCCCATATTGATGTTTTGCGGTACGGGCGCACGCGCCAAACTGCTGTATCAAAGCGCATTGATGCAGGGCTTGCTATAGTCATATTGCTCGCTTTGGCTCAATCATAAATGTATTTTACACCACCAACTCAACCAATAAAAAAGGAGCTCCTATGAGCCATGAAGTTAGCTTTACGGGACAGATCACCCCTGACCAAGTCCCTATGATTGCCGAAAATGGCTTTAAAACCATTATCAACAACCGTCCTGACGGTGAAGAACCAAATCAGCCAACCAGTGCAGAGATTGAAGCTGCTGCTAAAGAAGCAGGACTTGCTTATAAAGAGATTTCATTCTCAGGTAATGGCTTGACGCAGCAGCATGTCGAAGCATTTGCAGATTTCTTTAACCAAGCTGAGCAGCCAATGCTTATCTTTTGCCGTACGGGTAACCGCTCAAACGGTATCTATGAAGCCGCCAAGCAAATGGATTTGTTAGACGACTAACACGCGCCTTTACGCGCATATATAGTCGCCGCATACCGTGATCAGCTGCGCCTGTCCAAAATTTGGATGGGCGTTTTTTTGTTTGTACATTTAGACAAGTTCAATTTTGTTAGTAAATAAATCAAGGGTATGATAAATTTAGTCTAGTGAAGGAAACAGCAATTGGTTTAAGTCTGGTTCTGAATTTAAGCATCTGTAAAGATCGCTGCTGGGTAGAAAGCTACCTCAGTTAAACTAATATCATATTGTGAGCAGTTAGCACAGATATTCTGTACTATTAGTGTAATAAGGTATTGAAGCATCATAGCGACAATCTCCGTAAGCATGAAAGTTATTATTTCCAAAAAAAAGGGGCGTTACCTCTTATGGTGACGGCAGAACAGTTTCATCACGTTTTCATCAATCGCTCTTGCGTAAAAATGCTAGCCCCGTTCCTTCACTCCAAATACGCCTCGTAATTTTATGAAAAATAAAGATAATATAGACGACTGGTACAAGATTAAAAAATACCCTCATATTGGATACCCTTCTAAAAGTCGCCGACAGACCATATCATATATAAAAAACAGAGATAAAATAGCTGTCCACGGTTTTGCTCCATTCATTCACAAAATCATATCTACGAATCGGTATAGAAAAGATTATGATAGTGATGGAAAATCAATAAATAGTAGAAGACGTACTAATAGAAGTAGAAAGAACAGAGATATCTATTATGCGAATAATTTAGATTCAAATATTTATGCCTACTACTCTTATATACTAAATATCCATTATGATGAAATACTAGAAGAAAAGTCACTTAGTGAAGTAGTTACTGCTTATCGCAAATCACGAGAAAATCCTGATATCATTCAAAAAAATTCAAAGAGAAATAATATTGATTTTGCGGATGAGGTCTTCAGATATATTAAAAATCAGGTGGATATTAACGGTGACGTTGTTGCTATAGCTTTTGATATCAAAGATTTCTTTCCTAGTTTAAGTCATAGAATTCTTAAGCAAACATGGTGCGATGTTCTTAAAACAGATCAGCTGCCAGCTGACCACTATAACCTTTTCAAAAATATTACTAGATTTTCTTATGTTGAAGAAAGCCACCTTTTTAATCTATTTAAAAATAGAGTTATAGTAAGAAAAAAAGATGGTAGCTTGATAGAAAAATCTATAGAACGTATTGAACATCTATATAATAAAAATGCTGTTGCATATTGTGAAATGCAAGGTATACATGAAATTCGTAGAAAAGGTCTCATACGAACAAGTAAAAGAGTCAATGGAAAGATTATAACTACTGGTATATGTCAAGGCTCTGCTATTAGCGCAATATTGGCAAATATATATATGCTGAACTTTGATGAGTTAATTCACAATGAGATATCAAAAATCGGTGGGCTTTATAGGCGCTACTCTGATGATATGATTGTCATCTGTCCATCAGATAAAAAGTCAGATATTATTCAGCTTTTTGAAGAAAACATTAGAAATATAGAATTAAATATTCATGAGGATAAAACACAAGTTTTTCATTTTTCTCATTATCAAGGTAGGATAATTTGTAAGCAAGAGTTTAATGGTAAGATAACCCCGTATAGCGCGAATAGAAATTTTGAGTATCTTGGTTTTAGTTTTGACGGTGAATATGTCCGTTTAAAGACAAGCTCTTTAGCTAACTACTACCGGAAAATGAAAAAAGGTGTACGAAGAAGTGGCTTTTATAGCAGTAAGATAAACAACGATACTAAAGGTGAAATATTCAAAAGAAGACTATATAAAAGATATTCTTATATTGGCTCCAAACGCTGCGTGAAATATAAACGTATACAAGGTACTACAAACCAGTGGCATCCTGATAAGCATATAATAAATTGGGGTAATTATATAACCTATGCGAAAAAAGCTCATGCAAAGATGAGTAGTTATAGTAAGATTGACTCGCAAATTAAGAATCACTGGAAGAACCTACACAAAGAGATTGAGAAATCTAAAAAACCTTATTAAATAATTTTTTAATATATTTTTAGTCACAAAAAAAACCACTTTAGCCAAGCTAAAGTGGTTTTTTATTTGATAAGACTTCGAGTATAACGTTTTACTGTTTTTGCTCTAATGCCTCTTTTACTGCTTTTTTGCCCCATGCACTCAGATCGAGATCTAATTTCTCATACTCTTGCGCATCGAATAACGGCTCTTTGACGCCTGATTTTAATTGACGGGCAAAGTCGTCAAGTAAGCGCTTGGCACGCGGGAACAGCATAATCAAGGCCAATAAGTTGGCAAGTGCCAGTACGCCCATCAATGGATCGGCGAAGAAGAACACGCTGGTAGCTGCTGGAGCGACTGCGCCCAAGAATAAGATCGCAACCACCACAACACGCAACACCAAGGTTGCCGTTTTAGTATTCTTCTTAACCAAGAAGTTGATCGCATTTTCGCCCATGTAGTAGTTATACATGATAGAGCTTAATGCAAATAATAGTAGCGAGATGGTCAACACATACTGAGACCAATTACCCAGCTGCGCGGTGAGCGCTTGCTGCGCGAGTACGATACCATCAACTTCGGCACCTGGCTGATAAACACCGCTGAGCAAAATCATAAATGCCGTGGCACTACAGACCACGATGGTATCGATAAATACCGACAGTGACTGCGAGATACCTTGACTGACTGGATGCGTGGCATAAGCAGTGGCGGCAATGTTAGGCGCAGAACCCAAACCTGCCTCATTAGAGAACAGGCCGCGCTTCATGCCTTGCTCAATCGCCACACCGATACCGCCACCAACGACGGATTCAATACCGAATGCATTTTTGACAATCATTGCCATCAGTGCAGGCAGATCGGCGATATTCAACACGATGATAATTAGTGCCATCCCAATGTAAATCAGCGCCATCACAGGAATCACAACGTCAGCGACTTTTGCAATACGCTGGATACCACCAAAGACGATAAATCCACCCGCAACCACCAGTACCGCACCTGATATCCAGCGATCAATCCCGAAGCTTTCAAGCGCGGAACCTGCTACTGTATTACCTTGGAATGCGATAAATCCAATGGAAAAAGACAGTAGTAAAGCAATAGCATAAATGACAGCGAGCCAACGATAATCTTTACCTAAACCGTGTAAAATATAAGTTGCAGGGCCACCGCGAAAGTTACCATCATTGTCTCTGCGCTTGTAAAGCTGAGCCAAGCTACATTCAACAATACTGGTCATCATGCCGATGAGTGCCACAACCCACATCCAAAAAACTGCACCGGGACCACCTAAAGAGATTGCAACGGCAACACCAGCAATGTTACCACCGCCAACACGTCCGCCGATCGAAACAAGCAACGCCTGACGGGCAGAAATGCCGTCGTCTCCTACTTCGTCCGTCTTAAATACACGGAACATACGTTTAAAATATGTAAACTGAGCGAACCTGCCCACAATGGTAAATAATAAACCAAAAATAATTAACATAGGCACGAGTGCCCAGCCCCATGTTAGATCCCCGACTAGGGCAAAAAAAGATTCTATATATTCCATGCCTATTTTCCTTATAGTTCGTGACGCTATGATAGGTTTTATTGGGCTTATTATCGCATCTAAGACCCATATTTGTAACGAAAATGGCGCATTTGTAACGTAGATGATGACATTTTTCAAGAGAAATTGCTTTGTTCACTCATCAAAATGACTGGTTTTTAAACTTTAGGCGCTATTCTATAGAAAAATTCCTATAAAAACGCAAAAAAAAGCCACCTCAATTAAGGTGGCTTTTTCTTCTAATATTAATTCTGATATTAAAACTTACTGCATAACCAAATATTCAAATGCTGCCAATGCTGCTTTACTACCCTCACCCATTGCAATATTAATCTGCTTAAATGGTACGGTGGTCACATCACCGCAAGCAAAAATACCTTTGCGATCGGTGCGGCAGCGCTCATCAATCTCAATCTCACCAAAGCGGTTTAAATCGACAAAGCCTTTGACAAATTCAGTGTTAGGTACGAGACCGATTTGTACAAACACGCCTGATAAGTCACGCTCATGCGTCTCGCCTGTGCTGCGATCTTGGTAGACGATAGATGATACCTTTCCATCAGTCGCCTTAATTTCTTGCGTCGCCGCACCAGTAATGAATTCAATATTGGATTTTTCTTTGGCTTTATTGATCAATACTTGGTCTGCTTTTAACTCATCAGCGAACTCTAATACAGTGACGTGCTTAACAATACCTGCCAGATCTAACGCAGCCTCAACGCCTGAGTTACCACCGCCGATCACTGAGATGTCTTTACCTTTGAAGAATGGACCGTCACAGTGGGCACAAAAAGCCACGCCTTGACCGATATTTTCTTCTTCGCCCGGTACGCCAAGCTTACGCCATTGGGCACCTGTCGCCAAGATAATACTACGAGTTTCAAACGTCTCGCCGGTATTTAGATTGATGCTGTAGTTTTCTTCTTCTGTCTCGCCGATATCTTTCACACTGACATGCTCTCTTAGCGTGATATTGTACTCAGCTAAGTGCTTAACGAAATTAGTCGACAAATCAGTACCATTGGTTAAAGGTACAGAGATTAAGTTTTCGATATCTTGCGTGTCTTTGACTTGTCCACCGATACGATCAGCGACCATGGTGACTTTTAAGCCTTTACGCGCGGTATAAATAGCTGCTGCAACGCCTGCAGGACCTGCACCAATGACAGTGACATCTTGCTGCTCTAATTGCTCAGCATCATCTTCCACATCTGACAACAGATCAGGAAACTGCTCTTGTAATTTTCCAATCAGTTTGGCAGTGTCAATCAGACCATTGGCAAATGGTTTACCGTTCAAGAATACGGCCGGTACACCTTGGATTTTGTTTGCTTCTACTTGCTCTTGGAAGAGCGCACCATCGATCATCTCATTGCTGATACCATCGTTTAGTAGCGCAAATTGATTCAACGCCTGAACCACTTCTGGGCAGTTATGGCATGATAGTGACACGTAGGTCTGAAACTGTAGCGGCTTGTTGAAGCGTTTGATTAGCTTTTGGATACCTTCATCCAATTTCAGCGTATGACCACCCGCTTGCAAAATGGCTAGGATCAATGAGGTAAACTCATGACCACCAGGAATACCACTAAATACGATACCTGTATCAGCAGTCTCTCCATCAACATGACTGACTACTTTAAAACTAATCGCGCTTGGCAAACTGTCATCGATAACCTGCTCATCGAAATTGATTTTGTCAGTCGTACCCGCAATCTTGCTCAAAAAGTCGATCAATTCAGCGCGCTTATCGTGCTCACCGCTGCCCAATACAAAAGTAATCGGGCGCGTCATGTTTTCGCTATATGTCTTAACTGCGTCTAATAAATTTTGATCTATCATGTTAGTTCCTCATTATGACTGAATATGTAACGGCAACTATCGAACTGCCTGTTTAAATATGAAATTCTCACACTTAATAATTTTATAAAAAACCTTGTATATATCGAGCTTTCGCTCTTGAATGACCCTATTATCAGGTGTTCGCAGTATTTGGGCAAGCTGAGAAACTCAAACTTTACGTTTTATAAAACCAATCGTTAATAGGTTTAATTAATTAAATACAAATATACTGGTAGATAATAGCCATAGTATCTAGGCTATTTTTTCGCTACAATCGAGAATAGTTCTTAAGTTAAGCCGTCTTTTTAACACCATACGCGATTGCTTATGAGAAGCTTGCGTTTCATGACAAGGATGAACACATGAGAAAAACAGATACTTTCCACGATAACAGAGATATTATTGCCGAACTGAAGCTCAAAGACAGTCATTTCGCGAGTATTTTTGATGAGCATACCGAGCTTGATCAAAAAATCAATTATCTCGAAAAAGATCTAGTCAAGCATGCCAGCCGTGAAGAAGAAATAGAACAAATGAAACGGCGTAAATTACATCTCAAAGACGAGATTTATAAGATTATTGATAAAAATAAAGAACAATCTCGCGCCTGATATAGTCAATCCTAAATAAAACAAATACATTATATATCAAAGTGGAACTGGTCTAAATCTTCCTTGCGTGCTGTGGCTATGCAGACAGAGGCTGCGAAAAATTTATCCCAGTCCCACTGTATCGTTTTTATACTGAATTCACTATATAGTCAATCAATATTAAAAGTGGTACAAGGCAGACGAGTGCAAGTACTACAGTAGTAGGCTAAACGAGTCTAACGCTGTAACACTTTAATAGTGGTTCGACTATACTACGCCTACTACGCTTATGATCAATAAATAAGACTCATAAGATTGTAGCTAGCGCCATAAAAAACCCCATCAACATCAGTTAATGGGGTCTTTATTTGTAGAACTGATTCACACTAAAAGTATAAAAGTCAGCGCTACTTTATCTAAGGGATGAAATAGCTACTTAGATTTTACCAACTAGGTCAAGACTTGGCTTAAGTGTATCGCCGCCTTGCTCCCAAGCTGCTGGGCAAACTTCGCCATCGTTCTCACGAACATACTGAGCGGCTTTTACTTTACGTAGCATATCTTTTGCGCTACGGCCGATACCGCCAGCATGAATTTCTGCTACTTGGATCAGACCATCAGGATCTACTAGGAACGTACCACGCTCTGCTAGACCTGCTTCTTCAATCATAACATTGAAGCCGCGAGTGAGTTTACCAGTAGGATCGCCGATCATTGGATACTGTACTTTGCCGATCGCTTCTGAAGAATCATGCCATGCTTTGTGCGTGAAATGCGTGTCAGTTGATACTGAGTATACTTCAACACCCAAACCTTTTAGCTCGTCGTAATGAGCGGCCATGTCTTCTAGCTCAGTTGGGCAAACAAAGGTAAAATCAGCTGGGTAAAATAGGAAAATCGCCCAGTTGCCTTTTACGTCTTCTGAAGTAATGGTTTTGAACTCACCGTTTACATAGGCATCGGCTGAAAATTCTGGGATTGCTTGATTGATAATAGACGCCATGATTGGCTCCTCTCTTGTTGAGTAAATTAAAATTATTTATAGGGATTTTTTAACTAGCCCTTTAGCTTTCTGGGCTACCCGACAAACTATACGCGAATTCTACGGTTAATCCAGTTAAAAGTTTTTAATGTGATGTTTTGTTTTATTAAACTTGTTAAACTATGCTTTCTATATCCTATCATTGGTACATAACTGGTAATTTGCTGCCTTATAGAGGCTTACTGACAGGATAAATTACATTAAAAACCCATTAAAAGAGAGGTTTTATGATTACTTTACGACAACTTGAGTTTGCCTTAGCCGTCGCCAAACATCGTCACTTCAAACGTGCTGCCGAAGATTGTAATATTTCGCAGTCTGCCCTGAGCTTGGGTATCGCAGAATTAGAAAAACAGCTAGATACACAGATTTTTGAGCGCAATAACAAGCAAGTACTGATTACGCCTATCGGTCAAGAAATCCTCACAAGGGCACAGCGCGTGTTCTCTGAAGTGAGCGATTTGACCACACGCGCCCATAGCCATCAGACACCGCTGGCGTATCCGATGACCGTTGGTATCATTCCCACGATTGCGCCTTACTTGCTACCAAAGGTTCTACCAGCCCTGCGTGCTCAGTATCCAGAGTTTCGCATGACGATCGTTGAGCAGCAAACCGAGCGGTTGCTTGAGCAAGTGCGCTACGGTCATATCGATACGGCTATCATTGCGCTGCCATATGCTGTAGATGGCCTGCACAGTTTTGAGTTTTGGAGTGAAGACTTCTTTGCCGTCTTCCCAAAAGACGATGTACATGCCAAGCTTGATACCATCAGCGCTGACGAGCTAGCTACTGCCAATCTTATGCTCCTTGGTGAAGGCCACTGCCTAACCGATCAGACGCTATCTGTCTGTCATTTTGACCGTGCACAGATGAAATCAAGCTTCTCGGATGCCAGTCTAAACACGCTGATTCAAATGGCGCTTGCCAACATGGGCACGACCCTAGTGCCTGAAATGGCACTCGATCAGTTGCACTTGCAAAATCAAAATGCTGTCGCTGTACCTCTAGCTGAAGAAGGACCACACCGCCATATTGCTTTTGTCACCCGCTTAAATTATGCCCGTGTCGATGATATCAGCTTGCTCGGAGAAGTATTTAATAAGGCATTTAAAGATGCGGCTAATACAAAATAAATGGCAAGTGACAAAGGTTAATTATGAATGAATTGCCACCTATAAATATGGAGCTGGGCAATCATTTTTACTTATGCTTGTCTGCTCTCAATAGTGATGTGACACCAGACGACGCACAAACCCTCTGGCAAGATATCTCTGTGCGCTACGGTGAACCACAACGAGCTTATCATACCCTGAGTCATATTGAGCAGTTATTGGTACAGTTTGAAAGCATTAAACACCATCTAACTGCTCCGTATATCGTGGTGTTGGCACTGTATTATCATGATGTGATATACGACCCAACACGCGTAGATAATGAGCAAAAAAGCGCTGAATATGCCGTAGGCGCGTTGAGTTCTTATCTACGCTCAGAGCAGTGCCAAGACATCTACGCATTCATCATGATGACGGCCAATCATCAGGTAGATGAGTCGATAGATAGTGTTAAATACAGTGATGCGGCATATCTGCTAGATATGGATTTGAGTATTTTGGGTGCGCCTTGGTCTACCTATCAGCAGTATGCACAAGCGATACGTCAAGAATATGCACACGTCGCAGATGACAACTACCGTGATGGGCGCACTGCGGTATTACAAGGATTACTAGCGCATCCCAAACTCTATTTGACTGATTATTACTATAGCCAATTAGAAGCGCAAGCTCGGGACAATATCAAGCGCGAGCTTATTTCGCTCGCAGCTTTATAAATAACTCACTACCTTGCCGTGCTGGATGTGAATTATAGCTAGGTTCCATAATATCAATATCAAAATGGCTTTGAAAACGCTGCTGGTACTCTTCTTTAGTGCCACCAAATGGTGGTTCCTCTCGTCCAAAGTCAGTATCAAATAACAAACCAACCAGTTTGCCTTGTGGTTTTAGTAACCTTGCCATCTGCTGCACATACTCATCACGGCGCACTGGATTAATCGCACAAAAAAACGTCTGCTCCAGTATCCAATCAAATTGATACTGCTCAGCTGATAAGTTAAAAAAGTCCGCACAAATTAACTGCTCAGATGGGAAGTCGGGATAACGCGCCGCAAAGGCTTCAATCGGGGCTGGCGCAAAATCGACCAACGTGACATTGGTAAATCCTTGCTCATATAGATAGCCTACCTCGTAAGCATTACCAGCACCTGGTACAAGTATTGCCTCATCCTTGGCACTTTCGAGTAGCTGGTCAATGTAAGCTTTGAGCGGTGGTGATACTTGTCCCATATCCCAGCCAGTACTGTTTTTCTCATAGCGCTCCTGCCAAAACTCAGCTTGATTGACATTTTCCATCTGCCATCCTTGTATATAAAATTGGATTTAAACGACACGATTTGTATCGTTATTTCTTATCATATCAGTCTTATCAACATGTGTCGCCGTTTTAAATAGGATGAAAAAAGAGAGACAAATTACTCTCACACAGTGAAAGCCATTTAGATGGGAAAGTCGCTCAAAGAATTAATGGACTCATAGACGAAAGTTATTCTAAGTGTGGCAAAAGGCTTATCAGAACGATGTCATCAATATATGGATCTCTCAATCCAACTGCCCTCTCTTGCCTGCCAGTATATTATGCCATTGCCGATAATCTGGCATGGCACTCGCCACCGTTTGCCAAAATGCAGGGCTATGATTGGCATGATGCAAATGGCACAGTTCATGGACGATCACATACTCGGTGCATTCGATAGGATAGGCAGGAAGATAAACGGACAGCCAGATTCGCTTCGCGCGCGTGTTGCAGCTGCCCCAGCGTGTGTGCATTTTTTTTACTCGTATCTCATTGGCGTAAGTGCCAACGATTGGCTGCCATTTCTCAAATAGCGACGGCATGACATCGGAGAGCTGCTGGCGATAGTAGGCAACTTTTTCACCATGACTTAAGGTAAGTGGCTGTACTTTACCCCATAAATAAATAGGCTGGTCAGCAGTTGTAAGGTCTGATAGTGCGCCTTGTTTACGCTGGTGTTGCTCTAGTACTTGTGGATGGTGGTTAATCGCCCAAGACACTCGCCGCGCCACCGCGTCAGCAGCTTGTGAATCACTAATATGCAGTGGTACAGAAACCATCAAGACATGCGGCTTTAAACGAAAATTGATGTTTTTGACACGCTTTTTGCTGATATGTAGCTCAATATCTACCTGTGCGAGCTGCTGTCTAATAGTATCTAAACGGATTTCCAAGCTAATGTTTTGTCTCCTCAATGACAGTAACTGTGCCAATGGCTACGTATTATAACGCTTGCAAATGGTTATCAAAGGACATCATATGCAACTGGCTGTCTGTACTAATATGCTTATCATCTTTACCATTCAATTTTGAATCTGGCGAAACACTTACTCTTAGCGCGGTCAATTGCCCTTGCCCATCACTTACAATAAATTCTGATGACTCGATAGGATCGTCGACTTTGTTCGTTGATCTACTGGCACTGGATAAGACGGATGCCCCTGCACAATCAGGCAGGCTCACATCATCAATCAACTCTCGAGTATGTAAGTCATAAATTGCCGCACAGCCACCAATCGGAGTGGTCACACAAAGCAAATTACGGTCGCTATCAACGGCGACGCTCGCAATATATTGATGAAAGCGTTGCCATTGATTGTTTGGCATAGTCAGTGGCGCAAAGCTAACATCACCGCGCTGGTGAGTCAGTACTAACGGTACATTGATATGCTTTTCGCCTTGGAACTGAATACCGATCATGACAGTGCCATCATTGTGCATCGCTAAATGACGTATGCTCATCTGATTGTGCTCAGGCACCACTTGCTCAAGCAGTGTGCCGTCATGACGATTCAGGTAGACCAGCGATGGTCGCATAGTGTCTAAATTTAGCTCTTCACGTGAGGCCTGCTCAGTCTTAATGCCACCGTTTGCAATGACTAATGTTTCTCCATCGGGATGCATAATCAGCTCATGCGGGCCGATGCCATAAGAGTTAAATTCTGCTACTTTTTTATAAGCGTCGTTAGTATCATAAACACCGATTTTACCTGCCAGACTGACGGTGTCATTTTCAGTCACATACAGCAGCTCACCATCTAAGCTATAGCAAGCATGACCATAAAAGTGACGATGTAAATCCGCTTTGATCGCATGTTGTACTTGTCCATTTGAGGCATCAAGCACCCAGAATTTTTCACTTGGACGACGACCCATGACGACGACATCGCGCCTTTGGTCGACATTGCTATCCTGAACTTGAGATTCAGATACATTTGTAGGCTGAACAACGATGTCATGGACACGCTCAGGCATGGTCGTCTGCCAAACGATTTGTCTATCAGCATCAATGCCTACCACGCCAAAGTCATGCTCATTTTGATTCAATGACGCGTTATTTTTTGGCATAGAGGCAACGCCGCTGACCCAGCGAACAGGCCGTGCGAGCATCGTCGTCGTATGCACAGCAGTAAGATCAAGCACGTTACTCTCATCATCTATCGCTTGATGATAAGCCTGCTGCCACTTCACCGCTGCTTGCTGACAAGCATAGCGAAAGCGTTTAAGGTTTGGCGTTGAGCCAGTGGCCGGCTGCAATGCTTGTAACTGCGCTCGCATACCCGCCACATAATCTTGTAAACTGGCATCTGGATGCTGCTGCTTACGATAATGATGGTGAATACCGACCAGAGCCGCGGTGCCGACTGCCGTGAGCATTGACGTCGTCAAAAGCTCACGGCTTATTGAACTGGCTTTTGGCTCATTTGATCTGTCATGATGCTCACCTTCTGACACCGTATTACCTTTAGCAGTAAACATCACTTAATCGCCATCGGTGCTATTAAAGCCCACACGGATACCGAGTGCTGGGATTAACTCGCGTTTAATCAAGCGAGTGACGGTAGTGAGATGGTCATATAACGCTTGTTGATCGTCTTTGTCTGCGGCTGATAAATCTTCTGGCATTTGTGCCAATAGGGTCGTGGTATCAGCCAGTGCCGTCGATAGATTATTAGCGACTGTGCTCTCATCATTGCTATTAAGTATCGCCGTCAATACGGGATCTGTCATGGCTTTATTGATAGCATCTAGTTTTGCATTGATAATAGCTCGGCTTTGACCAGCAGTAGCCGCTGGCAAATGACCTTTTGCTTTACCCGTCAGACCGAGCGGCTGGTCAATAGCATTAGACTTCATTGTCTCAACTAATGACAATAGCGAGTTAAACCATTGGTTCAAGCCTTGATCGCTCTCAGCAGACTTGTCTATCGCCAATAACTCAGTCGCGTTTTGCTGCCAGTTTTTGTCGATGTCCTTTAGGCGTGTGCTCAAAGCACCACTCGCACTAATCACGTAAGCGCATTGACCAGCATTTAAGCTCTCATTGGCAAACAAGGCTTCTTCTAGTCCTGGTACACCTTGTACGATAGCGCTTTCGCCCGCGAGCTGCTCTGGCGTGAGTGTTGGATTGGCAGCAATCAAATCAGACACACCGCTATGTACCAAGCCGCGCTCATCAGGATAATAGTTGATGTACAGATTGCTCATGCTGGCAGTCGCAGGACCAAAATTAATCATCTCAGCACTCGACCACGCTTGTGCCAATACTAACCACTGCGCGCGTAATGCCTGTAGCTCAGCGCCGCTGACGGGTGCTTGCTGACAATGTTTCTGCGCCAATTCATTTAATAGATCACTTTGCTTTGCGGCACTAGCATACGCAGGAAGGACAATGTCCTCTGCCACATGCGTCAAATACGTTTTTTGAGTCTCAGGGCTGATATCTACCGCAACGATCTGCGCAGTGCTTTCCTTGCTGCTTTCTGCTGAGCTGTCAGTAGCTGTATTGTCTTTTGCAACTTCTTGACTATCCACTTCTGCAGATTTTTTGTCGTCGGCAGGTTTAACACAGCTAATCAGCAGACCGGCACTCAATGCAGATAGCGCCATCGCCAAAGCGTGATTTATTTTCATAGATTTCTCGGTAATGTTATAGGTAGTAATTTATAGCGTTTTTATGCTGATTTTATAATAGTGACTGTATTACAGTGACCTTATTATAGCGACTTTAAGAACGCATTTAGCTCGGCGCGACCTTGCTTGTCTAACTTCAATACTTGTTGCTGTTGCTTTTCGGCTTCTCCGCCGTGCCAAAGAACCGCTTCCATCAGCGTACGAGCGCGTCCATCATGCAAAAACGTCGCTTGTGGATCAACCGTTTGCGCAAGTCCCACGCCCCAAAGTGCGGGCGTGCGCCATTCATAAGAATTGGCTAAAAACTCAACTTGAGCGTCTTTGGATGGTAGCTTACCCGCGATAGTACGATCAGCAAGGTCATCTCCCATGTCATGTAGCAATAAATCGGTGTAAGGATAAATCACTTGTCCATGCTGCTCAAGATGATCGTCGTCAGTTTTTGGCAGCTGATATCTTGGCGTATGGCAGCTTTGACAGCCCATGTCATAAAAACGCTTTTTACCCGCCAGCACAAGCTTATCATCCGCATTACGGCGGTGCGGCACTGCCAAATTACGGGTATAAAACTCCACAAACTTGGCAACATCGTCGTTCACTTCAACGGGCGGTTTGCCATTGCCTTGCTCATCAGCACCTGTTGTCGCATTTAAGCAGACGGTCTGGGTCGGCATGCAGGACTCATGAGGACGAATGTTTGACGTCAACCCCATGTCTTCGTTAAAAGCACTTTGATTTTGGGTAATCAGTTTGGTTTGACCGGCTTTCCAGCCAAAACGTCCAAGCGCACGTTTACCCGTCTGTGGATCCATCACCCAATTGAACTTACCACTGATGTCGCTATTGCTATTATCGTTTGCTTGTTTTTTAATATCATCCTCAGGTATTTGCTCTAGCAGCCCAAGCCCAATCATTGGGAGCGCCACTCGTGGTGATACCATCATCGCCTCATCAAAAGCGCCATAACCAGGGTTGGTCAGATTAAAGGTTGGCGCACGTAGCGTCTCAATATGCCCATCAGCGAAAGTGACTGGCTTATCTGTCCACTGCACCGCAATTCTGGCTTCAGCAGGGACACCTTGGATACCCCGATCTTGCAATTGCCCACCATACATAGGGTGGACGACCTTTTCAATCAGCGAGTCCTGTAACTGTTGTCGCTGCTCATCCGTTGTTGCTGGCATAGAGAGACGAAGCAATAAACTGTCCGCATCATCATCGGCAGTCATGGGCGCATGACCGCGGCCGTCTTTGATATGGCAAGACTGACAAGCCGCCACATTGAATAGCGCACCAAGCCCATCTCGACTGTCGGTACTGGCAGGAGCGACGACCCAAGGCTGCTTAAAGAATGCATTACCGATAAAAAACGAACCCTTACGCGACGCTGTCAGGTTCGATGAAGGCTTAGAGTAGCTTTCAGCACTGGTAATACTGATACCCGTATCACCGCCTTGCTTGATCTCTTGAGGATCAAAGCTGATCAATTGCTGCATCGGCACGCCAGCCAGTGCTTCGATATTTTCGGCACGTTCAAAGGTGAGCGGTTGAGTTGTTTCACTGGTGCTTGCGCTGCCCTCATTATCCGAGGTCTTATTCGAAACGCTATCAGCTGGTTGACATGCGCTTAGCGCCGCTGCACCCATCATGAGCAGTGCAAGCTTGGATGGCAAATTTTGTATTATGGCAGAAGGAAGAAGAAAAACAGAAGACTTTGGATAGATGGCTTTCATAAACATCAAGCGCCTTAGTTTTAGAGTAGAAACATCAAGTCGATATCGATCACGTTGTCATTGGCATCGATAGTCTGGTTCAGAATATAGCCTTATTGGCCTATTTTGAAACGGATAAATAGACGTTGCCAACCATCGTTGATAACGTCTATTTACCCAACTGATCATTTTATCAAGGTAAGTCTTATACAGATAATAAGCACCTTTTAGCTACTTGGTGTCTGCTTAAAACTGTGACCCTGCATCTGCATCAAGATTATCAATACCAACGGCTTTTGCGGCATTTTCGATACCAGCGGTCAGCTCTTGCAAGCTATTAATACCCGCTTCTACCCAGCCGCGACGGATATTCTGCTCTTCAGCAGAAACGCCTTCTTGACTTGCTTGACCAACCGTTGCAATCATTTGGTCAATTTTGACGCCTTCTTTCTCGCCCTTTTCAACCATGACGTTGAATGCACCTTCGACTTTACTAAAGTCAGCGGCCAATTTATCAGCTTCCTCTACATGACTGCTGTCAACGAGATAGTCTTTAACACCATAGCCACCGACTGTTTTACCAGCGACTGTCTGGTAGCTACCATTAAAGACATTTTGGATACCGCGGGCATTATTGGCATAGCTCAGATGCGTCAAGTCACTAAAGCATTCGTGCTCATCTTCGGTAGACCCTGTGACAAAAGCGACCTGCATACGCTCAGACGCAAGCTCACCCAGTGCTAAACTACCCATTTGGTACATGATCTGACGCAGGCCATTGTCATATTTACGCGCAAGCAAATCACTGCGTAAAGTATTTTCGGTATCAGGCTGCCACTGGGCTTCCATTGCGGTCAAATCATCCACCAATAATTGAGTAGCGGCTTTTAAAAACTCACCGCGGCGCTCACAAATACTGGCATCTTCATTGACCGTATCACCGCTGGTACATTGTTCAGCTTCCGTCACATAATCAGTGACTGGGCGATTACCCGCGCCTTCTTTTACGCCATTGGTGTCTTGACCCCATAGCATAAACTCAATCGCATGATAGCCAGTCGTTACATTGGCTTCGCTACCGCCAATCTCGTTCATGTCGGCAAGCAGCTCAGGTGTAATTGTACTGGTATCTTGCTTGGTACTACCGACCGTAATGCTATCGCTATTGATGATATTTTCTTGACTGTTGTACTCACCTTCATAGTCATCACTGACATAATCGATCAGCGCCTCATCTAGCGGCCAAGCGTTGATTTGACCTTCCCAGCTATCGACGCTTTTGATCGCGCGCTTATCATTTGCCGTCACAAACCCTTCATCAAAACGGAAAATTTCCGTCTGTGAGTACGGCTGACGAGCCGCTTTGTACGCAGCTTTGGCAGCATCAAGGTTGGCTTGTGTCGGTGTTGCCACAAACGTATTTACCGCTGTCTGGAGTTTTTCGGCTGTCTCTAGCGAATCCTTGTAGGCTGCATGGGCCATATTTGCGTAGCTGATGACTAACCTATCAATATGTGCTTTTTCGGCAGCTGATATTTCTGTATTGTCGCCTGTTTCTGTGCTTACAACCTCTGTCTGCGTCTCAGTAGCAGCAGTGTCTTCTTCGGTTTTTTTGGTACAGCCCGATACCATTAACAATCCTGCAAGTGCAACAGCTAAAGTAGTTGGTAAAATCTTACGGCGTGTTTCTGTGGTAATCGTCATACAAATCCTCAAAGAGATAGCAAAATTCGTTTTGGTTAAATGGCTTCCATCATATCGATTATCAAATCACGCCTTAATCAGCTGATTTGATCTCGTATATTTATGCTTATCGCATATTATCAAGCTTGTAACTATTCAGTAATAAAACACTAACAAATTATAGTGTTATTGATAATCGTTATCAATACTTAATTTTATGTTAATAATCATTAATCTTTATGATCCTTTTATAAAATGTCATCAAATACTAAACGAGCACTATTCTATTTTGGACAGCAGATATTATACCTGCGCTATCCTAACTATCGAGTTTGTTCAATCAAAATTTAGCGCATAAAAAAAGAGCCAACATATCGCTGACTCTTTTTGCTAGATAAGTGCGTGAAAATCATTTGCACCTATCAAATAGCTATATAGAACTGTCGATTAGTTGACGCTTTGTGGTGCATTAACCGTTAGCTCAACACGGCGGTTTTGCTGACGACCAGATTCAGTGTTGTTAGTAGCAACTGGACGTGACTCGCCATAAGCAACTACATTGATACGGTTAGAAGCAATACCGCGAGCCGTTAGATAGTTGGCAACTGAGTAAGCACGGTCGCGTGACAGACCCATGTTGTAAGATGCTGAACCTTGGCTATCAGTGTGACCAGCGATCGTGATTGTGTTCTGGTTATACTGGTTCATGGTTGAAGCAAGCTTGTCTAGCGTTGGCTTGAATGATGAGTTAAGTGTTGCACTATCAAACGAGAAAGTGATGCTACCTGGCATAACAAGATCAATGTTACCCGTGGTTGGGTTTTGGTTAACAGTCACGCCTGTACCAGCCATTTGCTGCTCAAGCTGACGAGCCTGACGCTCCATGTAATAACCAACGCCAGCACCCAGTGCCGCACCGATAGCAGCATCACGACCAGTCTTTTCGCCGCCTGTTGCTTTTGAGATAGTTGCGCCACCTGCTGCACCAACTAGGCCGCCCAATGCAGCTTTATTCAAACGTTGCTGCCCAGTGTTTGGATCAGTCGTACAACCGCTAAGTGCTAGACCTGATGCTACTGCTGCAATTAATAATGTATTACGCATGATATTTCCTCTATAAGTTTAAAATATTATAAATCGTGCTTTATCAAGATTGTCCGTTAATCTTATTAAGTACTTATTTACTTTCGTCATTATTATGGCAATTACAATCTAACTCTGTGTAATATTTTGTCACACCTATGTATGAGAAGTGCAGATTAACTTTACGGTATTTCTTAGCATCTAAACTATCCAATACCTGTTCCTTGTTATCACTAGTCACGTTTACACTCGTACACTGCGAAACGTTTCTGCTAAAATTATGTGGCCAAATTTCTCATCGTCAAATGACCGCTGTATCAGGAATTAACCAGCAACGCTTCTATGATTAGCGCTTAGTCCACTGGATTATTGGTCATCAATCATATGAGCAGTTTTGGCAATATCTAAAACATCGACTTGTGAAATATATGGCTTACTTATTAATTAAACTGAACCAAGAGGATTAAGCATGCGACTGACATCTACCATTCGAAAACTGCACAAACGCACGCCCAAACTGGGTAAGGCGGTTTCATTAGCGACAGCAGCAAGCGTTATCACTGCCAATAGCTTTGGTGGTAGTATTCCTTTGTGGTTGATGGGTGTCAGCAAAGTCATCACGGGTGCACCTATTGCAGATAAAGCGGTCATCAAAATCGCGACTTACTGGATCAGCAGCAACAGTGCACTAATCGATGACATGCTGCCTCGCAAAGATTGGCGTATCAGCCTACCAGATGATATTCGCATCGATGGTAAATACCTTCTGGTCAGCAACCACCAATCTTGGGTCGATACCAGCATCGTGCAATACATTGGCGAAAAGCGCCTGCCATTGACGCGCTTTTTTACTAAATTTGAGCTGATCTATATTCCCATCGTTGGGCAAGCTTTTTATTTTTTAGATTTCCCCATGATGCGCAGGCATTCCAAAGAAGCCATCGCCAAAAACCCAGCACTTAAAGGTAAAGATATCGAAGAGGCCAAGCGTGCCTGTGCCCTTTTAAAAGACAAGCCGTTCACCTTGCTAAACTATCTAGAAGGTACGCGCTTTACCAAGGCCAAACATGCCAAACAGCAGTCTCCTTATACGCACTTGCTAAAACCACGAGCAGGCGGCTTATCCCTTGCGATTAACGCCCTAGGCGAGGATATCGATGGCATACTGGATATGACCATCGTCTATCCTGATGGCGTACCAAGCTATAGCGATCTGTGGAAAGGCAATATCAAACGTTTGGGCGTGGATCTAAGATATATTGATATACCAGATGCGTTGTTTGAGGGAATTAAGCAAGGCGGCTATGAAAATGATGAGGCAATAAAAGCACAGATGTTTGACTGGGTTGAACACATCTGGCGTCAAAAAGATCAGCGCATCACTGACATGCTGGCTGATTTTGAGACAGCCCCTGAAACTCAAGTGGCTCAATAAATGACTCACTTACGCCGTAAGTCATCACATACCTTTTAAAAGACGCAGCACTCATAGTCCGATAACGGACAAAATCTAGTCATACTGCCATAAGCGCTTGAGTAATCAATAACGCAGGGGCTAATGATGATACGTGAGCACTGTACTGATGATAGTCGCGTTGCAAATGATCATTATTACTTTATAAGTGGCTATGCATGATTTTTAATCATAGATGGGTTGTTTTTTGGCCTTATTCATTGATAATGTGATTAATCATGTACGCATCGATTTTTGATGGTTATTTTTAATAGCCGTCAAAAATTTACTCATTTCTTTGTGCCATTTATCATTTATAAGGTATGACTGTGCCCGCCTCTCCTACTACCAGCCCGCCTATTGCAACTGCACCGGTGTCGCCTCATCTTGCAAATAGTGAGCCGCCAAGGCCAAACCGTCCAAAACCCAGTCGTTTAAAGCTCACTTATGATATCGTGATGCTTATCGCTATCAGTATTGACCTTCTGCTGATCAGTCTGGATGCTGTATTGATGAGCGACTTTAGTGCCAATGCTGCACAATGGCTGTCAGTCAGCGAGGGACTCAACTGGTATCAGGCGACGTTGCATGAGCCGTTGCGTACCGCTGGTGGGTTTTTTACCATATTTTTGGTTGCTGAATTACTATTACGCTGGGCAATCGCAATCAAAGAAAAAGTCTATTATCGCTGGTTTTTCTTCCCTTTTGTCCACTGGTACGAAGTCTTAGGCTGTTTTCCGCAGCTACGTTTGTTACGGTTATTTAGAGCCGTTGTTATCGGACGCCGATTGTACCAGCTTGGCTACCAAGTACTCCCGCAGCCATGGATCAATCGTATTAAGTTCTATATTGACCTATTATTAGAAGAGCTCTCTGATCGTGTCATCCTGACGACCATCCAAAATTTTAGGCAGGAATTGACCAACCCTGAAACGCACAAATCTTTTATCGAGTCAGCCATCACGCGCAACCGTGCTGAGATTGAAGCGGCTGTATTATCCATTCTGCGCTCAGAGCTTGCACCAAAACTACAGGAGCTGACTGCCTCATCAGGTGGTGGCAGTCTATTAGCCAGCGAAATGGGCAACGCTATTGAAGAAGGTCTAGCCAATACTCCTGAGCTGCGACGCTATTTGCGCATGATTCCTATCGCCGGTAGCCTGATCGAATCACAACTGCAGCATGTCGGACACAACATCGGTGAAAACGTTGTTTATGCCTTAAATAAGCGCCTGCTTGACCCTGAGCGGCTTGACGCATTGATGGTGGAGATTGCCCATGGTATTGCGCAAATAGACACCGATAATAGTGCACTTGATACTCTGATTTCGAGTATCATTGATGACAGTTTGACTGCATTTGAAGCACAAGTAAAAGTACAACAGTGGAAGCATCAAGACATGCTAAATCTATAGCAGAGCTGGCTATGAGCATGACACAATAATAACAATGACACCGTGAATACAGCGACAGAATTATTTTTAAGGGTTTATATATGACAGTTTCAGACAATAATAATCAGACTGCAAGCGCAGCACCAGCCTTAGCCCTATATGGCAAGATGCTGACCTTTTCACGTTTACAGTTTAGTACCAGCGATCTAGGTACTATTGAAGCCCAGCTTACTGAGACATTGAGCAACAAATCCAGTAATATCCCAATCCTTATCGATAGCGACGTCGAGCAAGATTTATCTGCCTTAGTAGAGCTATTATGGTCATGGGGACTACAGCCGATCGGTGTGGTGACAGGCCTACTTGATGATCAAGCGCGCGAGCAGCGCTTGGCCATCTTTCCTGCAGATGGTAAACGCATTGAACGTATCGTACCTAGCAAAACAGCCCCTACACCGTCCAATAAACCTAAAGAAGATAATCGCGCAAAATCAGCCAACGATACTAGCACCGAGAGTGCGGCAAATATACCTGCCACTGAAACCACCATCTCCAGTCTTCCAGATGAGACATTGTTAAGTGCTCAGCATATTACCAGCCTCATCTACGACCAGATGCTACGCTCAGGCCAAAGCTTAAACCATGTCGGCGGCGATTTGATTCTGACAAACAGTGTGAATAGCGGTGCTGAAGCCATCACTGACAACAGCTTACATGTCTATGGACGTGCGCAAGGCCGCTTGGTGGCAGGCGCAACAGGCGACAAAGATGCTCGTATTTTCTGCCAAGTTTTCAATCCTTCTCTGGTTTCTGTAGCAGGCACTTATTGTTTGCGAGACAACCTACCTGAGCACGTGATTGATAAACCTGTACAAGTCAAGTTTGTGGAAGGTGAAGGCCTAGTATTTATCGTAATGGATGAAGCTTAATTATTGCTCAGTTAAAAATAATAAACGGTTAGGTGATTGTCTAGTAAAGTAAACTGGGTAAGGTAAGCTGTAATTATATAAGCTGCTGTGTCAGATAAATAAAACAAGATATATTAAATTAATCGTTACAATTGAGCTATTATTAAGTGTTGGTTCTAACGTTATTTGCCGTATATTTAAATAGCTATCATACGGCTAAAAATTATCGCCATTAACTGTAAAATTTATAAGCAAAAGCCCTTTATAGCTCATATCTCAGTTGTTTTTCTGCTTTAATATAGACTTGCTATAAATATCTATATATTTATGCTAGGCTATCTTCGCAGATAGTACATATATAGTTAGTAGATAAATACCATGCAATTGTGCTATTTATATAAAAGATATCCCATTGATTCATAGGAGTGTGCCATTGTGGCGAAGATAGTTGTAATCACTTCAGGTAAAGGCGGTGTAGGCAAAACCACGACTAGCGCCTCTTTTGCCGCTGGTTTAGCATTGCGTGGCTATAAAACGGTTGTAATTGATTTTGATGTAGGTCTACGTAATCTAGACTTGATCATGGGTTGTGAAAACCGAATTGTTTATGATTTCGTTGATGTCATTACCGGTAGCGCACGCTTGTCGCAAGCACTTGTCAAAGACAAACAGCTTGAAAACCTGTATATCCTTCCTGCTAGTCAGACGCGTGATAAAGACGCATTGACGGATGAAGGTGTCGCAGAGGTCATGACTGAGCTGTCTAAACAGTTTGACTATATCATCTGTGACTCACCTGCTGGTATCGAGCGCGGTGCACAGTTGGCCATGTATCACGCTGACGAAGCCATCATTGTTACCAACCCTGAGATCTCTTCAGTACGTGACTCGGATCGCATCATCGGTATTTTGCAAAGTCAAACGAAAAAGGTTGAAGAAAACCTAGGCTCTGTACGTGAGCACTTGGTTATCACTCGTTACAATGCAGAACGTGCTGCTGCGAACGAGATGATGGACATCGACACTATCTCAAATGACATCTTAAAAGTACCATTGCTCGGCGTTGTGCCTGAGAGCCATTCTGTGCTCGAAGCATCGAACCACGGTGAGCCTGTTATTCATTATACCGACTCTGTTGCTGGTCAATGTTATGATGATATCGTCGCCCGTTTCTTAGGCGAAGAGCGTCCACTACGTCATATTGATGTGAAGAAAAAGAGTTTACTACAGCGCTGGTTTGGGGGTTAATGATGACTAAGAAAAAAGGATTTTGGAGTAGCCTATTCGGTACTGACGATGGCAGTAGTGCAGGCAGTGCCAATCTAGCTACCGAACGTCTCAAGGTTATCGTTGCTAGCGAAAATCGTCTAAATAACCGCCTAACGGTTGATCGTATCGAAAAAATGAAACGTGAAATCTTAGAAGTGGTCAACAAATATGTGAATGGCGTGCAGATTGATGATGTCAATATCAATCATCGCTCAGAAGACAGCTTAGATGTGTTAGAGATGAACATTAATTTACCTGAACACAAAAAGTAAATTTGTAATCAGACCTTTAGACCGTAAGCACTTTCATTTATCACTTAAAAAGCCCTAAGTAATGTACTTAGGGCTTTTTTGCATCTTTAAGTTTATTGGTACGGCATGCTGTATACAGCATTCGAGCATTGATCAATAGCAGATCATTTCATACGTGATATTAAATTGTCTTTTTTGATAAACTGATGATACAAGGCAGCACCAATATGCAGCGCTGTAAAACCGATGATCATTGGCCAAATAATATCGGTATGTAAATCATTATAAAAGCGGGCCAAACTCCTATCAGGAGTCACAAACACGGGTATTTGGAATAAACCAAAGATATCGACAGGACGACCACCATATACAGTCATCAATAAACCAGCAAGCGGCATAGCAATCAGAATGGCATAGAGCGCAAAATGCGATAACTTAGAGACCATCGATTGCCATTTTGGCATTGGTATAGACGGTGGCGCTTTGGTAAAGATGCGGTTGATAACTCGCGCAATCATCCAACACAACAAGCTTATCCCAAACGCTTTGTGAAATCCGATATATAGATTGCTATCGAGATTTTCATGCAGCAGTATCATCACCCATGTGATCAATAATAAAACTGCGCTGATCCAATGAAATATACGACTGCTGAGCGACCATTTTGATACGTTAGAATTATTCATGAGCGGCTCTATAGTTTTTATTAAACGTTATTTATAATTGATATTATATATAGGGCAGCAACTCATTCAATAACAAAAAGTAATCAGCATTGCTCGGGTACTACCTATGAGGTGAAGCATAACTGAAACTTAGACGAGAATCTAGTCATCTGAATTCACCAAATGATGCGCAATTTTGTCCAAGTCTGGTACCAAATAAACATTGTCGTCAATCATAACGGTTTGATACAGATAAGAGAGCACAACGTTTTCGTCATACTGCCCTTCTATTTTATCAACGCTAGTATCCGCAAACTGCTCGGGAAGCTCTGTATCTTTGACGTCAGAAATACGGGCTTGTAATTGGCGCAACTCACCTGCCGTTTGCAAAGCAAATCGATGCTCGGTGGTATTGCCCTCTAGTATGATGACTTTCTCTGGTGTTCTATCCTGCGGTAACAAGTGAAAGACAGCAAGATTTTGCGCTTGCCACTGATACTTGGATATACGCTCTTGATAATCGTCGACGCTCAAAATCAAACTGCTCGGAATAATCCAATCGGGTTGGTTAGATGCTGGCACGATAGTCACATCGAGCATACCATTGTTGGTTGTCAGTAAACTTACCGCTTCAAATGAGTGTTTCAAAATTTGTTTCATACGTCGCTCACAATCAGTTAGCGTGAATGGCTTGCTGCCCTTTCACCAATATAATCAGTCAGTTTTTTTGCCAAATCTGTCGGACTACCAACGAAACCACAATACCCTGAGTCAATAATAGCCTGAGGTTGACTCGGACATGCACTCAAACTAGGGTCTTGCGCCCACAACTGGCTGTTGTTGTCTTGAACCATATCCAAATACTGAGAGCCATCATTGCCCATACCCGAAAATATAATATTGATTAGATCGCTACCATAAACATCACTGGTATTTTTTAGAATCTGACCAATAGCAGGCTTATATTCACCGCTCCAAGCTTGATCTAACAAGATGACCCTACCAGCTGAATCACAGACTATTTGCTTATCAATAGGGGCTATGAGGCAATGCCCTGCTCGCAAACGCTGCGAGGACGCGATAACCTCACAGCGCCAATCATTATGGCGATTGAGTATCCGTGGTAACGTACCAATCATGGTCTGATTGAAATGATGCGCCAATAAAATACACACTGGCAGTGTCGCTGGCACATTGTCTAAAAATTCTTTTACCGCACTAGGACCGCCCATAGACGCGCCCAAAAATACGACATACTGCCAGCTTCTTTCAGTGTCATCGCCCTTGTATTCGGGAGTATCGATCAGGGCTGGTAGTGCTAAAAGCTTTGCAAGTTTACGTTTTAACTTACGCTGCCATTTACCATATTGCTGTGCCTCATTGAGATATGGTGCTTGGCTAAAGCCCACCAAGACAGCCGCTGATTTTGACGCGATTGTTGCGGTTGCTACACTGTCATCATAATCACTGTCTATCAGCCAAATATCAATATCTACATTAGACAGCTCACTTTTTGCTTGCCACTGTGCTCTTGACACACAACCTACAAGGGTAAAGCCGCAACTACGTACGGTATCTGAAAAAGCCAAGCGCTGGCGATGATCCTCTGCCATCACCAGCACTTTGATATCATGATTGCTTTTTTGTCGCAGTGCTAAAACACGTGCATTATCCGTCATTAGTTAGGCTAACCTCTTCACCTAGTAGTCTTTGAATTTTTTCAAGAAGCTCTTTTTCTTGGAATGGTTTACCCATATAGTCGTTCACCCCAATCTCTAGAGCACGCTCACGATGTTTTTCTCCAGTACGTGAGGTAATCATAATAATTGGGATATGCTGTAATCGACTATTGAATCTGACCTGAGTCGCCACCTCGAATCCATCCATACGCGGCATTTCGATATCTAACAAGATCATATCTGGTGTTGTATCTTGTAGTATCTCGATTGCATCGATGCCATCTTTTGCAACCGCCACATTGAATCCTTGACGCTCCAAGAAGCGAGACGTTACCTTACGTACAGTCACTGAGTCGTCGACTACCAGTATCGTTGATTTGGTGGCGATACGTCCTCGCTTGGTACTCGCAGATTTTGAGAGGTTTTTGACCAGCTGTGCATTACGCATTAATGCAATTAAGTCTAGGATGAGCATTACCGATCCATCACCCATGATAGTAGCCGCTGAAATACCCGGTATATTCGATAATTGCTGTCCTAGAGGCTTAACAACAACTTCGATACGTGATCCTGCAATCTGATCAACTTGCAGTGCAATATTTTGCCCTGTGCGGTTTTTAATAATAATCAGCGGCAGACTGGTGTTGGTATTAACCACCAGCTCGTTCAGTTTATTACCAGATAAGATCTCGTTGAGATAGCGTACACGATACTCCGTGTCTTCAAAGTTCAATGTAGCATCATCTGAATGATAATAGTCATAGAGCTTTTCTGGGTTAACCCGTACCACGCGCTCAATCTGTACCAATGGTATTGCATAGTAACGATCTGCGGCGCGCACAACCAGCGCATCAGAAACAGCAACAGTCAATGGCAAGCGCATCGTAAATTTAGAGCCTTCTCCAAGCTCGGAGACAACAGAGACCGCACCGCCTAACTGACGAATTTCACTAATAACAACGTCCATGCCAACGCCGCGTCCAGAGATCTGTGTCACCTGCTTACTAGTACTCAGCCCAGCATTAAAGATATATTGCATAATATCAAGATCAGAAAGACTGTCATCGTCTGCATCAATAAGACCTTGAGAGATCGCTTTATTTCTTACCGCTTCTACATCGATACCACGGCCATCATCTGATAGTTGGATGACAATCTCACTACCTTCACGATGTACCTCAAGCGTAATATTACCACTGCGCTCTTTACCTGCTTTTAGACGTGCTGATGTGGTTTCGATACCGTGATCGACAGCATTTCGTAGCATATGCTCAAGCGGTGAGGTAATCCGCTCTAGGATGGTTCTGTCCATCTCATCATCAGCGTTGATGATGGTCAGCTCAACCGATTTATTCAACTCATTAGCCGTCTGCCGAACAATACGCTCAAGACGCGGTGTCAGACGCGTGAATGGTACCATACGCGAATTCATCAGCCCATCTTGCAACTCAGTCTGTGTCCGCGATAGCTGTAGCAACAGGCTTTCACTATCACGAGTCTTTTCTAATAGAGTATGATTAATATCCACCAAATCCGAGGCAGATTCTGTCAATGATTTTGATAATTGATTCAGTGAAGAATACTGATCCATCTCGAGAGGATCGAAATCCTCATTATCAATCAGCTCATCATCTATTTGTGACAAAATCTGAGCTTCAAGCTCAATCTCCATACGGCGTAACTGATCTGCCAGTCGCTGTACCGTTGTACCCATCTCTTCGATACTATTGGTCAAGCTACTAATACCCATATCAATACGGGCGCGGTTAATCGCTGACTCACCAGATAGATTAATCATATGCTCAATCAGACCACCTGAGATACGAATCATTTCATTACTACTAGTGCTGTCGTCCTCCTTATTGGTATTACTGAACATAGATGGCATCTCGCTAATATCTTTTGCAAGATAGTGAGAGTCTTGGTTTTCTTTGGCAATCAAAATTGCTTCGCGCTGAGACTGTAGGGATTCTTTAGGAACTTGTTTGAGACTATCAGGATTTCTCCCAAACTGCTCTAACGCCTCGATCAATAGTGCAGGTGTTGGCGGATTGACATGATGCTGAAGTATAAATACGGCATCAGCAAGCCAATCATGACTGGCAACTAGCAATTCTAATACTTTCTGAGTAGGGGGACGACGGTTACTCACAAAATCCGTATAAACCGACTCCATTTCATGCGCCAAATCAGCGATACCGGACGCAGTCACCATTCGGGCACCGCCCTTAATCGTATGCAGATCTCGCTGAAGTGCTTGTAATGCTGTGGTATTATTTGTGTCGTTCAAGAACAAATGCAGGTATTTATTACGATTGGTAAGCTCCTCCGCCTCTTCTAAGAACACCGATAATATGTCTGGATCAGGCAACCCATTAGCCCATGATTGCTTAATCATGGTATCTAGGCTGAGCAATTCTGATATTTCGGTATTGCTAATGGCCTCATCCGCCACTACGTTTTGAATGTCTGGTTCAAGATAGTTTTTCGGTACTGGTATGATCAGCTCTACCGTTTCTGGTAAGGTTTTTTCTTTTTCAAACGTTCTTAGTTGCTCAATCAGCTCTGAGGTGAAAAAGGATTTTTTATGATTCACGATATGCATCACTTGTTGCGACATCGTGTCTTGCACCATTTGCATAATCTCAAGCCACTGTGTCGTCGGCTCTCGTCTGTTTTCTACAAAAGACTCATAAACACTTTCTGCTTCATGAGTTAGATCACCAATACTACGAATGCCAGCCATCCGTGCACCACCTTTAATGGTGTGCAAATGACGCTGTAATACTTTTAGCGAGTTGATATTAGTAATATCGTCACGCCATTTATTGAAACTCTCATCTAGGGCGTTATCAAGTTCTTGAGCTTCTTCTAAGAAAATCTCTAATAGCTCAATATCCGTATCAATCGTTTCAAATTGGATTTTAGGTGCTGAAATAGCTCGAACGACAAAGCCTTCGTCGTTATCATCAAGGTTATCATTTTGATAGATACCTTGTAGCTCACTCATTACCTGCTGGTCTATTTTCAATGACGTACTACCAGCTAGGGCATCGAATAGCCCAATCAACTGGGCATGACCTGATAGCAGAATAGATTGAATGTCTCTATCTCTCGCTTTATCAATATTATCACTCAGGTAACTATAGGCATTACCTAGCTCATTCAGAACGGTAATGAATTTTGGAAATGCTTGAGCTTTATCTATTAAACAGGTGATTTGTGAAATTTGCTGCGCGATATAGTCTTGACTGTGTTCTTTTTCAGCATGACCAAGCGCCTCCTCTAACTCCCACTCAGCATCTAATAACGTGTCGATATTATTATCTAATAACTCTTCTATCGTTGGTTTGCTATTAGTAACAACGGTCGCATCAGCATCACTAATGACATACTGCTCAGCCAGCATTGCTTGCAATGACGCTATGTCTTGCTCTTGCTGACTGTGTGAATCTTCTACTATGACACTACGCTGCTGAATATTTTGTTTGTAGCTACTTAAATAACCATTTATCAGCTTGGCAGATTGAGCTAAAGCCTCTAGATGTTGGGCACTCATCGCTATATCTTGCTGATGCAATAGCTCCAAACTGTGCTCTATCGCTGCGCTAACTTCGCTGATAGCAGCCAAAGCACTGGAGCCAGATGCGGCTCGTAATGTGTGAAATGCACGTACTATTTCATCCGTTATCTCAATCAGTTGCTGATCTTGATTGTCGCTGACAAATTGATCAATGTGATGAAGTAACTCTTCTGCTTCATCAATAAATATCTTACAAAATGCTTTTTCTTCTTCGCTTTGAGGCGCTAAAACAACAGTTGCCTCTGCCATTTTTTCGTTGACAGAATGGAAGGTCTGTAGCGTCATGTCTATCGCTTCATTAGTCTCATCATAGGTAGGACTGTCTTCGTCTATGCTAGTTATCAATACAGGCTCTTGCGCGGCGTCAGCTTCAGCTTCAGAATGGCTTGTTGCTTGCTCATATAAGCGAGAGTAACTAAACGCATCACCCTGTTGCTTACTATAGGCATTGGCGCAGGCAATCCATAAGGGCACTAAAGCTGGGTAATCTTGGCTGTTATTTTCAAATGCTACTAACATTTCAGGATAAGCGGCCAATACATCTGACATCAGCTGACACATATCATTTGAGACAACAACACTATGATCCAATACGCGATTAAGCATATTCTCTATCGCCCATGCTAGCTCGGCGGTGTAGTTAGCGCCCACCATGCGACCAGAGCCTTTTAGAGTATGAAAACCGCGACGGATATCTTTTAGAGCGGCAAGGTCAGTCGAGGCTAGCTGCCAACCTTCATATAAAGGTACGATTTCGGCAAGTACTTCCTCGGCCTCTTCTATAAATATCTCTTTAATATCAGGATCTGCATCATTCGCATCGGCTGCTAATTGCTCGGTTTCTTGCATAAACGGGATAAGTACTGCTGGAATCTCTAAACCAGATAGCGATTCTGGTATATTTGTATTATTGCTTTCAGAATCTGCTCCTTCAGCACCATCAACGCTCGAAAGTAATGTTTCTAACGATACATCATCCATTGAATCAGAGTCATTGATACCTAACGCTACTTCAGCTGATGTTTCAGTGATTCCAGTCTCAAACGTATCTAAACCAGCATTGACAGGCTGCTGCGTCATTAGGTTACGACTTTTCAGAATAGTAATAGCAGGATCAGAGCTCGGTAATTGTTGTGCGGCAAAATCTGTCAGTAGCACTGGCAAACGTTCCGCCGTCTCTATTACCAGACGTACGACATCGTCTGTTACAGGGAGTGTCTTATCCAACAGACGGTTAAGTAGGTTTTCTATTGACCACGCCATCTCACTGATGCTAAAGGCACCAACCATGCGGCCTGAGCCTTTTAAGGTATGAAAGCTTCTACGGACTTCGGTCAAGGGTGTTAGATTTTGTGAATCCTGCTGCCAAATAGGAAGAAAATCTTCTAAATCAGTAATGACGTCGTTCACTTCTTCGATAAAAATATCACGAATCTCTTCATCAACTTCAAAGTTGTCAGGCTTGAGTTGTTCACGAGCACGCAGCAATGCATCACTCTCTACATTAGGATTAGTATCAGTGGTGTCTTGCGTTGCTATCACCGTTTCATTATCTGAGCTGGTCACAGGTGCGATCTCACCACTATCATCATAACGAAGCACATTCATCGCGACTGGCTTTTGCGTCAGCCATGTATCGTGAGTTGTTTCTGGTGATTTCGCATACGCATTAAGAAGCTGTGATGCTTTCGCTGCATACTCATTTGCCTGCGTCAATAAGTTTTGATCAAAGACTTGCTGCGCAAGATAGTCGAGTAACAATTCAATCGAGGTCAGACTCTCTGCCAAGGCTTGGGTCACATCCCAGCTAAGTACAGCAACCTCATGAGTGAGCAGTTGTGTGAATATACTACCTATATTTTCTACCGTCTCACTAATGACTGGCAGTCCCATATCATCAAAAGCATGGGCAATCTTGTCAAAGTCAGCAATGACTGGTAAAGACTGGATATCTTGACGTTGTATATACTCGTTAAAGCTTTCCTTGATCTCTTCAACGGCAATACGTAGCTCACGTAAGTCACTGTCAGTAGAAACTGACTCATGTCTATCTTTATCCTTTACATCACTGCTATCAAACGCTTCAGGTATAATAGCAAAAGAAGAAGAAGCGCCAATTTTGAGTGATATTACCTGCTCGGTATCGTAAATAGCACTATATAGCTCTTGTAACTTGCGCTCTATGTGCCATTGCTGCTGCGTAAACTCTGTCTCTGATAAGCGTGCTTGCTCTAAATCTGTAAGGATCGATTCAACTTGCGACGCATATTGCACCCAACCTCGACTCTCAAGCTGGCTCTTTATATGTCGTAGAGGGTTTATTAGCGTATCTGGCTTATCTAGATTGAAGATAAGAGTCTCAATCTCACTGAGCAATCGCGTTAAAAAACGTAAGGTCGCAGGCTCACACTGTGATATCTCATTAAGGGTAGATTGAGTTCGCTCGCTACTATTCTCTAGGTAGATGAGCTGAATATAGACACTGTTGATTAAGCCTTTAACAAGGCTCGAAGATAAGTGCGTAGGCTGAGTAGCAGATTCTATGACGCGATCAAGCTGACCCAATAGTGGCGCATAATATTCAGGTGATGGCGCTTCATTATGGGCAAGATCACTCAGCCACAACTCGCTCAAATACCATAGACGCTGTAAATCATTGTCTTGAGTATTCTGCCATAGATATTGACTAACTTTTTCTAAAATTTGTAGAACAGGTGCCTGATTGATATTGGCAACCAGCAATTTTTGTACTTGCTGTCGCCACACCAGTAACATCTGCTGATAGTGTTGATCTTCTAAATTGGTCGTAACATTACTCGTGGGTACTGCGATCTGAATGCTATTGACAATATCTTCATGAACCATACCTTCATGAGTATCATCATTGTTTAGATGCGCATGCTGGGTATCAGTAGCATCTATAAATGCATCTGCTTCCACACCTCGTTGCGATAGTATCTGGGCAAGCTCATTAGTAGCCTTATTTATTAGAGCAGGGTTGTATTTGCCTAGATGCGTATATTGACTGAGCGCATGTTGCAATAACTTATGAGAAAACTTGCCTATTTGACAGTCTCTAGCAGACAGATTGTGACTAGCCCCCAAGCTCGCCATAAAACTCAACTTATTGGCAAGATCTGCTAGTAGAGGCAAGCGAATCATAGTCAGCGCACCACTAACTTGATAGTAGTGCGATGTCATCTGTTGATAACTGTCGATATCGGCACCTGATTGCCAGCCATCAGATATCTGTGATAATTGCTCATTGAGCAGTGGCGACAACCACTCAAGCGTCACTATGTCATTGGGCTGCTTTTTCATAGGTTTATCCTAACTCGTCTAGGCACTAATTTAGGCACTAATTTTTTGCCACACATTCACTTGTGGGTGCGCAATACGGCGCATATTCGAAGGGCGCCAAAACAACGCCTCACCTGGAGCCAATATAATATATCCCTCTACCGCACACTGCTCTGATAGCCATGCCAAAATATCACGCTGATCAAACTTGCGAAAATACAGCAGCATGTTTTGGCAGATAATCACATTTTGAAGATGCGAAGTGGGTGATTTTTGTTCAATAACATTGTGTAGAGCAAAGCTAACATAAGGTCGTAAAGCTGGCGCTACTTGCCAGTCAAACTGAGTATTGATAGACCTTTCTACTTTACTAGAAGTATCAGCCATACTCAGCTCATTACCTGCATTTTTGGTGATCAAAGGGTAAACAAACTGCTGACAATTTTGAGGAATTAATGAATACTGCCGTTGATCATATTGTCCTAATCGCGCGTTTGTAATCGCTTGCTCGCTCACATCTGTTCCCAGTATCACATGATTGGATAACTGCGCTGCTGTCAGACTCATGGCCAGTGACCAAGTCTCGTGCCCACTTGCACAACCAACGCTCCAAATGCGAAAGGGCTTACTCCTGTCATCTGCACACTTGTCTATTGCATATCGTGTGATGAAATCGATAGAAGGTTTATGACGAAAAAAGCGACTCTCATGAATCAGCACTTTGTCTAATAGCTGCTGACGAATCTCATTATTCTTTGGTAATTGATACCAGAGCTGCTGAGTAGTGAGTCCATTTAATGTTGCTGTGTGGTCAATGGCATTGGTCAACCACTGCAGCTGTGTATTTGGCAATATAAAGCCAATCTCTTGTTCTATATATCTCTGCCATTGCTGTAAATTAGCACTATCGCCCTGTATCATCTCATCACCCCATACAGGTTCAAATGTATTAGATAGAGCCTTTTCTGCTTGTATATGATTGTTCACGTCGCCTGCTATTATTAATGCTGCACGGCGTCAGAACCTATACAGCATTTTAATTAAAATCTTATACAAAAAGACGTATCGATACCGATTCAATATTCAAGCTAAAAGGTTAGACAATTTCTGATAAGGTTTGTTCAGAGTTAATCATTTCATCATCTAACAATTCATCATCATTGGATACTTTAAAGCCAGTAACCGACTCTTGTAGTGCGGCAGCCATTTCACTCAACTCACCAATAGAACGTGCTGTGGCCAACGTACCAGATGAGGTTTGTGAAGTAATATCTTGAATGATATTCATAGTATGAGAAATATGGCCAGCAGATTCAGCCTGCTGTAATGCAGCATTTGAGATGTTCTGAATCAAGTCAGCCAACGTGTTAGAAACGCTCTGGACCTCTTCTAGTGCTTCACCAGCATCTTTTGCCAAACGAGCACCACGTACTACTTCAGATGTCGTCGATTCCATCGACATAACCGCTTCGTTGGTATCCGCCTGAATGGTTTTTACCAATGTTTCAATCTGTTTGGTCGCATTCGCTGAACGCTCAGCCAGACGCTGAACCTCATCAGCAACAACTGCAAAGCCTCGACCAGCCTCACCTGCCATCGATGCCTGAATGGCGGCGTTCAATGCCAGAACGTTGGTTTGGTCTGCAATATCGTTAATCAAGCCAACGATATCACCAATCTCTTGAGAAGACTCACCAAGGCGCTTGATACGTTTCGATGTCTCTTGAATCTGATCACGAATAACGTTCATACCTTCAATCGAACGCTGTACAACTTCTGCCCCATTATAGGCAATGGCAACTGAACGCTGAGCAACCGTCGCAGACTCTGACGCATTATTCGAAACTTGGTCAATTGATACGGTCATCTCATTAATAGCGGCTGATACACCAGCAATTTCTTGCGCTTGATGTTCAGAAGCTTCAGCAAGCTCAACAGCGTTCATCTGCGTTTGATCTGAAGACTGTGCAACTCGGTCGGCAGTACTGTTAATAACCAAGACCAATTGACGTAATTGGTCAATTGCGAAGTTTACTGAGTCAGCAATTGCCCCTGTAAAGTCTTCTGACACGGTAGCATTGACCGTCAAATCACCTTCTGCCAAATCCCCTAACTCATCAAGTAGGCGTAGAATAGCGATCTGGTTACGTTCATTTTCTTCTTGAATTTGACGAGCTCGTTCAGACTCTGCTTCTGCTTCTTGACGGCGGCGTAAGGTTTCTTTTTCAATCAGCAAACGCTCCGATCCACCACGTTGCTTAAGCAATTGATACGAGGCAAACATAATACCCAAAGCACCGATAGCAAAGACAAGTGCTGGTAAAACAATTGTTTGGTTAAAGTTAGTAAAGTCTTGACTCACCGATAACACCGCGTTAGCCAACCAAACGACACAGACCACACTCAGCAGAATAAAAAATCCTAATAATAGCTTCCACGTATTATTGGTCTCTTTGCCTTCTACAGTTGTGTTGCCTGTACCAGCTACAGGTTTTCTTTTAACATCACTCATCTTGCGTATCCCTTTCAAACAATCGTCAAAGTCTTATCGTGACTGACTTTGACAATCTTGTTGTTATCAAAACAATGATTAGCAAAGCCTGTATAAACTGACATCCCACTGTATCGTGTCAGCCGCTATTAATCTGTCGTTACCGAATAAATAGATGTTTTATTATCGATTACTATATCGCAGCATCTGAATACTGCAGATCTTGTGCCAGCAAGCTTGGCATGAAAACGTACCACTCCTGCTCGTCTTTCAAAAACTTACCATGGTTATAAGGTGCAAATGGTGAATTGGAATCAATCGCTTCTGGGCGGTAATGTTCCTGAGTGAACTGTTCGATACCAAGCACTTGATCGACCAGTAGCCCTGAAAAGTTATTATCGTGATCGATCACAATAACTTTGCGCTGGCTTAGCTGTGGCAAGCGGCTTGGCACTTGTAAAAAGCGTGACAAATCCGTCAGAGGTAGTAGTCGTCCGCGAATATTGGCAATACCTAGCATCCAAGGCTTTACTAGAGGTAAGCTAGTGTATTCTGGCATGGATAACACCTCTGATACCTGACCCATAGGAGCAACTAAGCGCTGACCACCAATCTCAAATACCACCCCTTGCCAATCAAACTCTTGACCACCGCGGCGACCGCTTTTGCGCGCACGTGCCAAATCTGCTAGACGCAGAAGCTCAATGAATCCTCTAGAGGCCACAAGTTACTCCATCACTTTGCGAATCATATTGACCAATACGTTTTCATCGACTGGCTTATTCATATACTCTTTGGCGCCTTGACGCTTGCCCCATACTCTATCGGTTTCTTGATTTTTGGTACTGATCATAATGACAGGTATATGAGCGGTGGTTTTGCCGCGAGTGATTTTCCGCGTAGCCTGAAAACCGTTCATTTCTGGCATTACTACATCCATTAAAATGACATCTGGCAGATGATCAGCTGCCATCTGACAGCCCTGCTCGCCATTTGATGCTTCTAGTACTTGAAAGTTATTTTTAGAAAGCATGTCGCGAAATTTCGCCATTTCTGATGGTGAGTCGTCAATGACTAAAACGGTAGCCATAGGATTTTCCTTTATTTTCTAAAATATCTATGAGGATATATTGTTGATAAAACGACTGAAAATAATGGCCAACAACTTATTCGTGATTTATTTTTATGCTAGTCACTTAGTATGTTAGTCACTTAAATAGTGAGTCATTATTTTTAATCTTAGCAATCACTATATTTGAGTCTATAGAGCTGATTAACGGTACTGGTTAATCGCATCAAAAAGCTCATCTTTACTAAATGGTTTGGTCAAATACTCATCAGATCCGACGATGCGGCCACGGGCTTTATCAAATAAGCCATCTTTAGATGACAACATAATCACGGGTTTATTAGCATAATCAGGGTTATTTTTTATGAGTGCACAAGTCTGATAGCCATCTAAGCGCGGCATCATGATGTCGACAAAAATAATATCTGGGTTGTTATCAACAATTTTTGCTAAGGCATCGAAGCCATCTATAGCGGTTACGACTTCACAACCCGCTTTTTGTAGCAAGGTTTCTGCGGTACGGCGAATGGTTTTTGAATCATCAATCACCATTACTTTCAAACCTTCAAAATTATTTTCCATTATCATTATCCTATGAACGACTATTTATTCGTAACGCTCTCTGTCTATATAAAGCTCTAACAATCATCTTAAGTCATGATATCAGTCAATATGAGACCAATACAAAAGACTGAGACTTCATTAGACCTTTTATGACAGTGAATACCTTTTATCAGTGTCTGCCCATCAAACACAGCGTCAACATGAGTTACTATACGCACTTTGCTCGTAATAAGCTCATAAAATTGAGTGCGATTTTTAGCTTTTTAGGCCTGATATTTTACTTCTATAACCATCAAGCAAAGTCGTATTATCTCTTAAAACACTCAAAAGTTTTTGAACTCACTTACTTTCAGTGACAACGTCATTTAAACAATGAGGCAACCAACTTTATGATATCCCTGCATTATATAGAATCAATAACCACATTGCTGAATAATTTTCTTTTGTGATAAAAATGTATCACAGTATTTCGTTATGTTTGTTTTAGCACAGTTATTGATGCTTTTCCAGTCATTAGCGAATTAATGTTCTAACTAATGAGTATCATAAACCGCTGTTCTTATTTAATAAGTCGGCAACCTCATCTATTTTCTTATGACAAACGCTTACGCTATCTAAGATTAGTAAGTGTGGCGCAATTGTTCCACCGCGTATCTATTCACTATATAATGAAACGACGACTATAACGGTGACTGCTATGACAGCCTTTAAACATTCCAAAAAAAGCCTCTACTTGCTCAGCGTTTTATTGCTTGCTGCTTGTCAACCCTCACCATCTGAGAATGAATCAGTCGCTCCCGAAAACACGGCAACGGCAGACTCCCCCGTTGTCATTACCAGTGATAGTGTCACGATCACACCAGAACACATACTCAGTATAAAGTCTTCCCGTTATCAGCCAAGTCTAGGGCTGCAAGGTAGCATCGAGCCTATCAAACAAACCAAATTTGTTGCAGTACATCCCGTCAATATAGAAAAAACGTTCGTTAGCGAAGGTCAATGGGTAGAAAAAGGTACGCCTTTACTAGTTGTCAGGCGTTTGGCGGCGGTGAGTGATCCTACCGTAAAATCAGACACATCTACAGAAGCCAACTCTTCTAAAGAAGAGATAGTGACAAGCACTACCAATAATAAGAAACCAGAGAGTACACCAAGTATCGACGACAATTCTGACTCTAGCTCTACTAAGGCTTTATCTGTTGATAATGATGCTAATGTAAATAATACTAACAATGATAAAAAAGAGTCGTCAGCAGCAAACCTTGTCACAGATAATAGTGACAACACCGATGGTAATGGTATAAAAGCTGCTACTAAAAAACCGAACCCACAATATAATTTGGTGACGATAGCTGCTAGCTTTTCAGGTCGTGTAGAAAACCTATATGCCACAACTGGTGAAAAAATGGCGGCGCGCACGCCCCTATTAGAAATTAGTGACGAGACCAAATTGCACTTTGCGGCGACACTACCCATTCAAGCGGAGCCTCAGCTTTCAGTTGGTCAGACCGTCAATTTTACGACCGAAGGTATCACTGACAAGTTTACAGGTCAGGTCAGTAAGCTTGTGCCTACTAGCCAGCCAAAAAAACTGTTGGTGTATGTTAACGTCATTGACAATGAAGCCAGCCGTGACAAGCTACAACCAGAAATGAAGGTCACGGGGCGAGTCAATTATGGACAAATAGACGTAGGTACTATCGTGCCCAAGCGCGCCTTGCATGATGTTGACTTAACAGAGTTACAAAAACCGCCTTATATGCCGCTTAAACCGTTGACCGCCAATGTCTGGATTATTGGCCAAGACCAGCGTCTGACACGCCAGCCTATTGAGGTTGTTGAGTATGATCCGACCACGCAACAATATTTGATTGCTGGTGTGAGTAACGATAGTTTAATTTGCTTGGCTGACTTACCTATTGACTCTGAAGGCAAAAAAGTCATCGTGTCATAGCCATTCACGCTGACAGTTACATTTGGTAGAAACATTAACAAAGCCTATCTTGTTTTGTAACAGCATCATTAGGCAATATAGTCGTACTATATATAGCACTATCCGAGTATTTAGGACTATTTTTATCACTACGTATTTTTATCATCATGATAGTTCAGTACTCTAAAACACCTGAAAACTTAGAGGCTCAGAGGTTTAATGGCATAGAATGTAAAAACTACTGATACTTCTATCATAGTTAAGCGACTAGCATAGTTAAGCGACTAGCACACATTAGACCTTTGGCAAATTATAAGAACAATTAGAGGATATCCCATGAGCAAGCAGATTTTATTGATTGAAGATGATCCAGATTTAGCAGAGCTGATCAGTGATTATTTGACCATGAATTACTATGACGTCCATCATGCAGGTTTGGGTCAAGAAGGCCTTGATCTATTAGATACCAAAGAGCGCGATATCGATTTGGTGGTGCTTGATTTGATGCTGCCCGATATGGATGGTATGCAGGTCTGTCAAAAGATCCGTGGCAATAAAAACAACATGACCAATAAAGTACCTATTATCATGTTGACGGCCAAAGGTGATACCACAGATCGCGTGTTGGGCCTTGAGATGGGTGCCGATGACTATATCGCCAAGCCTTTTGAACCGCGTGAGCTATTGGCTCGTATCCGCGCTGTGATTCGCCGTCATGAGCAACCAAACCAAGCAGACAGCCAGTCAGATAGCTTGACGTTTGGCCGCTTAAGCGTATTTCCTGACAGTCATGAGGTGACGATTGATGATGAGCCGGTACGTTTGACCACGCATCAGTTTCAATTACTACACTACTTTGCCACGCATTCTGGTAAAGTACTCAATCGTGAGCAGCTCTGGCAGGCGATGCCAAATGATGACAGCTCAGACAATATCGACCGCGCCATTGATGTGCATATTTCACGTTTACGCGCCTTGATTGAAGACAACCCTCGCCAGCCCAAACGTATCATCACCGTACGCGGCGTCGGTTATCAATTTGCCACCGATCAGGTCTGATTTTTTGCTCATATTATGAGCGGCAGCACGCTATAAACGGCAGACCATATAGTAACCGTTTTGAATCGTTATAAACGTCTGATAATAGAGATGGTTTAATGCAGCACTTGGGTTTTCGTTCCGTATTTGCCAAACTATTTGCCAGCGTTATGCTGGCGCTTATCTTATTTGCAGTGGCGATGGTGCTGTTGACCCAGCTGGTCCATGATAAAGATGCGGGAATTCGCTCCGAGGTATTGGCCACTCAGATCTTAGGGCAAATCGATCCTTTTTTGCATGAGCTAAATACCGCCATTAGCAAAGACAACCGTTTGCAGTCGCGGTTTATGCTGGCGGTCGTCAAAAAAAGCTTTGATATTTTTGACGAGTCTTTACAGGCCAAAATGGGTCTGTATGACAGCGATGGTCATTTGCTGATGCAAACCGACCACAGCGATTTGCCATTAGAGCTGCCGCCTACCCCATCTTTGTTATCACGCGTTTTCCCTTCTTTTTCTGATACCGCCACGACCCAGCAAGCACAAGTATATAGCAGCACAGGCTATACGCTGCTGTACGAATCGCGTTTACCGCCCAAAAAACCAGCCCTTTCTGCGGCATTGAACCTATTTACTGGCACCTTATTGCTGCTGCTTATCATGGCAGGGGTTTTGTGGATTATTGCTCGCACCATGACGTGGCGTATCAATCAGATGAGCCAGCAGATGACGCAGCTGGGTGATGGTGATTTTACCGTGCGAGTCAATGCGCGCGGTAATGATGAGATTGCTTCCTTGGCGCGCGGTTTTAACCAAGCGGCACAAAAAATCGAGCACCTCGTTGATGCCAACAATTTATTATTGGCGCATGCTTCTCATGAGTTGCGTACGCCTATCACGCGCATTCGCTTGCAGATTGAAATGATGGATATGTTGGCAAGCGGGCTGCCAGCAGATACCAAGTCCAAGTTTGACAAACGCGCTCATGCCATCACTCGCGATCTGTCAGGTCTCAATGATTTGGTCGAAAGTATATTGTTGGTCAGTCGTCTAGACGCAGGTCATGCTTTGCAGCAAATTGAAAACTTGGATTTATACGATTTGGTCAATCAAGAACGTCAGCACTATCCTGAAGCCACGTTGATTGGTGAGCACATCATGATCGACGGTCAATCATCAATGTTGACTCATCTCATTCGCAATCTACTGACCAATGCCATGCTTCACGGTAAGCCGCCCATTACCGTGTTACTGTACGGCGTTCAGACTATCGAAGATGCTGGCACTGTTCCTGATTACCTATTGCAGACCGTGCTCTCTAGCAGTTTCACCGATTATAATAGCTTGTTGGATTTTGACTCTTATGAAGAGCCGCTTGATACCAATAGTGATGAGCAGGAGTCTGCTTCTCCCGAAAATGCCGACTCTACTCTGAGCAATAAAGACAAAATTGATTCAGTCGAGCCAATAGCTGTCTTGCCAGCACCGCCAATCTACAAAAATGGTGAAAATCTAACAGTCGGTGAAGATGTAAATGCTGATCTTAACTTTATTAAAAATATCCCAAGTTCTGTAAAACCTGATGCTCATATTACTAGCACCGATTTAGATAAAGTGATTTGGAAGGCCGTTCCTGATTCTAAAGACACTTCAGACTCTAATAAAGACGCTAAGAAATCCGTACATGATAATCTTATCGAATCTACAGATGGAACAATCGACAATCGTGCGCATGCTCTTGAAAACGATAGCAATCGAAAAACTGACAAAGTAGCAACTGATACAACTATCCACAAAAATGGCAGCAAAGATAAAGCGAAAAACAGTGCTAAAGCCAACACCCAAAATAATAACGAAGCCGCAGCCACACCGCGCAAAGAAGGCTTATTTGCTAAGCATCTAAAAAAGGCAAAAACTGAGCCGGTGCGCCCACTACCGAAATACGCGGTGCTAGCGGTGATTGATGAAGGCACAGGTATTCCTGAAGAAAAACGCGAAGAAGTGTTTAGTCCCTTCGTACGGTTACAGCAAAAGAATAAAGGGTCAGGGTTGGGGCTTTCTTTGGTTTCTCAGATTGTCACCGCGCATCAAGGGCGGATCACTACTGATACGCTAAACGGTCATACTCGCTTTTTAGTCGCCATACCCGTTGAACATAACCCTCATTACAATCAGCATGAGTAATCAGCTATATTTGAAAATACGTTACTTTGTTGATATTACTCCCACTGATACCCCTCAAACATTCCTTCCTTAATAGCTATTCATCATAAGTCAGTCACGGATGTGCATATCCAAAGTGACTGATAATATGCTATATTACCGCCCCTTATTATACGGTTATTGACTATTGTCGTTTTGATGGGCTTCTTATCTAGTAATAGAAGCATAACGACACACGATGACCATTAAAAAATTTATTGAATTTTGAGCCCTCCATGAATGACATGATTGTCTTAAACGATGTGACCAAAAGTTTTTTAAGCGACCGATCAATCAAAGACAAAGACGGCAAACCACATTGGTTTACTGCTGTTGAGCCGACATCTCTGACTATCAAACAAGGCGAGATTTTTGGTCTAATGGGCTATTCAGGCGCAGGTAAATCTACCTTGTTGCGCTTGATTAACATGCTTGAGCGTCCAGATTCAGGCCAAGTGGTGATAGACGGTACTGACTTGACCACGCTATCTGCCAGTGAACTGCGTATTGCTCGTCATAATATCGGTATGATTTTTCAGCAGTTCAATCTCATGACTAATCAAACCGTTTTTGACAATGTGGCGTTCAATCTAAAAATCTCAGGCTATCCTAGCCGCGATATTCATAAACGCGTTATGGAATGTCTTGAGATTGTCGATTTAACTGATCGCGCTGGACATTATCCTGCGCAGCTATCCGGTGGGCAAAAGCAACGTGTCGGTATTGCACGCGCGATTGCCCCGAGTCCAAAAGTATTGCTGGCCGATGAGCCAACCAGTGCGCTTGACCCTGCAACGACTCGCAGTTTGCTGACTTGTTTGCGCGATATCAATGAGCAACTTGGTGTGACCATCGTCATCGTAACCCATGAGATGAGCGTCATTCGCAGACTCTGTGATCGCGCAGCATTATTGCATCAAGGTCAGCTATTAGAAGTGGCCGATGTACGAGATGGTCTGATTCAGGCAACTACCCCGATTGGCAAAGGCTTAGTCGTTGAGGACTAATGAGGCAGGAGAAATAAATATGTTAACTGGTACTGAATTATCCGCCTCTATAGACAAGCTGCTTGCCCTACGCAAAGAGATTATGAGTGCGTTTGTTGATACGTTTATCATGCTTGGTATTTCAACCACGGTCGCCATCCTTATCGGTGGGCTCTTTGGCGTATTCTTGTTTTTGTCTAGTGACCGACAATTTTTGCAAAACAAGACACTCTATGGCGTACTTGGCGCCATTACCAACTTTATGCGCGCCTTCCCTTTTGTGATTTTGATGATTGCGATGAGTCCGTTTACCAAAGCTATCGTCGGTACTGGTATCGGTCCTATCGCCGCCTCTCTCGTCCTTGCGATTGCAGGTTCGTTTTATTTTGCGCGTTTGGTTGAGCAAAATTTGCGTGAAGTACCGCGCGGTATTATTGAAGCAACTGAATCGATGGGCGCCAGACCTTTTACAATCATCAAAGTACTGCTCAATGAAGCGCGCTCAGGATTGGTACTCTCGGTCACTATTCTTTGTATCAGCTTACTCTCTTACTCAGCAGCGGCTGGTATGATCGGCGGTGGTGGTTTGGGTGATTTGGCCATCCGTTATGGCTATTATCGCTATCAGACCGAGGTGATGATTTTTATCGTGCTGGTGTTGTCAGTGATGGTGATATCGATTCAAGCGTCTGGCAACTGGCTCGCCAATCGTTTAGACAAACGTTAAACCGCTTTAGAGAATACTTGACATTACGAGCGACTAGGTTTATTTTTGGCAACACTCAACCCTTATCTCAGCTCTCACAAAAAAGCAGCATTACTATTTATAATGTTGCTTTTTTAATGTTCAGACGATAAATGTTTCACTCAATTTTATTCATTATTAAGGACATATTATGAAACTAACAGATATCAGCCGTCAGTTAGCCACCGCATTTGCCGCGGTTGGCGTATCAGGTTTGGTCTTAGTTGGTTGCAGCAACTCATCAGCGCCAGAAGCGAACCAAGAGCCTGTTACCGAAGGTGCCACTGCAGAAACGACTGCGAGTACTAGTGACATCGATCCTGAACACACCAAAATTGTTATCGGTACGACTGAAGGTGATTTTGCTGATATGGTTCGTAACCAAGTAAAAGGCACACTTGAAGCTCAGGGTTATGAGGTTGAGTTAGTTGCATTTACTGATTATGTTCGTCCCAACCTTGCCTTGGCAGAAGGCGACTTGGACATCAACATCTTCCAGCACAAGCCATATCTTGATACCTTCAAAAAAGAGAACAACCTTGATCTCGTTGAAGTATTCCAAGTACCAACCGCACCACTTGGTATCTACTCAGGCAAAAAGTCTAGCCTAGATGAAGCATTCAAAGGCATGAGTGTTTCTGCGCCGAACGATCCAAGTAACTTTGCTCGTGCGTTGGTCATGATGGACGATCTTGGCTGGATTAAACTAAAAGACGGTATCGACCCATTGACTGCATCAAAAGCTGACATCGCTGACAACAGCAAATACGATATCGATATCGTTGAGCTAGAAGCGGCTCAATTACCACGCGCGCGTGATGAAGTTGACTTTGCAGTAATCAACGGTAACTATGCAACTGACTCTGGCATCAAGCTGACTGAAGCTTTATTCCAAGAGCCAAGCTTTGCTTATGTGAACTGGTCAGCGATCAAATCTGCTGATACTGGTAAGAAATGGGTCGAAGATGTCACCAACGCCTATAACTCAGAGGCTTTCAAAAAGTACGCGCATGAAACATTCCCTGGCTACAAGTACCCAAAAATCTGGGGTTCTGACACTAGTGCAAGCACTGATACCGCAGCTAAAACTGACAGTACTGAAACGGTAGAAACAGAAGCCGCGGCTCAATAAGACACTAAAATCATCAGTGCCCAGCCATACGGGTACCTCAATGATTATCGACGCTCATCACTTAACCCTGGTGGGCGTTTTTTAATGTCTTCGTTTTGCTGATCTTACCTCTTTTTAAGCTTCCTATCATCCTAACAGGTTATCGAGTTCACGTTACAGCCTGTTTGTCCTTTGTAGGGATGCGTCACACGCTCTTCCACTTTGCTCTAGTTTTTCTTATAGTAGACAAACTTGATTATTAGATGAGCTAAACAACTGCTAAGTTTTCCTACTAGTATTAAATGTTTTGTTTAAAACCATTTTTAACTCAAGACATACTATAAATTATAAATAAAATAAGGATAAAAATATGAGCGCTAAAAACTATAATATTCGTACCGCAGGACAAGCAAATATTCCCGTTTTAGGACTGGGTACTTGGCAATCAACTGGTCAAGACTGCATAGACGTGGTTAAAAAAGCCCTAGAAATGGGCTACGAGCACATTGATACCGCTCAAGCTTATGGCAACGAAAAAGAAGTGGGTGAAGGTATCAAGCAATCCGGCGTGGCGCGCGATAAATTCTTTTTGACGACCAAAATTTTTCCAGATGACATGAAATTTGAGCCAGAAAAGCTCAAAGCTGCAGCTAAAAAGTCTCTAGAAGATTTGGATGTAGAGTACGTTGATTTGTTACTACTGCATTGGCCAGATGATCGTGTACCATTATCTGAGACCATCCCTGCCTTGTGTGAGCTGCAAAAGCAAGGGTTGACCCGCCATATCGGTGTGTCTAATTTTAATATTGATCACATCATCGAAGCCAAAAAATATGCGGATGTACCTATTGTCGTAAACCAAGTAGAATTCCATCCGTTCATTAAGCAAGATACCTTGCAGGCATTTTTGAATAACCATCATATTTTGCTAGAAGCTTACTCACCACTCGCTCGTGGCGATGTATTTGATAACGATATCATCAAAGAGATTGCAGATAAGCATAACGTCACGCCAGCGCAGATTTCATTGGCATGGATCTTATCAGACAAACACCGCGTTGCCATCCCAAAAACGTCTAACCCTGATCACTTACAAGGCAATTTAGACGCCATCAAAGTAGAGTTGAGTGCAGATGAATTAGAAAAAATCGGCAAGCTAGCCAGTTCTGATGGTCGCAAGATTGAGCATCCTGATTATAGCCCTGAATGGGATGACTAATCATTGATTGAATAGTCTCAGCTCAAAAAAAGGCCACCGATTATCGGTGGCCTTTTTTATATATGGTTGATACTTATGATAATTACTGTTGCAAGGTTTCCGTTTCATGGATTCTTTGGGCAGGATTGTATTGCTCAGAAGAAGGCACTGCCCCGCTACGATTGTTTTCTTTCATTGATTTAGCGACTTCTGGTGGCATATAGTTTTCGTCATGCTTTGCCAATACTTCACCAGCGACAAAGGTATCTCCTTGCATTTTACCGGTGGCTACGACGCCTGAGTTTTCGGCAAATAAGTCTGGCAGAATACCTTGATAAGTCACAGGTACGGTTGATTGAAAGTCAGTAATCGCAAACTCAACATTCAATGGATTGTCTGCTGCACGCTGGACACTACCAGCCACCACCATACCTCCAGCACGAATACGCTTGTCTTGAGGCGCCTCACCTTGAGCGATAGCGGTCGCATCAAAATAATAGTCGGTTTGCTGCCCGATAGCATAAATAACCAATATGACTGCTACAGCTGCACCTGCCAGCGTAAACATCACCCACATCAGCTTTTTCCGACGAACTGCATTCATACCTCTACCTCGTTGATGAGTCTCTGTTTTAAATACAATTAGCCCATAAAACAGAAAATATTAAAGAAACGACGATTAGAAAAACGCTTGCAAGAAACATTGTCAAAAAATCTTTCTAATCGTAATCTTCTAATGATCATATGATAGCATTTTTCGGACAAATCAATAAGCCCTATAGCTACTCGCAAGGTCATATTTTTGTCAATAAAAGCATATAGTTTCTTACGCTAAAACCCTGATATTAATATATTTTCTCAGTCAGATTGCTTGGTGATCGGTGTGGATTTTTTGGTCGTGCGCTGTGCCTGACGTGCTTGTTGAATCGTCAGCTGCTTGATAAGCGCTTGTCTTTGTCTGCGACTATAAATAATAAAGGCCAGCATCACGCCGATGGTAATCGCCCAACATGACCATACAAAGACCCCATGCTTACCCATGGCGATAAACTCAGATATGCTATAAAAGTAAGGCTGCATAGTAGGTTCCTAGCCGTTATTTGTGTTGAGCACGAATGTATTCTTTGACCCACGCTTTGCCTTGGTCACGATGTAAGATCAGCGTATTGGTACGATAAATCGCCATGGTCGCAACCAACAAATAACTACCGATAATCATGAGCAACAGTGGCATCCACATGTCAGCTGACATCTTCGGTGCTTCGGTCAGACTGAAAGTGGCACCTTGATGTAAGGTATTCCACCATTCTACGGAGTACTTGATAATCGGTAGATTCACCGCACCAACAATAGATAAAATAGCAGCCGCTTTACCACGATTGGCCGTGTGCTCAAAAGCAGCAAACAGCGCCATCACCCCTGCATACAGAAACGCTAATATCAGCATTGAGGTAAGACGCGCATCCCATACCCAGTAGGTCCCCCATGTTGGCTTGGCCCAAATAGACCCTGTGAGCAAACTGATCACACAAAGCAAAAACCCCATCGGAGCAAGTGCCTGCGCGACCAGACTGGCTGTCTTAATCTTCCACACCAAATAAATCACCCCCAAGACGGCAAGGGAGAAATAGATAGAGATAGCAAGACTGGCTGCTGGAACATGGATAAAAATAATACGGTAGCTATTGCCCTGCAAATAATCAGGCGGCGCAAAAGCAAGACCCCATACGCTACCAATGAGCAAACAGAGACTGGCTAATATCGCGAGCCACTTGACCCAAGGACTAAAAATCTGAAAGAACTGCTTGGTGCCTACGGTGGTCAAGAAGCCCTGCCAAATGCGCTGCCATAGGCTAGGAGACGAGACGTTATTCAGGTTGGGCATGGGAATAAACCTATTACACAGCTTACTGGTCATGACCGATGTGGCCTACAAAAGCACACTATCAGCTCACCTGCTGGCGTTAAACACTGGATAGAATCTACAAAGAGCTGTTTACGTATTCAATTGACTATTATAGCAAAATTGCCCGTTTTCAACACGATGTTAATACATGGCGTTTAGATAACTGGATTTAGACGACTGGGTTTTTAGTCTTTCGCAAATGTACTTAATTGAGCCATGACATTTTTAGGGTCAGCGCAATGACCCACGGCATCACTAGAACGGAGAGGATACTCCCTGCCAGCAATAGCGCCAAGATGGGCAGACCATTTAAACCAGTCGCAAATAAGTCTACCGCGCCTGTAGCAAAAATTAATACAGGCAGCTGCATTGGCAATGCAATCAATGGTACCAATACCGCGCCATTCTTCAATGATAGCGTTAGGCTACTGGCGACTGCGGATAGCATCAAAAGCATCGGACTGCCTGTCACGATAGACGCCATCAATATCCCCGCCTCAAACCAACTCAGCTGAAATAAAGGGACTGCCAGCAAACTGAGTATCGCCACGATACCACTACTAAAAATCCAGTGAATGACCAACCTAATAAGCACCCATAGCGGCAATGACGCTTTGGCGACGACCAATTGTGCAAGCGTACCGTTATCAAGTGCAGGCTTGAACAAGCCATCAACACCCATCACCAAGGACAGCAATGCAGCAATCCACACGGCTGATACGCCAAGACGCCGCAAAAGCGCAGGCTCACTACCGACCGCTAGTGGAAACAAGGTGATAATCACTAAAAACAGTACCAATGGGTACAACCATTGTACCGCCCCTTGCTGCTTAACTTGCCATTCACGGCGCCACAACTGCATAAACCCAATACTGCGCGGCGTTGTGACAATAACATTTGATTTTTTATTCGCGGTTATGGTTGTGCTCACTTGCATTGGACTGTCTGTCATTATTCATCCTTTTACCGATACTGATGGTACTGATAGCAGTCATATTTAGACCATGTAATCTGACAAATCGAGCATTTGATTGGCAACACCAACGGCTTGATGACTGGTCATGAGTATCGAGCCACCAGCATGAGCAAAGTCGCATAACCGTGCTTCCATACGTGCCACCATATCGACATCGAGTGCGGTAAACGGCTCATCAAGTAACCACAGCGGTGTCACATCTGGCGTCAATAAATACAATCTTGCCAGCGTGATGCGCCGTGTCTGACCAGCGGATAGATGACTTGAGCTGATTGTTTCAAACCCCTGTAGCCCAACCCAAGTGAGTGCATCGTCAATATCAGTAGCGCTAGGCGTGATGCCATATAAGTTTAATAAAAATGTCAGGTTTTGTGCCACGGTTAGATTTGGATGGATGCCAAGCTGGTGCGAAACATATAACGGTTGAATAGGTAGACCTGATAGACCTTGATAAGAAATCTCACCTGTTAAAACCGGTAATAATCCTGCCAGCTGCATGAGTAACGTGGTCTTTCCGGTTCCATTTGCGCCAATCAGATGACAAATACTACCCGCTGACAGGTGCAGCGTCACCCCTTCACAGAGCGGTATCTCGCCGCGCTGAACCGTCATCTCATCAAGCGTTAGTACAGGCGTATCCAAAACCGTCATCAAAACCTCTGGTTATTTATCAAGCAGCAATCAATATTCATCACAAACAAAGGTAATATTCGTGGCATAATACCCTATGCTCACCACAAACACACAGTATAACAAATTGTCGATTACTCTTACTTCAAAAAGTACGAACTCAAAAAAATACGACCTCAAAATATGACTTCAAAATCTATGCAGACTTCACAAGATAGCCAAAATCAAATGCCAGATGCAGAGACTAACAGTGTCAATGTAGACACCAACTTGTCAAAAGCACCATTAACCAGCCGCTTGACGATAGACAGCTTGATTGACGCGCAAGTTGATTTTATGCAGCAGTGGTTGCACAAGCAGGCCGAGCCTTTATCGATGGAAGCTTGGCGCTGGTTTGGTGCTCAGCCCTTAAGCAACTACATCAATTGTGACCATTTACAGCATTTAATGAAAGACTGGCTGTTAAATCAGCCAATGACTGAGGTGATGCGTACAGATATCCGTGATATTTTGCATACCATTATCTATCACCCAGTCAATGACAACGTGCCTTTGTCTGAGCTGGTCGATGACACCCAAGTTCAAACTCTTGCTAACTATATTGGTAGCCATGAGCAGCAGCGTAACGTCCTCATTCATACGCTGGTGGGTAACGAAACCTTTGCGGATCTATTGACCCAAACGCTCTATCACGCTATCAATGATTTTATGGAGACCACGCTTGATAAAGCGGGCGGTGTTGGTAAACTGATGAAGCTTGGGCGCAGCTCGTTTGAGAAAGCGACCAATAGAAACCTCGATGAAAAACTACAAACGTACTTGCATCGCAATATCAAAGACTTGACGCGCAAAGCTGAAGCCAATGCACAAGCGCATTTATCAAATCAAGAAGTGGCGCGTTTGCTCATCATGGGCTGGGATCGTATCAAAGACCAACCAATCAGTGAGCTACAAACTTACTTAAGCGATGAGCCTAATAATAGCAGTATCGACCATATCGAAGCGGGTATCCAGCAAAGCTACAACCGCCTGCGACTGTCACCCTATCTACACAGTTTGGTATCAGCGAGTATTGATACTTGGTATGCCAATCATCAATCCGACACGATAGCGACCATTGCGGCGAGTTTGCATATCAATGAAGAGGCTATGGCGCAATGTAGCAACACTCTATTACCTATCGTATACGACGCCATTGAAACACCTTGGTTAACGGCTCATATTCGTGACATGCTAGAAGCATTCTATGCACAGCCTGCTGTCAAAGAAGGCTTGGCGCTCAATCACGATTAATTTACACCCCTTACTTGTCAGCATACGATTATGAGTCAACACGATAAACTCAGCCTGTGGCAAAAAATCAAACAGTTACTGACTGCTTCTGCCCCGCAGCCAGTAACTGATGCTGCGAGCAAGAAAAACAGGATGGCTTCTGCTAATACCAGTACTCAAGCAGCGGACAGCATCAGCCCTGTAGACGGTTCTCATTCGGGCAATGATCAATTGCCAACGCCTGATGCCACGCTCAAAACCGATGAAAAAAACACAGCCCCACCACATCATAACGAGACGCCCATCGTTGATTGCTTAAAACAGTACTTCAATGATAAGCAATGGCACTATACGCACTATCTTCCCAAAACCGGCGACAGCCAGCAATCGCATCATTTATCCCTAAGAATGCGTCATAAAAAAATAGACTGTGGTTACCTGTTTCGTGTTCAGGAAAAAAATAAACTGTTAGCAATCTATGGCATTTTGCCGTTTTTGATACCAGAGAGTCATCAGAGCGCTGCCCTACTACTCATCACTCAAATTAACTATGACATGCTGATTGGCAACCTAGAGATGGATGTCAATGATGGGGAAATACGCTACAAAAATGCGATCGATGTCGAAGCGGTTGGTATCGATACTGAGATCATTGAGCACTCACTACAAAGCGTCGTTGCGATGACCACGGTTGCAAGCGAGCTATTTGGCGACTTGATTAATAATCAAGACCCTGCTGAAGATATGCAGACATTACTGACAGAGCTGCGCCAGCAATCAGATGCACGCACATTCTTTTTGCCAACTCAGTATGTTCAGTAATCCACTGATTCTGATGGCTATCCGCAGCTTTTACAATTCCTCACCAACCCCTTATTTTCAAAGCGTTTAAACTTCTCTATCCTTAAAACACTTTTCAAAAAAAACATGCTTTAACACTATGCTAAAAATCGCCTATTCTGACGTGTTTCGTTATAGCGTGCCCGACAAGCATCGCTTTCCCATGCAAAAATACACCATGATACCTGAGCGCTTATTGAGTGAGGGCACGATCAGTCAAGATAACTTCTTTGCTCCTGCCTGCTTAAGCGAAGAGGAGATTTTGACCACTCATACAGCAGAGTACTGGTATCAGCTCAAAACCCAAACGTTACCGCGAAAGGCGGCACGAGCAATTGGGTTTGAGATGACACCGCAGCTGGTGGAGCGCGGTCGCTATATCGCCCATGCAACTTATGAGTGCGCGCTATATGCTCAGCAATATGGCGTGGCGATGAATGTCGCGGGCGGCACCCATCATGCATTTGCCGATCATGGCGAGGGGTTTTGTGTGTTTAACGATGTCTGTATCGCCAGCAATTTATTATTAAATCGCGGACAAGCGAAGAAAATTTTGATTGTGGATTTGGATGTCCATCAAGGCAATGGCAATGCCAGCATTATGGCGGATGAGCCACGCGTTTTTGTCTTTAGCATGCATGGCGCTAAGAACTACCCGTTTCGCAAACAAGTCTCTGACCTAGACATTGAGCTCGATAATGATACAGACGATGCGACCTATCTTAGGTTATTAAAAGACACCCTACCACGCTTGATTACTGAGGTTGCACCAGATATGATTTTTTATCAGTCTGCAGTCGATGTGCTGGCGACCGATAAACTAGGTAAACTTAGCTTAACGCAAGCAGGTTGTAAGGCGCGTGACGAGTACGTATTGCAGCAAGCAAAAGCCGCTAGCATTCCAGTTGCTATCGTCATGGGTGGGGGTTATTCTGAAAATATTGAAGATGTGGTCGAGGCGCACTGCAATACCTTTCGAGTGGCACAGCAGCTGTATTTTGGTGAAATAGCTGGTTAAGGTTCAGCGCATGTATGGTGGAGACAAAAGAGTAAAATAAGATTAGCGAGGCTTATATGGCAAAAATACTGATTGTAATTGGCATCGTGTTAGTGGTTGTCGGGGTCATTTGGCTGGTTTTTCCCAATGCCTTTTCGTGGTTCGGCAATCTGCCAGGCGATATCAAACACACCTCAGGCAATACACGGGTTTATTTTCCAGTGGTCACTATGGTAGTTATCAGTGTTATCGCGACCATCGTGTTAAATTTATTCAATCGTTAACCTGAAAAACACTCCCTATAGTCAACTTACTTTAAACCGAGTCAGTGCTACTGGGAGGTTGTTTGTGCCGCATCGAACGATAGCAGCACGTAAGCAAGATTTATACCAGTAGCCCGTAATAGTTGATGGTTTGATTCTGTTTATTACTGACCATACTACAAAAACGCCATCACCCCCTGCCAGCCCACACGCAGCCCTAGTACGGTGAGAATCACTAAAATAAGCTGACGAAAACGCGCTTGTGGCAAATAACGACGTAGACGAATTCCGACTAAAAGCGTAACAATAGATATCACACTGAGCAAGGCAATCAGCTGCCACTCACCGCTACTCAATGCCATGATAGGCTCACGCAACACGATAATTTGTGCCACTTTGCCTAAGAAATAACACATGTTACCCACTTTAGCGATGGTGTTTTTATCGTCACTGGCAGAGAGCAGATACATCATCAGGATGGTCGACATCGCATTGGTTGAGCCGCCAATGACGCCTGCACCAAAACCAACAGCAATCAACATGGGCTTCGTATCTGGTAAGCGGATTTGTTTGCCCAGCATGCTACTGGTGACATAAAAACCAATGACCGCCGCCAGCATCAATAGGATATAAGCACTATCGACCCATAGCAGTAGCTTCGCACCTAGAATACTGCCTAGTAAACTGGTAAGCGCAAGCAGCCAATAGCGTCTGCCATAATAAATGAAGTTTTGCCAAACACTGCGCTCACCACCTGCTAGCCAAGTCATGATATTAACCACTAGCGAGGGGAAAATCACCAATACAATGGCATATGGCAATGGGTACATGCTAGCAAGCGCGGTAGTCGTGACGAGCGTCGCACCAAGTCCGCTAATACCGTGTAGCAGCGATGCCAGCGCAAAAATGAGCGTCAGCACTAGCATCTGAGTGCTATCGTCACCAGCTATATTAGTCATATTGTTTATACCATTTGAGGCTCAGCGCCTATATTTATACCACTAGCTGTTTTGACATTGAGCGATTGTTTCACCAATAATACTGGCTAACTGCTCAGCGATCTTGTCTTTGCTGGCTTTGTCTAACGTTATCGCATCACGCTCATAGCGCTCAGAGAAAAATACCTGCATGGCATTATCGTCACTAGCAAAACCAATATCTGCCCGTGAGACATCGTTACAGGCAATCATATCTAGCGCTTTTGCAGCTAGCTTACCACGCGCATAACGCTCGACATCCTGTGTTTCTGCGGCAAAACCAACGACAAACAGTTCTGGATGAGCAAGAGAAATCGTCGCTAAAATATCAGGGTTTTTAACCAAGCTGAGATTCATAGCATCTTGTGTCTTTTTAATTTTTTGCGGTGCGGCTTCTTCAGTACGATAATCTGCTACTGCGGCGGTCGCGATAAAGATATCTGCCTTTACGAATTGGTGTTCAGTATAAGCCTGCGGTAGTTCATGCTCATCACCGCAACCACAATCGCCATGATGGTCATGGGTGTGAGAATGACTATGTTCATGTGCGTGTTCATGTGCGTGCTCATGAGAATGGTCATGCTCATCTTCAAGATCCAATTGAAGCTCGCTATGCGTACCATCCACACATTGCTGGGCAGCGATCAGCATATCTTTGGCAGACAGCACATCAATTCGTGTGACATTAAGTGGCGTGGGCAATGCCACTTTACCACCAGCGATTAGGATCACCTCTGCGCCAGCCGCCACGCAAGCTCGTGCCAACGCAAAGCCCATTTTTCCTGAAGAATGATTGGACAAATAGCGCACAGGATCAATTGCTTCTACTGTAGGTCCTGCGGTAATGACCACTCTTTTGCCTGCTAATAATTGCGGCGTCGTGTTCATTGCTTTGAACAAGAGTACCTCAGCTAACAACTGCTCAGGCTCAGGCAGCCGCCCTGCGCCCACGTCACCACACGCTTGTTCACCGCTGGCTGGCTGGATAATCTGATAGTTCATATCACGTAGGGTTTGTACATTCAGATTTACCGCAGGATGCGCCCACATCTGCTGATTCATGGCAGGAGCGATAATGACTGGTGCGGTTGTGGCAAGGCACACTGTGGTCAACAAATCATCAGCCATTCCCATAGCCAGACGTGCGAGCGTATTGGCGGACGCAGGGGCAATGACAATTAAGTCCGCCCATTTAGCCAGCTCAATGTGCCCCATCCCCGCTTCTGCCTGCTCATCGAGTAATGAGACATGCACCTCGTTACCCGTCAACGCTTGCAGAGTCAGCGGTGTGATAAATGCTTGTGCGCCTATCGTCATAATGACGCGCACATCAAAGCCTGCCTTAATCAACAAGCGGGCAAATATAGCAGATTTATAAGCGGCGATACCGCCAGTAATAGCAAGCACAATATTGGACATAAGCGTAGCATCAATAAAAAAGTGAAAAGATAAAATTGCGCTTATAGTAACAACTATGAGATAAATTGGGTAAAATTTTCCGTATTTACCTCAGATAACAATTAGCAATTTATTCTTAAGGAGTGGCAATGGCGATTAAAGACTGGCATGAGGATGACAGACCACGCGAAAGATTATTGAAATTCGGTGCCGCTCACTTATCTGATGCGGAGATACTGGCCATATTTTTACGTACGGGTACGCAGTCACAGTCAGCGATTGAGCTCGCGCGTCATTTGATCGATCAGTTTGGCAGCCTAGCTGAGCTGCTTGCCGCACCGCAAAAAACCGTTCTTGCTTGTCATGGGATCGGTCCCGCCAAGTACGCTCAGATATTGGCATCGCTTGAGATGGGCACACGTTATCTGGATAGTAAGCTAAAAACGGGGCAAGCACTTGGGCGCTCGCAAGTGGTCAAAGATTATATCAGCACCCAGTTACGCGGTGAGCATCGTGAAGTATTTGCTGTCCTCTGTCTGGACAATGCGTTGAACCTGTTAAACTTTGAGATACTGTTCACAGGTGGCATCTCATCGTGTTCCGTCTGTATCAAGCATGTACTCCGGCACGCACTAAGCCATGCGGCTAGCCAGCTCATCATTGCGCATAACCATCCTCATACCGATGCCAAGCCCTCAGCTGCTGACAATCTACTGACCTATGAGCTAAAAAAAGCGTGTGACCTACTAGATATCTCACTGGTCGATCATATCATCGTTGGACGTAACGATACCTTATCTTATGCCGAAAGCAATCTGATACCTTTTGGTTAGTTCATGACACTGACCACTCAACTGGTCAGCAAATTTGAGCTACTTGGCAAACCCTACTCATTAGAATCTATTGGGTATGATACCTGATACATATTATCGACACAGCGTAGCACTTTGGCTATTGATAGTCATCAACATCTGTTTCATATTAGTAGCTTGTTCTATGGCAGCTGACGCAGTACGCTTTTGTTTTAGCCGTATACAGTATAAGAGTCTGCTAGCAGCACCAAGGTTACTTATGCTGCCAACTATTATATGGATAGAACTGTTTGTTATAAGACACAACAATAATCATAACGGTTCATATCTTTTTATTTTCTTATATTTCACACTTTTTATTTAGTATCCCACAGGAGATAGTCATGGCAATTGGCTTGTTTATTTTGGCAGTCATCATTCAATTAGCTGTGGTCTTGGCCATCTTTTTGCTGTCCTTATCACGAGTCACGGGCAGTATTGTTGCCTTGATCACCGTCATTGTTACTGCCATTATCAGTCCATGGTCGCTCCTCTTAGGGGTGCCCATCGCGCTGCTTTGTTTGGTTTTACTCATCACTCCACTGCGCCAATCACTCATTACCAAACCTGTCTATAAGGCTTTGGGTGGTGCAATGCCTAGTATGAGTGATACGGAGCGTGAAGCACTGGATGCTGGTACCAGTTGGTGGGAAAAAGAGCTGTTTATGGGAGCGCCAAATTGGGAGGCTTTTGCCAATTACCCTTATCCAAAGCTCTCAGAGGAAGAGCAAAGCTTCATTGATAACGAAGTAGAAACGCTATGCGCTATGCTCGATGAATGGCAAATCCAGCACAAAGATAAAGAGCTTTCACCTGAAGCGTGGCAATTTATCAAAAGTAATGGCTTTTTAGGTTTAATTATTCCAAAAGAGTTTGGTGGTCTAGAATTTAGCTCTTATGCGCAAAGCCGCGTGATGAGTAAAATCGCGTCGCGCTCACCGACTGCGGCAGTGACCTGTATGGTACCCAATTCGCTCGGTCCTGGTGAGCTACTAATGCACTATGGCACGGACGAGCAAAAACAGCGCTGGCTACCGGGTCTCGCCAAAGGTGATGAAGTACCTTGCTTTGGTTTAACGGGTCCTGAAGCGGGCTCTGATGCAGGTGCGATCCCTGATACAGGCGTCGTCTGTTATGGCACGCATGAGGGCGAGCAGGTACTTGGTCTGCGTATGAACTTCTCCAAACGCTGGATTACATTAGCACCTATCGCTACTGTCGTGGGTTTGGCTTTTAAGATGCATGATCCTGAAGGGCTGCTTGGAGATCCCAACAAAACCGATTATGGTATCACCTGTGCACTGATCCCTGCCAATCATGAAGGGGTGGTCACGGGCCCACGTCACAACCCAATCGGCTCGCCATTTATGAATGGTACGGTCGATGGCAAAGATGTCTTTATCCCCTTAGATTACATCATCGGTGGTGTCGAAAACGCTGGTCGCGGTTGGCGTATGCTGATGGAGTGCTTGGGCGTGGGTCGTGGTATCTCCTTGCCTGCTCTATCGACCTCAGCCAGTGAAATGACCTATCTGTCTGTCGGTGCATTTGCAAAAGTTCGCGAACAGTTCAAAATATCAGTCGGTAAATTTGAAGGTGTACAGGACGCCACCAGTCGCATGGCAAGTAACACTTATATGTTAGAAGCGTTCCGTCATTTGGTAACTTGCGGGTTAAACCAAGGCGGTACGCCATCAGTCATGACTGCAATGGCAAAATATTATGCGACCGAAACCATGCGTAGTGTGGTCAATGATGGTATGGATGTCGTTGGTGGTCGTGCCGTACAGATGGGCCCACGTAACTTCTTAGCGATACCTTATCAAGCAATTCCTGTATCTATCACTGTTGAGGGTGCCAATATTTTGACCCGCTCGCTGATGATTTTTGGTCAAGGCGCGATGCGTTGTCATCCTTATCTATTCGATGAGCTGCAACTGCTACAGAGTGAGGATAAAAAAGCGGCAACCCAAAAGTTCGATACGCTGTTCTTCAAGCATTTAGGCTATACCTTTAATCGCGGTGCAAAAGCCTTTATCGCAGGTTACGTCGGTGGTAGTGATAATGCGCCACGTTTTGCTGATGCCTTTACTCGTCCTTATTACAAGCATATCAACCGCCTAAGCGCAAGCTTTGCCCTAACTGCAGATATGGCGTTAGGACTGTTAGCAGGGGATCTAAAACGTAAAGAGATGCTGTCTGGTCGCTTAGCGGATATTCATAGCTACTTATTTATCGCGACGGCTATTTTGCAATTTTATGAGCATGGTAGTAAATCCGAAGCTGAGCGTTTACATGCCAAAGTTGCACTCCAAAACAGCTTATATACGATTCAAGAAGCTTTTGTGTCTTTCTTTGCCAACTTCCCTAATCGTATGGCCGCCAATGTGGTGAGCTTTGTGACTTTTCCAAGTGGCCGTATCTTTACGCCAGCAAGCGATGAGCTAAAACGTCAGCTGGGTGATACCTTTATGGATGATTTTTCTGCCAACCCATTCCGCGATTATCTCAAAACCATGGTTTACTACAATACCGACCCAGATGATGTGACAGGCCGTATGGAGCATGCTTATCAGACCTTGGTTGAGATCGAACCACTGTGGCAGAAGTTTAAAAAGGCAGAACATAAGGATAGCTTTGAAGGCCTAACCTTCGAAGACCATGTGGTACATGCGAGCCAAAACGGCGGTATTACTGAAGAAGAGGCAGAAGTGCTGATTCAATACAATGCCATGCGCTTTGATTCATTATTAACCGATGTATTTGATAAGCATCTATCAGAAGCTCAAGAGCGCGATAATCCACATACGCTCGAAAATGCAGTCAATCAACTGACCAATTATGCTGAGCTAAAAAAAGAAGTAAAAAACAAAAGTAGCGTATCGACTGACAGTGAGATGCCAGTCACGCATGAGTTAAATGATACGACAAATACAGAACCACAGACTGGTGATGCCAATCCTAATCACGGCTATGAGAGCGATGGTGATGTAGAAATGGTCAGTGAGCAAGATACTGTGAAAGAAATCAAGTCACAGGCGAATTTTGAGAAATCAAATCCTGAAGCCGAAGCGCTTGAGCATCGTTACCGTGATGCAGAGTCACACCTCAATGAGCGTATGAGTAACAACCACAGTCGCCGCATTGCTCCACATGATGAGGTCGACGAAAGCGCAAGTGACAAACACCATCAAACCTTAGATGATCAGACGCATCTGCCGCGCGAACGTGAAGAAGATGATAAGGTATAACTAAAAGGTCAATTCAAACGCGTAAACTCATGAGTATCGTGATTATTCATGACGATAAATATAAAACTTCAAAAGCCAGACTGTCCACACGTGACAGTTTGGTTTTTTTTGGAGTTGCCAAAATGTAAACGTATTTTATGACATCAAAGTGATAACACTGGCTTAATATCAATAGTTTGATATATCCATTTACCCTAAAAACTCTTTCATGAATATATTGTTTCATATCAGAAACAAACCGTTTACAATAAATAATCACTATTTTATGGGCACATAGTTGTGACAGGGATTGTTCTCTTGGAATAAAATGATAAAAAAATCTTGCAGTGCCCTTAACTATTCTTTTATATTGTCCTCGAAAATGTGACATCAAGCGACAATCACAAGAACTTAATAGTCATAACACGCATTATAGTTAGATTGGCAAACACGGTCACATAGATTTGGGTGACACTGACTATAGCGCTGTTATGCACACAAAGGATATGGATATGTGGAAAAATATGGGACTGACAGGCAAGATTATCGTTGCCATGGTGCTCGGTATCATACTGGGTCTATTTTTAAACTACTCAGGATTGAATGGCGAAGGCAGCTTCGTTAATACTTATATCACAAATGGTGTCTTTGCTATTATCGGCAAGCTATTTGTTAACTCGCTAAAAATGTTGGTCGTACCTTTAGTACTTATCTCACTGATTTGCGGTGTGTGTGGCATTGGTGATATCCGTCTGCTAGGACGTATTGGTACCAAAACATTTATGATCTATATGATGACAACCGCGCTTGCTATTGCAACGGCGATTGGATTGGGTGTGCTATTTGGTATCGGTAAAGGCATGAATATCGAATCCGAAGCCACGTTTGAAGCTGCATCAGCGCCGCCACTGCTTGATGTATTCTCAAACATTATCCCCTCAAATCCCATCAGTGCGATGGCAAATGGCGACATGCTATCGATTATTTTCTTTGCCATTCTAATCGGTATCAGTATTTTGATGGTGGGTAAACCTGCCAAAGGCTTGGTTCAGAGTCTAGAGCTTATCAATGAAGTCATCTTGAAGATGGTGACCATCATTATGAACCTAGCCCCTTATGGTGTATTTGCACTGTTAGCCAAGGCGATGTCTGAGCTAGGCTTTGAGTTAATTTTGTCACTGCTAAGCTATATGGCAGTATTGGTTGGGTCTTTGGTCTTCCATTTCTTCGTTACTATGATGATTGTACTAAAAGTCTCTTCAGGTCTATCTATCAAGACCTTTTTGGCAAAAATGCGCGAAGTACAAATCTTTGCGTTTAGTACGTCAAGCTCAAACGCAACTATTCCGATTACCTTGCGTACCGTTACTAAGCGTATGGGTGTGAATAACTCAGTTGCTTCGTTTACCGTTCCTTTTGGTGCCACCATCAACATGGATGGTACAGCCATCATGCAAGGGACAGCGACCATCTTTATTGCCAATATTTATGGGATTGATTTGGGCGTGACAGAATATCTAACCGTTATCTTGATGTCAGTACTGGCCTCTATCGGTACGGCTGGTGTCCCTGGTGTCGGCTTGATCATGCTATCGATGGTATTTGCGCAAGTTGGCTTGCCAATCGAAGGTATTGGCTTGATCTTGGGTGTGGACCGTATCCTTGATATGTTACGTACGGCTGTCAACGTGGGCGGTGATGCTGCCGTGACAACTATCGTAGCAAAATCAGAAGGTAAAATGGATCTGGCGCTATACAACGATCCTAACGCTGGTGCTAAAGACGTGTTCGATGGTCACATCGATGAAGAAAACGAGCGTGAATTCTCTAAAGTCATGAATGATGGCATCATGGGTAGTGAGTACGATGACGTTGATCGTCGCCACTAATCATCTCTGCTAGATAGACATTCATAAAACAAAAAACCTCAGTCACATTGGCTGAGGTTTTTTGTTGGATAACGTATTTGGTTACTCTCATTTAGCCAAAAACGTATTTGGTCAACATTGCCAAACACACCAGCACAATCATCGGACGAATCAGCTTACTACCGCCCTTGACGACCATATGTGAACCAAAATAGGCACCGATGGTTTGTCCCACCATCATTGCCAATCCCACTTTCCACAACACATTGCCACCCAAAATAAAAAATATCAGTGAGCCGATATTGGTCGATAGGTTCAACACTTTTGCGGTGCCTGTCGCTTCAATAATCTGACGACCACGTAGTGCCACATTACCCAGCGCAAAAAACATCCCTGTGCCGGGTCCAATATACCCATCATAAAAACCAATCAACGGGGCCACCCCTTTTTGCCACTTACCCTCTGATATACGGGGAGCGGCCTCTACCTCACCAAGCCTAGGGGCAAATAAGGTATAAATACCGATAGCGGCAATCAAAAAAGGGATCAGTTTTTCAAGCAAATCAGGTGGTGACATCTGCACCGCAATGGTACCCAAGACAGAACCGATAAACGCGGCAATAATAGCCACTTTAATACGCTGCGGTTTGACGACGCCCTTTTTTATCATGGTAACAGACGCAGCCAATGCACCTGACGCCGCTTGTAGCTTATTGGTGCCAAGCGTGAGCACTGGAGGGATATTGGCCAGTAGCATGGCAGGTATGGTCAACAGACCGCCGCCGCCAGCAATCGCATCAATAAATCCTGCCAATGCTGCGACAGCCGCAAGCATCAAAATAATCTCTAGTGAGAAGGTTAAGTCCATAATACTGACCTACAAAATATGGTGATAGGTGATAAAAGAAAAGAAAGCCTCAGATACTAGGCTAAAAACTTACTAATGACACTACTATCGTTGGTAATAGCTATTGTTGATAGTAGTAGTGATGAGACGATAAATTCCCTGAAAACTTCTTAAGACATGAGATAACGTCATAATGCGTCGATCATTATAGATATAAAACCGCAAAAAAAGCCAAAAACGTCACAAAGTCTGCTAGATTTAGCCAATAGCGTTCCAAATCTCTCATATAACGGACAATTTGTTAAAAAGATTTAACGACTTACAACTATTTTGCTCATCGCAGCGCCTTTATAATGTCACTATCATTGAGACGATATAATGGGCTAATGGCGTTATTTCAGCGTATTTTATTGTCTATATTAATAAGAGTGTGAGAAACTGTTTTTGTCTGCTTGCTATATCGTCATGAATAATAGCGTGGATATTTGAGATTATTTAGTAAATTGTACTTAGGAGATGAGGATAATATGGCAATACGAAGGATTAAGGCATTTTTTGAATTTGAGGCAGCAGGCGGTATCGTCTTAGCACTGGCTGCCGTTGCTGCAATGATCATTGCCAACTCCCCTCTTAATGTTTGGTACGAAGGTTTTATTCACGCACCAGTTGCCATTCAAATTGGTGAGTTTGCCATTGCCAAAGATGCTCACCACTGGATCAATGATGGTCTAATGGCCGTTTTCTTTTTCTTGGTCGGGCTTGAGCTCAAGCGTGAAGTATTGATTGGTGAGTTGTCTAACGTCAAGCAGATTATCCTACCAGCTGGTGCAGCACTGGGCGGTATGATCATGCCTGCGATTGTTTATCTACTCTTTAACTACAATGAGCCTGAGTTTTGGAAAGGTTGGGCCATTCCTGCGGCAACAGATATTGCTTTTGCGCTTGGTATTTTGAGCCTTCTTGGCAACCGTGTACCCAACTCTCTAAAAGTCTTTTTGGTCTCTATTGCTATTTTTGATGATATCGGTGCGATTTTGATTATCGCTCTGTTTTATACCAGTGAGTTGTCACTAGAGTCGTTAGCTTTGGCTGGCCTATGTCTGCCATTCTTGTACCTTCTTAATCGTCGTAACGTCACTAGCATCACGCCTTATCTACTTATTGGTATTATCATGTGGATTGCAGTGCTCAAATCGGGTATCCATGCAACATTGGCCGGTGTGGTCTTAGCACTATTTATTCCTATGTTTGACCGCACTGATCCTGAGCACTCTCCGCTTGAAGAGCTAGAGCATGACCTACATAACACCGTCGCCTTTGGTATTTTGCCAATATTCGCTTTTGCCAACTCGGGTATCTCACTCGAAGGCGCAGGTCTTGCTGAATTATTCCATTCAGTACCACTAGGTATTGCCGCAGGTCTGTTTATCGGTAAGCAGTTGGGCGTCATGATTATGTGCTGGTTAATCTTTAAGCTTGGTATCTCAACCATGCCAAAAGGTATGAACTATAAGCAAATCTACGGCGCAGCGCTATTGTGCGGTGTTGGTTTTACCATGAGCTTATTCATTGGTAGCTTGGCGTTCGCTGGCGACACCACTATGTTTGATGAGCGCTTGGGTATCATCATGGGTTCTATCGTTTCTGGTATCGCAGGTTACATCATGCTCAAAGTGAGCTTGAAAGATAATGTCAGCGGCACATCAGTCGATTTGACTCGCTCTCATTAATAGCAAAACGAGTGACTTATGAGCCTATTAGCTTATAAGTCGCTTTTTATTATCTGCAAAAACTTTTAATGAAAAATGTGTATTCAGCCAAGGTTGATTATTGTTAATGAACCCGCTGTAGCATTAGCAATAATTGTCATGTCGGCAGACGAGAATATCCAATACATCGTGCCTGCCGTATCGTTAGGGCGAAAGACGCGCGTGTAAGACTGCCGTTCTTATCTGATGAAATATATGACCTAAAATCTCGTATCAGTACGATACAAAGACAACGAGAGTCATTGAGTCCATCAATTAACGCTTATAAGTGATGGTTATGGATCGCTCTTACGATACGAATGTTGTTTTATAGCTGACTTATAAAGGTGTTTGATCATATGGATAAGAAAATCAGCAATACTGCAAATATTCCCACCAATAAGACGCAGCATCCATCAACAGCGTTGTATTTGCGTCATGGGCGTACGACTGCTATCGATGACCATAGTGATTTGCAAGTGTTAAAGCGGATTAAGCGATATCTACTACCAAAAGACTTTGCTATCTCGCCTGCGCTACTAGAGGAGATAGTCGCCGGCTACGATATTGGCGATCCACTCGCAGATGATTTGGCCGCTAACAATATCCGCTTTGCAAAGCCCCTACAACAGATTATCAGCGGCGGCGATGGTCTAGACCTAAATAGCGATCTCGCAACCAACGCCTCATTTAATGCACTAACCGAGCAATTTAGCAGTCATCCTGATTGGTTCGATCCCAAACTCGCTCAAATCGGTGCGGTCGCCTATCGACGCTATCCACTGATGCTCATTTGGCTACTGCGTAATGTCGCGCTGATGGCAGGTTATAGCATCCCAGCCCTATCACTACCACTCATTCAGACGGGCGCGTTGATGCACGATGCGCTACCACGGCTCATGCGTACCTATGCCTATATCTTGGCGGTGTCTGAGCATCCACAATCAGATATGGGCATGCGCAATCACTCTCAACCTATCGATCAAGTATTGGCGATTGGCTCTGAGGGCTGGCGACAATCCATCAAAGTACGTCAGATTCATACATTGGTACGGCAAAACTTGCTCAAAGGTAAGGGCAATGCTGCTACAGGCGTGATACCAAACGCCGAGCAACATCATAACCCTGATGGTAGCTGGAATACCGATTATTGGGGCGTGCCGATTAACCAAACCGATATGATTGCCACCCATTTACAGTTCTCGTTGTTAATTATGCGTGGCCTACGCCTGCTCGGCGCCCGTATTAGCCCTGAGGAAGCGGAAGGTATTTTGCACTTATGGAATCTTGCCAGCTACTGGATGGGCGTTGATTTAGAGCGTCTGCCAAAAGATGAAGCGGCTAGCTGGGAATGGCTGTATACCTACTTATCAATACAGCAGCTAGACTTTAAGACGGGGCAGCCACTGGCAAAAGCCTTGCATGATCTACCGCGTCAGTTGATGGGCGAAGACAATCGACGTGGACGCTTTGTGGAGATGGTCAATGCCAGTGTGACACGCACCTTAGTCGGTGATGACATTGGTGACGGCTTAGCTTTACCAAAATCAAAGATACGCTTTGGCGTATTGTCTTCAGTGCCGATTCTTTTTGCGCTTGATACTGCGCGGCAGCACAATGCAACGGTTGCCCAAAAATTAGAAGCATTTCGTGCCAAGCGCCAAGACAATATGAATTGGTGGCTTAAAAAGAACGATGATTATTATAAGTAGATGATATCTATCAGCGTTTGTTTTCTACGCGGTAATACCATTCTAGCTGACGATCAAACCCAGTTTCTAGCAAACTGGCAATGACGCGCCCTGTCAGTCCCCACACCGTCTCACCATCCACTTGCCAACTCGGCGTCAGTATGGTCGCGGTTTGTTCTTGCATTTTATATTCTACCGCATACTCCACCGTTGGCTGGTTGACTAACGACTCTAAATCCGCCCAAAAGATACGCGATATCTCTCCCACTTCAGGAACTAATACCAGACCTGGGGCGATGAGCGCGACAATGGGACGTACACTCATACCGCTTTTGGACGTTTGGATCGGTAGTTGTCCCAGTAATTGCACTTTATTAGGTGGCAGCGCCGTCTCTTCACAAGCTTCACGTAATGCGGTCACGACGTTGTTGCCATCACCTATCTCATGTTTGCCGCCTGCACAGGAGACCTCTCCTGCATGGCTGTTCATATGAGCGGCTCGGCGCGTCAATAAAAGCTTGGGTCGACGCTCATTGGTAATTGCCACCAATATTGAGGCATCGGCAATCGGTGTCTGATACAAGCTGTCCAAAATACGCGTACTTTGTGAGGTGTTGCCACTCTCGTACATCGCTGGACTCGTGAGCGCATTCAATGTCTCGTGTTGTACTCGCTCGGCCAGTTTTCTGAGTGTGGGATGACGAATAAAGCTTGGGACAGCGACGCTAAACTTATTAAAAAAATCAATATTTTCGGGTACGGTCATTATCAAATCCTATGAGTGGTCATTTTCATATTACTCATGAAAATACCGGTGCCAGCATAACAGTATAACCTGTCGCTAGTATGGCAGCCTTTTTTATTAATCAGATTATCGCTTTTGTAGATGTATCTCATATTTACGTTATTTTCGACAAAGTGCGATTTATTGATGCATCAGCTGACTGCTATACATACAGTAGAACCTCAATAAAATTGATGCAGCATAGGAAACGCGCTCGATTAAATGCTACTTTTCTTGCTTGCTGTGACTGCGTCTCCAGAGGCTGCGAAAAATAGCGTTTAATCTTGCTATACCATTTTTATAATGGTTTCACTATATATGTGGTCACTATGATAAATATAAAACGGCTTACCGCTTGTGTATAAGCTTTGTTATATAGACTGAGCCTCTATCCAAGTGAGCCTTTCAACTAAATGTCTATTTTTTTGCCGCGTCTTTACACCTTTCTAAATCACTCAATATCTCATACCGTCTGTCTCAAACGGTGATCGTTTTATTAATTAAGATTTTCTCAATATCCTTTTTGCCTGGTACTTATCAATGATAATAAGTATCATAACTGCAGCTTTAAATTACCAAACATTAACCGAGTAATATTTCAAAAAATGCATTTGGGTATTATGATAACTGCTAGCAAGACTATGAGGCGGACATCCTAAAATAGCATTATAAAAATACTGAGGCCAACGTCATAGGATTGCTGTAATAACAATAAACAATACCTCAAAAGAACAAAGGATACAGATTATGACAGACCAAATCGACAACATGATGCCACCTGCTGAATATATCAATGATAACTATAAAGGCTCAGGAAAACTGGCTGATAAGCGCGTTTTAATCACTGGCGGAGACAGTGGTATCGGTCGCGCAGTGGCTTTTCATATGGCACGTGAAGGCGCCAAAGTTGCCATCCTTTATCACTCTGATGAAGAGAGCGCCAATGAGACGCGTAAAGGTATTGAAGCAGAAGGCACAGACGCGGTGGTACTGCAGGGTGATACAGCAAATAGTAGTAGTTGCAAAGAGGCAGTCGAAGCGGTCGTGGCACAATGGGGCGGCATTGATGTGCTAGTCAATAACGCTGGTATGCAAAAGCCGTATCATGATTTGTCTGAAGTCAGTGATAAAGACTGGCAACAGCATTTCGATGTCAATATGGCAGGAATGTTTTATGCAACCCGCGCCGCCCTTGAGCATATGAAAGAAGGTGATAGCATCATCAATACGACATCTGTTAATGCGTATGTCGGCAATGATGTATTGGTGCCGTACACCGCAACCAAAGGCGCTATCGTTGGCTACACCCGCGCGTTATCGCAACAACTACTTAGTCGCGGTATTCGCGTCAATCAGGTAGCACCAGGTCCTGTAGTGAGCGAGATTCAACTGGTATTTAAAGACTTTGATAAAGATATTTTAGAATCGATGTCCTCACCAATGGGGCGTATGGGTCAGCCACGCGAGATGGGCGCTGCCTATGTATTTCTTGCTTGCCAAGACAGTAGCTTTGTGACTGGGCAGACCTTACACATAAACGGAGGCATGATTACCAATGGCTGATATCATGGATTCTCCTGACTCTTCTGACCTGCTATCTGTCTGTTGGGCAGATAGCAGTAGTCATCGCCGCTGGTTGCTCGCTGAAGGACAACGTTTGCTCGATCATTATGCCAAAGCGCGCGTGCCATCAGGGTTTGCTACTTTGGGTCACGATGGCAACATGGTAGATGACACAGCAAAGAGCATCATCACTGCGAGGATGGTGCATTGCTATGCGCTAGCGGCACTAATGGGTATACCGGGGACGGCAACACTTGCTGACCATGGCCTAGATGCGTTACTTGATGGCCCATTGCGCGACTCGGTACATGGCGGTTGGTTCAGTGATGCTTCTTCAACTCATGAAAACCCATCACGCAAAAACGCCTATCTGCATGCGTTTGTCGCGCTTGCTGGCGCGTCTGCTAGCATTGCTGGTCGCCCGCGCGGTACAGAGTTGATGGAGGCTGCAATAACAATCATTGATCAGCATTTTTGGTTAGAAGATGAGCAATCAATGCTGCCTTCTTTTGCCGCTGATTGGTCTGATCCCGAAGATTATCGCGGCGCCAATTGCAACATGCATACGACCGAAGCCTGCTTAGCACTGGCAGATGCTACGGGTGAAACGCGCTGGCTAGACCGCGCACTACACTTAGCCAAGCGCTTCGGTCATGATATGCCTAGTACTTACGATGGTCGCCTACCTGAACATTTTGATAGTGAGTGGAATCTGTTGCCCGACTACGATGCGAATGAGCCTTCTGATGACCTGCGTCCTTGGGGACTCACACCTGGTCACTTTGCAGAATGGGCAGGACTGCTGCTCAAGGTTGAGTCTGCTTGTACGGCACGTGATTATGAGGTGCCTGATTGGCTGCTACCTGATGCCATCGCATTATTTGATAGCGCTATCAATCGTGGCTGGGCACCTGACGGTCAGCCCGGCATGGTTTATACCATTGGCTGGGATGATGAGATTTCAATACCAAACCGTCCTTACTGGGTACAGGCGGAGATGGCTAATACCGCACTAATGCTATCGCGCCGTACGGGTGATCCGCGCTTTGAATATTACTACCGCTTAGCTTGGGATTATATTGCCAGTACTTTGATTGATCTTGAGCACGGCGGCTGGCGTCATGAGGTAGATGCAGATGGCAACTTAAGTACGGTCATATATCCGACGCGCGAAGATCTTTATCATGACTTTCAAGCCACGTTGACGCCATTGATTCCTATCTCTGCGTCGGTAGCTGGTGGACTACGCACACAAATGCTCAAAATAAAAACCTAATTGCTATGATCTAATTTTTATGACCTAATTCCTATGTAGGATATACTCGATAATATAAGAACGCTTTGATGGCAATTAAAATGCGCTATCAGAGCGTTTTCTTTGTAATCATAAAAATTAAATAAAATAACTTTTTCGTTAAAAGTAAAAGGATATCCTCAAAAGTATTTGTCACTATCGCTGCTGTATACAAAAGCAAACATCAGAACGGCAAAAAAACTTTTAACATAAGTGGACATACAATATTTACTAATAAAGGTAGTTGGTATGAGCTATTGTCTCCAATGCGGTCATAAAGCAGAACGAAAAATCCCACCTACAGATAATATGCCGCGCTTGGTGTGCCCCAATTGTCACTATATCCACTACGAAAACCCAAAGGTTATCTGTGGTTCGCTAGTCGTACACGAAGACAGAGTCCTACTGTGCCGCCGAGCGATCGAGCCGCAATATGGGCTATGGACGATACCTGCAGGTTTTATGGAAAACGGCGAAACCATGGCTGAAGGCGCCGCACGCGAGAGCTACGAAGAAGCTGATGCCATCGTACTGAATCCGCATCTATACTGCATTTATGACCTACCAGATATTGGGCAGATCTACTCTATTTATCTCGCCGATCTAAAAGATGGTGCGTACGGTATTGGCTCAGAAAGCCTTGATTGTGCGCTATTTAGTGAAGAAGATATTCCATGGGATACGCTCGCCTTTGAGGCCATTCGCCTTACCTTAAAAAACTATTTTTCTGATCGTAAGCAGTATAACGAGTTGTCAGAATTCCCGATCCATCAAGACAAAATCGGCAAAGATTTGAGTATCAAACGGTACTAAGCAAATACTACATACAAAAAAGCCAAGCATCATGCTTGGCTTTTTATATTTAACTTTTAATAAAGAACAAACCTAATTGTCTTAGCTCTTAATTCTACATACTTCAAAACCAAGACCTTTCACCGTCTCTTCTTTATCATAAGGTGCTAACACGGCACGTACATGGTTTTGACCTTGCAGATATTGCTTGGCAACACGCTGCAAGTCATCGATAGTCACGGCTAGGATAGCGGCGCGCATTTTACGTTGCCAGTCAGCACCGCGATGATGCAAGTTGGCAAAGCACGCTTTGATCGCCTCCCCTGCAGGCGAGCCCGGTTTATCCATACCGGATATAATACCCAAAATGGCCTCTTCTAATTGCTCATCGTTTTGTGGCTCGTTTAAGATCCACTCAATACTGGCCTCAAAATGCTCAAAGGTTTCAGCGCACTGCGGATCGCGGTAACTAAAAAATTTAAAGGCGCAAGCATTGGCATCATAGCCCGCACCGCCGCCATAAGCACCGCCGCGCTCACGAATGGCACTGTGCAAATAGCCATTACGTAGGTAAGGCGCTAATACCATGAGTGCGGCAGTATCAGGATGGTCAGCCGCTGGTACCGTATAAGCGCTGGCATTATGGTAAACGTTGGTTGGCACCAGCCATGCTAGATCTGCAACATCGAGCACATCGTTTTTAACATCGTCGCCACTCTCTAATACCTTGACTGCATTAGTCTCACCATTTAACGCAGTATCTATATGCAGATTTGCAAACTCACTTGGAATGTTAGCTTCAGTGTTGATTACATTCTCAGCAGCTTGTAGTGCTTGGCTATCTTTCCAACTATTGACGATGAGGCCACTCAAGCGTTCCGTTTGCTCGGCTTCACAAATGATGATGGCATGCTTAGGTAAGCTGATCAAACGTTGATGCAAGTCCATCAAACTGGTCGCTAATTGATCCCACTGTGCATCATCAGTACTGGCATGACCCAAGAACGCTTTTAGTGCGTTTAGTGCTGGTAAACCACTACGCACATATTCTAGCTGCGCTTGACGACTCATACCGCGACTGGCGGTTTGCATTGCATATGAGTGACCAGAACCTGCCAAATTAGATTGCCAGCTGGCTTGACGCTGCTGCAAGATTTCTTTGATACGGCCATGCTCAGTAAAGATGCTATGCTCCATCACCTCTTTGAGCAAATCAATCGCTTCAGGTTTGCGGTTGAGCGCGCGCGTTGCCACGACAAAATAGCTGCTAATCGATTGACTATCATCCACGTGGGTACGCTGGCTGATACGAGCGGTCACACCCGAAGAATGCGCGGCTTGCTTGGCCTGCATCTCATGGGCGCTGAGCGAGTCTGTGCCCAGCTCAGACAGCAAGCTCAGATAGATAGGCAACAATGGATGATTAATCACATCATTGACTGGCAGCTCAGCGACGCTGCTGTTACCAATTGCCTCAGTCAACGGCACAATGACTTGATAGTAATAGATACCGTTAGTACCTGCTTCGTACTCAAATAGGGTACTGTCTTGTCCGCTTAAACGTACTTGTTTTTGCACGCCTTCTTTAAAGCTAATATCTGTTGGTACGTCTTCTAGACCTACCTTTGGCAATAAACTCAAATCATCAGGCGCGGCTTGGCGTGCGGCCAGATCTAATGCTTGCTTGTGCAAGATGTCTTTGTCATCAGCGCTCAAGTCCATCGCGATGGTATCTAAACGCACTTGCTCTGCTGCAGCAAGGCGCGCTGATTTTTCGCTATCTGGCGTCATGGTCACGCGCACACGGTGCTGATTGTCCAGCAGATGCGTTTTGATTAAGTTCGGTAGCCACTGCGGATCGACCACTTGCTCGCGCAACCACTGTAGATGCTCATCCACTTCCCACACATCGATAGGGTTACCATCATGAATGGCAGTACTAAAGCCCTCTAACATCAGGTTTAGACCATAAGGAATGCTATCACCGCCAATATGGCGCTGATCAATTTCAATCTGATGCAGAATGGTTTCGATCGTTTCGTCATCAACTGGCGAGTTTGCCACCTCAGTCAGCAAGTCAATAATGCCTTGCTCGACCGCTTCGGCATGCTCTGGGTTAGAGCCGCGCAGTCCCGTATAAAAGACCATTTCATAATGGCTGTCATCCAGCCCTAATAGCGGACTTGGCGCTTTGCCCAGTGGATGGCTGTCCAAATAAGCACGTAGTGGCGAGCCTGAATGCTCAATCAGTACGCCTTCGAGCAAACGCAGCGCCAAACGCTGCTTAGGATCAGTGATCGACGGCAACAACCAAGCGACCACGTGATGGGTCTGATCTGGACCGGCTTCATCAGCAGTGTACGTGTCAATTGCACTAATAGGTGCAGACAAACGCTGCTCTGGACGCGATACGTGTTTTTTACCTGCTTCGAATTGAATCAAAGCATCTTCGTGTATTTTCGCTTGCGTCTCAGCAACAGGAATATTACCAAAACTCATGATGACACTATTCGATGGGTGATAGTGACTCTCATGAAAAGCTGTCAGCTCAGTATGCGTTAAGTCAGGAATCTGAGCAGGATCGCCACCTGAATTGTAGTGATAAGTCGTCGTTGGGAATAGATGATGCGCAACTGTATGATAAAGCTGATCAATCTCACCACTCATCGCGCCCTTCATCTCGTTAAAGACGATACCTTTAAACTGTGGCTTATCGTTTTCGTCCAGCTCTACGCGGATGCCTTCTTGCGCAAAATCAAGCGGATGAATATTGGGAAAAAACGACGCATCAAGGTACACAGCAAGCAAATTAAAATAGTCGTTTTTGTTTTGCGTGGCATACGGATACGCCGTCCAATCGGCTGCGGTCATCGCATTCATAAACGTGTTTAATGAGCGCTTGATCATTGAAAAGAACGGGTCACGTACTGGGAATTTCTTAGAGCCACACAATGCGACGTGCTCCAAAATATGCGCCTCGCCTTTTGAGTCCATCGGCTGAGTACGAAAACCTACTAAAAACGCATTTTCATCGCTTGGGTGCGCTAAATGATAATGCATCGCGCCTGTCTTCACATGCTGACTGATCAGCACATCCATCGATAGCGCCTCAATATGGCGATGCTCAATCAGCTCAAATGCTGGATGCAACGTGAGATCAGCAGTAAATGGAGTATCAGTCATAGTTATCCTTATCGCTTACAATGCGTATCGTGTGCCCTGACTATCAGGGTAAATAGAGTGGTAAAAATTATTGAACTATCAGTCGTAAAAATGGCTATTAAAACATTTTGACTTACAATTTCTGAAAAAACTGAATGCTAAAACCCAATACTGGCTTCTGAACTCAATTATGCAGGTATTTATAGTGACTATATTGGCTAAAAAAGAATTGGCTTAGCGCTATTAGTGGGGTTTGGTCGTTGATAAGTCAAGTCAGCACATGGGCAATAATATATCGTGAAATGCTCGCCACTCTTTCAAACAACCCAACACAATTCCAACAAAAGCCACATTCAAATGATGATCATATCGCTTAACAGAGACCGTTTGCACTGCTATAGTCAATCAATATTAAAAGTGGTACAAGGCAGACGAGTGCAAGTACTACAGTAGTAGGCTAAACGAGTCTAACGCTGTAACACTTTAATAGTGGTTCGACTATACCATGAAGTTCGCTACCAATAGGAGCTAGGAGCACCTCATGAGCTACCAACACGTTTTACTGGTTACTGACTTATTATCCGATGCAGACAAGGTTGCTCTAAAAACCAAACGTATACTCGCAGGCTCTCCTAAGGCCAGACTGTCTGTCCTGCATATTGTGGAAGACGATATGGTGCGCTTTGGGTATGAATTAGTACCTTCCTCTAGCCTATCAGGCGATGTCCATAATGAAAAATGGCAAAAAGCGCGTGCTAAGCTGGCGCAGTTTCTGGAGTGCAACGAGCTAGAAGCAGTCAACTCTGAGGTGACAGCTGCCATTTCTAACAGTAAAGGTATTGTTGACTACTGTCATGAAAAAAAGGTCGACTTACTCATCATTGGACGCCATGAACGTCACGGTATCGCCGCTTTGTTAGTCGGTGCAACAGCCGATAGTATCTTGCCAAACGTCCCTTGCGACAGCCTAGTCGTCAAGCTTGATGAGCCAGTATCAGAATAAGGGGTCTGGCTCATCATTCGAGTTAACCTGTTATTTGTTAGCATTGCACTCGGGTGTTGTTCTATATCAAAGTCTATGTCTCAGAGATAGACAAGCATTACTTAACAGCGCTCTATAGTAGTGCTATAGTAAATACTATCTGACATGAGGAAGACGTTATGAGTTACGAACATATTTTACTGGTCACCGACTTACTCTCTGATGCGGATATCGTCGCGCAAAAGGCCAAGCGCATCGTTGAAAACCGTCCCGGTTCTAAGTTGTCTGTGCTGCATATTGTCAAAGATACCATGGTGGGCTTCGGCTATGAGCTGGTACCTGCGTCAAGTCTTTATGATGAAATTGATGACGAACGCTGCCAAGAAGCACGGGCAAAACTGGCACAATTCCTTGAACGCAACCAGCTCAATGCGGCAACGTCAGAAGTCACTACCGCTATCTCTAGCAGTGAAGGTATTGTCAGCTACTGTCATAAACACGACGTCGATCTGTTGGTAATTGGTCGCCATAAGCGCACGGGCATTGCCGCATGGATCAGTGGCGCGACAGCAGATAATATCTTGCCTAACGTGCCTTGCGACAGCTTTGTAGTAAGGCTTGATAAACCAGTTTCGACGTAGCAATTTGCTTTGGCTATATGGAATTATCAGTTAACAAAAAGCGCCCTATCATGATTGATACGGCGCTTTTTTATTCCTCACATTTTGACATTATCTCAGTTAATCTTGTTGGATAATATCTATAAACGTCTGCCAAATGGGGCTTTGATGACGGGCTTTGTGCCATACCAGCCACCATGTCCGCGACAGATCGATTCCTGCAACGCTTACTTGCACCAGCTCACCTGTTGCCAATCCTGTCTCAATCACATGCTGCGATAGGCAGCCAAGACCAATGTCTGCACTCACCATATGTTTGATGGCTTCTGATTGGTGTATGGCCTTTACCACTTCTGCATTGGGTAGATACTTTAGCAACTGCTCATCGATAATCTGCCGTGTGCCCGACCCTGCCTCACGTACGAGTAGCGGCAACTGTGCTAGCTGATTAATAGTCAGCTGATAGCAGCCCTCATCTTGGCTATAGGTAGCGACGTTCTTTAACCATTTACTATCACGTTTGGCAAATATCATCAGCGTATCCGTTCGCCATTCGCGCTGCTCAATGGCTTTCATGTCTATCGGACGCGGCATCCCTTCTACTAAAGCAATATCGATATTGAGCTGCTCAACCTCACTCACCACCTCCTGAGTATTGGCAATATACATATCGACATTGGCATCTGGTAGCGCCTCATATAACTTACCAAGCAATGATGGCAGCACGTAATTGCCAATCGTGGTACTCGCCCCGATATGTATCTGCCCCGCCTGATATTGGTGATAATGTTCAAGCGTGAGCGATTGCCCCAAGATAGCCTGTGCCTGTATATAAATAGGATGGGCATTGGGATGCTGATTAAGCCTGCGACCGACGCGCTCAAACAATGGCATCTGTAATCTAGACTCAAGCTCTGTCAGCGCACTGCTGACTGCCGACTGTGATAAATGCATCTCTTCACTGGCACGGCTGGTGCTACCTGTCTGGTAAATACTGACAAAAACAGCGAGCTGCTTAAGTGTAATCTTTGGCAATGTCTGTACAGATTTTTTCATGTTATTGATGATGCCTTATGTCATTTTTTAGCCTGTCTTATTCGCTATACATGTCTTTTTTTGCTACTCATGCGCGGTATATCTATTTCTACCGTAAACACTAACCTAAAATATCGATAGTTTATATCTTATTAATCTGTTTTTATTATAAATATAGTCAGCTTATACTGTCTACTCATAAGCTTATGCTTATTTTAATATCAGTAATAGGATATGCCTCTTATGCATACACTAGCCAAATCAGTCAGTCGCTCAGTGAGTAAATACATTCCAAGCCAACGCCACTTGGCTGGTTTGGCTGTGGTACTGATCGGTGGTTTGTTTTGCTTATGGTTAAACACGAGTTTGAATATGTGGTCAAACGGGCGTATCGTTGGCTTATCCTCTTTAACGCTCGCCATCTTGCTGGGTATGATATTGGGTAATACCATTTATCCCAAGTTCACTGAGCGTCTAAACGGCGGTGTTTGCTTTGCTAAGGGTCAGATTTTACGCCTCGCGATTATGTTTTATGGATTTAAGCTGACTATGACGCAAGTTGCGAGCGTTGGTATGCCAGCGATTATGACCGATGCACTCGTATTGACGTCGACCTTTCTACTGACCTATTGGCTAGGTACTAGATGGTTAAAAGTCGATAAAGAAACGGTGATTTTGATTGGCTCAGGCGCAAGTATTTGCGGTGCTGCTGCCGTCATCGCCGCAGAGCCAGTGGTCAACGCGCAAGCCCACAAAGTCACCATCGCTGTGGCAACGGTCGTGGTATTTGGTACTATTGCGATGCTGCTCTACCCTTTTTTATATCAGCTTGGTTGGTTACGGCCTTGGCTCAGTGCCGAGCAGTATGGCGTGTACACGGGCTCAACCGTACATGAGGTGGCGCAAGTCGTGGTCGCAGGCAATGCAATCAATACTGAGATTGGCGATACCGCTGTCGTGACCAAAATGATACGCGTTATGATGCTCGCGCCTTTCTTACTTATGCTCTCATTTGCGCTAACCAAAGATCGCCCCGTAGATAATGCCGTTATAGACGATGAGGACAGTAAAAACGAGGCAGCGTCATTTATGACCCGCGTCAAGCAAGTCAAAGTGCCATGGTTTGCGTTTATTTTTATCTTAATCGTGCTGCTGCATACTTGGATACCAATGTCTAAAAGTATCGAGCAAAGTATGGTGATGTTAGATGATGTGATGCTGACGATGGCGATGTTTGCGTTAGGCTTAACCACACATATGAGCGCTATCAAACAAGCTGGCGTCAAGCCGCTGATTTTAGGAGCAGTGATGTTTGCTTGGTTGCTGCTCGGCGGCGGGGTTATCAATATCGCTATCAGCTCATTTGCCTAAAACTAGAAAGGCCAACGATAGTGAAGTCGTTGGCCTTTTTTATTGCTCGTCTGTATAAGCGATGATAGCCATCATAGACGACAACTATTTATAATCTTATAACCTACAACCTATGATTGCAGACGAAAAAAAACGAACCCAAAGGCTCGTTTTTTTATCCTGCTCTATTTATCTATAAAAGACAAATTAGATAGCAACGATGTTATGTGCTTGTGGGCCTTTTTGGCCTTGAGTTACAGTGAACTCAACTTCTTGGCCTTCAGCCAAAGTTTTGAAACCTGAGCCTGAGATTTCGCTGTAATGAGCGAAAACGTCTGCGCCGTTTTCTGGAGCGATGAAACCAAAACCTTTAGCTTCGTTGAACCACTTAACTGTACCTTTTTGAACGTCTGACATAGTCATAACCCTGATATTTAATTTATTTGTGGTCTAACAGACCGATAACGCTTGCAAATAGCTACTGAACGATAAATATTAAAACGAAGGATTATAACTAATACTACGAGGTAATGATTTGGTGCAGAACTGCTCTTAAGCTTGAAAGTATTATAGGGGGAACATCCTAGTATCGCAAGCCTTATCTCAGGTTTTATGTAACTGGACTTAACTATTGCCCTATATATTGGCGACTTTATTTGGCATTTGGCAGACGAAACAAATAGACGGCAACCCCGCTACAGACCAGTGCTACCAGCCATGCCGCCCATGTCATATCAGCGGGCAGACGATAAAACAACATAATAGTTGACGCGGCCATCATGACCGTTGCCAAAACCTTGGCATAAAGCGGCACGGCATGATTTTCTTCCCAATCGCGGACGTATTTGCCGAAGTATTTGTGATTGATTAGCCAAAAATGAAAGCGCTTAGAGCTACGCGCCCAGCAGCCTGCTGCAAGTAGTATAAAAGGCGCAGTCGGCATCACGGGTAGCAAGATGCCGATGAGACCCAGCACAAAAAACAACCAGCCTAATATGACAAATGTCCAACGCACCGTTGGGCTGTGGTGCTGATTGGTCTTTGGGCGGTAGTAGAAGTGCTTTTTTTGGCTCATAAAGAATGTCGTTGGATAGTGTCAGATAGTCAGGTTTTGGCCGGCAAATTTATGACAAAGACGGCGGCTGATAGAACTCACTAAGGATGCCGTATCAGGAGACAGGCTACAAGACTATTTTTATGAGGGTTTTGCTATCAATCGGTATGTTTGGTTAGTGATTGGGTAAGTACCAATGACAAATACTGCGCTCTTCTACTAACACGTCGATTGCAAGCGCTTATAAGATTGAAAGCGCTTATAAAAAGCCGTCACAAATGAGAACTGTTATAAAGGGCGGTTAACGAGCGTCAGTCATCACCTTTCATTGTCATTCCTGATACGCTTGCATCACCGCTTACAAGTCGTCTATAGTAGAACCTCAATAAAATTGATGCAGCATAGGAAACGCGCTCGATTAAATGCTACTTTTCTTGCTTGCTGTGACTGCGTCTCCAGAGGCTGCGAAAAATAGCGTTTAATCTTGCTATACCATTTTTATAATGGTTTCACTATATGATAATGCAGTAGCCATCAATAATAGTCATTAGCAGTACTGATCAAAACTAATGCAGCACCACTCAATCTTGTCGGGGTGCTTTGCTTTTAACCTTGTAACGATTGTTAAAACCATCGCTGAGACACACCCGTGAACCTGAAGCAGTTAGCACTGACGTAGGAAACAAGCGTGACACTTTTTAATGAATCTTTTGGCCATACGTTCATGGTGATGGCGTAGCTGACTTTGAGAGTTTGCCTTTCTTGTTTTGCCTTTTTTGTTTTATTTAAACAGCATCAGTCTGATTGTTTTCTATCATTAAAAAGGAAACAACCATGCAGCCGACCACCAAATTGACCCTTACCCTCGAATGGTTTTTAAACCCTGATCACCTGCCCTTTATCGCGGGTGTGACCACAGGCGCATATGAGCAGGCAGGGCTAGATATCACTATCATTGAGCCTGATGACCACTATGATGGCTTTGCTGAATTGCAAAACCAAAGTATCGATCTGCATATAAATGAGCCGATTCATCTGTTTGAGCATTACGCGCCGAATCTGCGTGCGCTTGGCTCCTTTTTTGAGACCGATGGCGGCATATTGATGCAGCAGTCCAGTATGGATAAGCTCAAGAACAATCAGCCGATTCACATTTGTACCCCAGCGGCTGAAGGAAAAACCAATCGCATTGGCTTTGAGATATTAGCCCGCTATGCCAAGAAAAACGGCTTTAGTATCAGCCGTGATAATGTGACCTTTGTGCAAAAGGACTTTTACCATATAAAAAACCTGCAAGAAGACCCAAGCCTTGATGGCGCTTGGCTGTGCTTTTATAACTTTGAAGGCGTTGAAGCAACTCATGAAGGCCTAGACTTTACGTTTATCGATCAGCACCTGTCACCTTATCCGAATTTTTCGGCGTTAGAAATCCTCACAACTGATGAGATCTATAACGCGAAAAAAGACGCGATAGATACCTTTATCCAAGTGACCAATCAGATGACGGAGCTGTGTAAAAATGATCCAGAGACTGCCCACCATATGTATTACAACTATAGTAAAACTGAGGCGGACGCGCTGATGGATGCCATCATTGATAATACGTTAGGCAGATTGATTACACCGATCACACCTGATTTAAGTAAATGGCAAGAGCTACGCGAGATGCTGACCGAGATCGATATTGTGACCTTAACCGATGAGCAGTATCAATCGCTGTGGGTGCTGTAGGCGTTAAAATAGTTTGAGTAATAAAAAACCGCCATCGTTTTACTGTGGCGGTTTTTTATTTGGTGATGATAGAATAATTAGATTACTACTGCACGATACCAAGTTGCTTGGCTTCTTTAAGCCAGCTTGGGAACTCTTCTAGCATATTTTCATACAAGGCTTCTTCGCTAATGTCATCCAAATCATCGAGTTCAAAAAAGTCGCAATTATCAACCACGCGCCCTGCCATGTCGTCTAGTTTTTTTAGAATGCCATAACCACGACCACCCAAGCCCACAAACTGCCAAAATATCGGCAGTTTCGCCGCTTCCGTCATAACTCTTGTAATACCGCGATTGTCATTCACCCCGCCATCACTGATAAATAGCACGTAGATAGGCACATCTAAGCCGTCTTTTTGATAAAACTCCGTCACGGCTTTCATGACCTCTGCTTCGTTATTAACGCGTGGACCAAGTGCCCATTTGCGCCAGCCGCCATGAGCGTTGTCAATAAAATCATCATAGTTGCTCAGTCCAATCTCGCCCAAATACTGCGGATCTCGGGCAAACGCCCAGCAGTCTAGTGCTTGGTCATCATCGAAGCTCACTGCCAATGGCAATATGCGATTGACTACCTCTTGCACGCGGCCTTGTTTATATTGTCTGTTCATTGAGCCTGAGGCATCTAGCACCAACGCTACTTTTGCGGTTAATTGCTGCAATTGGCGTTTCTCAAGCGAGATGGTGACTTTTTTGGCAAGATTCACCAGTTTTGGGGCTTTGTCTAGTATGACCTTTTCTAAAGGGACTTTTGAGGTATTGATCTTGGCTGGGGCAATGGTTTGTGCAGGCACAGTATCACTATGATCTTCCGCTACGTCACCGCCAAAATGCTGCACGATGGCAGCAAGTCCACCATTAAAGCCTTGCACGACGTTGGAGACTCGCCACACGCCACCCTTACGATACAGCTGCATCAGCATACTAGCTTGCTGCTGGGCAAAATCTGCTGCTTGATACGCTGCCTGTACCTTTTGCGATTGTTGCCAAAGGCCAATCTCTAACGATTGAATTTGATTGAGCGGCGTGTCGGCTGATAACACAAAAAACAAGCTGTCTATATTCGCAGACAGTTTGGATAAATTCACTTCAAATTCGGCTTGGATACCTTTATTCGCCGTTGGCTGCGACTCGTAATGGGTGAGCTTGATTTGTCCGCAAGGTGAGGTTGGGTGATTATAAAACACCATGTAATCATCATTGATCAGTTTGCCCGCTGCGTCTAAGGCAAAGCAGCTGATGTCCATCTCGATTGGGCTTTGGCGAGTGAATTTGAGCGTGATTGGTGCGGTCTCGTCAATAGCAAGGTTGCTTAAAGGAGCGCGTTGTCCGACGGTAAGATGGTTCATGGTGTTCCTTAACGTTGAGTGTTATTCCTTTAAAGATAATAGACTAATTACTGGTATTAAAAAACCGTTACAGCATGATGCGGTAACGGTTTTTCCGCTCTAGGCAAGCTAAAAATTAATTTTTAGTTATTGAAAATTAATTATCTATCCGACTCTTTAAACTTTCAATCTGTAACTAACATCTTAATCATACTTTGGTGGAATTACTAGAAAACTCTTCAATTCTAAAAAACTTATCATTTTGATGAAGCTCTATAGTCAATTCCACCTAAAAGTGTTATAAACTAATTATCAAATTCAATTGTTATTATAAAGACCATGACTTACTCACTAGATTTTCGTATGCAAGTACTAAAAAGCTTAGACGAGGGTATGACCTTTGCCGAGGCGGCTGAGTTTTATAATCTGAGCCCAACCACCATACAGAACTGGAAGCGGCGTATTCATAGCAAAACAACCAGGCAAACCAAACCCTATAAAATACCAGATGACGTGCTACTTAATGATGTCAAAGAACATCCCGACGATTACCAGTATGAGCGAGCACGTCGTTTGAACTGTAGTAAAACAGGCATTCATCATGCCCTAAAACGGCTTGGTATCAGTCAAAAAAAAGACCTTAGAACATCCAAAAGCCTGTCCGATTAAAAGAGCGATATATCACAGTAAGCTTGATATCTTTAAACAACAAGGCTATCCCATTGTTTACATGGATGAAAGCGGCTTTGAGTACGAGACTATTCGCTCTCATGGGTACACATTAATTGGTACACCTTGTATTGATAGCTACAATTGGCAAGGTAAAAAGCGAACCAACGTTATCGGTGCTCTCTATGAAAAGATGCTGTTTGCACTAGATTACTTTAAGCACAACATTAACAGCAGCATATTCTACAACTGGTGCAAACAAACCCTAATCCCAAGTCTTAAAACCAAATGCGTGATTGTGATGGATAACGCTCGATTTCATAAGAAGAAGCGCATTCAAAAGCTACTGAATAGGCATGGTCATCGTATTCTATGGCTGCCACCGTACAGCCCTGATTTGAACCCTATTGAAAAGAAATGGGCACAAGTAAAGTTTCTACGCCAAGGCTGGTTGGAAAACGACTTATCCAAGTTGTTTTATGATGTTTGTCCTAACCATAACAATTTTATTTTGAACTGACTATACAATAATGGCATCTTTAATTTCAGGATTTGTAAAACTATCAAACTTATCTTCGATAATAGGCAGTATTAATTGTCCATTGACCGTAAAAACCATCTCATATAGTTTTTCCAAATAAGATATATCAATAATCTCAACTTTATCTTGAGTAGCAAATCTTGGATAAGGTAATTTTATATCTTTATCTTGAATATATGCCATATAAGCTATATCAAAAGAGGCTACTAACATTTGCTTCTTACCACTACCAGTATTCTGTGTCAAAGAATCAATATTAAACTTAAACAAGGTTCTTTCTTCATTCGGAGAGAAGGTTACAAACCATTTTTCTTTATATAACTCATTTGAAAACCTAGAGAAATAACTGTTAAATTTTTGGAGATTAAGACTCTTGAACGTATTTATACTTTCCTCTAATTTAAAAGAAAGATCTTCTAAATTCTTCTCAGCGTTAATTTTATCTTTTGTTGCTTTTTTTAATTGATTTATTTGTGTTTCAATACTAGAAATATCCATTTTATATCTTTCGATTTCATTATTTAGTTCCGTATATTCCCTTAAAGAACCCATACTTCCCAACTTTTTAAGAACATTATTATATTGACTTGCAATACAAGTATATTCATCATTCAAAGCCTTATTTTCATTATCTTTACGTACCACCCTATCTCTTAGATAACTAATCTCTTTCGATAACATAGAGTTATGAAACTCTATAGTCTGTTTGAATTTTTTCTGTATATCAATATCTAAAACCCCTGCTTCTTTATACATATATTCAATAGTTCGAACATCATCTTTAAACAAGCTATCTTCAACTGCTTTGATTCTTTCAATTAAAGTATTTTTCTTAAGTACGACGCTATTGATTGAGTCTTTAATTTGATTTAGCCTGTCTTGTATAAGAAAGAGTTCATTTTCATCTTTCTCAAACTTGTCATCAATTTTAAAACTATCTCTTAACCCTTCTTTTTCTCTAACACTAACTCTAAGCAAATCTATTCTTTGCTCAAGACCTTCAGGAATTATAGAGTTTAAAGCTTTAAGATTTTTAGTTGCTTGTTGGTATTCAGAGTTCATAACAGCTTTAGTGCTAAGTAGATCAGGTAAGTTAAATCCAAATAGAAAAAAATGCACTAACTCGTAATCTTGTTGACTCGTGGCTTGATGAAGAAATTTTAAAATATTGAGCTATGCTGAAGAAACCGTACAACTAAACTTGGTAAACTAAGCACAATTATAGGAGTTTACCATGACCAAGAAATTAAGAACCTACAGTAACGAATTTAAAGCTGAAGCTGTCAAGAAGATAGCAGATAATAATGGCAATATCTCAGCTACTGCAAAGCAGTTAGGTATTGCCATGCAAACGCTATCAAACTGGCATAACAAAGCCAATCAAGGCAAGCTTGTTGGCACAGAGCAATATGATCCTGACCTTATGAGTGCTCTTCAAGAAATAAAGCAGCTCAAGCGTCAGCTCAAAGTGGCTGAAGAGGAGCGCGAGATTCTAAAAAAGGCGACCGCGTACTTCGCGAAAAACAGCCCGTAAAGTACGCTTTTATCAAAGACAATCGTCAGATATTTAGCACCACTACTATGTGCCGTGTATTAAGCGTTAAGCCCTCAAGCTACTACGATTGGCTAAGTCGTGACATCAGCGAACAGCAGGTACACCGCAATCAGTGCGAGCTACTAGTTAAAGCCGCTCACAGTGAAATGAAAGAACGTTATGGCGTAGATCGATTGCATGCTCATCTAAGCAAACAAGGCCACAACATTAGCCTGTATATGGTAAGAAGCATCAAAGAGGAACACGGCATCAAATGCCGTCGTCATAAGCGCTTTAAAGTCACTACTGACTCAAACCACAACAAGCTGGTCTATGACAATGTTTTAGATCAGAGGTTTGACGCTAAGCGTCCTAACGAAGCATGGGTCAGCGACATTACCTATATCTGGACTGCTGAGGGCTGGTTATATTTAGCTGGAGTGAAAGATTTATACACCAAAGAGCTTGTCGGCTACGCTATCAATAAGCGCATGACCGCTGATTTAGTATGCCGTGCACTCAATATGGCAATCAAGAACAAACGACCTACTCAAGGACTGATTGTTCATTCAGATAGAGGTAGCCAATATTGTAGCCATGCGTACCATAAGATTATCGAGCAGCATAAGTTTACAGGCTCAATGAGCGGCAAAGGTAATTGCTATGACAACGCACCTATAGAAAGCTTCTGGGGCGTCTTGAAGAATGAACTAGTATATCATCAAGATTATAAAACGAGGTTTGCAGCCATTAGCGATATCATTGGGTATATTGAGCTGTATTATAATCAGACTAGGATTCAAAAGGGCTTGGGCTATCGAGCGCCAAGACAGGTGTGGTTTGACTACTATCGTCAGGCTGCGTAATTAAAATCTCCCAAGTTTGGTTCTACGGATTTGACAGCATGGGTCATATTTGAAATTTGCTTATCGCTACGCCTTACAAACTTAGGTATAACCTGTCTAAAAGTTGGTTTAGTTACATCACTATTAAATAGTCTAATTTTTAATTGTAAACAAAATTTTTCAAAGCTTTTCATCTTCTCATTTTGAACAAAATTTACTATTTTAATAGGATTATTATTTATAGGATTATAAGTAATCTGCCTATACAGTTCAAAATCTCTTTCACTAGGTTTATCGAAATCTTCAACAAACGATAAATTAAACTTAACTTCATTTTTAGTTAAAAAATCTTTTACAGTAACATCAATTGCTCCCGACTCTTCTTCCGTATAAAATTCGGAAACCTTACCACCTAAACAAAAATTTATACATCGCATCAAGGTGGTCTTTCCTAGATTGACCCATGCTGTCAAATCCGTAGAACCAAACTTGGGAGATTTTAATTACGCAGCCTGACGATAGTAGTCAAACCACACCTGTCTTGGCGCTCGATAGCCCAAGCCCTTTTGAATCCTAGTCTGATTATAATACAGCTCAATATACCCAATGATATCGCTAATGGCTGCAAACCTCGTTTTATAATCTTGATGATATACTAGTTCATTCTTCAAGACGCCCCAGAAGCTTTCTATAGGTGCGTTGTCATAGCAATTACCTTTGCCGCTCATTGAGCCTGTAAACTTATGCTGCTCGATAATCTTATGGTACGCATGGCTACAATATTGGCTACCTCTATCTGAATGAACAATCAGTCCTTGAGTAGGTCGTTTGTTCTTGATTGCCATATTGAGTGCACGGCATACTAAATCAGCGGTCATGCGCTTATTGATAGCGTAGCCGACAAGCTCTTTGGTGTATAAATCTTTCACTCCAGCTAAATATAACCAGCCCTCAGCAGTCCAGATATAGGTAATGTCGCTGACCCATGCTTCGTTAGGACGCTTAGCGTCAAACCTCTGATCTAAAACATTGTCATAGACCAGCTTGTTGTGGTTTGAGTCAGTAGTGACTTTAAAGCGCTTATGACGACGGCATTTGATGCCGTGTTCCTCTTTGATGCTTCTTACCATATACAGGCTAATGTTGTGGCCTTGTTTGCTTAGATGAGCATGCAATCGATCTACGCCATAACGTTCTTTCATTTCACTGTGAGCGGCTTTAACTAGTAGCTCGCACTGATTGCGGTGTACCTGCTGTTCGCTGATGTCACGACTTAGCCAATCGTAGTAGCTTGAGGGCTTAACGCTTAATACACGGCACATAGTAGTGGTGCTAAATATCTGACGATTGTCTTTGATAAAAGCGTACTTTACGGGCTGTTTTTCGCGAAGTACGCGGTCGCCTTTTTTAGAATCTCGCGCTCCTCTTCAGCCACTTTGAGCTGACGCTTGAGCTGCTTTATTTCTTGAAGAGCACTCATAAGGTCAGGATCATATTGCTCTGTGCCAACAAGCTTGCCTTGATTGGCTTTGTTATGCCAGTTTGATAGCGTTTGCATGGCAATACCTAACTGCTTTGCAGTAGCTGAGATATTGCCATTATTATCTGCTATCTTCTTGACAGCTTCAGCTTTAAATTCGTTACTGTAGGTTCTTAATTTCTTGGTCATGGTAAACTCCTATAATTGTGCTTAGTTTACCAAGTTTAGTTGTACGGTTTCTTCAGCATAGCTCAGATTGTTACTGCTTCCTGTATCATTATTATAGCCTACTACTAAATTCAAGCCTTTTTTGAATGATACTTCTCTTATTACTCTGTTAGTGGAAGTGCTAATCACTAATTCTTTCAGATACATAAGTAATCTCTCCTTCCTCGTTACCAGTTATAACTCCAATCATAAATAACCAGTCTAGAACAAGCATAAACCTGCTAAAGGGTATAGATTTATGTTCATTGAATTTCTGATAGAGTAAACTCAAATGCACATTGCTAAGGTTAGACTCTACCATTAGCTTGATTAAGGTAGAACCTAGGTAATACAATGATGCATCGGGTCTATCTTTACTAAGTATTAGCATTGCTTACTCGAAATTTATAGGAGGTTTATCAAATATTTTACATTTAGCGAATACATGAAATATTACATAGTCCACATGATTGATCTCATCAATAGAAAGTTTTCCTGTATATACGCTTCTCAGTTCATTAGAAATTTCTGTATCTAAGCTAAAGATTAGTGCATCAGGAGAAATGTTTTGACAACTCAATAGCCTATATTTTTTACATACATAATTGATTATAAGTTGTCTAACATCTGCAAACCCATTCATTTCTAGGTCTCTAAGTCTTGTCTCTACAACCGTATATCCATCTTTAAATTCATCATAATATTTATCGTAAATAGATATCTCATTATAAGAGATTTTCTTTTCAATGCTATATGTCTGATAATCTTCGTTACTCAAACTAGCATCTTCTCTTTTTTCAATATTTAAAATATTCATTAAAAGATTCTGTATAGCAGAACCTTTTGGTTCAGGAACTTCATTGATAACTATATCTCTTTCAGCGTTAAGCTGATTACCATCTCCTGAATTTATATTAGTGACTGAAGGTCTATCAAACATAATTATTTTTTATCCGTATCATTGAGATTGATATCTCTTCCAGCATTATATTGACTCCCTTTGCCAGAATTAATATTACGAGAAATTTCTGCACGATGAGACTTTTTACTCGTATATTGCTTAATCAATACCAAACCAAGTATGCCTAGAACAACACTCAAGATTCCTAGCCAATTGTCTAAGATCCATTCCATAATATTTTAGTCCATCTGAGAAATTTTCAAAATCTCGAATTTAAATTAAACGACATATAGTGTCTCGTTGTGTAAAAACATAACCTACTAGTGAAGTATAACGGTAATACTATAAAAACTGATAATTATATCTTTGAATTCAAGTCTTACTATATGCTGGCTTCACTCCTAAACCACGATTGATAGAGCGGGGTTAGCTACATAGTTAAAAACTACAACGCCTTCAACTGCTCCATCTGCGCTGTCATCGCCGCAAGCTGCCCTTCTAGCTCAGCCAGTTTCGCTTTCTTAGCATCGACCACTTCCGCAGGTGCTTTACTGACAAAGCCTTTATTGCCTAGCCTTTAGTTGTTTTGGTTATGAAATAAGTCATAAAAATACGAGATTTACCAATACTCAGGTTTTAGAATTGGTTTTTTTGCGGTAGGCACTTTATCAGGTAAGTGGCTATCTGCCAGCTCATCATCGGTAATATAGGAGCGTGTCCAGTTTGCATATTTGCTTAGCCTCTCATTCTGTGGGCGACGGCTATTAGCACGTATAGGGATAATAATGCCAATGACAATAGCATCTCCCATATCTTCCCTTAGCGCTCTAAGTGCGGGCTCGATATCAGTATCATTGGTGACAAAAACCACTTGCTGTGCTTTGTTCTGTATTGCATCTCGATAAGCGGTCAATGTAATGTTAACGTCGGTTTGCTTCTCTTCTAGACGCCATACTTCAACACGGTCACTTTTATCAGGTGGTTGTTTGTATCTGAGTAAGTTGCCCTTCTCCAGTGCATAGTACCCTTTTATAATTTTCATGTTACTAGGATACATTTTTTCGAGTGCTCTATGGTACGCCTGCTGAGCGTTTTGGGCAGCTTCTCCTTGCGTTGATATCTTCGACTTGATATCTGCGGTAAAAAAGTACACAGTCTCAATCACCGCATTTGGATCTTGTGCATGAATAATACGATTTGCAAATAGGTGGTATAAATCCAACCATTTATCATCACTGTGCTTTAAACAGCCATAAAACAGGTTATAGCCATCAATATATACATTGGTTTTCAAGTTTAACCGCCTAACTTTTTTGTCGATATAAAAAAACCGCTACAGCATGACACTGTAACGGTTTTTTTGCCCTATGCAAGCTAAAAACTTAATTTTAGATACTAAGGGTGAGTTGTAAATTTATTATATCTACCCCAAAGGTATTATGCAAATATATTTAGTGCGTTTATTTGCAATGAAATTACTAATTTACAACGCCTTTAACTGCTCCATCTGCGCCGTCATCGCCGTCAACTGCCCTTCTAGCTCAGCCAGTTTCGCTTTCTCAGCATCGACCACTTCCGCAGGTGCTTTACTGACAAAGCCTTCATTACCGAGTTTACGAGCGATACCGTCGGCTTGCTTTTGTAGCTTATCAAAAGATTTACCCAGACGTTTTAGCTCAGCGGTTGGATCGATCAGCCCTTTCATGGGTACAAGGACGCGTAGCTGGCCAACCATGCTCGATGACGACAGTGGCACTTCATTGCCTTCTTTGACGATATCCAAACTCTCAACTTTGGCAAGCGCTTTGAACTGGTTTTTGATACGTGATAGACGCGCTTCTTCATCGGCAGAGACGTTTTGTAAGAGTACTGGCAGACGTACGGCGTTACCCAGTTTCATCTCACCACGGATGTTACGGACGCTAGCAATCAGCTCTTGTAACCATGCCATATCCGCTTCGGTCTGCTCACTGATTTGGCTGGCTTCAGTTTGTGGATAGTCAGCGACCACGATGCTGTCGGTGTTTTTGCGACCCAGTAGCGGCGCGATGGTCTGCCAGATTTGCTCAGTCAGATACGGCATGATTGGATGGCTAAAGCGTAGCGCCGTCTCTAATACGTGCAGTAGTACATAGCGGATTTGCGCTTTACGCGCATCCGTCACCGAGTCATCATTTAGGCTGGCTTTGGCAAGCTCCACGTACCAATCACAGTACTCGTTCCAGATAAACTCATAGATATCTTGGCTGACCATATCGAGACGATACTGGGCGAAATGCTGATGAATGTCTTTGATACTAGAGTTCAGACGACTCATGATCCATTTTTCTGGTAGTTCCCATACGTCAGGGTTCGCCGTTTGGTCGATAGGCTTGGCATTGCTGTCACCATCGACACAGTTCATTAGGACAAAACGGCTGGCGTTCCAGATTTTATTACAGAAGTTACGATAGCCCTCAACGCGTTTCAGATCAAAGTTGATATCGCGACCGGTACTGGCTAATGAGGTAAAGGTAAAGCGCAGCGCATCGGTACCGTAGGCTGGGATACCCTCTGGGAACTCTTTACGTGTTTGTTTTTCAATCTTAGCCGCGTCTTTTGGATTCATCATATTGCTGGTGCGTTTTTCGACCAGCGCTTCTAAATCGATACCGTCGATTAGATCGATCGGATCTAAGACGTTACCTTTTGATTTTGACATTTTTTGACCGTTGCCATCACGGACGAGACCATGCACATAGACGGTCTTAAACGGCACTTGCGGCGTGCCGTCTTCGTTTTTGACAAAATGCATGGTCAGCATAATCATGCGCGCGACCCAGAAGAAAATAATATCAAAGCCCGTGACCAAGACGCTAGTTGGGTGGAAAGTCTCCATCACGCGTGGATCGGCGTTGACGTCTGCCCAGTCAAGCGTACTGAACGTCCATAGACCCGAGCTGAACCACGTATCGAGCACGTCATCATCTTGGCGCAATACCACATCATCGCTTAGGTTGTATTTAGTGCGTACTTCCGCCTCATCACGCGCGACATACACCTCACCTGTCGCATCGTCATACCATGCAGGGATACGATGACCCCACCACAGCTGACGGCTGATACACCAGTCTTGCAGATCGGTCATCCATGCCATATACATGTTTTTGTACTGGGCAGGGACAAACTCGATGCTGCCGTCTTCTACCGCGTCAATCGCAGGCTTGGCAAGCTCTTTGACCGCGACATACCACTGATCGGTCAACCATGGCTCAACGATCGTACCGCCACGCTCAGCGCGCGGGGCTTTAAGTGCGTAGTCCTCAATGTCTTCTAGCCAGCCCTGATCGCCTGCTTGCTCAACAAGGAACTTACGCGCGGCAAAACGCTCAAGTCCGGCGTACTCGCTAGGCGTAGTCTCTAGCTCTGGCTCACGTGTCTGCAAATCAGGATAGACTTCCATCGCTGGCAAAATGTTGGCGCGCTCATCGAGAATATTGATGAGTGGCAAGCTATGACGACGACCCAATTCATAATCGTTAAAGTCATGCGCTGGGGTAATTTTGACACAGCCTGTACCGAAGTCGCTCTCGACATAGTCATCAGCGACGATAGGCACGACGCGACCCGTGATTGGCAAAGTAATGGTTTTGCCGACCAAATGTGCATAACGCTCATCGCTAGGATTGACGGCGACAGCCGTATCACCAAGGAGTGTCTCAGGACGGGTGGTTGCGACGACCAGATAGTTTTTGCCATCTTGAGTGGTTAGGTCTTTATCGGTGAAATGGTAGCGGAAATGCCACAAGCTGCCTTTTTCATCGTGGTTTTCGACTTCAAGATCTGACAGCGCAGTTTGGAATTTTGGATCCCAGTTGACCAAACGCTTACCACGATAGATAAGACCATCGTCAAACAGGCGTACGAATACTTCTTTTACCGCGTTAGACAAACCATCATCCATGGTAAAGCGCTCACGAGACCAGTCAACCGAGCTACCCAAACGACGAATTTGGCTAGTGATACTGCCGCCCGACTCTTCTTTCCATTCCCACACTTTATCGATGAAATCTTCACGTGTCATATCACGGCGGCGGATGCCTTGCGCTTCCAAGCGACGCTCAACAACCATTTGGGTTGCAATACCGGCATGATCCGTACCTGGTTGCCACAGCGTGTTGTCGCCATTCATACGGTGATAACGTGTGAGCGCATCCATGATTGCATTGTTAAACCCATGACCCATATGCAGCGAGCCCGTGACATTTGGCGGTGGCAGCGCGATAGAGAACGATTCATCTTTATCAAATGTTGGGGCAAAATAGCCGCTTTCTTCCCAGCCTTGATACATACCTGCCTCGACTTGTGCAGGGTTATAGGCGTTTTCTAATTGATTGAGTGCCGCTTGAATAGAGGCAGTTAGGTTATGGTTACTCATAATGGCATTATCTTTTATTGATTGAATGTGATCAAAGTTAATTGAATTAAAGAGAATATAAAAATTAGGAAAATAATGAATAGAGTGATTTTAACGCAGATAGGCAGATTTTGTTAGATGGTAAGGCAATTTATAAAGCCTGAAGGTCATTTTTCATGCCGTTATCGAACAATTAATAACCGCAATTGGTTAAACACTCAACAGAACCTACCACAGTCATACGCTAAAATAGCATCGATAGCGTTGTATCAGCTCTATCCATATACCAGCCGACCAACAGTGAATCACCCTTGTCCCAAAATAACAGACCTAACCAAAGCCGTCGTCAGGATGCTCAGGATATCCTACCAGATAGCGCGCGCGTGAGTACCACCAGTCATTCATCTCAGGATGATGATGTAAGCGATCCTCATAAAAAAGACAATATGGCGCACAGTCATACGCTACAGCACAGTCACACTCCTGAAAACAACGATATAGATATTCATACGCATAGCCACGCAGATGATCATATAAAAGCCACCGAAGATTTAGACAATGATGACCTGCCAGAAGAAATCAGCGACGAAGACAAAGAAACCATTAAAAAGTTGCCAGTGACGATAATTTAAGCCAAGCGAAAAGCTATGCCAGTATTTTGGTGGAGCAAGTCATCCATGCCAAAGAAACCTTTGAGCGCTCGCTTGGCTCGCTGTTTACCAGCGCCTTTACAGCTGGGCTTGAGATTGGTATCAGCTTTTTTGTGATTTTATCGGCGTTTGCCTTACTTAATGATGTGCTGCCGAGTCGCTATGCGATGGTACTGTCCTCCCTGCTCTATCCGATCGGCTTTATTATCGTGGTGATTGGTCAGTCGTTATTATTCACTGAGCAGACCTCCCTACTCAGTCTACCTGTGCTAAACAAGATTGAACCACTGCATAAGCTGCTGCGTCTATGGGGCATCGTTATCGCTGGTAACATCGTCGGTGGCTGTTTGTTTGCCGCTTTAATAATTGGTTTGGGGCTGCATATGCATCTGTTTACCGACCATGCTATCGATGCTTACGCTGAGCATATCTTAGGGTTTGAGTGGTGGGTCATCTTTGGTAGTGCGGTACTGGCAGGTTGGATGATGGGCGTGGCGGCATGGCTAGTCACATCTGCACGCGATACCCTTAGCCGTATTGTTTTGGTTTCCATTATCACTGGTAGTATCGGGTTTTTGGGTCTGCATCACAGTATCGTTGGCAATATTGAAGTGTTTTCAGCATTGCTGTATGGCAATACGGTCAGCCTATGGCACTATTTGATATTTTTAGTCGTGGTCTTGGTGGGCAATACGGTCGGCGGCGTGGTATTTGTCGCGGTACTCAAAAACCGCACATTCTTGTTTGAAATTGAAAGGGTCAAAGAGCAGGCCGCTGAGGCACGAGCAGAAGTAGATAGGCGCAGATTTTAGCGTTGAGCGATGCTATCCGTATTGAATCAACCCACACACTTTAAGAAACCATGATAAATATAACAGCCCACAATAACTCTCATCATAAAAAGTATATTGTGGGCTTATTTTATTGGGTCGTGCACTGCGTACTTAGCAATGCACTGCGGCTTACATTCTGATTAAACTACATTCTTCTTGCAGCCAATACGCTATTTTCTCTGTCTACTCTATTCGCTTTATTGTGTTGCGCGGTAAATACTCTGACCATGATACCTGCGGTTAAGAACATGATTAGCGTATAAATAGCTGGAGTCAACGACATCTTATAGTTAGCGAGCAGCGTCAATGCCATAAACATCGACAGCGTACTGTTTTGTAGACCCACTTCCATGGTGATTGATCTTCTCTGCGCAGGATTTAGACCGAACCATTTACTGGTGTAATAACCAAGCGCCATCGTCGATACGTTCAATATAAGCGATACAGGGCCAGTGGCAACTAAGGCCTCGACCAAAATATCTCTTTGCACATATCCTAAAAAAATTACCAAGAAGCTCAAAAATATCACACCAAAACGAGACACCATCACCTGTGCCTTATCGGCGAAGCTTGCCGCATAGCGTTTGATGAGCATACCAATACTAACTGGCAGTATCGTCAGAGTAATCAAGCTGATCATGGTCTTGGCGACTGGCAACTGAAACTCACTACCAGCACCCATGAAGTACACGAGCGAAAAACTCAGCACGATAGGAATGGTAAAGACGGTGATAACACTGGCGATCGCCGTCATCGTGACCGAAAGCGCGACATCCCCTTTTGCCAAATAAGTAAATAAGTTAGATGTCGTGCCACCAGGACACAGTACTAGCAGCATAACGCCAACGGCATACTCAGGCTCGAGTGACATGAAAGTTGCCAAGGCAAAACCGACCAATGGTAAGAATAGTAGCTGATTGGTCAGTCCGATTGCGACTGCTTTGGGATATTTGACGACTCTTTTAAAGTCATTGGTAACTAAGGACAACCCCATTCCCATCATGATCAAAAAAATACTAATGGGAATGACTTTTGAATTGACAAACGTGATTAACTCCACACCTTCCATAACTACATCCTTGTAGATATAACCCTTACACGGGCAGGTTTATGACAACGTTATGATGCTCAATCAGCCAATCCTGCTGATATCTTGGGTAAAAGCCACCGACATTGTCAGCGTTTTTATACGACACTTTGTACACAACACTTTTTGGAATCATCACTACTGACATACACCCAAAAAATGTCGAAACATTGAAAGTCAGTATATCGTTGTAAAAGTGTATGTATTTGATTTTTCTGACTACTGGTCAGTCAGCGTTGGGTTTTGTGCTGCGACAACCACAGAGGAGAATCTAAATAGCAGCGCTACGAGGTATTAAGAGATGCTAGGAAGTGCAGAAGGTACACGTGCAGGCGATGTGTGTGTAGCAGAAACGATAGGTGTGTGATCAGTACTGATGACCGCCGTGCCATAAGCAATGGCTTCTACCATACTGCCCAATTGGTTGATGTTAGTGACTTCTAGACGTACACCATAAATATGAGTATAGCCTTTGGCTTTCGCTTGTGTACGCATACGGACGATTGCCTCACGGCGCGCGCGATCAAGCAGGGTCTCATAGGTGGTTAGGTTTTTGCCAAAGAGACTAAGCACGCGAGCAATAATCATCTTAAAGTAATCTTGAGCAATAACGACGCTGCCAAGAACTAGCGCGCCCTCACTACCGACAGCCAGCTCAGGACGGTAGAAACGCTCGCTTGAAACCGTAATATCCCCTAGCGCCTGCTCTGCTACTGTTAGCTGTGCCAAATGCTGACGCTCGTAACGCGACCCAAAAAACCAACCAGCGGCGAATAAAAAGATAAACGGCCCATAATTGATAAGCACTTGCGTGAGTGAGTCATTCATGGGACGTTTCTCATTATAAAAATCATTACGGTTTTTAGCATTGTGTTTTTTAGTGCTACAGCTTTTAAAGCGCTAAGATCAACCAAAAGGGTTAAAACGCGGTAGATCATCTGGCGCAGTCTGGACTTGAGGATTGGGTGTTTGACCGGACGGATAGTGATTATCGCTTGGTGGGTTCTGGAGCTGCTGCGATACTGGTACCGCTTTGACCGCTGTTCCATAAACAAACAGCTCAGAAGCCCCTTGGGCGATACTAGAGGTAGAGAAACGCAAGCCGACGACAGCATCGGCACCAAGCGCTTCTGCCTTGACCACCATACGATCGATCGCTTCTTGGCGTGACTCTTCCAACAGCTCGGTATAAGCGGTCAGCTCGCCACCAACGATGTTTTTTAGCCCAGCAAATAAGTCTTTGCCCACATGCTTTGAGCGCACTGTACTGCCATACACAACATCTAAGCGCTCGGTAATTTGATAATTGGGTAAGTGTTCAAGATTGGAGAGTTGCACAGCCATAGTAAGACCTTATCGGTGACTTATAATGTATCTAAAAGAATGACCAGAGCTGCATGATGCAGTATAAATAAAAGACAGTACTATCAGCAGTACTGTCTTTTAGAATGACTAGTCATTGGTATGAAACAACAAAAACAGCTCGGTCAAATTGCCTTCGATGCTGTTGGCCATTTGAACCATCTTATCTTCATCGCGACGCATTGCTTCTAGCTCTGGATCTTCATCATCAATGCCGCTTAATACAATCATTGGTAAGGTCAACACAGCCACGTCTTCTGCTGTCTCTTCGTCTTCAAACCAATCACTTGCTTCATCGCCATACATGGCATCAACAAAACCAATCGACCAAGCCACAATATCTGACTCATCTGAAAAATCAACTGCCACTTCTTCGTCACCAGCATCTTCACCAAATGGCAGCTCAATCGGAGTCTCGTTTTTTAGCTCAGCCATGATCGAGTCACGCCAGCGCTTGATACCATCGATGACGTTTTCTGGAATCTCACTCACATGACCCTCAAAAAGCGCGTCCATCCAGTTCGGTAATGGGCGACCAATGACCGTCGCTGTCAAAAAACCATGCGCAGCGACACTATCGAGCACGAACTGGCTCTCTTGGTTATCCAAATAATCGAGCAGTTCATCAAAACTTAATTGGTTATTCATGGCTTAACAGTCCTTGAGAGATAGCCAACGTCAATCACAGTGATCGATCGGTTAAAGGCAAAAGGGTTTTAAAACAAAGGCTGCTTGAATAGTGAAAAACAAGCAGCCTTTACAACGTAAATATCATTCAATAGAGCGGGTTACACACGTTTATAAAAAGTAATAAACATCTAGCAACCTATATGACTGATTAGATGATGGTCAATCATTAGAGGACTTTAGTCAGCTTAGACAATGATGCCAATGAATTAAAAATCGTCGTCATCCCAATCATCACCATCTTCATCAAAATTGTCTATATCATCTAGATCATCTTTTAATTCTTTAGCCAAACGCTTCTCTTCTAGCAAATTATCGATCAGTCGACGCTTCTCAAGACTACTTAAACGCGTACGTACACTTGTCTCAGCTTCTTCAACCATCTTTGCGTCATCATCGTCGACAAAATCATCATCAAAATCGTCGTCAATATCAGCGTCACTCATGACAAACTCCTATCATTTTTAGGCAAGGGTATTAAATATACATCAATATATATATGCCTTATAAAGTCTCTATTGAAAGTTGTCAATCCTTTTTCTTAATATGTCACATTTCAGCCTGAGTACCAAGACTATGATATCAGTTATATAATGGACAATTGTAGTATAAATGAGCCATGTTAATACTGCTATGTCGCTGACTCATCTTCGTCTTCAATCATGAGCACGGCATTACGAACATCTGCCAAACGCTGAATCATCGCGTCGTTCCCGCCATCGAATATCGCACACTCGCGCTCGTAGACAGTGGTTGGGCGCATGATGCTATGGACCTGTACATGATTGCTGATTTGTTTGAGGCCAGCAGCTGGCAGCAATATCAGCAGTTGCTCTTTTTTACCGATGCTCTGTAGTAGATGGGTCATGGGCTCTGACTGCGCCTCATCACTCACGCCTGCTTTTGCTGGTAGTGCAAAGCGCGACAGCTCGATATGCTTGTCATGAATGATTTTATTGAGCATCAAGTACAGCTTGGCAAGCATGACCCCAGCCAGTGCTACTTTGGCATGGCTGTTGTCCGCTTTTAGCACCACGCTTGCACCATTGTCCTCAAAGTGTGCCTCATTGGTCGCACTGACACCCAGTAGTAATGGCTGTTTGAGTAGTTCGGTCACCGCTTGATTGAGCAGCTGCGTGCATAGCGCTAGATAAGGCAGGCGCTGCGCCGGTGCAAGGCGCTCAAGCATATTGAATTCATCATGAAAGAGGATTTGCACTCTCACGCTATCGACTGCGCGTGTGGCAGACAATTTAGACGTCTGACCACCAGATTGCGAACTATGACTATGACGCTTTGCGGTGCTAACAACCTTGTCTTCAATATCGCCTTCAGACGTAGCTGTTAGACTGCCAGTTTCGTCGCTGCTGCTTTGGTTTTGCTGTGTTCTTAGGTACTCATTGACTTCGTTATGTACATTGAATGTGCGTGCGTTCGTTACTTTATTCTCTGTAACGCTTTCAGAAGCACCACTAGATAGTCGAGCATCAGCTGGGTTGTTAACTGTGCCGCCTGTGCCGCGCTCAAGGTCACGGCTGTAGCCGCTCTGATCGCCCTGATTGTACTGCTCGCGATACAAGTCCTGAATATTACGGCTCAGCGCACTGATTTGCTCTTTGGTCGGACGAGCAAGATAGCCATAGATTAACCACAGTAATAAATGCAGCAGCATCGTACCGATCACAAACGGCCACTGCATCGCGATGATTTCACCTTTACTAACGTCTTTTAACGTCAGTGCAACGCTACCAATCACCGCATCGCCGTTAGTTGCGATTTGGCGAATCGTATCACCTTGCTGCATCGGCGCGTTGCCCACAGGCACCAAAATATCGTCTTTATTGTCTTTAATCAGTATTCTTGTTACGTCCTGCTCGCTGGTATAACGGTTAGCAATCACACTGAGACTGACACGGTCTTTGTTTTCTAAAGACAACCTTGCTTCATCAATCAGCTGGGCGACCATTTGCTCGCCTTTTAACGCACGACTTTTGCTCAGCTGCTGATCGGTACTGATGACCAATAACAACGTCTGCAAACAAAAACTAACCAGAAGAATAATGGCAAACAACCCTTGCCGCGGCGCTAAATACGTCATGATATGTTAAACTTTTTTGGAGAAAAGAAATTAAAAAACGAGTCTATTGCTCATTTTTTGGCTAATTTTTAAACAATTGTAATGCGCGAATATTGATCGATATTCACGGAAAATCGATAGTATTTCATTGAAATCAGTCATCATATAAAATGCTACTATGTAAAATGACACTTATTTATTGAGCTAAATTTGAACGATGATACTATCGCGCGCTGCCTCATGATTATCGCTGCTATTTTTGCCACAGCATCGTTACCAAGGGGTCAGTTTAAGTCATCTACTATATCACCATAATAAGCCTTATAGCGTTAGTCGATTTATAAATTTATCATAATAACTTTGTTGCATTTCAGCAGATTTTAGGCGCTGATAAGCATTTTTGAACACCCATGATACTTTGCATGTCATCTATAGGCGCTGCTCAGTAAAACTGTTATTATTCCCAATCTTATATGAGCATACAAGGGACAATTGAGCCATGCCAAAAAATACATCTTATTCGTTACCAAAAGACAGCAAAGCATGGCAACAAGCCGTCGACTCTATTGCAGAATTATTACCTGATGATACCAATCTGCGAGATTTTGATGCGCTACAGTCGCTGCCTGTTTTTGCGCTCATTGTCGTGCTGCCTACTCAAGTATCAGCGATGGACATTCATCAATATGTTCAGTCTTGGGTCGATGAGCAGCCAAGTTGGCATTTGGTGACGGTCGCTGAGGATACTGAGGCGAGCTTTGTTAATATTACGGTCTCTGATACAGAGCCAACGGCAGCCGATGCACAGCGTCTGCCCTTTACCAATGCTCAAGTATACCGCTATTTGTTGGTACCTGTGACCGATACGCTGATGCACCCTGGCAAAAAGACCGCCGCCGCTCACATCATTGACGATCAGCTGACCACTCGTCTGCGCCATGACTTGTCTGAAGAATACAACCGCACACGCAGTGCGGATAGTACAGGCAATCTAGACATCGTCGATTGTCACATCCTATCGGTCGGTCATATGCTACGTACTCACAAGCTTGCCTGTTTTGACATGGATTCGACGTTGATTGAACAAGAGGTCATTGTAGAGCTGGCAAAAACGGCTGGTATTGGTGAGCAAGTTGAAGCCATTACTGAGGCGGCGATGCGAGGTGAAATTGACTTTGATGAATCATTTGCTCAGCGCGTGGCCTTATTAAAAGGTATCTCTACCGATGTGCTTGATGATATTTGCAACCGCTTGACGTTATCGGTCGGTGCCCGTACCACCATTAGTGCGTTAAAAGCCTTGGGCTACCATACGGTACTGGTGTCTGGTGGCTTTACTTACTTTGCCCGCTATATCGCTGAGCAGTTAGGGATTGACGAAGTCCATGCCAATGCCTTAGATATCGAAGAAGGAAAAGTGACCGGTCACATACAGCTGCCCATTATAAATGGTGCCAAAAAAGCCGCGATTGTCGAGCATACGGCTGAGCGCTTGGGGATCGAGATGTCGCAAGTGGTCTGTGTCGGTGATGGTGCCAATGACTTGCCGATGATGGCGCTTGCCGATTTAGGAGTGGCTTATCATGCCAAGCCCATCGTGCAAGCACGTGCTGATGCCGCGATCAATGTGACAGGACTTGAGGGGACATTATATGCGCTTGGTTATCCAGCATTTGCCTCTACTAAATAAGCGCATCACCCCTTAGATTTCCGATAAACGGGATTGATGTCTGTCTCATTAATCCCGCTTTTATGCGTTAGCACATGTTTCATAAAATGATGTTGCTTTAATTTTTAAGTACGTTTCGTTGTAATAACGCCAGATATTTATTTTTAGATAACATTTATTCTCAGATAATAAAGGACTGTTCATGACGGCACCACAATCCCCACGGCCAAACCAGCCGTCAGTAGCAGAGCCATTAGACGCAAGCACGGTCCCCGTCTCTGTCCCTGTGTATACGAATAACCCAAAAGAGCTGCTAGGGGTTTATGTCAAAGGCATGGCGATGGGTGCTGCTGATATCGTTCCTGGTGTCTCTGGTGGCACTATTGCATTGATTGCAGGGATTTATGAGCGCCTGATTAATGCACTCGGTAGTATCGGCCCCAACCTTTGGCAGATATTTCGACAAGACGGCGGAATCAAAGGACTCGCTGCGGTATGGCGACAAGTTGATGCGACATTTTTATTGTGTTTGATACTTGGTATTGCGACGAGTTTTGCTACCTTGGCTGGTATTATCAAATATTTGCTAGACAATCAACCACTGCTTATTTGGTCGTTCTTTTTTGGACTGGTCATCGCAACGGTATTTATCTTATTAAGTGAGATTAAGCGCTGGAATATAGGACGTGTGGCGCTGTTTGCTGCCGGAATCATTGCTGCTGTGGTCATTAGTAGTCTGCCATTACTCGCGGCGACACCTAGCTTACCGTACTTATTTTTTGCAGGCGCGATTGCGATTTGCGCCATGATATTGCCTGGGGTCTCAGGGTCTTTTATATTGTTGTTGCTAGGTGCCTACGATACCGTATTAGAAGCCGTGCATACTCTTAACTTTACGGTACTATTAACTGTGATGGCGGGCATGGCAACTGGATTGTTATTATTTACCCGTGCTCTAAAATGGTTATTAGCCCGCTACTATCAAGCCACCTTGGCATTGCTGACCGGTTTTATTGCCGGCTCTTTGGTCAAGGTATGGCCGTGGAAAGTAGATGTATTAGGCGCTCTTAACAGCGAGGCGATCAATAACGTTATGCCATGGCAGTATCCTACTGGTCCCCACTGGCTGACCACAGTTGGTCTTATGCTACTCGGTGCTATTTTGGTGTCGTTACTATCTTGGTGGGGCAGACGGACCAATAAGGCTTAACTGTTGATCCTCCCTGTGTAAATATTTGATTAAAAAGCCTCTGTTTGAACCATTACAACGGCTCCTACCCTCCCCAATATAAGCGCCCTTTTTTGCGGCGCTTAGCCTACCAGCTAACGATTAAAAATCGTACAAGCTATCCAAAAAAAAGCAACCTTAATCTAAAAAATCAAACGTCAACGGTTGTCGCAAAGTCGCCTAGCGCCTCTTTAGCTTTGCTCAGCAACCTTCCATAATAGTCTCATTGGAGTTCACCTTATGAATAGCGAGATGAATGATGGCAATGACTATTTTTTCTTTTATTGGCGTAGAGATGTGGAGCAGCTCAGCATGGCTAGGCTATAGCTTGCTAGCAGGTATGATCGTGGCGCTCGCTCTATCATCGCAGCGTTGGCTGTTGCTATATTTATTTGGTGGTATGGTCTACTGGTTGGCTGTTGAGATGATACAGAATATCTTGGTAGGTCGTCCGATGCTATCTGCGCTTTCGGAATGGCACCGTTACGTCATCGCGATGGGAATCAGCTGGTTACCTTTGGCCGGCTGGGTACTATACCGAGCACTACGCTACGAGGATGTGAGTCATGCAGTCAGTCGGCAGCGCAAGTTAGAAGCGGCTCGCTATGTCGAACATACGCCTGTTTACGATGATGATTATAAGCCACGCTTTCATTGATACTGCCATACTGATATGAATACCCTACCCATAACAGTGATATTTAATGTTACAAGATACTTAACGCTTTCTACTTAACTCCTAAAGAGTTGAAATCACTCAGTAGGTTATAATCTAGTTATATGTTTATCATAAAAACTGGTATAAAGTACGATTTATTTTTATGCCCCATTCTTTAGGAGTTCCACTATGTTTACTATTCCTGTATTAGATATCAAATCTGACCCATTAGATGCGTTATTGGCCGTGGTTGGCTATCGTCTGTCCATGCTCGCTGATAGCGACAACGAAGACGTCAAAGCACTCTTTGCCGATCGCAATGTCACGATTGAGTTTGCCAGCACCGAATCTGATATCGCGCGTTCTTTTCGCTTTGATAATGGACAATTTAGTCAACAAAGTGGTCATGCAAAAGCAGCAGATTTGACCATTACTTTCAAAGATTCTATGACGGGCGTCAAGCTATTGACCAAAGGTAGCTTGCCTGCATTTATGACTGCCGTGCAAGAAGGCAATCTAAGCATCGAGGGTGACTATAGCCTAATGATGTGGTTCAACAAACTTGCTAAGCACATCGTGCCAGCTGTTCCAGAAGAGTGTAAACCCTACCTCCAAAAAGCCAAGCCTTATGCGTATAAAGCACAGAAGTTTGCTGAGCACTGGGTGGGTTTTGCTAAGCATAAATTGGGCAAGTAAATAGCTGATCCTTTCCTATAAATGAGTAATGCATTGCATGATATTCACTGGTAAAATGGCTGAAATAGGATCAACTAGATAGTTGCTATTTATGTGCGCTATTGTGACAATTATACATGCTCTCTAGCAGTGTTCTGATTTTCTAAAAAGGTTGCGGTATACTATACGGCAACCTTTTTTATTACCTTATAAATGACAATAGACACATACATTGATATTACCTGATACCATTTAATTTTATAAAAGGATTTACCTTATGGCAGGACTGCTTAGCATCTCTGAACCAAACGCCGATAGCACAACTGACCTACTCAGCCAACCTGATACTCACAAAGCCGCTCGCACATACAGTCGTGACGACATCGCTCAGTTGTTTGATTTGCCTTTGATGGACTTGTTGTTAAAAGCCCAGACCATTCATAGAGAGCACTTTGTCGCTAACGAAATACAAATCAGTACGCTACTGTCTATTAAGACGGGTAACTGTCCTGAGGATTGTGGCTATTGCTCACAATCAGGTCATCATCGCGATACGACGAAACTGCAGGCAGAAAAACGCATAGAAGTGGATAAAGTCATCGCCGCGGCCAAACGCGCCAAGGCAACCGGTTCATCTCGCTTCTGTATGGGTGCTGCATGGAAACACCCAAGCGCCAAAGACATGCCTTATGTGGTCGAGCTTATCAAAGAAGTCAAAGCGTTAGGACTTGAGACTTGCATGACGTTAGGTATGCTCGATACCAATCAAGCGGCGCAACTCGCGGATGCAGGACTGGATTATTACAATCATAACCTAGATACCTCGCGCAGCTATTACGAGCAAGTCGTCAGCACGCGTAGCTATGATGAGCGCTTAGATACCATCGAAAACGTACGCAACTCTGGTATCAATGTTTGTAGTGGTAACATCGTTGGTATGGGTGAGAGCCGGGATGACCGTATTGATTGGGTGCATGAGCTCCTAAAAATGCCGAAAGCCCCTGAGTCGATTCCTGTTAACCTGCTAGTCCCGATTAAAGGCACACCGATTGGCGATAAAGTATTGGCAGAAGGCCAGTTATCAGTGCTAGAGTGGATTCGTACCATTGCCGTGGCACGTATTTGCTGCCCGACTAGTTATGTGCGTTTGTCTGCTGGCCGTGAAAGCTTATCAGATTCAGAGCAAGCCTTGGCATTTATGGCGGGTGCTAACTCCTTCTTTTATGGCGACAAGTTATTGACGACGGGTAATGCCAGTCAATCAGGCGACGACAGACTCATGCGTGAGCTTGGTCTCACCAAGCAGTTTGCCGCACCAAGAGCGCCCAAAGTGTTGCCTGTGATGGATGCGATGAGCGGTCATCAATCGCAGATGGTATTGGCCGATTAGTTTGGCTGTTTGCTGCTAACAACAATTTATGAAAACAAGCCTGATATTACACGGCTGATAATAAGAGATTAAGTAATGGCAGATTATTTTAACTGGATTAAAGCTGCACACATCATCTCGGTGGTCTGCTGGTTTGCGGCGATATTTTATTTGCCGCGTCTGTTTGTCTATCATGCGATGAGTGACGATAGCATCAGCCAAGAGCGCTTTACTATTATGGAGCGCAAGCTGTATCGCGGTATTATGACGCCATCGATGATAGCGACATGGATATTCGGTCTATGGATGTTAGGACTGGGCTGGGATGTTTATAAAACCCAAGGCTGGCTACACGTCAAACTACTGCTCGTCGTGTTGCTATCAGGCTATCATGGCGCTTGCGGCTTTTATCGCAAAAAACTGATTGATAACCCTCATTATAAATCCCATAAGTTTTGGCGCTGGTTTAATGAGGTACCTGTTTTTGCCTTGGTGATTATTGTCATTTTAGTGGTCGTTAAACCATTCTAAAATCCAGTCGAAATGCTTATAACTGATGACCTACCAATAAAAAGCGTCCGCCACTTCCATAAGTGACGGACGCTTTTTTATTCATTTTTTGGACTGTCTACCAAATATTATAGATCAAACACTAGGCCGCATGATTTGATAGACATTGCTCAAATCATAAACACGATAACGCGCCGGCTCACGGCGGTTTTCACCAGCATAGCTTAATATCAATGCTTGCTTAGCACGCTCATCGACCCAACCGACGAACAGTCCACTGTGCTCAATGCCATTGTAGCCATGATTGATATAGTAAAGCCAGTCACCTGTCTCAATGTCGCTACTATTGGCATAAGGGCCTTGCGCATACGTGCCTTTATGAATGGTATTACGTGAAACTCCCGCTCGATTAAACACCGCATTCAAATAATCCCAGCAGCCGCCTTTGATAATCGTCCGCTCATTCAGTGCCATTTTACGTGCCGTGCTGACCACTTCGCGGGCAGCCATACTGCTTTGCGTCTCCGCACTACTCAATAGCGGTAAATACTCGCTATCGACATTGTCATAACTCCCTGATAAAAATGCTGGCAACACCGTAGGTGCCTGACGCTGCATTTCAGGATAACGGTAAGTGGTACTTAACGCTGGCTGATTGCCATAACTGCTCATGCTATCATTGCTATATGATGGTGAGCGCGCGCGTTGAATAGTAGATTGTGTACTGACTTTGACGGAGGGAACTGCTGGATAAGAAGACATATAGCGCGCACTAGAGTCAGACTGGACGGACTTTTGAGCGATAAGGGCACTCATACTATCTGCATGGGCTTGTATGCTACAAGTAAATAATAATAAACTGCAAGACGCTGCGACTGACGACATAGGCAAACGCGACATGACTAACTCCTGATCAAAAAAGTATCAATGACAGTATGGATAATAGTGAAGATTGAATTTTGTAATCTTACTTATAAACCATTTAGACAGGCATCTGCAAGAACTATTCACCTTAGATTGGCGATAGACGGTATAAAAATCATGACGAATGGTCATAATAAAGAAGAGCGTTCAGAAGGGTCAAAGAAGACAAAGCGCGGTGGTGTTAGATAGGATAGAGACTGGAGTGACTTTTAATGAATCAAGCGACCGAGGCGTAAAAATACTAATCACTACTCATTTTAATATTTACGTGGCGTTTTGTCAGTGCTTGCCCTTCTAATATGGCTTTAGTCACTTTCGCCTCTTGGGCACTCTCAAAACCAGTAATATGATACTTGCGTGCCTCACTGCTATCGACAATCTGCAGCCCATCACCGATAAGCACAACTCTATCGTCGTCAGTCAAATGAATGTGTTCACGTTTGCCTAGATTGTCATGTACCAACTCATCCGCTCGCACCCATAATGTACCGCTACTAATCATGCCACTCATGGCTTTTTTATGCTGCTGACGTTTTTTGTTAAAAATAAAACTACCAACGATAAGCAGTGCCAGCGCACCGATAGCCAATCGCTCAGACAATAAGCTCATTGCCATAGCGACTGCCACCGCCCCTATCAGTAATGCAGACCCAAACCAAAACATACCGTTGTCAGCATTATTCGGCTGACCCTGTAAGGTGATTTTGGCGCCATCATCAGTCAGCTTGAGCATGCATTGTTACCTATTGCGAAATGTAAAAAGTGTTTTTTATGAAAAAACTGCCTATCAGAAACCAACAGGCAGTTATCAAAACTAAAAATAAAGACAGCAAATTTTATCTAAATACCAGACTACCAGCCAAGTGCAGTCTGCTGCATTTTAATCAATTCAGCAATGCCTGTTTCAGCCAATGACAGCATAGCGTCTGCTTGAGCGCGAGTGAACGGCTTTTCTTCAGCAGTACCTTGAAGCTCAATAAACTCACCTTTTTGAGTCATAACGACGTTCAGGTCGGTATCACAGCTAGAGTCTTCTTCGTAGTTCAGATCAAGATAAGCTTCACCACCTTTCATACCAACAGAAACCGCAGCAACCAATCCAATCAGCGGATCAGCTTTGAGTTTTTTGCTCTTTTGGATAGTTTCTAACGCATCGATCAGTGCAACTGCCGCACCAGTGATACTGGCCGTACGAGTACCGCCATCCGCTTGCAACACATCACAATCAAGATAGATGGTGTTTTCACCAAGCTTACTTAAATCAATCATGGCACGTAAGCTACGACCGATCAGACGCTGGATTTCCTGCGTACGGCCTGACTGCTTGCCGCGAGCCGCTTCGCGTTGATTGCGAGTATTGGTTGCGCGTGGCAGCATACCGTATTCGGCGGTTACCCAACCTTTACCTTTACCTTTGAGCCAGCGCGGTACACCAGATTCGACACTGGCCGTACATAGCACTTTGGTATCGCCAAAACTGACCAATACTGACCCTTCAGCATGCTTAGTATAGTGGCGCTCAAAGCTGATAGAACGAAGTTGGTCAAGTTCACGATTGTCAATACGCATAAAAATTCCTAGTACAATGTTATAAAAGCAGTGTCATAAAAGTACGCTATCAGTGGCTAATAAGCAGACCGACAGGTATCTGGTAGACTAAAATCTTAAGATATCCTAACGTGACAGCGGCGCAATGGCAAGATTCACGCCCGCCATTGCGCCGTCAGTTAGGCAATAATGGACGATAGAGGCTATTCTAAGCCTTCCATCTTACGCAATTCTTTACGTAGGATTTTGCCAACGTTCGACTTTGGTAATTCGTCAACGAACTGTATGTGACGCGGACGCTTGTAGCCAGTCAGTTGTTTTTTGCCGTACTCAAGCAGCTCTTTTTCAGTAACATCGCCTTTTTTGACCACAAATAGTTTTGGCTCTTCACCGCGCTCATCATTAGGAACGCCAATGGCACCGCACTCTACCACAGCTGGATGCTCACTCATGGCTTCTTCGATTTCATTTGGATATACATTAAAACCAGATACCAAGATCATGTCTTTTTTGCGATCAACAATTTTGATAAAGCCTTTTTCGTCCATGATGCCAATGTCACCGGTTTTTAGGTAACCACTAGCGGTAAAGGACTCGGTTGTTTCTTTTGGACGGTTTTGATAACCAATCATCACTTGTGGACCTTTGACGCATATCTCACCGCGATCACCCAGCGCGACGACGTTTTCTTCTTCATCGATGAGCACGACATCGGTGCTAGGTGCAGGAATACCAATCTTGCCAGTAAACTCTGCGATGGTCATTGGGTTAAAAGCAACGACTGGTGACGTCTCAGATAATCCATAGCCTTCAACGATAGGTAGACCTGTGATTTTATGCCACTCTTTGGCAACGCTCGGCAATACGGACATACCACCGCCGATAGAGGCTTTTAGATTAGAGAAATCTAGGTCTGCAAAGCTGTCTTTGTGCACTAAGCCATTAAATAGCGTATTCACAGCTGGGATAAAAGAAGGTTTGTATTTACCCATCTCTTTGATAAGCCCATCGAGATCGCGCGGGTTAGGAATAAGCAAGCCTGTATAACCCTGGTACATGCTACATATACCGCATACCATAAATGAGAACACATGATACAACGGCAGTGCTGTCAAGATGATATCTCTGCTGTCTATATCATCTTCGAACGCACTATTCATCAGTGCACTAACCTGTAGCATATTGGCGACTAAGTTGCCATGAGATAGCATTGCCCCTTTCGCCACGCCTGTCGTCCCGCCTGTATATTGTAGTAATGCCACATCACTCAAGTTCAACTCAGGACGCTCATAATGACTGGCAGAGACTGCGCCCAATGCCTCCTTAAAGCTCACGCTATTTGGGATTCGATAAGGAGGAATCATTTTTTTGATATGACGAGCGACGAGGTTGACCACGACCCCTTTGACCGTACCCAGCATATCCCCAATCTTACAGACGACAACATGCTCAATCTGCCCTTTATCTTCGGCATCTTGATAGGTTTTCGCAAAATTCTCAACGATGAATAAGGCTTTGGCACCACTGTCATGGAGCTGATGGGACAATTCGCGACTGGTATATAAAGGGTTTACATTGACGAGTATCATACCGGCGCGAATGACACCTAACGCGATGATCGGATACTGTAAGAGGTTGGGCATCATAACCCCAATCTTATCGCCTTTAACCAACCCTAGCGATTGCAAATAACTGGCAATCTGGCGGCTATATAGGTCCAATTGCTTAAAACTAATCGAAGCGCCCATGCAAATATAGGCCGTTTTTTGGCCATAACGGTTAAAATTACGCTCAAACACATCAAGTAAAGAGGTACTGTCCTCTGGCATCTCAATCGTAGCATCAATGCTATAACGCTCATAAGCGCTCAACCATGGACTGTCACTGGCGATAGTCGGCATAGTAGGGAATGCATTGTCTTGATAAATATACTCAGATGCATTGCCTTTATCACTAGTGCCAGCGTTATTATCTGTTGTCTCTTTATTGATATTGTCCGTCATAATTTTCCTTAAATATTACTGTTAAAAACATAGAATACTTTATATAAAAATTCTGTTTTTTTTGATGGTGTAATGTTTGATGCAGCATGGTGAAATCGTATTAAATAAGCTCACAGGTCAGCGTAGCTATATCATTTTTATAATAATCGCTTTGCAAGTCATATTGAGTAAAATCATCACTCTATTATAAATAAAAGCAAAAACCTCTTGGCTGGCACTATAGCAGTTTTACTAAAAATTCTCTATCTATACTCCTTATGCCCCACTATTCACAACAAGCACAAAGACAAAAAATGATAAGGCAGCACGAGACAACCTTATCATTTTGGTTATAACAATAACTAAATCTGGTTACTCAGCATATTACAAGTACCAATCATAGAGGTACTTATAAATAGCCAGTGATAAAACCCCATCTAAAGATAAGCCTTCGTAGATTAACCGTGGTTTTTCTCTTCGAGTGCTCGTAAGTCTTTACGTAAGATTTTACCGACGTTCGATTTTGGTAGCTCGTCAATAAACTCAACATGGCGAGGACGTTTGTAGCCAGTTAAGTTTTCTTTACCGTAAGCGATGACTTCATCAGCAGTCAGACTGGCGTCACTACGTACCACGTAAATCTTCGGTACTTCACCGCTCTTCTCATCATCGATACCGATCACACCACATTCCAAAATCTTTGGATGTGTCGACATGGCGTCTTCTACTTCGTTTGGATAAACGTTAAAGCCAGATACCAAGATCATGTCTTTTTTGCGATCGACAATCTTAAAGTAACCGTCTTCATCCATGATACCGATATCGCCTGTGCGGAAATAACCGTCAGACGTCATAACCTCAGCGGTCGCATCTTCACGCTTCCAGTAGCCTTTCATCACCTGCGGACCACGAATACTAATCTCACCACGCTCACCCAAGGCCACTTCATTGCCTTCTTCATCCAAGATAGCCATATCAGTGGCAGGCATTGGCAAGCCGATGTTTCCTGAGAACTCACCCGTACCATGTGGGTTCGCTGACGCAACTGGCGAGGTCTCTGACAGACCATAACCCTGAACGATGATATTGCCCGTTACCTGCTCCCATTTGGTCGCCGTGTCTTTGAGTACTGCCATACCGCCGCCCATAGACATCTCAAGCTTGCTATGATCTAGCGATTGGAATTCTTCGTTATTGGCAAGCGCGGTAAACAAAGTATTTACTGCTGGGAAAAACGCTGGTGGATAGTCTTTATATGCTTTGATCAAACTTGGTAGATCACGTGGGTTTGGTACTAGCAGCCCGATGCAACCACGGTATAGACCAAACATACCGCAGACCGTAAACGAGAAAATATGATATAGCGGCAGAGCCGTCATAATCACTGGCTGCTCATTACTCTTCTCAAACTTATCAAAAGCATCGCCTAAGTAGGTATCGCTTTGGATCAAGTTAGCCACCAAGTTACCATGCGTTAGCATAGCGCCTTTGGCCACCCCTGTCGTACCGCCCGTGTACTGAAGTACAGCGACATCATCGAGGCTGATATTGTTAGGACGTTTATAGCTTTTAGCAGAAAAAAGGTTCATTGCTTTTTTGAACTTGACGCTGCCTTTGATATGATAAGCAGGCACCATTTTTTTGACGTGACGTACCACGGCATTGACAATAAAGCCCTTGAGCGGACTCATCATATCACCCATTGAGGCAACTACGACATGATCGACTAAGTCTTGGCCGATATCTTCATAAGTTTTGGCAAAGTTCTCAAGCAAAATCAAAACTTTGGTATCTGAATCTGTTAACTGATGTGACAGCTCTTTGCTGGTATAAAGTGGGTTGACGTTGACCAATGTCATACCAGCACGTAGCACCCCTAGCACCGCAACTGGTAGCTGCAAAATATTAGGCATCATTACTGCCACTTTATCGCCTTTTTGTAGTCCTAATGACTGAAGGTAAGCGGCAACTTGTTTACTATAGAGATCCAACTCTTCGTAAGACAGCTTAACATCCATACAGACAAACGCCGTTTTGCCTGCATGATTGATAAAGTTTTGCTCAATGATATCAATCAATGAGGTGTTGGCTGGCGGCATATCAATATCATACTGAATGCCAAGTTTTTCGTATGTTTTGAGCCATACTTTGTCGTTGCGACGAATCAGGTTACCTTGATCTTCCATAATCTTTTCTCTCCTAGTAATAATACATTACCGTCAGCTCATGCAAATCACAGTGTGATAAACAGACGAAAAATCAGAGCGCAGTCTCAACATCATGATGACAAGCGAGGCTGCGATATAGTCGTAAGGTGATGAGCAAACAATGTAGTGGTAAATAGCCCTTTGTTCATTAACATACACACTTTATATAGACTACTCAATACAAAAGATTGTTATACGAGTTCTCAAACTGGCTTGACGGCTGATATTTTCATTAATATCAATTATTTATACCAACAAAAACTGGTCATGTCACTGAATTTTACCCACAGTATCTCTTTTATTTTAGTCACAATATTTACATAATAAAATTGCCTTCGCCTGTGCTCTCGAGGGCATCAGCTGGCCCAGTGAGCGTTATAAACTTATAGCAAACTTCCTCTTTGTCACTGCCTGATCGAGATATGCTAATTCTTGTCACTAATTCGGCACTGTCACTCTGAGATATTTATTAAAAACAAATGTTAGTTTTACTATACTTAACTTTATCTATAAAAGCCACGTACGGGGACATGGTAAGTAAAGTCTATAAAAGCCAGTATAAGCACGTCATGAGCTGTCGTATATTCTGATACATGTCTTTTTAATTGGATCAATATCCTTTACGATAGCACTATCTTATTTTTACGTGAATATCGCGCCCAACCTAAATGAGCATACGGTGCAGTTCACACCTATACTATGCCTAATTATACAAACCATACTAATTAAAAACTCATAAGCGAAGTCTATTTTATGTCTGATGTTATTGATCCTACTGTTGCCCCAATCATTCCTAATGAGCCGATGGATACTCGCTCAGTGGCAGAGTTCACTGAGCAGGCCTACCTCAATTATGCCATGTACGTCATCATGGATCGGGCGCTACCAAATATCGCTGACGGCCTAAAACCTGTTCAGCGCCGTATTGTCTACGCCATGAGCGAGCTTGGGCTAAAATCCTCTGCCAAGGCAAAAAAATCTGCGCGTACGGTCGGTGATGTGCTCGGTAAATACCATCCACATGGTGATAGCGCGTGTTATGAAGCCATGGTATTAATGGCACAGCCGTTCAGCTATCGCTATCCGCTTATCACGGGTCAAGGTAACTGGGGTAGCCCTGATGATCCTAAGTCCTTTGCGGCCATGCGTTATACCGAAGCCAAAATGTCTGCTTATGCCAACACCCTACTTGCAGAGTTGGGACAAGGCACGGTCGATTGGCAAGATAACTTTGACGGCACGATACAAGAGCCAACCACACTACCCGCCCGCCTGCCCAATATTTTATTAAACGGCACCACAGGAATCGCGGTTGGCATGGCAACTGACATTCCGCCGCATAACCTTAACGAAGTGGTACGTGCTGCTATTCGTCTACTAAAAAATCCTGAGCTGTCTGTTAAGCAGCTTACCCAGTCAATACCAGCACCAGATTTGCCAACGCCAGCTGAAATCATCACGAGCAAAAAAGACTTGCAGACGATGTATGAAACAGGGCGTGGAAGTTACAAAATGCGCGCGACTTTTCATATCGATCCCAAAGAGAAGAATTTAGTCATTATTGACGCGCTGCCCTACCAAGTCTCAGGCAACAAAATCCAAGAGCAAATCGCCAAGCTCATGACGGATAAAAAACTGCCTTGGATTACCGATATTCATGATGAATCAGATCATGAGAACGCTTGTCGTATCGTATTAGAGTTGCGCTCAACGCGCGTCGATGTCGATCGCGTTATGAGCCATCTGTTTGCTAGCACCGATCTTGAGAGCAACTACCGCGTCAATATGAACATGATTGGCCTCAATGGTAAGCCGCAGGTCAAAAATCTAAAAGAAACCTTAGAAGAATGGCTCATTTGTCGCCGCTCAGTGGTCACGCGCCGTCTGCAATATCGCCTCGACAAAATCGATAAGCGCTTGCACGTCCTTGCAGGTTTGCTAATTGCGTATCTCAATATCGATGAAGTGATACGCATCATTCGTGAAGAAGACGATCCAAAAGCAACATTGATGCAGGACTATGACCTGACTGACATTCAGGCCAATGCTATCTTGGATATTCGTTTGCGTCAGTTGGCAAAGTTAGAGGAAATTGAGTTACGCCGCGAGCAAGATGAACTCGCTGCCGAACGCGCCAGCATTCAGGATTACTTGGACAATCCAGATAGTCTGACCAATCTGATGATTGAAGAGCTCACCGCCGATATGAAAGAACACGGCAATGAGCGTGTGTCGCCATTAGCAGAACGCGAAGAAGCACAAGCATTAAAAGAGTCAGACCTCGTACCGAGCGAGCCGGTCACCGCTATCCTATCGAAAGCGGGCTGGATTCGCGCGGCCAAAGGCCATGATGTTGATGCCGCTGGTATGAGTTATCGCTCAGGGGACAGTTATCAAGCGCACGTGCGCGGCAAGTCCAATGAGAAAATTTACGTCCTCGATAGTACAGGACGCAGCTATAGTATTGATACGCACAACCTTGCCTCCGCGCGTGGTCAAGGCGATCCGCTGACCAGTGTGTTAAAACCGCCAGCAGGTGCCAGCTTTGAGCAGCTATTGACTGGTGCTGACGATCAACGCATCATTCTTGCCAGCTCGCAAGGTTATGGCTTTATCAACACCCTTGGTAATTTAGACAGCAATCAAAAGGCAGGCAAGAATGTCATTAACCTCGCTGCCGATAGTCGCCTGCTGTCTGTCGCTCGTATCGATGCGCCAGTAAAAATGGCGGATAACACTGACGACGAGACCACCAAGTTAGAGATAACGCCTGACCATGTCGCAGTGGTAACCAATGCCGGATATCTACTAATATTTGCCCTCAATGATTTGCCCGAACAGGCTCGCGGTAAAGGAAACAAACTGATTAAGCTGAAAGATGATGAAGAAGTGCTGGCTATTACGCCACTCAGTTTACAAAACAGCCTCGTCATTACTGCTGGCAAACGCCACGTGACGCTAAAGCCAAATGACTTGGCTAACTATACGGGCACTCGCGGTAATCGCGGCGGACAGTTACCACGAGGCTTTCAGAATGTAACGAGTGTTGAGGTTGGGTAGTTGTGGTCTCTCAAGTTTGATCAAGCTAGATTAAAACCCAGCTATCACGCATCAAAAAGCCGCCCATACACAATGTATGGGCAGCTTTTTTGTACTAATAAAGGTTTGTATTACCAAGAACAAAAATTTGTACTACAGCAGAAAAATGTCTGGCCATATTTGAATATTAAAACTAAGAGCCACCGAAACTAGAAACGATCAAAAGTAGAGTGAAAAAACACAGTTGTAGCGAACAGATACGCTCCATTTACATATCGTTAAGCAGTTCATCTGTGAACAGCGCATCCATAAAACTTGTGATTCGATCTTTCGGCATTAGGTAGGGATTAAAGTCAGTACCTGCCGAAAAATGTCTGAGGGTATGCACTTCATATTCAGGAGTTGGTGTTAAGTATCTGATCAAAAATCCATCCCATTTACGTGTCTCTACCTCTTTAATATCTACAACATGGATAAAAAGATGTGGACGTTCCGTGATAATCCTCGTTATCAGCTCGTTGACATCAAGTCTTGAACCTTCAATATTTTGAATAATATAGTTGTCGTTGATGGCCAGTGCTGAGGTTATACCGCTTTTCTCGTTGTTTCGTCTTGCTATCTCAAAAGTACGGGCCATTTTCACGCCATTATCTTTTTCGCGGTTTTTGCCAATATACGTTAGACTGGTGAGAATGTGAGCACCGTTTTTATTTCTCTCGTCTGAAATCATTCCCTTCTCTCTTCTAAATTAGAATTCAATAAATCTACGCATAAGGTATCTAATTAAAAATCCATTTAACTTAAGATACTATTTAAGAATTACCCTAATCAATAGCCCCTTATTTTTTTGTTATATAGTTACTAATTAATAACCTTAAGTTATTAATTCTCGAAGACCCATCTTGTATTTTTATTCCAATTCCACTCAAAAAAAATCTAAAAACAGCATCTATAATATCTTTCTCTGAGAGTTCTGTAGCGAGAACAACTCATCAACTCTTTCTTCACAAACCTTTTCAGTCATTATGTCGTTATAATTTTTTTTGATCTGCAAAAATCTCATGTAAAAAGTTCTCAATCTGACTACTTCTCATAAGGTAAGGATTATAGTCAGCACCTGTCGAGAAGTTTCTCAAAGCATACAATTCATCTTCATTACTTGACGTTAAATGTTTGATTAAAAAACCATCCCATTGGCGTGATTCTATTTCTTCTATGTTGATAATGTTAGGAAAAATAGTTGGATGCTCGTCTAATATCTTGTGCAAGGCAGTACTGATAGCAGGTCTTGTTCCCTGAAAGCTTTGGACAAAATAGCCTTCACTGATAACTAAAGCTGAAACGATGCCGTTTTCTTCGAAATACCTTCTCCAATACTCAAGTGCACGAGTCAACTCGATGCCTGAGTCTAGATCGACATTTCTGGCGATATATGTCATGTTGATAAGAATGTGCTCGCCATTTCTTTTTCTGTTCTCTGAAGCATGGCTTGTCGTTGTATGCATAAGAAACCCTATTTGCAAAATACTTATCTAAATTAAGATACACTTTATTATAAAATATAATCAATGAAATTATTACGTTTTGACCGAATTTTTACCATCTATTATTATTTTTTAAATTGTGAAATGACCTTTTTAATGAGATAGGACACCAGTATTTACTGCCGCGAATTTTACTACAAATGTTGGTGAAAACTGTGTGATTGTATTATTCTAATAGCTCAAAAGCCTAATCTATATCTGACTATAATTACTATTTTTTAATCCAAAAATAGCAATTACTAAGCTCTCCTTGATCGAAAATCTCGAGTTTTCAATGTTTTGAATAAAATAATGATCCTTAATGACAAGCGCTGAAGTGATATTGCTTTTTTCGTTATTTTTTCGTGCCGTCTCAAAGGTACGAGTCAGCTTTATGCCATTATCTTTCTCACGATTTTTACCGATATATGTGAGGCTAACCAGAATATCTGCCCCGTCTTTATCTCCCTCCTCCAAAACTTCAGTACCAGATTCTGAGATGTAATCAATAACTTTATGCATAAAAGATTCCAATGATCAAAAGCCACTTTAAATTAAGATATCCTTTACTCTAAAGTACAATCAACAACATTTTGTATTTTTTAGTAGGTTTTTACCCGTTATTACTATTTTCTAGAGAGGCAACGTTGCAGTTTCAATAAGATAGCGTACTCATACTCCTATCGCTACATCGTAGTACTATAGTCAATCAATACTAAAAGTGGTACAAGGCAGACGAGTGCAAGTACTACAGTAGTAGGCTAAACGAGTCTAACGCTGTAACACTTTAATAGTGGTTCGACTATACAGATTTTGATACATTCAGTGCGGTAGTCTTGTCTGATAAAAAATGAAGCTGAACTATTTTTCGCTATAACACTAATTTAACCCCAAAATAGGAATCACCAAATCTTCTTCATCAGTGAGGTGTTGCGACAGTAACTCACTTGCATCCATTAAGCGCTGATGCAATTGCTCAACCAGCGCTTTATCTTCAGTATTGCTTGATGCTAGCCTGCTATTTAGCACTTGCAGCTCATTAAGTAGTGTATCTAAATGCACATGATCACGATCTAATATCTCAAACCCTGCTTTTAGTTGAGGGTACATGCGCATGAACTGTGGAAAGTAGCCTGTATCTTCAATATTATGGTGCTGATGTAATTTAAAAATATATTGATTAATCCGTGGTGAGATTTGTGAGCGGTATTCTAACCATTCAATATCACCAGCATGATAGGCATCACTGATTTGGATAAGAACGTGTTGGCGTTTACGTATGTCAGCGTGAATACTTAGCCAAAACGATGTCTTATAAACATAGTCGTTACTGAACCATTGATCTGGTGGCAGTTTGTCATACAAAAACAGCCATTCTGATTGTAATCGGCTCTCAGGGTGACGTGGCATAGACGCATCGAGCGTGTTATCTGCTATGGCATCATGATTTGATTTTGGGGTAGAAGCAGTCATAATCTTGTCCCTATAAATTATTTTGCTTATTCAATTTTCTCTATAAGTGCTTGAGTCGTTATCAATAAACCCTCTTTAAAGAACTTAGCTCAGAAAACGACATAGTAATTTATTAGATAAAATTCATTAGATGAACTAAAAAATATTTAATTTAAGTGTAGTCTATATATAGTCTAAACATAGAATGTCAACGGTATCTTCGGTAATACGTTAGCAATTTTATGAATCATCAAAGTGAATAGCGTAAGACCCATGCGTTACACAACCTAGTCAAAACCATCCTCATTTTTGGCTAATGAGCCTGTAGGATAAGACGAATAATAAAGTCGCTCAGGCATTAGTAATCAGCTACTATTACCTTTAGTAGCAGCGCTTAAAATGTAGAGGATCATCATGTTTATCGAAGATAAAATTGCTCAAGAAAGTATGAATACCAAAGTTTCTACACCTAAAATCATCTTTTTCGATATCGATGATACCTTGAGTCGCAGCGGCGTCATTGCCGAACATAATAAAGCAACCCTTGAGCAACTGGCAGACACTGATATCAAGCTGGTGATTTCAACTGGGCGCTCCAAGGCCATATTGCCTGAGGATATCTTAGCATTGCTTGATGCAGATATATTGGATGCCATTATTTGTATGAATGGACAGTATAGCTTTGATAAAAAGGGCCGAATCAGCCACTATCCATTGTCAGATGAGCAAACAGATAAAATCGTGCGTCTTTGCCAGCAGAGCGACTTGATTCATAAGTTTGACTCTGCTACTCATATCGCATGGTCAGATGAAAACGACCGTTTGCGTGAATTCAACGCTGTCACACCCAACTCTATTCTTGACCCTGAGTATTACAAGTCAAATATCGTCTATCAATGCTCAGTATTTTTTAATAATCAATTCGATAAAATGCAGGACATCGATTTTGCGCAGTATGATTTAAAGCTGGTACATTGGCATCAAATCGGTGCAGATATTTTGCCAGTAGATGCTTCAAAAGCGCGCGGCATCAAAGATGTCTGCGAATACTATGCGGTCGATGTCAGCGAGTGTATGGCGTTTGGCGATGGTATGAATGATTTAGAAATGTTTGATTTGGTGGGGTTTGCGGTTGCGATGGGGGATGCTCAGCCCGCTCTGATAGAACGAGCTGATTTTGTCACTGGTACGATTGAAGAGTATGGTATCCAAGCCGTGCTTGAGCAGTTCTACACTGCCGCGTCCACCAAATAAAAACCTTGCTTGAGCCTATATCAAGTACCCGTTAGCTTTTTGCTAAGGCATCGTCAAACCACCATCAACCGCGATGGACTGACCGGTGATAGCCACGCTCAAATCAGACGCCATGAGTAGTACAGAGTTAGCAAAGTCGGCAACTGAGGTGGCTTGACGCAGCGGCGTGGTGGTAGCGATATAGTCAAAGACTTCCTCAGTCGTGAGGCTGCTAGCATCGGTAGTCTTTAACAGGCCGCCTGCTAATAGGTTTACGCGAATGCCGTGCGGACCAAGCTCGCTAGCTAGATTGCGCGTGAGCCCCAGCAGCGCCGATTTGGCGGTCGTATAGTCATAATAAGTCACGACAGGATTGTAGACAAGGTTGGTTGAGATATTAATGATTTTACCCATCTGCTGCGCTTTCATCTGTGGCAATACCGCTTGTACAGTGTTGACCGCGCCTTTGACGATACCGTCGATTTGCTGAGAAAAATGCGCCCACTGCACGGTCTCGATGCTAGTATTGTCAGCACTAGGGTCAAATTGATAGTGTGGCAATGCATTATTGACCACAATATCGATACGACCATGACGGCTAATAACTTCAGCCGCCATGGCCTTTACCTGCTCAAGCTTGGTGACATCCGCCTGATATACGAACGCCTGCCCGCCTGCTGCCATGATATCAGCCACTACCGTCTCAGCCGCCTCTTTACTGTTGAGGTAATTGACACAAACGATTGCGCCAGCTGTTGCCATTTGCTGAGCAATTTGTGCACCAAGTCCACGACTGGCGCCAGTGACGATGGCGACTTTGTCCGTAAGTAATGCTGGTATAGCGACAGGTCTGTTAGTAGAGGTACTTTGAGTCATCACGCGGTATCCTTTATTATTGTGGTATGGTTCATTGAGAGCCAAGTGCTTTTTGCGATTTTGCGCTTGAGCCTACGTTTATAGTAGCATGGTTATATCACCTCATTGCCCAGCACCTTGTGAGCAGTTTTTTAGAAATTCGACTGATTATCATCTGTGTTCAAATCAGCTGTTATGACAAATTTGATTTGTCTCATGAGCGCTATGTATGCGCATTACGACATATTGTCTTAGTAATAGCCCTTTAAATTGTGCAAAGTGATAACCATAATAGTGTTATTAGCGACATTAGGCATTAATTGCCTTATCATTTTTATCCGCATCTTTGATTTGAATTGTCTTTATTTAGGAGAGGTATTTTGACCCATTTATCATCGTTCCATTCAAGCAGCCCGGCACGCTTTGGACGTATGCTGCCAAAAGCATTACTAGCAGCCACTGTTGGCTTGGCATTATCCAGCTGTAGCAATTCTGACAATGCGGCAGATGCTAGCGCTGCTGCGAGCAATGAGACGCTTAATCTGTATAACTGGTCAGAGTACATGCCACAAGAGATTTTGGATGGTTTTGAGGAAGAAACTGGTATCACGGTCAATTACACAACGTTTGATTCCAACGAAGCCATGTACGCCAAACTCAAATTGCTTGATGATTCTAGCCAGTATGATTTGGCCATTCCATCGACTTATTATGTCGAAAAAATGGCCAAAGAAGGGTTACTGCAAGAGTTAGATAAGTCTAAATTAAGTAACTTTAAAAACCTCGATACGTCATTTACCAACACCAAAGTCGATCCTGACAATAAATACTCTATACCGTACATGTGGGGTAGCACCGGTCTTGCGATCAATGGCGATAGTGTCGATCCTGCAACTGTGAATAGCTGGAACGACCTATGGGATCCTAAGTACAAAGGTCAGGTGATGCTTACCAACGATGTGCGTGAAGTGTTCGGTATGGCGTTACTGACGCTAGGCTACTCGGGCAACAGTAGCAATCCTGATGAAATCAAAGCGGCTTACGACAAGCTTACAACGTTAATGCCAAACGTCAAAACGTTTAACTCTGATGCGACACGTATGCCGTACATCGAAGGTGAGACGTCTCTTGGCATGACGTGGAATGGCGAAGCAGTCATGGCGAATGACGAAGGTCTAACGAGCCTGGCTTATAAATACCCAACTGAAGGCGCTATCTTGTGGATGGACAACTTTGTCATTCCAAAAAATGCCAAACAGGTTGATGCAGCACATAAATTTATTGATTACTTATTGCGTCCTGAAAACGCCAAAATCGTGAGTGAAGAAATTGGTTATGCCTCACCAAACCAGGCAGCACGAGAGCTGATGGATGAAAGCGTTCGCAACAATCCAACGATTTACCCATCTAAAGACGTGTTAGCCAAAGCGGAATTCCAAGAAGATGTGGGCGATGAAGCACTACAAGTGTATCAACAATACTGGGATAAGCTAAAAACGGGGCGCTAATAGCCATGGTTTAATACCTTTAAAATAAAGTAAATCTTTAAGAAAAAACGCTGATCCTAAATGGTCAGCGTTTTTTGTGCGTTATAAATGCAAATCTGTCTCGCCGCCCTGCTCTTTCATCCGGCGCTGCTCACGGCGCTGATAACCCAGCCCAGATGCAGCAAACCAGTGTGGCTTAGAGGTTTGTAACAGATCACTCAATTGCTGCAACTGGGTTTGCAACGTCTGTGTTAACCAAAAATACCCCTGCCACTCAAATGCTAAGTGCTGCACACTTGGATATTCTGACACAGCAATACGAGTAATCGGGCGAAACACTTCATCGCTTGGACTTCGGAGTACCGCCGCCATATGCTGCATGGCTTGCGTCAATTCGTGCTGATAATGCATCAGTAACACATGGTTTTCTTCATCAATTTCGATATTCGCCAAACGCGGAGCAGCGCTTAATAATAAATCAATCGTTCCGATAATATTACGATGGGTACGCTGAATGGTCTCTAGCGTCTCTTTTTCGATTCCTGACTCACTTGCTGTCGCAGCGATATGTGGACGCACAGCTAGCAGGCGCTTATTGATCTGTTGTAATGTGGTGACCAACGCTCTATCAACAGGTACTTCTCCAGCTGAAAAAGCCACTGGATTTGATTTATGGGTCGTGTTGCCCGCCGCTCCGTCCGCTGCATCAATATGATTACCCACGCCAGCATAGAGACTGCTACAAGCGTCAAGATTACTACTCAATAAAAACCGCCACATCAACGTTGATTTGAGCGGTAAAATCAGCGTCACTGCTACCGAAACACCTGTACCCAGTAAGATATTTAGCGCGCGGTAGATGCCATCTTGACCGATGCTGTTGTGACCCAAGTCAGAGACAATCATCAACATAGTGATACCCGTTAGCAGCCCTGTATATCCGAGCTTTCTGACGGCTAAATAGCCAATGATGCCGCTTAATATACCGATAAGTGCATAATCGATCCATAGCCATGCACCTGCATTTTGAATGAACCACAGCACCCCAAGGGCCGTACCTATGCCTAATAGAGTACCCAAGACACGCTCTTTGGCTTTGGTATAGATAGCGCCTTGATACTGCAATAATCCCAAGATAATAAAAACCGTAATGGTGGTCCACTCACCATGCGGCAGGTTGGTAAGTTTATTGGCCAGTAGCGCCAGTATGACAGCCGTTCCTAAGCGAATGGCGTGCAAGACGTCGGCATGTTGATAGCGAACATAAGGCTCAGTAAATGGAGCAGTAATAAGCTGGTAAAGGGTTGATTTCACGCAAGGCTACTCTTTTTAGTGAATAAACGAGTTTTAGTGGATAAATGAGGTAAACGATAAAGCATATAGGGTACGCAAAAACATGCTAGCAGTCGAGCCTCGATTTACCAAGCATCACTCAAAAAAAACGCCTTTTGTCTGATAAAAGACAAAAGACGTTTACATCACAAACCACTAATAAATCGTGGAATCTAAATCGAGGTAATTATACTTCTAAAAAGTCTAGTATACCTTCTGCTGCTTCGCGGCCTTCCCAAATAGCCGTCACGACCAAATCAGAGCCACGTACCATATCACCACCTGCAAAAATTTTGGGATTCTGCGTTTGGAATTTAAAGGTTTGTTTTTCTGCAGCCAACACTCGACCAGAGCTGTCCATTGCCACTTGCTGCGACTCGAACCAATCAGCAGGACTTGGTCTAAAGCCAAACGCCATAATCACGGCATCACATGGGATAATCTCTTCAGAATTAGGAATCGGCTCAGGACGCTGACGTCCGCGGTTATCTGGCGCACCCAAGTGCGTCGTGACTACTTTCACCCCATTGACCTTGCCGTTTAAGCCAATGATTTCAGTAGGCTGGCGGTTGAATAAAAACTCAACCCCTTCCTCACGAGCATTGACTACTTCGCGGCGTGAGCCAGGCATATTTTCTTCATCACGGCGATAAGCACAGACGACTTTTTCAGCACCTTGACGAATACTGGTACGGTTACAATCCATCGCTGTGTCACCACCTCCTAGTACGACAACTCTTTTGCCTTTAAGGTCGATGTACTCTTCGGCATCTTTTTCCCAGTCATTACAACGGTTGACGTTGGCAATCAGGTAATCTAGCGCATCGTAGACGCCTGTCAACTCTTCACCAGCGAAGCCGCCACGCATATAGGTGTATGTACCCATGCCCATAAAGACCGCGTCATACTCAGCCAATAGCTCATCAATGGTGACGTCTGTACCGATCTCTGTCTCTAAGCGAAATTCCATACCCATGTCTTCAAAGATGACACGGCGGTTACGCATGACGTCTTTTTCCATTTTGAACTCAGGAATACCAAAAGTTAATAAGCCACCAATTTCAGGACGTTTGTCAAAGACGACAGGCTTGACACCATTTCTGACCAAGATATCTGCGCAACCAAGACCTGCTGGTCCTGCGCCAATGATAGCAACTTTTTTGTCTGTCCAAACAACTTCAGACATATCTGGGCGCCAGCCAAGTGCAAACGCGGTATCGTTGATATATTTCTCAACATTACCAATGGTCACTGCCCCAAAGCCATCGTTCAATGTACAAGCGCCTTCACACAAACGGTCTTGCGGGCAAACTCGTCCGCATACTTCAGGCAAGGTATTGGTGCGATGGCATAATTCAGCCGCTTGGAATATCTGTCCTTCTGTCGCCAACTTTAGCCAGTTAGGAATATAGTTGTGTACTGGGCATTTCCACTCGCAGTACGGGTTACCACACTCAAGACAACGATGCGCTTGCTGAGCAACAGCTTCGTTTTCAAAAGGTTTATAAATCTCAACAAACTCTGTTGAGCGCGTTGCAATGTCTTTTTTGGTTGGATCAAATCTCGGTACATCTAAAAACTGGAAGTTATTTTCTAAGCGTTTTGCCATGGTGCTATCTCTTTTATATAAGGCTCTTTTGCAGTGGGTGGCGACAGTCATGCGATGTGTTGTTTGTCTAAAATCTAAGACATATATCACTGCTGTCACGTACCTGCTGAAAACCTGTGAGTTAAAACGTCTCTAAAAACGGAACGCTGGCTACCCTAATTAAAGTCATTGTCGATTCCTCAATACGATCTCTTAAGACAATCGATTGACACGACCGACAATGACAAATCGGCTATTGTGGGTCGGCCATGGTAGTTTTAAGAAGACTTGCAATGTTCGCCGCTTTTGGCTTCACCAAATAGAATTTACGAACATAGTGCTCAAAGTCGTCCAATATCGTCTGACCCCACGCACTGCCTGTTTTATCTACATGAGCTTCAATCACTTGTTGTAAGTGAATGCGATGCTCTTCTGTTTGCTCGCTTGAGATACGGTTGAGATCGATCAGTTCATGATTGCAACGATCAAAGAAGTCACCTTCCATGTCGAGTACATAAGCAAAACCACCCGTCATACCAGCGCCGAAGTTGAGCCCAGTACGGCCAAGAATCGTGACGATACCGCCAGTCATATATTCACAGCAATGGTCACCTGTACCCTCAATGACTGCATGCGCACCAGAGTTACGGACGCCAAAACGCTCACCTGCGGTCCCAGCAGCATATAACTTACCGCCCGTTGCACCATATAGACAAGTATTACCGATGATGGCGGTTTCTTGTGCCGTAAAGTTTGAGTCTTTAGGTGGATAAATGACAATCTCACCGCCAGCCATGCCTTTACCCACATAGTCATTGGCATCGCCTTCAAGCTCAATATTTAGGCCGCCAGCATTCCACACGCCTAAACTTTGCCCTGCAGTACCTGACAGGCGAAGCTTGATCGGCATATCGCTCATGCCAAGGTTGCCCCATACTTGTGCAATCTCACCAGAGATACGAGCACCAATAGAGCGGTCACAGTTGCCAATGAAATAGCTATAATCGCCGCCTGAGCCTTGGCGAATATTGACGAGCATATCGCGAATCATCTGCTCAGCGAGCAAGCCTTTATCAAACGGCTCGTTACGCTCCACCTGACACGTTTGGGCTTTGCCCACACTAGCTGGGTGACTAAATAGCAATGGCGTTAAATCAAGATGACGCTGCTTGTCCGTATTACCTTCTAAGATATCTAGCAAGTCAGTACGACCGACCAGCTCTTCCATACTACGAACACCTAGCGCTGCTAACCATTCACGTGTTTCAGTCGCCACAAATTTAAAGAAATTAATCAGCATTTCTGCTTCGCCAATGAAATGCTCATCACGCAGCTTGGCTTTTTGGGTAGCAACCCCTGTTGGACAATTATTTAAATGACAGATACGAAGGTACTTACAACCAACCGCAATCATCGGCGTGGTACCAAAGCCAAAGCTTTCTGCACCAAGAATGGCAGCCTTGACGACATCCAATCCTGTTTTTAAACCACCATCGGTCTGAACACGTACCTTATCACGTAATCCATTCACTCGTAGAGACTGATGGGTTTCAGCCAAACCTAGCTCCCATGGCGAGCCTGCATGATGGATAGACGATAGCGGAGATGCTGCTGTACCACCATCATAACCTGAGATCGTAATCAAATCGGCATAGGCTTTTGCAACGCCTGTCGCGATCGTACCAACACCGGGACGCGACACCAATTTAACGGATACCAATGCATCTGGATTGACTTGCTTCAAATCAAAAATCAGCTGCGCCAGATCTTCGATAGAGTAAATATCATGATGTGGCGGCGGTGAAATCAAGGTCACGCCTGGCACCGAATAACGCAAGCGCGCAATCAACGCATTCACTTTACCACCAGGTAGCTGACCCCCCTCGCCCGGTTTTGCGCCTTGAGCGACCTTAATCTGCATCACTTCTGCTGAGCGCAGATATGCAGGTGTGACCCCAAAACGACCAGAGGCCACTTGCTTGATCTTTGAGTTACGCAACGTGCCATAACGCGCAGGATCTTCACCGCCCTCACCAGAGTTTGAACGTCCACCGATAGTATTCATCGCCATTGCAATCGATTCATGCGCCTCAGGAGACAGCGCGCCTAACGACATGCCTGCTGAGTCAAAACGCGTCAAAATCTCAGAGATGTCTTCAACATCATCGACATCGATACTGTTGTCAGTCTTTAGTTGCAACAAGTCACGTAAGGTCGCCACTGGGCGGCCATTGACTAGATTGGCATAATTCTGATAATTCTCATAATCGCCCGTACGTACTGCCGTATGCAGGCTGTTGATCACGTCAGGGTTAAAGGCATGGTACTCTTTATTGAAGACAAATTTGAGCAAACCGCCCTGATCTAGTGGCGCACGACGCTTAAATGCGTTGGCAGCCAGTTGCGCTTGGTCAGCGGCAAGATCTGCAAAGGTAGCGCCTTTGATACGGCTTTGTACGCCTTTAAAACATAGGCTCACGACCTCTTCAGAAAGACCAACTGCTTCAAACAGCTGCGCACCGCGATACGACACAATGGTAGAGATACCCATTTTTGATAAGATTTTTAGCAAACCTTTATCCAAGCCTTTGCGGAAATTAACGCGGGCTTGAATTGGATCACCAAGCAACTCACCAGTAGCCACCAAGTCATCGATGACATCATAAGCCAAATATGGATAGACGCAGGTGGCGCCAAAGCCAATTAATACCGCCACCTGATGCGAGTCACGCGCCAGCCCCGTCTCGATGATGAGATTGGCATCGGTACGGATACCTTCTGCAATCAGGTAATGGTGCACGGCTCCTGTGACCATGATGGCATTGGCAGGTACTTTTTCTGCATCGATCTCTTTATCAGACAGTACGATCAAGGTATTGCCCGAACGGATTTTATCTGCCACTTCTTCGCAAATAGCAACGATAGCATCAGATAACTCTAAAGTACGGTCATAGTTCAGATCGATACGAGCCATCTTGAATGCTGGATCATCCAAGGTTTCAAGCTGCTGCATCTTGCTGGCTGACAAGACTGGTGATGACAAAATAATACGGTGAGCATCTCTTGCTGATGGCGCAAACACATTAGTCTCAGCACCTAGGCAAGTTTGTAGTGACATCACGATTGATTCACGTAATGGATCGATTGGCGGGTTGGTCACCTGTGCAAATTGCTGACGGAAAAAATCACCGACATGGCGGATTTGCTGCGATAGTACTGCCATTGGCGTGTCATCACCCATCGAACCTACTGGCTCTTGGCCATTCTCTGCATTAGGACGGATGATCTCTGTACGCTCTTCATTGGTGATGTGATACATTTTTTGTAATGCTTTTAACTTGTCGCCACGGCACGCTTGCGCTGCTAAGGTTTCTTCTAAGCGCTCATCATCACGGACACGTGTCGCTTCTTCACGCAGCCACTTTCGATACGGATGCGCATTTTTCAGCAACGTTGCAACAGCAGTCGTATCCATCACTTGACCTGTCAACGTATCAATAACCAGCATTTGACCTGGGCCGACACGACCTTTTGCCAACACATCTTGTGGTGAGTAGTCCCAAACACCAACCTCTGATGCGACGGTGATATAACCGTTCTTGGTGGTCACCCAACGTGACGGACGCAGACCGTTTCTATCGAGCATACAGACGGCATAGCGTCCATCTTGGATCACAAGCCCTGCAGGACCATCCCACGCTTCCATATGCTGCGAATAAAACTCATAAAACGCTCGCAAATCCATATCCATGCTATCGACGTTCTGCCACGCTGGTGGCACCAAAATCGACATCGCATGGAACAAATTCATACCACCAGACATTAGCACTTCAAGCATGTTATCTAGGCTTGATGAATCAGAACCTGTACTGTTTACAAGCGGCGTCAATTCATTCAAGTTCGGCAGTTTGTCTGATTTGAGCTTTGGCGTGCGTGCTTTAGACCAGTTGCGATTACCTGTAATGGTATTTAATTCACCATTATGAGCCAGATAACGGAACGGCTGTGCCAATGGCCAACGCGGCAAAGTATTGGTGGAGAAACGCTGATGGAAAACCACGATATGTGACGCCAAGCGCTCGTCTTGAAGATCCAAGAAAAATGCTGGCAGGTCTGATGGCATGACCAAACCTTTATAAATAATGGTCTGGCAGCTTAATGAACATACGTAAAACAGCTCGTCATCTGTCAGGCGCTGCTCTGCTTTTTTGCGTGCAACAAACAGCTTACGGTTGAAATCTTCAGCAGCCAAGTTATCTGGCGCATTGACAAATACCTGCTTAAAATCTGGTAATGTCTCACGGCCGATCTCACCCACAATACTCAAATCAAGTGGCACATCACGCCAGCCAGCGACTTCTAATCCTTGGGCGGTAATCTCATCGCTCAATACTTGCTGGCTATGCTTGGCTTTACCATCATCCAAATTGACGAACACCATACCAACGGCAAAGTTGTCTGTGATTGCGAATTGCTGCTCATCAGCGATCTGTTTAAAGAAGTCGGTAGGCGTCGCTAATAGTAGACCGCAACCATCACCAGTTCTACCATCTGCCGCCACACCACCACGATGTGTCATGCAACTTAAACTATGAATGGCGGTTTTTACCAAATTATGGCTGGCTTCACCCTTAATATGAGCAATTAGACCAAAACCGCAATTATCAGAAAAATCATCTGGCGTGGCCAGGTGTGTTTGCGAGGAAATCATTGACATAGCTTGTCCTTTTAAGTAGACGGGCAACTTACATCTCCAATGCGGAGCATAAGCTGGTACCCGTAAGCAGAACGGGCTGATAGTGGATATTCGGATAGTTGAATTAGTAAATGGTGCGAGGCTCAATCAACATCATGCTATAAAAGCAAGTAACCCTTTGACCCTCTTGGTCATTAAGTAATGTCGTGACATATGCGTCATATATTAAAGACAGTGAATGGCAGCCCTTTGAAACAGAGTAATTTATACCCCCAAATGCCAATTGCCCAATCAGTAATACGTTATGTCGTTCGTTTAAGCATCGTGTGTTATGTCGTTATATCTAGCAATGAGAGCTGGACATCCAACCATTTAATAATCGTGCATGTGGTTCGTCTTGAATATCTGACGCTCTGTATTCAAGCGCCTTATTCACTCTAAAAAGAGTGACAATAAGAGAGGTTGCGTCACTTACAATGATCTTGATGTCGGTTGTAAGTAGCCGCGCTTGAGACAACAAATTTCAGTAATAAACTCTATAAATGATAGATCTATCACTAAATGCTTGTTTAACAATAGTTTTTTACGATAACTATACAGAACGTCGCCCACAGTTATATTAGTTAATGATTCACAAAAAATCTAGTCTTTTCTATCGATTCATCAGCCATAATTTGTATATGGTCTCATTACTATTGGTTATAGGACGATTAAAAACCTATTAGAAATATAATATAAAGCGCCTATGTTAGGGTTACCTGAGGCAATGGATGATATCTGTCTACCTTGAATACTTTGCCCCAAAATAGCGACAGTAGCCACTAATATATTAAAAAAACGAAGTATAAAAAAACCCACTAACCAATTAGCTAGTGGGTTTTCAATAACAAAAAATGCGTATCAGTTGCTTTTGTCCTCTATTAACGACTTGATACTGTCACTATTATTTTTAGGCGCATTATTATTTTTAGGTGCATTTGCATTAATCTTTGCCCCATTGTTGCTCGTATTGGGCGGTTTTGGCGCAGGTACAGCGGGTGGTTTTTTAGCGGTGCTATTATCTGCACCTGCTGTTGACGGCTTTTTATTTTCCTGCTTGGAGTTATTGGTATTACTTTCCGTTTGACTTGATGCCTCATCAGTTGACTGTGGCTCATTACCAACTGTGCGCTCTTCTGTGACAGATAATGTTTCAGAGGTATCTGCAGATTGACGGATGCTTTCTACTGGGGCGCTATCGTTAGAGGAACGTTGACTATCGCGACTCGTATTAGTGTTAGCGGCTTCTTGCTCATTAGCCGTATTGTTGACTGCTTGCGCTTGCTGACGTACTGGTATTTCACGCTTAGTCGGTTTTAGATTGACAGCGCGCGTGCGCTTCGTACTTAAGTCTTTTACTGGATCAGGACGCTCGTAGTTATCGATAATACTTACGTATCGATTGATCTCCTCCGGTAGTACACGTACATTGGCAGGCAGTTTAAAATCTGTGAGCTTTGCTGCCCCAACGGCCTCCTGTGGACTACTCATGATTCCGTAAGTCAGCATATAACGGACTTGATTTTCACTATCAAGATAGCGGAAATAAGCGAACTTATCACGATCTTCACGGCCTTCTAAATAACTGACAATCACGTCATTTTCAGCGACATTCATCACCTGCACGGTCCACTTACCCTTGTTGGCAAGTAGATAGCGCTTGTCTTTAAACTCGTCAGGATAATTACGCAAATCACGGACAGTCGTATCAAAACTAATCGGCTGTACATCGGTATCCAGCTCGTGAAGCGACTCGATTTTTAATGGTTGCTCAAACTCATCAGCCAACATTTGCGGTGCTGATACTGGTTCATTTTCAATTTTGGCACCCATCGCTGGCGTTTGGCTTAGCATCCAGACCAACGCTGTCACAACACCTAATAGTAACGTCGCGACCAGCCAGATCAGGGCTTGACGACTGTATGATTGGCCAGCGGTACGCGTCTTCGATTTTGATGCTGCCATAGGAATATCCTTGGTAAAAACATATTTAAGAGCATTACATCAATGCTCATTCAAATAGAAGTGCAGTGAGTGCAGCCTATGAATCTGCTGTACATATCAAGTTTTGGTACGAATACTCACTAAAATTTTGATACATTATGCGCTGTGTTGTGACAATACTTCGAGCAACATATCGTTATCGAAGTCATTGGTCACTACTGCACTCCCTATTGATTTTAACAAAATCAGCCGGATTTGTCCTTGTTTCACTTTTTTATCGTGTCCCATCAAGTCCAGAGCAGTTTGTACATCAATGGCAGGCGGTTTGGTTGGCAGGTTACCTAGCATCAAAACACGCTCAATGCGCTCAACCTCATCAAGGGTCAACCAACCAATTTTTTGGGACAGTTCAGCTGCTTGCATCATGCCCGCCGCTACCGCCTCACCATGCAACCAATTGCCGTAACCTTGATGGGTCTCGATCACATGACCAAACGTATGCCCAAAGTTCAACAGGGCACGCACACCTGACTCTCTTTCATCTTGAGCGACCACATCTGCTTTGTATTGACAGCAGCGCTTCACGGCTTCGCCAAGTACTGCCAGATCCAACGCCATCATTGCAGTTAAATTCTCTTCAAGCCATGTCAGGAATGCTTCATCCATGATAAGCGCATACTTGATAATTTCAGCGACTCCTGCTGACAGCTCACGTGCAGGCAATGTTTTGAGCGTACTCATATCAGCGAGCACCATTTGTGGCTGCCAAAATGCCCCAATCATATTTTTGCCTTGCGCATGATTGATGCCCGTTTTGCCGCCAACGCTAGAATCGACTTGCGATAATAAGGTCGTTGGAATTTGGATAAAGTTGACCCCGCGCATAAAACTTGCTGCAGCAAAACCTGTCATATCACCCACCACGCCGCCACCAAGTGCGATAAGCGTGACATCACGATTGAAATGCTCTGCCATTAGTGCATCATATATTTGGTCAATGCTTGTCTGGTTCTTATATTGCTCACCATCTGGTAACACGCAAACTTTTACCGTAAACTGCTCTGCTAGCTCGTCTTCTAAAGCTTGCAAATATAGAGGTGCCACGGTATCGTTAGTCACAATCAATACTTGGCAACCCTTAATATAAGGTGCGACTTGCTTTGCCATACTGCTGTCTTTTGACGTCGCATCTTCAGTAATAATGATTGGATAATCATGACTTTGCGTACGAACTGTTAAGCTATCATGAAACAGTGACGTTGCCATGAGACACTCCTTAAGCATTTATAATTGGGTAAAAGTAGCTGAGTATACCTACCTATCATATCAATAGCTAATATCGGTCTACTCTTTATTGTCTTTTGGTGTTGTGTCAGTACAATCAAAAAATGCGTTCAGCTGCTGCATTAATTGGCTGACCATATGACGCGGATAAGTGTGACCAGTGGGCATAATAATATGCGCGACCTGACGATATAATGGATCGCGAATACTATATAGATCTTGCAGTATTTTTCTAGGATTAGGCTGTTGTAAAAGAGGCCGTGACTTGTCTTTAGAAGTGCGGGCCATTTGCACATCGACTGGGGCATTGAGATAAACCACGATGCCACGCTGTCTTAAGAACTCTCGGTTTTCAGCAGCCAATACTGCGCCACCGCCAGTTGCCAATACAATTTGGGGGGCTTGAGTCAGCTCATCAATGGCACGTGTTTCACGCTCACGAAAACCCGCTTCACCTTCTTTGGCGAATATCCAAGCAATGTCAGCACCGGTTTGCGATTCGATATACCAATCACTATCTACAAAAGTGCGACCTAACTGCTTGGCCAGTAACTTACCGATCGTCGTCTTCCCCGCTCCCATCGGACCCACTAAAAACACCGACGGCAATTCCTGCACCATAATACTCACTCAGCTAAATTAGCTATCATACAACGTCATTGATATTCTGGCTAGTAATGCGCTGTGATTATTGTTAGTAATATTTAGCGCTTAACGTCCATTAATCCATGCATATAGCTCGCAATATTAAAGATGCTAAGTTTATGCACAAAAAAAAGTAAGCACTAAGGCTTACTTTTTTAGTGAATAATAAACAAATTTATGATTAATTTAAGCGAGTTGTACCATCATTGATCAATTTTGGTGTGACAAATATCAACAGCTCTTCCTTATTGTTATTGCGCACATCTCTGCGGAATGCACGGCCAATGTATGGTAAATCGCCTAAAAACGGCACTTTGTCCACGTTATTATTAGTGCGGTTTCTAAAGACCCCACCCAATACCACCGTTTGACCATCTTCAACGATCACATTGGTTGAGATAGAATCCTCAGAAATAGCCACCTGATTGTTGATAATAGTCGGCGTACCATTAGTAATAAGTAACTGCAGACCAATTTTGCCATCAGGGGTAATATTTGGCGTCGCCTCTAAACTCAGTGCCGCTTCTCTAAAACTGGTTGTAGTTGCGCCGCTCGCTGAGGCTTCTTGATAAGGAATCTGGGTGCCAGAAGAAACTTTTGCGGTTTGCTTGTCGGCCGTCAACACTTTCGGGGTTGAGATGACTTCACCGCGATTGTCCGCTTGCAATGCTGATAGTTCAAGATCAAGCATCACATCAGATAAACTTAATAAGCCAAAAGCGATACTACCGGCTGGATTATCCACCCCTAAATCAACGTTTAAGTTATCAGGACGGCTGATGTCATATGAAGGATAAGAAACCGTTTGTCCATTGACAGTCGTGGTTTCTACGTCAAACTCTTTTAAGTCCCATAAAGTTTGATCACTACCACCAACCAACAAGCTACGATTATTGGCTGCACCATTTGATAAGATTCCCCAGCGAACCCCAATCTCTTTACTAAAGCTGTCAGTGGCACTAACAATACGTGCCTCAATCATAACCTGACGCACAGGGATGTCAATCTTACTAATGAGTTTGTGAATATTTTCGATACTGTCAGCCACATCTTTGACAATCAAGGTATTGGTACGCTCATCAACTGTTACCGTACCACGATCCGACAACAACGTATTATTGTCATTTCCACGATTTGTAAGTCCGCTCGTGCCCCCTATACCGCTACTACCAGATGAGCCACTTCCTTGAGAAATCAAAGTCAGGACATCTTGTGCTTTTGCATAGCTCAAACGAATATATTCAGTACGTAATGGCGCATAAGATTGAACAGCTTGCTGCGCTTCAAGCTCACGTGCTTCTTGTTCAGCGAGTTCAGTAGAAGGCGCAACCAAAATCACATTACCATTTTCGCGCTTGCCTAGATTTTTACTTTTTAGAATAATATCGAGTGCTTGATCCCAAGGCACGTTGATCAAACGCAAGGTGATGTTACCAGCGACTGAATCACTCGCAACGATATTCATCTCAGTAAACTGCGCTAAAATATCTAACACGCTGCGAATTTCAACGTCTTGGAATTCCATGGACAGTGGCTCGCCGCTGTATACTCTCTCCTCAAGTGTCGGCTCACGTAGCAGCTCAGGCTTGCTAATACTAATATTTAACTGATTGCCTGACTGATAAGCTTGATACTCGTAATCATCAAACATATTAATAGTGATGACACCATTTTGTCCTTGGTTTTTAGTATCGATGCTACTCACCAGACCACTATTAATATTTAATCGACGTAGCAAGTTTCTTGGGACCGTACTGCCTGTTAAACGTACGACAAGCTTATTACCTTGGCGTTGTACATCTACCGGAATGGCTTCGTTGGCAAGTACCATGCTGACGTTACCGCCACCATCATTACCTGCCGAAAAATTGACCGCGCTGAGACCATCATAGCTGTATTGCTTACTCACTTGTGCCGAAGCAAGTTGCGGGTTCAACAGTGGATTAACTCTGACTACCATCGTATCGGCTGGTACTTCGTTTTCTACCACGACGGTATTATTTGTACTGACAGCTGCAACGGGAACCGTGCTGGTCTCAACGATTGGCGTGACGACTGCAGTGGTGGTGATGCCGCTAGAGTTATTAAGGACATCTTGTACAGGGTCACTAGTAATCACTGGACGATCAGGATCTGTAATGGTCAGTAGTAGCTCGTTACCCTCAATCGCTGTTGTATAATTGCCTGATTGCTTGAGGCCAACGATAAGACGCGTCGTACTGTCGCTACTCAACGTGGTGACATCATTGACCATACCGATATTGTATTCGTTGAAACGACTGGCAAGACCGTTTTGTACTTGTTCAAAGTCTAATACCAAGCGGCTAGGATCATCAAGCTCGTAGGCTGCAGGCAATACTGGTAAACCTGTGAACCCCAAACGCATTTGTGTCACTGCTGGTGCAGTTTGCACTACAGACACATTATTGATGCGCTGTGCAGCGTGGGCGCTACTACTTACTGCCACCATGCTGACTGCCAGTGCTGAAATGGCAAAAGCAGAAGAAACGCGGTTGCTCATCATCATTACCTTGTTATTGCGTACTGTCATTATTTATTCCTCAAAAAATCTGCCGACTTAGCTTATAGGGGATACCAGCGACTGGGGTTTTTCAATAAACCCAGCGCGGCTGTCTGGCACAATTTCAATCAAATTGATCTGGGTCGGCGTGATTTCAACAATACGGCCGTCATTCAATCCAAGATAATCACCTACCTTCACACTAGCAACTGAACCATCAGGACGTTGTACCAATGCGTATCGCTGACCTTCAGGCGACACTACTACGCCTCGAAAAACCAGTTGCGATAACTCGTATTGTTCAAGTGGTTCTTTTACACGTGTAATATCTGGGCGCACGCCATCAATAGAAGTGGTAGGACCCTCTACATTCACCAAGCTCGGTGGTAAAAACGGGCTGCGCTGTGAGCTTGCACTATAGACGAAGTCTTCTACTAGTTCAGCTTTGGGTGGTGGTTCGATAGGCTGCGCTGGCTGGTTACGGATGTCAGTCATCGCTTGCTCTGCCATACCGATACGATCCGTACAGCCAGTCATCGCTAGCACTGAGATACTTAAAGTCAACAGCATGGGTAGTTTTTGCATACTCATTAGTTACCTCCTGCATTTGCATCAGTAGCGGCGGCATCACCTGCAGGAGCCGTTTCATCTTCAGGAGTCGCTTCTTTTGAACGATAGGTTTTGGTTTGCAAGACTAGATTAAGCTCAGGTAAAACATCTAAGCTCGGTTGTGGGTTACTCACCTCAAAATCGTGCATGGTGATGATACGAGGCAGTGCTGCAAGGCCACTAATAAAACTACCAAACTGATGATATTCACCTAAAGCAGCAATGCGAATCGGTTGCTCAATGAAAAATTCATTTTCAATCTCAGGTTCGACAGAGATGTCTTGAAAACGAATATTACTACCGACACCTGTCATATTGATACCTTCTACCAGCTCTGACACACGCGTGTCTTTTGGCAACTGGTCTAATAAGGTATTAAACTCCGTCTCCATCTGAACGACCTGTGCTTGATAGGCTTGTAGGTGACGCGCGCGCGATTCTTTTTCACGATAGCTTTCAAGCAAGGTCTGTTGCTGACTTTCAGCAGCATTGATCTCATCGATTTTGCTACTAATTGGTAGCGCCCATGATAGGGCCGCTATAAAGGTAATAATAAGACCGATCACCGTCACCTTCACTGGTAGCGGCCAGCTGCCATAATTTTCAGAGTCTAGTGACTCAAAACTGCGACGAAATTCATTAAGATCAAACTGCTTCTTTGGTTTTGAAGCAATTTTTTTGGTCTTAATCAGGCTTTTTTTACGGACAAGTTTCATAACTCCCCTCCCACACCATCTTCCGCAGGGACAGGCGTTTCTGATTGTACTTTAGTCGTCACTACGAACTGTACATAACTGTCTTCAGGATAGACTGGACGCGGTGTCTCACCAGCCGTAGTGACGGTATTATTTAGTACAGGGGCCGCTTCATAAGCGCTAATGTTCTGTTGAATATTGCTAACTGCTGAGTTACCCATCCACTTGCTACTATCAATATTACGAATTAAGCTAGATACAATGTTTGGGTTATCAGCCAGACCAGTCAATGTTAATACATCGCCTTCGCGTTTGAGATTGGTTAGATAAAGCGCTGGTGGAATCGCTCTTGCCAGATCATCCCACAAACGTACTGGTACAGGACGCCGACCTTGCAAGTCTTGAATGACCTGCATACGTGAGATAATATCTTCACGGCGCTGCTCTAAACTGTCAATCTCAGTCAATGCGGTGTCTAAGCGTGCATTTTCTTGTTCAATCAAAGCATTAGCATCAAGCTGTTCATCAAGCTCATTGTTAAAATAGCTCCATGAAGCAAAGGCCGCCAATAAAGTGAGCAAAGTCACCGCAACGATCAGAGTCATAAACTCTTTGTTACGACGCTCGCGCTCTTCTTGTCGCCAAGGTAAAAGGTTAATACGAGCCATTAGTCAAAGCTCCTTAACGCAAGACCGCATGCAGCCATTAATCCTGGCGCGTCAATGGTCAATTGCTCATTATCAATATTAGGCGCAATGGTCATATTGGTAAACGGATTGGCAACACTAACTCTCACACCGAGTTTTTGTTGTGCCATCCCAGCAAGACCTGCAATGGAGCTACTACCACCCGCAAGTACCACGTGGTCAATACTGCTATACTGACTTGAGGAGAAGTAAAATTGTAAGGAACGAGTGATTTGCTGAATGGTATTTTCTATAAACGGGGTCAAAACTTCAGGATAGTAGTCATCAGGCAATGTGCGCTCACGTTTGCTCAGCGTTGCCTCTTCAGCTGACAGTCCATACCGGTTTTGAATCGCTTCTGTTAACTGAACACCACCAAACAATTGCTCTCGACTATAAATAAACTCACCATTTTTTGCGATATATAAAGTGGTTTGATTATGGCCGATATCAACCAAAGCGACCAGTTCTGGCATATTGGGTAGATTATCCGCCATCAGTCCAAAAGCACGCTCTATCGCATGTGATTCGATATCCATGACTTTTGTTTGCATCCCGCCAAAAGTCAATGCATCCACACGTTGATCTACGTTTTCTGAGCGAGATGCTGCCAGCAGGACTTGAACCATATCTTCGCTAACCAAAGAGGGGCCTAATACTTCAAAATCTAAATTCACATCCTCTAAAGGATAAGGTATGTATTGATCAGCATCGAGACGTATCTGTGCTTCACGCTCAACATCGCTTAGCATCATATCCATATCAATAATTTTGGTGATGACGGCAGATCCTGATACGGCCGTTGCAGCATTGCTGCCCGCAACTTGGCAACGTCTTGCTAGACTCGCTATAATGTTGCCAACCGCCTCTGTATCAACTAGGAGTTTGTCGACGACTACACCTTCTGGTAGTCTCTCAATACCGTAAGATTTTAGGTGGAACATGCCTTGTTGACGCTGTATGTCCACTATTTTTACTGAAGTGGCACAAATATCCACACCAATCAAATGTCGACTTTTTGAAGTAAATAGCCTCACAAACTCTATACCTTATATTAAGTGTACAATCTGATAGTTATTTGTAATAATTGAATACAATACTTTACTTAATTGGTAGATTCAAGCGTTTAAAAATATATTAAGGCCTACTTACACATTTATTATGACCTGTTGATTTTGTTCAAGGTATAATACCTTATCCGCTACAAATTCTAATGAATAAGTCTTATTATGGCTAAAAAAAATGCTACCGCTCGTCTCATTCATTTCTTGGTGGGACTTTTTGTCGCTTGCCTAGCATTGGCAGTTATCTTAGCGCTTGCTGTACCTATTGGTTTTTATGGGATGGCGATGTATTTATCGCCAACTTTGCCCAGTATTCAAGAGATAAAAACTGCCAATTTAGAAATGCCATTGCAGATTTATAGTAGCGATGACAAATTAATCGGCCAATACGGCAATCGTTTATCGTTACCAGTCACATTTGATGAAATTCCTGAAGATTTGACTCACGCTTTTTTAGCGGCAGAAGATGCTTCTTTCTTTCAGCATAGTGGCATCAGTATCAAAGGTCTTGGGCGCGCGGTCACTGAAGTGGTGACTGATGATGACAGTCAGACTGGTGGCTCAACTATTACGATGCAGGTCGCCAAAAATTATTTTTTAAGTCCTGAGCGTACTCTAAACCGCAAACTGACGGAATTATTTTTAGCACGTAAAATCGAAGACGAGCTGAGTAAAAATGATATTTTGACTTTATATGTCAATAAGATTTATTTGGGCGAAGGTGCTTATGGTATCCGCGCCGCTGCCAAAAAATACTATAGTAAATCACTAGATAATCTTACTATTGCTGAAATGGCAATGCTTGCCGGTTTACCAAAAGCCCCTTCTAAATATAATCCTGTTGCCAATCCTAGCCGCGCGTTGACTCGGCGTAACTGGATTATTGGCCGTATGTATGAGTTGGGTTATATCACCAAAGCTCAGCATGATGAGGCCGTTAACTCCCCCGTTGGCATTAAGCTATATCAAGAAAAACTCGACGTTAATATGCCCTATTTGGCAGAAATGACACGTGCGACCTTAGTTGAACGCTATGGTGAGCAAGTCATGCACAGTGGTTGGCGCGTTCGTCTCACGGTCGATAGTAAGGCACAAACGGCGGCAGAGGCTGCCATATTAACTGGGTTGATTGCTTACGAGCATCGTCATGGTTGGCGCGGCGCAGAGGCAAATGACGAGCCTCTCGAAAACTTTCAGCGCTATAGCAATATGTCTCCTGCCAAAGTTACCAAAGTCAACTCTCGTAGTTTTGAAGCGATATTACAGTCTGGTGAAAGTGTAACGGTCAATTGGTCTGGCATGAGCTGGGCACGCAAATACATCTCTGCCAATCGTATCGGTTACTACCCTAATAATGCTAGCCAAATAGTGAGCAAAAACGATATTGTCCGCGTGATACCTACCGCAAATGGTAATTGGCAACTAGGGCAGATACCCAAAATACAAGGTAGTCTGGTTTCATTAAATCCAGAAACCGGCGCGGTTAATGCATTAGTAGGCGGTTTTGATTTCAAACACAGTAAGTTCAACCGAGCCTTACAAGGATGGCGCCAACCTGGCTCAACCATCAAACCATTAGTCTATACCGCCGCTTTGGAAAAAGGCTACCGCCCAGACAGTATTGTTTCAGATCGCCCTATTCAAGTAGGCGACTGGAAACCTAAAAACTCTGATGAACGCTTCTTAGGGGATATCACGCTACGTCGTGGTTTGTATTTATCTCGCAACTTGGTTTCTATCCGTCTCCTACAAGCCATTGGTATCTCTGATGCGCGCAACCTCTTAGATGAGTTCGGCCTAGACAAAGAAAAACTACCAACAACTTTATCGTTGGCTCTAGGGGCAGGACAAGCAACCCCATTGCAAATGGTAACGGCGTATTCAACCTTTGCAAATGGTGGTCACCGCGTACAACCTTACTTTATTGAGCAAATTTATAACTATAAAAATGAGTTATTATTTCAGGCCAATCCACTTCAGGCTTGCGCCTTATGCTTTAATGAGCAACTTGAAGCGGTTAATAAAAACCTGATAGAAGAATATAACAAGTCATTAGAAGATAAAAACAGTACTACTGAAGAATTGGCTACCGAGAGCACAGAGCTAGAAAATAGTGAAAATGTAGAAGTAACGGATGAAGCAATCGACCTTACCGTCTACGACGCTGGTCCACAATCAGATCGCCTAAAAGCACCTGTCGTACAATACATAGCAGCCAAACAAGCACCAAGAATATTAAAGCCTAGAGTAGCATTTGAAATGGCAGATATTTTACGTGATGTGGTGCAACGTGGTACTGCAGTACGAGCAAAAGCCTTAGGCCGTGATGATATTGGCGGCAAAACCGGTACAACCAACGAAGCCAAAGACGCTTGGTTTGCAGGGTTTCATCCTACCAATGCAACGGTTGTATGGATGGGGTTTGATCAGCCAACATCTATGGGTCGCCGAGAGTATGGTGGTGTGGCTGCCCTGCCCATCTGGATGGACTTTATGAAAACTCAGCTCAAAGACACGCCAAACCAATGGGTGTCTATCAATAACCGCTCAAAATCTAAAAAGCAGCAACAGCAAATTATAGAAATGACCGATGATGGTATTATAACTGATGATGACGACATCTCTGATAATAGCGCACCAGCAAAACCGGTCAAGACTCAAATTCAGCAGCGCAAACCGACAGTCGCCGAGCCCACTGCAGATACTAACAACTCAGCAGTAGCTCAAGCAAACAATAGCCGTAGTAACGATAGCGTGCCGCAAAACCCTTTATCGGTCACGCCGGTCCAGCGTATGCCCCCGATGCCAGAGTAATCTACTGGTATCTCTAGCTACCGATATAAAAAAAAGGCTTATTCAGTCATCACTGAATAAGCCTTTTTTTGTAGATATTATATTTCGAATAGACTCATCCTGCTAAAACTCAACCATCCCTGCACGTAGTTGCTCGATCAGTTCTAAAAGCTGATTACGCCATTCTCTTATCGTTGCCTCATCAGGTAACCATTGATTTGACAAAGTAACGACATTCACAATAAGGTCGGGCGCAGATAAATCGCTACTTGGTTTTTCATCCACAACCGTATCTGGTGGTACCGCATAGAGACAACGCTCATAAGCGCGCTCTATATTTGCAATAAAGCCTTGCTGCTGCAATTGCTGCAAACGCTGAATCTCAGGAGATACCTGCGTGCGCTCGCTTAGTGCTTGCTCAATATCTGACAAAGTTGGTGCGGTCATATTTAAGCTATAAAAATGACCCAGTTCTTGAGTGAATGCCAGCAGCGCACCATACAAATGAAAAATAGCCGTTTCACAATGAGCTTGATATAGCTGCTTATCATTGGTGCTGCCTGCTGCTTGACAAGAGAGACGGCAGAAATACAGTTTTTGATTGGTACGATCTGCTTGATATTTGGCAACGCGAGTTTTACCTGCCATGTGCGACTTATCCTTCTATAGATAGTAAATTGAGGCTTATTTTCCAGTGTACTATTTTTTTAGATAATAGCACCATGCCTTTCTCAGTTTTTATACACACAAAAAAGCCAGCGACTTAGGCTGGCTTTTTCTTAAATTGGGAATGAAACAAAATACTTAATACGATTAATTATTTTGATTTAGCTCTTGAGCAAAGGCCTCATCAAAGCTTGCAAAGTCTTTGCTGTCAGTGCTTGCAGTCATATCAAACGCTGCATTTAGATCACTGTCTTGTAGCTTCTGATCCGCTGTCTCTTTGCGTGCCTTGTGATAAGCAAGACCCGTACCTGCAGGAATCAAGCGACCAACCACCACGTTTTCTTTCAGACCACGTAGCTCATCCACTTTACCAGTCACAGCCGCCGCCGTTAGTACACGGGTTGTTTCTTGGAAAGACGCCGCTGAGATAAAGCTTTCCGTTGCAAGACTTGCCTTAGTGATACCTAATAATTGACGTTCAAACTGTACTGGGAATTTGTCTTCCGCTTCTAGTTTCGCATTCAACGCTTTGATATCTGCATACTCGACCTGATCACCTTTGAAGTGGCTTGAATCGCCGCCGTCAGTGACTTCAACTTTACGCAGCATCTGACGAATAATAACTTCGATGTGCTTATCGTTGATTTTTACACCCTGCAAGCGATAGACGTCCTGTACTTCGTTGACGATATAATCAGCAAGTGCCGTCTGGCCTTTCAAACGCAAGATATCATGCGGGTTTTGTGGACCATCTGCAATAATCTCACCACGTGCTACCGTCTCGTTTTCAAAGACGTTGATTTGACGCCATTTTGGAATCAGCTCTTCATGTACTTCGCCATCTTCATTGGTAATAATGAAGCGGTTCTTACCTTTGGTCTCTTTACCAAAGCTTACGACACCTGTCATTTCTGCCATGATGGCGTGATCTTTTGGACGACGTGCTTCAAATAGATCAGCAACACGTGGTAGACCACCGGTAATATCTTTTGTACCAGAAGAGGCTTGTGGGACACGGCCTAGAATCGAACCTGCTGCTACTTTTTCACCATCGCTCACGCGAATGATCGTTTCAGCTGGTAAGAAGTAAACCACTTCTTTGCCTTCGTCAGTGTTCAAGATAATGGCAGGACGTAAGTCTTTTGCTGAACTTGAACGGTCACGAGTCGCTAGAATCTCAAACGAGCTCATACCAGTGGCATCATCAACCTTAACGGTCGCCGTTGAACCATCAACGATATCACTGAAACGTGCTGTACCAGCAAATTCTGTGATAATTGGATGGGTATGCGGATCCCATTTAGCGATGGTTTGACCGCTTTCAACCTGCTCTTCGTCTTTCACAAGAACGCTTGAACCGTACGGTACTTTATAGCGCTCACGCTCACGGCCAAGCTCATCAGTCAACGCGATTTCAGCTGAACGCGATACGATGACTAAGTGACCATCAGTATGCTGTACCGTTTTCATGTTTTCAAAGTGCGCTTGACCAGCATTACGTACAGAGATGCTGTTGTCCACAGATGCTGAACTCGCGGCCCCGCCCACGTGGAACGTACGCATGGTCAACTGAGTACCTGGCTCACCGATGGACTGAGCGGCCATAACACCAACTGATTCGCCGATGTTCACTTTATGACCACGTGCAAGGTCACGACCATAGCATTGTGAACACACACCATGTTCGATATCACAAGTAATCACCGAACGTACCCAGATATCATCGATTGCGTTGTTATCAAGGACATTAACCCAATACTCATCAATCAAGGTACCCGCTGGAATCAATACTTTTTCACTGTCATCATTGTAAGTAACGTCACGGGCAGTCACACGACCAAGTACGAGATCACCTAGCTTCTCAATGATTTCACCACCTTGGATATGTGGCTTCATGAGTAGGCCTTCTTCAGTACCACAGTCATCACTGGTGATCACCAAATCTTGCGCCACATCAACTAGGCGACGAGTTAGGTAACCCGAGTTAGCCGTTTTCAGTGCTGTATCCGCTAGACCTTTACGTGCACCATGCGTTGAGATGAAGTACTGTAGTACAGTCAAACCTTCACGGAAGTTCGCTTTAATTGGTGTCTCAATGATTGAGCCATCTGGTTTCGCCATCAAACCACGCATACCGGCCAACTGACGAATCTGTGCCGCACTACCACGAGCGCCAGAATCCGACATGATAAAGATCGAGTTGAATGACTTCTGCTCGTCTTCTTCGCCTTGCGCGTTGATAACTTTATCTGTTGCCAAATTATCCATCATCGCCTTAGCGACTTTGTCATTGGTACGTGACCAGATATCAACGACTTTATTATAGCGCTCACCAGCGGTCACAAAGCCTTGCTCAAATTGATCTTCGATTTCGCGAACTTCGCCTTCTGCCACTTCGATGATTTGTTTTTTCAGTGGTGGAATGACCATATCATCGATACCGATAGACACACCAGATAGCGTTGCTTGAGCAAAACCAAGATACATCAATTGGTCAGCAAACATAACGCTTTCTTTGACGCCCACTTTACGGTAGCAAGAGTTGATCAAACGAGAGATATTTTTCTTCGTCATCTCTTGGTTACACTCATCAAACGTCATACCTTTAGGCATGATGTTCCAGATAAGTAGACGACCAGCAACCGTATCTTTGATACTGGTTTCTTTGGTCTCGTTACCGTCTTCGTCAATTTGCGTTTCAGTGACACGCACTTTGATCTTCGCGTTTACATGCAAATCATTTGAACCAATTGCACGCAAAGCTTCGTTGACGGTCGAAAATATCATGCCTTCGCCTTTGGCATTGATAGACGAGCGACTGATGTAATATAGACCTAGTACAACATCCTGTGATGGTACGATGATCGGATCACCGTTCGCAGGTGATAAGATGTTGTTAGTAGACATCATCAAGGCACGCGATTCAAGCTGTGCTTCTAGGGTCAATGGCACGTGAACGGCCATTTGGTCACCATCGAAATCGGCGTTGAATGCAGTACAAACAAGCGGATGCAACTGGATTGCTTTACCTTCGATCAATACTGGCTCAAATGCCTGTAAACCCAAACGGTGAAGGGTTGGTGCACGGTTCAGAAGCACTGGATGCTCACGGATAACCATGGCCAGCATATCCCACACTTGTGGCTCTTCACGCTCTACCATCTTTTTGGCAGCTTTAATCGTAGTCGCTAAACCATGAGACAATAGTTTGTTATAAGTAAATGGCTTGAATAATTCTAGAGCCATTTTCTTCGGTAGACCACACTGATGTAAACGTAGTGTTGGGCCTACAACGATAACCGAACGACCAGAGTAATCGACACGCTTACCAAGTAAGTTCTGACGGAAACGACCTTGCTTACCTTTGATCATATCAGCCAAAGATTTCAATGGACGCTTGTTACTACCAGTGATGGCACGACCGCGACGACCGTTATCAAGCAACGCATCCACTGACTCTTGCAACATACGTTTTTCGTTACGTACGATGATATCAGGTGCGCTCAGCTCAAGCAGACGCTTAAGACGGTTGTTACGGTTGATGACACGGCGATATAGATCGTTTAGATCTGACGTCGCAAAACGACCACCTTCTAGCGGTACTAACGGGCGCAAATCTGGTGGTAGTACTGGCAAGATATTCATTACCATCCACTCAGGCTTGTTATTAGAGTCACGGAATGCTTCTAATAATTTAAGACGCTTAGACATTTTCTTAAGCTTGGTCTCAGAACCTGTTTGTGGAATCGCTTCACGCAGCTCATCAATCTCAAGATCCATATCGATATCTTTCAATAGGTCTTGGACAGCTTCCGCACCCATCTTGGCAGTGAACTCGTCGCCAAACTCTTCAAGTGCTTTGTAGTAATCTTCATCATCAAGCAACTGATACTTCTCTAAAGAAGTCAGACCAGGATCAGTCACGATGTAGCTTTCAAAATATAGGACACGCTCAATATCGCGCAATGTCATGTCTAGCAATAGACCGATGCGGCTTGGTAGTGATTTTAGGAACCAAATGTGTGCCACAGGACTGGCTAGGTCAATATGACCCATACGGTCACGACGGACTTTCGCAGTGGTGACTTCAACACCACATTTTTCGCAGATAACGCCTTGGAACTTACGGCGCTTATATTTACCACATAGACATTCAAAATCTTTTACTGGGCCAAATATTTTGGCACAAAAAAGACCATCACGCTCAGGTTTGAACGTGCGATAGTTGATGGTTTCAGGTTTTTTTACTTCGCCATGCGACCATGACTTGATGACGTCAGGTGAGGCTAGAGTAATTTGAATGCTATCAAACTCTGTATTACCGTTGCCGGTAGGGCTTTGCATGATATCGAGTAAATCTTTCAAGTTGCTTCTCCGTTATCTTTATAATCATCTGACAGCGTACCATTGACGCAGATAAGATGAATGAAGGCAATGAATAGGGTTGAGACAAATCACTAAAAGCAGCAGCAATAAAGCAGACTGCCTTTAGTGGACAACTAAGTTAAACAACGGGCTAGTTGCTTTGTTTTAACTCAATATTAATACCCAATGATTTGATTTCTTTGGTCAGTACGTTGAACGACTCAGGCATGCCTGGATCCATATACTGCTCACCATCAACGATGTTTTTGTACATACGAGTACGGCCTTCAACGTCATCCGACTTCACCGTTAGCATTTCTTGCAACGTGTAAGTCGCGCCGTATGCTTCTAGTGCCCACACTTCCATCTCACCGAAGCGCTGACCACCAAACTGAGCTTTACCGCCGAGTGGCTGCTGCGTGACTAGAGAGTAAGAACCCGTTGAACGCGCATGCATTTTGTCATCAACCAAATGGTTAAGCTTGAGCATGTACATGTAACCCACGGTCACTTTACGGTCAAATTTCTGACCTGTACGACCATCATATAATGTCTGCTGACCATCGCGATCCATACCAGCAAGCTCAAGCAGGTCTTTGACTTGGCTTTCTTTTGCGCCGTCAAATACTGCTGTGCCCATTGGTACACCGCCACGTAAGTTGTCTGCTAGCGCCATGATGTCATCATCACTTAAGCTATCAAGATCAACTTGCTCACCGCCTACTTGGTTATAGATTTTGTCCAAGAAGTCACGTAGCTCTTTGATCGCTGCTTGAGATTTGAGCATACCATCAATCTTCTCGCCCAATCCTTTCGCTGCCATACCCAAATGCGTCTCTAGAACCTGACCAATGTTCATACGAGATGGTACACCAAGTGGGTTCAATACGATGTCAACGGTATTACCATTTTCATCATAAGGCATGTCTTCAACTGGCATGATGCGCGATACCACACCTTTGTTACCATGACGACCAGCCATCTTATCACCAGGCTGAATACGACGCTTAACCGCTAGATATACTTTAACGATTTTTTGTACGCCATGTTGTAAGTCATCACCAGCAGTCAATTTGCGTTTTTTCTCGGCAAACTTCACATCGATGTCTTTTTGCTTATCAACCAAGTAATCAGAGATTTGCGTCAGACGCTCAGAGATTTCTTCTTCTACTGGCTGGATATCAAGCAATGTTTCAAGGCTCATATCTTTCATATCAGCCAATGCCATAACCGTACCGGCTTTTAGACCAGCACCGCCGCTGACTTTTTGGCCATCTAGTAGAGTACCAATACGACCGCGAGCCGCTTCTTCAAAGATACGTAGCTCTTCTTTCAAATCTTTGCGATAGCTATCAAGCTGCGATTTTTCAATCGCTCTTGCGCGTGCGTCTTTTTCAACGCCATCACGGGTGAAGACCTGCACATCAATAACCGTACCTTTACTTGAAGTTGGTACGCGTAGTGAAGTGTCTTTCACATCCGCCGCTTTTTCACCAAAGATAGCGCGTAGTAGTTTCTCTTCTGGCGTTAGCTGCGTTTCACCTTTTGGCGTCACTTTACCAACGAGAATATCACCAGCATCAACTTCAGCACCGATATAGACGATACCTGCTTCATCAAGACTTGATAGTGCGGCTTCACCAACGTTTGGAATATCAGCCGTGATCTCTTCTGTACCTAGCTTGGTATCACGAGCCACACAAGTCAATTCTTGGATATGAATCGTAGTGAAACGATCTTCTTTTACGACTTTTTCAGATAGTAAGATTGAATCTTCAAAGTTGTAACCATTCCACGGCATAAATGCGATGCGGATGTTCTGACCAAGTGCTAGCTCACCAAGATCCGTTGATGGACCATCAGCCAAGATATCACCCAAAGCAATCTCGTCACCTTGGTTAACGATGATACGTTGGTTGATACAAGTGTTTTGGTTAGAGCGCGTGTATTTGATCAAGTTATAGATATCAATACCCGCTTCACCAGCAACCATCTCGTCTTCGTTGACACGAACCACGATACGTGATGCATCAACATCTTCAATCACACCGCCACGCTTAGCGATGACACAAACACCTGAGTCACGAGCAACGTGACGCTCCATACCGGTACCTACCAATGGCTTATCAGCACGCAGGGTAGGAACCGCCTGACGCTGCATGTTCGAGCCCATCAAGGCACGGTTAGCATCATCATGCTCTAGGAACGGAATCAGACCTGCTGCAACCGATACTACCTGACTTGGTGATACATCCATATGCGTCACTTTTTCTGGCGGCATACGAACAAATTCACCATAGCTACGTACACTGACCATCTCGTCAGATAACGCGCCATCCTCAGTCATCGGAGAGTCAGCCTGTGCAATAACAGTACCGACTTCTTCGATTGCTGATAGATATTCAATATCATCAGTCACTTTACCATCAACCACACGGCGATATGGCGTTTCTAAGAAGCCAAAGCTGTTGGTTTTAGCAAATGTCGCTAGTGAGTTGATCAGACCAATGTTTGGACCTTCAGGAGTCTCAATAGGACATACACGGCCATAATGCGTATCATGTACGTCACGTACTTCAAAGCCTGCGCGTTCACGAGTTAGACCACCAGGTCCTAACGCTGATACACGGCGCTTATGGGTAACTTCAGACAATGGGTTGTTCTGATCCATAAACTGTGACAACTGGCTTGAACCAAAGAATTCTTTAACCGCAGCCGCTACTGGCTTAGAGTTAATCAAATCTTGTGGTGACAAGTTGTCTGACTCTGCTGAGCTCAAACGCTCTTTTACGGCACGCTCAACACGTACTAGACCAACACGGAATTGGTTTTCTGCCATCTCGCCCACTGAACGAATACGGCGATTACCTAGATGGTCAATATCATCAACATCGCCGCGACCGTTACGAATTTCGATAAGTTCTTTTAGAACATTAACGATATCATCGTTGGTCAATACACTGCGTTCGCGCTGTACGTCTGGATCATCGGTGTTTTCAAATGGCAGACCAAGACGACGGTTGAACTTCATACGACCGACGTTAGATAGGTCATAACGATCGGCGTTGAAGAACATGCTCTCAAACAGTTTCTCAGCCGTTTCAACCGTTGGCGGCTCACCTGGACGCATAACCTTATAAATTTCGATCAATGCTTCTTCGCGGGTTGAGGTGCTATCAGCACGTAGCGTATCAGCAATATAGCTGCCTTGGTCGATATCGTTAGTGAACAGAATGCTGAACTCTTTGATGGCACCACTGGCTTCAAATGAGTTCAATTTTACCAATAACTCGTGGTCGATTGGCGTGTTCGCTTTAGCGATGATTTCATCATTAACAACGATGTCTTCAGCTAAAATACGCTCATATAGGTATTCATCAGGTACCGCAATTTTCGTCATACCTGCTTCTTCAAGCTGACGGATACGGCGTGCGTTGATACGTTTGCCCTGCTCTACAATAACGTCACCTTCAGGTGATACGATATCAAACTGCGCCATTTCGCCACGTAGACGATCAGCAACTAGATCAATTTCAAACGTCTCTTCAGCTTTATAAACAGCAACTTTATCAAAGAACAAATCTAGAATTTCAGATGTAGTCAGGCCAAGTGCACGTAGAATGATAGAAGCCAATAGCTTACGGCGACGGTCAATACGAGCAAAGACTAAGTCCTTTGCATCAAATTCAAAGTCTAACCATGAACCACGGTAAGGGATGATACGCGCGTTATAAAGCACTTTACCACTTGAATGCGACTTACCTTTATCATGGTCAAAGAACACACCAGGTGAACGATGTAGCTGAGATACGATAACACGCTCAGTACCATTAATAATGAAAGTACCGTTCGCAGTCATCAAAGGTATCTCGCCCATGTAAACGCTTTGCTCACGGATATCTTTGATAGCGGCTTTGCTATCTTTATCTTTGCTATCTTTATCTTTGATGATCAAGCGAATTTTGACACGCATCGGCGCCGCAAACGTTGAACCACGTAAGATACACTCACGCTCATCAAATTCAGGCGTACCTAAATAGTACTCAACAAATTGCAACTCCGCGTTACCAGAGTGACTCTCAATTGGGAAAATAGAGGAATACGCAGCTTGCAAACCAGTATTCTCACGAGCTTTTGGCTTTTTATGCTCTTGCAAAAATTGCTCATAAGAATCTACTTGAATAGACAATAAATAGGGAACGTCCATTACAGTGGGCAATTCAGCAAAACTTTTGCGAATACGCTTTTTTTCAGTATAAGAATATGCCATCGAGAGTCCTTACAGTAAACGTGGAAACAAATTAAAAGCGTGGCCAGTATGCATAAATACGATGCACACTTAGCGACGTAAACGATAATATAAAACGGGTTTTCGTGTTCAGTTCATGTCTTTTCTGTCAATTACTACTTTACTCATCAGTGCTTACCTAGCACACTTCACTTAATCTCGTCTTTGCTTGCTAAATTCATGGTAAGTGAATCAATCTATATGACTGTTGCAACCAAAAAATTCAATATTATATAGTCTATAATGCATTGCCTATGAGGCTTAATTTACAAATACATTGCTGGAAAATCACGTCTATTAAGATTGCATATAAGCCACTTGCCATCTAGACTGCTTATTACCGAACTATGTTCCCTACACATGCAAACTGTCTATAAGACTTAATATCGACAGTCATGCCACACCAAATAGGCAACTTATGATCAACAGCTTTTTCAGAATACCGCTTTTTTCAGGATTAATAATCGGGGTAACTATAACTTTAAGAATCAGTATAAACTATAGTGTTGATAGGAAAGCATGCAGACACAAAAAAATGCCAAACATCTACAGACGTTTAGCTGATATTAACTGATTTTAAAAACTGCTATGTGTTCTTGCATGTATATCGTCTGTCCTTTTGATGGGTATCCACCGTTAATGCATACGTATGTTGGCAGACACAAAAGGTCAAGCTACGAATTATAATAAAAAAAAGCTGGCAATGCAAGGCATTACCAGCTTTTTTTTTCTGTACAGTGTTAAACTTATTTTAGTTCAACAGTTGCACCAGCTTCTTCAAGTTTCTTTTTCAACTCTTCAGCTTCAGCTTTAGATGCGCCTTCTTTGATTGGAGCTGGAGCGCCTTCAACCAAATCTTTCGCTTCTTTTAGGCCAAGACCAGTTGCTTCACGTACGGCTTTAATTACGCCAACTTTCTTGTCGCCGAAGCTAGCAAGAACAACGTCAAACTCGTCTTTTTCTTCAGCAGCAGCAGCGCCACCAGCAGCAGCAACAGGTGCAGCAGCAGCAACAGCAGCAGTTACGCCGAATTTTTCTTCCATATCGCTGATTAGCTCAACGATGTCCATTACTGACATTTCAGCGATTGCGTTTAACACATCTTCTTTAGATAGTGCCATGAGAACTCTCCGTTATCTGATAAAAATTAATTGATTTTAATATCGCTTTGATTGATTGCCGAATGTGGCAATAAACTTCAACCAAAATTAGCAATGTTAAAGTTACGTTAAAACAAGCAATTAAGCAGCTTCTTTTGCGTCTTTGATTGCCGCTACAGTGCGAACGAACTTGCCAGGAACAGCGTTCATAGTCTGGACAAGCTTGGTCACTGGTGCGTTCATAGTAGCCATCAAGATAGAGATTGCTTCGTCGCGAGTTGGTAGCTTCGATACGCGCTCTAGCTCTTCTGGACCATAAACTTCACCACCGACTGATACTAATTTGGTCTCTAAAGCTTTGTTATCTTTACTGAAGTCGAAAACGACTCTGGCAGCAGATCCCAAATCTTCCATAGAGAAAGCCAAAAGTAGTGGACCAGTCATACGGTCTGACATGCTCTCAAACTTAGTGCCTTCAAAAGCACGTTTTGCCAGGGTATTTTTTACCACTTTCAAAACGACGCCTTTTTCACGGGCTTGTACGCGAAGCTGAGTAAGCTGTGCAACACCAATACCGTGATATTCGGCAGCTACTGCTGAGTAAGCATTAGCAGCAACTTCAGACACTTCAGCCACAACTTGTTGTTTTTGCTCTAGCGTTAATGCCATAAGTTGACTCCTTTAATCTTATCAATCTGCTTATCATAAAAGCGCTAAAAATCGAAATTTCTGCAAGCTTAAATTTCAAGCTAGGACTGACTTGATACGACACATTACCAGCGGATTCAATTAATAAAAAAAGCATCTACTGGTAACGACTGATTACGGCACCGTTATCAGAATGACGTTGAGTAATAGTTTGAAGATTATATAAATAACCTTACCGCCCTATTCGCTCGTGTCTTAAACTGTATGGGCCACCGTCTGCGTAGGACAACTAAGATTTTCATCTGTCGTCGATTAACAAAAGTGACTCAGTGTCATATTTAACCATTCGAAAATTGTTACTTATGACGCTAAACCACTCTCTACCTACGGTCTTAGACAGCGTAGCAAATACTACGCTGACCTAATTTTTGAATATAGTATGTGCTCATCATTCAAAATACTTGAAGTTCAAGTACTCAAAAATAGAGACTTTAATTATTTTGCAGTACGATAAGGAACAGCGTCAATCGTTAGACCAGGGCCCATCGTGCTAGACAAGGTGATTTTCTTGATGAAAGTACCTTTAGAAGTAGCAGGCTTAGCACGCTTTAAATCAGAAAGAATCGCTTGCGCGTTTTGCTCGATTTGCTCAGCAGTGAAACCAACTTGGCCGATAGTTGCATGGATAATACCAGCTTTATCAACACGGTACTGAGCCTGACCCGCTTTCGCATTAGTCACAGCTTCAGCAACGTTTGGCGTTACCGTACCAACTTTAGGGTTAGGCATTAGACCACGTGGACCTAGGATCGTACCCAATTGACCAACAACACGCATAGCATCAGGAGCTGCGATCACAACATCAAAGTCCATGTTACCGGCTTTGATTTCTTCTGCTAGGTCTTCAAAACCAACGATGTCCGCACCAGCTTCTTTAGCGGCTTCAGCAGCAGCGCCTTGAGCAAATACAGCAACGCGTTTAGTTTTACCAGTACCAGCAGGTAGATTGGTTGCACCGCGAACGACTTGGTCAGATTTACGTGGGTCAACGCCCAAGTTTACTGCAATATCGATAGACTCTTTGAATTTTAGCGCTGGCAAATCGTTTAGGATTTGAACGGCTTCTTCTAGCGTGTATTGTTTTTCGTTATCAACACGGCTTTGAATTTCTTTTTGACGTTTGGTTAGCTTAGACATTATACACCCTCCACGGTAATACCCATTGAACGTGCAGTACCAGCGATGGTACGGACAGCAGCGTCAAGATCAGCAGCCGTTAAATCTGCATTCTTAGTCTTAACGATTTCTTCTAGTTGTGCACGGTCCACTTTGCCGACTTTAGCAGTGTTCGGTGTACCTGAACCTTTAGCGATGCCAGCAGCTTTACGTAGTAAGTACGCAGCTGGTGGTGACTTCATGATGAAGGTAAAAGATTTATCGTTATATACTGTGATCTCAGTTGGGATCGGTAGACCTGGCTCCTGGCCTGAGGTCGCAGCGTTAAATTCTTTACAGAACGCCATGATGTTCACGCCTTTTTGACCCAAAGCTGGACCAATCGGTGGTGAAGGATTTGCTTTGCCTGCAGGCACTTGCAGTTTGATGTAACCATCAATCTTCTTAGCCATGATACTCTCCTAAATGGGTGATAGCGCCAAATCAACGTGATACGACATATAACTGGTTGACTAACAGCTCCCCGGTTGATGAACTTTTTGCTGATTTAGTCTAGTTTTTCAACTTTACTAAACTCAAGCTCAACCTGCGTAGGTCGATTAAATACGTTTACCGTTAAATGTAGTTTAGACTTCTCATAATCCACTTTTTCTACTAACCCTTTAAAGTCAGTGAATGGACCATCGATAACCAATAACTCTTCGCCTGGCTCAAATAGAGTCTTAGGACGTGGGTCAGTTTCAGTCTGGTTCAAACGGTTTAAAATGCGATCAGCTTCTACTTGCGTAATCGGTGCAGGCATCTCAGGCGTACCACCGACGAAGCCCATAATACGAGGGCAATCTTTTACGATGTGCCAAGTATTATCGTTCATCTCCATCTGGATCAATACATAACCTGGAAAGAATTTACGCTCGCTCTTACGCTTTTTGCCGTCTTTCATTTCGACGACTTCTTCAGTAGGAACCAGTACATCACCGAATGACTCAGCAAAGTCACTACGGTTAATACGATCAGTTAACGAACGTTGTACTTGTTTTTCATATCCTGAAAACGCTTGGACAATATACCAACGCATATCACGCTCCTGATCATTATGAATAAGTCGTTATAAGTAAATCTCGTTAATAGTCACTAATACATGCTATTAACCGATAAAGATACCAACGAACCAATTAAAGAAATTATCTAATAACCAAATAAAAAACCCAACAATTCCGATCACGACAATGACTTGCCATGTGTATTGAAAGGTTTCGTCTTTACCTGGCCATGTCACTCGGCGAAGCTCAACACCTGCGTCTCTTAATAATATTTTAAAAGCACGACCTTGATGCGTCAGCGCCAAGCAAATTAATGCAAATACAACAAGTGCAACAATAATACCAATACGTACCCAGACATCGTTGGCAGGTTGCCAATAGCCTGGTAAATATTGATTAACGAGAGTCGCACCGATCAAAACAATTGCGGCAAGTAGCCACAAAATCAAATCTTTGATTGAGCCAGTCTTAGCAACTTCAACAGCAGAAGTACCGCTCGCTGAGATGTGCTTATTTTTAGACAGCATTCCACCAGCAACCGCCTTGGCATCAGATAACTTAGTCTCGAGGTTATCTTGATTATTGCTCATAAAGAACTCGCTTCGGAGATGATGGGGTACAACAAAGATGAGATAAGAAGATGGCAGGCGATGTAGGACTCGAACCTACAACCCTCGGTTTTGGAGACCGATGCTCTACCAATTGAGCCAATCGCCTATGGATGTAAAGGACAGCATTATACAATATCCAGCATAGAATGCAAGCCTTTGGCGGTAAAATTGTTAATTTTTACCTGATATTACATCTATCAAAAGTCACTATATTAATTATAGGCTTTCTCGTTATGGTTTAGATTAACCATACACGTTAAATGCAGCGCTAATATAGCAAGCTATGTGGCAAATTACAATACAGTGCATTATAAATAAATAGCCAGTATCAAAAGTCACTCCATCAAAAGAACCATTTTACCAAAACTTAGATCTAATGCTGCAAATACCCCTATTTACCTCCAAAAAAAAGCCACCCTAGATAGGATGGCTTTTTTATGACTAATTCATAATCTCATTACTGAGACTTAAGTCTTAGTTCAATACGTTAGCAACAACACCAGCGCCTACAGTACGGCCACCTTCACGAATAGCGAAGCGTAGACCTTTGTCCATAGCGATTGGGTGGATAAGCTCTACGCCCATCTCAACGTTATCACCAGGCATGACCATTTCAGTACCGTCTTGTAATTGGATTGCGCCAGTTACGTCAGTGGTACGGAAGTAGAACTGTGGACGATAGCCGTTTAGGAATGGTGTGTGACGACCACCCTCTTCTTTTGACAGTACGTATACTTCTGCGTCAAATTTGGTGTGAGGCGTGATTGAACCTGGCTTCGCTAGTACTTGGCCACGTTGTACGTCTTCACGCTTAGTACCACGTAGTAGTACGCCACAGTTTTCGCCAGCACGACCTTCGTCAAGCATTTTACGGAACATCTCTACACCTGTACAGGTGGTTTTTTGAGTGTCACGGATACCAACGATTTCGATTTCGTCACCAACTTTTACGATACCAGATTCAACACGGCCAGTTACTACGGTACCACGACCTGAGATTGAGAATACGTCTTCGATTGGCATTAGGAATGCTTTGTCAACGTCACGCTCTGGCTCTGGGATGTAGGTGTCTAGTACGTTTAGTAGTTCTACAACGGCTGGTTGGCCGTATTTTTCTTGTGAGCCTTTTAGGGCTTCAGTAGCAGAACCGTGGATGATTGGGGTGTCATCACCTGGGAAGTCATAGTCGTTCAATAGTTCACGAACTTCCATTTCTACTAGTTCTAGTAGTTCTTCGTCATCTACCATGTCACATTTGTTCATGAATACGATGATGTATGGTACGCCAACCTGACGTGATAGCAAGATGTGCTCACGAGTCTGTGGCATTGGGCCGTCAGTTGCTGATACAACTAAGATTGCGCCGTCCATCTGAGCGGCACCGGTGATCATGTTTTTAACATAATCGGCGTGACCTGGGCAGTCTACGTGTGCGTAGTGACGTGTGTCTGTGTCATATTCTACGTGTGAGGTGTTGATGGTGATACCACGTGCTTTTTCTTCTGGTGCTGAGTCAATAGATGCGTAGTCTTTTGCTTCGCCACCAGAGGTGATTGCAGCTACGGTTGCGATTGCAGCGGTAAGGGTGGTTTTACCATGGTCAACGTGTCCGATGGTACCGACGTTGACGTGTGGCTTGCTACGTTCAAACTTGGCCTTTGCCATGGGTATTTCCTCTTTTTTTTGGTTCCAAGGCTTAATTCATATAAATATGACAATTAAGAAAATCTTGGTCACCTTAAGATAATTGTTAAAAGGTTACACATACTAATGTGCAGATATTATAAGAAAATTGCGACCAATAACAAGTCTTTTAACAAGTTATTGGCCGATTCTTTAGTGACAATACACAGAGATACTCTATATTGTCACCTTTAGTAAGCTTTATTTACTCGTCATCATCTTTAGAGTTGTACTTAGAGATGATTTCAGCAGCAACTGATTTTGGAATTTCAACGTACTTTTGGAATTCCATTGAGTAAGTTGCACGGCCTTGCGACATAGAGCGCATTTGAGTGGCATAACCAAACATTTCCGCTAATGGTACTTCAGCACGAATCTGTTTAGTGCCACCAGGTAGGTCTTCCATACCCTGTACCAAACCACGACGACGGTTAAGATCGCCCATGATGTCGCCCATGTAGTCTTCAGGTGTTTCAACTTCTACTTTCATCACTGGCTCAAGTAGCGCTGGATCAGCTGCTAAGAAACCTTTTTTGAAGGCCATAGAACCTGCCATCTTAAATGACAATTCATCAGAGTCAACGTCATGATAAGAACCATCATACAAAGTCGCTTTTACGCCAACTACTGGGTAGCCTGCAAGTACGCCGTTTTTCATGCGCTCTTGGATACCTTTATCAACAGCACCGTGGAATTCTTTTGGTACCACACCGCCAACAACTTCTTCAGCGAATTCATATTCAGTGTCGCCAGCTGGATCAAGTGGTTCAAGACGTAACCATACGTGACCAAACTTACCACGACCACCTGTTTGACGTACGAATTTGCCTTCTTGTTCAACAGTGTTACGAATCGTCTCACGATAAGCAACCTGAGGTGCACCGATGTTTGCTTCAACGTTGAATTCACGCTTCATACGGTCAACAAGAATCTCTAGATGCAGCTCACCCATACCACTGATAATCGTCTGACCAGATTCTTCGTCAGTGTGTACACGGAACGATGGATCTTCTTTTGCCAAACGGCCAAGCGCGATTGACATTTTTTCTTGGTCAGCTTTGGTCTTAGGCTCAACCGCTAGAGAGATAACTGGTTCTGGGAATTCCATACGCTCAAGCGTGATCACGTTGTCTTCGTCACATAGCGTATCACCAGTCGTTACATCTTTCATGCCGACTAGGGCTGCGATATCACCTGTACGAATCTCTGCAAGCTCTTCTTGAGAGTTTGCCATCATCTGTACAATACGGCCAACACGCTCACGCTTCATTTTAACTGGGTTATAAACACTGCTACCCTGCTTCATGACACCAGAATAAACACGTACGAAGGTTAAGTTACCAACGAACTTGTCGTTCATGATTTTGAACGCTAGTGCTGAGAAAGGTGCTTCATCTGATGCTTCACGGCTGCCTTCGCTTTCGTCTTTGTCATCAAGAATACCTTTAATAGCAGGTACGTCAATTGGTGCTGGTAGATACTGGATAACCGCATCTAGCATCTTTTGTACACCTTTGTTTTTAAAGGCAGTACCACAAAGAAGTGGGATGATTTCGTTATCAATAGTCAACTGACGAATAGCACTGTGGATCTGCTCTTCAGTCAACTCACCATTTTCTAGATATTCGTTCATCAACTCTTCATTGGCTTCAGCAGCACTTTCTACAAGGTACTCGCGATACTCGTCCGCTTTGTCTTGTAGTTCAGTTGGGATATCACGCTCATCATACTGCATACCTTGAGACGCTTCGTCCCAATAGATAGCTTTCATAGTCACTAGATCAACAACGCCTTCGAAGTCATCTTCTTTCCCAATTGGAATAACCAATGGTACTGGCTTGCCGCCAAGACGGGTTTTGATCTGTTCGATAACACGATAGAAATCAGCACCAACACGGTCCATTTTGTTTACAAATGCAAGACGTGGTACTTTGTATTTGTTCGCTTGACGCCATACGGTCTCAGACTGTGGCTGAACGCCGCCTACTGCACAGTAAACCATGCAAGCGCCATCAAGTACGCGCATAGAACGTTCAACTTCGATCGTGAAGTCAACGTGACCTGGGGTATCGATGATGTTGATACGGTGTTCGTCAAACTGTTTAGCCATACCTGACCAAAAACAAGTTGTTGCTGCTGAGGTAATAGTAATACCACGCTCTTGTTCTTGCTCCATCCAGTCCATAGTGGCTGCGCCATCATGTACTTCGCCAATTTTGTGGCTAACACCGGTATAGAATAAAACACGCTCAGTAGTGGTCGTTTTACCAGCATCGATGTGCGCTGAAATACCAATATTGCGATAGCGTTTTAGGGGAGTTTTACGAGCCATAGTGTTTTCCTAGGAAAAGTCGTGTATATAATAATGTATTGTGTCTCTACCTCATACTCTATGACAAAGCGTTCAGCTTCGTAATATTACTTACTGATTATTGAGCCTAATACGGACAAAAAAAGAGCAAATACTAAGAATAGTGTGGCATCAAATTTGGGATGTTCTCTAATGAAAGGATGAAAGTCATACTTGTTAAGAGAGACATCTTGATAGATGTCCGCCACCCCAGTCATTAATAAATAACATTTATATATGACCGAATGATGATGGCGGCAATCAATAGAATAAACAACAATGTAAGATTAATGAGTATGAGCTATTAATCTCAAGCTACTGTTAAAAAGTAGCTTAGAAACGGTAATGAGAGAATGCTTTGTTAGCATCTGCCATGCGGTGAACTTCGTCACGCTTTTTCATAGCAGCGCCTTTGCCATCAGCAGCATCATTCAATTCGCCAGCTAAACGCAAAGCCATTGATTTTTCAGAACGCTTAGCAGCAGCTTCAGCTAACCAACGCATAGCCAAGGCAGTACGACGGGAGGGGCGTACTTCCATTGGTACTTGATAGGTTGCACCGCCAACGCGGCGAGCTTTTACTTCTACCATTGGGCGTACATTTTCAAGCACTTCTTCGAAGAAAGATACTGGATCTTCAACTTTACGCTTCTCACTTACTGTCTCAAGTGCACCGTAAACGATACGCTCAGCAGTAGATTTTTTACCATCACTCATTACATGGTTGATGAATTTTGCAACAGTTTGGCTACCAAACTTAGGATCCGGTAGGATCTCACGGGCAGCAACGACGCGACGTCTTGGCATAATAAATTTCCTTATCTTCAGGAGTGTCTAACATTCACAACATCGACTACTCATCATTAGGGTATAGCAGTGAGTTATCAGTTAGCCTTACTGCATGGTGGTATGTTTTAAGAGCAAATCACTGATATAAAAGTAATATGACTACTGACACCAAACCCATGCACAGTTATTGGGTAGTACAAAAAGCTTTGTTAATAACGTTTAGTTATTAAACTTTAGGCTTCTTAGCACCGTACTTAGAGCGACCTTGCTTACGGTCTTTAACGCCTGCACAATCTAATGCACCGCGAACAGTGTGATAACGTACACCTGGTAGATCTTTTACACGACCACCACGGATTAGAACTACACTGTGCTCTTGTAGGTTATGACCTTCGCCGCCGATGTAGCTTGATACTTCATAGCCTGAAGTCAAACGTACACGACATACTTTACGCATGGCAGAGTTAGGTTTTTTTGGCGTGGTAGTATATACACGAGTACATACACCGCGACGCTGTGGGCACGCTTCCAACGCAGGAACTTTTGACTTTTCCTTGATGGTTTTGCGACCTTTACGAATCAATTGGTTAGTTGTTGCCATAAGGCATCCTTCTCCCGTTTGGTATAAAACAAAAAATGGGCCAATGCACCATCTATCTGACAATAATTGCAGATTTCTGGGCACCCATTTTTAGGACAGTGTATTATAAAGAGTTGTTGCTGCTATTTCAACCACTTATGAATGGTTTCGCTTTACAACATTTGATAGATATGCATTCATCCTCGCATTATATCACTTTATCGTTTTTTTGCCGAAAAACAGCGTCATAAATAAAGTAAACAAGGCAAGCTCAAGCATCATTAAGAAAAGATATTCGAATATAAATGCTACTTGATAGTAACTAAGTGGTGGTATTTATCCTGATTTCAAGTCACTCTACTCAACCCAACCAAGATAAATACCATTGTGCTTATTAATATACAACCTAACTAGCAAATAATATGTCTATTACTTGGCTTTTTTATCAGACGTTTGCTTTTCTGAGTCTTTTTTGCTAATGGTTTCTTCTGTATCGCTATTTTCTTCTGTCTTTTCTGTGTCTTTCTGCGCATCGTTATTACTGGCTTTTTTTACTTCAGCCTCGCTATTACTATCATCAGTAATGGCACGATTGGCAAGTTTTGCCTCTGGCGCAAAAGTCGCTTTAGCAACGCCAATCACTTCATCAATCAACTGACTGTTATAATGTACGCCGATGGCTACTGCTGTAACGGGAATAAAACGGCGAACCCATAATAGGTTTATTTTGTCCAAATCAATTCCTACTTGTCTAGCAATACTGTCTATTTGCTCAGCATAGTAGTTTACGTTTTGATTTTTTAGACCCAAGTTCTTCAGCTCGCTATGCAACCCGTGGCTCTGAGCATTATCCAGCAAACCTTTACCGATACCCATACCTGCTAGCAATGCTTGTTTTTCTTGCATTTTGCTTAGATCGGCACTTGAGAGCAATTCGTATGCCATTTTCACACCTTGTTTACCTGTGAGCGGCTTATTGTATATAGCTGCAATTTGGTAGACAGTGCGTAGAGATACCAATAATAGCCATAAGGTATCAGCAAGTAGACCTGGCAGTCCTGCTAAACCCGTAAGGCCGCCCATTGCTGCAAGTGCACGGTTTTGGTTAGCGATGTCAGTTGCAAGTGCATAACGCTCTTCATCATCTAAACTAGCAATATTGGCAAAGCGATGCTCGTTCGGTAAGTCTAATTGACTCCAGTTTGATGCAAGTTTCGCAACTTGAGCAAACGCGCTATCTACTGTCGATTGAAAAAAGCTGTTTGGTACGACTTTTTTGGCATATTTGCCATAAGTAGCAAAACGTGGACCTAATAATTGCTGCGTAGCCTTTAAGGTTTGCTCACGAAATAAGTCTTGTTGATAATCCTCATCGCCTAAATCTACCGCTTTGTATTGGCGCGGTTTGCCTGTTTTGGCATTCATGCTATCAATCATGGAGCCCACGCGCTCTAGGTTGTTGCGTGTGAAAGAGCCAATAGTATTGATACTTTTTGAAAGAGTGCTAGGCTTTGCCATTGTGATGTCCTTAATATGATGAATAATAATGTGATGAATAATTTTTTTAGTAATAGTGATATGAATGTATTTAATCTTCAAGCTGTCAGTGTAATAAGTCAAGGCCGTTCCTGTCAGTGCGAACAATGTTATCGCAATCACAAATTTTGTATCTAAAAGTACAACTTAATTTTTGTCCGACTTAACCATAGCCTTTAGCTTGCCCACATTGTTTTTCATAAACAATAAAGCGATTGCTCAAACAACAAGGTTTCATAGCCACTCAATTTCTCATTACCTTGTAGCGATAGAGGCTATTTCGCCATTATTTTACACTTGTCCAAAGATTTTCACTGCTTGATACGTTATCATGTGCCGTAAGTGAGAGCATAATTGTACACTGAAATGACATTGTCTTTAATAGTCTGGCGTTAGCTAAATTCATGCTATCGTTATCTACATAGGCTGTTTTTTCATTATAATGCTCAAATTCATTCATCGTTAAACATTACATATAGATTTACAACGATTATTGCAACCAATTGCTAGCAAGTCGTTACTCATAAGGAATAGCATATGCGCCGCGTCGTCATCACTGGAGCAGGGATTGTCTCTTGTATCGGACATGATCTAGACACTGTCACTACCGCTCTTAAAGAAGGGGAATCTGGTATCACATATAATGATTCTTACGCTGAGCACGAGTTTAAATCACACGTGAGCGGTAGTATCAATCAATCAGAACTGGATACTAGTGGTATCGATCGTAAACTCAAACGCTTTTTTAGTGATGCCAGTCTGTACGCTTATGTCAGTGCACTAAACGCCATTGAACATTCAGGACTGTCACTTGACACCATTAATAACAATCCACGTGTGGGTGTGGTCGCAAGCTCAGGCGGTGCGTCAACAGAAAACATCGTGAACGCTGTGGATGCCATGCGTGAAAAAGGTCTACGCGGTGTCGGTGCGATGGCTGTACCTAAAACCATGGGCAGCTCAGTATCAGCAGCCCTAGCCACTGGTCTAAAAATCCAAGGTGTCTCCTACTCGCTTTCCTCTGCTTGCGCAACCTCGACTCATTGTATCGGTCATGCCGCTGAGCTTATCCAACTGGGTAAAGCTGATGTAATATTGGCTGGTGGTAGTGAAGCTGAGCATTGGACACAGTCTTGTATGTTTGATGCGATGGGTGCAGTGAGTACTCAATATAACGACACACCAACACTCGCCTCAAGAGCTTATGACAAAGATCGCGACGGGTTTGTGATTGCTGCTGGTGGCGCGATGGTTGTGGTAGAAAGTTTAGAGCACGCACAAGCACGTGGCGCCAACATCTTAGCTGAAATCGTCGGCTACGGTGCTACCTCTGATGGTGCAGAAATGGTTGCCCCAAGTGGCGAAGGCGCTGTACGTTGTATGCAACAAGCCTTAGCTGAAGCTGGCCTAGAAAGCGTTGATTATATCAATAGCCATGGTACCAGCACACCGCTGGGCGATATCACAGAACTCAAAGCGATTGCTAAAGTTTTTGATAATGATGTCAGTAAAGTACCTGCGATCAGCTCAACCAAATCGATGACAGGTCATAGCTTAGGCGCTGTTGGTGCGCAAGAGCTGATTTACTGCCTACTTATGCTACAAGACGGCTTTATCGCACCGAGCATCAACGTTGACAACTTAGATCCTGCAGCTGAAGGTTTCGATATTGTTACCCAGATGCGTGAATCAAACCTTGAAACCTTGATGAGCAATAGCTTCGGCTTTGGTGGTACTAACGCCACGCTCATCATCAAAAAATTCGACGCTTAAACCATGCTCGCACCAAATCAAACGATAACTAAGCAGACAGATTCTACGCCATCGCCAGCTAGTAAATCTAGCTGGCGTTTTGGTGATTTGTCAGCGGCTGAATTAATGCCACAGCTAAGACGCCATTTACTTAACCAAGATGATGCAGCAAATTGGCAATTGGCTTGGTTAAATAATGATGGACGACCAGTAATTGGCTTACTGCCTAAAGTCAGCTGGTCGGTTTATCCAACTGATCAAAAACCTGCTAAAGATTCAGTCAATACTTATAGAGTGGTTAAAAACTGCCGTGATAACTGCTCTACTCATAGCGAAAATACCATGACAGCCTATATGAGTTATCTAGAATGGCAAAATGAGCTTATTGCTTATAGCAAAGCTTATGATACCGATAATAATAGCTCAAATAACGTAAACCCGAAAAGCACAAAACCCTGTTATCATCATGGTCTGATTGGTTTTATCGGTTACGATATCGCTGCTTATGAGTTAAGTCCTGCAGACAGAATCGAATTGGCAAATCAGCCTTGTGCCTCATTAGGGCATTACGATATTTATCTAACACCCGCAGCCGATACTGATACTGGTTGGGAGCTAAAAAGTATTCAAACCAATAGTAGCCCTAATGAAGCTGTCGGCAACAAGTCAAAAGATGAGTTCATAGTTGCTCTGACATCCTACCTAGATGAACTGGATAAAAAGCTGTCCGACAAACATCTTAATCAAGCACAATCTAAGTACACATCACATACTATACCTGTCGTCCTAACGGCACGATGGAGTAAGCGTGATTATCAGCAAGCATTTGATCGTACTCAAGACTGTCTAGAGCAAGGTGATTGCTATCAAATCAACCTGACGCAAACGTGGTCGGGCTACTTGCCATATAAAAACGATGCGACTCAACCAACTTCAGCGCTTATCGATTATCTGCCTGCGCTACATCATAATACCAAAGCACCTTTTGCAGGCTATTTGAGCGTTGATGGTACGAGCGTTGATGGTACAAGTGTTGAGCACTTTGATATCTTTAACCACAATTTTGAGTTATTAAGCTGCTCGCCTGAGCTGTTCTTTACTTTTATCAAAAACAAAGTGACTGATAAGCACCATATTCTGACCAAGCCAATCAAAGGCACTATGCCTCGTGGCTCCACTGACAAGCAAGATGAATCGTATAAGCAACAACTGGTCGATAGCGAAAAAGACCGTGCCGAAAATGTCATGATTGTGGATTTACTACGCAATGATTTGGGTAAATATGCCAAAATCGGTAGCGTAAAAGTGCCGCAACTGTTTGCGATTGAGAGTTTTAGTAACGTGCATCATATGGTCAGCACTATTACTGCTGAGCTAAAAGCGGATACGCATCCATTAGCTGTATTATTTGGCAGTCTGCCTGCTGGCTCTATCACTGGCACGCCCAAAAAACGAGCCGTCGAAATTATCTCTGAGCTAGAGTCTACACCACGCGGTGCTTATTGCGGCACCATGGGTTATATGAATTTTGATGGCAGTGGTCAATGGAATGTACTCATTCGTACATTGCAAGCTGGTGCTTCATTAACTGATGAATTTAATAAAGAAAAACACATAAATCTGTGGGCGGGTGGCGGTATTACGGTCGCGTCTGATTGTCATGCTGAATATCAAGAGTGCTTAGATAAGGTAGGCAATCTACTGGCGGTGTTGGCGAAAAAAGTATAAACGACTGAAATACTATTTTGCGCTGGCCTCTAAAGAAAAAAGCCTGCTTAACATTGCGCTAGCAGGCTTTTTTGGTACTTATCGATAGCATTTACTACACAAGCAGGTAAACCATTAATCAGCCGTCATGCTAGTCTCTGTATGCAGCTCTTTTAGCGTATCAATCAAGCGCTCATGCTGCTCGGCGGTACCAACAGTAATACGCAAATACTCACTAATGCGCGGCTTATCAAAATGGCGAACGATAATCCCTTGATCACGCAATGCACTCGCCACAGCACTTGCATTACCATCTTTTGGACGGGCAAAGATAAAGTTGGCATGCGAGGGCAATACTTTATAGCCTAGCGCCGTCAACTCTTCGGTCAATGACGTACGCAAATCGATAACCTGTTGGCGCGTTTGATCAAAATAATCCACATCTAGCACACTTGCCGTCGCACCAGCTTGCGCTAGCTTATCCAGTGGATAGCTATTAAAGCTATTTTTCATACGCGTCAATGCTTCAATCAACGAAGCACTACCAAAGGCCATCCCAACACGTAAACCAGCAAGTGACCGTGATTTTGAAAAGGTCTGCGTCACGATAACGTTGTCACACTCATTGATTAAACTGACCGCTGAGACTTGCGAGCCTGTACTGTCTGCATCAGCCTGCGCAAAATCAATGTATGCCTCGTCAATTACAATCACCGCATTGGAATGCTCGCTGGCTAGCTTACGGATATCAGCAAGCGATAGGAGTAAACCAGTCGGCGCATTTGGGTTGGCAATGATGATACCGCTACAAGGCTGGCGATAAGCATCAGGATCAATACTAAAATCGTCTTCTAATGGGATTTTGACGAGATGCACGCCAAAAGTCTGCGCGTAGACAGGATAAAAGCTGTAGCCAATATCAGGTGATAAAAGCGGACGCTCTTTTAGGAAGAAACTGGCAAATATAAGCGCCAATACTTCATCTGAGCCATTACCGACAAATACCTGATTGACATCAAGGTCATATGCTTGTGCCAATGCAGCACGCAGGTCATTGGACTCAGGTGCCGGATATAAACGCAGCTCTTGCGCTTGCTGGGTGAGTACTTTAGCGATTGCCTCCCCTACTTTTGGTGAGGGCGGAAATGGGTTTTCATTGGTGTTCAGTTTGCATAAATTGTCGTGCTGTGGCTGCTCACCCGGTACATAGGGTGATAAGTTGCGTGCTTTAGACGACCACAGCCTATTATCTATCTTTGACTCACTCATAAATTATCCTACTAATTAGCCATACAGACTATTAAAAATATCTATCAAAAGTAAAAATGAAGACGCTCAAAATATCTTACTGATAACGATAACGGGCTGAGCGCGCATGGGCTTCTAAGTCCTCTCGCTGCGCTAGAATATCAGCCGTCTTGGCCAATGGCTTGCTGCCGGATTCACTGCAATAAATAATTGATGATTTCTTCTGAAAGTCATAGACACCTAAAGGTGAAGAAAAGCGCGCAGTACCAGATGTTGGTAGCACATGGTTCGGTCCTGCACAGTAATCGCCAATCGCTTCAGGCGTGTGGCGACCCATAAAGATAGCACCCGCATGACGAATATCCTCTAGCAATGCATCAGGGTTATCAACGGATAACTCCAAATGCTCAGGGGCAATACGATTAATCAGTGCCATCCCCTCGCTACGATCTTTCACTAAGATAAGTGCACCACGATTTTGCAGCGAGTCACGCGCGATATCTGCTTTTGGCAGCTCAGCGAGTGCTCTTTCTATCTCTAACTCGACTTCTTTTAACTGCTCTTCACTGGTCGTCACAAAGATAGCTTGAGCGATACGGTCATGCTCTGCTTGCGACAACAAATCCATCGCGAGCCAATCAGCTCGATCTTGTGCTTCACCCTCTGCATATACCAACACTTCTGAGGGGCCTGCAATCATATCAATGCCGACTTGTCCAAATACTGCGCGTTTGGCTGCCGCGACATACTTATTACCCGGCCCTGTGATTTTATCCACCGCTGGAATGGTCTCAGTGCCGTAGGCTAAAGCTGCTACCGCCTGTGCGCCGCCAATGGTAAAGACACGGTCAACTTGAGCCAAATGAGCGGCTGCTAATACCAAAGGATTGAGCATCCCTTTTGGCGCTGGTACGACCATGATGACTTCAGCGACGCCAGCCACTTTGGCAGGGATAGCATTCATCAATACTGATGATGGATAAGATGCCAAGCCACCCGGCACATAAATACCAACGCGATCAAGTGGCGTAACTTTTTGACCTAAGCGATTGCCTAGCTCATCTTCATATTGCCACGTTTCTTGCACTTGGCGCTCATGAAAGGTCTGTACCCGAGTAGCTGCTGTGGTCAATGCCGTTTTTACATTCTCATCCAGATTGGCAAATGCATCGGCAAGTGCTTCTTTAGACAGCTCTAGCTCTTGCATCGTTGTCGCTGGATGCTGATCGAATTGCTGAGTTAATGCCAATACGACGCTATCACCATCCGCACGTACTTGTGCGATGATATCGTCAACGGTATGCAATAATTCAGCATCACTGACGGTTTCAAAGGCAAGCAGTTGTGTCAATTGATTGTCAAAATCGGCATCTTGGGTACTTAACTGGCGCATGACCTAATCCTATATCTGAGCATAAAATACTGCTGAAAATAAACGGCGTGAATATAACTAAAGTATGCTTATTATTCACAAATATGGCGACTTACTGGCTGTCTTCTTGTCTAAATTTTACGGTGATTTTATTTTTTCGCAAGCTAATACAACAAAACCAGTGTAGCACGCTATGACAGACATAGAGCGCTAAACTGGTTTAAAAATTCGTATCACCATGCTTTATATTACCAATGATTGACACCGGTTTACTAGGCATTGGCAATACTGTTTTTAAAGCTATCTAAAATGGGTTCTAGTAACGCAAATTTGCGCTTATAGCTGACTTGATTGACGATAAGACGTGATGACACATCACAAATATGATCGCGCGCTTCAAGTCCATTCGCGCGTAGGGTATTACCCGTATCAACCACATCGACAATCAAATCGCCCAAGCCCACCAATGGTGCCAGCTCCATTGAACCGTAAAGCTTGATAACATCAACTTGCTGACCTTGGCTCGCAAAATAAGCGCGCGCTACATTGACATATTTGGTCGCGATACGCAGACGACGATTGGGCAGTGGTGCGTCTTTTACGCCAGCGGTCATCAATTTGCACTGAGCGATTTTTAAATCAAGCAGTTCATACACGTGGTTCGCGCCATGCTCAAGCAGCACATCTTTACCTGCTACACCAAAATCAGCCGCACCGTGCTCGACATAGGTTGGTACGTCGCTTGCACGCAAAATTAATACACGTACATTTGGGTTTGAGGTTGGAAAAATAAGTTTGCGCGAGGCTTCAGGGTCTTCTAAAAGATCAACACCCGCTGCACGTAGCAGTGGCATCGTCTCTTCTAAAATACGGCCTTTTGATAACGCCAACGTTAGACCTGAAAACGCATCGTTTACTTCGTTTAGTAGACCATCGGCTGGTGCAGGTTTGCTTGTCTCAGTCATAATGACATCGTGTCCATATGCAGTTAGTTTCCCCATTCAAGGGAAGTTTTAATGTATAACGTAATTCATGTATAAACTACGGTTGACCTATCAGTATTAGCCGTTGGTATTGACACGCTGGATATTCACACCAAGGCTACGCAGCTTGTCTTCGACATGCTCATAACCACGGTCAATATGATAAATGCGGTCAATCAAGCTCTCGCCTTCTGCCGTTGCAGCCGCCATCACCAGTGACATAGAAGCGCGTAAATCTGTTGCCATAACTGGTGCCGCCGTAAAGTTCTCGACACCTCTGATCACCGCAGTATGTCCATCCACTTGGATAGATGCACCCAAGCGGTTTAGTTCAGGTACGTGCATATAGCGGTTTTCAAAGATGTTTTCGATAATGGTACTGGTCCCATCAGCCAGACAGCAAATCGCCATCAACTGAGCTTGCATGTCTGTTGGAAAACCTGGATGTGGCTGAGTCCGAATATCCACTGGCTTTGGACGACCTTTCATCTGCGCGCGAATCCAGTCATCACCTGTGGTGATCACTGCACCCATCGCTTCAAACTTCTCAAGCACTGGGTACAATAAAGAGGCTGTAGTTTTTTTGGTCAACACATCCCCTTGAGTCATCAAGGCACCAGCAAGATATGAGCCTGTCTCAATACGATCCGGTACCACTGAATACTCACAACCGTGTAGACGTTCGACCCCTTCAATGGTCATCGTCGAAGTACCGATGCCGCTGATTTTGGCGCCCATCGCAACCAGCATATTGGCTAAATCGACTACTTCTGGCTCTAATGCACAGTTAGCCAAAACGGTCGTGCCTTTAGCTAATGCCGCTGCCATGATGACGTTTTCCGTACCGCCAACTGTCACCATATCAAATGAGAAGTGGCAACCAATCAGCTTACCACCTTTAGGCGCTTGCGCTTTCACGTAACCGTTCTCTACGCTGATTACCGCACCCATCGCTTCAAACGCTTTTAGATGCTGATCAACAGGACGTGAACCAATCGCACAGCCACCTGGTAACGACACTTCAGCTTCGCCAAAACGCGCCAGTAATGGACCTAATACCAAAATTGACGCGCGCATGGTTTTTACCAAATCATACGGCGCATAAAAGTTATCAATAGTTTTGGTATCACAAGTGACCGTATCGCCCTGCTTTTGGATATCAATCCCCATGCCACTGATCAATTCAATCAATGTTCGTACGTCTTTTAATGACGGCACATTATGCAATGTCGTTGGCGTCTCAGCCAATATCATCGCAGCAAGCAATGGCAAGGCGGCATTTTTGGCGCCTGAAATAGTAACTTCCCCTGCGATACGACTACTACCAGTGATTAAAAATTGATCCATAAAGGTGACAACCTAGCGATGAGTATAGAAAATGGTGAAAACGAGCAGTAAAGAATCCTTATGTCTGTTAAACGAACTCTTCGATTGCCAGTTAGATAGATAGCTATATAATTAGCCTTTTGATTGAGCGTCCCACTCAGCAGGCGTTAGCGCTTGAATATTGAGGGCGTGAATATCGCCACTCGCAATCTTATCATTAACCAGCGCATAAATGGCTTGCTGACGTTGAACGGCGCGTTTGCCTTCAAAGCTTGCATCAACCACGCGCACGTCAAATTTATTGCCTTGATTGGCAGCTTGGATAAAAGCGTCTGGGAAGTGAGTCTGTAAAAATGCGATCAAATCGTCAGCGTTCATGCTCATAAAATAGTCTGCCTTAACGTTTAGAATAGGGTATAGATTTAAAGTGATGACATTATAACAAGAGTTTGCCTATCTTACAGTACTGTCTTGCTCAAGTATATTTGAGGACTGAAACCGTATCGAAAAATAAGCAGTCAAAAGCCCATGATATGAATAACAACAAGCTATTTGAGCATTGTGTCTAGATACGTCACTACTTGCGCGCGTACATCATTGACCCAGCGTAACGGCGGTGCCATTGCTCCAATGATAGTTGCGTGACTCGCGCCTTCGATCTCACCAGTCTGCACCGTTACCCCTGCCTCTTTCAATGCTTGCGTCATTTTGAGTGCATTGGTTGGATGCACCACTTTATCTTTTTCTGCGGTTAATAACAAATATGGTGGCTGTGCCCCTTTGATCTGACGGTCAGGCATGACTTGATCAGGTGTGGCATCCGAGGGAAAAGCTGACGCACTACTAAACTTACGGAAGTCATAACTGTAAGGCCCTGCAATACCGATAACCGTCGCAATGTCTGTTGGCTTAATACCATAGGGCGCTAAAAAGTCTTCGTTGGCGACGGCTGCGACTGCATTAAACGCGCCAGCAGAGTGGCCCATGACAGCAACACGTGACGGATCAGCATGCAAACTGGTCGCATTCTCGATACTCCAAGCAATCGCTTGGGCCGTATCATTGACATAATCAGGATAGACGCGCTCAGGTGCTTTGCGATAATTAATCACTGCGGTGACATAGCCTGCCTGCGCTAAGCTTTGACCGACAAAGGCATATTGATCTTTATTACCACTCTCCCAAGAACCGCCATGCACGAATAACACCATAGGGTAGTCATTATTGATAGCGCTTTGGGCTTTCATTGCCTGTGCCAAGGGCTTTGGATAGTAAATATCTAAATCTTGCAAAGGCTCATCACCGTATAAGATATCTTTACTTACCCCTACACCGCCACTAGAAGTAATGCCATTGACAAAGCCTAGCGGTGATAATGCCTGTGCACTTTGGGTGGCAAGCGCGATGCTGCCTAGCGCCAATGCTGCCGCTCCTACAACCCTTAGTCTGCGCGGGTGTTTACCAAAAGAATTATGATCAAAGTTCTTGCAGTTGTTCGCACCTGTCTTTTGTTTTATGTGATTTACCGAATCCTGCATTGCCAATACCTTGTTACAGTTATGGATCTTAAGATATGCATCTTATAGTTATGAATCATGCCTAACATCGTGAGCGCTCTATGGTCTCATTAGAACCTCTGATTCTGTGACGTTTCACTATTGATATAGTACTCACTGGCTGAGGATTTCTCGTGCTTTTACTGTTATATCTATTTAGGCTTATTGTGATTAATATCAAAAAAAAGCTACTAGCATCCTATGATGTGACGGGTATCACATATAGCGAAGTAGCTATTATACAAGCTCTTATTTATCGTCAATCATTGCTTGGTAGACTCAGCTTGGCAAACTCAGTAGTTTTACTGATTTTGATAAAGATCGATATATGGGCTTGATGATGGTTGCGCCGTAGTCGCCTCTTCTTCCGTTATTACTATCGGCGTTGCGGTACTGACAGCAGTATCTTGGACAGCTGGTGCGACTGCCGGATTGGCTAGGTTATTCTCGTACATAATATCATCATCGTTTATCTTTACACCTCTATCATCGACAACTGTCGTCAGCAGTACCAGCTCGGTCACCCCAACAGTGCTGTTCGCAATATCAATTAAGTTACTTTGTTGGGTGGGTGTCATGCGGCCCATAATATAGACCACGCCATTGTTGGTGACTGCTTTGATCTGTGAGGTTTTGACGCCATCGCTGGCGGCTATTTTTGCCAGTAGTTTTGAGGTGATATAACCATCATGAACCGTTGAGCTATAGCCTTTTGAAGCACTTACTTCCATCTCGTTGTAGACACGGCGTACATCTGGCATGGAGCTGACGACCTTTTCTACTTCTGCTTTGAGCGCTTCAGACGGTACTTCCCCTGTGAGCAGCACTTCGCTATTGAAGCTATCGATACCCATACGGCTGGTCTGCTGCAAGTCTTCTTTTAACCCATACACGTTGATTTTGGCAGTATGCTCGATACTACGATCTAGTAGACGCTGTGGAATGGTGCGCTCAGTCATTGGCACACCGTAAGTTCCTTCTGTACTGTTGGTCAGATAGTTGGTGGCACAGCCTGTACTGACCACACAAGCAGCAAGCATAATGCCCGTCGTAATACAGCGTGATGAACCAAAAATAGCAGTGCGCAAATGCATCCGTGTCATTGTTTACCTCTTAGAGCATGGTGGTGACGGTGTTATAAATTCAATGAGTTGAGTCAATTTTTATCTAGCAGTGATAAGACAAATTTTGTTAACAGCTACTTTACTTAATTTTGGCCAGCAGCGGTTAGGTTTTTGGTAACGAGTATTGCGCGCTAGATTCAGTCAGGCGCGCGAGTCATCCCGTATTTGCGTTATATATTTACTACCATGCACTGGCTACAAAGGCACCTTTAAGCCATTGCAGCTCATCACTCAACGGATTCTCTTTTGAGCTGAGCTTACCCGCCGTATTATAAGCAATGACATCAAAGCGGCAGTCATAATGAGCGTACTCAGGATGCTGCTGCAAAAAACATTGCGCCGCTTTAATCACTTTACGCTGCTTGCTTGTCGTCACGCTGAGTGCTGCATCGCCATAGACTGACCGCTTGCGTTGACGAACTTCGATAAATACTAGCGTTGACCATGCAGGTCCTACTTCCGTCATAATCAGATCTAGCTCGCCTATTTTTGGCTGTTGCCAGTTTTGCGCCACCAACCGTAACCCTTGTGCTTGTAAATACTCACACGCCTGCTGTTCAAACAGGCTGCCTTGGCGTTGTTTCGGTGAGGTTAAAATCAAAGGTTTGTGATTCGCCATAAGGTCAATTCGTCTGCTTAACATTTGAGAATTATCATAGCACAACATGCTAAACTAGCCACTTCTGCGCGTTATGCTCTCAAAATCTATCGATTTATTCACTCACTATTTGACTGAAAAATCATAGATAACGACTGGATATAATGGCGCACTATTATTGTTAATAACCCGAGGTTTTCATGTCTACCCCTACTGCGATGCCAGCTTGTCTCTATATCGTTGCCACGCCGATTGGCAACTTGACCGACATGACGCCACACGCGATTGCTGTTTTAAAGCAGGTCGCGATCATTGCCTGTGAAGATACTCGCACTTCAGGTAAGCTGTTGTCGCATTTTGGTATTGATACCAAAGGAAGCAAAACGGATGAGGCAAAAAGCTCAGAGACCCATCATGCCACAAGTAGTGTAGAAGATGATGAGGCCACAACGAAGCAAAAAGGTCATAACAAGCTATGGGCTTATCACGAACACAATAGCGCTATTCAAACGCCTAAAATCATTCAAATGATTGAGCAAGGTCATTCGATTGCCTTGATTAGTGACGCTGGTACGCCACTGGTTAGTGACCCAGGTTATCAATTGGTACAGGCTGCACATGAAGCTGGCGTGACCGTATCTCCTATCGTTGGGGCTTCTGCTGCTATTGGCGCATTGTCAGTGGCAGGGTTGCCATCAGATCGATTTAGCTTTATTGGGTTTTTACCAGCCAAAACTCACGGCCGTCAAAAACAACTGAACGATTTGATCGCACGTACCGAAACTCTGATATTTTATGAAGCGCCGCATCGTATCGTATCTAGCCTGGAAGATATGGCGACGATATTTGGTGCAGGCCGTGCAGTGACTTTTTGTCGTGAATTGACCAAAACGTTTGAAACCGTACATAAGAGCACCCTTGGCGATTTAGTCGAGTTTGTCAAAGCAGATGACAATCAGCAACGCGGTGAGATCGTCGTGGTCGTCGCTGGCGCCGGTGTGGCAAAGGATACTGACGACATCAGTACTCATGATAAATTGCTACAGCGTTTGCTAGAGGATCTATCGGTCAAAAAAGCAGCCGCGCTGGCCTCTGATATCACTGGTGTAAAAAAGAATGCACTTTATCAGCGTCTACTAGAGCTGCAAGCTGACTAGTTTTTAACAATAAGAAAGATAACTGTTTATAAATTAATTGAAGAGAGGTAAGCAATGTACGATGTAATGGCGATAGGTAATGCGTTGGTTGATCACGAGTATGTGCTGTCAGATGCGGCACTAGAAGAGACCGAGCTGACCAAAGGTAATATGACACTAGCAGAGTTTGAGGAGCAGCAGCAACTACTGGCTTACTTTAAGTTGGCTGAGATTGAGCCATCAAAACAAGCCGGCGGTGGCTCAGCAGCCAACACGATGTTCACCTTTGCTAGCCTCGGTGGCAAGCCGTTCTATGCATGCCGCGTCGGTGATGACGATCAAGGGGCATTTTACCTCAGAGACTTGCACGAAGCAGGCGTTGCCACATCAGATAAATCTATCCATGAAGGCGGTGTGACCGGCTCATGCGTGGTCGCTGTCACCGAAGATGGCGAGCGTACCATGCAGACCTATCTTGGCACCTCAAGCGAAATCGCAGCTGACAATGTTGATTTTGATGCGTTGACGCAAGCAGACTGGCTATATTTAGAAGGCTATTTGGCCATGTCTGAAAGCATTCAACCAGCAATGACGCAACTGCGCCAACAAGCCGGTATTCATAATGCAAAAATTGCCGTGAGTTTTGCGGATCCTGCGGTAGTGAAATTTGCCAAAGACGGCCTGCTTAACATGCTCGGCAATAAAGTTGCCGTGATATTCTGTAATAGCGAAGAAGCCAAGCTATTCACCGATAAAAAACAAGTCAAAGCCGCTGCCCGTGCTTTGCTTGAACATTGCCAAACAGCGGTCGTCACTGATGGTGCCAACGGTGCGGTCATTGCCCACAAGCCTGATGACGAATCGGAGATTGAAGTTTACGACGTAGCAACGCCAGCAGTAACGAGTGTCATCGATACCAATGGCGCAGGTGATAACTACGCGGGTGCCTTCTTGTATGCGCTATCACAGCATTATAGCTTGCCAGAGTGTGGACGTCTTGCTAGCGAAATATCGTCACAAGTCATCCAGCAGTTTGGACCACGTCTTGCCTCGCAGGATTACCGAGATATCGCTCAGCGTGTCCTATCTGCTTAAATGCTGAATATGTATATTTAACGCAAATAAAAAGTCCATATCAAGTCGATATGGGCTTTTTTGTTTATAGATTATAATCACTCAAATAATTTTCCTAAATGAGCACGCTTTTATATTAGGGCGTGTTGAACATTCGCAAATAGGCACTGCTGATCGCTAAAATTGTTCCAGACAAGGCACAAAGCGACGATAATGCAGATGCCTTAGCGAGATTTGTAACGCAGTATGGGGCAATTTTAGCATCAGCCCCAACGATAAAAGCAGGGGACAGGACTCTTTTTTGCCGCTTCATCGTTAAAAATAAGCGCTTAGAATGACTAAGCTTATTATTTTTAACATCGAGTCGCCTAAAAAATAGTCGCTGTCAGTGCCATGGTCGAGTGTTCAACACGCCCTAAGCAGTAGCTAATGCTTGCGCAAGATCGGCTTTGATGTCTTCAATATGCTCGATACCAATAGACAAACGTACCATATCTTCACTAACGCCAGCTTGCTCAAGCTCCTGCCCATTTAACTGGCGATGCGTCGTCGAGGCAGGATGACAGGCCAATGACTTGGCATCACCGATATTCACCAAGCGCGTAATCAGCTGTAGCGCATCGATAAAGCGCGACCCTGCTTCCAAACCGCCTTTTACGCCAAAGGTCAAAATAGCAGAAGGTGTGCCTTTCATATATTTTTTGGCAAGCTCATGCTCAGGATGGTCAGACAGGCCAGCATATTTTACCCAAGCGACCTTGTCATGGTCACGTAAGTATTCTGCAACCGCTTGTGCGTTCTGTACATGACGCTCCATCCGTAGGCTCAGCGTCTGCATCCCTTGCAAGATACTAAACGCATTAAGCGGACTAAGCGCCGCGCCCGTATTGCGTAGCGGTGCGACACGAGCACGCGCGATAAAGGCAGGCGCGCCCACGTCTTTGACAAAATTCACCCCATGATAACTGGCATCTGGTGTGTTCAGTAATGGGAAACGCTCAGGATAATCGCCCCACGCAAACGTACCACTATCGATAATCGCACCACCAATCGACGTCCCCGTACCGCTCATATACTTAGTCAATGAATGCACCACAATGTCCGCACCAAACTCAAACGGACGGCATAGCGCAGGGGTCGCAACGGTATTGTCAATCACGACAGGCACACCGTACTCGTGAGCAATATCACTGAGCGCCTGAATATCTACGATATTACCTAGTGGGTTACCGATACTCTCGGCAAAGACCATTTTCGTCTTATCATCGATTAAATCACGAATGGCTTCTGGATTTTTGTGGTCAAAAAAGCGCACCTCGATACCTTGACGCGGCAATGCATGCGCAAACAAATTGTAAGTCCCGCCATATAGCGTCGATACGGCGACGATATTGTCACCTGCTTCACAAATGGTCTGGATCACATAAGTGATAGCAGCCATACCAGAGGCGACCGCAAGCGCACCGATACCACCTTCAAGCGCAGCAACGCGCTCTTCTAGCACCGCATTGGTCGGATTCATAATACGCGTATAGATATTGCCCGCGACCTTTAGATCAAACAGATCAGCACCATGCTGAGTGTTATCAAACGCATAGGAGCTGGTATGGTAGATAGGTACGGCGACAGATTTGGTGGTCGGCTCCACGCTATAGCCAGCATGAATCGCCAAGGTCTCAAGACGCTGGTTGTTCTTTAGTTCTTGGGCTGCTTGTTCATCACTCATCGTACATTCCTTTGTATGGATCAAATGTATTGATCAAGATTTACTGATTCAAGAGTTCGCGTTTAAAAACTATTTTAAAAAGCTGTCTGCTAAATCATAGCAATAAAAAAAGCTGAGTTCATCATAACTCAGCTTCTTTATTAAAAGAATAGCAAAATACTAATTGTTTAATGACAAACATGCATAAGCGTTTTTATAACCGCTATGCTGCTTTTATTGGTTTTTTGCATTTATTTATAATAAGCATTTTCTGTGCGCGTATGGTCGGTATCATCAACCACTTGCGTCAGTTCTGGTATTTGCTGCTTAAGCTGTACTTCAACGCCTTGACGCAGTGTCATATCAACAGCTGAACAGCCTTGGCAACCACCGCCAAACTTCAAGACCGCGGTCAGGCCAATACCTTCTTCTTCAATCAATTCAAGCAACTGTACGTCACCGCCATGCGCTGCCAAGCCAGGGTTAATCTCTGACTGCAAGACATAGTTAATACGCTCTTCGACACTGGCATCAGCACCTACTTTCGGTACTTTAGAGTTTGGCGCGCGGAAGGTCAGCTGACCACCAAAACGATCTTTATTGTAATCGATGACCGCATCTTCCAAATAAGGCACCGAGGCCGCTTCGATAAAGGCTGAAAAATCATCATAGGTCAAGCACAAATCAGCGCTGTCTTCTTCGCCTGGTTGGTTGTAAGCCATGCAGCACTCTGCGCGCGGCGTACCAGGATGCTCAACGAAGATACGCACACCGATACCATCAGTGTCTTGCTTGGCTAACAAGTCTGCCAAATAGCCTTGAGCAGACTCAGTGATGGTGATATTGCTTTTTGCTTCAACTTGCTCAGTATCTAATGCTGACTCATAGTCAGCGGCTTGATTTTGCTCACTCATAATGTTTCCTATGCGTTATGACACAAGCGCAATATCTATTATGGCGACCGTGTCGTGAATTTGAATTTTTCAAAATTTTTATGGCTTATATCAGTTTGCAAGCCATCAGTGCTTGAGGTTTATTATTGTAATGCACTGGCAGCAATAGTCATAAAATTTAATCCGTCTATAATGGCCATTATACCTGAATCAAGGAGTAATTCCGACCGCGCTACTGTGAATTGAACCGTGACCGCTGCAAATGGTTGTCATTGGTTTTTTCAATGGCACTACAAGTCAGTAGATTAGGCATTGTTTATATAATGACTGATAAGCTACCCTCTATATAAAGACAGCTGCATTATTTATCAAGCAGACTAAATATAAATATTGCCTACTAAGGATACACCCCTAAACATCTTTCCACTTGTCAGAAAGTCACAGGCTGTGTCAGTATTAGCGTCATTAATTTTTTATCAATAAAAATAAATTGTAGGAAATTGGCGTCTATGAGTGAATTATCAGAGCAAGCTTCAGATAAGCAAAACCCCGAGCGAAAAAACAGCACACACTACCGTTATTTGGTTTTTATCGGGCGTTTCCAGCCGTTTCATTGTGGGCACAAGGCAGTCATTGACGAAGCGCTCAAACGCTCTGATGAAGTGATTATGCTGATTGGTTCGGCCAATCTACCACGCAGCTTACGTAATCCATTTAGCGTCGCTGAACGCGCTGCAATGATCAAGGGCGCTTACTCAGCAGAAGACGCCGCTCGTATCCATTGCGTCGGTCTAGACGATGCGCTCTACAATGACACGCGCTGGCTACAATACGTCCAAGCAGGCGTGAAATCGGTCACGGGTGATTTGCAAACGGATATTGGCTTGATTGGTCACTCAAAAGACAGCTCATCATATTACTTATCGCTGTTCCCTAACTGGGCATCGGTGTCAGTACCCAATTATCATAATCTATCAGCCACGCCTATTCGCGACAGCTATCTGATGGGCGCTACGCCAACGCCTGAGCGCACGCCTGAGTCAACGCGCAGCGTCCTCGATGCATTCAAAAAAACGGACGACTATCATCAACTGCATGAAGAAGCGGACTTTATTGATAAATACAAAAGACAGTGGCAATCTGCCCCCTATCCACCAACCTTCATGACGGCTGATGCGTTGATTGTACAATCTGGGCACATCTTACTAGTCGAGCGACGTAGTATGCCAGGACGCGGATTGTGGGCATTACCGGGTGGTTTTTTAAACCCAAAAGAGACGCTATTTGACGCTTGTATTCGCGAGCTGCGTGAAGAGACACGCCTGAAAGTGCCTGAGCCCGTATTGCGCGGTTCTTGCCACAGTCAGCATACCTTTGATGACCCGTATCGTTCAGCACGCGGACGCACCATTACCCAAGCCTTTTACTTCCAGCTCAAAAACGACCCAAAAGGGTTGCCAAAAGTCAAAGGCGGTGATGACGCAACCAAGGCTTTTTGGCTGCCACTGGCAGAGCTTGATGCCAAAATGATGTTTGAAGATCATTATGCGATTATTACCAAAATGGTTGGCTTATAGTTTTTTAACAAATGATTACGTAAGCGATAGCTGTCTCAATCATTAATAAAAACCTCACTATTTACTTTGTTATTTTTATACCAGTGCCGATAGACGGCACTCAACCGCCGCCACTGTTCTTTCAAGGCAGCTGCGGCAGCTCAAAGCAGAGGAGTTCTGTGATGTACACCAGTAATCTAAACAATTTAATCTTAAATAGTGACAGCTATAAAACCTCACATTGGGTGCAATATCCAAGTGGTAGTGAGTATCTGTCCAGCTACATTGAAGCACGCAAAGGCGACTATGATGTGGTGTTCTTTGGTCTGCAGGCCTTTATCAAAGAGTACCTAAGCACTCCTATCACGCATCAAGATATCGACGAAGCCGAAAAAGTGATTAAAGCGCATGGCTTAACCTTTAATCGTGCGGGCTGGGAGCACTTGATTGAAAAACACAACGGCTATTTGCCACTGCGTATTCAAGCCGTTCCTGAGGGCAGCATCGCTCCGGCATCAAATGTAGTCTGCCAAGTTATCAACACTGATCCTGAGTTTTATTGGCTACCAAGTTATATCGAAACAGCGCTATTACGCGCGATTTGGTATCCGTCAACGGTCGCTAGTGTCTCTCGCTATTGCAAAGAGATTATCCGCCAAGCGCTAGAAAAATCAGCGGACAATACAGAGTCGCTACCTTTTCGCTTACATGACTTTGGCGCGCGCGGTGCGTCGAGTCAGGAGACGGTTGCCCTTGGCAGCTTGGCGCATTTGGTCAACTTTGCTGGTACCGATTCAATGACAGCACTTATTGCAGCCAGTCGCTGGTATCAGATGGGTGATGACATGCCTGCGTTCTCTATCCCAGCGGCCGAACACAGCACAATGACGGCTTGGGGACGTGATGGAGAAACCGCTGCTTTTCACAATATGATTGAGCAGTTTGGCGGCACAGACAAAGCGTTTTCGGTGGTATCAGACAGTTACGACCTATGGAACGCGATCGATAATATCTGGGGCGACGCCTTAAAAGACGACATCAAAAACATGGGCGGTACCTTGGTCATTCGACCAGACAGTGGCGAGCCGACTAAAGTGGTTCGTGAGGCTTTAGAGCGTTTGGCGGTGAAGTTTGGTACAACTGTCAATAGCAAAGGCTATAAAGTGCTGCCTAATTATGTGCGCATCATTCAAGGTGATGGCATCAGCGCACAAAGCTTAAGCAAAATTATTGATGTGGTGTTAAAAGCAGGGTTTAGCATAGAAAATGTGACCTTCGGTATGGGCGGTGGTTTATTGCAACGAGTCAACCGTGACACCATGAGCTGGGCGATGAAATCGAGCGCTATCTGTATCGATGGCACATGGAAAGATATTTATAAAGACCCTATCACCAGCCGCTCAAAACGATCGAAAAAAGGACGATTGGCACTGGTACAAGATGGCAATGGTCAGATCAAAACCATAAAAGAGCAGGCATTGGGTGCACCATCAGACAACCTATTACGCGATGTCTATGTTGATGGTCAATTATTGATTGAGGACAGCCTTACAACTATTAGGGAGCGTGCAGGATGGTAGACACCAACAAACTAACATCTATCGCAAAAGATGTATTATTTGCGCCTGTTTATCTTTATCAAGGACGCAAAATCAAGCGTGAAACCGTTCGTTTGCCGGAGCCAAACGGCGAAAGACATGGTATGGTTGAGCTATCAAAAGCAGATGATGGACTGTCATCTAAAAGCCAAGAGACGCTCAATTTGATGATCGTGGGCGACTCAGCAGCAGCAGGTGTTGGCAGTCAGACTCAGCAAGAAGCGCTGGTTGGTAAGCTGATTCCGATATTGGAACAGAATGCCGTTATTCGATCGAACTTTGCACAGCTCAATTGGTCATTACAAGCGACGACTGGTCATACTAGCTTTGATATTTTGCGCAGATTATATGTCCTCCCTACTCCTGACCAACCTATCGATGTGATGTTGCTGAGCGTTGGGGTCAACGATACGACGTCCAATGTGGCAGTCCACAAATGGCAACAACAGATCGAAGACATCATCCATATTGCACAGCGCAAGTTTGGTGTCCGCGAATTGATTTTTTTGAGCTTACCACCGATGGCGCAGATGCCTGCGATTCCCTCCCCACTCAATAATTTTGTTGGGGCAAAGGCCTCAATACTTGATGAGATATTGCAAAAAGTCTGCGCTGCTCATGACGGTGTCAACTATATGGCAACTGACTTTGCACGCATGATAAAAGAGCATGGCAATGGTCAGCCTATTGATATTGCCGTGATGTTCGCCAGTGATGGCTTTCATCCTAGCAGCCTAATGTACGGTTATTGGACACAGCAAATTGTAGAAAACATTACGCAGTTATTGGCTCCATCTGCCATTCAGGCTGATGACCAAACACACTCAAGTGTTAGTGCCTAAAAACACATGTGTTTAAAAACAAAAAAAACCGCTGAATCATCAGCGGTTTTTTATTACTTAGCAAAACACATTTACACCATAGGTATAAATTATTCAGCAGCGTCAGCAGCTTTCTTGCTACGGCCACCAAATGCACCAAAGCGTTTGTTGAAGCTTGCAACACGGCCTTCAGTAGAGGTTTTACGTTGCTCACCAGTATAGAATGGATGCGACGCACTTGAGATATCAAGTGGGTAGTATGGGTATTCTTTACCTTCGTATTCGCGAGTCGCTTTAGTCTTAGCCGTTGAACGAGTCAAAAAGAACACGTCAGCGTTTGTATCATGGAATAAAACTTCTTGGTAATCAGGATGGATATCTTTACGCATAATAAACTCTCTAGGTCCGATGTATGTATGGCAATTTGCGTCAACATCATGAGCGATGTCTCAAGCAAACGAAAACATACGTTACTGAGGCACTAAGGACATTATAAGTATGGCAACTGCGTCACTGGCTTATTCCAGCACAAAGCACCACTCTTCTGCTCACTTAGCCTTTCCCCAGCGGGAAAATTAAACCGCGATTTTAACGGTTTTTGTCACCCAACGCAAGCCGCAGTTGTGATAGAGATATGTGATAAGTTGTCACCAATACACAAATAGTGTTGAGATGTACGAGTTAACCCAGTACAATAATTTGGTTAGTTTAATTAATCAATTATATAGATATCTGTAGTTAAGCTAACGAGCTTTAGCTTTTCTTTGCCATTTATCTATCGAACATTTATGCGATATGGCTAGTCAGTTTTCTACAAAAAATATCGCATTCTTTGTTCATCGGTAAGCACAACTTCCCTAACACTAAATAAGGACTATTCAATGATAAACACTACCATCAAAACCACTACTAAGGCACTATTAATCAGCTCAGCACTTGCTATCACGACTATGGCAAGCGCTGCTCTACCAACTCAGTGGCAACTAGATAATTCACATACTCGTGTCGGTTTCTCTGTTGAGCATATGGGATTTTCTACGGTTATGGGGCACTTTAGTGATGTCGACGGCACTGTACAGTTCGATCTAAAAAACCCAAATCAAACTCAATTTAACTTTGTTGTAGATACAGACAGTATTGATACTGGTTGGGAAGCCCGTGACAAGCATCTGAAAACCGATGAGTTTTTCAATGTTGAGAAGTACCCTACCATGAGCTTTAAATCCACTCAGGTTAACTTTATCAATCCACAACAAGCAAAAGTCACTGGCGACTTTACTTTACTTGGTCAAACCAAACCATTAACACTTAACCTAACGCTAAAGAAAATCGATAACAGTCCTTTGACCAAAGAACCTGTGGTTGGCTTCCGTGCAACAGGTAATATCGATCGTACAGCGTATGGCATGGACGCTTACTCACAAGGCATCACCACCAACGTCCCTATTCAGATAGATGGTGAGTTGGTAGAAAAGAAGTCAAAATAAGTCTTGTTAGCTTCTAGCATTTACTACTAGCCATAAAAAAGCAGCCTCTATGATAGGGCTGCTTTTTTGTCTTAAGCTACTTTTACCTTAAGATAATATCATGACACCTTATTTGGTTGGAATAACATGCCAAACGTCGAATTTGTCATCGCCGTCTTTGTCACCCACCTTTGTATCATTAGCATAGAAGTATAATGGTTTACCATTCATCGCCCATTGATACTTACCATCTTCACGCTTGAACGCCGCAAACTGGCCAGAAGCTTTAGCATTGCTTGGTGCTTGGAAGATTGGCCACACAACTTGACACGCTGTGCCGCAATCTGACTTATTCATTGAATCTTTGTCATAGGTATAAAGCGTCATGTAATTGGTTGCATCAACCAACACGCCATTTTTGCTAGCAACAGGGGCAGTGTTATTATTGGTCGCTTGGACTTCGTGCGTGCCTGACATGTCATTTCCAACAACACTTTTTAGGGTCGTACAGCCTGTCAATGCTAATACGCCAGTTAGTGCAGATAACATCATGATATTTTTCATAGCAAATTCCTTGTCATTTTGATAATTGTAATAGTAAATTTTATGAGCCATTTTTATTTTATGATGTGAAAGTGATAAAAACAAAGCTTTAACTTTACTTGAGCAAAATGAATATAACACACAGTTTTTAGCGATAATGGCCATCAATATACAAACTTACAAAAGTGGCTGAATCTTACAAAATGCTTAAACACAGGCCTTTTTGGCTACAGAAAACTGACCTTATCCCCATTCTCCAGATGTTGCACTCGACCTCGCCTATTAGAAACTGCCCAAGGCCACCTCACCTCGTTGACAAAACTCATGCATCTACTTACGTATTTGTCATCATATTGTCTGTAGTTCTTCGTAAAATGAACTTATAGAAATGAAGTATTACTACACAATAGAAAATACCTCTGTTGTGGCTTATAAATAAATATTGAACTTAGCGACCTTCGCACGCATATCAATAGTTACAAGACATTTAACGATGATACCAGCATGGCCTGATGCAAATGCTACTAAGGATATAATGACGACAATGACTCAGTCTTCTAATAAAAATCACGCTCATTCTGTCAAACAAGATGATTCTTCTAAGGTGCTGTCTTATGGAGATCATCAAAACTCGCCAATCAAACGTCCTACTAAACGCGTCGGTATTTTGGGCGGCGGTACTGCAGGCTCAACGATTGCTATTCGCCTTGCCGCACTAGGGCTTGAGACTTATTTGTTTGAGAAGAAAAAATCACTCATTGATGGCCCACCAATGTGCCACTTGCATGCTGGCGGCAACTTGTACCGCGAGATACCTGATGAAGATTGTGTGGCGCTCCTCAAGCAATGTATTGACATATTACGTCTCTATCCTTATACCATCGACGTTCGTCCTACTGTATTTGCGGTGCCGACACGCGATGAAGGACTGCCTGAAGACTTGCTGCCGCGTTTGGATATTTTGACAGAAGCTTATCAAAAACTTATCGAGCAGGATGTCAACAATAAAGTACTTGGCGAACCTGAGGATTACTATCAGCTCTATAGCCATGAGCAGTTGCTTGAGTTGTCTGAGCGTGAGCAAGTTGAAGTACCAAGTACGGTTGATGAGTGGATGATACCCGTTGCCAAATACTTAGACTTAAATAAGGTAAAATTTCCACTGATTGTCGTACAAGAATATGGCTGGAATATATTTCGCTTGGCGGCTTCTGCGCAGTTGGCGCTTGAAGAATATGATCATGCCCATGTCTTTACTGACACCACAGTACAAAAAGTAGTCCCTGTGGATTGTGAAAACTGCACCAATGCCGATCACCATGTTACCAAATGGCGCATTGACTATCAGCAAGCAAACGACTCTCAAGCTGAATCTATCGAAGTCGATTATTTGGTCAATGCTTGCGGTTTTCGCACTGGTGTCATCGATGATATGGTCGGCGTAGAAGTCACGCGCATGGTCGAGTTTAAATCCTCTTATGTCACCCATTGGGGCGATGCAGGTGGACAGATACCTGAGATTATTGTGTATGGTCAACGAGGTACGCCCGAAGGCATGGCGCAGTTAACCCCCTATCCGGGTGGGTATTTTCAGATACATGGCATGAGTAAAGCCATTACCTTATTTGATGACGGTCTGGTCGCATCTAGCTCAGACAGCGCTCAGCCTAAACTACCACAGCAATACGTACACTATATCGAGGATGGCTGGGACAAAGCGCCACTACAAGCGCGTAGCCAGCAGGCGATTGAATATGTGGCTGAGTTTGTACCGACATTCAATAGTGCACGCACTGTTGGCAATGCGCTATATGGTGGGCAGCAAATTCCTGGAGAAGATGATACGTTGCGAGTGGCTGACGTAAGCTTGTATTCTAATATACGTTACGCTCGCGCCGAAAACGTCAAAGCATCTTCAACCTTGATCGCTGCTGATCAGATAGTGAATGAGCTGACGACGCTCGGATTGATACAGAACGATACGCCAATGAATCGTAGCCGCTACGCACACGAATGGTCGTACTTGATACATAACGATGGTCTGGCTGTTGATAAGGTTGCACGTGTACTCGCTGAGCAGCGTGGATTTCCAATAGCAATGGCAGATGTCAATCATAGTATTCGTGAAGCAGCACTGGATGATCTCTCACCCGCTGGTGTATAGCAAGTATTAGTCATTTCTAGCGTTTACGGTTAGCTTTATGAATATAAAACTGACTATAAAAAAGGAGCGGACAACCAATAATCGGTTATCTGCTCCTTTTTTACGTGGTTGCTTTTAATTGCTCGATTTTATAAAGCTTAGCTGTTGCTACCAGCCATTTTTTCTGTATCTACATGATCATTGATGGTCACGACGGTCTGTAGCATCTCGATTGCCTCGTTGATGGTATTGCACACCACCAAACGATCTAAATCTTGCTGCTTCATAAACCCTTGCTCGGTGGTATATTTTAGATGCTCAATCATACGGTCATAAAAACCATTGATATTGAGAATAATCATTGGTTTTTCATGTTGATACAGCTGACGCCATGTGGCGATTTCCATAATTTCTTCTAGTGTGCCCAGTCCGCCCGGCAAGGTAATAAAGGCATCAGCATACTCTGCCATAACGGTCTTACGCGTGTGCATGGTATCGGTCAAATGCAAGCGAGTCAGCTGCTCATGAGCGATTTCGTGCTTGAGCATAAAGGTTGGAATGACGCCTACCGCCTCAGCGCCGCCTTTGATGACCTCATCTGCGACCGCGCCCATAAGACCAATGCTAGCACCGCCATATACCAGTCCCATACCGTTATCTGCCAACGCACTGCCAAGCTCGCGTGCTGCCTGCTCATACACATCATTGTTGCCCAAGCGTGAACCGCAATATACGGCCACTAGCGGCATCGTTAGTGTTGATTTATCCACGGCTTTTTCTATATTGGTGATATCTTTGCTCGTGATTACATCATAAGTATCATCGTTGATTTTCATTTGCATATAGTTTCCTTAATTTATCGATCATTTTTTTATTGAGTGTTTGTTATTCGTAAAGGTCAAATACCACACGTTTCATTTATAGTGTTATGCATATCATTTATAGAATGAGTTCAACCAAGTCATACAAAACTTGAAAGTCATATTTGAGTACCTGTCTCGCTAGTATTTATCTTAACATAAGCAATGCTACCACATAGTCACAACGATTTATCACTACGCAACAACTACATTTTAAAGATGGGAATTGATGACTCATCGCAGTTTAATAATCACTATCTACTCATAAAAAACATAAAGGTATCACGATGGATAATCACAACGCTGTTTCTGCCGCAGAGTATGCAGAAAGTATTATTAACAATCCTTTGATTAGTCCTAATATTGCTGATGGCGCAACCAATATCGACACGTACTCGTTGAGCATCATGACCGATCGCAATCGAGTGTTGGCCGCGACCGTCTATCGTCCTAAAGAGGGAACGACAACAGCGATTATGATCGCGCCCGCCACAGGAATCAGACGTCATTTTTATCATAGCTTTGCTATCTATTTAGCAGAGAGCGGCTTTGGCGTACTGACTTTTGATAATGAAGGGATTGGTGAGTCGCTTTCGACCAATCTGGCAAAGTGTGATGCTTCGCTCATAAGTTGGGGGCGACACGATATGCCTGCCGTACTTGATGCGCTGCAAGATGAGTTTCCTGAGGCGTCTTACCACCTTATCGGTCATAGTGCAGGTGGCCAGCTTATCGGTTTGATGCCAAATTATCAGGCGATTACGTCCGTATTCAATGTCGCGTGCTCTTCAGGCCGTATCAAAAACATGGGCATGCCTTATAAGCTCAAAGCCATGGGATTTATGGATGCCTTTATCCCACTATCAAACTTAACCTTAGGGTACACACCATCAGACAAAATCGGCATGGGCGAGCCACTACCGCGCGGCGTGGCTCGTCAATGGCGTGAATGGTGTAATGGCGCAGGCTATATCAAGACTGCTTTTGGTAAAAGTATACACACCCATTTTTACGATGCACTCAGCATGCCAGCATTGTGGCTTGGCTTTAGTGATGATGATATTGCCAATAGCGAAAACATGGATGACATGATACGCGTATTTACGAACATGCCCGTCGAAAAGCGGTTTTTAAATCCTGAAGATTTCGGATTAAATCATATCGGTCACATGCGCTACTTTAGCAGTAAAACCAATGCTAAAGCGCCAGAGCTGTGGCAAATGGCAGTAGATTGGTTTAGTAAAGGTGAATAGCGTTGTTCATCCATCAGTATAAGAGGCCGTCGCGACTGATATCATTTATTTGTATCAATACACAAAGTCGGTAAATGCGCTTTTATTACTTAGCATTGTTTGTTTTTTCTGCTTCTATCCGCTTCTTTAGGGCAGAATACAGTGACGGCTGCATATTATGAATATTGCCTATCATCCATTTAACATAGCTGATAGGCACCTCTTTGATTGGCTTACCTTTATGCTTGCCAAATGGCATCTTGCTCACAGGCGTCGCTTTATTTGAGATAGCATGTGCCGCTGCAAAATCGGTCGGCGCAATCTCTAAACGCTCGCAGCAGGCTTGATAAAGTAGATAACACATCCGTGCATCCCCTAGCGCATCATGAGCGGCAATCGTCATCGTGCTCGCCTCGCCCTTACCCAATAATTGCTCGATACACTTAGACTGACCATAAGCGCGCCACTCTGGAAAGGCAGCACGCGCGAGTCTCACAGTACAAATCAGCTTAGCAGAAGGGCTGCCAATCACTCGCCAATCAAAGCGTACATTATGACCAATCAAATACTCTGGCAGCTCAAACTGATCCAGCTCAAAACGCTCAAGACCAGCCACGTCAGCATCAGTAATACCATGCACCTTGATGACGGCAGGGGATATAGAGCGGCCGCTATTGAAGTACTTCATCCATTCAAATCCAGTTGCCACGTTGATCGTCGCCACTTGAATGGGTCTCGGATCACGGCCTTGATCGGTTTCAGTATCGATGACAAGCGCTGTTTCAGCCATAGTAGCCGTATCTGTCATGTCAGCGGTGTTCAAAGCATCATTCATAAAAAATTAACCATCCATAGCACCATCATCGCTCAACCGAAGCGTTAAGTAGATAAAGTTATATTTGCTGTGCTTGTATTTAACCACACCTGTATTTATGGGGATAAAAGCCATAGATAACAATGCGATACATACCTTAGCAGATAGGGCTTTTATAATAGGGATTCAGACAATACCAAACAGATAAGAGACATCAATGCTAGCAGATGGAAAAAACCAACCACCGAAGCCTTCTTTTGTCAGTCGTGTACTCGGCGTACTGATTAAGGCGGTTGTATTGCTAGGGTTTTTATTTGTCTTTGATAAGCTGCTACCCAGCATTAGCGAGCAGACCCAATCGTTTGTGGTCGCCAAATGGCAGCAGATGAGCCTATTACAACAAGAACTGCCAACAGAGAACAGCTTGCCAAATCCGCTACCAGACAAGCGTCTGACCGATACGTGGGGTGCGGCACGCAGTCAAGGGCGCTCACATGAAGGCATCGATATCTTTGCAGAACGTGGCACGCCGATACAGTCAACCACGCAGGGAATTGTGAGTAAGGTTGGTGAGAATAACTTGGGTGGGCGCGTGGTCGTCGTGGTAGGGCCTGGCGGTGCTGGTCATTATTACGCGCATCTAGAAGACTATGCCGATATTGCGCCCAATGATTGGGTCAATCAAGGCGATATTATCGGTTATGTGGGTGACAGCGGTAACGCAAAAGGGACACCGCCACATGTACATTACGGTATTTATATCAATGGCAGTGCCGTCAACCCTTACCCGCTGTTGCAAAAAGACTAGGTATACTAAATTAGGCATGCTAAATAAATCCGCATGACGAGTCTAAACAATATGGGCAAGGCCTGTACTAATTTGTCGCAGCCGATCTCACATACGCGGCTGGAAATACCACACTAAATGTCGACCCCTCTCCCTCTATTGAGTCAATCTGCAACTGCGCCTCGTGCTGATGCAAAACGTGCTTCACGATAGCCAGCCCTAATCCTGTACCGCCTGTGGCACGACTACGCCCTTTATCAATACGATAAAAGCGCTCCGTCAAACGCGCAATATGCTCTGGTGCGATACCAAGTCCATCGTCCTCAACGGCAAATCGGCACCCATCCGATGTCTGCGTCCAACTGATGGTAATATTACCGCCTTTTGGCGTATATTTAATCGCATTAATGACTAAGTTGGACAAGGCGCTGATCAAGTACACCTCCGACCCATATAACCCGTCATAGGTATCTATGTGCAAATGAATGGTGTGCTTGTACGCTTGGTTATATGCCTGTGCATCATCATAGATATTGGTGAGGAGTTTGGTCATATCGACATCATTAAACTCATGCGTCTCTTCGATTTCAATCTTGGAGAGCAGTAATAAGTCATTTACGATTCGATTCATACGGGCTGTTTGCTGGGTCATCAGCTCAAAACCGCGACGCCACTGTGGCGGCATGTCTGGTTGGTGAGAGAAGTTCTCCAAATAGCCCATCATTACTGTCAGCGGCGTGCGTAGCTCATGAGAGACATTCGCCACAAAGTCTTGGCGCATTTGCTCTAAATGCTGTACGCGGGTCACATCATAAATAAACAATAGCTTCTCGTCACCAAAAGGCGTGAGCTCACACTTTAGATAACGACTGGGATCGCGCCACGATTCTATATGAATACCATCATTGGGCAGGGTGGTGTTTTGATAGTACTGGCGAAACTCGGGCACAATGATAAAGTCAAACACACTTTGGCCTTTGTCAGCTGGCTGCAGTGACAAGAGATCCTGCGCCGCCTGATTCCACCACTCTAACCCATCATCTTCATTCAGTAAGATGACCGCATCTCGCAATGCTCGCAGCGCACTTCTGATTTTCTCTAATTGCTCCGCCGCATTTTGGCTAGCGATTTGTGCTGGCGCATCTTGCTGGTCATTATTATAGTTATGGTCTTTTTTCTTTTTTGCTGGCGCTATCTTGTTCATTTCTTATCCTTACCACTATCCGCTATTTTATTTATTGTTATGGTGGCATTGTTCATACAAGATCAAGTTATCAAAAATCAACTTATATAAGATTAGCTTGGCTCAATAAGACTAGAGAACCGATAGCCTGTACCGCGCACCGTTTGTATCAATGTATCACAATCATAAGGACGCAGTAGTTTACGTAGACGCTTGATATGTACATCAATGGTTCGATCTTCGATATAAACGTTACCGCCCCAAACCTGATCGAGCAGCTGCGTTCTTGTGTAAGCGCGCTCTGGGTGACTCATAAAAAATGCCAGTAGACGATATTCTGTCGGGCCGACCTCGATGACTTTTCCTGCGGCTGTCACGCGCTGGCTTTTGGTATCGAGACTCAGCTGACCAATTTCGATAGGCTTGTCGCTACTCATCGCGCTACTACGGCGCAAGACGGCTTTGATTCTGGAAATCAGCTCGCGCGTCGAAAAAGGCTTGGTCATGTAATCATCTGCACCTGCATCTAGGCCGTGAACCTTGCTGTCTTCTTCGCTTTTGGCCGTTAGCATAATGACGGGTATCTCAGAGAGCATCTCATCGCTTTTGAGCATACGACAAAAATCAACACCGCTCTTGTCTCCGGGCAACATCCAATCTAATAATATTAATGACGGTCTATGATCGACCACTTGCTGATGCGCTTCTGATACGTCAGCCGCTTGTAGGCTATCAAACCCAGCCATTTCTAGCGTCATCACAACCATTTCACGAATCGCAGGTTCATCTTCAACAATCAAAATTTTCTCATTATACATAGGACATTCTCGGTGTTAGCGGACAAAATCTGGCATATAAAAAGGCGATAAATACTCACCAGTCTCTATCTATTAAACGGATTAATTATGACAGCCTGATGACACTCTGATGTCAGATCTCCAATAGAAAATTAAGTGGTCCATCATTGATGCTTTCAACTTGCATATCAGCGCCAAACTGACCAGTGGCTACATTCGGATACTGGGTTTTGGCATAGTCGATGAGTTGCTCGAACAGCACTTGGGCCGCATCAGGTGCCATCGCGCCATCAAAGTCAGGGCGGCGACCTTTATCCGTTTTTGCCATCAGCGTAAATTGTGACACTAATAACAATCCGCCGCCGACTTGCTGGACGTTTTTATCCAGTTTACCAAATTTGGCAGGATCGTCATCATTTTCAAAAATGCGATAGGTCAATATTTTGTCAATCATTCGCTTGGCGGCGGCGAAATCGTCATCATGACCCAACCCAATATAGGCCAATATCCCATGATCAATTTTGCCAACACAATGCTCATCGATAGTGACGCTGGCACGGCTCACTCGTTGTATCAGTGCTTTCATTTACGACCTTCTTTATTTATAAATGGCTTACAGTTTATGGTCAGACAATAATACGCTGTCCATGATAAAATATGGCCATTAACTTGCCTATGCAATAATGACATCACATCCTATTTTGGTAGCCTTATTATGAATGTATTTACCACCTTACAACAGCTGGTACCGCAGCAAAAGCTCAGTAAAGTCGCTGGACGTTTGGCCGCCAGTCGTCATCCTTATGTCAAACGCACCTTTATCCGTGGTTTTGCCAAAGCTTATAATATCAGCCTAGATGAGTATGAGCGCCAGAGCCTTAATGCTTACGAGAGTTTTAATGACTTTTTTACCCGTGAACTAAAAGAAGATGCTCGCACCATCGATACCACCGCAAACGGCATCGTTAGTCCTGCTGACGGTATCATCTCTCAGCTTGGGCAAATTAAAGATCATAAAATGCTACAAGCCAAAGGGCGTCACTATGACGTTGGCCAATTGCTGGCTGATAGCGAAGATGGCCGTTATTTTGCCGATGGTAGTTTTGCGACAATCTATCTAGCCCCTAGCAATTACCACCGTGTTCATATGCCATTTGCCGGTACGCTGACCAAGACTCGCTATGTCCCTGGTACGCTGTTTTCGGTCAACAATACCACGGCAGCTAATGTGCCGGACTTGTTTGCGCGTAATGAGCGTTTGGTCTGCATATTTGATACCAAGTATGGCAAAGCGGCCGTTGTCATGGTAGGCGCTATGATTGTCGCTGGTATCGAAACCGTCGCCACTGGCAAAATTACCCGCACGGATGATATACAAGAAGCGGATCACGATATGCAGTTTGCGGCAGGCGAAGAGCTTGGTCGTTTTTATTTAGGATCAACGGCTATCGTAGTGTTGCCAAAAGCAGCAAAAGCCGACTGGCAAGAGACCATGAAAGCCAATAGTTTTGTAAAAATGGGTCAATTACTGGGTGTCACGAAACCGTAATTTATTTCTAATATAATAAAAAATAAAAGCCCAGTGAAGCGTATATCACAATGCTCAACTGGGCTTTTTTATACCTAGCGTTTTTATAGATTTACGCGTCGATCAACCATCCTTGCTGGGTCGCATAGTCAATATTGTGTGATAGCCATTTATGAATAGGAGCAAAGCTGTCTTGAATAAACGCATGTGCACCTGCCACTTGACTACGTGTCACTCCAAGCTCACGCCACGTTTTGCCTTCAGTATTTAAGTTGAGCAAAAATGGCAGTAAGCGATCGACCACTTTAAGTAGCGCAGTCTCTTTACTACTGCCTGTCTCTTGCGCCTCCCAAATCTCACTCAAATTGCCAATCCCATTGCCGCGTTCGCCTTGCAATCTGGCGATACCCGCTCGCTCCTCAACATGTGCATCATGACGCGAGTCGGCGTACAAAAACGTATCGCCCGCATCAATCTCGCCCAAATCATGTACCAGTGCCATCTTTAGCAATTGTTCATGATTGACATCCAGCTCAAACAACTCAGCGATCGACCAGCATGCCATTGCTAAGTGCCAAGAATGTTCGGCAGAGTTTTCTCTGCGATCAGTCTCAGTCACGTAACTACGGCGATTCACGCGTTTGAGCGCATCTAGCTCTAGTAAGAAATGAGTGACGTCCTCTATATCGATAGTTACAACGGATTTTTGATCGGTCAATGACGTCAGTGTGTTTGAAGACATATTTCTCTCTGATTTTTTGATAATTTTACACATTACGGTGTGGCTAACAACAAAATAGCGCTGATGTTATCAAGCGCTATCTCTTATAAGTCATTGGGTCAAATGACTGAGCACCCTATTATATAACCATCTACTTAATCAAATTCAGAATGGTTTTGAAAGCAGGGTCTTCACTGCTACGGCACAACTCAAACAAAATGGTTTCTACTGTCGAGATTATCCCACCTGCACGGCGAATACGGCGAATGGCTTGTTTTTTGTCGTATGGAAAACGCGAACCAACGGCATCGCCAATAATGACCGGTTGCATACCATTGTCTAGCAAATCAAGCGCGGTCTGTAGCACACAGACGTGTGCCTCAACTCCGATAAGCAATACGGTACTACGGTTTTGCTGCGCTAAATGATGCCATGTGTCATTGTTATCGCAGGCACTAAAGGTGACTTTTTCAAAGCTCTTTGCATTGTCGCCCTCTAGCACATCACGAAGCTCTGGCAAGCTATCGCCCAATCCTTTTTTATACTGCTCGTTGAGCATGATGGGAATACCAAGCGCTTGCAGTCCTTTGATTATGGTCACTGTTTTTTTGACGATATTTTCGTGATCATAAATGTACGGCGTGAGGCGTTCTTGTACATCGATAATCATCGCTTGGGTGTTTTCGCGAGCAATTCGGTAAGTACGATCAGTAATCATGGTAGACATAGTACACTCCTTGTACGGCTGATATTTATTATAAAAAGCTATTTTAGAATGGTCATTATTAGAGTTGTCATCAATAACATCTTAGCTCAGCTCACCCTTATTTAGTCACAGTTTCTTGAATGCGTCAATGGAGATAATTTTCATACGTACCTGTGTGCTCTTTACTACGCCAAGCATTAACTCGCTTATTATATTCACAAAAAACCCCCAGCCATCACGGCTAGGGGTCATTATTAGAATATTTTTAATCAACAAATGTTACAAACTGGTTGCCGATTTTAAAATTAAACACGCTCGATAATAGTCGCGATACCTTGACCCAGACCGATACACATGGTTGCAAGGCCAAGCTCGGTATCTGACTGCTCCATTGCATTGAGCAATGTCACTGTGATACGAGCACCTGAACATCCTAGTGGATGACCTAGAGCAATCGCGCCACCGTTGATGTTGACGATATCTTGCTTGTCCGTCAAGTTCAACGCTTTTAAGACTGATAGGCCTTGTGCGGCAAAGGCTTCGTTTAACTCGATGGTTTGCATGTCATCGATGCTCATGCCAGCACGCTTCAAGGCTTTGTTGGTGGCTGGTACAGGACCATAACCCATAATCGCTGCGTCACAACCAGCGACAGCCATGCTACGAATACGGGCGCGCGGCTTTAGACCAAGATCTTTGGCTTTTTGTGCGCTCATGACTAGCATCGCTGACGCACCGTCAGAGAGTGCAGATGACGTCGCAGCAGTCACTGTACCGCCTTTAGGGTCAAAGGCTGGGCGCAGTTTTTGCATTTGCTCCATGGTTGCATCAGGGCGAATCACTTCATCCACGGTACATAGTTGCAAGCGACCATCTGCATCATGACCTTCGATGCCGATGATTTCATTATCAAAACGGCCTTCAGTGGTCGCAGCCCATGCACGGCGATGCGATTCAAGACCAAAAGCATCTTGCTCTTCACGCGTAATGCCATTCATACGGCCTAGCATCTCAGCGGTCAAGCCCATCATATTTGAGGCTTTTGCATAGTGCTTAGAAGCGGCAGGGTTTAGATCAATACCATGCATCATGCCGACGTGACCCATGTGCTCAACACCGCCAATGATAAACACATCACCTTGGTTGGTCATGATTTGTGCAGCTGCGGTATGTAGTGCCTGCATAGATGAGCCGCACAGACGGTTAACCGTTTGTCCACCAGCAGTCTTTGGAATACCTGCCAATAGGCCAATATTACGACCGATGTTCATGCCCTGCTCTAAGGTCTGGTTGACACAGCCCCAAATAATATCTTCGATGTCATTGGTATCGAAGTCGTTACGTTCTACTAGCGCGCGTACCAGTTCAGCGGATATGGTATCCGCACGTACATGGCGGAACATACCGTTTTTAGATCTTCCCATCGCCGAGCGTACGCCATCTACGATGACCACATCTTTTGGACTTAAAGTTGTCATACTATCTTCCTTTTCAATTTTTATTGTCAGTGTTGTCGATTTAATCGGGCTCTATAGCCATCTATCACGCGATCCGTACATCAGTACGATAACTATCTAGATGTTTTCGCGCTGGATATTATCGCGGCAGGCCAGACCTGATAAAACCGACCAAAACGGTGCGTCTGCTATTTTTTTATCACCGATAGCGACGTCAGCAAACGCACCCCACTTATCCTAATACGGTATGTTCGTTACGCTGTGGCGTAAAAAGTCTCGCCAGCGGCTGCCATATCGCGAATCTTCTGCGGCGCTTCATAAGCTTTGCCAAGGTGTGCGTATTTTTCGCATAGTGCCAAGTAGTTATCGAGACCCATTTGGTCGATATAACGACAAGGACCACCGCGGAATGGCGGGAAACCGACGCCCATAATCATCGCCATGTCAGCCTCGGCAGGCGTGCTGACGATGTTGTCTTCTAGGCAGCGAACCGTTTCGTTGCAGAAAGCCAGCATAGTGCGGTCGATGATGGTTTGATCATCAAACTCTTTTTTGTCGCTATCTGTCGTGGTTTTAAGTAGCTCATAAGTGGCGTCGTCAGCGACTTTCTTTGGCTTACCGCGCTTGTCAGTTTCATATTTATAGAAACCTACGCCGTTTTTCTGACCGAGACGCTCATTCTCATATAGATGCTGAATCGCCCCTTTATAGTCTGGTTTCATGCGGTCAGGGAAACCATCCGCCATCACTTCTGCGCCATGTACACCTGTATCTAGACCGACCACGTCGATTAGGTATGCAGGGCCCATTGGCCAGCCGAATTTTTCCATGACTTTATCAACATGAGCAAAGTCAGCACCTTGCTTGAGCAATAAATCAAACGCGCCAAAGTATGGGAACAAGACACGGTTGACCAAGAAACCTGGGCAGTCGTTGACCACAACTGGCACTTTACCCATTTTTGAGGCGAGTGCTACGGTAGTCGCGATGGCTTCTTCAGAAGATTTTTCACCGCGAATCACTTCAACGAGTGGCATGCGATGTACTGGGTTGAAGAAATGCATACCGACGAAGTTTTCTGGGCGCTCAAGCACTTCTGCTAAATGCGTAATAGAGATCGTTGAAGTATTCGAAGCCAAAATCGCGTCTTCTTTGACTAAGCCTTCGACTTCTTTGAGTACCGCGTGCTTCACTTTTGGATTTTCTACGACCGCTTCGATGACGATATCAGTCTCGCTAAAGTCGCCATAGTTCAAAGTAGGACGGATGCGGCTTAAGGTTTCACCCATTTTCGCTGGGGTCATCTTCTTACGTTCAACCATTTTACCAAGCAGTTTGCTGGCTTCACCCATACCAAGATCTAATTGCTCAGACTTGATATCTTTCATGATAATTGGCAAGCCTTTGCTGGCCGCTTGATACGCGATACCGCCACCCATGATACCAGCGCCTAGCACAGCGGCTTCATTGATATCATGTGCAAGCTTGCTGTGTTTTTTGGCCAGTTTTTTGACTAGCTGATCGTTTAAGAATAGACCAACCAAGCTCTCTGCTTGCGGGGTTTTGGCCGCTTTGGCAAAGCCAGCAGCTTCAACTTCAATCGCTTTGTCACGTGGTAGGTTGACGTGCTTTTCAATCGCTTCAATAGCAAGAGCTGGTGCTGGGTACTGCTTAGGATTGGCTTTAGCGAAAATAGCACCTTTGGCACTATTAAATGCCATGGCTTGCTCAAGCTGGTTTAGCTTAACAGGAGCCAGTTTTTCTTCACGTTTTGCTTGCCAATCAAGCTCACCTGAGATACATTTTTTGACCAAATCAATGGCTGCATCTTGCAAGTCGTCAGCTGGTACGGTTGCATCAACCAAGCCGAGTTTTAGCGCATCAAGTGGTTTTTTTGGTGTGCCAGTGGCGATAAGCTCAAGCGCGTTATCGATACCAATGATACGCGTACTACGAACCGTACCACCGAAGCCTGGGAAGATACCTAGCTGAGTTTCTGGTAGACCGATAATCGCTTTGTCACTCATGACGCGGTATTCACAAACCAAGGTCATCTCACAGCCGCCGCCCATTGCCGCGCCATTGATGGCAGCCACTTTCGGGAATGGCAAATCTTCAAAACGATTGAAAGCGTCATTGATATGAACGACCCAATCTTTGATCTCGCTTTCTGATTTTTTGAAAGAAGCCACAAACTCTGTGATATCAGCCCCAGCGATAAACACGCCTTTGCCTGAAGTGACGATAAGACCTTTGACGTCGTCCGCTTTTTCTAAAGCAGTCACGGCTTCACCAAACTGTTTGTTGGTTTCGGCATCAAATTTGTTCACGCTCTCATTTTCGGCGTTGTAGTGCATGTTGGCGATGCCATCTTCTAGCATTGTCACCGTGATGCGATTTCCTTGGTATACCATTTGAAACTCCTTTCTATATAACGAAAGCTACGTTTTGAATTAAAATAAATAGCCAGTTACTGTTAGTAAAATGGGTAATAGCACTGTGCGCCGCCTTCAAGACAAACATCGTCATGACGACAAACCACTAGCGGGCGCACAGTGAAGGTGTCTTTATTATCCAGCGCTCATGATTTGATACTTATTTTGACGTCTCTTGTACCCCATTACACGGCGCTTCATTTATATGTTGCAAATACCGCTATTAAAATACTGACTGAGACATGGTCTAACACTGACAATTGCTGAATTAATACGCTCAGTAAAAACCCATTACAGTCAATATCAGACCATTTTCACGTCAATTAGTGTAGGGGATTATGCCCCCAACTGTCACAAGCTAATGCCATACTCGCAAGTCACTCTTAAATCACCTGTAGGCATTTACCTTATGCGCAAAGTGTCTTAGTGAATACTTGTATACTGAGTTGCTATTTTGAATGTATTCGGTCTTGCTCGTCTTTACGGTCTACCACCTCAAGGGTGATAAACCGTTGGTGTAGCCCAATTAATATAATTTACTTAGCTTGCGCTTTTATCAAAACATATTCAACCAGCAAGTGACATCAGCGATGCGTAACCAAGACTTGTTGTAAGATTACGATTGTATTGCCTCGTTTTTGGATAAATCAGAGCTATAAAATGCAAAAAACAAACGATTGATACCGTGTCTCACACGAGCAATATGGCCTATCATGCTACACTAATACCGTTTGTACCTTATCCTTAATAAGTTTTCATTGTATCCCTGATAAATGGTTGGATTATGACGGTTTCCCTTACTTCTAGCGCTATCTCTTCTGGCTTTGCCCCTTTTAACGCTGTCTCTTTTCAAAGCACTGAGCAATTTCATGGTGCTGTGCGCGCGCAACTGGCAAAAGATATTGAGGTCTTGTTTGCTTATGCCAAGCTGCCTAGTCCACTGGTAGACGCCTGTCGTTATGTCATGACGGGACAAGGTAAATTGGTGCGCCCATTGATGGTTGCCAGTGCTTTTGCCAGTATTAATAGCGGTGATAGTGAACGTAAAGACGAGCGCAATGACGACATCGACATGCTCAATTCTGATCTGGACTCATTGCTAGAAAACGACTCAGACTATGATATGTCGCGCCGTGCTGCATTGGCCGTAGAGCTACTACATACCTATTCGTTGGTGCATGATGATTTGCCATGTATGGATGATGACGAGCTGCGCCGTGGGCAACCGACTGCTCATATTGCCTTTGATGAAGCGACGGCACTGCTGGCAGGCGATGTATTGCAGACGCTCGCGTTTGAAGTATTGACCGCGGAAATGCCAACCTTTGCGCCATTCGATGCGCATATTGCAAGTCAGCTATTGGCCATATTTGCCCCGCGCGCTAGACGCATGGTGTCAGGTCAAATGCTGGATCTCAATGCCGAAGCCAGTACTGATATTGTGCAAAACGATTTAGAAGCCATCCATCGTGACAAGACAGGCGCACTGATTGAAGCGGCGATGCTCATGGGCGGCGTCTGTGCTGGCGCAACGGCTCCACAGCGTATGGCATTGCAAGAGTGCGCCCAACATATCGGTCTTGCCTTTCAAGTTCAAGACGATGTATTGGACGTCACGATGACGACTGATACGCTTGGTAAGCCTGCGGGTAGCGATGAAAAATTGGACAAATCTACCTATGTAAAACTGATGGGCGTCGATGACGCGACCAGCTATGCGCAATCGCTATTTGATGATGGGCGCGCGGCTATCAGCCGTGAACTTAGCAATAATCAAGACAACACTGTCAAAAACAATGATGCGCTACTGGCATTGATTGAATGGCTGTGGTCACGTAAGAAATAGCTAGTGAATAGCCGCTGAATAAAAACAGCTCAGAAAGTTTTATCACCTCAACCGGCAGTGAGTGGTCAACATGGACAGTAACCCTACCCCGCGCATTTACCTCGGCACTGGTGGCTATAGCGACACGGATTTGCTCGGCACGCTGTACCCACAAGGCACCAAAAAGACCGACTTTTTACGTGAATACGCCAAACAATACGGTGCAGTCGAAATAAACAGCACATTCTATGCGCCCATCGGGCAAAAAGCCTTTACCGGTATGATTGATAAGGCCTACGTACAAGCCGATAGCGAGTTGAAGTTTGCCGTCAAGCTGCACCAAGATTTTACTCATGCACGTAAAGGCACTGCCGCACACGCACAGGCTTTTCTTAACGCCTTGTCGCCACTTATTGAAACAGATGCTTTAGCGCCGTTACTGCTCCAGTTCCCACATGGCTTTGATCGTACTCGTGAGCATCGGCTATATCTAGCCAATCTAGTCAGTTGGTTTGGCGATTATCCGCTAGCAGTCGAGTTTCGTCATAACGGCTGGCACACGCCGCAAGTGGTGGATAGCTTTCGCGAACAAGGGCTGATTTGGTGCAGTGTCGATTATCCCAAAGTCAGCGGGCTGCCGCCCTCGCGCCTGATATTTACCGAACGTACGGGATATCTGCGAATGCATGGCAATAATTTGAGCTGGTGGGATGCGATGAGCGCGGCTGATCGTCATGACTACCGCTATAGTGAGGCGGAGATGCAGGGCTGGGCGCAAGCGATTGCCAATCAGCGTCAGCATTTTGATGTGCTATATATCTTTTTTCAAAATACGGTGAAGGCGCACGCGTACTATAATATTGCGATGCTGCGAGAAGCGTTGGGTAATTTTGGGTTTGAGGTTTTGTAGGATTAAGTTTAAATAATAATCTTAACTATATTTGTAGGCTGGGTTTTTAACCCAGCATTTTATCTTTGCAAAGTTTCAAAGCTAGGTTAAAAAACCAAATTACGTCTACTAAATATTATCAACTGGTATCAATTATGAAACATCGTTTTGTACTTACCCTAGTCTTATTATCTTGCTTTCAATTGGGTTGTGTCAGTACAACAAAAAGTATAGATATAAATAAAAATAATATGGAACAAAAAGACGTTATTGTAGAGCCAGCCAAAGTTGTTATAGAAGAAAAAAAAGCTCGTAAAAGACCGACTGATCTTTTTACTCATTATCCATCTGAGTCACAGATGGTGGCTATTATCTATGGCGAGTTTGTACTTAAAAATAATTGTCTATTGCTTGAGCTTACTGGACAAGATGCTTTTATAACCCCTGTCTTTCCTCAAGGCAAAGCCACTTTTTTAATAGAGGAAAATGCTGTTATGCTAGGAGATATTAAAGTGCCATTGGATGTACAAGTAGGCACAGGCGGCGGCGCTTTACCTAAAAATAACGTGGTTTATGCTACTAAAGGTGATGCGTCATGCCTAACAGATAGAGTGTTTATAACAGATGCTGATGTGATTGCTATTGAAGAGGACACAACAATTAAATAAGGTCTATATTCATTAGCGGCTCCCAAACTGTCCATTAAAACCAAAAAAAGGACGCCTCTCAGCGTCCTTTTTTATTAATCGAAACTTAAGCGTCAAGATTACTCTTCAACGCCTGCGTCTTGACCTTTATATTTTGCGTTTGCGTAGTCCCAGTTCACGAGCTTGTCTAGGAAGGTATCTACGTAGTCAGGACGACGGTTACGGTAATCTACATAGTACGCATGTTCCCATACATCACAAGTCAATACAGCGACTTGGTCGTGTGCCAATGGGGTATCAGCGTTAGCAGTTTTGGCGATTGATAGTTTGCCACCCACTTTATCAGCGACTAGCCATGCCCAACCTGAACCGAACTGAGTCAATGCTGCGTTTTTGAACTCTTCGCGGAACTTGTCATAGCTACCGAAATCTTCTTCGATTTTTGCTTTTAGATCGCCAGTAGGTTCGCCGCCGCCGTTGGTTGGCGTCATGCAGTTCCAGTAGAACGTGTGGTTCCAAACCTGAGCGGCTTGGTTGAACATACCTTGCTTGCTGTCATCTTTGGCAGTTGCTTTGATGATTTCTGGTAAGGTTTTGTCTTCTAAACCAGAACCTGGTAGTAGCTCATTTAACTTGTTTACGTAAGCAGCATGATGCTTGTCATGATGATATTCTAGCGTCTCGGCACTGATATGTGGCTCTAGCGCGTCTTTTGCATATGGGAGATCTGGTAAAGTAATATTTGACATAATTATTTTATCCTTGCTTATTTGGCCACTCATACTACTGTCTCTCTAAATACAGACATACCTAAAATAGATACGCCTTAAGAATAGAAACACTTGGTATCGAGCTAAATTGGCTGAGTTTGTTGTTTGAAGTGAATGTTATCGCTTAATACACGTGATTGCTTAACACTGTATCACGTATTATTATGAATCCAAAATTAACCTAGCTGTTATTGTTCGTCCAAAAGCCAAGTGTTTGACTCTATAGACTTTTATTAACTTAATATTCACAAGCTATAAGATATATTTCACTGTAGCTTGGTCACTATTATAACAACAGCCCCTAATAATATCAGTTACCAAATGTTATAGCTCGTATATTCTGCATCGTCACTAGTTATTTATTCAACGATGACCTTTTACCTCGTCAAACCCTATGTCATCAGTACTAACATCGTTATCTAGGTCGATCTATATAGCATCTATAAAAATACCAAAAGTTAAAGCTCGGCTAATTCATTCATATTTTTTATATAACGGAACGACCCTATGAGCACTACCGATACCGTACAACTTGTTCCCCAATCAACCTCTGATAACCAGTGGGTGCTCGCCAGTAATAATAAAGGCAAATTGGCTGAGTTTAAACGGCTATTTGCCGAAGCGAACTTGGACGTGACGATTGTCCCGCAAGGTCAGCTCGATATCGACGATGCGATAGAAGATGGGCTCAGCTTTGTCGAAAACGCCATTATCAAAGCACGCCATGCTAGCCGTATCAGCGGCTTGCCTGCGATTGCTGATGACTCAGGACTGTGCGTGCCTGTACTCGGTAATGCCCCCGGCATCTACTCGGCGCGCTATGCTGGCGAGCATGGCAATGATAGTAAAAACAACGCCAAGCTCATTGCTGACTTGCAGCCATTACGCACGACCCAGCCTGACACACCGATTGAGGGTATGTTCGTTTGCGTGCTGGCTATGGTGCGTCATGCAGATGACCCATTACCGATTATCGCTCAAGGCTTATGGCACGGTGAGATCTTAGACGCACCGCATGGCGACGGCGGTTTTGGCTATGATCCATTGTTTTGGTTACCTAATCTACAAGCCAGTGCGGCAAGCCTAAGCGCGGCTGATAAAAATCGTCTCAGTCATCGGGGGCAGGCTATTCAGCAATTATTGGCACAACTGCCTTTATAGGTTCTCTTATAAAAACTTTATAGGTTCTCTTGTAAAATAAGTGCGCTTGTCATCGAAAAAAACCTTAGAAACCCTGCCGTCAAAGAGATAATTTTTACTTTAATAAGCAGATAGATTATACTGTTCTACTTTTAAAATTTTGTTGAAGGCCGTTATTTGCCTGTATAATTCACCAAAAAGCGTTATTATGCGGTGCATTAACGGTTTATAACTGATATTTGGTAACCCTGACAACTTCGACAGTGTCACCCTTTAGTATCAGCGGCGATTGCTACTGGTGCTGATTTTGAAGTGGCGGGCTTATCATTATCCCCTATTTATTCCAGCGGCAACCGTCGTACACGCCCGTAATTTGAGGCACGGTTTGTCTATTACCATTTAACCCTAAGTACTATCTCAGCAATCAAACGTACTACTTAATCCTAAAGGTGTAATGAACATGGCTACAGATTTGCAAGTCACAACCAACAAGCTATCTAATAAAGAGACTCAGCTCACGGTTAAAGTACCCGTTGAAAAAATCCAAAACAAAGTAGAAGGCCGCATCAGCCAAGTGGCGAAAACCGCCAAAATCGACGGTTTCCGTAAAGGCAAAGTGCCAATGTCGCACATCCGCTCACAGTACGGTGCGGGCATCCAGCAAGAAGTGATCAACGATGTGATCCGTGATACGGTCTTTGAAGCGATCAAATCTGAAGACATCCGCGCGGTTGGCATGCCAAACATCGACGACGTCAAACTTGAAGACGATTTCTTGGTATATCAAGCCACCGTTGAGATCTTCCCAGAAATCGACGTACAAGGTATCGATGAAATCGAAGTTGAGCGTCACACGGCAACCGTCAGCGATGAAGACGTCGACACCATGATCGAAAACCTACAAAAGCAGCGTCAAGAGTACGTTGAGAAAAAAGGTAAAGCGACTAAAGATACTCAGGTCACTTTCGACTTTGAAGGTTCAATCGACGGCGAGAAGTTTGAAGGCGGTAGCGCTGAAGACTTCAAACTAGTCATCGGTAGCGGCCAGATGATTCCAGGCTTTGAAGACGGTATCAAAGGCATGAAAGCTGGCGAAGAAAAAGTTATCGATGTGACTTTCCCAGAAGATTATCAAGCAGAAAACCTAGCAGGTAAAGAAGCTCAGTTCAAAATCAACGTAAAATTGGTTGAAAAACCTAAGTTACCTGAGATCGATGAAGAGTTCCTTGAGCTATTTGGCGTGACCGAAGGCGGCGTAGACAAACTAAAAGAAGACGTACGCAAAAACATGGAACGCGAAATCAAGAACGCCGCGCGTAGCCAAGTGAAGCAAGCGACTTTTGATGCATTGCTAGAAAAGAACGAGTTTGACGTACCAAGCGCCATGCTAGAGCAAGAAATCGAGCGTCAACGCAACATGATGATGCAACGTTTTTCTCAGCAGTTTGGTGCGAGCGCTGATAGCTTCGATAAAGACATGCTGCCAAATGAGCTCTTTGAAGAGCAAGCGCTACGTGCAGCCCGTCTTGGTATCATCGTTGCCCGTGTTATCGACACCGAAGGTCTAGAAGTGGATCAAGAGCGTGTTGAAACCTTCATCAAAGAAGCGGCTGAAAACTACGAAGATCCAGCGGAAGTGATCGAGTACTACACCAATGACAAGCAGCAACGCGCTAACATTGAGTCTGTGGTACTAGAAGACCAAGTAGTAGATTACTTGATCAGCCAAGGCAAAGTGACTGACAAAGAAGTCAGCTACCAAGATTTGCTAGCGGCTCAGCAACAACAGCAGCAAGGTATGTAATCTAGACTGAGCGCTGTATGGTGTTAAACCATAACACCATACAGCACGCTTGTTCTACATATCAAAAAATACGGCCCCGATCATCGATCGGGGCCGTATTTTTTTGTGCACGCTCAATGGCTTTTTCGATTAACCAATCGCTAGCATGGTCGTTACGCAAGACGTATCAGCTAAAACTACGCTCAAAGTCTTGCAATAATACACCCTATACTAGAGCAGGTACAAACACCGCGCCCAGTCCAAGTACGACTAGCCCGCGCTGTAACCATAAGTTACCACCTAGGCGCTGCTGTAGCTGCTGGCTGACCAACGTACCAACTGCATATAGCGCCAGCATCGTCACTAGCATCCCTGCATAAAAACCCAACTGACCACTTACGCCAGCATTCGCTGGTACTTCAAGGGCATGTGCCAATCCATGAAAGACCGCCAAACCACCAAAACCAAACAACGATAGTTGCTGGATGCTTGGCGTATGCGCTGGCTGCGTACGCGCTGAAAAAGCTTCTTGTCGACTCTTATCACTCATCAAAATCAGAGCCAATACGACCACTGATAGCGATATGGCAATCTCAATCCATCCAGATGATGCCGCAAACCCAACACCGCCAACCAACACCCCAATAGTGCCCAAAACGGCCCCTAGTGATAATCCAGCTGTCAGTGACATCATACCTAGGCGCTGCTTTTGTAGTCCATAAAACAACATGCCCATACCGACTGCCAAAAACAGATGATCAAGACCCGTCACTGGATGCAGCAGTCCCGCTTGCAATGTGCCCAAAAACGAGGGCGCTTGTATAGTAGCCGAGTGAATATGACCCGAATGTGCCTGCGCCAACGACGGTACCATCGTAAAGGTTGCAAGCGTCATTGAAGCCGCTGCTATTTTTCGAGAAGATAAAGCCTGTGAAAAACGGGCTTTATGACTGTGGTGCTCTTTTGTATGTTGTGTCATGGGGTTGACTCCTTATGATGAATATTTTAATGATTGATGAGGGGCTATTGGTTAAGCGAGCATACCGTGCTCTTTGATAAAGGCAATAATTTCATCCAGACCATCACCGGTTTTCATATTGCTAAAGACAAAAGGCTTATCGCCACGCATTTTTTTGGCATCGCGCTCCATCACCTCAAGCGATGCGCCAACCATTGGCGCAAGATCGGTTTTATTGATGATTAATAAATCCGACTTGGTGATACCAGGGCCTCCTTTACGAGGTATTTTGTCACCCGCTGAGACGTCAATGACATATAAGGTCAAATCAGACAGCTCTGGGCTAAAGGTCGCGGCAAGATTGTCACCACCCGACTCAATGATAATCAATTCTAGGCCTTCAAAGGTTTCTTGCAACTCGGCAATGGTCGTCAGGTTTATCGACGCATCTTCACGAATCGCAGTATGCGGACAGCCGCCCGTTTCTACGCCGCGAATACGTTCAGCGGGCATCGCATTATTGCGTGTCAAAAACTGCGAATCTTCTTTGGTATAAATATCATTGGTGACAACTGCCATATTGATCGTATCACGCAAGTTTTGACACAATTTTAGGGTCAAAGCGGTCTTACCACTACCGACTGGCCCGCCGATGCCGAGGCGTAAGCAGGATAAAGAAGCAGGCGGATTTGACTGGTCATTATCAATATGTGAGTCAGGTGTAGATTGGGTGCTTTTTGGTTTGATCGGGGTTAGAGACATGGTAAGCTCCTTAAATGTTTCATATAGGAATAGTGATAAATAGAGATAAAGGTACAGTTATGAGCGGAACAACCGGCTGTATTGCTCCTCATGCATACTTGAGAGAATCGCCAAATTGGGCAAGCTATTAGAAATATTGAGCCTGTCATAGAGGTCTTCGCACAGCTTTTGACAACCCTGATGTTCACTCATATTGAGCGTGTCGGTCGCTTTTGATGACGTGATTACATCCTCAAAGGCTTGCTGTATGCTATCGCTCAGCGCTCCAACTTCAGAGCCAAGATCACTTTGCAGCTGCCACAAGATACGCTGACCCGCCATTTGCCCGAGTGGTACGGTCTTGACAGCAGCGAGCACCATATTTTCCAATTGAGCAAATCCATAGGTGGTCATCGACTGCATGAGTGGCAGCTGCCAATGCTGGGCAATGTGAGCAAAAAGTGGTAAATAACCATCATCAGGTATCTCAGCAGGTATACCAAGATTCAGTACCTCGTTGAGCCAAGATACCATTGCTTGTGCCAACTGCTGCGACTCTAGTATAAACTCTTTACTCTCAAGGCCTGCATGATAATCATGTGCCAGATTTGCCGCTAGCGCTTCATGACCTTGATCAAGCGCACACATGATCAGTGCCAATATAGGTAGCTCGTAGCCAATGATAGCCAGCGCAAGATAGTCTTGCATAAAGGTAAGCGTACTGACTTCATGAGAGATAATGCCTGACTCAATCGCTGACTCTACGCCTTGCGAGTAGGTATAGCTACCAATCGGCAAGTTACTAGAGGCCAGCATCAACATCTGCCCAAGTTGGACAGACTGAGTAGGCTGAGTACTGCCATCAACCCTCATTTGAATGACCTATAGACACATTATGTTGGCTGTGGCTGTCATCATGGTTATGATTGTGATTGTGATTGTGGTTGTTGTCATGGTCATCATCATGGTTATGCGCGTCATTATGCGAATGCGTATGAGCGTGAGAATGGCTATGCGAATGCCCGTGTCCTGTCTGATAAGCGCCTGTTTCAGGCTCAAACGGCACTGATGCAGACTCAGTATGCAGCCCAAGATTTTCTAGCATTTGTGCCAGTACATGATCGTTTTCAAAATACAGCGCGTACCCTGCTGCACTGTGCTCAAACATCAACGGCACATGGCGATTGCCCAAATGATACGCGCCTTTCATTAATAAAAAATCATCGGCTGCCATCACTTTGGTCACCGCTTGCGGCTTGGCAATAACTTGCATTAACTCCCCTGCGGCATTGGTGAGGACGTCATCTCCTTTTAAGACACCAGTACGCGGCAAATCGATACCGACCGCCTCCCCTGAAACTGTCACAGCTCGAAATCGCGAATGCTGACGAGTATCAAAGTCCAAAAGCAGATAGTCATCCGCTTGGCGCTGGGCAGTCAATTGCGCTTGTTGGATATCACTTAAGGTAGGGAGACGGGTATTAAATATTTTCATAAATATAATGCTCTGTTTACTGTGGCTCAAATGATTGAATAATAGTATTGATAATAAAAGTGCCCAAAATGGCTGTCAGCAATCAATGAGAAGATCACGCCAAAACCAGCTCTCTATAAGCCTGTGACACGCTTTTTAAGACAGCCTTTAGCCGTTTGTCTTTAAATCTTAAAATAAAAATCAGAATAAAAAATAACGCTGTGCCATGGGCAGTACCTCAGCAGGCTCACAGGTAAGCGTTTTGCCATCGGCACGTACTTCGTAGGTCTCAGGATTGATGTCCATATCTGGGCAGTAGCTGTTGAGGCGCATATCGCTTTTGCGAATCTCACGTATCCCGTGGACAGGCTGAATCACTTTGGTCAGTCCAAGCTGCTTATCGACTTGTTTGTCTATCGCCGCTTGCGACATAAAAGTGATACTGGTTTGAGCGACTGACTTTGGATACGACGCAAACATAGGACGATAATGCACAGGCTGAGGGGTGGGAATAGAGGCGTTGATATCGCCCATCGGTACCGCAGCGATCAGGCCGCCTTTGATGATGCATTCAGGTTTTACCCCAAAAAACTTGGGCGACCACAGCACCATATCCGCCCATTTACCCACTTCAATGGAGCCGACCATATCGCTAATACCATGCGTAATCGCAGGATTTATCGTATATTTTGCGATATAGCGTTTGATGCGAAAGTTATCATTGTCCGCGCTTTGATCGTAGTCGGTCAGAGTAATATGCTGCGCTTGATGCTCTGTTTGTGCTGTCGCATCTGGAGCCAGATGACCACGCTGAACTTTCATTTTGTGCGCCGTCTGCCATGTGCGAATGACCACTTCACCCACGCGCCCCATCGCTTGTGAGTCACTACTCATCATCGAGATAGCACCCAAATCGTGCAAGATGTCTTCAGCCGCGATGGTTTCTTGACGAATGCGGCTTTCGGCAAATGCTACGTCCTCAGCGATAGCAGGGCTTAAATGATGACAAACCATGAGCATATCGAGGTGCTCGTCAATAGTATTGACGGTATAAGGCCTAGTAGGATTGGTGGAAGATGGCAGCACATGCGACTCGCCAATGGCCTTTAGAATATCAGGCGCATGGCCACCGCCTGCGCCTTCGGTATGAAAGGTATGGATACAGCGGTTTTTAAATGCGCCTAGTGTACTCTCAAGATAGCCACTTTCATTTAACGTGTCAGTATGAATCGCAACTTGCACATCATAATCGTCAGCAACGCTCAGACAATTATCAATAGCTTGCGGCGTCGTACCCCAATCTTCATGTAGCTTTAACCCCACGGCACCCGCTTCGATTTGTTCAGCAATTGGAGTGGGCACACTCACATTGCCTTTACCCAATAGCCCAATATTCATAGGGATACTATCGGTAGATTGTAGCATTGAGGCAATATGATATGCCCCCGGCGTACAAGTAGTCGCGAGCGTACCTTGGGCAGGGCCTGTGCCACCGCCTAGCATCGTGGTCACCCCCGACATCAGCGCCGTCTCACACTGCTGAGGCGCGATAAAGTGAATATGACTATCGACGCCGCCTGCGGTGAGGATTTTGCCTTCACCAGCGATGATTTCGGTCGCGCCGCCAATCGGAATATCGATGGCAGGCTGGATATCAGGATTGCCCGCTTTACCAATCGCGCTGATACGGCCATTTTTGATACCGATATCGGCTTTGTAGATACCCGTATAATCTACAACCAGCGCATTGGTAATCACGGTATCTGCAACCTCAGCCCCCAGCAGTTGCCCTTGACCCATACCATCACGGATGACTTTGCCGCCGCCAAATTTGACTTCTTCACCCTTAATCTCGGTAGTATGGCTAGTACCTTCATCACTTTGTGACGTATTCGCTTGGTCAACAGCAGTATCTTTATGGCTGGTCAAATCCGCCTCAACTTGTAGCCAAAGCTCAGTGTCGGCAAGACGCACTTTATCCCCTGTGGTAGGACCAAAATGCTCTGCATAAATCTGCCGACTCACCCGCTTTTGCGAAGTAGCCAGTTTCTTTTCATCGGTCTTATCTGGTTGAACCGCGCCCATGACACGACCTGCAAAGCCATATACTTCCTGCTTGCCAGCATAAGCCACCAATTCTACCTCTCGCGACTGCCCCGGCTCAAAACGAACTGCCGTGCCGGAGATGATATTTAGGCGATACCCACGGGTCTGCTCTCTATCAAAGCTCAGCGCATCATTGACTTCATAAAAGTGATAATGCGAGCCGATTTGGATCGGTCTATCGCCAGTATTACTCACACTGATGGTCTGTACTTGTCGTCCTTGGTTTAGGATAATGTCACCATCTTGGATGTTATATTCGCCTGCTTGCATGGGAGCCGCCTTATTTTGGAGTGATCATTTAGTGATAGACAGAACTATACGATGGGATTGTGTACCGTGACCAATTTGGTACCATCAGGGAAGGTCGCCTCGATTTGCACTTCATCGACCATCTCTGCCACCCCTTCCATGACATCATCGGCAGACAGGTAAGTAGCCCCTTCACTCATTAATTCAGCCACTCTTTTGCCATCTCTAGCCCCTTCCATCAGCAGCATACTGATATAAGCGATGGCTTCGGGGTAATTGAGCTTAACGCCGCGGTTTTTGCGGCGCTCAGCCACCATGCCAGCGGTAAATAGCATGAGCTTGTCTTTTTCTGTTGGCGTCAGATGCATGGCAAATCCTTATTTTATTTATTATAAAAGTTATAGCAGATTATCAGGTCGTGTGGCTTAGCTATGAAAAACCGTAGACTTAGGTGTCCCAAATACGCGGACGGCAAGGCTCAAGCTGCCACCAATGATGTCGCAAGCCTTCTCTGATTTGATAAAAAGCTTCAAAACAGCCGCGCACATCTGAACCGATATACCGAATATTAATGGCTTGACCGTTATGAGTACAATAAACCGGTAATCTAGCCTCAGTAATCATATGGCGTAATGCAACGATGGTATTGTCTAAATAGCGAGCTAGGGCCTGCTTCATCGTTGCTAAGGCTGTCTCGTCTGATTGTGCGGCAGAGGCAGGCAGTGCAGCGTTGTCATGTACATCGCTCAAACTTGGCACTGCCCAAAATGACCCATAAATATGCTGATCTGCTAGTCCTAGACTCGATGTAAACCAGCGACTTTGGGCAGCCTGTTTGACACGTTCAGCAACGATAACCTTACCTTCTCGGTAGATATTTAATCCAGTATGATAACGCCCTTGCAAGAACTGCTCATCATATGCTTGCCGCCCAAATACGCTAATCTCCCAAGTCAGCAAGCTAGATGAGTCAGCTAAATCAAAACGGCTCACTGCATGCATATTGGCTTCGTTATAAATAATACTCTCTTGTGGTAGCCATTCTAAGCGAACATGTGCGGCGAGTTTGGCTTGCAGATGTTGGCTTGCATAGGCAGCTATCTTGTCTTGGCTCATACTTTGGTGCGTGTCGTTGTCGTCCGACCGAGCTTTATGTTTTTGGCTGACACCGTCATTACCATACCACTTGCCAGCCCCTGGTGTAGTGATAACAGCATGGCTGCCATTGTCTAAATGCAACTCTATCGTCAGCGTATCACCGCCTGCGATACCTGCTGGCGGATATAACATCAATATATGACAAATGCCTTGCTGCCCACGTGGCTCAGGATATAGGGCACGCTGTACCATAAGCGCGCCCGTGTGCTCACGATGAGATAGCCGCGTCTTAGCGGTAGCAGCCGCAATTTTGGCAATATCTGTGCGCTTAACAGTGTCAAAACTCAATGTTAAAGAAGAAGCCCAACTCATTTTATATACTCATTTGCTCATTTTACTCATTAAATACAATCTAGTAATCTGGTTCCTGACCAAAAAGTCAGTTAATTTCACTGTCTATACAAGCATTATGCCAACTCATATGCAAACACTCTTACATACACTCCACCATCACACCCAACATAATGATTTTACTTTGGTTTTGACTGTATATTTTTTCTTACTAACATGACAAAGCTGGTTTAGCTATTTTTTAATCAGCCTTTTACCGCTGATAACTATTAGATAAATAACGGTTTGCACCAAATTGTGGCGTTTTTCGTTAATATGCACCATTTTTTAGCATTCAAACTTGGACTATTAACACACTATGTCAGGCCGCACTTTCTACTTATAAGAATAACTATGAGTAAATGCACTTAAGGATTCTTTTGACAACCCACATTTGCACAATTGAATAGTAAGATAGGTAGATTGCAAGGCAGTTAATCAGGTATTCTATGTTAAAAGTATGGTGAGACACTGCTCTATGATATCCATATCGGGGTAAGTTTCTGTGGGATACGCCTGATTTGCAGATAGAATCTGCCTTTTTTGGATATTCTTTCAACTTATATATAAAAATATAGCGGACTCACTTTTTCACCTATTTTATGTACAAACGGGTTTTATAGGCTTGAATAGTGGGCGTAGTCCCCCTATAAACTACCCATTAGCACAAAACATACCAGACAATAAAACCATTTTAACTGTTTTTTATTTTATCCCTTTATCGATAGGACTTTTCTATGACAGATTATGAACGCATCACTGCTAACCCACATTTTGATATGCTAATGAGCGCTCACAAAGAAGTACAAACCACCCAAGCGGCGCTAGTACCAATGGTGGTTGAGCAGTCTTCACGCGGTGAACGCTCGTTTGATATTTTTTCACGCCTATTGCGTGAGCGTGTGATCTTTTTGACAGGCCAAGTCGAAGACCATATGGCCAATCTAATCGTCGCACAGCTGCTATTTCTAGAAGCTGAAAACCCTGACAAAGACATTCATTTGTATATCAATTCACCAGGTGGCTCAGTAAGTGCAGGCTTGGCAATCTTTGATACCATGAACTTTATCAAACCTGAAGTATCCACCATCTGTATGGGCGGTGCTTATAGCATGGGCTCATTCTTGTTGGCCGCGGGTCAAAAAGGTAAGCGCTACTCACTCGCCAATGCTCGCGTGATGATTCACCAGCCATCAGGCGGCGCGCAAGGCCAAGCGACTGATATCGAGATTAATGCTCGTGAAATCCTCAAAATCCGTGATCGCCTAAACCGCATTTTGGCTGAGCGCACCGGCCAGCCACTCGAAAAAATCGAAAAAGACGTCGAGCGCGATTTTTGGTTAGATGCTGAGGAAGCCAAAGAGTACGGTTTGGTTGATGAAGTATTAGAGCGCCGTCCTGAATCTTTGTAATCTCAAATAAGCGCTACGCCTCTCAAACGAGTGCGCCATCATAAGAATAGTTATAGTCTGTTTGTATGGTAAATCAATATGCCGCTCATACCTGATAGATCGTAAGCAGGTATGAGCGTTCAACCAATACAACCATCGATATGTCGCAAATAGACTAACCAGTTTTAAACTTTAGGAGCGCCTTTTATGGCAGAAGATAACACCCCGCATTGTTCGTTTTGTGGTAAAGCCAAAAGTGATGTACAGCAGCTGATTGCTGCTGATGACGCCAATATCTGCAATGAATGTATCGAGCTATGTACTGATCTAATCGCAGACAGTGCAGAACACAGCGATGACGACAGCGACGTAGATACCTCATGGGTCAACAAAAAGCTACCTACCCCAAAAGAGCTGCGTGCCAAGCTTGATGAGTATGTCATCGGTCAGGACGCTGCCAAAAAAGCGTTATCGGTCGCGGTATATAACCATTACAAACGTCTAAAAGTCAGCCAGACACTTGCCAATAACAGCAAAAAAGCCAAAATCGGTGCTGATGATGCGATGGTAGAATTGGCAAAAAGTAACATTTTGCTGATTGGCCCAACGGGTTCTGGTAAGACCTTGCTGGCGCAAACCTTGGCTCGTCTGCTTGATGTGCCATTTGCAATGGCCGATGCCACCACCTTGACCGAAGCAGGGTATGTCGGTGAAGACGTTGAGAACATCGTGCAAAAGCTACTACAAGCGTCTGACTACGATGTGGCCAAAGCGGAACAAGGCATCATCTATATTGATGAAATCGACAAAATTAGCAAAAAAGGTGATAACCCATCGATTACCCGTGATGTATCGGGCGAAGGCGTGCAGCAAGCGCTGCTAAAGCTGATCGAAGGCACCGTTGCTGCGATTCCGCCGCACGGTGGTCGTAAGCATCCACAGCAAGAGCTGATCCAAGTCGATACCAGTAACATCCTAATCATCGTCGGCGGCGCGTTTGCAGGACTTGATAAAGTCATTCAGCAACGTACCGAAAAAGGTGGTATCGGCTTTAACGCAGATGTTAGCTCAAAAGACGACAGCCGTCGTAGCTCAGACTTGCTACAAGAAGTTGAGCCAGAAGATTTGATCAAGTTTGGTTTGATTCCTGAGCTCATCGGTCGTCTGCCTGTGCTTGCAGCGCTCAAAGAGCTTGATGAAGAAGCCTTAGTCCAAATCCTTACCGAACCTAAGAACGCACTGGTCAAACAGTACAAGTACTTGTTCGATATGGAAGGTGCTGAGATCAGCTTTACAGATGAAGCACTTGATGCCATCGCCAAAAAAGCAATGGAGCGTAAAACTGGCGCGCGCGGTCTACGTTCTATCGTAGAAAACGCCCTGCTTGAGACCATGTATGAGCTACCTTCTATGGAAAATGCCAAGACCGTGATGGTTGATGCAGAAGTCATCAATGAAGGTAAAATACCTAAAATTGCTTAATGCATAATGCGACTTAGATGGCTCATTATTAGTAATGAGGTATTCAAAAAAAGCGTCTGGCCTTATAAGCCACGGCGCTTTTTTATGTCTATCGATCGCCTAAATTATTTATCAAAAATTTGATTAACCTTTATATTCCAAGAACACTTAACAGTATAGTGCTTTAGAGATAATTGACGCTCCTCATTACAAAATGATAGCAGTATTTATCAATCGCAAGTAGACCTCATGATTAATCATGCTAATGTAGATAGTCTATTGCGACTTTTATTCTACTGCTGTTTTCCAACGTCTATGGCACCTATGAATACTCACTCTTAATAATACAAAGGACTGTTTATTATGCTTAACAATATAACCACGATGGCGTCCTCATTACGCCAGCACCTGCCCTTTTATACACCCAGCGAACAAGATAATGATATTGCACCTTATTACCAAAATCATGTCGCCGCCATTACTGGCGCAGGTTCTGGGATGGGACGCGAGCTTGCGCTTCACTTAGCAAAAATGGGCTGTCATGTGGCGCTATCAGACATCAATGTAGAACAACTGACACGAACCAAAGAGATGCTGGTTGGTTATGATGTTAAGGTCACCATGACTGTACTTGATGTATCAGACAATGACGCTATGCAAGCGTGGGCGGATAGCGTGATGCGCGACCATGGCAAAGTCAATTTCATCTTTAACAATGCAGGCGTGGCCTTCTCTTCGACGATAGAGGGCGCTAGTATTGAGGAGCTTGAATGGGTGATGGATATCAATTTTTGGGGCGTGGTTTATGGCACCAAAGCGTTTTTGCCACTCATCAAAAACAGTGTCAAACAAAGCGAGGTGACGAGTGATAATCAAAACGATCAACCCCGCCAGTTTAAAGAACATGGTCATGTGATCAATATCTCCAGCTTGTTTGGTTTGACCGCTCAGCCTTCATATTCTGCTTATAATGCCAGTAAGTTTGCGGTACGCGGCTTTACAGAAAGCCTGCGTCAAGAGCTTAACATTCAGAATTGCGGTGTATCAGCGACCTGTATCCATCCAGGCGGTATCAAAACCAATATTGCCAATAGCGCACGTGGCAATGATAGTACCAGTACGGTCGGTATGCCTACTGGTGATAAAGCCATTAAAAGCTTTAATAAACTGTTGAAATTTGATGCCAGCGAAGCAGCTTGGATTATTTTACATGCCGCTGCGACCAATCAGCAGCGCTGCTTAATTGGGAATGATGCCAAAATGGTTGATGCCATTCAGCGGGTATTCCCATCACATTATAGTGAAGTTATAAACGACATCACTCAGTTATCGCGTAAACTAAAACCAAGACGCAATAACAAGCGTAGTGATAAAACAAGTACCGCACCATAACTAACTGACGCTCCTTAAATAAAAAAGCCCTACTGTTTTTGAACAGCAGGGCTTTTTTGTTGTATGGTCACGAATACAAATTTTTAACCGTTTTTAGGGCAGCTTCATATCACCAGCGACTAGCCAGCCCATACGGCGCATGATGTAAGCGACCAAACCTGCAATCACTGCAGGCAATACAAACATCAGAAGGACAATCGCTGTCCATAATTGGGTCGTACTCATGATTTCTTGTGATGCTTCAATAACGCCGAACACACCAACCAGACCAGCGGTACCCATGCCCGCCCCTGTCGCCGTACAAGCCAAGCCAAATCCGACAGTCGCGATAGGGCCAACGATCGCGCTCGCAATAACGGCAGGCAGCAAAACGATAGGTTTTTTTAGCACATTAGGGATTTGCAGCATGCTGGTTCCCAATCCTTGAGATATCACGCCACTAAATCCATTATCCTTAAAACTGGCCACGGCAAAACCAATCATATGCGCGGCACAGCCAACAACTGCGGCACCGCCCGCCAAACCCCCAAGGCCAATCGCAATACAAATGGCAGCGCTCGATGTCGGTAGCGTCAATAAGATACCAACGACGACTGCAATCACGATACCCATCAGCAATGGCTGTAGCTCAGTTGCCGCGTGAATCCCTTGCCCAATCGCATTAACTGCCGCAACAACAGGCGGATTGAGCAGCGCACAGACCAATAGCGCGATACCACACACTGCTAAGGGCACTAATAAAATATCGAGCTTGGTCTTGCCTGCGATCCACGTACCAGCGCGATAAGCGAATACAGACGTCAGATAAGCGCCGATTGGGTTGCCTGGCAGTGCTACAAAGGTCGCAGGGCCACCCTCTTGTGGTATGAATAGCGTTCCTGCCATTAGTGCTTCAGAATGCGCACCCAACATACCTGCTACAAGGCAGCTAAGCATCACGAGTGTTGGCGCTTTTAAATAATAAGCGATACCTACCCCAATGCCCGCCCCCATCAATATTGACGCAAGCTTACCCACGGCGATTAATGCGGGCAAATTCAACCAGCCACCGATTTGCGAGATAATCAAGCCAGCAATTAGTGTGACAAATAGCCCTAACGCCATGCCCGTAAAGGCATTGATAAAGTACTTTTGAAAGAATGCTTTGATAACGCCTGCTTGCGGTACTGCTGAGGGAGATGCTGTCATAACCATACTCTTTATGAATATTTTGATTAAGGAGAAAAGATAATAGAGTGCTTAATAAATTAAAGAGATAAAAAAAGCGTCATGACGACGCTTTTTTATGATCACAAATACTTCTTATATATACCGATTATTATATATAGCGCTTGGACTAACGACGCTGTTCAACGATAATAGAGTCAATACCGTTATTTTGTAGGCGCTGCTGTGCTGTTGTCACTGCCTGACGGTTACTTAACGGACGCGAGATTACCTGATAGATAGGTAAGCCATTACCTGTCGTATTTTTGACTACTCTGGCATCCACGCCTGCCATCAATACTTGGGCGCGGCGACGATCTGCTTCATCTGCATCACTAAAGCTATTGATCTGCAAAATATAGGTCGCAGCAGGTTTGGCCGCTTGAATACTTGCCGTACCTGCTCCTGCATTGTTGTTACGGGTCGCAGAGTTGCTGGTGTTAGCAGGTGGCGTGCCATCATAAGTTGCGTCCTCTTCAACAACAACAATATCGTCGCCCGCAGCAGTATTACTACCGCCACTGGTCTCGCCTGCAGGACTTTCCACATTACCAAAGCTACCAGCATTATCTATACCATTAGCTGCCGTACTATCCGGCTGGGTCACGACGACATCCGGCTCAAACGCGCCAATATCTCCTATCTGATCGTTATCAATCTCAGCGATATCTTCATCAGGAATGGTTGCCATCTCTTGATTGGGCAAAATATCGTAGAATTCATAATCGCCATTATCGGTATCAGTATCTACGCGCGGCTGCACCTGCCTGTCAGGATCGTTCTCGGCGCTACCATCAGCGGGACTAAAGTTGAATAATGGTGAAAGGTAGATAAATACCCCGATCATAAGGGTCAATACCGCCCCAACAAACATCCACAATAAGCCCGATACGCTACTTGATTTGCGCTTTTCTGTTGCGCCTTTCGGTTTTTTGGCTAGCATGGATCTCGTTCTCCCTACTGAATTTAACGGTCATCATCGAATTAATGCTATTGGCTGTCTATACTCATGTCACATGTTAGAAAATGACTACATAGCAGAAGGTGCTGACAAACCAAGCAGACCAAGGCCGTTCGCCAAGACCTGTCTAACTGCTTTGGACAAGCGCAAACGTGCTTGCATCAATGCCATCTCATCTGAGCTTGGTGTTTCACCTGTCGTGAGACTGACAGGCAAAATGCGATTGGTGTCATACCAACCATGGAACAATGCAGCAAGCTCTTTTAAGTAGTTAGTCAAGACATGCGGCTCGTAGCCAGTCGCTGCACGTAATAGTGTCGCTGGATAACCAGCTAACAGTTTAATCAACTCGTCTTCATTGGGCGCATTAAGCAAATCTTGATGTGCCAAACCAACAGCATCATCTACTGCCAAATCGTAGGTTGCCAGTTTTTCTAATACACGGCAAACGCGCGCATGCGCATACTGAATATAATACACTTGATTGTCTTTGCTTTGTGATTTGGCAAGCTCTAAATCAAAGTCAATGTGTACTTCAGGCTTACGCGCGACATAGTAAAAACGCGCCGCATCATTGCCGACTTCTGCACGTAAATCACGCAAAGTAACGAACTGACCTGAGCGTGAAGACATTTGTACTTTTTCACTGCCGCGCCACAATGCCACAAACTGTACGAGCACGACATCAAGACGTTCAGCATCAATCCCCAACGCGAGCAGCGCCGCTTTTACGCGTGGCACATAACCATGGTGGTCGGCGCCCCAAACGTTAATCACTTTGTCAAAACCGCGATCAAACTTGTTTTTATGATAAGCAATATCCGAGGCAAAATACGTCGACTGACCATTAGCACGGCGAACCACGCGGTCTTTTTCATCACCAAAATCGGTCGATTTGAACCAGATGTTGCCGTCTTTTTCGTACAAGTAACCTTTGTCATCGAGTATTTGTAGGACAGGCTCAATCTCGCTATCAATCGATCTTTCACTGAACCAGCACTCGTAGCTCACACCAAAGTCATTCAAATCGTCTTTGATATCGGCCAAAATACTGCTCAAGGCGGCATTTAAAAACAGCGCATAGCTGTCACCAAGCAAGGCTTTGCTACCCGCAATCAAGCCATCAATATGCGCTTCTTTGTCACCTGAAATGAGCGTTTTTTCGCCATCCGCATTGATCTCAAACTTTGCGTCTTCTGGTACGTCTTTGGCAACATCGGCAAAACGATGAACGTAGCTGTCACCATGCTGCGTTTTTAATGTCTGTGCGATATCACTGACATAATCGCCTTGGTAGCCGTTGATTGGGAACGTGATTTGCTCACCATTTAGCGCCAAATAACGCAAATAGGTACTGGTCGCCAAAATATCCATCTGACGACCCGCATCATTGACATAATACTCGCGAGTGACGTCGTAACCGATGGCTTCTAGTAAGTTTGATACGCTCATACCAAACGCTGCACCGCGTCCGTGACCGACATGCAGGCTTGAGGTCGGATTGGCAGAGACAAACTCGACTTGTACCTTTTGACCATCAAACTGATTACTCAGACCAAAACGATCTTGCTGAGTAAAAATATCGTCCAATACCGCAAACTTAGCCTCTGAGTTTAAAAATACGTTGATAAACCCAGGACCGGCGATTTCTACTTGGCGAATGTCTTGATTCTCAGGGAGTGCATTGACGATTTTTTCGGCAAGTTGGCGTGGATTGGCCTTGGCCGCTTTGGCCGCCGTCAGTGCGATATTGCTGGCAAAATCACCGTGGCTTAAATCTTTCGTACGCGTGATTTGGCTGTTGTTCTGCCAGTCGCTTGGTAGCGTACCATCTGCTTGTAGGGTTTGAATGGCATCATTGAATAGGGATGCAAGCGTATCAATTTGGGCTTGTGACATAGGGATTTGAACTCAATTAAATAAACAACAAAAACGGTGCGAATGCGAGCAGTCGATAACTGCTTATTATAGTGCCGACCGACATTGCAGGGATAAAATAATGCAAAAAGATAAGTAATCTGTAAATATAACAATCTTTGCGCTTTATTGCACCATTTGCGCCAAAATTAGCCCTAAAATCTTACCGTTATGACAACTAATATTGATAATTGGGATTAATATAAATTTTGTTCGCTCGTTTGCTGATGCTTAGTAAAATAAATCTGGTATAAATAATATAAAATCAATGAGCGAATGACTTTGTCAATTGTAGCGTTCCTGTTGCCCGATACTGGGCAGTCGTTTATACCCAACCGCTTACACGTTATAATGATGGTTTATATTGCGCTTCTATGACGCTTTTACGCCATAGAAGACGCGTTATTACCCTATAGGATTACGCTATGTTTGCTATTGCTGCCAGTACGGTCACCAGTTGGGGCTTGTACGTCTTACTGCCGATATTCATCGCTTTCTTATTCTTTATCATGTGGGATATCTCTAAAACTTCTGATGCTGGGCGCGCAGGTACCTTTTGGATCTTTTTGGCCCTTGGCGCAGGCTCTGTTGGTTTCATCCTTAAAATAGTCATGGAAGTCGCTTTCAAAAAATGGCTGATATAATCAGTCATTTTTCGTCATTAAATCCCAAATATTTCTTATCGAGCCTTATCGATAATTGCTTGTGTTTGCTTAGCAGATAGATCATATAATGCAGCGTCACTTCCAGCGGGCTGCAATGTCCCATAGTTTTTATTATTTAACCACAGCTCAGCCTTATCTTTGGATACTTTTGATGCCAACTGAATTTGTGCCTTTGGCAGCGCTACTTTTGGCGATACGGTGAATAGCACTGAAACAGGCTTATCTATTGAGGCGTCACTTGAGTAGCCTGCCACTCGGCAAGTACGCGTATTATCACAAACCACTTGCCAGTCGTCTTGTACAAAACCTGAATCTTTGGATGGTGTCCCGTATCCTGCGAGAGCAGGTAGCGATAGCAAGCTGATGGTAGCTACAATAAAAGTCTTGCTACTTTTTCGCAATCAAAGTCGCACGCATGGGTGCAGGATATCCTTCGATGGTCTTAGTTGAGTCATTAGGATCTAAGAAGTCTGCTAACGAATGATAGGTCATCCATTCGGTTTTTCGTTGTTCCTTCATTGAGGTGACAGCCACATCGACACAACGCACTTCTGAGAAACCTGCTTTTTCTAGCCAACCTATCAATGCGGCGACCGATGGTAAAAAATACACGTTATTCATCTGCGCGTAGCGGTCGTGCGGTACTAGGACTGTATTGGCATCGCCTTCGATAACTAACGTCTCAAGCACTAGCTCACCGCCTTTGACCAACTGCCCTTTCAACTGTTGTAAATGCTCGAACGGTGACTGGCGATGATAGAGCACACCCATGCTAAATACGGTGTCAAACAGTTGGCTATGCTCTGGCAAGGCCTCGAGCGGCACAGGAATATAATGCGTACGGTAACGGCCTGTATTATGAGTATGGGCATCCGCGCTACCGACAAAATGACGAATCGCCATAAACTGATGGTAAAACAAGCATGACGGATCAATAATAATGACCGTGTCCGCGCCAGCCCCTGCCATACGCCAACCGTGATAGCCAGAACCTCCGCCCACATCCAATACACGCCGACCATCAAGCCTACTTAAATGCGGCGCAACACGTTGCCATTTCCAATCACTATGCCACTCGGTATCGATCTTAATACCTGACTCATCATCGCCGATTTGACCGCCAATCTGAAATGGGCCTTTACGCCACGGCATCAACTGCTTTAATAACGCCGTTGTTTGTTTGCGCTGAGACTCATTTAGACTTGCCTCAATCGTCAATATATCGCTGTTGAGATCGACGTGATTGACAGCCAATTGTGGTAAACGAGCGACTGACGCTTGATAAGCAGGCGCATGTGCGTAGTTAGCTTTGTCCTTGATGTCATTTAACCATGTTGGCAGTCGCGTCAGCCACTCATAAGCGCTCGGCTGCTGCTGAGCCAGCTCTAATAGGGTTAAATATAGTTCGCGTTCGGCGTGCGTAATTGTGTCGTTTAGCATAGAAGCAGATTACCGTAATGATGAAGAAATAACTGTGTTAAAAGTAAGGATTATTTAAACGCCACAATAGAGACAAAATTTAAAAACTGAAACCACGTCAGATGACGTTTAAAGCCAACCTGATCTAACCGTGCATGATGCTCATCTAGCGTATCGGTAATCAGCACGTTTTCTAATGCATTACGCTTGCCACTGATTTCCATTTCGGTATAGCCATTGGCACGCTTAAAGTCATAATAACGCTCAACCAACCACGCATCATACTGCTCATCAAAGGCATGAGTTTTTTCGGTTAATACCAGTATGCCGCCTTCGCTCAAGGCCGCATAGATTTTTTCTAATACTGCGACTCTATCGGCTGCTGGTAAAAACTGTAGCGTTAGGTTTAAAATCACCATGTCGCATGGCTCAAGCTCAACGTCGCGAATGTCTGCAGTAATGACTTCGATATCGTGCTCAGGATAATTGTCACTCAATAACGTCGTGGCTTCGGACGTCATCGCGGGGGAGATATCAATCGCCTTAATCTGCAAGTCTTGCGGGTCAAACTCACCAGCCAGCGTCATACTGGCGGCACCAAGCGAGCAGCCCAAGTCATAAATACGGCTAACGCGTTGACCACTATCGCCCTGCTGACGATACTTGCAGTGACGACGGGCAAATATGGGCAGCATGGCCAATACCTGACCATAACCGGGTACGCTACGGCGAATCATATCGGGGAAACAAGCCACCACTTGCTCATCAAAAGAAAAACGCGCCGCTTTGTCCAGCGGTGTGGTAAATAGCGTATCATGCTGGATGGCTGGGGCAGTATCGGGCGTTGGCTGGCTCATGGTCACACTCATTATTCAAATAAAATGATTGGCAAACCGCACCGTTTTTATTAGCGCTGCGGTCATACCACACGTAGCAAAAGCCCATTATAACATTACTGTTTGTTACTTATCGCCACCAGATGCCCTGCTAAGCTAAACGATATTGTTTGATAGATAACACCTAGGCAAACAACGATGATTTTATATTTATAAAAATAGGAAAAAATTATGCAAACAATCGTATTAGGCGGTGGCTGCTTTTGGTGCACCGAGTCTGTCTTTTTATCCGTAAAAGGCGTGCAGTCTGTCGTTTCAGGCTATATGGGCGGCGATGCAGTATCAGCCAATTATGAAGCCGTATGCGGTGGTGACACTGGACACGTCGAAGTCATCAAAGTCGAATTTGATGAGACGACCGTCCCGTTGGAAGTCATCCTCGACGTATTTTTTGCCACGCATGATCCCACAACGATGGATCGTCAAGGCAATGATGTTGGCAGTCAGTATCGCAGCGTGGTCTTTTATACTGAGGAAGATCAAAAACCAACGGTTGATCGCACCATTAATAAGCTGCGTGATATGGGCATCAATGTCGTCACAGAAGTACACCCTGCTGTTGAATTTTACCGCGCAGAAGAGGCGCATCAAGACTTCTTTAACAGAAATCCAGGACAGGCTTATTGCAATTTTGCCATACCACCAAAGCTTGCCAAACTGCGTAAAGAATTTAGTCAATATATGACGAGCTAAACGATTGATTAACAAATCCTGCTTGCTAACAGCCAAATGCTTATAAAATAGGTGTTTGGCTTTTTATTGTGTTCAGCATTTTCAAATAAGACGTTATTATAAAGATATCAACAAATACCTATAGATAGGCGTAAATTATGAATCCCGAATTTTGGCACAAACGCTGGCAAGAAAAGCGTATCGGATTTAATCAGTCAGCTGTTAATCCATTATTAACTGAGTATATTGATCACTTAGATTTAGCAGTCGGTAGCCGTATCTTTGTTCCTCTTTGCGGCAAATCTATCGATATGGTTTGGCTCGCGGCACAAGGGTATGATGTGGTGGGCGTTGAGTTGGTTGAGACAGCCGTACAAGCATTCTTTGCTGAACAAAATATCCAACCTATTGTCTCTCAGCATGTAGAAAATCCAGATATTAAATACTACCAAGGTCAGCTGGTAGATGGTGATGAGCAGCGAAATATTACACTCTGGGCCGCTGATATCTTTGCTTTGACCTCTACAGATCTAGGTACTATCGATGCGATATATGATAAAGCAGCTTTGATTGCTCTGCCAGCTGATATGCGTCCCGACTATAGCGAACAGATACGTAAAGTTAGCGACAATGCGCCACAATTGCTAATAACGCTTAATTACGATCAAAGTAAAAAAGATGGGCCGCCGTTCTCTATCAATCATGAGCAAGTGCAGCAATATTATGGCAGTCACTATCAGATTTGTAAGCTAGCAAGCGAGCCTAGCTCTATTGGCTCCATGCCTGACCTAAAAGTGACAGAGCAGGTTTGGCTATTGAAATAAGCAATAAAGAATTGGTTTGCGCAGCAATGATCAATGTTCAATCATGATGGAGAAGCGCAATGAAAATATTCGTTGGTCTGATAAGTTTGATTGCTGTCTTACTGGTCGTGCTCGCAGGGCCACTCTATCAATTTGGCATGATCGGTTTAGCGACTGCATTTACAGGGTTTAAATTTGGGGTATTTGCTGGTATCGCGGCATTGATACTACTAGCCATACAGCTATTGTTTAAACGAAACACGGCGAGTATTGGTAGCGCGTTAATCTCGGCAGTGCTTGCCATCACTGCCATTGCTATTCCTTTAAGCATGATGAATACCGCCAAAAACGTACCGCCCATCCATGATATTTCTACCGACTTGATGAACCCACCTCAATTTGTGGCGATTGCCCTACTACGCGCTGATGCACCCAATCCAGTCGCTTACGATGGTATCGAGACCGCAGAGCAACAGCGTATCGGTTATCCTGAATTACAGACATTACGCTATGACCAAACGCAACCTGAATTGGTTGCGGCAAGCACACAAGCCATTGAAAACTTGGGCTGGGAGCTGGTCAATATTGATGCAGATAAAGACATTATAGAAGCGATAGAAGCGACGGACATCACTGCTTGTTTCGGTTTTAAAGACGATATCGTCGTCCGTATCACGGATAGCGAGAATGAACGTTTAGTCGATATACGTAGTAAGCCGCGGATTGGTGGCGGCGATTTGGTTAAAAATGCGGCGCGGATTCATGGCTTTATTAAAGAGTTGGATAATTTGCTAGCTAAGTAGATAGGTTCTATTTGCTAAAAAATTTCTGAAATTTAAATGCTGTCTGACACTTTGAACTTTTAGCTCAACAAAATACTCTCCCAACCTCACGCCATCGTCAATTTATCGTAACCATTCATAATCTTAGTACTTCGACAGCTTTTCTTTACTGTTTAGATTGGTTACTCTACCTTGATACCACTTTTAGCCTTTTGATTTTTGTCTCTTAGCAGCCAACTTAACGTTTATAGGATATTTTCATGCGTTTGACTCCTTTTTCTACCTTGTCATTGCTTAGTGTTGCAGTTGGCATTAGCCTTGTGAGCACTGCCCAAGCAGCTCAGCCGCCCGCTCCAGATCTGTCCAATAGTGAATTTCAGCAATGCTTGGATGGCCTAAAAAATTCGAGCAAGTTTCGCGGTGTCAGTAGCTATACCTTTAACAACTATCGTCCAAGCCAGCCTGATCCTAGTGTCATTCAGTCACTCAACTATCAGCCAGAGTTTCAAAAAGATGTCTGGGATTATCTCTCAGCGCTAGTAGACAAAGAGCGTGTCGAAGATGGTATTCGTGCCAAGCGCCAGTGGCGTGACACGCTGCGCCAAATCGAATCGCGTTATGGGGTAAAAGCAGAGCATGTGCTTGGCGTATGGGGTGTAGAATCCAACTTTGGTCAAACCTTAGGTAAAAAACCCTTGTTTGAATCGTTAGCGACATTGTCTTGTTTTGATCGTCGTCAAAGCTACTTTCAAGGTGAGTATGCCAATGCCCTAAAAATCGTACAAAATGGTGATATCGCGCCCAATGATATGACAGGCTCATGGGCAGGTGCGTTTGGGCAAACGCAGTTTATGCCTAGTACCTTCTTAGAGCTAGCAGTAGACGGTGATGGTGATGGACGTCGTGACCTTGTTAATAGTGTGCCTGATGCGCTCGCCTCTACTGCAAATTTTTTAGACAAACGTGGTTATCGTACGGGCGAGCCTTGGGGTTATGAAGTTAAACTACCTGATGGATTTTGGGCGGCTTCCAACCGTAAAGACAAAAAATCTATCAGCCATTGGCGCAATCAAGGTCTAACGCTGGCTAACGGCAGTCCGCTGCCTTATGACTTGAGTCGTGCGGGTTTATTGCTACCAGCTGGTGTCGATGGTCCTGCGTTTTTGGTTGGTAAAAACTTTGATACGTTCTACTCGTATAATGCTTCAGAAAACTATGCTTTGGCGATCGCCCATTTATCAGATTTGATTACTCGCGAAGACAGTAGCAAAACAGACTTTATCACTGCTTGGCCAACAGACGATCCTGGTATCAGTCGTCAACAAGCAAAAGATATTCAGCAAGCCTTACTAAATGCAGGCTATGATATTGGTGGTGTTGATGGCATCATTGGGGACAATACCCGTACCGCTATCCAGCAATATCAGACCAGTCGTGGCATTTTCCCAGCAGATGGACGCGCAGGCCAAAAGTTCTATCGTGCTATCATTGGTAATGCAGCACCAAGCCCAGGGCAGTACGGTCAGCCAGCAAATAGCCGTCCTTTGAACCCTGCGCCTGCTGATCGTATGGGGCAGCTAATTGAGCAGCAGACCACTACGCCTAATAGCTATTCTTCTCAACCATCGATAAGTCCTTCAACTTCTACTAATACGCGCTATCGCCGTGTTGCTAGTGCCGATGGGACGATCAAGCTAGTTCGCATTGACGAAGGGTCATAATAATGTAACGAATAGTCCTACCGTAAATCATTAAAAAAGCCATGCTATGATTAGCGTGGCTTTTTTATGTTTGATGCCTAGTGAAGACCTTCACCTATCACATCGATATTTAAAGAAAGATTTAGACAATGGGTGGCGGGTTTGGCTTACCGTTGTCACCGTCCCAGTTTTCACGAGCGTTATCGTCTAGATCAGCAGCCGTTTTTGGCTCCCACTTGCCATTTTCTTTCCAAGTCGCATCACCCCAGTCTTCATCTTCTGCTTTTCTATCCAAATCTTTGTAGGCTTGGCTAGGGTCGATACCGCGACGTTTCATATCTGCCACTTGTTCTTCTAGTGTATGAAATTGATCAGCGTCATGCATGTTTTTCTCTAGACCATCAAGCTCTCTTAATAACTCGTCATTTTTAGCGTTGCTCATTGTATGCTCTCCTTAATCGGTCAATAGTGTAATACGTTTTATGCATTTTTAATTTTAATACCAGTTTTAATATAAATAAGATTAGTATCTGATGGTTCTTATTATCACGAGTCTTGAATCGATTCACAACCATTGCCGCGTATGCTTTGTATTACAAAACGTAGTCATGGTCACCGTGAGCATTTCTGCAGAGAATTTTTGATGATATTAAAGGGTAGCAGTCATGAGGATGGATCTTATTCAGACGTTTGAGAATCTTCATTTTCTAGTAGGCTTCTGGCATGAAAAGTAAGCTTCCAAAGCTCTTGTGACAAACGTGTACCGTAGGTCGTCAATTGTATCCAGTTGGCGCTTACTAGCTGACGTTGTAGGTTATTGAGATCATCTTGAGAGATTTGGCAGCGTGAGACAGCGTGAACGTTTGGCATATCGTTTTTGATATCTATCTCAGCTTTTGGCGCGATCAGACGATTAATGGCATTTTGTAGCCCGTAGCTCGAAAATGTAGACGGTATTTTCATTAAGGTGATTAATACTTCTTGCCAAGATAATATTACTTCTCTGGTAACATCCTTCAAGTTACCACCTTCATAAGCTTGAGCACTATATTGCACATCAAACGTTTGTGTCAATACAATTGGTTTGCTAACATTGTCAGCCGCAAAACTCTCATCAACAGAACGTTCTTTCTTGGTATTAGTATTAGTATTCTTAGATAAGAGATCAGCAAGTCTTTCGGCGACCGTTTGTCGACTAAATTTAATCATCTCCTCAGTCGCTCTCACCCAGCCACCTCTCACTTTATGACTGGCTACTGCGCTGTAGTAGGCTTGTACGAGTAACGCTTCGATATCGTCCTCTGTATCATAGTAATAAATCTGATTTTCTTGCCTAGAGACGAGTTTAATCAGTTCTTGTAATTGGCGACTGACACCCGTTTCTTGGTAGTGATTTTTGATGAAAATCAGTAGGGGCTTGGCTTTAGCTTTGGCATTCAGGTAACTCAAATGCATTTGGCTCACGCCTGTCTTTTGTACGGCTCCGTAACTGTCTCCAATGATCATCAATGCATAATCACAAGAATCAATACATTGTCGACCATATAGCGAAGCTTTTGGCAACTTGCTAGACACATCATAAGTCAAAAACGCCCGTACTTGAAAAAATATCGCTACGCTGTCCAACACCAATAATTGATCGTTGTCAGCACATATAACATGAATATGATAGCGGCGATGTGGCACGATTACCTCTGAGCTTAGGTTGCGGCATAAAAGGGAATAAAACGAAATAGAGCAAAAATATCTTGTTTTGTATCAACTCGCACAGTCTTGCGAAAATACATTCGACGTATTTTAACCACATCCATGCTGCAATAAAGGTTTTTGCATAAATATCTTTGCTCACCATTACTCAGAATAGTATTGCAGTATAGTCTCTTGACCAAGTAAGCGTTCAATCAAAGCGCTTAGTCTATCACTATATTTAGTCGCATGGAAAGTTAATGGCTGTCTGATATCAACATTTGTCTTATTAATCGCACTCAAATCCTGAGTACTTGTCTCATTATAAAGAGTGGCTGACATCTGATTTGCGACCAATAGCTGCTTGACTCGTTCAGCGATGGCTTGCCCAGAGTCAACCACCTGTATGGCCAACTGCTGCTGCGCAATTTCGTCTAATAAAAACGATTTAAAAAATGGATAATGTGTACAGCCTAGCACGAGATGATCAATTCCTTCATTTGCAAATACTTGTATTTGTTGGCGCAAGCGCTGCGCGGTCTCATCTTGTAATGGCATGCCAGCCTCAACCCAAGGTACCAGCTGTGGATCAAAATATTTTGTCACCACCGTACCATTTGGATTGGCAAAATTGGTAATAACGTCATTAAGCAGCCGGCCATTGAGCGTCGCCTTCGTGGCCAATACCGCGACATGACCGCTGTTGCTTGCCAATATCGCAGGCTTTAACGCTGGTACTAGACCTACAATAGGCATATTCGGATAAGAGCGTCTCGCTGTATCTAGGGCATAAGCTGATGCGCTATTACAAGCGATCACAATCAGCTTACAGCCTTGCTTATGCAGCCATTCAACGGCTTTTAGCGTGAGCGACTCGATATCATCGCTCTCGCGGTTGCCATAAGGGACATTTAAGGTATCAGCGTAATATATATAGCGCTCATTAGGTAGTTGCTGGGCTAAATGCAAATAAACCGATAAGCCGCCAATCCCCGAATCGAATAGTCCTATTGGAGCACGTTGAGCATCATCAATGCTGATTGCATCGATAACCATTGCATTCATGCCAGCATTGTTAATAGAAGTGTTTGACAGCACATGACTATCCAAAATATTTGTTTGTTCTATATTTGCTTGACTTGTTGTCATCTGATTTGCAGCACTCGCCATCGTTACTTCACCGCCACTTTTAGATACATATCATCATCTCTATATTATCTCTGATTTCTACTCAATCAGAGATATCTGCGTTTCTTGTATTATGACATCTCCACTGATGAAATAGATTTTATTGTCATAATCTATAAATGCTGCTGTTGATGTATTAACGTTTAACGGTCTGGCATAGTCATAGAGTAAGACTTCCCACCGCTTTGTAAGGTCAACATCGTCTTACCATCATGCTCTGTTAGTTCACCAATCTCCGTCAAATGATAAAAGGTATTTCGTCCAATCAGCGCGTTCAGACCATTTCTTACTGGCATATAAGGGCGTATTTGCGACTCATCTATACGGGCTGCGGCATTATCAGGCTGATATGCTTGTAAGCTAATGGGATGCTCATCGTCCAAGCGCACCACGTCACCGGTGGTGGTCACAAACTCCAACCAGCTCACCTCATTTTCTTTTACGATACCGACATCATTGATCAGCAATGGCACATCTTCTACTTGAATACGGATTTTTTGCACAGGAGTTTTCAAAAAATATTCGGTTACACCGTCACTCTCTTCTTTCCACAAGATGGTTGCAAAGAGATTGACGAGTGACTGTCTGGTCATTTTCCCACCCTCATGCCACCACTCGCCATTTGCTTTTATCACCAGATCCATATCGGCAATATTTTCTGGATGCCATTTATCAAGTGGCGGTATTTCTCGTCCTTCACGAGTGGCAGCGGTTGATTTGAGATATTGGCTGAGGGCATTCATATTATTTAGACTGGAGGTCTTATTGACTGGGGCTTCCAAATTATTTCCGTTATTCCCATCAGTATAATTGTTATCATTATTCATCGCACAATCCTTTATCTAGTATTCAAAGTTTGGCAAATCTATTATTACTATAAATTTTTGTTTCGGGTATGATGAAGCTTTATCATCTAAACACCCTTATTGTTTCAATATAACCTTAACACCGTTGCTCATAAATGCGTATCGTGTTTGTAGGACTTTTCTTTTATAATGAGTAACGATTTTTTATTGAAATGGTCAAGTGGATTTTGTATTGATGACACATTTTTATCGGGCAGCCATATGTCTGAGTGACGTTAGCGCCGCAAATCTATTATTCGGTTGTTACGCTAATGATGCCCTGAGATAAGCCACTAAAGTTTAGGAGTAGGTATGCAAGAGCAAGACAATCAAGCGCCAGTTGTAGACAGCACTACTGTAGACGCTGACGCACCAGTAGTAACAGAGACGGCAGCGCCAGTCGTAGAGCCGGAACCTGAGATCGAGCGTGAGTCCATGGAGTTCGATGTCATCATCGTTGGCGGCGGGCCTGCAGGTCTCTCTGCTGCTATTCGTTTACGTCAGCTCGCTATCGAAGCAGGCAACGATGAGTTTATGGTGTGTGTGGTCGAAAAAGGCTCCGAATTTGGTGCCCATACCTTATCAGGTGCAGTCATCGAACCACGCGCCTTGAATGAGCTGATTCCAGACTGGAAGGACAAAGGCGCTCCACTTAACGTACCAGCGACGGAAGATCGGTTTTATTATCTAAACTCTGCCACACGTTCAACTCAAGTACCGCACTCATTGATTCCAGGCCCAATGCATAATGACGGTAACTACATTGTCTCATTAGGCAATGTGGTTCGTTGGTTGGCTGTACAGGCAGAAGAGCTTGAAGTGATGATGTTCCCAGGATTCCCTGCCGATGACATCTTATACAATGACGATGGTTCGGTAAAAGGGATTTTGACTGGTGATATGGGTGTGGCTGCCAATGGCGAAGCCAAGCCAAGCTTCGAGCCTGGCTATGAGCTGCTGGCCAAATACACTATTTTTGCCGAAGGCAGCCGTGGACACTTGGGCAAACGCTTAATCAGTCGTTTTGATCTAGATAAAGACTCTGATCCTCAGCATTACGGTATCGGTCTAAAAGAATTGTGGGAAGTCGAGCCTGACAAGCATGAGCAAGGCGTGGTCATGCACGGTCTTGGCTGGCCGTTGACCGAAACTGGCTCAACTGGCGGATGGTGGTTGTACTTCGATGAAAACAACCAAGTAAGCTTTGGCTTAGTGGCGGATCTGTCTTATCACAACCCTTACATGTCGCCATTTGATGAGATGCAGCGCTTGAAGACCCATCCTGTTATCAAGCGTGTTCTAGAAGGTGGTAAGCGTATTTCTTATGGTGCCCGAGCGTTGACTAAAGGCGGGCTTAACTCATTACCAAAATTCACATTCCCAGGCGGTGTGTTGGTGGGTGATGATGCTGGTTTCTTGAACCCCGCAAAAATCAAAGGCACCCATACCTCGATGAAGTCAGGCATGCTCGCCGCCGAAGCGATCTTTGAAGCGCTACAGGCAGAGCGTCAGCATGACGAAGTAGTGGCTTATAGCACCATGTACAAAGAATCATGGCTCTATCAAGACAACTATGAGGCACGCAACTTCTCTCCTGCAATCCACCGCATGGGTCTGTTTATGGGCGGTGCTTTCACCTTTATCGAGCACAACTTATTAAAAGGCAAAATGCCGCTGACCTTGCATGATAATGTACCAGATTACGATCAGTTAGAGCGCGCCAATCATGCTTATCAGCCGACTTATCCCAAGCCTGATGGCAAGCTGGTATTTGATAAATTGTCATCGGTATTCATCTCAAATACCAACCACGCAGAGGATCAACCAACGCATCTGAAGCTGACTGATCCAACCGTGCCTATCTCAATCAACTTACCGCTCTATGCTGAGCCTGCACGCTTGTATTGTCCAGCGGGTGTATATGAAGTGGTCAAAGATGCTGAAGGCGCCAAATTCGTCATCAATGCGCAGAACTGCGTGCATTGTAAAACATGTGACATCAAGGACCCATCACAGAACATCACGTGGGTAACCCCAGAAGGTGGCGGTGGCCCTAACTATCCAAACATGTAAAAGATGATGTAACATCATAAAGATCAATAAGAACCGCTCTTCTCTATATAAAGAGAAGAGCGGTTTTTTCGTTTAAGCAGACTATGTTGACCTACTACTTATAACTCTAAACTCTCTGAGAATAGAATCTAATCCATCCAAGCATGACGATTGGCCTCGTCTTTCGGCTTCACGCAGCTGTCAGGATTAAAGATGGTTTTCCGTTCTATAAGCTGATTTTACAATCAGCACAATCGCTGCTGAGAGTTGGCTACAGTGAGCCATGTCTTAAAAACATCATGATGACTGCTTGATGGTTATTGTTCGCTGCACAAAGACGAAGGCCATCGCTGAAGTACAGTCTAGCGATAAGTGACGGTATTTTGACTAAAGCGCGGCTATTTCGTTCAGCTTATATCTTTTTTTACCTATTCTATGAACCATAAAATCTATACATTCAATTTATTGCTGCCATTTTATAACCGTATTCATTTGTATCCATACGCAATAATTAACTTTTGTTTTATTAAATAGTGGATATCACCTTTATTTCAATTAAAAATACGATATTAGTAATAATTTGCCTACAATGTCCGATTACCGTTATACTCGAATCCACATGAGGACAAGATCATTATTGGGATAAAAAATATTAGCAATCAGCCATATTTTTTAGCATTTTAAATCACCATGAAGGTTGTGGATTTAACAAAATTGACATATAACTGTCCATATATCCGATATTTACTGTGGGTAAAACATTACCTGTTTGATACTGAGTAGTTGTATTTATACATATTTTGTTACAAAAAGCTTGTGAAATATACTTATTGTGAATTACTGAGATTTTGTATATATTCCCAATAGGGTTTAGATGATTGATGCTTATAGTATCGATATAACCCTATTATGGCGTACACGTTTGGATCATTACCCAATGACGTTCTACCATAACCATCATGGTGATATAACCACCATGTGAACAAGCCATACTCTCTTTTGTCAAGAAGACAAGAGTTAAAAAAGACAGCGGATTGTCTCTCTTCGGCACCACTCCCTCTTTTTTTCATGATGATGGCAATAGCGTTAAGCACTGACTGGCCAATCACCGCATGCTTACGCGTAATAATGACCATGTACGACCTGTAATCGTTTGTCTATCTACTGTTTTTAGTCACCACAAGTGTGCTAAAAATATAACAAGCGTTATCCACCTGTTGGTTTGATCGGCCATTTGATCGCTTGGTTTGTATCTAATCTATATACCGTTAATAGCTTCTACAATCAGATTGGGTGTTATTAACAAAGTATTGGTACACATTATCATTGAATGGCTATCGCCAACCACTCACCCTGTTTTATGTAAGACAAAAGGAGTTGTCCTATGAAAAACCATGATGATCCCTCTGGATATTGGCGTGCCAATGTGCGGCTGATTTTAGGTTGCCTAGTCGTTTGGGCGCTGTGTTCCTATGGCTTTGCTATTTTGCTACGGCCTTTATTGGCGGGCATCGCCATTGGCGGTACTGATCTGGGCTTCTGGTTTGCGCAGCAAGGCTCTATTGCGATCTTTATTATCATCATCTTTTTTTACGCGTGGCGTATGAATAAGTTGGATAAACAATATGGCCTAGACGAGGAATAGCCTTATGAGTCAATTTGTAATTAATATTATCTTTGTGGGGCTGTCTTTCGCGCTATATTTTGGGATTGCGATTTGGGCGCGTGCAGGATCGACCAGCGATTTTTATGTGGCAGGTGGCGGTGTACACCCCGTACTCAATGGTATGGCAACAGGCGCAGACTGGATGAGTGCAGCGTCATTTATTTCTATGGCAGGTCTACTCGCGGCAGGCGGCTACGGTGCGTCTTCTTATTTGATGGGCTGGACAGGTGGCTATGTGCTACTGGCCATGCTACTGGCACCTTACTTGCGCAAGTTTGGTAAATTTACGGTTCCTGATTTTATTGGGGACCGTTTTTATTCTAAGACCGCAGCCATGGTAGCAGTTGCTTGTTTGATTATTGCGTCAACCACCTATGTTATCGGTCAGATGACGGGTGCAGGCGTGGCATTTTCGCGCTTTTTGGAAGTCGAGAACAACACAGGTTTGATTATTGCAGCATTTGTGGTGTTCTTTTACGCGGTACTTGGCGGTATGAAAGGGATTACCTATACGCAGGTGGCGCAGTATGTGGTGTTAATTATCGCTTATACCATTCCTGCGGTCTTTATCTCGCTTGAATTGACGGGCAACCCGATCCCTGGGTTTGGTATGTTCTCAACTCATACAGAATCAGGCTTACCGCTATTGACCAAACTTGATCAAGTGGTGACAGATTTAGGCTTTGCCTCGTATACCGCTGATGTGCCCAATAAGCTAAATATGGTGCTGTTTACGTTGTCATTGATGATTGGTACAGCAGGCTTGCCGCACGTCATCATTCGCTTTTTTACCGTACCCAAAGTGGCCGATGCGCGCTGGTCAGCGGGTTGGGCATTGGTCTTTATTGCCCTGCTCTACTTCACTGCGCCTGCGGTAGGCTCTATGGCACGTTTGAACTTACTTGATACCATCTACCCACAAGGCGTGAATGAGCCTGCGCTCGAGTATGACCAACGTCCAGATTGGATGCGTACATGGGAGCAAACAGGTCTAATCAAATATAACGATCTAAACGGCGATGGCCGCATTCAGATGTATAACGATAGTGGCCTTGGCGCAGCGGAGCTGGCTTTAACCAATGCCGAAACCGAAGGTGGTGATGTTGGCGCGGCTACTACGGCGGTTGACGCCGCTCGCGTCTTACACGATCTTGAAGCTGAAGGCCGCTTTGCTGATGCAGGCTGGGCAGGTAACGAGCTAGATGTCAATAACGATATCTTAGTATTGGCAAACCCAGAGATTGCGCAGCTACCACCATGGGTGGTTGGTCTGATCGCAGCAGGTGGTCTGGCCGCGGCCCTATCAACCGCCGCAGGTCTACTGCTCGCCATCTCATCAGCCATCAGTCATGATTTGATCAAAGGTCACTTTAACCCCAATATCACGGATAAAGGCGAGCTGATGGCGGCGCGTATCTCAATGGGTGTCGCGATTGTGGTCGCTACATGGTTGGGTATGAACCCACCAGGCTTTGCTGCTCAGGTGGTGGCACTGGCCTTTGGTATCGCAGGGGCGTCGCTCTTCCCTGCCTTGATGATGGGTATTTTCTCAAAACGCATCAATAATGTCGGCGCGATTGCCGGTATGCTCACAGGCCTAATTACCACCTTGGTCTATATCTTTATGTACAAAGGCTGGTTCTTTATCGCTGGTACGGCCAACCTACCTGATACGGCTGAATACTGGATTCTTGGTGTCTCGCCACTGTCATTCGGTGCGATTGGAGCGCTATTGAACTTTGCAGTTGCCTTTGCAGTCTCTTACGGTACCAAAGCGCCTCCAAGAGAGATTCAAGAGTTGGTCGAAAGTGTCCGTTACCCACGCGGCGCAGGTGGTGCGGTTGATCATTAAGCCGACTTTCGTTTTTATCTGTTAAGATGACCATCACTCATGAGCCACAGCTGCTTGTGGGTGATTTTTTATGGTATCACTGCTTGATTGATGAATTAACCAACTGACACATTGACCCACCGCTTTGAGGATTTATTTTATGATTTATGAATTTATTGCGACCATCGCTGCTGGGTTTGGTATGGCTGGGTTGGCTCTGATTATCACACATTTGAGCAAACTGGCAGGAAAGCGTGCGCCCAAGTGGCTGATTCCATTGTTTGCTGCCATCGGTATTTTTGCGTTTCAGATTCATCAAGAATACAACTGGTACGATCAGCAAGTGGCTCAGCTGCCAGAGGGTGTCACCGTCATCAAAAAAATCGAGGATACCGCTTGGTTTCGACCTTGGTCTTACCTAAAGCCTCAGACCGTGCGCTTTATGGCTGTTGACAACGAACGTGCCCGCAGTGCCGATCAGGGTCTATATTTGGTCAATTTATATTTGTTTGAGCGGCGTATGAGTGTACAGCAGATGCCACAAGTGATTGACTGCCGTGCGCCTGCACGTGCCGATTATAGGATACCTGTAGCCAAAGACCGTGAGCTTGGCTTGAGAGAATATGTGGCAAATACCACCCAATGGCGACCGCTAACTACTGACGATCCTTTGTTTTTGAGTATTTGTCAGTAAAACCAGCAAAACCACACCATGACAAGATGGTTAAATCAGCAGCCTTAAGCACTTATTGATGGCGACTGACACTGGTATAGTGATGCTTGGAAGTTGCCCCCAGCAGTAACCCTGCGCACAATCCCCCAAAATGTGCTGCAAACGAGACTCCCGGCTGCGGCATCAGACCTTGCTTGATGGTCAGCCAGTAACCTGTTCCCATGATAATACAGGCCAATAAATATCCCCAACGCCGCGCAAATAATGCGCCGCCTATCATGTAACCAAACATCGCAAAACACAATCCTGATGCACCGATATGAATAGAAGATGGTGACCCGATCACCCATGTCACCAGCCCTGAAGCGATGACCAGCTTGATAATGGTACGGTAAGCGTTTTTCTCAAACAGTCCAAATAAAAATAAAATTTGTAATAGCGTGACAGTATTACCAATCAGATGTGACAAATTGCCATGCATCGTCCATGAGGCGAATACTCCGATCATACTGCCCACATCTAACGCGCGCGGTACAATCCCAAAGATATTCCACAGTCCAAATAGCGCCACTTCATTTAAAAAAAACATACCCCACATCGGTATGAGTACAAAAGCGTATAAACCAACAACCTGCTTTATTCGCGCCACAATCAAGTTGAGAAATTGCTGCCAATTCATATACCATCCTATTGTTTAAATTTCGCTTATCTGTACATGCTCAATGATTTACTACAAATAGTGGGCGCACAGCAGGCTTGAATGACAATAATGTTGCATCTTTATCATTAGTTAGATAGCTATCACCGTGCAGTAACGACGTCGAACGATAAGGAACCAAGGCTGTAGGTATAAATCGACGTGCTGCATCGATATGCTTGATTGAATCATCAAAGAATATATGCGGTGCAAATGTCCTAAGCACTGCTGTTTTTTCCAGCCCTCCTAAAAAAAATGCCATATCGACATTCACGCCCCACTCTCGCAGCGTTTTAATAGCGCGCAAATCAGCAGGTGCATTACGGGCGGTCACAAGCGCAATTTTGATTGGCGAATACTGTAAACCAGCCGGTAAACGTTCCTGTAAATTTGACAGTTTGATCAATAGCTCAGCGTAAGGGCCTTTTTCAATCGGTAAATCACGCATTTTTACTTCACGATCGTGAAAAGCTCGTAGCCCCTTTTGCTTATAGAGTAACTCACCTGAGTCATCAAACAATACTGCATCGCCATCAAAGGCAATACGTAGCTGATCCGTATCTAACTTATAGGTATTGACAGGAGTAGCGTCCAATATCGCACAGGCACAGATATTGGCATCCGCCACTTGCTGCGCATCTTCGCGATTAGTGGTCAAAAACAAATCCACATTAAAATCTTTGATATAGGGCGCCACAGGACTTCCGGATACAAAGGCGGAACGTGAAATATTCAAACCGTTGTCACGAATGGCATTGAGCACTTGAATACCAGTATCAGGACTGCTCTTTGAGACGATGACGACTTCCACAAGTGGCGATTCGGTCGTTAAATCCGCTGATAGACAGTCGTTACAGTAATTATTTAGATTCAGCAGCGCTTTGATTAATGGATATCCTGCACCACTATCTAATGGCTGATCTTCACGCTTCGCCATATAATCGCGAAACTCCTTTACTGCCTCGTCAGGGCGCTGCTGTAGTAGCTGTAAAAGGTGGTTCTCAGACTCCGTTAAGTCAAACAATGCTGTCGCTGATATAGCCACTATTAAAGTATTGGTTAAATCGACTGCCATATTATCCGTTCTCTATTCTAAGCATGGTATTGGTTAATGCTCATCAGTTTAGCAATTAAACCTCAGTAGGTAAGTAAGATTTTATTATTGGCAACTCTTTAATAGTAAGCCCTTTTGTACTGATAATTGATTAAATAATACTTAATTTTAAATACTAATTATTAATATAAACTATATAATACTATTGAAATATATCCCCTTGGCCTCAAATAAATAGCTAAGAGTAATAAATCAATGCTCACCAACAGATATTAAAAAATCAGGAAAGAATAATGAATAATACTGTAGCGAATAACAAAAAAGATACTGTGACCCAATCGCGTCAAATCGAGCAGCTTTTTGCTGGGGTCGATACCCAAGACGGCGCTGGTGTTAAACTCACTCGCGTACTGACGCAGCAGCTGCAACAGCGCCTCGATCCGTACTTGATGCTCGATAACTTCAAAAGTGACAATCCAGATGATTATGTCGCAGGGTTCCCCAATCACCCGCATCGCGGCTTTGAAACCATTACTTATATGATTACAGGCCGTATGCGTCATCGTGATAGCGCGGGTAACGAAGGGCTATTACAAAACGGCGGCGTGCAGTGGATGACAGCGGCTAGCGGTGTGATCCATTCGGAGCTACCGGAACAAGAAGACGGCGCGATGGAAGGCTTCCAGCTTTGGCTTAATCTACCTGCCAAAGACAAAATGAACGAGCCTTGGTATAAAGACTTTCAAAGTGAGGACTTGCCTAAATACACAACTGAAGATGGCGTAGACGTTACGGTAATCGCAGGTAGATCGCATGGCGTCGAAGGAGCGGTCACGCGCGACATTACTGAGCCGACGTATTTGGATATTCATCTACCCGCAGGGACTAGCTTTAGCCAAGCGATTCCAGCCGATCATAATGCGTTTGCCTTTGTCTATCGCGGTACGGTAGACATTGAAGGCGAAATCGTACCGACTAAAAATATGGCTATCTTAAAAAATGATAAAGATGCCGATGGCGTGACTATTACAGCAGATAGTGAAGAAGACACCAAAGTGATCTTAATCACTGGTCGCCCACTACGCGAGCCGATTGTGCAATACGGTCCCTTTGTTATGAACAGTCAGCAAGAAATCATGCAAGCCGTCACTGATTTCCAAAGTGGTAAGTTTGGTGAAGGTGCTTAGTGGTTAGCTTAGTTTGTTGAATACTTTATTAAATATCAAAGCCCGTATTAGTTCGCTAATATGGGCTTTTTTTGTGGGAAAAATATTGCTTTGGTTGTTTGCGCAGTCATACCGAGCGGCAACTCTAGTTAAGTACGAGCATTAATAAGCACGGTCTAAAACTCATAGTTGAACGTCAGCAGTTGAGGTTTGATTTTGAACCTATGGTTGAGGTTGGAAAGTAGTTCTAGTTAGAACATTAAAGAAATATAGCTATTTCAAAATAATTATACTCACTATATTAAAAATATGGTGGTATTCTAAAAAGTATAATAACGATAAAAGTTTAGAAGAACTCACGTTCTATTCTTTAAGTTTACAAGGTGTCCAAAACATTATAAATTGTTCAAATTTTAATCAACATACTTTTTGACACACCATCTGAGTTACTTCTTGTAGTTTTATACGAATGCTATCACATTGGACTCTTGAATTGAGAATGCGTTTGTCGAAATTCAGGCTTTTCTTGCTTAGGATTATATACTAACGACTGCTTATCGTTATCTACTTTACTACCTAAAATGTCTCTGGCTTCACCAAGTGACCAAACTGTAGATAAATCGTCAGTTAAATTACGGTACACAGCGTTAAATCCTTTAGGTTTTCTTAAATTATATACAAATTCCGGCAACTTAATCTTGAAGTTATATGCAGGGACTTTTGGTAATGCACTTATCGCAGCATAAGTGTTATAAACATGAACAAGCTTTGTCACTGGAACACCTTGGCGTGTATTTAAACCATATTTTACACGTAGATTGTTTGATGCTTTATTAAAGCTTGTGACTAATTTCAAAACTTTTCTGTTGGCAGATGCAATTTCAGACTGATCAAATAGTTTTCGAATTTCCCTGATTTGTTCACGAGCTTCTATAAACTCTGAGTTGTTGCGTATCGAATATGCAGCAGCAACAATTTGAGAGGGATCTCCAGTTTCTTTCGCAAGCCAAGCAGAGAACATTGGTAATGTTGTAGCTGTTGCTACAGACAGACCAGCATTATGAATGCTTACTAAATCTTCTGATGCAACTGTCGAAAAATGATCAACAATATTTTTTGCATATGAAAAACCGTAATTACAAGTCTGACTTAAGTAAGTCTGCTGATATGCTTGTCGAATGGGATATAAGAATGTATCTGCTTGTAGATATCTAGCTGTTAGAGAATAAAAGACTGAACGATTAGCAAGCCATACTAGTGCAGCAACGAACGCTTTGATGGCATTACTTGCCTCCCCGCTTGATTTACCACCATTACTCCAGCGAGCTTCAGGTACTTTATAACCACTACTAATTGGATTCCCATAACGATCTACTAAAGCTACATTTCCACTCGTACGCTGACCTAATTCTGATGCATCATTTAATTCGGAAAAAATGGACGCAGCGAGATTGCCGTATTTTTTAAACTCCTCTGAACCGTTTGCTAGTCCTTTTAAAGTTAAATGATAAACACTAGAGCTTATATCCCACGTGCAGACAATATGCGTTTGAAGAAGTTCGATCAGTTTTTTGAAATCTGAGTTTACAAACTCACCCCCTCTAATTTCGGGACGTATAGAATCAGCTTTTTCTTTTGCTTGTTGCTCTATAAGGTCTAAGTTAAAATCACCTTTGTTCAAAAAATCAATATTAGGAAAAGCAGCTATTCGTGAATCTCTATGCTTTGGAATATAATCATCTACAGCTACAATACGATCATAAAATAGAATAGCTTGTAAATAATTCTCTAATGCTACTATGTCAGTATCTGTAGAATCCTTAGATTTCGTAAGAACATTACCACTCAAACGTTCAACCGCTGTGAGTGTAGAGTTATCTACTAGTGCATAGGTCATTTAAAATTACCACTCAAACTAAGTTAATATTAGTAAATAATATATTTATTGAACGCAAGATATTAAATTTTATCTCTACAGTCTATTTTAAAAAAAACAGTTTACATTACAATTTAAAATCAATAGCTGTCAAAGTCTATTTATAACTGAAATATCATGTTAATACCATTATCTATTTCTCATTCTACCTTTAGGATCTGATATTCCTAACTTTCGTGGTTGAATTATTACTATTCGTCCATCAGATCTCTGAAGACCTCGTTTTATTGCAGCCATTCGCCCATCTGAACTTTGTAAACCCGTACCTTTATTTGGGATAGCTACCATACGTCCATCACTACCCTACATTCCTCTACCATTTAAAGGTATGAGAACCATACGTCCATCTGAACCTTGTAACTCACGATAGCCTTAAGGAATGTTTATCGCTATACCATCACTTTCAGTGAGTTTTATAGACATCTTTGATCTCTCCCTTAAATATGAAAGTAGAAATACAAAATGTATTATTTAATTTAGCACCAATTATTGTAGGCAACAATATAAATATAGAGACAAAGAAAAAGCCCCCTTTGCTAATGCAGAGGGGGCTTTTAGGAATAGAGAGCTGACGATGACCTACTCTCACATGGCCGGAGCCACACTACCATTGGCGCAACGATGTTTCACTTCTGAGTTCGGGAAGGGATCAGGTGGTGCCATCGCGCTATTGTCGTCAGCAAAGGGGTTAGATATGAGTCTGTTCGTGTGACTTTTGATAAGTACCACTTACCCTAACTGAATCAAGGTTAACGGTGATATCGAAATGTTCTGTCTGTTTCTATAGCCTAGGCTATATAAGATAGATTAATTAGACTTGATACAAACCACTTGGGTGTTGTATGGTCAAGCCAAACGAGCAATTAGTACAGGTTAGCTACACACATCACTGTGCTTCCACACCCTGCCTATCAACGTCCTAGTCTTGAACGGCTCTTTGGGGAAATCTAATCTTGAGGTGGGCTTCCCGCTTAGATGCTTTCAGCGGTTATCCCATCCGAACGTAGCTACCGGGCAATGCCATTGGCATGACAACCCGAACACCAGTGGTTCGTCCACTCTGGTCCTCTCGTACTAGGAGCAGATCCTCTCAAATTTCCAACGCCCACGGTAGATAGGGACCGAACTGTCTCACGACGTTCTAAACCCAGCTCGCGTACCTCTTTAAATGGCGAACAGCCATACCCTTAGGACCTGCTTCAGCCCTAGGATGAGATGAGCCGACATCGAGGTGCCAAACACCGCCGTCGATATGAACTCTTGGGCGGTATCAGCCTGTTATCCCCAGAGTACCTTTTATCCGTTGAGCGATGGCCCTTCCATACAGAACCACCGGATCACTAAGACCTACTTTCGTACCTGCTCGACTTGTGGGTCTCGCAGTTAAGCGCGCTTTTGCCTTTATACTCTTCGACCGATTTCCGACCGGTCTGAGCGCACCTTCGTACTCCTCCGTTACTCTTTAGGAGGAGACCGCCCCAGTCAAACTACCCACCATACATTGTCCTCGGTATTGTGATACCTGAGTTAGAACCCCAACATGACCAGGGTGGTATTTCAAGGATGGCTCCACCAAGACTGGCGTCTCGGTTTCAAAGCCTCCCACCTATCCTGCACAAGTCAGGTCAAAGTTCAATGTAAAGCTGTAGTAAAGGTTCACGGGGTCTTTCCGTCTAGCCGCGGGTACACAGCATCTTCACTGCGATTTCGATTTCACTGAGTCTCTGCTGGAGACAGCGCTGCCATCATTATGTCATTCGTGCAGGTCGGAACTTACCCGACAAGGAATTTCGCTACCTTAGGACCGTTATAGTTACGGCCGCCGTTTACTGGGGCTTCGATCAAGACCTTCGCTTACGCTAAGCCCATCAATTAACCTTCCAGCACCGGGCAGACATCACACCCTATACGTCCACTTTCGTGTTTGCAGAGTGCTGTGTTTTTAATAAACAGTTGCAGCAGCCTGGTATCTGCGACTGCCAGCAGCTCAAGGAGCAAGTCCTATCACCACCAACAGCGTACCTTCTCCCGAAGTTACGGTACCATTTTGCCTAGTTCCTTCAGCAGAGTTCTCTCAAGCGCCTTGGTATTCTCTACCTGATCACCTGTGTCGGTTTAGGGTACGATTCGTTTATAACTATTGCTTAGAAGCTTTTCCTGGAAGCATGGTATTTGCCACTTCGCTGTACATGTACAGCTTGCTATCAGATCTCGGTATAGAATAGCCCGGATTTACCTAAGCTATAAACCTACATCCTTTCACCTGGACAACCAACGCCAGGCTGACATAACCTTCTCCGTCCCTCCATCGCATTATAAACAAGTATCGGAATATTAACCGATTTCCCATCGACTACGCCTTTCGGCCTCGCCTTAGGGGTCGACTCACCCAGCCCCGATTAACGTTGGACTGGAACCCTTGATCTTCCGGCGTGGATGCTTTTCACACCCATTATCGTTACTCACGTCAGCATTCGCTCTTGTGATACCTCCAGCATGCTTTACAACACACCTTCACAGGCTTACACAACGCTCCCCTACCACTTGAAAACAATTTTCAAATCCGCAGCTTCGGCTCCTAGTTTGAGCCCCGTTACATCTTCCGCGCGGGCCGACTCGACTAGTGAGCTATTACGCTTTCTTTAAAGGATGGCTGCTTCTAAGCCAACCTCCTAGCTGTCTATGCCTTCCCACCTCGTTTCCCACTTAACTAGGAATTTGGGGCCTTAGCTGGCGGTCTGGGTTGTTTCCCTCTCCACGATGGACGTTAGCACCCACCGTGTGTCTCCCGGATATCACTCATCGGTATTCGGAGTTTGCATCGGTTTGGTAAGTCGGTATGACCCCCTAGCCGAAACAGTGCTCTACCCCCAATGGTGTTCGTCCGAGGCGCTACCTAAATAGCTTTCGGGGAGAACCAGCTATCACCGAGTTTGATTAGCCTTTCACCCCTATCCACAAGTCATCCCCTGGCTTTTCAACGACAGTGGGTTCGGTCCTCCGGTGCCTGTTACGGCACTTTCAACCTGCTCATGGATAGATCACTCGGTTTCGGGTCTATACCCTGCAACTAGTCGCCCTATTAAGACTCGGTTTCCCTACGGCTCCCCTAAACGGTTAACCTTGCTACAGAATATAAGTCGCTGACCCATTATACAAAAGGTACGCGGTCACCCAACAAGTGGGCTCCCACTGCTTGTACGCACACGGTTTCAGGTTCTATTTCACTCCCCTCACAGGGGTTCTTTTCGCCTTTCCCTCACGGTACTGGTTCACTATCGGTCAGTCAGGAGTATTTAGCCTTGGAGGATGGTCCCCCCATCTTCAAACAGGATTTCTCGTGCCCCGCTCTACTTAATATGTTAACGCTAATGTTTCGAATACAGGACTATCACCTACTATGGTCAGCTTTCCCACGCTGTTCTTCTACATTAGCATTAATCGGCTTCTCCCCGTTCGCTCGCCGCTACTAGGGGAATCTCAATTGATGTCTTTTCCTAAGGGTACTGAGATGTTTCACTTCCCCTCGTTCGCTTCCTAATAAATTAGGATACCTACCTTATGGTAGGTGGGTTTCCCCATTCAGAAATCTCCGGATCACAGGATATTGCCGCCTCCCCGAAGCTTATCGCAGGCTGTCACGTCTTTCATCGCCTCTGACTGCCAAGGCATCCACCATGTGCGCTTCATTACTTGACCATACAACCCCAAGTAGTCTTTCGACTTCTATGTGTCATACAATCTAATTATGATAACGATATCACCTATGTTTATACGCTTGATTCAGTTCTCTTTACTTTTTTAATAACTCATCCCTGGGATAACAAACAATGTCGTTAAGAGGTGAGTTATTAAGGTTAAGATGGGCGCGTGAATACGCTCATCCTAACCCAGACTCATATCTATGTTTTTAAATAGTTCCTATGCTCTCGTCGAGTCATAGTTTTCTGTATAAAACAGAAAGAAGTAATCGTGTGCAAATCACTTGTTTCTATTTGATACCTATTTTATTTAGCACGCTAAGCTTAGCTGTATGTAGTGGTGGAGCCAAACGGAGTCGAACCGTTGACCTCCTGCGTGCAAGGCAGGCGCTCTACCAACTGAGCTATGGCCCCTGAGCGAGGATACAATCGAAGCACTGCTTCGATCCGAGCGCAAGAGGAAATCCCTTAAAGGGGATTTACTTAGGGCTCTTTCACCTACATTAATAATGGTGGGTCTAAGTGGACTCGAACCACTGACCCCCGCGTTATCAACACGGTGCTCTAACCAGCTGAGCTACAGACCCTGATACGTCCTAAAACGTAAGCTTAAACTAAAGAACAACTTGTTGTGAATTCTTGCTGACCGAATGCTGTCTATAAGGAGGTGATCCAGCCGCAGGTTCCCCTACGGCTACCTTGTTACGACTTCACCCCAGTCATCAACCACACCGTGGTGATCGCCCTCACTAAGTTAGGCTAACCACTTCTGGTGCAATCAACTCCCATGGTGTGACGGGCGGTGTGTACAAGGCCCGGGAACGTATTCACCGCGGCATTCTGATCCGCGATTACTAGCGATTCCTACTTCATGGAGTCGAGTTGCAGACTCCAATCTGGACTACGATAGGCTTTTTGAGATTCGCATCACATCGCTGTGTAGCTGCCCTCTGTACCTACCATTGTAGCACGTGTGTAGCCCTGGTCGTAAGGGCCATGATGACTTGACGTCGTCCCCGCCTTCCTCCAGTTTGTCACTGGCAGTATCCTTAGAGTTCCCACCCGAAGTGCTGGTAACTAAGGACAAGGGTTGCGCTCGTTGCGGGACTTAACCCAACATCTCACGACACGAGCTGACGACAGCCATGCAGCACCTGTATCACAATTCCCGAAGGCACTCTCGTATCTCTACAAGATTCTGTGTATGTCAAGACCAGGTAAGGTTCTTCGCGTTGCATCGAATTAAACCACATGCTCCACCGCTTGTGCGGGCCCCCGTCAATTCATTTGAGTTTTAACCTTGCGGCCGTACTCCCCAGGCGGTCTACTTATTGCGTTAGCTGCGTCACTAAGTCCTCAAGGGACCCAACGACTAGTAGACATCGTTTACGGCGTGGACTACCAGGGTATCTAATCCTGTTTGCTACCCACGCTTTCGAGCCTCAGTGTCAGTATGATGCCAGGAAGCTGCCTTCGCCATCGGTATTCCTTCAGATCTCTACGCATTTCACCGCTACACCTGAAATTCTACTTCCCTCTCACCTACTCTAGCCTAACAGTTTCAGATGCAGTTCCCAGGTTAAGCCCGGGGATTTCACATCTGACTTATCAAGCCACCTACGCTCGCTTTACGCCCAGTAATTCCGATTAACGCTTACACCCTCTGTATTACCGCGGCTGCTGGCACAGAGTTAGCCGGTGCTTATTCTGCAGCTAATGTCATCGTCCCCGGGTATTAACCGAAGAGTCTTCTTCACTGCTTAAAGTGCTTTACAACCAAAAGGCCTTCTTCACACACGCGGCATGGCTGGATCAGGGTTCCCCCCATTGTCCAATATTCCCCACTGCTGCCTCCCGTAGGAGTCCGGGCCGTGTCTCAGTCCCGGTGTGGCTGATCATCCTCTCAGACCAGCTACAGATCGTCGCCATGGTAGGCCTTTACCCCACCATCTAGCTAATCCGACTTAGGCTCATCTAATAGCGAGAGCAACAAGTTGCCCCCTTTCTCCCGTAGGACGTATGCGGTATTAATTCGAGTTTCCCCGAGCTATCCCCCACTACTAGGTAGATTCCTAAGTATTACTCACCCGTCCGCCGCTCGACGCCTGATAGCAAGCTATCATCGTTTCCGCTCGACTTGCATGTGTTAAGCCTGCCGCCAGCGTTCAATCTGAGCCATGATCAAACTCTTCAGTTTAATCTTGCTTGAAGTCTTCACTATAAATAGTAAGACGACTTCTAATCTTGGCTCATCTAATCTGGCAAAATCGCTCGTAATTATGTTCGTAATGAATTAACTTTGAGTTTTTCTGCTGTCTTAAATGATAATTTTTATAGTTGGTGTTCTACCGAAAAGATAGTCGACCAACTTTATTTTTTAGCATTCTGAATCAGCAAAAATCCACACAAGTTGTTCTTTAGTTATGCTTTTAAATAGTTTCAATCACTGTCGTCCAGTCATCGATATATAGGGTATTACTTACGCTTTTCGCCTTCCCTGTTGCCGGTTAAGCTATCTAGCGAGCCGACTATCTTATCATAATGATTTGAATTGTCAAGACTTTTTATAATTTGTTTCGCCAGGTTAACTGGGTTATTAATATGTAATCTACACATCTCTCACTGCCAGTCCGTCTGATGAGGGCGTATTATAGAGGGTTTATTTATTTAGTCAAGAAGTATTTTCTATTTAGTTCAAACAATTTGCATCATTCAAATCAGTAAATCACTTCCCTTTCGACTGGGACGCATTATACGCGGGTTTGAGGCTGGGTCAAGGCTAATTGATCCTTTTTTATAATTATTTTGCCAAATAAAATGAGCAGCTATTGATCAGGAAATTATTATTAAAATGCCGACAAAGAAAAGCCCCTTGATACGTTAGTATCAAGGGGCTAATCAGGAATAAGGAGCTGACGATGACCTACTCTCACATGGGCGAACCACACTACCATTGGCGCAACGATGTTTCACTTCTGAGTTCGGGAAGGGATCAGGTGGTGCCATCGCGCTATTGTCGTCAGCAAAGGGGTTAGATATGAGTCTGTTCGTGTGACTTTTGATAAGTACCACTTACCCTAACTGAATCAAGGTTAACGGTGATATCGAAATGTTCTGTCTGTTTCTATAGCCTAGGCTATATAAGATAGATTAATTAGACTTGATACAAACCACTTGGGTGTTGTATGGTCAAGCCAAACGAGCAATTAGTACAGGTTAGCTACACACATCACTGTGCTTCCACACCCTGCCTATCAACGTCCTAGTCTTGAACGGCTCTTTGGGGAAATCTAATCTTGAGGTGGGCTTCCCGCTTAGATGCTTTCAGCGGTTATCCCATCCGAACGTAGCTACCGGGCAATGCCATTGGCATGACAACCCGAACACCAGTGGTTCGTCCACTCTGGTCCTCTCGTACTAGGAGCAGATCCTCTCAAATTTCCAACGCCCACGGTAGATAGGGACCGAACTGTCTCACGACGTTCTAAACCCAGCTCGCGTACCTCTTTAAATGGCGAACAGCCATACCCTTAGGACCTGCTTCAGCCCTAGGATGAGATGAGCCGACATCGAGGTGCCAAACACCGCCGTCGATATGAACTCTTGGGCGGTATCAGCCTGTTATCCCCAGAGTACCTTTTATCCGTTGAGCGATGGCCCTTCCATACAGAACCACCGGATCACTAAGACCTACTTTCGTACCTGCTCGACTTGTGGGTCTCGCAGTTAAGCGCGCTTTTGCCTTTATACTCTTCGACCGATTTCCGACCGGTCTGAGCGCACCTTCGTACTCCTCCGTTACTCTTTAGGAGGAGACCGCCCCAGTCAAACTACCCACCATACATTGTCCTCGGTATTGTGATACCTGAGTTAGAACCCCAACATGACCAGGGTGGTATTTCAAGGATGGCTCCACCAAGACTGGCGTCTCGGTTTCAAAGCCTCCCACCTATCCTGCACAAGTCAGGTCAAAGTTCAATGTAAAGCTGTAGTAAAGGTTCACGGGGTCTTTCCGTCTAGCCGCGGGTACACAGCATCTTCACTGCGATTTCGATTTCACTGAGTCTCTGCTGGAGACAGCGCTGCCATCATTATGTCATTCGTGCAGGTCGGAACTTACCCGACAAGGAATTTCGCTACCTTAGGACCGTTATAGTTACGGCCGCCGTTTACTGGGGCTTCGATCAAGACCTTCGCTTACGCTAAGCCCATCAATTAACCTTCCAGCACCGGGCAGACATCACACCCTATACGTCCACTTTCGTGTTTGCAGAGTGCTGTGTTTTTAATAAACAGTTGCAGCAGCCTGGTATCTGCGACTGCCAGCAGCTCAAGGAGCAAGTCCTATCACCACCAACAGCGTACCTTCTCCCGAAGTTACGGTACCATTTTGCCTAGTTCCTTCAGCAGAGTTCTCTCAAGCGCCTTGGTATTCTCTACCTGATCACCTGTGTCGGTTTAGGGTACGATTCGTTTATAACTATTGCTTAGAAGCTTTTCCTGGAAGCATGGTATTTGCCACTTCGCTGTACATGTACAGCTTGCTATCAGATCTCGGTATAGAATAGCCCGGATTTACCTAAGCTATAAACCTACATCCTTTCACCTGGACAACCAACGCCAGGCTGACATAACCTTCTCCGTCCCTCCATCGCATTATAAACAAGTATCGGAATATTAACCGATTTCCCATCGACTACGCCTTTCGGCCTCGCCTTAGGGGTCGACTCACCCAGCCCCGATTAACGTTGGACTGGAACCCTTGATCTTCCGGCGTGGATGCTTTTCACACCCATTATCGTTACTCACGTCAGCATTCGCTCTTGTGATACCTCCAGCATGCTTTACAACACACCTTCACAGGCTTACACAACGCTCCCCTACCACTTGAAAACAATTTTCAAATCCGCAGCTTCGGCTCCTAGTTTGAGCCCCGTTACATCTTCCGCGCGGGCCGACTCGACTAGTGAGCTATTACGCTTTCTTTAAAGGATGGCTGCTTCTAAGCCAACCTCCTAGCTGTCTATGCCTTCCCACCTCGTTTCCCACTTAACTAGGAATTTGGGGCCTTAGCTGGCGGTCTGGGTTGTTTCCCTCTCCACGATGGACGTTAGCACCCACCGTGTGTCTCCCGGATATCACTCATCGGTATTCGGAGTTTGCATCGGTTTGGTAAGTCGGTATGACCCCCTAGCCGAAACAGTGCTCTACCCCCAATGGTGTTCGTCCGAGGCGCTACCTAAATAGCTTTCGGGGAGAACCAGCTATCACCGAGTTTGATTAGCCTTTCACCCCTATCCACAAGTCATCCCCTGGCTTTTCAACGACAGTGGGTTCGGTCCTCCGGTGCCTGTTACGGCACTTTCAACCTGCTCATGGATAGATCACTCGGTTTCGGGTCTATACCCTGCAACTAGTCGCCCTATTAAGACTCGGTTTCCCTACGGCTCCCCTAAACGGTTAACCTTGCTACAGAATATAAGTCGCTGACCCATTATACAAAAGGTACGCGGTCACCACGCATGGTGGCTCCCACTGCTTGTACGCACACGGTTTCAGGTTCTATTTCACTCCCCTCACAGGGGTTCTTTTCGCCTTTCCCTCACGGTACTGGTTCACTATCGGTCAGTCAGGAGTATTTAGCCTTGGAGGATGGTCCCCCCATCTTCAAACAGGATTTCTCGTGCCCCGCTCTACTTAATATGTTAACGCTAATGTTTCGAATACAGGACTATCACCTACTATGGTCAGCTTTCCCACGCTGTTCTTCTACATTAGCATTAATCGGCTTCTCCCCGTTCGCTCGCCGCTACTAGGGGAATCTCAATTGATGTCTATTCCTAAGGGTACTGAGATGTTTCACTTCCCCTCGTTCGCTTCCTAATAAATTAGGATACCTACCTTATGGTAGGTGGGTTTCCCCATTCAGAAATCTCCGGATCACAGGATATTGCCGCCTCCCCGAAGCTTATCGCAGGCTGTCACGTCTTTCATCGCCTCTGACTGCCAAGGCATCCACCATGTGCGCTTCATTACTTGACCATACAACCCCAAGTAGTCTTTCGACTTCTATGTGTCATACAATCTAATTATGATAACGATATCACCTATGTTTATACGCTTGATTCAGTTCTCTTTACTTTTTTAATAACTCACCCCTGGGATAACAAACAATGTCGTTAAGAGGTGAGTTATTAAGGTTAAGATGGGCGCGTGAATACGCTCATCCTAACCCAGACTCATATCTATGTTTTTAAATAGTTCCTATGCTCTCGTCGAGTCATAAGTTTCTGTATAAAACAGAAAGAAGTAATCGTGTGCAAATCACTTGTTTCTATTTGATACCTATTTTATTTAGCACGCTAAGCTTAGCTGTATGTAGTGGTGGAGCCAAACGGAGTCGAACCGTTGACCTCCTGCGTGCAAGGCAGGCGCTCTACCAACTGAGCTATGGCCCCTGAGCGAGGATACAATCGAAGCACTGCTTCGATCCGAGCGCAAGAGGAAATCCCTTAAAGGGGATTTACTTAGGGCTCTTTCACCTACATTAATAATGGTGGGTCTAAGTGGACTCGAACCACTGACCCCCGCGTTATCAACACGGTGCTCTAACCAGCTGAGCTACAGACCCTGATACGTCCTAAAACGTAAGCTTAAACTAAAGAACAACTTGTTGTGAATTCTTGCTGACCGAATGCTGTCTATAAGGAGGTGATCCAGCCGCAGGTTCCCCTACGGCTACCTTGTTACGACTTCACCCCAGTCATCAACCACACCGTGGTGATCGCCCTCACTAAGTTAGGCTAACCACTTCTGGTGCAATCAACTCCCATGGTGTGACGGGCGGTGTGTACAAGGCCCGGGAACGTATTCACCGCGGCATTCTGATCCGCGATTACTAGCGATTCCTACTTCATGGAGTCGAGTTGCAGACTCCAATCTGGACTACGATAGGCTTTTTGAGATTCGCATCACATCGCTGTGTAGCTGCCCTCTGTACCTACCATTGTAGCACGTGTGTAGCCCTGGTCGTAAGGGCCATGATGACTTGACGTCGTCCCCGCCTTCCTCCAGTTTGTCACTGGCAGTATCCTTAGAGTTCCCACCCGAAGTGCTGGTAACTAAGGACAAGGGTTGCGCTCGTTGCGGGACTTAACCCAACATCTCACGACACGAGCTGACGACAGCCATGCAGCACCTGTATCACAATTCCCGAAGGCACTCTCGTATCTCTACAAGATTCTGTGTATGTCAAGACCAGGTAAGGTTCTTCGCGTTGCATCGAATTAAACCACATGCTCCACCGCTTGTGCGGGCCCCCGTCAATTCATTTGAGTTTTAACCTTGCGGCCGTACTCCCCAGGCGGTCTACTTATTGCGTTAGCTGCGTCACTAAGTCCTCAAGGGACCCAACGACTAGTAGACATCGTTTACGGCGTGGACTACCAGGGTATCTAATCCTGTTTGCTACCCACGCTTTCGAGCCTCAGTGTCAGTATGATGCCAGGAAGCTGCCTTCGCCATCGGTATTCCTTCAGATCTCTACGCATTTCACCGCTACACCTGAAATTCTACTTCCCTCTCACCTACTCTAGCCTAACAGTTTCAGATGCAGTTCCCAGGTTAAGCCCGGGGATTTCACATCTGACTTATCAAGCCACCTACGCTCGCTTTACGCCCAGTAATTCCGATTAACGCTTGCACCCTCTGTATTACCGCGGCTGCTGGCACAGAGTTAGCCGGTGCTTATTCTGCAGCTAATGTCATCGTCCCCGGGTATTAACCGAAGAGTCTTCTTCACTGCTTAAAGTGCTTTACAACCAAAAGGCCTTCTTCACACACGCGGCATGGCTGGATCAGGGTTCCCCCCATTGTCCAATATTCCCCACTGCTGCCTCCCGTAGGAGTCCGGGCCGTGTCTCAGTCCCGGTGTGGCTGATCATCCTCTCAGACCAGCTACAGATCGTCGCCATGGTAGGCCTTTACCCCACCATCTAGCTAATCCGACTTAGGCTCATCTAATAGCGAGAGCAACAAGTTGCCCCCTTTCTCCCGTAGGACGTATGCGGTATTAATTCGAGTTTCCCCGAGCTATCCCCCACTACTAGGTAGATTCCTAAGTATTACTCACCCGTCCGCCGCTCGACGCCTGATAGCAAGCTATCATCGTTTCCGCTCGACTTGCATGTGTTAAGCCTGCCGCCAGCGTTCAATCTGAGCCATGATCAAACTCTTCAGTTTAATCTTGCTTGAAGTCTTCACTATAAATAGTAAGACGACTTCTAATCTTGGCTCATCTAATCTGGCAAAATCGCTCGTAATTATGTTCGTAATGAATTAACTTTGAGTTTTTCTGCTGTCTTAAATGATAATTTTTATAGTTGGTGTTCTACCGAAAAGATAGTCGACCAACTTTATTTTTTAGCATTCTGAATCAGCAAAAATCCACACAAGTTGTTCTTTAGTTATGCTTTTAAATAGTTTCAATCACTGTCGTCCAGTCATCGATATATAGGGTATTACTTACGCTTTTCGCCTTCCCTGTTGCCAGTTAAGCTATCTAGCGAGCCGACTATCTTATCATATTGATTTGAATTGTCAAGACTTTTTATAATTTGTTTCGCCAGGTTAACTGGGTTATTAATGTGTAATCTACACATCTCTCACTGCCAGTCCGTCTGATGAGGGCGTATTATAGAGGGTTTAACTTTTGTGTCAACCTGTTTTGTTGATGTTTTTGGAATTATTTTAGTGGAATATAAAATGGTAGTTTTTTCAATGGGTTGGAGTTGGTTATTTTTGATGCACTAGAGATGAGTAGATATGTGCCCTTGATTATGTTTTATCCTAGTAAAAATATTTAGTTCCAGTAGATAGATGCGTTTTACCACCTTTTAGCTTCATTCTATATTGGAACAGTCCTCTCTATAGTTATACTTTACAACTTACCCATCCTCTCAAAAAACGCCTTATATGCAGCGACTTTCTTATCCAACGATAAGGGATAGGCGCGTGAGGTCGATGGTAATCTATATAAGGTTAAGTTATTGACATCCATTTTTTTCTTATCTGCATCCTGCCATTGATAAGGGTAATCCATACTTTGATTGGTTTTTGGATGTTTTGATTTGGCAATTGGCTCATCTAATAACCCAAGTAGCACTTCGGTCGCCTTGCCTCCTGTCGTAAACAATGTCGCTACCTTTGGCACTTGCGGCAAAATACTATCCAAATCAACTGGCGTCACCACGGTTAGGTTTTTATCCGAAGCATTGCCAGTCTCACGAATGGCTTGCTTGACCGTTGGGCAAGACGCTATACCACGCTCGAACATAAAATTGCGTATGCGCTCAGGGTCAAAGCGCTTCTCATCGCCGACTCTAAAATAGTCGGCGTCATCAAAAAACACTCGGCCATAGATACGCCACATATCATTATAAAAATTGGGATAATGAAAGCTCATTGCCCATTTATCGCTAGTCGGCGGAAACGTACCCATCATCATGACCGTGGCATTTGGTGGTAAAACAGGCGCAAAAGGATGATTTTCAATTTCTCCTGATGAGCTCTCGGTTGCTACTATCTCGTTATTAGCCTTGTTATTAGCGTATTCTTGGGTGTTTGATGGTTTTATAGTCATGATATTCTTCATCAGAAAAGCGGTTTTTTTGGTATCATAGCAAGCCTAGACACTACTGCACTTATGATAATTTCATACAGTCAAACTTAGTCGATTCAAATAGTGCGACAATATATAGTCGCTTAGCCTGAGCGGTTTAGGCTTGGCTGCCAATTGTGAGTGTCTAACTGATCACTTTTGGTGACATTACACTCTTATACAAGTAGCACGTTTATTTGATTTGCATGGTCATTGAGGTTTTTATTTTACTATCAATGAGACCAAACAGAGTTAAAGTGGGGTAAGTGTTTGTATCTTTTTATATTAATAGCAACCGCAATGACTGCGCACGCATCAGACAAAAAACCAAGAGAATACTTATGAGTGATTTAAACAACGATTTAAACATTACGGTCATTGATCATCCATTGGTCCGTCATAAACTCAGCCTCATGCGCGAAAAAGACTGTAGTACTTATAAATTTCGTACATTGACCAAAGAGCTTGCACGCTTGATGGCTTATGAAGCAAGCCGTGATTTTGAAATTGAGACCTTCCCAATGCAAGGCTGGTGCGGCGAAATCACGGGTGAGCAAATCATTGGTAAGACTGCGACTATCGTGCCGATTTTACGTGCAGGTATTGGCATGCTTGATGGGGTGCTCGATCTAATTCCTACTGCTAAGATTTCTGTGGTCGGTCTACAACGTGATGAAGAAACGTTGCAGCCAGTACCATTCTTTGAAAAATTTGTCAGTCACATGGACAAGCGTCCTGCGCTAATCATTGATCCAATGCTAGCTACGGGTGGCTCAATGGTTGCGACCATCGAGATGCTAAAGAAAAATGGCTGTACTAATATCAAAGCATTGGTATTGGTAGCTGCACCTGAAGGCGTCCGCTTGGTAAACGAAGCACATCCTGACGTGACTATCTATACCGCTGCGTTAGACAGCCATTTGGATGAGCAAGGTTACATCATCCCAGGTCTAGGCGATGCGGGTGATAAAATCTTTGGTAAGCAGTTATCTAATAGATAAATCTCATTGGGGTAAATAAAGCCGTCATCAAAATTATGGCAACAGCAGACAACATCAATAATAAGGATAGATCATGAACGTATTGATTACAGGAGCGAGCGCGGGTTTTGGTAAAGCGTTGGCAGAGCGTTTGGTGGCTAATGGTCATCGCGTGATTGGTTGCGCTAGACGTATCGATAAGCTGAATGCTTTAGCAGAGATTTTAGGTGAGAACTTTTTACCTGTGGTGATGGATGTGAGTGATACGGATTCTATTCCGCAAATCATTGCTGACTTGCCTGATGACTTTAAACAGATTGATGTCTTGGTTAATAATGCAGGATTGGCGCTGGGTACAGAGCCTGCCCACAAAGCCAATCTCGATGATTGGATGCGCATGACTGATACCAATGTTAAAGGTCTAATGTCATTGACTCATGCAGTCTTGCCAGTCATGGTCGAGCGTGATAGCGGATATATCATCAATGTCGGCTCGATTGCTGGTAGCTGGCCATACTTTGGTGGCAATGTGTACGGCGCAACTAAAGCGTTTGTCAAACAGTTCAGCTTAAATTTACGTGCTGACCTTGTCGGTACGCAGGTGCGTGTGACCAATATCGAACCGGGCGTAGTCGCGGGTACTGAGTTTTCAAACGTGCGCTACCATGGTGATGACGATAAAGCAGCTAAAGTCTACGATGGCTTTAAGACCATGACAGGTGAAGATATCGGCGATATATTACTGTGGTTGATTGAGTCGCCTGCGCATATCAATGTCAATCGTTTGGAAGTGATGCCAGTCGCGCAAACCTATAACGGTCTAACGGTGGCTAAAAAAGACCGTTAAAAGCGCATCTATTCGATAATCAACGTAACTCGTAAGACCGAAGCAATATAGATGACTCTATATTGCTTTTTTTTATGTCCTCAATTGTTACCTCATTTACCAAGCGTAAGTCCTGAAAGTCCATAATCAATACTTCATTACGCAGGCGCTCGCTAGTGCGTTTATTATGACGTATGGGAAACCCTAATACTTGCTTACTGACGATGGTGATTTGATTAACGATTACCTTTGAATGAGAAACCTGATGGGTTGTCATTTTTTGTGCGTTAATGATTGCCGTGGCTGGATTTACGGTGGTGGTGAGTAGCTTTGTTTGTCGTACCACTTTGGACATCTCTCCTGCAAAAAATAATACCTGACCTAATGGCATATATTGCGCATGGCGCGTCAGCTCGTTACGAAATAGCGCAGGCATATCCATGTTGAAGCTGTCTTCCGTCTGCTGATAGAAGGCGGCAAAACTGCGCTGAATATAGCGCCCAAAGACAGTTGCGTTAATCCACTCTTGATAGACAGGGTTGTTTAGCAGCAGCTTGGTGAAGTCTTCTGGTTTTATCTCAGCGCTCTGGGTCAGTATCGCTATCAAGAATTGCTGCGAATCTATAAAAGTCTGCTGCTCCCATACTAGCGGATAAAGGCTCATATCTAACGACGCTAAAGTCGCTCTACTCATACTTAGGCCTCCTTTTAAGAGTCAGGTTGTTATTTTTATTTATTATGATTGATAAATTAGCGCTGATGATTATTCGGTATTGCAAGCTCACTTTTATGCTATGGTCAATGAGCTGATTTTACTATAACAGTCTTACTGCAAGTATATCGGGTCTGTTGAAGTCAGCAACCTCAATTATGGCTACTATGCGAGCGCACAGAATAGAACTCATGATAAAAAAATTACTCACACTGCCAATACCCGACCAGTATCAAGTGCAAACTACTCATATTACGATGACTGATGGCACGCGACTACCTATCTCTGTTATCGGACAAGGCGCGCCTGTGCTGATGCTGCATGCCTACGGCATGGATGCACGTGAATTTTTACCTTTTATACTGCCACTGATTGGCAAATATGAATTTTACTTGCCACATTTTCGGGGATTTGGTGCCGCAAAAAATATCGAGGTGACGCCGTTTGATTTTGTCAATCAGTACGCTGAAGATATTGATGCCATCATCGATCATGTTTGCATAAACCGTAACGTAGAGTCGTTACCCGTTGCTGGGATTTCGATGGGGGCATTGGTGATGTGGTCTTACTTTACCCACTTTGGCACATCCCGTATCAGCCGCTATTTGAACATCGATCAAAGCCCTGTGATTCACAACCAACCAGATTGGCAAGGTGGATTGTTTGGTGATCGGCAAAAAGAGATGTTTGCCGTGTTTCAAGAAATTGTCGATAGGACACTACCGTATGCGCAAGTTGAAGACTTTACGCACTTGCCGTTTTCTCTCAAACGCCGCGTGACCGATGTCGAAAGATTGTTTTCTTTACTGTCTGTCAGCCGTCCACGTTCAAAAGCTGTCGTACAAGCACTTACTCATCAAAACGATCATAAGCTGGCATTTTATAATCACCAAACATGGCAACACAAAATGCGCTGCCTGCAGGCGTATCTCGCCATACCTTATGATTTTCGGGCAGTTATAGAAAACGTCACCATCCCAGTCGTGAACTTAATCGGAGGTCGCTCACAGCTCTATGACGCTAAGTGGCAGCAGAAAATAACACGCATGCTACCCAATGCTCGTGACGTTATCCTGCCGCGCTCAGGACATGCCGTGCCAATAGATCAGCCATTGCAATTTTATAAATTATTAAAAGAATTTCTACAATATTAGCTAGGATTTTACACAACCGCTTTACAATCCCTACTATAACTTTACAACCTGTCATAGCAATTGTTTTGGACTAATTCTATACTTAAAAGCTGATGCCAGTATCAGTGAATGACCACTTCTAGATCACTAGCTTTAAATAGTGATTACGAAAAATAGTGACTATGAATAGCATTTACTGTTAAGCATCACTCCAAAAGCATATGAATACAATAATACCAAAAGGATCAGATCATGCCCTACGCTACTGTTGCAACTCAAGACGATCAACCGGTCGAACTCTACTACGAAACCCAAGGTACTGGCAAACCTGTCATCCTCATCCATGGTTGGCCACTCAGTGGTCGCGCTTGGGAAGCACAGCTGCCTGCATTGGTCGAAGCTGGCTATCAAGTCATTACTTATGACAGACGCGGCTTTGGTCAGTCATCCAAACCATGGAACGGCTACGACTACGATACCCTAGCCCAAGACTTAAAAGGTCTTATGGAGGCGCTCGATTTGCAAGATGCCACCATCGTTGGATTCTCCATGGGCGGCGGTGAAGTGGCTCGCTATCTGGGTAAATATGGCTCCGAGCGTGTGAGCAAAGCGGTACTGGCCTCTGCTGTCCCACCGTACCTGTTTAAGACAGATGATAACCCTGATGGCGGTCTCGAAGAGTCAGATATTCAAGGATTCTTGGATGGGGTCAGTGATGATCGTATTGCCTTTTTAAATGATTTTACTAAGAACTTCTTTACCCCAAAAGATGGTAAGTTGTTAGTCAGCAAGCCCATGCGCTTATACAACCGTGATATTGCCGCATTTGCTTCTGCTAAGGCGACACTCGATTGCGTTAAATCCTTTAGCTATACCGATTTTCGCGATGATTTAAAAGCGTTTGATGTACCGACATTGGTCATACATGGTGATGCGGATCAAATCGTACCAATCGAAGCCAGTGGTGAACGCTCTCACGATATGATTGCAGACAGTAGATTACATGTCATTGAAGGCGGTCCACATGGTATCAATGTGACCCATAGTGAAGAGTTCAATAAAACGTTGATTGCATTTTTGAACAGCTAATTGACTCGCCATATATAGAACAAAAAAAACGACCTCGACGGGTCGTTTTTTACTCAATCGGTTAAAATATAAGAAAGTACAATCAAGTTTTTAATGTTTTAGATTTTCATAAAAGGTGTCTTTTTCCCACTGAGCAGGCTCTTCTTCAAGGAATAAAGTTTCAAAACGCTTAAATTCAAATTCCTCGCCAAGGTAATCATAAATACTTGCTGCAGTAGCGTAAACCCAACGCTTATCTTTTCTTTCATTAAAGTTTTCTGAATCAAGTACTTCTTTAACTCTACTCATCACTTCTTTTGATGTTTCTTGAGCAAGTCGCTTAAAGAATATCTTATCTTCTTCTGAATCTAATGCATTAGACTTAATTTTATAACAATTTGCTAAGTTCTCACCGTTGTAATAATCTTTTTTGAGGATAAAACCGCGTCGATAGTAGCGAATAGCCCTATCTATATCATCGTGGCTTTCAGACTCGTCAAACAACCTTTTAAAAATAGCTCCAGCTATACCAGTCGTTTCAGGATTATTAGAATTCTCAGGGTCTAGTTTACGAATTATATTTGAGCCAGATATGAGCGCTGTCTTCTTGTCTGGTTTTTTTGATTTATACGTATGCAAAGCCAACTGTTGTAATAAATAATCATCATCAGGGCGAATTTTTAATAATTCCTCTATGATATTTACCGCTTCTGAATGCTCACTATCTTTTACACTTGCAGAGAGGCGTTCTTTTAATTCAAAGTATAGATCGTCATCTTCTTCCATCTCTTCAATCAGTTCGCTCATTTCAGCATCGCTGACTATTGGAGATTTTAGATTAGGCAAAAAAGTGTAAACTGGGCTATCAGGCTCTTCATCATCGTAATCTATACTGTTTATTTTATCTTTGAGCTGTTGTTTAACTCTTATAGCCTCACGATTCCCTATATCTTTTTCAAGGTGTTCATAAGTAATGGTTGAAATATGATCTAGATCAAAATAAAACTTACATTTATCTTCTTTCATTAAAATAGTGGCTTTTCTTTTCAGAGCATGTCTTATACCTACTTCATAAATGGCATTTGGATTTGATGTTGAGATGTCAGCAATCACCAAATCTGCTTCCAACAACATCTTATACATTTTCAAGTCAATCACTCCTGAATGATGTATTTCATCTGCCCTAATACATTTGTAATTTAATTCTTCACAAGCTGGCTTTATAATGGCGTCAAACGTAGCATCTAAGTCCAATGTTCTTCCTGAAGCATAGTCAACCTTTTCTCCAAAGCCCATAACGACAAAACATATCTTTTGAGCTTCCTCTAGTTTATCAGCTGAATTACTCATAACCTACCACCGCATTATCTAGTGCTTCTATCACTCTAGCTTGTGTAAAGCTGGTAGCCCATGACGTTTTTATATTCAATAGTCCAGTAGGAGAAATATTAGATTTTTCTATCTTTACAGCGGCAATTTTTAGTCCTAACTCTTTTGCCCTAGCAATCTCCCAATTCATCCAGTCGCTTTCATGAGACAACTTACCCACAATAACGAATAGATGAGTAGCATCTTTCATTTTACTACTTATACCTGCTTTAACTCTACTTGCGTCCTCACTATTGATTGCTGTTTGAACGCTACGATTATCAAATTCAAATACAAAACGTGGATGATTGCTCCAGGCCTGTAGTAAATACTTATAATGCGCATCTTCTGAGTGATCGTAACTTATGAATACCTTATGAGCCATAATAAATTCGTCCTGAATTAAAGTGTAATTCATATATGGTATTAAAAGTAAGAAAATCAACATTAGTAGGTGATGTTTTTACTATGTAAAAACTTTCTATATCACCCCACTCTCAACTTATTTTTCTAAGGTATTGGTTTACTTAGTTTTTAAAATTTCAGTTAAAACAATTAGAATTTTAAATTCTATAAAAATCAAAGGCCTACGATAAGTTGAGATTGGCGTTATATCGTAAGTATGTTTTTTTAACTTAGTCAACCAACGCTTTGATTAATTCAAACCGCAGGAGCTCTTTACCCTCAACGGTGACGGTTTCAGTAAACATCGCAAGCGGGCGTACCCACACGCCATATTCACCATAAAGACAACGATATACCACGAGCGACTCTTCGGTTTCTGAGTGCTTTGCGGTATGCAGCACTTGATAGAGGCTGCCTTTGTAATGGCGGTAAATGCCTTGGGGAATGGTTTTAGTCATAGCAAACTCCTACTATTAAAAATGGCTGCTAATTATCACTTCATAAAAAAGGTCGACAATTACTGTCGACCCCACCTTTAGTCATTCTTATAGGTTATCTAACCAATCGTCACTTTCGCATAGGCTTTCTTGCCAGCTTGAATCACAACTGTTTGACCTGAGGTTAAGCTAAAGCCAGCATTGACCACCTCACCATCGACTTTGACTGCATTACGCTTGATCATGTCTTTTGCCGCTGCACTATTTTTTGCTAAACCTGCTTGGTTTAATATCTGTGTGATAAACAAGGCCTCTTGACCCTCTTCAAGCGTCAATGTCACTTCTGGCAAATCAACGGGCAACTCACCATCTGCTAGGACATTGCCCGCTGATTTATGCGCGTTGGCAGCGGCATCCGCATCATGGAAACGCTCAATCAATTCTTCGGCTAGGATACGTTTGATTTCTTGTGGATTACGACCAGCTTCCATTTCCGCCATCAAGCCTTCGATTTCGTCCATTGGCTTAAAGCTCAAAAACTCAAAATAGCGTTGGATTAAGGTATCTGGCATCGACAGAATTTTTTGGTACATGGTGCCTGGTGCATCATAGATAGCAACATAGTTGCCGAGCGACTTAGACATTTTATTGACACCGTCCAAACCTTCTAAGATCGGCACCGTAATACACACTTGCGGCTCTTGACCATAACGGCCTTGCAACGTACGACCCATCAATAAGTTAAAGGTCTGATCTGTACCACCTAGCTCAACATCCGCTTTTAGGGCGATAGAATCATAGCCTTGTACCAATGGGTAGAGAAACTCATGAATTGAGATAGGTGTTTGCGATGCGTAACGTTTCGAGAAGTCATCGCGCTCAAGCATACGCGAGACCGTCTGCTGGCTCGCAAGCTGAATCATATCAGCGGCGCTCATGTCACTGAACCACTCAGAGTTGAAGACCACGCGGGTTTTTTCTTTGTCCAAGATTTTGAATACTTGCTCAGCGTAGGTCGTAGCATTGGCTTTGATTTGCTCATCAGTCAATGGCGGACGCGTGCTATTTTTACCAGAAGGGTCACCAATTTTAGCGGTGTAGTCACCGATTAGAAAATAAATCTCATGACCCAAATCTTGAAAATGCTTGAGTTTATTGATCAGTACCGTATGACCTAAATGCAAATCAGGCGCGGTAGGATCAAAGCCTGCCTTGATACGTAGCGGACGGTTGAGCTTTAGCTTAGCCACTAAGTCGTCTTCAGATAATATCTCTTGCGTACCGCGCTGAATTAGGGCCAGTTGTTCTTCTAGGGTGTAGGTTTGATCGGTCATGATGCTCTCTATATATCGCTTGAATTGGGATTTTTAGGAATATTGGTTACTGGCGCAACCCCTTATGACGTTTAGAAGCTCAAAGGGTTAGAAAAAATGCTAGAATTTGACGGATATACTAGCGTTTTTTAAGGTAAATTGCCATGACCAACCCCGCATCCATTGCTGACACTGAACACAATGCTATCGCCGACTTACTTATGAATAATGGTTTGGGTAATGGCTCAGACGATATTGATGATTTGACCGATGATAATTCGAACTATGCCACACTGACCGACGCGCTTGAGCAAACGGTGTTTGAAAGCTTCGATGATGGTTTATATATCGGCATGATGTCAGGCACCAGTTTGGACGGGATGGATGCGGTTATTTGTCAGTTTAATCATGACATGGGCGATAAAGAAACTACCAACAAAGAAAGCATCAGTGATGAAGGCAGCAGCCAACCACCAATGCAGCTGCTGGCGACGTATAGTCAAGATTTTCCACCACGATTGCGTGAGGTCCTACTGGCATTATGTCAGCCCAATGGTGTGAATCAACTCGTACCAGAGGCCGATGAGCCAACTAGCGAGCTTGACTGGTTTGGTTGGGCAAGCCGCGAATATGCGGAATTTGCCAGCGAAGTAGTCAATACCTTATTACAGCAAGCAGATATCGATGCTGAATCAGTACTGGCGATTGGCTGTCATGGGCAAACGGTACGCCATCGTCCGCAGATGGGTTTTAGCTTGCAATTGGTCGATGCCAATATCATCGCTGAGCGTACTGGTATTAGCGTTGTCAGTGATTTTCGCCGCCGTGACATGGCAGTTGGTGGTCAAGGTGCGCCTTTGGTACCTGCCTTCCACCAAGCACTGTTTGGCACATCCGATAATACACGCGTGATATTAAATTTGGGTGGTATTGCTAATATAACCGTCTTGCCTGCTGATGGAAAAGATCAGGTTGTTGGCTACGATACGGGACCTGCAAACTTACTATTGGATGCGTGGACAGCATTGCATAATGATAATAGCTATGATGCGAGCGGTGCTTGGGCGCAGTCTGGGAAAATTATCGAGCCACTACTCGAGCAGCTGTTGGCACATCCGTTCTTTACTCAGCCTCATCCAAAAAGCACGGGGCGCGAAGTTTTCAACTTAGCTTGGCTACAAGATGAGCTACAAACATTCGATCAGGCTTCTGTCTATACCCGCTACTCATCTGCAGATGTACAAGCCACTTTGACTGAGCTAACTGCCATCAGTGCAAGCGCGCAGATCAATAATTTTATAACTACTGATAAAAATAGCTCGGTGTCTGTCTGCGGTGGCGGTGCTTTGAACGATTATCTGATGACGCGTCTGCAAGCCCATCTACCCCACTCTACAGTGATGACCACAGATCATTTAGGGCTGGCACCAACATGGGTAGAGGCAGTCGCTTTTGCATGGTTAGCCAGACAAACATTGATGGGTGAAACTGGTAATCTACCCGCTGTAACTGGTGCCAATAAAGGCGTGGTATTGGGGCAAGTTTGCTTTGCCTGACCAGTTAGATTTTAGTTTACATACGTGCACCAATGTGTTTTATAATAACTTTAAAAACGCCATCCTCTTAGGACCCGTAAGTATAGGACATATCGCATGAGCCAACACAGCACTTCACCTATCGACCAAGCCACCAATGATGACACAAATAATATGACCGCAGCTCCTGTATACAAATCGCGTCAAAAACCGCCTCATTATGAGCGCTCTGATGATATGCGTGTGGTGGTGACTGGTATGGGTGCCATTACGCCGCTTGGTCTAGACGTGGATAGCTCATGGACCAAATTGCTCAATGGCGACAGCGGTATCTCACCGATCACCCATTTTGATGCGACTGGCTACCGCGCACAAATCGCAGGTGTGATCAAAGACTTCGATGCCAAGCAGTACATGAGCGCCAAAGATGCGCGCCGCTATGATGAGTTTATACATTATGGGATTGCAGCGTCTTCTATGGCATTGAAGAATGCTGGGTTTATCGATGAAGTCAGTGCCGCTGATGCACCCGTACAAGGGGTTGACCAAGATCGCTTTGGTATTATCTTGGGTTCAGGTATTGGTGGTATCCAAACCATCGAAAACAGCCGAGATACCCTACGTGAAAAAGGCGCAGCCAAAGTCTCACCCTTTATCATTCCAGGCTCTATTGTCAATATGGCAGCGGGATTGGTCGCGATTAAACACAACTTAAAAGGTCCAAATCTTGCGACCTCAACGGCTTGTACCACTGCGACTCATGCCATGGGTTTGGCAGCGCGTTTGATCGCCTACGGTGATGCCGATGTCATGTTGGCTGGCGGTAGTGAAAAAGGCTCAAGCCCACTTGGTATAGCGGGTTTTAGTGCCATGCATGCCCTCTCCACACGTAACGACGAGCCAACCAAAGCATCACGTCCGTTTGATAAAGGCCGTGACGGTTTTGTACTGGGTGACGGTGCTGGCATGGTCGTCTTAGAAAGTCTTGCTCACGCCAAAGCGCGCGGTGCCACCATACTGGCAGAGCTGGTCGGGTTTGGCATGAGCGATGACGCAAGTCATATTACCGCACCACCAGAAGATGGTAGCGGCGCTGCAAAAGCCATGCACAATGCCCTCAATGATGCTGGGATTGAACCCGCAAGCGTCGGTTACGTCAATGCGCACGGTACCAGTACCCCTGCAGGTGATGTCGCTGAATCAATTGCTATCGAAACAGTATTTTCGCCAGTGAAAGACAGCATTTTGGTGAGCTCAACCAAATCTATGACAGGACACCTACTTGGTGCAGCGGGCGGCGTAGAAGCCATATTTACGGTGCTTGCCCTACAGCATCAGCACGTACCACCGACGATTAACCTAGAAGAGGTTGAGGACAACTGCAATCTCGACTATGTGGCCAACCAATCACGTAAGGTCGATAACCTGCAATATGCTGTATCCAACAGCTTCGGCTTTGGCGGTACCAATGGATCCTTGATATTTGCACGCTGGCCTGTCAATCAATAACTCATAGCCAAAAGCCTATCGTGCGATACGATACCGCTTTATCGTATGCTCACTTTGTCGCTTCGCTACTTTGCCATGTTGTAACGTTGGTGTCAGTTTGGCTACGTTTGTCCACTTGCAGCCCCTTATCGTACTTGCGTATGATAAGGGGTAATTTTTGGAACATTTATGGAAGATACCATGTCAAGCTACTCATTTTCCCATCAGTTTTATCAGCGCTGGACGTGTGCACCTGAGACCGTACGCGCAGCCATTACCCAAGAGCTAAAAGACATCACCACCCTACTACAAGCAGAGACTGTATTTGAGAGCTTTGAGTTCGATACACATGATTTGGATGCGTATGTGGATGAGCTGTATGACAACTATAATGCCGAGCAAGCCATCGCTAAGGCAATCATAGACAAACAAGAACAAGAACGCGCGGCGGCTGAAAAGCAGCAGTTGGAAGAAGCCCAGAAGAAAGAGGCCGAAGAGACGGCGCGCAAAGCAGAAGCAGCTCAAAAAGAACAAGAAAAAAATGAGGAGCTGGCTGCAAATAAAACCCATAATAAAAAAGACAATCTAACCGAACAAGAGGCTGTAGACGATGCGGTGGATCATCTAAAAACTGAGAAAGTCAGCACGGGCGCAGCAAGTGGTGAGAATAACAACAGCACTGACAGTCAGACGATTAGCAAACAGGATGCTACCCTGAGTGATAAACCCATCAAGAATATACCAGACAATGCCAATACCACGATCAACTTGGTACTAGAAGACAGTGAGCTGGATGCGACGGATCGGACACTGATTCGTGAGCTTGAAAACCAAATCGACGACTACTTGAGTGAGCAAATGATGCTGATGTCTGAAAACCTAAAATCTTGGCTACGTGCCGAGATGACTCAGCATTTCAGCGAGCAAAATACGTCAGCTACCACTGAAAATGCCTCTGCAAAAAACATTCATTAACGGCAATAATTTCTATTTTCTAAAAAACCTTGCAGCACAAACATTAAAAAGCCCCGTAAATTATTTACGGGGCTTTTTAATGTTTGCTTGAAAATTATTGACCTTGTTTTATACCACTTTCAAAAACGTAAGTAACAAGGCAAACAAGCGTAGGTACTAGATCCAGTAGACTAAGCGAATTTGACACCACTCATTATATTACTTGAGCTAGGTACTAGATGGCTTTGGTACGTTCAGTCAACCACTCAAGGGCAGCGCCTTCCACTCGATCATTCAGCTCAGCATACACTTGGCTATGGTAGTCATTGAGCCAATCGATCTCGGTTTGATCCAGTAATGATGGCTCGATCAGACGCGTGTCGATTGGGCAATAAGTGATGGTTTCGAAGTGTAAGAATTGACCAAATTCTGTCTCAGTAGGGCTAGGAACTGGTGTATTCACAACCAAGTTTTCGATACGGATACCCCATTTGCCCTCGCGATACAAACCTGGCTCATTACTTGAAATCATACCGACTTTCATCGCACGCTCTTTTGGTGTGCTGGCGCTATAAGCAATGACTTGCGGGCCTTCATGCACGTTTAAGAAATAACCAACACCGTGACCAGTACCATGACCATAGTCCATCTGAGCTTGCCACAATGGTGCGCGGCAAATCGCATCAATCAATGGGGAGGCAATACCATCAGGGAAGTGAGCACGAGCGAGCGCAATATGGGCTTTGAGTACGGTCGTAAAGTCACGTTTGTGCTCAGCGGTAACTTGGCCAATACCGACCACGCGAGTGATATCTGTCGTACCGTTTTGGTACTGAGCACCTGAGTCAATGAGTAGTAAACCACCTTCACCCTCAGCCACATCAAGATAGCTAAACTGCTCTGGCGTTGCGCGGTAATGCGGTAATGCCCCATTTTCATTGAAACCCGCGATAGTTGGAAAGCTTGGCGATACATAATGCGGCTGACGGCTACGTACCTCTATCAGCATACTATCCACATCCAGCTCACTCAGGCGCTCGCCTGCTGCTAGACGCTGCTCAAACTCAGAAAAGAATTCAGCTAAAGCCGCACCGTCTTGACGCATTGCCTCACGCACATGATCGATATCTGAGTCAGACTTGACAGATTTGAGCAGTGTACTCGGTGCCATTTGCTCAACAAAGCCAATATCGTCTGCCATTTTGGAGAGTGTCCCAACGGCAACTTTATTTGGGTCTAACAGTAATAAATCTTCTGGTGTTAATGAGCTTAATGCATCCTGTACAGCAGAGTAATCAGCCAATGTGATACCGCTATCTTTTAGACTTTGTACAATATCTTCGCTCACTTTATCGGTATCAACAAATAACGTTGCGCTGTCTGTATCAATCAGCATATGTGCTAAGAACACTGGGTTATAATCAACGTCAGCGCCGCGCAAGTTCGTCAGCCAAGCGATATCGTCTAAGCTTGAAAGTAAATGATGGGTCGCACCTACTTTTGCCATGCCTGCGCGTACTGCCGCAAGTTTTGCAGTCGCAGACTGCGCAAGAAACTGCTCATCATGTGCATACAACTTAGCATTTGGCAGTGCTGGACGATCTGTCCAAACGCTCGTCAATACATCACGTTCAGTGATCAAGGTAATATCATTGGCATCAAATGCACTCAATAGTCGATCTTGCTCAGCGATAGAGAGCACATTACCATCAACTGCCACGCTATCTCCTTCTTGCAAATGATCGGCCAGCCAGTCGATATGATTTGGTTGACCAGGTGCCAGCTTCTCCAACGTGATACCCGTACCCTCTAGCTGCTCAGCGGCATGTACCCAATAACGGCTATCCGTCCATAGACCAGCAAAATCAGCAGTCACGACAAGCGTCCCTACTGAACCCGTAAATCCTGATAGCCACTGACGGGTTTGCCAATACTCTGGCAAATACTCAGACAGATGTGGATCGGCAGAGGGCACGATAATCGCCGTGAGATCTTGAGCCACTAGTGTTTTGCGTAGCGTATCGATACGCGCTTGGATGATTTGTTTATTCATTGAATGTGTCCTTATTTATTTTAGATAAATTATTTAGAAATCGAGAGGTGAGTAGCAACTATGAATAGTCGTCTTATTAGATGCTGCTTGATAGTATTGCAGTAGAACATAACTAGATGTTTGGGCAGAATGTAGGCTTTCAATAGCCTAAAAAATATCTCACTGATTGAAATAATAAAACGTGCTGCCAGTTATGGTAACACGTCTTATCATGAGTTATGGACTGATTCTAAGGGCATGATAGAGGATTTGCATACACCAGTTATCTGTCTTTATTGGCTTACCTCGTCAGCGTGCTCGCTTTTTTGCAGCATATTATTGATAGGTTTGGCCAATACCAACAGTATCACGGCAGAGACTACCAAGAAGATCGTCATGGTGGTAAATAAAGTCGGCAAACCTTCGATTTTGTCTGCTGAAACATGACCACCAAAGAATGCCGCAACCAAGTTACCCATCGCAATAGAAGCAAAGAACAACCCCATCATCTGACCTTGCATGCCTTTTGGTGCAAGCTTGGTCATTGATGACAGACCTACCGGGCTAAGCGCAAGCTCACCAAGGGTCAATAACAGCAGACTTCCTACCAGCCATAAGGGCGACGCTAAACCAGCACCAGGCGCTAAGATGCTTTTTGAGGCAAAAATCATCAAGGCAAAACCAGCAGCGGCAAGTAGCATACCGAGTGCAAATTTCGCCATGCTGCTCGGCTCAAGACCTCGGTTACCCAGCTTGACCCAAATGATACTTACGATCGGTGCCAATATTAAGATAAATAGTGGGTTCAGCGACTGAAACCAAATGCTTGGTATTTCAAACCCCATAACATTTAGATCCGTATAACGATCGGCAAATAAGTTAAAAGAGGTAGGCTGCTGCTCAAAACTTGACCAAAATAGCGTCGAGCCAATGATTAAAATAAAGCAGATCAGCAAGCGCAGTTTGTCCGTCTTATCCAACCGCGGTGAAATAAACATAATGGCAAAGTAAAGGATGACGACGGCTGCAATGATATAGGTCATATACTCCGCCACCATCTCAGGATTGAATGACACCATACCCGTAGAGATTAACAGCACCGCAGCGACCAACAATGCCACAAAACCACCTACCCAACGGCCAATGTTTTTGTAGCGATCATTGGATTGCTCCCATTCAGCATCGATACCTTTGGCCTGCGCATAACGCGTCAAGTTCTTGCGGGCGATAAAGCGGTAGGTAAGCAAGGATACGAGCATCCCTAAACCACCAACGCCAAAACCGACGTGCCACATGCCTTTTTCTTTGAATACGCCAACGATGAGCGCCGCCAAGAGTGCGCCAATATTGATACCCATATAAAATAAGGTAAAACCGCCATCACGGCGAGCGTCACCTTTAGGATACAAAGCCCCTACCATCACTGAGATACAGGTCTTAAATAGCCCTGACCCCAAAACGATACAGATCAAACCGACGAAAAACAGCGTCATACCAAACATGGCAGAAAGCGCAATACATAAGTGACCAAGGGCAATCACAATACTACCCCACCACAGGGCACGCTCTTGACCCAGCCAGTTATCTGCTAGCCAACCGCCCGGTACGGCTGCTAAATATAATGAACCAGCAAAAATACCATAGATAGCAGACGCCGTGACTTCATCAAACCCAAAACCACCACTACTCACTGTTGCTACCATAAATAGCACGAGTAGCGGACGGATACTATAGTAAGAGAAACGTTCCCACATCTCAGTAAAAAACAACGAGCGTAATGGCGCAGGATGACCCATAAAGCCATTGTCTAGTGCTTGCAGCTCAGCCGCACTAGCTTCTGATTTTGATTGTGTACTCACAACTTTATTCCTTTAAAGGTTATTTTGGTAATGACCAAATACCTAATTATTCCGATAAGCGGTCATATAGGCGGAACATTGTTTCACTTGGTTATACCCAAGTAAAGAAAAAGTTGGCTAAAACTTACACAAACACCCACAAAAAAGCTCGCTCTCAATTACTGAGAACGAGCTTTTTTGTGGTCTTCAATGCAGTCCTATCGTATTGATATTACTGTTAGTAGAGACTTTGATAACCACTCATTTAAGAGTCGTTTTTTGCTATATAAACTATCAATTGCAATGTCAAAAATTACTGCGCTACTGCTGTGTCATCAGCGGCGGTGCCAGCATCCCCAGCATCTAAATCACCATCCGCTTGCTCAGCAGTTAAATCAGCATCGGCAACTGCCGCTTGGCTTACTGTACCAGAAGCGGTCGCTGTACCTGCTTCTGCAGTGACGACTGCACTATCTGCATCTGTCGCTGGGGTGACGGTTGCATCTGCAGCCGTATCAGGTGCTGCTGCATCTACTGGTGCTGTTTCAGCATTTGCTTCAGCTGGGGCAGCAGCGTCTTCGGTAGCAATGGCTTCTGCCTCATCAGCCGCTTCTGATGCTTCCGTTGGCGTCGCCGTGATGTGCTCGCCTGCTGGACGCAAAAACGCAGAAATACCAATAAGTAAGACAATGCCTAAGAATAAGGCAATGCCGCCTAGAGTGTATAACAGCTCTTTTTTTGGATTGTTATTGACGATACCTTCTGACATACCTTATCCACCTTGCACAAAATATTTGAAATATTGACCTATTATATCGCAATTTATACTGATTTGTGAAAACCCTTAAGTATTTAAAGGGTTTATTATCATCAATTTTACTATTCGCTTTTAGCGTTGATGACAGTTATTTACCCAAACGTACTAACTTCTTAGGACGCTTACCCAAGTAACTCAGTATCAGCAGTAGCGCTATAATAAACAAAATAGGATATTGGCCAAAACGCATAAACGGCGTATTACCAACGCGCGCCTGTATATTACCGCGTAGTACGGTGCGCTCAAACTGCGGAGCACGCGCTACGATGCGACCTTTATGGTCGATGATAGCTGTCACCCCCGTGTTGGTCGCACGCATAAACCAGCGACCATTTTCGAGCGCGCGCATCTGTACCATCTGTAGATGCTGTAGCGGGCCTGCCGACGTACCGAACCACGCATCGTTTGAGATGGTCAATAAAAAGTCTGTGCCAATCGCGTTTTTGCGCGTGGTATCTGGATACGCCACTTCATAGCAGATAGCAGCGCCCAAATTATGACCGCGCACTCGTAGCGGTGACTGTTGGTCACTACCGCGGCTATAACTCATGATGTCTTGGCTACCTGCCAGATTTGGCAGGATATCAAGCACACCTTCAAACGGAATATATTCACCAAAGGGTACCAGACGCTGTTTTTTATACAAGCCATCTGCCTGAGCCCCTAGCGCTACCACACTATTATAAAACGGCGCATATTTATCTTTACTGGCATCAAACGCAGCTTCGTCCTTATAAGGGATGCCCGTCACCCATGCCGTGTCCGTCTCTTTGGCCATTTTGACCATTTCATTGATAAAACCGACCGCCTCTGTCTGAAACATCGGAATCGATGACTCAGGCCACAACACAATGTCACGCCCCCACTCATCGCGAGTCAACGTTGCGTAGATTTTTAGGGTTTCTATTTGATACTCAGTAAGCCATTTTAGATCTTGCGGGATATTGCCTTGAATCAAAGACACTGACAAATCAGGCGTGCCTTTTGGTTTGGTCCACTGCGGATTGATCAACCATAGCGAGCAGCTAACAACCAGCAAAGCTATCGACGGAATCATATAGCCTGCGCGGCGACGTAGTAGCTCAACGAAGCTGGCTCCCAATAATACCGCCACAAAAGAAACCGCAAACACCCCTGCAACAGGCGCCAAGGATGACAACCAATACTGCTCCGTAAACGCGTAACCGACAAACAACCAAGGAAAGCCTGTGAATAGCCACGTTTTCATCCACTCTTGGAGTACCCAAAGCGCAGCAAAAGATAATGGCTGTTTGCCAACCACTCGATTAAAAATCAGCGCCAAAAAGCCATGGAACAGCCCCATGCCAAGCCCCATCAGCGCAATCATAATCAGCGCAAGCCATACGGGCGTCGAACCATAGACATGAATAGATGTGTACAGCCAAAACGCACCCACACACCAAAGCCCCGTACCGTATGCCTGACCAATTAGAAAGGCGCGGCGACCTGTCATCTCCGGCATCAACAACGCATACAAAATAGCAGGCGATACCAAAGCGATGGGCCAAATACCATAAGGCGCGAGCGCAAGTATAAAAGCTGCCCCTGCCAGCAAAGCAATCAGTACCGTCAGTCCCAGATGTAAGCCTTTTGGCTGTTCAGGGTTCAGGCGTTTTTGTAAATCAACAGTAGACAGACGCATAGCAGTTATCCAAGACCATATTTTTCAAAATTTTACAGCTCAGCACTGAGACAAAACCCAAGCAAAAACTGACTGCATAATGCTTTATGCAGGACCATAAATAAAATCCACCCATGATACCAGTCAAAACCCATCAATGGGTAAATTTGCGTAGCGAAAGTCTCATACCAAAATACAAAAGGCAGAAAGCAAAAAACACGATGGTTCATCGTGTTTTTCAATTTACTCATAAGTTTGATTGATTACTGAGTTCATACTCCGTTGCTGCGTCATGTCATGATAAGAAGGTTAATGGCTACCTATCAGTATCTGCTGATCAGGGTTGGTTTTAGTGATTTCTAAATTTTGGATAAATCGTCCTTCGACATCAGTGATGGTGATTTGCCAATCATCTATCACCACGCTTTCACCCTCTAAATCACCAACGAAGCCAAGCGCTTGCATGACCAGACCGCCCATCGTATCGACATCGGTATCATCAAAACGACTGCCAAGCTCCTCATTACAGTCTTCAATCACCGTGGATGCTTGGACACGCCATGTGTTTGGCTTTTTAGGATCAGGGACGATATTATTAATATCGCTGTCTTCATCGAAGTCATCATGCTCATCAACGATGTCACCAACGATCTCCTCTAACAAGTCTTCCATGGTCACGACACCACCAAAGTTGCCAAACTCATCGACGACGATCGCCATATGCACTTGCGTGCGCTGCAATGAGCGCAGCAGAGTATCTGAACGAGCTGTTTCACTGATATATAATGGCTGGCGCACCAAGTCTTTGAGGCGTTTGCTATCGATTTTGTCTTCTTGGTTGCGTACCATGTGCACCAGAATAGGAATCAAATCTTTTGCCAATAAGATACCAATGACCGCATCATCATCTTGGCTATCGAACACAGGATAGCGCGAGTGCGTCGTATCAAGAATGATATCCATCACTTCAGGGAGACTGGTGCTTTCGTGCAGACCAATCACTTGCGGCCTTGGCGTCATGATTTCGCGCACTTGTGTCGCCGGCAGATCGAGCACGCCTTCTAACATATCGACCGTATCGGGCTCTAAAAACTGGCGCGAGTCTTGTACCAGACGAATCAATTCATCACGGGTTTCGGGGGCGGTCGATAGCCAGCGTTTTAAGCCGCGCATCGACCAACTACTCGGGCTGGGAGTGTCGTCAGACATGGTGGTGTGATTTAACCTCTTTAGTTAATGGCAATTAGAATAACCGTTCATAAAATAAGTAGAGCCTAGATGGGGACAAAAGCGCCAAATAAAACAGCGAGCTTATCATTATCTGTGTAGCAAACAACAGACATACCAGCACAATTTAGCTTCACTTTATCGCAAGCCTCACCGACATTCAACGACAAATTCACTCAAATTGTATTGTCAGTGTGTTATAAACTTTGCTATGGTCAAAGCCATTATTTATCAAAACAAACTTTATGTCGCTACGCTCCGTTTTTTACCGCTTATTATCATCGCGTTCACGCAGCCAGCTTGCAGATAGCCATTCTGTCAGTCGCGATTTGGACAACAGATCAGCAGATAACAAACCACCAAGACCGACATGGCGACATCGTATTGTTATTTTTTTGATCGCTATCACAATATTGCTATCAGCAATATGGTTGCTATTAGCGATTTGGTATCAGTACGGGATAAGCTCTGTACTCACTTGGCTTGCAACACTCATCATCGTGGGTATATTAGCTGCGCTGCTAAGTATGCGTTATTGGCATACAGTCACAAAGATACTTCTCAGTGACTCATTGTCTAATAAAAAATCAATTCATAAAAACACAGCGATTAGATACCTCATTGGCTTATACGGAGCAACTTGGCTCATAGGTCTAGGCTGGTTTTTTTCTATCGAACCCCAGCAAGATCGCGACTGGATGGCTGAGGTCGACCAGCAAGTGGCTTATGAGCGCGATGCGACCAACCCTGATTTGATTACCTTAACCAATGTCCGTAATTTTGATTGGCGCACAGACGAGGACGCCACAGAGCATTGGGAGACGCGCACGATTGATTTATCTAAACTCTCTGGTGTTGATGTAACCAACTCTTATTGGATGGGGCCACTGATTGCTCATACTTTGGTCAGTTTTCGCTTTGAAGACGATAGACCACTTGCCTTCTCATTTGAGATTCGTAAAGAAAATGGCGAGTCGTTTTCGGCACTGGCGGGATTTTTTAGACGGTATGAGCTGAGCCTGATTGCCGCCGAAGAGCGCGATATTATCTATACGCGCAGCAACGCGCGCGGTGAGCAAGTCTATCTGTTTCCTATCAGCAATTTGCAGCAACATGAGGTGAGATCGTTGTTTGAATCTTACCTAACAGCAATGGATGAGCTCAATACCAAACCCGCTTGGTACAACACATTGACGAGTAACTGTACTAATATTATCTTTTATATGGCGCGTATCGTCAGTGGTGATCGCCTGCCGTGGGATTATCGAATTTGGGTCTCTGGTTGGCTACCAAACTATCTATATGATGTCGGCATGCTGGATGCTGCGCCTGAAAAACAAAACCAGCCTTGGTCGATGGATACGTGGTATGAGCGCACTCATATTAATCCAAAATCTATGGGCTTCAACAACCTGTACTCTATTGCCAATAGCCGTGAGTTCTCTCGGCAAATTCGTCAAGACATTCCGATACCACCACTGGCCGGCTCTCAAGCTAGTGCTGAAGCAAAAGCCAAATCAGCAGCTCAAGCATCTCATTAGCGCGATAATCTACCCTATAGCAGTTATGGATTCACCCAATTAACCACGCGCGTTTCCATTTCTTCATCAGACATACCAATCTCCGACACACAGCGGCCAGCGACACCCACATTGGCCGCACGCATCTCGTGCTGGGTGACTACCGCATCCTGAGTCAATAACAGATGCCAGCTTGGCAAATTCTGTCCTTTATACAAGCGCTTATAGGCGCAATGCGATGGCAGCCACATCATGTTGGGCAAGTTGTCCATGGTCAGCTGAATACAATCTGGTACATGCTCTTGGCGCGTCGCATAATGTTGGCAATAGCCTGTCGCACAGTCCATGAGCTGGCACGTCACATCGGTATACTCGACCAGCTCTTCGTCATCATCATTATCGATGTATTTAATTAAGCAGCAGCTGCCGCAGCCATCACACAACGCTTCCCATTCGCTATGATTTAGCTCGTTTAAGGCAAATCGTGACCAAAACTGCGGACGCAGTGGCTCAGACCTAGAATCAGTGTCAGCATTATTAGGAAATAAACTTACCGACTGCTCAAGCTTAGCATCTGGATGGACGCCTGAATGCAAGCCTGATTGTTCATCATTTTTGTTTAAGAAATTTATAGTCATAGGGTCGCAGTAGCATTTTGATAAAGAGCGTTACACTATTATAGCTGTTTTTGCTAAAGATGGGCGTTAAGGTAGTACGAGTTAGAAAACGAACCATCACAATGACAAATAATCAAAACGACGAATAATCAAAACTCATAACATAAAAAAGGACAATCCTATGTCAGTTAAGACTTTCGAGTTAATCAGTACCACCGAAAATGGTGTTGAACTTATCAGCTATGTGGCACTACCAGACAATGCTTCTGATGATAACCCAGCAGCAGGTATTTTGGTCGCACCAGAATGGTGGGGCGTGGTCGATCATCCAAAATCAGTAGTAGAGCGTTTGGCAGAAGCAGGCTACGCAGCAGTTGCAATGGACGTTTATGGCGAAGGCAAACTCACCACCGATGCGGCGCAAGCTAACATGTGGATGGAGCAAGTGCTTGATGATCAAGACATGCTGATGGCACGCTGCCGCTTGATTTTGAACGACTTTAGCGATCAGTTATCAGTTGACGGTGACAATCTAGGCGCAATTGGTTACTGCTTCGGTGGTAAAGTTGTCCTAGACATGGCTCGCGAAGGCATGCCGCTAAAAGCGGTTGCTACCTTCCATGGTAACCCAACGCCAAAACAACCAGCAGACAAAAACTTTAAAGCAAAAGTATTGGTCGCTCATGGTCGTGATGATTCAATGGTATCAATGGACGCCATTGAAGGCCTAAAATCAGAGCTAGACGCGGCTGACGTAGACTACACAATCGATGTCTATGACAATGCTAAGCATGGCTTTACCAACCCACATGCCGATGAGCGTGCGGCAAACAATGACGTGGATCTTGGCTATAACGAAGCCGCTGCTAAGCAAAGCTGGGAAAATATGCTTGAGTTTATGAAAGCCAATTTGGCATAAAAAAGATCTGGTATAAAACTCATAAAGAAGGGCAGCTTAACCATTAAGCTGCCCTTTTATTTTGGGTTTTGTTTTATCAATGACCTTTTGGGTAAGTAATCAGAGCGGTCTTGTGCTTCTTAGCAAATCACGTCATTATCACATTACTATCAATTGGATTGAGCGACGAAGATGTTATATCTATTGGTAACCCAGTTGGGTTGGCTGGCCTTTACAATTTTATTGATCGTGGTAGTCGCGCTATACACCAAGATAAAGCGAGAAATCACGTATTTGCGCCGCGATGTGACAAATCTACAGGCTGAACTTGAGCAGCAAAAAAATCGCAGTATGAACGCTTCATCTACCCATTTGGCTGATGAGCGTGTTTATACGCGCGCGAGCGCTAGTGAAGGCAATACTACTAAAAATGATGCTGCTAAGCATGCAATTTTTGATTCACAACAGCGGTCTATAGATAATCTTTCAACGCTGTCATTTACATCATTGCCACCACCAGTGCCTGTTACTACGCCAACTCCGACCAAAAATAAAATAGCAAATGCGCCGATTGAGCCTGATGAACGCTCACTACCTATTGTGACGTCGCTCATTCATTCAATCAAAAACTGGTTTTTCGGTGGCAATCTCGTCGTTCGGGTCGGCGTATTGGTGCTGCTAGTAGGCGTGGTGCTACTGCTGCGGTTACTCAGCGAATATATCGAAATTTCAATTACCACAAAGCTTGTAGCAATTGGCATCGCGGGGCTTGCGTTGGCAGCACTTGGGTTAAAGCTCACGGCAAAACGCTTTTCGTATGGGATTACGCTACAGGGCGCAGGCTTAGCGATTACATATTTGAGCACCTTTTTTGCTTATAGTGTTTATGAAATCATACCAAGTATTCCAAGCTTTATTGGGCTTGGATTATTGTCTGCTGTGACCATTGCCCTTGCTGTACGCCAAAACGCTTTTCCGCTCGCGTTGTTAGCGTTGTCTGGTGGATTTTTTGCGCCGATTTTGACCAGTGAAGATACTGGTAGCTTAGTCGCCTTATTCAGCTACTACCTATTATTGAATGTCACGGTTGCTGTGATTGCTCATTATCGTCCATGGAAGATACTGAATCTATTTGGCGTAATTGTCACGTTTGGATTGGCCTACTATTGGGGCAGCACGCAGAATCTTGATCCAATTATTGAGACGCAGCTTTGGCCATTGGTTTTGCTTATTACATTGCATTGGTTGCTTTACTTGTTTGTCGTCATTCGTTACGCGCAGCAAGTTATTGCCTACAACGCACTTAGCGAAAAAGCCCTTAGCCATATCGATAGTACAAATAATATCAAGCGTTTTGATAAAGCTACCGTAGGCAACAATGCCTATTTATTTCCCATCGATACGGGCTTACTGTTTTCAGTACCGCTTCTGTCTTTCGGCTTACTTTCGGCTTTACTTGATAAGATTCCTAATGCCTTGACCATCACTAGCGCGATTTTGGCGACTGTCTACCTTGGGCTGGGCTGGTTGTTTATCCAGCGCAGTGAGCGCTATGCTTTAATCACTGAAGGCATGCTGGCTTTAGGATTTGGGTTTTTGGCGCTGATGATTCCGCTGGCGCTAGATGCGGAATGGATTGCCTTTGGTTGGTCAGTACAGGGACTTGCTCTGGTATGGTTTGGCAGGCGTTCATTGCGGTCATGGTCAGTATTATTTGGTCTACTATTGCAACTCATCAGTATTGGCATGCTCGTGACCACAGCGATATTCTCTAGCAACGACTATCCGGTTTTAGCCTTTAGTATTTCAGCAATTGCTTATCTGGCGACCATCTTTATCTTACGCGCTAGCAACTCCCCTACGATGTTAATGAATAAGCTAGATAACAGTAATAAGCAAAATCGTGACGCTATAACGCCTTCTACCATAAAGGCACAAAAGCGTGACAACCCATCAGATACGATAACCAATTATGCTCATGCACTGGGTATCAATGATCAAGCGGCACAGCAATGGCTGAACGCTATCAGTCATCAAAGCCATGCGTTCAAACTCGTCTGGCACAGTCCTAGATTAATAAAGTTTTTAACGTTGACAGCGATAGCGTGGATGCTACAAGTGCTGATACTTGATTTGCATCATTGGTTTGATAGTTGGCAATCAGATACGACAGTCATTGCGCTGTCAGCACTCATCAGCCTGGCCGCCTATTGGGTCATCAACCGTTATCGTCCGTGGGCAGAGATTAGACAGCTGAGTCGTGGATTATTGTTATTGTTTTATTTCATGCTAATACTGCAACTGCCACAAAAATTCGAGCGAAATCTAACATGGGCAACAGCGGAATGGCTGGTATTCATAGGTTTGATAATTGGCTGGTTACTGATAGGCCAGCTATGGCTAAAAACATGGTCTGATACTAAAAACACGGTACGTTATACTGAGGTAAGCTGGCTCGGTACAGGGCTGTTACTGATTGCTGCGGCTGCGCATTATGGCCTACCAGACTCTGATGGCGTGATGGCTATCTTGTTTTCAGCGGTACTCATACTATTTGGGTTATGGTTCAATCATCGCTATCTTAGTCAAAATGAAGAAAGCACCTCGACTGATAAAACTTCAGAACAAGGCCTGCTGTATTGGTTTAACTGGCAACAGGCACTATTAGGTTGCGCTGCCATTTTTGCTCCTGTCGCCCTACTTTGGGTTGTTCTTACCAATTGGTATTATGACGGTGTGATTTGGGGATTGTCTTATTTTCCATTATTTAACCTATACGACATCACCTCATGGCTGACGCTATCGGTTGGTTTTAGTCTGTATTATATAAGCCAAAAAAACCGCGATGAGACACTTATCGGAGCAAGTACAACTGCCAAATCTAAGCGCATATTTACCGCTGAGAATTTGCTAATCATATTGGGACTGATCAGTTTTTGGTTAATCTCCAGCATGTTGGTCAGAACGCTACACGCCTTTATCGGCACGCCACTTTGGGACGGTGCTCAGGGCGGTGCATGGAGTAGCGAGCAAGTACAGACTGGATTGACAATTTTATGGACGCTCTTAGCCTTGGTCGCCACCATCCTTGCCAGCCGCTATTGGCAGCGCGCGCTTTGGTTTATGGGGATTGGTCTACTAGGCATTGTCGTACTCAAGCTGGTCTTAGTCGATTTGTCACAGACCGAAGCGATTTGGCGAGTGATATCCTTCCTTGGCGCAGGTAGTTTGATTCTGCTCATTGGTTATTTGGCACCCTTACCACCAGCGTACGAGGAAACAGAAAACCATACTAAAGAATAGCGATAGATTTGGTCGAGTGAAATTGTCCCGTGAGCAAGGTGGTTCTGTAGTAAACTGGACAGCATTAGAAAGTAAACATTGATTGTTTTACTTTTAGCATTTTTTATAAAAGGTTATGAAAGCAGATGGATAAGAGAGCAAGTATTCAGTGGTTCCCTGGGCATATGAACAAAGCCCGTAACGAAATCAAAGAAATCATGCCGCAGATGGATGTGGTCATCGAGGTCATCGATGCGCGTATTCCTTATAGTAGTGAAAACCCAATGGTCGCAGCCCTACGCGGCGAAAAACCTGTTATCAAAATCCTGAACAAAGCTGACCTTGCCGATCCTGAATTGACCCAAATCTGGATGGATCATCTTGAGCAGCAAGATGGGGTCAAAGCCATTGCCTGCGATACTGAAAAAGCCAATGACGTAAAACGCATCATCGCCATCTGTAAGCATCTCGTACCCAATAAAGTCGGGACTGGTCGTCAAATCAAAGCGATGATTATGGGTATCCCAAACGTGGGCAAATCAACGCTGATCAATACGCTGGCTGGACGCGCCGTGGCAAAGACAGGTGACGAGCCAGCGGTAACCAAGTCGCAGCAGCTGATTAAGCTTGACGATGACATCATGCTCTATGACACGCCCGGTATGCTATGGCCGAAAGTTGAAAATGAAAACTCTGGCTACCGTCTAGCCGCAACGGGCGGCATCCGTGATACGGCGTTTGATTTTGCTGATGTCGCCAGCTATACCGCTGAGTATTTGCTTAGCGCTTATCCTGAGCTACTAAAAACTCGCTATAAAATTGACGAGCTGCCCAAGACCGATTGGGAGTTTTTTGAAGTGGCGGGTCGTAATCGCGGCTGTGTGCGTTCGGGCAATCAGGTCGACACCTACCGCATGTCTGAGATTCTCATCAATGAGCTACGTAGCGCAAAAATTGGTCGTATCACGCTAGAGACACCAGCGATGATTGAGGCAGAAGAAATCGTCGTCGCAGAACAGCGACTCGCTGCTGAAGAGAAAAAGAAAGCCCGCGAGGAAGAAAAACGCTTACGTCGTCTAAAAACGCGGAAGAATCGGAAGTAGGTTTGGTTCAAGGCTCATTACTCAAAAAATAATTGCCTATATAAAAGCCCTTGTGGGCTTTTTTTATGTCTTTATTCTCTGTATAACATAAGTATCGTATGTCAAAAATACAAATATAGAGAATAAGTAATGACAGATTACAACTTAATGAAAGATTTCACTTTTCATGAAAGAGATGAGTTTACACGTGAGCCTATCGCTGAGAAAATCATTAAGCTATTAGATTCAGATATTGAAGTATCACCACTTATAGTTAAGTCTAAATAAAAACGATACAGGATAATAAATTCATTTGATTAAACGCTATTTTTCTTGCTTGCTGTGACTACGTCTCCAGAGGCTGCGAAAAATAGCGTTTAATCTTATTGTATCGATTTTATAGTGAACCGACTATATCATTGACGGTAAATGGGGTACAGGCAAAACGGAGTTTTGTTTTAAACTTAAAAATCTGATTGAAGCAGATAGTTCCAATAACTATAAAGTTGGCTATGTAAATGCTTTTCAAGCTGATCATGCTAACGAGCCATTATTGACTTTAATTTCAGAAATTGTAAGTTTTTACCCTAAAAAAAGTTATCAGCGAAAAAAATTGATAAAAAATGCTGTTCCTTATTTACGCTTGGTTGGTGGTATTGGTTTGAAGGCAGGATTAGGCTTTGCTTTTGGACGCTATGCTGCGGATATACCTGAAGCGTTTACTAAGGGTATGGAAACCATAGAAGAAGGTTCAAAAGAGTTAATAGACCTTTCTTTAGAGTCTCTTATTGAAGACCAAGCTGAGGCTGAGAGAAGCCTACAAACCTTAAAGGATGCATTGAACAATATTGCAGCAGACAATCCTGTTATTTTACTGATTGATGAGCTTGATCGCTGTCGTCCAGATTTTGCAGTGATGATGTTAGAAACCATCAAACACGTTTTTGATGTTAAAAATGTGCAGATCATCTTGATTACTAATGCGGAGCAATTAAAAGCCACCATTAAACACAGCTATGGTAGTGAAACCAACTCCCATGATTATTTATATAAATTTTTTAAGTATCAGATCAACTTGCCCACTTCTACAAAAGATATTGAGGGTGGAACAGTCGAAAATAATGTCGCTTACTTTAAAGCCACAGTACGGGCAAGCAAAGTCATTCCACAAGAATTTAAAGACAATGAGTTTATCTACGAGATTCCAAGTTTCTTGGATCTCAGTAACTTATCACTTCGTAATATCGAACAAATTGTACGTTGTATCGAAACGCTAACCATTTTTGAAAATGAAGAGCAAAGTAAGTCACCGATTGTTGAGCAGATTTTGATGGTCTTCCTATCATTTGTTTATATGATGGATAAAGAGCTATTCAATCAGCTTTCAAATAACAAAGTAGTTAACAAAGACTTCTTAGACTTTATGCAATGTACTCGTTTAGTTTTACCTACAGACCGTCCGATAGTGCAGCAAAACTATACAAGAAGCCTAACTTTGATGATCTTCAACAAATTGAATAATCACCGCAACATTCATATATCAGAAGATAATTCATATAACGGAAAGGACATTCTAAGAGGTATTATGAGTAAAATTAGTTTAGAGGAAGAAGCTGACATTTATTCTAGTTGTGTAAAAGAAGATAGCTATGTACATGCATACATCAACCACACTATCAATAACCTCCTACTTTTCGATATCGTTAAGTAGTTATTTTTATTATATTATTCAATGGTATTGCACCAAAGTTAAGTCGTAGAAAATACGTGTATCAGGTATACTTACTCATCTTCAAAAAACCAAATAATAGAGCCTATGACCCAGCCAACTGCCAATTTTGAATCTTCTGACACAACTTTTAACCACGCCACCTCTTCCCTTAACACCTTCACCCCGCGCCTACTCGATTGGTTTGCCGAAAACGGTCGCCACGACCTACCGTGGCAACAGCACCAGACCGATACGCCCAATCCTTATATCGTTTGGTTATCCGAAGTCATGCTCCAGCAAACACAAGTCACCACCGTGTTGCCCTACTTTGCGCGTTTTATGGAATCGTTTCCGACCGTGCAGGATTTGGCCGCCGCCGACTGGGATGTGGTCGCCGAGCATTGGGCGGGGCTTGGCTACTATGCACGCGCGCGTAATTTGCATAAAGGGGCAAAGCAGCTGGTTGCAGTAATCGAGGAGACGGGCGAGTTCCCGCAGACGCTCGCAGGCTGGGAAGCGATTTCTGGCGTTGGCCCATCAACGGCTGGGGCGATTATGGCGATGGGATTGCACCACTATGGCGTTATCTGCGATGGCAATGTCAAACGGGTATTGACGCGCTGGGCCGCCATTGACAGTGACATTACCAAATCTGCCACGACCAAAGAGTTATGGGCATTAGCGGAGCGTTTAACGCCCGCAGATCACTCAGGACTGTTTGCGCAAGCCATGATGGATATGGGCGCAACGTTATGTACGCATAGCAAACCTACTTGCCTATTATGCCCGCTACAAGAAGATTGCTTGGCACATGCTGAGGGGCGCGAGACTGATTATCCTGTCAAAGCGAAAAAACAGCCCAAACCGAGTAAGTTTAGCGATGCATTGCTGATAGAAAATATAGACGGTGAGATATTGTGGCTACAACGCCCTGATAATGGCATTTGGGGTGGATTATGGAGCTTGCCATTACAGTTCGTAGAAAAAATTGACGGTAAAGCAAATAGCAAGATAACTGGCAAAACTACTGCTAATAAATCAGTCACGAGCGACGATAAGTCATCAAGCTTGACAAGTGGCGTGCGCAGTAATGAAAAAGTCTATGAGACAGAGTTCACCACGGCTGAGCAAATTATCAACGAATGGCTAATAAAGAATGAACTGGTAACCGAATCAGTTAGCAATACCTTATTATATGACGCCCCTATCAAGCACTCATTGACGCATTTCCATTGGTATTTAACACCGCGCAAACTCACTGCCGATGCTGCGCAAACGATAGAACTCAACGAGAAACTAACAGCAGCCGCGATTGATTTTAAATGGCTGACCGAACAAACAGCACAAGACAGTCTAGGATTGCCTCGTGCGATGATTAAAATCTTAGAATAAAAATTAGTGTAAAAAACTGACATAAAAAAAGCGACTCATTATTGATAATGAGTCGCTTTTTTATAATGAAAGCTAATAACAACGCTAAGGCTAGGGTTAAGACTTTGGTACACGCAAGCGCATTAAGCCTTCTTGTTGCACGGTGGCGACCAGTTTGCCATCTTGCCAAAACTGCCCATGGTTCAGCCCTTTTGCATTGGACGTGGTATCACTCCACATGTCATAGAGCAGCCAGTCATTCAAATCAAATTCACGGTGGAAGTGCATAGAGTGGTCAATACTAGCCGCTTGCAACCCGCTGGTCATAAAGCTTACGCCATGTGACATGAGCCCCGTGCCCACCAAGTAAAAATCAGACGAAAACGCCAATAGCGCTTGCTGAATCGCCACCGGCTGATTGCCCAGCTCGCGAATACGCAGCCAGTTGGCTTGCTTAGGTTTCATTGGTTCTGGATTGATCGGATTGCGCGGTTTGACAGGCTTTATCTCGACATGACGGCGGCGCATAAACCGTGCTTTGAGCGCATCTGGTACTTTGCCCACGTACTCTTCTTTTAAATCTTGCTCGGTCAATAGATCTTCTGGCGGTGGATAAACAGGCATGTCTTCTTGATACGCAAGGCCATCCTCCATGGGAGAAAACGACGCAATCATCGAAAATATCACTTGCTCAACAGGCGCTTTATCGCGTACTTCTTTGTACTGAATAGCAGTCACTTCACGCGCAGATAAACTGCGACCATCACGCAGACGGCGCACTTGATAGATCACTGGTTGATTGATATCACCGCCACGCAAAAAATACCCATGCAACGAGTGACAAGGCTTGTCTTGATCTAATGTATGCGCTGCTGCCATGATCGCTTGGGCCAATACTTGCCCGCCAAATATACGACTGCCCACATAATCATGGCTCTTACCCTCAAAGACATCGGGGGTAACCTCAATAAGCGCGATTGTAGCTAGCAGCTCATCAATCAGTTGTGAATTATCGGACATGACAATATGTTTCCTTATTTTTATCAAACACGCTCAGCATCCAAAAGTAAGCATCTAACAATCTCGATGCCATATAGCCGCTGCGCTTGAATTTAAAATAATATGAGATCGCTTGCTAATATATACAAGAGAGACTTTAGAACAAACACACAGCCATAGCTCACCAGGCCATGGCTATCTGTTCATTTTCGATAGAAAAGGTAAATATCTTACCCAATATTGTTGGCTTTGACTAGTTACTGTCAGCTTACTCATAAGTATTGCTTAACGATTTGCGATAAAAAATCGCATCTACTTTACTCGTCCAAGCAATCTCATTCATAAAAAAACGAGATGTCTAACAACATCTCGTTTTTGACTATCATCTAAAAGTTTATGGCTTTACTGCTACCAGTACGCGAATAGAGTCCGGCACTAGCGATAAGTTACCAAGCGCTTGCTCCCCTTGGGCTTTGAGCTGCTCTAGGCGCTCAATCTCTTCGGGGCGTACATTTGGATTGATGGTTTGCAGATGCTTGAGACGTTTGATCTCACGTGACCACTGCTGACTAAAGCGCGCACTTGCTTGTTCACCAATCTCCGCGATTTGCTTACGTGCGATGTCTTCAGCCTCGTAATAACGCTGCTCGATCACATCGCCGCGCACTTTGATCACTTGACGAGCACGGTTTTTGTCCAAGCGTTCCACATGCGGCATGATCATATCAGCACTGATACGAGCCGACAAGTCACTACCCTGCTCACTAATAAAGACACGGATATTTTGCGTGGTCAAGGTCGCTGGCAGATTGAGCACTTTTGGGGCGATGGCTTCGACACGGAAGTTTACTTCTAACAATACCATCCCCTGCGGCACAGCGGCGCTTTTTAGCATAGCCACTGTCGTATTCCCAAAGGTGCTGGTACTGGCCAGCTCATAGATAGCGCGCATCAATGGATGCTCGTGCGTGATAAAATCGATATCTTCACGCTGAAGCGCTTGCTCACGCTCAAAAGTCAACGTCATACCATCTTCATCACCAAGCGGCAAGCCATCGATATAGTCGCTGATCTCAGTGCTATCAATCGGTGCGATGACCCACGAGCCATCACGCTGGATATTATGGTCGATATTGGCAGAGGCAAAGAAGCGCTCAATGAAATGCGGCAACAAATTATTGCCATCAAAGTCACGCATGGCATCCGCAATACGTCCAGCAACACGCGGACGACACGAGTTGTACTCTAGCAGACGATCACGGCCCGCTTGTAGCTGCGCCTCTAGGCCCAAACGCGTCTGTAGCGCCTCATCAATGATGTCTTGTAAGATAGCATTGTTATCCGCAGTATCCGCGCCTTCAAGTACAGGCTTGAGCTCTTGGATATACTGCTCTTGCACGCTTTGTGCCGTTGGTGATATTTGGTTAAACATATTCAGCGCATCGTTATACCAATGATACAGACGCTCTTGCGCCGTGCCCTGTACGTAAGGCACATGCAGCATGATCTGCTGTGTCTGACCGATACGATCTAGACGTCCAATACGCTGCTCCAAAGTATCTGGATTGGCTGGTAAATCCCAGAGTATCAGCTGGCTTGCAAACTGGAAGTTACGACCTTCAGAGCCAATCTCTGAGCACAATAATATTTGTGCGCCTTCACTATCCGCGAAAAATGCTGCTGCTTGGTCACGCTCAAGCAGGGTCATCTGCTCAGTAAATATAGCGGTTTTGATGCCGGCATGCAGACGCAATACAGCCTCTAAGCTCTCTACTGTCGCGCCACTGCGAGCGATTAATAGCACTTTTTGTTGCTTAAGCTCACCGCGTAAGATATCAACCAACCAAGAGACGCGTGGGTCATCTTCTAGCCAGCCCCCATCTGGTTGATTCTCTTCGCCCCATAGCTGCTCACGCAATTTGCCATTGGTTTGATAGCTGTCTTTCCACGCGTCAGGGAGCGGCAGTGGATGCGGCTGACTGCTACGACCATAGAACCCTTTGACACTCTCGCGCGTGTTGCGGAACAAAATACGACCAGTACCGTGACGATCTAATAGCTCGTTGAGCGCATAGGTACGCAGTTTGTCGTCTTCATTAATCGTAGACAGCTCATCCATCCTGATGTCTAATAAATTGCTCAATGCGGTGATTTGACCGTTATTGAGCGGTTTGTCTTCTATTAATACACCAGCGACTGCTGCCGTCTCCGCAAACGCTTCTTGACCATCAATGAACTCATCTAGATCATCGAAGCGATCTGGATCAAGCAGACGCAAACGGGCAAAATGACTTTGCGCGCCAAGCTGCTCTGGCGTTGCCGTCAATAACATCACGCCTGGCGTCTCTTCTGCAAAGTCTGCCACCAGATCATATTTATCATTGCCGCCTTGCGCCTCATCCCAATGCAGATGATGCGCTTCGTCCACGACCAATAGATCAAATCCTGCCTCCATCGCTTGATCATACAAATCAGGATGGTCAATCAACAAGTCCATACCGGCGATGATGCACTGCTCAGTGGCAAAGACATTTTGCTCAGGATCATGTTCTTTGATCGCAGCAGTGCGCACCAAATCAAACAATGCAAAATTCAGATTAAAACGACGACGCAGCTCAATCATCCATTGATATTGCAAGCTGTCTGGCACCAAAATTAAAACACGCTCAGCTTTACCCGTTAGTAGCTGCTGATGGATAATCATGCCCGCTTCGATGGTTTTACCAAGGCCCACTTCATCAGCGAGCAGGACACGCGGCGCGATACGCTTACCGACTTCGTGTGCGATATAGAGCTGATGCTCGATGATATCAACACGCGCACCCATCAACCCTTTGAGTGGATGGCCTGCCAACGCTGATTGCATACGTAAGATATCTTGGCGCAGCTCGTACCAATCGCCGCGCTCGATACGACCAGCGAGCAAGCGCTCAAGTGGCTTGGCTAGCGTGATATTGGCAGCAAGGCGCGTCTCCATTATTCCTTTAGAAGCAGGGCCGCCCTCGTGTTCATCGACGCCATATTTGAGCACACCCATGACTTCATCGACAGCATTGACTGTATAGCTTTTGCCATCTTGGTCATAGATCGTATCGCCAACCTTAAACACCACACGCGATAGTGGCGCAGAGTTTTTTGCGTAGACGCGCGTCTCTTCACTTTGTGGAAATAAAATATGCACACATCGATCATCGACGTCGATCACCACACCTAAGCCAAGCTCAGACTCCGTATCAGATAAATAACGTTGGCCAACGGCGAATTCAGTACTGTGCAATGAAGCAATAGAGATAGTCATAAGGCGATGTCTTTTGTACTCAGATAATTAAAAATTAGATAGCAATGGTGGCTTGCGATAGCAGTCAGGTTAAAAATGAGGCAAATCATCAATAGATGCAAACGCAGTGTCATAATCTTAGTGAAACCAATAGCCAAGCCTTACCATTATATAACGTTAGCGGCTAGATGAGTGCGTTAAGTTCAATTTTCAAGAGGCGGCTTATGATACCCATGACTTTATAAGGTCTTTGGGCCCAATCATGCTCAGTAAATCCGCTCATGATATAAATTACTTTGTTTTTAAACGCTTATCACCACTTAGCCAATATTTAATGGATTCGTTTTTGACTAAAAACTCCAACGTGCTACATTAAGCCCATAACGATTCATTTGACAACTATTTCTATCTATAGGACAACAATAAATAAGGAATCATGATGCAAGCCGTTTTTTTGGATAAAGGCACTTTTTCTGATGGTATTGACTTACCTGCACCAGCAGGCATAAGCGATTACGTCACTTATAACGATACGCCAAAAGACACGGACCTCATTATTGAGCGCTGTAAAGATGCCGATATCATCATCACCAATAAAGTGCAAATTGGCGCAGAGGTGATCGCTGGCCTACCCAAGCTAAAATTGATTCAACTGACCGCCACTGGCATGAATAACGTCGATCATGAGGCTTGCGATAAACATGGCGTAGCACTTTATAATGTGGCGGGATATGCGGTAAAAAGCGTGCCTGAGCATACCTTTATGCTCATGCTGACTGCGATGCGTGCCGGTATTCATTACCATCAAAAAGTCGCTGATGGCACATGGCTAGCAAACGGGAATTTTTGTCTGCTGGATATTCCGCTGATAGATTTGGAAGACAAGACGCTAGGCATCATTGGTATTGGCACCATTGGCAAGCGCGTAACCGAAATCGCGCGTGCATTTGGTATGACAGTTCTATGGGCGGAGCATCAAGGACGCACGCCGCGCAACGACGATTATACGGCATTTGATGAGGTATTAGCTCGTGCAGATGTCCTCAGTTTGCATTGTCCATTGACTGAACAAACCGAACACCTCATTAATAAAGATACCTTGGCAAAAATGAGCAAACAACCGCTCATCGTCAATGTCGCTCGTGGCGGCGTCGTTGATAGCCAAGCATTGACTGATGCGATTAACAATGAGCAAATCATCGGTTATGCCAGTGATGTATTTGCACAAGAGCCCATCGCGAACGATGACCCATTACTCAGTCTCAGCGACCATCCACGCGTCATATTTAGCCCGCACAATGCTTGGGGCAGCAAAAGCGCCCAAGAGACCTTGTGGCAGATATTAAGCAAACAAGTTGCTGACTTTATCGATAATCAGCATCAATAGCGACTATCGATCAATTAAAACCTAACGACTGAACCGCAACCAGTCGTCTTTTATTTTGCGGTATTTGAGCATCACACGGTCGCTAAGATAGTTGTTGGTCACGTACCACGGGTAGCGATCGCCTTGCTTCGGCAGTCTGTCTTGGGCACGCCTGACATATCCAGACGATAGCGAGCCCATCACCGTATCTGCTTGGGCGTAGGCGGTAGCATTCGCCGCCTGTGCCTGTGGCAGCGCGACTTGGTAGCGGTTTTTGTGCATATAACTCAACAGCCGCACCACATATCGACACGCCAGATCAATCTTTAGCGTCCATGAGGCATTGGTATAGCCAAATAAGGCCGCCATGTTAGGCACGCCTTCGATCATGACTGCCTTATACGTCATGCGCGTACCGATATCAATGGCCTGCCCGTCGATATATACCGCTGCTCCGCCTAGCATTTGCAGCTTCAATCCGGTTGCTGTGACGATGATATTAGCCTCAAGATGCTCGCCTGATTGCAGCATAATACCGGTTTCAGTGAAGTGGTCGATCTGATCGGTGACCACTGCTGCACGTTTACCGTGCAAAGACTTAAATAAGTCACTGTCTGGCACAGCGCATACGCGTTGATCCCACGGATTGTAATCGGGCATAAAGTGCTCGACATCAATGCCGCTACCTTTTAACTCTTTTGTCACGCCGCTTTTTAGCACAGCTTTCATCAGCTTGGGCGCGTGAGTGGCTAATTTATACAGCCCTTGCTGCCGCAACACGTTGCGCGCTCGCAGTACCGTATAAGCCTGCTCTTTTGATAAAGGTGAAAACTTGCCTGATAGCCAGTCGATAGCATGATCATCGCCCGGTACGCTTGCCACATAAGTGGGTGTCCGCTGTAGCATCGTGACATGACGCGCACACTGCTCGCTGCTTTCATCTACCAGTGCCGGCAATAGCGTCATTGCAGTGGCACCGCTGCCAATAATGACCACTTTTTTGTCATTATAATCTAAATTACCCCAATGCTGCGGATGGACAATACGACCGCGGAAATCTTCTTCTCCCGCAAAATAAGGACGATAGCCTTGCTTATAGTCGTAGTAGCCCGTAGCACCGACCACGAACTTTGCCGTCTTAACGAACACTTCTCCGCTGGTATGGTTTTTTATGGTTGCTGTCCATAACTTATCCATACTCGACCATGATATTTGCTGAACTTCATGCTCGTAACGAATATGCTCCGTAATACCAAACTCGCGCGCCGTATCAGCGATATAACGCTTAATATCGCCACCTGCTGCCAGCATTCTATAATCTAGCCACGGTCTAAAGTTATAGCCAAAGGTTAAGGCATCAGAATCAGAGCGGATACCAGGATAGGTAAATAAATCCCACGTGCCGCCCAAATCAGCACGTTTTTCTAATATGGCAAAGCGCTGCGAGCCTCTTTTGTTGTTAACTGATTTGTTCTGCCTTTGTTTTTTTGCACCTTTATGACCAAATAGATTTTTATGCGCTAGTTGCTGTAAGCGGCAGGCCATACCGATACCCGCAATGCCCGCACCAATAATCAGCACTTCATAATCAGCAGGCTTACCCCTTTGCGACTGTCTACGTGCGAGGCGACTTTTAATCGCCTGTTTGGTAGTAGCGATATCAAGCATATTCTCATCCTTGTGTTTACATGATCAGCGATAACCTTAGTGCTTCTATTAATCGCGCGCTTCGACTTCATATTCAGGCAGCTAATGCATCAAAATGGGCATGGACTTTCCCAGTCCATCCAAGCACCCAATACTGGATGCTTTAAGCGCAATTGCTGCGCATGTAGATTTAGCCTTGGCGCAATCTTGAGTGCCGCGCCTTCAGCATATATCGGATCACCAATCATCACATGACCTGCATGCACCATATGCACGCGTAGTTGATGGCTGCGACCTGTCACTGGTTTTAGCATCACTCGGGTAACTGGTTGACCATCACACATTTCGTGCGCTATGACTTCATACAGTGTTAAAGCATGCTTTGACCAGTCATGATCAACGATATGACGCGGCTTGGTCGTCGGCTCATAGCGTACTGGCACCGATATCTCACCCGCTGCGCCCACCTGCTCCCATTCCCCAAAAACTCGTGCTTGGTATTTTTTCTGCGGTAAGCGTTCAATAAACTGTTTACTGATATTGGTTTGGGCGGTGGCATTTTTTGCAAAAATAATCAGACCTGACGTGTCCATATCCAGTCGATGAATCAGTTTTACCGCTGGATTGGCACGCTCAAGCCGAGCAAGCAGGCTTACCTTGAGAGTCTTGCCATCGACACTTAACAGCCCTGCCGGTTTATCCACTACCCAAATATCATCATCTTCGTACACCGTAATCTTTTGCGCAAATTGTTTGAAAAACTCAAGTGGATAGGCATTTTCTTGCGCGTTGAGAGCGTCGACTTCTTCATCAGTAAAAGGCATAAACTTAACTACTTATATAAATTAAACGTAATATGGGGCTTTGGCGGCTGTTATTTTGGCACAGTAGCGCCCTATTTATTGAGAGTAAAAGTGGGATGATTCAATGTAAAAACAGACGGCTAAAAGTGCTCAAAAAGTATGTTTTAGCAAAGCAATGATCACACGTAACAGAGAAAACCCAACCTGTGTCATTCTGTTTTGATTTATTGTGCTAATCGTAATTGTTGAACAATTTAACCAGCCTAAATCTGTCAAGACTGAGCAAACATGTTAATATAATGGCACATTTTCACCACTTCTAAACGATTCTTTGACCACTGACCCACTTATTATTAGATAAATATGACAGCTGGTGTGTGGTGACAGAATAAATAAAACAAGAGAGATAAAATTATGTCAGACCTTATTGTTAATACTACCGACACAAACTTTGACCAAGACGTTCTAGAATCAGATCTTCCTGTATTGGTAGATTTTTGGGCAACTTGGTGTGGTCCTTGTAAAGCGATTGCGCCTATTTTAGAAGATTTAGCGACTGAGTACCAAGGTAAAGTTAAGATCGTTAAAGTTGACGTGGATAACAACCCACAAGCAGCGAGCCGTTTTGGTATCCGCAACATCCCAACTTTATTTGTCTTCAAAGACGGCGAAAAAGTAGATTCAGTGATGGGTCTACAGCCAAAAGCTGAATTGGCCAAAGTATTGGACAAGCATTTATAAGTTGAATGTTCTCATTTCAAAGTTTTTTGAATCAATGAGCTAAAGCGATAAAGAAAGCCATTATCTGATAACGATAATGGCTTTTTGCTTGTTTTTTGTGCAAAAAACTTGATTATACGAATTTTTTGGCAAAATTTATTGACAACGCTATTGTGAAGACCGTATAGTCTGCTGACAAGAGAAAACCATCTGTTTTCCTAGTATCTTGTCGCTATTCTCCTCGTGTTTATCAACAAAAACACAATCGTCATTATAAACACCATTGCTAAACGAAATGACTAAACGCAATGACTGATATTGAGTTTTTGACGCAGACTCTTATGTAGCCTTTTTTATTCCTAATTCTTATGACCTTGCATCTAGCGATAGCAATGCGTCTATAAGCAGACATGCAATACCAACACTACATAAGCCATTGCGCTGTACAAATACCTTCTATCATCATATTACTGTCGTTTTACTCACTGTCGTGACTTGTGCTGCTAATGGCATCTCTCATCTGATCAATTGCTAATGACCTATCTATGAATCTAACTGAATTAAAGAAAAAATCAATCTCTGAGCTGTTGGCTATTGCCAAGGAAATGGGTCTTGATAACATGGCGCGTAGCCGTAAACAAGACATTATCTTTGCTATCTTAAAAACCCATGCCCGCAACGGTGAAGCCATCTATGGTGACGGTGTGCTTGAGGTGCTCCCTGATGGTTTTGGCTTTTTACGCTCATCAGAAGGCTCTTATCTAGCAGGTCCTGATGACATCTATGTCAGCCCTAGTCAAATTCGCCGCTTCAGCTTAAAAACGGGCGACAGTATCGCTGGTACGATTCGCCCACCAAAAGATTCTGAGCGTTATTTTGCGTTACTAAAAGTTGGTGAAATCAACTTTGATACGCCAGATCGCTCACGTCATAAGCTGATTTTTGAGAACCTAACACCGCTATTCCCTACTGAGCAGCTAAAGCTTGAGCTTGGTAATGGTACTACCGAAGATCTGACAGGGCGTATCATTGATTTGATCGCACCAATTGGTAAAGGTCAGCGCTCTATTATTGTCGCACCGCCAAAAGCGGGTAAAACGATGTTATTGCAATCTATTGCTCAGTCCATCACTCGCAATAATCCTGAATGCTACTTAATCGTCCTGTTGATTGATGAGCGTCCAGAGGAAGTCACCGAGATGGAGCGTACCGTGCGCGGTGAAGTCGTTGCCTCTACCTTTGATGAGCCACCTCAGCGTCACGTACAAGTGGCTGAGATGGTCATCGAAAAAGCCAAACGTCTGGTCGAGCATAAGCAAGATGTGGTGATTTTATTAGACTCGATCACTCGTCTGGCACGTGCCTATAACACCGTTATACCATCATCAGGCAAAGTATTGACCGGTGGTTTGGATGCCAATGCGCTTGAGCGTCCAAAGCGTTTCTTTGGCGCTGCGCGTAATGTCGAAGAAGGTGGCAGTTTGACGATTATTGCCAGTGCGCTGATTGATACTGGTAGTAAGATGGACAGCGTGATTTTTGAGGAATTCAAAGGGACGGGCAACCAAGAAATCACCCTTGAGCGCGACTTGGCCGAAAAACGTGTCTTCCCTGCAATCAATATCAAAAAATCAGGCACACGCCGCGAAGAGCGCTTGTTGGACGAAGATAAACTACGTAAAGTCTGGATTTTACGTAAACTGCTGCAGCCGATGGATGGCGTCCAAGCTACTGAATTCTTGTTAGATCGTCTCAAAGAAGCGAAAACCAATGACGAGTTCTTTGAGCAAATGAAACGCAAATCACAGAACTAATTTACGCATATTTTTTCCAAGCATGCCATTGTTTGCTTGATATAAAGACTGCCGTTCGGTGGTCTTTTTTATTTCCGATTGCCAAAATACTCGCCTACCTATTTTTGCGCTAAGTACCTCATATAAGCAAGTACCCGTTTTATGATACAGTGCGGCAACATCAATTACATGTCGTTTGCAAAGTTTAGCGTTTTTACTACGACTAACTATCTACTAACCCACTATTATGGCAGACAGTAGGAATACATTTGAAAATATCATGGACATTGTTTTTTTAAAGGTATTATATTTCAAACTTGACGAATAAATAGGTGATAATGTGAAATTTGCTAAGACGATCGCAATGACAGCAATTACGAGCTCAGCACTCATCATGACTGGTTGTAATTCATATGGTGGTATGAGCAATACCGCTAAAGGCGCAACAGCAGGTGCCGCAGCTGGCGCACTTATCAGAAGTAAAGGCGACAGCAAAGACATCGCTCGTGGTGCATTGGCTGGTGCAGCTATTGGCGGCGCTGGTGGTTACATTCTTGATAACAACTAAAAACTTCTACACTGATATTTCTTAATAATGCGTTGAGTCATATCAGATAGAAGATAATAAAAAAGCCTGCAATTGATTGCAGGCTTTTTTATGTCAAATTTTTGCGTGGTTATTGTTGTACTGATAACCCATAGGCGGAGTTGCAAAAAATAATCTTACTTTTAAAGCGCACCACTAAAGGTATCGCAAGATTGTACATTACCGCTCTCTAAGCCCCGCGTGAACCACTCAACACGCTGCTGGCTAGTACCATGCGTAAAGTTATCAGGCGCAACCGCTCTACCACTCGCCTGTGCCAATCGATCATCACCGATTTGACCAGCCGCATTGATGGCTTCATCAATATCACCCGCTTCTAAAAACTGTACACGCTCTTGGTTACGCTGCGCCCAAACGCCAGCAAAGCAATCTGCCTGCAGCTCTTGTAACACTGACAACTTATTGGATTGTGCTTGGGTCACTTGCCGACGGGCTTCATTGACCTGCTGACTAATACCTAGTAGCGTCTGAACATGATGACCCACCTCATGTGCGATAACATAAGCCTGCGCAAAATCCCCCGCTTTACCTTGGTTTTCCTGAGTCCCAGAGCCTTGCTGATCCCCTGCGATACCCAGATTTTGACGCATCTCCACAAAAAATGATGTGTCTAAATAGACCGTTTGATCGCCTGGGCAATAAAAAGGCCCTGTCGCCGCGCTGGCACTACCGCAAGCCGAATTTACTTGACCATTGAACAGAATTAGCGAGGGCTCTTTATAAGTACTACCCGCTTCGTTAAATATCTGATGCCAGACCTCTTCAGTATCCGCCAGCACAACTTTGACAAACTGGGTATCTCGATCGTCACTTATCGCAGGTTCGCTGGAAGTTCCATTACTACCACCACCAGCGATTACCTGACCTGTTTGCAGCGCAGTCATAGGATTTACCCCAAATACCAACCATAAAATGCCTGCGATGATAATACCGCCAATACCACCACCTATCATTTTGCCGCCGCCCGTACTAGAGCGAACATTAGAACTGCCTCGTCTGCCTTGCCATTTCATAGTTTATTCCTCAAATATACGAGATATAATCACTCGTATTGTTCATTATTCATGTTGTACAGTATGCCGCTCAATACGTTGATTTGATTTTTGGTTTGCTCACTCACAAGCAATTTTTCTTAATATAAATAGCGCTAATTATCATGGCTTATTTGTCCCATATTTACTTGTCCCATATTAATGGCGTACTTGTGCCTCATTAGACGAGACAATCGGCTCTAATTTTACTTAACTAAACACCATACATACGTTAAATTACAACCAAAAGTAGGACTGCATATTGTGCCGTAACAGTCTAATGTCATTGATTATACGTCGATTAATCGGGTTTGTTGTATTAAAAATACTATCGAACAGATGAAGTAAAATATTATTTTAAATATTATTGTTACTTAATTGTACAACCCTATTTCCATTTTCATATAAAACATATAGAATGCGTGGAAGCTGAGTAGCTGTAACTAAGACTAATTGAATTCTGAGAAACCTCGGAATTCGTCCTTTGTTGCTGCTACTGCTCATTTCATTTTTCCGGAGAAAACCTTATGAAACTTAAATTACTTGCTCTAGCTGGTATCATGACTGCAACTATGGGCCTAACTGCCTGTGACAGCAACAAAGAAAACGCTGCTGAAGATCTATCTGACGCGCAAGAAGAAGTGCAAGACGCACAAGAAGAGCTAGCTGAAGGCGCTGCTGACGGTGAAGCTATCCCTGCTGATGCTGACGCTGCTGTTGCTGACGCTGAAGCTGACATCGCTGACGCTCAAGTGGCAACTGCTACTGACGAAATGGACGCTGAAGTTCCTGTAGACGGCACTACTACTAGCGTTGACGTAGCTAGCGAAACTGATACTGCTGCTGTTGACGCTTCTGACGAAGTTGTTGTTGAAGAGCCAGCTCAGTAATTTATTGTTCATACAATAAATAAACGGTAATAAAAAAAAGAGAGCCTATGCTCTCTTTTTTTATGCCTGCAATTTATGACAGCTAGTTACCTATAACCATACTTGGTATTTATTGGCTATACAAGGCTATAGCGAAAACAAGCAAGCTGTCATACTCAATAACACACTAAGTATCAAATAAACGCTCATCAACTTTCTGACGAAACTTTTGTCCTGTCTTGAAAGTCACCACGCGGCGCGCGGATACGGCGACAGGCTCTCCTGTTTTAGGGTTACGGCCTGGACGGCTGTTTTTGTCTTTAAGCTCAAAGTTGCCAAAGCCTGAAAGCTTGACCTCTTTGCCATCAATCAAACTATCTGACAGCTCATCAAAAAAGTTCTCCACCAGACAGCGACCTTCTTGGCGTGTCAGATTTAGATGACTCATTAAGTGCTCAATTATGTCAGATTTGGTTAAGGTGCTCACAGTACGACTCCTATGCTATGTCGTGATGTCGAATATCATGGTTTAGCGGTATGAGGGTTAAGTCTAATTATTATAAAGGTTTTTTGAGTAGTTTTTAATAAACTATACATTAAAATCCTTTATTAATAATGACTTAACTTGTTTTACAAGTAAAAGGGTTATAAATAATAGTTTTTACGAATAGCAATGCTCCATAGCCTCATAACTGAAGAGGCTATAGGGCATTGGGTCTTTTAAAGACTAAATATTAGCTGTCACGTAACTGGACTGCGTGTTGATCCGTTAATGCCTGTACAACCTTATCAGTGGCAGTTTTTACAGCTTCATCTGATAGGGTTTGTGTAGCATCTTGCCATACAAGTGCAAACGCCAATGAGCGCTGACCAGTCGGTACTTTATCGCCTTGATACACATCAAATAGCCACAGATCAGTCAACAAATCACCTGCCGCAGCTCGTACCGTTGACTCTAAAGTCTGCAAACTGATATCACTGTCTACTAAAATAGCAATATCACGGCGCACTTGTGGGAACTTGCTAGGCGTCGTAATCGAATGCTGCTCACGAGCAATCGTCAATAGCGGTGCCAGTGACAATTGGGCAACCCATGTCGTTGGCAGATCCAACTGCTTAGCAGTATTTGGATGTAGCTGACCCAACCAACCAACATAGATATCATCGATATATAACTCAGCGCTTTGTCCTGGATGCAGGAAGCTCAGCGCACTACGCTCATAGCGAATACGGGCGCTATCGATCTGCGCTGGTAATAACTGTTCAATATCATGTTTGAGATCATAAAAATCTAAGACGCGGTTTTGATAAGCCTGCTCACTCCATACATCACCCACTGCGACCAATGCAATGCTTGGGGTTTGCACCAAATCACTGATACTTTGTCCAACAAAGCTAAGACCCGTCTCAAAGAAACGTACGCGTGGCTGCTGACGATTCAAGTTATATTGCACGCAAGGCAGTAAACTTGACAGCAAGGTACGACGCATGACCGCCAAATCACTAGAGATAGGGTTTGCCAGTGCCAACACCTCTCCTAGCGCTTCATCATCAAGCAATGCTTCTAATTTTGCATCACTAAAGCTAAAGCTGATGGCTTCCATATAACCGTTATCGACCAGTGCTAGCTTCATCCCATGAGTCAAATCTGCAGTATCGTCATAATCCATGCTGACTTGCAAATATGGCAATACGCTTGGAATATTGTCATAGCCATAGATACGGGCAATTTCTTCGATGAGGTCTTCCTTGATACTCATATCAAAACGGTAAGACGGCGGCTTACAAATCAATGCGTCGTTTTGCTGCTCTACCTCAAAACCTAATTGAGTTAAGATACGTACCATCTCTGATGGCTCGATATCAATACCAATAACATCACGTACTTTCGCGATTGGCAATGTAATCGGTTCGCGTGCTGGCAGATGCTCAAGGTTTTCGGCCGTGACTATTTGACCTGCTTCGCCGCCCGTGATGCTTGTGATCAAGTCACAAGCTCGTGCCAAGGCAAGTTCCGGCAATTCAAAATCGACCCCACGCTCAAAACGCTGTGATGCATCGGTATGCAATCCAAAACGGCGTGCGCGCGCAGCGATAGCCAGTTGATTAAAGAAAGCGCTTTCTACCACGATATTGGTCGTACTATCGGTGACACTGCTACGCTGACCACCCATAATGCCAGCCAGTGCCAAGGCACCTTTGTCATCAGCAATCACAAGCTCATCACCGGTTAGCGTAACCGTTTGCTCGTTGAGCAAAGTAATGGTTTCATCAGGCTGTGCCAAACGCACAACGATATCACCTTCGATGGTATCGGCATCAAAAGCGTGTAGCGGTTGCCCCAATTCCATCAAAACATAATTGGTCACATCGACCAAGAAGTTGTGTGAACGTAGTCCTGACTGTACCAATGCATCTTGCATCCATTTTGGAGTATCGATGCTACGATCAATATTGCTAATCGATTGCAACAGATAGCGAGGGCACGCCTCTACCGCATCAACAGTTACAGCGGGCGTTGCACCATTATCAGAAGCGACTACATAGTCAGGAATCTCTGGCAACTGTACAGGCAAGTCATTGATGACTGAAATCTCGCGAGCGATACCGCGAACGCTAAAGCAATCACCACGGTTTGGGGTGATAGAGATATCTAATATCTGATTATCTAGACCTAAATACTCACGGATATCGGTACCAACTGGTGCATCTTCAGGCAACTCAAGCAGTCCATCTATATCATCTACCAAGTCAATTTCAGAGGCGCCGCATAGCATGCCGTTTGAGGCAACACCGCGTAGCTTGCTTTTCTTAATCTTAAAACCTTTTGCGTCATCGCTTGGTAGTATCGCACCAACGGTAGCAACCGGTGCTTTCATACCGACGGTCACATTAGGTGCGCCGCAGACAATTTGCAGCGGCTCAGCGTCGCCAATATTTACCTGCGTGACACGCAGTTTGTCTGCATCTGGATGCTGCTCAACGCTGATAACTTCACCGATGACCACACCGCTAAATGCACGGGCAACTGCGTAACGGTCATCAATCTCAAGCCCTGCCATCGTCAGCTGTTCAGCCAACTGTTCGCTGGTATTTTGGGGATTTACCCATTGACGTAGCCACTGTTCGCTAATTTTCATAAATATCTCGGATCAGAATTTTATAATAAAGATGTTGGAGTAAAGCTTGGCAAATTAACTTGTTGTATTAACAAGGAGCACTTTTATATCAACAAAAGCACGTTAGCCAAATTGCTTTAAGAAGCGCACGTCATTTTGGAAAAACAAACGTAAGTCATCAATACCGTAATACAACATCGCAAAGCGCTCGATACCCATCCCAAATGCAAAGCCTGTGTATTTGTCGCTATCAATACCGCAATTGGTCAATACTTGTGGATGTACCATACCGCAGCCCATCACTTCAAGCCATTTGCCGTTATCATCTAAGATATCTACTTCTGCAGACGGCTCAGTGAATGGGAAAAATGAAGGACGGAAACGTACGGTCAGCTCTTTGGCAAAAAATGCTTCTAGAAACTCACTAATCAGACCTTTTAGCTCAGCAAAAGTGCTCGACTCTGTGACCATAAGGCCTTCTAACTGATGGAACATCGGTGAATGGGTTTGGTCTGAGTCGTTACGATAAACACGGCCTGGGCAGATAATACGAATCGGCGGATCGTTCTTTTCCATGGTACGAATCTGCACTGGGCTGGTATGCGTACGCAGTAGATAATGCGCATCGAAATAGAATGTATCATGCATCGCGCGTGCAGGATGGTGCGACGGGATATTCAACGCTTCAAAGTTATAGTAATCGCTCTCAACTTCAGGGCCGGTGGCAACATTGAAGCCCGCTTGAATAAAGTACTGCTGCATACGCTGAGTAATCATCGTTACTGGATGCAGATGACCTTTTTGACCACCGCGAGCTGGCAACGTAATATCAATGCTCTCTGCTTCTAGCTTGGCGTTGAGCGCGGCGACTTCTAACTGCTGCTGTTGATCGCTCAGCGCTTGCTGAATGCGGCTACGCACCTCGTGCAACCAGCCACCGTAGGTTTTTTTATCATCAGCATCGAGTTTGCCCATCTGCTTTGACCAGCCCGTCAATGGGCTTTTTTTGCCAGTCAATTGCACACGCAAGTCTTGCAAGGTACGCGCATCAGTTACTTGTAGAATCAAAGCTTCAGCAGCACTCGCAAAGTCGGTAAGCTGAGCTTCATTGAGCTCGTTTAGCTCTGAAGACAAGGTCGGTAGCGCCGACAAGTCGTTGGTAGCAGCAGGGTTAGTCATAAGACGCATTATTCCTGATTTGAACGGACTATTAATTGTAGGGGTTTGACCAAATATTGCAAACCATTTATCCCGTTATCTTCATAAAGATAAGTGGTCTAAAAGGCTTGAATATTTAGACAGATAAAGAGCAGGTGCTGGTATCCACTCAGACTAAGTAAATACACCATAATTTAAAATAAAAAAAGCCACCGACCAGCGGTAGCTTTTATTAATATCGTACTATTAATCAATATTAGTTCTATTCGTTTAGACGCTTACTTAGATAAATTTTATATCTACTTAATCTCTAAAGAGTAGTTAATATTTATGCTAGTTCCGCTTTTGCTTTTTCGACCAATGCTGTGAAAGTCGCTGCATCATGCATAGCGATGTCTGCTAGAACGCGACGATCGATTGCGATGTTTGCTTTTTTCAAGCCATTGATAAAGCGGCTATAGCTTAAGCCGTTTAAGCGTGCACCAGCATTGATACGTGCAATCCAAAGACGACGGAAAGTACGTTTTTTGTTGCGACGGTCACGATAAGCATATTGACCAGCTTTGGTCACTGCCTGTACCGCTACGCGGTAAACACGTGAACGGGCACCGTAGTAGCCTTTTGCGCGTTTTAAGATTTTTTTGTGACGGCGATTTGCCTGTACACCACGTTTTACACGGGCCATAATTTACTCCAAGATTTTGTAATCACTGTTAAGCGAGTGATGATGCTGTCAAATAACAAACATCATTGTCAGATTGCAAAGTCAACTATCATTTCATCAGATAGTTTTCAATCAAAGATAGATGACAGTAGGCTATTAGATGTATGGGCACATACGACGAATGGCTGCTTCGTCAGATTTATGTACCAACTTAAGACCACGCAACTGGCGAATACGCTTAGGTGATTTCTTGGTCAAAATATGGCTTTTGAATGCTTGTTTACGTTTAAAGCCGTTTGCTGTTTTTTTGAAGCGTTTAGCGGCACCGCTTCTGGTTTTCATCTTAACTTTCATGATGATTTGCCTCTTTTTCTGTTTTAGAACCTGGTCGTCAAATAGTCATACCGAATAATCGCTATATAAATAACCACTAAACCTCTATTTGCCTCGAGGTGGGAGGCGGTATTTTAGCAGATAGTGCCTTGTTTTGCCAAGTAAAGTTTTGGCTAACCTTTACTTGGCAATAAAGACCGTTAGCCAGCATGAGTAGCGCTACAGCGCAGCTCTTAAAAACCTCATAAAAATGGTCAATTTTCATCCAAATAGATTGAATGTCAGCTGAAGCTGTGCTTAAGTAGATACTTAAGTTACATCATAATATGAGTGTCATGAAAGCACACTCATTTATTAAGTGTATACAGCCTTTTATTTGTTCATCATTATTATGATTCTGCCAACCTATCGCATGATAAGTAGCATAATTGTTTGCCACCACTTTAGGAGATAGTGTGTCAAAGCAAGAGTTGGTATTTGAGGATTATTTATTTGTTTTTGAGACAGTGATGCGCGTGCGTCATACCGAAATCGACTTGGGACAGCATGTGACCATCGAATCTCTGACTGCCCTTCTGTCCGAAGCGCGACTAAGGTTTCTACACGCTAAAGGTATTAAAGAAATCAATTCAGATAACCAGGGCTTAATTATTGATACATTGCAGTTGGTTATTTTGAGTCGTATACGAGTATGCGAAGAGCTTTTGTTTGAAGTCGGTGTTGAGCCAATATATGATAATGGCGGTAGCATCGTGATAAAGATCACACGTATGCACACAGGTGAAGTGGTCGCCAAAGCAAGACAACATTTTAGGAATTATGATTTTAATCTCAATAAAGTGATTAAGCTCGATAACACGACCAAAGAGGCTCTATATCCTCATTTATTTAGGCTGTAAAATAGCGAGTCAATATCACCTTTCTCATTTTAATGCTCGCGCAGCTTTCATATGACATCATATTTCAGAGCATTTTAGACAATCTCCTCGCTCCAATCATAAGTAGTATAATTACTTATTGATATTTTTACTCTCTAACTATAAGACGACACATACATTATGACTCTACCTGCTTGGCTGACTGCCGTAACTTTTAATGCTGATGGTTTGATTCCTGCAATTGCTCAAGATCACAAGTCAGGCCGTATTTTGATGATGGCTTGGATGAATGCAGACGCATTACAGCTCACCGTACAAACGCAGACCGCGGTTTATTTTTCGCGTTCGCGTGGCAAATTGTGGCACAAAGGCGAATCATCAGGTCATACGCAAACCGTCCACGATATTCGTCTAGACTGTGACGCAGACGTGATTGTGCTAAGCGTGACTCAAGCGGGCGGTATTGCTTGTCATACAGGCCGTGAGTCTTGTTTTTATCAGCGTTTAGATCTATCAGGCCAAACACCTGAATGGCAGACAGTCGATAAAGTATTGAAAGACCCTGCGGATATTTATCATTCTGATAAATCTGCTAGCACCAATGCTGAAAACGAAAATGCTAGCGCGACCATCGACTCTAATAACACTCAAGCGCAAGTCGATAAAGGCTCTGTGCTACAACAGCTCGATCAGGTATTGGCAGAGCGCAAACAAGCCGATGCCGACAGCTCTTATGTCGCCAGCCTATACGCCAAAGGCTTGAATAAAATATTAGAAAAAGTCGGTGAAGAGAGTACAGAGAGCATCATTGCTGCCAAAGATTTTGCTCACTGTGATGAAAATAAAGACAAAGCTGCTTTTGAGGCGGCGCGCCACGAGCTGATCTATGAAGTGGCAGATGTCTGGTTCCATACTTTAGTCGGACTGGCATGGTTTGACATAGAGTCAGACGCTGTACTAAATGAGCTAGGTAGACGGTTTGGCTTATCAGGTATCGACGAAAAAGCGGCTAGATAGTTATTAAGATACAAAAAAAAGCATCGACCCTGTTTGATTATTGTTGATTTCACCTATTTGTAATAACTGCAGGTTATAATATAGCTCTGTTTTATCTCGAATTATATGTGATGCTTTTTTTGATACATAACTTTTTTATCAATTCAAAGCAGGCTTTATCAACACAAAGCAGACATATGAAGACTGAAAACTAAGTCACAAAACCAGGTCACAAGGATACCATTATGGGTAGTTTTTCTATTACGCATTGGCTGATACTATTGGTCGTCGTCGTTGTCGTATTTGGCACTGCAAAACTAAAAAACGCGGGCAAAGATTTGGGCGGTGCGGTTAAAGGCTTTAAAGAAGCGGTCAAAGATGAAAATACAGAGCATGCCAAAAAACGCGTGGTGCTTGACCATGATGGCACGGCCCATACCGACGAGCGCCCAGCAACCACTAAGGTTGATGACAAGCATAATGTATAGCATCTAGACAGTGATAGCGGACCATTATGTTTGATATCGGGTTTTCTGAACTACTTCTCTTTGGCGTAATCGCCCTAATCGTCTTGGGCCCAGAAAAACTGCCACAGGCAGCGCGTACGGCTGGGCAATGGTATGCCAAAATTCGCCGCACCGTCTCCACATTACAGTCTGAAATAGAGGCCGAGCTAGACTTGGCTGAGACACGCCAACAAATGCAAAAAGAGCTGGCCAAAATTCGTCAAACCGAAGCCGATATGAGGCGTGAGATGGCGGAGATGCGCGGCAATATGAAGGCTTTTGAAAGCTCACAAAACCATTCTCTAAAAGCATCAAATGAAGCGGTAGCGAGTGATAGAAATAACAAAGCTGACGACACAAAAAATCATCAGCAATCAGCCATACCAAAAGCATTCGACTACTCTTATGCAACTGACGAGCCACAAGATACTTTAGAGAAAGGTCAGTTATCAAAGCACGGTAACAGCAACGATGATAGTGATATGGCCGCGCCCGTTACTCAAATCCTTAATACCCGACCGTGGGAAAATATGTGGTTCCGTTTGGGTGCTTACGATAAAGCTCGTCGCCTCCCAATGCCACCTTATCTACCGAACTATAAAGCCGATACCTTACTAAATAGCTCGGTAAGTACGCAGACTTCTGATAATAAGCAGGGGACTGACTGATGCAACTACTCAAACGCAAAAAAAGCCGCCAAGAAAAACTCACTGATTCAGATATTCCTGCTTTAAATGGCATTAATCAAGACGGTAAAGCAACAACTGATAGCACTCAAAATGAATCATCAGAGGATGTTTTAAGCGCATTGGGCGATATGCCTATCACTGAGCATTTGATTGAACTACGCCGCCATCTAATCAAAATGTGCGTGGCTGTTTTGATCATATTTTTGGGGTTGGTCGGTTACTCACGTGAGCTGTATAACTTTTTATCGGATCCATTGGTGGCACAGTTGCCTGCCAATTCGACTATGATTGCCACAGATATCACCTCGAACTTTATGGCACCGATACGTTTGACGGTCTTCGTTGCTGCCTTTTTGGCGATGCCTTATATTCTTTATCAGATATGGTCATTTGTTGCGCCAGGTTTATATAAAAAAGAAAAGAGAATCGCTATCCCAGTGCTGCTGTCTTCTATATTTTTGTTTTATGCAGGTGTGGCGTTTTCTTATTTTATTGTGCTCAAAGGGGTCTTAAAGTTTTTTATTCTATTTGCCCCGCAAAACGTACTACCGATGACCGATATCGACAGTTATCTGAGTTTTGCTTTAAAGCTATTTATGGTGTTTGGCTTGACCTTTGAGATTCCAGTTGTGACCTTGCTATTGATATTGGCAGGGATTGTCTCCATTCAGAGTCTAGAGGAAAAGCGTCGTTATATCATTGTGGGCTGTTTTGCTGTGGCTGCCGTGGTCACGCCACCTGACGGGGTATCCATGCTGATGCTAGCAATCCCGATGTGGTTACTGTTTGAGCTTGGGTTATTTTTGGCAAAAATCTTGATCAAAGAAGAACCTAGTACTGACCTGATATCAACAATCAAAGAATAAAGCATTTACCCGTCTGACTTATCTTGTTTTCTTCTTGCCCCACGCGTAAGCTTAGTGCTTATTGTCACGATTGAGTACCACCATCTATGAGCCATTGTTTATCCAGTGGCTTTTTTTGCCCCTTGTGTTTTTAATCACTTCTTGTATTTAGGTAGCTTTATTATGTCCGCATCGATGCCAGCTTATATGAGCGATCCCACTGATGAGCAGCTCGCCGCGCTGAATATGGCGATGGACCAAAAATCATTTAAAGTGGTGGCGTACGCAGGCGCTGGTAAGACCACAACGCTCAAGCTAATCGGTGAGCGTTTGCGAGGTCGCGGACTGTATCTGGCCTTTAACAAAGCGATTGCCAATGATGCTCGTTCAAAGTTTCCACCACATGTCGAGTGCCGTACTTTTCACTCATTAGCTTATCGTCATGTTGCTCGTGATATTACCGCCAAGCTGTCTTTGCCGCGCTTTTCACCTAAGCGCCTCGGTGATGATTTGGGCTTGCAACCTGTGCAAGTGCGTCGGCAAATGGATGGGGTTAATAAATACATTACGCTGACACCAGCACGGTTGTCTCGATTCGTCAGTGACGCAGTAAGTAATTTTTGTAGTACACATGCCAGCTACCCTGCGCCAAGGCACATACTGTTTCCAAGCTGGCTCGATGATTCAGACGCCGAGCAATTACGCGAGATGCTCTACCCTGCCGTTGAACAGCGCTGGCTACAGTCGATCGATGCGCGTCATCCTGCGGGCATCGGGCATGATATTTATCTCAAGCTGTGGGCATTGTCCAAGCCGAGCATCCCTGCGGACTTTATTTTATTTGATGAGGCGCAAGATGCTGATCCATTGATGATGGGTATCTTGACCCAGCAGTCGAGACAAGTTATCTATGTGGGCGACGCGCACCAGCAGATTTATGAATGGCGCGGCGCTGTGAATGCAATGAAAAAGCTGCCGCTACCGCAGACATTATTGACACAGTCTTTTCGCTTTGGTGAGCCGATTGCAGAAGTGGCAAATACTCTATTAAAAGCACTACAAGAAGACGTGCCGCTAAAAGGCAATCCAAACAAACAGTCTTCTACTGATAAAGGTATGGTACACAGTAAAAAAGACGCCATTTTATGCCGTACCAATGCTGCGGCGATGTCGCAATTACTCACAGGGTTAAAGCACGGGCACCGTGTAGCGCTACAAGCAGATACTGATCGCATGCTCAAATTCTGCCAGGCAGCTGAAAACTTAAAAAATGGTAAATCGGCTTATGGTGTACCCGAGCTCGCTTATTTTTATAATTGGGGCGATGTACAAGAGTACGCTGAAACCAATGAAGGCAGTGATCTTAAAACACTGGTCAAACTGGTCGATGATCACGGCACTAATGTACTAAGCCAAGCGGTCAATAGTCTCACCAGTATCGAAAATGCGGATTATGTCATCTCTACCGCGCATAAGGCCAAAGGGCTTGAGTGGGGCAAAGTACAACTAGATGATGATTTTTACTACGATGTGACGACCAATGCGGTCAAGATAAGTCCAGAAGAGCTGCGCTTGCTTTATGTCGCTTGTACGCGGGCGCAGAGTAATCTAGATATTCATAATATTAAAGACTTGATATCAGGATTGCAGACAGGGAAAAAAGTGATTTTTGGCAATACTTAACCACTTTTTTGGTTGCCAACCTAACGCCTCAATCCACTTCACATTATAACGACCTTTTAACAGCGCATCACAAGTATGAATAATATTCAGCAACACCAAGCACATCAAAATACCATGCATCAGTTATTTGCCAATCCCGTCCGCCTCCTCGCCCCCATGGAGGGCTTGACCGATCCACTGATGCGCCAAATTTTAACGCAAATTGCAGCAGACTTAGGTCGTCCCTATGATTGGTCAGTCAGTGAATTTATTCGTATCACCCAGCATGTCTTGCCAGCCCATGTGTTTTATAAATACGCACCAGAGTTACATCACAATGCCAAAACCGCCTCCGGCACGCCCATTCATGTGCAGCTTTTGGGTAGCGACGCGCAGCTGATGGCAGAAAACGCCACTTATGCTGCCGAGCTTGGCGCGCCTGCGATTGATATCAATTTTGGTTGCCCTGCTAAGACCGTTAATAGCCATCGCGGCGGCTCGGTGCTGCTTGATGAACCCGAAACCATGTATCAGATTATCAGTGCGGTACGTGAAGCCGTTCCTGCTCATATTCCTGTCTCGGCCAAGATTCGCTTGGGCTATACCGACACCTCGCGCATGGATGATATTCGCGGCGCGATTGCTGCTAGTGGCGCTGATTGGCTCACTATCCATGCACGCACCAAAACCCAAGGTTATAAGCCGCCTGCCTATTGGGACAAAATCCAAAGTTTTAATGCACTTGATATTCCTGTGATTGCCAATGGCGAGATATGGAGCGCAGCGCAAGCAAATGACTGTATGACTCAGGCAGGCACGTCACATCTCATGTTAGGTCGCGGCGCAGTCACACGACCTGATTTGGTTGCGCAAGTCGATAACCATACTGAAAATCATGATGACAGCGGAAAAAACACGGCAACCTTGCTATGGCAAGATTTGATCGCCCATCAAGTTAAGTTTTTGGAAGGCGCAGCAAAGAACGATGTGGTATTGGTTGGGCGTTATAAACAGTGGTTAGGGATGCTCACCAAAGGCTATGCTGAGGCGCAAACAGTGTGGGAAAGTATCAAGCGAGAGAAAAACAAAGCGGTGATTATCAATGCACTACAAGCAAGCGTACAATAATAATCACCTGATCATATGTGGTCTACTTAGTAAATATAGACGGGTAACGCTATACACTGACTCGTATCGCCAGATAAAATAGCATCAGACAGCATGCCATTGATAATACCCAAAGGATAGAGCGAAACGTCGATAAGTTGGTGATATAAGCGGTGCAATAACCAATCCGAATGATCACATATAGCCAAGCCAATACGTTGATAATCGATTGTGGTACAAAGAACAGCATAGCCACCAGCACTGCCGCCAAAAACACTGGCAGAGTTTCATAGCTATTTTGCTGCGCAGCATTGGCACGTGCCGCCATTCCAGTTGTGTGCTGAAAAAAATCGCGAGGATGTGCATTATTTATGACCCTAAAGCCGCCAGATACTTTTGCAATTATTGATACAGCCCAAGGCAATAAGCTCGCTACCACCATCGCCAAAATGGCAGACGCAACTTTATCAGAAACCAAGTCAAAAAATGCACTGATCATTATATAAGTCCTTAGCCTGCAATCACTTCGAAATCATGGGTAATATTGACCCCACCTGCGACCAGCATGCGACTGGCTGAGCAGTATTTTTCTGCGGATAAATGAATGGCCTTTTCGACCTGTTTGTCTTTAATGTCTTGACCAGTGACCACAAAATGCAGATGAATATCGGTATAAACAGCTGGTACAGTTTCGGCGCGCTTGGCGGTCAGCTCACAGCGTACATCCGTGACATCTTGACGCGACTTTTGGAGGATTGACACCACATCGTAGCTGGCACAACCACCCAGCCCTAGTAAGACTAGCTCCATTGGGCTTGAGCCTTTTTCTTTGTCCGCATCGATTTGTACATTGTGCCCTGACGGTGACACGCCCATGAACGCTTTGTTCTCTTGCCATGTGACGCTTGCTTTTGATTCTGACATTGTAAATGTTCCTTACTGTAATTGGCATAAGCCTATTTTTATTGTTTGAAATATATGCAGCTTGGCTAGTGTAGCATAAGCCAAAGCAAGATTTGATAAAGCCATTGTTTGGCTATGGTGTCGTGAGAAAACAATTTCTTGGTTTTACTCTCTTCTTCAATAAATGATTTGAGCACTATGAAGCTATCGTTACTCGCATCGATATTTATCAAATTTTTATTTGAAAAACCTACAAAAGTCTGTTTATAAATAATTGATTTTAAAAGGTAAAACTCGTGAAACATTTTATAGCAAAATACTGTTACACATTCTGCTTGTTTCTTGGTTTAATAACGGTAATGAATCTTGTTTTTAGCTGATATTGATAACCATCACCTTATAATAATTATGATTGCTATCGCAGTATCAGATGAAAACAGGCTATTTTTAAACAAATTAAAAAGGTTTAGTCATGATAGATGCAGACGGCTTTCGCGCCAATGTCGGCATCATCTTGGCAAATACACAAGGGCAGGTTCTGTGGGCAAAACGTATTGGTCACAACGCTTGGCAATTTCCGCAGGGTGGTATCGACCGCGGGGAGACGCCGATGGATGCAATGTATCGCGAGCTCTGGGAAGAGGTCGGTTTACACCCGCGTCATGTGGAGCTACTGGCAGTCACTCAAGACTGGCTGCGCTATCGTCTGCCAAAACGTTACGTACGCCATGGCCAGCACCCCTTATGTATTGGGCAAAAACAAAAATGGTTTTTGCTACGCTTAGATGAGCCAAATACCCAACATATCCGCTTTGATGAAGGGAAACCTGAATTTGACCATTGGCAATGGGTCAGCTACTGGTATCCACTCGGACAAGTGATTCACTTCAAACGAGGCGTGTATCGTCGCGCCCTACAAGAGCTGGTACGTGAGCTACCCTTAAAGCAAGAGCTGATCTTGCCTGAGCAAAGCAATCATTTGATCCAGTCTTAATCAGTAAAACGTACTTTTATTGTTTGTCATATTACAAAAAGCCTGTATCCAGTGATGCAGGCTTTTTTGTGTGAATGTTTTTAATAATGATGTATAGGTTCTCGTGAAATCAGTAGAAGTTATCACTGACATTGAATAATAAGTTTTTACTCACTAGCCACTGAATGCGGATACTCTCGACTGACAATGTGAGCGGTGATCTCTGAGCCTTTTCCCTTCTCTTGCCTCAAAGTTAAAATGCTTTGTGTCCGTGTTCCATAAGTAGGCTTGCTGGTGTCAGTATTGCCAAAGCTCACAGGCTCAATATAAACAGAGGATAGGGTCTGCTCAAGCTCAGTGCTCATCCCGGTATCTGGCAACTGATCATCCGGTGCCTTGGTATTATCTGACAACACATTGAATGCAGCTGCTTGCCAGTAGCTAGCCGCGCTGTCCTCGGCAATTAGCGGTAGCACTTCTTGGCGCAAACGTCCACGCAACCGCTCGGTCTTAAACCAGCTATCCTCTGGCTGACCGTTTGAAATCACATGCAATCCTGTATGCAGTGGCGTAGGTGCATGACCACGATTATTAACAATGACTGCTTGCCTAGCGTCACCGACGATCAGATTAAAGCCTGCATAAGCTTGTAATTCAATCTGCCGTGCAAACGCCATCGGACTGAGCGTACTGGTCAAAAAACGCGTTACCAACTCACCACGTGAACGCTCATTAATACCTGCCTGCACACCGTCCCGAAAGTTCAATACGGCCGCCCAGCGTCCATTTTGCTGATAAATAGTGTCATCCTCGCCTACTGTATCTGTTAGCGACTGCTGATGAATACCTAGCCATGTACCGCCGCTTTGACGGTCACGCCCTGCATAAATCGGCTGATCAGACCATTGATGCAGCTTCTCTGTCGGACGCTGCAAAAACTCATCGCGATTAGACAATAGCACTAATGGCAGCTCGTCAAACAACTGCCAAGCAATGGCGACAATACACATAATATTCCTTTGATAAACGTTTATGGGGCGCAAGATTTTTGGTAAAAATAAACATCATCGCTTAAAACTGATTTGCTGAGCAAGTATCATTTATCGATCACCACTCAATATCTTATTGGCAGGGTAACTGATTTGGGAGGTTGAGCGTATCACCTGTGACTGTTTACTCGGCACGTTGAACTCCCACGCTACCATGCCTTGATTGTCATTCCAATTACGCTCGGTGACAGGCGGCGTGTGGGTAACGGCGACTTTGAGACTGTCATCACGGCTGATAGGCTCGCTCCCCAATACTTGCAGGCGCACAGTGCGGTTATGCTGATTGGTAAATTCATAGGCTTGGGTGGTTGTTAGAGTTTGGGTGCGGTTGAGCACACCTTTTTCCCCTTGCTTGTCTTCATTGATTAGCGCTTTGACCATCATGCTAGGATCACGACCAAAACCAATCCCCTGCTCTTTTAGCATTTGATAGTTATAGCGCGATTGTCCAACATAATTGTCATCACGGTACAGCTGTAGTGAGCCGTCCACCCACTCTGGCGTCAGAAATGGCGCTGATGCATACCAATAGGCGGCCGTCTCAACGCTCGGGGTACTACGAACCCACAGCTTACTGCTGCCAGACTGCTCGCCAATGACAGTACGCACTCGCCTGCCACCACTGGGTATCGTCACTCGCTGCGGCAAGCGATATTCAATAATACCGTTTTTATTTTGGCTACTGACCGTAAAGTTCGGCAGTGGTGCCATATTTGGTGCTCTAGAATCGTCGCTATAACCTTCTCTGGCAGATACTACGACAGGCGTGTTATCCGACATAGGTATTGCATACTCAACATTTTGGTTTTCTTCATAAAGTGATAGGCGTGGCACATGAGGCAGTCGTCCTGTCGCGCGCTGGTTGGGGTTGGCTGTACTGAGAGTGACAGGAACGTTGGTCCAATTCTCGCCCGTTTGTTGGGCGATAATCGCAGAAGCGGTGATATTTAGGTGCTCGCTATTGGTGTTGAGACGCGCCTGATACGTAGGCTCCCAGCCTGCGCCTTGTACTTGATAATGCAATTTAATGCTATTTGGCGCGCGACTGGCAGTGCGTACACTCACTTGGGTCACATTACTCGCCGTTGACGTGACACTGCTTGCCATCATCTGATTTAGTGTATCTTGGGCGCTTGCTTGTCGCCGCTCCATCTCAATAATACTTTGGTTAATACGGGTCGCCTGCGCCTCTATATCGCGTGCGTTACTAGCAATCGTACTCGCCGTGTTGACTTGCGTGGCCTTAGTCAAATTTTGCAAATAGGCTTTTGCTAAGCGCGCCGCTTCTAATTCCGCATTAATACTAGCTAAAGTATTTTGCTGTGTTTGTACCTCGGCATCGCCTTGATATTGGCACTGGATTGCTTGCTCTCCTGTTAACTCTTCAATACTGATTTCACCAATATTGACATTACCCACCGCCTGCACGCTGAGACTGTCTTTATCAATATAAGGTGATAGGCACGAAAATACCACGGTTTGCTCACCGCTACCAGTAATGGACAATGCTCGTGTCACACTCGCCAGCCCTTGATAGACAGTCACTTGCTCGATACTACTCGTTGCCGCTTGGGCGATGGGTAAGCCTAATACCGTACTGCCACCAAGCACAAGTGGCAAAACCATAAGGCGCGATCGTTGCGAGCGCCGTGATGAGGTGCGAGCATGAGCCGTTAGGCCAGACCACTGTGTTCGGTATGCGTTCATATATCTTTCCTTGAGGGTGTGATTAATCATGGCGTCAGCGTAATCTGTTCATGAGATACGTATGTGAAATAATGTCTATTCTATAGGCATTACCGTAGCCGTTTTGCCAGTCTTTGGCAATAAATGCTTTTGTTCGTTGTGCTATTTTGATAATAACGGCTCTTTTTTTGCTACCAGTCTGTCAATTGCACCAATTTTTTATCTCCTTCCCCGTTATGGTGCGCTCTATTAACAATCGTGCACTAAATTAACGAAAATAATAGAAAATATTTTTTTATTGCTCAAATATTATACGATTATTGGCATTTTTGACTTGGCACGGAACTTGAACGCTTAATAACTGTTCAGGAGCCATACTTTATCTTTTGTGTCTATTTAGGAGATGTCCATGTTTTCGTTACCCACTTTAGCCAATCCTCAGTTTGTTAATGCTCACCTACATGGCAAAATCAAATCACGTTTTTCATTATTAGCGATTGCCGTCGTTGGTAGCCTGAGTCTTACTGCTTGTCAAAAGCCTGCCGAAACTGCGACATCGACTGAGACAACAACCGAAACCACGACAGAAACAACAACCACTCCTGCCGCTGATGGCGACACGATCAAAGTAGGCATCTTGCACTCGCTATCTGGCACCATGGCCATTTCCGAAACTTCGCTAAAAGATACCGCACTGATGACCATTGACGAAATCAATGCCAATGGCGGTGTGCTCGGTAAGCAGCTAGAGCCTGTCGTTGTTGACCCTGCCTCTGACTGGCCCTTGTTTGCTGAAAAAGCGCGTCAGCTGCTCACTCAAGACAAAGTCGATGTGATTTTTGGTGGTTGGACCTCGGTCTCGCGCAAGTCTGTCTTACCCGTGGTTGAAGAGCTGAACGGCTTGATGTTTTATCCCGTTCAGTATGAAGGACAAGAGCAATCAGAAAACATCTTTTATACTGGCGCGGCGCCCAACCAGCAGGCCATTCCAGCAGTTGAGTATTTGATGAGCGAAGAAGGCGGCGGTGCAGAGCGCTTTGTATTATTGGGTACCGATTACGTCTATCCACGAACCACCAACCAGATTCTAAAGGCATTTTTGAAATCAAAAGGCGTGGCTGATGAAGACATCATGGAAGAGTACACGCCATTTGGTTTTAGCAACTATCAAACCATCGTCTCGAATATTAAAAAATTCTCAACAGGCAAAAAGACGGCGGTGATCTCTACCATCAATGGCGACTCAAACGTGCCATTCTATCGTGAGCTTGCCAACCAAGGTATCAAAGCCTCGGATATTCCCGTCATGGCATTCTCAGTTGGCGAAGAAGAGCTGCGCGGTATCGATACCAGCTTGCTACAAGGACACTTGGCGGCATGGAATTACTTTATGTCGATCAAAAATCCCGTCAATAACGATTTTACCAAACGCTATAAGCAGTACGCCTTGGACAAAAACCTACCGAATGCCGATAAGGTTGTGACCAACGATCCTATGGAAGCCACTTATGTGGGTATCAATATGTGGAAACAAGCCGTGGAAGATGCTGGCACCACCGATGTTGATAAAGTCCGTATTAGCATGGCTGGACAGACATTCGATGCGCCCTCTGGCTACACCCTCAAGATGGATGAAGAAAACCATCACTTATGGAAGCCTGTCATGATTGGTCAAATTCGCGCCGATGGTCAGTTTGATACGATTTTTAAAACGCCAGAGGTCATCCGAGCGCAGCCATGGAGCGAGTATATCCCGAAATAAATGGCTCCCTCAATAAATAGGTGCTGAAAAGCGCATGGTGGTAGCAAGTATGAATAGTCGACCAATATACTATATCAATGAACGAGCCAACGCCTACCCGCTATCTTGAAGTTCAGCACTTATTCTCAAAATTTTAAGTACCTCCAAACCTTATCACGGCTTCTATGACTTACTGCGTTAAGTAATAGAGGACAAGGATTTGTTGTCTGTAAAAACAGGGAGCCGCACATGCAGCACCATACTTTACGCCCATTGTTGGGGCAGATATTATCCAAAAGCAACAATGATCAGCAAGCATTAGCAAAGACATACGCGTCTAGTATCTCAATGGTTGTGCCGCGACGGCTGCTGGTATTAATCGCCTTACTGTTAGCGGCCTTCACCACCATCGTTCATGCAGATGACGGTGCTCAATCGGCAAATATCGCCACTGTGACCTCAGAGTCGATGACCGATGGTAGTGACACGCTGCGCACCAATAATGAGCAGTCATTGACTACCCCGACACAGCCTACGACGGCAGTATCAGGCGATGCTATTCAACAATTTGTGGCGGGCGATTTTAGTCAGCGCCAAGCCATGCTAAGTGCTTGGCCAGGATCGGTTGAGAGTTTGGACAATCTGGTCGAGTTGATTGCTAATGATGAGCTGTATCAAGGCAACCGTGGGCAAACGTATTTGCTCAATGCAGAGGATCAGCTCTTCACATATCCCGACAAAACCGAAACGTCTGATTGGCCAAGCGATTTGTCCCAAGTCACCTTGACCAATACCTTACGCTCGGCGCTTATCTTTGGACAGGCCAAGGTAAAGCTCGAATCTGACAAGCCAGCACAGCGCTTGCAGGCTGTGGAGATTTTGGCAGATAACATTGACCAAGTCGATCCAGCCATTATCACAGCCGCTGCCGCAAATGAGGACAATGCCAACGTTCAAAAAGCACTAACGGCTCTACAGGCTCGTATTGATTTCAAAAATGGCGATTTACCCACTCAGATTGAGGCTGTGAACCTACTCGCTGATAGCGATAATCCGCAGGTATTGGTTGATCTTGAATCTGCCCTTGCATCTGACAACTTGGATCCGACGCTTGAGGCGGCGCTCAGTGATGCCAGAGATAGCGTGGCACGCCGTATTGAGATAAGCACATGGACAGGTCATATTTTCACTGGCATGAGTACCGCCAGCATTTTACTACTCGCGGCACTTGGCCTTGCGATTACTTTTGGTTTGCTTGGCGTGATTAATATGGCGCATGGTGAGCTGATTATGATTGGTGCGTATACCACTTATGTGGTGCAAAACTTATTTCAAGCTTATCTGCCAGATATGGTTGGCTGGTATTTGCTTGCGGCGGTTCCCGCTGCATTTTTGGTCAGTGCTGTTATCGGTATGATTATTGAGCGCATTGTGATTCGTCCGTTATACGGTCGTGAACTAGAGACCCTATTAGCAACCTTTGGTGTGAGTCTAATCTTAATGCAATTGGTGCGGATGATTTTTGGCGCGCAAAACGTTGAAGTCAGCAATGTGGCGTGGCTCAGCGGTGCCTATCAAGTGTCATCAAGTTTGGTACTGCCTTACAACCGTATTGCCATCATCGTATTTACCGTCATTGTCGTGGCGCTACTGGTGTACTTGCTCAATAAGACTCGCTTCGGATTATTTATACGCGCCGTCACTCAAAACCGTCAAATGGCACGTGCCGTCGGTATCCCTTCTGCGCGCATCGATATGATGGCATTTGGTTTGGGCTCTGGGCTGGCTGGTATGGCTGGTTGCGCGCTTGCTCAAGTGGGCAACGTGGGTCCTGATCTGGGTCAGACGTATATTATCGATACCTTTTTGGTCGTCGTCGTTGGCGGGGTCGGACAAGTATGGGGCGCGGTTTTGGCCGCCTTGGGATTGGGTGTCAGTGGTACGGTGCTTGAGATTGGCATTGGCGCGGTGTTAGCCAAGATTGTGTTGTTGGTTCTTGTGATTCTGTTCATTCAGAAGCGGCCACAAGGTTTATTTGCCCTCAAAGGCCGCTTTGTCGAATAAGGAGACTCTTATGATACTGACCAAATTACTGTCTGATACAAGGCGTAGCGCCATTTTAATAGGTTTGTGCTTTGCCGTGCTATTGATACTCCCTTGGCTACACTTAATGCCAGAGACGTCACCCTTTCACCTATCCGCCTACTGGATTACCCTAATTGGCAAAATCATGGCATTGGCAATGGTGGCCTTGGCACTAGATCTGGTCTGGGGCTACGCTGGTATTTTGAGCTTGGGGCATGGTTTATATTTTGCGCTGGGTGGTTATGCATTTGGCATGTACTTAACGCGTGAGACTGCTGGCGATGGCTTGCCTGATTTTATGCGCTTTTTGAGCTGGACTGAGATGCCATGGTATTGGGCCGGCACGCAGCATTTTTGGTGGGCGATGGCATTGGTGGTTTTGGTGCCAGGTGTGATTGCCTTTATCTTTGGTTTTTTTGCTTTCCGCTCAAAAATCAAAGGTGTTTATTTTTCTATCATCACTCAGGCCATGGTCTATGCCGCTGCCCTGCTATTCTTCCGTAACGAGACCGGCTTTGGTGGCAATAACGGCTTCACGGGCTTTACCACGCTTCTAGGCTACGACATTACTGCTGCCTCAACCCGTTCTATGCTGTGTTTTGTTACCGCCTTGGCATTACTCCTCTCTTACATGGGTCTGCGTTATTTAATGAACCAGCCTTATGGACGCGTATTGGGTGCGATTCGTGATAGCGAAAACCGCTTGCAGTATTTAGGCTATCGCACGCTGTGGTACAAGCTCTCCGCTTGGGTATTGTCCGCCGTCATTGCTGGTATCGCAGGTGCGCTTTATGTGCCGCAAGTCGGTATTATCAATCCAAGTGAGATGAACCCTGTGAACTCAATCGAGATGGCCGTTTGGGTAGCCACTGGTGGTCGAGGCAGCTTGGTGGGTGCGATTTTGGGAACAGGTGTGGTGAATGCAGTAAAAACCTATTTTACGGTTGTCTATCCTGAGTTTTGGCTATTGATATTGGGCGGGCTGTTCGTTGTAGTCACCTTATTTTTGCCCAATGGTATCATGGGCTTGTTCGATCGCTTCAAGAAGGAGAAACAGTAATGCTAACTGATAAATCAACACCATCTGAGCAGTCAATCCATGAGTATGGGCGTACTCATGGTGGTACGAGTCGCAGCCACCCAAAGCCAGCAGGCGTCGATTTTAGCCATGGCATTGCGCTATATCTAGAAGAGGTGAGCGTTTGGTTTGACTCGTTTCGCGCACTCAACAATCTGTCGCTCTATATTGAGGAAGGTGAGCTGCGCTGTATCATCGGTCCCAATGGCGCGGGTAAAACCACGCTGATGGATGTCATCACTGGTAAAACCCGCCCTACCGAAGGCAGTGTGTTTTTTGGTCAAACGCATAATCTTGCCAACCTATCTACCGAAGAAATCGCTGAAGCGGGTATCGGGCGTAAGTTTCAAAAACCCACCGTGTTCGAAAATTTTACGGTAATGGATAATTTGCTACTTGCTGCGCCAAAAGACAAGCGCGTGGTCAAAAGCTTGTTCAACAAACTCGATGCCGATACGCGCGATACCCTCAATTCGACCCTTGAGCAAATCCGCTTGACGGACAAAATCAATAAGCCAGCAGGCTTACTCTCTCATGGTCAAAAGCAATGGCTAGAGATTGGTATGCTGTTGATGCAAAGCCCCAAGCTCATTTTGCTCGATGAGCCTGTGGCTGGTATGACGGATGCCGAAACTGAGCATACTGCCGAGCTGTGCCTGCGCCTCAAACAGAACCATACCTTAGTGGTGGTCGAGCATGACATGACTTTTATCGATGCGATTAGTGAAAAAGTCACCGTATTGGCACAAGGGGCGATATTGGCCGAAGGTACCTTGGCGGAAGTGCAAGCCAATGAAGCGGTGATTGAGTCCTATCTGGGTCGATAGTTGGACAATGATTCAATACATCATTAGCCCATAAACCGCGAGGCTATGCAAACGCCAAGCTATGCAAATGCCAAGCTATGCAAATGCGAAACCCTGCAAATATTAAAAATCATTGAAAGATTAGGAGACCGTCATGTTACAAGTCAATGGTATCAATCAATATTACGGCGGCAGTCATATTTTACGAGATGTCTCGTTTACAGCGCCTGTAGGCGCGTGCAGTGTGGTACTTGGACGTAATGGCGTGGGCAAAACCACGTTACTCAAATGCCTGATGGGGATATTACCGATCAAATCAGGACAAATTTTGCTCAATGACCAAGACATCAGCAAACTCTCCCCCGAGCAGCGCGTGCGAGCAGGTTTGGCTTATGTGCCGCAAGGACGTGATATCTTTTCGACACTAACGGTAGAAGAAAATATCTTAATTGGTATGGCAAAGTTTTCACGCGCTAAAGCCAAGCAAGTACCCAAGCATTTATATGATATTTTCCCAGTGCTTGATGAGATGAAACATCGCCGCGGTGGTGATTTGTCTGGCGGTCAGCAGCAGCAGCTTGCCATTGCTCGTGCGCTCGCCTCCGAGCCGTCTGTCCTTATTTTGGATGAGCCAACCGAAGGTATTCAGCCGTCTATTATCAAAGATATCGGTCGTGTGCTTCGCGACTTGGCTGACAAAGGGGACATGGCGATTGTACTGGTTGAGCAGTTTTATGAGTTTGCCGAAGAGCTTGCTGACAATTACACCGTGCTCTCGCGTGGCAAGGTCATCTCTCAAGGTGCAGGCGATACGATGGTCGACAACAAGGTACAAGATTTGGTCGCCATTTGATGACTCTTTCTCATACTTAGATAGTCATGCTTGCTCTTTGCCACTGATAATTGTGTCTCTATCTTACGCTGTGCATCATGAGAAACTCTTTATGATCGGTCTAAACCGCTCGCCTCTCTTCTATCATCCATATCTAGGGCATCAAATCAATGCCCTAAATCGTCAATACCGCGTGCTTGCCTTGATAGCAATTGTGTATGACCAGCGCTTGAAATTTGCTATTATAGTCAGCACTTTATTATCGATATTATGACACTCTTATGATGATTCATCCTCAGTACGATCCTGTCGCCTTGGCACTTGGGCCCGTCGAAGTCCACTGGTATGGCCTCATGTATTTATTGGCGTTTGCTGCCGCTTACGGTCTGGCATGGTATCGCAGCACCAAGCGTGAGGGCTGGACAACAGATATGGTCTCAGATCTTGTGTTCTTTGGTGCACTGGGCGTTATCTTGGGTGGCCGTGTCGGTTACGTGTTGTTTTATCAGTTTGGCGAGCTGCTACAAAACCCAGCCTACCTCTTCAAGGTTTGGGAAGGCGGCATGTCATTCCATGGTGGCCTGATTGGTGTCATGCTTGGGATGCTGTACTTTGCTCGCAAATATAAAAAGACTCCGTTTCAAGTGCTCGATTTTATCGTGCCTTGCGTGCCGACGGGCTTATTGTTTGGGCGTATTGGCAACTATATCAATGGCGAGTTATGGGGCCGTGTCTCTGATGGTGGCTACAATTGGCTCACCTACTTTCCCCAAGCGGCTGGCTTTGATATGCAGCAGCTACAAGCCAATCCTGCGCTACAAGAGGTGATGACCGAGGTCAATGGTCAGTATTTATTGCCTCGTCATCCGTCACAGCTGTATGAAGCCTTTGCTGAAGGTCTGCTGTTATTCTTGTTCCTGTGGTGGTACTCATCAAAGCCTCGTCCGCGCATGGCAGTAACTGGTGTTTTTATGCTGGGCTATGGCTTGAGCCGCTTCATCATTGAGTTCTTCCGTCAGCCTGATGTTGACCAAGGGTTTATTTTGTTAGGCTGGGTGACCAAAGGGCAAATATTGAGCACGCCTATGATTATTATTGGTCTGTTTTTAATCGGTTACGCTTACAAGCGCGGCATCTACGATTGGGGTAAGCATGCCGCTTACTAAGGCTATCGCCTTACCGATAAAACGATTAATCACTTGAATAAGAGGGTACGCCTCATAACGCCTACCCTAGCAATACTTTTAACAATGACAGCTTCTATGTGGATTATTAGCCTAATCTGTGGACGCTGTCAGCAGTAATTAAAGAGCACTTTTATGAGCAATGGCACCCAAAGTAACAACGAGCAAGCGTATCTTGATTTGCTGCGCCACGTCTTAGACAATGGCACTGAAAAAGGCGATCGCACGGGTACGGGTACGCTGAGTCATTTTGGCGCGCAGCTGCGTTTTGACTTAGCGGCAGGTTTTCCATTATTGACGACCAAAAAAGTCCACTTTAAGTCCATTGCTTATGAGCTACTATGGTTTTTGAGTGGCAGCACCCATGTTCAATATTTGCAGGACCATGGCGTGCGTATCTGGAATGAGTGGGCGACAGCGGAGCAAACCGCACGTTTCAATCGTCCTGAAGGTGAGCTGGGCCCTGTCTACGGTCATCAATGGCGTAACTATGGTGCAAGTAAAGACGCGGACGGCAGCTACAACGATGATGGTGTCGATCAAATCGCACAGGTCGTTGAGCAAATCAAGACCAACCCCAACTCGCGCCGCTTGATTGTTTCTGGCTGGAATCCAGGAGAGGCAGAGCAAGTGGCACTACCCCCGTGTCATACACTGTTTCAGTTTTTTGTGGCGGATGGTAAGCTCTCTTGCCAGCTGTATCAACGTTCGGCTGATCTATTCCTATTATACCCCCATAACAATAATGCACAATACGGAGTAATAGATCGTATATAATGCAATACATAACTTAGTCTATGTATTGAGATAGTGATTATTATGGATGTTAAAGTTTGTTCTGATACAAAGTTAGATTTATCTAAGTCTTGTTTACTCAATGAGATTCCAAACTTATCATTGAACAAAACCGTAAAAGTGAATGGTGTTGGAGTATTTGATGATGATGGCAAGATCCTTCCTCTTGTTTCTGAGTATTTGTCGTATCGAACCAAACATCAAATAATCTCTTATAAATCAGCAGTTACTTATGGTAGAAACCTAAGCTACTTCTTAAGTTATATTCGTAGTCGTCCAGATTATGATGACAGTGAATCTGATGAAGTATTTATTACAGTTCCAAAATACGTAATTCAAGAATACCTGACATTTTTAATTCGTGAAGATCATAAGAACTCATCTACTGTTAGAAGTAGAGATGAGACAATACATGCCTTCATCGAATACCTTTGTAGCCCTACAGAAGACCGTGATAAGCTTAGAGAAGATAACCCATATAGCGATGGCTTGCTATCAAAACCACCAAAGCGCACACCCATTAGCTCTTGCACACTTGATGACCTTTTTATATTGATTGAATTTACTGATTCAGAACGAGAAAGAGCTTTACTCCAATTTTTATACGACTCTGGCTTACGTCGTTCAGAACTACCTAGAGTTACTCTTCAGGACTTTAACGATACTAACAACTTCAATTCTGAAAAGTTTATTTCCTCCGATAATGAACAGCCTATCCATGCTGATTACGTGCCTTTAAAAGTCAAAGGAAGTAAAGGCCGTGGTAATCAAATTAAGCCACGCTGGACTTTGCTTAGCTTAGCAACTATCAAACGTGTGCAGAAATATCATGCATCTCCCCTGTATAAAAAATATGCCCGTAAATATGTAGACCCGTCTAAAACCCCAGCATTTTTTAATGCTAAAGGTACTCCCTACACGCCTAGTGCAATCAACAAATTGCTTGAACGTATAAGTGAACGTGCAATAAAGAAAGGTCGCCTTGATCGAAGCATCTCTCCTCACAAGTTAAGGCACGGAAATGCTTATTCAATATTGCAGTCAAATGATTTAGGTTCCGATTACTTAGATCGGCTCGTTATTGTGCAAAAAAACTTAGGGCACAACCATCTCCAGACTACACAGATATATACAAGTATCCCCCAAGATATCTATAACAGTATGTGTGATGAGAACGGTGACTTATTAACTAGGGCCGAGAAGATGAGGCGCTTGTCTGAACAAACGCAATTAAGAATTGGCATTAAGGACATCAAATGAAAAACATTGGAATAACCATTGATGAGTTTCATGAGGATTTTCCTGAGCTAGGGATTTTAGGTGCAGACTGTAAAATCGTTGAAGAAAAACAACCAATTAAAGACGCCGAAGCAGCTGTTATAGAATGGGTATCGAAAACAACTGCGGATACAGAAGCATTATGGGAAATACCAATTAGTAAAGCGGATAATACTTTAGGCTTCAGTGTAGCTGTTAAGCATATTCAGAGTGCTGTAGGTGTCTCATACTCTGTTGCACAAAAATATAGGAGTCTTACTACTCCTTTAATTGAAAGGATGATCGAAGAAGGGATTCTAATAATACCAAGTGAAAGCTACGAAGCGGCTGGCATCGAAAACACTAGAAAACTTTTGAATTGGTACAGAAAGCTAACTGTAGAGGAAAAGCACACTTTACCTATTTTCGGCAACAAAATTTCGATAGGAAAAATGTCTCCAGAACAACTACCTATAAAAAAAGAATCCTTAAGATTTAGTGTTGTTAAAGATGCTTGGGAATTCATTCACAAAGACTTAGAAAAAATTGGAATTATTGATCCAAATTATAGAAGCGTTGCTGAAAGAACAAGCGAAGCGAATGTCAATAGAAGAAATCATAGTGAAAGTCAGATAGAGCGTTTTCATAGACTCGCAGCAAGAGAGCTAAATGCAGCTGATGACTTCTTCCCTCCTTCAAAATTAGAACCGTTTATTCAGGTTGAGCAACTGTTTGCTTGTAGTAGCAAAACTGTCTCTTCAAAATCAGGCAAGAGTAATTATAGAGTTGCGAGTAGTTCATTTATAGAGTTCTTATCTAAACTGTATGGAAATAAACCCTTTAGAATCGTAACAACTTTTGATGAATACCTATTATCTAGATATCGGAAATATTTAGAGGACAAGGTAATAAATAAAGAAATATCAAGTTATCATGCAAATACAGTTTTGAGTTCAGTCCGTATAACATTGAATCGGCTGACTCAAGTACGCGATATAGAATATAGCTTTTTCAATATAAATGGATTTGCTACAACTAGAGAAACAGATGTTAAAAAGCCATTTACAATGAACGAGCGACTTCGAATATTAGAGGCTATTGAAAAAGGATTGAGCGAATCTAGAAAAGCCCTCAAACCTTATAAGAAAACGGGTTTAGGCAGCAATCCTTTGGACGAAAAGGGTTCAGTCATTAGAGGCCTTTCGACACTAGAGAATGCGCGATGGCTCTTTGAAAACCGCTTAATGTGTAAGCCAGTTCATTACAATACAGCTAAATCACCTATTGAGAAGTCTTTCTTAAGAATTATTAATGATTCAGATAAGGGTTTGATAGAGGTATACAACGACTGGGGCATTACCCCAATGATAAATATGGATACACTAACGCCTTACGTTTTAAGGCTTGCTCAAATTACTGGTTTAAATGCAAATCCTTTACTTTCTCTTGATATAAACGATTATGTAGATTCCCATCCGGCAACATCGCGGCCTTGTCTTAGATATTGGAAAGAAAGGTCTGATGGTCATAAAGAATACCACCTCGATCTTTTTAATGCAGAACTGACATGGCTTACGTCATCTCAAGCTAAGTCTATAAAAATTATTTTTGAAGAATTAGTCCAATTGACGAGTAGTTTTCGACAAGATATTGAAGATGATGCCTTTAAAGATAGGTTGTTCATCTATCAGTCGAATAGTACAAAAAAGCACGGCAGAGTATCTCCACTATTAGGAAACAAAGAAAAAAATGCAAAAGCATTGGGAGCTAGTTTGTCCAGGTTTGTTAAGAAATATAATTTAAAAAATGATGCAGGAGATCCCCTAACTCTTACAATAAGTCGGTTTAGACCAACATTTGTTAGTGAGATGCTTAGAAATGGCGTAACTGTACGTGAAATTCAACTCATGTTGGGTCACTCCTCACTCCAAACAACTCTCGGTTATATAGATTCTCTAGATTTTAACTCCATGAGTAGAATGAAGATAAATGATGAATTAGAAGAGATACATCAATCGACTCTGGATAAAAAAGTTGAGAAAGTGCCAGAAGATATAGAGTCCAAAAAAAATGATGAGTTGGTAACAACCTTTCATACTCCTCTAGCTGAATGCAGAAATATTTTTGACCCACCAGATTTTGTAAAAAATCTTTCATCCTACATACCTGGTACTCCATGCTCACAATATAACAAATGTTTGGGTTGTGACAATGTCATTATTACAGCTAAGAATCTGCCTGAAATTTTTGCAATGAAGCGCGACTATACGCTTTTGAAAGAGCACTCCCGTGTCATGGATACACCCTATGGGCATGTTATTTCAGAGAATTTAGAACTGATAAAAGGCATCACAGAACCAGAACTATCTAATTTTTCCTTAGAAGAATTAGAAAATGGACGGCGTTTAGCAGAATACATTGAAACGACCACACTAGTTGATGGAGTAATCTAATGGACTATGAAAAAAAGCTGAATGTATTAACAGGTTTTGCAGAACATCGTTTATATGTTTTAGATGCTCTAGACCATGCGACAGTTCAAAAGAAGAAACAACTTCAAAATAATTACACAGATGACATAGAGTATGTGACGTACCTTATGGACAAACCTGTATCGAAATTATCAAAGTTTTCTGACGACTTTTGGGACTTTAATGACGACTATCCTAATGCTGCACGAAATGTTCAGGGCGCAAAGCTCCGCATTAGTTTTTCAAAGTATACAGATATCCCAAGATTCGTTTTAATAGAAATAAAAATCATATTCGAGTTGGCCTTGCTAAACAATTCGATTTTCAAGCTTCAAAGTAAGGAAGGCCAAAGTCGAACAAAAAAAGTCTTAAAAGCAAACTCTTTAATTACAATTTTTGAAAATGGATTAACGTTTATTAGTGAAATATTTAAGCAGGCATCTCATGAGTTAGGCTATGAGTTTGTTCAGGAAAAAATCAGAACACTGTCCGATATAACACCCGAACTGTATTCCAAAGCCGCTGAAAACTATGATCGTATAAAAGATATAGAGCTAGATAAATTTTTCAAATATCTACGCAGCCCAGCGTCGGTTCAGTATGTATTTGAAAAACCTATCGCTTATGTAGAGTTAAATAGCCTAAAATGGAAGAAACTCGCTAATACTAATAGTTCGAAAAAAGAACAAGTACTGCCAGATCTGGTATTTGAATCTCTCTCGAAAATGGCTTCCTTTATCATAGTTGACTTTTTAAGTGCTATAGGAGCTTCAGCAAAGATATCAGATCCTAACTCTTTAGAACGTTTCAATACGAGCGAATATTTATCATGGGCAAACAAAGAAAGAGTAACCCACGAAATTTTCAACGCCTATATTGCTATTAGATTAAGAACCAAAGGTTATCCTCCGAGTTTCGTTACAAATATAGTCAAACCTTATAATTGGATGCTTAACAAAGACTCTAATGTCATGGGTGGAACGACTTTACGTAAAGAATTGAAAAAACGTGGTTACAAGTTAGATGATCTTAGAGAATACTTTAACCTCGTAGCGTATGCATGCACATATGTAGTAGGCCAGTATACAGGTATGAGACCATCTGAACTATCAGAAATAAGAGTTCAAGATTGTTCGTGCTTAGTTCAAGATGATGGCGTTTGGCTTATTGAAAGTACTGTTAAGAAACATAAAGATGAAATTAGTACAGGCTTGTTTGATGACAGATGGGTAGCTATACCGATTGTTAAAGATGCAATATTAGCAGCATCGTATATTTCAAAAATTAAAGTTTCACCTTACTTAATTTCTAATGTAGATACTGTTAAACCAGGTAGCTCCCCTCAGTCGATGGCTAGTAAGGGTATTACACATCAAATGAATAGTTTTATAGGCCAACTGTTAGGCAAAAACATTGCTGATGAACTGAAGTTTAATCCTTACATGCTAAGACACACATTAACATATCAATTGTTTAAGGCTGAAGTTGGATTGCCTCTTATATCGTTTCAATTGAAACACTTTGTAGAGAGCATCTCTAAGTACACATCTACTGGCGCTACCTCGTCAGTTACGTTAGGCTACGGTGATATAGGTGAGATGCTGTCAAAAGACGGTAACCGAAAAGGTGATACGAAATCACTGCGCCGAGCAGCTGAATTAGATGCTATTAAAACTGCCCATAATCCAAATGGTACATATTATGGTGGTAAAGCGAGTGAGCATAAAAAAGGTCTGATCAAGACGTTTAGTGGATATATAGCTGAAGGATACACAGAGGATGAGGTTTATGAGGCTATGGTAGATCAAGGGGTTGCCATGATCTATATGGGACAAGGGCTTTGCTATGGTGGTAGAGCAGAAGAGTATGACTCAAGCCTACCATGTATTGGTTCACTACGTTGTAATCCAGCTCGATGCAAACAAGCCGTTGTAACTACCAAGCATGCTCCCAAATGGCGTGAAGTTTACATGTTAAATAAGAATAACCTCAATAAACCAGAATATTTGGAGTCTCGTGAACAAATTCTAGCAGCAATGAACGAGGCCAAAATGGTATTGGAAAATCTTGGTGAGGCAATCGAACTATGAGTAATGAAGCTTATGATCAAAAAAATAATGATGACTATGAAGCAATTACTTCTGCTCTAAATACTGCCCTAATAGATCTTCAAAATAACAAAAAACTAAAACCCACTATAGCGCAACTTTCGAAGATGACTGGTATTCATCGAAATACTATTACAAACCGTGGTTGGCCTGTCCAAAAGCTAAATCAGATCAAAGATATCAGAAAAGCTGAAGAGAAATCGCGTAAAGAAAAAAAAGCTATAGATAACGCTGATGTTAAGAATGCGCTTGAAGCAAAAATGATTCAAGCACAAAATGAGGTTATCTACTGGTTTAATGAATATCAAGATATAAAAAGAGTCGCTCAACACTCAGATAAACGGTTACAAAAAATGAGAGAGTCACGAGATTTTTATAAAACACAATCTGATACAGATAAAAGGTCGTTATTAGAAGCTAGACAGGAGATTAAAAAACTGAGACAAATGTTAGCTTTAAAAGATGCAACACCGAACCAGCTGATGCACTAATCTATCGAAAACTACCTATGCTATAAAAAGTATAAACTTAATTTCCTTGTACTTAAAAGCTAGCAAGAGCTTAGCTAACAAATATATACCTTATAGCATAAATCACATATATTAATACTTTATGCCTAACAGAAATTTATCACTTTTCTCAGCTTTCACTTTATGCTGATATCAAACTGAGAATGGATACGCGATAGACTCATGATACTGATACCCTTCCACTTCAAAATCGTCCAATGTTACCCATGTCTCAATATCTTCGAGAGACTTAATTTCAGGGTTAATGTGAAGTTTAGGGGCTGGATACGGTTCGCGTTTTAATTGCACGTCACGCATTAATTGTAATTGATCTTCATAAATATGTGCATTTACGATCTTATGATAAGCTTTTCCGGCCTCGTGGCCCGTAATTTGAGCCATGAGAGCTAGTAAGGTAAACACTTGAATCTGATTAAAATTTTGACCTAATGGTACATCACATGAACGTTGTGATGAAGTCAAATAAAGCTTGCCACCTAACAACGAAAATGTATGAGTATGCATACAAGGACGTAAACATCCCATATGAAACTCACCTGGATTGTAGAAGGTTAGAATTTCACCTCGGTCATCAATACCGTTTCGCAAGTTATCATAGATCTTATGAAGCTGGTCAAACTCCTCTCCTACTGAATTACGCCACCTGCGCCCCTGTACACCATAAACTCGGCCCATATCATCCTTACCTTTACGATAAGGATTAGCTAACCAAGCTTCATTTTCATTGGCATTAGCGTTCCATGTATTACATCCAATAGCTCGAAACTGAGCTGCGCTATCATAACCACGTAGATACCCTAATAATTCTGCGATAGCTGCTTTCCAATAACTCTTTCGAGTAGTTACTAAGGGAAACTCATTAGCTCCTACATTGTAGTTTAAATCAGCATTAATAACGGTTAAGCAGCGTTTTCCAGTCCGTTCATTCTCGACCCATACACCCTCATCAACTATACGTTGACATAAATCTAGATACTGTTTCATTCAATAACCTTAGTTGGACTACAAACTTATCTCAAAAGGTGATTTTTGTTGAACTGCGTGGACAATACATTTTACCTTTTGATTTCATTGAGCATTATAAAGTTTCAAGGCTCAATTGTACAAACCTGTTCGTAACAACTAATTGTCTTAATAACTTATCAACAGGCTATGCCCCAATGGATCCAATGAAACCGAATCATTCTATCTAAAACCATTTACCATAATGCAGCTTTATAGGAATAAGGATTACTGCTGGCATACCTAACCCCAGTTCGGGATAAGGGCTCAAAAAAAAGATAAAAAAAGAAGTCCGAAGTTGCTAAAGTGAGTTTACCAAGACAAACTTCACAACAAGGACTTCTTACATGGACAACCTAACCGAACTCTACTGCCATATTGACGACTTTTATCAGCAATTCAAACCTGAGTTTGACGCTCATTTAATCGCAACGGGACACCAAAGGTTAAGAGCATGCCAGATAAGTGTAGCAGAGATTATGACCATCTTGGTACTGTTTCATCAATTACGTTATCGACAGTTTAAGGCGTTTTACTACCATCACATGCTTGGCATGATGAAACAGGCGTTTCCAAATCTGCCGAGCTACTCGCGATTTATAGAGCTTGTGCCGCGCAGTCTCATGCCACTGTGCAGCTACTTGCAAAGCATGATGGGCGACTGTACGGGTATCAGCTATATTGATTCAACCAAGATAGCAGTTTGTCATAACAAGCGTATCTACCGTCATAAAGTCTTTAAGGGACTTGCAACCCGAGGCAAAAGCAGCATGGGCTGGTTCTATGGCTTTAAGCTGCACGCCATTATCAATCATAAGGGCGAGCTTGTATCTGTTAAAGTCACTGCGGGTAATACGGATGACAGAGTGCCTGTTAAGGATATGGCAACGCCTGTGTTTGGCAAGGTGTTTGGGGATAGAGGCTATATCAGTAAAGCCCTAAACGAGTGGCTCACAAAACACAGTGATACCACGTTGATAACCAAACTTCGGCGTCATATGAAACCGCAAGTACTCAAGCCTATGGATGAGGCACTACTCAATCATCGCTCTTTGGTTGAAACGGTGTTTGGAGAGCTTAAAAACTTGTGCCAAATCGAACACTCACGCCATCGTAGTGTCACGGGGTTTATCACAAACTTGCTGTCAGGGTTGATTGCTTATTGCTGGTTTCCCTATAAACCCACCATCAAAAATATGCCTCAGCAGGGACAGGTAGCGACATTGTAAATAGTATCAATGAGTTACAATGTGGTTTATCCCGAACTGGGGTTACCTAACAACAAGCCTAATGGTTAGGCATTAAGCTCTTTGCTAACCTTTTAATATCGCTAATCTTAACAAAATCTAGTGACTTGGCATACTATAGTGATCTGCGATTAGTTCAACAGTGCGCAATTGGGTGCGTCGCGAATAGCCTTGAACAACCAGCATTATCTCATCGACCCCTGTCTGCTCCTGAAGGCTCTCCAAACTTTTTGCGACCTCGGCAGCAGTACCATGGAGGGTTTGATCAGTATACTGCTCAATAATCTGGCGCTCTTGCGTATTGCCTTGAAAAGCCGCTACTTCATCAGGGGGCAGTAAAGCAAAAGGCTTGCGTTGGAACATTCTCAACATTGCCATGGCAGACGAAGTTGACTGGCGACGTGCTTCTACAGGATCTTTATCCGCAATAGCGCCAATGCTGACCAAACTGTATGGCTTGGCTAGGATTTTTGATGGACGGAAATTCTCTCGGTAAATTCGCATGGCATTTAAAACATCAGCACTGCCAAACTGCAAAGCGAACGCATAAGGTCTGCCAAGCTGTGCTGCCAAATGCGCAGAGTAAGTTGATGACCCCAAGATCCAGACATCAGCTGTGGTCTTCGATGGTGGCACTCGATTTTGCTCGGCCTGCCATGGGCCTGGCACCGCATGAACCTCACTATAAGGATGGTCTTGTGGAAAACTATTTTCTAAAAAGCCCAACAACTCTGCGACTTGCTGAGGAAACTCATCGTTTGCCGCATGGTGACGACGCAAAGCTGAAGCTGTTGCGCCATCCGTACCTGGTGCCCTTCCCAAACCCAGATCAATCCGCCCTGGCGCCAGCGCATCAAGCATACCAAATTGCTCAGCGACCACCAGAGGCACATGATTCGGTAGCATAATGCCGCCTGCACCAAGCCTAATGCGCTCAGTTTCCCCCGTTAGACGTGCAACCATCATCTGCGGCGAAGGAACCGCGGCGCCAGGCATGGCATGATGTTCAGACATCCAAAACCGCTGAAAGCCCCTTTTATCCGCCAGTTTCGCAAGCGCAATCATCTCTTGAAAGGTGTTCTCTACTGTGTGGCCAACGCCGGTGAAGGCATTGTCGAGTACCGAGAGAACGAAAGGTGCGTTGCCAGAATTATTTGGCATATTCATAAACTGTCTCAGTTATGCAGTGTTTATTATATGTGGCAACACACTTTGAGCATTGCCACACAGGGAAGCTTCTAAAAATTGACTTCTAAAGAACTAGAATTTATAGGTTTGACCATCATTAGGAACAAGCGCACGCTGTTTGTCTAAGTGTTTTTCTTCGATAAAACGGCGCAGCTCTGCCTTCGACAGTGCGCCATGATTGACCGTATCCATGTGCACATTAATTATCTGAGCATTAGGTGAGAATTGATACGCACGGTATACATCGTCTTTACCCATAATAATAGAGTCATCGACAAAGGTAGACAGCTTTGCATAGCCTGTATTAAGGATGACCGCATCAGGCTTGTAGCGAGTCAGCGCATTCTCTACGTCTTTATTCCAAATGGTATCCCCTACTACATAGACGGTCTTGTAGTTTGGCTTCTGGAACACAATACCCATCGTTTTACCAAGTGCCTGAGCAAGCGCTGGAACTTTGTACATCTCATCAGTGCCATGCTGTCCGATGGTTTTATTGATTCTAGTGCCTTCAAACACCACCCCTTGCTCTGTCAACACTCTGACATCGGTAAAGCCATCTTTACGCACGATTGCCGCATCGGCTTCATTTTGGGTAAAAATTGGCATATTACGAGGGACCAGGTTGCGTGCAGCATCGTCCCAATGATCCGCATGTAGATGGGTTAAAATAATGGCGTCAGCCTTTAGCACCTCTGCAACAGATACCGGCAAATCTACCATTGGATAGCGTATTTGGCTATTTAACGTATCTGCAAACCCTGGATAAGCGTTTTTAGCCGCGAGCATAGGATCCACTAAAAACGTGGTACCGTCATAATCAAGCTTAATCGTGGCATTACGGATTTGCTGAAATTGAACGGTATTGGTCGCCGTCTGTTTTACCGCGTTAGAATTGGACGCTGGACTGGCAAAGGTGGTACATGCGGTTAACAACATGACACCACTTAATAGTGTGGTGCCGGTCAGAGATTTCGATATTTTCATAATTTGATACCTTATTGATGAGTCTATATTATGAGTTAATAATGGTTTGCTTAAAAACTTATAACTAACGCGCAATCCAAGTTTGGGTGTCAATCACTTCGCCATATAGAAACTCAATCGCTGCCATAATGGTGGCATGAGCATGAGCTGCGGGTACGGTCGTGCCATTAAATTCAAGATCAAGCGTGGCACAGGCATCATGGATGGTGGTCGTTGTATAGCCAAAGTCAACCGCAGCACGAACGGTTGCATCAATACACATGTGGCTCATGGCGCCAATCACGGTAACGTCTTTGATGTCTTCTTTATCAAGCAGATCTTTAAGAGAGGTCTCACGAAACGAATTGGGGTAATGCTTCACAACAACGGCTTCACCTTCTATAGGCTTTACTTTCTCATTGATTTCTACACCATCAGTACCAGGCGTAAAGATTGGTGCGTCAGCAGAAGGCATTTCATGACGAACATGAATGACGGTATGGCCTTTTTCTCTAGCAGATTCAATCACCAAAGCTGCATTATCAGCGGCTTCATTAATACCAACGAGTGATAATTTACCTTGCGGAAAATACTCATTTTGAATATCGACAACGATCAGTGCTTTTGTGCTCATGATGATTCCTTTTTTTATCAAAGTGACTGTATAGGCGTCTATTTTACAAGCTCTGTGCTACACTAACGAGTGGCTACATCGACACATAAGAGGTTAATAACGACATATGAATCAAAAACATGCTATTGAAATAGGCTTGATTGTCTATGAGAAAGCACAAATGGCGGCCATCCTTGGGCTGACTGACTTACTGATGGTGGCCAGTAAAATCGCTGCCAAACATCAAGATACAACGGATCTGCCTTTACAGGTCAGTTACTGGGAAATTAAGGGTTCTAATCTGCGTCCTACCTGCAATTTTTCGAGCAATCCTGATGGCTCAGGAAGGTTAGCAGCTATCATCATTCCACCCACGTTAGAGACGCCAATTGCAAAGCAAGCAGCGGCACCATGGCTGGAATGGCTAAGAGATCAGCATTCCACAGGTGTGATACTGTCATCCGTCTGCGCCGGTGCTTTTTTGTTGGGCGAAACAGGACTACTATCTAAGCGCAAGGCGACTACGCATTGGGGTTATGCAGAGGATTTTAAGCAGCGCTTTTCTGATGTGGATCTTGATGTGGATCGCATTATTATCGAAGACGGCGATATTGTGACCGCTGGTGGCGCGATGGCTTGGACAGATTTAGGACTTAGAATGGTAGATCGCTTTCTTGGCTCACAAGTGATGAATGAGACCGCTCGTGCATTGTTAATTGACCCCTCAAGGCGTGAACAATGCTATTACAGTGCGTTCTCACCCAACCTCACCCATGGTGACGCGGCCATACTAAAGGTGCAGCATTGGCTACAAAAAACAGAAGCACGGGTTATTGATTTATCCACCCTAGCCAGTTGTGCGCAGTTAGAGGAGCGCACTTTTCTGCGCCGTTTCCATAAGGCGACGGGCATGACATCAACAGAATACTGTCAGCGATTACGCATTGGTAGTGCAAAAGACTTTCTACAGTTCTCTTTAATGCCTGTTGAGCAAATAGCGTGGAAGGTGGGTTATAGTGATGTTAGTGCGTTTCGTAAAATATTTAAGCGTGTTGTTGGTTTGACACCAAGTGAGTATCGGCGCAGATTTACTCTGGATAAAGAGTAATGTACTCAGGCGATTACTTTTTTAAAGCGCATCAATAAGATGCAGTTGCTCATTCCAGCTTTTCTCCAACTGGTCAATATTTTCAGATGTGATTCAGCCCATCGTCCTTTCTGTCAAACAGATAGGCTGCGCGTTTATAAGGCTGATTCATTGCGCTTGTGCAGGGAAACCGCCTTTTGCTAAAGCAGCTGTCATCTGCTCAATACTGGCGATGGTTTCGATACTGACCACTTTGGCTGCTAAATCAATCTTAACCTTGGCCTTTGAGTCGATATTCTGAATAGCTGCTGTCACACCACGGGCACAACCGCCACAGTTCATATTTGCAATCAATAGTTTCATACCCTTTCTCCAAATAAGTTTTATTTCATCACTAAGCTTAAGCCTTGTCATAATGGTAAGGTCAAACACATTTTTGAAAAAATATACTTGACCTTACCATGATGTCAACCTATATGCTGTTGATAATAGATTGAACATGATAGAGGCTGTTATGAATTCAGAAAATAGTAAGTCTTATCTTTATAGTGAGACATTGCCCATTGAGGGTATGACTTGTGCTTCATGTGTGGGACGAGTAGAAAAAGCATTAAAAAAAGTTGAAGGTGTTGAAAATGCTGAGGTGAATCTTGCGACTGAAAAAGCCATGATTTCCTCATCTCAACCTTTAGACCTTATCGCAGTAACCAAAGCCGTAGAACGAGCCGGTTATAAGATCTTGGCATCTCAGCCGATTGAGCTGTCGATAGAAGGTATGACTTGTGCTTCCTGTGTTGGACGGGTAGAAAAAGCATTAAAAAAAGTTGAGGGCGTACAACAAGCAAACGTCAACCTTGCTACTGAACGCGCATGGGTACAAGGCAACGCTCAAGTACAGAGCAGCGATTTGATTCAAGCCGTTAAAAAAGCGGGATACCATGCGAAGCTGGTTGAGCAGGATCAAAGTGACCAACAGGACAAGAAAGCCACGGAACAGCAGCAGCTGAAACGAGATTTAATCATCTCTTTGATTTTGGCCGTTCCGGTTTTTATTCTAGAAATGGGGTCACATATGATTCCAGCTTTTCATATGTGGGTCGTGGACAATATCGGCACGCAACAAAGCTGGTTGATTCAATTTGTTTTGACGACGCTGGTTCTTATCTTTCCAGGGCGACGTTTTTATCAAAAAGGTATTCCGGCATTATGGCGTTTTGCACCGGATATGAATTCATTGGTCGCGGTTGGAACACTGGCGGCTTATAGTTTTTCGCTAGTCGCAACATTTATTCCACAAGTTCTACCCGAGGGCACTGTGAATGTTTATTACGAAGCGGCCGCTGTGATTGTAAGCTTAATTTTATTAGGGCGTTATTTTGAGGCAAAAGCCAAAGGACGTACCTCTCAAGCCATTCAACATCTAGTGGGTATGCAGGCAAAAACAGCGCGTGTTCACCATAATGGGCAAGTGAATGAAGTACCGATTACAGAAGTAACCACAGAAACGATCGTTGAGATTCGTCCCGGTGAGCGTGTTCCTGTTGATGGTGAAGTGGTTGAAGGTCAAAGCTATATTGATGAATCCATGATTACGGGTGAACCCGTTCCTGTTAAAAAACAAGTGGGTGATCAAGTGGTAGGAGGGACGGTCAATCAGAATGGAACATTGAATTTTCGGGCAACGGCCATTGGCGACTCTTCGGTATTGGCGCAAATCATTCGCATGGTTGAACAGGCTCAAGGATCTAAATTACCGATTCAGGCATTGGTTGATAAAGTCACTATGTGGTTTGTTCCCATGGTCATGTTCTTAGCAGCTCTGACTTTTGCTGTGTGGTTTGTTCTTGGTCCTGAGCCTGCTTTGACGTTTAGTCTCGTTAATGCCGTTGCTGTCTTAATCATTGCTTGTCCCTGTGCAATGGGATTGGCAACCCCTACCTCCATTATGGTTGGTACAGGTCGCGGTGCAGAAATGGGCGTCTTATTCCGTAAAGGTGAAGCGTTACAAGCTTTACAGGAAGTTAAAGTCATTGCGGTCGATAAAACCGGCACCTTGACCGAAGGTAAACCAACCTTAACGGATTTTCATGTCCAACAAGGGTTTCAACATGAGCAAGTCTTGCGTATTGTGGCATCGGTTGAAGCAAAGTCTGAACATCCCATTGCCGTAGCCATTGTTCAAGCCGCAGAACAACAAAATATCAGCTTATTACCGATTACCGCCTTTGACTCTGTGACCGGACTAGGGATTAAAGCGGAAGTGACAGGTCAAACCATTCATATTGGTGCTGATCGTTATATGAAGCAATTAGAGCTTGATGTTACACCTTTTGAAAATGAGGCTGCACGCTTAGGACAAGAAGGTAAAACCCCACTTTATGTCGCGATTGACCAAAAGCTAGCAGCCATTATTGCCGTTGCAGACCCTATTAAAGATACCACTTATACTGCTATTGCAGGTTTACATCAACTGGGCTTAAAAGTGGCAATGATTACAGGCGACAATCGGCATACCGCCCAAGCAATTGCAGCAAAATTACATATTGATCAAGTGGTCGCAGAAGTGTTGCCTGATGGAAAAGTAGATGCACTACGTCAGCTGCAACAACAGTATGGACGAGTGGCTTTTGTTGGTGATGGGATTAATGATGCCCCTGCTCTTGCTCAAGCGGATGTCGGTCTGGCAATTGGGACAGGGACAGATGTGGCAATTGAAGCAGCAGACGTGGTGTTGATGTCAGGTAGTCTACAAGGCGTCCCTAATGCGATTGCTTTAAGTAAAGCGACTATCAAAAATATTCGACAGAATCTATTTTGGGCATTTTTCTATAACATTGCCCTGATTCCAATTGCCGCAGGGGTTTTATATCCAGCATTTGGTATTTTGCTGTCACCCATTTTTGCCGCAGGAGCAATGGCGCTATCCTCTGTTTTTGTGCTAGGTAATGCCTTACGTTTAAAGTACTTTCAGGTGCCAGCGATTAAAGCATAGATTATATTAAGATAGGGTTAAAGTAGCCGTTTGGCTTTAACCCTTTTTATATCAGGAGGAAAGTTATGAATATCGGTCAAGCGTCAGAGCGATCAGGAATCTCTCCCAAAATGATTCGCTATTATGAACAAATCGGTTTGCTTGATACCGCCAAACGCTCGAATTCAGGTTATCGAATCTACTCTAATCAAGATATAAAAAACTTATGCTTTTTAAGACAGGCTCGTGATTTAGGTTTTTCCTCCAAACAGATGAAAGAATTGCTTAATTTGTGGAAAAATACAGATCGGCAGAGTGCTGATGTTAAAAAATTAACACTGACACATATAGAAACTTTAAACCGAAAAATAGCTCAGTTGCAAGATATGGTGAGCTTATTACAGATTTCTGCTGATCATTGCTCAGGTAATGAAAACGCAGAGTGTGCCATATTAGAAGATCTTGAACAGGGTGAATAAAATAAATTGAACAGGGTGAATAAAATAAATTGCATTTGATCTTATCTATTTCCTTATCTATATATCAGTCTGAAAAACGTATACCTGCGGTGAACTAATCAGGTGCTTTCACTGGTTCGGTACCCTAGTGAGGACTTGAATCTTAGCCTGTAGCTAAGTGTAGTGGTCAACTAATTTAGGACACCTAATAAGAGGTTTTTATTAAAGTAACGTTTCTCTTTTTCTAGCGGTGTTAAATAATTGTTGAAAGTATGCGGTCTCACGGTTTGATAATAGCCCCAGATATAATCAATAATGGCACTTTTAGCCTCAGCGATATTCTCATAGCCATTCTTTGGCATCCACTCTGTTTTAAAGCTTCTGAAGAAGCGCTCAGTTGGGGCATTATCCCAACAGTTTCCGCGACGGCTCATACTTTGCGTCATGCCATTACAACTTGCCACGGATTCAGCAAATGTCTTACTGGTGTAATGGGTTCCCTGATCAGAGTGAAACAGCACATTACTTGGTTTTAGGCGCGTCTCATACGCCATCTGCAGCGCTTTGGTTGTCAGTATGCTGTCAGGCGAATCTGACACCGCAAAGCCCACTACACGCCGAGCATATAAATCTAACACCACAGCAAGACAACACCAGCCGCCTTTGATGCGAATATAGGTCACATCGCCCGTCCAGACTTGATTGGGTGCTGTTGGGCTAAAGTTACGGTTCAATAGGTTTCCATGGATTTTATGCGTGTTATCAGCGTGCTTATATTTATGCGTCTTCAATTGACAGCTTTTAAGCCCCATCTGCGCCATAAGTTTACCTACCATATAACGGGACAGCTTGATGCCGTGTTCATTCATCATGATGGCGGCAATACTACGAGCGCCTGCTGAGTGCTTTGAATCGTTGAATATTTGGCGTATTAAGGCTTTGATTTTGACGGCTTCAAGGCTAATTGGCTTGGGCTTTAGTCCATAGTAGTAACTGCTTTTCATCACGCCAAACAGTTTGCACAGAAGGCTTTTATTGACCTGTTTGTCTTGCTCTGCAAGCTGACTAATTAGCGATAGCCGTTCAGGCTGTCCAATGCCAGCAGAGCGGAAGCCTTTTTTAGAATATCGCGCTCCATAGTCAGCCGCTTAACCTGCTTACGCAGCTCTTGAAGCTCGCGCTGTTCATCCGTTAAAGCATTGCCGACTTTAGGTGCTTGGCCACTCATTTCTTGACGGTACTGACTCAGCCATTTCTGCAGAGTGGATTTACCTATTCCTAAAGAATCGGCCACGTCAGGTATGGTGCGGTTGTGGTCAACAACTAAACTGATGGCTTCTAATTTGAATTCTCGGGTATATTGGTTGCGTTTGTTGGTCATACTATTTTCCTTCTTTGGGTTAGTATAACCTCTTAGCAGCTGTCCAATTTTATTATGCCACTACAAAGCGATTTCAATAGTTATAGGCTATTGGGTTTAATTAGTGTACATCTGAGTGTACTTGATAAGATTAGCTTTGTGATTCTTTGACTAGGATATTCCCTAATAACCTAGTCTTTATTCATCCTCTGTCCTTATACCCAAGTTGTTACAACCTAATTGATATCCATTGTCACAAGCCTTGGAAAAGTACTTTTTCGCTATAACTGTATTTCGACGTACGCCTATGCCATTAAGATACATCATGCCAAGATTATATTGAGATCTAGCATCTCCTTGATTGGCGGCTTTTAGATACCACTTACCGGCTTTAGCATAATCCTGAGGAGCACCTTCGCCATAGCTATAGATTGTTCCAAGTTGGTATTGGGCAGGAACATATTCTTGGTCAGCGGCTTTTGTATACCACTCGATAGCTTTAGGATAATCCTGACGTACCCCTTTACCCTCGTAGTAAGCGTTACCAATGTTGAATTGAGCCTCAACATCGCCTTGGTTAGCTAATTTCTGCCACGCCTCAACGACTTTGGCATCATTTTGACGCACACGCTCGCTCTTTCGATGTGGTACGCCATTGATGAATTTCATCGGACCAATCCCTTGGTTAACAGCTTTTGTGCGCCAATCGATATGCTTATCGTAATCCTCACGTGTACCTTTGCCATCGTAATTGTGGTAAGTTCTACTAAGTTCAAGTTGAGCCTTAGCATAGCCTTGATTAGCGGCTTTTGTGAACCATTCAATAGCTTTAGAGCGATCCTGATCTACCCCTTCGCCATCGTCGTACATAATTGCAAGGTTATATTGAGCAAGATCATATCCTTGGTTGGCAGATTTTGTATACCACTCAATGGCTTTAGCGTTATCCTCGCGTGTACCTTCGCCCTCGTCATACATTACTGCAAGGCTATATTGAGCCTCAGCATCGCCTTGATTAGCTTGTACTGCAATGTCTTCAAATTCTTTTTCAACAGCTGATTTTACGGCTGAAACTACGTTTTGAGAACTACTTATTTGAGTAACAATGGCTTTATGACACCCTGTCAGCAGAATGCCAGTCAGTAAAAATGTTGCTAGCCTTTTTTTCATAGCTGTTCGTCCTGTTCGTTAATCAAGATAACACTACAATTTATCATTTACATGCCTATCGTGATGATCTTAAATACATTAGTAGATAGTATTGTTAGGCATACTTATAAAATTTACACCAGTGTTTGATTACAGTCCCCTAAATTTGACAGTCTTACCATATCAAAGTAAAGCGACCAAGATTGACCCCTGCCGTCAATCCCGTAGACTTAAATTTGGGAGATTTTAATTACGCAGCCTGACGATAATAGTCAAACCACATCTGTCTTGGCAATTTATAACTCAAACCCTTTTGAATCCTCGTTTGGTTGTAGTACAGCTCAATATAGCCAATGATATCGCTGATGGCTGTAAATCTTGTTTTATAGTCTTCGTGATACACCAACTCATTCTTTAATACGCCCCAGAAACTTTCTATCGGAGCGTTGTCGAAACAATTGCCTTTGCCACTCATAGATCCTGTAAACTGATGCTGTTTAATGATCTTGTGGTAGGCATGGCTACAGTACTGACTGCCTCTATCAGAATGAACGATTAGCCCTTTAGTAGGTCGTTTATTCTTAATCGCTATGTTGAGTGCACGGCATACTAAATCTGCGGTCATACGCTTGTTAATAGCGTAACCGACAAGCTCTTTGGTGTATAAGTCTTTAACACCTGCTAAGTATAGCCAACCCTCATCTGTCCAAATATAAGTGATGTCACTGACCCAAGCCTCATTAGGGCGATTGGCATTAAATTTCTGTTCTAGACGGTTTAGATAGATAAGCTTGTTATGGTTTGAGTTGGTGGTGACTTTAAAGCGCTTGTGACGACGGCATTTTATGCCATGTTCTTCTTTGATACGTCTGACCATGTACAAGCTAATATCATGGCCTTGCTCTATGAGCTTTGCATGCAGTCGCTCAATACCATAGCGCTCACGAGTTTCACTGTGAGCAGCCCTAACCAGTAGCTCAGACTGATTACGATGTACCTGCTGACAGCTGATATGACGACTTAGCCAGTCGTAATAGCTTGATGGCTTAACACTTAGCACACGGCACATAGTGGTGATGCTAAAGAAGTGCTGGTTATCTTTGATAAAGGCGTACCTGACTAGCTGTCACTGCGGACATAGCCCTTCGCCTTGCGTCACTAAAACAGTCTCCCAGACTGTTTCTTAACGTTCCTCATTCGCAAAGTACGCCGTGGCCTCATTCGAACATAGCTCTCATCTTGCGTCGGGGCGAAGCGGTGCTTCGCTTTATCCCTCCTCATTTAGTATTTCGCGTTCCTCTTTAGCCACTTTAAGCTGGCGTTTGAGCTGCTTTATTTCTTGAAGAGCACTTATAAGATCAGGATTATATTGTTCTGTGCCGATAAGTTTGCCTTGATTGGCTTTATTATGCCAATTAGTTAAGGTTTGCATGGGGATGCCAAGCTGCTTTGCGGTCGCTGAAATATTGCCGTTGTTGTCCGCTATCTTTTTAACAGCTTCGGCTTTAAATTCGTCACTGTAGGTTCTTACTTTCTTGGTCATGATAAACTCCGGTTAATACGCTTAGTTTACCAAGTTTAGTTGTACGGTTTCTTCAGCATAGCTCACTCAAAGCTAAGTCTAAGTTTCAATATATGAAAAATAGTAAAGCCATAGGAGCAATGACTTTTATGGCTTTTTTAATTTGGAGGTTTTATCCTAGATTCTGTGTAACTGCCATTTAGATTAAAGGCTTACTAACACGATCATCAAACATAATCATAAAGTGATTTTCTGATGTCTTTAGGGTAGTCAAAGAATACCGTTAAGCCATCCTAGTACTGCGTCAATAAAAAATAGGTTATATCAGCTGATTCTCTTGCCTGTAATGGCTTGGTGTCATGCCATAGTTTTTTTTGAAGGCGCTAGAGAATGCACTGTTATCGATAAAGCCGCTTGCTAATACGATTTGGCTAATAGGCAGCGTAGTATGTTTAAGAATATATTTGGCGTGTTCAAGGCGCAATCGCACGTAATACTGTTGCGGTGAACAACTAAAATTTTTGTTAAATATGCGCTGTAATTGTCTACTTGATAATCCAAGATGATGGGCAATATCCTTAATGCTTAAAGGCTCTTCAAGATTGGTTTTCATCAATGCAATAGCATCTATTACATTGGTATAGCTACTGCTCAGTATTTTTGGCTTGGGCATATGCTGTACGTAAGTAGGCTCACGTATAGAGGTGATAATAAACATGTCTTGTATCTTGGAAACGATATGATGACCATGATGCTTATTGATGATATGTAAAGTCATATCCAATGCGCAAGCTCCACCTGAACAAGAATATAGCTGCGGTGCTATTGTAAATATTTGGTCATTAAAAATAACACCTGGATAGCTTTCTTGGGCTACGCTGATGTTCTCCCAATGCAATGAGGCTGCTTGCTGCTCAAGTAAGCCCGCAGCAGCCAATGCTAGCGCTCCTGTACACAAACCGCCAAGTGCAATATCCCGTACTGCCAATCGCTGAATTAAGGTAATGAGCTTACTAGATTCCAAGTAATCTGTTTGGTGTCCTCCGCATACAAATACCAAGTCGCAGGTTAATAAGTAGTCGAGTGGTGCAGTATGACTTAACTTAATACCGTTACTACTACTGGTTTTATTGTCATCGAACCCTGCCACCACCCACGAGTATAAGAGTTGCTCGCTCACATAATTCGCCATTCGAAGTGGCTCAATGATATTGCTGAACGCGAGCATGGTAAAGCCATTAATCAGTAGAAACCCAATACGCCTAGGCTTGTCTATCATCTTTTCCGTTATCTGAGTCATTTTTTGTCGCCTTCAGAACATACCTAAAATTCTGGCTAATGTTAAGTTGTTTGTCTATATGTCCGATTATAAACATAAAATGTCGCTTATGAAAAAATACCTTATGAATTTTACCTCTATTATCGAACGTGTTCTCAGTTAATTATTACCTACTTTGGAGACGTTCCATGTCAGCACTAAAAGACCTTACTAGCACGTTATCTTCTACAGATTTTTCTCGAGAATTGATGAATTCATTAAACCTAACCTCTTTAGATGGCTCATTAGATAATCTGCATCTCCCAAGTCTAATCGAAATTAAAAACGGCCAGAAAGTGCAACCGACTTTTAGTCATCAAGAATATGCAAATCGTCATGAGAAACTTCGTGAGTATTTAGATAATCATGGCATTGTGGCGGCGCTTTTCACCTCGATACATAACATCAATTACTACTCTGACTTTATATATTGCTCTTTTGGGCGACCTTATGGACTAGTCGTTACTTCAAAAGAAGTCGTGTCAATCTCTGCTAATATCGATGGTGGACAGCCTTGGCGGCGTACTGTGGGCGACAATAATATTGTTTACACTGATTGGCAGCGTGATAACTATTTCAAAGCCATTGCTCAACAAATTCCTCATCACGGCCGTGTAGGTATTGAGTTTGATCATTTACCAATGGATCGCTTTGCTAAGCTCAAAGCTATTTTACCCAATGTAGAGTTTGTTGATATTAGCCTAGCATGTATGACCATGAGAATGGTTAAGTCCTCTGAAGAGATAGCGCTAATAACAAAGGGCGCTCAGGTCTGTGATATTGGTGGGGCGGCATTGGTACAGGCTGTTTATGATGGCGTGCCCGAATACGAAGTTGCCTTGGCATCTACACAAGCGATGGTGAAGGCTATTGGGGAGCAGTTTGGTCAAGTAGAACTCATGGATACATGGACATGGTTTCAGTCAGGTATTAATACGGATGGTGCCCACAATCCAGTAACCAATCGTCGTGTCCAGTCGGGTGATATATTGAGTCTTAACTGTTTTTCTATGATAGCAGGCTACTATACCGCGCTTGAACGCACATTGTTCTTGGATAAATGTGATGCAGATTCACTACGCTACTGGCAGATAAATTGTGAAGTGCATGAAGCAGGTCTTGAGCTTATAAAACCTGGCGTGCGCTGCTGCGATATCGCACATGAGCTGAATAAAATTTATGCAAAATACGACTTATTAGAAAAACGCAGCTTTGGTTATGGACATTCTTTTGGTGTGCTCAGCCATTATTATGGACGCGAGGCAGGACTTGAGCTACGTGAAGATATTGAAACAGTGCTTGAGCCAGGTATGGTCATCTCTATGGAGCCGATGATTATGATTCCAGAGGGCATGCCGGGTGCTGGCGGTTATCGAGAGCATGACATTTTAGTCATCAATGAGACGGGCGCTGATAATATCACAGGCTTTAAGTACGGCCCTGAGCATAATATTATCGGTCGTTAATGTAGGGGAGTGTCATCAATCAATACTGTCTATATTGAGTGGGCTAACATGAATAAGTTTCTTATTTTAAGCCCGCCAATATAGATGATGATGCGCCTCGCACAATGCAATTATTTTCACATTTTACTTATTAAGGAAATAACATTATGGACCTGTTTCTTAACAGCTGGACGTTATTTTGGTTTTTGACCATTAATGTACTGACGCTATTACTGGCAGTGAGTTATTTCTTCGTAGAGCGTCATAACAAGTAATGTAGTAAACGATACGAGGAATCGACATGTTTATTAATTGGATGATATTGTTAGCAGCAATTGCACTTCTCATTGTATTGGCTAGTAAAGCGTCAAAAGTCATGTCAGCAGATGAGGAAAGTGGTTTTTTAGTAGCCGGTCGCTCATTAGGGCCTTTTGTTATAGCAGGTACTGTCGTGGCGACTGGGTTTAGTGGTTGGGGCTTTATGGGTTCACCTGGTGCCGCATACCAATACGGGACGATTGAGCTTTTAGGTAATTTCTTTTTTGCACCAGCCATGGTCGTCGCCGTATTATTCTTTGCGGTCTATTTGCGTAATAGAGCCATGAAGATGGGTAGTAGTACCATTCCTGAATTTATTGTCAACTTGCACTGTAATGATCGAAATTCAATATCTGCTCGCACTTTGCGTATTGTCACGTCTTTGGGCATGGTTATATTTTTGACCGTATTTTTGACGGCTCAGATTAGAGCGCTTGGTATGTTGGGTAGTAGCTGGCTCGGCATTTCACCTCTTCTGGCTTCTGCGCTTTTATTGGTGATTATTACTATTTATACCATGGCAGGCGGATTGCTCGCTGTTGCTTGGACTGATACTTTTATGGTGATTGGGATGGCTACCGCTGCCATTTATATAGTGGTTCAGGTGTTCACTGACATTCCGTTAGCAGATATGATGACGCAGCTGAATGCGATAGATCCAAACCTTGTCAATCCAGAGAGTTCTAACCCATATGGTAATGCCAAAGCTTCTGTTTTTCTAGTATTTGTCTATGCGCTTATCTTTAGTACTGCATTGCCTTATATGTCAGTACGTTTTTTGGCGATGAAATCTAATATTAGTATTGCCAAAACAGGCTTTTATACGGCCATTCTAGGGTGTATTTTGAGTTTGGTGCCTATCGTTGGCTTATATGTTCGTATCAAAAACCCAGGTCTGATCAATCCCGATGAAGCAATGCCTTGGTATTTAGCCAATGCTATTCCAAGTGTGGTAGGTAGTGTGATCACTTTGTTTATTCTTTTTGCTATGAAGTCTACGGCAAACTCTATCTTGCATACCTTATCAACTGCTGCCTCACATGATTTGCGTTTGGCTATATTTGACAATAAACCTCGCACTGAGGCTGAACTATTGAAACTGAATAGATTGTGGGTCGCTATTGTGGCTGCTATCGCCTTCATTTCTACTTTCTTCTTACCTGAAGCGATGCTTAGCTATCTAGGCATATTCTCTAGCGGTACTTTAATGGCAGCTCTATCTGGTGTACTTTTGGTGACTATCTTTTATAAAGGCTCAACGATGGCTGCTATTGCCTCTATTATCGTCGGTGCTGTTTGCAGTAGTTATCTCTTAACATCAGGTATTGTCGGCTGGGTAGAGGGGCCTCTTATCGGATCAGCTGCATCAGCCATCACTTACGTGGTCGTTAGTGTATTGGTTCCTAATAGAGTCAAAGCCATATCAGAAGAATCTGTCAGCGCTTAGATATAGATACTTATATTTATGAATACTTAACAGAGCCTAAACTAACCGCTGAGTTTATTGACTGATAGTCATAAATTCAGCGGTTTACGTATCCAGTAAGGCTGGCAAGTATGAGTTGTATAGATAAGCTAATGCTGATTAACACTCAGTCATTTTGTACCAGTTTTATATTTACTCAATGATATTACGAACATTTTATGTTCAATAATAGAGGTGACTAGTCGTGGAAGTATTGAAAACCAGACCTATAGCGGTTGATGTCAAGCCATGGATTGGCACCATACAAATTGTCATGGCGGCCATATGTTGGGGCACACTTGGTATATTTTCGACTTATCTTAGTCAATTAGGTTTTAGTAGTTGGCAAATTACGATATTGCGTATCATAACGGCAGCTATTATTGCTATAACGATGTTGCCTAAGATCTGGAAACCATTAAGTAGGCTAACACTCGGTCAATGGTTTGGGCTTGGTCTACAATCCCTAATTGGCGTGCTGGGTATGACGGTTTGCTACTTATTTGCAGTGCTTCATGTGGGAGCAGGCACAGCAGTCGCATTACTCTATACGGCGCCAGTCTTTAGCTTGATATTCTCGCACCTATTATTAGATGAGCGAATTACTTATAAAGCTGCATTGTTAGCAATTGTAGCAGTGATTGGCGTTAGTATGACTACGATGGGTGGCACTACTGAAGGGAATTTGGGTATTGCCGTTGGGCTGCTTTCTGGCGTTTGTTACTCTTTATATGGTGTGCTTGGTAAACGCGCCATGCATCATAAACACTCTGCACCACTTGTCTTTTTTACGTCAATTTTGTTCAGTGGCATTGTATTATTGTTCATTCCTACCACGTATACAACTTATTATAAGCTGATACAGCTTCCCGTTATTAGCTGGATATATGTACTGGGCTTATCTTTGGTAGGTACGATTGCACCTTTTGCATTATATATGAAAGCATTAGAAAAACTACCAGCCACACGCGCGTCAGTATTTACTATCTTTGAACCTTTGACCGCAATATTTTTGGCAGTGTTGCTCCTGCATCAAATGTTATCAGGTATTCAATATATAGGCGTTTTTTTGATTTTGCTCGTTGCTTTATTAAATGGGCTAACAAATTCGACCAATGTACAACTGCCGAGATGGTTTAGAAGACAAAAATTATCGTAATTTAGTCTTATAAACATTATTATTTATAGTACAACTCTCTCAAATCAGTTGCTGAGCTCTCAAAAATATTGAGGTGCGCTACAAGTTAATAGACAGTTATTGAAAGCACTCTAAATATTGAGTATACAACTTAGAGTTCGATTCCTGTATAGGGAACCGAACCAGTGCGAGCGTCTGATTGGTTCGCCATAGGTATACCCCAAAGGAACCAGCTATTTCACCCTTTAAACCTATTAACAGACTACTCAAAATAGACTGTTAATATGGAACTATCTATAACAGGCTTTTGAATTATGGGACTGGTCGCCGCGCTTTTGCCCTATCATTAGCCTATACCTTAACAGTAAAATCATTAAATAATAACTCAACCTATCATTAGTCTTGTTTTACATATTAAACGATAGTATTATTCTTAAACACTAAATTACAAGTCTAAACGATAGGATAATGCTATGACAGTCAGAATTTATGTAAGAGCGAGCACTAAAGACCAAGATGCCAAGAGAGCCTTGTCTGAGTTGATTAGCTTTAGCAAAAGCTATGAAGATGACCATGCTGAGTATGTTGAAAATTACAGTGGTACTAAGTTAGATAGACCAGCGCTTACTAAATTGCTTGTTGATGCTAATCAAGACGATATATTGCTTGTTGAGAGTGTAGATAGATTGAGTAGATTATCCCAGGATGACTTTGCTATTTTAAAGCAAAGAATTAAAGACAAAGGGTTAAGGCTAGTAGTAGCAGACCTACCCACCACTCATACAATTAACGTTGGTATGAGTGGTGAAATTCTAAACGTAGTAAATAACATGCTCATAGACTTATTAGCTACGATGGCTAAATTAGATAATGACAAGCGTAGAGAGCGGATCAAACAGGGTTTAGCTAGAAGTGGTTATAAGCCCTCAGGTAAGAAGCCTAATATAGCAAAGCATAAACGTATCTTAGAATTAGATAGTCAAAACACTATGACAAAAGATGAGATAGCCAAGGCGGTTGGTGTTGGTGTGGCTACTGTCTATCGAGTATTAAAAGAGAGCTAGTGTCTTAGGTATTTTAGATAGATATACATCCTTTTCATTGCTCCTATTCATTAGTTTTAATATATGATACAAGTATTTATTAAGAGCTCCTTTGATAGGAGTTTTATATTTACCTTAACTCATAATACCGTCTATTAATATGACTCTATAATTAAAGCATTTGAAGGTTGAACTCAATGCAACTAAAACCTATCGCTGATGTACTCAATCCACTTAATTTAAATTCGCCCGACTTAGAAATGTTACGTCCAGATGAGAGACGATATACAACACTACTTATGCAACCTGATGGTCCTATATTCGCAAGTAAAGAAAGAATAGGAGCATTCGATCAAACTAAAGCCAAGATTAAAGGTAAAAAATTCTTAGAAACTGCAAATGAACGTGGTGCAACTCTTGCGATTACCCCTGAGTATTTTTTGCCTTGGGATACCTTATCAGAAGGTATTGCAGGGGGGTTAGTACCATCTGATAATGCTTTGTGGGTTCTTGGTACTGAAAGTATCACACAAGAGGGACTTGAAAGTTTCAAACAACAAGTTAGTGATCTGTGCATTATTATTCACGAGCCTTTAGAAGATCTTCCTCGAGATCGTCATCTTCTCGGTACGGTAGCACTTTTATTTCAGACAACACATATTGATGGCACAAAAAAACTCATAATATTAATTCAGTTTAAGACGTATCCATCTCGTGACGATTTGTTTTTTGAGGAATCTGTTTTAAGAAGAGGTTCGGTCGTTTACCAGTTCAAGGGTATTAATGGCCCATTAACTGCTGCCGTTATTATTTGTGCAGATGCTTTTGCTCTTGCTGAACTGGACCCTCAATCATTAAGTGACTTCAGTAATCAATCGACACTTATACATATCCAACTCAATCCTGATCCTAGAAATTCTGCTTTTAGGAGGTATCGCACAGCTACTTTTGGTACTGATCCTAGGGTAACAAACTGTCATATTGTTTGTCTTAACTGGGCACAATCCATTGTGCAATGTGATGAGCAAGGAAACGGAATCCATGACTGGCAAAATATAGCAGGATCAACTTGGTACTGTCCTGCCGATTCATGTTCATACAAAGACGAAGTTATTTTGCCTAATCATAAACTTGGTTTGTACTATGCTTATATGAAAGAGCGTCGACACGCTTTACTCTTTCATTATGACGAGGCAGTATTTGAAATATTAGTTCCTAAGATTCTTAGTTTCGGAAATGCAGTTGTTGCCAATCGGAATGGTCCTGTTGCGGTAAGTCGATATGAATGGAAAGAAGACATTAATACGTGGAAGAATGATGTTCCTCCTCCCGAAACAGGTTTTGATAATTTGATAGACAAAACTCCTGATACACGATTAGCACTAACTCACGTATTATCAGAAAACAATGCTATGAATATCGAGCGAGTGCTTGCTTTGAGTGCAGGAGCTATACCTGGAGTAGATGACTGGTATATAGCTAAAAATATAGATTCGTGTCAAATAGAGAAAGATGAAATAATTAATAGAGTGACAGTGGCTCAAGACAATAGTGAGCCTGCCACAAATTTTCGAGATATGAGACTCAAACCAGTTACACATATTCATCATGAACTTATAAACTACGAAAAATGGCCTCCACAGGTTTCAGACATTGATAAGGGTTCCACAATAAACTGGTCAAAAAGAAGCCCTAATTTCAATGTATTAACTTCTGATAAAAAACCTACACTTATTGTTTATCTAGGAGATTCTCCGTCAGCTGATGAGCTAAGTAAAAAAGGGGATATGTTTTACCATCTATTGCGCAAAGAAGGCGGTCCTCATCAGAATCGATTTTGCCTTATATATCGAAAATATGGAGAAATAAAATTCGCTTCGATTCCTACAATGACTCGCATCGATAATCCTATAGAAGATCAAACTGACATTACGTCTGTTACTCCATTTTAAAACATGAGAAATAAAAATGAATGATGTAACCACAGTACTTGAAATAATAAAAAAACAATTTTCAAGCATCCAAGATTTAGGTAAGGGTTTATTCCGATGTGAGCGGTCTTATTCAGGAAAAGTTTTCGCCACAGTTTACTTTGATATTTCAGATGATGTAGTAAAACGTGCTAATAATTTGCACGATTTCCAAGAAGGTTTGTTAGGAGCTGACTTCTTCAAAGTAAATGTTGATAGACGTTGGAATAACTATTTGTATTTTTGGGCAGGTCCAAAATCAAAAAAAGATAGTAAATTTTCTGAAGCGAAGTCTTCTATCGAAAAGGATAGACACTTTGCTCGGAAGTTTGTCCTTTCAGCAGATGAACTCTCAGGACATCTTTGTAGTATAAGTAGCCAAACGTCGCAACCGCATATTAGCGAAGATGCTAGTGTTCGATGGGGAGAGTTGTTAACTTCTGCTTCACTTGGCATAATACTGGAGAAGCGTCCACGTACTCGAGTTATTGAACTTATAAGTTCTGGAGAGGCATTCGTTTTAGATAATAGTCCAGTAGATAAATCAGTTTTAAATTTCGACCAAGATCCATTGGGAACAGGGTTTTTGCATCATTTACAGATTAATGGTTTTAGGCCAGCAATAAATGATAGCAAATTCTCATTTAGCAATGTAAACCTGATATTTGGTCAAAACGGTGCAGGTAAAACCTCTCTACTCGAATCAATAGAGGGTCTTTATTGTGGTCGAATACGGAGAGATTCTGATGCAAATATTAGTGGGATACAGGGTTGTTTAGAAATGCCGAATGGCTCTCTAGTTAATGTTAAGACTACAACTATTGCTTCAGTTATCAAAGAACGTAATCTCAGTTGGTATGGCCGATCTAATCAGCTATCAAGTGCGATTACAAACTCATTTACTAGATTCAACTTCCTTGATACAGACGCCGCTTTTAGACTCGCAAGTGATAATAATGCTGAGGATATAAAGGAAGATCTTAGCCTTTTATTGGTTGGGCCTGAAGCTTCATCCCTATGGACATATATTAAAAAGATAAACAGCGATATAGCCGATAAATATTCTGAAGCTTGCAAACAAATTCCATTTCTTTTAAAAGAAACGGATTATTTAGGTCGTGAACTAAAGCGTTTAAAAGAGTCACCCTCTGAATCAGCCACTCTAATTAAAACATATCAAGCAGGTTTGCAAGCCATTGGTATCAAATGGGATCTAGTAGAAAAATCAACATCTATTAATTTGTCCGAAAGAACTGACTTAGAGTACTTATTGAGAGGCTTTAGGAGTGCTATTTCGGTTGTCCAATCTACATCAGTTACAAAACGATTGCTGCAAGACCACAAAATATTGGTTATGGAAACTATCAATACTTTAAATGATAGTGTCAAAGAGTTTAATGCTATAAGAAAAAAAACTATAGATACTGAAGCGCTGATGAGTAAATATAAATCTGACCTTCATCTACTCAGAAGCTGGATGACATATTGCGAGAATGGTGCTCCGATAGTTCATGAATCCATAGCTCAAAAAACCAAAGCTCTTTCAGTAGTGCGTAAAACCATCGGTGACATATTTATTGATGATGTATATGAACTGTCTGAAAAGTATGAGTTACATTCTATTAGTGATGCTTTGCAAGCTGCAACTGATAATTTGAAACGTGCAACACAAGAAGAAGCTTCTTTTATCAATAGTCTTGAGCAAATAGAAGGACTAGAGGAATCAGTAGACGCATTACGTAGTGATCTGCGTTCTGCAGTAATCTCCATTATAGATCGTACAGGAGATCCAAATCACTGTCCTGTATGTATGACATTTCATAAAGAAAATGAATTATTACAAAAGATTGAAAAGCTTACTTTAGCAGAGGTGTCATCGACTACCGAAACATTACGCCAATCTGTTAAGTCGGCGAAAATGTATGCACAACAAGAAAGAAATGAAATCAAGTCTTTAGAGGCTTTGAAACGTTTTGCCGATACAAATATGCTCTCTAGCAAGCTTGTTGTAGGTGATATTCAGGAATTACTATTATCAAAATATCATGATATTTCTGTTCTTAATGAAGAATTATCAAGTCTTGAGTCCAAATTTGAATCGCTAAGCTTGCTTGGCATAGACTGGAGTAAATATGATGAGATTCGCCATGCTGCAACTATAGTTTTAGGTAAAAATGGTCACGTCTCTTCTTTGGAAGATGTTAATAAACATATACTTCTATTAAATAAAAATATTGAGATAACGTTCAAAGAACTCTCAAATCTTAGGCTTAATTTGAAAGAAATAACTGAGAAATCTTTGCATGGTTCTGCGCCTATAATTGTTCCAAATGACTTAAGTATTACTCCAATAGGACTGTTATCAAATGTGAAAGAAATAGCCGACAACCTTGAAAGCTCGATTAATTTTTTACAAGCAGCCGAACAGCAGATTGATTTAGATAGTAAAGACTCTTTCGAGGAAATCATACTATCTCTAGAGCAAATTTTAAATGATTTTGACCGCGCTTATTATGCTTTTCAAAATGAAGTAGTAGCGAAAACAGAGTTAGTTAAGAAAATGGAAGAGCTGAGCAAATCTACCGAACAGCTATATAAATATTCTTTAAATCGGGATAATTTAGAGAAGGCAAAAGTTTTACTTGACCATATAATACAAGATTACTCTCTTGAAAAAGCAACACAAAAATCTCTTGAGTCTATTCGTACACATGTGAGTAGTATATTCTCAAGAGTTCATGCCCCAATTGAATATACACTTGGGGACTTTCAGAGTGAAACACTGCTAGTTAGTCGCTCAGGAACAAACCACGGTATAAATCAAGTAAGCACTGGTCAAAGAGCAGCATTTGCACTATCTATTTTTCTTGCTCTTAATCTAAGTGCAGAAAGTGCCCCTCCAATCATTCTTATTGATGACCCTATAGCTCATATAGATGATTTAAATGCTCTCTCGTTTATAGATTATTTAAGAGATCTAGCGATTGAAACTAATAAGCAGATTTTTTTTGCTACAGCCGACTCAAAGCTTGCAGCCCTCTTTGAGAAAAAATTTGAGTTCCTAGGTGATCGCTATAAAAAAATTGTTCTAACCAAGTAAGCGACGTCTTCAATGGGTGAGTCATACAGTCTTTTACAATTTAATAATTGCATCGATTTCCTGATATGAGCGGTTCAATCCTAATAGGCTATTAATACACAACATATGTTAGAGTATAGGCTATCACTAACGCTAGCTATATAGGAAACGTACTGCCATGGCTGGTATCAACAAATTAGAATTATCCGAAGCGGACATTATCAGTAAGTTCATTCTACCTGCCGTTATCGGTTCAGGCTGGGATGACATGACCCAAATTCGTGAAGAGGTTAAGCTTCGTGATGGTAAGGTTATCGTTCGCGGTCAAATGGCAGTACGTAAAACAGTCAAGTCTGCTGACATTGTTTTATATCACAAGCCTAATCTGCCGCTTGCTGTTATCGAGGCCAAAGCTAATAAACACTCTATTGGTAAAGGTATGCAGCAAGCGCTTGATTATGCTGGGCTGCTCGAAGTACCGTTTGTATTTTCATCTAATGGTGATGGCTTTATTTTTCATGATAAAACCAATAGCACTATCCTCGAAACAGAGATTTCACTATCAGACTTCCCAACACCAGCTGAGCTATGGGATAAGTATTGTCAGTGGAAAGGCTATACGCAAGCTCAGTTGCCTATCATCACTCAAGACTATCATGATGATGGCAGTGGTAAGTCACCACGCTACTATCAGCTACAAGCCATCAATAAGACCATAGAGGCCATTGCTTGCGGACAGAATCGTATCCTGCTCGTGATGGCAACAGGAACGGGCAAAACCTACACTGCCTTTCAAATCATTTGGCGTCTGTGGAAAGCGAGAGAAAAAAAGCGCATTTTGTTTTTAGCTGACCGCAATATTTTAGTCGATCAAACTCGCGTTAATGACTTTCAGCCTTTTGGCACTGCGATGACCAAAATAGAAGGTCGTACGGTTGATCCTGCCTTTGAGATTCATCTTGGCTTATATCAAGCGTTAACAGGCCCAGAAGAGCATCAGAAAGCCTTTAAACAGGTTGCACCAGACTTCTTTGACCTAATTGTCATTGACGAGTGCCACAGAGGCAGCGCTGCTGAAAACAGTGCTTGGCGTGAGATATTGGAATACTTTAATAGCGCTACGCAGGTCGGTTTGACAGCGACCCCTAAAGAGACTGAAGAGGTATCTAATTCTTATTACTTTGGCGACCCTCTTTATACTTATACCTTAAAGCAAGGTATCGAAGATGGATTTTTAGCGCCCTATAAAGTGGTTCGGGTTGATATCGATATTGATATGCAAGGCTGGCGTCCAACGAAAGGACAGACAGATAAGCATGGTCAACTGATTGAGGATCGTATCTATAATCAGAAAGATTTTGATCGTAGTTTGGTGATTGATGAGCGTACTGAGTTGGTGGCACAGACCATCACTAGCTACCTTCAGCGCACTGACCCCATGGCCAAAACCATTGTATTCTGTAATGATATTGATCATGCAGAGCGGATGCGCCGTGCTTTGATTAACTGCAACCCAGAGCAAGTCAAAAAGAACGAAAAGTATGTTATGAAAATCACGGGCGATGATGAGTTAGGCAAAGCGCAGCTTGATAACTTTATCAATCCAAAAAAACCTTATCCTGTGATAGCGACGACCTCAGAGCTGATGACAACAGGCGTCGATGCTCAAACCTGTAAGCTCATCGTGTTAGATCAAAACATCAAATCGATGACTAAGTTTAAGCAGATTATCGGCCGTGGCACCCGTATCAATGATAAATACGGCAAGCTATGGTTTACGATTCTCGACTTCAAAAAAGCAACTGAGCTATTCGCAGATGAGCGCTTTGATGGTGTTCCTGAACGTATCATGACTGTGACGCCATCGCAGATTAATGAAGGCAGCGACGAGCTTGACGAAGTGGTAGATGGAGAGTCAGACGCAGAATTAGATATTGTCAATGGCACTGACCCAGCCTATACAAACCAGAGTGATGATAGCGGCTTTGATTTAGGGGCTGGTATGGGTGATGACATAGGTGTCAGTGAACCCGCGAAAAAATACCATGTGAAAGGTGTAGCTGTCCAAGTCATGGCGCAGCGTATCCAGTATTATGATACTGACGGTAAGCTAGTCACCGAGTCATTTCAGGACTATACTCGCAAAACCTTCAGCAAGCAGTTCGCTAGTTTGGATGAGTTTATAAAGCGTTGGAACGAAACTGAGCGTAAACAAACCATCATTGATGAGCTGGCAAATGCTGGTATTATTTGGGAAGTATTGCAGGAAGAGATCGGGTCAGATATGGACCCCTTCGACCTGATTTGTCATGTGGTTTATGACCAACCGCCCTTGACCCGTCGTGAACGTGCGGATGAAGTCAAAAAGCGCAATTACTTTACTAAATACTCAGATACCGCTCAAAAAGTACTGAATGCCTTGCTCGATAAATATGCTGATGCGGGTGTAGAAGAGATCGAAAGCTTGAACGTGCTTAAAGTAAAACCACTTGATCAGCTAGGTAGCCCGATGGAAATTGTCAGAGAAGGCTTTGGTAGCAAAAAAGACTATCAGCAAGCCATCAGTGATCTTGAAAACGAAATCTATTGGGCACCGCCACCCAAACAAGCTTAAGTAACTAGAAAAAATTAGCTACAATCCATATATCTAAGCCTCTTATTGAGGCTTGTTTTATTCATACTGTTTATTAAAACCTATCGTTTATTAAAAAGAGAAACTACATGTCAATCAGTTCGGTTATTAAGTCTATTCAAGATATCATGCGTCAAGATGCTGGTGTCGATGGTGATGCCCAACGTTTAAGCCAATTGTCATGGCTATTGTTTCTCAAAATATTTGATGCACAAGAAGAAGCGCTTGAGTTCGAACAAGAAAACTATAAGACCCCCATCCCTGAGCAATACCTTTGGCGTAATTGGGCGGCTGATCCCGAAGGTATCACTGGTGATGAGTTACTAGAGTTCGTAAACGATGAAATATTCGTTGAGCTAAAAAACCTGACAGCGCCAGTAGATACTAACCCACGTGGCTTTGTGGTGCGTCAAGGTTTGAGCGATGCCTACAACTATATGAAAAACGGCACGCTGCTACGCCAAGTAATTAACAAGCTCAATGAAGTGGACTTCAATCGTTCAGATGAGCGCCATCTGTTTGGTGATATTTATGAGCAACTGCTACGTGATTTACAGAGTGCGGGTAATGCAGGTGAGTTCTATACCCCTCGTGCCGTGACGCGCTTCATCGTTGACCGTGTCGATCCAAAGCTGGGTGAGCGCATTATGGATCCAGCCTGTGGTACAGGTGGATTTTTGGCCTGTTCGTTTGATCATGTCAAAAACAACTATGTTGCAACTGCTGAAGATCACCAAGTACTACAGCAGCAGATTTTAGGGTTTGAAAAGAAACAACTGCCACATTTGCTTTGCACGACCAATATGATGCTGCATGGCATCGAAGTACCCGTACAGATACGTCACGATAACACCCTAAATAAGCCGCTATCGAGCTGGGACAGTGATATTGATGTCATCGTAACCAACCCACCTTTTGGCGGCACTGAAGAGCATGGTATAGAAAAGAACTTCCCTGCTGAGCTCCAAACACGCGAAACGGCAGATTTGTTTTTACAATTAATCATCGAGGTCTTGAAAGATAAAGGTCGTGCTGCTGTTGTGTTGCCTGATGGCACCTTGTTTGGTGAAGGGGTAAAAACTAAGCTAAAGAAAATGCTGACAGAAGAATGTAATCTGCACACCATCGTGCGCCTGCCAAATGGTGTGTTTAACCCTTATACAAGCATTAAAACCAATATTCTCTTCTTTACCAAAGGTCAGCCAACCAAAGATATTTGGTTTTATGAGCATCCTTATCCTGAAGGCGTCAAAAACTATAGCAAAACCAAACCAATGAAGTTCGAAGAGTTTCAAACAGAGATTGATTGGTGGGGTGATGAATCTGATGGTTTTACCAGTCGTATCGAAAACAATCAGGCTTGGAAGGTCAGCATTGATGAAGTCATCGAGCGTAACTATAACCTCGATATCTCCAACCCCTACCAAGGTGAAGTCATTGATTATGATCCTAATAAGCTACTGGCTGACTATACTAAACAGCAACAGAGCATCGATACGTTACGCAGCCAATTAAAAGACGTGCTGGGCGCTGCGCTGTCTGCTAACACGACAGAGGGCAAGTAGCTATGAATGTAAAGACGAGCTTAGAGATGAGTAAAGACATAAGCAAGCCAGAGCAGCTAATCACTGAACATATCGATATCTGGACCAGCGCTATACTAGCTAAGTCGACTAGTGGACGTGGCAGCAGTAAAAAGTATGAGCTGTATGGTATTACTAAATTACGTGAACTGATCTTGGAGTTAGCTGTATATGGAAAGTTAATTCCACAAGATCCTACGGATGAGCCCGCTGCGGTTTTACTTGAACGTATTGCGGTAGAAAAATCTCAGTTAGTCAAAGATAAAAAGATAAAAAAGCAAAAAGCATTGCCGTCATTGGAAGAAGCTGGAGTTGAGCAGAATACTTTACCACAGGGATGGACGTGGGCATTTATGCCTCAAGTGATAGCCCACGATGACTATGCAATTAAGAGAGGACCTTTTGGGAGTGCTTTAAAAAAAGCATATTTTGTTAATTCTGGCTATAAAGTATATGAGCAGCAGCATGCAATAAACGATGATTTTTCACGTGGAGAATATTATATTGATGAGACAAAGTTTAATGAGCTGAAAGCATTTGAAGTTAAGCCTTATGACTTGATTATTAGTTGCTCTGGTACTGTTGGTAAAGTCGCAATAGCCCCACCAAATATGGAGAGAGGAGTCATTAACCAAGCTTTACTTAAAATAGCTTTGAATAATAATGCACTTATAAATGAATATTTTAAAATCTTATTCCCTGCCTTTTTTATGCGTACAGATACATTGTCTGATCTAAAGGGGACCGCCCAAAAGAATATGGTTTCAGTTGATACATTAAGGAAAGAACCATTTCCATATCCTCCATTAGCAGAACAACGCCGCATCGTCGCTAAAGTCGATGAGCTGATGCTGCTATGTGATCAGCTAGAGCAGCAAACCGAAGCCAGTATCGACGCTCACGCGACGCTTGTAGAAGTATTATTATCCACGTTGACAGATAGTGCGGACGCTGATGAGCTAGCACAAAATTGGGCAAGAATTGCCGAGCATTTCGATAGCCTATTTACGACCGAGCAAAGCATTGACGCTCTAAAGCAAACCGTTTTGCAATTGGCAGTGATGGGTAAGCTAGTTTCACAGAGTTCAGATGACGAACCTGCTTCAGTATTGTTAGAAAAGATTGCGGAAGAGAAAGAGCAGTTGATTCAAGAGAAGAAGATTAAACCACGTAAAGCATTACCACCTATTGAAGATGAAGAAAGATTATTTGATTTGCCCTTAGGTTGGGAATGGTGTCGATTAGATGATATATGCGATGGTATAACTTCTGGATCAACGCCACCTAGGAGTTCATTTATAGATGATACAGGTATCCCATACTTGAAGGTTTATAATATAAGAAACCAAAAAATAGATTTTGAATACCAACCACAATTTATTGAGGAAGGTTATCACTCTTCAAGTTTGAAGCGCTCTCAGCTTTGCCCAGGAGATGTGATAATGAATATCGTGGGTCCACCTCTTGGAAAGATAGCTATCATTCCCGATACCTATCCAGAATGGAACTGCAATCAGGCCATTGTGATGTTTAGACCATTCATTTCGAATCTAAATAAATTTATCTATACCTACTTAGTTTCAGGTATGTTTCTTGATAAAATTGCGCTTATAGGAACAGCTGGTCAGGACAATATTTCAGTCACAAAAAGTCGTTCAATCTTATTACCAACACCACCTCTTGCAGAACAACATCGCATTGTTGCTAAAGTCGATGAACTAATGGCTATTTGCGATCAGCTAAAAGAGAAGCTAAAGCAGTCCCAAGAGACGCAAGTTCAGCTTACCGATGCGTTGGTTGATCGGGCTTTAGGGTGAGTTTTAGTGTTAGAGCAATCATGTTTTATATGCTTTGGTAAAACTAAAAGAAATAAATAAGACCTTCTATTAACAGCGATATTTTAAAATCAGGTATAATAACCTTGTACGTATAAGTCGTATTGTGCAGAATTAAAAGTGCACAATGCTATTATAGTTGTTAAGGCTATATTATTAGGCGTCTTGTGCATAAATTAGGGGTTATAATATTCCTAGGTGTGCCCTTTAACATTGCCAGTTATGCGTTATTGACGCATATGGTCGCGCAGGTTTGCGGCCTAGAAGTTGGTGAATTTGTTTGGACAGGTGGTGATTGCCACATTTACCAAAACCACCGCGAGCAGGCTGAGCTACAACTGACACGTTCGCTATATACACCGCCAACATTGACCCTAAACCCAGAGGTGAAAGATATTTTTGCCTTTAAATACGACGATATTAGCGTCAATAACTATGAGTCTCATCCGACCATCAAAGCCAAAGTTGCCGTTTAAAATACGTCTCATGCACGACAATAAATAAGACGGTGAGTTAAAATACAGACGTTTAAAAATATAATAGAAAGGACCCATTATGAGCTATGCCCACACTGAAGTTGCCCAAATCGCCGCCATAAGTAGCAATCGCTGTATCGGTAAAAACAACGAGCTGCCGTGGCATATCTCACAAGACCTGCAGCACTTCAAAAAAATGACCACACGTGACTCGCAAAATACGGCCTCTAGTAGCGATATTCAGGGCATCGTCATTATGGGTCGCAAGACGTTTGAATCCATGGGTAGCAAGCCTTTACCAAAGCGTGTGTGCTTTATCATCTCTACTCAAATGGACTATGCAGAACAGCAAGGACTGGTCGGACATGAATACGCGCATGTGGTGCATAATTTAGATGATGCCCTTACTCATGCCGCAAGTTTGGCACATGGGCTACATCTGGAGACGATCTGGGTGATTGGCGGTGAGCGCGTCTTTAGCGAAGCACTGATGTATACCGACCGCATTGAGCTGACCCACGTAGATACTGATATTACGGATGGCGATGCGTTCTATCCTGAGCTACCAGATCGCTTCAAAGTAGCAGAAGAATCTGAGCAAATGCACGATGAAAAAAGTAATTTGAGCTTCAAATTTACGACCTATAAAGTAGAAAAGACTGACCAATAGTATTTGATTGACTCAAAAAAAAGGTCAGCTTCAGATATGTATATTTATCAAAGCTGACCCTTTTTTATTTACTATCGTTTTAGCGTTACAAATCTACTCGTGTAATACTTTATAAACCGTCTTTGCCAGTACAGGGCCAATCCCTTGTACACCTGCCAACTCTTGCTGTGACGCGCCAAGCAGTTGCTGCATACCACCAAAGTGATTGAGTAAATCGCGGCGGCGCTTTTCACCAAGACCTGGAATAACCTCAAGTACCGATGAGGAGCGGCGCTTGTCGCGTTTTTTGCGGTGCGCGGTGATCGCAAAACGATGCGCCTCATCGCGAATATGCATCAGTAAATGTAATGCTTTGCTATCCATAGGCAAATCTAATGGCTCATGATCCAAAAAGTGCAACACTTCAAGTCCCGCCTTACGCCCTTCCCCTTTGGCAACACCAATGAGCAAGGCATCACCAAGAATGCCCAATTCAACCAGCACTTCTTTCGCCATACTCAGCTGACCCTTACCACCATCGATAAGCAACAAATCAGGCAACGGCTGCTTTTTATACCGCCTTGTCAGCACTTGCTTCATGGCTGCATAGTCATCGCCGCCTTGGATATCATGAATGGCATATTGACGGTAATCACGCCTGCGCGCACCGCCTTGATCAAATACGACGCAGCTACCAATGGTCGCCTCGCCCATGGTATGCGAGATATCAAAACATTCAATGCGATCAATGGTGCGATCAGTCACCTCAGCCAGTACGTCTTTTAGTGCGCCAAAGCGTGCGTGCAATTCTAAATAATCACCAAGCTTAGTCTTTAGCGCATTACTGGTATTGAGTGTTGCCAAATCTAGCCACTCTGAGCGATGCTCACGCACATTGGTTTTGATGACTACTTTGCTGCCAAAATGCGTTGCTAGTGCTTCGCTTACCGCTACCTGATCAGGAATCTCATGACTCAATATAATCTCTGCTGGCAGATCGTCCGTCACCTGAAAATAAAACGAGGTAATAAAATCTGATAGGTTATCTGCTAGCGGCTCGCTACTGTCCACATCAGGGAAATAGTTTTTACCGCCTAACACGCGACCACCGCGCACGGTCAGCACGTTGACGCAAGTCATGCCCGCCTGACTGGCAATGGCAATCACATCTGCCTCACCTTGCACCGTATAGACAGCTTGCCTTGCCTGTACTTCGCGTAGCATCGACAATTGATCACGGTACAATACCGCCTTTTCAAAATCTAACGTTTCGGCAGCGCCTTCCATTTTCTCGATCAGCGTACTATGAATATCACTAGAGTCACCCTTCAAAAAGCGAATGGTGTTATTCACATCTTCTGCATACTCTTCCGGCGATACCAGTCCAACGCAGGGCGCGCGGCAACGCTTAATCTGATACTCCAGACAAGGGCGCTGGCGCTGCTTAAAAAAGGTGTTGGTACATTGGCGCATTTGAAACATTTTTTGCATCAACACCAGCGTTTCTTTTGCTGCATGGGCAGAGGGAAATGGGCCAAAGAAACGACCTTTTTGATGATTGCCTTTGCCGCGTCCATACGCCAAACGTGGATAAGGCTTATCCGCTGAGATAAACACGTATAGATACGACTTATCATCACGTAGCAAGACGTTATAAGGCGGGCGATACTCTTTAATTAAGTTCTGCTCGAGCAACAACGCCTCGGTCTCACTACGCGTGATAATGGTCTCAATATTATGAATCCGTGCCACCAGTGCCCGCGTTTTTGGATGATCGATCGTCTTGGCAAAGTAACTATTCACACGGCTTTTTAGCGACTTGGCTTTACCAACGTATAAAATATCGCCGTTTTTGCCCAGCATCTTATATACCCCTGGCAAATTAGGCAAGTTCTTGATCAAATGCTTAAGACGGGCTTTTTTGTCATCGACAGGATTCAATTCTGAGACAGTAACCATAGAATGTATTGCTCTTAAAAATCTTAGTAATACTGCTAGTTATGGGGCAGGAATCGTGGTTTTGCAAGCTGATTATTGCCTCGATAGCACGCACAAAAAAGCCAGCTTTATGCTGACTTCGTTTGTTCGGTTATATGCTAATCATCAATGGTCTAATGACGGAAGTTTGCCATTAACGCTGGAATACCTGGCAACATACCGACGATAGCCATCACGCCAGTCAGTACCACGAACATAATACCTGGTATGATCCATCGGCTCATTTTAGTCAAATTAGCACTGCGCTCTTTTGAGCCAATCAAGCCCAAATTATCAAGCAATAGCGTGAGTGACCAACCAAAGGCTGGGTTCACTAAGGCAGAAGCAAACACCACAATAGCAGCAGACTGCGTGGTTTTACCTTCGCGCGTCATCTCCATGCCAGCCTCTAAGAGTGGGATGAAAACCCCAACGATCAATGCCACGCACATCACGGGTTGCCAGATGGCCAAATCCATTGGATAGCCCCAAACACCTGCGATAATACAAAACAAGGCCGTCAATAGCGCACCAGCAGGAATCGGACGCCTAGCAATCGCCGCAGGGACAATATACGTTCCCCAAGATGACGCAAAGTTGGCACCGCCTAGCACAGAGCCCACTACCTGACGAAATGAAGCGCTGGTCATCGTGTCATCGATGTCCATGAGCACTTTTTCAGTACGCTTAGGGTAGCTGATTTTTTGGAATACCTGATGACCCAAGAAATCTGGTGACCACATCGCAACTGCCAAGATAGCAAACGGCAATACCACAATGAAGCTTTCAATCGTCGGTAGCCCTAACATCCAACCTGTATTCTCACCCCACCAATACATTGGGTTCATATGCGGTAGACCTGGTGCCGTTTTGAACGCAAAAGGTGCGCCCAATGCAAAAGCAAGACCGCCACCTAACACGCAACTGAGCGGAACCGCAAGCCAGCGCTTTTGCCAATGCTCAAGCAATGCATATAGCAGGATAGTCGCTAGAATAATAAAGAAAGCAATGTGCGACATACCAATCCCTTCTGCCCAAGCAAAAAGGTTCTTAACCTGTGACGTCGTACCGATAAACCCTAAGTAAATTAAGAGACCACCGCATACGCCTTTACTGGTTAAATTGGCCAGTAAGCTTCCTCCTTTACTAATAGCAAGTAGCAGGCCAAAAGCCCCAATGAGTAGGCCAAAAGCCATTGGATGCCCACCTGCAGCAACGACAATGGGAATCAATGGAATAAGTGGCCCATGAGTACCAGCGAGATTGGCTGTCGGTAGCAGAAATCCAGAAAATAAGATAATAAAGAACGAGACAATCAACAGCTCATAACGAACGTTTTCTAAAACAAACGCATCACCTAAGCCGAGTGGTCCTGCAAAAGTTGCTGCAATAGCGCCCACCATGACCACTTTACCGATGGTCGCTGCCATCGCTGGGATAGTATCTTCATACTCAAAACGATAATCACGAAATGGTAAATTGGGACGCCAACGTTTTGGCTGCATGATTTGTAATTCGTGGTTGAGATAGGCATCTCGACTGTCGAAGCTTGAGCTTGGCTTATGCAAATCTATATAACTGCCTTGCAATTCGCTGTCTTGATTGGCTGGGTGTGGTCGCGGCGTATTAGACCCTGAAGATGAGGCCTGAATGTTACTCATCACATTTCCTTGTGTTGATTAGGTTTTGAATACTTTTTTGGTTTGGCGTTAGCTAAATGACCAATCGGTCATGATAAGCAGAAAACCATTGTATGTTAAGGCATAAGGAAATGCGAATTTAAGATGAATTAAAAAGACTACATGTATCGTTATAAAAAATAAATTAAAGTTTTCATTGGATACAATAATAAATTTAATAGGAAACTATTGGGAATAAACAGCGCTAATTTGGACATAAAATTAAATTAAAGGCCAATTTTCTTAAGAATAACTGACATCTGAACATTTTTTATCATATAACTAAATACTAAAGATAGTCATATTAAATATTGCTTTGCGATAACTATAAAGACTATGCTTAGTTACGCTTTGAAACTAGCGAGCGCAGTCATTTTTAACTATGATAAATGTCTTTGTCGTTTATCGTCTAATAGCAAGCACTAAGAAACAGCGCTACCCATATCACTGAAAAATCAATAAAAGCAACAGGATAGATTTATGAGTGTGCTACCCAGCAATTTTGAGACTTTGAAGCGTCGAGCCAAGCAAAGTATCATGCCGCTACTGACCCCGCATCTTTTAAAGCTGCGACTCAATACTTACGCGCCCTATATCGGTGCAGGCATCAAAATCGACCACATCAGCCTCGATCAGGGATTGTGCGTGGTCAGCATGGAACTGACCACTCTCAACAAAAATATCGTCGGTACTCAATTCGGTGGTAGTTTATACTCCATGGTAGATCCCTTCTATATGCTCATGCTGATGCATCAATTAGGTAGCAACTATGTGGTCTGGGACAAAAGCTCACATATTGATTTTATCGCGCCCGGTAATAGTAAAGTCACCGCACGAATGAAAATACCTAGCACTGAGGTGATTACCATTCAAGAGTTGGCAAAAGACGGTGAAGCTGTATTTCGGGAATACCAAGTCGATATCGTCGACGATCAGCAAAAGCTCATTGCTACCGTGACCAAAACCTTGTATATCAGACTACGCAAATACAGCAAATCTAAAGAGCAAGCCAGCCGAATTGAAACACCCCATACTGAATAGTTTTTGGCTACTTTACTGGTAAGGCTTTTTGACTAATGACAAGGCATAGTATCTATCAGCTGTGAATATCCAGTTAACACCCAGCAAATTTAAATTGATAAGCGCGCACATACAAAAACCCCAATCTAGCATTCGCATAGATTGGGGTTTTGTCTTTTTTGGTATGGCCCGCTTATTTATAAATAAACCTATGAATAAGGGCTTGTATCTACTATTACCTTATTTGAGTCAATCCTAAAATAATACGATCAACTCAAAACGGCAAACTTGTACTTAGATACCAGGTGCAGTATCAACGGCATCAGGTACACCAGCGTCAGTCTTTTTCTGAGCTGGACGTGGCGCAAGTTTTTCGCGGATACGTGCTGATTTACCAGAACGCTCACGTAAGTAGTACAGTTTCGCACGGCGAACAGCACCGCGGCGTTTCACTTCAATGCTATCGATCAGTGGTGAGTGCAGCTGGAATGCACGCTCAACACCAACGCCGCTTGAGATTTTACGTACGGTAAACGCTGAGTTTAGACCGCGATTACGCTTAGCAATTACAACGCCTTCAAAAGCCTGTAAACGCTCACGCTCACCTTCACGTACTTTTACTTGTACCACAACGGTATCGCCGGGTGCAAAGTTTGGGTGTTCACGCAATTGAGCGTTTTCGATGACCTGAACCAATGGATGCTTGTTGCTCATGAGAGTTATCTCCTCACATTAGATAATAGAGGCTTTACGCATATCACCTGTTTGTAATAATTAATTGTATCTCTTTATAATAAGACACAACGTAAATGGGTTATAACCAACGGCCACTATGCGATGACTCGTTTTATTATTGCTCAAAATTCTATTTGTTAACTGTTTATCAAGCTTAATGACGATAAAGTCAGGTATCAACAACCTACTTTTTATCTGCTTTTGCTAGTGCTTCAAGCCATTTCGCTTGCTCTACCGTCGGAGTAAACGCTTGCCACAAATCCGGACGACGCGTTTGCGTACGACTGACTTGCTGAGCAAAACGCCACTTAGCGATATTGGCATGGTGTCCTGACAGTAACACTTCAGGAACCGCCATACCCGCAAACTCATGCGGCTTGGTATAGTGTGGACAATCAAGCAAGCCATCGACAAACGAGTCCTGCTCTGCTGACTTGTCATCCCCCATGATATCGGGCAAACGACGTATCACACTATCCATCAGCACCATTGCTGGTAGCTCACCACCAGTCAACACATAATCGCCTAATGATACTTCCATATCGACATATTGTGACAGTAGGCGCTCGTCGATGCCTTCATAACGACCGCATAATAAAATCATGCCATCATAATAAGTCATACCGACGACACTACTCTCACTAAGCGTTTGCCCTTGCGGTGACATATAAATCACCGGACAATGCTCACTATCGACACGGCAACCGTATTCCTTGGCACGCAAGCGTGCATCCTCAATGGCTTTTGACAATGGCCCAGCCATCATCACCATCCCAGGACCGCCACCATAAGGGCGCTCATCAATACGGCGATAGTTATCAGTGGTATAATCACGTGGATTAATGCATTCAATCGTAACTTGCTCCTGAGTCACTGCCCGTCCCGTGATTCCAAACTCACGAATCGTGGCAAACATCTCAGGAAAAATACTAATGACGGCAAAATACATCTGATGTCTACTTACATTGAGGCTAAAACAATCGGTGTGACTATTAATAAATTCTGATAATAAATTCTGACTAAAAAGCCAGAAGCGATATCACCAGAGGCAATATTAATAATCACTTGGCCATGCCACAAGTACGGTTTTTTCAGTCGTATCGACTTCTATCACCGTTTGCTTATGCCATGGAATTAGGCGCTCTTCATTATCCAAACTGTCTGAATTGGCTGCCACGCGCATGATGTCATGGGCACCAGTTTCAAACATTTCAGTGATATTGCCTAAATACTCGTTCTGCTCGTTCATCACGCGCATACCGACCAAATCCGACCAATAATATTCGTCTTCAGCTGTTTCCGGCAAGACATTTTGTTCGACCCAAACGGTCACACCGTTCATGGTCTCAGCAACATTGCGATCAGGAATCTGCTCAAATTGAGCCACAAGTCCTGTGCCTTGCTCACGCCAAGCTTTCACAGTCAAAGGTTTCATGCCAGTAGCAGTTTTCATCCACCACGGCTTCATGTCGAATATTGCTGTACGATCATCCGTATCGCTAAATACCCAAAGCCAACCTTTGATGCCATAGGGCTTCTTGAGTTGACCAATTTTCATGAGATCACTAGCGTTTGGAGTGGATGACATAGCAGCTAACCTAACAATGATTACAACAACAATTGCAAAAACAATTGTGTCAAAAGCGATAAACAGTTAATGGCGCACCCTGGTCAGACCAGTTACGCTATGTGTTCTAAAGTCTACTGAATCAGCTTGTAATAAGACTACGAGCGACTCAATAACAACGGAAACTTAAGCAGTTGCTTCAGTTTGTGCTGCAGACTTGTTGTAAGCTTTTGCTAATGAAGCAACGCGATCTGAAGGTTGTGCACCTTTTGCGATCCACGCATTGTACGCTTCCATGTTTAGGCGTACTGCTTCTTCAGACTCTTTAGCGAGTGGGTTAAAAAAGCCGATGTTTTCAATGTAGCGACCGTCACGCGCGCGGCGTTGATCAGCAACAACTACTTGATAAAATGGGCGTTTCTTGGCACCGCCCCGTGCTAAACGAATAACAACCATGTGAATTCTCTCTTTCGCAGGTATACCAAAAAGGGCATAATTATATCACAGTCTTGATTTATTGAAAACATAAACTGTGCTTATTTAATTATTTATTAACAATAGCTTAAATACCCGTCTATGTAAAACATAATCGAGCATAACCGTACGTTTTATACAATTATTAAGGACTCTCTATTTTAATCAGTTACTAAAATATACCGCGCTTTAGATTTGGTATTATTAAAATATTGGAGAGGCACATAACAAACTGCTTAAATGAATAGCGTCACAGTAAGATTCATCGATTATGCTATTCTATGGTGTGTTGAAATAGACTGGCACACCCTACTCTCAGCCGCCATGTTTAGAAATAACCTGCTCTTTCTCCAAAATACAATTGCGGCTTAACTCAAAACCAAATTTAATCAGACATTTTCTTAATCTGCTGGATTTATATGATTACTCCAAACTCAAAGCCCCGTCGCAAAGGTTGGCTGCCACGTTCTTATTCCAATACTTGGCTGACAACCTTGATGGTCGCTTTTATTGTTCTCATAAGTGTGAGTTTGTCGATTTTATTCTTTTGGCGCAGTCTTTATCTGCCAGAACTCAAAAACCATGCGCGTTATTTGACAAGTGAGCTGCGATTAATCAATAGCGTAAACGAAGACTGGCAATATCGTCCTGATATCCGCCAATGGGTGTATCAACATTCTCATGTCGTGGTGGTGAACAACCCCAGTGACTTTCCAGAGGTGGCTGACAAAGCATTTGTGAGCTTCTTTACTGATGTGCTGCAGTATGAGATTGGTGCACAGCTGGGTCGACCTGTCGAAGTTTATTTCAAGTTCAAACCAACACCGCAGCTTTGGGTACAAGACAGCCGCGATGACAGTTTCTGGATTCGTGAGCCAGTGGTTTATTACTCGCAGTACAGCCCAACATTGCTCATATTGTTTTTGATTGGTTTGCCTATCTTATCGCTGCTAACGATTATTTTGTTAGCTAGGCAATTGAACCGCCCTTTACGTTATCTACAACGTGCAGCGACTAACTATATTCGTCTGGGTCATGCGACCACACTGCCAACGCAAAAAGGCCCTACCGAGATACGTCAAGTAAACATGGCTTTCAACCGTCTATTTACAACATTAAATCAAGCCCAAAAAGAGCGAACCATCATGCTCGCTGGTATCTCACATGACTTGCGTACGCCATTGACTCGTATGCGTTTGACTGCTGAGATGCTACCAGATGATTTTTTTCGTGAAGGGCTAATTTACGACATTGAGGATATGGATGCGATTTTAGAGCAGTTCATCTCATTTATGAAAGACGGCTCCGATGAGCCAGTTAGCTTGACCAATTTGGACACGATATTTAATGAGATCATGGTGCAGTTCGCACCCATGAAGTTCGTTTATCAATCAGAGTGTCACAAGGTCATTCCTGTACGCCCCTTATCCATCAAGCGTCTCATCATCAACCTGATCAATAACGCCAATCGTTATGGCAAACCGCCGATTTATCTATCAGCCACGGTGATACCAACATTTATAGAAACGGTTGAAGAAGAAGATAGCGATGTCGTCAGTGAGAACGTTGTCAATAAAGAAGCACAAGAGCAACTGATGATTTGTGTGCGTGACTGCGGTGACGGTGTGGCAGAGGATCAATTGGAGCGTATCATGCAGCCATTTGAGCGTGGGGAGACCGCACGTACTACCCAAGGTAGCGGTCTAGGACTAGCCATTGTAGACCGCATTGCACGATTACATCATGGCACAGTTGAGGCCATCAATCATCCCGATGGTGGGTTGCAAGTATGTGTGCGTATACCTCTACTCTCTAAAGTTGCTGGAGACAATACTTTGGCTGCTGATGCAGTCGATGACACATCTACAGTCGATAGTATTACATCGAATGCAGACAACTCTTAACACTATAGCTCAGACAAACCCTGCGTGGATAAATTAATCTTTGCTACCAATGATAGGCGGAATATATTCAGCACTATTAGTAAATGCTAATGGCTGAGTAATTTCTTCTTTGGCTGTCTTTAGCGTTTGGGTTGTTGATGGCTGCTTTAGAAACAAGTAGTAACCCAGCGTAATCGCATTCAATAGCACCAAGCCACCAAATAAATATGGCATCCTTTGCCTCCTGTATTGTCAAACTATCCTAGAATAAGCTGCTGCAAGCATGACACCTGATTATCAAAATATTGGTAATCAGGTTCGTTTAATGATGACAACTTTTTACTTGTCATCATTGTTCAGCATTGTTATTTAGTATCAAAATCGCGTTCGCTTTTTTCTTGCGTCAATTCATCAGCAGCCAAAACTTGTGTCAATGGTTTGATAGGCCATGTCATTACGAATCTTGCGCCGCCAAGTTCTCGGCTCTCATCTACTTTCATACTACCATTAAACCAAAAGGCAATGCGCGATACAATAGACAGACCTAGGCCGTAGCCGCCTGATGCTCGTGTACGGCTATCATCCAAGCGCGAAAACGGTATAAATACTTTTTCACGATCAGCCTCAGGAATACCATGACCGTCGTCTTCGACGCTAACGAAAGCATTGCCCTTCTTAACACCAGCACTCACGATAATAGTAGTTTCAGCATAACGTAAAGCATTACCTGCAAGATTCTGAATCACACGGTGCAGATAGCGTCGATCAGCAATCGCGGTTACTTTCGCATTTGGCAAGTTGGTCACTATTTTAATCGGCTTACCTAGTGCATTGGTCTCACGCTCAATCTGCTGTAGCAGCTCTCTGAGATTTACTGGTTCTAAATCTAATTTTGGCGAGCCCTCTTCGAGCTTGGCATAAGTTAAAATCTCATCAATCAAGCCATTCAGTGATTCGATATCTTCATCGATATAGTCACGCTGCATAAAGCGTGAATCTTCGTCATCAGTATCAGCCAGCATATCTACCGCAAATCGAATACGAGCAACTGGCGTACGAAGCTCATGTGATACGGCTCGCGTGAGCTCTCGTTGCGACTCAATCAAACGCTTTATATGTGACGTCATTGCGTTAAAGGTGGCTGATAGACGTGCGATCTCATCTTGACCAATGACTTGTACTTGAATATCAAGGTTGCCTTTACTCACCTCATTAACACCAACTTGAATCAGCTGTAGCTTGCGCTCAAGTGGGAAAATGAGCGCATAAACACCCAAACTGATTAAAAACATACTAATCAGGATCATACTAATAATCAAATTAAGTGGAAACCAGTTAAATAAGGGTACAGGGCCTATCAAGACTGCCATATCATTGATTTCAGACGGAACCACTATCTTGATGGCCGAGCTACTGGTACTACTATTAGGGTCTTGTAATGAGATGACCACTTCATCGCGGCGTAGGCGTGACATTTGATCTGAATCTAAATCGAGCGTGTTAACAGGCACAAATGCCAGAGGAAAAGAAAATTTCTCCTCAAGTTCGGCCAAGCGTGCACGTTTATCAGACAAGGTGACTTCATAAGACAAATCGTCCAATAAAAAGACCGCAATTGCTCTGACTTGTTGCTCCGTAACCTCCGATATCCGTGCTGTTAGGACATTCTCATTATCCGGCAAGCGATAATAAACATCTGCATACACAGGCTGTTCGACATAACGCACAACGGTATTGTCATTTTCAAAACGTCTCAGCTCGCTTGCGGTAAAATCTATGTCATCAATAGGTATGATTTTAAAATTTGCCCCGAACAAACTACTTGCATCAGACAACCAGTATTCACGCTCTTCTGCAGTGTTTTGGTGAGAAATACCTTCGCTCACCAAATGAAAAGCCCCCATTGCCATGTTTTCACGGTAGGACTGTACACGCTCCTTATTGATAGTACCCATCAATAACTGCGCAAACAATGCTACGCACAAACAGACTATGAGTAGTCCAGCATAGATACGAACAAAAATACTGTGTTTTAAAGAAGAGACTAATGACATACGTGCCGTGACCAACTTAATAAATAAAAACTGCTGATATCTTATAGCCTATGAGCACTGCTATATTACTAATATCAAGCTCTGTAGAATAGAATGATTAAACGCCAAATAATATACTCAAGTTCATATACCATTATGTTCCATAAAAAACGTGCAAATAGTTTATGTATTTAATCAGCGTCTATAATAATTGCTTAATTAAACCACATAACACCGCATTTAAGTTTAAAAATTAAAATTTAGCCACAAAAAAACCAGCATAATGGCTGGTTTTTTTGTGAAGTGATTCTCAATATTTCATGACTATATGAATCAGTTCGACCTAGTTACCTTCTTTCACGAACAGGTAGCCTTTACTACGTACTGTTTTGATACGTTTTGGGTTCTCTGGATCATCACCGATTTTTGGACGGATACGCGAGATACGTACGTCAATAGAGCGATCTTGACCATCATATTCAATACCGCGCAGGCGCTCAAAGATATCTTCACGCGATAAAATGCGACCAGCATTCGATGCAAGTAACCATAATAAATCATATTCGGCGCTAGTAAAATCTACCAGCTCATCACTAAGCGTGACTGAACGACCACCGTTATCGATGACCAACTCACCAAACTCTAGACGCTGTGGCACATCTTCTGATGGTGCATTTTCTGAGCGGCGCAATAACGCACGAATACGAGCTAATAGTACGCGCGGCTGGGCGGGTTTGGCAACATAATCATCAGCACCCATCTCAAGGCCGAGTACTTGATCCATGTCTTCAGTACGGGCAGTCAACATCAGAATTGGATTTTGATAATGCGGACGCACTTCACGGCATACGGTCAGACCATCGCTACCAGGAAGCATAACATCAAGTACGACCATGTCTGGTTGCTCATTGACGATACGGCGAATAGCGCGGTTACCATCAGTTTCAATTGCTACTTCTAAACCATTTTTGACCAAGTAATCTTGAGTCAACATGGCCAGACGCTCATCATCTTCAACAATCAAGATTCGGGGGGTGTTGTCTTCTTCAGTCGTTGTCATTGTTATATCCTCTAATACATCTAAATTAAAAGCAGTAAAAGTAAGAGCGGTAAAAATTAATAGCACCATAAAGTGGCACAATCGATGTTCGTATAGCTGTTACAAACTTAGCAGCACAGTATACTATTAAACCTATCGCTTGCTATACTATAGCTGATAGTCGTTAACAAAACCTATAAACTATACCGAATAAAACTTTAGTTTACGTCCAAGAATAAAGTGATTTATCCTCTACTGGCTAATCGTTTTATTCTGATTTGCCAATCACTGCCTAAATACATATAAATTGTCAAAATGAGTGATACATTAAGCTTACATGCGCTCAATCATCACTCCCTATTTACAATGTTTCATTGTCTAATATAACGACATATTACGATTGTCGCCAGTCACTTTTGGACAAATTCTCATATTATTTTATGTGACAATGGATGAGTGGCTATATTTTAAAGAAGACATGAATGATGGATTCATCTATTTGAATTTAGTGAATTTAGCTTAAAAAAGACTGACAATAAAAAATCCATAGGCACAAAAAAACAGTCCATAAAGGACTGTCTTATTGTTGCTTGAGAATCCAAGCTAAAAATATCTAACCAAAACTCTGCTTTACGCGCGGTTTTTATACTTGCGAATAGTTTGTAATTGTCCGACTGATTCTGCAAGCGACGCTAAAGCTGCATTGGTTTGTAGTGTATCAGACTGATTGACCAGCATTTGCTCTGCTTTTTTGCGTGCTTCAACGATTTTGCTTTCGTCAAGATTGTGCGCACGCATAGCGGTATCAGCCAATACAGTTGCCATTTTTGGTTGTACTTCTAGTACACCACCTGAAACATAAATGATTTCTTCTTCGCCGTTTGCTTTTTGCACTCGCATTGCACCCGGTTTTAGCAAAGTAATCAGCGGTGTGTGACCTGGCAATACACCAATCTCGCCTTCGGTACCAGTAGCTATTAACATGCTAATTTCGCCTGAATACAACTCTTCACGAGCACTTACGACGCGACATTGTAACGTTGCCATACTTAACTCCTTACCATCAAAGCGCAATCAAAAAACAGTAAACACTGCGATGCGTTACTAAAGAGTAGATATAAAATTTATATTATACCTACTCATTAACTCATGCTCATACAACTTACGCTGCAGAAGACTTCATTTTTTCAGCTTTAGCAACAACTTCATCGATGCTACCAGCCATGTAGAATGCTTGTTCTGGCAGGTCATCATACTCACCTGAGATGATTGCTTTAAAGCTAGCAATGGTATCGCGTAGTGGTACGTATTTACCAGGTGCACCCGTAAAGACTTCAGCGACGTGGAATGGCTGAGACAAGAAGCGCTGAATCTTACGAGCGCGATAAACAACCAATTTATCTTCTTCTGATAGCTCATCCATACCCAAGATAGCAATGATGTCTTTAAGCTCTTTATAACGCTGCAATACTTCCTGAACACCACGAGCAACGTTGTAATGCTCTTCACCGATAACTTGTGGATCTAGCTGACGCGACGTCGAATCTAATGGATCAACCGCAGGATAGATACCCTGTGATGCGATATCACGGCTTAGTACGACTGTTGCATCCAAGTGAGCAAACGTTGTAGCAGGTGATGGATCGGTCAAATCATCTGCAGGTACGTAAACGGCTTGAACTGAAGTAATCGAACCTGACTGCGTTGACGTAATACGTTCTTGCAGTAAGCCCATCTCTTCAGCGAGTGTTGGCTGATAACCAACCGCTGATGGCATACGGCCAAGTAGTGCCGATACTTCTGTACCCGCTAGTGTATAGCGGTAGATGTTATCAACAAACAACAGTACGTCACGACCTTTGCCAGTAACAGGATCTTTGGTATCACGGAAGTACTCAGCCATGGTCAAACCAGACAGTGCAACGCGTAAACGGTTACCTGGTGGCTCATTCATCTGGCCATATACCATTGCTACTTTAGACTTACTAAAGTCTTCAGTGTTTACAACGCCAGCTTCCTGCATTTCGTGATAGAAATCGTTACCCTCACGAGTACGCTCACCAACACCAGCAAATACTGATAAACCTTCATGTTTTAGAGCGATGTTGTTGATCAGCTCCATCATGTTAACGGTCTTACCAACACCAGCACCACCGAACAGACCAACTTTACCACCTTTAGCAAACGGGCAAAGTAGATCAATAACTTTAATACCCGTCTCTAGTAGCTCAGTGCTGTTTGATTGCTCAGCATAACTTGGTGCTTCACGGTGGATAGACCATTTATCATCAGCAGTAACAGGACCTTCTTCATCGATAGGACGACCAAGAACATCCATGATGCGACCTAGCGTACCAGTACCTACAGGCACAGAAATCGGTGCACCAGTATTAGTAACAGGTAGGTTACGCTTTAAACCTTCGGTTGAACCCATTGCAATAGTACGTACGATACCATCACCTAGCTGTTGCTGTACTTCTAGGGTGGTTTCGGTACCATCTACTTGCAAGGCATCAAAAATTTGAGGAACTTCATTACGGTTGAACTCAACGTCAAGAACCGCGCCAATAATCTGTACAATACGACCGCTACTCATTGCGTTCTCCTTGAACTTCTATATATAGGTGTAGTCAATTATGAAACAGCAGCAGCACCGCCAACGATTTCCGAGATTTCTCGGGTAATCGCCGCTTGACGCAGCTTGTTATAAACCAACTGTAAATCGTTAATAAGGTCACCAGCATTATCTGTTGCCGCTTTCATCGCGACCATACGTGACGACTGCTCAGAGGCAATGTTTTCCATTACCGCTTGATAAACAATCGACTCGATATAGCGACCAAGCAATTCATCAATCAACGTCTTGATGTCAGGCTCGTAGATATAATCCCAGCTAAGTTCTGTCTGTAGACCACTGTCTTCATCACCAAATGACTGCTCTGGTAGAGGTACCAACTGATTAACAGTTGGCTTCTGAGTCATCGCATTGACGAATCGGTTATAGACCACATAGATACGGTCAAGTTTACCGTTACTGTAGTCCTCAAGCATGGCTTGAACCGGTGCATTTAATTGCTCAAACGTTGGTTTGTCACCATAATCGGTCACAGCCGATGTAACATTACCACCAAAGTTTTTGAAGAAGCTGACACCTTTGGCACCGATGACTGCAAACTCAGCTTGTACTGACTGATCTTGATAATCTTGGATACTTTTAGTTAAAGCTTTGAATAAGTTAATATTCAAACCACCCGCTAGGCCACGGTCAGAGGTGATGACAATATAGCCAACCTTATTGACTGGACGCGATACCATATACGGATGTTTGTAGTCTGATGAGGCATGCACCAAATGTGAAATAACCCGGCGCATACTATCAGCATACGGGCGACCCACTTCCATGCGCTCTTGAGCACGGCGCATCTTACTCGCTGCTACCATTTGCATGGCACGAGTGATTTTCTGGGTGCTTTTAATACTGGTGACTTTGGCACGTATCTCTTTTAAGCTTGCCATAATGATTCCAATATAAGAGGGTTAAAAAGCATTGGCGCATGCAACAATCATTTGATATACAACATCACTTTTATAGAATAACATTTTATATCTTGTGGCATTACGCGATCTAATACCGGTCATGGTTAAGACAGTGGCGCCAATATCTAGTCAGACAACGCGCCACTTTTCTAACGACAGTCATAACCACTTCGGCTTAACCCGTTAAATTAATAACTGTGATTTTGTTTAAAGGTCTCTAACGCTGACTTTAAACGACCTGCGATATCATCATTGTAGTTCGCAGTGTCATCAATCTCACGCATCAATTCACTTTGTTCATCATGCATATAACGCAAGTAGGCTTCCTCAAAAGAACCAATCTTCTCGACTGGTACGTCAGCTAAAAAGCCTTCGTTTGATGCATAGATAACCGCTGCTTGCTCAGAGATTGACATTGGCTGATACTGCTTTTGCTTCATCAATTCAGTCACACGCTCACCATGATCAAGCTGTTCGCGAGTGGCGTCATCAAGATCTGAGGCAAACTGAGCAAATGCTGCCAATTCACGATACTGAGCCAGTGCGGTACGAATACCACCAGAGAGCTTTTTGATGATCTTAGTCTGAGCAGAACCACCAACACGCGATACCGAGATACCAGCGTTGACTGCTGGACGGATACCTGAGGCGAATAAGCTAGACTCTAGGAAGATCTGACCATCAGTGATCGAAATGACGTTGGTTGGTACGAATGCAGATACGTCACCAGCTTGTGTTTCGATGATTGGTAGTGCGGTTAAAGAACCAGTTTTACCTTTCACTTCACCGTTAGTGAACTTTTCTACGTAATCCGCGTTTACGCGTGATGCACGCTCAAGTAAACGTGAGTGTAAATAGAATACATCACCAGGATAGGCTTCACGACCTGGCGGACGACGTAGCAATAGTGAAATCTGACGATAAGCAACGGCTTGCTTTGATAAATCATCGAATACAATCAGTGCATCTTCACCGCGGTCACGGAAGTATTCGCCCATCGTACAACCTGAGTAAGGCGCGATATACTGTAGTGCTGCAGGCTCCGACGCTGAAGCTACCACAACAGTGGTGTATTCTAGTGCGCCAGTTTGCTCAAGCTTACGTACCACGTTAGCGATGGTCGAACGTTTCTGACCGATAGCCACGTATATACACTTAATGCCTGAAGCTTTCTGTGCGATGATCGCATCGATAGCCATTGCTGTTTTACCAGTCTGACGGTCACCAATGATAAGCTCACGCTGACCACGACCGATTGGGATCATAGTATCTACGGCTTTATAACCAGTCATCACTGGCTGATCTACTGACTGACGATCGATAACACCAGGGGCGATCTTTTCAACTTTGTCAGTCATCTTGGCATCGATAGGACCTTTGCCATCAATAGGATTACCCAAAGCGTCAACAACACGGCCTAGCAGCTCAGGACCTACGGGTACTTCAAGAATGCGACCAGTACAATAGGCTTTTTGACCTTCTTGTAATTTTAGGAAGTCACCTAGTACTACTGCACCAACAGAATCACGCTCTAAGTTAAGCGCCATTCCGTAGACTTCACCTTCAAACTCAATCATTTCGCCGTACATGGCATCTTCAAGACCATGAATCTGCACGATACCGTCAGATACTTTGACAATCGTGCCTTCATTCTTTGCAGTTGCACCCGCATCAAGGTCTTGAATACGCTGCTTAATCAGGTTACTGATTTCCGCTGGATTCAATTGTTGCATTGCCTTGTTTCCTTTAATTTATGATAACCCGCCCACTGACTCAAATGCTCTTACTGTCACGCAGACATTATATGACTGCGTCGATAAATGGCATTAGGCAGTTAGCTGTGTTTTTAACTGTTGTAACTTGCCGCGCATCGAATCATCAATGATTTTGTCACCGACTTTGATTGTAGCGCCTGCCAATAAGCTTGGATCCACTGATTCATGAATGACTATGCTTGCATTTAGTGATGTAGCAAGACGCGTTTGCAGCATTTGACGCTGTTCATGGGTCAATGGGTAGGCAGAAGTCACATATGCGTCAAGCTGCTTTAAGCTTATTGCCTTGTGACGGCGATAATGCTCATAAACTTCAGGAAGCAGCGCCAGACGCTCTTGTTGCGCCAACTGCTTAACAAAATTATTGAGCTGGGGTGATACTTTAGGGTAGCTAATACTGTTACCGTAGCGAGAACCTTTGCTCTCGCCCAGTAGCTGTTTAAAAGCAGAGTCGCTATCACCGGCTACTTGTGAGCCATAAAGATCGACCAAAGCAGCTGACTTATGCTCAGCAGAAACAGCTGGATTGTCTAGCCAAGTACTGAACGACTTGTCATTGACAACAGTGCTAGCGACAAGTAAGAAATCTTCCCACTCGTTTACAGCGCCGTTTTCATTGGCATAGTCAAACGCGGCTTTAGCGTACGGTCGTGCTAAGGTTGATAAGTCAGCCATTATATCCTCACAATTACAGCTTCGCCGCCAGTTGGTCTAACATACTGGCATGTTTTTGCACATCGACTTTGTCTTGCAAAATCTTCTCTGCACCAAGTACAGCCAGTTCAGCAACTTGGGCACGTAATGATTCACGCGCTTGATTGATTTCTTGGTCGATAGACGCTTGCGCTTGTTGACGAATGCGCTCGCTTTCCGCTTGGGCTTGCGATTTTGCATCTTCGATGAGCTGATTGGCACTCTTGTTTGCTTGCTCGATTAGAGCGGCAGCCTTGGTCTTTGCAAGATCAAGTTCCTGCTGGACATTTTGCTCCGCGGTTGCCAAATCTGCTTTTGCTTTTTCTGCGGCATTCAAACCTTCAGAGATTTTGCGCTGACGCTCATTGATGGCACCGATAAGTGGTGGCCACACGAATTTCATGCAAAAAACCACAAATATTGCAAAAGCAATGGCTTGACCGACGAGGGTAAAATTGATATTCACGTGATCACCTCTTTGTTAATGAAAAACCAGTTTCATTGATCATGTTTGGTAGTCAAATCTTGACTATATTTAATAGAAAACCCTTGAGCACCAAACATGTACAACTGAGCTTTCGGATTAACCTGCTAGAGGGTTAGCGAACAACAATAGCATAGCAATACCAACACCGATCATCGGAATAGCATCCAAAAGACCTGCTACGATGAACATACGAGTTTGCAACTGTGAGCCAAGCTCTGGTTGACGAGCAACGCCTTCTAAGAATTTACCACCTAGAATAGCAAAACCAATACCTGTGCCAAGTGCGCCAAGACCGATAAGTAGTGCTACTGCGATAACTGTGTAACCACCTAATACTGGATCCATTGATGTATCCTCATTTACCTATTGAATGTCTAATTAATGTTCAGTTGATGATGCAAGCGACATATAAACTATCGTCAGCATCATGAATACGAACGCTTGAAGTGTAATAACTAAGATGTGGAAGATAGCCCACGGTACCGATAACGCCCATTGAATCCAAAACGGCATTAGAGCAATCAGTATGAAAATCAATTCCCCAGCATACATGTTACCAAACAGACGCAAACCGAGTGATACAGGTTTTGCTATTAAGGTAACTGCTTCTAGGATGAAGTTGATCGGGATCAAAATCGCTTGTACGATTGGGTTTTTGGCACTAAATGGATGCAGTGTTAACTCACCGATAAAGCCGCCCAACCCTTTTTCTTTAATGCTATAAAAGATAATCAGTGCAAAGACAGAGAACGACATGCCAAGCGTGATGTTAGGATCAGTCGTTGGAACAATCTTAAAGAAAACATGATGGGGATCATGACCCATAGCAGCGCCAACTTGGCCAGCTAAACCTGGAATAAAATCAACAGGGATCAAATCCATCAAGTTCATCAAGAAGATCCAAACAAAAATAGTCAACGCCAATGGCGCGATCAATTTTGATGTACCACTATAAGAATCACGAACGTTGTTATCAACAAACTCAACGATCATCTCAACCGCTGCTTGAGTTTTACTTGGTACGCCTGAAGTAACCTTTTTGGCAACCATCCAAAAGATGGTACAAAATAAAATACCCAGACCCACTGACCAGAGCATAGAATCAAGATGGATAGCGTTAAAGCCCATTTGCGCTGCTTCTTCAGCAGTATGAGCGACTTTCCAACCTTCGCCCGGCAGATAACCGTACGTCCAATTCGTTAAGTGGTGAGAGATATATTCTGATGATGTTTGCTCGGATGCCATAATGTAAGCTTCTTATTAATCAACGATTTAATCAACTACCAAAAATATGGTTGTCATCTGATGGGGTTTGTTATTTCTATTTGCCCTGCAATTAAGCAAACAAATAAATCATACTAAAAGCACCCATGTAACCAACAACATCCAACCCATAGTTCTATTACTAATGCTATATTTGATAACTTGACATAAATTTTAGCTATCAAAAAAGGGCTTATGATAACTCAGTAATAGCCCTTGCATGTATACGCAAAATTATTATATATGTGCTTGTCTACTGGCCGTTTTTTTACGACCGGCGCTTAGTGCAGCGCTTATAAACAAAATATTTAGCTGTCTATATTAATGCAGCGTAGTATTCGTGTAAAGTCAATTATGATTTTATTATCCAATGTATGAATAAGTTAGCTGACAATAACGGCTACTAATATAGTTAGTCGTCCATAACTAAACTGTAAAAATTTAATCATCAATGATATTAGTAGCTAAATTGACTCTACCCTATCATTGTGTCGTTGCATACTACGCCTCATATAAAGGCTCATACTTCGATTTTTATAATCAATGGTGCTGTCATGGGACAGTTTTGTACTTTGACTTTTTGAACTAGTCATAGAGAAGTTGGACGGCAGGGTGACTTGCCATTACTATGAATAAATTATCTATGTAGTGATCATTTATTAGCGCTAGCGTATATGCCACAACATCCAACTGTGACTAATTTGCATTACCATAAAACCGATAAATAGCGCAGGTGCCGATAGGGGTTGTACGGTAATAAAAATTAGTGCGAAACCAAACACAGTCAATAGCCATTTAGCCATCTGACCTCGATATAGCTGGCTAACGATATGTTGGCGCGCGCGATATCCAGTGTACCAAAAGATAAAAAAAGCAAAAACAACTTGAGTCGTAAAACTGAGCAGCGCACCAATGGCGGCGCTTTTTGCTACAGTAAGCTCACTACGTAACCAAATCGTATCTATAATCCAAGCAATAATGATAAGGATAAACAATATCCATGCTTGCCGTTTGATATAGATGCCTATTTTATCTTTTTGCGTGCGTTTGGCAGGCTTGGTCATCGATATTCCTATAGCCTTTCAGCATTGGGATAATATAGCATACTTACATCACTTTTATCCGTAAATGACTTACTCTACAGGCATTATCTTTAAACCAAAATAAAACGCCACTTATTATAAGGAGACAGCCACTATTAAGCAAGTAAAATATGACTTTTATCAGTCACCTAACGCAACCCACTAGTATTGCTATGTTACGTAGCCGTACCAGATACTTGAAAAACAGCTGTCTCACTCTTTTTAAAACTTTAGCTTATAGAACAACCCTAACGAATAGATTCCTATTCTAGGATATACATTGGTGGATTTGCTGAGCCATTTCTGTCCATCCTTCTACAAAGTCTTCGCTATCGCTCATGTCTTCGATTTGGACAGTGGTATTGATAGGCTGCAATTTGACAAGCAATCCTTTGCTAGCGGTGCTCTGATTGACTAAGCACATTTGTTTGGTTGGACGATTATCATTAAGCCAGCGCAATTGACTTGCTTTTGGGGCAAGGTGATGGTCTGGGCTTAAGCTACCTGCCAGCTTTATTTTTGTGGCATCTTCAATATATTGATAGGCATCGTGATAGGCCCAGTAAGGGCGCTGTTTTCGTGTGGATTGCTGTATCTTCGCTACAGCATTGTCCATACGCTGTGCAAATTTTTTGGCGTTGGCTTGGTAGGTACTTTTATACTCTGGATTGGCATGGCTATGAATAACAGCTAAGGCACGAGTAATGGCCTTTGCATTTTCAGGATCGAGCCAGATATGTGGATCAAACGTGCCCGCAATAGGCTTTCCTTGAATATCACGAAGAGGATGCCGAGTAAAAGCATCAAAAGCAAATAAGTCAATGGCATTAGGTGCCATCTCCAAACTGCCAGTCAGGCTGTTTTCTAATGAGGGACCAAACCAAACCACAAATTTACTGTCTTGAATGGCTTTCTTATCACTTGGACTAATACTGCTATGATGCCCCACATCGCCAGCTTGTAAAATTTGGTTAGCAGAAGGTGTGCCTTCCGTTACGGCTTGACTGAGTAAAAACATGGGATGATTGCTGACACTGACCGTTGCTGCGTGCGCGCTTAATGTAAAAGAGCCTAAGACTACCAATCCTGTAATCAGTAAGCGCTGTAACGTAATGATTGAGCGTCGTAAATAAGTAAAAGCAGAGTTCATGGTAAGCTCTTTAATCAATGAGTAACAAAGTTATGAGTCACAGTGTCGTGCCGCATCATTGGATAAAAAATGATCAATATATATAAGCGATGTGAGACAACTGATTCGATTTCACGTTTATTATGTTATACTATAACAATAGAAAACGCTATCATAAAAAACGTCATGCGATTACCATGCTATTTTGGGAGCCTGTACTATGTCTACTACCTCATCGAATTGCGAACATTTACATGATGTGCAAGATTTGACTCCGCATGACGTTATTGAACGCTTAGCAGCAGCAAAAGAGCACTGTCGTCTAAGTGGTGCACGTTTTACCCCTTTGCGCCAGCAAATATATCAGCTGGTTTTAGAGTCTGATCAACCTGTTGGTGCTTATGACTTAATCACGCAATTGCAGCAAATGCGCCTCTTTGAGATGGATGATAGTGATACGCTAAAAGCATCTGGCTTATCAAAGCAATCTGTAGAAAAACCATCAACCAAAAAGCGAGCGCCAAAAAATGTTGCGCCGCCGACGGTTTACCGCAGCTTAGAGTTTTTACTAAGTGAAGGGTTGATTCATCAATTAACGTCTATCAATGCTTATGTTCCTTGCTGCCATCCCAGAGCACAGCACACAGCTGCCTTTTTAATCTGCGATCAGTGCCAGCGAGTTCAAGAATGTAGCAGCTTACCAGTACAAGAAATGATGAGTTTCGCTGAACAAGATGTCGGTTTTACGGTTGAGCGTAGTGTTATTGAGCTGAGTGGTCGTTGCCAAGTTTGCCAGTAAGATTTATTGAGGCTCTTTGGTTGCCTGAAAAGTACGTCGCTGTCCTTGATTGTTTATTTGTATTATCCATTTACCTATTCGTTGTTATCCTATGAGCCTGTCTACCTCACCCTCTAACCAGTCGACTACTGCTATTGTGAATAGTAGTACCACGAATGAAGCTGGCAAACTGCTGAGCTTGAACGACGTCAGCTACCATATCGGCCACCAACGTTTGCTCTCACATATTGATATCGATATTGCAATCAATGAGACCGTCAGTATTATCGGACCTAATGGTGCGGGTAAGTCAACGTTGGTCAAGCTTATTTTGGGTCTGATCGAATCCACAAAAGGCAGTATCACAGCTCATCAACAGCTACAGTTTGGCTATGTACCGCAGCGATTCGCTGTGCCACCCATATTGCCGCTGCGCGTCTGCGATTTGTTGGGACAAGCAGATAAGAGACGCCTTACCGCTGAGCAGCGACAGTTTATCTTTGATAATTTATCACTAACGCATTTATTGTCACGACAAATGCTGCAATTATCAGGTGGTGAGACGCAGCGAGTGCTACTGGCAAGGGCGCTATTAGATAAGCCCAATTTACTTATTCTAGATGAACCGATGCAGGGTCTCGATCCTGATACCGAGGTTTGGTTATATCAATTTATCGATGAGTTGCCGGAGTTTTTGCGCTGTGCGATGCTGGTAGTATCACATGATCTGCACTGGGTAATGAAAGGCAGTCGCCGTGTCATTTGTCTCAACAAGCACATTTGCTGTGAAGGACAACCAAGCGAGCTTGCTATGAGCTCTGAGTTTCAAAAGCTATTTGGTCATCATTATGAGCAGCCATATGTGCATCAGCCACATGCTTGCGAGCATCATGCACCAAGCGAGCTATAACGATAATGACCAAAAACAATGATGAACTAAATCGAAAATAGCTAACATCAAATTCGTTAAAGCCAGCGTTACCAGACCGATAGACAGCACTAACTTTTCTTATAAAAATTTTACGGACACTTCTTATGACCGCTTGGTTAGCCATTATTGCACCTGCTTGGATCGCTGGCAGTATTTTAGCCCTACTATCAGCGCCTTTAGGATGCTTAGTCTTGTGGCGACGCATGGCATTCTTTGCCGATGCTTTAGCACATGGTACCTTGCTTGGAGTCGCACTTGCTGCTTGGTGGCAGTTGCCCATGGGTATAGGTGTGGCATTGGTTAGTGCAGCGGTGGTGCTGTGTCTGGTACTGATGGATGATGACCGTCTGCCAGCTGATGCCGTGCTTGCGGTGGTAGCCGTCACGCTGTTGTGTTTGGGGCTATTGACTTTAACGCAGCTGACCAATCAACAAGCCAATGTCTTGGGGTTTTTATTTGGCAATTTACTTGAACTGGACTGGGCGGATTTGCCACTACTCGCTGGTAGTGTACTGGCTGGGTTGGGGCTACTATTGTATATTTGGCCCGCTCAAATAAAACTTGCAACTCATGAAGCATTAGCTCGCATTCAAGGCATTAACCCGACCCGCCAGCGACTATTTTTTATGGGTGTTCTTGCAGGGTTCTGTGCGATTGCGCTACAAGCTGTTGGAAGCTTATTGATCAGTGGTTTATTGGTATTACCTGCACTAACGGCACGCTTATGGTCTTCATCACCAAAACAAATGGTGATCACAGCGTTTATCATTGCGCAGCTCGGCGTGACGCTTGGCGTGTGGGGAAGTATCTGGCTAGATATCCAGACTGGACTCTCTATCGTATTGATATTAGCGATATTGTTTTTTATCGCGCTAATGATTTCGAAGCTAGCCAAAATAAAATTTCGGTCAGCGCGCTAGCGTGCTGATATATAGGCTATAGCAGCATTATACATCTGCTTTAGTCAACTTTATTTCATTGATATCACTAGAGCTTTCATTGGCTTTATGTTATAAACTTGCTTTGCCATTATTTGTACCGATTCACTATATGACTCGTCATTAATTAGTGTTAATAATAGATTAGGGCGTGTTGAACATTCACAAATAGGCACTGCTGATCGCTAAAATTGTTCCAGACAAGGCACAAAGCGACGATAATGCAGATGCCTTAGCGAGATTTGTAACGCAGTATGGGGCAATTTTAGCATCAGTCCCAACGATAAAAGCAGGGGACAGGACTCTTTTTTGCCGCTTCATCGTTAAAAATAAGCGCTTAGAATGACTAAACTTATTATTTTTAACATCGAATCGCCTAAAAAATAGTCGCTGTCAGTGCCATGGTCGAATGTTCAACACGCCCTAATATAATTTTGAAAATAGTAGATCATTTATCCATATTCGTTCTCACAATGACCATTGTTTTGATTCGATAAGGGACCGACCCAATGCCGAACTATCCCGTCAATAAAATCAGCACGTCCGATGAACAGATAAATATTTTACAAATCACTGATTTGCATCTATCTACGCCTGTCGCTGCTGATACTGACAGTAGTCATGTCAATGAAGTGGGTGATTGTCAGCGTAATTTTGAAGCTGTACTGCAGCAAGCACTGAGTGAAGATATTCGCTGTGATTTGATTATCGTGACTGGCGATCTGGTCAGTAAAGTAAAGCCCGCCACCTATGACCATATTTTTGCCGTACTACAGGCAACTCAAATTCCTTTTGTATGTATCGCTGGCAATCACGATGTGACTGATGAGAATGGTGAAGACTTGCCGTTTTTTCAGCGGACACTCATTGCCCAGCCTGCTGACTCACGCTTACTCAGTCGGCACATCATTGAGAGTGATCACTGGCAGCTACTGTTATTAGACTCGTCTATCACAGGGAAAGTGGCAGGTGAGATAACCACTACAGATATTGATTGGTTATGCAAACGGCTTGAGGCATGTGATAAGCCTGCGCTTATCGCCCTACACCATCACCTCATCCCAGTAGATTCTGACTGGATTGACACCCATATGGCGCAAAACGCTGAAACTTTTTGGGAGTATATGGCGCCTTTTGAGCATTTACAGGTAATCATTAGCGGTCATACTCACCAAGAGCAGATTCGTCATCGTCAAGGTGTGACTGTTTATAGCACACCATCTACCTGCTATCAATTTAAACCTTATTCGCATGATTTTGCTTACGATGAAGCTTGCTTGCCTGGTTACCGCTGGTTGCAATTAGCCAACAATGGAAAGGTTGCAAGCTGGATTGAAAGACTGGATACTTAATGCCCATATTTATTGGTGCATAAAATAGCTATAGCGCTTACACGTCAAGGATTTAGCACCTATTAACTGAAGTGGCACTAGAGAGTAGATTAAGCAAAAATGAGATCAGGATAAAAAATAACTTCATTATTATTAAAAACAATGATACAACTTGTAAAATGAAGCGAAATGACCTGATATCTCACATTAGTCAGCAATATAGTAGCTAAAATCGTTTTTCACAGTCAGTCATTTACCACATGATTGCAGCCATGCTATTGAACGAAAATTTTGCATCGCAGTATACCTAAGCAATGGTGTGTCGATACCGATAGACCAGCATAACGATATTATTTGATCAGCTGTGTTACTTGTGTTACCAAGTGGTAAAACGTTTGATAAAAGGACAAATTATAGCGTTTGTAAAACTGATAACGTCTTGTCTTTTGATACGTCGTTTTATTGAATTAATTTGAAAAAGTAGGATACCTATATGAGCACCGTGACCACAAATCCAAGTGAAGTCAAGTTTACTCCTTATGTGCCAGCCCCAGACGAAGAGTATATGTCTGATGCACAGTTAGAGCATTTTAAGGCGATTTTGTTGGAATGGAAAAACCAACTGATTGGCGAAGCGGATCGTACCAAAAGCTACATCCAAGACGAATCAAGCGCCATGCCTGATATCAATGATCGTGCCACTCAAGAAGAAGAGTTTGCCCTTGCTTTACGCACACGTGACCGTGAACGCAAACTTATCCGCAAAATCGACAAATCCATATTGGAAATCGAAAATGATGACTATGGATTTTGTGAAACTTGTGGCGTAGAAATCGGTTTGCGCCGTCTAGAAGCACGTCCAACCGCAACCCAATGTATCGACTGCAAGACCTTGTCTGAGATTAAAGAACGCCAAAACCAAGGCGCTTAAATCAGATAGAACTAAGATGACTGTAAAACAAAGCGACCCTATGAGTGGTCGCTTTTTGCATTTTAGACGACCGTTTAGATGACTGCCTCTTCACGCAAACGCTCCCCCTACTCTGTGTTGAGTAGAGGGAGCGTTGGTGAAATGTTGCCTTTGCTCACGAAACAATCTCATTTAATAAATATCTTTTGGACCTGATTTTTATTATTCTATCTGTATTATTTTTATCGATAGCCATTTATTGTGAAAACTATTCCTACTGATACGCCATCTCACACCAAATCATCCCAGCCTATTGGCCGCTTTGCCCCTTCACCAACGGGTGAGTTGCACCTTGGTTCTTTGACCACGGCACTTGCAAGCTTTTGCCATATCAAATCGCTCGGTGGACAGTGGCTGCTGCGTATCGAAGATACCGACACCGAGCGCTGTGATAGACAGTTTACTGAACAGATTTTGATGGACTTAGAGGTGCTTGGGTTGCACTGGGACGGTGATGTCATTTATCAGTCTGAACGTATTGATATTTATAACGAATACTTGTCTTCATCGTTACGCCCATTGACCTACGGCTGCCAGTGCTCACGCAAATACCTAGAGCAATATTGGGCGCAAGAGGAAATTAATAGACATCACAATAATGCTAACTTAACACAACCATGCAATCAAACGCAGCCAAACAGACAGCGTTACCCACGACGCTGTGTTGCATCTGGCCTTGATAGGCAACAGCATAAATTACGTATACAGCTGCCAGACTATAAAATTGGCTTTCACGATGGTATCCAAGGACTGCAATGGGACAATCCGCAGCAGACACTAGGAGATATGGTGGCTCGTCGTCAAGACGGTATGATCAATTATATACTGGCAGCCAGCATTGATGACGGCCTACAACAGGTAACTCATATCATGCGTGGTTTGGACATTTTACCCATGACCACAGCACAGATCAGTATCATGCAGGCGGCACAACTGCCAACCATCGACCATTGGTATCATTTACCATTAATCAATAATGCTGACGGTCAAAAGCTCTCTAAGCAAAATCTTGCGCAGCCAATTGATACCTCAGACCCAAGCCGTCTCATTACTCATGGATTAGAGCTACTCCAGCAACCAAAGGTCGATATCGACACACCAGCCAATATGCTCAAGCAAGCAATTGCTCAATGGGACAATACGCCGCTACGAGGGAAGCAGCAGTTGAATTCGCCTTATTGAAGATAACTAAAAAGCAACTCACAAAAAAAATAGATAGCAAAAAGCGCCACTGTTTGCGGCGCTTTTTTAGTGCTTGATCATAGAATGTATAGACTAATTTAAACTTTTTAGTAGTAGCGGCATTGGCTCTTTTCAATCTCAGGACTTTCTTTATATATTTTTAATAATAAAGCCACCATCATCAAGCTAATCAACATTGAAGAACCGCCATAACTAAAGAATGGCATGGTGAGACCTTTGGTAGGAATGGCACCCATGTTCATCGCCGCATTAATAATCGTCTGCGCAATAAACACCACACCGATACCGAACGCGGTATAGCTCATGCGCATTTGGCGACGTTTTAGCGCGTTGTAACTGATACGCATCGCACTACCGATAATCAATGCTTCAAGTATCAATACCATACTGACACCAACAAAACCCAATTCTTCACCCGTAATCGCCAATAAAAAGTCAGTATGCGCCTCAGGCAAATGCGACAGTTTTTGCACGCTTTCGCCATAACCAACCCCGGTAAACTGTCCACGGCCAAAAGCAATCAGACTACGTGCCAGCTGATAATCGGTATCCTGCACATCATCAAACGGATCCATGAACGACATCACACGTACCAATCGATACTCTGCCGTGGTCACCATCAACACTGCGCCACCAACGGCTGCCGCACCCAATGCTAAGAAATGCTTATAAGGTGCTCCAGCGATATAAAAAATCGCAAATAGCGTCCCCAAAATAACGACAAAAGAACCAAAATCTGGCTGCGACAATAGCAGTATCGTTATCAGTACCACCACTAGCATAATGCGTAAAAAGCCGTCTAGGCCATTACGAACCTCAAAAGAGCGGCGCACCACAAAATCAGAGACAAACACAATCATGACAAGCTTAGCCAACTCGGCTACCTGAAAGTTAAAGCCTCCCAGCGTGAGCCAGCGCTTAGAGCCGTTAATGGGTGTACTAAACAGCGTTGCCACCAGCAAAATACCAGTAATACCCAACAAAAGAAACTGCGTTTCAGTCTTATATAGCGTCCGTAACGACACACCATAATAAGGGATAATGGCGACGATTAACCCAATCGTCATGTAAAGTAGCTGATTATTGAAAAAATACAGCTCCGTCATACCGCGACTGAGCGCAAAAGGAATAGAAGCAGAAGCCACCATCAGCAGACTAAGTACCATCATGCAACCTACGCTCGATAGTAAAATTGCGCGCGCTGATGGCATAGAAAGCACACCATCTGAGCCAGAGGCTTGCTTGGTTTTGGGCGAAGAACGAAAAAAAGAAGAGAGCGCCATAATTTTATATACACTAACAAACGAAAAAACACGACGTCTATGAAACGCCACCGTTTAAAAAATCATAAAGTAAATCTTACTAGATAGACGATGATAAAAACCCTCAATCATCAAAAAATGCTTGAGCAATCATTTATCTAGCAACCAGAGTCATTACGATCGACAGTAGCAGCAATTTATAAGCAAAACAATCATTTATACGAGAAATGCTGCTTTGGTTAATAAGTAACTCACATGCTACTACACTATCTAAGCTAATCTGTTCGAGCCCATAGCCATTTAAAACTTTTAACTGATAATCGTGCTATCTGATTGTGCCGTGTCTAACTGAGCAACCAATCGACTGAAATGCTCACCGCGAGCCGCATAACCACTGTATTGATCAAAACTGGCACAGGCAGGTGACAACAATACCGCTTGCACTTGCGATAGGCTGCTGGCAGTGACTTGCTGAATAGTGACAAAGGCGTTTTCTAATGTTTGGCATTGATGCAATGCCACATCGTCGCTTAATTTCGTTGCGCGTAAATGCTGCTCAATCTGCTTGCCATCCTCACCAATAAACAGCACTTGGCTGACATACTGATTGATAAAGGGCGTCAACTCGCCAAACTGCTGACCTTTACCTTGCCCGCCCAAAATCAATAATAGCTTACCATCTTTTGGTGCATAGACCGCGCCTAGCCCTTCGATAGCAGCCATGGTCGAGCCAATATTGGTGCCTTTAGAATCATCAAAATAGTCGATATTAGCAAAGCTCCCTATATACTGGCAGCGATGCTCAAGACCTGTGAATTGCTGTAACGTTTCGAGCATACTCTCAAGGGGCAAACCTGCAAGCTCACCGAGCGCTAAAGCTGCTTGCGCGTTTAGCAGATTATGACGTCCTTTCATCAACAGTTTGTCTGCGGACAGTAACCTTTCTGTACCACGCGCAATAAATGTTTGACCTTCCCCATCTGTTATCAGGCCGTACTGTCCTTTGTCAGGCGCATGGATGCCAGTACTGATCCTTGGCAGATTGTCTGCAACCAATGGACGGGTGAGTGCATCCTCACGGTTGATGACGACGGACTTAGCGCCTTGGAAAATACGATGTTTGGCCTGATGGTAGCCCAGCATATCACCATGGCGATCGAGATGATCTGGTGACATATTGAGGACAGTGGCAACCTTTGCCCCCAAATTTGTGACGGTTTCTAGTTGAAAGCTAGATAGTTCTAGCACCGCCAGCTCCATGTTCGTATTATCCAGCAAAGTGAGTGCTGGTATCCCTATGTTGCCGCCTACACCCACATTGATACCAGCGTCTGCTGCCATTTGCCCAACTAAGGTGGTCACGGTGCTTTTGGCATTGGAGCCTGTGATCGCCACGATCGGCACCGTACAAGCCTCACAAAAAAGCTGAATGTCGCTGACGACGGGAATATTTGCGTGACGAGCTGCTGCAATGGCAGGTGTGTCAAGCGAGATACCAGGACTGATAATAATGCGGGCAGCTTGCTGCAATAATTCTGCGTCAATGGTACCAAACTGACGAACCTCAATCTCATCTGGCAATTGTGCTGCCAGTGTAGGCGCGACCTGTGCATCTGTTACCGCCACTTGATAGCCTTGTTTGGCAAGATAATGCGCGACCGATAACCCAGACTGTCCCAAACCAACCACGACCTGTAGACCATTACCCTTGTGGATCAAGGTTTCTGTTGCGTTATGAGCGGTCATATCTATTCCTTCTATTGAACGAGCGAGATGTCATCAAGCACACTGATGCGGATAGCGACTCCAAATGACACCGTCGAGATGACAAGCATCATAACGGTATCGTTCAGATTTCGGTACTGATTTTTTATGTGTTTGTGCTATTATTCGCCTATTTTTATATTCAGTGGCTAATGCTATAATAGCTAACTTAATTGATGCGTGACACTGCTATATGATAAAGCAGTTCACCCAAGCATTTTAGTTTATCATGTTGTCACATTAATCGCGCTATTGTCACGTCTCTTTAGCAATGATTCATGTGTTACAACGAGATGTCAGACCCGCATTCTTTTCTGGCAGATTATTGATTACCCTCTACTGCAGCAAGTGATTGCTGATTCTATGTCTTACGATAGGTCTTTTTTATAGCCTATTTTAAGCAATCTGGTTCAAACCATATTTTAGGTAGTTTTATTGCTCTTATCATCTTTTTGAATATTGATGAGCGTATTTGTGATACCAAAAAAATCAGTAGACATACTTATGATTGACCTTTCACATTCCAACACGGCAACATGACCTGTGCATGTTGACGTAAAAGAAAAATGAATAGCTATTTTTAGTGACACGATCATTTTATAAATGAGTAATGATTACTTTTTTTGCCTCTAACCCTATGTAGTTTACTTATGATATCTTTTGTTGATAACTTGCGTGACGAGTGGTTCTCCAACGTTCGCGGTGACGTTTTATCGGGCTTGGTTGTCGCCTTGGCGCTTATTCCAGAAGCCATTGCTTTCTCTATTATCGCAGGTGTGGATCCAAAAGTCGGCCTATATGCCTCATTCTGTATCGCTGTGGTGATCAGTTTTGTCGGTGGTCGTCCAGGTATGATTTCGGCAGCAACGGGTGCTATGGCCTTAGTCATGGTTGATTTGGTTGCCGATCATGGTTTGCGGTATTTACTGGCTGCGACCTTATTGTGCGGCGTCATTCAGGTCGTCATGGGCATCCTAAAGCTTGGTAATTTGATGCGCTTTGTCTCGCGCTCAGTCGTCATTGGCTTTGTCAACGCACTGGCAATATTGATATTCGCCGCCCAGTTACCAGAATTAAATCCCATGACTGAGCGTGTCGGTATGACGGTATATATCATGACAGCTGTGGGTTTGGCAATTATTTATCTGTTTCCACTTATCCCTAAAATAGGCCGTGTGATTCCCTCTCCATTGATTTGTATCGTTGGTTTGACAGCGGTCGCCATGTATATGAATCTTGATATTCGTAACGTCGGTAACATGGGTGATTTGCCAGATTCGTTGCCTGTGTTTTTATTGCCTGATATTCCATTGAACCTAAATACATTGTTGATTATTGCTCCTTATTCTATTGCGCTTGCCATTGTGGGTTTATTAGAGTCTATGATGACTGCGACGATTGTCGATGAGCTGACCGATACGCCAAGTGATAAGAACAAAGAATGCCGTGGTCAAGGCATAGCTAACGTGGTGTCAGGTTTCTTCGGTGGTATGGCAGGCTGTGCGATGATTGGTCAGTCAATGATTAATGTAAAATCCGGTGGACGCACGCGCCTTTCTACCTTGATCGCAGGTGTAGTACTGCTTATCATGGTGGTGTTTTTGAGTGAATGGGTCAGCCAAATCCCAATGGCAGCCCTCGTTGCTGTCATGATTATGGTATCGATTGGCACGTTTAACTGGCAATCTATTCGCGAATTCAAAACCCATCCGATGTCATTCAATATAGTGATGCTAGCGACGGTATTGACCACTGTCTTTACGCACAACTTAGCTTATGGCGTTGGTGTTGGCGTGTTGCTATCTGCCTTAGCATTTGCCAATAAGATTGGTCAGTTCTTAACCATATTCAGTGAGTACGATGATAGTAGCAATACCCGTTATTATTATGTTCAAGGACAGGTATTCTTTGCCTCTACGACACAGTTTTTGAATAGCTTTGATACCAAAGAAGCGGTAGACAGCATTCAAATTGACGTCAGCAATGCACATTTTTGGGACATCAGTGCTGTTGATACCTTGGACAAGCTGGTCATGCGCTTGCAACGTGAAGGTATTAATGTCAAAGTGGTAGGACTCAACAATGCGAGTCGAACACTGATTGACCGCTTCTCTATTCACGATCGCCGAGATATTGGCTTATTAGATTAAGCAAATCTACGTCTAACTTGTCATTGATGTATGGCAAGGTTGTATGGCAAGGTTTTGTGAATCGATGGATAAATAGACAGCTGCGTTGGTCAAAAGAGTTGGGTATGTACGTGATGCCTTAGCCCTACGCTGAGTGGCTGATTTTGATGATTAGAATGATGTGGCCGTTTTATGAGTAACTTAAAACCAGATAGTGTCATTGCTTGCTTGGACTGTCCTGATCATGTTCAAGCTGTATTAGAGGCCAGCATGTGGGCTTCTATTCGCTTGCGCGCGCCTGTAGGACTGCTACATTCAGTCCCAAGCTTACAGCAAAAAGCTGCAATCAATTATTCTGGTTGTCTCAATATCGATGATGAAAATGCCTTGCTTGAGCAGTTCACAACCAAAGAGCATTTGGGCAACTGTGAACTAAAAGCACAGGGCAGACTATTACTGTCTCAAGCTACCACGTATTGCGAGCAAAAGCCTCATAAGCTTAAAACTTATACCTTGCATCGTCATGAAAACCTGAACCAGAGTATCGATTACGTCGATGACAAAGCACAATTGATCGTTATCGGTCATCATGTCACGTGCAAATCGACATTAGGACAACTGATTAGAGTCAGCCACTGCCCCATTTTGGTGACACATGCACCATTTTTGCCCCCTACTACCGCTTTGTTTGCTTTTGACAACAGTCCAACATGCCATAAGTTACTTAATTGGTTGTGTAAGACCCCGCTCGTGCGTGCCTTGACCATTCATATTGTCATGATCGGTAAAGAAACCTCTGATAACTGTGACGCCCTACGTGAAGCATACGCGAAGCTCAAGCAAGCAGGTATCAAATCTAAAAAAATATTATTAGACTGCCGTGATGTTGCGGCGGCTTTAAATTACTACCAAAACCAAAACGATATCGGCCTACTCATAACAGGCGCGTTTGGCCAATCGCGTTTACGTGAGTTGCTACAAGGCAGCGATACTAAGAAGTTATTAGGCAGCACCAAAACACCATACCTCCTTTTTCCTAAGGCTTAAGCATCGTTTTATCTACACACATAGCCTATCTATATAAGCGCAGAGCACCAATGACTCTTTTGGTCTCTGCCGCTTACCGCGACCTCTCCTCTATTTAGCTTTAATCAGCTGTCATCAAACGTTCATTTTATTACTAAACTCAAGTTAGCAAATCGTCACATGAAATAGAGGGATAGCCTCCCCAAGCACCTACAAAGTTGGTTATAATAAAGTTTTCATTAACCAAACGCTAAAGGTTGATTCGCTTTTACTATGTTTATAATGATGGCTCTCATCATTACATCGTCACCCATATACTCTGTTGCAACCGCGGTTATTTTTGAATAAATAAACCCAATTCTACCTCCCCCTTGAGTAGGTTGGCACAGTTCTTGAATAACTTATCGTAAGCAAAGCAGAGATACGACGATGCACCATAATGCCTCTATCAATCTGCGGCATCACACAAATAAGGAATTTTTTATGAAGCTAATCACTGCGATCTTAAAACCGTTTAAGCTCGACGATGTGCGTGAAGCGCTTTCTGACATCGGTGTTAAAGGTGTTACCGTCACTGAAGTCAAAGGTTTCGGTCGTCAAAAAGGTCACACAGAGCTCTATCGCGGCGCAGAATACGTGGTGGACTTTTTACCTAAGGTAAAAGTCGAAGTCGCTGTGATCGACGAGATGGTCGAACCTGCTATTGAAGCAATCACTCGTATCGCTAGCACTGGCAAGATTGGTGACGGCAAAATCTTCGTCACTGCGCTTGAGCAAGTCATTCGTATCCGTACGGGCGAAACCGGACCTGATGCTATCTAGATTTGAGGCCATATCTATAAACATCGATTTATAGAGAAAGGCTCTTACTGCATTTTTATCTATCGGTCATACCGATATCTATATTGTAAATTCAAGGGGAATTTAAATGGAAAGTCAAATCTTTGAGCTCCAGTATGCGCTCGATACGTTTTACTTTTTGATCTGTGGGGCATTGGTCATGTGGATGGCAGCTGGCTTCACTATGCTAGAGGCCGGATTGGTCCGATCAAAAAATACGGTCGAAATCTTAACTAAGAATGTCGCGCTATTTGCGACCGCCTGTACTATGTACATGATATGCGGCTACGCTATTATGTATGGTGGCGATCTGTTCTTGAGCGGAATTGCAGGCGGCGACACCTTGGTAGAAGACGCGTTAGCAGCCTCTGCCGAAAATGGCTTTAGTGGTGACTCTGTCTACTCTGCAGCCTCAGATTTTTTCTTCCAAGTAGTCTTTGTAGCGACTTGTATGTCAATCGTTTCAGGTGCTGTTGCTGAGCGTATGAAGCTATGGGCTTTCTTATTATTTGCTGTTGTCATGACTGGTGTTATCTATCCATTAGAAGGCAGTTGGACTTGGGGCGGCAACGATGTCTTTGGGTTATTTAACCTAGGTGACATGGGTTTCTCTGACTTTGCAGGCTCTGGTATCGTCCATATGGCGGGCGCTGCTGCTGCTCTAGCAGGTGTATTACTCCTAGGACCCCGTAAAGGTAAATACGGTCCTAAAGGTGAGATACGTGCGATTCCTGGCGCCAATCTTCCACTTGCGGCGCTTGGTACATTGATCCTATGGATGGGTTGGTTCGGTTTCAACGGTGGTTCAGTACTCAAGCTTGGCGATATCGCCAGTGCCAACTCTGTTGCCATGGTATTCTTGAACACCAATGCTGCTGCTGCTGGCGGTGCTGTGGGTGCTCTGATAATCGCTCGTATCATCTTTGGTAAAGCGGATCTAACCATGCTCCTAAACGGTGCATTAGCCGGCCTAGTCGCCATTACTGCAGAGCCATCAACCCCTTCTGCGCTACAAGCCACTCTTTTCGGTGTTGCCGCTGGTGTCATCGTCGTATTATCAATCTTAGCGTTAGATAAAATCAAAATTGATGATCCAGTGGGTGCAATCTCAGTTCATGGCGTGGTTGGTCTGTTTGGTCTACTAATCGTACCAATTACCAACCCAGCATCTACCTTCATCGGTCAGATTGCAGGCGCTGCGACCATCTTTGTTTGGGTATTTGTTGCAAGCTTCATCGTTTGGGTCATCATCAAAGCTGTCATCGGTATCCGTATCTCTGAAGAGGATGAATATGAAGGTGCTGATATTGCAGAGTGTGGTATGGAAGCTTATCCAGAATTTATCAGATAAGACCTCTTAATAGTCTAAACCCTATCGTTCGATACGCTGATACTACTTACCGTAGTGTCAGCGTTTATTATTTTATTGAGTAACCTCCCCTTACTGACACAATAAAATGTAAAACATAAAAAATCCCGCAGTACCTTTCGGTAGTGCGGGATTTTATCTATTAAGTACAGATCTGATAAAAAACTACTTGATCGACTTATTTCTTTTTCCACTCTTGGCTACGAGAGAATGGACCAATATAGCCTCTTAGCTTCAAAGTATTACCACTTAGATTTGCCGTCATACGATAATCTTTGCCTTTTTCAGGATCAGTAATCGTACCACCGCTGTATTTACCGCCACCATCAGATTTTAGACCTCTAATAATGGTCGTGCCTATATGCTTTTTGCCTTTGGCTGAGTTAGTAGCAATAAGCGTACCTGTCAGTACCCCATTTGACTCAGTAATTTTTACCGTACCTTTTGGCTTGCCTTCATCATATGTCTGCCAAGTCGTATTGGCTAATGGGTCAGCAGCAAATGCCATACTAGCAATACCAATACCAGCAACGGCTAACGTGGTTTTTGTAAATAACTTCATAGATTGACTCCCTTCATACAATGATTGCTCGAAACATTATGTTTCTGATCTCCTATGCTTATCCTTTGCTAGAATCTTTTATTACAAGCTTTGCGATTCCCTACTTATAAAGCGTAGGTTATCGATATTGCTCATAACTCTTTGTCAAAGATTTTGAGCGACATAAGCGATGTCTTGACTCATTATAATCAATTTTCCGACTTTGCCTAGTAATTTTTTTATACTTTATTATTTCTATAAAATAAAACCATATCAAAGACTTACAAGAAGGGATTGTCGATATCTTTGCCCAATTGGTCATCATTTTCCTTTGACTTATCATCATTATTATTATAAAGGTTTTTACTTTCAAATATGTTTATGACCCGACTCATTAGCTCATGCAATTGCTGAGCGTGTTCATATCCGGATGCATCCAAAGTCAGGTCAATATCACCATAGATGATGATTTTGTCCTTTTGGTTTTCAATAACAAGATCACCAACCTGCATGCTTTGGTGATCATTGGCGAATGGGTCAATCATGTGTGTATCCTTATGGTGTATTTAAAACTCAAAAAGTATTCTACGTTTTGCTCTATGCCTTTAACTGCGCAAGTAACCACTCCAAAATAGCCCAGACGAATAGCATCCAATCCGGCTCCTGAGCTGACGCATCAGTTGTGTCTGAACTCTCACCTGCCTTCAATGGCAAATCCAATGCTTCTCGCTTGGTTTGAATGTCCAACATCGGCAAGACATCGATACCGGTTTCAGCGGTCAGCTCATCGATACTAATAACATCAATGCGTTCAGATTCGTCATTTGGTGCGTAATATACCCCTGCCTGATTGGTCGCGGGTATATACACTGCTTTGAAAAAATGGCTGGGTACAAGCACACGATTGGCAAGCTGCTTGGTCTTTTTATTGGTAAATGCGACGCCAGTAATGGTATAAACCTCACCGTATTGCTGGGTCAAATAGCGAGTAGCAGACTCAATATTACGCCAAATATAACGATTATTGCGCGGCGACTGCGGCGCGATATTGGCCAGACTAAAACTATCATATTGCTGGCTGCGCGTTGCCATATTGGCATTTGGTGCTAGGTGTCCGCGATCATAACCAGAACCTGAATAGTCAGACAATGACGCGCGTGCTGTTTCTGGGAGCTTGCTTTCTTCGTGAAAACTGTCTTCACGGTCGATCTGTTTGGCTTGCTGCAGACGCGCACGATCTAGATGTTCTGCTGACCACAGCGGTGTCCGTGATACACCAGAGTACATAACGGCAAAGCCATCCATGCATAGTGTTTGTGTCTTATTACTTAGCTTGGTGTTGGTAAATTCAGGATAGATACCACCATAAAAAGATTGGCTACACTGCGTGAAATTATCAGCATGTGCCTGATTAACACCTATTACAACTGTCATGACAGTCATTAGTATGCTGTGTTTAACTCCATATGTGCGCTCACGGAAACTTATCATTCAATCTTCAACCATTTATACTCATCATTGCGTATCTGCTATCCTAGCAGGCAGTTAGCAATAAAGAAAGATAGCGCGCAAGTCGTGACATTTTAAATGGTATCCGCTATACTTAGGCGTTCAAAAAACGGTGAAGTGGGTGAGTGGCTGAAACCGCACGCCTGGAAAGTGTGTATACGTTAATCGCGTATCGAGGGTTCGAATCCCTCCTTCACCGCCAATCTTATAATATCCTACTTTTCCCACCTTGTCCCAAACGCTCCCATATACCTTTGCAGCCCTTTATAAATAACGCTTCTAGCGTTTTTTTTATGCCTACTACTTTCCCAATCTATCCGAACATAACCCACCTATCCCGCGGCTTGTGTTGGTCTATTCGTTGGTCTATTATTTCATTAGACCTCAAAAAGACCAACATTTAGGCTTTATGATTCAGCATTAGACCAACGTACTTGTTGTATTTCTTGATTCATATAGCTTTAAGCCATAGGGAATAGACCAACATGCTAAGCGATAGTAAGATCCGCAAGCTTAAACCTAGTGAGAAATGCACACCTTCACGTCCTGACAAATACAGTGATCAGCAAGGCTTACAGCTATTAGTACGCAATACTGGCACAAAGACATGGATAAGCGCCTATCGCTTTGATAGTAAGCAGACACGCCTCACACTCGGTACTTACCCCATCATGTCGCTTGCTGAAGCTAGACAAGCCAATACTGACATTAAAGCGCTGCTCGCTGATGGTATCGACCCAAAAAATAAAAAGCGTCAAGACAAGCTTGCTAACATCCACGCGCAAAAGTTCAATAACTACGCCTTAGACTGGCTCGCTGAGCGCAAGCGCAACGTTAAGCCGCGTACCTATCAGCAAGACTATAACCGGATGCATAAAGACGTATTGCCTCATTTTGAAGGCATTGCACTAAAAGATGTAAGCTTTGAGGATTGTCGATCGATGGCAGATGAGATCGAAACGCGTGTGAACACAAAAGGTGAGCCGCCACGTGAGGTGACTAGACGCACTATTGATCTGGTTGCTAATGTTTTAAGACGTGCCAAACGCGAACGCATCATCGACCAAAACCCAATCGATGATCTAAAAGCACTCTATCCTAAAGCCAAAAGTCAGCACATGAAGCATGTAGATATCAATGAGCTGCCTGCCCTACTCCAAGCTATCGAAGGCTATCATGGTCACGACCAAACCCGATTAGGTATGAAATTCTTAGCATATTCATTCTGTCGTACCATCGAGCTGCGTATGATGAAGTGGAGTCATATCGATTTTGCCAATCGCTTATGGCGTGTTGATATTGATAACCTTAAAATTGCGCGTAAGCATGTCGTACCGCTATCAGATCAAATGCTGGCAGTATTAGAAGAGATGAAAGCAATCACAGGGAAATATGAATATGTGTTTTACCACACGGGTATGCATCAGCCGTATAGTGAAGAGTTTATCAATAATGCGCTCGATATCTTGGGTTACGCAGGCAAACAGACAGGTCACGGCTTTCGTCACATCGCCTCTACCAACCTAAACGAGCTTGGCTATATGGGCGATGCGATCGAAAAGCAGATGGCGCATGATAAAAAAAGCAGCATTCGCGCGGTTTATAACCACGCGCAGCACTTAGAAGAACGGCGTAAGATCATGCAGGTCTGGGCGGACTTTTTAGATCTGCTCCGAGACAAAGGTAAGGTAGTAGACTTTCAAACAGCAAGGCAGCAAATTGAGAGGTCGTTAGGTAGTTATCAAGCTGATGGCCTTGAAGCAATTGATAAACAACACCTTATTCAAGCGCTTATTAATAAGGGTATGACGAAAGTAGAGTTGCAGGAGCTATTAGAATAATTTGATAATTTTTTTATAAAGTTAGCCATTCAAAACATTAGATCAAACACTTAATAATTACATCAAATCGAGTGGCTTTCCCTACTAAACCACCTAGTTTTTGTTGAAAACTTTTTTATATTCATTTTCAATGATTTGACTTATAACCTTGTTGGCAGTCGTTCCTTTAGCTTTCATGATAGAGTCCAATTGATCTTGATTTTTCTTATATATCTTGACTTCACTTAAATCTTCATTTTTGTTGCTCGTTGAGAATTTAGCCCATGCGTCTTTCATGTTCTCTATAATTTTGGCTCTATATGATATTTCAGATATTGACTCAAGATCAACTGTAGGGTCGCTCATATCTATATTTTTAGTAAGAGTCTCATATGTGTATTTTGCATTTGATAGGACATCAAGACTCGCTAAGATTAAATTATACTTGTCCTCTATAGAGGAGGGTATGAAGATATCCTGAAGTATAAGGTGATCTCTCTTGTCTGAGCTTAGATAATTATAAGCCCATTCAATTTGATCACTATCATCACCCTTGAGCCACTTAATTTCTCTATCAGTACGATTTCTAAAATATACAGATTTAATAGTTTCTATACGCCATATTAACGGAAGATTGTTTTCGACTACATAATTTGCATAATACGGAAGGGTGAGTGGAGTGTAGTTGAAATGCATAATCTCATATTTTAAATAATTCGAAATATGAGAAATTAACTCAGTACCTCCAACCATAGTTTTATTGTAAAAAAACCCTTGAACTAAATAAGCGATGTGCAGGGCGCTACGAAGATCACCTTTTATCCAGTTCAATGAGCTATCTGGCAGCTGGTTGTTAATTTTAAATCGCATTAGCTCGTGAAAGTATGGAATTGGATATGGCTGAGACTTGAATATGCTGATCAAAGTGGATTTGAACGCTCCCTTATCAAATTCGATATTAGCTGATAAATTTCCCAAATATACATTGTGCGCAAATACCAAGCTCTTGCAATCCTCCTCATTAAAACTTCCAATCGTTTTATAAAAATCCTCATGGTTTTTCCAGTTTTGCTTTGCATGGTAAAAATACAAGTCAGTACTAAATTTATATTGCTGAGCCTGATGATATGCATTAGCTTGATTTAGCACTTCTTGATTTAAACTAGTAGATGGCTGATTATCGCCTTCTACTACAGCCCCATTATTATCAGATGTAGCTGTTAAAGCCATAGAAGCACATCCACTTTTTTCAACCGGGATTTCGTAATTGTCGTTCAATCGATCATAATTATGAGCCGAGTTTCCATCATTATAATTCGAATTATTAGCGTATATCATAGCCAGATTTCCTTCAAAAAAACTCTTAAAAAGTGGGTTAATAGTCTATTTTAGTAGGAAAAAAGTATGTATTTACTACATAAGAACTCCCTAATATAGAGGCGTGAGCAGTCTTACACCGTTTTTTAGCTTAAAATAGACTGAATTTATTCTTTCATCTTTCTGCTTTGACTATACCTTGTATATAAGTTTCGTTCTAGCAATAAGTGTGAGTGATTTCGGCCTAATATAAATGCTTCGTTTAGGTACTATCTGCGTGCCCTTGAATGGATGATTTCATCACTAAGCGGGATGGGCTCCACTAAGCAAGAACAATATATGATACGTTTTGACAACCCCAGTCAGCTAACTCCATCCTAATCGGAACTCTAACGCAGACAGCAATACTGCATCTGCTCCGATAAAAAAACATCAAGCACACAAGCAAAAAGCTGCTCTTTGGCAGCTCATCCTTAGTGGGTTATTTATATTATTAATAATGCCATTATCATTTATTCTAGTGCTGAGAGCGCAACTCTCAGCAGTTAATATTATAAAAATACAGACTGACCTTACCCTATGAAACCAACTTCATAGGAGCACTACCATGCCGTATTCACATCTTAATCAACCTCTAGTTGTCGCTAATGTTCACAGTCTGGTTACGGACATACTGGCGAACACCATCAGCTTTAATGAGACTATGGATAAACTGAACGGGTTGTATTACCCGTTCATGAATCATCTCAATACTGAGTTATTTTATACACAGCCAGTCTTAGCATTTTTTAGTAGCACTCAAGCGATCGTTGGTGATACCTATCCAGAAAATGTGATTTGGGATCATGATAAAACAAAGCGTTTTATCAACATACTGTCATGCTATAAAAATGATATTGAGAATGAACGTCAGGCGTTCATTTATCAAGAATCGTACAATAAAAGGGAATTAAAGAACTATGTACACAGCCTGATTAATCATTACTCACGACTGCTCTTTATCCGTATCGACCTAAAATACGTAAAAGAAACCAGCCACCATGTATCTATTGAAGATTTTGACTGTCACATGAGAAAATTTAGAGATCTTATCGGTAATAAGAAAACATGCTTTGAGCATCTGCAAGGCTATGCATGGGCTCTTGAACAAGGTGGTATTGAGGGCGGACTGCACTGTCATTTACTCCTAATATACGATGGCTCAGAAAGACAAAATGACTGGTATCTAGCAAAAGAGGTAGGTGAAAAATGGAAAATGATGACAGGTGGTTTAGGTGAGTACTATAACTATCACGATACAGAGACTAAGCAGAAGTATGAGAAAAATGGCAAATTGGGTATTGGCATGATCTATCGTGATAATGCTAAGAAAGTTGAAAACGCGGTAACGTCAGCTTTATACCTAACCAAACCAAGCAAGCATGAGCAGCAGCTTAAATTGTGGGTGCCAAACATGCGCACCTTTGGTCACGGTATTTATAGAACCCCAAAACGTAGAGGCATAATCTCATAGCAAAATAATTTCAGATATATAGTATTTCCATGAGATGAGCATCGATGTCATCGTTGCCTTATCAATCTAACCCTAAACGCATCATCAAGGCCTGCTTTATAGCAGGCCTTTTTATGCCTCATTATCAAGGAGATCCTATGAAACCCATCTGTCCCAATTGTCACTCTTCTCATGTCATCGAAAATATAGATACCAGTATGCAAAGCATTTCAGAGCATGTGCTCTCACCAAAGCTGTTAGTCAGTCTTAGCGTGAGCGTCTGCAAGTACTATAAGATCAATCCTGTGATTGGCATGGTCGCAGGCAGCGCCCTTGCCACCGTCATTAATCTGGCACAACAAAGACTAATGCAGCCTCCACTCATTAGAGCGGCTATCCTGCCTCGCTATTTATGCCGTACCTGTCAGCATACCTTTAGCGTCTGACATGCTCATTTATTGAAACCTTCAATGACTCATGTAGCAAAGCATGAAATCAGTCAAACCACTTATTTTATTCAACAATAAAAGGAAATATTCTTATGGCACATTTACTCGAATCTATGGCGTACGTCGGTGACACCCCCTGGCATGGACTAGGGCAAGAGTTATCCCCCAAGCAGCCTATTGAAGTCTGGGCCCGTGAGGCAGGTATGGATTGGCGTATTGAGTCCTCAGACGTCAGCTACATGGCAACCAATGATAAAGGCCAAAACCTGATCATGCCTTTTGATAGCAATAAGGTGCTGTATCGCAGTGATAACTTGGAGCCGTTGTCAGTGGTCAGTCAACGCTACCAAGAAGTACAACCGAGTGAGATTCTAGAGTTTTATCGGGATCTCACCGAACAAGCTGACTTTGAGCTAGAAACAGCAGGAGTGCTTAAAGGCGGTCGTAAGTTCTGGGCACTCGCTCGTACTGGTCAATCAGCAACACTACGAGGTGGTGATGTCAGTCATGGCTATCTACTTCTAGCAACCGCTTGTGATGGGACGCTTGCGACCACAGCGCAGTTCACCAATATTCGCGTGGTGTGTAATAACACTTTAGCGATCAGCTTGGCTGATGGCAGCGGCGGCGTTGTAAAAGTACCGCATAGCACTAACTTTGATGCTGATAAGGTCAAACGGCAACTAGGCGTATCTGTCAGTCAGTGGGATGCGTTTAATTATGAGATGAAGCAGCTAACCAACAGACGAGTGACCCAAGCAGAAGCGGCCAATTATTTAAACCGGGTGTTTAACGATGTCAAAGACGATGGCCTTATTCTGTTTAATACCGCTAAGAAGGAGAAAGAAGCGGTTCCGAATGCTCGCGCTATGAATCAAGTGATGACTATGTTCAATGGACAAGGTCGCGGTGCAGATTTAGACTCTGCCAAAGATACTGCTTATGGCCTGCTGTCTGCGATGACAGAGTTTGTCGATCATGAACGCCGTGCTATGTCGAGGGATCATCGCTTAGACTCAGCTTGGTTCGGTGCAGGGGCTAAACTTAAAGATAAAAGCTTAGATGAAGCGCTGCGCTTAATTGCTTAATCTCTTAATGACTTTGTTTACTCAATGAATCAACCACGCCTTTGAGCGTGGTTTTTTTATGCCGCTAATCAAACAAAGTACCGTATTACTTATGAATAATAAATCTAACGAAGGAGTTCATCATGAACATGATCGCATTAAACAATACAACAATCATTCAGCCAAGAGCTAAGCGTGTAACCGTTAAGAGTAAGGCTTCAATCAAAGCTCGGCACAATAGCGAAGAGTTGCCAACGCCTAAAGTAGATAATAAAGCGGTTAAGCCATCTGCTAATCAATCAAGCACGGCTAAGCGTTTGGTCAACACCAAAAACTTAAGTCGTGAAGAGTGGCTAGCTGTTCGCAAGCAAGGTATCGGCAGTAGTGACGCTGCTGCCGCTTGTGGTATCCATCCGTATCTATCGATGCTTGAGCTATGGATGATTAAGACAGGACGCATGGAATCAAGCATCGATGAAAGCTTAGAGGGCTACTCACCTCTTTACTGGGGTAACACGCTAGAGCCAATGGTGGCTAAATACTATCAAGAACATACAGGCAATAAGGTAAGGCGTGTGAACGCTATCTTGCAACATCCTGAGCAGCCATTCATGCTAGCAAATTTAGACTATGCCATTACTGGTAGTGAGGAGGTACAAATCTTAGAGTGCAAAACCGCTGGTGAACATGGTGCCAAACTTTGGAAGGATGGTGTTCCGCTCTATGTCACCTGCCAAGTTCAGCATCAGCTGGCGGTGACGGGTAAGCAGGCAGCGCACATCTGCGTGCTGCTTTGTGGTCACGAGGCTAAGATTTATAAGGTTGAGCGCGATGAAAAGTTGATCGCAAGCATCATCGAGCATGAGCGTTTGTTCTGGCAATACGTGCAGACCGACACCCCGCCAACCCCTGATCATTCAGAATCTGCAGCTCGAGCATTAAAGCAGCTTTATCCAGCGCCTCAGCCGTCAAGCAAGGTCGACCTGCGAGATGACGACGGAGCCAACAAACTATTTGAGCAGTTACTGAGCTACCGTGACTATATGCAAGAGTTAGAGCAGCGTCATAATCAAGTTAAGCATCAGCTGCAAACACTGATTGCCGATAATGAAGTCGCTGTGTTTGAAAAAGGGGCTATTTCATGGAAACGCTCGAAAGACAGTGTCGGTCTTGATAGCAAAGCGGTTATCAAAGCGCATCCTGAGCTACTAGCGAAGTTTAGTAAAACTAAGCAAGGTAGTCGCCGCTTTGTCATCTTAAACGATTAAGCTATCTATCTCTTAACTATCAATATATTCATCAAACAATCAAAGCCAATCAATCGAAGTAAACACATAACCGCCCAGCCATCAAAGCTGGGCTTTTTTATGGGCAAACACAATTTATTAAACCTATAAGGAATATCACCATGATTAAAGGTCTCACCATAACCCCGCCCGTACTTGGCCGTATCAGCATTGGACGTGTCATTCAAAAAGACGGCAAACGTCTTCCTGCTAAAGACGATCAATTCACCATCACCAGCCAAGTTCAAAATAAAGACGGCTGGATCAATCATCCACTAGACGAAAAGCTACGTGCAAATAATGACGGTAAGCTCAGACATATTCCCGTACGTATGTTGTTTAACGATCCGACACTAAACCTACGAGCTGAGTACACGCTATTTGATCGGCAAACGGGCAGACCGCTATGCGTAGGTGACGGTGAGAGCTGTCAGCGGCGCACAAGCAAGGGTGTAGAGCAACTGCCTTGTCCATCCCCTGATCGCTGTCCACTCGCGCAAGGTGGCGCGTGTAAGCCATATGGTCGCTTGTACGTTAATCTCAGTGAAGACGATGAGCTTGGTACGTTTATCTTTCGCACCACAGGCTTTAATAGCATTAGAACGCTTGCAGCACGGCTGAGCTATTTTGCAGCAGTATCAGGCAATAAGCTGTCCTGTTTGCCACTGCAACTAACCCTACGAGGTAAAAGCACGACGCAAAGCTATCGAACGCCGATTTACTTTGTGGATTTAACCTTGCGTGATGGTGTGACACTTAAAGATGCAGTACAACATGCCAGAGCGATTGATAATGAACTGAGTGAACACGGCTTTGATCAAGCGGCATTAGAGGAAGCCGCGAAGCTTGGCTATGTGAATTCGTGCTTTGAGATTGATAGCGATAGTCTACTTGATGTGGTCGAAGAATTTTATCCAGTAGAGACTGATGATGTCAGTAGTGTTCAGCAAGGGAATTATCAAAACAGGTTAGCGACTCATAACGTGACTAGCATTGAGCAAGGATTACGGCAAAGTGTTACAGCGGTGAGCTAACGCATTCAAAGCAGATAGGTGACATAAAAAGGAGCGGATTCATTCTGCTCCTTTTTTATTACTTCAACCCAAGACTAGAGAACGGACTGTATAGGATGCCGTAAAAAAATATGGGACTCCCTCACTGTATGAGAGATGACGCTCTCATTAACTAATAAGGAGATATTCATGGAAATTTTAAACACAGGCACTCAACAAAACGTATCAACACGAAGCATGCCGCAAATACCTCGCATGCTACCGCTAAAGCAAGTCGTACATTATACAGGGCTTAGCAGCACTACGATTTACGACATGCTCGATAAAAGATCAGACCGTCACGATCCCACCTTCCCCGTTCAGGTTAAGC
>NZ_PGFT01000002.1:0-50920 GCF_029872915.1 Psychrobacter pocilloporae
AATTGCATTCTGAGCTACTGATAAGTTTTATAAGTGATTGGTCGATCAAATTATCATCTTAAATCCGTCGGTTTTTTGGTTTTTTTCCTATTATTTAATATAAAAACATATTTTTTACTTTTAAAGACTTTTAAAGACTTTTAGGACGCTCTCAGACCTTACCAATTAAGGGCTTCAAGATCTATAAAGCTACAATCAGCTAGGTTAATGCTACAATCAGCTAGGTTAATGCTACAATCAGCTAGGTTAAAAGCTACAATCAGCAGGTATTATGCTACAATTAGATAGATTTGAGCATTAAGGCGTAGATATGACTAACCAAGTTGGTTTATATGAGAAGAAATACCCTGCAAATTGGGTTGTTATGCAAAATCGTATTCTACAAGCGTTTTATGAAATGACACTTGATGAAAAACGGTTGCTGTTGCTTGCTAGTTCAGTAGTGCGTTTGATAGATGCCACTGAAAAAGACACTATAGAGATAACCGCGAAAGCATTTGCAGAGGCTTGCAACATTCAAGTGGATTCTGCTTATACTCAATTAAAAGATGCTAGTGAAACGATGATGAGGCGATTTTTTAGCTATAGAAATGAACGCGGTAGCCGTGTCAATGTACAGTGGGTCATCAGATCAATATATGAAGATGGCTATGTGTCTCTATGTTTTACAGATGAAGTGCTACTGATGTTGAAGGTTTTTGATGAAAATAATCCATTCACTAAATATAAAAAAGAAGATGTACTTAAACTGAAGGGTGAATATTCAATAGATATATACCATCTGGCCAAAAAACATGAGGCAATGAGCTCGTGGACAATGTCACTTGAAGAAATTAGAGAGGAGCTAGCTCTTTCTAAATCTTACGAACGTATTAACAACCTAAAAAGTCGAGTCATCAACCCAAGCGTTGAAGAAATAACAGAAAAGTCAGATATTAAAATCACCTATGAAAACGTTAAACGTGGTCGTACCGTCACAGGACTAAAATTTAATGTCAAAGCTAAGCCCACCAAGAAAAAAAGTCTGGAGGACTTAAATCAGAATAATGAGAATAGAGATATACCATCCTTAACCGTCAAACAGATCGACCGTTTTGCGCCTCTATTGGCTAACTATGCCCCATTTGGTAGCTATGCGCCTTCAGGAAAAAGTACCCAAGAAGTGATCAGCTGGTTACACACTCAATTAAGAGATGAAGCTTTTTTAAAGACCCACAAAAAGCACTTACTGGCGATAGGCTATACGTTCCCTAAGCAGAAATCATAATATGAAAAAAGCATGCTTAGTAGTTTTGGCATTACAAATGGTTTATATTGTACGTACATATATAAGCCATTTGTAATGCCATGACGACAACCAATTATAATATCAGGCTCGATCAAGAGCTCAAGGATAGCGCCTTTGCCGTGTTTGAAAGCTATGGATTAACGCCGTCTCAAGCAATCAAATTGTTCTTAACTCAAGTGGCGCAAACCAATACCGTGCCGTTATCCTTTGATTATCAAAAACCCTCTAATCTTAATACGCCGCCACAAACTTCTGCGGGTGATTACGGATTGAGCGGCCAGCGCCATAAATAAATCAGTGTAAAATATCTGTACAGATATAAGTACAGATATGGTATATAATATCAGTCATACAAATAAAGATGACCAAACACGGAGTAATCGTTATGGATGTTGTGAACTACACTGATTTTAGAAAGGGCCTAGCCAAATATATCGATAAGGTAGATACCGACAAATCGCCGATCGTGATTACTAGACAAAACGCCAAACCTGCGGTACTCATGAGTTTAGAAGAGTTTAATTCATATGAGGAAACGCTTCATCTGCTAAAAAGCCCCACTAATGCCAAGCGCCTCAGACGCTCTATAGCCGATGCTAAGGCGGGTCGTTTAATCGAGCATGACATCAATACGGATGACGCATTATTGACTTGTGATGATGAGGTGGACGCTTGATCTTATCTTGGACACAGGATGCGTGGGAGGACTACGAATACTGGCAAAAAACCAGCAAAGAGAAGGTCAAGCAAATAAGTAAGCTGATTAAAGCCATCAAACGTGACCCATTTGAGGGTATTGGTAAACCTGAACCACTCAAACACGATCTGGCAGGCTATTGGTCGCGTCGCATTGATCAAGAGCATAGACTGGTTTATGAGGTTCAAGATGATGCCATTATCATCGTTCAGTGCCGATATCATTATTAAGTAAACAGTGTTAGTTCACAAAAGTGCTTGATCCTAAGAATCAGGCACTTTTTTATTTTCCATTCTGGCTATGTGTCCTAAAACGAACGAGAAAGCTCTGTAGAGACGTCTAAATATATTGGTTAGTATTTTCGACCTAAACATTCGATAACAAACCTTATGTGGTCATACGACGCCATATAATTGCTAATAATGACTATACCTCTGATCACGTTACCACAGATTGACTTCCTCCCCGACCTAAAGGAACGGGGATTCCTACTAAAGACGGCCAAGCCCGACCGCGAGAATGTTTTTTGCTCCATTAACATCTCTGTTATGGGTCGTTTTACAAGAACGACAAAACCATGCTCTTATACCAAGACCTTCTCTACCTTTCGGACTGTCTTGGCGAGAGCCGCAACACGAGCAGGTTTGGGTGGTGTACGCTTCATTGACTTCGATATAGTGGCAACCTGCGTTCGCGCATTTATAATCCAGTTGCCGCTTAATCTCAAACCAACCAGCATCATAGACGGATTTGGCCAGTTTGGATGAAGTGAATGAGTTTGATTTGATTTTACCAACAACGATTAAGCTGTTGGCTTTGACAAGCTTTGATGTGAATTTATGAATCAGATCTTGGCGGGTGTTTTTAATCTTGGCATGAATGACCTTAACCCGTTTTTTGTTTTTGGCACGTTGAGCGATGGCCAGTTTTTCTGCGTATTGATGGGTGACTTTGATTTGTAGCTGATCACCCTCACTACTGACTGCGGCATCTTTACAGCCTAAATCAATACCGACTTGGCCCGTACCACAAACTGTTTTTGGAAATTCTTTGACGGTGATACAGGCGTACCAGTGACCTCGTGCATCTTGTACCAGCTCACAAGTATTGATGGTATAGAGCGAGAGGTTATAGCTATCCCACAAATCAATGATCAGCTTTTTGCCTTTAGCGAGGCTTAGCTGAATAGTAGATTTAAGGCTTTTCTTGCCTGACTGACGGGTTGTTAGGTGCTTAATGGCGGTCTTTTTAAACGGAATCCAGCCCAAGCTTCTTCTCTTGGCTTTTGGGTTATTGGTACGCCAGTTGAGTTTGGCTTTTTTAAACTGTTTACGGGATTTAGCGTGAACCTCACTGATCGCTTGCAAGGTTTGACTGTGCAGATTCAGGTATTCACCCGCCCCTTTAGTATAAGCGGCCAAGTCATAGGCTGAAAAGAATTTGCCCGTGCGCTGTAAATGTTTAAAACTTAGCTCATTGACGTAGTTCCAGACAAAGTTGACTGCCCCAGCTAAGATATTGAGCTGAGTGGCGTGTTTGTCTTTGATGCGTAGTTTGAGCGTTTTCATGGAGTAATTATGATCTCAATGCAGTTGGGTATCAAGGGGTTCGCCATACTGGGCGACAACGACTGACGCCTGATATCCACGCCCTAGAAGGACGTGGTTTTACGGCGTTAGATGATAAAATAGACGAATTACCGCCACTAACTGCTAAGCAGCAAGCAGACTCAGAGCATCTAGCCACGCTTAGCGATGACGACATTGATTTATCGGACATTCCAGAAGTCACCGACTGGTCAGGCGCGATCCGTGGCAGTATCAAATCTCAAGCGTTGTCTACGGAAACCAGTGTCATTAGCCCAAGTATCCTTACCAAATTCAAGGACAGAGCTAAGCAAACAGGCGGTAACTATCAAGACATGATCAACGATGCCCTAGAAGAATACCTAACCGATCACTAGGCATTAAATAACAAGCACATGACCTCAAGATTACTTGGGGTTTTTTTACATTCTATATTGTAGTATGTTGTATATTGTAGTATATTATATACAACATACTACAATATACTATTAAGGGATACAAAATCATGGCACTCACGATACAAGATATTCATGCAGCAGCAGACCAATTACAAGAGCAAGGGGTTAAGCCGACACTGGCAGAGGTGCGTAAGGCGCTAGGCGGTGGATCATTCACGACTATCAGTGATGCTATGCAAAGCTGGAAGCGAGAACAGCAAGAAGAGCAAGAGCTACAGCAAGTAGACTTACCTAGTGGTATCACAGAACGCTTGCACACGCTTGGGGCTGATATGTGGCAGACGGCTATTGATATGGCTAATGATAGATTGTCTAAAGAGCGTGAAGCTTTAGAGGTGGTTAAGATCAAGGCACAAGCAGAGATGGACGAAGCGCAAGAAGCGGTTAAGACCTTGGAGGGGGAACAAGCGGATTTACTACAGCAACTGGACGAGGTGACCGGCACTGCGGAAACAGCAACTAAAAGCGCACAGCAAGCCACAGCTGACCATGACGCTACCAAACAGACGCTATTAGATACTAGGCATGAATTAGAGCTTGAACGCACTAAGGCTAAGACCGCGCAATCACAGCTTGCAGAGGTGAGTAATGCATTAGATAAGCAATCTATAGAGCTGACTAGCAGTCTTGGTGAGGTAGCCACGCTTAAAGCCACAGCTGATAGTGATAAGGCAGAGATTGCACGTTTAAAGATTGAACTTAAAAATACTAAGTCAGAGCTAAAGGCAGTCACCACTGAGCGGAATGATATACAAACGGCTACCGCAGAGATCAAAGGAGAGTTAAAGGCAGTCACCGCTGAACGTGACAAGCTATCAGGACTTAATAATCAGCTGACTCAAACTCAGGCTAAGCTTGAAGCCGAGCATAGCGTATTGAATAAACAATATAGCGAGCTATCAAGCCGTCATTTATCAAAGCAGGAACAAGTGACTCTGTTACAAGATCAACTTAAGAAAGCACAAGATGCTCTAATACTTATTCAAAACAAAGATAATACTTTGGATGCTGACTAAATAAAAGTATTCGAGGTTTCAGTTTAATTAGGATTTCAAGATAAAGAACAGTTATAAGTTTGGGAGGTAGTTTACCCAAGGCATAGATCTCGTTCTATTCACACTAAGCTTATGAATCAACCATGACAATATCGACTCACTGAATAAATGACTGTTGTATAAGAACTATTCTAAATTTTTCTCTGAAGTCTTATAGTATATAGCCTAGTGGGCTATATACTATTTAAATTAGCCTAAGTAAGTTCCGATGCTGATTTTGGAGCCTTGAGCAGATTTCAAGGAACACTCACCCTAAAGCATCTATGAGTATTTTCTAGCATACTCACAAACACTTTAGTGCATTCCTTGGATTTGATGTGATTAGTCATGCCGACTTCATCGCCCATCGCGTCATCAAGACCGTATCACTGTATCAAGCTACGGTTGTTAAGATTACGGCTGATAGCACCGCCTAGACACGCTCTTAACCGCTACTGTGCTGTCATACGCTAGCAAGGGCAATACACCCAATATACCGCTACGATATGCACAAATAACCACTCATTGCGTTGCTCAATATGTCTAGAACCCCCTGTCGAGAGCTTTACCCTTCTGTCAAACGCAGTCGTCGCCTTAGCCTGCCACCCATTTGACGGGTAACGGTTATAAAGAGAGCAGCACGAGGATGTAACGAGCGAACAAGCGGTTTTTAAAATGTATAGTGAATAAAGTTGATATGAAAGCAAATTTTGGATAAAATGCACCTACACGGGCATTTAATGCTGTTCAAATAACGCAGTTCAGGTGCTTATTTGTTCGTTACAGTGTGCGTCAACACGCTGTAACCGTTAGCTATATTTAAAACTAAATGCCTCTGGGAGTCAACTCCCAGAGGCATTTTTTTGTTTGTCATGTAGATTGGGTTTTTATTATCTACTTTTTCATTAGATTGCTTAGGCTTTTTTTGTCGTCATTTAGCGTAGGTATTTCAACCATTTTGAAGTTAGCACTTAGTACATCCTCACAAGACGTTAAGTTTCTGACAATACTGGGATAGTTTACTATGAAGACCGGCTTAGTCGTCAGATGCAAGGTTTTACACGCGCTGTTAAGAAGCGGTAAATCATCTTTCTGAGAGAATACGATAATGAAAAGACAAACCTACACTCCTGAGATTAAAGAACGCGCCGTTCGTATGCTGATTGAAGCATTAAACGATTACACCTTTATGTGGTCATGTCATAAAAAGCACACTAATGAAACTATACTAACCAACATTCAAGACTAAGCTACACATACTAAAGAGCTTGAACATGAGAACAAGAAGCTTACGTAAGCCAGTTAGATTACAGTAAAATCCGCTTTTTTCGCCCAAGGAGAGATAGGACACACAATCAAGTTGTGGCTCAGTTTATTGATAAAAATAAGTGGGTCTACGGTATTAGAGCAATATTGACTGTGCAATATAGAAAATATGCAATAAACTTATTTTCTACCTTTAATAAAATGCAGCAACCTAAACAAGGGTAAATTATGAGTAATTCAGATAACCACAGTCATCAAGCTCCAGACCCTAAAAATATGAATAAAGCTTTTTATATTGGGATTGGTCTAAATTCTGCATTTACGCTCATCGAGTTTATAGTGGGCTATTCAACTAATTCATTAGCTTTAATCGCAGACGCTAGCCACAACTTAAGTGATGTTGCCAGTTTAATAATCTCGTTAATTGGAATGAAATTAGCACAGAAAGCATCTACTACGCTTTATACCTATGGCTACAAAAAAGCTTCTATAATGGCGTCTCTTATTAACGCCATATTGTTAGTTACAATCGTTATAGGTATTGCGTATGAGGCCTTGGGTCGATTTGATACGATACCGGAAGTTGCAGGAAAAGTTATTATTATTACAGCTCTAATAGGTGTATTTATAAATACTGTTTCTGCTTTTGCATTCTACAAAGGTCAAAAAGACGATATTAATATCAAAGGTGCTTTCTTGCATCTAATGGTAGATGCATTGGTCTCTTTAGGTGTCGTTATCTCGGGCATTATTATTTACTATACAAGTTGGAATATCGTTGATCCTCTAGTTAGCTTGATTATTTCAGTCGTTATACTGTTATCGACTTGGGGTCTACTAAAAGAGAGTATCAAGCTTGCTATCGACGGAGTACCTCAAAATGTTGATCTCAGTAAAATCACTGCTATCTTAGAGAGCTATAATTTTATTCAAAACTTTCATCATTTACATATCTGGGCTTTGAGTACCACTGAGAATGCTCTTACAGTTCATATTGTACCGAAGACCGATATAACGTTTGAAGAGACTATTACTATGAAAGAAAACATCAAGGAAGATTTGGCGCATCAGAATATACAACATGCAACTATTGAATTTGGTACTAAGGCAGATGACAATCAAAAATCGCGTGCATTAAATGAAAGTATCAACTAAAAGATGATAGACCGTATATAGCTATCTCTTTTTAAGTATGAGGCGCGTGCCTTATGTCAACATAATTTTTTCAATCAGTTCTTATGTGATCAATAGTTTAAAACTTTTATATTTACGTGCGTTAGGACGTTACCTAGAAAAAATAAAAAACTTACGCTGATTAAATTATTATGATTAAGTTTACTATTACCCTCGTCTTCTAAGTGTGGTTAGACCTTTGCCAAAATAGCTTATTAGTAATAACAGGGTTATTATTATCAAGATAGGATAATTTCCCATAAGCATAAAGGGCGTGTTACCAACCCGTGCCTGTATCTCACCACGTAGTACAGTACGCTCAAACTGCGGTGCGCGTTTTACAATACGACCTTTATGGTTAATGATAGCGGTAACACCAGTATTGGTCGCTCGAATAAACCAGCGCCCGTTCTCAAGCGCGCGCATTTGTACCATTTGCAAATGTTGCAATGGTCCTGCTGAAGTGCCAAACCAGGCATCGTTAGAGACGGTCAACAAAAATTCAGTATCGATGGCATTTTTACGCGTGGTATCTGGATAAGCTACCTCATAACAGATAGCCGTCCCTATATTGTGTCCACGCACCTTTAGAGGTGACTGCTGATCACTACCACGACTATAGCTCTTAATATCCTGACTACCGGCCAAACTTGGGAAAATATCGAGCACGCCTTCAAATGGAATATACTCTCCAAAAGGCACTAGACGCTGCTTCTTGTATAGGCCTTCCGCTTCTACACCTCGAGCAATCACGCTATTGTAAAATGGGGGATACTTATCCGTACTGGCATTGAATGCCGCTTTATCCTTATAAGGGATACCAGTTATCCATGTCGTATTGGTCGCATTAGCCATTTCTATCATTTCACTAATAAAGCCCGCAGCCTCATCCTGAAACATAGGAATAGATGATTCAGGCCACACCACCACATCACGTCCCCACTCAGTGCGTGTTAACTTCGCATAAATCTTTAGCGTTTCTACTTGATACTTAGTCAGCCACTTTATATCTTGTGAAATATTACCTTGAATCAATGACACTGACAGATCAGGTGTGCCCTTAGGTTTTGTCCATTGCGGATTGACCAGCCATAATGATGTGCTAATGGCTAATAACAGTACAGAAACGATGGCATAACTACTGCGCCGAAGCAGTAGCTCTACTAAACTTGCAGCCAATAGTATGGCAACAAAAGAGACGGAAAAAACACCAGCAACGGGTGCTAAGGACGATAACCAATACTCTTCAGTAAATGCATAACCAACAAACAGCCACGGAAAGCCTGTGAATAACCAAGTTTTTAACCATTCTTGTAGCACCCAAAGAGCAGCAAATGAAAAGGGTTGTTTGCCTACCATACGGTTAAAGACTAGTGCTAACAATCCATGAAACAGTCCCATACCGAGACCCATCAATGCAATCATAATCAATGCGAGCCACGTTGGTGTATCGCTATAATCATGGATAGCAGTATAGAGCCAAAAGCCGCCGACGCACCATAGCCCCATACCGTAAGCTTCACCGATAATAAAAGCGCGACGACCACTCATACTTGTCACCAACAGCGCATATAAAATCGCTGGTGATACTATTGCTAGCGGCCAAAACCCATAAGGCGCTAGCGAAAATAAAAAAATAGCCCCTGCAAGCCATGCTGCTACTAGCGTAAGCGATAGCGGTAATTGATTTAAGTGAGTACTCAAACGCTTTTGTAGATTAATAGTAGACAGGCGCATCGCAAATTATCCAAAATTATGAGTTTTGAATTTTTAGTCAAAATCCAAAACTCGGATAGACCTGTTAATACTACAGGCAGCATTTCAAAATGAAAACTGCTTATGATACCAGTCCGCACTGCTCAATGGATAAATTTACGTACTCCGTTTGATGGGTTATTATGCTACATTACCAAACGATATGAAGTGTTACTTGACCTTCTATAGCTCACAATATCTACAGTACATGAGAGAGCACTATGACCCCCTTAAAAATAAAATCCAGTCTTATATTCAATCGTTATCTGTCTAAGGGGTTGCGTAGTACGTTAGTATTACTTGCCGCCTCATCACTATTTGCTTGTAGCCAACCGAGTAGTGGCGTATCTGATGCAAGCACAACATCGGCATCAACTGAAGATGTTTTGGCTGTTCCAAAGACAGCTGAACCAAACGTTATAAATACTCCTATGATGACATCAGTAAGTAAACCAGACCTACTAAAAAACGTCTCAGCCACTGTCTATAAAGATGCCAATTGCGGCTGCTGTAAAGAATGGATAAGTCATGCAGAAGATAATGGTCTAAGTGCAACCGCGCAAGATGTTGCGGACTTAGCCGTATTTAAAGAGCGCTACAGCGTTCCAAATGAAATGCGTTCTTGCCATACTGTAGTCACTACTGATGGTTACGTCTTTGAAGGTCATGTACCCGCTAAATATATGGCGCAGTTTTTAGAAAATCCGCCAGTACAAGCTATGGGTCTTGCCGTACCTGGCATGCCTGTTGGTAGCCCAGGTATGGAGTATCAAAATAAATTCATGCCCTATCAGGTTATGCAGCTCAATAAAGACGGGACGACCCAAGTTTATGCTGATATTGAATCGGTAGAGCAGCAATTATAGTGTGTTAGCAGTTAAGAATACTTTGATTATAGTGTTAGCGTTAAAAGTAAATGAGGCAGGTATAAGACTGTTCTATTGCTTATAAAATGATTCTTCATCAAAAAAATCATTAGCTATTGCGACTTTAAAAGCAAAAATAACTTTGAATTTGTAACTTTTGATGACAATGTAAGCGGATTTATCGGTTATTAACCCTTAAAATAGATAAATAATTAAGGGTTAATACAAGAATATACAGGATGTATCGAAACAATTACGTAATATTACATAAGCCAGTAGGGAATTAACATCTATATTAATATTATAAATTATTATATTATCTTAATAATTAGTTAGACCCTATATAGGGTAATTACTTCATCCAATAGAAAAACGTCTGAGGGTTAAATCTAAATTATAGATTTAACCCTCAGACGTTTTTTTGCTTATAAAACAGTAGAAATTGTGGTCAATCTAGTCAGCTATATTCTGTACATGTTACACAAACTTACATTGTAAAATGTGGGATATTAGCAATTTTTTCGACATCAAAAAAGTATTTTTGGGGTTTTTAAGGGGAATGACAGGCTAAACAACCTATGCTAAAGTCGGCTTTGTGTTTTGGTCAGCAGCTTGATTTGTAACAGCTTCGTAAGACTTCAATGAGCTGTGATCGCCAATAATCATTTTTTATATGAATAATATGCAGCAGAAGTATCAGTCACTATGACATATATATACTTGAGTTATTGAGATTTAATTGACTGCGCTGTTGTTGATAACAGACGATTTTGAATTAACCGTAGGTATTAGATTTATGAAACAGGCTTTATTGATTTTGTCAGTACTGGGTATGGGCATAGCACAAACGAGTGGTGCTGCTATCACAATCTCTCAAACAAATAATACCATCACCAATACTTCTGTGGCATCAAACTACGGTTCATCAAAAAACATCTATAGCACCAAAAGTGGTGCTTATGTTTCTAATAATGATGAAATTAGTCAAGCAATTAGCAACCTAAGTGCGCAGGCCAAGCAAAAAGAGAATCAGCTTTCATCATTAAACAGCCGCTTATACGCTGAAAAACAACAGCAGCAAGTCAATAAGGTTCCTGATAGCAATTCAGCACCCGCTATCGCTGCTGCTCGCGCCTCAAAAGTGGCTCTATCTAGCAGCTCTGGATACTGTGCCCGTTACGTACGTAAAGCACTACAATCAGCTGGTTATGAGTTCACTCCAAATCCTTCAGCCTATCAGTACGCTACTCGTGGCACACTTGAGAAAGCAGGTTTTAGCAAAATCAGTAATGATATGCCAACCCAAGTAGGTGATGTTATTGTCTATGATCGCTCATCAAAGCGTCCACATGGCCATATTCAAATTTTCGATGGTACAAATTGGATTTCTGATTTCCGTCAGAACAGCATCAGCCCATACAGTGGTGTCTATGCTTATACGACATGGCGTGATTCAAAATATGTGGATGACGCATCCGCATCAGATCGTAATATCTACCTTGCTATGAATGATAAATAAGACTTTCTAAGTCAGCACAACATAGTTGTTATTTCCTCCAACCCAGTAGTGATCTTACTATCATTGCTGGGTTTTTTTGTGCTTAACATCAGGGCGTATTTAACCTTTCATGATTTGATCCGTCAGAAATGAACACTACTGATATCATTACTCATTACAAGAATTATCGGCAAGCGCGTTTAAGATGCCACATGATGCCACATGATACCGCTTGTGCACTACCTGCACATTTCTGGCGCAAAACGGTCAAGTGATGCTTTAAGTGCATCAGTTCTTCCATTCGTATTTCCACAGCATGAATGTGCTCATCTAGCAAGTTATTCACATCGCCGCAGTCCTTGTCAGGCGACTCCCAGTATTCAAGTAAGATTCGCACATCATCTAAAGCCATATCGAGCGTACGGCAATGTAGGATAAATTGTAGACGCTCAATGTGCTCTTCATTATATAAACGATAATTCCCTTCGCTACGAAAAGGCTCGGGTAATAAACGCTCTTTTTCATAATAGCGAATGGTTTCTACTGTGGCACCTGTGCGTTTAGCGAGCTCACCAATTTTGATTGTCATAACAACCTCTATGATTTAAATAATTAAAGTGGCTGTAAAGACTAGCGCTAGAGAAATTAAAATTACGAAACTGTAGATAAATAACCTTGACTCTAAAGCCACTATAGGGTTCATAATATCATTATTCAAAGGGTAAATTATTATGAAATATCATATTGAAGGTATGGACTGTGCCAGTTGCATCGGCAAGATTGAAACAGCTTTGAAACGTATGCCTGGGGTTTCTGATGTTCAGCTGAATTTCGCTACAGAAACGCTAGAGCTAAATTTAGCCCCTGGTGCGCCGACTCAGGCTAGTGATATCGAAAAAACAATCAAAAGCCTAGGGTTCGGTATATCTGCCAATACTGGTCAACAAACTGTATCGGCTATTGATATTGACAGCGACAATCAGATGGCTCCGCAGGATAAGCGGTGGTGGCAAACTCAAAAAGGCAAACAGGTTGTTGGTCTCGGTATTTTGATGGGCAGCGCTTATGCACTGTCACTACTGTTCCCCGCTTATGGGATATGGGTGTTTGCCATCGCTGTGATTGTAGGCGTTTTTCCATTTGCACGCAAAGCCTTAGCACTGGCTAAAACAGGTTCATTCTTTTCAATTGAAACGCTGATGTCCGTCGCCGTGCTTGGCGCACTTATCATTGGTGAAGCTGAAGAGGCCGCAGCGGTTGTCTTTTTGTTCTCAATCGGTGAACTGTTTGAGAGTATCGCTGCTGATCGCGCTCGCGCTGGCATCAGAGCCTTATCATCGCTGGTTCCGAAAAGTGCGATTTTACTTGATGCTCAAGGTGGGCAGCGTAACGTTCCAGCGACTTCACTACAAGTGAATGACCTTGTGCTGGTGCGTCCTGGAGATAGGGTATCTGCTGATGGTTCCATTGTTCAAGGTGCGTCCAGCCTTGATGATTCGCCCGTGACGGGAGAGTCTGTTCCTGTTGCCAAGACGATGGGTGACAATGTATTTGCAGGGTCAATTAACATCGATGGTGTGCTCCAAGTGCGCGTAGAAAAGACAGCCGCCGATAACACTATTTCGCGCATTATTGATTTGGTAGAGCAAGCGCAAGCTTCCAAAGCACCCACTGCCCGTTTTATTGAGAAATTCAGTCGTTACTATACACCGGCTGTGATGGCTATTGCCGCCCTAATTATCATCGTCCCACCGTTAACCATGGGCGGAGATTGGTCAACTTGGTTATATCGAGGTCTAGCCTTATTATTGATCGCTTGTCCTTGTGCTCTTGTGCTCTCAACACCAGCTGCTATCGCCTCTGGTCTAGCGGTCGGTGCGCGCCGCGGCTTGCTGATCAAGGGCGGTAGTGCTTTAGAAACCATCGGCCAAGTGAAGACAGTCGCTTTTGACAAGACAGGCACTTTAACTGAAGGCAAACCACGCGTGACCGATGTTGTTGACATTACACAAGAGTATTCAAGTGTTCAAGGTCAGGATTCTCAGGATCAGGGTTCTCAAGGTAAAGATAAGGTATTGGCGCTCTTTGCCAGTGTGGAGACAGGTTCTAGTCACCCGCTTGCTGAAGCTATTGTCAGTCATGCCAAAGCCGCCAAAGTTGTCATACCTGTGGCTTCTAAAGCTTCTGCTACTGCGGGTAAAGCGGTACACGCAACTATCGCTGGGCGCGCGCTAGCTATCGGTTCGCCTGTTTATGCCGCAGATGAGGCATCAATTTCAGCCGAGCAACAGGCACAAATCGAGGCGCTGCAAAATGAGGGCAAGACCGTCTCAGTTCTTTTCGATGAGCAAAGTCGAGAAGTGCTTGGATTGGTCGCACTAAGAGACGAGTTACGAGACGACGCTCATGAAGGTGTGGCTCAACTTAAAGCGATGGGTGTGCGCTCCGTCATGCTAACAGGCGACAACCGCTTAACCGCTCAAGCACTTGCCAGTAATTTAGACGTGGAATGGGAAGCTGAGCTGTTGCCTGAGGACAAACTGCGCTTGCTTAACGAGATGAAGAATAACAGCAAAATAGCGATGGTGGGTGATGGTATTAACGATGCGCCAGCACTAGCAACCGCTGATGTTGGCATCGCGATGGGTGGTGGTACCGATGTGGCCATTGAGACGGCCGATATCGCATTATTAAAAAGTCGTGTTACAGACATGGCCCATCTGATTGCACTTTCGCGTGCCACCATGCGCAACATTCATCAGAACGTCATTTTCGCTTTAGGTCTCAAAGGCGTCTTTCTGATCACGACCGTATTCGGCATTACTGGACTATGGATTGCGGTTCTAGCTGATGCTGGAGCAACAGTGCTCGTTACTCTCAATGCGTTACGTTTACTGCGCTTTAAAGGCGCGCCTCCACTGGTAACTCCGCCTAAAGTAGTTAAATAAAACCCTTCGAAATCAATTAAAAACTAGAGATAGCAGCAGATTTCGGGGGTGGGTTCTAATAATAAAAATTCCACCGCCACAGTAAACTGCAACCGCATTAGAGTAAATAAGGTTAGACCGTATGTTGATTACAGAATTGGGCTATTTTGCCTTGCTTACCGCTTTTGTACTGGCGTTATTGCAGGTAATTCTGCCAACTATTGGTGTTATTCGTAACCAAGTTGCTTGGCAACGACTAGCCCCTAGCCTAGCTTGGGCACAGTTTGCCGCCATGATAACGTCATTTGGCGCTTTGATAACAGGTTTTTATTATAATGATTTTAGCCTCAGTTACGTCGCGCAGTATTCTAATACGCTGTTGCCTTGGTACTATAAGTTATCGGCGACATGGGGCGGACACGAGGGCTCTTTGCTGCTATGGATGACCATCATGGCCACATGGTGTGCACTGGTATCATACTTTAGTCGCGGCTTGCCGTTATCAATGCGTGCGCGGGTATTAGTTATTTTGGCCGGTGTACAGTTAATGATGCTAACAATGCTGATATTTACCTCGTCACCGTTTGAGCGTACCTTACCCAATCTAGCGGTCGATGGCGCTGATTTAAATCCTGTCCTACAAGATTTCGGTCTGATTATTCATCCGCCCATGTTATATATGGGCTATGTGGGTATGGTAGTGCCTTTTGCATTTTGTATGGCGGCATTGTGGGAAGGGCGTTTAGATGCTGCTTGGACACGCTGGTCACGTCCATGGGCGCTCGCGGCTTGGGGATTTTTGACCATTGGTATTGCACTGGGCTCGTGGTGGGCCTACTACGAGCTTGGCTGGGGCGGTTGGTGGTTTTGGGATCCGGTAGAGAACGCCTCGTTTATGCCTTGGCTTGTCGGCTTAGCATTGCTGCATTCATTAGCAGTCACTGAAAAGCGCGGGGTGTTTAAAGCATGGACCATCATGCTGGCTATTTTCGCCTTTGCCTTAAGCTTGCTTGGCACGTTCCTGGTACGCTCTGGAGTCCTTACCTCAGTGCATTCGTTTGCCGCTGATCCGACGCGTGGTTTGGTTATCTTAGCTATTCTTGGCATCATCGTCGGTGGTGGTTTGCTGATGTTTGCGCTGCGTGGCTGGCGTTTGACGATTGAAAGTCAGTATCAACTGGTTTCGCGTGAGTCATTTTTAGTCATTAACAACGTCATCATTTTGATTGCAACGTTAGTGGTATTGCTTGGTACCCTCTATCCTATCATTGCCGACGCCTTTAGCTTGGGTCAGGTATCGGTAGGTCCTCCGTACTTTAATGCGCTATTTGTGCCTTTAACATGGCTATTGCTGGTTGCCATGGGTATGGGCTCCAATATCCGCTGGAAACAAGATAAGCGTCCATTGTTAGGCGTTGGTATGGTCATTGCCGCAAGCAGTCTAGTATTAGCTGCAGTCATCACTTACTTTGTCAGTCCATCTGCCATGCTTAATATTGGTGTAACACTAGCAGTAAGTTTTTGGGTACTGTTCTGGATGGTGGTTGATTTCAAAGACAAAACCAAAAATGCACCAAGCTTTTTGCAAGGCTTAAATAAGCTGCGTTTAAGCTACTGGGGTCAACAGACTGCTCATATTGGCGTATTGGTTGCTGTCATTGGCATAGCCTTTACTAGTAGCCTGAGTATTGAGCGTGACGTAGCAATGGGTATTGGCGATACAGTCAATGTTCAAGGTTACGATTTTGAAGTAACTGAATTTTTTGAAATAAAGGGTAGTAACTTTGATGCAACGCAAGCGCAAGTGGTGGTATCCAAAGACGGTCGTGAAGTGGCGAAACTGACTCCAGAAAAGCGTACTTATATTATCAGCACGATGCCAACAACTGAAGCTGCTATTGACCCCAGTCTTATGCGCGATGTTTATGTCGCACTGGGCGAACCTATTGCCGATGGTAGTAACCAATGGGCATTAAGGATTTATGTAAAACCATTAATTCGCTGGATTTGGTTAGGGGCAATTATCATGGCTCTAGGTGGATTAATTAGTATGCTTGATAAACGATACCGCATCAAAAAAATTAAAGCTCCGTTGCTAGTTACTGGTAGTTTGGCTACTTATGGAGTCAATGAGGTAGCTATTGAGCAGGCAATCTCAGTATCGACGATGTCGACACTAAAGGAGAAATAAATGACTATGTCGAATAATACTCCTGAGCAAAAAGATAGCCAAAACAGTAAGCAGCGTAACCCAAAGACAATGAAAAAAAAGCAGACGAAGCTATGGTTCTTAATTCCGCTTATCCTCTTTTTTGGTTTGGTAGTTATATTGTACATGCGCTTAGGTAAACCAACAGACATTGTGACCAATACCGCTCTTGAGCGTCCGGTTCCTACCTTTGAGCTGCCGTTATTAGCAGATACTACCCGTACTATCACCAATGATAATTTGCCGGATAAGCCGTTTTTACTTAATGTTTGGGGCTCATGGTGCCCAACTTGCGTTATTGAGCATCCGTTTTTAATGCAACTAGAAGAGCGCGGCGTTGATATCGTTGGTGTGAATTATAAGGATGAGATTGGTAATGCGCTCAGTTACTTAAACCGAGGCGGTGATCCATTTTCTATGTCTATTCAGGATTCATTGGGTCAGTTTGCTCTAGACTTAGGCATAACTGGTGCGCCCGAAACCTTTGTTGTGGATGGAGATGGCATCATTCGTCAGCATATTGTTGGTGAGATTAATGAAGCCAATTGGCAACAGCGTGTTAAGCCGTGCCTGACAGTACTTAATAAGGCTAATAAGAACAACGATAGTCCTGATCTCATTCAGGTTGAGGAGATGTGCAAATGAACGTTACTCGAATAAGAGCTCCTCAACTAAAACCCAATATAGTTTTAAAACTAGCAAGCTTAATACTAGCGTGTCTGCTTAACATGACGGCAAACGCAGCTATTGACGTATACGATTTTGACTCACCACAGCAAGAAGCTCAGTATCGTGGATTAATAGAAGAGTTTCGCTGCCCAAAATGCCAAAATCAAAACCTTGCAGCCTCTGATGCACCGATTGCACAGGATCTAAAGCAAAAAGTCTATGATTTAATTAAAGATAGACGTAGTGATGCTGAAATACGCGTCTATATGCAAGAGCGCTACGGTGACTTTATTAGCTACAAGCCGCCTATGCGACCATCAACATGGATCCTATGGTTTTTTCCACCACTATTATTGCTCGTCTTAATTATTGGTTGGTTTTGGCAAAGTAAGCGTCGCCAAGTTGTTGCCCGTGGTCAAAGCGGCGTCACAGTGAACAGTACTGCTGCCTTGACCTCTACGGAAAAGGCTGAGCTTGATCGTCTATTATCGCAAGCTGAGAGTGTCGACCACGACATTACTAGCCTAGAGGACAAAAAATGACTCTATTTTCTACTTTTGGCTTATTTGTAACTCTAAGCTTGCTGATTGCTCTTATATTTGCGCTGATTGCTATTATGCCATGGCTACGAGCACCGCGTTTGCAGTCCAAACCAATAGACAATCAACTGCTAGATATTAATGTTGCAGTATTTCGCGAACGTTTAGCTGAGCTACAAACAGATAAAGACAGCGGTACTATTAATAATAGCCATTATCAAAATCAAAAGCTGGAACTGGAGCGTCAGCTATTAGATGTGCAGCGTCAGATAACACCTATGGTCACCCCTGATGTCAAAAGCCGTTTAATTGTCGCAGCTTGGATCCCAATATTGGCTGCAATGGCGTATTTACTAATAGGCAATCGTACGCCCGTGTTTGATTTGTGGACAGCTGAGGACAAAGTAGGACAAGTGGCTGACGACCTATTGACAGCTAAAATTGACAAGCCGCCATCATGGGCGTTTGAAGATGGTCGTCAACTGATTAGCGCCATGCAAACCAATGTTCATCGTAATGCTGATGATCCTAATCGCTGGATGCGCCTATCCGAGCTTTTCTTATCTATGGAGGCAACTGATTCTGCGCTGGAAGCCTTATCTCGTGCCTATCGTTTAGCTCCTGAAAATGAAGAAATCGCCACCACTTATGCTCAGACTAGCTTTTTCGTTAATGAAGGTCAGTTAGACGCCAATATTCGCCGTGTATTACAAGCTATATTAGCTAAGAATCCGCAGCATGAACGGGCTCAAATGCTCATGGCAATGGGTGAGACTCGTAGTAGTAACTTTGCCCAAGCGCAAGGTTGGATTAAACGCTTACAAGGCAGCATTGTGGCCAAACCAGGTGATCATACTAAAGCTTTAGCAAGCTTAGATGAGTTAAGCAACTACGTTAGCACGCAAGAAAAGCAAGCGCTAGAAGGTATTGACGTGACAGTGAAAATTAACGCTAATTTATTACCGTTAGTGAAAGCTGATGATGTGTTGTTTGTTGCGATACGTGACGTTAAAGGAGGTCCACCGTTTGCCGCCAAACGTTTACCCATTAGTATTATCAAGCAAGGTGAGGCTAGTATCCGCTTAAGCAATCTTGATGCGATGATGCCAGATCGCACGTTAAATTCAGCTCGTAGTGACAAAACTCAGTTAGCAGTCGTTGCTCGTATTAGTCATAGCGGTAATGCCATAGCAGAGTCAGGCGACTTATCGGGTAATCCTATAGTGATTAGCGCTGAACAGACTCAGGTTAATGTTGAAATCAATCAACAGATTCCCTAATAAAAAATTATTACCGTAAGTTTCATAACACCAGAGCGGTAAGTGGAGCCGTTTATAAAAGTGGCGCGATTAATAGTCGTATACCAAAAACATATACGTTTAACATTGTTCATTGTATAAACACAGATAAAGAAAACAACTATGACTGAATCTACCGACAGATTAGATAGTACTAAATTGAATAGCGTTGAATCGGCTAGTACTAATATTGCTGACAATAAAGTACCTATAGCTGTGAGTAGTACTCATCAATCGATTGACTCTAAAACCATGAATCATACGCCTAAAGCTATGTACGTGACTTCAGGCAACTCAATAACACCTAAAGATAAGTTGGACAAAATGCCAAAAATGGTTGCCAATGGCAGTCGCGCTTTTATCTGGTATTTGTTGGCGATAATGGTATTAATACTTGATCAATGGACTAAGTGGTTGGCCCAAACCACATTAGCGTTCAATGACCCCGTACCGGTCATTGAACCATTTCTCAACTGGACACTCGCTTATAACTATGGGGCAGCATTTAGCTTTTTAGCCGACGCTGGCGGTTGGCAGAAATGGTTTTTCTCAGGCTTAGCTTTTGTAATGGCTATCTTTTTAACGGTTTATTTAATCAAAGCGCCACGTGCAGCCAAGCTATTATCTATGGGGTTGGCCTTAATGCTTGGTGGTGCGATTGGCAACTTAATCGATCGTTTAAGAATTGGTAAAGTGGTTGACTTTATCCATGTGCATTATGCTGATGTCTGGAATTATCCTCTTTTCAATGTTGCAGATATAGGTGTCTGTGTCGGTGTAGCGTTGATTATAATTGATATGATATTTTTGGAAAGTAAGCGTAATGAATAAACAAGTGAATATTGATCAGTACAAATAAAAAGAACTAGCGTCATAGTCACTCTATACGGAAAAATACTTTTTATACTTGAGTATGTTTATAAAATGTGAACTGGAAGGTGATATATGATTAATACAAATACTCTCTCATTCTATATCCCAAAACCCAATGCATAATTGTATGCGAGTGAACGCAGGATGATTTTGAAGTGGCTAGACGAAGGCGTGACGTGCTAAGTGGTAGATGACAAAAACCAGTACTTCAAAGCTCTGGACAGGGCCATTATTATAAAGACATTGAATACCGCCTAAATTATTTATTGAAATAACAAAAGGAAAATATAGTGTCACAGGCTCAGCCAACTATTGAAAAAATTCACAGCCTTAGAAAAAAACAAGAGACCGCGTTAAAAAGTCTTACCCTTATAGGCTACCTAGAAGGCACCTCTTTCTTATTATTGCTCTTCATCGCCATGCCACTAAAATATATGCTGGATATTCCAGAAGGTGTGAAATACATCGGTATGGCACACGGTATTTTGTTTATTACCTATATCATAATACTTATAGGCTCAGCTATCAAAATGAAAATGCCTCTTTGGGCAATACCTGCGGGCGTACTCGGCTCACTCTTACCTTTTGGCCCATTTATATTCGATCATTTACTAAAAAATAACTTACAGAAAAGTGTAAGTAAAGAAGCCTAGAACAAGCTCTGCTACAAATGATACAAATGATACAAACGTATATTATTACTCAAGATTATTTTTCCTAACTAAATTACAAGCCGCCATCACTCATCATGGCGACAAATGAATAATATTGAGCAGAAATTAATCACAATAAAACTTTGATTCAGACCCAGTATGAATAGTCTTACACTCTAGTTACTTTTCCAACTTATCTTACATACTATCGACAAACCCGTCTTGTTTAAAAGCTAAACAGGTTTTGTCATCCGCGATGGATTTCCTGTTATCGTAGGGTATGCCTCAAAGGTACTACCTAATTAGGTTCACTTATCAACTAATAGACCACTTAAAATAGACTGATATGATGGAACTACTTTTGACAGACTACTTTAGGTGATTGTGTTTACTAAACCATATCTGAAGGCTTTCACCGAAAAGTAAGACGATAAGCGTGCTGAAAAAGAGTCTATACAGCCCGCTTTAGATTATGGCCATTCTCACTAAATATGATCATAAATACTCAAATACTCAAATACTCAAAATACTCAAAATACTCAAAATACTCAAAATACTCAAAATATTGTCAAAAATAGCTTGAACTCTTGTCAACTGAATCGTTTTTACATGTCTTTACTTAAAACATTTTAAATACTTAATTTCAATACTTAGTGTTGAATAAAAAAGCTATACCTAAGCTGCTACTGATGACTAACTACTTTTTTAATACGCGATAAACGGTAGCTACCCCAACACCAACTGCCTTAGCTACTTCCTCTTTTGTCATATTGTTTTGACTGTTTAATTCTATAATACGATTATGTTTCGTTGTATTAGGCTTTTTACCAGTGGGCTTATAGCCACTGTTAGCCAATCCCTGCTTGATACGCTCTCTACGCTTGTCGTTATCAAGCTTTGCCATTGTGGCTAATAAGTCGATTAACATATCGTTGATCACCCTGAGAATATCCCCGGTCATACCTTCACTGACCGTATGCGTGGTTGGTAGATCAGCTACCACCAATCGTAAGCCCTTGTCTTTAATGCGCTGCTTTAAGATTGCAAAATCATCTTGAGATAGCCTGCTTAATCTATCCACACTTTCAACCAGTAGAATATCTCCTTCTTCAGCGTCATTGAGTAACAGAGTGAGTGCGGGTCTATCGAGCTTCGTACCACTGAAATGCTCAATATATTCAGCATAGCTATCATCGTAGCTTTTGCTAAAGCTAATCAAGTCAGATAAGGCTCTCTTAGCGTCTTGATCCTTAGTGCTTGCTCTCACATAAATACGAACGCTCATAACACTACCTCTATTATTTAGACTCAATAAATAATGTTCATTGATAATATCAAGATATTACTATCATTTAATAATAGAAACAAGTCTAATGATAGTTTATTTATCATTTAGAGGTTTTATGTTTTGGGTATAGTCTAATGGTAGATTGTCAGGCGCTTTCACTGGTTCGGTTCCCTAGTGAGGACTTGAATATTAAGCTATCCTCTATGTCCTATTCTCAATTGAGTTTTTATGTCTAATATACTAAGTAATGAACCTATAATACAATACGAACCACAGAGCCTACGTCCAATAGTAGCTACTATTGGAGTACTTTTTAAAGATGGAAAGGTGCTTTTAGTACGCCGTGCTAACCCACCCGATGCAGGTCGATGGGGTTTTCCCGGTGGTAAAATTGAACGTGGGGAAACTGTTAAAGATGCTGCCGTTCGTGAACTTTATGAAGAGACAAGCATTGTATCAAAAGCCTTTAAGACATTTAACGCTGTAGACGCGTTTGACTTTGATAGTAGTGGTAAGCTGCGTCACCATTTTGTTCTTGTAGCCGTACTTTGTATTTGGGTTTCTGGTGATCCTCTAGCAGGTGATGACGCCCTAGAAGCTAGATTTTTCGATATTGAAGATTTGATCAATGCAGATTTAGCCCTTAGCTTAGATGTTAAAGAAATAGCATTACAAGCAGCTGAGTTACTCTAAAAAGTAAGAAAGTTCGATATTCTATACCCCAGGGGGAGGGTGTAAATAATTCTGTGTAAATACAGTTGAGAGTGTAAATAAAACTGTATTTACACAGAATTATTTACACCCTCCCAGTAACAGCCGATGTAGCCTTACGTTTGCACGATGCTTTAGGTATTAGTGCTGATTTACTCATGCGCGTTCAATCAAAGTACTCTCTTTGGATCGAATCGCAAAAACAACGTCCACAAATTCAGCCATTTTTTGCGAGTTGTTAGTGGTTTGACCCACTAACAACTAACACGTTGGCTATTCATTGAGTAAATCCTAAACTCAACTAATTCTTTTATTTATCAGGCAACCATTTTTCGACATTCGACGGCACATTCACGGCAAGCATCAGCACATTGCTGGCAGTATTGATGCTCATGTTGGCTACATTCATCTGCACAGTATTCACAAACCTTGGCACAAAGCTCACAAATTTCTTTCATAAAAGGAGATTCTGTTTGCTGCATACGAGCACAGAGCTGACAAATATCTGCACAATCTAGACAACGCTGAATACATTCTCGCATCATCTCCAGATTTTCTTCTTTTAGACAGGCATTTGCACAACTGGCACAGGTAAGGTAACAGTTCATACATGCCTTTGCGCAATCTGAAAATTGGATATCGTTCATCATACTTCCCTAAAGTCAATTGATTTAGGAATAGGCTAATCAAAAAAAAAGATATACACTAGGACGATTATGTAAGGGAAGTAAAATAGTCATAGATTTTGTTAAATGGTTTTAGGAGAGTGTAAATGCAGTGTCGATGAAGGACTGCATGAGCTGCTTTTGAAAGTCTTTGATGTCATCGAAGCTTTTCATGCTGCTGGCCATTTGCTCAGCCAGTTTCTTGATGTCAGATTGGTTAGTCATTGCTTATTCTCCTGTTAGTGGATTATAAGCAGTTACACAAAGTTTGGGAAACTCTCATGGAAATTGCCTTTTGAGTTTGAAGCAATGTACAATGATAAGATTAACCCGTTAGGTCAGGTGGCCTAACTTAAATAAAAAGTCTCCGACAAACCCGGTACGGTTCACTATCTATTGTTATTCTTACCTGAAATTGATGTGAGCTTATAGAGACAAGGTAAATTTGCAAAAGTGCCGGCTATTCAGTGTTCATTGAATGTTTAATTTAATTTATTAAGCTTGACCTTGGAGTGGCTCTAAGCCTTATACTTGGTACAAATTTTTCGGTTGTTATGATGATGCGTTCTACTACATGGATTACAGTCTTGGTTGGATTGTTCATGTTCCAAAGCTTTTGGAATGTGGCGGCGGCCTTTTGTGTCCATGAACAACAGCCTCAATCACAGCAGAGTTATCATTTTGGTCATCACCAAAATACCTTGTGTGCCAGCGATAGTCGTCAACACGATCATAATGGACAGTCAGAAAACATAAAAACATTCAGTAGCGATTTAGAAATCGGTGAAGATCATCAAGATCATCTACCATCGATGATGCATTTGATTGTACAAAATGAAAAAGTAGATGTGTTTCATCCAAGCTCTGAAGTTAAAGTGAATCCACAATTTCATTGGAAAAACAGCTATCAGGCTCCTGACCTGTTTCAACAAAGCCTACCTCCCGAATTTTCCCCGCTCATGGTGGGGTAGCCTAAAACATTCCCACCACTTTTATTATTTAAATAAGTGGGAAAAATCATGTCTTCACAATCAATTATACTCTTGCGTCATAGCTTGGTTGCTTGTATATGTGCAGCGGCTATGCAATATAGCTATGCTGAAAACGTTACCAGCTTTGAATCCGCTTTAGCAAAAGTACAAAGTTACCAGACTCAAGACAAGCCGTGGCAACAAGTTCAGCAAATATCTGAATTGAATATTCAGCAAAGTCGGTTATGGCAGAATCCAAGTATAAGTTTAGAACAGTCTGGCTTTGGCTCAGGTCAAGAACAGGAATTCAATGTTGGCGTTAGTCAACCTCTAGATCTATTTGGTCAGCGTAAGCTGAACCGGGTGATTGCCAATACCTCGAATCAACAAATCCAATTGCAACAGCAATTATGGAAGGCACAAAGCCAACTGATTGTTAAATTTGCATGGTCGCAATTTGCACTTGCTGAGGTTGAGCAGTCTGCTTATTCAGTACAGTTAAAAACAAGTAAAGTCAATCTGGACAGTGCCCAGAAACGCTATCAGGCAGGCAGTATTGCCCTGGTTGATTTTGAGCGTGCCCAAATTGAAGCGCTAGAAATCCAACGACTTTATGAGCAAGCGATGCTGAATAAACAAGCTGCCGGTCGTCAGCTGTCTAATTTGTGGGGGGGAGAAACATCTTCACATCTTCAATTGAATAAAACCGCTATCCCTTGGCCAGAGCAAAGTCTCCAAACTGTGCAACGGTATATTGCTGAAGGGTGGCTAGAAAAACTCTATGCCTTGAACATTCAGCAATCGGATCATCAAATTGAAAATTTAAGAATTCAGGCACGTCCCAATCCGACTTTAAATGTAGGCATGAAACGTAGCAAAACCCCTAATGAAAGCAACGATACGACTTTAGCAATCGGCGTGGCTATTCCACTGAATATTTTCAATCGCCAGCAATATGCGATCCCGATGGTCCAGCAACAGCAAATATTGCTGAACCAACAGCAGCAGCGTGAGCTGAAGCAACAAATACTCGATATTGCCAACAGCATGCATCAGCTCAAAGGTTTACGTAGCCAGTTCGATGCCACAACAGCACAAGTTACTTTGGCGACCAAAGTTCAGAGCCGTACTTTACTAGGGTTTCAGGCAGGGAAACTGTCCATTACCGACGTTCAGCAAGCAACCACCCAACTGCAGAATCTTCGATTGGGTCAATTACAAATTCTACGTCAAGCTTGGCAAACTGCCCTAGCAGCTGAGGCACTCAGTATTGGCACAAGTTATGAAGAAATTAGCCGTTCGGATGCCTATACACAACTGAATAAAAAGGCAGTCGAAGCATCGCAAAATTTAATCAATGGGGGAGCACGATAAAATGAACGCCAAGCAAAACGGAAAAATATCCCAGTCTCTCATGATTGCAATTTTGATTCTGATTACGGTCTTGGTCAGTCTGGCTATTTGGTTAAGTTCAAAAAAAACTGAATCTGAGGGGCGTGGTTATGATGAGGGAAATGCCGAATATTCTGATGAAGATAGTTCTGAAGAAGGACATGCTGAAGAAGGCGAAATACAACTGACCAGCCAACAAATGGTTGAACAAGGTTTAAAAGTTGCTGTTGCATCCACAGGATTGGTTGAAAAGCTGACAACCCTGCCAGGTAAATTGGTGGTGAATACCGATCAACAAGCGCATATATCGCCTAATTTTAGTGGTTATGTCGAGCAGATCAATGTGGCTTTAGGACAGAGCGTGCAAAAAGGACAAACGCTGGCTGTACTAACCGTGCCTGAACTGATCGACCAACAGGCAAATCTGCGTATGGCACAGGTGAATCTGGATTTGGCCCGTAAAGATTACCAGCGCGAACAGCAACTCTGGTCACAGGGGGTTTCTGCCAAACAGGATTACCAGCGTGCCGAAAATGCCTACCGTCAAGCGCAGATTACTGTCCAGTCCTCACAAGCACGTTTAAATGCATTAGGTGCAAGTGGCAATAACAATGGGCGTTTTCTGATTAAAGCACCGATCTCTGGGGTGATCAGTAAAAAAGATATTGTGGTCGGTGAAAATGTGCAACTGGCGGATCAGCTTTTTGTGATTGAAAATCTAAAAGACCTTTGGTTGGAATTTAATCTACCAAATACCTCAAATATTCAACTTCAAGTAGGGCAAATTTTAAACTTTAAAACCAATGGTTCTGATCAAAATTACCAAGCAAAAGTACAAACGCTGAATCCAGAGGCAGATTTACAAACTGGACGTTTACAAGTGCGTGCCAAAGTCACCACACAAGCGGATGTACTGCGTCCAAATGTTTTGGTAAATGTTTTTGTGACTGATGCACAAGCAAAAACAGCGTTAAGAGTCCAGAAAAAAGCCTTACAGCAGGTTGAAGGAAAACCTGTGGTATTTGTGATTGAGTCTGAAGAAAAGGGACTGGTTCATCTTAAAGCACAGCCAATAGAAGTGGGCGTGAGCAGTCAGGATGGGCAATGGCTAGAAGTCATTTCTGGATTAACTGAAGGGCAGAAATACATTGCGGATGGCAGTTTTCTATTAAAGTCTGAATTAGAAAAAGACGAGGCAGGCCATGGACATTAATTCTGATCTGCCAAAACCAGAAGGTTTATTCGAACGAATCATTCAGTTTTCCATACAAAATGCGATTTGGGTGTTGCTCTTTGCCTGTACCTGGATTGCAGTGGGTATTTATAGTTATCAGAAGTTGCCGATTGATGCTGTTCCTGACATTACCAATACCCAAGTCCAGATTAATACTCAAGCCAAGGGTTTTACTGCGCTTGAAGTCGAACAGCTGATTACCTATCCCATTGAAAATGCCATGGCTGGCATTCCGGATCTGGAGCTTACCCGTTCCATATCCCGTTATGGACTCTCTCAAGTCACCATTATCTTTAAAGATGGGACTGATATTTATTGGGCCCGTCAGCAGATTAACCAACGGATACAGGAGGCGCAATCTGAGTTGCCTGCACAAATCGCACCGACGATGTCCCCCGTTTCTACGGGTCTCGGTGAGATTTATCAATGGGTACTGAAGGCAGATCCGAATGCGAAAAAGCCGGATGGAACTGCATACACGCCGATGGATTTGCGTGAGATTCAGGACTGGATTGTGCGTCCTCAACTGCAACGTGTTAAGGGAGTTGCAGAGGTCAACAGTATTGGTGGTTTTGAAAAAACCTATGTGGTCTCTCCCGATTTAAACCGGATGCAGCAACTGAATATCTCATTAGAACAACTGCAACAGGCTTTAGCGCAAAATAATAAGAACCGAGGTGCAGGTTATATTGAAGACAATGGTCAGCAACTGACGGTACGTGTACCGGGTGCATTCAATGGGCTTTCTGATATTGAGAACACCATGCTGGGTAGCCCAAATGGCAGCCCAATTCGGGTTGGTGATATTGCGCAAGTCTCTATTGGGCATGATTTAAGAACCGGTGGGGCAACCTATAACGGCAAAGAAACCGTTTTAGGGGTTGTCATGATGGCGATGGGTGGAAATAGCCAGACTGTTTCTAAAGCTGTGGATGCCAAGCTTCAAGATATTCAGAATAGTTTGCCTAAAGGGGTAGTGATTGAAACGGTGTACGACCGTACTATCTTGGTTGAGAAGGCGATTAAAACCGTTCAGAAAAACTTGGTAGAGGGAGCAATCCTGGTCATCATCATTCTGTTCCTGTTTTTAGGGAATATCCGTGCTGCCTTGATTACTGCCTGTGTCATTCCACTCTCTATGCTGTTTACCTTAACCGGGATGGCACAGCAAAATATCAGTGCCAATCTGATGAGTTTAGGTGCACTCGATTTCGGCATCATTGTCGATGGTGCTGTGGTGATTGTCGAAAACTGTATCCGGCGTTTAGCCCATACACAGCAACTGTTAAAACGACCTCTCACACAAAGTGAACGCTTTAAGGAAGTTTTTCTGGCTGCCCGCCAAGCACGTCGTCCTCTTATTTTTGGTCAGCTTATTATTTTGGTGGTGTATTTGCCGATTTTTGCTTTAAGTGGTGTGGAAGCAAAAATGTTCCATCCGATGGCATTGGCAGTGGTACTCGCCCTTGTTGCAGCCATTATTTTATCGATCACCTTTGTGCCTGCTGCTGTGGCATTGTGGGTCAAAGGCGATATTCAAGAAAAAGAAAGTCGTTGGATGTTATGGCTAAAAGCTAAATATCAGCAAACTCTTGATATTTCGTATCAATACAAAGCAGTTGTGCTGACTTTTGCACTGTGTTTATTAGTGATTACGGGATTTATCAGTACCAAACTCGGCAGTGAATTTGCACCACAGCTCAGTGAAGGAGACTTTGCGATACAACAGTTACGTTCACCAAGTACAGGCTTAGAAGAGTCTTTACGTATTCAGGAGAATACTGAAAAACTTCTTTTAAAGAGTTTCCCTGAAATTAAGGCAGTATTTGCCAGAACGGGTACAGCCGAGGTTGCAACAGATGTCATGCCACCCAATATTTCAGATGGCTATATCATGTTAAAGCCTCGTTCAGAATGGCCAAATCCTAAAGAAAGTTTAGATGAATTACGTGGCCGTATGGTGACGTATTTAGCCACGATTCCAGGCAATAATAGTGAATTTTCACAACCGATTGAACTCCGATTTAATGAATTGATCTCAGGTGTGCGTAGTGATATTGGTGTGAAAATCTTCGGTGATGATATGAATGTCCTCAATACTGAGGCGACTAAAATCTCCAAAATCATTCAGCAAATATCGGGTAGCAGTGCCGTGAAAGTTGAGCAGACCTCAGGTTTGCCATTACTGAATGTCGAGGTAAATAAAACTTTGGCTGCACAATATGGTTTGAGTGTGCGTTCAATTCAAGACCTTGTGGCAACCAATATTGGTGGACAAAGCGTGGGAGAGATTTTAGAAGGCGATCGTCGTTTTGATTTTGTTATCCGTCTTGGAGAGCAAGACCGTAGTGTCGCATCTGTTTCCCAGTTACCTATTCAGCTTCCAAATGGTGGCAGTATTTTATTGTCGGATGTCGCGCAAGTCTCGACCATTGAAGGAATCAACCAAGTCAGTCGAGAAAATGGTAAACGCCGAGTTGTGGTTACAACGAATGTTGAAGGGCGTGATTTAGGGTCTTTTGTTTCTGATGTACAGACACAGCTCAAAGCATACACTTTGCCAAGTGGTTATTGGATAGAATATGGCGGTCAGTTTGAAAATTTGGCTTCAGCCAAAGCACGGATGCAAATCGTGATTCCACTGGCTTTAATCACTATCTTTATTTTACTGATGGCGGTCTTTCACAATGTCAAAGAAAGTCTATTGGTCTTTACCGGGATACCCTTTGCCTTGACCGGTGGTGTGCTGTTCCTTTGGCTAAGGGATATTCCATTATCGATGTCAGCTGGAATTGGCTTTATTGCCTTATCTGGTGTTGCAGTCCTCAATGGACTGGTAATGCTGACCTTTATTAAGGAATTAAGGGACAAATATCCAGTGCATAAAGCCGTGTGGCAAGGGGCTATTTTGCGCTTAAGACCAGTGTTGATGACAGCTTGTGTGGCTTCACTGGGTTTTGTACCAATGGCGCTGGCAACCGGAACAGGGGCTGAGGTTCAACGGCCACTGGCAACCGTAGTGATTGGCGGGATTATCTCTTCAACATTACTAACTTTGGTGCTGTTACCCGTGCTTTATCGTTGGATAAATGAAAAAAAAGTTTCTTAATCCAATAGATTAGTCGATTTACAGCAGAGATATTGGCTGTTATCCAATATCTCTGCTCATCATAAATAGAATAAGGAAAATATTTTATGTCAGAACATCATGATCATAGCCATGCGGTTGTTACTGAAGAAAATAGTAAGAAGTTAATGGTTGCCTTAGGTTTAACGACTACTTTTTTAATAGTAGAAGTTGTCGCTGCTTTTGAGACCATCCCGAATTCTGTGTAACTGCCGTTTAGATTAAATGCTTGCTGATACGGTCATCAAACATAATCATAAAACGATTCAGAGCAGACGTCCAGTTACGAATAGGCATCGACCACGAGCCCATCCTGGATTTTGTGTAACTTCTATTTGCTAATAGGGTATAAGAAGTTACACAAAGTTTAGGAAAGTCCCTTTTTTATACCTATCGCTCAACCAACTTTTCCTCAATCATTTCAGTCAACAACTCAGTCACCGTTTTTCGGCTTTCAAGCGCGTACCGCTTGAGCGCAATGTGTTTATCTTCATCTAAATTAAAATTCACGCGTACCGTCTTTTTGGGACTGTCCGTCACATCCGATAAAGCCAATTGATCCTTAACGTTCTTACTAGGACGACCTGCTGATAAACTCATGACTTACTCCTCACCAAAAAATATTTGAATCTCACTGACCAATGCGGTTATCTCTTGTATCGCATTGCTACTAGGCGATTCGGTATCAAATACTGTCTTACCAAGGGCAGCACTATTAGGATAAGCAACTCGCTGCATCACTCTGGTCTCTAATACCGGAATATTATAATCAAGCAGCGCGGTTGCAACCTCTTTACCAATATTGGTATTTTGAATGGCGCGTGAGACAACAAAGGCTGCCTTTAGTTGGCCATCCATCATCTCAATACGCTGCTGCACTAAATCAACCAAATCGCTGGTCGCCCAGATATCATAGGGGCTCGGCTGCACCGGAATCAATATAAAATCAGCCGCTTTTATAGCAGAAATAGCCAGACTAGTAGCTTGCGGCGATCCATCGATCACCACATAATCTTTATCAGAGACGTTTTTTAAATCTTTATCAAGTGTTGGTCTGTCGAGCCCAATCACCGGTACCGGATTGTCTTCATCAACTGCTCTCCAGTCACGCGCACTGCCCTGCTGGTCACTATCCACCAACAAAACACTATGGCCTTTTAGCTGTAAGCCACGAGCCAAATGCGTTGCGATGGTAGTCTTACCGCTGCCACCCTTTTGATTTAATACCGCGATTACCTTCATAAATACAGATCCCTGTAGTATGTATTGAGTATATAAGTATATAAGTATATAAGTATATAAGTATATAAGTATATAAGTATATAAGTATATAAGTATATAAGTATATAAGTATATAAGTATATAAGTATATAAGTATATAAGTATATAAGTATAACTAAAAATGTACGTCACATTACTACTAATAGCAATACTTCATAGTAAAAATAGCATCACCTTTTCTAACTAGCGTATATCCATCATGATAGACGTCCTGTATCAAAGACAGCATAACGAACTGCCTACTACCAGGTAAATTACCGCTGTTGAATATCAATTTGAGCTACTAAAAGGAATACGTTAGCCACTCATATTCGTTATAATCTGCTCACCAATCAAAACCACCAATCGTTAATGAGGAAACCACTATGGTGAAGTGTCACTTATCGACCATCATGGGCGAAAGACGCCTTAAAATTGCCGATGTCGCAAGGGATACTGGCATCAATCGTGGCACCATTACTCGCATGTATCATGAAGAAGCCACCCGAGTTGATCTAGATGTCATCGAGTCTTTATGCACGTATCTTAGAATCAATGTTGGTGATTTATATGAAATCATAAATGAGGACAGCAGTGAGTCGCCTGAGTGAACACCTTCGCTCATAAGACATTATCACCTTTAAAAGTATAAAAAGACCTACAGAAGGTTATTTTCTCTTGCAATAGATTAAAATATAGGTATAATTTGACCTGTAGTAAGTCATTTTATCCATTATTTATACACAATAATCTGCAGGAGAATACTAATGAATAACAATCTATCGCGGCTCAACAGCTGCGCTTGGTTTAGTGAACAGACTAAAAATTTAGCCTCTAAGCTGTTATTCAGCTTACAAGTACAGCAAGGCGTACAACTGGCATCATTACTTGGTGTTGACGCTATTCTTTATAATGATGAAGCGATTTATGTCTGGGTGCAACGACAGCTGGATGATGGTCTTATCGTTGACGACTACACTTTAAGCATCCTTGAAACTGCTTTTATAGAGTTGGTCACAGCTTACACTGACCAAGCAGCCTAGTCACTTTAGCTTATATTTACAGACTTCTTGTTTAACAAGAAACAATAACCCTTAAAGCCAGATAAAGTGTCATTATCTGGCTTTTTAATATAGACAAAGATAACGACAATCAAACAAGCCTTTTTTCAGTCTTATATGTTTCAGAAGACGCACTTTTGGGCAATATAGCTCACTATTGCCATACGTCTTTACTCAGTCGGCTTTGCACGCGGCACCCCAGCTATTTTATAATAAACAAAGCCTCTCTCATCTCTCAAAACACTCTTACTGTCTGCTCTAACGCACCAGCTGATTGCATCAGGCTGCTCTTTATTAACATCACAAGCCAAAATAAACTGCGCACTTTGAGCATTATTAAAGGCCTGTTTCCAACCCGTTTCAAGCTCATCGATGCCGCGCTGTAGCTCTGCTTGCTGGTATTTCATCTCTGCAATCTCATCAAAGCTTGGCACATACCAAAATACCAGAGCCACCAAACTTATTATCACAGCCATCGTACCCGCTGCGACAGCGGCTGCAATCCTTTTAATACTCATAGTCTCAATGGACTTATGAATTTTGTCCAAGTCTTTACTAGCTCTACCCTCGACCTGCTCAATCCGCGTTTTGGTGGTGGTCTCAAAGGTCTCAATATCTTCAATAATCTGCTTATGACCAGCTTGGTACTGATTGGTGAATAGGGCTAGATTGTCAGCGCTTGCGCTAAGTTTATCAGCAACTCCTTGCATGGTACTGATTTGTACCTCTATGCTATCGTTTTTAGCAGTGACGACCGACTCTACAGCCGTATCAATCTGCTGTTTCATATCGGTGATGATGCCCGCTATTTTGTCATCATAACGACGCGGCATCTCATTGTCAGTGAAAGCCGTCACTGCTGCTTGAAGCTGCTTTAACACGAGTTCTTGATACTGGCTCAATGCCTGCGAAGTCGTGCTTGCGCTACTACCTAATTCTTCAATGGCAGAAGACACCTCATTCACCTTGCTATCAATACCGCTAAGCGAACGCTCAAGCCGCCTCGCTACCGCATCATCGGCTCGCTTAATCAGCTCACGCAAGGCCCCAATGACCGGAGTCAATGAAGTCACTAGGTTAACAAGTTGATCGTGTATGTCTTGCTCATTGCTATTGTCTTTATTCATGGGGTACTCATTATTATAATGCCGCCTAAAATGGGCGTGGTGAGGAGTAGCGGCGTCTTTGTGCTTGTTCATGCGCTTGGATGGCGTTCTTCGTTTTTTGCAGGTGATCTGTCACAGTTTGTGTGAGCGTTGCCCCATCTATGGTGATAGCAGGAACGTGCTCAAAGCGCTCATTGATCTGGGTTAATACCTCGACCTTATCTTGATTGTCAGGCAAGCGCTCAAGCTGTTGCCATAGCGTCGTTGCTGCCTTCTGCACCTGCGTTGCAATTTTTTTGGCATCGGTGTCTCGTAAACTTTTTTGTAGTGTCGTAAAGCTGTCAGTGTGTTTTAGAGTAGTGAATATAAATGCTTGTGCGGCAACCGCCTCAGCCGCGTTGATCACTTCGATCGGTGCATCAACGGCCTTAAAATCAAGGGCATCAACGCGGTCACGCACCCGTACCACTAAATTGTCAAATCGATCTCGATATGCTTTGGTCTCATTGATTCGCTGACGCTTAAGAGATGCCTGCTGCCGTCTCTGTTATAAAGCTACTCGCCGCCTGGTTAAAGCCTCCTCTCGTGCGCGCTCAGCCTCTTCCTTAAGCTTTGCTTGCTCATGTGCTTTATTGAGCTGGTGGTGAAGCACCATCGTACGGTTGCGCCAGTCATCAAGCCGATCTGCGTTCAATTGAGTGGTCTTGGTACGGGTAATCTCATCGTATAGGTCATCATCTTGCACAATCACAGCTTCACTTTGATCCAGTAAGGCGATACGCTGCTCATAAAACGGCGACAGGCGCTGATAGGTTTTTTGACTGGTATTAATTTGCTGCTTTAACTGTTTGATGTCGTTATCATTGGCAGTCTTAAACGCTTTAACATCAGCGGTCAATGCCGTTAAACGAGTGTAAGCATCCGCGTCTACCTCTACTGCTTTTAACGTACTGAGCGCCTCACGCTCTTTTTGAAGATATTTAAAGCGCTCAACATCCAGATCTGCAAATGCGGCAAACTTATGATAAGTGTCCATGTTATTGGTGACGTCTATCTCTTGTAGATCCGCAAACGCTTGATCCCACTGTAAGGATAAGTCGGATTTTTCAATATCAATCTCATCAAGAGCTTTAAAGCCAGTCGCCAGTTTATTCAGCTTTGCGGCAAAGGGTTTTAGCGTGGCCTTCAACCCTTTGTAGTCCGCAATGACTTCATTATTAAGCGGGATCAGCTTTTTTAAAACCGTTTTATTGTTCAGCACCGTTTTATCAATCTGTGACAGCTGCTCTTCAAGACGGCTAACAGCGCGGCCTGTTTGTAGGGTATCATCTTGTCTAAACTCCTCAACCAACGCTAAAGCCGCCTTTAGTGCCTCACTTTGCTCTTTTGTGCTTATCTGCCTGGCAAGCTCAATCATTTTTTGGCGGGGGTCACTAAAATCCTGTCCCACCTCCTCGGTGAACCGCTGGGTACTCTTAATGTTTTTATCAATAGTAATAATCTGTTTAGACTGGTGCGCTAACTCTTCATGCAGCGCATCAATGGTTGAAAATAAGGCGCTGCGTACCATCTTTTTTTGACTCACAAAGTCGGCTGAGATTGCTAAAAGCTCATCAAGTGCGTGATCATTCGCCGCATCACTATGCGTCTGACTGTTACTTTTAGGGATAGCGGGTTCAAGTTCAACGGCAGGATCTACAAATCGGATATTACTGAGCTCAATTCGCGCAAAGGGTTTACGCTTTTTATAATGTATTGTGACGCCGTTAACCTCTTGTTCATTGCTTTCTAGGTCAATACGTCCCTTGTCGTCGTACTCAATTACTAAACCATTTTTTTCAATGTAAGCATTGATCTCATCAATCGTCTCGTTGTATTCGTGAATCACTGAACGATTGCCTTTGAGAATATCCTTATATAGTGATTTACCCAGTTTCATTTTTGGCAAACGATTGATGCCCAGCTCACGGTAGGATTTCTCACTAATGGTTTTATTCTTAGGCAGTAGCTCATTGGCCATATCCGCCCAAAGGGTGCGTTGATATTTAAGCTCATCGCCGCGTCCGTTTAACCCCTTAGATAACCGCTCCTCCGTTGACCACTGCAACCAATTCTTGCGTGCTGATAAAGCATAACCCTCAACATCCGCTACTATCTCACGGCTTGAGAGTAAAATATGGGCATGAAAGTTACGACTGGTCAGCTCAACCACTTCAACCTCCCCCACATGTTTCTCGTGACTGTGGGGCCGATGAATGGCCACATCGACAAGCACGTTATAGCGATCAGATAAGGTTTGAGCGTAGCGCTCGGCCAGAACTATACGCTGATCCGCGGTGATCCCATCAGGAAACATCACGTCAATCTCAGTACCCAATTGCGCGTTTTTACGAGTCTCAATGCGTTCGATATCATTCCAAAAACCCTCACGTGTCACTGCTAGATCCCCAGCAAGAGTTGGCGTTATCAACGCCGTATGCATCACATTTTTCTCAATAACTTGCGTGTATTTAGTACCATCACTGTCCACTAAATTTAAGATTTTGTCTTTAGCTTTACTGGTGTAATCGTGGACGACTCCTGACTGCTCATCAACCAGTTTTGAGCCAGAATTATAAGCCGACTTTGCCACCACGCTATGATTTTTCGCCTTACTAACGGCGCTAACTGACAGGTGAAACCCTTTATTATTCATAGCAAAAAATCCGGAATTGAAAAATGTTTTCTTGGGGGTTGTAGGGGGTTCGCCCCCTGCCGGACGACGGAGTTTATGTAAAAAAACAGTACCCCTTGTGGGTCTTTTTTACACAAACTCCTAAGTTCGCTCTTAACAGAGGGTTAAAATACTACTGCGCCCACGAAACGATGTGGTCTTGTGTATTTTACTACCTTGCATACCTGTGTATGTACTGCTAGGATCAACTCTATCATAGTTGGCTAAAAAAAGGATGAGGTAATGTCAGTAATATCAGATGATTTATTTGCAAATAAGATTAAGCAATTACAGGCTCTTAAGAAAGAGATTGATCAGGACAGGCTTGAAGCACATAAAATATTGGGGGAGTGGTTGGCCAACGCATTAGACGATGATGATAATCATGAACTGCAAGCTATTTTTTTAGACGCACACGATAATGAAAAATATGCTCGTTTGAAAAAGCACCGTGAATTTTTGAAAGCAATTGCCAATAAAATACAAAGTAAAGCTGAGGTGGTACCAAGCAGCTTTACACCACCTAAAAACAGTCAGGACAGTGACCACGGTTCATTGCTTGATATTTATTCATCATCACAGTAGCTACTCGAAATCGCCTAATTGAAGGTACAGCTGGATCGTCTACTAATTAGCGAAAGGTTAGGAGACGGTTATCGGCTGTTTTAAGCGTTTTAGAATAGCTTTAGCTACCATCGTATCGGACAGAGCGTAAAACGTATATAAGAGTGGTTTCTAGGCTTTTTAGCAACGGTTTGATAAGTGTTTACAGATGTGTCGATAATGGCTACTGAAAATGAAGACAAACTATCTACAAAAAATGAGACTGATATTGAGAATGTGAAAACAGGGTTGTCCAGAATGACAGATGAAGATATTCAAAATATCTTTGACCATGCTTTTGAAGATTTTCAAAGATCCAAGCTTGATCCGAACTATGTGAACGAGGATTAACATCAAGTAAATGGACAATTGCATTCTGAGCTACTGATAAGTTTTATAAGTGATTGGTCGATCAAATTATCATCTTAAATCCGTCGGTTTTTTGGTTTTTTTCCTATTATTTAATATAAAAACATATTTTTTACTTTTAAAGACTTTTAAAGACTTTTAGGACGCTCTCAGACCTTACCAATTAAGGGCTTCAAGATCTATAAAGCTACAATCAGCTAGGTTAATGCTACAATCAGCTAGGTTAATGCTACAATCAGCTAGGTTAAAAGCTACAATCAGCAGGTATTATGCTACAATTAGATAGATTTGAGCATTAAGGCGTAGATATGACTAACCAAGTTGGTTTATATGAGAAGAAATACCCTGCAAATTGGGTTGTTATGCAAAATCGTATTCTACAAGCGTTTTATGAAATGACACTTGATGAAAAACGGTTGCTGTTGCTTGCTAGTTCAGTAGTGCGTTTGATAGATGCCACTGAAAAAGACACTATAGAGATAACCGCGAAAGCATTTGCAGAGGCTTGCAACATTCAAGTGGATTCTGCTTATACTCAATTAAAAGATGCTAGTGAAACGATGATGAGGCGATTTTTTAGCTATAGAAATGAACGCGGTAGCCGTGTCAATGTACAGTGGGTCATCAGATCAATATATGAAGATGGCTATGTGTCTCTATGTTTTACAGATGAAGTGCTACTGATGTTGAAGGTTTTTGATGAAAATAATCCATTCACTAAATATAAAAAAGAAGATGTACTTAAACTGAAGGGTGAATATTCAATAGATATATACCATCTGGCCAAAAAACATGAGGCAATGAGCTCGTGGACAATGTCACTTGAAGAAATTAGAGAGGAGCTAGCTCTTTCTAAATCTTACGAACGTATTAACAACCTAAAAAGTCGAGTCATCAACCCAAGCGTTGAAGAAATAACAGAAAAGTCAGATATTAAAATCACCTATGAAAACGTTAAACGTGGTCGTACCGTCACAGGACTAAAATTTAATGTCAAAGCTAAGCCCACCAAGAAAAAAAGTCTGGAGGACTTAAATCAGAATAATGAGAATAGAGATATACCATCCTTAACCGTCAAACAGATCGACCGTTTTGCGCCTCTATTGGCTAACTATGCCCCATTTGGTAGCTATGCGCCTTCAGGAAAAAGTACCCAAGAAGTGATCAGCTGGTTACACACTCAATTAAGAGATGAAGCTTTTTTAAAGACCCACAAAAAGCACTTACTGGCGATAGGCTATACGTTCCCTAAGCAGAAATCATAATATGAAAAAAGCATGCTTAGTAGTTTTGGCATTACAAATGGTTTATATTGTACGTACATATATAAGCCATTTGTAATGCCATGACGACAACCAATTATAATATCAGGCTCGATCAAGAGCTCAAGGATAGCGCCTTTGCCGTGTTTGAAAGCTATGGATTAACGCCGTCTCAAGCAATCAAATTGTTCTTAACTCAAGTGGCGCAAACCAATACCGTGCCGTTATCCTTTGATTATCAAAAACCCTCTAATCTTAATACGCCGCCACAAACTTCTGCGGGTGATTACGGATTGAGCGGCCAGCGCCATAAATAAATCAGTGTAAAATATCTGTACAGATATAAGTACAGATATGGTATATAATATCAGTCATACAAATAAAGATGACCAAACACGGAGTAATCGTTATGGATGTTGTGAACTACACTGATTTTAGAAAGGGCCTAGCCAAATATATCGATAAGGTAGATACCGACAAATCGCCGATCGTGATTACTAGACAAAACGCCAAACCTGCGGTACTCATGAGTTTAGAAGAGTTTAATTCATATGAGGAAACGCTTCATCTGCTAAAAAGCCCCACTAATGCCAAGCGCCTCAGACGCTCTATAGCCGATGCTAAGGCGGGTCGTTTAATCGAGCATGACATCAATACGGATGACGCATTATTGACTTGTGATGATGAGGTGGACGCTTGATCTTATCTTGGACACAGGATGCGTGGGAGGACTACGAATACTGGCAAAAAACCAGCAAAGAGAAGGTCAAGCAAATAAGTAAGCTGATTAAAGCCATCAAACGTGACCCATTTGAGGGTATTGGTAAACCTGAACCACTCAAACACGATCTGGCAGGCTATTGGTCGCGTCGCATTGATCAAGAGCATAGACTGGTTTATGAGGTTCAAGATGATGCCATTATCATCGTTCAGTGCCGATATCATTATTAAGTAAACAGTGTTAGTTCACAAAAGTGCTTGATCCTAAGAATCAGGCACTTTTTTATTTTCCATTCTGGCTATGTGTCCTAAAACGAACGAGAAAGCTCTGTAGAGACGTCTAAATATATTGGTTAGTATTTTCGACCTAAACATTCGATAACAAACCTTATGTGGTCATACGACGCCATATAATTGCTAATAATGACTATACCTCTGATCACGTTACCACAGATTGACTTCCTCCCCGACCTAAAGGAACGGGGATTCCTACTAAAGACGGCCAAGCCCGACCGCGAGAATGTTTTTTGCTCCATTAACATCTCTGTTATGGGTCGTTTTACAAGAACGACAAAACCATGCTCTTATACCAAGACCTTCTCTACCTTTCGGACTGTCTTGGCGAGAGCCGCAACACGAGCAGGTTTGGGTGGTGTACGCTTCATTGACTTCGATATAGTGGCAACCTGCGTTCGCGCATTTATAATCCAGTTGCCGCTTAATCTCAAACCAACCAGCATCATAGACGGATTTGGCCAGTTTGGATGAAGTGAATGAGTTTGATTTGATTTTACCAACAACGATTAAGCTGTTGGCTTTGACAAGCTTTGATGTGAATTTATGAATCAGATCTTGGCGGGTGTTTTTAATCTTGGCATGAATGACCTTAACCCGTTTTTTGTTTTTGGCACGTTGAGCGATGGCCAGTTTTTCTGCGTATTGATGGGTGACTTTGATTTGTAGCTGATCACCCTCACTACTGACTGCGGCATCTTTACAGCCTAAATCAATACCGACTTGGCCCGTACCACAAACTGTTTTTGGAAATTCTTTGACGGTGATACAGGCGTACCAGTGACCTCGTGCATCTTGTACCAGCTCACAAGTATTGATGGTATAGAGCGAGAGGTTATAGCTATCCCACAAATCAATGATCAGCTTTTTGCCTTTAGCGAGGCTTAGCTGAATAGTAGATTTAAGGCTTTTCTTGCCTGACTGACGGGTTGTTAGGTGCTTAATGGCGGTCTTTTTAAACGGAATCCAGCCCAAGCTTCTTCTCTTGGCTTTTGGGTTATTGGTACGCCAGTTGAGTTTGGCTTTTTTAAACTGTTTACGGGATTTAGCGTGAACCTCACTGATCGCTTGCAAGGTTTGACTGTGCAGATTCAGGTATTCACCCGCCCCTTTAGTATAAGCGGCCAAGTCATAGGCTGAAAAGAATTTGCCCGTGCGCTGTAAATGTTTAAAACTTAGCTCATTGACGTAGTTCCAGACAAAGTTGACTGCCCCAGCTAAGATATTGAGCTGAGTGGCGTGTTTGTCTTTGATGCGTAGTTTGAGCGTTTTCATGGAGTAATTATGATCTCAATGCAGTTGGGTATCAAGGGGTTCGCCATACTGGGCGACAACGACTGACGCCTGATATCCACGCCCTAGAAGGACGTGGTTTTACGGCGTTAGATGATAAAATAGACGAATTACCGCCACTAACTGCTAAGCAGCAAGCAGACTCAGAGCATCTAGCCACGCTTAGCGATGACGACATTGATTTATCGGACATTCCAGAAGTCACCGACTGGTCAGGCGCGATCCGTGGCAGTATCAAATCTCAAGCGTTGTCTACGGAAACCAGTGTCATTAGCCCAAGTATCCTTACCAAATTCAAGGACAGAGCTAAGCAAACAGGCGGTAACTATCAAGACATGATCAACGATGCCCTAGAAGAATACCTAACCGATCACTAGGCATTAAATAACAAGCACATGACCTCAAGATTACTTGGGGTTTTTTTACATTCTATATTGTAGTATGTTGTATATTGTAGTATATTATATACAACATACTACAATATACTATTAAGGGATACAAAATCATGGCACTCACGATACAAGATATTCATGCAGCAGCAGACCAATTACAAGAGCAAGGGGTTAAGCCGACACTGGCAGAGGTGCGTAAGGCGCTAGGCGGTGGATCATTCACGACTATCAGTGATGCTATGCAAAGCTGGAAGCGAGAACAGCAAGAAGAGCAAGAGCTACAGCAAGTAGACTTACCTAGTGGTATCACAGAACGCTTGCACACGCTTGGGGCTGATATGTGGCAGACGGCTATTGATATGGCTAATGATAGATTGTCTAAAGAGCGTGAAGCTTTAGAGGTGGTTAAGATCAAGGCACAAGCAGAGATGGACGAAGCGCAAGAAGCGGTTAAGACCTTGGAGGGGGAACAAGCGGATTTACTACAGCAACTGGACGAGGTGACCGGCACTGCGGAAACAGCAACTAAAAGCGCACAGCAAGCCACAGCTGACCATGACGCTACCAAACAGACGCTATTAGATACTAGGCATGAATTAGAGCTTGAACGCACTAAGGCTAAGACCGCGCAATCACAGCTTGCAGAGGTGAGTAATGCATTAGATAAGCAATCTATAGAGCTGACTAGCAGTCTTGGTGAGGTAGCCACGCTTAAAGCCACAGCTGATAGTGATAAGGCAGAGATTGCACGTTTAAAGATTGAACTTAAAAATACTAAGTCAGAGCTAAAGGCAGTCACCACTGAGCGGAATGATATACAAACGGCTACCGCAGAGATCAAAGGAGAGTTAAAGGCAGTCACCGCTGAACGTGACAAGCTATCAGGACTTAATAATCAGCTGACTCAAACTCAGGCTAAGCTTGAAGCCGAGCATAGCGTATTGAATAAACAATATAGCGAGCTATCAAGCCGTCATTTATCAAAGCAGGAACAAGTGACTCTGTTACAAGATCAACTTAAGAAAGCACAAGATGCTCTAATACTTATTCAAAACAAAGATAATACTTTGGATGCTGACTAAATAAAAGTATTCGAGGTTTCAGTTTAATTAGGATTTCAAGATAAAGAACAGTTATAAGTTTGGGAGGTAGTTTACCCAAGGCATAGATCTCGTTCTATTCACACTAAGCTTATGAATCAACCATGACAATATCGACTCACTGAATAAATGACTGTTGTATAAGAACTATTCTAAATTTTTCTCTGAAGTCTTATAGTATATAGCCTAGTGGGCTATATACTATTTAAATTAGCCTAAGTAAGTTCCGATGCTGATTTTGGAGCCTTGAGCAGATTTCAAGGAACACTCACCCTAAAGCATCTATGAGTATTTTCTAGCATACTCACAAACACTTTAGTGCATTCCTTGGATTTGATGTGATTAGTCATGCCGACTTCATCGCCCATCGCGTCATCAAGACCGTATCACTGTATCAAGCTACGGTTGTTAAGATTACGGCTGATAGCACCGCCTAGACACGCTCTTAACCGCTACTGTGCTGTCATACGCTAGCAAGGGCAATACACCCAATATACCGCTACGATATGCACAAATAACCACTCATTGCGTTGCTCAATATGTCTAGAACCCCCTGTCGAGAGCTTTACCCTTCTGTCAAACGCAGTCGTCGCCTTAGCCTGCCACCCATTTGACGGGTAACGGTTATAAAGAGAGCAGCACGAGGATGTAACGAGCGAACAAGCGGTTTTTAAAATGTATAGTGAATAAAGTTGATATGAAAGCAAATTTTGGATAAAATGCACCTACACGGGCATTTAATGCTGTTCAAATAACGCAGTTCAGGTGCTTATTTGTTCGTTACAGTGTGCGTCAACACGCTGTAACCGTTAGCTATATTTAAAACTAAATGCCTCTGGGAGTCAACTCCCAGAGGCATTTTTTTGTTTGTCATGTAGATTGGGTTTTTATTATCTACTTTTTCATTAGATTGCTTAGGCTTTTTTTGTCGTCATTTAGCGTAGGTATTTCAACCATTTTGAAGTTAGCACTTAGTACATCCTCACAAGACGTTAAGTTTCTGACAATACTGGGATAGTTTACTATGAAGACCGGCTTAGTCGTCAGATGCAAGGTTTTACACGCGCTGTTAAGAAGCGGTAAATCATCTTTCTGAGAGAATACGATAATGAAAAGACAAACCTACACTCCTGAGATTAAAGAACGCGCCGTTCGTATGCTGATTGAAGCATTAAACGATTACACCTTTATGTGGTCATGTCATAAAAAGCACACTAATGAAACTATACTAACCAACATTCAAGACTAAGCTACACATACTAAAGAGCTTGAACATGAGAACAAGAAGCTTACGTAAGCCAGTTAGATTACAGTAAAATCCGCTTTTTTCGCCCAAGGAGAGATAGGACACACAATCAAGTTGTGGCTCAGTTTATTGATAAAAATAAGTGGGTCTACGGTATTAGAGCAATATTGACTGTGCAATATAGAAAATATGCAATAAACTTATTTTCTACCTTTAATAAAATGCAGCAACCTAAACAAGGGTAAATTATGAGTAATTCAGATAACCACAGTCATCAAGCTCCAGACCCTAAAAATATGAATAAAGCTTTTTATATTGGGATTGGTCTAAATTCTGCATTTACGCTCATCGAGTTTATAGTGGGCTATTCAACTAATTCATTAGCTTTAATCGCAGACGCTAGCCACAACTTAAGTGATGTTGCCAGTTTAATAATCTCGTTAATTGGAATGAAATTAGCACAGAAAGCATCTACTACGCTTTATACCTATGGCTACAAAAAAGCTTCTATAATGGCGTCTCTTATTAACGCCATATTGTTAGTTACAATCGTTATAGGTATTGCGTATGAGGCCTTGGGTCGATTTGATACGATACCGGAAGTTGCAGGAAAAGTTATTATTATTACAGCTCTAATAGGTGTATTTATAAATACTGTTTCTGCTTTTGCATTCTACAAAGGTCAAAAAGACGATATTAATATCAAAGGTGCTTTCTTGCATCTAATGGTAGATGCATTGGTCTCTTTAGGTGTCGTTATCTCGGGCATTATTATTTACTATACAAGTTGGAATATCGTTGATCCTCTAGTTAGCTTGATTATTTCAGTCGTTATACTGTTATCGACTTGGGGTCTACTAAAAGAGAGTATCAAGCTTGCTATCGACGGAGTACCTCAAAATGTTGATCTCAGTAAAATCACTGCTATCTTAGAGAGCTATAATTTTATTCAAAACTTTCATCATTTACATATCTGGGCTTTGAGTACCACTGAGAATGCTCTTACAGTTCATATTGTACCGAAGACCGATATAACGTTTGAAGAGACTATTACTATGAAAGAAAACATCAAGGAAGATTTGGCGCATCAGAATATACAACATGCAACTATTGAATTTGGTACTAAGGCAGATGACAATCAAAAATCGCGTGCATTAAATGAAAGTATCAACTAAAAGATGATAGACCGTATATAGCTATCTCTTTTTAAGTATGAGGCGCGTGCCTTATGTCAACATAATTTTTTCAATCAGTTCTTATGTGATCAATAGTTTAAAACTTTTATATTTACGTGCGTTAGGACGTTACCTAGAAAAAATAAAAAACTTACGCTGATTAAATTATTATGATTAAGTTTACTATTACCCTCGTCTTCTAAGTGTGGTTAGACCTTTGCCAAAATAGCTTATTAGTAATAACAGGGTTATTATTATCAAGATAGGATAATTTCCCATAAGCATAAAGGGCGTGTTACCAACCCGTGCCTGTATCTCACCACGTAGTACAGTACGCTCAAACTGCGGTGCGCGTTTTACAATACGACCTTTATGGTTAATGATAGCGGTAACACCAGTATTGGTCGCTCGAATAAACCAGCGCCCGTTCTCAAGCGCGCGCATTTGTACCATTTGCAAATGTTGCAATGGTCCTGCTGAAGTGCCAAACCAGGCATCGTTAGAGACGGTCAACAAAAATTCAGTATCGATGGCATTTTTACGCGTGGTATCTGGATAAGCTACCTCATAACAGATAGCCGTCCCTATATTGTGTCCACGCACCTTTAGAGGTGACTGCTGATCACTACCACGACTATAGCTCTTAATATCCTGACTACCGGCCAAACTTGGGAAAATATCGAGCACGCCTTCAAATGGAATATACTCTCCAAAAGGCACTAGACGCTGCTTCTTGTATAGGCCTTCCGCTTCTACACCTCGAGCAATCACGCTATTGTAAAATGGGGGATACTTATCCGTACTGGCATTGAATGCCGCTTTATCCTTATAAGGGATACCAGTTATCCATGTCGTATTGGTCGCATTAGCCATTTCTATCATTTCACTAATAAAGCCCGCAGCCTCATCCTGAAACATAGGAATAGATGATTCAGGCCACACCACCACATCACGTCCCCACTCAGTGCGTGTTAACTTCGCATAAATCTTTAGCGTTTCTACTTGATACTTAGTCAGCCACTTTATATCTTGTGAAATATTACCTTGAATCAATGACACTGACAGATCAGGTGTGCCCTTAGGTTTTGTCCATTGCGGATTGACCAGCCATAATGATGTGCTAATGGCTAATAACAGTACAGAAACGATGGCATAACTACTGCGCCGAAGCAGTAGCTCTACTAAACTTGCAGCCAATAGTATGGCAACAAAAGAGACGGAAAAAACACCAGCAACGGGTGCTAAGGACGATAACCAATACTCTTCAGTAAATGCATAACCAACAAACAGCCACGGAAAGCCTGTGAATAACCAAGTTTTTAACCATTCTTGTAGCACCCAAAGAGCAGCAAATGAAAAGGGTTGTTTGCCTACCATACGGTTAAAGACTAGTGCTAACAATCCATGAAACAGTCCCATACCGAGACCCATCAATGCAATCATAATCAATGCGAGCCACGTTGGTGTATCGCTATAATCATGGATAGCAGTATAGAGCCAAAAGCCGCCGACGCACCATAGCCCCATACCGTAAGCTTCACCGATAATAAAAGCGCGACGACCACTCATACTTGTCACCAACAGCGCATATAAAATCGCTGGTGATACTATTGCTAGCGGCCAAAACCCATAAGGCGCTAGCGAAAATAAAAAAATAGCCCCTGCAAGCCATGCTGCTACTAGCGTAAGCGATAGCGGTAATTGATTTAAGTGAGTACTCAAACGCTTTTGTAGATTAATAGTAGACAGGCGCATCGCAAATTATCCAAAATTATGAGTTTTGAATTTTTAGTCAAAATCCAAAACTCGGATAGACCTGTTAATACTACAGGCAGCATTTCAAAATGAAAACTGCTTATGATACCAGTCCGCACTGCTCAATGGATAAATTTACGTACTCCGTTTGATGGGTTATTATGCTACATTACCAAACGATATGAAGTGTTACTTGACCTTCTATAGCTCACAATATCTACAGTACATGAGAGAGCACTATGACCCCCTTAAAAATAAAATCCAGTCTTATATTCAATCGTTATCTGTCTAAGGGGTTGCGTAGTACGTTAGTATTACTTGCCGCCTCATCACTATTTGCTTGTAGCCAACCGAGTAGTGGCGTATCTGATGCAAGCACAACATCGGCATCAACTGAAGATGTTTTGGCTGTTCCAAAGACAGCTGAACCAAACGTTATAAATACTCCTATGATGACATCAGTAAGTAAACCAGACCTACTAAAAAACGTCTCAGCCACTGTCTATAAAGATGCCAATTGCGGCTGCTGTAAAGAATGGATAAGTCATGCAGAAGATAATGGTCTAAGTGCAACCGCGCAAGATGTTGCGGACTTAGCCGTATTTAAAGAGCGCTACAGCGTTCCAAATGAAATGCGTTCTTGCCATACTGTAGTCACTACTGATGGTTACGTCTTTGAAGGTCATGTACCCGCTAAATATATGGCGCAGTTTTTAGAAAATCCGCCAGTACAAGCTATGGGTCTTGCCGTACCTGGCATGCCTGTTGGTAGCCCAGGTATGGAGTATCAAAATAAATTCATGCCCTATCAGGTTATGCAGCTCAATAAAGACGGGACGACCCAAGTTTATGCTGATATTGAATCGGTAGAGCAGCAATTATAGTGTGTTAGCAGTTAAGAATACTTTGATTATAGTGTTAGCGTTAAAAGTAAATGAGGCAGGTATAAGACTGTTCTATTGCTTATAAAATGATTCTTCATCAAAAAAATCATTAGCTATTGCGACTTTAAAAGCAAAAATAACTTTGAATTTGTAACTTTTGATGACAATGTAAGCGGATTTATCGGTTATTAACCCTTAAAATAGATAAATAATTAAGGGTTAATACAAGAATATACAGGATGTATCGAAACAATTACGTAATATTACATAAGCCAGTAGGGAATTAACATCTATATTAATATTATAAATTATTATATTATCTTAATAATTAGTTAGACCCTATATAGGGTAATTACTTCATCCAATAGAAAAACGTCTGAGGGTTAAATCTAAATTATAGATTTAACCCTCAGACGTTTTTTTGCTTATAAAACAGTAGAAATTGTGGTCAATCTAGTCAGCTATATTCTGTACATGTTACACAAACTTACATTGTAAAATGTGGGATATTAGCAATTTTTTCGACATCAAAAAAGTATTTTTGGGGTTTTTAAGGGGAATGACAGGCTAAACAACCTATGCTAAAGTCGGCTTTGTGTTTTGGTCAGCAGCTTGATTTGTAACAGCTTCGTAAGACTTCAATGAGCTGTGATCGCCAATAATCATTTTTTATATGAATAATATGCAGCAGAAGTATCAGTCACTATGACATATATATACTTGAGTTATTGAGATTTAATTGACTGCGCTGTTGTTGATAACAGACGATTTTGAATTAACCGTAGGTATTAGATTTATGAAACAGGCTTTATTGATTTTGTCAGTACTGGGTATGGGCATAGCACAAACGAGTGGTGCTGCTATCACAATCTCTCAAACAAATAATACCATCACCAATACTTCTGTGGCATCAAACTACGGTTCATCAAAAAACATCTATAGCACCAAAAGTGGTGCTTATGTTTCTAATAATGATGAAATTAGTCAAGCAATTAGCAACCTAAGTGCGCAGGCCAAGCAAAAAGAGAATCAGCTTTCATCATTAAACAGCCGCTTATACGCTGAAAAACAACAGCAGCAAGTCAATAAGGTTCCTGATAGCAATTCAGCACCCGCTATCGCTGCTGCTCGCGCCTCAAAAGTGGCTCTATCTAGCAGCTCTGGATACTGTGCCCGTTACGTACGTAAAGCACTACAATCAGCTGGTTATGAGTTCACTCCAAATCCTTCAGCCTATCAGTACGCTACTCGTGGCACACTTGAGAAAGCAGGTTTTAGCAAAATCAGTAATGATATGCCAACCCAAGTAGGTGATGTTATTGTCTATGATCGCTCATCAAAGCGTCCACATGGCCATATTCAAATTTTCGATGGTACAAATTGGATTTCTGATTTCCGTCAGAACAGCATCAGCCCATACAGTGGTGTCTATGCTTATACGACATGGCGTGATTCAAAATATGTGGATGACGCATCCGCATCAGATCGTAATATCTACCTTGCTATGAATGATAAATAAGACTTTCTAAGTCAGCACAACATAGTTGTTATTTCCTCCAACCCAGTAGTGATCTTACTATCATTGCTGGGTTTTTTTGTGCTTAACATCAGGGCGTATTTAACCTTTCATGATTTGATCCGTCAGAAATGAACACTACTGATATCATTACTCATTACAAGAATTATCGGCAAGCGCGTTTAAGATGCCACATGATGCCACATGATACCGCTTGTGCACTACCTGCACATTTCTGGCGCAAAACGGTCAAGTGATGCTTTAAGTGCATCAGTTCTTCCATTCGTATTTCCACAGCATGAATGTGCTCATCTAGCAAGTTATTCACATCGCCGCAGTCCTTGTCAGGCGACTCCCAGTATTCAAGTAAGATTCGCACATCATCTAAAGCCATATCGAGCGTACGGCAATGTAGGATAAATTGTAGACGCTCAATGTGCTCTTCATTATATAAACGATAATTCCCTTCGCTACGAAAAGGCTCGGGTAATAAACGCTCTTTTTCATAATAGCGAATGGTTTCTACTGTGGCACCTGTGCGTTTAGCGAGCTCACCAATTTTGATTGTCATAACAACCTCTATGATTTAAATAATTAAAGTGGCTGTAAAGACTAGCGCTAGAGAAATTAAAATTACGAAACTGTAGATAAATAACCTTGACTCTAAAGCCACTATAGGGTTCATAATATCATTATTCAAAGGGTAAATTATTATGAAATATCATATTGAAGGTATGGACTGTGCCAGTTGCATCGGCAAGATTGAAACAGCTTTGAAACGTATGCCTGGGGTTTCTGATGTTCAGCTGAATTTCGCTACAGAAACGCTAGAGCTAAATTTAGCCCCTGGTGCGCCGACTCAGGCTAGTGATATCGAAAAAACAATCAAAAGCCTAGGGTTCGGTATATCTGCCAATACTGGTCAACAAACTGTATCGGCTATTGATATTGACAGCGACAATCAGATGGCTCCGCAGGATAAGCGGTGGTGGCAAACTCAAAAAGGCAAACAGGTTGTTGGTCTCGGTATTTTGATGGGCAGCGCTTATGCACTGTCACTACTGTTCCCCGCTTATGGGATATGGGTGTTTGCCATCGCTGTGATTGTAGGCGTTTTTCCATTTGCACGCAAAGCCTTAGCACTGGCTAAAACAGGTTCATTCTTTTCAATTGAAACGCTGATGTCCGTCGCCGTGCTTGGCGCACTTATCATTGGTGAAGCTGAAGAGGCCGCAGCGGTTGTCTTTTTGTTCTCAATCGGTGAACTGTTTGAGAGTATCGCTGCTGATCGCGCTCGCGCTGGCATCAGAGCCTTATCATCGCTGGTTCCGAAAAGTGCGATTTTACTTGATGCTCAAGGTGGGCAGCGTAACGTTCCAGCGACTTCACTACAAGTGAATGACCTTGTGCTGGTGCGTCCTGGAGATAGGGTATCTGCTGATGGTTCCATTGTTCAAGGTGCGTCCAGCCTTGATGATTCGCCCGTGACGGGAGAGTCTGTTCCTGTTGCCAAGACGATGGGTGACAATGTATTTGCAGGGTCAATTAACATCGATGGTGTGCTCCAAGTGCGCGTAGAAAAGACAGCCGCCGATAACACTATTTCGCGCATTATTGATTTGGTAGAGCAAGCGCAAGCTTCCAAAGCACCCACTGCCCGTTTTATTGAGAAATTCAGTCGTTACTATACACCGGCTGTGATGGCTATTGCCGCCCTAATTATCATCGTCCCACCGTTAACCATGGGCGGAGATTGGTCAACTTGGTTATATCGAGGTCTAGCCTTATTATTGATCGCTTGTCCTTGTGCTCTTGTGCTCTCAACACCAGCTGCTATCGCCTCTGGTCTAGCGGTCGGTGCGCGCCGCGGCTTGCTGATCAAGGGCGGTAGTGCTTTAGAAACCATCGGCCAAGTGAAGACAGTCGCTTTTGACAAGACAGGCACTTTAAACTGAAGGCAAACCACGCGTGACCGATGTTGTTGACATTACACA